>NZ_CP104272.1:0-2400000 GCF_025244865.1 Arthrobacter sp. zg-Y1110
TATTCGGCTGAAAAGTCCGCTTGCTCACGGTAGTTACTCCAAGACAATCTTGAGTCGCGCCGGCACTTGTTGCGACAAGGGGGAAGAACAAGCGGCGCTTTTTTCATGTGTCTGTCTGTACTCGCCCGGACCTGGACCCTGATTTCCAGAACCCCTGCAGGGCATGTGTGAGTACAGATAGCAGACACAAAGGACTACTCAACGTTAGGTGAGACGGGGGCACCAGTCAAACCGGGCTCGGTCACCGACTAATCCACAGCCCGCGCCGGACTGTGGATACCCTGTGGATAGTCCGCACATCCGGTTGTGCACCCAGATTTTTCAACAGCTGTGGACAACTGCTGTGGGTATCCTGCGGCCACAGGCTCTGTGAGAGAGCCAACAGGCCCTTGTACAGGCGGATTTCCAGCTACCACCAAGGGAAATCATCCTCTAGGCTTGGCGACGGGTACTTTATCCACTATCTGTGCATAACTCTGTGGATGAAGTACCGGGATCCCCATCGGGATCCCGAGTTTTCTTAGACAGCCGCAGGGCGTCATGAGAGGTTTTTGTGGGTACGGACGAAATCAACGATGTTGGCAGCTCTTGGCGCAAGGTCATTCGGACTTTGGAGACCGATGACCGGGTCACTCCCCGACAGCGTGGATTCGTGGTGCTTGCGCAGGCCCAGGGCCTGATCGGCACGACCCTTCTGGTGGCGGTGCCCAACGAACTGACCCGTGAAGTGCTGCAGACGCAGCTGAAGAACATCCTCGACGAAGTCCTGCGCGGCGTTTTCCAGGCCGATATCCAGTGTGCTTTCGTCATCGACTCCGACCTCACTCCCGTGGCGGAAGCCGAACCGGAGCCCGAAGAGCAGCCGGCGGCACCCAGCCCCGTACCCTCCGGCGAAAGCGGCGCGCCTTCCCCGACGCCGCCGAGCACCAGCCAGGAATTCGGCCGCCTCAACCCCAAGTACGTCTTCGAGACCTTCGTTATCGGTTCCTCCAACCGGTTTGCCCATGCAGCAGCCGTAGCGGTGGCTGAAGCGCCGGCGAAGGCCTACAACCCCTTGTTCATCTATGGGGACTCCGGGTTGGGCAAGACCCATCTCCTTCATGCCATCGGGCACTATGCACGTCACTTGTACACCGGGATCCGCGTCCGCTACGTGAATTCGGAGGAGTTCACGAACGACTTCATCAACTCCATCCGCTATGACGAAGGCGCCAGCTTCAAACAGCTGTACCGCAACGTGGACATCCTGCTGATTGATGACATTCAGTTCCTTGCCAACAAGGACGCCACCCAGGAAGAGTTCTTCCACACCTTCAATGCCCTCCACAACCACAACAAGCAGGTTGTGATCACCTCCGATCTGCCGCCCAAGCAGCTGTCCGGTTTCGAGGAACGGATGCGGTCCCGGTTTGAGTGGGGCCTGCTGACGGATGTGCAGCCGCCGGAACTCGAAACACGTATCGCCATCCTGCGGAAGAAGGCCATCGGCGACAGCCTGAGCGCTCCGGATGACGTCCTGGAGTACATCGCGTCCAAGATCTCCACCAACATCCGGGAGCTCGAAGGCGCACTTATCCGCGTAACCGCCTTCGCCAGCCTGAACCGGCAGCAGGTAGACGTGGGCCTGGCCGAAATCGTGCTCAAGGACCTGATTACCGACGACGGCGCCCAGGAAATCACTGCCGCATCCATCCTTGGACAGACGGCAGCCTATTTCCAGATCAGCCTTGAGGAACTCTGCAGCAAGTCCCGGACCCGAACGCTGGTCACCGCACGGCAGATCGCCATGTACCTGTGCCGCGAGCTGACCGATATGTCCCTGCCGAAGATCGGCCAGGAACTTGGCGGCCGCGACCACACCACGGTGATCCACGCGGACCGGAAAATCCGCGAACTGATGGCTGAACGCCGAGCCATCTACAACCAGGTCACCGAACTGACCAACAGGATCAAGCAGCAGCAGCGCGAGGCCTGAGCCAGTAGGACTGCAGGGCCCCGCAGGGGCCCAAAATTAACATTTGTGGACAAGGGTGTGGATAACCCGGTGGACAACCCGTGGTTACGCACACTTCCCTGTGGATACGCGGAATCCTAAAAAAGTTTCCAACAGGCCCGGACTCGGAGGCTGCGGCGAGTCCACAGGTTATCAACAGGCATAAACAGCCGGGACGCCCCGGTGCCGGGGGTTATCCACAGTATCCACAGGAGTTATTAACACTACGGATCTTAAGAAATTCGGTTCCACCAAATAACAACTATGCTTCCGGCACACTCCAAACCCTCCGAGATGACCCCACGAAACCTCTCTGACGAGAGGGGACCTCACCTCGAGCGGTCCCCTTCCGTTCCCCGGGCCGGACAGAACCCGGTGCAGCGCACCGGCGGACGGGGCTAAGCTGTCACAGAGTATGGTTGTCATTCGCATGTAAACGAGTACGGTCCGTCCATGGCTACATCCTTGGGATCTGCACGGACTGGACCGGTCCACGGATGCTTCCGCGATTTACACACAGCCCAAGACAAGTTCAAGACAAGATCAGTTGTACTGAGAAGTACGTTGCGAAAGGCGGCACCCTTCAGTGAAGTTTCGAGTTGAGCGGGATGTCCTGGCCGAGGCCGTCACGTGGACAGCACGTTCCCTGTCCCCGCGCCCGCCCGTTCCGGTCCTTTCGGGGCTGCTTATCAAGGCTGAAAACGGTTCGCTGAGTCTTGCCAGCTTCGACTACGAGATTTCCGCGCGGCTCCAGATTCCCGCCGATGTGAGCGAAGAAGGAACCATCCTGGTCTCCGGCCGCCTGTTGGCCGAGATCTGCCGCAGTCTCCCATCTGCTCCGGTGGAAGTGGAGACTGACGGGGCCAAGGTCACGCTGACCTGCCGCAACAGCCGGTTCAACCTGGCAACCATGCCTGAAGCCGAATACCCGGAACTGCCGGCACTGCCCGAGGTAAGCGGCGTCGTCGACGGCGATGCCTTCGCCCAGGCCGTTTCCCAGGTCATCATTGCCGCCAGCCGGGATGACACCCTGCCCATCCTCACCGGTGTGCGCATGGAAATCGAAGATGACCTCATCACCTTCCTTGCCACGGACCGGTACCGCCTGGCCCTGCGCGAATTGTCCTGGAAGCCCGCAACTCCGGGGATTTCCACCAGTGCATTGGTGAAAGCCAAGACCCTCAACGAAGTGGCCAAGACCCTTGGCGGGGCAGGCGACCTCAACATCGCCCTGTCGGATGACAGCGAACTCATTGGTTTTGAAAGCGGCGGACGGCGCACCACGTCGCTTCTGGTGGACGGCGATTACCCCAAAATCCGGTCCCTGTTCCCCGAAAACACGCCAATTCACGCCACTGTGGAAACCTCGGCGCTGGTGGAAGCCGTACGCCGCGTGTCCCTGGTTGCCGAACGGAACACCCCTGTCCGCCTTGCCTTCACCGATGGGCAGCTCTCCCTGGACGCCGGCACCGGCGAAGACGCCCAGGCATCGGAAGCACTGGAAGCGGCGCTTGTAGGCGACGACATCACGGTTGCCTTCAACCCGCACTACCTAAGCGAAGGCCTGGGCGCGTTCCCGAGCAAGTACGTCCGCTTCTCCTTCACGACGCCGCCGAAGCCGGCCGTGATTTCGGCCCAGGAAGAGCTCAACGGGGATGACCAGGCAGATTACCGCTACCTGCTGATGCCGGTACGCCTGCCAAACCAGTAGGACGCCGCCGCCTGGCCGCCGGACCAGCTGCAGATCGGTCCGGCAGCGGCGGAGGACGAAGCAAAAATTCGTCGTAATAATGCCGATGTAACACAATTTGACAATGGCATGCCGAGCGGTGGCGGCGCCCCTGCCGGTACGGCCGGCGGCGGCTCGACGGACAGGAAAGGACCAGGAACCCATGTACGTTGACCACCTGTCCCTTACCGGTTACCGCAGTTATCCGCAGCTGGACATCCGGCTCGAGCCCGGTGTCACGGTGTTTGTAGGACCCAACGGCACGGGTAAAACCAACATTGTCGAGGCAATCGGCTATCTGGCCACACTGTCTTCACACCGGGTAAGCACTGATGCCCCCTTGGTGAATTTCGACGCCGACCAGGCGCTGATCAGGGCCCGTCTGGTACGCGGTTCCCAGGCCACCGGCGTGGAGCTGGAACTGAACCCCGGCCGCGGCAACCGGGCCCGGATCAACCGTGCCAATCCGGTCCGTGCCCGGGACATCCTGGGCTTATGCCGGACGGTGCTTTTCGCTCCTGAAGACCTGGCGCTGGTCAAGGGTGATCCCGGCAGCCGCCGGCGTTTCCTGGATGAGTTGATTGTTTCCCTGGTACCGCGCCATGCGGCGACCCGGTCCGACTATGACCGCGTGCTGAAGCAGCGGAATGCCCTGCTGAAATCAGCACGGGCCGCCGGCCGCTTCACCTCTGCCCATGAGGCAACACTGGACGTCTGGGACCAGCACATGGCCGTAGCCGGCGCCGAGCTTGTGGCCGCTCGGCTCGAGGCGCTCCAACGCCTGCAGCCTCACCTGCAGGCGGCCTATCGAGACCTCACCGACGGCTCGAAGGCTGCCCGGGCCGTCTATCGGTCGACACTGCAGGGAACCGTCAACGACGACGGCGCCGTGGAAGGTTCGCAGGATCCGGACGAGTTGTATTCCTTGACGGTGCCGGAACTCACCGAGCGGTTCCTGCAGGCATTCGCCGCCAACCGCCGGCGCGAGCTGGACCGCGGGATTTCCCTGGTGGGCCCGCACCGGGACGAACTGGAACTGGTCCTCGGCAAGGCGCCCGCCAAGGGGTACGCCTCCCACGGAGAAACCTGGTCCTTCGCACTGTCCCTTCGCCTGGGGTCCTACTACCTGCTGACCAGCGACGATCCCACCCCCGGTGCCGGGCCGATCCTGATCCTGGACGACGTGTTTGCGGAGCTGGATGTGCAGCGCCGGCAGCGGCTCGCCGGAATTGTCGCTGGAGCCGAGCAGGTGCTGGTGACTGCGGCTGTTGGCGACGACATCCCGGAATCACTGGCAGGGCGGGTCATCAACGTGATCCCGGGAGGCGTCAGTGTGCCCGTCTCCTGATCCCGTTCCTCCCGGCGAGGATCCCGGAGAACGGCCCGACGCCGCCCGGGAGCAGCTCAACCGCATGCGCCAGGCCGCACAGGCCCGCGGAAACCAGCGCACTCCCGCCACCCGGCGCAAGACCGGCCGCAGCCGGCAGACCCCCTTTATCCCTGGAGAGTATGTCGGACGGGACCCGCAGGGCCTGGGCAATGTCTTCACCCGGTTCGTGAATGAACGCGGCTGGAACTCTCCCGTCGCCGTCGGATCGGTGATTTCCCGCTGGGAGGAACTGGTGGGAAGCGAGGTCAGCACCCACTGCAAGCCGGAGTCGTTCCAGGACACCACGGTGCAGGTTCGGTGTGACTCGACGGCCTGGGCCACTCAGCTCCGACTCCTCAGGGCCACCCTGATTGCCCGATTCGACGCTGAACTCGGTTCCGGCGTCGTCACCAAGATCGAGGTCATCGGCCCGGCGGCGCCCAACTGGCGCAAGGGACTGCGAAGCGTCAAAGGGCGGGGACCCCGGGATACCTACGGGTAGGACGACCGCTCGGCAGCCGGGCGTCGGCGCGGCAGCGACCGGAAATCCCGCCCTTACAGGAGCCGGTTAGGGGCCGGAGAACCCCCTTGCTGGTATCCGCCCCTATCCGGGGCGCTCCGATTCGCTTCAAAGCATCATTAGTGGCCTGTCAGAGGGTGTTTTGGACAGGTTTGCCCCCTGCGGCGCGGTAGAATTGAGAGTGGAGATGCCTGTCCGCTGGGGAGGCTTCAATTCTGACGAACACAAGAGGAGTCGACAGCACCTGTGGCTAACGACAATGAGATGGACAACTCAGAGGTAACACCAGAGGACCACGCAGTGCCGGAAAAGGCCACCCCCGTGGAATACGGCGCGAATGAAATCACGGTTCTGGAAGGCCTTGAGGCAGTCCGAAAGCGCCCGGGCATGTACATCGGTTCCACCGGCCCCCGCGGCCTGCACCACCTGGTGTACGAAGTGGTCGATAACTCCGTCGATGAGGCCCTGGCCGGCTACTGCGACCACATTGAAGTGGTTCTGCAGGCCGACGGCGGCGTGCGCGTCACGGACAACGGCCGCGGTATTCCCGTGGACCTTCACCCCACCGAAGGCATCCCCACCGTCCAGGTTGTTATGACCATCCTGCACGCCGGCGGCAAGTTCGGCGGCGGCGGTTATGCGGTGTCCGGCGGCCTCCACGGCGTCGGTATCTCCGTGGTCAACGCGCTCTCCGAGCGGGTGGAAACTGAAGTACGCCGGCAGGGCTTTGTCTGGAAGCAGAGCTTCGCGAACGGCGGCCACCCCGTCGGCGAACTGCGCCAGGGCGAAGAAACCAGCGAAACCGGCACTACCCAGACGTTCTACCCGGATCCGGAGATCTTCGAGACCACCGAGTTCGACTTCGAAACCCTGCGTGCCCGCTTCCAGCAGATGGCCTTCCTGAACAAGGGCCTGCGCATCCGGCTCACGGATGAGCGGACGCTGGAAGAGGAAACCGAGGAAATAGCCGAGGCCACTGACGAGGATGCGGCTCCGAAGCACCGCACGGTGGACTACCTCTACGCGGACGGGCTGCTCGACTACGTCAAGTACCTGAACTCCGCGAAGAAGGTCGAAGTTGTCCACGATGATGTGATCGCCTTCGAAACCGAGGACTCGGACAAGAAGATGGCCGTGGAAATGGCCATGCAGTGGACCACTGCCTACTCCGAGAGCGTCCACACCTACGCCAACACGATCAACACGCATGAGGGCGGAACGCACGAAGAAGGTTTCCGTGCCGCCATGACGTCCTTGATCAACCGGTACGCCCGCGAGAAGAACATCATCAAGGAAAAGGATGACAACCTCACCGGTGATGACATCCGCGAAGGACTGACCGCCGTTATCTCGGTTAAGCTCGCCGAACCGCAGTTCGAAGGCCAGACCAAGACCAAGCTGGGTAACTCCGAGGTCAAGGGCTTTGTCCAGCGGGTGGTCACCGACCAGCTCGGTGACTGGCTCGAGCGTAACCCGGGCCCGGCCCGCGACGTCATTCGCAAGTCCATCCAGGCCTCCCAGGCCCGCCTCGCGGCCCGCAAGGCCCGTGAATCCACGCGCCGCAAGGGCCTGCTGGAATCCGGCGGTATGCCCGGCAAGCTGAAGGACTGCTCCTCCAAGGATCCGTCGAAGTCGGAAATCTACATTGTGGAGGGCGACTCCGCAGGCGGTTCGGCAGTCCGCGGACGCAACCCCGAAACGCAGGCCATCCTGCCGCTGCGCGGCAAGATCCTGAACGTGGAACGTGCCCGTTTGGACCGCGCGCTCAGCAACGCCGAAGTCCAGGCCATGATCACCGCATTCGGTGCGGGGATCGGCGAGGACTTCGACGTTGAGAAGGCCCGGTACCACAAGATCGTGCTGATGGCCGATGCCGACGTCGACGGCCAGCACATCACCACGCTGCTGCTGACGCTGCTCTTCCGCTACATGCGCCCATTGATTGAAAGCGGCTACGTGTACCTGGCCCAGCCGCCGCTGTACCGCATCAAATGGTCCAACCACGCCCACGACTATGTCTACAGCGACCGGGAACGGGACGAAGTCATCACCCGCGGCCTGGCCAACAACCAGCGCCTGCCGAAGGACAACGGCATCCAGCGCTACAAGGGCCTGGGCGAGATGGATTACACCGAACTCTGGGACACCACCATGGACCCCGACCACCGCACGCTGCTGCAGGTCACCATGGATGACGCGGCGGCCGTGGACCAGGTCTTCTCCGTGCTGATGGGCGAAGACGTCGAGTCCCGCCGCAGCTTCATCCAGCAGAACGCCAAGGACGTGCGCTTCCTGGACATCTAGCGGATTCAGTGCCGGCGACTGGCTGCCGGAGAGCATGAACTTTAGCGACTTAGAAACGGAAGCAGAACTATGAGTGATGAGACTCCCGAGGTAACCGGGGACGAGACTCCCCTGGCCGGGACCGCACTGACAGACCGGGTTGAGCAGATCGACCTGCAGACCGAGATGCAGCGCTCCTACCTTGACTACGCCATGGCGGTCATTGTGGGACGCGCCCTTCCCGATGTGCGGGACGGCCTGAAGCCCGTGCACCGCCGCGTGCTCTACGCAATGTTCGACGGCGGCTACCGCCCGGACCGCTCCTTCAACAAGTGCGCCCGCGTGGTCGGCGAGGTCATGGGCCAGTACCACCCGCACGGCGACTCGGCGATCTACGACGCCCTGGTGCGCCTGATCCAGGACTGGACCATGCGCTACCCGCTGGCCCTGGGCCAGGGCAACTTCGGTTCCCCGGGCAACGACGGCGCCGCAGCACCCCGTTACACGGAAACCAAGATGGCTCCGCTGGCCATGGAGATGGTCCGCGACATCGACGAGGAAACCGTCGATTTCCAGGACAACTATGACGGCCGCAACCAGGAACCGACCATCCTGCCCGCCCGGTTCCCGAACCTCCTGGTCAACGGTTCCTCCGGCATTGCCGTGGGCATGGCCACCAACATCCCGCCGCATAACCTCCGGGAAGTTGTCGACGGTGTCCAGTGGTACCTGCAGAACCCCGATGCCCCGAACGATGAGCTGCTCGAAGAGCTGATCCGCCGGGTCAAGGGACCCGACTTCCCGACCGGCGCGCAGATTCTTGGACACAAGGGCATCGAGGATGCCTACCGCACCGGCCGCGGCTCCATCACCATGCGTGCAGTGGTCAACGTCGAGGAACTCCAGGGCCGCACCTGCCTGGTGGTCACCGAATTGCCTTACCAGGCCAACCCGGACAACCTGGCCGTCAAGATCGCCGAACTGGTCAAGGACGGCAAGATCACCGGCATCGCCGATATGCGCGACGAAACCTCCGGCCGCACCGGCCAGCGCCTGGTGATTGTGCTCAAGCGCGACGCCGTCGCCAAGGTGGTCCTGAACAACCTGTACAAGCACACCCAGCTGCAGGACAACTTCGGTGCCAACATGCTGGCCATCGTGGACGGCGTGCCCCGCACCCTGAGCCTGGACGCCTTCATCCGGCACTGGGTCACCCACCAGCTCGAAGTCATCGTCCGCCGCACCCGGTACCGGCTGCGCAAGGCCGAGGAAGCCGCACACATCCTGCGCGGCCTGCTCAAGGCCCTGGACGCACTGGACGAGGTCATTGCGTTGATCCGCCGCTCCTCCACCGTCGAGGACGCCCGGAACGGCCTGATGGGCCTGCTGGAAATCGACGAGATCCAGTCCCAGGCGATCCTGGACATGCAGCTGCGCCGCCTGGCTGCCCTGGAACGCCAGAAGATCCAGGACCAGCACGCCAAGCTCGAAGCGGAAATCGCCGAGTACAACGTCATCCTGGCCTCCGACGAGCGCCAGCGGCAGATTGTCAGCGAGGAACTGCAGGAAATCGCCGACAAGTACGGCGATGACCGGCGCACGCACATCCTCATGGGCTATGACGGCGACATGAGCATGGAAGACCTCATTCCCGAAGAGGAAATGGTGGTCACCATCACCCGCGGCGGCTACGTGAAGCGCACCCGCAGCGACAACTACCGTCAGCAGGCCCGCGGCGGCAAGGGCATCAAGGGCGCCCAGCTGCGCGGGGACGACGTCGTCGAGCACTTCTTCGTCACCACCACGCACCACTGGCTGCTGTTCTTCACCAACCTGGGCCGGGTCTACCGGGCCAAGGCCTATGAACTGACCGAAGCAGGCCGGGATGCCAAGGGCCAGCACGTGGCCAACCTCCTGGCCTTCCAGCCCGACGAGCACATCGCCCAGGTCCTGGCGCTGCCGGACTACGACGCCGCTCCGTACCTGGTGCTTGCCACCAAGCGCGGACTCGTCAAGAAGACCCGGCTGGCGGACTATGACACCAACCGGTCCGCCGGCGTCATCGCCATCAACCTGCGCGACGGCGACGAACTGGTCTCGGCCCAGCTGGTTTCCGAAACGGATGACCTGATGCTTGTCTCTCGCATGGGCCAGTCGCTGCGCTTCACCGCCACCGACGACGCCCTGCGCCCGATGGGACGGGCCACGTCCGGCGTTACGGGCATGAAGTTCCGGGAAGACGACGAACTCCTGGCGGCCGACGTCGTCACCGAGGATTCGTTTGTCTTCACAGTGACCGAAGGCGGCTACGCCAAGCGCACGAGCTCGGACGAATACCGTGTCCAGGGACGCGGCGGCCTCGGCATCAAGGTCGGCAAGCTCGCTGAAGAACGCGGCCACCTGGTCGGCGCCATGGTAGTCCAGGAAGAAGACGAAGTCCTAGTGGTTATGCAGGGCGGAAAGGTAGTCCGTTCTTCCGTCACCGGCGTGCCGTCCAAGGGACGAGACACGATGGGCGTTATCTTCGCCAAGCCGGACAAAAATGACCGGATCATCGCCGTTGCCCGGAACTCCGAGCGCGACCTCGCCATCGAAGAGGACGCCGAAGCAGCGGACGGAACCGCGGCGGCTCCGGCGGCCGCCGGTTCGGAACCTGTGGAGCCCGCACGCGATGAAGTACCGTTGTCCACAGACGAAACGGCTGCGCCCGATGCACAGTCAGCACAAGATGGAGGTAGCGAGTGAGCTCGACCAACCCAAGCCCCAGGTCGTCCTCGGGCGGCGGGCCGCGGGTGAAAACCCCCGCCCGCCCCGCCCAGCGTCCTGCAGGGGGTCAGAGCACCTCGGGTAACCGCCAGCCGCTGGTGAAGCCGGCTCCCAAGGCCAAGGCGCGCAAGGCCCGGCTGCTGGTCAGCAAGATCGACCCCTGGTCCGTCCTGAAGATGGCGTTCCTGCTCTCGGTGGCACTCGGCGTCGTCACCGTGGTGGCCGCCATCGTGCTGTGGACCGTGCTGGACCTGACCGGCATCTTCGACCGCGTCAACACCCTGCTGGGAGAGATCGCCGGCAGCGAGTCCGGCGGCTTCGACCTCCGTGATTTTGCCTCGCTGGGACAGGTGGTTTCCTTTGCAACCATCATCGCCGTGGTGAACGTCCTGCTGCTGACGGCACTGTCGATGCTCGCCGCCGTGCTGTACAACATCGCTTCCACCCTGGTGGGCGGCATTGGCGTGACACTGACGGACGACTAGCGTTTTCCGGTTCCGGAGGGGCTCAAACAGCGCCTCCGGAACCGGAAAACCACTCGATTTGGCGCCGGGCCGAAGGTACGGTAAAGTCATATCTCGGCCCGAAGAGGTTCGGGGCGTATAGCTCAGGCGGTTAGAGCGCTTCGCTGATAACGAAGAGGTCCCAGGTTCAAGTCCTGGTACGCCCACGGAACACCTTGCAAGAGGTGGACCACAACGGCAAGGAGAATTCCGTGAAGAAGTTGCTGGCAGTAACGGCAGCTGCGGCTGCGGGAGTCTTTGCTTTCAAGAAGTGGCAGGAAACTGCCGCTGAGAAGGCCGTTTGGAAGGAATCGACCGACAAGGTCGACTAAAACCAAATAGCTTCATGGTCATAACCTGAGGCAACAGTAGGTTATACTGGATAAGTTCTCATTTCGGGGGCATGGCGCAATTGGTAGCGCACCTGCTTTGCAAGCAGGGGGTTCGGGGTTCGAGTCCCCGTGCCTCCACCGAATACAGAAGGTCCCCGCTCTTAGGAGCGGGGACCTTCTGCGTTAAACCCTGCACTAGTGTTGGCCTGTGAATATTTTCCTCGCGGTGGTAGGAGTGCTGGGCGTCTCCGCCTCCGGGCCCATTATGGCCGCAACCGCGGCTCCTGCCCTGGCCATCGCTTTCTGGCGCAATGCCATCGGCGCGGTGCTGATGGGTACTCCGGCCGTGTTGGGCCGGCGTCGGGAGTTCGGACAGCTCACTTCCCGGGACTATAAGTGGACCGCTCTTGCCGCTGTCGCGCTGGCACTGCACTTCGCCTGCTTCATCACCTCGCTGCAATTGACGTCTGTTGCGGCTGCCACGGCGTTGGTATGCCTGCAGGCAGGCTGGATCGCGTTGTTCAATGTGCTGCGCGGTATCCGGGTTCCGCCCGTCGTCCTTGCCGGACTCGCGGCCGCGTTTGCAGGCGTGCTGGTGATTTCCGGGTTCGATCTGGGTCTGTCCCGGGAGGCCCTCATCGGCGACGTGCTCGCCGTGGCCGGAGGCGCCCTGGCGGGCGTGTACACGATTGCCGGCGGGAAGGCCCGGGAATCCATGTCTACGGGCACCTATACAACCCTCTGCTACGGCGCCTGCGCGGTACTCCTCCTGGCCCTGTGTGCAGCCTTCCGGCAGCCGATCGTCGGCTTCCCGCCGGCGGCCTGGATAGGGATCCTCGGAGTAACCGTGGTGGCGCAGATCCTGGGCCATACCGTGTTCAATCACCTGCTGGCCGTGATCAGTCCGTTGGTCGTGTCAATGATCATCCTGCTGGAGATCCCGGGAGCGGCCATCCTTGCGGCTGTCTTCCTCCACGAACAGCTTCCGGCCGGTACTTACGCGGGGCTGGCACTGATCCTGGCCGGACTAACCGTGGTTGTTGCCGGCCAGGGCAGGCTCCGCAGACGATCCGGGGCCAATGCCCGGCCGGTGCCTCCCGCCCCGCCGGCCCTGGGCGGGGACCAACTCTAGGCAGGGGTTGCAAAGCAAAGAAGGAGGGCTCCGCCATAGGCGGAGCCCTCCTTCTCTATACTCGTCCCGGGACCGGCCCTAGCCGATGCCCAAGCCGGTTCTACTACTTACCGGTGTTGTTCTCCGAATGGGCACCGGAGGGCTTTGCAGCGCCCTTGGCGTCTCCGGAGGCTTCCTTGCTGTGCTTGCCGGCCTCGGAGGCCTTCTCGCCGGAACGGGCCGCAGCGCGCTCGGCTGCTTCCTTGATGCTGGCTACGGTCTCTGCAGTTTCGGACGGAGCGGGCGCAGCAGCGTCCGTGGTCTTCGCGGCGGGCTTGGCAGCCGGCGTCGGCTTGGGCACCTCAGCGATCGGCGTGGTGGCCGCAGCCGGCTTAGCCGCAGCAGCCGAAGAAGCACCGGTGCCGGCAGGAGCCGTTGCCGGGGTGGTGGTTGCCGGCTTGGGCGCTGCACCGTTGCTGGCGGCAGGCTTGGGGGCCGGAGTCTTCCACGGATCCTCGACCGGGCGGGAAGCGCGCCAGGCGGCCACGCCTGCCGTTACGGCCGCTGCAATGATGCCGAAGACCAGCCAGCCCTTGCCGCCGCCCTTCTGGCTCTTGCGGGCTTCCTTGGCAGCCTGCGCGGCCGCCTTCTGTGCCCGCTTCAGTGCCTTCTTGTTGCCCGTGACCTTCGCAACGGCCGTCTGCACGGGTACGTTGGCAGCGGTCAGGCTGCGCGAAACGCTGTCTGCGGCAACCCCGATGCGCGTGGACAGGGCCGGAATGTAATCATCCACAACCCGGTCCTTGGCCGTGTTCAGTGCCGGGGTGGCACGGTCCAGGGTGTTCTGGATGCGCGGAGCGGCTTCATCCACGGCGTGGCTGATGCGCGGCCCAACCTTCTCGAGCCCGCCCTGGATGCGGGGCGTGACGGTGGCTACGCCCTGGGCGATTTCATCAGCAGCGCGCTTGATGCCGTCCTGGATCTTCGGGGATGCGGTCTCGATCCCCTTTTCAATCCGCGGAACGGCCCAGCCCCTGGCTGCGTCGACCTTGGGTGTTGCCCAGTCGCGGGCAGTCACGATGCCTGCTGCAACATTGGCTTCGAGATCATGGGTGATGCGGTCCTTCTTCAAAACTACCTCCCGGGATAGTTGTCGTTTCAGCCTTAGCCTACGTGTTCCTGCGGGTCTCTGCTATCAAGGGCCCTGACAGGCCCAGGTTTTCACTGTGCGCTGAACACGGCCGATTCCGCCCACGCGTAGAAGCGCCGTGGAACAATGTCCTTATGACTGCTATTCCTACAGCAAAAGCAACCATCCACACTTCCATGGGCGACATCCGTGTCAACCTGTTCGGAAACCACGCCCCCAAGACGGTCAAGAACTTCGTAGGCCTGGCCACCGGCGAAATCGAGTGGACCGATCCGGCAACGGGTGAGAAGACCACCCGTCCGCTCTACGACGGAACCATCTTCCACCGCATCATCAAGGACTTCATGATCCAGGGCGGCGACCCCCTGGGCCGCGGCACCGGCGGACCGGGCTACCAGTTCGACGACGAGATCAACCCCGATCTCGACTTCTCCGCCCCGTACAAGCTGGCCATGGCCAACGCAGGTGTCCAGATGGGCCGGGGCACCAACGGCTCGCAGTTCTTCATCACCTCCGTGCCTACCACCTGGCTGCAGGGCAAGCACACCATCTTCGGTGAGGTTGCCGACGACGAGTCACGTGCACTCGTTGACCAGCTCAACGCGGTTTCCACCGACGGACGCGACAAGCCGTCCGAAGACGTGGTCATCAACAGCATTACCGTCGAGCAGCTCTAGCCTGTTCGAAGGTGCCCCGGCCGAACTCTCGGCCGGGGCTTTTCGTCAATCCGGGAGTCCCAGCAATGTCATATGGTGTGCCGGCCGAAGTGCCGGCTTCTCAGGTGCCCGTGTGTCCCCGCCATCCGGACCGGGTCAGCTACATCCGCTGCCAGCGCTGTGGGCGCCCTGCCTGCCCTGAGTGCCAGCAGAACGCTGCAGTAGGCGTCCAGTGCGTGGACTGCTTCAACCAGCAGCGCAAGACCCAGCCGGCCTACCGGACTCCCTTCGGAGGGCGCGTCGCCCCGGGCGGAAAACCGGTCGTGACCATCACCATCATGGCGGTGTGTGCCGTGGCCTACGTGCTGCAGCTGCTGCTGCCGGAATTTACGCGCACGTTCTTCTACGCACCCGTGCTGACCGATTATCAACCGTGGCGCCTGTTGACCTCAGCGTTCCTGCATTCCCAGGGCAGCCCCATCCACATTGCCTTCAATCTCTACGCCCTCTGGTTCCTGGGCCGCAGCCTTGAGCCCTTGTTCGGCCGCGTCCGGTTTGCCCTGCTGTACCTGATCTCGGCTTTGGGCGGCTCTGTGGGCGTGATGTACCTGGCGGATCCCGGGGTGGCTGTAGTGGGCGCCTCCGGTGCCGTCTTCGGCCTCTTCGGCGCCCTCTTCGTGGTGATCCGGCAGCGGCAGGGCGAGCTGCGTTCGCTGCTGATCCTGCTGGCGGTGAACCTGGTCCTTGGGTTCGTGGTCCCGGGGATCGCCTGGCAGGCCCATGTGGGCGGTCTGCTCACCGGTGCAGCCTGCGCGGCTATTTTGGCCTATACACCCAGAGGGAAGCGCCGCACAGCCATTCAGTTCGCCGGGCTTGCCGGAGTTGTGCTGGTACTCGTGGCGGCGGCTGTGCTCTGGCAACCGCCGGTGCAGATTATCCCCGGGTAGCCCCACGGGGAAATACACCTGCTTATGTGCCCGCCGTCACCGACGGCGGGCACATCCGTTTAATACCGCCGATGTGTCTGCCGTTCAGCCGGGGTGCCGGGATGAAGGCCCCAGGGGAGCTCCGGGCACTCGAAAGTTATCCACAGGGATACCCACAGTGTTAATAACCTACATGGATGTAGTTTTCGTGCCTGGCCGCTGATCCACAGGGTTATCCATAGGCTGAACGGAGTTACACACATGTAATTCCACAGGTGTGGATAACCTCCTTCCCTTTATTTGCAAGGAAGTTGCCGAAGTAACCCACAGAGTTTCCCACACCTGTGGATAACTCCGTGCACAACCTGTGAACAACGTGGAAAACCGGGGATAGCGCTCGTCAGGGCAAATAAAAAGGCTTCCCGGCGCCAAAACGGCACCGGGAAGCCCAGGGTACGAACGCCGGAGCGTCAGCGCCAGCGCGTTGTCATCAGGAAGCCCACAATCGCGATGCCAAAGCCCACCAGGATGTTGCTGGCACCGAAAGCCGGCACCGGGTACTCCCCCTGGGTGATGTAGTACGTGATGATCCACAGCAGGCCGAGGATCATCAGGCCGAACATAACCGGCTTGTACCAAACGGGGTTCTCTTTGGGCACTGACGCAGTCTGTGCGGGGGTTGCGGGGCGGGAAGGCTTCTTGCGGGATTTGGACTCAGGCACGGATCCTCCTAGCGGAACCGGCTCTGCAGACGCCGGTGGTTGTAGTCATGGGCTGGGACAACCAAGGTCGGAGCAGGAGAAGTCTCCTTCATCGCACGGACCTGTTAGGGTCATCCCTATTCTGATTATCCTAGCGAATTCCGCGGCCAAGCAGTCCCGGGTTCCCTGAGGCCGTGAAATACCGGTACCAGCCACAAGGAGAGCGTTGGCCGAGCCATCCGTTACCACCAGGCAGCGCCGACGCCGGCGTCGTGCTTCCCCGCGCCGTACAGGCGGAAAGGGCCGGATGGTGGTCCAGGTAGCCGGAGAGCTCCTGATAACGCTGGGAATCGTCTTGGCGCTGTTTGTCGCCTGGCAGCTCTGGTGGACCAACATTGACTCGAACCGGGCCCAGCAGGAGGCCATCGACGGGTTGTTCGAGGACTTCGACCTCCCCGCAGTACCGGCACCGGCTTCATCGCCCCAGGACTACGGAGATCCGGTGGTGCTGGACCCGCTAACGGAGGAAGGCGAGACATTCGGCGTCGTTTATGTTCCCCGGTTCGGGGCTGATTATGCCGCTCCGGTGACCAGCGGCGTCGGGACGGCCGTGCTGGACCGCCTGGGGCTGGGCCACTATCCCGCTACCGCGATGCCAGGGGCCGTTGGGAACTTCGCCGTTGCAGGCCACCGGCAGACCCACGGCAAGGCCTTGGACCCCATCCACACGCTCGTGCCCGGAGACCACATCTACGTTCAGACCGCGGACGGTTACTACGACTACGTCTACCGCAATACCCAGATAGTGCTGCCCGCCCGGGTCGATGTGCTCGCAGCCGTCCCTACAGACCCCGCAGCCATCCCCAGCGAACGGTTCCTTACCCTCACCAGCTGCAACCCGCGTTTCGGCTCCGAGGAGCGCATCATCGCCTACGCCCTGCTGGACTCCTGGCAGCCTCTGTCCGCCGGTCCCCCGCCGGCCATTGCAGACATCGTTGCCGCCAACGCCTCCGGAGGTCGCTAAAATGTATGGATGGTTGTTTCGGCACCTTCCCGGACCGTTGTGGTTCCGGATTCTGCTCTCCGCGGTGCTGATTGCCGCGGCCGTGCTGGCCCTGATGGAGTATGTCTTCCCCTGGCTTGCCGAGAGCAGCCTTCTTCCCTCACTGACGGATTCAACGATTGGCGGTTCCTAGCACCATGAGCACCCGGATCCTGGTGATCGACAACTATGACAGCTTTGTCTATACGCTGGTGGGCTATCTGCAGGAACTCGGGGCGGAAACCACGGTGATCCGCAATGATGACCTGAGCGTCGAGTCAGCGGTTGAGCTGGCTGCCCGCCATAACGGCGTGCTGGTTTCCCCGGGCCCGGGCACGCCGGGCGAGGCGGGTGTATCGGTAGAGCTGATCCGCTGGTGCGGAGCAACTGCAACGGCGATGCTCGGCATCTGTCTGGGCCACCAAGCCCTGGCGGAGGCATACGGCGGCACGGTGACGCACGCCCCTGAATTGATGCACGGGAAGACCTCGCTCGTGGAACACGGCGGCGAGGATGTTTTTGCGGGACTGCCCAGTCCGCTTACCGCTACCCGGTACCACTCGCTGGCGGCTGTCACCGACAGCATTCCCGCCGAACTGCGGGTGACGGCGCGAACGGCCAGCGGAATCATCATGGGCCTGCAGCATGCGACAGCACCGCTGTCCGGCGTGCAGTTCCACCCTGAGTCCGTCCTCACCGAGGGCGGCTACCAGATGCTGGGCAACTGGCTGGAGTCAGCCGGACTGACAGGAGCGGCGGCCCACGCGGCCACGCTGAGCCCGCTCATTGCAAGCTCAGCGCAGGCCGGGACACCCGCCCGCGCCTAGCGCCGTCCCGGCGGGGTGGCGGGCGTGCTGGTGGGCGAGGCTGTCGGAGCAGGCGTCGGTTCCGGAGCCGGTGCCTTGGCAACCGACAGGATCACGGAAGTTCCGGGGGCCACGTCCGTGCCACCGGGAACACTCTGCGCGATGACCGTGCCGGGTGCTGCATCGGCGGATTCGACTTCCGTTTTTTTCGGAGTCAGAAGGAGCGTCGGATCGAGTAGTTTGTCTTCGGCCTGCTCCCAAGACATCCCCTCGAGATTCGGAACGGTTACCCGTCCGGTGGACACCACGATGTCGACTTCGCTGTCTGCCGGGACGGTCTCGCCGATAGCAGGGTCGGTGCCGAGGACACGTCCTTGCTCCATGGTGGAGCTGTTGCCCCCGATCGTGGCCCCGCCCTTGAGGCCGAGCCCGCGAAGCTCGTCGCGGGCTCCCGATTCCGTCATTCCCACCAGATCCTGCGGGATGACCATGCTGGAAGGCCCCTTGGAGATGTAGAGCGTGATGCTCTCATCCTTGACGACGTCAGCGCCACCCGCCGGAGTGGTGCGGATGGCCAGGTCCTCGGCCACGCTGTCGCTGTATTCCTCGGTGATCCGAGGTGGCTGGAAGCCCGCGCTGATAATGGCGTTCATCGCATCGGTCTGGGATTTGCCTTCGACCTGGGGTACGGCCGCCGTTACCGGTGCGGCGGGTTCGGCATTGATCATGTTCCATCCGACAAATCCGCCGACGGCGAGAACCAGGACCACAAGAATGCTGAAGACGGTGATCCAGGCCCGCCGGCGGGCCTTTTGCTGGGGGTCGCGGTCGCCTGTGGAGCCGACGGGAAGGGCCGGGTGGTCTTCCGTCTGGGGATGGTCATCGTCCGGAAGGAGTGAGCCGCCGGCGAGCACTTTGGCCATGGCCCGCGTCTGGGGTTCGTCTTCGGGAGCAGGGGTCATGGCAACGGTGGCGGGTTCCGCCGGGCGTGGCACGGAGATTGCCTGCGTTGCAGCGGTGACGGGTCCGCCGTCGCGCGCCGAAAGCAGCGCTTCCCGGAATTCCCGCGCGGTCTGATAACGGTGGTCGCGGTCCTTGGCCAGCCCGCGTTTCAAGACGTCATCCAGGGCGGCTGGAACTTCGGGGTTGAGGCTGCTGGCCGTGACGGGCTGTTCGCGGACGTGCTGGTAGGCCACGGAGACGGGGCTTTCACCGATGAAGGGAGGCCGGCCGGTAAGCAGCTCGAACAGCAGGCATGCCGTGGAGTAAAGGTCGCTGCGGGCATCTACGGTTTCACCGCGGGCCTGCTCGGGGGACAGATACTGTGCGGTACCGACTACGGCCTGGGTCTGCGTCATGGTTGCGGCTGAATCCGCCATGGCACGCGCGATGCCGAAGTCCATGACCTTCACTCCGCCGTCGGCGGTCACCATAACGTTGGCCGGCTTGATGTCCCGGTGGACGATCCCGGAGCGGTGGCTGTAATCCAGGGCGGCGAGGACTCCGAGGGAATAGTCAATGGACTTCTCGATGGTGAGCTCGTCTGCCTTGAGCAGGTCGCGCAGGGTCCGCCCCGGAACGTATTCCATCACGATGTAGGGCAGCCGCACGTCGTCCCGCGGCGAGGCGGACTCCTGGTCGCCGGTGTCATAGACGGACACAACGGAGGGGTGGTTCAGCCCCGCCACGGCCCGCGCCTCGCGCCGGAAGCGTGACTGGAACAGCGGATCGCGGGCCAGGTCCGGCCGCAGCACCTTAATGGCCACGGTCCGGCCCAGGCGGATATCCCGCCCAAGGTACACGTCGGCCATTCCGCCGCGCCCGATCAGTTCACCCACCTCGTACCGCCCGTTCAGGACGTTATCGGTGTTGAGGGTGGGCTGCCCTCGAAGGAATTCTGCGCTCATGGTCTCTTAGCTGCTGCCTGTAGGGCCGGTCATGCTGGCGCCGCCGGACTGATTCAGACCGGTACCGGTATCGGGATCGGATCCAGTGCCGGCGCCGTTCCCAGCCGCCGGGGCGGAAGGAGTCGGGGTCGTCGGAGCCGGAGCCGGAGCCGGTGCCGGGGCTGAAGGGGCGGCTTCTGCGATGTAGTAGGTGACGGAAGAGCCCCGCGCCACGGCAGTGCCCTCGGTGGGATTGACCCCTACGACGGTGCCCGGGGCGGCATCGGACTGCTGGGTGCCGCCGTTGACCGGCACCAGTCCGGCATCGACGATGCGCTGTCGTGCCGCAGCCTCAGGCTGGCCTGTCAGGGCAGGGACGGAAACAAGTTCCGGGCCGGAGGAGTAGACCACCGTCACCGCGTCTCCGCGGTTGAGCGGCCCCGAGGGATTGACCTCAACGACCAGTCCTTCGGCGATATCGGCGTCGGACACGGGAAGGCGGTTGACCTGCAGACCCAGGTTGCTCAGCTCGGTGGCCACCTCGTTCACGGGCCGGCCCTCGTAGGTGGCCGAATCGATCCGGATTTCGTCGGGTGTTTCGGACGGGGTCGCAGTCGCTGTGGTCTTGGAAGGCGAGGGGCTGCGGGACGGGCTGGCGGCTGACGAGCTTGCGGCGGGGGCCGGGTCCTCGTCTCCCTCGGAGCCGGTGAGTACGAAGAATGCCACGACGCCGGCCAGGATGAGCACAAGCAAGGCGATCAGCGGGATCGTCCAGGGGCTGCGGCGCTTTTCCTCTTCGACGTCCCCCGGGTCGCCGTCGTCGTAATCGACATCGTCTTCATCGGTCCATTCACGGGACGCGGCAAGCTCACCCGTGCGGGCATCGGGCACGGACGCACCGGCGACCGTGGGCAGTGCCGACGTCGACGGTGCGGTGTCCACCACGCGGGTTGCTGAAGTACCGGTGGTGGGCACCGGGGCCGTGACCGCGCCGGCGGAGGAACCGAAGAGCAGCATGCCGGGGACGGCTTCCTGGGCTGCGTGGATGTCTCCGCGGCGGATGGCGGCGACCGCAAGGGCCAGCGACTCGGCGTCGGCCGGACGATCTGCCGGGTCCTTCGCCAGCATGGACATAATCAGGGCACGCACCGGTTCCGGAATGGTTTCCGGCAGCGGCGGAGGCGTGTCGTTGACCTGTGCCAGGGCAATCGCGATTTGGGATTCACCGGAGAAGGGACGGCGGCCGGCAAGGAGCTCGTAGCCAATGACACCAAGCGCGTAGATGTCGCTGGAACCCGTCGCCTGCTGTCCGGTGGCCTGTTCCGGAGCCAGATACTGGGCAGTGCCCATGACCTGGCCGGTGGCCGTCAACGGCACCTGGTCGGCCAGGCGGGCGATCCCGAAGTCGGTGATCTTGACCTTGCCGTCGGGCATGATGAGCAGGTTGCCCGGCTTCACGTCGCGGTGCACCAGGCCCTGGTTGTGGGCTACGGCAAGCGCAGTGGCAACCTGGCCGATGATGGACAGCGTCCGGTCCGGTGAGAGCACCTTGTCACGCTCAATGATGCTGGACAGCGGCTGGCCCGGAACAAGTTCCATGACCAGGTACGCCGAACCGTCCTCTTCGCCGTAGTCGAAGACATTGGCAATGCCGGGATGGTTGAGCAGCGCCGTGTGCCGGGCCTCCGCCCGGAAACGGTTAAGGAAGCCCGGATCCCCGGTGTACTCCTCCTTGAGGATCTTGATGGCAACAATGCGGCCCAGGACAAGGTCCCGTGCCTTCCAGACCTCGCCCATACCGCCGATGGCAATACGGTCGGTCAGCTGGAACCTGCCGCCTAAGGTGATACCCGATGTAGGCCTCACTTATTCAACACCGCCTCTAGGAGTTTCTGCGCGCTTGGAGTGGTCAATTGGGCACCGGTGGCCAGGTCCACGTCTTCCATAACAACGGAAATGGCCACCTGCGGATCGTCGGCCGGCGCGAAGCCGGTGAACCAGGCATTGTCTCCCCGGCCGTCCACCTGGGCTGTGCCGGTCTTGCCGGCCACCTTGAAGCCGGGGACCTGGGCAGATTTGGCTGAGCCGTTGTCTACGACGCCGACCATCCACTCGGTGAGCTGGCGGGCTGTGTCGGGGCTGACGGAAGTATTCAATTCAGTGGGCTTCGGTTCGTCGATCACGGACAAATCGGGAGCGCGGACGCTGCGGATCAGGTTGGGGGTCATCTGCACGCCGTCGTTGGCGATGGCTGCGGAAATCATGGCAACCTCCAGCGGGGTAGCGGTCACGCTTCCCTGTCCGATGGAGGCAAGGGCCAGTTGGGCCTCGTCCTCGTTCTCGGGGAAATGGCTGGCCACAACCTCGTTGGGGATCTGGAGGGAGGTATCGAAACCGAACTTTTTGGCCTGCGCTGCAATGTTGTCCTGCCCCAGGTCCAGTGCCACCTGGGCGAAGACGGTATTGCAGGACCAGGCGAGGGCAAAGGCGAAGTCTGCCTCGGACCGGGCCGAGCAGGCGCCAGTGGTGAAGTTCGGAAGGGAGATGTTGGTTCCGGGCAGCGGGAGTTCCGGCGGATTCGGGATCACGGATTCGGCGTCATATTTTCCAGACTCCAGGGCTGCTGCCGTGTCCACGAGTTTGAAGACGGACCCGGGGGCCAACAGGGACTGCGTGGCCGGATTCGTGTAGGGCGACAGGCCCGGCTGGGAGGTCAGGGCCTCCATGTTGGTGCCCAACACCGCAGTGTCATGGCCGGCCAGGAGATTGGTGTCGTATGAGGGCTTGGAGACCATGGCGAGGATATCGCCCGTCTTCGGGTCCATCATCACGATGGATCCCTTCTGGCCGTCGGGAATAAGGTCGTAGGCCAGCTGCTGGAGTTCCGGATCGATGGTCAGTTCCACCGAAGCACCCTGGCTCTGGGCACCGGAGAAGAGCTGGACCAGCTTGTCGTTAAACTGTTGGGAGCTGTTGCCGGACAACTCGTCGTTCATGGTCATTTCCAGCTGCGTGGTGTTGTTCAGGTTGAAATAACCGGTCAGATGCGAATACAGCTCCGGGCTGTTGTAGACCCGCTGGTAATTGAACTGGTCGTCCGAGGGAACGGATTCCGCAATCGCCTTGCCGTCCACAAGGATGGAGCCGCGGGGTTCGCCGAAATCACGGTACAGGGCCCGGTTGTTATTCGGGTTGGTGTTGAGCTTCTCAGCGGCGAAGAACTGCACGTAGGTCAGCGAACCGAGAATGAGCACGAACATTGCCAGGGCCACTACCCAGCTGTTACGGATAGCCTGGTTCATTCGTCTCCTCCCTTAGGGGAACGCCGGGCACGGGCGGAAGCGCCGGACCGGGAATCGGACATGGCGGGAACCATATCGGTGGCCAGCGGGCCGGTGGGCGCGGGCCGGCGGGCAGCATCGGAAATCATGAGCAGGAGCGCCACGATGATCCAGTTGGCCAGCAACGACGATCCGCCGGCAGACATGAACGGGGTGGTCAATCCGGTCAACGGGATCAGGCGCGTAACGCCTCCGATCACCACGAAGCACTGCAAGGCAATGATGAAGGACAGCCCGCAGGCCAGGAGCTTCCCGAATCCGTCCTTGGTGCCCAGGGCGGCACGGAATCCGCGGGATACCAGGAGCACAAACATCAGCACGATCGCAAAGATGCCGATCAGGCCAAGTTCCTCGCCGAGGGCGGCAATAATCATATCGCTGTTCGCGAAGGTCACCAGATCCGGGCGGCCCTGTCCCAATCCCGTGCCGACAAGCCCTCCGCTGGCCAGGCCGAAGAGCCCTTGCACTACCTGGTAGCTGCCGCCGGCCCCGTTGTAGACCTCGGGATCAAAGGCGTTGAGCCAGCCATGGATACGCGCCTGCAGGTGGCTGAACAGTTGGAGGGCGACGAATCCGCCGGCCGCGAGCAGGCCCACGCCGATCAGTACCCAGCTCACGCGGCTGGTGGCGACGTAGATCATGGCCATGAACAGCCCGAAGAAGAGGATGGACGAGCCAAGGTCCCGCTGGAAGACCAGCACGCCGATGCTGACAAGCCAGGCAACGAGCATGGGGCCCAGGTCCCGCATACGCGGGAACTGCAGCGGCCCGACCTTCCGTCCCGCGAGCAGGATGAGGTCCCGGTTGGTGGATAGATACCCGGCGAAGAATATGGCCAGGGTGATCTTGGCGATCTCACCGGGCTGGAAGGTCCCGATGCCAACGTTGATCCAGATCCGGGCTCCGTTGATCTCGCGCCCCACGGGAGCCGGCATCAGCGGAAGGAGCAACAGGATCGCGCTGACGATCAACGAGATATAGGTGTAGCGGCGCAGGATCCGGTGGTCCTTGATGATGAACAGCACGGCGATTCCTGCCGCCACGGCCACTGTGCTCCACAACAGCTGCCGGTCCGCTGCATCATCGCCGTTGGTGATATCCAGGCGGTGGATCATGGCCAACCCGATGCCGTTAAGGGCAGTCACGATGGGAAGTATTACCGGATCGGCATATTTGGCACGGAAGCGCAGCACGAGGTGGAAGATGATTACCAGGGCCATGAGGGTCCCGCCCTGGACCCAGAAGTCGGAGTCGAAGGCACGGTCCTCGTCGAGGCCGACAATCATGTTGGCCCCCACTCCGACCAGGAGCGCAACGAGGAGGAGGAGGGCTTCAGTGTTCCGGCGCGGTTTAGGCACGGTGAGGACATCCGACATTACTGCTCACCTCCGCAGGCACTGTTCTGTTCGGTGTTGGGCGCAGCAGTCGCACCCGGCGAAGGTGCAGCAGTCGGGGAATCGGTGTTCACCGGCGGACACAGGACCGCCTTGGCGGTGTCCCGCAACTCGCTGACTATTTCTCCGGCATGCTCAAGATCCCGGGCAGGAAGGGTGTCCTCCACCCGGTTGCGGTGATATTCGGCGAGGCTGTCCACCGGAATATCGGATACGTCAGTGACATGTGAAAGCTGGATCGGTCCGATGGTTTGGGAGACACCGTTGTAGATGGCGACCCGGTTTTCATAGGAGCCCACGTAGTAGCGGGTCTGCGTCCAGGTGTAGCCGAGCCACACGACGACGGCGAGCAGCAGGGCAACCACGGTCAGGAACGCCGGCAGCAGCCAGCGCTTCCAGCCGGTACGGGGTGAATCCCCGGTCTGCTGCTCTGCCTGCTCCTCGGAGTCGGCCTTGTGGGTAAGCATGCGGGCAGCGCGCCGCTCGGCGGACCGCTTCGTGACGATCGGAATTTCGCCGGTCTCGGTGGCAAGGGAAGCCGCGCCAACCAATACGTGCGGTCGGGAGGCCAGATCCTGGCGGATCAGCTGGGCGCGTTCGCGCTCACTATCGGCGTCGTCGGCATCGTCGGCATCGTCGCGGGCAGCGGTATTCTCCGTGCGCAGTCCCGGCTCGTCTTCGGTCACGGGCGGTGCCGCAGCTACAGCAGCCGTAGGGCGGTAAACGTTGTCCCGGGAGGACACTTCGGAGAGCGGAGCGGTTGCCGGGGCGGAGCCGGCGTCGGGGTCTTCATCTATTTCAATGACTGCCACTGTCACGTTGTCCGGAGAACCGCCGGCCAGGGTGAGTTCAACCAGGGTGTCCACGCATTCCTGCAGGTCCGAGGTGCCGCGGAGAACGCCCTCGATGTCGGAGTCGCGCAGGACGGCAGTAAGCCCGTCCGAACACAGCAACCAACGTTCGCCGGGCTCGACGTCGAAAGTGGCCAGGTCCAGTTCGGGGCTGGCATCAACGTCACCGAGCACGCGCATGAGGACGTTCTTATGCGGGTGCACTTCGGCTTCTTCGGGCTGCAGGCGCCCTTCATCGATAAGCCGCTGCACGAAGGTGTGGTCGATGCTGATCTGTTCGAACCGGCCGTCTTTGAGCCGGTAGGCGCGGGAGTCGCCGATGTGCGCCAGTGCCAGGCGCTGCTCGTGCAGCAGCAGCGCAGTGACTGTGGTGCCCATGCCGGAGAGCTGGGGGCTGGTGGTCACCAACTCGGACAGAAGCGAATTCGCCGCCTGGATTTCATCGGCAAGGACGGTCAGGGGCTCGTCCTCGTGGACGCTGCTGTCCAGATGGACCAGATCGAGCACGGTGGAGGCGGAGGCGACGTTGCCGCCTGCATGGCCGCCCATGCCGTCGGCGACGACGGCGAGGTAGCGGCCGACGTAGGCGGAATCGTCATTCTTGAAACGAACCATTCCAACATCGGACCGTGCTGCATATCTGAGGACCAGGGCCACTGTCAGGGCCTCAATTCGATGACCGTCTTACCGATGCGGATCGGCACACCGGGTTCGACGGGCAACGCCCGGGTTAGTTGGCTTCCGCCGAGATAGGTTCCGTTGGTTGAACCGAGGTCCTCAACGAACCAGCGGCTGCCCTGGGGGAAGAGGCGGGCATGGCGCCCGGAGGCGTAGTCGTCTTCCAGGACGAGGGTTGCTTCCTGTGCCCGTCCAAGCAGGATGGGGCTGGCAGCCAGGTCAAGCGTGGTGCCGCGCAGGGGGCCTTCCGTCACTACGAGTTCCCTCGGCGTCACCTTGCCGGGGGCCGGCGCACGCTGTTCAAGGTTCGGGTCTTTGCGGATCTGGCGGGCCGTCGGGGTGCCGGTCCGGTTGCGGCTGCCCACGGCGAGGTCGCGTCGAATGGCGCCGACAACGCTGACCACCATGATCCACAGCAGGATCAGGAAGCCGTAGCGCAGGAGTGTTTCAGTTAATTCGCTGAGCACTAACGTCCCCCGGTCCGGACAGGCAGCAGCCGAAAGACGATTCGGGTGCGTCCCATGGTGATTGTGGATCCGTCGGTAAGCACTGCTTCACCTTGAACTTTCTGGCCGTTGACGAAGCTGCCGTTGGTGGAGCCCAGATCGACGGCACGGCTGGCTCCGTTCTCGGTACGGATCTCCAGATGGCGGCGCGAAACACCGGTGTCGTCCACGAGGATGTCGGCTTCGGAGGAGCGGCCCAGGACCACAGAGGGAGCATTGAGGGTGTAACGCTGGCCGTCAACGTCCAAGACAGGCTGCATCCGAGCCGAGGGTCCCTGCCGCGGTGCAGGAGGAGAGGGCATCCGGGCCTGGGCCGAGGGGGACTTTTCAGTGGATGAATCCACTTCAAGCACCCCTGCCTTAAGGGAGGAATCGCGGGTAAACGAAACCCGTACCGGGCCCTGGAGTGTGTAGGACTGGCTGCGTGCATGTTTAATGACCACGTCGCAGAGCTCTTCAGCCAGGGGTGCACCCCACTTCTGTGCCTGGGCGAAGTCCGAGGTGGAGAGCCGCACAGTAAAGACATTCGGTGCCAGGGTCCGGCCCTGGCCCAGGACCATGGAATGCTGATCCAGTTCCTTGCGGAGTGCGATGGCAAGCTCCAGCGGTTCAACACGGCCGGACGAACCGGACGCGAAAGCACCACGAACAATCTTTTCGATGCCGCGTTCGACATTGTCGAGTATGCCCAAGTTCGTCTCCTTCCGTGTCCTGTCCAGTGAATTGCCTCGTCTGCAGTACCTGCCTGGCACCGTGGTGCCGGCGGAATCGACCGCCGGGACTGGTTCGGGACTGGTTCCGGCAGGGCACAGGTACATGCGTCCACTTCGATACTACTGGTGAGTGCAGATAATTGTCTTACCGCCGTCCCGGCGCCCCGCGTTCCGCTCCGGTGGCTGCGGCAAGCCGGTTACCGCTTCACGGCGTCCCCTGCAAAGCCGGAAGGACAGCCGGTGATTCCTTGCAGCAGTGCGGTTTTAAGGTGGCTTCGGAAGCCGTTTAGGTGTTTGGCCAAATTGCCGGTATGCTTGATTCTGCTGTTCCCGAGGAAACGCAACGAATGATCACAGACAGGATCCACTTGGATCGTGTGAGATTGTCCGCACAACGTTGCCACGGGAAACCATTTATGCGCGAGTGGCGGAACGGCAGACGCGCTGGCTTCAGGTGCCAGTGTCCGAAAGGGCGTGGGGGTTCAAATCCCCCCTCGCGCACATAGAAAAGAATGACCCCGGCCAGACGGCCGGGGTCATTTTTTTGCGTCGTGGATGATCGTCCCGCGGAGCAGGGGGCGGAATAAGGGAGGGGCCGCGCAGCATCTGCGCGGCCCCTCCCTTATTGCGAATCCGGTGGGCTCCTAGGCGCGTTCGGCCTTCTTGGCTTCGGCTTCCTTTACCCGCTGGGCTTCCGCACGGACGGCTGCAAAGCTCGCACGTTCTTCAACCAGCCAGGCCGGCGGCTGGGCAAGCAGTGCCTTGATTTCCTCGGTGGTCAGGGCCTCGGTCACGCCGGCGCGGGTCAAACCGCCGATCGAGACGTTGAGCTTCTGCGCCACGACGGGGCGGGGATGGGGTCCGGTGCGGCGCAGCTCGGTGAGCCACTCAGGCGGATTGGACTGGAGTTCGTCGAATTGGGCCCGCGAAATAGGACCGTCCTGGAAATCCTGCGGCGCTGCGGGCAGATAGATGCCCAGTTTCTTGGCTGCCGTGGCAGGCTTCATGGATTGGGGAGATTTCTCGGTGGTCATATTCCAAGGGTATCCGCCCGCCGCGCCACCTCCCGGTGGGCTAAGGTGTTCTGATGCCCACAGACACATCAGCATCCCTGCAGGGGGCAACGTCGCGGCCGCTGACCGTGGCCTACGTACCGGGCGTGACGCCGGGCAAATGGATCACCCGCTGGCGTGAACGGCAGGACCAGGAACTGAGGACGTTCCAGTGTGAGGAGCCCGCAGCGCTGGAGGAACTTGCCTCCAACCGGGCGGACCTGGCGTTTATCCGTATTCCTGCCGAAGGTTTCGCGCGCCCGGACGGCGTGAATGTGATTCCGCTGTACGAAGAGCAGCCGGTCGCCGTTGCCTCAAAGGAGCACCCCCTGGCGGCCTTCGACGCCGTCGACCTCGCGGATCTCGACGGCGAGACGATCCTGGACATTGACGAGATGGGAGGCGCCGCCGTCGCGCTTGAGGTGGCTGCCGCCGGCAGCGGTGTTGTGATCCTCCCCATGTCGGTAGCCCGCCTGCACTCCCGGAAGGACGTTGCAGCGCGGCCCGTGAACGGTGTTCCGGCAACACGGATCGGAATTGCCTGGTTGCAGGACCGGGACGAGGCGGACATCGAAGAGTTTGTCGGGGTGGTGCGCGGGCGGACCGCGAACAGCTCCCGCCAACCCTCCATCCAAGCCGAACAGAAGTCCTCAGCCAGGAAGCGGACCAAGGAGCGCCAGACCCGGAGCGCGGCCAAGCCCGCGGCAAAGTCCGGCGGGCGTCCCGCAGGCAAGGGCAAAGGCGCCGGCAAGAACGGCAAACCGCGCCGCAGCCGTTGAAGCACCGTTGATTCCACAGCTGATCCGGCACTGCTGACACCGGCCGGAGCCGGAGGTACCCTTTCGCAGATGCGGATCAAAATGAGCGGCATCCATGTGGTCGACCCGGAACGTGCCTACGAGTTCTACACGGGCACCCTTGGCCTGGAACCCTTGATGGCCATGCCGGAGTACAACCTGTTCATCGTCTGCTCGCCTGAAGATCCGGGTGGCCCGGGGCTGCTGCTCGAACCCAGCGACAACCCGGTTGCCGAAGCGTACCGGACGGGGCTGTACCGGGAGCAGCTGCCCGTGCTGGTGCTCGGCGTACCGGATGTGCAGGCGGAGTATGAGCGGTTATCGGGGCTCGGCGTCCAGTTCCTCGGTGAACCCACCCTTGATTCAACGGGGGCCCAGGCGGTTTTCGACGATGGCTGCGGCAACTACCTGCAGCTTCACCAGGACTGACGCGAGGGCCAATCGCGATGCTGGGCCGGCGGTGTCCCGGCCGCCTTTCTCCGCCTGGGAGCACTCCCGCTAGCGTTCCCCCAGCCGCGGGTGCAGGCGGGATTCCTCCAGGTCCAGCAGCCGCTGCGCCTCCGAAAGGGTTCGGGACGCATAGCGTCCCTCTCGGCGGGCCAGCAGCAGCTGGTTCCGTTCGGCCTCGACGACGGCGCGGCGCAGCTCCCGGTATTGGAGCTGCGGCGTCGGATCCTCGTTTTCCCCGAGTGCACGTACCCGTTCCCAGGCCAGTTCGCTGCGGAGGAAGGTGCTCTGGCGGACCCTCTCAACCACATCCGGGTCCACCACCGGGCGTACGCCCGGGCATTGCGCCGGTTGCTCCAGGACGCTGAGCCCGGCACCGCTGAGCTCGTCCAGCAGCTTGGCCAGCTCCCTCAGATCCGATGCCACATCCCGGCCCCGAACCCCCAGGAGACGGATCAGCCACGGCAGGGTGACGCCCTGCAGCAGCAGGGTTGCCACGGCCACCGTGAAAGCGATCAGCACCAGCTGCTCGTGGTACGGGGTCTGCTCCGGCAGGGACTGGGCCGCGGCCAAGGTCACCACGCCCCGCATGCCGGACCAGGAGATCACCAAGCCTCCGCGCCAGCCCAAACCCTCGCGGCCGAGTTGCTCGACGTCGGCCCGGCGGCGGAGGTAGAGCAGCTCGGCCCGCCGATGCCGCCTGCGCTGCCGATCGTCGTTCAGCCCGCCCGCCTTGATCCGGTCCAGGCCCAGCCGGAACCGCTTGGTCCGCCGTTCCTGGTGACGGACCTTCAGCCGCAGCAGGTAGATCAAAGGAGTAACCCAGGCGAAGCGCAGCAGGATCAGCAGCACGGTGGTTGCCAGTCCGATCAGTACGGCATCGAGGACCGGAAGCAGGCTGGCGTCGATGTTCTCCACCAGATGCCGCAGTTCCAGTCCCATGAGGAGGAAAACGCCGTTTTCCAACAGGAACTGGATGGTCCGCCAGTTGATGCTGTCATTGATCCGGGCCTGCGCCGTCAGCGCTGAGGCACTGCGGTGCCCGGTGTACAGCCCGGCCACGACGACGGCGAGCACACCCGAGGCCCCGGCTTCCTCCGCCGGAATGAAGGCAATGAAGGGAACCACAAAGGAGATTGCCGTATCCAGAACCGGATCGGAGAGTTTCGATCGGACATATACCGTGGCCGCGCCTACCAGCAGTCCGACGAGAACGGCCACGACGACGGCGAAAGCAAAGTCACCGATGCCGGCCCAGATGCTCGACAGGCCCCCGGCGGAGGCGGCGACGGCGGAGCGCAGCAGCACGAGGGCGGTGGCATCATTGACCAGCCCCTCGCCTTCGAGCACCGTGACCAGGCGCGGCGGCAGGCCCAGCTTCTTTCCGATCGAAGTGGCAGCGACGGCGTCGGGCGGACTGACGACGGCGCCCAGCGCCACTGCGGCGGCAAAGTTCAGGTCCGGCAGCAGCAGGTAGAGGAGCAGCCCCGTGGCAAAAGCCGAAAACAGGACGAGGAAGACGGACAACGAGGAAATGGCACCGATGTTGCGCCGGAAGTCCACCACGGGGACGTTCACCGCGGCGGCGTAGAGCAGCGGGGGCAGCACGCCCATCAGGATCCATTCGTGCGGAACGGAGAACTCCGGCATGCCCGGCGTGTAGGAAAGGGCCAGCCCCACCACCACCAGGATCAATGGTGCAGCTATCCCGAGGCGTTTGGAAAAGGCAGCAACCGTCACAATGACGGCAACACCCACGACAGCAAAAAGAGCCAGTTCCACACTTCCACTTTAATCCTGCCCCGGCTGTGCTCCCGTCCGGGGAAGCGGTCTAGGTATAGGGGGACCAGCCGGTCAGCGCCGTCATGCCGTCCACGGTGACGCCGTATATCGCGTAAATGGTCACGGGCACCATCAGGGCCCATTCCCGCCATGATCCGGCCGCGCCGATCAGGGGCAGCGAGAAGCAGCCGCTGCTCCGCCAGAGCTTACTGACAACAGGGAAGCGGACCAGGGAACGCGGGCGCTTGATGCGCAGCGGCCACAGGATCATTACGCCCTGGTGGGTGAGGAGGTCACCGACAATATGCACTGCCACGCCCAGGCCCACCGCCACCGGCAGCCAGTCATTGTTTTCCGGGGCGTAGACGGCAATGAACCCCGAGAAGGCCAGGGCGAGGAACCAGCTGCGAACCGGCCCGCCGGCGATCTTCAGCGCCTTGAAGGCAAAGCCCATAAGCAGGACGGACAGGATCCCCGCTCCCACCGCCACTGATCCGAAGACCGGCACCTCGGTGGTCACCCTGCCCAGTGCTGTTGCCAGCGCCACGAAGACCGCCAGCCCGAGCAGGGAATGAGTGCCGCGCCGGTGGCCGCCGCTGACGGCCTCCGTAAAGCGGGCAAGGATTTTGGTGAGCGGGGGAAGGGAATGGGCAATGGTCCCGCTGTGATGGTCGAGATCGGGCAGCAGCGCGGCGCCGGCGGTCAACAGGGCTCCGGTGACGACGCCGAGCGGCGTCACCGGATACCAGCCGAAGGCGTGGGGAGCGGTGGAGGCGACGGCAACCCAGGCCGCGGCGCCGCTAGCGGCATGGTGGCCACCCATCATGGTTGAAAAGTCCTTCCAGAGGGCGGTGCAGGCGCCAAAAGAGTTTATTGAAGCTACCTATTTTTCCACGGTTTCCCCGGTCCCGCGTTCACCTTGGACCGACGGCGGAGATGCTTAGGCAACCGTGAAACCCAGGTGCCGGAGAATGGCATCCACTATTTCCGCGGGAGAATCCGTTATTTCAATCCGGATACCGGCCTCGTCCAGTGAGAGCGGCTCCAAAGTGCTCAACTGCGAGGGAAGCAGGGACGGCGGCATGAAATGTCCGCTTCGGGTTTTCATGCGTTCGGCGAGCACATCGCTGCTCCCGTCCAGGTGGACGAACGTTACGTCCCCGGTCGCCTGTGCAAGTACGTTCCGGTACGTGCGTTTCAGCGCGGAACAAGTGACGATGGTGCATCGGCCGTTTTCCGCCTGGACACCCATCCAATCGCGGATGGCGTAGAGCCACGGCCAACGGTCGTCGTCGTCCAGGGGGACGCCGGCGGACATCTTGGCGATATTTACGGCCGGATGGAACTCGTCAGCCTCTGCTGCAATCCATCCGAGCCGTTTGGAAAGCAGATTGGCGATGGTGGTTTTGCCCGATCCGGCAACACCCATAATGACCAGGTGCTGTGCTGCTGGGGACATAGAAATCTCCTTGGGACGCCGTTGTCGCGGGTTCGGACCGGTTTGCTGGCCGAACTTCTGAGCACAAAGGTATCACCAACTGTTGGAGCGGGGCCGGGTACATTGGGGCTCCGTCGGCGGCTGACCGAAGGCATGCTTCGGAGGCTAGGCTGAAGCAGGGAGCGGATGGCCGATACGAGCGGTATCCCCGCCGATTCGGCACCACTCACTCATATGCACTCTAAGGAATATACAAGGAACGTAGCTGGAAAGATGCGGATATGAACGAACATGCCGGGCCGCCGGCCGCGGTCCTGAACGCCCGGATCATCGAGACCCTGGGCCAGGACATTGCCTCCGGCGTGCTTGCCCCGGGGGACCGGCTCACGCTTGACGGGCTGCAGCAGGAGTTCGGAGTTTCCCGAACCGTGGTCCGCGACTGCATGCGGATCCTCGAGTCCATGAACCTGGTGTATTCCAAGCGCAGGGTCGGCATTGTGGTGCAGGAACCGCAGCTGTGGAATGTGTTCGATCCGCGGATCATCAAGTGGCGCCTGGCCGGACCGGGTCGGGCAGAGCAGTTCCGCACCCTGACCGAACTGCGGGTGGGCGTGGAGCCGGTAGCCGCGGCGGCCGCCGCCAGCCACGCGGCACCTGCTGAGCGGGACCGGATGGTGGAGCTGGCCGCGGAGCTTCGAAGGCTCGGCGAAGCGGGGGAGCTGGATGAGTTCCTGCAGGCCGATATTGAATTCCATACGTTGCTGCTGCGCGCCAGCGGCAACGATATGTTCGCCTCGCTTCAGGATGTGGTTGCCGAGGTGCTTACCGGCCGTACCCGGCAGGGCATGATGCCGGCGAACCCGAGCGAGGCTGCCCTGCGGGGACATGTGCTGGTGGCGGACGCCGTCGCTGCCGGGGACGGCGCTGCCGCACTGGCGCACATGATGGATTTGCTCGAAGAAGTGCGGCAGGCCATCGCCGGTTAGCCTTCCACCGGGCCAGCTGCCTGCCGGCGGTGCGGGGGGACGGCAAAGGCCGGCGCACCCCGTGGAAAAGGGATACGCCGGCCCGGAAGCCGGAGTCCTAGCGGGTCGGTTCCAGGTTGCTGTCTTCGGGGGTGACAACCTCTGCCGTGGCGGAAATGTTCTCGGCATCCACCATCCAGGCGTACTGCTCCAGCTTGGCAATAAAGCCGTGCAGGATGTCCGCAGTGGTCGGATCCTCTTCGTCCACCTGGTCGTGCACGTCGCGCATGGTCTTGACGACGGCCTCGAGCATGGCGACCACGTGCGTCACGGTATCGCTGGTGTCAACCAGCCCGGCGGGGAACGGCGGCAGGCTGGTGCCGTTGGCCACCGCCACGCTTCGGCCGTCCGGAACGGCGCGGAGGGCACGCATGCGCTCGGCCAGCTCGTCCGCGAAGATGCGCGCGTCGTCAATGATCTCGTCAAGCTGCAGGTGCAGGTCCCGGAAGTTCTTACCCACTACGTTCCAGTGGGCCTGCTTGCCCTGCAGGTGCAGTTCGATCATGTCCACCAGGACGGCCTGCAGGTTGGTGGTCAGCTCTTCAGATGCCTTCATGTTTCCTCCAATATTGACGAAAAATGAGTACTGGACTCACCTGCCGGAAAACCCGGCTACGTTCCGGATCAAGCGCCTCCGACAGGTGGATTGTTCCCCAGCCTAACCCCGGGGCGCGGCTCGGAACAGAACGGACCGGTTCCCGGGAAAGCTAATATAAGCAACCTTACTTCCAGTTGAAGGAACTTGTCGTCCTGTGTACGGTGAGGAAAACGGGGCCTGTGAGAAGCGGCCCGGCCAAAGGCAGGATTCGCACTACCGGAGGGACAGAATGACCACCGTAGAAGAGTCAATCAACGTATCAGTACCGGTTACCACCGCTTACAACCAGTGGACCCAGTTCGAGTCCTTCCCGCACTTCATGGGCGGCGTTCTCTCCATCACCCAGCTTTCCGACACCACCACCCATTGGGTAACCAAGGTGGCCGGTGTCGAGCGGGAATTCGACACCGAAATTACCGAGCAGCATCCGGATGAGCGGGTCGCCTGGAAGAGTACGGACGGAAAGTCGCATGCCGGCGTCGTAACGTTCCACCGCTTGGGCGACGCCGAGACCCGGGTCACCGTCCAGCTGGACTGGGATCCCGAAAACATCGTTGAGAAGCTGGGTTCCGTGGTCGGCGCCGATGACCGGCAGGTCAAGGCCGACCTCGCGCGGTTCAAGGAATTCATTGAAAGCCGCGGATCGGAAACGGGTTCGTGGCGGGGAAACGTTGATGCCCCCGGCAATGCCGCCACCGGCGCGGCCGGCACGGCTCCGGTAGGACCTACCTCGACCGACACCTCGCGGCTGGCGGCAGCCCCGGACGCGGATCCGGCGATGGATGACCCGGAATCCGGCGGACCCCGGGCCGGCCTCTAGCCGCCCGGCAGGTCAAACAAAGACTGCGGATGCCTTGCATGGCATCCGCAGTCTTTTTGGGTAAAACCGGGTCCGGCGATCAGGCGGGATCGAGGTTCTTGACCGCGGGACCTTCGAGCAGTGTTCCCTTCGCCGTGAACCGGGAGCCGTGCAGTGGACAATCCCAGGACTGTTCGGCGTCGTTCCAGTTCAAGACTCCCTTGAGGTGCGGGCACACGGCCGACACCCGGCTGGTCTCGCCGGCCACGGTGCAGGTCCCCACCGGTTTCCCGTTCTCCCGGGACACCACGCCCTGCCCCTCCGGCGGGGCCGTGTCAGTGCTGTTGGCCAGCCCGGCGGCCCAGCCGGTGAGCATGGAAAGCCCCACCTCGGCATTGTCCCGCAGGGTGGACGCGGCATCCAGCGGGGCGACCCGGGGCTTGTACAGCTCGCGTGCCCACGGGTTTTCGCCGCCGAGAATCTCCGCGCTCAGGGCCAGCGAAGCCGCGACGGCATTGGTCATGCCCCACTTGTTGTAACCGGTGGCTACATAGATGTTGGACCCCATCACCGGCAGCTGCCCGACGTAGGGCAGGCTGCGTGCCGGTGAGTAGTCCTGCGCCGACCAGGCATAACTGGCCGCGCTTCCCACCGCGAAGTTCTCCACGGTCCAGTCCACCAGATCGTCCACCAGTTCCTGGGTGTACTTTTTCCGGCCGACCGTGTGCCCGTTGCCCCCGGCGAGCAGGTAGGAGATACCGTCTGCCTCCGCGGTCCGCAGGGAGCGGGTGGGTGAATCGACGGAGAGGTACATGCCCTGCGGAACCTCTCCCGTCACCGGCAGGGCTACTGCGTAGGAACGCTCGGGTTTCAGCACGGCAAAGTAACCGCCGCGGTCAAGGATCGGGATGCCGGTGGCCAGCACCAGGTGCCGGGCGGTGACCTCGCCCTGACTGGTTGCGACCTTGATGACGGCGCCCTCCTCGTGGCGTGCGCCGGTCACCCGGACGCCCTCGATCAGGCGGCCGCCATGGGCGCGGTAATCCTTGGCCAGGCCGGCCAGCACCGTCATCGGCTGGATCTGGGCCTGGTCGCGGAGCCGCAGTGCACCCGTGGTTGCAAAGGGCAGCTCCGTCTCCGCTGTGAACTCGACGTCGAGTCCTGCCGCCTGGGCTGCCTCGTGTTCCTTCCGCAGGCTCTTGAGTCCCTGCTCGGTGGTGGCGTAGGTGTACGCGTCCCGGACCTCGTAGCCAATCCCGTTTTCGTCGCAGAAGCGCAGCAGCCAGCTTTGTCCCTGCCGGTTGGCTTCCACATACTGGCGGGCAGTCTCCGCGTTGTGGTGCGAGGTGATGCTGGACAGCTGCGTTCCCTGCAGGAGGGAAACTTTGGCTGTGGTGTTGCCGGTGGTGACGGCGCCTACCGTGCGTGCTTCCAGGAGGGCTAAGCGCTGTCCGCTGCGTGCCAGCAGGGCTGCCGTGGTGAGGCCGGTGAGGCCGGCGCCGACCACCACGGTGTCATAGGACGCCTCGGGGTCGAAGGGATCAGTGGGTATAACGGGCGCGGTATCGAGCCATAGAGATTTCAAGTTATCCTTCCCGCCAAGCTGACGAAGTGATGTGGGAGCCGCCCTGCGGTCCCATCTGGAGCATGCCGCCGTCGACGGCCCAGGAGGCCCCGGTGACGTAGGACGACGCCGGTGAGGCCAGGAAGGCCACGACGTCGGCGATCTCGGAGGCGTAGCCGGGCCGGCCCAGCGGAATGCCGGGGCGGTCCTCAGCCCGCGGATCGGAATCCGTCTGCCCGGTCATGGGTGTGGCGATTTCCCCGGGTGCCACCGAATTGGCCGTGATCCCGTAGCTGCCCAGCTCCAGGGCGATGGTCTTGATCAGCCCGCCGAGGCCGTGCTTGGAAGCGGTGTACGCCGCGGCACCCACCCGTGGCTGGAGTTCGTGGACGCTGGTGACGGCGATCAGCCGGCCGCCGTTGCCGGCCGCGACCATGCGCTGAGCTGCCCGCTGCAGGCAGAGGAAAGCCCCGCTGAGGTTGGTGTCCAAGGTGGTGCGCCAGGCGTCATAGCCCAGGTCCAGGAACTTCTGCCCGTCACCGGTTCCCGAGTTGTTGACGAACACGTCCAGGCCGCCCAGCTTCTCCGCCAGGGAATCCACGACATCTGCGCACCCTGGGAGATCGGTGGTATCCAGATGGGCGACGACGGCGGTGCGGCCGTGCGAGCGGACCTCTTCCGCAGTGTCCGTGGCACCGCGTTCATCCGAATGCCAGGTAATGCCCACATCCATTCCCGCCTTGGCGAGTGCTACGGCGGCGGCGCGTCCTATGCCGGAGTCCGACCCCGTAACTATTGCCGTTTTAGGCGCAAACTCCATCTCGTACCCCCTCATGGTCTTGGAAAGTCAGTATGCTTCCCACCTTGCCCCAATTGTGCAACAGTTTAAAGTCCTGATCACCGAATCCTCCCGGTCCGGTTCTCCGGTGCCGCGGAGCAGAGGAGTCATCATGGCATACCCCAGCTACAGTTCCAGCGGCGGACTCTCGGCACGCAGGACCAATGCGCAAAAAGCCGCAATTGCGTTCGGGATTGTTTTCCTGCTTATCGGAGTCCTGGGGTTCATTCCCGGGGCCACCATCAATTACAGCCAGCTTTACTTCTCGGGTTACGCATCCGAAGCCGCACTTCTGGGCATATTCCAGGTCTCGGTTCTCCACAACGTGGTCCACATGCTGCTGGGCTTTGCCGGGCTTGCCCTGGCGCGGAAGCACTCCTCGGCCAAGCTCTATCTGCTGGGAGGAGGCATCCTCTACGCCCTGCTCTTCATTTACGGACTGCTCATCCCGCTGGATTCAGACGCCAACTTCGTTCCCTTCAACACGGCGGACAATTGGCTGCACGCAGTGCTGGCAGTGGTGATGATCCTGCTGGGCATCTTCCTGGGCCGTGAGAGCGAACCGAGCTCGTACCGCAGCAACCCGAACCCCGGTGAAGGGTCAGTCCCCAACTAGCCGGGCTGCCGCGTCCGATGCTGGAATCCGCAGCCCGCCCCGGTTAGCGTTGGAGCCATGGACGAACAGGAAATCCAGCACCGGATCCAGGAACTCGTAGCGCGGGAGCAGTCCCTGCGGGAGGCGGACCCGGGTGCGGAACCACAAAAGCATGCCGCGGAGCTAAAGCGGGTGGAGGAACAGCTGGACCAGTACTGGGACCTCCTCCGCCAGCGGCGGGCCAAGGCCGACGCCGGACAGGACCCGGATGAGGCGCAGGAGCGGCCCGTGGGTGAAGTCGAGGGATACCGCCAGTAGGGATCATCCCGTACGGCCGGCCCCGAGCGGACTAGTGCTGCTGCCGGCTGCCGGCCACCTTCGACGTGCCGGCTTCAGTATCCGGGTCCGCCGGTCCGGTGACCTCATGCAGCAGGGTGGCGGCACCGATGCTGCGCCGGAAGCCGCTGTCACCTCGGAAGGTCTCCCCAAGGGCCCACACCATCAGGCAGCCTTTACTGAGGGTCTTCAGCAGCCCGGCATTCCTGGGCGTCAGTGCCATCATGGACGCCACGCCAAACACGCCCCAGCCGATGAGCGGCCCGTTAGGCACCTTGAAAACGGTCTGCCGGCCGAACCGGTCCGTGAAGAAATTACGAGATGCCATAGCGGTCAGGCGCCTTTCCGGGTTTTGGCTGTGCTCTTGGTGCTCTTCGAGTTCGCGGTTTTGGCGGGAGCCTTCTTGGTGCCGTCCTCCTTGGTGCTTTTACTGTCGGTGCCGCTCTTTTTGTCGCGGTTCTTCTCTACGCTCCGCCGCAGCGCCTCCATGAGGTCCAGGACCTTGCCGCCCTCATCCTCCTCGGATTCTCCGCCGAAGGTCTCCTCCGTGTCGAGCGAGTCTCCCTGTTCGAGCTTGGCATCGATCAGGGTCTTGAGTTGCTCCTGGTAATCGTCGGTGAATTCGGAAGGATCGAAGTCCCCGCTGAAGGAATCCACGAGGGCCGAGGACATCTCCAGCTCCTTGGCGGAAATCCGCACCTTTTCGTCGAGGGAGGGGAAGGTGGCCTCCCGGACCTCGTCCTCCCACAGCAGGGTCTGGAGGGTCAGCACGTCGCCGCGTACGCGCAGGGCACCCAGCCGGCTCTTCTGCCGGAGCGAGAACTGGACGATAGCCGTGCGGTCGGTGTCCTCAAGGGTGCGGCGGAGCAGCACGTAGGACTTTGTCGATTTGGAGTCCGGCTCCAGATAGTACGTCCGGTCAAACAGGATGGGATCCACCTGCTCGCTGGGCACGAATTCCACGACGTCGATTTCCCGGCTTTTCTCCACGGGAAGGGACGCCAGATCCTCGTCGGTAAGGACCACCGTCTGCTCGCCGTCGTCGTACGCCTTTGCGATGTCCTTGTATTCCACCACCTCGCCGCAGATCTCGCAGCGGCGCTGGTAGCGGATGCGTCCGCCGTCTTTGCCATGCACCTGGTGAAGGCTGACGTCGTGGTCCTCGGTGGCGGCATAAACCTTGACCGGCACGTTGACCAGCCCAAACGCAATGGCGCCTTTCCAGATCGCTCTCATGTAGTCCAGTGAACACTAGATTCCGGTTCCGTTGCCAGAGCCGGGTTTGTCTGCGCGTGCCTCCCGCAGATGCTCCCATAGCTGCCGGTATACGCGTGGATCGGAAAAATAGGCGGTATGGGATTCGGGAAAGGGCTTGCCTGAGTCGACTTCGCTGTCGGTCACGTTCACATCCCGGCCGGCAAACACGCGTTCGGCGCAGAAGGAAATCAGGTCGCGCTCGTCCCAGAAGTTCAACCAGGGGACTGCGGGCCCTGAACCGCCGCGGACCGGTCCGAGATAAGCGAGGGCATCGAGGAGGTAGAACCACGGCGCCTGCGAGCCCACGGTCACCAGCAAATCCACCCGGATGCCGTTCGCTTCCGGGGAACTGAGCAGGTCAACAGCGGCCACGGAGCCGAGGCTGTGGCCGAACAACACGACAGGCGCGTCCTGGTCCGTGCTGCGCAGGGTATCCGCAATGCGGGCGCAGGCGGCCGGACCGTGGCGCAGATAGAAGGCGACCTTGCCGAAGAAGCTGCCCGCGGCATCCGTGAGGCGGATCCGGTGCCGGATCCCTGCCTCCGTGACCACCCCCAGGACCAGATCCTGCAGCGTTTCCCCCAGGAACGCGGCGTCAGGGCGTGCCGGCGGGGCGCCGGCACTGGAGGCCTGTTTCAGCGGATCAGCCGCCCCCAGGTCCATGCCGAAAAGGGCCAGGGCCAGGGACGTATCGGTCACTCCAGGCGGATCGTCGGCCACATAGCGCGGGGGCAACGCCGGAACAAAGCTGACTTTATCGGGTGCGGCGGCGGCCCAATCGACCGGCAGCACCCGGTAATCGGACAATCCCGGCACCGCGGCCATCTGCTCCCGGATCCGGTCCGCGAGCTGCGGATTGGGCTGGCCGGTGCCCGGCAGGAAAACCAGCGTTCCGGGTTTCTCCGGTGGTCCGAGGGGTGCGGGATCCATGGCTGCCTCCTTCGTTGCGGCGGCACCTTCACCGGCCGCGCGGGCCAGCCGTTTGGGCCCGATAGGGACACTTTCACATGCCGCAGTCCCGGCCGCCAGTGAAGGGGAGGACGTCAGCGCGCAGCGGCAGCGACGGGACTGAAAACGCGGGTCTGCATAATCACGTCGCCGGGCCCCTGCAGATCAACCACCAGGCCTTCGCCGCTCTTCAGCGAATTGAAGATGCCGGCCGCCTTGCGCGTCCGCATCTGGATGCTCGACTCCCAGCCCACGAGGTGGCCCGTGTCCAGAGTGAAGCCTTCCCCTGCTTTCAGGGATACAACGTCCAATGCTCCGTAGGAGGACACCAGGAGGTTGCCCTTGCCGCTGACCTTCAGCACAACGAGTCCCGAACCGGAAAACATGCCGTTCAGGGAGGCATCCGGGCCGACGTCGAGGTTCCCGTCGTTCGCCAGCCAGGCTCCCTTCGTCAGGCGGAAGCCCGTTGCGTTATCCACCCCGACGGAAACCACGTCTCCGACGGACTCGGAAATGACATCGACCCAGCCGCCCTCGGCGGGGGCGGTGAAAACGGTGGTGTGGAAGCTCTCCCCGCCGATCATTTTCCCCAGGCCCTTCATAAAGCCGCCGTCAGCCTTCGCAGTGAGCGTTACTCCGAAGGAATGCGCCATCATTGCTCCCGGCTGCACTTTCATTGCTTCGTGGGGTTCAAGGAAGCAGCGGGCTACTGCGTATGCCGGGCTGTGACGGATTTCTACTTTCACAATTACCTCTTATAAAAATATGGGATTCGGTGGTCTGCGCTGCGAATATAACTGCCTGAATCCTAAGTGCGGGGTTCCGTGGACCGGCGCGTCCGCAGAATTGCCTGCGGCAAGTCAGCGGCGGCAGCGGGCGGATAATGGGTGCAGTGAGGGAAGGCGAGGCCGTGGAAGCGAATATATCCGGATCCGGGCCCGCGCGTGTGGAACTGTCCGTGGGGCAGGTGGCCGAGCGCAGCGGCGTCAGCGTCTCGGCGCTGCACTTTTACGAACGTCAGGGCCTGCTCTCCAGCCGGCGGACACAGGGTAACCAGCGGCGCTATGACCGGTCGGTGCTGCGGCGGGTGGCCGTGATCCGCGCGGCGCAGCAGGCGGGCATTCCGCTGGCCGTGATCAACAAGGCTTTCGCCGAGCTGCCTCCGGACGGAGTTCCGGACCAGGCGGACTGGCAGCGGCTTTCTGCCGCCTGGCAGCAGGAACTCAATACCCGCATCCGCCACCTCCAGGCTCTTCGTGACCGGCTCGGCGGCTGCATCGGCTGCGGCTGCCTCTCCTTGGCCCAGTGCCGGTTCGTGAACCCCGACGATTCGGGCACCGGCACCGGTGCCCGGGCATTCGACATCTGAGTCTCCGATTTGACCTCAACTATGGTTGAGGTTTTAGCGTTGAGGGATGCCCTCGATGGGTTGGTCTGCGGAAGGACTTCAGATGACGCGGAATACGGCTCTGTGCGAGCGGAATGTAACGGATGCATTCAAGGACGCCTTTCGGGCCCACCCGGCGGGCGTGGCGATCATTACGGCCGACGGCGGCAGCGGCCCCGTGGGCCTGACGGCCTCCTCGGTTTCCTCGGTTTCGGCGGAGCCGCCGATCCTGTCCTTCTCCCTGGCGTCAACCCACGGGACAGCCGGCGTAATAGCCGCGGCAGAGACCGTCGTCGTCCACCTGCTTGGCGCCGAAAATGCCGGACTCGCCGCACTTTTCGCCCGGCAGGGCGCCGACCGGTTCGGCTCCACGCCAACCCGCACGCTGCCCGGCGGCGAACCCCTCCTGGAAGAAGCTCCCGTGGCACTTCGCTGCCGGGTCGACGGCAGGATCCCGGTGGGCAGCTCCATCCTGATTGCGGCCACCGTCCTGGAAATCCTCCCCGGCAGCACGGAGCAGGAGCCGCTGGTCTACCACAACCGGACCTATCACCGCCTGGGCGGGCACTCCGTTCTTGGCCAGGCCGGCCAGGTTGCTTCCGGAAGCGGCCAATAGCGGATAATCGGGTTCAGACCCGTACGGCGACCGTCGTCGGGAACGACCCCCCGGAAGGCACGGCGATGGCAAAGAAAAAACTCAAGGACCTGAGCAGCGGACAGAAAAAGGGCCTCGGAGCCCTGACCGGAATCCAGTTCCTGCTCGCCGGAGCTGCGCTTCGGGATTTGAAGAAGCGCCCGAAGGAGCAGATCCGCGGCAGCCGCGGATGGTGGATGGCTGCGTGCGGCATCAACTTCGCCGGCCCGATCGCCTACTTCCTCTTCGGCCGGCGGTCCGCCTAGGCATGGTGCGTTCCCGCAGCACCGGAACCAAACCGCCGGTCCTGGAGCCGGTCCGCCCGCAGGACCTGAGCGACGGTGCCGGCGTCCCGGTGGGCAGCCACCAGGAAGCGGTGGCCTATACCGGAGAATCCTTCGCCGGGTTCGAGCTGCGCGGGGCGGTGTTCTCCGAATGCAGCCTCACCGGAGTGTCCCTGGACAACGCCGACCTCACCGCTGCCCGGTTTCTGGAATCAACCCTGGAAAACCTGTACGCCCCGGTGTTCCGGGCGGCACGGACCACCTTCCGGGACGTGGAGATTTCCAACCCGCGGCTGGGTTCGGCTGAGCTTTACGGCGGAAGCTGGAACTCTGTCCGGGTTGACGGCGGCAAGATCGACTTCCTCAACCTGCGCGGCTGCACGCTGACCAATGTGCTGTTCTCCAACTGCATCATCGGGGAACTGGACCTGGACGGCGCGCGGCTGAACCGGGTGGCATTCCGCGACTGCCGGATCGACTCCCTGCTGCTGGGAAGCGGCGGCACGGCAGTGGATGCAGACCTGCGGGGATCCGCGTTCCGGAGCATCACCGGACTTGCCGGGCTTAAGGGGTTCACCGTGGACGAAGAACAGCTGGTGCTGCTGGCCCCGTTGCTCGCGGCCCAGCTGGGCCTGCGCGTAGAAGACTAGGGCTGCCCGGCGTACTGGTCCCAGGGAATGTTCCAGTCGCCGTAGCCGTCGTCAACGGGGACCGGACCGGCTTCGGTGTTCAGCACCTGCACCACGTCCCCGGCGTCGAAGGTGTCGTAGAAGTACTTGGCACCCTCGGCGGACATTCCGACGCAGCCGTGCGAAACATTGATCCGGCCCAGGGCACCCACCGCGCCGTCGAGGGCCTGGTGGACAAAGACGCCGCTGTTGGTCAGGCGGCTGGCCCAGGAGGCGTCGAACGGTTCGTAGTAGTCCGGGTCTCCGGGCGACAGCCCGATGCTTTCGGCGCGGAAGGGCAGCTTCTCGTGCTGGCTGACGACAACCTGGTAGCCGCCGGGCGAAGGCCATGTGGGTTCGCCGAGGGTGACGGGGAAGGTCCGGACCAGCTGCCCGTCCAGGAAGACCTGCATGGTCTTGGTGTTGTTATCCACCACGGCCAGGCGGGTGTTGTGCGTGTTGAAGGTGCGGGTTTCGTTGAAGTTGCCGATCATGCCGTTGCCGAAGTCGACGCCGAACAGCTGCATGTCCACGGTGATGGCGCTGTTGGGGGCCCAGAAGGCTTCCGGACGGTAGCGGACCCGGTTGTCCGTGATCCAGAAGAAGGCACCGGTCTGGCCCGAGGTGCTGGTGACCTTGATGGCCTGTTCCACTGCGTCTTTATTGGTGACCGGTTCACTGAAGGTGATGTCGATGGGCTGGCCCACGCCCACACTGGCGGCGTTCTGCGGATACATGAAGGCATTGGCTTCATTCGCGGGAAGCACGGTTTCGAAGCCCTGCTTCCGGGTGGTCTCCTTGCCGGCGGAATCCGTGAGCACCACTTCCATGCCGTACCGGGTGTTGAAGGCCAGCGGCGCATCGGCGGTCCAGACGGCTCCGTCGCCGGACATCACGCCGGGCACGGGCTCTCCGCCTGCTTCGGGCTTCAGGATGACCTTGTTGATGACGGCATTGGTGGCCGTGACGGAGGGAAGTTCAGCGGGGTTGACGCCTACGGCGCCGTCAGCCGGCGTGGTGGTGATGGATACCGGGGCGGCCTGCACAGAGGGCGACGCCGATGCGGATGTACCGGCTGAGGGGGACGAGCCGGTTTCGGAAGGGCCCAGACGGCCGGTGGCGAAGGCTGCGCCGAGACTTCCGCCGATGACGAGCACCGCGGCAACCGCCGCGGCTATTGGCCATTTACGGCTCTTCTTGTCCTGCACAGCCAAGTCCCCTCAAGTACAAGCCGGGAGCCGTCACAAAGACGGAACCGGCATAGTTGCAGCTGGGCCGGCTGGACCGGCGCGTATTGTCCTACCGATGATATTAGCTTCTTTGGATTTCCCGAACGCTGTTACGCAATTGTCGCCTAAACGGTTTCAGGGGCGGCCGGCGTTGTCAGCCGTGCCGCCTGCCGCGTGATGTTCTTCGCCATGGAGGGAAAGATCAGGCCGTGGAAAGGGGCAATGAGCCACCAGTAGAGCTTGCCGCCCAGACCCTTAGGGAAGTAAATGGCCCGCTGCCGGTACAGGCTGCCGCCTTCGCCGTCCGGGTCCACGCGCATCTCCAGCCAGGCCTTGCCGGGCACCCGCATCTCCGCACGCAGCCGCAGCAGGGTGCCGCGCTCCAGCAGCTCCACCCGCCACCAGTCCACCACGTCACCGGTGAACAGTGTGGTGGGGTTCCGCCGGCCGCGGGTAAGGCCCGCCCCGCCGACGGTTTTGTCCAGGACCCCGCGGATGGCCCAGGCCATGGGCAGCGAATACCAGCCGTTCCGGCCGCCCACGCCCTCAATGACCTGCCAGACCGCGGCCGGGTCCACGGCCGCGCGGCGCTGCCGGGAGTCCACGTACACCGTCTGCCCCGCCCAGTCCGGGTCGCTGGGCAGCGGGTCGGAAGCCAGATCGGACGACGCCGAGGCGCTGGCCCAGGTGGTCTCCACCTCGCCGCGCTTCTCCTTGCCCAGCGCCCGCTTCACGGCGTCGTGGTAATCCGTCAGCCCGCCGTCGGGCTGCGGCAGGTATTGATCAATGTCGTGTTCCTTGGCGACGGCGTCGTGCTGCAGGGATTCCACCAGCGGCAGCGCCATCGAACGCGGGATCGGGGTCACCAGGGACACCCAGTGTCCGGCCAGCCGCGGCGCCGGCAGCGGCAGGGCGTAGATGCGGCGCCGGGGCAATCCGGCTTCCTCCGCATATCCGTTCATGATTTCCGCGTAGGTCAGGACTTCCCGTGATCCGATGTCGAACGTGCGGTTCACACCCGCGGGGATGTCCACGGCCCGCACCAGGTAGTGCAGGACGTCCCGAACCGCAATCGGTTCGATGCTTCGCCGGACCCAGCTTGGCGCCGGCATCACGGGCAGGGTTTCCGTCAGGTGCCGGATCATCTCGAAGGAGGCGGAACCGGAACCAATCACGACGCCGGCCTGGTACACAATGGCGGGCACCTCGCCATCGAGCAGGATCCGGCCCACCTCGGTTCGAGATTTCATGTGCGGCGACAACTCGCCTTCCTCCGGGTGAAGCCCGCCGAGATAGACGATCCGCTGCACGCCGGCCTCCGCGGCGGCGTCGGCCACCAAATGGGCGATGTCCGACTCCTGGCCGCCAAACCCCTTCCCGGACGCCATCGAGTGCACGAGGAAGTACAGGGTGTCGATGCCGGCGAAGGCCGCCGCGGCGGATTCCCGGTCCGAAAGATCACCCTGGACGATTTCGACCTCGGACGCCCAGGGCACATCGGAGAGCTTTTCGGGCGAGCGAGCCAGGACCCGCACCCGGTGGCCGTCCTCAAGCAGCAGCGGGACGAGCCGTCCGCCGATGTAGCCGGTGGCCCCCGTGACCAGGATGTGCTGGCTTTCTGTCATTTTTCCAACATACACACGCGCCGCCGCCGATGGTCAGGGCAGCCGGACGCTCTGGGCGAAACCCTCCGAAGACCGGTTCGCTGCGGCGGTTGCCTCCGGATTGATAAGCCCCCTGATGAAATACTGGTATTTGCCCGGTATCCCGGTAAGACTAGGGGGCATGGCGACAGGCGGAGGAAAAAACCAGGAGACCGTCAGTGTGGAGGGGCACCGCCTCCGCCTGACTAACCTGGACAAGGTGCTTTACCCGGAAACGGAGACCACCAAGGCGGATGTGATTGCCTACTACGCTGCCGTGGCCCAGTACATGCTGCCGCACTCGCGCAATCGCGCGGCCACCCGCAAGCGCTGGGTGCACGGTGTCGGGACGCCCGAGCATCCCGGTCAGGTGTTCTTCCAGAAGAACATCGAGGACTCCGCTCCTTCCTGGGTGAAGCGGTTCTCGATCGAGCACAAAACCTCCACCAATACCTACCCGCTGGTGAATGACCTGGCCACGCTGACCTGGCTGGCCCAGTCCGCGGCCCTCGAAATCCATGTGCCGCAGTGGCAGTTCGGACCGCGGGGCAAAATCGGCAATGCGGACCGGATGGTGCTGGACCTGGACCCCGGCGAAGGGGCGGGGTTGGCCGAATGCGCCGAAGTGGCCCGCCTGGCCCGGGCCATCCTCTCGGACATGGGCCTGGATGCCCGGCCCGTGACCAGCGGCTCCAAGGGCATCCACCTCTACGCGGCGCTGGACGGCAGCCAGAGCTCCGACGATATCAATGCGGTGGCCCGCGAGCTGGCCCGAGCCCTGGAGGCCGACCATCCGGACCTGGTGGTCAGCGACATGAAGAAGACCCGGCGCGTGGGCAAGGTGTTGGTGGACTGGAGCCAGAACAACGGCAACAAGACCACCATTTGCCCCTACTCGCTGCGGGGACGGTTCACTCCCACGGTGGCCGCCCCGCGGACCTGGAAAGAACTCGAGGATCCGGATCTGGCCCAGCTGGATTATCTGCAGGTGATGGACCGCGTCCACAACGGGTCCGATCCGCTGGCTGGAATGGAGAGCGGCGCCTTCGAGGAGGAGTCACTGGAGCAGGCCACGGAGGAATCCGGCGGGGCATCAGATGGGGTCCGGTCCGCGGGCGGCGGCGTGGACCGGCTGACCAAGTACCGGAGCATGCGGGACGCCGCGAAGACGCCGGAACCTGTCCCGGAGGAACCATCCACTCCCTCGGAGGGCAACAGCTTCGTCATCCAGGAGCACCACGCCCGCCGGCTGCACTGGGACTTCCGCCTCGAGCACGACGGCGTGCTGGTGTCCTGGGCGCTGCCCAAGGGGCCGCCGGCCACGTCCGGAAAGAACAACCTGGCCGTGCAGACCGAGGATCATCCGCTGGATTACGGCAAGTTTGAGGGACATATTCCCAAAGGGGAATATGGCGGCGGTGACGTCACCATCTGGGATCACGGCACGTATGAACGGGAAAAATGGCGGGACGGCAAGGAAGTCATCGCGGTGCTGCACGGCCAGCCCGACGGCGGCCTGGCTCGGGAAGGGGCAGCCGACCGGCGCTACGCGCTGATCCGCACCGGCTCGGGCGGTGACAAGGCGAACAACAACTGGCTGATCCACCTTATGAAGAGCCAGCCGAAGCCGGGCGAAAAGGGGAAGCCGGAAGCTCCGGCCGACGGGTCCGCCGACGCTCCCGCCGACGCTCCCGCGGATGCTCCCGCGGCTCCCGCGGCTCCCGCGGATGCGCCGGAATCGCCCACGCGGTCCGTGGCCGCTGCCGCCCGGACACGGCCGGCCACGGCCGCCGCCCCGGCAAAGACGTCATCCGTCGACGTCGGGAAGGTGGCCCGCGACGCGGCAGACGCCTCGGTGCCCGCCGTCGAGCCGATGATGGCAACGCTCGGCAGCCGGGCCGAGATCAACGACGACGACGAGTGGGCCTTCGAGATGAAATGGGACGGGGTACGCGCCGTCGTCACGGTGACGCCGGAAGGCACCCGGCTGATCTCCCGCAACGGCAATGACATGACCGCCGCTTATCCGGAACTGCAGGACCTCAGTGCGCACCTCAACGGGGAGCGTGCCGTGCTGGACGCCGAAATCGTCGCGCTGAACAAGGCCGGCCGCCCGGACTTCGGCCTGCTGCAGCCCCGCATGCACCTGACCAAGCCGCGGGAAATCGCCGCTGCCGCCGGACGGACGCCGGTGCACCTGATGGTCTTTGACCTGCTCTGGCTGGACGGGAACTCGCTGGCGGACCTCACCTACGAACAGCGCCGGGAGATCCTCGAGCAGGCCGTCGAGCCCGTCCCCGACGGGCACCTCCAGGTTCCGCCCGCGCTGGACATGTCCATGGACGAGGCGGTGGCAGCCAGCAAGGAACTGGGGCTGGAAGGCGTGATGGCCAAACGCCGCAGCAGCACCTATTCCCCCGGCCGGCGTTCCAAGAACTGGGTGAAGCTGAAGAACCAGCTGACCCAGGAGGTAGTGGTGGTGGGCTGGCGGCCGGGGCAGGGAAACCGGCAGAACAAGGTCGGTTCCCTCCTGGTTGCAGTTCCGGACGGGGTGGACCTGAAATACATCGGACGGGTGGGGTCCGGCCTGAGCGAGAAGGACCTCGCGACCATCGGTCCGCGCCTGAAGAAAATGTCCCGCAAGACGGCGCCGCTGGACGATGTGCCCTCTGCCGATGCCTCCGATGCCCAATGGGTGCGGCCGGCGCTGGTGGGTGAAGTGACCTTCTCCGAACGCACCGGCACCGGAAAACTGCGCCATCCCGTCTGGCGCGGCCTGCGCCCGGACAAGAAACCGTCCGACGTCGTGGTGGAGACCGCCTAGGCGCACCATGCCGATACTGACCGGAAAGGACCCTAAGATGACCGAGACCAGTGCTGCCTCCGCGGCCCGCATTCCCGGCACCGAACCCCATCCCGACAGCGCCCTGGACGCTGTGGACGCCTGGTGGCGGGCCGCGAACTACCTCTCTGCCGGCCAGATTTACCTGCGCGACAACCCGCTGCTGCGCCGACCGCTGGAAAAAACGGACGTCAAGGCGCGGCTGCTGGGGCACTGGGGGACCACACCCGGACTGAACTTCATCTACGCCCACCTGAACCGCCTGATCCGCGAGCAGGAACGCAACGTCCTGTTCATTACCGGACCCGGGCACGGGGGCCCTGCCAATGTCGCGAATGCCTGGCTGGAGGGCACCTACTCGGAGATCTACAGCCACGTGGGCCGGGATGAGGAAGGGCTGCGCACCCTGTTCCGGCAGTTCTCCTACCCCGGCGGAATCCCCAGCCATGCGGCGCCGGAAACTCCCGGATCCATCCACGAGGGCGGTGAACTGGGCTATTCCTTGGCCCATGCCTACGGGGCGGTCTTCGACAACCCGGACCTGGTGGCTGCCACGGTGATCGGCGACGGCGAGGCCGAAACCGGTCCGCTGGCCGCCAGCTGGCATTCCAACAGCTTCCTCGATCCGGCCGTCGACGGAGCGGTGCTGCCCATCCTGCACCTGAACGGCTACAAGATCGCCAACCCCACCATCCTGTCCCGGATGCCCGAGGAACAGCTGCTGAAACTGCTTGAGGGCTACGGCTACCGCCCATATGTGGTGACCGTGGAGGATCCGGCCGCCGTCCGGCAGGCCCACGAGGACTTCGCTGCCGTGCTGGAGACCTGCCTCGCGGAAATCACCGCGATCCAGGAGCCGTACCGCACCGGCGAAAAAACCGCGGTGACCCCGGACGTCCCCGGCGCCGACACCATGGAGCAGCACGCTCCGCGCTGGCCGATGATCGTCTTCCGCTCGCCCAAGGGTTGGACCGGGCCGGCCGTCGTCGACGGACTCCAGGTCGAGGGCACCTGGCGTGCGCATCAGGTGCCGCTGTCCGAAATCCACGACAACCCGGAGCATCTGGCCCAGCTGCAGGAATGGCTGCAGTCCTACCGGCCAGAGGAACTGTTTGACGCTGACGGCCGGCTTGTCGCAGGGATTGCCGCCCTGGCTCCGGAAGGGGACCTGCGGATGAGCGCGACGCCGTACGCCAACGGCGGGCGCCTGCTGCAGGACCTGCACCTGCCGGAGTACGCCGACCATGCGGTGAAGATCGATCATCCGGGCTCCGAACGGGTCAGCCCGATGTTTAACCTGGGCGGATACCTGCGCGAAGTGATCCGGAAGAACCCGTCCAACTTCCGGATCTTCGGGCCGGATGAAACAGCGTCCAACCGGCTGCAGGCCGTCTACGACGTCACGGACAAGGCCTGGCAGCAGCGGATTGAGGACCTCGACGAACACCTGGCCCGCAGCGGACGCGTGGCCGAGGTACTCAGCGAGCACCTGTGCGAGGGCTGGCTGGAGGGGTACCTGCTGACCGGCCGGCACGGCGTCTTCAACTGCTACGAGGCATTCGTGCACATTGTGGATTCCATGTTCAACCAGCACGCCAAGTGGCTGAAGGTCAGCCGCGGGCTGAGCTGGCGCCAGCCGGTCGCGTCGCTCAACTACCTGCTCTCCAGCCACGTCTGGCAGCAGGACCACAACGGGTTCTCGCACCAGGATCCGGGCTTCATTGACCATGTGGTGAACAAGAAGGCAGACGTCATCCGGGTCTACCTGCCGCCGGACGCCAACACCCTGCTGGCCGTGGCCGGGAACATCCTGGACAGCAGGGACCGGGTAAACGTGGTGGTCTCCGGCAAGCAGCCGGCGCCGGTCTGGCTGGATCCGGAGCAGGCGCTGCTGCATGTGGAGCGCGGCGTCGGGATCTGGGACTTTGCCGGCAGCGAGGCCTCCGGTCCGGGCACCCGGACCGATCCCGACGTCGTGATGGCCTGCGCGGGCGACGTGCCCACGCTGGAAACCGTGGCCGCGGCGGCGCTGCTGAAGGAACACCTGCCGGATCTGAGGATCCGGGTGGTCAACGTGGTGGACCTGATGGTGCTGCAGGACCCGCGCGAACATCCGAACGGGCTTCCGGACCGGGATTTCGACACCCTGTTCACGCAGGATAAGCCGGTGATTTTCGCCTATCACGGCTATCCCTGGCTCATCCACCGGCTGACCTACCGGCGCACCAACCACGACAACCTGCACGTGCGCGGCTACAAGGAGGAAGGCACCACCACCACGCCGTTCGACATGGCCATGCTGAACCAGATTGACCGGTTCCAATTGGCCATCGACGTGCTGGACCGGGTAGCGTCGCTGGGATCGACGCAGGCGTCCTTCCGGCAGCATTTGCAGGACGAACGGGCACGTGCCCGGCAGTACACCCGCGACGAAGGGCAGGATCCGCCGTACATCACCGGCTGGAACCTGCAGGAAGCAGAGCAGGACACGCCCGGCTAGTTTCACCGCCGGACGCGGTACGCGCAGGCTTCGGCGCCGCCCGTCAGGGCCGGCCGCCGTGGAAAAAGTACGATCCATCCATCGAAGGAGAGTTCATTGACCACTGATCAGACGAGTGTTGTAGTTTCCCGGGTCATCGATGCCTCGGCAGCAGACATTTTTAACCTGTTGTCCAACCCCGAGCGCCACCACGAGCTGGACGGCTCCGGCATGGTGGTTTCGGACGAGAAGACCGACCGCATTACGGCTTCCGGCCAGGTCTTCAAAATGAACATGCACAACGAAAAAATGGGCGACTACCAGACGGAAAACCACGTCACCGGGTACGACCACAACAAGCTGCTGGCCTGGCAGACCGCTCCGGCCGGCACCGAGCCCATGGGCTGGCAGTGGGTCTGGGAACTTCAGGCCGACGGCGCCGACTCCACCGAGGTCACCCTGACCTACGACTGGTCCCACGTCACCGACAAGGAAACCCTGAAGAAGGTCTCCTTCCCGATGGTGTCCAAGGACGACCTCGAGGATTCGCTGAACAAGCTCGCCGCAGCGGTTTCCGGCGCTTAAGGGCTTTTTCTAACGTACGACGGCGGCCGGTGCCTTCCTTCGGGGAGGCGCCGGCCGCCGTCGTTGTAGGGTGGCGCAATGCGTGAAGGAACACTGATCCGTGAAGCCACTCCGCTGGATGTCCCTGCCTTGGCGCGCCTGCGGGCGGTGTGGGCGGCCGAGGGAGGCGGGGACCGTCCAGTTGATGCCGGCTTCGTCAAGGAGTTCAGCACCTGGTTGGCAGCCAACCCCCGCACGTTCTTCGTCGCCGAAGCGGATGGCGGCGATGCCCTGATCGGCATGGTGAACCTGTCGATCTTCGAGCGCATGCCGAAACCGGGCAAGCCGGCCTCCGTCTGGGTTTATCTGGCCAATGCCTACGTGCTGCCCGCGCACCGCAACGCGGGGGTGGGCAGCGCCCTGGTGTCCGCGGCGGTCGACTATTCACGGGGCATCGGGGCGGCGCGGATTGTCACCTCACCGTCGCAGGCGTCGAAGAACTTCTACGCCCGGCACGGTTTCGAGGCGGCCGAGGAGCTGGCCGTCTACCGGTTCTGACCCGTTTTAGACGCAACGGCGGCGGCCGGCACCTTCCATAGGGAAGGCACCGGCCGCCGTCGGGGTAGGCCCTGAGGCCGACGAACCAGTGGGGATTAGACCGCGGACCAGCCGCCGTCGGAGGGCAGGATGGCGCCGTTGATGTTCACGCCGTCATCGCTGAGCAGGAACGTGATGGAGGCCGCGAGGTCCTCCGCCGAGGCCAGGCCCGGAATGTTCACGCGTGCCGGGGACAGGCGCGCCTCGCCGTACTCGCTGGTCTTGCCGCCCATCGGAATGCCGGTGGCTACGCCGCCCGGAGCAACGGCGTTAACGCGTATTCCTTCACGGGCATACATAAACGCGGTGCTGCGGGTGATGCCTACGACGGCGTGCTTGGAGGCGGTGTAGGCCACACCGGAGGCGGAGCCGCGCAGGCCGGCCTCGGAGGTGATGTTCACAATCGAACCCTTGCCAGCTTCGAGCATGGTCGGCAGCACCGCGCGGGTCAGGCGCATCAGGCCCTCCACGTTGACGGCGAAGACCTTCTGCCACATGGCATCGGAGACCTCGTGCAGCGGGGAGAAGTCGTCATTGATGCCGGCCACGTTGGCCAGGCCGTCGATCTTGGTACGGGCAGCGGCCATGATGCGGTCGACGGCGGCGGCGTCGGTCAGATCGCCTGCAACCGGAACAATGGCCTCGCCCAGTTCTTCGGCGAGTTCCTTGATCTTCACCTCGGCGATGTCGACGGCAATCACGCGGCCGCCTTCGCGGGCAATGCGGGCGGCGGTGGCGCGGCCGATGCCGGAACCGGCGCCGGTGACAATCACGGTGCGGCCTTCGAAGCGTCCTTCAACGGTCGGCAGGACGGTTTCGGCGATCTCGGGCATCACGCCGCCGTTGGCCTGCTTCACGAGTTCATCCACGGCAGCCTGCGGGAACTTGCCCTGGCTGAGGTCAACCAGCTGCTGCAGCTTCATGGTCAGGGCGGGGCCGAGGGTCTTCTCGTCGCTTCCGGCCTGCGCGAGCATGCCGCGGATGGCGGGGCCGCCGGCGGGGTGGTCGAGCCACTGCTGGACGGTGTTCTGGGCGGTGATAGGCGAATTGGCCACGAACCGGTCCTTTCAATCGGGGAGCGGCCGTAATCTGCGGCCGCCGGTATCGGCAGCTCACCACGATGGTTACACGTGTAAGTTGCCTGTATCGTCAGACTACCGGAGAAATCTCCAATGGATAAGGGCTGACGCCGTCGGGTTTGGGCGGGTCGCAAGGGCTAAGCGAAAGAGGGGCGGAATGAACCGCAGGGTTACGTCCACCGACGTCGCGCAGGCGGCGGGCGTCTCCCGTGCCACCGTCAGTTACGTGCTCAACGGCCGTGCCGGGCAGAGTATCTCCCCCGCGACGCAGGACCGGGTGCTGGCCGCAGCCCGCTCACTCGGGTACACGCCGTCGACGGCTGCCCGCACCTTGCGCCGCGGCCGCAGCGACCTGGTCCTGATGCTGCTGCCGCCCGAGCCCTTGGGCCGCGCCCTGGCCATCATGATCGACGCCGCCTCCGAGGAAGTGGAACGGCAGGGACTGCGCCTGGTGGCGCACCGGCTGCCGGCGCAGGGGGGAGCGCCGTCCCTGGTGCAGTCGCTGGCTCCGGCAGCGCTGATCCTCATCACTCCGCTCGCGGAGCCGGAACTGGCAGCCCTGGCGGCCAGCGGCATCAAGGTGGCGTCCCTGCACCAGGCGTTGGAAGACCCGCTGGCGCCGGACCTCGGCATTGGGGCATGCCAGGTACAGCACCTGGCCGCGGCGGGACACCGGCGGATCGGTGTGGCAGTTCCACCGGAGTCCGGTTACGCCTGGCGGGTGGATGTCCGGCTGGCAGCCATTGCGGACGCCTGCAACCGGCTCGGGCTCCCGCAGCCCGACGTCGCCCGGCTGGGCCTGGACGCAGAGGAGGCGGCCGGCGTCGTCGACCGCTGGAGATCAGGACCGCAGCCGGTGACCGCGGCCTGCGCGTTCGACGACGAGCATGCCTTCGCACTGCTGGCCGGGCTGGCCGCGCACGGCCTGACTGCGCCGGACGACATGGCGGTGATCGGTGCGGAGGACATTCCGCTGGCGTCGCTGGCGGTTCCGCCGCTGACCACCGTACGGATGGACGCCCGGGAGTTGGGGGAACGCTTCGCGCGGATGGCAGTGGCCCCGCTGGACGCACCGCTGGATGTGCCGGAATCCGGTGCGGAAGCTACCGTGCAGCCGGCCGAGCCGGGCCTGCCTCCGGTTCGGCTGGTGCGGCGCGTTTCGGCCTGACCGGGCGGACGCGGTTCCCCGCACGCAGCCGGTCAGCCGTGCGGCCAGTCAGCGACCGCCTGCTTAATGGCCTGCCGCTTGGCTGCCGATACCCGTTCCACCAGGTCGATGACCGGTTCCAGGGTGGCCCGGGAGGTGCGGGGCAGCCGCCAGGTGCCCACCGCCACGCCGTCGTCGAGCACGGCCGGGCGGAAGACCCCGTTGCCGCCCGGGACAATTGCCGCCAGCATCGCCGGGCTGGCAACCAGGGAACGGTCCGCGTAACCGAGGATCCACTCATCGAAGGCCGGCACCAGTGACACTCCCGAAGGTTCCGGAATCTCCGGCTCACCGATGATCCACGCCGGCAGGCCCTCCATTTCCACCTGGACCAGATCCGCCACGCCGGCCGCCGCCTTGCGCACCATGGTTTTGGGCAGTTTGGTCCACCAGGCCAGATCGTTCTCCGTGACCGGCCCCCGGGCGAGCACGAAGCCGCGGACCACCGCGGCCAGGCCGGCTTCGTCGGCCGCGCCGGGGTCGACGGCCCGCGGTGCCGTGAGGGTGAGGAGCTGCTCGGTACCGGTCTCGAAGAACTGTCCCCAGTGCGCCAGGCCCTCCACGCAGAGGTGCATCAGCAGGTGGTATCCGCGGCCGTCGGAGGTGTTGATCCCGGCAGCTTCCCAGAGTTCCAGCGCTTCGGAGCGCCGCAGGGGCCGATCGCCCAGGGCTTCGCGCAGGGTGTCCCGGCCCCGCGCGAGGACCGTCTCCTCAAGCCCCAGCTCGGCCCGGCGGCGGGCAGCCATGCTGCGGATCCGTTCCGCGGTGAAGGTCAGCAGTGTCGCCAGCTGCTCCGGAGTGGTTGCGAACAGGGTGCCGCGCATCGGCCAGCCGCGCACCAGCTCACCGCGGTCAAATGCGTTCCGGACGTCCTGGACGGTGGTTCCGGGGCGGGAACGGACGGCAATGGCCCGCAGCACCGCGGGCAGGTCCTGGCCCTGGAGCGCGACGGCACGCCGCACGACGTCGGCCGGGGACAGGTCCGAACCGCCCAGCAGCTGCGAGGAACGCCGGATCCGCCGTGCATCCTGCCCTGAAAGAGAAATGACCACGAGGCAAAGCTATGCGGCACGGCGGTGCCCGGCAAGGTTCCGGCGATCGGCTACTGCCCCTGCTCCGCCTCCCGCGCCCGGTAAAGCTGCATCAACCGGTAACGGCGGCCCAGGGACTCCCGGCGGGGTTTGACCGGTGCATCCTCCGGTTCGGCTGTGAGGTCGATGTGTTCCTTGCCGAAACGCCAGAGCAGCAGGTCATCGAGCAGCCGGTCCGGTCCGGGGGAGTAGCGGTGGTCCAGGGCCGCGCGGACCTTGGTGATGGCCTCGGCCTGCAGCAGCCCGGCCAGGTCCATGGTGGTCTTCATACCGTGCGCAGCCAGCATTTCCGCTGCCCAGCCCCAGTCATCACCGGACTTGCGGTTGACGTGCGGGAGCAGCGTCATCCAGATGTCCCGGATCCGGTTCGGAGTCAGCGGCGCACTGCCCTGGCCCTCCTCGTCCCAGAAGCCCGTGACGGTTTCGTACCGTTCGTGCAGCTCGGCGAAGGCGGTTTCCACCGTCTCCAGCATGGCTGCGGTTGCCGTGAACTGCCGGTCGAAATACGGGCTCCAGGCCCGCGGATCACCGGCCTTGAACCGGATGTCGTGTTCGATCTCGGACCAGGCATGGGCCAGCACGGTACGGATCTGCACTTCGAACAGGTAGCTGCCGTTGGGCCGCTGGTCCGGTTCCAGCAGCTTGTGGAACTGCCGCACGGTCTCGTTCTGGATGGTCCGCAGGATCAGGTGCCGGCTGGAGTAACCGTACGTACCGGATTCGATGGAGCCAATGTCCTTCTCACGGTCGCCGCGGCAGTCGAACTCCGCCCGCTGCCGCTTGATCAGGTTGGCCGCTTCATCCACCTCGTGCGGCAGCGTCATGATGATGCGCAGGCCTACCAGGTCGGTGAGGTTGCGCAGCGGATCCGGGAACAACAGAGTGGGAAGTTCGCCGGGGTGCTCCGGGGGCAGCATCCGGGAAGCCTTGTCCCGGAACGACTCCACGCTCTTGGTGCGCGAGGCAACGAACAGCGGCTTTACCGGGCTGTCGGCAAAGACAGCGCGAAGATTCGCTTCCATCTCCGCGGTGACCGCTTCCAATCCGGGCCGGACCCGGGCGTACTCATCGGTACTGGCCTGGACTATGGGCCGCAGCCGCTCATCCAGTGTGTCCCACGCGCTCAAAGCTGTTCCCTTTCCCCTGCCTGCCCCCCAGCCTATGGCACGGCGTTTCTCCGACTCCGGCGATAGGCTCCCTATCAGATTAAGCCCCGCGAGCAGAAGGATCGTTATGCCAGCGACTGCACTGCGTATCTCCTACGGTCCGGACGCGGACCAGTACGCCGAACTTACCCTTCCGGAATGCGGTGCGGCGGCGCCGGCCGTGGTGGTCATCATCCACGGCGGCTACTGGCGCGCAGCCTACGATGCGGAACTGGGCAGGCCGCTGGCTGCGGACCTGGCCGCGCGCGGGTTTGCCGCCTGGAACCTGGAATACCGGCGGGCCGGCAAGGGCGGCGGCTGGCCGGAAACGTTCGAGGACATCTGCGCCGGAATCGACGCACTGGCGCCGGCTGCCCGGGAGCACGACGTGGATCTCTCCCGCGTCGTCTTCCTGGGCCACTCCGCCGGCGGCCACCTGGCCGTGCTCGCCGCAGCCCGGACCGACCCGCGCGTCCTCCCGTCCGGCGTCGTCAGCTCCTCGGGCGTCCTCAACCTGGCCGAGGCCCATGAGCTGGGCCTGAGCAACGGGGCGGTGCGGAACTTCCTCGGCTGCACACCGGAAGAGGATCCCCGGCGTTTCCGGGATGCGGACCCCATGTGCGCGCTGCCGCTGCAGGTTCCCGTGTGGGCACTGCACGGCGAGGAAGACAGCACCGTGCCGCTCAGTTCCTCCAGCAGCTGGGTGGACGCTGCCCGGGCAAGCGGCACGGCGGCGCAGCTGCGCCTCATTCCCGGCGACCACTTTGCGATGATCACCCCCGGCACGCCGGCGTGGGACGCCGTCGTCGAGGCGGTCCGCGAGGCCGCCGGAATACCTGTTGTTTAAGGAAACCCAAAGGCTGCTCTGTTAGGTTGGCAGTGTGCTTACAGTTATTGGGGAAGCCCTTGTTGATGAAGTAGTCAGCGATACGGCGCCGCGGCGTTCACACCCCGGCGGCAGCCCGCTGAACGTAGCTGTGGGCGTGGCGCGGCTGGGCCGTCCTGTCCAGTTCGTGGGCCGCTTCGGCTCGGATACCTACGGTGCGATGATCGCCGAGCACCTCCGCGCAAACTCCGTGCTGACCGCCTTCGAAGCCGATGACCGGCCGACCAGCGTGGCCACGGCCGTGCTGGATCCGGCGGGCGGCGCCCGGTACACCTTTGACCTGGAGTGGCAGCTGCCGAGCCTTGCGGAGGATCTTCCGGCCCTGCTGGACGGAACCACCATGCTGCACACCGGTTCCATCGCGTCCATGCTCTCGCCGGGTGCGAGCCACGTGCTGCGCGCCGTGGAACAGGCACGGCCCGGCTGCACCGTGACCTACGATCCGAACTGCCGGCCGACCATCATCACCGACGTCTCCTACGCCCGTGAACAGGCCGAGAAATTCGTGGCACTGGCCGACGTCGTCAAGGCCTCCGACGAAGACCTGCAGTGGCTCTACCCGGACGAATCAGTGGAGGAATCCGCCCGGCGCTGGCTCGCTGCGGGACCGTCGCTGGTAGTGGTCACCCGGGGGTCGAAGGGGCCGTGGGCCGTGGCCGCGGCGGGGCACTGCGAAGTAGTCGCACCCACCGTCAGCGTGGTGGACACCGTGGGCGCCGGGGATTCGTTTATGTCCGCCCTCCTGGTGGGGCTGATGGACCGGGAGTTCGACGGCGGTGCCCGCCGCAGCGACCTGGCCCGGATCGGCGTCGGCGAACTGCAGGAGCTGCTTTCCTTCGCCGCGCGCGCAGCAGCCGTCACCGTTTCCCGCGCCGGAGCCAACCCTCCCTACCGGCGCGAAGTTCCCTGATCCAGCCGCACGCCGCGGCACCAATGCCAACTACCTGAAAGGAAATCAGTGGAAAGCCGAGACCCGTATGAGGCACTGCCGCAGGTGCCTGAGTTCACCGTCGAGAGTGAAGAATTTGCGAACGGAGGCACGTTCGCACCGGCCCAGTACAGCGGCAAGATGGGCGTAGCCGACGGCGGCGATGCCTCGCCGCAGCTGACCTGGTCCGGCTTCCCCGAGCAGACCCGCAGCTTTGCCGTGACGATGTACGACCCCGATGCACCCACCGCCAGCGGCTATTGGCACTGGGCGGCCTTCAACATCCCGGCGTCGGTCACGGGTCTCGCCGCAGATGCGGCCAATACGGGGCAGATGCCCGCCGGCACCGTGCAGTTGGCCAATGACGCCGGATTTGCGGGCTTTGTGGGCGCGGCCCCGCCCGCAGGACACGGACGGCACCGCTACTTCGTGGTGGTCCACGCCGTGGATACGGAGGAACTGGACGTTCCGCCGGACGCCACCCCGGCCGCCCTCGGCTTTGCGCTCTTCACCCACACCCTGGCGCGGGCCACGATGATCGGCACCGCTGAAATCCGGGAGGACTAGGGCCCCGCAGGCGGACCCGTTGGGGAGGCCTCGCACCGTTCCGGTCCCCGCCGCAGCCGGAAGTAAGCTTGATGGCATGCAGGAACAGCGGGGGCCGGTACGGCTGATAGCAAGTGACATGGACGGCACCATCGTGGGTGCGGACAACAGCATCAGCGACCGGACCGTGAACGCTTTCCGCGCCTGCATGGCTGCGGGCATCGACGTCGTCTTCGTGACCGGGCGCCCGCCCCGCTGGCTGGACCCCCTGCGCGAGCGGATCGGGCACGCAGGGACCGTGATCTGCTCCAACGGGGCCATCACTTATGACCTGGCCGCCGAGCGGGTCCTCGCCACCCGGCTCCTCCCGCTGAAACAGATGTTCGCCGCCGCGGAGGTCATCAGGGACCTCTTCCCACGGGTACGCTTCGCGGCGGAGACGGTGGAGGGCCTCCATCTGGAGGACGGCTTCGTGGACACCGGCTCCGTGGAACTGCTCGGCGGCATAGTTCCCGGCCCGCTGCACGAATCCCTTGCAGGCTCACCGGGCGTGGCAAAATTCCTCGCCCGGGGTGCCGACATCTCCCCGGACGAGTTCCTGCGCCGGGTGGCGCCGGCGGTGTCCGACCTGGTGGAGACCACCCATTCGGCCCCGCGGATGCCGCTGCTGGAAATGTCCCTGCCGGGCCTGAACAAAGCCGTCACGCTGGCCGGCTACGCCAAGGGGAAGGGTATTGACCCGGCGGAAACCATAGCTTTCGGCGACATGCCCAACGACATTTCCATGCTGGATTGGGCCGGCCGGGGCTACGCGATGGCAAGTGGCCACCCGGCTGCCCGCGCGGCGGCGGATTTCACGGCACCGGGCTTCACGGACGACGGCGTGGCGGTGGTTCTTGAGCGGCTGCTCGATGTTCGGGAAGCCTCCGCAGAAGCTGGTGCGCGGTAATTACCACCGCTAGCCAGGCCGCTCCGAGTGTCCAGGCCACCAGCACATCCGTCAGCCAGTGGTGGCCCAGGTAGACCCGGCTCAGGCCCACGGCAAACGTAAAGACCGCTGCCGCGAGCACTGCGGAGACCTTCGCCCAGCGGTTATGCACGTGCAGGATCACCAGGTAGGCCAGGATCCCCGCGATGACGATCGAGTTCAGGGTGTGTCCGCTCGGAAACGAGGCGGAGGATTCGTACGGCGGAACGGCATCCGCCAGGTCGGGCCGGGTCCGTCCGATCAAAGCCTTCCCCGTGACCGTCATGAGCAGTGAACCGGCGGCTGCAGCGGCGGTGAGGATCAGCGGTGTCCAGGAACGCCAGCGCAGGCCCATAACGAGCACCACGAGCCCGGCGATGACGGGCATGCCGATGGTCCCGGCAAGGTTGGTGAAACCGGTGACCGCGGCATCCAGTGCGGGAGTGCGCAGTCCCAATGCCGTTTCCAGCGCCGGCCGGTCCAGGCCGGCGATGCCGTCCGCGTCGGTGACCGAGTCATAGACCTCTGCGGACACCAGGGTCAGGGCCAACGCCGGCAGGAGGCCGACGGCAAGGATCACCAGCAGGGTCACATGCGGCGAGGTTGCGCGGCTGATTGCATGCAGCAGCCGCCTGAGCGAATTTACGGCCGGAGAGGGGTGAGGCGCGGGCACGGGGCTCATGGATCAAGTATGCCAAGCCGCCTACAGAGCCAGTCCAGGTTGTTCTCCAGCCCGGCCCGCCAGACCTGCCAGGAGTGTCCGCCCGGAAGCTCCTGGAACTGCACGTCCGCGCCGGCCGCCCGGGCTGCTTCATACACCTGCCTGCCTTCCGGGGCGTACACCTTGTCCTCGCGGCCGACGACGACGATCCCTGCAAGTTCCGGAAATGACATCCGGCGAAACCGGTCCACGGCATTCTGTTCTGCGAAGGCGGCCTGGTCGCCGTCGAAATACGTGTCCAGCAGGGCCTGCTGCCCATCGGCGTCGGTGGGCTGGTTTTCGCCGGCGATGTCCAGGAATGTCGGATAGGCATCGGGGTGGTTCGCCGCCAACTGCACTGCACAGGTGCCGCCGAACGAATACCCCGCGACGGCCCATTGCCGTGCTCCGGCCGTTCCGGCCCCGAGATGCTGCTGTACCCAGGCGGGAAGGTCCCGGGCCAGGTACGTTGCCGAGTCACTGACCGTCGTATCCAGGCACAGCGGCCAGTCGGGGTTGGAGTCATTGCTGGCGTCGGGCATTACGACTATCGGAGCCAGTCCGGCATGGCGGGCCGCGAAGCCGTCCATCAGCTCGGCTATACGGCCGCTGACCAGCCAGTCATTCGGGGAGCCCGGTTGGCCGTGGATCAGGACCAGCACCGGCAGGCTGACCGCACCTGGATCGGCCAGATAGGCAGGCGGGAGGTAGATCAGTGCGGGGTGGGACGCGTATCCCGAGGCTGCCGCGGGGATCTCTGCCCGGTAGATCCTGCCTTCGCCGGGCAGGTCCGACGGCGGCGACCAGTCCCGCTCGGAGGCTGCGGGACGGCTGGCCCCGGTTTCCGCGGGACGGGGCAGCGGGTCATGCGTGGCCGAGGGCGGGTCCAAGAGGGAACGAAGTGTGGGGTATTGGGCGTAGGCAAGGTTCACCGTGCAGGCCAACGCCAGCAGTATTGCGAACGCCGCCGCAACGCCTGCGATCCGGCGGGACCACCGGGTGCCTGGAACTGCCAGAAGTCCGGCCGCCAGTTGAATCCCCAGGACTGCCAGGGCGGTGTAGAGGTAGAGCGTCCGCGGAAGAGAAGCATTCCACCAATGGAATATAAGTTCTGCCAGCACGTAAACCAGTGCCGTGCAGGCGGCCGCAACCAAGAGATAAACCAGGATCCTGGGCAGGCCCAGCCGCCTCCCGGCAATCCCGAGCCAAAGAAGCGCCGCCGCGCCCAGGGCCAGGGCGAGGGCGGGAAGGATCCCGTCAATCAGGGACAGCTCCATCATGGCCGGGGTGTCCTCATGCGGTACGGTCCACGATCCGGCGGGCCAGTGACAACCCCTGGCCCAGGGACAGGTCCGGAACATAGGCCCGCGCCAGCGCGTTGGCGATGGCGGGCAGGGACGCCGGGTCCCGATAGGTCATGAACAACGGCAGGTACTCCGGGGCGAACTTGGCCTTGAAAGCCAGCAGGGACCGGAAGCCGTACACCGGTTCCAGGGTTTCGCCCAGCCGGTCCAGCAGTCGGTCCATCACGGGCGGACCCTCCCCGGGTCCGTCGTCGTCCGTCTCCGCCTCGGCACGCGCCAACGGAGCGCCGGAAAGGCTGAGGAAGGAGAACCCCTCGTCCTGGAGCGACAGTGCAGCGGAAGCAATGAGGAAGTCCATCCCCAGCCGGAAGCCGTTGCTGCGCCGGCGCATAAAATCCAGGGTCCAGCCCGCCACCGCTCCGTTGCGGTATACCGGCAGCCAGGACGTTACCGCGTGCACGGTGCCGTCCTCGTCGATGGCCAGCAGGCAGCGCACCTCCGGATCATCCAGTTCTTCCAGCCCGCCCAGCGTGAAGCCCATCTCCGGCATGTCCTTATCTGCCACCCATTCCTCCGAAATGGCGTGCAGCTGGTCCTTCACCGCCAGCGGTGCGGCGGGATAACGGGTCCACTGAGCCCGGATGCCCTGCTTGCGGGCAGAGTTCATGGCGGTGCGGATGTCCTGGAATCTCTTGCCCTTGAACTCCAGCGAGCCAAGCGGGAGGACGGTTTCCTCGGCTACCTGCAGTGAGGAAAACCCCAACCCGCTGCTGAGATCCCGCACCTGGGTACCCACGGAGTAGAAGCACGCGGTGGTGCCGTTCGCGGTGCAGAAAGCCGAGAACCCTTCCATGGCGCTGTGCAGCTCATCCCGGGGTCCCACCGGCTCTCCGACGCTCAGCGCCACCCCTAGATCCATCCGGTAGGCCACGTAGGAATTCCCGCTGGGGGAAAACCAGTAGTTGTTGCCTGCCCAGAGGGTCATCCAGGCCATGGTGCTGCCGCCGTGGGCTCGAAGCAGCGAACGGGCGCGGTCCGCATCAGCGGTTGCCGGACTGCACGGCGGAACCAGGAAGGAGCGCAGCAGCAGCACACACACCAAAACCCAGAAGACACCCCCGACCCCTTCATACAGCAGGACCGCGGGCAGGCTCTCCGGCACAAGGCGGGGAGCCCGGCTGGTCACTTCGAGGACCGGGAGGAACCGTCCGGGGAGATCCGCGGCGAGCAGCCCCGGCGTCGCGGCCGGCGAGAAACCGTTCCGGTTCACCAGACCGGCACCCAGGTAAAGCGCCGCGAGCAAAACTGCCGCCAGGGCGGAAGTGCCCGCCAACTGCCGGTAGGTGCCGGCAGGCGCTGTTACAGAGAAGAGTCCGCGGGTGAGGACCAGCAGCACCAGCACCGCCAACGGAACGGCCATGGGCAGCACCAGTGCGACAGAATTTCCGGTGCCGGGAGTCGGGATGCCCGATTCCTCCCCGGCCAATAGCCGGCCGATCCGCACTGCGGCCAGCACTGTCATGGCACCCTGCAGCAGCAGTGCGGCCACCCACGCGAAGCGGCGCCCCCGCCGCAGGCCGTCCGAAAAAACAGCCAGCAGCACCAGGGGCAGGGTGGCCAGGAAGAACGCCGCCGGACCGGCACGCAGTTGGATACGCGCGGCGACGCACTGCGCGGAGTCCGCGGCATCACCGCACACCTGGTCCAGCTCGGCCGGGGTCCTCACCTCCACGTCCGTAAACAGATACTGCAGCACCGAAAGCGGTCCCACCGCCTGGCTGCTCAAGGCGCTGATAACCGGGCCGACGGCGGAAGCCAGCACGGCCAGGGCCACCAGCACCCGGGCCTCCCGGCGGCTGCTGACCAGCCGGCGTGGAATCGACGGCCGGCGGCCCGCCAGATAGGGCCCGGCGAGTGCGCCGGCCGCGGCCGCGCCCAAAACCGTCAGAGCGGAGAAGCTTCCGCCGTAGAGCGCCAGCAGTATCAGCAACGTAAACAGGGGAACCCGCAGGCGGCGGCGCCACAGCGTCCCGAGCCGGGCACTGGCAGCAGCGGCCGCGGCTGCCAGGAAGGCCATCGGACCCACGAAGGACTCGGAGACAAGGGCACGGGACCAGTCGCCGATGGATGCGCTGGTCAGGTAGGCGAAGCCGGTGGTCAGCAGCAGCCCCGCGATTTGACCGCCGAACCCGGCCAGCAGGAACCGTCCGGTTCCCAATAGCCGCTCGCAGGGCAACCCGGCCAGCAATGCCAATAGGGTGCCGCCGAGGTAGCCGGCGGGGCCGCCCGCCCAAAAGCAGCACAAAAGCAGGGGTGCCGGATTCCCGGCCACGGTGTTCACGGAAGCAGCCGCCCAGTCCAGCAACGGTCCCTCCGGGCCGCTGCGGAGGGAGGAGGTGGACACCCCCAGGATCCAGAACAAGGCAATAAAGGTGAGGGTGGCGGGAGCCCTGCCGGCACTTCTCCGCAGGCGCCGGAGCGGCCAGCGTGCTCCGAAGCGGGGCCCCACGGGAAGTTTGCCAGGCACGGTACTGACCTCCACGGGAACAAGCCGGCGAAAGAAACTGCTGCCGGTCGCGGTGCTGCCAGTCTAGGCGCGTGCGGCAGGGCGTGGCCCGCCCGGGCACAGTCCGGCGCTTGGTAAGGTACGAATGTGTTGGCAACTTATCCATATTTCCGGGCCCCCCGCGACCAGGCGACGGCGCCCCCGGAATCATCGCCGGCACCCATCGCGCTGGCGCACCGCGGCTTTTCCCCCGACGGCTACGAAAACACGCTCTCGGCATTCCGCGCTGCCGCGGACCTTGGGATGAGCTACCTGGAAACGGATGTGCGCACCAGCCGCGACGGCATCCTGATGGCCTTCCACGACGAAACCGTGGACCGCCTTTCCGGCGGCGTGGTGGGCAAAATCAGCCAGCTCACCCGAAAGGAACTCGACGAGGTGCTGGTGGGCGGGGCGGAACGGATCCCCACCTTCGAAGAACTCCTGACCGAGTGGCCCCACATGCGGCTGAATGTAGACGTCAAGGACGCCGCCGGGGCAGCGCTGCTCGCGGCCCTGATCGAAAAACACTCCGCCCATGACCGGGTCCTGGTGGCGTCCTTCTCCGACGTCCGCCGGCTTCGCGCCCTGCGCCGGTTGGGCAAGCCGGCTGCCAGCTCCGCCGGCAGCGCCCTGACCGCTGCACTGCTTCTGCTCGCACCGCTGCGCGCAGCCCCGGTCCTCGCCCGGCTGGGCCGTTTCCAGTGCGTCCAGGTTCCGCTGCGCTTCGGCCCCGTCCCCGTGGTCACGCCGGGTTTTGTCCGCAGATGCCACCGCGCCGGAATCCAGGTCCACGTCTGGACCGTGAACGACGCGCCCACCATGAAGCGGCTGCTGGACCTCGGAGTGGACGGCATCGTTACGGACCGTTCGGACATCCTCGTGGACGTCCTCAAAGACCGCGGGCAGTGGCGGTAACGACTACTTGGACGGCCTTGTCCGTCCCAACTGGCAGGATGAGGGCATGCGTGTAGTTATTGCTCCGGACAAATTCAAAGGATCACTCAGCGCCGGGGAGGCCGCGGCAGCCATGGGTGAAGGTGTATTGGCGGTCTACCCGGATGCCGAGGTCACCGCTGTGCCGGTGGCGGACGGCGGCGAGGGGACCCTCGACGCTGCACTGATAGCAGGGGCCGAGGCCCGCACCGCCAGGGTCCGGGGACCGCTGGGGCGGGAAATCACCGCCGTCTGGGCGCTCACCGGAGATACTGCCCTGATCGAAACCGCGCGGGCCAGCGGATTGACCCTGCTGGACCCCACCCCCGAGACCGCACTAGCGGCCACCAGCTACGGCAGCGGGCAGCTGATCAGTGCGGCGCTCGATGCAGGTGCGCGCACCATCATTCTCGGAATCGGCGGCTCGGCCATGACGGACGGAGGCTCCGGCGCCTTGACGGCCCTGGGCTTGAAGATCCTTGACGACGCCGGTGCGCCGGTGCCTCCCGGGGGAGCGGCCCTGGCGCAGGCCGTGACTTTGGACGCCGCCGGCCTGGACCCCCGGCTGGCCGGCGTGGATTTGAAGATCGCCGCCGACGTAACGAACCCGCTGCTCGGCCCGGAAGGCACGGTGGCCGTGTTCAGCGGCCAGAAGGGTGCCGACTCCGCGGCGCAGGCGGTCCTCGAGGAAGCGCTGGGTAACTGGGCCGGACTGCTGAAGTCCACGACCGGCGTCGACGTCGACATTCCCGGCGCCGGTGCGGCGGGCGGCTTCCCGTCCGGGTTCCTGGCGTTCACCGAGGCGTCGCTGAACCCCGGGTTTGAACTGCTCAGTGCGTTCACCGGGCTGGACCTGGCACTCACACGCTGCGACCTGGTGCTCACCGGCGAAGGCTCACTGGATGAACAGTCCCGCTACGGCAAGGCACCCCTGGAAGTGGCGGCCCGGGCCCGTGACGCAGGCATCCCCGTGGTGGCCGTGGCGGGCCGGATCACCCTGACCCCGGACCAGTTGCAGGAGTACGGAATTGTTGCGGCCGTCAGCCTGCTGGACGTGGTCCAGCGGCCGCAGGATGCCATGGAACAGGCGGCAAAGTACGTGGCGTGGGCTACGCGCCAGGCACTGGAAGGCGCCTGATCCGGGGCCGGCCGGCGGCCTAGCCGAGCCGGCTTGGCCTGGCCCCCGCGTCCTCCTGCGGCTCGTCCGGATCCGTCCCCCGCCAGCGGGCGATCGCCTGCATGCCGTGGTAGGCAATCAACGTGGCACCGGTGCCGAGGGCAATGCCGCCGAATTCCAGCCCTCCCACTATCCAGGTGAAGTTCGCGATGGCAATGATCAGGCCCAGTCCGGCGGTGGAAAGATTGATCGGGTTGGAGAAGTTGACCCGGTTGTCCACCCAGATACGCACGCCGAGGATGCCGATCATGCCGTAGAGGACGACGCCGGCACCGCCCAGCACGCCGCCGGGCACCGTGGCGATCATGGCCCCGAATTTCGGGAACAGGCTGAGCAGGATGGCCACGATGCCGGCCACCCAGTACGCCGCCGTGGAGTACACGCGGGAGGCCGCCATCACGCCGATGTTCTCCGCGTAGGTGGTCGTGGCGGAACCGCCGCCGGAACCGGCCAGCATGGTAGCCAGGCCGTCGGCCATCAGTGCCCGGCCCGCGTACGGGTCCAGGTCGCGGCCGGTCATGGCGGCCACGGATTTCACGTGTCCAATGTTTTCGGCCACCAGTACCAGGACCACCGGAACAAAAAGGCCGATAACCGAGAAGTGGAAGGTGGGGGACATGAATTCGGGCAGCCCGATCCAGGCGGCATCGCCGATGGCCTGGAAATCCACCTCGCCCTGCAGCATGGCCGTGATGTAGCCGGCCACCACGCCGACCAGGATCGACAGCCGGCCGAGGAATCCCTTGAACAGGACCGTGGTCAGCAGGATCACCACCACGGTGACGGTGGCGGTAAGCGGCCCCTGCTCGTAGTTGTCCCGTGCCGAACCGGCCAGGTTGAGCCCGATCAGGGCCACTATGGTGCCGGTGACCACCGGCGGCATCAGGACCTGGATCCAGCGGGTGCCGGCAAGCTGCGCGGCGAGTCCGACCAGGAACAGGGCAAAGCCCGCCATGATGATGCCGCCCAGGGCCCCGCCGGGGCCGTGCTGGTTGGTGGCAGCTCCGATCGGAGCAATGAAGGCAAAGCTTGAACCCAGATAGCTGGGGACCCGTCCAGCGGTGATGATCAGGAACAGGATGGTTCCAATGCCGGAGAACAGCAGGGTGGTGGCCGGCGGAAAACCGGTCAGGAGCGGCACGAGGAAGGTGGCGCCGAACATGGCCACCACGTGCTGGGAGCCGATGCTGATGGTCCGTGGCCAGCTCAGGCGTTCCTCGGGAGCAACGTAGCTGCCCGGCCGGATGGTTTTGCCGTCTCCGTGGAGGGTCCAGTCCATACCGAATCTGCTCATGGTGGTGCCTTCCGGAGAAAGGGGGTGTCTAGGCCAAATTCTAGCGGTCCGGGATGACCGGGATGCTACGTTGCATAGGAAGAAGGCAAGGTGCAGGGCGGGACCTTGATCACAAATGGATTGGACGATGGAGCAGCATGGGCATTTCAGTTGCAGGACGCGTAGTTCTCATCACGGGCGCAGCCATGGGCATGGGCCGGCTCTACGCCGAGCGGGCCGTGCGTGAAGGCGCGGCGGCAGTGGTGCTGTGGGACCTCAACGCCGAGGCCTTGGAGGACACCGCCGCGCAGCTGCGGGAACTGGGCGCGTCGGCAATCCACCCCTACGCGGTGGATGTTGCCTCCCTGCCGGACATCACGGCCACGGCCGACCAGGTTATCCGGGAGGTAGGCGTACCGGACATCCTGGTCAACAACGCCGGGATTGTGCGCGGCAAGTACTTCTGGGAACACGCGCCGGAGGCGGACATCGACGCCGTTATGCAGGTCAACACCCTCGCCCCCATGCAGGTGACCCGCGCGTTCCTGCCCGGCATGATCGAGCGGCGCACCCCGGCCCGCATCCTGAACGTAGCCTCCGCCTCCGGCACACTGTCCGTACCGAAAATGAGTGTCTACACGGCCTCGAAATGGGCAGTCATCGGCTGGAGCGACTCGATGCGCCTGGAACTCACCGAGTCCGGCAACGGCCACGTTGCCGTCACCACCCTGATCCCCAGCTACATCAAGACCGGCATGTTCGAAGGCGCCAGGGGGCCGCTGATGACTCCGCTGATGGAACCGGAATACGTGGTGGACAAGGCGTGGGAGGCGCTCCTTGCCGGGAAGGCACGGATCCAGCTGCCGTGGACGGTGGCGCTGGGCAGTGCCCTGCGCAATGTGCTGCCCCAACCGGCCTGGGACGTGGTTGCCGGCCGCGTCTTCAAGGTCTACCAGTCCATGGACCACTTCACCGGCCGGAAACCGGTGGCTCCGGCTGACGAAACTTCCCTCAAGGAAAGCACCCAGGCATGAGCGAGATGGTCTCCGCGTTCTCTGAGTCCATCCGCGATTCCGGCACCGACCCCGCTGGTTCCCCCGCGGCAGCCCCCTCGGTACTGGCCAAGGTGCGGGAAACCTATGACTCCGGCCGCACCCGGCCGCTCGCCTGGCGCCGGCAGCAGCTCGAAGGGCTGGTCCGGCTTTTCCACGAGCGGGAACAGGAGCTGGCGGACGCCCTGGCAGCGGACCTGGGCAAAAATCCGCTCGAAAGCTACGTCACCGAGCTTTCGCTGGTGCGGGCGGAGGCGGAACACGCACTGAAGCATCTGGAGAACTGGGCCCGCAGCCGGCGGGTTTCCGTCCCGCTGGGCCTGCAGCCGGCGTCGGCCCGGACCGAGCCCCGGCCGCTGGGCGTGGTGCTGATCATCGGTCCCTGGAACTATCCCGTGCAGCTGGTCCTGGCGCCGCTGGTCGGTGCCCTCGCCGCCGGCAACGCGGCGGTCCTCAAACCCAGCGAACTGGCCCCGGCAACGTCGGCCGTGCTGGCGGACCTGCTGCCGCGCTATGTGGACCCGGAAGCCGTCGCCGTGGTCGAGGGCGGGCAGGAAGCCAGCACCGCCCTGCTGAAGGAAAAGTTCGACTCGATCTTCTTCACGGGCGGGGAGCGCGTGGGCAGGATTGTCCTGCAGGCCGCCGCCGAACACCTGACCCCGGTGACCCTGGAGCTGGGTGGGAAATCCCCGGCCGTGGTGCTGGACGGCAACTGGGCCGCCGTCGCACGCCGCCTGGTCTTCGGGAAACTGCTCAATGCCGGCCAGACCTGCGTGGCGCCGGACTACGTCCTGGTGACGGAAGAGGCAGCGCCGGCGCTGAAGAAGCACCTGGTGCGGGCGGTTGCGGAGCAGTTCGGCAAGGATCCGTCCCGGAGCAAGGACCTGGGCCGGATTGTCAACGAACAGCACTGGGAACGGCTGGTGGGGCTGCTGGACAGCGGCACGGTCCTGGCCGGCGGGCGCAGCGACCGCGGCAGCCTGTACCTGGAACCGACCATCCTCACCGACGTGGCACCGGATTCACCGGTGATGCAGGAGGAAATCTTCGGCCCCATCCTGCCGATCATCGAGGTCCGGGACCTGGCGGAGGCAATGAAATTCATTAATTCCCGTCCGGTTCCGCTGGCCGCCTATCTCTACAGCAACTCTGCGGCGGACCGGAAGACGTTCGAGGAGGGGGTGCGGGCCGGCAGCATCAACCACAACGCCAGCACCGTCCAGCTGGCCGTACCAGGCCTGCCCTTCGGCGGCGCAGGTGCCAGCGGCACCGGCGCGTACCACGGGAAATACAGCTTCGACACGTTCAGCCAGCTGCGGCCGGTCTTCACCAAGGGCACACTGCTGGACACCCTCCGGTTCGCGTACCCGCCCTACACGGGGCTGAAGAAGCGGCTCCTGCGCCGGCTGCTGTAACCCGCTGCAGAACAGATAGAAGGGGTGCACCGGCAGGTGCACCCCTTCTATTTTCGGCCTGTTTACGGCCTGTTTACGGCGGAACCTAGGAAATCACGCCGTCCACGATGGCCTTGGCCTCGGCCTGGACCTGGTGCAGGTGTTCCTCGCCCTTGAAGGACTCGGCGTAGATCTTGTACACGTCTTCCGTGCCCGAGGGGCGCGCGGCAAACCACGCGTTTTCCGTGGTCACCTTCAGGCCGCCGATGGGCGCCCCGTTGCCCGGCGCCTCGGTCAGGCGCGCGGTGATTTCCTCACCGGCCAGGGTGGTGGCGGTAACGTCCGACGGCGAGAGCTTGGCCAGCGCTGCCTTCTGCTCGCGGGTGGCGGGTGCGTCCACGCGTGCATATTCGGGATCGCCGAACTGATTGGTCAGTTCGCGGTACCGCTGGGACGGGGTCTTGCCGGTGACGGCCGTCATTTCCGAGGCCAGCAGGGCCAGCAGGATGCCGTCCTTGTCAGTGCTCCAGGGGCTGCCGTCGAGCCGGAGGAAGGAGGCGCCGGCGGATTCCTCGCCGCCGAACGCGGTTTCGCCGGAGAGCAGACCCGGCACGAACCACTTGAAGCCCACCGGCACCTCCATGAGGACCCGCCCCAGATCCGCCGTGACGCGGTCGATCATGGAGGAGGAGACAAGGGTCTTGCCCACCATGGCGTCTGCGCTCCAGCCGGAGCGGTTGCGGTACAGGTAGTCAATGGCGGTTGCCAGGAAGTGGTTCGGGTTCATCAGGCCCGCGTCCGGCGTGACAATGCCGTGCCGGTCGGCGTCGGCGTCGTTGCCCGTGGCAATGTCGTAATCCGCGGCCCGGGAAATCAGCGACGCCATGGCGTACGGCGAGGAGCAGTCCATGCGGATCTTCTCGTCCCAGTCCAGGGTCATGAAGGCCCACTGCGGGTCCACGTTGGGATTGACCACGGTCAGGTTCAGTGAGTGCCGTTCCGCGATGGCGCCCCAGTAGTCCACGGAGGCGCCGCCGAGGGGATCGGCGCCGATGTGGAGGCCGGCGCTGCGGATGGCATCCAGGTTCAGCACCGCGGGCAGGTCTTCCACATAATGCGCCAGGAAGTCATAGGTGCCCACCGAATCTGCCAGGCGTGCTTCACCCAGCGGGATGCGCCGGACCCCGTCCAGGCCGTTCTCCAGCAGCTGGTTGGCGCGGTCGGCAATCCAGTTGGTGATGTCCGATCCGGCGGGTCCGCCCGTGGGCGGGTTGTACTTGAAGCCGCCGTCCGCCGGAGGGTTGTGCGAAGGGGTGACCACAATGCCGTCAGCCTGTTCCGTGCGCGTGGAATTGTGCACCAGGATGGCATGGCTCACGGCCGGGGTGGGGGTGAATCCGTTTCGTGCGTCGATCTGCACATTTACGCCGTTGGCGGCCAGGACCTCCAGGGCGGTGTTCTGCGCCGGTTCGGACAGGGCGTGCGTGTCCTTGCCCATGAACAGCGGCCCGGTGATGCCTGCGGATGTGCGGTACTCCACGATGGCCTGGGTGATGGCGGCGATGTGCTGCTCATTGAAGGCGCCGTTGAGGGAGGAGCCGCGGTGCCCGGAGGTGCCGAAGGCCACGCGCTGGGCAACGTTGGACGGATCCGGTACGACGTCGTAATAGGCGTCCAAGAGCGCGGTGAGATCTACAAGGTCGGAAGGTTCGGCGCGTTGGCCGGCACGATTAGACATACCCCTAAGCATGCCAAAGAAACGCAGTCGGCGGCAGACGCGCCGTACACGTAGAAACGCAGGGACAGCCGTATGCTTCTAGCCGAAGCCGCGGGTGCGGCGGGGGAAGGAAGCTGATGGCCACTTCGAGTAGTTCCGTGCCGCCGCAGCGAGCATTGCCGCACGACGGCCTGCGCCGCGGCGCCCGGGCCATGATGGTTTTCTTCAACGTGCTCTACCTGTGCGCCGCACCGGTGTTCTGGTTTTTCTGGACGCAGCGCTCGGCGTTCGCACTGCCGGCCTGGGCGGAAACCGCCGCGGGTTTTGCCAGCGGACCGTTGCCGGCTTTGGCTTTCGCGGCGGCCTGGGCCGCGGCGGGGATCCTCTTCGGGCGGGACCGGCGGCAGGCCGGAGCGGACGCGTTCAATTCCGTCTGTGCACTCGGTGCCCTGGCGGCAGTAAGCGGCATGCTGGCGCTGGTCAGCGCCGGACTGGACGGCTAAGGCGACGGGCAAGGGTGCGGCGGGCGGGATGCCGGTTCCGCCCGCCGCACCTTCGCACCGGTCAGTGGCCCTTTTCCTTGTTCAGTCCCTGCGTGCCTGCCTACCAGAGCCGGGCGCTGGCCAGCCGGGCACCTTCTCCGAGCGTCTCCAGCTTGGCCGCCGCGATCTGGGGATGCACCCGGCCGCCCAGCCCGCAGTCGGTGGACGCAATGACGTTCTCGCGACCCACCAGCCGGGCGAAGCGTTCAATCCGGTCCGCCACCAGTTCCGGATGTTCCACCACGTTGGTGGCATGGGAGACCACGCCGGGAATGAGGACCTTCCCGTCCGGCAGCTTGGTATCTTCCCAGACCCGCCATTCGTGCTCATGCCGCACGTTGCCTGCCTCGAAGCTGTAGCCTCCGGCGTTAATCTGCAGCAGGGTGTCCACCAGGTGGCGGAACTCGATGTCCGTAGTGTGCGGCCCGTGCCAGGAACCCCAGCACAGGTGGAAGCGGACCTGTTCCTCGGGCAGGCCGCGCAGGGCATAGTTCAGGGCTTCGACCCGGATCTGCGTGAACTTGAGGTAGTCCGCCACCGACGGCTCGGGGTTGATCTGGTCCCAGTTCTCGGCAATCGACGGATCATCGATCTGGACGATCAGCCCGGCGTCCACGATGGCAAGGTATTCCTCCCGCATGGCATCCGCGCAGGCGTAGATGAACTCCTCCTCCGTCGCGTAGTACTCGTTGGTAATCCGCGAACAGGAGCCGGGCGAGAGCGAGGCGAGGAAACCCTCGGACAAACCTGCCTCGGCCAAACCGGACTTGAGGTTGGCAATGTCGCTGGCCACGGCGTCGTACCCCGTGTATTCCACCGGACCCGTGACCTTGGGAAAGACCTTCTGCGCCCCGGTGGTGATGCCGGAGGTTGGGTCGGTGTAGGCATCGGCGAAGCGCTGCCGGTCGCGGCGGTCCCCGAAACTGGTGAGGACAACGTTGCCGGGCTCGGAGCGGTGCGGTTCCATGTTCCAGATCCCCGTTTCGGCAACGCTCAGGCCGCCAAGCCGGGCAAACGAATAGGACCACCAGGCCCCGTAGTCGACGTTCGCGGACATCGCATGCCCGTATTCGCCGTCGTTGGGGATGTCGATGCCCGCCTGGCGCTGGCGCCGCACGAGGTCGGCGACGGCGGCCTGCAGGAGTTCGGCGTAGCCCTCCGTATCCGCGGGGTCGGTTTCACGGGCCGCGTTTGCGGCAAGCAGTTCAGGGGTCCTGGGGAGGGAACCGGCGTGGGTGGTCAAAATACGGTCAGTGCTTTTGCGCATGGCAGTGATCCTTTAGGAATCTGTGCTCTTGCCCGCACCGGATGCCCAAAAGGCGGTGCAGGCCGCTTCGTCATCCGAACCACCCGTGAAGCATGGGGTTGGTGCACGGCCAAGTCGGAGCTTGGCGGCCGTGTCTCCTGAAGCTGGGACCCATCCTAACCATGCCGCAGTGATGCAGCCAAGTATGGAACGGGACGGCAAAAAGGACGGCGGCACCGGAGTGTTCCGGTGCCGCCGTCCTTACTGAAACGCTTGGTGCCTGCCTGCCTGCTAGCGCACGCCGCCCATGAGCTTCTTGATGCCCGGCGTAGCCGCAGCCAGGGCAATGCCCAGGACGATCGCGGTAACGCCGCTGAAGGTGAAGTAGCTGACTTCGGTTGCCGGGTCGTAGAACTGTGCCAGCCAGCCCGCCAGGGTGGTGCCCAGGGAGACCGACAGGAAGAACAGTGCCACCATCTGGGTCCGGAAGACTTCCGGGGCCAGCTTGGTTGCCACGGACAGGCCGATCGGGGACAGGAACAGTTCAGCAAACGTGAACAGCAGCAGGATGCCGGCCATGGCCAGCAGCGGGGTGCTGTTCGGCGCGCCGCCGGAGAACGGAATGAAGGCCAGGAAGGCGAGGCCCATAACGGCCAGGCCCATGGCGAACTTCAGCGGGGAGGACGGCTGGCGGTCGCCCATCTTGGTCCAGACGCCGGCGAAGACGGCTGCGAAGATGATGATGAAGACCGGGTTGATGGACTGCACCCAGCTCGGCGGCATCTCCCAGCCGAAGATGCTGCGGTTCAGCGAGCTATCCGCGTACATTGCGACCACCGTGAACTGCTGCTGGAACAGGGCCCAGAAAGCAGCACTGGCAATAAACAGCGGCATGAAGGAGTACACCCGGCGGCGTTCCACCTGGCTCACCTTCTTGCTGCTGAGGATGATCACGAAGTACGCGACGGCGGCCACGATGGCGAGGATCGCCATAACCACCGCGAGGTTCTTGGCGGTCAACACTTCGAAGACAACGGCCAGCACGATGACGACCAGTGCGGCAGCCGCGATGAGGCCGACCTTCATGAACTGCTGCTTCGGCAGCGGGTTGGCTACCTCGTGGGCGGATTCGGGCAGGTTCTTGCGGGTCAACCCGTACTGGACCAGGCCGATGGCCATGCCGATGGCGGCCAGGCCGAAGCCGTAGTGGAATCCGTATTCGGTCCAGGCCAGGCCGGTCAGGATCGGGCCGATCAGGGCACCGATGTTGATGCCCATGTAGAAGATGGAGAAGCCGGCGTCGCGGCGCTGGTCCTTTTCGTCGTACAGGGTGCCGACGAGCGATGTCGCGTTGGCCTTCACACCGCCGGAGCCCAGGGCGATCAGGATCAGGCCGGCGGCCAGTCCGACGGCGCCTGGCAGGACGGCCAGGGAAATGTGGCCCAGCATGACCAGCGCGGCAGCGTAGAACAGCACTCGTTCTGCGCCGAAGACGCGGTCCGCCAGCCATGCACCGAGGATGGTGGAGAGGTATACGCCACCGCCATAGGCGCCGACCAGGGAGACGGCAATGGCTTCGTCGATGCCGAGGCCGCCGTCGGTGGTGCTGTAGTACATGTAGTACAGCAGGATGCCCTGCATGCCGTAGAAGGAGAATCGCTCCCACAGCTCAACGCTGAAGAGGTTGGCCAACATCCGGGGATGGCCGAAGAAGGTTTTACGCGCTTCTTGTACGCCTGAGGTACTGGGGGTATGGCTCACGAGGTTAATATTCCCACTCCCTCGCGGGGGTCAAGCAGCCCGAACTTAAAGAAACCGCCGGAGACTAGGCAGCTTTCCGTTGAGGTATGTTGAAGGTCACATGAAAAACGGATGATTTTGCCCGCGTTACATGCTTACGTGCCTGCATGACGCGCGGATTTGCACGGCTGCGGCGGAATTCCCTAAGCAGGCAGGGGGTTGGCATGGGTATGCCAAGCCTCAGCGTTCCCGTCTCGATCCTTGACCGTGCAAACTCCCGCGAAGGGTTTCCCGAGTCGGATGCGCTCAATGCAGTGCTTGCACGTGCCGGATCGGCAGACCGGCTGGGTTACGGGCGCTTTTGGGTTGCCGAGCACCACGCCGTGGCCGGAATTGCCGGCTCGGCCCCCGCCGTCCTGATGGCCGCCCTGGCGGCACGCACCAAAAACATCCGGATCGGCTCCGGCGGCGTGATGCTGCCGAACCACCAGCCGCTGGTCGTGGCCGAGCAGGCGGCGACGCTGCAGGCCCTGTATCCCGGCCGGATTGATCTTGGCCTGGGCCGTTCCCTCGGTTTCACTCCGGCGGTGCGGAAGGCACTGCGCGCGGGACCGGCCGAGGCAGAGGAATTCGAAGCGCAGCTGGCGGAACTGCTCGCGTATCTCGACGGCACCGCGCCGATCACCGCCCGCCCGCAGGACGGCGGACGGACGCCGGTGTTTGTGCTTGCCACCGGAGCAGGAGTGGAAATAGCAGCACGCGCCGGCCTGGGCGTCGTCCTCGGCGGCCCGGCGCTGTTCCGGCAGAACAGCGCCGGGCAGACAGGCGCGCTGGAACGGTACCGCTCCGCCTTCCGCCCCTCGGACCGTTTTCCCCGGCCCTATGTGCTGGCGGCAGCCAACGTCGCCGTGGCCGGCAGTGAAGAAGAGGCAAGGGAACTGCTGCTGCCCGAGGCGCATGCCCTGGCCGATTCCCGGACCAAGGGGGTGTTCCCCGCCCTGTCAGCAGCGCACAGCGCCGCCGAACTGTCCGGACGGCAGCAGGACCTGGTCCGCTCCACCCTTGAGGCCTCTGTCTACGGAACAGTGGAACAGGTGCACGGCAGGCTCGAGGACCTGGTGGCTTCCGCCGGTGCGGACGAGCTGCTCGTTACCGGCGGTGCCTTCGATGTCGAGGGACAGCGGGAATCCGACCGGCTGCTGGCAGGCCTCTTCTAGGTCAGTACCCCAGCTGGGCCGCCACGGCCAGCAGATCCGCTTCCGCACCGGGCCGCCCGATCAGCTGGATCCCCATGGGTAGTCCGTCCGCGGTATCCAGCACCGGCAGGGTAATCGCGGGAAGCCCGCAGACATTCACCATGGAGGTGAAAGGGGAGTACCGGCACTGCCGTGCGTAATCCTCGTCCGCCCGGTCACCGGCGCCGGCATCGTCGCTGGTGTACCAGCCGAGGGGCCGTGGCGGCATTGCCAGGGTAGGCGTCAGGATCATGTCGTAGGCGCTGTACTGCCGGATGGTCTCGGCCTCGAAGGCGCGGAGGACGTCGACGGCGGCCACCAGGTCCGCGGCACTGCGCCGAAGGGCGCGTTGACGCATGACGGCGGCCAGGTCGGTCAGCCGTTCTTCCCCGCCCGGTGCCAGAACGGCGGTGGCCAGCCCGGCCGTCCACACCACCTGGAATGCGTCCGGATACCGTTCGTCATAAACCAGGTCCGTGTCCAGCAGATCGTGGCCGGCACCGGTCAGGGCCGCGATACCGGCGTCGAGCGCCTGTACCGCCTCGGGATCAAGCCGGATCTCCAATCTGGATTCAAAGGGTGAGCGCGTGCTGATCCCGATCCGGAACCTGCCCTCGGCCCGCAGCGCGGCCTCGAGGAAGCTTCCGGTGGCGGGGGCCGCGCTGGTGGCACGGTAATTGGGTTCGTCCACCATCGCATCCAGCAGCAGTGCCGCATCCGCCGCGTTCCGGGCCAGCGGGCCGGCCACCACGAATTGCCCCAGGTCCTGCTGCCCCGAACCGGCCGGGATCCGCCCGCGGTTGGGCTTCAGCCCCACCAGTCCCGTAGCCGCCGCAGGGATGCGCACCGAGCCGCCGCCGTCGGTACCCGGCGCAAAGGGGACCAGCCCGGCGGCGACTGCGGCCGCGCTGCCGCCGGAGGATCCCCCGGGGCTGAGCCGCTGATCGCGCGGGTTCCGCGCCGGCGGACCCACCCGGTTTTCGCTGTAACTGCTGAGCCCGAATTCGGGGACCTGGGTCTTGCCGAGGCTGATCGCCCCGGCCCGGCGAAGGACGGCCGGCAGGGGCGCGTCCTCCCGGGCTATCCACGGGTCCAGGGCCGTGCTGCCCATGGTGGTGCGCACGCCGGCCACATCGGTGAGGTCCTTGTGCGCCAGCGGCATTCCGTGCAGCAGGCCCAGTTCTCCGCCACGGGCACGGTGTGCATCCGCAGCCCGCGCCTCGGCGACGGCGAGTTCCGGCGTCGGCGTGAGGAAGGCCCCCAATGCCGGGTTGAGCTCGTCGATGCGCCGCAGGTAGTGGTCCGTGGCTTCCTCCGCCCCGAGCCCGCCGGAGGCCAGGGCATCCCGGAGTTCGACGGCGGTCATCTCGTGGGGAGCGGGCATAGCGTGCCTTTCGGTGCGGGCGGCGTCCGGGCGTTTATTCTCTCGGACCGCGTCCCACTATAGGCTGGACAAAACGGCACCGTACGGCGGGCCCGGGCGTGCCCGGAACCGCGGCGCGGGGCTACATTTCCGTACGACAGTGAGGGCAGCAATGAGTGAGATGCAGAGCGTAACCGTAGACACCATTCCCGAGGGCGCGAAGATCCTCGACGTACGGGAAGACTACGAGTGGGAAGCCGGCCACGTTGACGGCGCCCTCCACGTCCCGCTCGACCGGCTGCCCGAGGCCCTTGACGATCTGGACCCGGACCAGGACCTTGCCGTCATCTGCCGCACCGGCGGCCGCAGTGCCCGGGCCACCCAGTGGCTGGAAGCCAACGGCTACTCCGCCGTCAACGTAAACGGCGGGATGGGTGCCTGGCTCGAGGCGGGGAAGCCCATGGTGTCCGACAACGGGCAGGAACCGACCGTTAAATGACGCATGCCGCCGACACCCAGGCCGCCCCGCACCACCGCGGTCCGCTGGGGGAAACCGTGGTTTATGCCTACCTCGGCCCGGAGGGCACCTTCACGGAAGCTGCACTGCTGACCATCCCGGGCGCCCAGGACGCCGTCCGAATTCCGGCGCCCAGCGTGAATTCCGCACTGGAAATGGTCCGCTCGGGGCAGGCCACCGCTGCAGTCGTGCCGATTGAAAACTCGGTGGAGGGCGGCGTCAGTGCCACCCTCGATGCGCTTTCCGCCGGTGCCTCGCTGCGGATACTGAGGGAAATCCTGGTTCCCATCACCTTTGTCCTGGCGGCGCGCCCGGGGGTGGCCCTGGCGGATATCCGCACGGTTTCCACCCACACCCATGCCTGGGCGCAGTGCCGGGAATGGGCTGCGGGAAATATTCCCGAGGCGGAATATCTGCCCGCTTCCTCAACGGCCGCAGCAGCAGTTGAACTGAGCGAAGCCGATCCGTCCTTCGACGCCGCGATCTGCGCGCCGCTGGTGGCGCAGCGGCTCGGGCTGGAAGTCCTGGGGGAGGACATCGGCGATGTGCGCGATGCCGTCACCAGGTTCGTCATGATCAGCCTGCCCGGCCTGCTTCCCGAACCAACCGGCTCCGACAAGACCACCCTGGTAGTTCCCCTGCCGGAGGACCACCCGGGCGCCCTGATGGAAATCCTCGAGCAGTTCTCCACCCGCGGGGTGAACCTGAGCCGGATCGAGTCCCGTCCCACGGGTATGTTCCTCGGTGATTATTTCTTCAGCATCGACGCCGACGGCCATGTTGCCGATGCCCGGATGGCGGATGCGTTGAAGGGCCTGCACCGGATCAGCCCGGAACTGCGTTTCCTGGGGTCCTATCCGCGGGCGGACCACCGCGAGTCGGAGATACCCCGGCACACCAGCGACGAGGCATTTCGGGCCGCTGACATTTGGTTCGAGTCCCTGCTGAACGGATACTAGGGCTGGAAGCTGCGGCCGAACCGTTCCGCGGCGGGTGAAAGGGACGCATCATGGGCCGACTGCGGCGAAGCAACTGCGAACATCCCGGCTACTCCCGCCGGCGCTGGGGCAAGGGATTCAGTTACCGGGATGTCCGCGGAAACGTCATCACCGACCGCACGGTCGTGGCGCGGATCCGCTCGCTGGCCATTCCGCCGGCCTGGACGGATGTCTGGATCAGCCCGTACGCCAACGGCCACATCCAGGCAACGGGAACCGACGCCGCCGGACGCAAGCAGTACATTTACCACCCGCAGTGGCGTGAAATGAAGGACCGGGAGAAATTCGACCGCGCCCTCGCGTTCGCCCAGTCCCTTCCGGCGGCCCGCCGTCTGATCACCAAGCACCTGCGCGCCGAGGGCTGCAGCTCGGAACGCGCCCTGGCCGCAGCCCTGCGGATTGTCGACGCCGGCGCGCTGCGCGTCGGCGGCGCCCGGTATGCGGACGCCAACGGGTCCTACGGCACCACCACCCTGCGGATCGAGCATGTGCGGCTGGACGGAACCGAAGTGCGTTTCGACTTCCCCGGCAAGAGCGGCCAGGAGTGGCACACCTCCATCAAGGATGCCGACCTCGCGGCGGCCCTCGAACCGATGCTCCGCCGCCCGGACGCGGACACGGCCCTGGCCTACCTCGGCGCGGACGGCGCCTGGCACAGCGTGGATGCCGCCCAGCTGAATGCCTTCCTGAGGGAGGTCACGGGCGGAGAATTCAGCGCCAAGGACTTCCGCACCTGGCAGGCCACGGTGGTGGCGGCCATGTCCCTGGCCCGGATGGCGCCGGCAGCCGCTACCAACCGGGCGAAGCAGAAGGCCGTGGCAGCAACCGCACGCGACGTGGCGGAGCATCTGGGCAACACCCCGGCAATCGCCCGCAAGTCCTACATCGATCCCCGCGTGGTGGACCGCTTCTTCGACGGCCAGGTCATCCCCGTGACGGGGTTCTCCGCGTCGGAGACCGCAACCCGGAACATGCTCGAGGATTAACCGGGTGTTTCCGCCGGGACCGGCAATAAGTATGCTGATGGAAGGCGCGCGCAGTATTGGCGCACTGGACAACCACCACAAGAAGGAAGGTGCCGGCATGAGCGAGTACCCCAACGAACAAGAGCAGCTCAAGGACCCGAAGCCCAGCGGTGTTTCCACCAACGACGATAACTACCGCGGCGATGTCGGCGACCAGGGCAACGACATCCGCTTTGCCGAGGAAGAGGCACTGATCCGCGAGCAGTCCTCTCCCAACGAGGACGAAGGCAAGTACACCGCCACGGAAGGCGCCAAGACGGACGAGGACCGCGAAGGCGGTTACACCGACTCCGAGGGCACCCAGGACGGCAAGTAACGCCTTCCTGCGAAACGGCGCCGCACCCACCGGTGCGGCGCCGTTTTTATGCCTCCGGCGGCAGGGCGGGCGAGGGCGGCACCCGGACCAGCAGGGCTCCGGCGTCCACCTCCACCGCGATGGTGGTGGCGGGACCGGTCAGGTCTCCGTCGAGCTGGGTCTGCGTGGGTTCCGCGACGGTCACCGTGATTTTCCGGACCCGGTGGTGACGGATCACCGGAAGGTCCTTGGGATAGCGCGTCATCACTTTGCCTGCCACCCAGGCCCAGCCCAGGACGCTGCGCGGGCTAATGATGATGACGTCCAGCAGTCCGTCATCCACCACGGCGTCGGGAATGAAGTCGATGCCGGCAGGCAGGCGTCCGGTGTTGGCCACCAGCACGCTGTGCACCTTCTGTGACTGCGCCGGACCGTCGTCCAGGCTGACGGTCATCCGCGTGCGCCGCCCCGGCAGCAGTCGGACGCCGGCTTCGCTGTAAGCCAGCCAGCCCACCCGTTTCTTGAGCTCATCCCGGGTAGCGGCGATCACCTGGGCATCCAGGCCGATCCCGCCCATCACCAGGAAAGCGTTGTGGGAACGCCCGCCGGTGGAGGCATCTTCGAGCACAATGTCCGCCATGTCGATCCGCCGCACGTCCCCGTGCAGGGCGTTACGGATGTTTCCCGCCAGGTCCGCCACGGAGATATCCAGGTTCCGGGCCAGCAGGTTGCCGGTGCCCAGCGGGATCAGGCCCAGGGCGGCACCGGAATGCGCCACCGCGCGCGAGACTTCGCGGATGGTGCCGTCGCCGCCCGCGGCGAGGACGACGTCGGACCCGGACTCCAGCGCCTGCAGCGCCTGGAGATAGCCCGGGCTGTCCACGGTGGTTTCCAGGATCAGCGGCGGGTCCCAGCCCGCCAGCTCGCAGGAAGCCCTCAGCAGCGTCTCGGCGTCGGCAGCATGCGCCTTGATCGGATTGACGACCATTGCCACCCGCTGGTGGGCCGCTCCGCGCGGGGCGAACACCGCCGCGTCCGCCACCGCCCGCCTCCTGCTTCGGGTGCCGGCAATGGCCCAGGTTGCGGCGGAGGCCAACAGTGCGGCGACGAGGACAAGGAGGAGGGTAATTTCAACGGGCATGATGCCTCCCAGAATAGCCGCCGCCCTGCAAAGCCAAGGCCGGGCAGGTTTTGGGTACTCTTGAGACGTGATCGATGTAAATGAGCTCCGCGAAAACCCCGAAAAGTTCCGAGCCTCCCAGCGCGCCCGGCTGGCCGACGAGAGCCTTGTGGACGCGATCATTTCCGCTGATGCCTCCCGCCGCGACGCCCGGACCCGCTACGAGACCCTGCGCGCCGAGCAGAACGCGTTCGGCAAGCGCGTCGCCGCCGCCAAGGGCGAAGAGAAGCAGGCCCTCCTGGCCGAGGTGAAGGAACTGGCTGCCGCGGTGAAGGCCGCCGGCGCCGAAGCCGACGCCATCCAGGCGGAGTCCGATGCGCTGATGCGCCGGATCCCCAATCTGGTGTCCGACGGCGTTCCGGTCGGAGGCGAGGACGATTTCGAGGTAGTCAAGACCGTCGGCAAGCCCCGCGACTTCGAGGCCGAGGGCTTTAAGCCCCGCGACCACCTGGAAATCGGCGAGCTGCTCGGCGCCATCGACATGGAACGCGGCGCCAAGGTCTCCGGCTCCCGTTTCTACTTCCTGCGCGGCGTCGGTGCCCGCCTGGAACTGGCACTGCTGAACATGGCCATGGACCAGGCCGTGAAGGCCGGATTCGTCCCGATGATCACCCCTACCCTGGTCCGTCCCGAGACGATGCAGGGCACCGGCTTCGATGTGGCGCACGACGCCGAGATCTACCGCCTGGCCGAAGACGATCTGTACCTGGTGGGCACGTCCGAGGTGCCGCTGGCCGGCTACCACGCAGACGAAATCCTTGAGCTCGACGGCGGCCCGGTCCGCTACGCCGGCTGGTCCTCCTGCTACCGCCGCGAAGCCGGCTCGCACGGCAAGGACACCCGCGGCATCATCCGCGTCCACCAGTTCAACAAGGTGGAAATGTTTGTCTACACCCGGCCGGAGGATGCAGCGGAAGAGCACCAGCGGCTGCTGGCCTGGGAAGAGGAAATGCTGGCCAAGGTCGAACTGCCCTACCGGGTCATCGACACGGCGGCCGGCGATCTGGGCATGTCCGCGGCGCGGAAGTTCGACTGCGAGGCCTGGGTTCCCACCCAGAATGCCTACCGCGAGCTGACTTCCACCTCCAACTGCACCACCTTCCAGGCCCGGCGCCTGAACATCCGCGAACGCCAGGCCGAGGGCAAGGGCACCCGCGCGGTTGCCACCCTGAACGGAACCCTGGCCACCACCCGGTGGATCGTCGCCATCCTGGAACATCACCAGAACCCGGACGGCTCGGTTAATGTCCCGGCTGCGCTTCAGCCGTACCTGGGCGGCCTGGAAGTCCTTCCGGTCCTCTAGCTCCATCCCAGGCCGGCGGGACCGAAGGGCACTGCCCTTCGGTCCCGCCGTCGTTTACCCGGGCGCGCATCCGCGGTCCGGCGGTATGTCCTGTGGCGGCTGTCCTAGCCGCCTTCCTTACCGATCTGCTTAGATAAAACGATGACAACTTTGAGTACCGCTGGCATCGAAGACCAGCGAACCCCTGACAAGCGGCACCTGGTAGCCCTCGACGTAGACGGAACCCTCGTGGACCACGACGGCCACATGTCCCCGGGCGTGCGCGAGGCCGCACGAAAGGCCCTGCAGGCAGGGCATCACCTGGTGGTGGCCACCGGCAGGTCCTACGGGGCCGCGTTGCCCATCCTCGAACTCCTGGGCCTGACCCAGGGATACTGCGTGTGCTCCAACGGTGCCGTGACCCTGCGCCTGGACCCCACCCTCGAAGACGGCTACGAAGTGATGGACCGTGTGGTCTTCGACCCGAAACCGGCACTGGCCGCGCTGCGGGCGAAGCTTCCAACCGCAAAATTCGCCCTGGAGGACGCTGAAGGGCGCTTCCTGTCCACCGAACGCTTCCAGGACGCCAGCTTCGGCGCCGAAGCCCTCGCCGTGGACTTTGAGTCGATGCTGGAGGCACAGGCCGTACGAGTGGTTGTCTTCAGTACCGACAGCACCGCGGAGGAATTCGGCGACGCGGTGGAGGCGATCGGCCTGCACGGCGTGACGTACTCCGTGGGCTGGACTGCCTGGCTGGATATCGCCGCCTCCGGTGTTACCAAGGCCAGCGCGCTGGAACTGGTCCGCCGCCGGTTGGAAGTCGATCCGACGCTGACCATTGCCCTGGGCGACGGCCGCAACGACATCGAGATGCTGGACTGGGCCGCCCGCGGCGTGGCCATGGGACAGGCGCCGGACGAGGTCCTGGCAGCAGCCTCCGAGGTCACCGGCACGGTCTACGAGGACGGTGCGGCGAGCGTGCTGTCCAGCGTGCTGGACGAGGCCTAGCTCACGCCCGGTAGGGGAGTGCGGCCGGCGGAAGTGAGGCCGGGCCGTAGACCAGTCCCAGCAGCCGCGCGGCGGCCGGACGGGTGGCCCATTCTTCACTCCAGTGGGACCGGACCACTGCCTTACTCACGGCCTGCGCCGTGATTCCCAGTTCCTGGGCCACGAATTTCTGCTGCCCGCGCGCTCCCGGGGTCATCAGGTCCAGTACCTTCCACTCGGCCTCGGACCGAGCGGCCACAATCAGGCCCAGCAGGCGCAGCACGGCTTCCGCCTCCGCTGCCAGTTCCGCATCCGGCCCGTCCACCGCCAGCGGCACACGGTCGCCGGTGCGCTGGGCGCGCTCCACGGCACGCCGCGAGTAGACCAGTCCGTAGCCCCGTGCGTCCAGCAGATCGTCGGGGAGGGGAACCTGGAGCTCGCCGACGCCCACCCCTACGTGCCAGCGGCGCTGCCGGACCGCTGTCAGCGCGGCTTCCACAGCGGTGGCTGCATCCGTCAGCACCCCCTGGGCTTCGTCACCGACGGTGCGCTGGAAGGGAACGGCGGCAGGCAGATGCCGAAGGGAACGGATCAGGTCCGGAACCAGGTCCCCGACCTCCCGGGAGTCCCGCTGGTTGATGGTCAGCACAAAATGCATGGCATCAGCATGTCAGATCCCTGGGGAAAACAACCGAATCCGGTTGTGGCGCGCCCCAGCTGTAGTCGGGAGCTGTAGAGTCGGGCGCATGACCAGCCAAGACCAAGCGCCCGGCCCGGATCGCCGCCCGCTGCTTCGCCTGCTGTTCGGCGCGGGCGTTGTCCTCCTGGGCGTGTGGGCGGCCTGGCTGACCTCCAGTTGGATTGTCCTTGCGGCAGCCGTACTGGTGGCGGTTGTCCCGGCCAGGACCCATGCGGGAGACCTGCGCGCATGGGCGCGGCGCAGGGCACACGGCAACTGAGATTGCCTTAGTTAAACGCCGACGGCGGCCGCTCCCGCAAGGGGAGCAGCCGCCGTCGTACCGGCAAGCCGGTAGGAAGAACTAGTTGTTGATGGGGTTGGCGTCGACGTCGCGGCCCTGGGCCTCGTCCTCTTCGTGGCCTTCGCCGTGTGCCTTGAAGCGCTCCAGGGATGCCTTGACCTCGGCTTCGGCGTCCTCGCGGCCCGCCCAGTCAGCGGCTTCAACCCACTTGCCCGGCTCCAGGTCCTTGTACTTCGTGAAGAAGTGCTTGATCTCGTCGAGCAGGAAGTCGGAGACGTCCGAGATGTCCTGGATGTGGTTGAAGCGCGGGTCCACGGGAACGCAGAGAACCTTGGCGTCTCCGCCGCCGTCGTCAACCATGTTGAATACGCCGATGGGGCGGGATTCCACCAGTACGCCGGGCATCAGGTCGAAGTCCTGCAGCATCACCAGCGCGTCCAGGGGATCGCCGTCCTCGCCGAGGGTGTTCTCGAAGTACCCGTAGTGGGTGGGGTAGGCCATGGACGTGAACAGGACCCGGTCCAGGCGCAGGCGGTGCGTTTCGTGGTCAATTTCGTACTTGACCCGGGATCCCTTGGGGATCTCGATGGTGACGTCGAGCGTCATGGGCGTTTCGGGCATTGCGACTCCTCACTGGCGTGGCCCGCGGAGGAACCACTGGAAAGATTTGGCTGGCGATCATGCGCCGGCATGCCCCGCGACCGGAAAGATCGGGGCGGACGCCGGCGTCGGTCTAGTGTTAAAGATATATGTCCTGTGCACAGAACGTGTGCAGGGCCGGAACGGGCCGGGCAAGCCGGCGGAAATGAAAGAGTCGGTGGGACATGTCTCGGATGTTCTCCGGCACTCTGCTGGCCCTGGCCTTCGCAGTGCTGCTGGTTCCGCTGGCTTGCTATGCCCTCCCGCCGGTTGCCCAAGCCCTGACCGAACCGCGGCTGCAGCGCGCCGAGGTGGTTCCCGGCTACCAGCAGGCACCCGTGAAGCTCACGGACAGCGCGCTGGTGTCTGCTCCGAAGGCGTCGGACCCGATGCCGGATGCGGAGCAGCTGGGGCGCCTGCTGGACGCAGAACTGGCCGTGGACGGCAGCGGCACCTTCTCCGCCGTGGTGCAGGACGCGCTCACCGGCACGGTGCTTTATGAGCGCGACGGCGCCGCCGGGCTGGCCCCCGCCTCAAGCCTCAAGGTCCTGACTGCCGCCGCAGCGCTGTCCGCGATGGACGGCGGGACGCGCTTTCCCACCACCGCGCTGCCGGGGGAAGACCCCGGCACCGTGGTCCTGCGCGGCGGCGGCGATGTGCTGCTGACTGCCGGATTGTCGGACCCCGATTCCGTGGCTGGCCGCGCCGGGCTGGCCACCCTGGCCGAAAAGACCGCCGCGGCGCTTGCCGAAAAGGAAACCGCAGGCCCGGTGAAGGTGCTGGTGGATGATTCGCTGTTCACCGGCCCGGCGCTTTCGGACGCGTGGGGGGAAGCCGACGTCGCGGCGGGCGAGATCGCCCCGATCCATTCCCTTGCGGTGAGTTCGGCGTGGGCAGAGGAAGGCACCGGGCCTGGACCCCGCGTTGGCGACGCCGCCCTGTCCGCCGGGGAGTCCTACCGCGCCGCGCTGGCTGCCGCCCTGGCACCCAGGGGCATCGACGTCGAGCTGTCTGTTGAACGCGGCGCCGCTCCGGCAGGCGCTGATGCCCTCGCCGAGGTCCGCTCCGCACCGCTGGCCGAACAGGTCGACTACATGCTGCTGAACTCGGACAATTACCTGGCGGAGGTGCTGGCCCGGCTCAGCGCCGCTGCGACGGACCGGGAGGCATCCTTTGCCGGGGGAATCGAGACCGTTGCAGCCGAAGTGACCGCCCTTGGCGTGGACCCCGGAGCAATGGTGCTCGGGGATACCAGCGGCCTGTCCGGTGAAACGTCAGTGTCCGCCTCGCAGTTGAACTCGCTGATGCAGATCCTCCTCACCACTACCGATCCCGATCTGCGCGCTGTCGCGGACGGACTGCCCGTTGCTGCCCTGAGCGGAACGCTGGCCGGGCGGTATGACGAGACCGCCGATTCGGGAGCGGCGGGGATTGTGCGGGCCAAGACGGGAACCCTGCTGGCGGTCACCGCGCTGACCGGGTACGCCGCCGACGCCGACGGCCGGGTACTTGCCTTCACTTTCATAGCCAGCGGCCTGGACGGAAACACCCAGCAGGCACGGGATGCGGTGGATTCCGCCGCCGCGGTGCTGGCCGGGTGCGGCTGCCGCTAACGGCGGGCAGACGGTTCCTTCCCCCAAGGTGGTGTGGCGCCGGAAGCCAATGTGGTCGAATGGAGCAATGGAGAGCAACGAGCGAAGCCGTCCGACCCCCGTCCCCGCGCCTTCCGCCCCTGCAGGGCAAAATACCGACGCCCATCCGTCTGCCGGCGGGGCGCCGTCCCTGGTGAACTGGGACCTGGCGGCTTCCACCGCCGCGGCCATGGTGGCGCCCGGACCGAAGATGTCCGCCCGCGAGATCCGCGACGCCGTGGCGGACCTGCGGGCCGCCGCCGACGCCTCCGTTGCGCACGTCCACCGCATCACCGGCCTGGACGCCGCCCGGGACCTGCGGGACTCGGACGTGCTGATTGTGGACCGGGCCTCCTGGGCCCGCGCCAACTCGCAGAGCTTCTCGGTGCTGATGGGACCGGCCCTGCAGCACCTGGCCGAAACCCGGCCGGAACAGCTGGCCGCCGCCAACACCGCACTGGGCGGAACCATGACCGGCGCGCAGTTGGGCACTATCCTCGCCTTCCTCTCGAGCAAGGTCCTGGGCCAGTACGATCCCTTTGCCGCGCTGGGCGGCGTCGGCAAACCCGGCGGGCGGCTGCTGCTGGTGGCCCCGAACATCGTCACGCTGGAACGCGAACTGAACGTGGAACCCGCCGACTTCCGCCTCTGGGTCTGCCTGCACGAGCAGACGCACCGGGTGCAGTTCGCCGCCGCTCCCTGGCTGCGCGGGCACATGCTGGAGCAGATCAGCCAGCTCTCCAACGGCATGATGGACAAGGCGCAGACCATTTCCGAGCGGTTGGGCTCCGCCGTGAAGGCGCTGGCAGCACCCAAGGGCGGCGTGGACGCCGACGGCGTGCCGCACAAGTCCGTGGACCTGCTCTCCCTGCTGCAGGATCCGGAGGACAAGGAACGCCTGTCGCACCTGACGGCCGTGATGTCGCTGCTGGAAGGCCACGCGAACGTGGTCATGGACGCCGTGGATGCGAGCATCGTGCCCAGCGTCAAAACCATCCGGCAGCGGTTCAACAACCGCGGCGCCAAGCGCACCTGGATTGACCGCTTCTTCCGCCAGGTCATGGGGTTGGATGCCAAGATGCGCCAGTACAGCGACGGCGCGCGCTTTGTCCGCGCCGTCACCGACTCGGTGGGCATGGAAGGCTTCAACCGGGTGTGGGAGCGCCCTGAAAACCTCCCGACCGAAGCGGAGATCCACTCCGCGGACCTATGGATTGCCCGGATGGGACTGTAACTGAACGTGCTCGACGAAAACTCCAACAACTCCACCAACACCGGCTCCCCAGCGGACACCGCGGCACCTCCCGCCCGACCGGCGCCGCGGGTACGCAAACGGCTCCTTCCGACGCTGGGGGATGCCCGCAACAGCATCCGCGACACCCTGCGCGACGCCGGCCTGGCCCCGGGCGGAGACCATCCGCCGCTGATCCTGGTTGCCTGCAGCGGCGGGCCCGATTCCCTTGCCCTGGCGCTGGCCGCCTCGTTCTTCTCCCGGCGGGGGGACTACCGGGTCGGCGCCGTCGTCGTTGATCACTCCCTGCAGCCGGGCAGTGCCGACGTGGCCGCCTCCGCGCGGGGCAAGCTGGAAGGGATGGGCCTGGAGCCCGTCCTCGTCCGGAAGGTGGAAGTGCCGGCCTCCGGCATGGGACCCGAAGCGGCGGCACGGACGGTCCGTTATGCCGCACTGGACGCTGCAGTGGAGGAACTGGACGCCGACGCCGTCCTGCTTGGCCATACCCTTGACGATCAGGCCGAGCAGGTGCTGCTGGGCCTGATGCGCGGTTCCGGCACCCGGTCCCTGGCCGGCATGCCCGCTGTACGGGGAAAGTACCTGCGGCCCTTCCTGGGCCTGCGCAGGGAGCAGACCGTCGAGATCTGCGAGCACGCCGGGCTGGATCCCTGGCACGATCCCAGTAACCAGGATCCCGCCTACGCCCGGTCCCGGGTCCGTACAGAAGTGCTGCCGTTCCTGGAAGAAAAGCTGGGCCCCGGCATCGCCGAAGCGTTGTTCCGTTCCTCACGTATCCTCTCCGCCGACGCCGACTACCTGGACGCCGTCGCGGCGCAGGCCTTTGCGGAGCTGCGCGTCGCGGGTCCGGCCGGTGACGTCCCGGATTCCGAGGAGCTGCTGCTGCCCGAAGAGCAGCTGCGGAACCTTGCCCCCGCCGTCCGCCAGCGCGTACTGGCCCTCGCCGCGCTCGAACTCGGCGGTGCGCAGCCGAGCTACGAGCGCCTCGCGGCGGTCCAGTCGCTGCTGCGGCGGACCGGGTCGGCGGGACCCGTCCAGCTGGTGGGGAAAGTCAGCGTCTACCGCCAGCCGCGCGCCAAAACGGTTCACCACGGCGGCTCAAGCTATGGCAATCTTGTGTTTAGGAAAAAGAGCAGCACCTAACATCCAAAGCTGCAACACCTCGCACCCGGGAGTCATTCGTGGATTCACACGACGTCCAGTCAGATCTCAAGCACGTTCTCTACACCAAGGAACAGATCCAAACCCGGATCAATGAACTGGCGGCCGAAATTGACCGCGACTACGCCGGCCGCGACGTCCTGCTGGTCGGCGTGCTCAAGGGAGCCGTGATGGTTATGGCTGACCTCTCCCGCGCCCTGCACAGCCACGTCACCATGGACTGGATGGCAGTGTCCTCCTACGGCTCCGGCACGCAGTCCTCCGGCGTCGTCCGTATCCTCAAGGACCTTGAGACGGACCTGCTCGGCAAGCACGTGCTGATTGTCGAGGACATCATCGACTCCGGCCTCACGCTCTCCTGGCTGCGCGCCAACCTGGAATCCCGCGGACCGGCCAGCGTGGAAATCTGCACCCTGCTGCGCAAGCCGGATGCGGCCAAGGTGGAAATCGACGTTAAGTATGTCGGTTATGAAATCCCCAACGAGTTCGTTGTCGGTTTCGGCCTGGACTTTGCAGAGCGGTACCGCAACCTGGACTTCATCGGCACCCTCGCGCCGCACGTTTACGAATAACGGTTCCGGCCCCGTTCCTCCCGGTCACCTGCAGGGACCGTTCCGCACGCGCTGCTCTACGCCCTGAGGGAACTAAACCCTTCCCCGGACCGTGTTCTTCTGGGGGACCGTGTATAGCTAGTAGGTAAATTCCGCGCATACCAGCGTTGTTGACCAGGAGGGACGGGGCATTAGCCCTGACGACGAATGAAATCCAAGAACTTCTTCAAGGGGCCGGTCATTTGGATCGCGCTGGCATTGGCCGCTCTTTTGATCATCGTGCCGAGCCTTACTGCCACCAGGGCCACGCAAGTGGACACCAAGGAAGGCATCGAGCTTCTCGACCAGGACAAAGTCTCGCAGGCGAAGATCTATGACGGCGAGCAGCGGGTCGACCTGACATTGAATGACAGCGGCGTTGATGACAAGGGCGTCACTGACGTCCAGTTCTACTTCAGCACTGCGCGCGGCGAGGAAATAGTCCAGGCGGTCAACGATTCCGGGGCTAACTACACCGACCAGCCGGTGCAGACCAACTGGTTCACCAGCTTCCTCGGATTGTTCCTGCCGTTCATCATCATCGGCCTGATTTTCTGGTTCCTGATGTCCCGCATGCAGGGCGGCGGCTCCCAGGTGATGAAGTTCGGCAAGTCCAAGGCCAAGCTGACCAACAAGGACATGCCCCAGGTAACCTTCGACGACGTCGCGGGCGCCGACGAAGCCGTCGAGGAACTGCACGAGATCAAGGAATTCCTGCAGGATCCGGGCAAGTTCCAGGCCGTGGGCGCAAAGATCCCCAAGGGCGTGCTGCTCTACGGCCCTCCCGGCACCGGTAAGACCCTGCTGGCCCGCGCCGTCGCCGGCGAGGCCGGTGTGCCGTTCTACTCGATCTCCGGCTCGGACTTCGTTGAAATGTTCGTCGGTGTGGGCGCCTCCCGCGTCCGTGACCTCTTCGAACAGGCCAAGTCCAACGCCCCGGCCATCATTTTCGTGGACGAGATCGACGCCGTCGGGCGCCACCGCGGCGCCGGCGTCGGCGGCGGAAACGACGAACGCGAGCAGACGCTGAACCAGCTGCTGGTGGAGATGGACGGCTTTGACGGCAATACCAACGTCATCCTGATCGCTGCCACCAACCGGCCCGACGTCCTGGACCCGGCACTGCTGCGTCCGGGCCGCTTCGACCGCCAGATCGGCGTCGAGGCCCCCGACATGCAGGGCCGCCTGCACATCCTGCAGGTCCATGCCAAGGGCAAGCCGATGGCTCCGGGAGTGGATCTCGAGACCGTCGCGCGGAAGACTCCGGGCTTCACCGGCGCGGACCTGGCCAACGTCCTGAACGAAGCAGCGCTGCTGACCGCCCGCTCCAACGCGGACCTGATTGACGACCGCGCACTGGACGAGGCCATCGACCGCGTGATCGCCGGCCCGCAGAAGCGCAGCCGCGTCATGAAGGAACTTGAACGCAAGATCACCGCCTACCACGAAGGCGGACACGCCCTCGTGGCCGCGGCACTGCGGAACACGGACCCGGTCACCAAGGTGACCATCCTGCCGCGCGGCCGGGCACTCGGCTACACCATGGTCCTGCCGCAGGACGACAAGTACTCGATCACACGCAACGAGCTCCTGGACCAGCTCGCCTACGCAATGGGCGGCCGCGTCGCCGAGGAGATCGTCTTCCACGACCCCTCCACCGGTGCCTCCAATGACATCGAAAAGGCCACGTCCACGGCCCGCAAGATGGTCACCCAGTACGGCATGAGCGAGCGGATCGGTTCGGTCAAGCTTGGCTCGGGCGGCGGAGAGCCGTTCCTGGGCCGGGACATGGGCCAGGAACGCAACTACTCCGACCAGGTGGCCTACGTGGTTGACGAGGAGGTTCGGCGCCTGCTGGACAACGCGCATGACGAGGCGTACCAGATCCTCACCGAGAACCGCGACGTCCTCGACCGGCTCGCGTTGGAGCTGCTGGAGCGGGAGACCCTGAACCAGGCGGAGATCGCCGAGGTCTTCTCCGATGTGCGCAAGCGCGATGTCCGCGAAGTCTGGCTCTCCAAGCCCACTCGCCCCGTCCACAGCATGCCGCCGGTGGTTTCGCAGAAGGAACGGCGCCAGGCCAAGGAAATCGGTGCCCCGGATCCGGCCTCGGTTGCTCCCCAGGACCAGATTGCCGACGCCGACCTGCCGCAGGACTTCGATGTGTCCAGCAACGGCCTGCCCCAGGGCAGCGGGAACGGCAGCACTCCCGGCCGGAGCGGAAGCAACGGCAGCACGCCCCCCGAGGCGTAGGGCCGGGCGGCCCTGCGGGGGCCGCCCGGCATAGCCGGGGAACGAAGTACCGGCGCGATAGGATCGACCAGTGACGGATTTCGATGATGAACTACTGACCGCCGAAGCGGCAGCGGATTCCCCGGTGGATCAGCCAAGGATTGAACGGGCGGTCCGGGAAATCCTCCTCGCGATCGGGGAGGACCCGGACCGCGACGGTTTAAGGGAAACCCCCAGCCGGGTGGCCAAGTCCTACACCGAGATTTTCGGCGGCCTCCACCAGAGTCCCTCGGACCTGCTGGCCACCACCTTTGACCTGGACCACGAAGAAATGGTCCTGGTCAAGGACATTCCCTTTTATTCCACCTGCGAGCACCATCTGGTGCCGTTCCACGGCACCGCGCACATCGGCTACATCCCCTCCCACGAGGGTAAGGTGACCGGACTGTCGAAGCTCGCCCGGCTGGTTGACATCTACGCCCGGCGGCCCCAGGTCCAGGAGCGGTTGACCACCCAGATCGTGGACGCACTGATGACCAATCTTTCTCCCCGCGGTGCCATAGTGGTTATTGAATGCGAGCACCTGTGCATGTCGATGCGCGGGGTACGCAAGCCAGGCGCCAAGACCGTGACCTCGGCGGTGCGCGGCCAACTGCGCGAGACCGCGACCCGCGCAGAAGCAATGAGCCTGATACTAGGACGATAGGACCACCATGGATTCACTCGCTGCCGCACCCGGCACCGGACCGGCAACCTCCCCGTTGCCCGTACTGCGGCCCGCCCGCAAGGCGCGCAAGCTCTCCGACCTTCCCACCGACCGCACCCTGGTCATGGGCGTCCTCAACGTCACGCCCGATTCCTTCAGCGACGGCGGGCAATTCGCCGATACCGACGCAGCAATCCGTGCGGGGCTGAAGATGCACTACGAAGGCGCGGACATCATCGACGTCGGCGGTGAATCCACCCGGCCTGACTCCGTCCGCGTCTCCCCGGAAGAGGAGCAGGAGCGGGTCCTGCCCGTGGTCGAGGCCCTGGTCCGTGCAGGAGCCCTCATCAGCATCGACACCATGAATGCGGCCACGGCGGAAAAGGCGATTGGAGCCGGCGCCGCGATCATCAATGACGTGTCCGGCACCGAAACCGATCCTGGGATGCCCGGGCTTGTTGCTCGTACGGGGGTCTCCTACATCCTTATGCACAGCCGCGGCAACGTCCGCAGCAATGACCCCAACGCCAGCTACGCCGACGTCGTCGAAGAGGTGGCAGCGGAAATGCTGAAGGTCCGTGACCGGTTCTACGCCGCCGGTGCGGCCCCCGAACAGATCATCCTCGACCCCGGACTGGGCTTCTCCAAGGACGGCGAACACAACTGGGAGCTGCTGCGCGGAATCGACCGTCTCGGCGCCTTGGGCCACCGCGTACTTATCGGTGCATCCCGCAAGCGTTTCCTCGGCTCGCTGCTCACCAGCTACGGGAAGGCTGCCCAGCCGCTGGAACGCGACAACGCTACGGTCGCGGTGACCGCACTGGCGGCGTCCGCCGGTGCCTGGGCAGTGCGCGTGCACAACGTGCCGGCCAGCCTTGATGCCGTAAAAGTCGCCGCGGCATGGAAAGGGTAGCCGGATGCTGAGCACCGGAGTTTCCGGAACGGCCCCCGGAACACGGGACCGGATCACCTTGAGCGGCATCACTGCCACCGGTTTCCACGGTGTCTTCCCCCATGAGCGGCGGGACGGCCAACCCTTCGTTGTGGATCTGGTCCTGTATACCGATCTGGGGCCGGCAGCGGCCACGGATGACCTGACGCTGACGGCGCATTACGGCGAGGTTGCCGAACGCGTGGTGCAGATCATCACCGGGGAACCGCTGAACCTGATCGAGGCACTGGCGGGCCGGATTGCGGACGCCGTCCTGGCTTCCTTCCCCGTCCTTGCCGCAGTTGAGGTCACGGTGCATAAGCCGAAGGCGCCGATCACGGTGGAATTCGGCGACGTTGCGGTGACCATCCACCGGGAGCGCGCATGAGTGCCGTCCATTGTGTCCTTGCCCTTGGAAGCAACCTCGGGGAAAGCCGGGACACCCTCTCCACAGCGGTAGCGGACCTTGCAGACCATCCGCAGGTCCGGCTGAGCGCCGTTTCCCCCGTGGTCCGCACACGTCCGGTCGGCGGCCCTGAACAGCCCGACTACCTCAACCTCGTGGTGGCGATCGAAACCGAACTCGAACCGCACGCCCTGCTGGCGCACTGCCAGGCCGTCGAGGCACGCCACCACCGCGAACGCATTGTCCGCTGGGGTCCGAGGACCCTCGACGTCGACATCATCACGTACGGGGACCTGCACCTGGATGATGAGGACCTCACCATTCCGCACCCCCGTGCAGCCGTGAGGGCCTTCGTCCTGCAGCCCTGGGCCTGGATGGAACCCGACGCCCGGCTGGATTCGGTGCCCGTGGCCGAGCTGGCCGCCCGAGCCGAGGACCTTCCCGGACTCGAAATCTTCGAAGGAGAATGAGCCCGTGACCAGCATCCAATACCGGTGGCTGGCCGTCATCGGCCTCGCTGCCGGCGTTGTGGGCTGGGCGGCGAACTTCTTCCTGTCGGAAAACGGCTATCCCGCACCCGTGCTGAGCTCGGTGGCGCTGGTGGCCATCATCCTGGTGACCGGTGCCACCCTCTTCCTCGGACTGCGGGTGCGCAGTTGGCGCAACGGCCGGCGGGACCGGGACCTGGATCCCATTGCCGCCGCCCGCACGGTTGTCCTGGCGCAGGCACTCGCCTACGCCGGGGCCCTGCTGCTCGGCTGGCATGCCGCTGTCTTCCTCACCCAGCTGCCCCTGTGGTCGCTGCGGCCGGGCCACGCGGGCACCTGGTCCTCCCTCGCCGTCAGCGTCGGCGGGATCCTGATGATTGCCACGGGGCTTACCGTAGAGCGGTTCTGTAAGCTGCCCCCTGTCGACAAGGACGGCACCGGGCCCGAGCCCGGCTCAGGAGATGGATCGGGGGATGGAGGAGATTATGCCTAGCGAGGCAATCGACCCTGCTGCAGTGCAGTGGCAGCGCGTTTCACCGAAGTACCTGCGGCTGAGGCTGCTGAGCTGGGGGATTGAAACCGTAATCACGCTGGTGGTGACCGGCCTTCCGCTGGTGCTGCGCCTCACCGGAATCTGGCCCGGATACCCTGCGTGGCTGGCGTGGGGGCTGCCCGTCTTCTTTGCCGTAACCCTGCTGTGGCGCGGGCTCCTGCTTCCCCGCCAGGTCCGTGCGATCGGTTACGCCGAACGCAACGAGGACCTGCTGCTCCGACGGGGCATCTTCTTCCAGCGCACCCTGGTGGTTCCCTACGGCCGGATGCAGTACGTGGACGTGGCGGTTGGACCCCTCGAACGAGCCTTCGGGCTGTGCACGCTGAAACTCCATACCGCCGCCCCGGGCACCAACGCCGGCATTGCCGGACTGCCGGCCGACGAGGGTGCCCGCCTGCGGGAGCATTTGTCCGCCCGCGGCGAAGCGCAGCTGGCCGGACTGTGACCGCCGGCGCCGCCCGGGGCCCGGGCGAGGACCCCGAAACCGCCGGCATCGATCCGGCAATCAAGACGGAACCCGAATGGAAAAGGGTGCATCCGGTTTCCCCGCTGGTCCGCGGCTGGATAGCCTTGGCCGCCCTCGCCTATTTTGTGGGCAGGGACCAGGTTGAGTCGTGGTTCACCGACGGCCGCATGGACCTGCCCGCAGGCACGGCACTGTTCTGGACGGTGCTGGCCCTGGGGATCGCCTTGGTGGTTATTGCCGGCTCTTTCTTCCTCTCCTGGTGGGTTACCCGCTACCAGCTGACGCATGACCATATCCGCGTGCGTTCCGGAGTGGTGGTGCGCCGCCAACGCCAGGCACGGCTGGACCGGGTGCAGGCCATCGACATTGTCCAACCCTTGCTTGCACGGATTTTCGGGCTGGCCGAACTGCGCTTTGAAGTGGCCGACGCCGGTGAATCGGCAGTGCGCCTGGCTTTCCTTCGGCTGCCGGACGCGCAGCAGCTGCGGGCACGGATCCTCGAGGACGCCTCCGGTGCCGACGAAAAACAGTCAGACGGCGGCAGCGGTACCGGTGACGCAACGGTGCCGGGCGAACAGCAGGTGCTGGCGCTGTCGGCCGGACGCGTGATCGCCTCCGTCCTGCTGTCCGGGACCACCGTCTTCCTGGTCCTGGCCGTTGCGGGAGTAATTGTCCTGACGGCGCTCACGGGCGAGGCCGCGTCCATCGCCGCCATGGTGCCCATCATTTTCGGTTTTGGCAGTGCGTACTGGGGCCTGTTCAGTTCCGGCTTCAACTTCCGTGCCTCCGTGTCACGGGAAGGTATCCGGATCCGCTCCGGACTGCTGGACACCCGCGCGCAGACGGTACCGCCGGGCCGGATCCAGGCCCTCGCGGTGCGGCAGCCGCCGCTGTGGCGGATTACCGGCTGGTATTCGATCTCCGTGAACGTTGCAGGGTATGGAGCCGGCGCCGACAGTGAATCCTCCGCGCGCACCCGGCTGCTGCCCGCGGGTACCTCGGAAGAGGTACTGCGGATGCTGGCCCTGGTTGTCCCCGACCCGGGAACCGAGGATCCGGTGGGAGTGTTCACCGCAGGCATGAACGGGTCCGGCCCGGCAGCGGGCTTCACCGTTTCGCCGCGGCGTGCCCGGTGGCTGTCCCCGCTTTCCCGGCGCCGGAACGGCTACCTGGTCACGGAGACAGCGCTCCTGTCCCGGCACGGATTCCTGTGGCGGTCGCTTCAGGTGGTGCCGCACAGCAGGACCCAGTCCCTTGCCCTTGAGCAGGGCCCGGTGGCCCGCCGCCTGGGCCTGGCAGACCTGGCCCTGCACTCCACTCCCGGCCCGGTTTCCCCTCGAGTGGTCCAAATCGATGCGGACACCGCCCGGCAGCTGCTCCACGAGCAGGCGCTGCGTGCCCGGACCGCCCGCCGCCGGGACCTCCCGGAACAGTGGCTGCGTGGAACCGGCCCGTCCCCGGCGAAGTCCGCACCTGCCGCCCCGGCTCCGGCTCCGGCCCCTGCCGCCCCGCCCTCCACCCCCGTCACACCAGTACCCGTCTCCAAGGAGGAGCCTCCCCATGAACACCGCTGATTCAGCCAGCGTCGAAGAACGCCGACGCCGCGGCCGCCTGGGGGTCGGCGTCATCGGTGCCGGCCGGGTCGGTGCCGTCCTCGGTGCTGCCCTGCGCGCGGCCGAGCACGCCGTCGTCGGGGTTTCCGCGGTTTCCGATGCCAGCCGTGAACGGGCGGAAAACCTGCTTCCGGGAGTGCCGATCCTTGAGATTCCGGACATCGTGGAACGCTCCGAACTGGTCCTGCTCGCCGTTCCGGACGATGCCCTGGGCCCGCTGGTCTCCGGACTGGCAAAAACCGGCGCCTGGCAGGCGGGACAGTTGGTAGCCCACACCTCCGGGCGGTTCGGCACGGAAATCCTTGCCCCGGCGCGGGCAGCGGGCGCCATTCCCCTGGCACTGCACCCGGCCATGACCTTTACCGGGATGAGCCTGGACCTGACCCGGCTGGCGGACTGCTCCTTCGGCATCAGCGCCCCCGCCGCCGTCCTGCCGATCGCCCAGGCACTCGTGGTGGAGATGGGCGCCGAACCGGTCGTCATCGACGAAGCGGACCGCGTGCTCTACCACGCGGCCCTCGCGCATGCCTCCAACCACCTGGTCACCCTGGCCTCCCAGTCCACGCAGCTGCTGGCGGGCCTCGGCGTCGAACATCCGGACCGGCTCCTGGGGCCGCTCATGCGCGCGTCGCTGGAAAACGCACTGGCCTCCGGCGAGGGAGCCCTCACCGGCCCGGTGGCCCGGGGCGACGTCGGCACCGCGGCCGCGCATACCCGCGCCCTTGCCGAGGCAGGCACGGAGGACCTCCGCGCCGCCTACGCCGCACTCTCCGCCGCAACTGCCTCCCGGGCCGTTGACCGCGGACTGCTCACCCCCCAGCAGGGCGAAGCCATCCTGGCCGCCCTGCGGGACCCGCAGGAACCCTGAACATCCGAACGAACCCCCATAGAAGGACAGCGTTGAACACCCCCCGCCTCGTCACCACCGCCGCCGAACTGCGCTCCGCCACCGAGGAGCTGCTCGAAAAAGCGGCCGCAGCCAACCCCTCCCGCCTTCCCTCCCTCGCGCTGGTTCCCACCATGGGTGCCCTGCACGAAGGGCACGCCTCCCTGATGGGCGCCGCCCGGGCGGACAACGACGTCGTCACCGCCTCGGTGTTCGTCAATCCCCTGCAGTTCGACGACCCGGCCGACCTCGAGCGGTACCCCCGCACCCTCGATGCGGACCTCGAGCTCCTGGGCCGCGCCGGGGTGGACCTGGTCTTCGCCCCGTCAGAGGCCGAAATGTACCCCGGCGGAGCGCCGCTGGTCCGCGTGAGCGCCGGCACCATGGGCACCCGCTGGGAGGGTGCCGTCCGGCCGGGACACTTCGACGGCGTGCTGACCGTGGTCGCCAAGCTTTTCCACCTGGCAGCCCCGCCGGTACCGGCGCGCTTCCGGGCCTACTTCGGGCAGAAGGACGCCCAGCAGGTGGCCCTGATCCGGCGGATGGTCTCGGACCTCAACTTCGCCGTGGAGATCACCGGTGTGCCGATTGTCCGGGCCGCGGACGGACTCGCCGAATCCAGCCGGAACCGCTTCCTCGACGCCGGCCAGCGGCAGGCGGCACTTGTGCTGTCCCGGGCGTTGAACCTGCTGAAGGAACGCGCTGCGGCGGGCCGGCCCCTGGACCTGCCCGACGCCGTCGGACTCGTTACGTCGCAGCCCGGAGTGGAACTGGACTACTTCGAGGTGGTGGACCCGCAGACCCTTGAACCGCTCCCGGACACTGCCGGCGCACCGCTGGCCGGGACCGCGCTGGCGCTGCTGGCCGCACGGGTCGGTCCGGTCCGCCTGATCGACAACACCCTGCTGCCGTAGCGAAAGTACCTGTGCTCCGTGCGTACCCGGTGCTGTGCACGGAGCGCAGGAACCGGGAGCGGTGCTTTGCTCTGTAAACTTAATAACCGTGACCACATCTAACCCCGTTCCCGAAGCCGCAGACACCTCCGAACAGATGCGCATCCGTGCCGAGAAGCGTGCGCGGCTCATCGACCGGGGGGATGAGGCCTACCCGGTAGGGGTGGAACGCACCGCCTCCCTCAAGGAAGTACGCGAAAAGTTCGGCCACCTGGAGGCCGACGAAGCCAGCGGCGAGACCGTGGGCGTCACCGGCCGCGTGGTGTTCATCCGCAACACCGGAAAGCTCTGCTTCGCCACCCTGCAGGAAGGCAACGGAACCCGGCTGCAGGCCATGCTCAGCCTGGCCGTCGTCGGCGAGGAATCCCTGGCGGACTGGAAGTCGCTGGTGGACCTGGGCGACATCGTCTTTATCCGCGGAGAGGTGATCTCTTCCCGCCGCGGGGAACTCTCGGTGATGGCGCAGTCCTGGTCGATGGCCTCCAAGGCCCTGCGCCCGCTGCCGGTGCTGCACGCCGGACTGAGTGAGGAAACCCGTGTCCGCCAGCGCTATGTGGACCTGATGGTCCGCGACGAAGCGCGGGACATGGTCTACAAGCGCGCGGCAGTTATCCGCGGCGTCCGTGACACCCTGCACGGGCACGGCTATGTGGAGGTGGAAACCCCCATGCTGCAGCTGGTGCACGGCGGTGCCGCTGCCCGGCCGTTCGAAACGCACCTGAACGCTTTCGACCAGAAGATGACCCTGCGCATCGCCACGGAGCTCTACCTCAAGCGTGCAGTGGTGGGCGGGATCGAGCGGGTGTTCGAAATCGGGCGCATTTTCCGCAACGAGGGCGTCGACTCCACGCATTCCCCCGAATTCACCACGCTGGAATGCTATGAGGCCTACGCGGACCAGTTCGTGATGGCCGAGCGGATGAAGGAAATCATCCTGCACTGTGCGGACCTCATGGGCAGCCGGAAGATCGAAACCGCGGCCGGCACTATTGACCTGGACGGCGAGTGGCGCTGGCTGAGCGTGTACCCCGGCCTGTCCGAAGCGGTGGGCACGCAGATCACCCCGGACACCGACGCCGCCGTGCTCCGCGATATTGCGGAAAAGCACGGTGTGAAGGTGGATCCGAAGTGGGACGCGGAAAAGCTGGTTATTGAACTATTCGGCGAAATTGTGGAGCCGACGCTGCTGCAGCCGACCTTCGTGTACGACTACCCGCCGTCGGCCCAGCCGCTCGCCCGTCCGAACCGCGAGGACCCCCGCCTGATCGAAGCCTGGGACCTCATCATCGGCGGCATGGAACGCGGCACGGCTTTCTCGGAACTGATTGACCCGGTTATCCAGCGTGAACGCCTCACCGAGCAGTCCCTGCTGGCGGCCGGCGGCGATGACGAGGCCATGGCCCTCGACGAGGACTTCCTGCGGGCATTGGAATACGGTGCCCCGCCCATGGGCGGCATCGGTCTGGGAATTGACCGCCTTGTGATGCTTTTCACGAATACGGGAATCAGGGAAACAATTCTGTTTCCCCTCCTTAAGCCGGAAATGGGTTAGCCATGGAATATGTAGAAGTCCTCCTGCCGTCAATTTGTGTTGCAGCTCTCTTTTATTTCGTGATGAGGGCCCTGCTTAACTCGGACCGGTCGGAGCGGCAGGCCCTTGCCGAGGCAGAACGGGAAGCTGACCAGAGTGTAGACCATGAAGCTTTGAAAAAACCGAGTGAAGAAGAGAATAAATAGCCAAGTACTTTGACGGGGCTTTACCAATTGCGTCATACTCTAAGTGGTCTCATAATTAGTCTTCCCATTTTTAGCTGCTTAGGAGCCTGTCATGGCGCAAAAGGTAAAAATCATTCTCGTGGATGACGTCGACGGAGGAAGTGCGGATGAGACCGTACGGTTTGCCTTGGACGGGTCACAGTACGAGATTGATCTGTCGAAAGACAATGCGAAAACTCTCCGCGATGCACTGAAGCCTTATGTAGATGCCGGCCGCAAGGTCGGAGGCCGCACCGGACGTCCGCGCGGCGCCGGCTCGGCCCGCAGCAATGAAGCAGCGCAGATCCGCGAATGGGCCCGCAAGAACGGCTACACCGTTTCGGAACGCGGCCGCGTGAACAGCGAGATCATCGACGCCTACCGGGCCGCGCAGGGCTAGGCATACCGCCCGCCTCTCACGCCCATGGCGAACAAGCTCCTTAAGCACCCCTGGGGCACGTAGCATCGAATTACGCGTTAGCTAGGAGTGTGCCTCATGTTTGAAAGATTTACCGACCGTGCCCGTCGCGTTGTCGTGCTTGCCCAAGAAGAGGCCCGCATGCTCAACCACAACTACATCGGCACCGAGCATATTCTGCTTGGGCTCATTCATGAGGGTGAAGGTGTCGCTGCTAAGGCCCTTGAATCCCTGGGCATCTCGCTTGGTGCTGTCCGCGAGCAGGTGCAGGAGATCATCGGTCAGGGCCAGCAGGCCCCGACCGGCCACATCCCCTTCACCCCCCGCGCCAAGAAGGTGCTGGAGCTTTCGCTCCGTGAAGCCCTGCAGCTCGGCCATAACTACATCGGCACCGAACACATCCTGCTCGGCCTGATCCGTGAAGGTGAAGGCGTCGCCGCGCAGGTTTTGGTCAAGCTCGGTGCTGACCTGAACCGTGTCCGCCAGCAGGTCATCCAGCTGCTTTCCGGCTACCAGGGCAAAGAGCCCGTCTCCACCGGTGGCCAGCAGCAGGAAGGCCAGCCCGCCGGATCCGTGGTGCTGGACCAGTTCGGCCGCAACCTCACACAGGCCGCGCGTGAATCCAAGCTCGACCCGGTTATCGGGCGCGAGCATGAAATGGAACGCGTGATGCAGGTGCTGTCACGCCGGACCAAGAACAACCCTGTCCTGATCGGCGAGCCCGGCGTCGGCAAGACCGCCGTCGTAGAGGGGCTGGCCCAGGCGATCGTGCGCGGCGACGTGCCCGAGACCCTGAAGGACAAGCAGCTTTACACCTTGGACCTCGGTTCACTGGTTGCCGGTTCGCGCTACCGCGGCGACTTTGAGGAACGCCTGAAGAAGGTCCTCAAGGAAATCCGCACCCGCGGCGACATCATCCTGTTCATCGACGAGATCCACACCCTTGTGGGTGCGGGTGCCGCCGAAGGCGCCATTGATGCCGCATCGATCCTGAAGCCGATGCTGGCCCGGGGCGAGCTGCAGACCATTGGTGCCACCACGCTGGACGAGTACCGCAAGCACATCGAGAAGGACGCCGCGCTGGAGCGCCGCTTCCAGCCGATCCAGGTTGCCGAGCCCTCGGTGGCACACGCCATCGAGATCCTCAAGGGCCTGCGTGACCGCTACGAAGCGCACCACCGCGTCTCCATCACCGATGCCGCACTTGCCTCTGCAGCCACGCTGGCGGAGCGGTACATCAGTGACCGGTTCCTGCCGGACAAGGCAATCGACCTGATTGACGAGGCCGGCGCCCGCCTGCGGATCCGCCGGATGACGGCTCCGCCGGAGCTGAAGGAAATCGACGAGCGGATCTCGGCGCTGAAGATGGAAAAGGAGTCCGCAATCGACTCCCAGGACTTCGAAGGTGCCGCCTCCCTGCGCGACAAGGAGCAGAAGCTCCAGGATCAGCGCGCGGAGAAGGAACGCCAGTGGAAGTCCGGCGGCCTGGATGACATTGCCGAGGTGGATGAGGAACTCATCGCCGAGGTGCTTGCCAACTCCACCGGCATCCCCGTGGTCAAGCTGAACGAGGAAGAGTCCACCCGCCTGCTGCGGATGGAAGACGAACTGCACAAGCGCGTCATCGGTCAGGACCAGGCCATCAAGTCCATCTCGCAGGCCATGCGCCGTACGCGGGCCGGGCTGAAGGACCCCAAGCGTCCGGGCGGCTCGTTCATCTTCGCCGGCCCCACCGGCGTCGGTAAGACCGAGCTTGCCAAGGCCCTTGCGGAGTTCCTGTTCGGTGACGAGGACGCCCTCATCACGCTGGACATGTCCGAGTACGCCGAGAAGCACACGGTCTCGCGCCTGTTTGGTGCTCCTCCCGGATACGTGGGCTACGAAGAAGGCGGGCAGCTGACCGAAAAGGTCCGCCGCCGTCCGTTCTCCGTGGTGCTGTTCGACGAAGTGGAGAAGGCCCACTCGGACCTCTTCAACTCGCTGCTGCAGATCCTCGAAGACGGCCGCCTGACCGACGCCCAGGGCCGGATGGTGGACTTCAAGAACACCATCATCATCATGACGACCAACCTTGGTACCCGGGACATCTCCAAGGGCGTTATGACGGGCTTCCAGTCCGGCACGGACACCAAGACCGGCTATGACCGGATGCGGGCTCGAGTGACGGAAGAACTGAAGCAGCACTTCCGCCCCGAGTTCCTCAACCGTGTTGATGACACCGTGGTCTTCCCGCAGCTGACCCAGGACGAGATTGTCCAGATTGTGGACCTGTTCCTGAACCGGCTGAGTGAGCGCCTGGCCGAGAAGGGGATGAGCATCGAGCTCACCCCGGCTGCCAAGGTGCTGCTGGCAACGCGCGGCTACGATCCCGCGATGGGTGCCCGGCCGCTGCGCCGGACCATCCAGCGCGAAATCGAGGACCAGCTGTCCGAGAAGATCCTCTTCGGCGAGCTGAAGCCCGGCGAAGTCATCTCGGTGGATGTCGAGGGCGAAGGCGACGAAGCGAAGTTCACCTTCGTCGGCAGCGGCGTTCCGAAGGCAATTGAGGAAGCTTCCCCGGCAATCGAAGCCGGCGTCAGCGACTAACAGCCGCTCAGTACAACCAATGCACGGGTAAAGGACCCGGCGGGCAGGCAGCCCGCCGGGTCCTTTGGCGTTCGGATGCCGGCCATCCGGCGTCGAACGCCGAAACGAAGTTTGGGTGCGGCTGCCCTGACAGTCCTAGACTGGGCCGGTGACTTCCGTATCCGCCATGACCATCCGCCGCGCCCGCACTTCCGATGTTCCCGCCATCCGCGCCCTGGTGGCGCCGCTGGCCGAGGAACGGATCCTGGTGGCCAAGGAGGCTGTTGCCTACTACGAGGCACTGCAGGAATTCCGGGTCGCAGAGGACGCTGACGGGCGGATTGTCGGCTGCGGTGCACTGCACGTGATGTGGGAAGACCTAGCCGAAGTGCGCACCCTGGCTACTGACCCCGCCCTGCGGGGCAGCGGAATCGGCCATCTCCTGCTGGAACAGCTGCTCGCTGATGCGGTGGAAATCGGTGTGCGGCGGGTGTTCTGCCTGACCTTTGAAGTGGAGTTCTTCCGGCGGCACGGATTCGCCGTCATGGCTAACCAATCCGCCGTGGATCCGGAGGTCTATTCCGAGCTGCTGCGTTCCTCCGATGAAGGTGTTGCCGAGTTCCTGGACCTCGCCCGGGTAAAGCCGAACACTCTGGGAAACACCCGGATGATCCGCTCGTTCTGATCCGGCGCCCGGCCGGGGCGCGTTCGCAGAGAGAGTAACCGGGAGGGCTGTGCTGGCCTTTTGTCTTCGAAGCTGGATAAGCTCAGGATACTTAGCATCATCAACGGTCCCGTGGAGCGCAGCAGGAAACAGTTGCGAACCAGCAGCGGTTTCGCGTTTACACGGGCCACGATCAGAAAGCGGGTTCAGCAATGGGCGCAGATGACAAGATGCAGAACAAGGCCGAAAATCTTGGCGGCAAAGTCAAGGAAGGCGTAGGCAAGGCCACCGGCAACGAGCGCATGGAGGCCGAGGGCCACGGCGACCAGGCCAAGTCGAGCCTGAAGGACGCCGGCGAGAACGTCAAGGACGCTTTCAAGGGCAAGTAAGGCTTTATTCAAAAGCGGGAGGGGTTCGCCCCTCCCGCTTTTTGCTGCCCGGGCGGCTTTCCGAACTCTAAAGCGCTGCCGGTGCGGCTGGCATGCCGGCACCCTGTTGCACTGCTTCCGGCCCGGGTAGGGTCGGTGGGGGAGAGGGAGCCTTGGCGTGCTCGCGGGGCTCAGCAGTGCGACCGCTAAGGAGCCCGGCGTCATGAAGAAACTCATCAACAATCCCCGCTCGGTGGTGGCAGAATCACTCGAAGGCTTCGGGTTGGCCCACCACGACCTGGTCCAGATCCATTTGGACCCGGACTACGTCCTCCGGCGCGACGTTCCGGTACAGGGCAAGGTAGGCCTGGTCTCCGGCGGCGGCAGCGGCCATGAGCCGCTGCACAGCGGCTATGTGGGGCAGGGCATGCTCACCGCAGCCGTTCCCGGGGCCGTTTTCACGTCTCCCACCCCGGACCAGATCCTGCCCGCCATCGTGAAGAGCGACTCGGGCTCCGGCGTCCTGCTCGTGGTGAAGAACTACACCGGCGACATCCTGAACTTCGAGACCGCTGCCGAACTTGCCGGCGTCGAAGGCATCGACATCCGCACAGTCGTAGTGAACGACGACGTCGCGGTGGAAGACTCGACGTACACCGCAGGAAGGCGCGGCGTGGCGGGGACCGTGCTGCTGGAGCGGATCGCCGGCGGCGCCGCGGAGCGCGGGGATGACCTTGCCAAGGTGGCGGAGATCGCCGAACGCGTAAACGCGAACGTACGGTCCATGGGTGTTGCCCTGGCACCCTGTACGGTGCCGCATGCCGGTGAGCCGAGCTTCACCCTGGCCGAAGACGAGATTGAAATGGGTGTGGGGATCCACGGTGAACCCGGGCGGCACCGGGTGGCCATGACAACGGCGGATTCCATTACGGACCAGTTGATGGAACCGGTGCTCAGCGACCTAGGGGTAACCTCCGGGGAACGGGTGCTGCTCTTCGTGAACGGCATGGGCGGCACCCCGCTGAGCGAGCTGTACATTGTCTACCGCCGGGCGGCCCAGATCCTGGCAGACAGAGGTGCCCGGGTGGAGCGTTCCCTGGTGGGCAATTACATCACCGCCCTGGAAATGGAAGGGGCATCAGTGACCCTCCTGCGGCTTGACGATGAACTTACGGAACTCTGGGACTCGCCGGTGAACACCCCGGCCCTGCGGTGGGGAGTATAGGCATGGAACTGGACGCAGCCTGGGCGGATCGATGGATGCGCCTAAGCGCCGCTGCCCTGAGCGAGAACCGCCAGCGGCTGACCACCCTGGACCGGGAGATCGGCGACGCCGACCACGGCGAGAACATGGAGCGCGGATTCAGTGCGGTGGTGGAGAAAATGGACGCCGACGGCGTGCCGGAGACACCCGGGGCGGTGTTCAAAACGGTCGCCATGACCCTGATGTCGAAGGTGGGCGGCGCCGCCGGACCGCTCTACGGGACGGCCTTCCTGCGTGCCTCCACCGCGGCCGGCAGTGCGCCCGCCCTCGGACCGGCCGAGCTGGTGACCGTCCTGACGGCTGCCCGGGACGGAATAGTAGCCCGCGGCAAGGCCGAACCCGGCGATAAGACCATGATCGATGCCTGGACTCCCGCGGTGGATGCCGCTGTTACTGCCCAGGCAGCGGGTTCCGGTCCGGTGGAGATCCTGACGGCGGCCGCGAACGCCGCCGACGCCGGGCTGGCCGGCACTGAGCCGCTCGTCGCCCGCAAGGGCCGGGCCAGCTACCTGGGGGAGCGCAGTGCGGGGCACCTGGATCCCGGGGCCGCGTCCACGGCATTGATCCTGCAGGCAGCGGTTTCGGCGGCGGAGACGGCAGCGTGAGCGTCGGCCTGGTGGTTGTTTCGCACAGCCGGAAGCTGGCCGAGGGCGTCTGCGAGCTGGCGGCGCAGATGGCCGCAGACGTTCGGATAGTTCCGGCAGGAGGCACCGACGACGACGGGATCGGCACCAGCCTGGAAAAAATCATGTCCGGTATTGCTGCGACGGACTCCGGTGAGGGCGCGGTCCTGCTGACGGACCTTGGATCCGCAGTGATGACGGCGGAATCGGCGCTGGAGTTCCTGGAGCCGGAGCAGCAGCAGCGGGTACTCATGGCCAATGCGCCGTTGGTCGAGGGCACGGTGGCCGCAGCCGTAGCGGCACAGACCGGAAGGAACGTTGCCGAGGTTTCGGCCGCCGCGGAGTCGGCGGGGGCGTCCTACACCCCGGACAGCGCAGCCTCCGCCGAAGCCTCCGGCGGCCCGCCTGCCCCCGGGGAGCCGGCGCAGGACGCGGCGGACTCCGCCAGCGGGGCATGGACGCTGATAAACCCGATGGGCCTGCATGCGCGTCCGGCCTCAGTGGTGGCGCAACTGCTGGCGGACCTGGACGCCGAGATCACCATCAACGGCGTGGACGGCAAATCGGTCATGATGCTTATGACGCTGGGCCTGCGGCCCGGCGAAACGCTCAGTGCCACCGCCACAGGTCCCGACGCGGCCCGGGCGGTGGAACTCGTGGCCGAGCAGGTGCGCAACGGGTTCGGAGAAATCTGAGCCCGCCGCGGATCAAAGCGGCAGCGACACTCCGTTGGCGTCTTCTGCCGCCAGCCGGTCCGCGATCAGGCCGGCCAAAGCGCGCTCCATTTGTTCCTGCGGCGCCTGCAATCGGTGCAGGGCGCCGAGGGGATCCAGTTCGGCCGTCAGCCTGGGGCCGGCCAGGTCCACCGGCGCGTGCAGGAGCAGTTCCCGGCGGACCGGGCCGTCCGCGGAGCGCAGCACCGCCATCATGGCCCCGCGGACCTGCCGGTCCGTTCCGGCCCAGGCCTGGCCCTTCGCCGTGTAATGGGGTTCCGGCCTGCCCGCTGCCACCCAGGCGCAGCGGTCCAATATCGGACACTCCCGGCATCGAGGGCTGCGGGCCGTGCAGACCAGTGCGCCGAGTTCCATGACGGAGGCATTCCAGGCCACGGAGTCGCTGGTGTCGAGGGGCAGCAGGGAAGCGGCCAGCCGCATCTCGGCAGCGGTAAGGGACGGTGAGGGCAAGGCGTTCCCGGTTACTGCCCGGGCGTGAACCCGGCGGATATTGGTGTCCACCACTGTTTCCCGCTGCCCGAAGGCAAATGCAGCCACAGCGGCGGCGGTGTAGTCACCGACTCCCGGCAGCCGCAGCAGCTCCGGATAAGTGGAGGGCACCTCGCCGTCGAACTCCTCGACGATTGCCTTCGCTGCTGAGTGCAGCCGCAGGGCCCGCCGGGGATAGCCCAGCCTGCCCCAGGCCCGTACGGCTTCCCCGCTGGACTCCGCAGCCAACCCGGCCGGCGTCGGCCAGCGCTGCAGCCATTGCGTCCAGACGGGCAGCACCCGTACCACCGGCGTCTGCTGGAGCATGATTTCGCTGACCAGAACACCCCAGGGCGAGCGTTCGGCGTCCCGCCAGGGCAGCTCGCGGGCATTACCGGCGAACCACCCGGTAATCCGGCGGTGCAGGTCTTCGACCTGTGAATCCATGCTGCACTCCTTGCATATGACCAGCAATACTCTACTAACCGGCGTGGTGCGCCTCGTAATCGCGGTCTTGATCCCTAGCCTTGAACCATGGATGGGATGGGAAGACAGCAGCTGGCCGGACCGCGCCCCGGTCCGCGCCGTCCGAGCCCCGCCGTCTACCGCCGTCGGCGGCTGGTTGCAGGCATCCTCGCGGTGCTGCTCCTGGTGGGACTTGGGTTCGCGGTTGCCGGCGTGATTGGCGCTTTAACACCGGAAAAGCAGGCCGTAGCGGACGCCACTGTCCCCTCTCCGGTACTTACCGCCCCGGCCGCAACGCCTGCGGCCGAGACGAAAGCTCCGAAGGCTCCGAAACCCGCGGCGACTCCGTCGGAATCCGCCTGCCCCGCAGAGTCCGTCTTGGTTACGGCTGCCACCGATGCCCAGGTCTACCCGGCCGGTGCGACGCCGATCTTGGCGCTGACGGTCACGAACACCGGGGAATCCGCCTGCGAGATCAACGTGGGCACGTCGCAGATGGAGTTTTCGGTAGCCAGCGGCTCCGACCGGATCTTCTCTTCCACCGACTGCCAGGACGGCGGCGAGGACTACCTCAAGAAGGTGGAACCGGGCGCATCCGAGACGGCGAACTTCACCTGGGACCGGAACCGGTCGGCACCGGGCTGCGCCGCCGTGGCTTCCAACCCGAACCCCGGCTACTACGTGTTCACTGCCAAGCTCGGGGAAGTCACCAGCGAAACGGCTGTTTTCGAACTGGAATAGGCCTACATGAACCGGTCGAGGAGGCTGGTCTCCGCGATCCGGGAGAGACCTTCCCGCACGGTCCGGGCGCGCTGCTCGCCGATGCCGTCAACGGTCATCAGGTCATCGATGTTGGCGGCCATCAGGTTCTGCAGGCCGCCGAAGTGGTCCACCAACCGGTTGGATACTGCGGGGGGAACCGACTTGATATTGCTCAGGAGCCGGTAGCCGCGCGGCTGCACCACGGCTTCGAGCGAATCCTGGCCCGGCTGGAAACCGACCACCGAGGCGATCTTGCCCAGGTCCACCATTTCGGACGAGCTCATGTTCTGCAGCGTGGAGATCTGTTCCTCGATGTTGCGCTTTCCGTCATTCAGGTCCGCGTAGTCTCGCAGGATCATTTCGCTGCCCGGGCCGAGGCCGGTGGTCAGTTCCTCCAACTGGAGGGACAGCAGGCGGCCGTCGACGCCTAGTTCGAGGACATACTGTGAAATTTCCTCGGAAATGCGGCGGACCATCTCCTGGCGCTGCAGCGTGACCGCGACGTCGCGGACCGTCACCATTGCTTCGATTTCCAATGCGGAGAGGGAGTTGGTGACCTGGTCCAAGCGGGCGCGGTAGCGCTCGAGGGTTGCCAATGCCTGGTTGGCACGTGCCAGCACCGGCTCGGATCCTTCCAGGACGTGGCGGAGTCCGCCTACGTAGAGCTGGATGATCCGCATGGACTGGCTGACCGAAATCACGGGGAAACCGGTCTGGATGGCCACGCGTTCGGCGGTCCTGTGCCGGGTGCCGGATTCATGCGTTTCGATGGTGTGGTCGGGGACCAGCTGCACCGCCGCGCGCAGGATGTTCCCGGCGTCGCGGTCGCAGACGATCGCGCCGTCCATTTTGGCCAGCTCCCGCAGCCTGGTGGGGGAGAAGTCGATGCCGATATCGAACCCGCCGGAGCAGATGCTGTCCACCGCTCGGTCAAAACCGAGGACGATCAGGGCGCCGGTGCGGCCACGCAGAATGCGCTCGAGTCCGTCGCGGAGCTCGGTCCCGGGTGCGACCCGCGCCAGGGTTGCTTTAAGCGCGTCTTCGGGACTGCGGGCCATGGTCACTTCCTTCCGGCACGGGGGCCTGGATGATCTGGGCTGAGGCTTGCCCGTCCCTATACTAGTGGGAGATCCGGGCAGACCATCCAACTCGTGAACCACGGCACGTCCCCGGCCGGGCCCGCTGGCAGGGGCCGCTTGAGGCAGCTTGTGCGATGCCGCTCACCGGCGGCTCCCCGGGATCTTCGGATACGGCAGTGCTAGAAGAGCAGCTCCAGCGCCTCGGCCAACGTGGAGACCTCCCGGACCTTGAAACCGGAGGGGACGTTTCCCGGTCCGTTCGGGGAAGCCGGAACGACGGCGTGCGTGAAACCGAGCCGTTCGGCCTCGTTGATCCGCCGCGCGATACCCGGTACCGGACGCACCTCCCCGGCCAGTCCAACCTCGCCGAAGGCTATGAGCTGGGCCGGCAGCGGTTTGTTCATCTTCGCCGACGCCACAGCCAGCGCCACTGCCAGGTCCGTGGCCGGCTCGCCAAGCTTCACGCCGCCGACGGTGGAGACGTAACTGTCATCCTTGGCCAGGCTCATGGAGGCCCGCTGCTGCAGAACGGCCAGGAGCATGGCGACGCGGGACGCGTCAACACCGCTGGTTGCACGGCGGGCCTGGGCATTTCCGGTTTCGGCGACCAGGGACTGGACCTCGGCGACCAACGGCCGCTTGCCCTCCAGTGTGACGGTGATGCAGGTGCCCGAGACCGGGTCCTTGGTCCGCGAGACGAAGAGTCCGCTGGGGTCGGCGAGCCCTTCGATGCCGTCTTCGGTCAGGTCGAAGCAGCCCACCTCGTCCGTGGGTCCGTAGCGGTTCTTGACCGCACGCAGCAGCCGAAGCCTCGAATGCCTGTCGCCGTCGAACTGGCACACCACGTCCACCAGGTGCTCCAGCAGCCGGGGGCCGGCGATGGAGCCGTCCTTGGTGACGTGGCCGACCAGCAGGGTGGTCATGTTCCGGGTCTTCGCCGCATTGATCAAAGACGCGGCCACCTCGCGGACCTGGCTGACGCCGCCGGCGCTGCCGTCCACGGCGGTACTGCTCAGGGTCTGGACGGAGTCGACAATGAGCAGCCCGGGGGAGACCTGCTCCACCTGGCCCAGGGCCTGGCTGAGGTCCGTTTCCGCACTGAGATAGAGGTTCTCCGACACGGCGCCGATGCGCTCGGCACGCAGTTTCACCTGTGCCGTGGATTCCTCTCCGGTGACGTACAGGACGTCGCGGCCCAGGCCGGCGACGCGGGCGGCGACGTCGAGGAGCAGAGTGGACTTACCCACGCCGGGCTCCCCGGCCAGCAGGATCACCGCACCGGGAACCAGGCCTCCACCCAGGACGCGGTCCAGTTCACCTACCCCGGTGGCCTGGTAGGCGGCAGTGGTGGCGTCTACCTCGCCGATCCGCAGGGCCGGGCGGGCAACCACGGCGGCTGCGGTGGTCCGGGCCAGGACTTCGCCGGATTCCTCCACCGTTCCCCAGGCCTGGCACTCGCCGCAGCGTCCAACCCATTTGGCTGTCGTCCAGCCGCACTCCGAGCAGCGGAAGTTGGCGGTCTTGGGCCGTGCAGTCTTTGTTGCCATGGAATCAGGCTATCCCGCGGCACTGACACTTTTTTCCGGCAGGCTCAGACCTCCGAGAGGTAGGTAACCGCCTCTTCGTGGGTGAGTCCGGTGGATTCCAGCAGGTCCACCACGAGGGGGCGGAAAAGCATGATGAGCGCGTCGCCCTGCAGATCCGTGATGCCCAGCGACTTCGGATGCAGGCGCGTCCCCACCGCGGCCAGCTCGTTCCGGGCCTGGCGAAGGTGTCGGAGCCGGGTGTCCGGGCCTTCCCCGCCGCCCAGCGCGCGGGCCAGGACATCCACGGCATCGGCCGTCTCGTTCAGCACCTCCGACACGTTCTCGATGGCCTCGTCACCCAGCGACGCATGGTTAATGACCGACGTCGTCCGGCGGGCGAAAACCCGGCTGTTGCGGACCGCCAGGTCCAGATAACCGATGGAGCCGCGCAGATCTCCCAGTTCCGCCAGGTACCGCCGGTAGGCGGGCGAAATCCGGGCGACTTCCCGTGCATCCCGGACGCTGCGGGCCAGGGTGTCCAGCTGGGGCTGGGTGTTGCGGGCCCGGACCAGCGCATGCCAGGCAATGGTGGAATCGCTCTTGGCGATGGCTTCGGAACACTGGCGCAGCACGGCAGACAGTTCGTGCAGGAGCTCGCGGATGTTGGACTTCGGTTCCCGGCGCGGATCCCGCGGCGCCAGCATGGTCACCACCAGGGCAAAAACGCCGCCCACTATGGCGTCAACGCTGCGGGTGAACACACCGCCGTCCGGGGCGGGCAGGAGCACCACCAGCAGGGACTGCAGCCCCAGCTGGGTAGTGAAAATGACACCGCGGTCCAAAAAGCGGGCCAGCATCACCGAGAGAAAAAGGACGACGGCGGCCTGGGCCAGGCCGTTGCCCAGCAGGGTGAGCAGGATTTCGCCAATGGTGATGCCCAGCGTGCAGCCGATTCCCACCTCGAGCACCCGGCGGGTCCGCGGTTCCCGGGAGAACCCCAGGGAAATCAGGGCGGCCGTCGCGGCGAACAGCGGGCCCTCGTGCCCGAGCACGTACTCGGCAAAGGCATACGCTCCGACGGCGCAGATGGTCATCTGCAGGGCCGGCACCACGGAATTGCGGCTGCGCTGCAGCCCTACGCGGGCCCGGTTCTGCAGGAAACCCCGGCTTTTGGCGAAGGAGCTGCGTTGGGGCATGAAACCAGTCTAGGGGGAGCCGGGGGCAACATGTATCCGGCGTTACATTCGGCGGCCACGGATGTTCTTCGGCTGCCCGGCGGGCGTTAACTTTCCGTTCACCTTGCTTCGCCACCCTTGGACAGGAACGTGTTGGAGGTTCCGCGTGCTCGACTGCTTTTCCGCAATCAGCTTCCCGGCGCACCCGCGCCGAATGAACCCTTCGAAAGGGACACGATAGTGAAGGTTTTGAACCGCGCTGCATCCGTACTTTCAGTTTCACTTGTTGCCGCACTCGGCCTGGCCGCCTGCGGCACGGACAGCGCTGCACCCTCCGCGGCCCCGACTGCGGGGAGTTCGGAAAGCTCCGTCACGGGCACCCTTTCCGGTGCCGGCGCCTCCTCCCAGGATGCGGCCATGCAGGCCTGGATCGCGGGTTTCGGTGCAGCCAATCCGGAAGCGTCGGTGCAGTATTCACCGGACGGCTCGGGCGCCGGCAGGGAAGCGCTGCTGGCCGGCGGCGTCCAGTTCGCCGGGTCCGACGCCTACCTTGATGAAGAAGAAACCGCTGCGGCCGCGGAGGTCTGCGGACCCGACGGCGCCATCCACGTTCCCGTCTACATCTCACCGATCGCCGTGGCCTTCAACCTTCCCGGCATAACGGACCTGAACCTCGACGCAGAGACCATCGCAGCGGTCTTCCGCGGCGAGATCACCACATGGAATGACCCGGCCATCGCCGCGCAGAACGAAGCAGTTGAGCTGCCGGACACCGCCATCACGGCGGTACACCGCGGCGACGAATCGGGCACCACCAAGAACTTCACCGAATACCTGGCCGAAGCGGCACCCGAAAAGTGGACGGATAAGGCATCAGGCGAATGGCCGGCCGGGCTGCCGAACGGGGAAAGCGCCTCCGGCACCGGCGGCGTTATTTCCACGGTGACCTCCACTGAGGGCGGCATCACCTATGCCGACGCGTCGGCAGCCGGCTCCCTGGGCAAGGTCAGCGTCAAGGTGGGCGATACCTACGTACCGTTCAGCGCCGACGCCGCCGCACTCGCCGTCGAATCCTCCACCGCGGTGACCGGGGAAGGCCGTCCGGAAGCGGATATGGCCATGGACCTGGACCGCGACACGGCAGCATCGGGTGCTTACCCCGTGGTGCTCGTGAGCTACCACGTGTTCTGCACCAGCTATGAGGACCAGCAGACTGTGGACCTGGTCCGTGCGTTCGGTAACTATGTGGTCAGCGACGAAGGCCAGGCTGCCGCGTCCGACGCCGCGGGCAGTGCCCCGCTCTCCGAGAGCCTGCGGAGCCGGGCCGAAACTGCATTGGATTCCATCCAGGTGCGTTCCTAACCCGACCACCATCCTGCCCTCCCCGGGTCTCAGCACGGGGAGGGCAGGGTCCGCTCCAAGGCGGAGTACCTACACTGATAAAAGAGTCTGCACGCAACGCATTTCGAAGGGTGAGTAGTGTCCAGCAAGTCCATAACGGGAGAAAGCGGCGCGGGCCGCGCCGGAGACAAGATTTTCTCCGGCATTACGGTGACAGCCGGGTGCCTGATCCTGTTCGTCCTGTTCTGCGTGGCGGTTTTCCTGATGTGGCAGGCGCTGCCCACGTTCATGGCCGATCCGGCGGACATCTCCGGCGGCGGCGGGTTCGGGCAGTACATCCTGCCGCTGGTCATCGGCACGGTCATCGCCGCACTCATCGCGCTGCTGATCGCCACACCGGTGGGAATCGGTGTGGCCCTGTTCATTTCCCACTATGCCCCGCGGCGGCTCGCGCAGGGACTGGGCTACCTGGTGGACCTGCTCGCGGCCATCCCGTCGGTGGTCTACGGTGCCTGGGGCATGACAGTGCTGGCCCCGGCGCTGGTGGGTCCGTATAACTGGCTGGCCGAAAACGCCGGGTGGATTCCGATTTTCGCCGGTCCCGCCAGCCAGACCGGCAAAACCATGCTCACGGCAGGCATTGTGCTTTCCGTGATGGTGCTGCCGATCATTACCTCCCTTACCCGGGAGATCTTCCTGCAGACGCCCAAGCTGCACGAGGAAGCGGCACTGGCCATGGGTGCCACGCGCTGGGAAATGATCCGGATGGCTGTTTTCCCCTTCGCCCGTCCCGGCGTCGTCAGTGCCGTCATGCTGGGGCTGGGCCGTGCGCTGGGCGAAACCATGGCCGTGGCGCTCGTGCTCTCCTCCGGCGGTCTGATCGCCAGCCTGATCCGGCCCGGCAACCAGACCATCGCCGCCGAGATCGCCCTGAACTTCCCTGAAGCATTCGGGCTCCGGCTCTCGGAACTGATCGCTGCAGGACTCGTGCTGTTCCTGATCACCCTGGCGGTCAACATAATTGCCCGTTGGATCATCAGCCGCCACAAAGAATTCTCGGGAGCCAACTGATGCTCGATACAACCTCCGCCCTCGGCCGTCCCGGGTCCCTGCTGACCAAGAACAGGCTGCCCCGCTATACGCCCTGGATCGTGCTGGCCGCTGCCTTGATCCTGGGTGCGGCACTGTCCGCCCTCATCGGCTTCTCCGTCACGTCCTTCGCAATCTTCACCGCCGTGCTTTTCGTCATCGGCGGCACGGTTGTCACCTGGATCGTGGAGGGCAAGCGGCATGCAGTGGACCGCCTCGCGACGAACCTGGTCTGCGGTGCCTTCCTGCTGGCGCTGCTGCCCCTGGTATCGGTGATCTTCACCGTCCTGGTCCGCGGACTGCCCGGCCTCAGCCCGGACTTCCTGCTCACCTCCATGGGCGGCATGACCGGCGCCGTTGACAACGCCACGATGGAGAACGGGACCGCGGTGCTGGGCGGCGCCTACCACGGCATTGTCGGCACCCTGCTGATCACCTTCTGGGCCACGGTCATTTCGGTGCCCGTGGGCCTGCTCGCCGCCGTCTACCTGGTGGAATACAGCCGGGGCGGAACACTTTCGCGGGCCATCACGTTCTTCGTAGATGTAATGACCGGTATCCCCTCGATTGTGGCCGGCTTGTTCGCCGCCGCGTTCTTCGGGCTCGTCTTCGGGCCGGGCACGCGCACCGGATTCGTCGCCGCCGTCGCCCTCTCCGTGCTGATGATCCCGGTGGTGGTCCGCTCCACCGAGGAAATGCTCAAGATCGTGCCCAACGAACTCCGGGAGGCTTCCTATGCCCTGGGCGTGCGTAAGTGGCGGACCATCCTGAAGGTTGTGGTCCCTACCGCGATTTCCGGCATTGCCTCCGGCGTTACCCTGGCGATCGCCCGCGTGATCGGGGAAACGGCACCACTGCTGGTCACCGCCGGCTTCGTCAACACCATCAACTTCAACGCGTTTGCGGGCTGGATGAGCACGCTGCCCACCTTCATCTACCGGCAGCTGATGAGCCCCACCTCCCCGACCAACACAGATCCGAGTACCCAGCGGGCCTGGGCGGCCGCCCTGATCCTGATCATCATGGTGATGCTGCTGAACCTGGGCGCCCGCCTGATTGCCCGGATCTTCGCCCCCCGGACCTCCCGCTAGCCCTGTAAAGCGATTTACCGAGAAGGAAACCATGTCCAAGCGCATCGACGTCAAAGACTTGAATGTCTACTACGGCAATTTCCTCGCCGTCCAGGACGTCAACATCAACATTGAACCCCGCTCCGTGACCGCCTTCATCGGTCCCTCGGGCTGCGGCAAGTCCACCTTCCTGCGCACCCTGAACCGGATGCACGAGGTACTTCCCGGCGCACGTGTCGAAGGTGAAGTGCTGCTGGACGGGGAGAACCTCTACGGCCCGGGCGTTGACCCGGTGACCGTCCGCAGCCACGTGGGCATGGTGTTCCAGCGGCCCAACCCGTTCCCCACCATGTCCATCAGGGACAATGTGCTGGCAGGCGTGAAGCTGAACAACAAGCGCATCTCGAAGGCCGACGCCGATGACCTGGTGGAAAAGTCGCTGACGGGCGCCAACCTCTGGAAAGAGGTCCGTGACCGCCTGGACAAGCCGGGCTCCGGGCTTTCCGGCGGCCAGCAGCAGCGCCTGTGCATAGCCCGCGCCATAGCGGTCTCGCCGGAGGTGATCCTGATGGACGAGCCCTGCTCCGCCCTGGACCCCATCTCGACGCTGGCCATCGAGGACCTCATCGAGGAACTCAAGAGTGACTACACGGTGGTTATCGTTACGCACAACATGCAGCAGGCAGCGCGGGTGTCGGACAAGACGGCGTTCTTCAACATCGCCGGCACCGGGAAGCCCGGCCGGCTGATCGAGTACGCCGACACTCCGGTCATCTTCAGCAACCCCGCCGAGCAGGCCACGGAAGACTACGTCTCCGGACGTTTCGGATAGGCGGTTACAGGAGCGGACTGAGGGCCAGTAGCAGGATCCCGCCGAGCAGTGCGGTTACGGGTGCCGTGACCAGCCAGGTGACGAGGATTTCCCGCAGCGGAATGAAGCGGACGGTGGAAAAGCGCTGATTGGTGCCGGCGCCGACGATGGCGGACGTCATGGTCTGGGTGCTGGAGAGCGGAATGTGCAGCCAGAGCGCACCAAGGAACAGCATGGCGGAGCTGACCGCCTGGGCGCTCATGCCCCGCAGCGGGTCCATCCGGACCAGCCGGTACCCCAGTGTGTGCGTGATCCGCCAGCCGCCGAAGAGCGTGCCGGCGGCCAGGGCCAGCGCCGCAAAGAGCTGTACCCAGAGGGGAATGCCGGTTTCGGAAGTTTGCCCCGCGGCCAGCAGGGCAAGCACCACCACAGCCATGGTCCGTTGCCCGTCCTGGATCCCGTGCCCCAGGGAGAAGGCGGAGGTGAAGACGGACTGCGCTATCCGGTTTCCGGCGTCCCCGCGGCGCGGAGAACTGTAGCGCATCAGCCATGTGGCCGGGAAAACCAGCAGGTAAGCCAGTACAAAGGCGATCACGGGGGACAGCAGCAGCGGCAGGGCTATCTGCTCCCAGATCAGCCGGTAGGACTCGGCTATGTTGTGCCCGCCCACCAGGGTCGAGGCCGCGCCGGAACCCACCAGCCCGCCCACCAGGGCGGAAGTGGATGATGACGGCATCCGCCGCCACCAGGTCCACACCCCCCATCCGCAGGCCGCCAGCAGCCCGGCAATCAGGATGCCGAGGCCCTCTGGGCCGGCCGGGAGATCCACGAACCGGACGGTCAGGGCAACGGCCAGTGCGGTGCTCACGAGTGCACCCAGGAGGTTGAAGCCGGCGGCCAGCAGGATCGCCACAGTGGGGGTCAGTGCCCGGGTCCGGACGGAGGTGGCCACCGAGTTGGAGGCGTCATGGAAGCCGTTGAGGAAGGCATAGGCTCCGGCGAGCAGGACGACGCCGGCCAGGAGGAGGGTGGCCACCCTAGGATTCCCGGACGAGGACGCCGCCCACGAACGTTGCCGCCAGGCGCAGCTGCGCCGAGGTTCCCGAAAGCTGATCGGCAAGGTCCCGGTGCCGGGCATAGGCCATGGGCTTGTACTCATGCATCAGTTCCGCCACCCAGATCCGCCGGGACCGCTCGGCCCGCCGGGCCAGCCGGAGCATTTCGATCCAGTACTCTTCCAGGTCCTCCAGCGAAGCGAGCCGGCGCATGGCGGCGGCGGTCAGCTCAGCCTGCCGGCCGATGACTTCCAGCTGCTCGGAAGCCCGGCGGGACACCCCTGTGAGCTTGTAGAGGGAAATGGTTTCCGCAGAGGCGTCCAGGCACTCCATGGCGGACATCAGGAGCAGGGAAAGCTCGTAGAGGTCTTCACGGGGGAGCGGGTTGATGAAGCTGGTCCGCATCTGCGTCATCAGTGCAAAGTGCAGATCGGTGGTTTCGGCATCGATCTGATGCAGCTGCTCGGTGAGCCGGTCGAATTCCTCCGGTTCTGCTCCGAGGATCTCCGCCAGTATGCTGGTGCCGCGCAGCAGTTGGGATGCCATGCGGGAGAGCAGCTCAAGGCCTGCATTCTCTTGGGGGAAGAGTTGAAGCTTCACGCTGGACGCACGTCTGCCGGGGAAGTAAGGGTGCTCACAGCCCCAAGAATATCCGATGGAGGGGCTGGAATTACGGGAAAGCCCGCGAAAGAATCCGCTGGGAACCAGCTGGGGAAAAGTAACGGTGCCGGACCGGGAGCGCCTCTCGGCGGAAGGCCGCTCGAAGCGGCTCAGAGTTGAAGCCCGGGGGTTCCGCAGTCCGACACCGATTTCAGTTTTCTACGCTCGGCCGGTGATGTCAACACGGCCATGCGGCCCGGGGCGGCACTGTGAGGAGCGCCACTGTGGGGCTTGGCACTGTGTGCGCCACGGCACGGCTAGTCGAGCTCTCCGCGCCGCCAGGCGGCTGCCGAGTGCTCCAAATCCTCGGCCGTGTGTACCAGTTGGCGCGCGTTGCGGGTCAACAGGGTGGCCCGGTCCCCGTTGGAGGCCTCCGAGGAATCGGCATGGTTGGCCTGGCCGAGGGCCACTACGCGGCAGAATGCGGCGAAACGCTCCAGCGCGACGTCGAACTCACCTTCGAAGGCACCGGAAAGAATGGTGTCCGCCATGGCCCGCACTTCGTCCGCTCCGAGGGGCTCGGCTACTCCGGCGACTACCTTGGATACCTGTGCAACGTCTTTGCCGGCGGCGTAGTAGGCGGCGATCCGTTCCGGGTTCCGCTGGATGGATGCGCGGAGGGCATAGAGGCGCCAGAGGGCGCCGGGCAGGGACCGGGCGGGGCTTTCAGCCCACATCTCGGCCACGGCTTCCACCCCCTGCTGGTCGGTCAGTTCCACGAGCCGGCGGGTGACTTCCGGATCGGTGCTCTCGCGGCCGTGGTGGACCAGCGCCTGGGCGGCAAGATGGGCCGCCTCCGAAACGCGTGCCGGATCGGCACCGCCGGGGAAGTTGGCGAAGTCCACAGGTGCAAGAGGCTTTGGCTTGTGATGGCGCGGCGTTGAATTGGACTCACTCATACTTCGAAGAATACTCCGGCCTTTACGCGGAATCGAGGCGGTCCCAGGGGTGCCCTGCCGTGCTCCAGACCGGAGTTTTCCACGATCTGTGTGGTGTGCGATAAAGTGGGACAGTCGGTCCGCAAGCTGTCAAAAGCCGGGGCCGGTGGAGCGCCTATAGCTCAGTTGGTAGAGCAACGTCCTTTTAAGTCGTGGGTCGCAGGTTCGAGCCCTGCTGGGCGCACCGAACAAGAATGGCTTGCCTTCAGTGAAGGCAAGCCATTTCTGTGTCCGGCACCGCCGTTATTCCGCGGCGTCTTCCGCCGCCTTGCGTGCCGGTGCCGGAACCGGACGACGGCGGGTGGTATCGAACTTCATCAACTTGTGGGTGCCGTCGCAGTACGGCTTGATGGCCGAACCGCCGCACCGGCACAGGGCAACGGTTTCCCGGTCACGGGGTACCGGAATGCCGTCAGGCGTGACAATTTCAAAGTCGCCGCGGACCAGCAGGGGACCGTTGGGGCAGGCCACGATGGAAGCGGGCGCGGCTCCTTCCCGTGTCTCCCAGGTTCCGGCGCCGGCCTGCTCCGCCTGGACGTCCGCTTGTTCGGCGTTCGCCTCCGTCAGCGCGTCCTGCGCGGCGTCCTTCTCATCTACGTGGCCGGCCGCCGGAGCCGTCACGGGGTTACTCCGGCGGCCGCAGTTGCGGCCAGCGCCGCCGGGCCGCCGTCGTTCACCAGGGAACGAAGCAGTGCGGACTCGCCCGCCTGCCAGGCCTTCAGCTGGTCTTCGCCGAGCATCGCATCGATGGCCAGGACAGTCGCGGCGCCGAAGATGACGTCGGCGAGCAGATCGGGTTCAGCCTCGGCCAGGCCGCCGGCCAGGTCCCGGGCGGCAATCTGTTCGTGCACGGCATCGGCTTCCACATGCTCGTCGAAGTAGTAGGTGACATCGTCGCTGAACCCGTGCCGGCGGAACCCGCGGGCGTAGAACGAGTTGGGGATCGAGGACGTCATCTCGAACGCCGCCAGGTGCCCGGCAATGGCGCCGCGAAGCCGGCGGTTCAGTCCGAAGAGCGACATGGCGTTGGAGGAGGCCAGGGTCAGGGCGGGAACCTGGTCAATGTAGTACCCGTAGCCGGATTCCAGGTCCAGGCCCTCCATGGTGGTGCCGAACAGCTTCGAGTGCATCCGCTCCACCCGACCGCCGCCGTACTCATCGGCCTGGATTTCGACCAACGCTGCCTTTGCGCGGCCCACCGGCAGGCGCGGAATCGCCCAGCTGTGCGGATCCGCTTCCTTCAGTTGGTAGACCGAGCGCAGGATCAGGAACTCGCGAAGCTGTTCCACGCTGGCCTTGCTGGCAATGAACCGGGAGACGCTGGGGCCGTCGTCGTCGGCTGCCAGGCGGAAGAGGGTCTCCGCGACGGCTTCGCTATTCGGTGCGGGCAGCTCGGGGACGGGCACCGTGCGGCGCAGCACATCCTCGAATGCCGCCTCCAGCCGTGCCCGGACGCGGATCAGCTCGGGATCCCACTCTGCCGCGTCGTCAACTCCGTCCAGTCCGCTGTAATGCAGCTCGTACAGGCAGAACAGGGCCAGCTGGAGGTCTTCGTCACGGAACAGATCCGCGGTGGCAGCCAGTGCTTCGTCCACCAGCAGGTTCAAGGAACCGTAGGCGTTGGCATGACCTGTTCCGCCGCGGTTCTGGAGGAGGTCAATCAAGGTGGCGCTGACGGGGCCTCTCGGGGCGGGAATCTTCATTGCTTTCCTTACAACGCACTACAAAGTGCTTTTCCGGCGGGTTTCATGGGGTGGTTGGAACGAATCCAACCGTCAGCATACTTGGTGTGGCCCGGAGGGGCCTGTTTTGCCGGGCGGCCGGGGCCGGCATTGACCTTTGCCGCGGGGTTCGGTGCAATGGAGGCAAAGACGACAATGCGCAGGAGGGTGGATATGCCCGGTATGGATCCTTCAACGGTTCTGCCGCTGCTGCTGCTGACGGCAGTGCTGGTGGCTGGGTCTGCCGGTGTGGACCGTGCGCTCGGTACCCGGGACGGGGAAAACCTCTTCTGGGTCGGGTTCTCCGCGTTCCTGGGAGTGCTCCTGACCGCTGCGTGGGTGTTGGCTGCCACGTCGGCCGCATCTGCCGCAGTCGGAGCCGTTGTGGTGGCGGGCAGTATCGCGGCGGCGCTTTGGGTGGGGCGGCGGGACCGCCGTCGTCGCCGGAACCGCGAACGCCAACAGCTGGAGGCCGCAGTAAATGCCGCTGCCGCCCGGCACCGGGAAGTCCTGGCCCGCTGGAGTGCCTATGAACTGGACCCCTGGCTCGCGGCGGAAAACCCGCAGCTGCTGGACGTACGCACCCCGGAAACGCGGACCTTTATCCGGGCGCTGAAGGTTGCCGAGCAACTGCGCCCCGAAGCGGGAACCGCGGCGGAGGCCGCTGCCTACGCCGAAGCAGTCACCACGCTGGAAGACTCGCTGCGCCGCGCGGAAGCGACCGCTGACGGCGGGCAGGCGGCCTGACGGCGGGGACTGGACCGTGGTGGGAATGCGTGGCAGTCTCGGGCCATGACTAGCAAAGACATCAGCGTCACGCGCAATGAAGCGCTGAACCGGTACGAACTGCGGCTGGACGGCACCCTCGTGGGTATGGCCGATTACCAGGTGGAGCCGGACGGCGTTGCTTTGACCCATACGGAAATGGAGCCGGCGTTCCGGCATCAGGGCTACTCATCGCGCCTGGCCCGATACGCCGTGGAGGACATTGTGAGCGGCGGGCGACGGATCAAGCCGTACTGCTCCTACATGGCCGCATACCTTGGCAAGCATCCGGAATACAGCCACCACGTGTCCTGGCCGCAGGACTAGCCGTTAATTGAAGCTGGCTTCCCGCTCTGCATATGGGGGGAACGCAGAAGGGGAAGCCAGTTCCAACAGTATAATTCCATTTGTCCGGGTAAATCCAATCGAGGGGGCCGAAGATGGCGGTGTCTGCCAGGTCTTTCCAGAATTGGCGCAGCGCAGTGGCCCCGGGCGAATCCAACGCAGACGTTTGCCGCCGGACGGGCATCAAGCGCTCCACCCTGACCCAGCAGATTGTCCGGGGCAAAGTATCGGAAATTACCGTGGTCCGGGTGGCTAGGGCGTACGGAAAAAACCCGGTTGAGGCACTGTCGGATTTCGAGGAATACTCCGACCTGCTCGGCGGGCCCTGGCGGCCCACGCCCGCGGAACTCATCAGCCAGGTTTCCTACGTCTGCATCCTGCAGGTGATCCTGGCCCGGGCCACCCAGTCCGGACCCCCGGAATGCCCTGACCTTGCGAAATATCCGCACCGGAACGCGATCCGTTCCTGGTTCGAGGCGGTAGACCCGGGGGACCTGCGCCAGCAGCTTAGTGCCAAGACCGGAGTTGCACCGCAGAATATTTCGGCGCAGCTTTCAGCGGGCCGGCTGGCGCCCGAATTGGCCGTGGAAGCGGCGCGGATTGCGGGTGCTTCACTCCCGGGCGGTTTGGTGGCCACCGGGCTGGTCACGCCGGGAGAGGCCGGCTGGCCGCAGAAGGGCCAGCAGGAGGCATTGGCTGCACTCAGCGATTCCGAACTCATGTTCCTGGCCCGGGACCGTTTAGACGGGGTGGGAAAGCAACTAAGGAAGTATGAACACGATGTGGAGAATGATCTAACGCTCTTGGAGAACCTGGGATGAATATAGCCTCTGCCATTCAGTTTGGCGCGCTGGCCGTTGTGGCTGTTTTTACCCTGGTTCGGCTGCCGCTGGCTATCCAGGGCCGCAATCCAATGCTCTTTTGGGGGCTTGCCGCTGCCACCATAGGAGTCGCGCTGAGCATTCCGTCGATTTACCTTCCCGTGGATGCTTTGCTGGGCGGATCAAATCACGCCAACCTGGTTCTCCGTTATGCGACCTACGGAGTCGTGGCGCTCATTGGCGGCAGTGCCGCTGCGGCGTTCCAGGCTCCCAAAGTACGCCGAATCATTTTGGGGCTCCCCGGACTCGTAGTACTGGCCGCAACAGCCATTGCCACCACCGTGTTGTTCAGCATGTGCGACATGCCGGTCTCTTCCCCGGGCCTCAACGGCTATATAAACCAGGAACCCGTCTGGGCCTACGCCGTGCTGGGACGGATCTATCCCGCCTATATAGCCGCCTGCCTGATCGTTCCCGCTTTCCGTGTCGCTGCGACCGGGAGGCGGCCTGCCCTGCTGCGGGTCGGATCGGCGCTGGTAGGCGTTGCCCTTGCCGAGATCGTGATCTGGTCGGCGCTGTGGGTGACCGGACAGCAGACCGGTGTTTGGGACTACATCCTGCCGCATTCCTCGGTCATTATCCTCACGGCTGGGCTCGCTGCCGTAGCCGTCTACGGTATCGCCGCAAAAAAGAAAGAAAAGCAAAGCCTGCTGACGCATAGCTACGCAAGGTGACAATTAGGTAAAGTTGTTCACGATTTCATGTTTGTATGCCAGAATAATGAATATGTAACGTCCGCTGCCTGTGGGGGGTCAGCGTGAAGTTGCAACGAAGCCAGCGGCACTGCCGTTGGCTTCGTCATTTCCGGGAATAGCCGGTACTGAAAGCAAAAGGCGGGACATTCATAGAACGGATGAGTGCCCCGCCTCTTGCCCGGGCTGCCTAGGTCGCATCCAGATCCGTCTCGAGAATCTTGGCCAGTTCCTCCAGGGCCGTTTCCGCACCCTCCCCGTCCGAGCGCAGCACCACCACATCTCCGTGCGATGCGCCAAGGCTCATCAGGGACAGCATGCTCGAGGCATCCATTGCCTCTTCGGCCGGTTCCCCTTCCATCGCTATGGTCACGTCGACGGGCTGGGCCGCTGCCGCTTCCGCGAAGATCGATGCCGGCCGGGCATGGAGTCCCACCCTGCTGGCCACTGTGGCTTTGCGTTCTGCCATTTTTCGTTCCTTCCGTGGTTAAGCTGCTGGCTTTTGTTCCGCCTTGCCCGCCTACAGTCCGAGCTGTTCGAGGATGGGCAGCCGGCTGCGGACAATGGTGCGCGCTTCAGCCGCGGAGTGTGCCGCCAGGGCCCTCGCGGACAACTCTTTCGCCTGGTCATGGGTCACGGAAGCCAGGACCGTCCCCACGGTGGACAGTGCCCGGGGAGTCATCGACAGCGTGTTCACTCCCATGCCGGCCAGGACGACGGCGAGTGCGGGGTCGGCGGCTGCCTCACCACAAACACCCACGGTCCTGGCGCCGGCCGCCGGGTCCAGGGCCGTGGCTCTTGCCGCACCGGCCACGGTGGCGGAAATCAACTGCAGGACAGCCGGCTGCCACGGGTCGTTCAGCGACGCCAGCGAACCCAGTTGCCGGTCCGAGGCCATGGTGTACTGCGTCAGGTCATTGGTGCCCAGGCTGGCAAACCTCACCCGCGAAAGGATGGCTTCGGACATGATGGCCGCCGACGGCACCTCCACCATCACCCCGGGCATGCCGAGTCCGGCTCCGGCGCACATCACCGCGAAGTCGGCGGCCTCCTCCGCGGTGGAGACCATCGGTGCCATTACCCAGACATCCGCCGTGGAGGCCCCGGCGGCAGCGGCAATAGCCTCGAGTTGGCGGGCGAGGACACCAGGCGTGGAACGGTCGGTCCGGAATCCGCGTACCCCCAGCGCCGGGTTGGGCTCCGTTGTGTCCGTCAGGAACGGGAGCGGCTTGTCCGCGCCGGCGTCGAGGGTCCGGATCACTACCTTCCGGCCGGGGAATGCTTCGAACACCGCACCGTAGGCGGCAACCTGTTCCTCGATGGTGGGTTCGGTATCCCTGCCTAGGAAACAGAACTCCGTGCGGAGCAGCCCGATTCCTTCGGCACCTGCCTCCGCCGCGGCCCGGGCGTCCTTCCCTGATCCCACGTTGGCCAACAACGGCACCAGGTACCCGTCCGAGGTTGAGCCCGTGCCGTTGAATGCCGGGAGTGCGGAGCGGGCCGCGTATTTGTGCGCAGCCTCCCGTTCCTCTTCCCCGGGTTCCACCACCACGGTGCCGGCCGCGCCGTCGAGATAGATTTCGGCTCCATCAGGAACTTCGTCCGCGCCGGGGGCTCCGACCACGGCGGGCAGGCCCAGGGAGCGGGCGAGGATTGCCGTGTGGGACTGCGGGCCGCCCTCGCTGGTGACCAGTCCGATCACCATTGCCGGGTCCAGCGTTGCGGTGTCGGCCGGTGCCAGCTCCACGGCCGTGAGGATAAAGGGAACATCGGAAGCCGGAATCCCGGGTGCCGGCAGTCCGTTGAGTTCGGCGACAATCCGGGCGCGGACATCCAGCACGTCCTGGGTCCGTTCAGCCATGTAGCCGCCGAGGCTCTGGAGCATGGCGGCTACCTCCATGCCCGCTTCCCAGATGGCCCGGTCCGTAGCCATGCCTGCGTTGATGTGTTTGCCCGCCGCTTTGAGCAGCATGGGATCGGAAGCCATCATGGCGGTGGCGTCCAACACGGCTTTTGCATCTCCCGAGGCGGTTTCCGCCCGGTGCTTGAGGTCCCCCCGGACTGCTTCAGCGGCATCCTTGAGGCGGCTTTTCTCCCCGTCCACCGTGCTGCCCGGGGCTGGTTTCGCCTCGGCATCAGGCTCGGGCACCGGAGGCGGCATCCGGCGCGAGGGGCCGAGGACGCGTCCGGCACTGACTCCGATTCCCTGGATGGTCCGCATCATCTAAGCCTTCCTCTTCATCGACTGTGCTTTAGGCAATTGCTGGTTCCTCCACCTTTTTCCGGGGCTTCACGAACCGTTTCAAAGCCACGTAAACGAACCCGGTAACAGCTGCTCCTGCCAGTATGGCGACGATGAACATCAGCAGGTTGCCGATGGCGAAGAACACGAAGATACCGCCGTGCGGTGCCTGTGAGGTTACCCCGGTGCCCAGGCAGATCGCACCGGCCACCGCACCGCCCAGCATGGTGGAGGGAATGACCCGGAAGAAATCGGAAGCGGCAAACGGGATGGCGCCCTCCGAAATGAAGGCCGCACCCAGCAGCCACGCCGCCTTTCCGTTCTCGCGCAGGGCCATGCTGAACTGGTTCTTTGCCAGCACCGTGGAGGCAAAAGCCATGCCCAGCGGCGGGACCATGCCGGCTGCCATGACCGCTGCCATGATTTCCCACGGCACCTGGTTCTCGAAGCTGCCTTCCCCAAGCCCGGCAACGGCAAACGCGTACGCCACCTTGTTGATCGGACCACCCAGATCGGAACCCATCATCAGGCCAAGAATGATGCCCAGACCGATGGCCGCCACACCGGTGAGGCCGGTCAGCCAGTCATTCAGTCCCAGGGTCAAGGCGGCAATGGGTCCGCCCAGGACCAGCATCATCAGGCCGGAGGCTATGATCGACGCCAAAAGCGGAATGATGACCACCGGCATCAGCCCCCGCATCCACGACGGAACGTTCCAGCCGCCGATCCAGCGGGCCGCGTAACCGGCCAGCAGGCCGCCGATGATGCCGCCGATGAAGCCGGCATCCATAAACACCGCCACGGCGCCTGCGGTGAAGCCCGGTGCGATGCCCGGCCGGTCGGCCAGGGCATAGGCAATGTAACCGGCCAGGGCAGGCACCAGGAAGCCCATGGACAGGGAGCCGATCTTCCAGAACACGGCTCCGAGATAGGGGATCACCCCTTCAGGCGGCGGATTAAGGATCGACGTGCCGTCCAGCATCCGGTCTCCGTTGGCGACGTCGTCGACCGACAGTGCGAGCTCGTAGCCGCCCAGGAGGAAGCCGAGGGCAATCAGCAGACCGCCGCCGGCAACAAACGGAATCATGTAGCTGACGCCGGTCAGCAGCGCCCGCTTGAGCTGTCCGCCGAAGCCTTCCCCGCCGGAGCCGGAGCCGCCTTCGTTCTCCTCCCCGCCGCCGCCGCCTCCGGACACGCGCCGGGCATTCGGGTCATTGACTGCGTTGAGGGCTTCGTCGATCATCACGCCCGGTTCGTCGATGCCGCGTTTCACGGGTCCGCTGATCAGCGGTTTCCCGGCGAAGCGCCCCTTGTCCCGGACATCGACGTCGACGGCAAAGATCACCGCTTCCGCGTTGCGGATCACCGAGGGGTCCAGGGGAGTGGATTTGGCGGAACCCTGCGTTTCCACCTGCAGGTCGACGCCGCGCTCGGCAGCTGCCGCGGCGAGGGAATCAGCGGCCATGTAGGTGTGCGCAATACCGGTGGGGCATGCGGTCACGGCGACCAGATGCCGTGACCTCGAGGTGTCCGTGTGGGTTGCTCCGGTACCGCCCGCGGAAGCAGGAGCGTCGGCTCCGTGTCCGCCGTCGCCGGTTCCGTCCGCTTGGCCCCCGCCCGTTTGGCCCCCGCCCGCTTGGCCCCCGCCCGCTTGGCCCCCGCCCGTTTGGCCCCCGTCGCGGGAGCCGGCGTCGCTGCCCACGGCAGTGGCGCCGGTGGCCGCACCCGCCGCAGCGGCGCCGCCCGCACCGGCGGCGCTTCCGGCGCTGTCCGGTGCGGGGCCGAGCCCGAGGGCTCCGTCAACCAGTTCCACGATCTGCACCGGCGAGGTAGCCGAACGCAGGGAGGCGGTGAAGTCCTTACGGATGAGCGATCGGGCCAGCTTTGCGAGCAGTTGGAGGTGTTCCTGGTCCGCTCCTTCCGGAGCAGCAATGAAAAAGACGATGTCGGCGGGGCCGTCCTTCGCTCCCCAGTCCACTGCGGGACGAATCCGCGCCATGGCGAGCGTCGGTTTGGTGACCGCCGCGGACCGGCAGTGCGGAATCGCAATGCCGCCGGGCACGCCGGTGGCGGTCTTCGATTCACGGGCCATCGCATCCGCGTAGAGGTCTTCGTAATTGGTCGCCCGGCCCGCGGCCACCACACCCCGGGCCAAATGGCCGATAACAGTGGTCTTGTCCGTGCCCAGGTTCTCGTCCAATGTGACCAGGTCCGGCGTAATGAGGTCCGACATCAGCTTTCCTCCTTCGAAGACGACGACGGCGAAGCGGTGGCGCTCCCGGCGGCAGCTCCCCGAGGGGTGCCCCGGGTGCCGTTGAGGGTGGTGACCGTTACCGCTCCTGGATCAGTAGCTGTAACGGCTGGGACAGTGGTTCCGGGAAGGGAGGCAGCGGCGGCACCGTGGGCTACTGCCTGCCGTAGGCAGTCCGGAGGTGCCGCACCGGAGACGTCGGCAAGCAGGTACCCGGCCAGGGCCGAATCCCCTGCGCCAACCGTCGAGCGGGCCTGCACGGGTGGTCGGGTGGCCAGCCAGCTTCCGTGCGCAGTGACCAGCAGTGCGCCCCTGGCACCCAGGGTGGCGAGGACGGCGCCGACGCCGCGTTCAATCAGCATCCCCGCCGCCCGCGCCGCCAGCAGGGGGTCGGCTTCCAGTTCCGCTTCGGAGGAAAACCCCGTGGCTTCGGAGAGTTCCTCGGCATTGGGTTTAAGCAGGTCCGGCTCCGCTCCGTGCAGCAACGCGCCCATGAGGGGCGGTCCGGAGGAGTCGATGGCTATGCGCGGCGCCTTGGCCCCCAGCCGGTCCCTCACGGTATGGGCCACCGATGCGTAAAAGTCCGGCGGCACTTCCGGGGGGAGCGAGCCGGCCAGCACCAGCCAGGAACCCGGGCCGCTGTCGCCGGCGGTGCAGGCCCCTACCAGCAGGGAGATCAGTGCCTCCTGCTCCACCGGCTTCAGCGGCGGACCGGGAGCATTGATCTTAGTGGTGGTGCCGTCCGGCTCCGTGAGCGTGATGTTGCTGCGCAGCGGCGCCGCGATGGGCAGGTTCAAGTACTCGACTCCCGCCTGCCGCAATCCGGCCATGACGGGATCGGCGTCGGCGCCGGGAAGGACGGCAACGGACCGGATACCCGAGACAGTCAGGGCCCGGGAGACGTTTACGCCTTTGCCGCCCGGCTCTTCTCCCGCGGCAACGGCACGCTGGACGGCTCCCCGCTCCAGTGCCCCGGGGAGCGAAACGGTGCGGTCCAGGCTGGGATTGGCAGTAAGGGTGAGGATCATAAAGGGGATCCGTCCAGGCCGTGCCTGCCAGGGCCGGCCGCTGTTGGGAGGGGAACGGCGTGCCGGTGCGGTTCCCGGTGCTTTTGGTGGCTTCTGCTCGGATACATGCACGCCCGCGATCTGTGGCAACAGCCACGTTTATGCGCTGAGTGCGACTTTACTTTTGCCGCACCACCCGTGGCAATGGCCCTTGGGCGGCGCCGCGCCGACGGCCTGCAAACGGCATGCAGCGCTACGCTGAACCGATGGAAAACGTAACGTGGTCCGAGCCGGCGGAGCGACGCCGTGGGCGCGAACTGGTGGTCTTTCTGCACGGCTACGGATCCGGCGAGCAGGCAATGGAGCGGCTCTTCATCGCCCTGCCGGCTTCTGCTGTCGGAGCCGCCGTGCGGGGGCCGTTGGATGTGGGGGGAGCCAGCGGATGGTTCCTGCTGGATCCGCTCCTGAACTCGGACACCGCCGAGGTCCTGGAATCCTCGCTCTCGCTGCTGGCCTGGCTGGACCGGACCCGTACGGAATACGGGTTCACCGGAATCTCGCTGGTGGGATTCTCCCAGGGCATGGCCATGGCCGGCACGCTTTTGCGGTTGAGGCCGCAGGATTTCCGCGCCGTCGTCGGCCTTTCCGGTTTCATTGCCCGCAACGAACTCCTCGCCGCCGCGGAACCGCTGCCCGTGAGGGTGCCGTTCTTTTGGGGGCGGGACCGGGAGGACTGGGTCATTAATGCAGACGCAGTGAATTACACCGCGCAGTGGCTTGACGAGAATGTGGCGCTGACGGCGCGGACCTATTCGGGAATGGGGCATTCCATAGGTACTCGTGAAATCACGGATGTAGCGGTTTTCCTCCGCCGGTACCTTGCCGCCGACACGCCGTAGGGGAGGCCGACACGCCGTAGGGGAAATTGGGCGGAAATGGCGACACGCCCGCGGTACCTAACACACACCCAGCTGAATGGGAATTCCCCCCGGACTGTGACGTAAGGTTGCTGATCAAGTAGGCTGGGGGAAAGCGTGGCTCACAAGGTCGTGCTTCAAATCACTGTCACTCACACAGCAAGGAGAATCAAATGAGCTTCATTGCGTTCCTTATTCTTGGTCTCATCGCAGGTGCAATTGCAAAGATGGTCCTCCCGGGTCGTCAGGGCGGCGGCTGGATCGCCACCCTGGTTCTGGGTGTCATCGGCGCCCTTCTGGGCGGCTGGCTCGGCGGGCTTCTGTTCAACGTTCCGCTGGAGAACTTCTGGTCCATCCAGACGTGGCTCGTTGCAATCGTCGGTGCCCTCATCGTTCTGGTGATCTACGGCTTCGTAACCCGCAAGAGCAGCAACCGCGCCTAATTAGTGCGTAAGCGCCGCTGACGCGGCGTTGATTTAGAGGGCGGGGCCCCGGCGGAATATTCCGCCGGACCCCGCCCTTTGCTTTAGGTAAAACCCGCTGGTGTTGGAGTAATACCGTAGGTGTGAAGCCTGTACCGGATTTCCCCGAGGAGAGTTCTGTGAAGCGACGTAAGTTCAATCCCGCAGCCAAACTGGCCGGACGAGCCACTATGGGCGCGGACGGCAAGCCCAAGCCGCAGGTTGTGAAGGCCATCGAGCGTGCCGTGGAAGTCCAGCGGCCACTGGTGCTGGCGAACATCCGCAGGATGCAGCGCAAGAACCCGTCCGCCGATGCCGCCGAGCTGATCAGCATCCTGGACCGGCACTACATCAACGCAGTGACCGGCGGCGGCGCTGCCATCGGAGCCACTGCCGTGGTTCCGGGCGTGGGAACCGTCGCGGCACTTGGCCTGTCAGCCGCAGCGACGGTCGGTTTCCTCGAGGCGACAGCCCTGTACGCGCAGTCCGTGGCTGAACTGCACGGAGTCCGGCTGGCCGATCCGGAGAAGTCACGGACCATGGTCATGGCCATCATGCTGGGCGAGGAAGGGACCTCCATGATGCAGTCCCTGTCCGGACGCGGAACCGCTCAGGCCTGGGGCAGCAGCATGGGCAGTATGCCCTCCGGCCTGATGGGCTCGGTGGGCGGCAGCATCCGCAAGCAGTTCCTCAAGCGGGTTATGGCCAAGCAGGGCACCGCCCTGCTCGGACGTGCCCTGCCGCTGGGTGTGGGTGCCATAGTCGGCGGCGTGGGCAACCGTGCCATGGGCAAGGGCGTTATCAAGGCGACCCGGGCAGCCTTCGGCGAACCGCCGACGTCGATCCCCGGACAGCTGGCAGGAGAACTGGACCAGCTGGAGAAGTCCGCTTAGGGCAACGGTCCCTCAACGGAAAAAGGCCCGCCGGCATTTGCCGGCGGGCCTTTTTGTCCTAAGCGTGCCTTTTAGCCGAACCCGGGATCAGCCGAACACAGCCGTGGCGATGGTGAAGATCGCCAGCCCGGCCAGCGAACCAACCACTGTGCCGTTGATTCGGATGAACTGCAGGTCCTTGCCGACCTGCAGTTCGATCTTCTCCGAGGTCTCCTGCGCATCCCAGTTCTCCACTGTCTCGGTAATGACGGCGGCAATGTCGTTGCTGTACGTGCGGACCAAGTAGCCCGCAGCGTCCGCCACGTAACCGTTCACCTTGGCCGCGAGCTCCGGCTCGTTGATCAGGCGCGTACCGAAGTCCTGCAGTGCGGACTTGAAGTTCCGGGTGAGTTCACTGTCCGGGTCATCGGCGGCCGTCATCAGCGCGTTCTTGATGGTGGTCCAGGTGGAAGTCATCAGTTCGCGCACGCGCGGGTCATCCAGCACCTGCTCCTTCACCGCATCGGCCTTGGCCATGGTCTTGGGGTCCTCCTGCAGGTCCCGGGCCACTCCGGTGAGGTAGTTGTCCAATGCCACGCGCAGCTGGTGGTTGGGGTTTTCCTGCACGTCGATCAGGAACCGTTCGGCCTGGATCTGCACGCGCTCGCCGACCAGGTCATCCACGAAGGCGGGAACCCACGACGGCGAACGCTCGGTTACCAGCCGGCCGATCACTTCGGGGTTGGCCAGCACCCAGTCGGACAGGCTGTCCACAATCAGGTTAACCAGCTGGTGGTGGTGGCCCTCCTCGAAGATCCGCTGGGCCATTTTTCCGGCCGGCGGCCCCCACTGCGGATTCACTACGTGGCGGCGGAACATGGATTCCAGCACGTCGCGGACGGCGTCGTCGTCGAGTACCCTCAGGGCCCCGCGGATGGCTGCGGCACCTTCGGTGGCGACGCGTTCGGCTCCCTCGGGCCGGGCCAGCCAGGTGCCTGCCTTCGCAGCGACCTGCATGGAATCGAGCTTGGCCCGGATGATGTCTTCGGCCAGGAAGTTCTGTTCCACGAACTGGCCCAGGGACGCCCCGATCTGGTCCTTCTTCTCGGGGATGATGGCCGTGTGGGGGATCTTCACCCCCATCGGATGCTTGAACAGCGCGGTGACCGCGAACCAGTCGGCAAGGGCGCCTACCATGCCGCCCTCTGCCGCAGCGCGGACGTATTCCAGCCACGGGTACCTGTCCTGCAGGGCGAAGGAAAAGAGGAAGATGACGGCCAGGAGGATCAGCAGGCCCGTGGCCAGCATTTTCATGCGCCGCAGGGCATAGGCGCGCTGCTCGTCGGTGGGCTGGGCAACCACGCTCACGCGTGTACCTCCTTCACGGAGAAGGACATCTTCGAGGTTGACGCGTGTTTCAATACCGCTCCCTAATCCAGTGCCGGTCCCGCTGCCGATCCGCTGTAAGGAACTTCTGCGCGGGACCACCCCAATCTAATCAGTGATTGCCGCAGATGCGCTACGAACCGAGGATTCGGCGCCGTGTGGTTGAGTAGTGCCATGGCATCCCCCATAGAGGATTATGCGCTGGTTTCGGACCTGCACACCGGAGCCCTCATATCGCGGGCCGGCAGTATGGACTGGCTCTGCCTGCCGCGGTTCGATTCGCCGTCGGTGTTCGGTGCGCTGCTCGGGAGCAGCGACCACGGCCGGTGGCTGCTGGCACCGGAACATCCCGCAGCGACCGTAACGCACCGGGGGTATGTTGAGTCCACCTTCGTGCTGCGCACACATTGGCAGACGCCCTCCGGAGCGGTCCGGGTCACGGACTTCATGCCGGTGAAGGACCGGCGGGCGTCCCTGATCCGGCGGATCGAAGGCATGAGCGGCACTGTGGACATGCGGCAGGAACTGCAGATCCGCTTCGGCTACGGCACGGTCATTCCCTGGGTTTTCCGGGGACGGGACGACGACGGTGAACACCTTTCCGCCATTGCCGGACCCGGCGCGCTGGTGCTCCGCGGCGCCAATCTGCCGGCGGCCCAGGATCACCGCCACGTGGGGCGCTTCGAAGTCCGGGCCGGGGAATGCGTTGACCTGGAACTCACGTGGTACCCCTCGCACCGGCCGGTACCGCCCCGGCAGAACGTTGACACCGCCTTGGAAAGGACTGTCGGCTACTGGCAGGACTGGGGCCGGCAGTGCCCTCAAAACGTCCCCTATGAACACGCGGTACGCCGCTCGCTGCTGGTCCTGCGCGCCCTGACCCATGAGGACACCGGCGGCATTGTCGCCGCGCCCACCACCTCGCTGCCCGAAGAAGCCGGCGGGGACCGCAACTGGGACTACCGGTACTGCTGGCTGCGGGACGCCGCCCTGACGCTCGAGGCCATGCTGACCCACGGCTACGAGGAGGAGGCCTTGGAATGGCGCAGCTGGCTGCTGCGCGCCGTCGCCGGAGATCCCGAGGACCTGCAGATCATGTACGCCGTCGACGGCGGACGGGAACTGCCGGAGCAGATCCTCCCGCAGTTTCCCGGTTATGCGGGAGCTGCACCCGTGCGCATCGGCAACGGGGCCGTAGGGCAGTACCAGGCCGACGTGGTGGGCGAAGTGATGGTGGCCCTTGACCGGCTGCGGGACCGGGGCGTGCCGGAGGACCACTTTTCCTGGCCCCTGCAGCGGGCGCTGCTGACCTTCCTGGAAAAGCACTTGGAGGAACCGGACCGCGGCATCTGGGAGATGCGCGGGACGCCCCGGCATTTCACCCACTCACGGGTCATGATGTGGGCTGCCTTCGACCGGGCGGCCAAGGCGGCCAGGACCTATGGGCTCGACGGGCCGGTGGAGGTCTGGGAAGGGCTGCGGGACGGACTTCGCGACGAAGTGATGGAACGCGGCTGGGACCCCGCCCTGAACTCCTTCACCCAGTTCTACGGCAGCGGCACCGTGGACGCTGCCCTGCTCCAGCTGCCGCACGTGGGTTTCGTTGCCTACGACGACGAAAAAATGCTGGGCACGGTTTCCCGGCTGGAGTCGGAGCTGGTCAACGGCTCCGGACTCCTGCTGCGCTACGCCACCGATACCGGGGTGGACGGACTGGCGGCGGGGGAGAACCCCTTCCTGGCGTGCAGCTTCTGGCTGGTGGAACAGTACGCCCACTCGGGCCGGCTCCCCCAGGCCCGGCGGCTGATGGACCAGTTGGTGGGGTACGCCAACGAGCTTGGTCTGCTCAGTGAGGAATATGATGCAGAAAACAACACCATGGCCGGGAACTTTCCGCAGGCGTTTTCCCACCTGGCCCTGGTCCGCGCAGCCGATGCGATTGCCGTCGCCGTCGCTGCACAAGTGCCGACTCCCCGGCGGGCGGCCGTCCCCACAACCGAAGGAACCCGATGAACCGACAGACGCTCTCAGCAGCTGCCATGGCGGCCCTGCTGACCACCAGCGCCGTCAACCACTTCCGTAACCCGCGCTTCTACAACGCGGTGGTTCCGCGCAGCATCAGCACCGATACCGAGGGGAAGTTCGGTGTGCTGACCCGGCGCCAGTGGACGCACGTCAGCGGAGTCATTGAGTTCGCGGCCGCCGCCGGACTGCTGCTGCCGGCTACGCGGCGGCTGGCGGCGACGGGGACGGCGGCCATGTACGTTGCCTTCATTGCGGGGCACATCTCTGCCCTGCAGCGCGCCTTCGGCCCCCGCGGCGGGGACAAAGAGAAACTGATCCACAGTGTCCGGCTCCCGCTCCAGCTGCCGTTGATCCTCTGGGCATGGAACCTGCGGAAATAACGGATGTCTTCGAAGCTCCTCCTGCTTTCGGATACCCATCTGCCCAAGCGGGCGAAGGTGCTTCCCGAGGTCCTCTGGGCCGACATTGAAGCCGCCGACATTGTGGTGCACGCCGGAGACTGGGTGAACGAGGAGCTGCTCGACCAGCTTCAGTCCCGCTCGCGGCGGCTGATCGCCTGCTACGGCAACAACGACGGCGCCGAGCTGCGGAACCGGCTGCCGCTGGTGGCCCGGGCGGTGGTTGAAGAGGTGCGGCTCGCCGTCGTGCATGAGACAGGTCCCGCCGCTAAGCGCGGAGAGCGGATGGACGCCCAGTTTCCGGACACGGACCTGCTGGTCTTCGGCCACAGCCACATCCCGTGGGACTCCGTGACACCAGCGGGGATGCGCCTGCTGAACCCCGGGTCCCCCACGGACCGGCGGCGGCAGCCGTTCTGCACCTACCTGCGGCTGGAAATTGACGGGAAAACAGTAACGCCCGATCTCCAGCGGCTTCCACCGCGGGGGATCGGGCGTTCCTAGGGACGTTCCGGGCGCGCCTTGCGGCGCGGCACCGCCATGCCCGGTCAGGCCGGGACGGTGTCCTTACGCAGGGCCGCCGGCTCGGCCACCTTGGGCCGGCCGGTGCGCAGGCAGGCGATCGCTCCGCCGCCCACAAGCATCGGAACGATGAAGAGGAAGTAAAGGTTGCCGGGTTCCCAGCCGCCGTCGATCAGGGAACCGGCCACGATCGGGGAGATGATGGCACCCACCCGGCCCATGCCGGTGATGAACCCTACCGCCGTGGCGCGTACGTCCGAGGAGTAGTACACGGGACCGATGGAGAACATGCCGGCGATGCCGGCGTTCACCAGGAAGCCCAGCAGGGCCGCCGCCAGCAGGGCCGTGGACAGCGCGCCGGTGGAGACTGCGTACACGCCGAAGCCGCCTGCGGCGAGGACGAAGAACGTGACCAGGACCCACTTGACGGCGAATCGGGCGGCGATCAGTCCGAAGACGATGGAACCGATGATCGCGCCGAGGCTGAAGAGCACGCCGGCGTCGATGCCGTCCTGCGCCGTGAAGCCGCTGGAAGCGACTAGCTTGGGCGTCCAGGAGTTCGCGAAGTAGAAGCTGGCCATCAGCATCATGAATGCGATGGACAGGAAGACGGTGGTCGCCGCGTATTTGCCGGAGAACAGGGACTTCCAGCGTGAGCCGATAGTCAGCGCCGTGCCCTTGGGAATGACTGGCAGTTCTGTGATCGCCGGCTGGTCCAGGCGGGCCAGGATGCGGTTGGTCTTGTCCAGCGCGCCGGCCGGGCGCCGGGTCATGAGGTAGTCCAGGGATTCGGGCAGCAGCTTCAGGATGAACGGAATCATGGCCAGCGTGATGATGCCGCCGAAAATGAACGCCGCGTGCCAGCTGTAGGCCGCGATGAGGATGCCCGCAATGATGCCGCCCAGCATGCCGCCGATAGGCTGCCCGGCGCTGTAGAAGCTGATCGCGGTGGAACGCCGTTTGGCCGAGGAGTACTCGGAGACGAAGACGTTGAGGCTCGCCTGCATGGTGCCGATGGCCAGTCCGGTGATGAAGCGCAGCACAAAGAGGACTTCATAGGTCGGAGCGAACGCGGAGGCGAACATCCCCGCCGAAATCACCAGCGCACAGATCAGGATGGTCTTCTGCCGGCCGATGATGTCGGCCACCTGGGCCACCAGGATGGATCCCACAGCCATGCCGAAGAGGGCCGAGGAGAGCAGCATGCCCAGCTCGGCACCGCTGAGGTCCCAGTGCTCGCTGATCGAATTGGCGCTGAAAGCCATGACCAGGACGTCAAAGCCGTCGATCATGTTCAGGGCGACACAGATGGCGACAATGCCGACCTGCATGCGCTTCATAGGAGCCGCTTCGATGCGTTCCTTGATTTCCATGGGCCTTACCTAACTTGCTCTTGGGGCGGGGGGGGGCCGGCCACGCTGTACGCATGCCGAACGTGTGTTCGTTTAAAGAACCTCAATGAGTGTAGGGCCACAGGGGTGTGTGGTGCGAATTACATCTGTGCACCGTTCCCGGAGGGCTGCCCGGGCGGTTAACCGCAAAAAGCCAGGACCCGCGGCCTTGCGGCGGGTCCTGGCTTTTTGCGGCAGATCCGGTGTCGGTTAGTTCTGGATGCCGGGCTGGAAAACGACCTTGATGCAGCCGTCTTCCTTCTTCTGGAACTTCTCGTACAGCTCCGGTGCGTCCTCAAGGCTGGCCTGGTGGGTCACCAGGTTGGTCACGCCCAGCGGATCGGCGGAATCCTCGACCAGCGGAATCAGGTCATCAACCCAGCGCTTGACGTTGCACTGGCCCATCCGCAGGTTCAGCTGCTTGTCGAACATGTTCATCAGCGGCATCGGGCTGGCCGTGCCGCCGTACACGCCGCTGAGTGAGACCGTTCCGCCGCGTCGCACCGCGTCGAGTGCGCCGTGCAGGGCGGAGAGCCGGTCCGTTCCGGCGGTTTCCATGGCCTTCTGGGCCAGCTTGTCCGGCAGCAGGCCAACCGCAGTCTGGGCGGCCTTGCCGACCGGAGAGCCGTGGGCTTCCATGCCGACGGCGTCCACCACCGAGTCGGGGCCGCGGCCGTCGGTCATTTCGCGCAGTTCGTCGGCAATGTCCTTATGCAGGTCCAGGACCTCGACGCCGTACTGGCCGGCGAGCTTGCGGCGCTCCTCCACGGGGTCGACGCCGATAACGCGGTAGCCGAGGTGGGTGCCGATGCGGGCAGCGAACTGGCCCACCGGTCCCAGGCCGTAGACGGCGAGCGTGCCGCCGTCGGGCACGTTGGCGTACTGAACGCCCTGCCAGGCGGTGGGCAGGATGTCGGAGAGGAACAGGTAGCGGTGGTCCGGCAGTTCCGAGCCGACCTTGATGGGGCCGTAGTCGGCATGCGGCACGCGCAGGTATTCAGCCTGGCCGCCCGGGACGGAACCGTAGAGCTCCGAGAAGCCGAACAGCTGGGCGCCCATTCCCTTTTCACGCACCTGGGTCACCTCGCACTGGGTCTGCAGGCCCTGGCGGCACATGAAGCAGCTGCCGCAGGCAATCTGGAAGGGAATGACCACGCGGTCACCCTTCTTCAGGTTGGTGACGGCCGAGCCGACCTCTTCCACGATGCCCATGGACTCGTGGCCGAGGATGTCACCCGGCTTCATGTACGGCATCAGGACGGCGTACAGGTGGAGGTCCGAACCGCAGACGGCGGTGGAAGTGACGCGGATGATGGCGTCGGTCGGTTCCTGGATCACCGGATCCGGAACCACCTCTACGCTGACGGACTCTTTTCCCTGCCATGTAACTGCTTTCACGTGCGAACCTCCTGCTAGTTGCATTCTGAGTGCGTTGAAAGAACTGACTCCCATTGTGTCAATTCATAAGCGTACTGACAAAACAGGTGTTTGTTCGGGCAGAAAGCGCCTCCGACGGGGCGGGAGGGGTGCGCGGCGGGAGGGCTAGGAGCGGCGGCCCGGCAGGACACGCCACCGAGGAGCGGTTCCGTCGGGTATCGCGGCGTCCCCGGGTCCGGGCTCATACGGCCCGGCAAGGACCCGGGTATTCCGGCGCAGGATCATCGCCAGTGCAGTGTCGTTATCCAGTGCTTCGCGGCTCCCCGGGGGAAGGCTGCCGGCGGTCGGATGGCCGGGCAGGGCATCCGGTGGAAGCTGGATGTGGACGCGCATCTGCAGGTTGGCAGGCGCTGAGCGTTCGACGTCGTCCGCGACCCCGGCGAGCACCTCCAGGGCGGCGGCTTCAATCCGGACGGTGCGCGTGAGGTTCACGCAGATGTCGGCGCCCAGCTTGGCGGTGTGCTGGAGGATGTTCAGCAGGGTCTCGCAGCTGGCGCCCGTGAGTGCTCCGCGGACTTCAATCGAGGCGGCTGAATTCCGCGTATCTATCTGGACCAGGACACGCAGCGGCTTTTCCATGTCTTCTCCACGCCGACAGGTATCCCCGGCCGCTGCTTAACCGGGTCTGCAACCGTATCAACGCGGATGTCCTGCTGTCTGCCGTTCTTTCCCTTTTAGCGGATTTCGGTTGCAAACGCTCAGAACGTAGCTGCGGATTCCTTGTGGTGTCCGACGACGGCGGCGGTCGCCTCCGCAATGGCCTCCTCTTCGTCGGTGGGCACCACGAGGACGGCAATGGCAGAGTCGGGCGTACTGATGCGCCGGGCCTGCTTGCCGGGTGCCAGATTGGCTTCGGAGTCGAGCCGGATGCCGAGGGGACCCAGCTGGTCCACCACCAGCTGGCGGAAACTCCAGCCGTTTTCGCCGATCCCCGCAGTGAAAACCACCGCCTGCGCGCCGCCCACGGCCACGTGGTAGGCACCGATGTACTTGGCCAGCCGGTAGGCGGCCACGGTCAGGGCCAGTCGAGCCTGCTCATTGCCGTTGTCGGCCGCTTCCTCGATACCGCGCATGTCCGACTCGCCGGCCAGGGCCCGCAGCCCCGACTCCCGGTTGAGCAGGTTGTCCAGGGCGTCGGCGTCGTACCCCTGCCGGGCCAGGAAAATGAGGATCGACGGGTCAACATCTCCGCTGCGGGTGCCCATTACCAGGCCCTCCAGGGGGGTGAATCCCATGGATGTGTCGATGCTCCTGCCGTCCTTGATGGCCGCCACCGAGGCACCGTTGCCCAAATGGGCGATCACGCCGTTGAACTCTGACGGCTCAATGCCCAGGAAGCGTGCAGCGGCCGGTGCGACGTAGGCGTAGCTGGTGCCGTGGAAGCCGTAGCGGCGGATGCCGTGACGCCGGTACAGGCTGTCGGGCAGTGCATAGCGCCAGGCGTGTTCGGGCAGGGTGCGGTGGAAAGCGGTGTCGAAGACGGCCACCTGCGGGATCTTCGGCCACTTGTCATGGACGGCGCGGATGCCCATGGCGCTCGCGGGGTTGTGCAGCGGGGCCAGCGGGCTGAGCCGTTCAATCGAGCGGACAATTTCGTTGTTGACCAGTACGGGTTCGCTGAAGCGTTCCCCGCCGTGCACCACCCGGTGCCCCACGGCGTCGATAGTGCGTCCGTCCAGCTCGTCGCGGAGCCTGCTGCTGAGTTCTTCCAGCGCGGACGCGTGGTCCGGAACCACGTCGCCGATCCGGTCGATGATTCCCTTGGCCAGCAGCTCCTGGGTATCGGTCTCCCGGACCTGGTACTTCAGCGAAGAGGACCCGGAATTGATGACAAGAACCAGCATTTAATCCTCCTGTGCCTGCACCGCGGTGATGGCCACGGTGTTCACGATGTCCTCAACGGTGCAGCCGCGGCTGAGGTCGTTGACTGGTTTGCGCAGGCCCTGCAGGATCGGGCCCACGGCCACGGCTCCGGCGGACTGCTGCACGGCCTTGTAGGTGTTATTTCCGGTATTCAGGTCAGGGAAGATGAACACCGTGGCCTGTCCCGCCACCGAGGAACCGGGTGCCTTGGAAGCGGCTACGGAGGCATCGACGGCGGCGTCGTACTGGATGGGTCCTTCCACCGGGAGATCCGGGCGGGCGCGGCGCACCAGCTCGGTGGCCTGCCGGACGCGTTCCACCGAGCCGCCCGTTCCGGAGGAGCCGGTGGAGTAGGAGAGCATGGCGACCCGCGGCGTGACTCCGAACTGCTCGGCGGTGGCGGCGGAGGCGAGGGCGATGTCCGCCAACTGCTCGGCGTCCGGGTCCGGATTCACTGCACAGTCCCCGTAGACAAGGACGCGGTCCTCCAGCAGCATCAGGAACACCGAGGAGACGATCTTGACGCCCTCGCGGGTCCGGATGAACTCCAGGGCAGGCCGGATGGTGTTGGCGGTGGTGTGGGCCGCGCCGGAGACCATGCCGTCCATCCTGCCCAGCTGCACCATCATGGTGCCGAAATATGCCCCGTGGAGCATACGTTCGCTGGCGTCTTCCAGGGATACGCCCTTGTGTTTACGGAGAGTGGCGTATTCGCGGGCAAATTCCTCCCGCAGGGCACTGGTTGCCGGGTTGATGAGGTTGATGTTGGACAAGTCAATGCCCTCGCTTGCTGCCAGTTCACGGATCTGGCCCTCCGGGCCCAGCACCGTCAGGGCACACACGTCCCGCCGGCTGAGGATCTCTGCGGCCTGCAGAACCCGCAGGTCCAACCCTTCCGGCAGCACGATCCGCTGCCGGCTGGTACGGGCCCGCACGATCAGCTCATTGAGGAACCGCAGCGGTGTGGTGGTGGCAGGGCGGGGCAGTGCCAGGCGTTCCAGCATTTCGGCCTCATCCACATGCCGGGACCAGGTGCCCAGGGCTGCGGCGACCTTCCGCCGGTTGCCGCTGGAAATCTCGCCCCGGACCCTGCTGACCCTGCGCGCGGTGATATAGGTGTCCGTTTCGACTTCGAAGACTGGGAAGGGTGCCGAAGCCAGCAGTCCCAGGATGGCCGGTTCCACCTCGATGCCGCCGGTGAGGATCATGCCGCTGGCCACGGGAAAGTCCGAGGAGAAGGAGGATGCCAGGGTGGCGACCATAACGTCGGCGCGGTCGGCCGGGACAATCACCAGGGTCCCGTCCGAAAGCTGCGGGATGAAGTTCCCAACGGTCATGGCGGCAACCTTGACTGCGGAAACGTCGCGTTCAAGGTTGGCGCTGCCTGCCACTTGGCGGGCCCGCAGCGCCGTCTGCACTTCGGCGATCGACGGCTGGGAGATTTCACTCTGTTCGGGAATGACGTAGACCGGCCGGCCGCTCTGTCCGGGCCGGATGGCGCTGGTGATGGCCTCGACGTCGGACGGTGCTGCCCGGTTGACCATCACGGCCAGCAGGTCGCACTTCGCGTCGGCCAATTGGCGGCGGGCCACGTCGACGGCGTCGGCCGTCTCCGCCGCAGTGGTGTCCTGGGCGTTGACGACGGCGAGCACGACAGTGCCCAGGTCATTGGCCAGCCGGGCGTTGAGATCGAACTCCAGGGCGACGTCGTGCCCGGAGAGATCGGTGCCTTCGACAATGACGACGTCGCAGTTTGCGGCAATTTCGCTGTAAACGGCCAGGCAGCGGGCATCAACTTCGCCACGCTCCCCGGCAACCAGCAATGCACGCAGCTGGGTCCGGGTCAGGCCGCCGCGGCAGGTGGCCGGGCCCAGGTTGAAGCGGCGCTGCATCAGCTCCACCATGGGATCCTGTGCCGGATTGTCGCCCTCGACGATCGGCCGGAAAAAGCCCACCCGGTCTGCGTGCCGGCCGAGCATGTCCGCCAGCCCCAGGCTGATCAGGGATTTGCCGGATCCGGGCGTCATGGCGCTTACATAGATTCCGCGGGCCATAGCTGCTTGTCCGTTCGTTGCCGGGATGAAACCTGGGTTAGCCGCCCCTGACAAGCGAGTGGCGTACGTCATATCCATCCTCCCAAAAGGCCGCGGCACTTGCCAGCCAGCGCCCCGGTGCCGGTTCCGCAGGAGGTGCTTCTTGGACTCCGGCGTCTCAGAATGTGAGACTAAAATAAAAGCCGCATGGCGCCCAGCCTAAGATTGATCGGTTAGATTTCCCTCAGATAAGGCGAGGATCCACGTGAGTCTCTTCCGTACCAAACCCATCGAGAGTTCCCTTGCGGACGCCGACGAGCCCGGCCGTCGGCTAAAGCGCTCACTCACCACCTGGGACCTCATGATTATGGGCGTCGCGGTTGCCGTCGGCGCCGGTATCTTCTCGGTAGGCGCCCGGGCAGCGGGGCAGTTCTCCGGCCCGGCCGTAACCCTTTCGTTCGTCCTGGCGGCGATCACCTGCGCGCTCGCCATCATGTGTTACGCCGAGTTCGCCACGGCCATTCCGGTGGCAGGTTCCGCCTACGTGTTCACCTACGCCACGATGGGCGAGCTGGCTGCCTGGATCATCGGCTGGAACCTCATCCTGGAGCTGTTCACCGCAGCGGCAGTTATTGCGAAGTACTGGGGCATCTACCTCAGCGAGGTCTTTGCACTTATCGGCTGGGACATACCGGCAACGCTGGAACTGGGTGTGATTTCGCTGACCTGGGGACCGTTCCTGATCGTCGCAGTCTTTACCTTCCTCCTGGTCATGGGTACCAAGCTTTCCGCTCAGGTGAGCAACGTTTTCACCATCATCAAGGTGGGCGTGGTGCTCTTCGTGATTGTCGCCGGTTTCTTCTACGTCAAGGCGGAGAACTACACGCCGTTTATTCCGGACCCGGTCTCCACCGCCACTGATGGAAGCTCGGGGGTCCTGAAGCAGTCCCTGTTCTCCTTCCTGACCGGTGCCGCCCCTGCGCAGTACGGATTGTTCGGTGTCTTTGCCGGCGCCGCCATCGTTTTCTTCGCGTTCATCGGATTCGACGTGGTGGCCACCTCTGCCGAAGAGGTCAAGGACCCGGGCAAGACCCTTCCGCGGGGCATCTTCGCCGGCCTGGCCGTGGTCACGCTGCTTTACATCGGCGTCTCCCTGGCGCTGACCGGCATGGTCCCCTACACCGACCTGGCCGCAGCCGAAGACCCCAACCTCGCAACGGCCTTTGCACTTGTGGGAAACACCGGTGCGGCATCGGTCATCGCCGTCGGATCCCTGATTGGCCTGACCACGGTGATCATGGTGCTGCTGATGGGCCTGGCCCGCGTGGTGCTGGCGATGTCCCGCGACGGCCTGCTGCCCCGCTCGCTCTCCCGGACCAGCGACAAGCACTCCACGCCGGCCCGGCTGCAGATTATCCTCGGTGTCCTGGTGGCCGTGGTGGCAGGGTTCACGCGGGTGGACGTTCTCGAGGAAATGATCAACATCGGCACGCTCTCCGCGTTCGTGGTGGTTAGCCTGGGCATCCTGGTGCTGCGGAAAAAGCGTCCGGACCTGCGCCCGGCCTTCCGGGTGCCCTTCGGTCCGGTGATCCCGGTCCTTTCCGCGGTGCTGTGCCTGTACCTGATGACCAACCTGGCTGTTGAGACCTGGATCTACTTCGCGGGCTGGCTGGTCGTTGGCTTCCTGCTGTACTTCGCCTACGGGCAGCGGCATTCGCGTCTCAACGAGAAATTCCATGACGTGGCCGCCGCCGGTGAAAGCCGGGACGCGGCAGTCTGAGCCCGGCGGGCCGAACGGTCCGCCAGCAAACCCCTAAACCCGCGCAGGCTGCTCCGAGCGGCCTGCGCGGGTTTTTTGGTGCCTGCAGTGGCACACTGGGCAGATGCTTGTAGCCTTTTCCGTCGCTCCGTCCGGTACCGGCCCACAGACACCCGCCGGCGGTCCGTCGGCCTCGGTGCACGACGCCGTGGCCGCCGCCGTTCGAATTGTCCGGGAATCCGGCCTGCCGAATTCCACGGACGCCATGTTCACCACCCTTGAGGGCGAGTGGGACGAAGTCATGGATGTCATCCGCCGGGCCACGGAAGCGGTTGGCCAGTACGGCAGCCGGGTTTCGCTGGTGCTCAAGGCGGATATCCGGCCGGGGCACACCGGTGAATTGACCGGCAAGGTGGAACGGCTGGAAAAGGCACTCGGCGACCTGGACGAGTACAGCGGGCACGCCTAGGCACGCAGCGGCCGGACACACCGGCGGAACGGGAGCAGGGGATGTCGCAGTGGGAGCAGGTCGAGGAGTACCTCAGCAGCCGCGTGGTGCGGCCGGATGACCAGCTGAAAGCCATCATTGCTGCGACCGGGGCCGCAGGGCTGCCGGCAATCGAGGTAACCGCCGCGCAGGGGAAGTTCCTGATGCTGCTGGCCCGCATCTCCGGTGCCCGGCGGATCCTGGAGATCGGCACCCTGGGCGGGTTCAGCACGGCCTGGCTCGCCCGGGCGCTGCCCGACGACGGCGAACTCATCACGTGCGAATACGAACCCCGCCATGCGGAGGTGGCCCGCGCCAATCTGGCCGCGGCCGGGCTTCTGGACCGCGTGACCATTCGGGTGGGCGCAGCCTTGGACACCCTGCCGGATCTGGCCGAGGCAGAGCCGTTCGATCTGTTCTTCATTGACGCGGACAAGGTCAACAACCCCGCCTACCTGGAGTGGGCGGTGAAACTGTCCCGGCCGGGGAGCGTGATTGTGCTGGACAACGTGGTCCGCGGCGGCAGCGTCCTGGACCCCGGCGGCGACGAAGCGGTGCAGGGCACCCGCGCTGCGGTGGACATCCTGGGCTCGCATCCGCGGCTGGACGCCACCGCCCTGCAGACAGTGGGGAGCAAGGGGTGGGACGGGTTTGCGCTGGCGGTGGTGGCGTGACTCTCCCCGGTCAGGGACGTAGCCGGAGCCGACTTAAGCTGGAGATATGAGCTTTAGTATCCGGCGCGCCCTCCCCGGCGACGCCGAGGACTTCGTGTCCGTCCATCTGCAGTCCTGGCGGGAGAGTTACGCCCATGTACTGGGGGATGAGGTGTTCCGGCGCCGGGAAGCGGACCGCAGCGCCGCCGTCGAACACCGGCGGGCAGCTCTGGCCGAACAGGCAATGGAGCCGGCCATTCGAAACTGGCTGGCCCACTCGGAAGACGGCCGGCTCCTTGGTTTCGCGTCCGCCGGCCCCGCACGGGACAGCGACGCGGACGTTCCGCTGGAACTTTGGTCCATTTACATCCTGGCCGAAGCATACGGAAAGGGTGTTGGACAAGCCTTGCTGGAGCAGGCCGTGGAAAAGGAACCCGCTTACGTCTGGGTGCTCGAGGACAATGCTCGTGCCCAGGCGTTTTACCGGCGCAACGGCTTTGTGGCGGATGGAACGTCAAAGGACCTGCCGCAGGTCTGGGCCGGCACCGGCATGGTGGAAATCCGGATGGTGAGGCACTGATGGGGCGCAAGCGCCCCGGCAAGGACCCGGTGGACGCCGTGGCCGGCACCGGCCCGGTGGCCGGCACCTATCCGATCGACACGGGAACCTGCGAACTGGTTCCGGATTCCTTCAGCCCCGACGGCTGGATCCTGATGGTGAACGGAGTGCACAGTTCGCATATCGACCTTGCCGACCCGCGGCACCTGGACTTCGAATACATGCGCTGGATCGCCGCCCTGGTGGAATCCCGCTGGCGTCCGGATGCCTCGCTGCGTGCCCTGCACCTGGGGGCGGCGGCGTGTTCGCTGGCCCGGTACCTGGCTGCCGTCTATCCCGGTGCCCGGCAGGTTGCCGTGGAACTGGACGGCAGGCTGGCTGAGCTGGTCCGCGGGTGGTTTGACCTGCCCCGGGCACCCCTGCTGCGGCTGCGGGTGGGGGAGGCCCGTGCCGTCACCGAAACCCTGCACGAGGACAGCCGCGACCTGGTGATCCGCGATGTCTTCGCCGGTGCCAAGACACCGGTGCCGCTGACGACGACGGAATTCACCGCGCAGGTGGTCCGGGTGCTCGCTCCCGGCGGCGTCTACGTGGTGAACTGCGGTGACACCCCGGACCTGCGCGGTGCCCGCGCCGAAGCCGCCACCATCTGTGCGGCGTTTGAGTACACCGCGGCGATAGCCGATCCGGCCATGCTGAAGGGCCGTCGTTACGGCAATATCATCCTGGCCGGCAGCGACACCCCGTTTGCGGAGGATCCGTCCCTGCCCCGCACCCTGCTGGGGGGAGCAGTGCCGGCCCATCTGTGGGCGGACGAAAAAGTGCGTAGCTTCGCGGCCGGTTCCCGGCCACTGCATGACGACCCTGTCCGGGAGGTGCCCGCGGAACAGTCGGTCGCGGCCCCCCGCCAGTAGCGCGCCGCGGGCGCCGAAGGGCGCCGGACCGGCAGCCTCCGCTTAACAGTCAGCATGCTTACTTAGTAGGGTGGTGGAAACGGCCGCGGCTTTCGGGCGGCGGTTGGACAACCACGATGGAGGCTACATGTTCAGCAAGAGCACATCCGAACCCGACCTGCCCGTCCCGGGCGCCCCGGCGCCGCAGGCCCCGGAACTGGCCGAACCGACGCAGCCGCGCGAACCGCTGCCGCCCAAGCCTGACCAGGATGGACCGGAGACCGTTACTGCCACAGGTGTGGCCACCGGGGCACCGAAGGCCTCCACCGCGCAGAGCGGACAATTCCTCACAACTGCCCAGGGTGCGCGGTTGCGGGACACCGATCATTCCCTGAAGGCCGGCCCCCGGGGCCCGGTGCTTCTGCAGGACCACCACCTGCGGGAAAAGATCACCCACTTCGACCACGAGCGCATTCCCGAGCGCGTGGTCCACGCCCGCGGCGCTGCCGCCCACGGCGTGTTTACCGCCAACGGCGCGGCCGAAGGAGTCACGCAGGCCGGTTTCCTGGCCAAGGGCGTGGAAACTCCCGTCTTTGTTCGCTTCTCCACCGTGCTCGGCTCCCGCGGTTCTGCGGACACGGTCCGGGACACCCGCGGTTTCAGCACCAAGTTCTACACCGCCGAGGGCAACTATGACCTGGTCGGCAACAACATTCCGGTGTTCTTTATCCAGGACGCTATCAAGTTCCCCGACGTAATCCACGCCGGGAAGCCGCACCCGGACCGGGAGATTCCGCAGGCCCAGAGCGCCCACGACACCTTCTGGGACTTCGTCTCGCTCCACACCGAAGCGCAGCATCACACCATGTGGAACATGTCCGACCGCGGTATCCCGCGGTCCTACCGCACCATGGAAGGCTTTGGCGTCCACACCTTCCGCCTGGTCAACGCCGCGGGCCAAACCACCCTGGTGAAGTTCCACTGGAAGCCCAAGCAGGGTGTGCACTCCCTGGTCTGGGAAGAAGCACAGATCATTAACGGCATGGATCCGGACTTCCACCGGCGCGACCTCGCGGACGCGATTGAAGCCGGCGCGTTCCCGCAGTGGGATCTGGGCATCCAGGTGTTCCCCGACACCGAAGACGAAATGTTCGAGGGCATCGACCTGCTGGACCCGACCAAGCTCGTCCCCGAGGAACTGGCCCCCGTCCAGGTCATCGGCACCATGACGCTCAACGCGAACCCCACGAACTACTTCGCGGAAACCGAACAGGTCGCCTTCCACCCCGGACACCTGGTGCCGGGCATCGACGTCACCAACGACCCGCTGCTGCAGGGCCGGTTGTTCTCCTACATCGATACGCAGCTGACCCGGCTGGGCGGCCCGAACTTCAGCCAGATTCCCATCAACCGCCCGCATGCACCCGTCAACGACATGCTCCGGGACGGGTTCCACCAGAGTGCGGACCATTCCGGCGTGGCGCCGTACCAGCCCAACTCCCTCGACGGCGGCTGCCCCTTTATGGCCGGAGCAGACATGGGTGCCTTCATCGACGTTCCTGTCGAGGTGCCCGCGGCCCGCAAGGTGCGCGAGAATCCGGCGACGTTTGATGACCACTACAGCCAGGCACGGATGTTCTTCCGTTCCCTGACGCCGGTGGAACAGGACCATGTGGTTCAGGCCTACACGTTTGAACTGGGCAAGTGCTATGAGGAGAACATCCGGCTGCGCCAGCTCCAGTCGCTTGCCAATATCGACAAGCGCCTTGCCGAGGACGTGGCTGCCGGCCTGGGCCTGACGGCCCCGGCTCCCGCCCTCGACGTTGCCGACACTGCCCCCAGCCCTGCACTCAGCCAGCTCGGCGGCTCCTGGCCGGTAGCCGGCCGGGTGGTCGGTGTTGTTGCCGATGAAACATCCGACCTGGCCTCGGTTGCCGAGGTCCTGGCAGCTGTCCATGCAGAGGGCATGGTCCCGCTGGTCATTGCACCGCACGGCGGCAAGCTGGGCGCTGAAATCACGGTCCAGCGGACCTACCTGACGGCCCGCTCCACCGAATTCGATGCCGTGGTTGTAGCAGCGGCTTCGGGTGCCGCGGCACCGGATGCGGTGGATAGCCTGGATGCCAAGGCGGGCAACCCCGGCGGGCACCCCTCCCTCGACCCGAGGGTCACCCTGCTCCTGACGGAAGCCTTCCGCCATGCCAAGGCCATCGGGGCCTGGGGGGACGGCGCTTCGGTCCTTGCGGCCGCCGGCATCCCCGCTGAAACAGCCGGCGTTGTTGTAGGCGGAGCCGCCGAGGTTGCGTCCGGCGTTACCGCGCTCCTGGCGAACCACCGGGTGTGGGAGCGTTTTCCTGCTGCATAGCTGATGCGGTTGCCGGTGCCGAAACCGGTTAAACACGAAGGGATCCGCGGCTGCGGGTCCCTTCGTGTTTGGCAGTACCGGGCGGAATTGGTCCCTGCCTAGATTCCCGCCAGCTCCCTGATGGGACCGATGCCGAAGAACAGGGCGAATGCCGCTGCCACCACGTACATCAGGGGGTGGACCTCACGGCCCCGGCCCTGGAAGACGCGGATGATGGTGAAGGAGATGAACCCGGCACCAAGGCCGTCAGCGATCGAGTAGGTGAACGGCATCAGCGTGAAGGTGAGGAAGGACGGCAGGGCCAGCCCGATGTCGCTCCAGTCGATCTTGCCCACCTGGGAGACCATCAGGTAGCCCACGACCACCAGGGCAGGGGCGACGGCTTCGAACGGCACCAGGTAGATCAGCGGTGTCAGGAACATGGCCACGATGAACAGCAGGCCGGTGACCACGGAGGCGAGCCCGGTGCGCGCACCTTCGCCGATGCCGGCGCCGGACTCCACGAAAATCTGGTTGGAGGAAACACCGGCACCGCCGCCGGCCACCGCACCCGCGGCATCCACCAGCAGGACGCGCTCCACGCGGGGGATATTGCCGTCCTTGTCGATGCTGCCGGCCTCGGTGGCGAGGCCCACCATGGTGCCCATCGCATCGAAGAAGATGCTGAGCAGGATCACGAAGACCAGCAGCGAGGCGGCCACTCCGCCCAGGGTCTGGAAGGGCCCTACAAGGCTGACATCGCCGATCAGGGAGAGATCCGGAGCAGCCCATTGGGGCATGCTCGGGGTCACCAGCGACCAGCCGGTGGCCACTCCGGCGCCCTGGCTGCCCGGCTCGGCCAGCCATTCGACGATGACGGCGAAAGCGGTCGAGGCGACGATGCCGATGAGGATCGCGCCCCGGACCTTGCGGGACATCAGCACAATGGTCAGCAGCAGGCCGAAGACAAACACCAGCGTGGGCCACCCCAGCAACTGGCCGCCGTTGCCCAGGCCCAGCGGCACAGTGGTGCCGGCCGCATCCGGGTTACGCCGGACAAAGCCCGCGTTGACCAGGCCGACCAGCGCTACGAACAAGCCGATGCCGACCACGATCGCGGTTTTCAGGCTGGGCGGAACTGCCCGGAAAACGGCGGTACGGAATCCGGTGAGGACCAGGATCACCATCGCCAGGCCTGCGATGACTACCAGGCCCATCACGTCAGGCCAGGTCAATCCCTCGTTGGAGGCAACCGTCACGGCCACGAAGGCGTTGACGCCCAATCCCGTGGCGATCGCGAACGGGTGCTTGGCCCAGATGCCCATAATCAGGGTCAGGATGCCTGCCACCAGGGCAGTGCCCGCCGCAATTGCAGGGCCGGGCATGGTGTTGCCCATCGAGTCCTCGCCGCCGAGAATCAGCGGGTTGAGAACCACGATGTAGCTCATGGCGAAAAACGTGGCCAAACCGCCGCGTACTTCGGCTGATACGGAGGAACCACGCTTGGTGATTTCGAAGTAACGGTCCAGCTTTGAACCTTGTTTGAGCATGACGCGTCCTCTGAACTGACCAGTGGTGGGGATGGTGAGGGAATCCAGCATTTAGATCTTATCGCGGGCACGCGGCAGTACCGCGAAGAACTGGCGGTTAGGCTGAAACGGTGACGAACCTTGTGCGCAATTACCTTCCCAAGTCCCGTTTCGCCGCTGTGGCTGCTGCCTTCCTGCTGGCCCTCTGCGCGGGGCTGCTGGTCTCCGCCCCGCCCGCTGCTGCACACGATGAACTCACGGGCAGCACCCCGGGCAACGGTGCAGTGGTGGACACGGCACCGGAATCCGTGGAGCTGACCTTCTCAAACGTTCCGGCGGCCATCGGCTCCGAGGTGCGGGTTTTGGATGAGGAAGGAACGGACTGGGCCGAGGGCCAGGTGCGGATCCTGGACAACACCGCCACCCAGCAGCTCCGCCCCGGAGCGCCTGCCGGCAGCTACACGGTTCAGTGGCGCGTGGTGTCCTCTGATGCCCACCCGATCGAGGGGACATTCGGGTTTACGGTGGCAGGCGGCGGCGGCACCGCGACCGACACCGGCACCGCCGCTCCGTCTACTGCTGCGCCCCTGCCGCCCGCAGCGAGCCAAAGCCCGGTGCTGAACCAGTCCGCCGATGCCGGATCCCCGTGGCCGGTGGTTGTGCCGGCAGCGGTGGTGCTTCTCGCCGTCGCAGTGCTGATTGCCCTGATCGTGCGTCGGCGGCTGCGCGAGGACTAGCACTCACCCCTGGGCAGGACCATGCGGGGTAGGTGTCCCCGCGTCCGCAATGGCCTCACCGGCTGCCTTGGCTTGGCGCATGAGGCCGCGGAGGGACGGCAGCAGGTTCTCGCCCACGCCGACGAGGTAAACGCCGATTCCCCGCAACGCCTCCACTGCTTCCGGTCCGGCGCCCACGCCCAGCGCCCGGGCCAGCTTCCGCAGATCCGATCTGGAGCAACTGGTGAGCACCACATAGTCGGCCAGGAGCAGGTTCCTGCCGGTGCGGATGGCCCATTTGCCGGAAGCGGCCGCCGGCGAGGGAAGCAGGCCGGCGGACGCAGCCAAAGTCATTTCCTGCGCTGCGGAATCCTCCCGGACGTCCAGCCGGTGGCTGGCAGCATAGGCGTGCAGCACGCGCAGCAGTTCCAGCCGTTCCGGGAACACCTCCGGCTCAGACGCCGCCTCCCGGATGGTGGCTGCGGCCGGTGCCGGGCCGTGGACCACTATCGAGTCCACCCCCTGCCGGCATAGTTCGGTGGCCACCGCCAACCCGCTGAGTCCGCAGCCGATCACCACGGCCTCGGTTAGCTCCGTTGCCGTTTCCTCGTGCTTTGTTTCCTTCTGCCCAGCGGAACCGGTTTGCGCGTTCTGGAAAGAATCCACGCAGTCGTTCCTTCCGACGGTTTGGGAACCTCCCCACAGGCTGCGGTCCTGAGGCGGAACCATATAGGCACTTGCCCGGCAGCGGTAGCGTAGCCCGCCGCCCGGCGCGGTACGCTACTGCCAAGGACAGCCGGAGGATGACGCCGGTTGGGGACCAGAGGGAGCGGCAGATGACTGATTCGACCTGGGGCGCAGGGGCCGGTGCTGACGGGCCTGCGGGCATCGTCGTCGGCGTGGATGGATCCGACCAGAGCATCTGCGCATTGTTCTGGGCTGCCCGGGAGGCGCGGCGGCGGCAGTGTCCGCTGCACGTCGTGACGGCGTACACCGTGCCCATTTTTGCCGCTTCCTCCATGGACGCCGGCTACACCACTGTCGATGACGCAATGATCCGCGACGGCGCCCGGCAGGTGCTGGACGAGGCCGTGGAACGGATCAGCCACTACGGGCTGGAAGTAATCCCGCGGGTGGAGACCGGAGATGCGGCAGCCGTCCTGCTGGAGCTCTCCGAAGACGCGGACCTCATGGTGGTGGGATCACGCGGCCGCGGCGGTTTTGTCGGGCGCCTGTTGGGTTCGGTCTCCAGCGCCCTCCCGGCACACGCGAAGTGCCCCACGGTGGTGGTGCCCCTGCGGACCGCCGGACGGCTTCCCGACTCGGGAGTACGGCCCCCGGCAAACTCGCCGGATCCGGACGCCGTGCACCGCGCCGTCGTCGTCGGCGTGGACGGCTCGGAACAGGGCCGTGCCGCATCACTGGTTGCGGCCGAACAGGCGCAGAACATGGGGCTGCCGCTGCGTATTCTGTGCGCGTTGCCGCCGTTCACCGGCTCGCTGGCCTGGGTGCCTGCCCCGCTGGACATCGAGGCGCTGCATGCGGAGCTGCATGAACAGCTCGACGCCGGCCGGGACTGGCTGCAGAGCCACTTCCCGGGACTGGAAATGACCGTTGAACTGGTGGACGGGGCGCCGGGCGAGATCCTGATTGAACGCACCGCAAAGGTTGAGCTCCTGGTGCTGGGCACCCGCGGCCGCGGCGGCTTTGCCGGCATGCTGATGGGGTCCACCAGCCAGAGCGTGCTGCATCACGCAAAGGGACCGCTGATGGTGGTGCCGGACCATGACGATCCCCGGCTGCTGGACCGGCCGAACTTCGGCCCGATGATCGCCGACTAACCGGCCGCACGCGATCAGGCGTGCTGCTGGCCTTCGTGCACGGCGTGGCTGGCCGGCTCGAGCTGGAAGGTGCAGTGCTCGGTGTCGAAGTGGCTGCTCAGGCATCGGGTCAGTCGGTCCAGGACGGTGTCCAGGCCGTCCGGAGTGAGGTGTTCCTCTTCCAGCACCACGTGCGCGGAGAACACCGGAACCCCGGAGGTGATGGTCCAGATGTGGATGTCGTGCGCGTCCGAGACCCCGTCCACCGACACAATGTGGTCGCGGATCATGCCCACGTCCACGCCCTGCGGGGTGGCCTCCAGCAGCACGTCGATCACTTCGCGCAGCAGCGACCAGGCCCGCGGGGCAATCATCAGGGCAATCAGGATCGAGGCCCAGGTATCTGCCTGCTGATAGCCGGTGGTCATGATGACGACGGCGGAGACCACCACGGCGGCCGAGCCCAGCAGGTCCCCCAGGACCTCCAGGTAGGCGCCGCGCACATTCAGGGATTCCTTGCGTCCGGCATGCAGCACCAGCAGGGAGATGAGGTTCGCCAGGCCGCCCACGACGGCGAACGGCAGCATCAGCCCGGTGTCGACGTCGGTTTCGGTGCCCAGGCGGCGGACCGCCTCGACGAAGATCACTACGGCAATCACAATCAGCAGCACGGCATTGGCCAGGGCCGCCAGGACTTCGGCCCGCTGGTAGCCGTAGGTCCGCCGAGACGTGGCCGGGCGGGCGGCAATCCATGCCGCGAACAACGCAATGGAAACCCCCGCCGCGTCGGAGAGCATGTGGCCCGCGTCTGCAAGCAGGGCCAAGGAACCGGAAAGCAGGGCGCCGGCAACCTGGATCAGGACCACCGAGATGGTGATGAGGAAAACGATCAGGAGGCGCCGCCGGTGCTTACCGGTAGCGGTGACTGTGCCCAGCCCGTGGCTGTGCCCGTGATGTTCACTCATGGTTAAAGGCTAGCCCCAGCCCAGTTCGTGCAGCCGTTCGTCGTTGATGCCGAAGTGATGGGCCACCTCATGGATGACGGTGATGCGGACCTCGTCCACCACTTCCTCCCGGCTGTCGCACATCCGAAGCAAGGGCCCGCGGAACACCACAATCCGGTCCGGCAGGGAACCCGCATCCCACCAGGAATCCCGCTCGGTCAGCGGGGTCCCTTCATAGACCCCCAGCAGTTCCGTGTCCGGATCTTCGTGCGGGCCCGGCTCATACTCATCCTCGATGAAGACCGCCACGTTGTTCATGGCGCGGGACAGGTCCGCAGGAATGGAGTCGAGGGCTGCTTCCACACAGGCGTCAAACTCGTCCGGGTTCATCTCGATTGGCACCCCTCCACTGTAGTGGCGCAGCCCTCACCGGAACCGTTTTGGATATTCCGGAAATAAGCCCTATAGTTTTAGAGTCCACAAGGGAGCGAAACGACTGGTTCACCAGCCGCTTCAATCCATGTGTGTTCTGTTGGCCCCCATCGTCTAGCGGCCTAGGACACCGCCCTTTCACGGCGGCGGCACGGGTTCGAATCCCGTTGGGGGTACTCAGGAGTGGTAAATGAGCCGGTGAGAATCTGGTAGAGTTTACACTCGTGAAATGCAAGGCCCTGTAGCGCAGCTGGTTAGCGCGCCGCCCTGTCACGGCGGAGGTCGCGGGTTCAAGTCCCGTCAGGGTCGCTCAGATTTTCTGAAGCGATTTGGAAGATCTCGGTGATCATCGGTTGATGATGCCAGGCTCTGTAGCTCAGTTGGTAGAGCGTTCGACTGAAAATCGAAAGGTCACCGGATCGACGCCGGTCGGAGCCACCAGCTAAAACCCCGTAGCTGTCTCGCAGGAGACAGGACGGGGTTTTTCTTTTTGCCCGCCGGAAGTTGCCCGCACACAGCGCGGATCGGCGGCTGCTGCGCCCTGCAAAACGTTCCGCTCCCGGGATACGCTGAACCCATGGATGAGCCCCGGAACACATCAGCGAACGCTCCCGTCACTGCGGCACCAACCGCCCCCGCACCGGCAGTCCCGGCGCACGCCGTGACGGGTACCGGCGATGCCGCCGTGATCGGCGGCCGCAACTCCATCAGCGAGCAGGCAGTGGCCAAGGTTGCCGCAATTGCTGCACGGGCGGTTCCCGGCGTCTTCAACCTCGGCAACAGTTCGGGGCGGGCGCTCGGTGCCGTGCGGGACGCCGTCGGCGGCACAAGCGCCACCTCCGGTGTGCACGTGGAGGTCGGCGAACGCGAAGTCGCCGTCGATATCAGCTTGATCGCCGTCTACGGCAATGCCCTGACGGTCGTTGCGAACAATGTCCGTGCCGCGGTCTACGGTGCCGTGGAAAAACTCGTGGGCCTTCGCGTGGTGGAGGTTAACGTGGAAATTTCGGACGTACAGCTTCCCACCGAGCCAACCGGTTCCGCACCGGTCGGCGGCGCGAAAGCGGTATAGGCTTCAAAGCACGTTCCTCGCAGGACGCACCGGGTTATGTGGAGCAGGTATTAAGGCAGGGGAAATGAAACCAACAGTCGTGGGAATGGCAATCGGGGCCGTACTGGCTTTCGCCGCACTGATATTCGATTTTTGGGGCTTTCTGCTGACCGCCCTGTTCATTGCAGTCGGAGCGCTGCTGGGCCGCGCTGCGGAAGGAAAGATCGACTTCCGCAGCGTAACCGACGCGCTGACCGGCCGCCGCTCCTCTTCGTGAGCACCGCCGGAATGACAGCGCCTCCGGCGATGGAAACCGGGGCGGGGCTGGCCGGGCACAACCGGATCAGCACCCAGGCGCTGACCAGCACCGCCAAGGCGGCCGCGTCCGAATACTTCCGCGTGCCGGCACAGCAGGTGCGCGTGCAGTGGACCGATGACCGCGGGCTGCTTGCGCTCTCGGTATCCCTGCCCATTGCGCTGCCCCCGCTGCAGGATCTCACTCCCGCCATGCTGCAGCGCGCCGGCGGGACGGTCTGGGAGCGGGCACACGCCGCCAAACCTGTTTTGCTCCGACGGGTGGCTGACCTTACCGGGTCCCGTCTATCCCGCGTTGACATCCGCATCACCGGCGCGCTGCCGGTGGAAGGAAGGCGGGTGCAGTGAAGCAGGCGGACCTGGACGTAACCAACAGAATCCTTCGACGGGAAACCCATTCGGCCCGCACCGCCGCGTCGGCCCTTGCGGCCGTCCTTGGCATTCTCTTTTTCGCGTATGTCCTGCTGGAATCGGTGCTCCAGGCGCTGGGCCAGGAGGCGTGGCTGATCGATCCGCCTACCTTCTGGCAGTGGCTGGCGGATCTTCCCGCAGGCACGGACCCGGTGATCCTCGGATTGTCCGGCGCGCTGATTTTCCTTGCAGGCCTGCTGTTCTTCCTGCCGGCCGTGCTGCCCGGACGCCGCGCCCGCTATGCGCTGCCCAACCCGCGTGCCGCCGTCGTTGTGGACGGTGAAGTCCTGGCCGCATCGCTGGCCCGGTGCGCCCGGATGCGCGCTGACGTCACTCCGCAGCAGGTGCTCGTAACGGTGGGAAGGACCCTGGTGGAGGTGCAGATCCGCCCGACGTCGGGCACTCCCGTGGACGCCGAGGCGGTGCGGGGCGCAGTGGAGGACGAGTTGCTGCTGACCAAGCTGGACCCGCAGCCGGCGGTCCGCGTACGGGTTGCCGAAACCGGGGTGATTGGACAGTGAACGCCACACCCCGGGCACTGAACCGTTTCCTGCTTGGGCTTCTTGGGTTCGTGCTGATGTGCATCGGCGGAGGGCTGGTGCTCATTTCCGCCTGGCCTGCCGCCGCGCAGGTCTGGCACGCGTTCGCAGCCGACGCCGGGCAGTCCATGGCTTCCGCGCTCTCCGCCACGGCGCTGCCGGGAGGCGGCAGCTGGATCTGGGTGGCGCTAGCCCTGCTGAGCTTCCTGGGCATAGTGCTGATGACGGTGTGGATGGCCGGCCAGGGCGGCGGCCGGACGGGAACACTTGTCTCCGAATACGACGACGACGGCGCCCCCGGCCGGGTCGAGATCAGCGGAACCGTGGCCGAGCAGGCCCTTCGCAGCGCCCTTTCCGAGAACCCCGATGTTGCTGCCTCCGCCGTCAGCACTTACTCGGTGAAGGGGCGCAGTGCACTGCGGGTGCGGATTACCCCGCGGCAGGGGGCCGCTCCGCACCTGATTGCCGCCGACGCCACCGCACTGGTGGAAACCCTGGACACCGTCCTCGGACACCAGACACCGGTGCTGCTGAGCCTGGAGGCCGGACGCCGGCTGCGCTTCGGCCGGGAGGACCGGGTCCGCTAGGACTGCCTAGGAGGCCCGGGCCAGCTGCCGGATGGGGATCCACCGCGACGCCAGCCGGCGGTACGCGGCGGCAGCGCCGGTCATATCGCCGTCGGCCAGGGACTCGATCCCCAGCCGCACGTCGGAGGGGGAATCGTCCGGAAAGACGAGGTCCGCCACCGGGCCGTAGTCCAGTTCCAGCACGGCGTCCGGGTCAAAGACTTCCAGCCAGGCGGTCAGCTCGGCCAGCTCGTCCAGCAGGTCAAGTTCCGGAGCGGCCATCGCCAAGGCAGCCGAGGCTGCACGCGCCCGGTCAATGCACTGCAGCACCGGCGCGGAGAGGCGGACGGTCTGGACATGCCCGTCATCCTCCACCACCTCGGTGTGGTCCTCCTCGTGCAGCAGGACGAACCAGCCGAAGGGCACGCCCCAGGTGGCGGAGCGGGTGTGGAGCTTCGCCAGCGAGTCGGCAAAGGAATCCGGATCCAGCCGCGCGGCGTGGGCCTCGCGGGCTACTTCCGGGACCAGCACGTCCACCAGGGGGCCGCGGATCGACTCGCCCAGGGATTCCGCCGCCAGGGAGGTGCGCACGGCCAGCTGGTTGGGGCAGTACAACCGGTTGGTGACCCCTTCCTGCGCCGGATAATGCAGAACCCGGACCAAGTCCGTAGCGTTGTGCGGGAAGGGGTCCGAGACCACCCGGACCAGCCGGCGGACGGCGTCGGTGCGTTCCAGGACCTCGGTTTCGTGGCGTCCGCGGGCACGCTGCTCCATGATTGCCAACTGCTGGTGATCATCAAAGGCGTCCAGCGGCTCGTAGACGCGGAGGTAGGAAACAAACGGGAAGGTGCGGTACAGCGACTGCTGCGGATGCCGCGCCACGGCTAGTCCAGTTCCACAATCACGGGTGCGTGGTCCGAAGCGCCCTTGCCCTTGCGTTCTTCCCGGTCGATCACGGCTCCGGTCACCCGCTTGGCCAGGGCCGGGGAGCCCAGGACGAAATCGATGCGCATGCCCTGGCGCTTGGGGAACCGCAGCTGGGTGTAGTCCCAGTAGGTGTAGACGCCGGGGCCGGGATGGAAGGGCCGGACGACGTCGGTGAACCCGGCGTCCAGGAACTCGTTGAAGGCCTGCCGCTCGGGTTCGGTGACGTGCGTGGCGTTCTGGGCGCGGAACCAGTCGATGTCCCAGACATCGTCATCCTGCGGGGCAATGTTCCAGTCACCCATCAGGGCCAGTTCCAGGGACGGATCCTTGGTGATCCACTCCGCCGCATGGTTCTTGAGCGTCTTGAGCCACTGCAGCTTGTAGGGCATGTGCGGATCATCCACGGCCCGGCCGTTTGGGACGTACAGGCTCCACACCCGTACGCCGCCGCAGGTGGCACCGATGGCGCGGGCCTCGGCCACAGTGGTTTCTTCGGTCTTGCCGAACATCGGCTGGTCCGGGAAGGTGCGTTCGACGTCGTCGAGCCCCACCCGGGACGCGATCGCCACGCCGTTCCACTGGCTCAGCCCGAAGTGCGCCACCTCGTAACCGTTCTTTTCGAACAGCTCCCAGGGGAAATTGTCGTCCTTCGCCTTGGTTTCCTGAATGGCAAGGACGTCGACGTCGGAGCGCTGCAGCCAGGCCTCAATGCGGTCGGCTCGGGCGCGGATGGAGTTCACGTTCCAGGTAGCTATCTTCACACTGCTACGTTACCGAATCCCGTCCGGCTCCACACTGCGCCCCGCGCCACACGGGGTACGCGGCCGGTCTGGACGGACCGCCCGCCTAGGCCGGCGCGGGCTCGGGAACCTGGGGCTATTTCCACCAGGTGTCGGAAACGGTGACCGGTACGGTGCGTTTGTGCCGGGTCATCACAAAGCGTGCCTCGATCTTTTCGGCGTCTTCGGCGGGAGTGTCCCCGCCTTCCAGGTAGCCGTCGATGGTGTCGTAGCTCAGGCCCAGCTCGGTTTCGTCGGTCTGGCCGGGCAAGTCGTCCAGCAGATCGGCGGTGGGTGCCTTGCCGATGAGCTTTTCCGGGGCGCCCAGCTCGGCCAGCAGGGCCCGGTTCTGGCGCTTGTCCAGGCCGGAGAGGGGCAGGAGGTCCGCGCCGCCGTCGCCGAACTTCGTGAAGAAACCCGTGACGGACTCGGCGGCGTGGTCGGTGCCGATCACCAGCATGTTGTGCTGGCCGGCCACTGCGTACTGCGCGGTCATGCGTACCCGGGCCTTGATGTTGCCCTTGTTGAAGTCGGTGATTTTCTCGCCGGTCATCTTCACGTATTCGTCTTCGAAGCCGTCCACTGCCGGTCCGACGTTGTAGACCAGGGACTTGGACGGCGCGATGAACTCGAGGGCTGCCTGGGCGTCCGCCTCGTCATGCTGGACCCGATACGGCAGCCGGAGGGCAATGAACTCCGCGTCGGTGCCCTCGGCTTTCAGCTCGTCCACGGCCAGCTGGGCAAGCTTGCCCGCGAGCGTGGAATCCACGCCGCCGCTGATGCCCAGAACGTATCCCTTGGAGTGTGAGGCGTGCAGATAGTCCTTGAGGAAGTCCACCCGGCGGCGGATTTCCGCGGCCGCATCAATGGTGGGCTGAACTCCTAGTTCGGCAATGATTTCCGCTTGTAGTTTCCGCATGGGTCACAGCCTATATCCGACGCCCGTGCCCTGCCCGGGAAAAGCCGCGCGAGTTGGGCCGTCGCAGGCTCGGGTGGCGCGAATCGACCGGCGTCACGACGCATAAGGGACCAAAGCCCTGTCCTCCCCGTGCCCGTAGCTAGGATTGAGCCATGACTTCGCCCGCAATCGCCCCGTCCCGCGCCCGGCTGCTCGAACTGATCATGGAGCTGGCGGTGGTGCGCGGCAAAGTGGTGCTTTCCTCCGGTGCCGAGGCGGATTACTACATTGACCTGCGCCGCGTCACACTGCAGCACGAAGCATCGGTGCTGGTCGGCGACGTGATGCTGGAACTGCTGGACAGCGCGGGCATTGAGTTCACCAACGCGGGCGGACTGACCATGGGTGCTGATCCCGTGGGCACCGCCGTAATGCACGCGGCCACCCGCGCCGGCCGCGCCGTGGACGCCTTTGTTGTCCGCAAGGCACAGAAGTCCTACGGCATGGGCCGCCAGGTGGAAGGGCCCGACGTTGCCGGCCGCAACGTGGTGGTCCTGGAAGACACTTCCACTACCGGCGGGTCGGCGCTGACCGCCATCGAGGGCGTACGCAACGCCGGAGGCAACGTGGTGGCCGTGGCAGTGATCGTGGACCGGGACACCGGAGCGAAGGAACGCATCGAGGCCGAGGCCGGCGTTCCCTATCTGTTTGCGTTCGGCAAGGATGAGCTCGGCCTCGGATAGCCGCAGCAACCGCCGCGGCGCCGGTTCGATGGAATCGGAACCTCCCGCTCCGGGGGATCTCCTTCGGACCACGGCAGACCTGCACCGGGTCTCCCGGCGCCGCTTCCTGGCCGGTTCGCTTGCGGGGATCGTGCTCAGCGCCGATCTCGTGGTCACCGACCGCGTCCAGCGTTACCGGGAAGAGCTGGAAATCCTGCGGGTGCCCGACGACGACGCCGAACGCCGGTTTCCGCATGCCATGTGGTTCCTGTTCCCCGGCTACAAGACCAGCTGGGAGGAAACGGGCTGGCTCCTGCGCTCCCTGCGCCCGGCTTTGGCCACGCGGGGACAGCTGGCCGGGATCGGGTATTCCAATCTAGGCCTGAAAGTCCCGGAAATCCTGGAGGCGGTGCATGCTTCCATCCGGGAACACTCGCTAACGCGCATCTACTTTTACGGGCACAGCTTCGGCGGGATGCTGGCGGTGCAGGTTGCCGCCGGGCTGGCCAGCCGCGGCGTCGCCGTCGACCTGATTGTCCTGGACTCCAGTCCCTCCGGCCGGAATGCCGTCCGTGACCAGGCCATGTTCAAGGGAGCGGTGTTCCTGTACGACAACGGCTACCGGATCACCACCGGGCTGCGCGGGGGCTACGAACTGGGGGAGCGCATGCTGCACAGGAATGAACGGTCCTGGCGGACGGTCGCGGAACAAACCCTGGAACAGCTTTCGCCGTTGGCCCCGTCCAGCCGGCTCATCCAGTCCCAGGCGTCCTACATCTACCACTTCACGGCTCCCCGGTTTTCGGGATCACTGGGCGGGACGAAGCTGGCATTCATCGGCAATCCGGAGGATGGGACGGTGGACTACGGCACGGCCCGGGCCGGCTGGGAGGCAGCGTTCCCGGAGAACCTGCTGACCAGCTCGCTGGTCACCGAAGGAGCCCGTCCGGCCCACGCCAGCCCGCAGTGGAACCCCGCGGTCTATGAGGACATAGTGCTGGAGGTTCTGCGGCTCTTCGACCCGCCCGAGCCGGCGGAAGGTCCGGATCCGCTGGAATAACCGGCGCCGGGCCCGGTCACCGGCCTGAAACCTCTGGAGTGACAGGGCCCCGGACTATGTCTAAGCTTTCCCACCGGCCGTCCCGGTTGCCAGGGACTTTTTGCGAATATGGACCATCGCAACCGTGATGCCGTAGGTAATAACGCCGCCAACCGCTCCGGGGACCAACCCAATCAATGGGGCCAAGTAGGAACTCTCCTCACCCTCCACCACTGCTTTGCCGGGATTGGAGGGATCATAAAATACGGTGAATTCCTCTCCGTGGAGACTCTCGGCAAAAGTCTCTTCGGCGCCGTCCCGTTTGGTGCTGTAATTCGATTTTGGGCCGACCTTGGAGTGTTTCATTCCAAGGTGATCGACATAGGTCAGCGTCGGGAAAGCGCACCGTGAATGCCTCCGGCCGCATTTTCCGAAGTCAACCTCAGTGACCGTGCCGACCGTCGCAGTGCCGTTCGCCACTAGCCGATGATCTGAATATGCGGTGTAGAAACCCACGCCAACTCCTGCAACGCCGAGGAGAAGCAGCGCGACCCCCAAGACCAATGCAGGAATCAGGGCGGACACTTGCTTCCACTTCATGCTGCAGTTCCCCCCCATGAACATGTACAGATTCCGAATATAGGCCATCCGGGCTTCGTTGGACCGCGCTTCCCGAGACCGTGCTTCCCTAGATGGTGTTGATCAGGTCCGCCACGGAGTTCATGATCTGCGTGGGCCGGAACGGATACCGGTTGACGTCCTCGCGCTGGGTGATGCCGCTGAGCACCAGTACCGTGTGCAGTCCCGCCTCGATGCCTGCCACGATGTCGGTATCCATCCGGTCGCCGATCATGGCCGTGGTTTCGGAGTGGGCGTCGATCTTGCGCATGGCGGACCGGAACATCATGGGATTCGGCTTGCCGACAATGTAGGGCTCCATCTTGGTGGCCGCCGTGATCAGTGCGGCAATGGCGCCGGTGGCCGGGAGCGGCCCCTCCTGCGAAGGGCCCGTGACGTCCGGGTTGGTGGCAATGAAACGGGCGCCGTCCAGGATGAGCCGGATCGCCTTGGTGATGGTGCCAAAGGAATAGGTGCGGGTCTCGCCCAGCACCACATAGTCCGGAGAGGTGTCGGTGAGGATCATGCCTGCCTCGTGCAGCGCCGTCGTCAGTCCGGCCTCGCCGACCACGAAGCAGCGTCCCGGAGTGCCGGAGTTCTTCACCTGGTCCTTGAGGAACTCGGCCGTGGCCAGCGCGGAGGTCCAGAGGTTTTCTTCCGGCACCTCCAGCCCCGAGGCACGCAGGCGTGCGGCGAGGTCCCGCGGGGTGTAGATGGAGTTGTTGGTCAGCACCAGGAACCGCTTGGATGTGGAGACCCAGCGGTCAATCAGCTCAGCGGCCCCGGGGATGGGGTGGTTTTCGTGAACCAGGACCCCGTCCATGTCCGTCAGCCAGCATTCAATGTTCTCGTTTTCGCCCACGGTCTCCCATTTCTCGCATACTGCATTACTGCCTCGACTTACAGCGCGCCGCACGGCAGGGAACCTGTCCCGGAGGCGCCGGAAGCGGGCGTTGCCAGTCTTTCACCTTAGGCTGGAAGGGTGATAGACAGCCCCGAAGAAGTCAGCGATGACACCGTAGATGAAGCCGCCGCACCGTTGCACCAGGTGGGTGTGGGTCCCTGGGAGGGGCCGCTGCCGGAAGGGGATAGCTGGGACCCTGAACTGCTGGCCAACGGCGACGCGCGCAACGTGGTGGACGAATACCGCTACTGGAAGCACGACGCGATCGTGGCGGACCTGGACACCCGGCGGCATCCGTTCCACGTGGCCATCGAGAACTGGCAGCACGATTTCAACATCGGCACAGTGGTGCGCACGGCCAACGCCTTTATGGCGAAGGAAGTGCACATCATCGGACGACGCCGGTGGAACCGCCGCGGTGCCATGGTCACCGACCGCTACCAGCACATCCGCAACCACCCCACCGTTGAGGACTTTGTGCAGTGGGCCCGCAGCGAAGGCCTGCACATCATTGGAATCGACAACTTCCCGGACTCGGTGCCGCTGGAAACCTATGAACTCCCGGAAAACTGCGTGCTGGTCTTCGGCCAGGAGGGGCCCGGCCTGAGCCCGGAAGTCCACGCCGCAGCGGACGCCACCCTGTCCATTGCCCAGTTCGGCTCCACCCGTTCCATCAACGCCGGCTCCGCTGCCGCCATCGCGATGCACGGCTGGATCCGCCGGCACGTATTCGGCCAGAAGGTGGGCTAGGAGCGTGCCCCGGAATCCGGCGTCGTAATCCGGCGCCGGGACCTGATGCCGCAGGGACACTTGTGGCTAGGATGTAAGGAGCCAACGAGGGCTGAAGGCCCTGCCGTATCGACCTTGGAGTCAGCATGCCTATTGCAACCCCGGAGATTTATGCCGAGATGATCGACCGAGCCAAGGCAGGGGGCTTCGCGTATCCGGCAGTCAACGTCACCTCCTCGCAGACGCTCAACGCCGCGCTCGCAGGTTTCGCCGAAGCAGGTTCGGACGGCATTGTGCAGGTATCCACCGGCGGTGCGGCCTACTGGTCCGGCGCTTCGGTGAAGAACATGGTCGCCGGCTCCCTCGCGTTTGCGGCTTACGCCAAGGAAGTGGCCAAGAGCTACAACGTGAACATTGCGCTGCACACCGACCACTGCCCCAAGGACAAGCTGGACGACTTCGTCCTGCCGCTGCTGGCCGCCTCCGAAGCCGCCGTCAAGCGCGGTGAGGACCCGATCTTCAACTCGCACATGTGGGACGGCTCGGCTGAAACCCTCGAAGACAACCTGCGCATCGCCCAGGAACTGCTGGCCCGCACGGCGGCCGCCAAGATCATCCTCGAGGTAGAGATCGGCACCGTCGGCGGTGAAGAAGACGGTGTGGAAAACGCCATCAACGACAAGCTCTACACCACGGTCCAGGACGGCATGGCCACCATCGAAGCCCTCGGCGACGGCAGCAAGGGCCGCTACATCACTGCCCTGACCTTCGGCAACGTCCACGGCGTGTACAAGCCCGGCGGCGTGAAGCTGCGCCCGGAAATCCTTAAGGAAATCCAGGACGCGGTGGGCGGGTCCATCGGCAAGGACCGCCCGTTCGACCTCGTCTTCCACGGCGGCTCGGGTTCCTCCGCCCAGGAGATCGCCGACGCCGTCTCCTACGGCGTCGTCAAAATGAACATCGACACCGACACCCAGTACGCCTACACCCGCCCGGTGGCGGACCACATGCTGCGCAACTACGACGGCGTGCTGAAGGTGGACGGCGAAGTAGGCAACAAGAAGCAGTACGACCCGCGCGTCTGGGGTGCCGCCGCCGAAAAGGGCATGGCCGCCCGCGTGGTGGAAGCAGCACAGAACCTTGGATCGGCAGGTAAGGCACTCTAATGTCAGACGAATTCCGCAAGAACCTCCTCGGCCCCGACGCCACCTATCTGCCCGAGGAGACCGACGTCGTCGCCCGCCTCGATGCCGGTGACGAACCGGTGGACCTCGCAGCGCAGTTCCCCACCTCCTCGCAGGTGTGGGCCGCGCTCGCGGATGAGGCGTTCGAGGAGGGCCGGAATGTCGAGTCCTACGCCTACGCCCGGGTGGGCTACCACCGCGGACTGGATTCCCTGCGCCGTGCCGGCTGGCGCGGCATTGGCCCCATCCCGTGGTCGCACGTGCCCAACCGCGGGTTCCTGCGCTCGCTGTACGCGCTGGGCCGGGCGGCGGCGGCCATCGGGGAGACCGAGGAAGTAGACCGGATCCGGAAGTTCCTGGACGATTCCGATCCGCAGGCCAAGGCAGCTATCGAAAGCCTGTAGGCTTCCGGACTCACCCCAACGACGGCGGTTCCCCGGGTTTCCGGGGGCCGCCGTTCTGGTGCCTGCGCTTGCTTTTTGGCCCTGCCGGGATGCCCTTGCGGGGCCGGGCCTCCCGGTATCCGGGCGCATCCGCCTACGCTGGAAAGCCGCTCGAAAGGTGGACAGCGCATGGAAAAGTTCGACCTGAAACGCTCCTACCCCGAGCTCTATTCGCCCGGCGGCCGGGACTTCACGCTGGTGGACGTGCCGATCATGCACTACCTCGCCGTAGACGGACACGGTGACCCCAATACCTCGCCCGAATACACCCGTGCCCTCGAATGCCTCTATCCGGTGGCGTATTCACTGAAGTTCGCCTCGAAGGATGAGCTGGAGGCGGACTTTACCGTCGGTCCGCTGGAAGGACTGTGGCGTGCCGAGGACCCGGCGGCCTTTGTCCGCCGCGACAAAAGCGCCTGGGACTGGACCATGCTCATTGCGCAGCCGGAGTGGATCACCCCGGAGATGGTGGACGCGGCTGTTGCCTCGGTTGCCGCCAAGAAGAAGGTTCCCGGGTTGGAAGATGTCCGGTTGCTGACGCTCACGGAGGGTCTCGCGGCGCAGATCCTTTTTGTCGGGCCCTACGACGCCGAGGGCCCGGTCCTGGCCCGGCTGCACGACTCCTGGATGCCCGAGCGCGGGCTGACGTTCAACGGCGACCACCACGAGGTGTACCTCAGCGACCCGCGGCGGGCCGCTCCCGAGAAGCTGCGGACGGTGCTGCGCCAGCCGGTCCGCAGCACCGAAACCTGATTTAGAGCGGTTGGCCCGCCGGCTTCCGGCGCCCCCTGATATACGAGCGCGTACCTGCCCCCACGGTGAAGGCACCCCCGGCCAAAAACAGGACTGCCCCCGCGGTCATCCAGTCGTACCCGTCACGCCATTCTTCGACAACAGCTTCGGACGGGTCAGCCGGGTTGTAGAACAGGGTTACCTCTTGGTCCTCAAGGCCCTCGGTTGGTGCCTTCCGCACCGTATGGGTGATTAGGACTTCGTTCCCATTGGAGGGTGAATAAATGATCGAAGCCACGGTCTCGTTGTACCCGTACCGTGCTGTTCCGCGCCGCTCCTCGTAAGTGCGCATAACAACGCCCTGAGCCTGCAGGCCCTCTGCAAGAAGGCGCTCGTCATCCCGGACATCGGTGATGTCCCATTGGAGGGAAAAGCCGCCCAGCACCAGGCAGATCAGTGCGGCCAAAAAAGACGATGCCTCACGCCGCGCAATTTTCCGCTTATTCTTTGGCCTTCCTTGGGCACCGCCGAAACGAAAAGCCGGTTTACCCATTATTTCCCCCTGAAACTCTGCACCGTCCTGACTGTTCCGCTAACGGAGCCGCTGTTACCCACGACCCTAGTGCAGCAGGAAGGCAGTGCAGGAGGACGGCAGTGCAGGGGGAAGGCAGTGCAGCTTCAGGGAACCATCGCGGCGTACACCACGAAATTGTCATCAAAGTGCCCGGTTTTCGGATCGTAGCCATCGCAGGTAATCAGGCGGAGTTCCGGCCCGGCAGTGTTTCCGTACACCTGCGACGTGGGGAAGTTGTCCTTGGGATACTGCTCGCCGCTGCGCACCGTGAAAACGGCCGTGCTGCCGTCTTCCCGGACAACTTCAATCCGGTCGCCGGGGGAGAGTCGGCGGAGGTCGGCGAAAATCCCGGGCCCGCCTCCCTCGGCATTCACATGGCCCAGCAGCACGGCCGGACCCGGTTCACCCGGGGTCGGGGAATGCTCGTACCAGCCGGCAGGTGAGCCCGCTTTGCCCGGAGGGACCTGCAGCGCGCCGTCGTCGTCCAGGCCCAGGCGGATAAGTCTCGACGATGCCCCGATCGATGGGATGCGCAACGTCGCCGGTGCGGATTCCGGCATTCCCGCACTTGGAGCCGCGGGCGCGGCGGGCATTGTCGTCGGCGCAGACGACGGCGCGGGCACCGGGACAGCTGTTTCGGTACCGGTTGGTGCTGGCGCGCCTGGCGCCGGGGAGCTGAGAGCACCGGGAACGGGAGCCGGGGCAAGTGCTGTTGTGGCTGCAGCGTCGCGAACGCCTACGGGCCCGGCGCTGCCGGCCCCTGCAAAGAGAAGCGCGGCCGCCGCAGCCAAACCAAGGCTTCTGCGGCGGCCGCGCTGAGTGTTCCCCATGTTGACCTGCTTGCCTGTTTCTGCTTATTCCTGTCCGGCGAGCCGCCGCCGCACCATGAAGGTGCCGCCTGCTGCCGCCGCGAGCACCAGGCCGCCGCCAAGGGCGAGGACTCCGGCGCTGGACTCCTCCGGCTCCTGCGTGATGCCGGTGTTGGCGCCGCCGGCGGGCACCCTGCCTACCTGGGCGGGCATTGGTTCCACATAAGACGGAATCCAGGTCCCGTTGCTGTCCATATGACCCTGCGGCTGGGGCATGGGCCGGGAGGAATCCTCACATCCGATACCGTCCATGTCGTTGTCCAGCCAGGCGCCGTAGCGCGGGTGCGTGGAGGGGATGTTGTAGACGCCGTCCGCTGCTGCCTCGGTGCAGTTGGCGTACGGCATGGGTGGAGGCGGCGTTGGCCTAGGAGAGGGCCCGTCGGCCAGTGCCGGTGTTGCCGAAAGGAGCCCGAATCCGGTGAGGGCGGTCAGAGCGAGGCCCGTTGTCGTCTTTTTCATGTGATTCCCTGCTTTCTGAGTAAAGAAGGGCATCCAGGTATTGGATGACTTTGAAAGCGTATGGAGCGCGGAATCGGTACGCTCCCCCTCCGTACGAAATTGGGTCCGCCGAACCCGTATTAGTTCGCCGGGGCAAAGGTTGCCCGCATGCAACAGCTTCGTCGGACAGAAATGGACCGGGCTGGCATCGAATGGCGCCGAATCCCGTCAAATCCCTCCGCTATGTCCCAATCCCTTCGGTTTGTCCGGATCCCTTCGCTGCGCGGCGCGGGGATTCCGACAAAGCGCAGGAGCCCGGACAAAGCGCAGGAGCCCGGACAAACCGCAGGAGCCCCGACATAGCGCAGGGTCAGAGGAGCGGAGGCAGCCCCAACGCAGGGATTCCAGGAAGCATCCGGAAATCCAAGTCGAAAACCGGCACTCAGGGCAGGATGGTGGTGGTGACGGCGACAATCCGCGGGGCAGCCGGAACGGAACTGAAGCCGAAGTTTACGGGCGGTTCGACTGGACGCAGCCCGCCCAGATCGGCGCCGTCCCACGCGGCGGTAGCGGACACCAGCGAACGGATGGACCGGACGCCGTAGAACTCCCGCCGCCCGCCGCCTGCCGATCCGGCGGTCAGCACGCCCGGAGCCAGCAGCTTGGCGACGGGATTGATCAGCCGCAGCCACCACGGAGCCACGGCCAGCGGACCCGGCACATGCTCCAATACCCGGCCCAGGAAGGTCACCGGCCCCAGCACGACCTCCAGCCGCAGCGGTCCTGCGGCCACCCGGAGCGCCTCCGGGGAAAGGACTGCGTCCACGGGTGCCACCACGGTCCGGTCGAAATTGTAGGTTTCGCCGATATACCGGGCCGCCGCCTCGGACGGGGCCAGCAGCGTCCGCACGCCGGCGTCGTCCTCGGCCATCACGTCGGTGAAAGCGCCCAGCGGGGAATCGAGCCAGTGCCCAACCACCAGCCTTGTGCCGGAGGCAGTGCCCAGCCCTGCAATGTAGCCGCGTAATCGGTCCATTTGGCTACGCTACCTGCGAAGCACCGCAGATAGATGCCCCTGCAGCGTATTTTCAAGTGAGCAACAGCATGATCGGCTAAACTTGGCAGGTAAGAGCCCCGCAACTTGCGCCGAGGTACGCCGTAAGGCAGGAGACGCGAGTTCAGGGGCGTTCTCATGCACGGTAGCGGATCTGCAACCAAGCAGCTCCGTCCCGTATCTAATGGGGGAGGATCCCATGCCAGCTATTGTCATCGTCGGCGCCCAGTGGGGCGACGAAGGTAAAGGTAAGGCCACCGACCTGCTCGGCGGCCGCGTCGATTACGTCGTCAAACCCAACGGCGGAAACAATGCCGGCCACACCGTCGTCGTCGGCGGTGAAAAATACGAACTCAAGCTGCTGCCCGCAGGCATCCTCAGCCCCAACGCGATTCCGGTGATCGGCAACGGCTGCGTGGTGAACCTTGAGGCACTCTTCGCCGAGATCGACGGCCTCGAATCCCGCGGTGCGGATACGTCCAAGCTCCGGATTTCCGCCAACGCGCACCTGGTGGCCCCGTTCCACCAGGTGATGGACAAGGTCACCGAGCGCTTCCTGGGCAAGCGTGCCATCGGCACCACCGGACGCGGCATCGGCCCGGCCTACATGGACAAGGTGGCCCGGCTGGGTATCCGTGTCCAGGACATCTTTGACGAGTCCATCCTGCGCCAGAAGGTCGAAGGCTCACTGAAGCAGAAGAACCAGCTGCTGCTGAAGGTCTACAACCGCCGCGATATCGACGCCGAAGAGGTGGTCCAGTACTTCCTTTCCTACGCGGACCGGCTGCGCCCCATGGTCATCGACTCCACCTATGAGCTGAACTCCGCCCTGGACGAGGGCAAGGTCATCCTCATGGAGGGCGGCCAGGCCACGTTCCTGGACGTGGACCACGGCACCTACCCGTTTGTCACGTCCTCCAACCCGACCGCGGGCGGCGCGTCCGTGGGCTCGGGTATCGGCCCCACCCGGATCACCCGCTCCGTGGGCATCATCAAGGCCTACACCACCCGCGTCGGTGCCGGGCCGTTCCCCACCGAACTGTTTGATGACATGGGCCTGTACCTGCAGAAGACCGGCGGCGAGTTCGGTGTGAACACCGGCCGCCCGCGCCGCTGCGGCTGGTACGACGCCGTCCTGGCCCGCCACGCTTCCCGCGTCAACGGCTTCACGGACTACTTCGTGACCAAGCTGGATGTGCTGACCGGCATCGAGAAGATCCCGGTGTGTGTGGCCTACGACGTCGACGGTGTGCGGTTCGACGAGATGCCGATGACGCAGACCGATTTCCACCACGCCAAGCCGATCTTCGAGTACTTTGACGGCTGGACCGAGGACATCACCGGGGCCAAGACCCTTGAGGACCTCCCGGACAACGCCCGGAACTACGTGCTGGCGCTGGAAAAGATGTCCGGCACCCGGTTCTCCGCCATCGGCGTGGGTCCGGACCGCGACCAGACCATCGTGGTGCGGGACCTCATCAACGAGTAACGCCGCCACGCACGGAAGGCCCCCAGCCCTTGAGGCTGGGGGCCTTTCGTGCGTCTACCAGCGGTTCCGGGCCTCCTCGATCCACCCGCCCAGCCCGTTCAGGGAATACTCGGTGCCGTCCGGGGTGCGGGCCGTTCCGCTCCAGGTGCCGAAGGCCTGCCAGGTCCGGGCGCTGATCACGACGGCGTTCGTTGCCGCGGTGCGACGGTGGAACGGGGTGAGAGTGGCATCGACCCACGGTCCGTGCACCCGCCAGGTCGACGCCGGATCGGCGAGATCGTACTCAAACTCCAGTTCGCCGTCGTAATGGTGCAGCTGCCCGTCCACGATCAGGGCGTTCTCCGTGGCCGGCGTGTTGGCGGTCCACTTTCCGCCGACCTGCAGTCCCAGCCGGGTGCCGTCCACCGTGCCCGAGCCGACACCCCAGTTCCAGCGCTGCGAGTACGGCCAGCGTCCGCGGCCGCGGTCCAGCACGGCAAACGAGTCTTCTCCGCCGACAGGATACTCGCGCCCGTCCACGGTGACGGTGCCCGAAACCCGGCGGGCGACGTCCTTCAGCGTGTACTGGTACCGGCTCGCTGACCACGGCACCACCACGCCGAGGACATCCCCGTCCGCTTCGGCGAACAGGTCTGCAGTGATCTGCGGCGACGAGGCCTGCAGGCGGGTGCCGCCGTCGGCGTCGTGGAAACGCAGGCCGGCACCGCCAAAGGCGCCGAAGGCAGTGAGCGGCGGCAGCGTATCCGGCAGGGAGACATCCGCGTAGGAGGGCAGGATCTTCAGCGGCTCCAGGCTGGTCTCCTTGCCCGTGCTGCGTTCGAACACGTACAGCTGCAGGGTGGAGGCGTAATCCAGGTGGGCGATGGTGAGGCCGACGGCAAGTTCGGGCGTGAGGATGCCCCAGTACTCCCAGCGCTTGGTCCGCCAACCGCCCTTGGCGCCGGAGGGAACCACGGGACGGTGCAGGGCGCTGCGGGCAAAGCCCACGGCTGCCGGATTCAGCACCCCGGCAGGCGAGCCGAGGTCAACGGGGGCAGTGATTTCATCCATGCGGCCCAAGTCTAGGGGAGCGGAGGGGATGCGCCTCGACGACGCCGCCGCTCGGTCTATCCGTTCCCGTCCCGCCGTCTAGTAGCGTCCAGGATGTCCTGGAGAGTCCACATCGCCGCTTCGAAGTGTTGCTCGCCGGCGTATGTTCCCCACTGTTGTTCCAGTTCACGAACCTTGTCCGACGCGTCGCGGAGCAGCTGCAGCCCCCGCGGGGTTGGCAGGATAAGTTTTGCCCGTGCGTCCGCGGGGTCGGGCTTGCGCATCAGGTATCCCAGACTCTGCAGCTCATTCACCAGTTCCGATGTGGCGGCGAGGCTGAGCTGCGCCCTTGCTGCGAGGGCCGTCAGACGGATTCCCTTCGTGCCTATATTGCCGGTGATCTGCAGGTGGGCGGGGCGGAGATCCCCGTATCCGTGCCGGTCTGCCTCTTCCAGCAGAACACGTCGGAATTCGGCCAGGAGGCGGACCAGGAGCTGGCCGACGGGGAGCCGCCTTCGGTTCGGATTTTCGGTAGCGGAACCTCTTGACGGCGGCAGTGACATGGTGGAAAGTCTAGGGCATAAGCTTCGGAATCCGAAGCATTCCAAGGATCCGTTCTTAGGAGGCGGGCGTGGATACGAAAACAACGTCAACCGTGGTCCCTACGGCTGTTGGCCCCATCAAAATCCGCCGGATCGGCGTGGGTCCGCCGGTGTTCCTGTGGCACAGCATGTTCGTTGATTCAGAGACTTTTGACCTCGTCACCCAAGAGCTGGGGGACGGGCGCGAGCTGTTCCTGGTGGACGGCCCCGGTCATGGAGACAGTCCAGGTCCCCGAAGGTTCTATTCCCTGCAGGACTGCGCCACAGCGGCGGTGCAGGTGATGGACGCCCTGCAGGTTGCCGCCCCGGTCGATTGGGTGGGCAACGCCTGGGGCGGACACGTGGGCATACTCCTGGCGGATGGTTTTCCCGCCCGCATCAGGACCTTGACGGCCATCGGCACCCCGGCCTATCCGCTGCCAGCGGCCGACCGCCGGAAGACCGCACTCCTCGTCCGGCTGTACCGGATTCTGGGTCCGGGACCGTTTAGCAAAACGGTGGTGGAAGCACTGGTTGGGCAAGGAGCCGCCGCGAGCGCGCCTTCAGCTGCTTCAATTGTTGCCGCCGCCTTTCAACGCGGCGACAGGCGGGGCAAGTACTGGGCTATGCGCTCGCTGATGCTTCGCCGTCCGGACCTCCGCCCGGTCCTGCCTCGGCTGCAGGTGCCGACACTGTTGATGGCCGGCCGGGATGATGCCATGAGCGACGCCGGGGAGGCGGAACAGGCGGCCCGTTCGTTGCCTGCCGGTCAATTCGTTCCTGTGACAGGTGGTGGACACGTCGCGCCGCTGCTCGTGGCTCCGAAGGAGGTCACCCGGACCATACTGCAGTTCTGGGCCGCCCCGGACGGCGGATAGCGGCCGGGATTGGTGCGGCTGCGGCACCCGTCACCGATCTCCCGCATCACGGAGGATCCTGCAGAACAACGCTGACCTGCTCTAGGCTGGGAGCAACCCAGCCCGAAGTGAAGGTGGTTTCCCGTGAAAGTCAGCGTCGGTCAGTTCAGCCCCGCCGGTGGGGTCCGGGAGAACCTGGACACCATGCGCTCCCTGGCCGGCAAGGCACGCGCCGAGGGATCGGAGCTGATCATCTTCCCCGAGGAATCCATGTTCAGCATCGGGAAGGTGGAAGGAACCCTGGCCGCCGCCGTCGACGCCTCCTGGACCACTTTTGTCTCCCAGCTGTCCCTGCTCGCCGCCGAGCTGGAGATTGCGGTGATCGCCGGCGGCTATGAGTCCAGCGGTGAGGAACGGCCCTTCAACACCCTGGTCCTCATCGATGCGACCGGACGGATTGTGGACACGTACCGCAAGCTGCACCTCTACGACGCGTTCTCCTACGCCGAATCGACCCGGATCAAACCGGGCGACGGCGGCGTGAAGGTTATGCAGGTAGGGGACCTCCGGGTGGGGGTCATGACCTGCTATGACCTGCGCTTCCCGGAACTGGCCCGGGCGCTCGCCGACCTGGACGCAGATCTGCTGGCTGTGCCGGCGGCCTGGTTCAAGGGCGAGCACAAGATCGACCACTGGGAAACCCTGCTCAAGGCCCGCGCCATCGAAAACACCCTGTGGGTCGCAGCGGCCGGTACCTCCAGCCGGCATACCGTGGGCCACTCCGTCATTTTGGACCCCATGGGAGTGCCGCAGGCGGCGCTGGAGGACGAGCGCGAGGCGGTGGTGACGGCGGACGTCACCCGTCAGCGGATCGACGACGTCCGCCAGTTCCTCCCGGTGTTGAAGAACCGCCGTTTTGCCGGAAATGCGCGGATTGTGGAGGCGCACTAGGTCCGGGAGACCGGCGCTGAAAAGATTTTCCGCGTGGTGCGTAACCTTTTCCTACCCGTTCACGATTACCTGTTTGTAACGGCCGCGCCGAGGCTTATCCCCCCAACGAGCATCGGTGCGGCCGTTGCACGCATGTCAACGGCGACGGACACGGTAGCATTTGGACCACTCCCGCTTCCCAGGAAAGTGAATCCGCCGTGCCTGCACCGCTTACTGAGCAAACGCTCCGTGATGCGCGTGCCCGAAAACCGGCGGCTTTGCGGGAAATCTACGACGACTTCGCGCCCGGCATCCTCGGCTACCTCCGCTCCAAGGGGTGCGACGACCCCGAAGCGCTCACGCAGGAAGTCTTCCTGACACTGTTCTCCAAGCTGGACACGCTTAAGGGAGGGCTCCGCGGCGCCCGGACCTTCGCTTTCTCCGTCGCCCACGCCCGCATGGTGGACGACGTTCGACGGCGCGAGCGTGAGCCGGTGATGGCCGTGTTTGATCCGGAGCTGGACCGCCGTGAAGCAGAATCCGCCGAGGAAAGCGTGCTCGGCGCCGATGCCGGAGCCGCAGCACTGCTGGAAGGGCTCACGGCGCAGCAGCAGGAAGTCCTGCTTCTGCGTGTAGTGGCCGATCTTTCCATTGAAGAATCGGCGAAGATCATGGGACGCAGTGCCGGAGCGGTCAAGCAGCTTCAGCGCCGCGCACTGGGCGTACTCAAGAACCAACTCGAACGGAAGGAGGTACCGGACAATGAACGAGCATCCTGAAGCGCAGGACACGCTCCACGTCCGCGGCCTCCTGGCGGAAGCCGGCGTAGAGGAGTCCCCCGAGCTGGTTGAGCAGCTGCTCGCGCTGCGCATGCAGTCCCGCGTCCCCGCGCCGGAACCGGACGGAGAGCTGGCTGCCCTTTTTGCCGGCAACCCCGTGCCGCTTCGCCCCCGGGCTCGGCGCGGCCGCGGCATGATTCTCGGTGCAGCCCTGATCGGGGCCATGGCCGTCGGTGCAGGCGGCGTGGCGGCCAACCCTGACTTCCTGATCCGAGCGGATCCGACTCCCGAGGTCACCTTCACCCCGGAAACGCCCACGCTGGAACGAGCCGAGCCCGCCGCCCCGGAGGCCGTCACGGATCCGCTGCCCCCTGCTGCCGTTCCGGCACCGGAGCCCGCGCCGATCGTGGAAGCCGTCCCGGTACCTGTGCCCGTCCCCGCTCCGGAGCCGGAACCGGCGCCGACCCCGGCTATCGTCCCCGCTCCGGGCGTGGAGCCGGGCAACCCGCCGCTTCCGGGCATTGGGGGCGGCAAAGCAATTGTTCCGGAGCCGCCTCGCGGCGACGACCTTCACGGGAACCCCAATGCCGCAGGCCGGGGACAAGACTCCAAGCGAGCCGGAGCGGATCCCGCCGGTGACCGTGGTCACGCCAGGACTCGGGCCCGGGAAACGGCCGGGGCAATGGCGGGGCCAACTCCCACGGCAGCGGCCAGTCCGGCCGGGACCGCTAGGCGTTCAGCGCCGGCACGGTCACTGCGCGGTCAGCTGCCGTTTTGAGGAGATCACGCCGGTATTAAAGCCGGCCAGGTTCAAGCCGCCGTGGAAGCGCGCATGCTCGATCTTTACGCAGCGGTCCATCACCACCTGTAAGCCGGATTGTTCGGCGTCCCGGGCCACCTCCTCGTGCCAGGATCCCAGTTGCAGCCACAGCGTTTTCGCGCCGGCCGTCCGGGCCTCGGCCAGCACTGAGGGCAGGTCCTCGTGGCGGCGGAACACGTCCACGATGTCCGGCGCCTCCGGGAGGTCCGCCAGCGAGGGAAACACCGGCCGGCCCAGGATCTCCTTCACTGCCGGGTTCACGAAATAGACCCGGTACCGCGAGGAGGAGAGCAGATAGGTGGCAACGAAGTAGGACGCCCGGGAGGCCTTGGCCGACGCGCCGACAATGGCGATGGATTCGGCCGAGCGCAGCAACGCCAGCCGTTCCGGCGCCGTTGGTCCAATCCAGGAACGAACCTGCGCAGCAGTGTCAGCGGACATGGGCGGCCTCCTCGAGGACGGGTACGGCGGCGGAAACTCTCTGGCTGCCCGCGTCCCCGCAGGCCACCGACAATGCCTGGTCCAGGTCCCAGAGAATGTCCTCCAGGTCCTCAAGGCCCACGGAAATCCGGATCAGGTCCTCGGGTACTCCTGCACTGCGAAGCTGCTCCGGCGAGAGCTGTTGGTGCGTGGTGGACCCGGGATGGATCACCAACGTGCGGGAATCGCCCACGTTCGCCAGATGCGAGGCCAGCTGGAGCGCCTCAATGAACGCCTGCCCCGCGGCACGGCCGCCCCGGACGCCGAAGCTGAACACCGATCCGGGTCCCTTGGGCAGATACTTCCGGGCCCGCGCGTAATGCGGATGTGAGGGCAGCCCTGCGTAACTGACCCCGGACACCCGGGGATCCGCCTCCAGCCATTCGGCCACCGCCTGGGCGTTGCGCAGGTGCTCATCCAGCCGCTGCGCCAGCGTCTCCACTCCCTGCAGGAGGGCAAAAGCCGAGGTGGCGCTGAGGGAGGGGCCGATGTCCCTCAGCTGTTCGGAGCGCAGTTTGGTCAGGAACCCGTATTCGCCGAAATTCCCCCACCAGGAAATGTTTCCGTAGCTGGGCACCGGCTCCGTCATGGCCGGAAATTTACCGTTGCCCCAGTTAAACCGGCCGCTCTCCACGACGACGCCGCCCAGGGTGGTGCCGTGTCCGCCCAGGAACTTGGTGGCGGAATGGATGACGATGTCCGCGCCGTGGGTGAAGGGCTGCACCAGATAGGGGGTGCTGAGAGTGGCGTCGAGGATCAGCGGCACCCCGGCGTCGTGCGCCACCCGGGCCAGGGCCTCGATGTCCGTTACTTCGCCGCTGGGATTGGCCACCACCTCGGCGTAGACGGCCTTGGTGTTTTCCTGTACGGCCGCGGCATAGTCAGCCGGGTCGGTGCCGGCCACGAAAGTGGTGTCAATCCCGAACCGGCGCAGGGTCACGTCCAGCTGGGTGAAGGTGCCGCCGTACAGCTGGGCCGACGCCACGATGTGGTCCCCGGCGGAGCAGAGCGCGGCGAAGGTGATGAATTCCGCGGACATGCCCGACGCCGTCGCCACCGCCCCGATCCCGCCCTCCAGCGATGCGATGCGCTCCTCGAAGGCAGCCACCGTGGGGTTGCCGATCCGCGAGTAGATGCTGCCGTACTTCTGCAGCGAGAACAGATTGGCGGCGTCGTCCGTGTCCTTGAAGACAAACGAGGTCGACTGGTAGATGGGAACGGCGCGCGCACCGTGCAGGGCATCGGGGGTCCCGCCGGCGTGCAGGGCGCGCGTGCGGAATCCGAATTGGTGTTCACTCATAAGCTGAGTGCTCCTTCCTTGGGAGTGGAGAGGGCTGGAAACGGGGGAACCGTTGAAAACTTGGTGAGTGCAGGCAAACAATGGGGAGCAGGCGGGTGCCGGCTGGGCGCACGGATCTGCCGGCGGACCGAAGCGAGGGTGGCGGGCGATGGACGAGTACGTAATCGTGATTGAAACCGGCTACCGGCGTGCCGCTGCCACCCACACGATCGCTTTCACTAAGGCGATGTCCCAGGCCGAGGCCACCCAGCTGCTGCTGGAACTGATGGACGGCGGACACGAGGACCTGCTGGTTCCCCGCCCCGGGACCATGGTCCTGGAAGTCTCGCCCACGGAATTCCTGCGGGTCCAGGAGGAAATGGGCGGTTCCGTGGTGATGGACCGGATCACGCTGACCAGGAAGCATTAGGCCGTCCCTTCGCGCCGAGCCGCACAAATTGCCCTGATCGGCGCGATGCACGGCTCGTTCTGGAGGCTGCTGGTGTCGCCCAGCGGTGCGCCCTCAAACAGCTCGGCCAGCAGGCGGCGCAGGATCTTTCCGGAGCGCGTCTTGGGCACATCGGGAACCACAACGACGGCGGCGGGCCGGGCTATCGGTCCGATCTCCCCGGTCACGTGTGCCCGCAGCACGGCGCCGGCGCGTGCGGCCTCCGCTGTCTCCGTGAGCACCACGAAGGCAACGACTGCGTGCCCGGTGCGGGAATCGGTAACCGGGCAGACGCCGGCTTCGACCACCCAGGGGTGGGACACCAGGGCAGATTCGATTTCGATGGTGGAGAGCCGGTGCCCGGAAACATTCAGCACGTCGTCCACCCGCCCCAGGATCCAGGTGTCGCCGTCGGGGTCGGAGCGGGCGCCGTCGCCCGCCAGGAACCATCCCTGCCGTGCGTACTGCCGCCAGTAGGAATCGAGATAGCGCTGCGGGTCTCCCCATACCGTGCGGGCCATGCCGGGGCCGGGCCGGTCCACGACAATGAGGCCCTGGGTATTCGGCGGGACCGGGGACCCGTCGCCGTCCACTACCCGGGTGCCGACTCCGGGCATGGGGCGCGAGGCGCAGCCGGGTTTAAACGTGCGGTCGGTGGGCCGCGGGGTGAGGATGGCGGCACCCGTTTCGGACTGCCACCAGGTATCCAGCATCGGAACCTCGCTCCGGCCGAACTGCTCCCGGAACCAGCGCCAGGCCTCCGGGTTCACCGCTTCGCCGACGGTGCCGAGCAGGCGGATCGAGGAGAGGTCATAGCGCGGCGGGACGCCGTCGGGAAACCACCCCATCAGGGAACGCACCAGGGTGGGGGCCGTGTAGTAGCTGGTGACCCCGTAGCGTTCGATGATTTCAAGGTGCCGGCCCGGGTGCGGGGTGTCCGGGGTGCCTTCGAAGATCACCTGGGTGGCGCCGTTGGCGAGGGGTCCGTAGATCTCATAGGTGTGCGCCGTGACCCACGCCAGGTCCGCGGTGCACCAGTGCACGTCGGCTGACCGCTGGGCGGGGTCCGGATGGCTGAAGAGGTAGTCGTAGCTCTGTGCTGCCTGGGTCAGGTAGCCGCCGGTGGTGTGGACCAGGCCCTTCGGCCGGCCGGTGGTGCCGGAGGTGTACATGATGAACAGCGGCGACTCGGCGTCGAACGTGCCGGCTTCATGGACGTCCGACGCCGTGTCCACGCTCTCGTGCCACCACACATCGCGGCCGTGCACCCAGCGAACCGGAGATCCGGTCCGCCGGATCACCAGGACGTGCTCAACGGAGTCGGCATCGGCGACGGCTGCATCCGCATTGTCCTTCACTGGTACGGCTCTGCCTCGTCGGTACTGGCCGTCCGTGGTGACCAGCAGTTTCGCACCGGTGTCCCGGACGCGGAACTTCAGCGCCTCGGCGGAGAACCCGCCGAACACCAGCGAGTGTACTGCCCCGATCCGTGCGCAGGCCAGGGTGATGACAATGGTCTCGACGAGGACGGGCAGATAGATCACCACCCGGTCACCGGCGCCTACGCCCAGGGCCTGCAGGGCGTTGGCGGCGCGGCAGACCTGCTGCAGCAGTTCGGCGTAGGTGACGGAGCGGCGGTCTCCGGGTTCGCCCTCGAAGTGGAGGGCAACCCGGCTGCCGTGCCCGGCTGCCACGTGCCGGTCCACGCAGTTCACGGCGGCATTCAGGCGGCCCCCGGCAAACCACTCGATACTCGGAACGGTGTACTCCGCCTCTGCTTCCGGGACCTCTGTGCCGCTGAGACGCTGCGGCCTTTGGAAGGAATGGGCGGTATGCCAGGGCTCGTCCCACTGCAGGCGGCGGGCCGCAGACTCCCAGAATGCAATACGTTCGGTTTCGGTGACAGGGTCCGGGGAGGTCCCAGCGGCGGCCAGTACGGAGATCAGGCCCATTTCCGTACCGCCTTCCTCTCCGCGATTCCCAGCAGGGCATCGGTGGCTTTGCCGATGACGGCCAGTGTGATGATGGCCAGGAACATGCGGTCGGTCCGGCCGTTGTTCTGCGAGTCCATCAGCAGGAAGCCGAGCCCCATTGAGGACGCAATCAGTTCCGCCGCAACGAGGAACAGCCAGGACTGGGCGAGTGCGAGCCGCAGGCCGGAGAAAACGGCCGGTACCACGGCCGGCAACTGCACGGTGGTCAGCAGCTTCACGCCGCGGAGCCCGAAGGCGCGGGCTGCCTCCACCAGGTTCCGGTCCACGTGGCGCAGGGCCAGCGCAACGGTGGTGAAGACCGGAAAGAACGCGCCGATGGTGATCAGCGTGATCTTGGAATCCTCGCCGATTTTCATCCAGAGGATCAGCAGCGGTACCCATGCCAGGGAGGGAACCGCCCGGAGGGCTCCGATGACCGGGCCCAGCAGGGCATCGGCCAGCCGGGACAGGCCCAGCAGGGCGCCAAGGACCAGTCCCAGGGCGGAACCGATGGCAAAGCCGGTCAGCACCCGCTGGGTGGAGATGGCGATGTGGCCACCCAGTTGGCCGCGCTGCACCAGGTCCGCGGCCGCGGAATAGACCGCCGCGGGGGAGGGAAGCTGCACGGCGCTGAAGACCCCGGTGGTTGAGGTGAGATGCCAGGCCGCGAGCAGCAGCACCGGGACGAACAGGCCCAGTCCGAGCCGGGGAAGCCGTCGGTCCGGCCCAGTGGCCTTTGAAGCTGCCGGTGTTCGAAGGGAGGCTTTGCGGGTGTGGGTGCGGGCTGGGGCCGGAGCCGTGGACGTGGCCGGGGTGCTCATGAGGAGGCTCCCAGTGAATCCGGATCTGCGTTCCGCACATAGGAGTCATCGAGGAGACTGGCCAGGGCGTCGTCGACCTGCTCCTGGCTGGCCACGTCACCGGTCTCCACCAACGTGGGGCCGATCTTCGCCAGGACGCTGCGCTGGGCTTCCCCGGGTGCGGGATCTACGTCGAGGTTGCTGCGCTCGCCGATCACCGTTTGGGCGACGGCGGGGTCCAGCCCGGCCACGTCGGCCAGGATCTGCGCGGTTTCATCGGGATTTGCTGCCGCCCAGGCACGGGCCTTTTCGTACGCGTTGACCACGGCCTGCGCCTGCTCGGGGTCTTCCGACAGGAAGGACTCGTTCGCTGCGAGGAGCCCGTAGGTATTGAAGTCCAGGTTGCGGTAGGCCAGGCGGGAACCGTTCTGCTCGGCTCCGGCCATGATCGGATCCAGTCCGGCCCAGGCATCCACTGACCCGTTCTCCAGTGCAGCGCGGCCGTCGGCATGCTGCAACTGCTCCACGGTGATGTCGGAGAGGCTCAGCCCTGCCTCGTCCAGCGCCTGGACCAGGAAGAAGTAGGGGTCGGTGCCCTTGGTTGCGGCCACGGATTTGCCTGCCAGATCGGCTACCGAGCTGATGTCGGAATCGGGACCGACCACCAGGGCCGACCATTCGGGCTGGGAGAAGACGTCAATCACCTTGATCGGGGAGCCGTTGGCCCGGTTGAGCAAGGCGGCCGAACCAGCGGTGGAGCCGACGTCGATCGCACCCGAACGCAGGTTCTCGTTGGCCTTGTTGGAGCCGGCGGACTGGACCCATTCCACCGCGACCCCGTCATCGGCCAAAGCGTCCTCCAGCCAGCCCTGGTCCTTGATGATCAGGCTCAGCGGGTTATACGTGGCGAAGTCGAGCGTGAGCGTCCCGCCGTCGGCCTCCTCTACGGCGGAGGCGCCGGTGGTGTCTTCCCCGGCAACGCATCCGGTGAGGGCGAGCGCGGCGGCCGCCGCGGCGGCGGCGAGCATGCGGGGCGTCCGGCGGGGGAGGCGGGACGGACGGGACGGACGGGACAGGTGGGAACGGCTGTTCATGATGGTTCCTTACGGGAGGAGGGTGCGCAAAAGCGCAGTTAGGGTGTGCGTGTGGAGAGGGCAGCGGTGTGTCTGCCCTGACGGGGCGGGGCGGTGCCCGTTGCGAAGGGCCTGGGAGGCGTGGGAGGGCTAGTGGCGCTCTACGCCGAGCAGGGCGAGGAGCTCGCCGCGCATTCGGGCCAGCTCTGCCGAGGCGCGGTCCCGGGGCCGACGGCCGGGGACGGTGACAACCTCGGTGATGGTGGCGCCGGGAGCAGTGTCCTCGGGGCCGAGGACAATGATGCGGTCCGCCAGCTGCAGGGCTTCATCTACGTCGTGGGTAACCAGCAGCACGGTGGCAGGCGCAGCCCGGTGCAGGGTGAGCAGCAGGTCCTGCATCTTCAGCCGGGTCAGCGCGTCCAAGGCGCCAAAGGGTTCATCGAGCAGCAAAACGCCGGGTTCCCGGGCGAGGGCACGGGCCAGGGAAGTCCGTTGGGCCATGCCTCCGGAAACCGCCCGCGGCCGGTGCTTGGCGAAGGCGGACAGGCCTACCAGGTCCAGGAGCTCGGCAACTTTGGCCTTCCCTCGGCTGGCGCTCGCGGACTTCGGGAGCCCGATCGCAATGTTGGCCTGCAGGGTCTGCCACGGCAGCAGCCGCGGTTCCTGGAAGGCGACGGCGCAGCGGTCATCGATTCCGTTGACGGTACTGCCGTCAATCAGGACGCTGCCGGACGTCGGAAGATCCAGGCCGGCAGCTGCACGCAACAGCGTGGACTTGCCGCAGCCGCTGGGGCCGAGGATGGCCAGCACCTCGCCGGGATGGATGTCAAAGGTAATGTCCCGAAGGACAACGTGTTCATCCAGGCCGGTGCCGAAACTGCGGCTGAGCCCGGCGAATCGAACCGGCAGGGCTGCCCCGTTGGGGGCGGGCCGTCCGGTGCGCGAAGGCGGGGTGGACGTGGAAGAGGGCAATACTGCAGTCATAGGAACGCTCCATCGAACCTGGCAGTAGCACCCTACGGAAGGTGTCCTGAGCCGGGATAACGGCTTCCTGCGACACCAGCCTCGTTATTGCCGCCTCTCAAGGAGGAAATGCGGCAACCAGGGTTGCTGCGGCTTCATCGATCCAGGTCTCTCAGCCGCTCGGGATGGTCAAGGACTACTAAACGCCGGATCCGCGGATCCGACAAGCCCGGGCAGGTGCGCCCGTTCACATAAGGAAATGTTCGGCGCCGTCGCCGGTCTTGCCTTCTGCGGCACTTCCGTGCACCTGCCGCCTGCGGGCATTGACCTCGCGCGCCGTCGGCTCCTAATTTTGGAACACGGTGCATTAAGGCGGGCCCGTCGGCTCTCCAGCATCTTCCTACCCCCAACCAGCAGGGAGCCGGCCATGGAATCAGCTTCGGGTGCCTCCGGAATCGTGATGTCCGCCGATGGAACACCCATTGCGTGGTCCCGGCAGGGCAGCGGCCCGCCGCTGGCGATTGTGGGACCCCTGCTGGCGCACCGCAGCAGCCCCGCGACGGTGGTCCTGGCGGACGCCCTCTCGAAAAACCACACGGTCTACACCTATGACCGCCGGGGTATCGGGGAAAGCGGCATGGGCGAGGAATACACCGCGGAGTCGGACGTTGATGACCTGCTGGCTGTCCTCCAAGTGGCGGGAGGAACAACCGACCTTTACGGGTTTGATGAAGGGGCATTCCTGGCCCTGAGGGCCGCCGAGGAATCCACGGTGGTCAGCCGGGTGGTGGCCCTGGAACCCACCCTGTCCCTCGCTGACGGGGAGGACGAACTGATGGTCCTGCAGACCGAGATCGAGGGCCTCGCCGGCGTCCGCATCCCCGTTCTCGTGATGGCCGGCAGCGGCAGCGGCGACGATACCCAGGACCTGGCACGCCAGACCGCCGAGGCCTTGGACTCGGGGGAGTTCCTGCTGCTGGAGTCGGATACCGGCGGTGTCCCCGACGCGGCCCTGACCGATGCCATCGAGTCTTTCCTGAGCTAGGCGGCCCCGGGCGTAAGCTGAAGCCCAATCTTCGGGCTCGGCAAAGGACGGCAGATGTTCCAGTTCAACGGTGACAGCAGCGCACACGTCAACGACCCTGCGGTAATCGAGCGGTTGCTCCGGAACAAGCCGGCCCGGTGGGCGATCGTGGGGTTGTCCAATAACCCGCTCCGCCCCGCCGTCGGCGTCTCACGCTTTGTCCAGGACCATCTGGGCATGGAGATCATTCCCGTGAGCCTGAAGGGCGATGACGTGCACGGCAACAAGGGTTACCGCCGGCTCAGCGAAATCCCGGGAAGCATCGACGTGGTCGATTGTTTCGTGAATTCCGCCCGCGTGGGCGACATCGTGGACCAGGCCATCGAAGTCGGCGCCAAGGCTGTCTGGATGCAGCTCGGCGTGGTGGACGAAGCGGCAGCCGCGCGTGCAGCAGCGGCAGGGCTCGACGTCGTTATGGACGCCTGCCCGGTGATCGAAGCACCGCGCTTCGGGCTCTAGAGTTTGGCGAACCGGGCGCGGATGATTCCCATGTACAGCCCGTAAAGCATCAGGCCGACACCCACCGCGGCCAGCGCCACCATGCCGAAGGGCTGGTCCCGCAGTGTATGCAGCGCACCGTCGAGGCCGGTGGACTCCTCCGGGTCCGCCTGCACGGCGGCCAGGGTGAGCAGCGCCCCCAGGATGCCAAGCGACACTCCCTTGGCGATAAAGCCGGCCACGCCGGTGATATCCACGGCCTTTGACCAGAGACCGCCGGGGACGCCGGTGAGGTTTCGGCGGAAGCGGCGGGTGGCTCCCTTGAAAATGAAGTAGCCGCCTACCCCCACCACAACCAGTCCGGCGAGGCCCAGAATCCATTGGCCCGCTGGTACCGCCAGCAGGCGGGCGGTCCAGCTGACTGAGGAAGAGCTGCCGTCGTTGCTGCCGCGGCCCAGGGAGAACGAAGCGAAAATGGTTCCGATGGCCCCGTAAACGAGCACCTGTCCGGCGTTGCTGGCCCGGTCCTTCCAGAGCTCCGTGTCTTTCAGCTGCTGTCCGGCAAGGAAGATGCGGCTGAGCTGGAACAGTGCCAGGGCGTAGCAGCCGAGGAAGCAGAACCAGAGGAGCACGTACCCGGCGGGCTGTTTGGCCACAGCGGCTACGGCTCCGCTGGTGTCCGCGTTGCCGGATCCTCCGGCGTTGATCTGCAGGGCGATCGCGCCGATGACAATGTGCACGATCCCGCTTGCCACGTAGCCCACCCGGGCGAACCGCTCGAAGGCCGTGGAATCGGCGGCGCGCTCGGCGGCCTGGCTGACGGTGCCGGTACTGCGGTTGTTGTGGTTCAAACCGTTTTGTCCTTCGCTCCGCTGCCGGCATGCCCGCAGCTTTCCTACCTGTTCCTCCCATCCTGCCACCCATGGGTGGCGGCAGTGCCACCGCACGGACGGCAGCGCTAGGCTGTCCACATGGATGCGGGTGAGCTTAAACGATTGTGCCTGTCCCTGCCCGGAGCGTTTGAAGATTTCCCTTTCGGTCCGGAGTCCTCGGTGTTCAAGGTGCGGGCGGCCGGCGGCAAAGCGAAAATGTTTGCCCTTGCCGCCCTAGCCGGCGAGCCCCTGATGATCAGCCTGAAGTGCGAACCGGAACTGGCGCTCCAGCTGCGAGCCGCCCATCCGGAAATCACGGGCGCCTGGCACATGAACAAGACGCACTGGAACCAGGTGGAAGTTGCCTCCGGCCTGCCGCACGGAATGATCCGGGACCTGGTGGAGGACTCCTATGACCTGGTGGTGGCGTCGCTGCCGCGAAAAGACCGGGAATCACTCGAGTGGAAGGGCCTGGCGGGCGGATGAGGGGCAACACCGGCTTCACCTACGCGGAGCAGGGGTTTACCGAGCGGCCGTATCCGGCGCCGATGACGGACCGCTGGCCTGCGGGTTACCGGCTGGTGCTGCGCAAGGAAGAACTGGAGGTGGCCGACCCGCAGGCCGGGTTCCTCCGCCTCACCAACGGGCTGCTGGACTGGGACCTGCATCGCCGGGCGGGGCTGTATGTGCCCCCCGGCACGCCCCGCGCCGTCCCCGGTGTCGACATGGCGTCCGGCGTCGGGTTCTGGCGGGTGCGCTACTACGCGCCGTGCCGGGTGATCTGGGCAGCGGAAGCGGTGGTCGACGACGACGGCGCACCGGTCCGCGGTCAGCGCAGCGGTTTTGGCTACGGGACCTTGGCTGGACACCCGGAGCGAGGCGAAGAAGGCTTTTATGCCGAACTCGACGAGGAGGGCCGGTTGTATTTCCGGATCGCCGCCTACAGCCGTCCAGGCAACCGGCTGGTGGGTGCAGCGAACGCCGTCAACGTGAGGGTCCAGCAGTTCTACACCAACCGGTACTTCGCAGCTGCCTACCGGCTGGCCTCCGGGAGCTGATCCCTCCGGAGGATGAACTTCAGGGTGAGGCCGTTTTCCTCTTCCGGCATAAAGCCCGCGCTCAGGAGCAGGGATTGGGACGCGTCGTTGCCCGGCTCCGTGTAGGCAATAATGGCGTCCACCTCCGGGTGGGTGAGCGCAAACCGGGCCAACGCCAGCAACGCTTCAGTGGCGTAGCCCTGGCCCTGGCGGGAGGGCGCAACGTTGTAGCTGACTTCCACCGTGCCTTCATCGGGCAGGCCGGCGAAGCCGATGGTTCCCACCACCAGCGTGGTGGATATTTCCCGGATCAGGCGGGTGCCGAACGTTGCCGCAGCGGGACCGAGCAATCCGGCCTCGAAGAACTGGCGGGCGGCGTCGTAGTCGGTGGGCTGCGGGAAGTCCTCCGCCCAGTCCGGGTGGCGCGTCTGGATGATGAGGGCGTCCACTTCCGCCACGGTCATCAGGTCCAGCGTCAGGCGCTGCGTGGGGATGCCGGCGTCTGCGGCCAGGTTCTCGGGGATTATGCTCACGAGCTAATTTTGCACGTACTTCCGGGTTTTGCTTCATTCGGCGGTCCGGACGCGCGGGGGACTACCTGGTTTGGCGGCCAACAGGTACGAAGAGCATCCGAAACGAGTTCGCCAGGAGGAGTCCGAACAGTCCGGTGGACGTCGTGGGCTGCTGGAGCAGCAGCAACGAAATGATGAGCAGTACTGCGCACAGCACCGCGGTCGCCGCCATGAACTTGACTCGTCCCCGGTCCGCAGTCAGCACCTGTTCCTTGCCCCGGCTGCGGGCCCCCGCCAGCAACCACACCCCGATGCCTGCTGCCAGCAGCCCGGCCGCGACGGTGAGGCCGGCCGTCAGCCGGTCATCCCCGCTGAACAAATACGGCAGGTTCAAAATCAGTGGGACGGCGCCCGCCGCCAGGCTTAGTACTCCGCCAACCTGGCGGACCTGCTGCGTTCGGTAGATCTTGTCCATGCCTGAGGAGCCTACACGGGCCCGTATCCCGGGCCCGTGCAGCCGCGGGATACTAGCCGAAGTGCTTCGGCAGGGTCCCTTCGTGCGCAGCCTTCAGCTCATCCAGCGGCAGGACGAAGTTGCTCTGGAAGTCCAGGGCACCGATCTCGGTATCCACCACGCCGATCCGGGCATGAGCGAAGCCGCGCGCCGAGCACATGTCCTTGAAGCGGACCTCCTCGCTCCGGGCCACCGCGACGACGGCGCGGGCCTGGGACTCGGAGAACAGCAGGGTGAACAGGTCCACCCCGTCGCGTTCGCAGACTTCGCCGAGGCCGATCCGTGCGCCCACGCCGAAGCGCAGGGCCATTTCGGACAGTGCGGCGGCGAGGCCGCCCTCGGAGAGGTCATGCGCGGCGTCGATCATTCCGTCGCGGGAGGCATTGACCAGCAGTTCCCCGAGCAGTTTCTCCGCCTGCAGGTCCACCTTCGGCGGCTGTCCGCCCAGGTGGCCGCGCAGGTTCGCGTATTCGGAACCGTCCAGCTCGTCCTGCGTGGTGCCCATCAGGTAAATGGCCTGGCCGTCCTGCCGCCAGCCCGACGGCGTGCGCCGGGCGACGTCGTCGAACACGCCCAGCACGCCCACCACGGGGGTGGGATGGATGGCGACGCCGCCGGTCTGGTTGTAGAGCGAGACGTTGCCGCCGGTGACAGGCACGCCGAGTTCGCGGCAGCCGTCGGCCAGTCCGCGTACGGACTCGGCGAACTGCCACATGACCTCGGGGTCCTCCGGGGAGCCGAAGTTCAGGCAGTCGGTGACCGCCAGGGGTTTTGCGCCGGCGGTGGACACGTTGCGGTAGGACTCGGCCAGGGCCAGCTTCGCGCCCTCGTACGGGTTGAGGTAGGAGTAGCGGCCGTTGGCATCGGTGGAAATGGCGACGCCCAGTCCGGTGGTTTCATCCACGCGGACCACACCGGCGTCGTCCGGCATGGCCAGGGCGGTGTTGCCCTGCACGTAGCGGTCGTACTGGTTGGTGACCCAGGACTTGTCGCACATGTTCGGCGAGGCCATGAGTTCCAGGATGGCGTCCTTGACCGCGGCGCTGCCGAAGGGCCGTTCCGCATTGAAGGAGTCGGCCTCGATGCTGTCCTGTGCGGCCGGGCGGGCCATGGGGCGCTGGTACACCGGTCCCTCATGCGCCACCGTGCGCGGATCCACGTCCACAATGGTCTCGCCGTCCCAGTCGATGATCAGCCGGCCGGTGCCGGTGACCTCGCCGAGCCAGGAGTACTCCACGTTCCACTTGTCCATGATCGCCTCGAACGCTTCCACGTTCTCCGGCGTCACCACGGCCATCATGCGTTCCTGTGACTCGGACATCAGGATCTCGCCGGGGGTCAGGGTGGGGTCGCGCAGCAGCACGTTGGTCAGTTCCACGTGCATACCGCCGTCGCCGTTGGAGGCGAGTTCCGACGTCGCGCAGGAAATGCCGGCCGCGCCCAGGTCCTGGATGCCCTCCACCACGGAGGACTTGAACAGCTCCAGGCAGCACTCGATGAGCACCTTCTCCGCGAACGGATCGCCCACCTGGACGGCGGGACGCTTGGAAGGCTTGTCCGCGTCGAAGGATTCGGAGGCCAGCACGGACGCGCCGCCGATGCCGTCGCCGCCGGTGCGGGCGCCGAAGAGCACCACCTTGTTGCCGGCGCCGGAGGCGTTGGCCAGGCGGATGTCCTCGTGGCGCATTACGCCCACAGCCAGGGCGTTGACCAGCGGGTTGCCCTGGTAGACGGAGTCGAAGACCAGTTCCCCGCCGATGTTCGGCAGGCCCAGGGAGTTGCCGTAGCCGCCGATGCCGGAGACGATGCCGTGCACCAGGCGGGCAGTGTCCGGGTGGTCGATGGCGCCGAAGCGCAGCGGATCCATCACGGCCACCGGGCGGGCACCCATGGAGATGATGTCGCGGACAATGCCGCCGACGCCGGTGGCCGCCCCCTGGTAGGGCTCCACGAAGGACGGGTGGTTATGGGATTCGACCTTGAAGGTCACGGCCCAGCCTTCACCGATGTCCACGACGCCGGCGTTCTCGCCGATGCCCACCAGCAGGTGTTCCTTCATTTTGTCGGTGACCTTGTCACCGAACTGCTTCAAATGCACCTTGGAGGACTTGTACGAGCAGTGCTCGGACCACATCACCGAGTACATGGCCAGTTCCGCCGCGGTGGGGCGGCGGCCCAGGATCTCCACGACGCGGTGGAATTCGTCTTCCTTCAGGCCGAGCTCGGCCCAGGGCAGTTCCGTGTCCGGGGTGGCAGCGGCGTGCTCAACGGTGTCGATGCGGAACTTCTTCTGCTCAGCGGCAGCACTGGGGGAAACGGTCATGACTTGCCTCCGGCAACGAGCGAGTTGAGTACAGAGCTGAAGATGCGCAGCCCGTCGGTGCCGTAGCCCAGGCCTACCTCGCCGTAGGCGGAGGAATCCGGGCCGAAGCCGGGTTCGACGGCGTGTTCAGGGTGGGGCATCAGCCCGACGACGTTTCCTGCGGCGTTGGAAATGCCGGCGATGCCGCGGCGGGACCCGTTGGGGTTCCCGCCGTCGTAGCGGAAGACCACCCGGCCTTCACCTTCCAGCTCGTCCAGCGTCTTCTCGTCCGCGACGTACTGTCCGTCCTGGTTTTTCAGCGGAACCACCATGCCGGCACCGGGTTCGTAGGCGGAGGTCCAGGCGGTGCTGTTGTTTTCCACCCGCAGCAGCTGGTCCGCGCAGGAGAACCGGAGGTGGTTGTTCTTGATCATGGAACCGGGCAGAAGGTGCGCCTCGGTGAGGATCTGGAAGCCGTTGCAGATGCCCAGTACGGGCATGCCGCCGGCTGCGGCGTCCACTACCTTGTCCATGAGCGGTGCGAAGCGGGCAATCGCGCCGGCGCGCAGGTAGTCCCCGTAGGAGAACCCGCCGGGGATGATTACGGCGTCCACTGACTGCAGATTGGCTTCGGCGTGCCAGAGCCCGACGGCGGTGCCGCCGGCGATGGTCACGGCGCGGGCGGCGTCGCGGTCATCCAAGGTGCCGGGGAAGGTGATGACACCCACCCGGACCGCGCGGAGCGCGTCGTTCTCGGGGGCAACGGAAAAGTCGCCGATCAGGGGGGTACTCAAGATCAGGCCTCCGGGATTACTTCAACGCGGGTGACGTCTTCGATCACGGGGTTGGAGAGCAGTGTGGCGGCGGCGGTGCGGGCCTGCTCCAGGATTTCGGGGGTGACGTCTCCGTCTACGGTGAGCTCGAAGCGCTTGCCCTGGCGGACTCCGGCGAAGCCGGTCAGTCCCAGGCGGGGGAGTGCCCCTGCAATGGCTTTGCCCTGCGGATCAAGGATTTCAGGCTTGGGCATAACGTCAACAACGATCCGGGGCATCCGGCAGCTCCTCTAAACGAGATGGGTGGCCGCGGACCTTGCCGTCTCACGCTGATTCAGCGCTCCGCGAGCTTGCACTTGCCATTCTAGCCGCGTTACCTGCGTTACGGTGACGACTCCGGGCCTAGGCCGGGATCTCCAGCTGGAAGCCGCAGACGCAGCGGAGCACGGTGGTTTCCAGCTGTACATCCACCGGTTCCTGCGGCATGGATTCCACAGTGATCGGTTCGAAGATGGACAGCTGCCGGCTGTCCCGGGGCTGCATGGGTTCGCCGCAGTGCATGTACTCGGCGTCGTCGGACTCGAGGATCCCGCGTGCCCAGAGATATTGGTCCTTTGCTTCTATAGACATTTTTGCGCTTTCAGTCGGTCCAGAACTCCGTTGTCCGGAAGAATACTAAGCATGCTTATTCAATAATAGGCCATGGGGTGCAGGATCAGGTGCAGATTGCGGCCGTTGTGTGAGCTGGATTACCTCTGGTTAGAGTGGGGCCGTGAGACTCCTACAAGCAAGCCCGGCCACGGTTCGCCGGCTAATGAACGTATGGCCGCCCTTTGCCTTTACCGGTATTCGAATCACCCGACTGGACCCTGAGTACCTGGGTGTCTCTGTGCGGCTGCGGTCCTACTGGTGGAACAAGAACGTGGCCGGCGTTCATTTCGGCGGCTCCCTGTTCGCCATGACGGACCCGTTCTGGATGATGATGCTGCTCCACCACCTCGGCCGTGACCACGTGGTCTGGGACCGTGCAGCGGAGATTGAGTTCCTGAAGCCGGGAAAGGGCGAGGTGCGGGCCGAGTTTGTCCTGGACCCGGCCGACGTCGAACGGCTGCGCAAGCAGGCCGCGGGCGGGGAGAAGGTTCTCGAATGGTTTTCGGTGGACGTGACCGACGGCAGCGGCGACGTGGTTGCCCGGATACGCAAGCAGGTGCATGTGCGGCGCAAACGGGACCGGCCGGCAGCGCAGGAGCCCAGCGGAGCGGGGGCAGCTCATGAATGACGGTGCCAACCCGACCATCCCGGCCGCCGATACACTCCTGGTTTCCGGCATCGCCGCAGTGCTGCTGCTTTTACTGGTGTGGGCGGTCATCCGCCTGGCCCGCTCGAGCGCAGTCACTGCCGGGGAGCGGCTTGGACTGCTTCTCTTCTGCCTGATATTTCCCGTGCTGGGTCCAATTTGCACGTTGGTGATCCTGACCCGCCGGGAAAGCGTGCTCCGGTAGCTAGAGGGAGCCGTCCGCCGGGCCCAGCAGGGCGGTAAGCCGCTCCCAGCGCGAAATCTGGCAGCCGTCAGTCAGTGAGAAGGTTGTGTCCACGGCCTCGCCGCGAACCATGCCGGTGACGTGTGCGCGCTGCATGCCGCGGATTTCCTGGGTGCACATCAAGTCCGCTGCCGGCTCAGCGAGGGCGGCTGCCCCCTGTTCGGCAAGCACGGCACAGGCACCGGCAGGATCCGGTACGGTCGAGCCTTCCCGCGGCTCGGCGCCGTCGCACTGCAGCGTCCACGTGCTGCTCGGCGTTGTCCCGTCCGCGCTGAACTCCACGGTCAGAGAGACCGGCGCCTCCGCCGAGGCCCCGCCGGTCCCGGGAATCGGGGTAGGGGAGCCGATCGGTGTGGGCGGGCCGACGGGCGAGGTCGGTGCCGTCGTTGACTCACTGGGGGAGCCTGTTGATTCCCGGGAATCCGGAGAACGGCCGGAATCGGCGCCGCAGGCTGCCAACAGGACGGCGGTGCACAGCAGCATGGGGACTAATGCTATTCCTCGGATGTTGCGCACTGAACGGCCTCCATTGGTAGCGGAGCCACCAGCCTAGCCAACCCTGTCAAGCAGGGTCGGGCGAATCCGCGGCGGCCTCTGCGGAGGCCGCGAAGTAGGCTTCCTGGCTTGGGAAGTAGTCCTCGAAGTCCGGAGCCGGGCCGCCGCTGCGGGCGGCCAGCAGGTGGTCCAGGTAGTATTCCCAGCCCGGGCCGATGCTTGAGGCGGCCTGCGGATCCTCCAAGTGGTGGATAAAACCCAGTGCGGTGCCGGCCGGTTCGTCCCGGAGGCGGATCTCCAGGTCCCAGCTGCCGTATTCATCCTCGACCAGCAGGCGCAGAAGTTCCGGAGAGACGCACTCCGCTATCCGGACCCGGCTCCACGGCAGGCCCTCTTCGAAGAGCAGCTGCAGGTCAACGGTGCCGCCCCTGCCAGGGGTTCCTTCCCAGCGGCCGAACCACTGGCCTGTCAGGTCGGGGTTGGTAAAACTGGGCCACACGGCCGCAGCCGGTTCGGGAAAGCTGCGGTGAAGAATCAGGTCGTAGGACTCGGGTCCGGTGCGGATAACCCGGCCTGTCGGTTCTGGTTGCATAGCTGACCTCCAAAGGGTTCCAGCAGGCTCAGGATGTGCGCCCGCAACTGCTGCGATTCCTCGGCGAAGCCGCGTTGTGCGGCTGCGTACTGCGCCCGGCCGGCCGGAGTTTCCACCGCAATCGGGGTGTAACCCCAATCGGCCAGGTCGTAAGGGGAGGCACACATGTCCATTTCCCGGATGCGCCAGGACAGCTCGAAGGCGTCCATAACCACCTCGCTGGGGAGCAGCGGCACCAGTTTGTAGGCCCATTTGTACAGGTCCATGTTGGCGTGCAGGCAGCCGGGCTGTTCCAGCTCCCGCTGGTTCTCGCGGGTGGGCGTGAGCTCGTTCAGGGGCACTGCTTCCGGTGTGTAGAACCGGAAGGCATCGAAGTGGGTGCAGCGGATCCGGCTGCGCTCCACCAGCTCGTCCGTCCCGTCGGCGCCGAGCCGCAGCTGCAGGTAATCGTGCCGGATGCCGTTGTCTTCCGACTTGTAGGCCATGGCCCACTCGTGCATGCCGAAGCATCCCAGCACCGGCTTTCGCGCGGCAGTGCGGGAAAGCAGCATGGTGGTGAACCCGAGGGCGTCACCGCGCACCGCCGCGAACCCCTCGGTATCCACAGTGACAGCGGGTGTTTCGGCGTCGATCCCCGCGGCGTCCCGTTCCGCTTCCGTCAGTGTCCGGTAGAACTTCCAGCCGGTGCGTTCCAGTGCGGACGGGCCGGTGAGAACGACGCCGGCGCCCGGGTGCCAGCGCAGCAGCTGGCCGGGTTTCTGGGAATAGTAGGTGAAGAGGAAGTCCTCCACCGGATGCTTCCGCCCGGCCGAGCGCCGCGCCAGGAATCCTTCGGTGAAGGGCCGGACGCGTTCTTCGTGCGCGGACTGCCGCGGCAGCCATTGGTCCTCGCTGAGGACGGTGGGGTGGGCGGGAGCAATCACCGTTCCATTATCCCGGACAGCCGGCGCCGCAGCCTACGTCCCCTGGTTGTTTTCCGGGTGCCGTGCAACGGCACTCCACGGGAGTTGTCAGGAGTCGGAGCCGGGAAACTTCCCGGCCAGGATGGCTGCGAAGACCGCACGTGGGTCGGTGGTGTCGCCCCGGGTGATCCGATGCAGGATCAGGCCCTCGCAGCAGGCCACTACTGCGTCGCTGAGCCGGCCGGGCTCGGCGGCGCCGAGCCGTTCAAAGGCGTCCGCGATGACTGCGCGCATCGCCTGCCGCCCGCCGGAAGCCACCTCCTGAAGCTGCGGGTCGCGGCTGGCTTCGAGGAAAACGGCCAGCCGGGCCGTGGTCAGCACCCGCAGGGGACCGGTGGTCGTTTCGATCAGGGTTCCCAGGCTATCGATCAGTTCCGCCGGGGTTCCGGCTGCGAACGCGCCGGAGATGCCGCCCATTTCCCGCTCGGCGATACGCCCCAGGACTCCGGCCAGCAACTGCGCGCGGGTGCGGAAATAGTTCGATGTCGAGCCGCGCGGAAGTTCCGCAGCGGCATCCACGCGGCCGTGAGTGAGGGCTCGCAGGCCCTGGGTGCCCACCAGATCAATGGCGGCATCGAGGGCGCGGTTTCGGGGTGACTCCATACCCTCACTATAGACATAGTGAAAATAAACTAGAAACGTAGTGACATTCCACTATGTCCGCAGTAGCGTCGGAGCATGAAAACAACACTGGATAGCCAGCCCCGGCTCGACGGGGTGACACATCGCACGGTTAATGTCGGCGGCCTGAACGTCCATGTCGCCGAGGCCGGGCAGGGCCCTCCCCTGGTGCTCCTGCACGGCTTTCCCGAGCACTGGTGGCAATGGCACCGGATCATCGGCCCGCTCGCCGAGAACCACCGGGTGATCTGCCCGGATGGGCGCGGGGCCGGCTGGACCGATGCGCCCGGCACTGGTTACGGGCGGGATCAGCTGGCCGCTGACTTTCTGGGACTGCTGGATGCCCTGGGTCTTGAGAAGGTCGGCGTTCTCTCGCATGACTGGGGCTCGCTGGTCACCTATCAGGTCTGCCTCCGCAACCCGGATCGGGTTTCGGCACACCTTTCACTGAGCATTCCCCCTCCGTACTTCAACTTCGACATCCGCATGGTGCTGACCATCCTTCGGCATGTCCGGCACAACGTGGTGGCCGTGCCGGTTATCGGAGCCGCGCTGCTGCGCCCGGCTCTGGTGCGGAGGGTCCTTGCGGACTTCTCGGCCGCGGGATCGTTCACGGAGCAGGACCTCGACCTATTCGCCGGCCGTTATGCGGACCCTGCCCGGTCCCGCGCCGGATCGGCACTGTACCGGCAGTTCATCAATCCCGAAGGCGTGCGGATCATGCGCGGGGCCTACCGAAACACCCGGCTGGCCACGCGGACGCGCGTCCTTATCGGCACCGACGATCCCGGCATGCAGGCCGGCTTTGTGCACGGCTACGAACAGTTCTGCGACGACTTGGAGGTCGACTACCTGTCCGGAGCCAACCATTTTGTGGCTGCCGACCGGCCCGACGCCGTCATCGCCGCCGCACGGGAGGTGTTCGCCTAGGCGGTGCCGCCGTCGTCCTGCCCAACGCCGCCAACGGTTGGCGCGCTGATCGTTAGTACGATAGGAGCAGCAATGCCCGTCGGAAAGGTGCAGCATGGTTGAGAAGGAAAGCTTTGTAACCCGGTTCATGCGGACCACGGGCAAGGTGCGGCTGATCTTCGGACCCGCGCAGCAGGGGTCGCTGGACCATCCGATGACGGAGGAGAACCAGGCGCTGCTCAAGGAGCAGCAGGCGCAGGAGAAGGCGATGTGGGAAACCGTGACCCGGGCCGACGGCAGCAGCTACATCGTCTCGCGCAAGCCCGAATAGGCCCCGAATAAGCTCCGGATACGCCAGAGGCCGGCACCGTGTGGGTGCCGGCCTCTTTGCTGCCCGATTTTGCCTAAGCGGCCCTAGCGCCCGGTGCCGCCGTACACCGTGGCCTCGCTGTCGCCGTCGAGCCCGAAGGCAGCGTGCACCGCGCGTACTGCGGTGTCCAGCAGCTTGGCGCTGGTGACCACGGAGATGCGGATCTCGGAGGTGGAGATCATGTCGATGTTCACCCCGGCATGGTGCAGGGCCTCGAAGAAGCGGTGCGAGACGCCCGGGTTGGACCGCATGCCGGCGCCGATGAGGGAGAGCTTGCCGATCTGCTCGTCGTAGTCGATGGAGTCGAAGCCGACTTCGGCCTTCGCGGCGTTCAGCGCATCGATGGCTTCCTTGCCGTCAATGATGGGCAGCGTGAAGGAGATGTCCGTCCGGCCCGACCCCTGGGTGGACACGTTCTGCACGATCATGTCGATGTTGGAGTTGGCGCCGGCGACGATGCCGAAGATTTCCGCGGCCTTGCCGGGGATGTCCGGAACACCCACCACGGTGACCTTGGCTTCGGAACGGTCGTGGGCAACGCCGGAGATGATGGGCTGTTCCAAGGGTTCTCCCTCTTGAATCTTGATCTTGTCATCGGGGCTGGGCAGAACCCAGGTTCCCTCGTGTGAGCTGAAGGACGAGCGGACGTGCAGGGGAACGCCGAAGCGGCGGGCGTATTCCACGCAGCGCAGGTGCAGGATCTTGGCGCCGGAAGCGGCCAACTCCAGCATTTCCTCGCTGGAAATCTTCTCGATCTTCTGGGCGCTTGAAACCACCCGCGGATCGGCGGTGTACACGCCGTCAACGTCGGTGTAGATCTCGCAGACGTCGGCCTCGAGAGCCGCGGCCAGGGCCACCGCAGTGGTGTCCGAACCGCCCCGGCCCAGAGTCGTGATGTCGTGACTGTCCTGGCTGACACCCTGGAAACCGGCAACGATGGCGATGTCGCCGCGCTCGATGGCGGTCTTGATGCGGTGCGGGGATACATCGATGATCCGGGCCTTGCCGTGGATCGCATCGGTGATCATGCCGGCCTGGCTGCCGGTGAAGGACTGCGCGGAGCCGCCGAGCTGGTTAATGGCCATGGCCAGCAGTGCCATCGAGATTCGCTCCCCGGCGCTGAGCAGCATGTCCATTTCCCGGGCATTGTTCAGCGAGGTGATCTGGCCGGCCAGGTCCAGCAGTTCGTCGGTGCTGTCGCCCATGGCGGAGACGACAACCACCACTTCGTTTCCGGCGGCATGGGTATCCACCACGCGTTTGGCCACGCGCTTGATACCGTCGGCGTCCGCTACGGAGGAACCGCCGAATTTCTGCACTATCAGGCTCATGCGTACACTTTCTCAAGTTTCATTGTGGCTGCGGTGCCCGGCATCTTCGACGCGGCTTCGAACTGTTCCCCCGGAAAAGCGGGCGGCACTACTCACTTTCGTCCGTCCAGAAAGTCTATCGCCGCCGTCGGGAAGTCCCGAAATACAGGTGCGTAACCTACCGCCACCGGCGAGTCCGGGCGCGGTGTACGACGCCGGCCCCTATGGTGGGCGACATGGGGAAGAGAGCCGTCACTGGCGCCGGCGTGGTCGCCGAAGGAATTCAGCGCAGCTTCGGAAATGTCGCAGCGATCCGCAACATGGACTTCACCGCGCCCGCCGGCGAGGTCACTGCGTTGATCGGTCCGAACGGCTCCGGGAAGACCACCCTGCTGCTGATCCTGGCTTCCCTGCTGGCCCCCGACGCCGGATCGGTGCGGATCAACGGATTCGACCCATTGGTGGACCCGCGCCGGGTGCGTGCGGGGATCGGCTGGATGCCGGACACCCTGGGCACCTGGGGGTCCCTGACGGCGCGGGAAATCCTGGTGACGGTGGGCGGCCTCTACGGCATGGAGCGCTCGTTGGCCGGACAGCGGGCGGCCGAGCTGCTGGAAACCGTTCATCTCACCGACTTCGCGGACAAGCCGGCACGCGTGTTTTCCCGCGGCCAGCAGCAGCGGCTGAGCCTGGCCCGTGCACTGATCCATGACCCGTCTGTCCTGCTGTTGGATGAACCGGCGTCGGGGCTCGATCCGGGATCCCGGGTGGACCTTCGGGTGCTGCTGCGCCGGCTCGCTGGCGAAGGCAAAACCGTGGTGGTGTCTTCGCATGTCCTCTCGGAACTGGACGAAATGGTGGATCGGGCAGTCTTCGTGGCCCGTGGCGAGACGGTGAAGACCCAATCACTTGCCGACGCCGATGCGCAGGAACGCTGGTACGCCATCCGCTCCCTGAACACCGGTTCGCTGCTGCGGCAGGTGGACGAACGCGGCATCCCTTATCGCCAGCAGGGCGGCGCCGGCCGGCCGGAGATCCAGGTCCGGTTGGCGGGGGAAGCCGCCGCAGCCGAGCTGCTGCGGTCCCTGGTGCTGGCCGACGTTGCCGTTACGGCCTTTGCGCCCGCCGGCGGTGCTCTGGAGGAGACCTACATGAGTTTGGACGCTGATCGCGGATGAGTACGCAGACCCTTACCCCTGATGCCCCGGCGCTCGGCTATTGGCGCGGGGTGCGTTCCGTTTTCGCACTGGAGATGAAGCAGCGGCTGCGCTCCCGCAGCTGGTATGTGCTGTTGGTTGTCTGGTTTGTGGTGATCGGGCTGGTGGCCACCCTGACGGCCCTGAGTTCCTCCGCCACCCTGGGGCCGCAGGGCCCGGTGCTCTACGAGCTGATGGTTGGCTTCATCCTGTTCTTCGGACTGCTGCTGGCACCGGCGCTCTCAGCCAATGCCGTCAACGGCGACCGTGCCGCCGGAACACTGGCCATCCTGCAGGTCACCCTACTGCGCCCCGGCCAGATCCTAGCCGGAAAGTGGCTGGCGTCCTGGCTGGCGTCCATGGGGTTCCTCGTGGCCAGCATTCCCTTCCTGCTGTGGGCCCTGGCCCTGGGCGGTGTCCAGCCGCTCTCGGCCGTGGTGGCACTCGTTATGCTGGCCGTGGAGCTGGGGATTGTCTGCGCGGTGGGGGTTGGCGTTTCCGCCCTGGCTGCCCGTCCGCTGTTCTCCATTGTGGTCACCTACATGCTGGTGGCCCTGCTGGGGCTGGGCACCCTGATCGCGTTCGGGTTGAGCGGCTTCCTGACCGAGGAGACCGTCAAGGCCAACAGCCAGACATATTACGGCTACACCGGCGACGGCATGGACGAATACACCTGTTCGGGTCCGTTAATGGATGTGACCGTGGCACACACGGAGCGAATTGCGTGGATCCTTGCGGCCAACCCCTTCGTGGTGGTGGCCGATTCGATTCCCGTCACGTCGGAACGGGACGAGAACGGATACACCTCCAGCGGAGTGATGGAGGGGATCAGCTCCGTGGTGCGCCTGGCCCAGGCCGGACCGGACTACAGCATGCGGTGCATCAACGGCGAGGTCCGGGAGGCCGGCGAACCCGACGTGCCGCCGATCTGGCCGCTGGGGCTCACACTCCAGGCGGCGCTGGCTGCGGCGCTGGTTTTCCTGGGCCGGCGCCGGCTGCGGACGCCGGTCCGCAAGCTCGCTGCCGGAACGCGGATCGCCTAAGGGACCTACTCGACTAGGGGTCCTACGGGCGTCCTGGCTTAGGACATGCTCCGACGGCCCTCAAAGGCGCGGCCGAGGGTGATTTCGTCCGCGTATTCCAGGTCTCCGCCGACGGGCAGGCCGGAGGCCAGGCGCGTGACCTTGATGCCCAGGGTCTTGAGCATCCGCACCAAATAGGTGGCCGTGGCTTCGCCCTCGAGGTTCGGGTCGGTGGCGATGATGATTTCGGAGATCTGCTCATCCGACAGCCGGCTGAGCAGCTCCCGGATGCGCAGCTGGTCCGGACCGATGCCGGCAATCGGGTTAATGGCGCCGCCCAGCACGTGGTAGCGGCCGCGGAAGGACCGCGTACGCTCCACCGCAATCACGTCCTTGGACTCTTCGACCACGCAGATCATGGTCGGGTCCCGCCGCGGGTCCCTGCAGATGGTGCAGGTTTCCTGCTCCGTGACGTTGCCGCAGACACTGCAGAACTTCACCCGGTCCTTGACCGTGACAATGGCCGTGGCCAGCTTCTTCATGTCATCGGGATCGGATTCGAGGATGTGGAACGCGATGCGCTGGGCGGACTTGGGCCCGACGCCGGGAAGACGGCCTAGTTCATCGATGAGTTCCTGAACGGCACCTTCGTACACGTAACCTTCTCTGCTGGGTTGAACTGCGTTTATAGCTGGCTGTTACCGGGGTTTTCCGCATGCTGCGGGCCCCGGAGCGGGCGTCTTGCGGGGGACCAGCGCTGGTCAGCGGCCGTCCAGGCTGCGTTCCTCGATCAGTCGCCCGCCCAGAATCCGTTCGATCGCCTTACGCCCCACCAGACCGGAATCCTCAAGCGTGATGTCATCCGCGCTGGGAACATCTTCGACGTAGGTCGAGTCTACTGGGCGGCTCCCCCGGACGGGGGCTCCGCCGCCGCGCTGGGCAGCTTCATTGAGGAGCTTCTGGTAACGGCTCAGCGGCTGGTTGGGAGCACCGCCGGCGGGGGCGGCGGGGGACGTCGTCGTCGGCGGAACGGATGTCCGGACGCCTGGTGCTGCTGCACCCCGGTCTTGACCCGGCGCCGTCGTGGTTCCGGGCCGGGCGGTCAGGCCCGTGGGGGCGGTCGACGCCGGTGCCGACGCCGGTGCCGCAGCCCGCGGGACGCCTGCGGGTACGGCTGACGACGGGGAGGTCTGTCCGCCGCCGGCCCGGCTATCCGCCGCGGAGTTTCCGCCGGCCGGTCGGGTGCTGGACCCGGTGCCGGCCCAGTCGGTGCTTGCCCATTCGGAGTCCGAGAGGTGCCCACCGGAGTAGACGTCCGCGGGTGCCTCGGCGGTTTCCCACGCGTTGCTTTCGGGCGCATCGTTGAACGGATCGCTGGGCTCGTCCGGCCAGGGCTCATCGGAAGGACGGTTTCCGGCTGATCGCCCTGCAGTCCGTGCGCCGGCAGTGGCGCTGGCGCTGCCGTTCCGGCCGGAGGTTCCGCGGGCGGCATGGCCCGGACCGGTAGACGGAGTTCCGCCGCCGTTGGAATTGCCGGCGCGGCGCCGGAGGGCAGCCGAAGCCGCGTTGACCGGTGCGTCTGGTGCCGCCGGTTCGTTGGGAGAAACGGGTGCGGACGGGGTAACAGCTGCGGGTGCGTCCACCGGTGCCGCAACGGCCTGAGCCTGCTGCGTCGGAACTGCTCGGTTCGCTGGCTCCGCTGCCGCTGCCACAGGTGCCTTCGGGGCCGAACCCGGGGCCGAAGCCGAAGCTGCACGCGAGTCCGGGGCATCGGAAGCAACGCCGGTAACCTTAGCGGTTTCGCTGGAAGGAGCGACAGCAGCCGTGGTGCTTCGGCCATCCTGCACCGACGGACCTTGGGCGGCAGGCGCCTGCGCCGGAGGCGCCTGAACCGGTTGTGCCTGAACTACCGGTGCCTTGGCGGCCGGTGCGGATGCCGGCGCTTGCCGGCTATCGGCTTTTGGGCCCGACTCACCCGCTGACGCCGAGCTGTCATGGATCGGATTGATCTGGCAGTCCAGCGCCAGGACCTGATGGATCGCCTTGCGCAGGTTCTCCAAATGGTCAGGGCGGTTGAAGTTGGTGGCAGCGCCGGGGTTGGTGAAGGCAAGTTCAAGCACCTTGCCGTCAAAGGCGCGCGGGCTGGAGTTTTTGCTGACGTTCAGCCAGGTGGCACGGCGGATGCTGGTCAGGGCATCCATGATTTCCGGCCAGGCACGGCGGATCATTTCGATCTGTCCGCTTCCGCCAGCTGGAGCCGAAGCGGGACCGCCGGCCGGAGCCTGCCGCTGCTGAGGCTGGGCCGGCTGTGCCGGTGCCTGCTGCGCCTGCTGTGCCGGCGCGGGCTGGGTGGCTGGCTGAGTCGGTGCCTGCTGTGCCGGTGCCTGCTGCGCTGGCTGGGACGACGGCTGCTGCGACTGCGCGGGTTGCGACGGTCCGCCGGAGGCCGCGCGGGAACCGTTGGATCCCGCTGCGGGCGCGGCGTTTGAAGCGGCAGGGGCGTCCGCCGGGGAAGGCGTCTGCGCCGGAGTGGACCACGTACCTCCCCAGTCCAGGGAACTTCCGGCGGGCTTGTTGTCCTGGCTGGAGGCTGCCGGGGCGGCAGGAGTTGCTGCTGCTGCATCCGGGGCCGGCGTTGCCGCAAAGTCGATTCCCCGGGGAGATGCCGGAGCTTCGTCCACCGCAGGAGCTGAAGCGGCCGCCTGCGAAGCCGTGGGTGCGGCCGCGGGAATGGTGTTCACCGGAGACGCTGCAGCTGCGGCGCGGCCCATTGCCTCGGTGGGATCGCCTGCATAACTGAGCCGGCGCTCCAATCGGTCCACCCGCGCGGCCGTCCCGCGTTCGGCCTGGTCTGCGGCCGGAAGCAGAATACGGGCGCAGAGCAATTCGAGGTGCAGCCGCGGCGACGTGGCGCCGGTCATCTCGGTCAAGGCAGTGTTGGTGATGTCTGCGGCGCGGGATAGTTCGCTGCTGCCCAGTTGGGTGGCCTGGGTCTGCATCCGGTTGATCTGGTCTTCCGGCATGCCGCGGAGCACGGTGGATGCGCTGTCCGGCATGGCGTTGACGATAATCAGGTCCCGGAAGCGTTCCAGCAGGTCTTCGACAAACCGGCGGGGATCCTGGCCGGTCTGGATGACACGGTCCACGGCGCGGAATACGGTAGCTGCGTCTGCGGCGGCAACGGCGTCGACGACGTCGTCGAGCAGCGACACCGGGGTGTAACCCAGCAGCGAGACGGCCAGTTCGTAGTCCAGGCCGTCGGGGCCGGCACCGGCCATGAGCTGGTCAAGGACGGAAAGGGTGTCTCGCACGGACCCGCCGCCGGCGCGGATCACCAGGGAAAGGACGCCCGGGGCGACCGCTACGTTCTCCTGCGCGCAGAGCTTCTCAAGGTAAGCCAGCAGCGGTTCCGGCGGAACGAGGCGGAAGGGGTAGTGGTGCGTACGGGACCGGATGGTTCCAATAACCTTGTCCGGCTCCGTGGTGGCGAAGATGAACTTGATGTGCTCCGGCGGCTCTTCCACGATCTTCAGCAGGGCGTTGAAGCCGGCGGACGTGACCATGTGGGCCTCGTCGATGATGAAGATCTTGTAGCGGTCCCGGACCGGGGCGAAGGTGGCGCGCTCCCGGAGGTCGCGGGCGTCGTCGACGCCGCCGTGGCTGGCCGCGTCAATCTCAATGACATCGAGGCTGCCGGAACCGTCGCGGGCCAGCTCAACGCAGCTGTCGCACTTGCCGCAGGGGACCGGGGTGGGGCCCTCGGCACAGTTAAGGCAGCGGGCAAGGATGCGCGCAGAGGTTGTTTTGCCGCAGCCGCGCGGGCCGGAGAAGAGGTACGCGTGGTTCACGCGGTTCTTTTGCAGGGCCGCCATCAGCGGCTCCGTGACGTGCTCCTGGCCGATCACGTCTGCGAAACTCTCGGGACGGTAGCGGCGGTAAAGGGCTGTACTCACAGATAGAAGCCTATCGGTTGGCACTGACGGTTTTTCCTCCGGCGGCAGGCACGGTGGAAACTCCACTTCCTCAAAAAAATTAAAGACCCCCCATGCACCTGCCAGAGCCCGCTTACCCTTGCTACCTTCCGGTCCTGGGGGAGTTCACAGGATGACACCACATGAGGGGCCGGGAACCAGTCTACCCGAAAATTCCGGGCCTCGACTCGCAGCGGATTCCGGGTGTAGTTCCGGGGCGTAGAGCCATATTCCGGGTACGGAGCCATACTGGAAAACCCGCCGGATCAGGAGTGTGCCCATGCAGCGTTCCCCAGCTATGCAGGTAAAGGCAGCAGCCCGGACAGCATCCCCTGTGCTTCCCGTGCTGCCGTGCCTGCGAAGCGAACCCTCATTGAGTCCCGATTTTCCCGCCCTATATAGGGTCGGCAACGTCCCCAGGGTGCCGCATTGAGTCTCGCCCTATATACGGTGCCCGACGCCGCCGGGCTGGGCGCGCTTGGTGCCTCCTTTATAGAGGTGCTGGTTCGGGACCGCCCGGATGCCGTGCTCGGGCTGGCCACGGGGTCCTCGCCCCTGCCGGTGTACCGGGCGCTGGCGGAGCACGAACCGGACCTGTCCCGTGTGCGGGCGTTTGCCCTGGATGAGTATGTCGGGCTGCCGGCCGGCAGTGAGCAGTCCTATGCCGCCGTCATAGACAGGGAGGTCACGCGCCCGCTCGGACTAAGCCCGCACTGTGTGGCCGTACCGGATGGCAGTGCGGAGGACCCCTTCGAAGCGGCCGAAGCCTTCGAGCGCCGGCTGGAAAGTGCCGGGGGAGTGGACCTTCAGCTGCTGGGGATTGGGCATAACGGCCATTTGGCCTTCAATGAGCCCGGCTCATCCTTGGATTCGCGTACCCGGGTGCAGCGCTTGTCCGAAACCACGCGCAGGGCCAACGCCCGGTTCTTCCCTTCTATGGGGGAGGTTCCGCAGTTCTGCATTACCCAGGGGTTGGGGACCATCCGCCGTGCCAGGCACCTGCTGCTGTTGGTCCGTGGCGGGGAGAAGGCAGGAATCCTGGCGCGGGCACTGACCGGGCCGGTGAGTGTTGATTGCCCGGCCTCCATCCTCCAGCTGCATCCGCGGGTCACTGTCATCACGGATGAGGCAGCTGCCTCCGGGCTGGCGGGGCTGGAGGAAACCCTGCTGCCGCCCGGATAGGGCAGGGCCTGCCGTGAGAACCCGGGCCGGGCGGCCGTTTGATCACTGCGGGAAGGCGCCGGAAACGACGCCGGAATCGGGCGGGAAATGCGTGTCCGGAGTCACCCCGAATCCGATTTGCAGCTGGGGGCAAACGTGTGTAAAGTTTTCTAAGTCGCCGCGGCCGGGACGCTGGAAAAGCGCCCGAGCATGGCGGCCAAACCCCAACAAAAAACAGAGTCCAACCAGTGCGCGCCCTTTGCAGGGCCGGTGGAAAAGACTCCGTTGGATGCTGGGTCCGGAACGGCGTAAAACGCTTCTCACGGGCTCCCGACAAGGGAAACCGCGAATTGCAAATAACGCCGGAATGGAATAAGATATAAAACATTGCAGCGAAGAAGAAAAGGAAAACATTGTTTTCCCGAGTATTTTCGGATTGCGTCTGTTGTTTGAGAACTCAATAGTGTGCCAAGTTTATTGATACCAATTTATTTTGATTGGTTGAACAGGCCGTTTCCGCCCACCCCGTGGGTATGGGACGGTTTTTTTAGCCGGTTTCGAATTTAGTGCAGTGTCTGCAGCCAATTTTCCTTGGCTTCGGCACTGTGTCTGTAACACATTTACGGAGAGTTTGATCCTGGCTCAGGATGAACGCTGGCGGCGTGCTTAACACATGCAAGTCGAACGATGACTTCTGTGCTTGCACAGAATGATTAGTGGCGAACGGGTGAGTAACACGTGAGTAACCTGCCCCTGACTTCGGGATAAGCCTGGGAAACCGGGTCTAATACCGGATACAACGGACCACCGCATGGCGGTCCGTGGAAAGCTTTATGCGGTTTTGGATGGACTCGCGGCCTATCAGCTTGTTGGTTGGGGTAATGGCCCACCAAGGCGACGACGGGTAGCCGGCCTGAGAGGGTGACCGGCCACACTGGGACTGAGACACGGCCCAGACTCCTACGGGAGGCAGCAGTGGGGAATATTGCACAATGGGCGGAAGCCTGATGCAGCGACGCCGCGTGAGGGACGAATGCCTTCGGGTTGTAAACCTCTTTCAGCAGGGAAGAAGCGAAAGTGACGGTACCTGCAGAAGAAGCGCCGGCTAACTACGTGCCAGCAGCCGCGGTAATACGTAGGGCGCAAGCGTTATCCGGAATTATTGGGCGTAAAGAGCTCGTAGGCGGTTTGTCGCGTCTGCTGTGAAAGCCCGGGGCTCAACCCCGGGTCTGCAGTGGGTACGGGCAGACTAGAGTGATGTAGGGGAGACTGGAATTCCTGGTGTAGCGGTGAAATGCGCAGATATCAGGAGGAACACCGATGGCGAAGGCAGGTCTCTGGGCATTAACTGACGCTGAGGAGCGAAAGCATGGGGAGCGAACAGGATTAGATACCCTGGTAGTCCATGCCGTAAACGTTGGGCACTAGGTGTGGGGGACATTCCACGTTTTCCGCGCCGTAGCTAACGCATTAAGTGCCCCGCCTGGGGAGTACGGCCGCAAGGCTAAAACTCAAAGGAATTGACGGGGGCCCGCACAAGCGGCGGAGCATGCGGATTAATTCGATGCAACGCGAAGAACCTTACCAAGGCTTGACATGAACCGGAAAGGCCTGGAAACAGGTCCCCCACTTGTGGCCGGTTTACAGGTGGTGCATGGTTGTCGTCAGCTCGTGTCGTGAGATGTTGGGTTAAGTCCCGCAACGAGCGCAACCCTCGTTCTATGTTGCCAGCGCGTTATGGCGGGGACTCATAGGAGACTGCCGGGGTCAACTCGGAGGAAGGTGGGGACGACGTCAAATCATCATGCCCCTTATGTCTTGGGCTTCACGCATGCTACAATGGCCGGTACAAAGGGTTGCGATACTGTGAGGTGGAGCTAATCCCAAAAAGCCGGTCTCAGTTCGGATTGAGGTCTGCAACTCGACCTCATGAAGTTGGAGTCGCTAGTAATCGCAGATCAGCAACGCTGCGGTGAATACGTTCCCGGGCCTTGTACACACCGCCCGTCAAGTCACGAAAGTTGGTAACACCCGAAGCCGGTGGCCTAACCCCTTGTGGGAGGGAGCCGTCGAAGGTGGGACCGGCGATTGGGACTAAGTCGTAACAAGGTAGCCGTACCGGAAGGTGCGGCTGGATCACCTCCTTTCTAAGGAGCACCTCGAAGACCATGTCCTTCCACAGTGTTGGATGTGTGCTTCGCAGGAGATGCCCATATCGGAGACATATGTTCTCCGGTGGGTGCTCAAGGGTGGAATATCAATGGATAGGCGCCGGCATGCCGGCCGCAACGGATCAGTACGTTCCCTCCTTGGAGGGTTCCTGGAACCTCCTCTGCGGCCCTGGTAAGACCGGTTAGTCGTTTGGCACACTGTTGGGTCCTGAAGCAACAGGCACCCGGGTCTTCTCCTTTCCAAGGGGAGGTACCGCGGGTTTGCCGGTTTGTTTCTGTTTGTTCCTGCGCAGGCCGGAACCGTGTCGTTGGCAGTCCCTTGCGGGGTTGCCGGGTGCGGGGACGGGTGTGACGGGGTTGTTGTTTGAGAACTACATAGTGGACGCGAGCATCTTAAAATATTAAGTGCAATTTCAGAAAAACCTGGTAGATCCGGGTGCCCCTTACAGGGTGCCTGGTGAGACCGTGGTTTTCTCGATAGCGATAATAAATTGATCTTTTGTGGTCAAGTTTTTAAGGGCACACGGTGGATGCCTTGGCATCAGGAGCCGAAGAAGGACGTAGGAATCTGCGATAAGCCTGGGGGAGTTGATAACCGAACTTTGATCCCAGGATGTCCGAATGGGGAAACCCCGCCCGGCGCGCGAGTGACCGGGTGACCCGCATCTGAACACATAGGGTGCGTGGAGGGAACGTGGGGAAGTGAAACATCTCAGTACCCACAGGAAGAGAAAACAACAGTGATTCCGTTAGTAGTGGCGAGCGAACGCGGAAGAGGCTAAACCAGTGGTGTGTGATAGCCGGCGGGCGTTGCATCACTGGGGTTGCGGGACTTTCCGTACCGATTCTGCCGGATCGGTGAAGTGAGTGCAGATGTATAGGTGAACCGGTTTGAAAGCCGGGCCGTAGAGGGTGTTAGCCCCGTAACCGGAATGCATGCTGCCGCTTGGAGAGGATCCCAAGTAGCACGGGGCCCGAGAAATCCCGTGCGAATCTGCCAGGACCACCTGGTAAGCCTAAATACTCCCTGATGACCGATAGCGGACAAGTACCGTGAGGGAAAGGTGAAAAGTACCCCGGGAGGGGAGTGAAATAGTACCTGAAACCGTGTGCCTACAAACCGTTGGAGCAGCTCTGATTGCTGTGACAGCGTGCCTTTTGAAGAATGAGCCTGCGAGTTAGTGTTACGTCGCGAGGTTAACCCGTGAGGGGAAGCCGTAGCGAAAGCGAGTCTGAATAGGGCGATGCAGTGGCGTGATCTAGACCCGAAGCGGAGTGATCTACCCATGGCCAGGTTGAAGCGACGGTAAGACGTCGTGGAGGACCGAACCCACTTCAGTTGAAAATGGAGGGGATGAGCTGTGGGTAGGGGTGAAAGGCCAATCAAACTCCGTGATAGCTGGTTCTCCCCGAAATGCATTTAGGTGCAGCGTTGCGTGTTTCTTACCGGAGGTAGAGCTACTGGATGGCTAATGGGCCCTACAAGGTTACTGACGTCAGCCAAACTCCGAATGCCGGTAAGTGAGAGCGCAGCAGTGAGACTGTGGGGGATAAGCTTCATAGTCGAGAGGGAAACAGCCCAGACCACCAACTAAGGCCCCTAAGCGTGTGCTAAGTGGGAAAGGATGTGGAGTTGCCCAGACAACCAGGAGGTTGGCTTAGAAGCAGCCACCCTTGAAAGAGTGCGTAATAGCTCACTGGTCAAGTGATTCCGCGCCGACAATGTAGCGGGGCTCAAGTACACCGCCGAAGTTGTGGATTTCAGATATAGATAAGCCTTCGTGGTTCAGTCGTCTGGAGTGGTAGGGGAGCGTCGTGTGGGCAGTGAAGCTGCGGTGTAAACCAGTGGTGGAGCCTACACGAGTGAGAATGCAGGCATGAGTAGCGAAAGACGGGTGAGAAACCCGTCCGCCGAATGATCAAGGGTTCCAGGGTCAAGCTAATCTGCCCTGGGTAAGTCGGGACCTAAGGCGAGGCCGACAGGCGTAGTCGATGGACAACGGGTTGATATTCCCGTACCGGCGAAGAACCGCCCATACCAAGCAGGGGACACTAACCGTCCGGAGCCTGCCCGATCACCCTTGTGGTGTGAGGGTTTTGGCCGAGCACGGGACCTGATCCTGGGAGGTAAGCGTATTAACAGGTGTGACGCAGGAAGGTAGCCGGGCCAGGCGATGGTAGACCTGGTCTAAGGACGTAGGGTCCGTGATAGGTAAATCCGTCACGGTGTCTTTGATGACGAACCTGAGATCCGACGGGACCCCCTCACGGGGGGATCCGGTGATCCTATGCTGCCTAGAAAAGCATCGGCGCGAGGTTCCAGCCGCCCGTACCCCAAACCGACACAGGTGATCAGGTAGAGAATACTAAGGCGATCGAGAGAATTATGGTTAAGGAACTCGGCAAAATGCCCCCGTAACTTCGGGAGAAGGGGGGCCCCAACCTTGATGGACACTTGCTGTCCGGAGGGGATCGGGGCCGCAGAGACCAGGGGGAAGCGACTGTTTACTAAAAACACAGGTCCGTGCGAAGTCGCAAGACGATGTATACGGACTGACTCCTGCCCGGTGCTGGAAGGTTAAGAGGACCGGTTAGCCCTTACGGGCGAAGCTGGGAATTTAAGCCCCAGTAAACGGCGGTGGTAACTATAACCATCCTAAGGTAGCGAAATTCCTTGTCGGGTAAGTTCCGACCTGCACGAATGGAGTAACGACTTCCCCGCTGTCTCAACCATAAACTCGGCGAAATTGCAGTACGAGTAAAGATGCTCGTTACGCGCAGCAGGACGGAAAGACCCCGAGACCTTTACTATAGTTTGGTATTGGTGTTCGGTGTGGCTTGTGTAGGATAGGTGGGAGACTGTGAGACCCGGACGCCAGTTCGGGTGGAGTCATCGTTGAAATACCACTCTGGTCATACTGGATATCTAACTTCGGCCCGTAATCCGGGTCAGGGACAGTGCCTGATGGGTAGTTTAACTGGGGCGGTTGCCTCCTAAAGAGTAACGGAGGCGCCCAAAGGTTCCCTCAGCCTGGTTGGCAATCAGGTGTCGAGTGTAAGTGCACAAGGGAGCTTGACTGTGAGAGAGACATCTCGAGCAGGGACGAAAGTCGGGACTAGTGATCCGGCGGTACATTGTGGAATGGCCGTCGCTCAACGGATAAAAGGTACCTCGGGGATAACAGGCTGATCTTGCCCAAGAGTCCATATCGACGGCATGGTTTGGCACCTCGATGTCGGCTCGTCGCATCCTGGGGCTGGAGTAGGTCCCAAGGGTTGGGCTGTTCGCCCATTAAAGCGGTACGCGAGCTGGGTTTAGAACGTCGTGAGACAGTTCGGTCCCTATCCGCTGCGCGCGCAGGAAATTTGAGAAGGGCTGTCCTTAGTACGAGAGGACCGGGACGGACGAACCTCTGGTGTGTCAGTTGTACTGCCAAGTGCACCGCTGATTAGCTACGTTCGGATGGGATAACCGCTGAAAGCATCTAAGCGGGAAGCCCGCTTCGAGATGAGATTTCCATACACCTTGTGTGTGAGAGGCCCCCAGCCAGACCACTGGGTTGATAGGCCGGATGTGGAAGCGGGGACTAAAGACCCGTGAAGCTGACCGGTACTAATAGGCCGATAACTTACACCACACCAGCACCTGGACGGACACGACTTCAAACGGTCCGTCAAAGTATAAAGGGTGTTGTTAGATCATGCTGCTTGCGTCCACTATGTGGTTCCCGGACAACAACCGTTGGTTGCTGCCCTGGAACACCGAATCCTTGCCCCTTGTCCAGGGGGCGGGTTCACAATTTACCGCACTGCCGGCACCCCTCATTGCGAGGTGGTTCCGGGACGTGTTGTAACCATTGTTTTCCCCACGCATACCCTGTTTTCGCGGGTGTGTGGTGCGGGTAGAAGGGTTACGGCGGTCATAGCGTGGGGGAAACGCCCGGTCCCATTCCGAACCCGGAAGCTAAGACCCACAGCGCCGATGGTACTGCATCCGGGAGGATGTGGGAGAGTAGGTCACCGCCGGACAATATTTAGTACAGAGGGTCAGGTCCCGCACCATTGGTGCGGGGCCTGACCTGTTTAACCGGTCTGACCTGCCGAGCGCCGCCAGGCAGAACCGCCGGCCGGCACCGGGCTGAACGCCGGCATAGGGGTGTGCTGGGTCAGACACTGTGTTTGTTCAGCACTGTGTTTGTTTAGCACTGTGTTTATTCCGACACCCAGGACAAGCCCGGTAGCCTCACCGTGGTCAAAACCGCCTGGAAGACGCGGTAAGATTAAGGAGCAGAACCCGAAAGGGCAGCCTGTAATCAAAGACTTCCCGACGCATTTGCCGTCGGGGCTAGGGTTACGGCGGTCATAGCGTGGGGGAAACGCCCGGTCCCATTCCGAACCCGGAAGCTAAGACCCACAGCGCCGATGGTACTGCATCCGGGAGGATGTGGGAGAGTAGGTCACCGCCGGACATGCGTTGGGATAAGGATCCGCACAAGGACGTGCGGGTCCTTATCTGTTTAACTCCACCTTCCGCCCCGCTTTCCTCCAGTCGAGGCTCGACCCGCTGGGGTATGTGCGCGAGCATGGTCCGGTGGCCGGCGAAAACAGCAACAGCAAAGGCTTTGCCCGAGTTAATTCAGGTCCGGACCTGGACCGCACTATGTTCTTCAGCGACGCCGTCTTCGCCATCGCCATGACCCTGCTGGCCGTGGACATCCGGGTTCCCCAGGTGCCGGACAACGAGCTTGGGTCGGCCGTGGCTGCGCAGCTTCCGGAGTTCGGCGCTTACGTCCTGTCCTTTGTGGTGACCGCCGCCTATTGGCTTAGCCATCACCGGCTCTTCCGGCTCCTGAAGGGATTTACCGGCCGGTTGCAGCAGCTGAACCTGCTGCTGCTGCTGTTCGTCGCACTGCTGGGCTACGCCACCGACATGCTGGCGTTTTACGGAGACCAGGTGCTCGGCGTCGTGATTTATGCGGCGGCCCTGGGTCTTATCGGCACCGCGAATACCGGGCTGTGGATTTACTGCAGCCGCGTGGGCCTTTTCCGGGATGACGTGGATCCCCGGCTTCCGGCCTTCGCGCAGGTCCGTGCCCCGGTCACTCCTGCGGTTTTCCTGGCCTCGATTCCCATTGCCATCCTGTGGAGTCCGCAGGCGGCCAGCTGGTCCTGGCTGGGAATTGTCGTTATCAATGCCTTGCTCCACGGCCTCGGCCGCAGACGAACCGGCAAGGCCTAAGCTGCCCCTCAAATGACGTCGATTCGTTGGTTTGGGCCTGTGTCGGGTAGTCTTATATCTGCTTCTACGGGAGCAAGCCTGGAGGATTCGCCTAGCGGCCTATGGCGCACGCCTGGAACGCGTGTTGGGTTAACGCCCTCGGGGGTTCAAATCCCCCATCCTCCGCCAGGACAAAGAAATACCCCGGTCTTCGGACCGGGGTATTTCTTTTTGCCCGAACAGCTACCGCTCGGCCCGCAGCGCGGCACGCGTGGCTACCGCAATGGAGCCCAGCCCGAGTGCCGCCGTCGCACCTGCCAGGCCGAGGTACACGGCCGGCACGATCGTGGGCAGCGGCATCCCCGAGACGCTCACGGCGATTCCCATCAGCGGCGGCAGGGCCAGGACGGTGCCGATGACGACGGCGGCCGCGACGATCAGCAGGGACTCGGCTCCCATCATCCGCCGCAGCTGGGTATCCGACGCCCCCAGGGTCCGCAGCAGCAGCAGCTCCGGCCGGCGCCGCGCCGTCGCCATCACCAATGTGTTGACCACGGAGACGGCGAGGTACCCCAGCAGGACCAGCATCGCGATCACCGAAACCCATGAGTCGGCATCCCGTTGTGCGGCTCCGGCCGCCCCGAATTCCTCCTTATCCAGGAGCGTCAGCCCCAAGCCGCTCACGGCCGAGGCCAGTTCTCCCGAATCGGCATCCCCCGCCGTGCTGACCAGCAAGTAGTCGTTCAACCCCGTTGTGGTGTGGCCGCGCAGAGTGTCATTCGCCACCGCCACATCCCCGAATCCCAGCCCCCGTTCGTAGGTGGCGACGACGACGGCGGTCGCCTCGGTTCCGTCCCCGTAGTAGAAGTCGAAGTCCTCGCCCACGGCCGTACCGGATTCCCGGGCCAGATCCACGCTCAGCGCCACGGTGTCGGCATCCGCCAGCCGGTCCAGCGCCCCTTCGTTTACATCTAGGTCCAGGGTTCCGTTCAGGTCCTCAGCGGCCAGCCCTTGAATGGCATAGGGCTGCACACCGTCTTCCATCCCCGCGAAGCCGGCCTTGGCAAGGACCGCGGAACGGGCCACCGGCGAGGTGGACTCCACCCCGGGCAGCTCCGCCACCTGGTCGGCGAGATCCTCGGACACTCCGGATCCCGGAGCGCTAACCAGATATCCGGCCACCACCCCGTCGCGGGACTGCCGCTCGGCTTCCGTTGCCACTGTGGCCGGCATAAAGAACTGCACGGACCCGAGCGCAATGGCCAGGGCCAGCGGAACGATTCCCGAGGCCAGCCGCCGCGGGAAAGCGCTGGCGTTGGCCTCCGCCAGGGCCAGCGACGCGGAGGGGCTGCGGCGGACCAGCGGCCGCACCAGTTTCAAGGCGCCCGTCACCAGCCACGGTCCCAGCAGGCCCGCGCCGATCATCAGGAGCAGGATGCTGGAGGCTGCCGACGCCAGGCCCGCAGTGCCAGGAACCGCAATCGGTACCAAGGCCGCAACCAGACCGGCGGCAAGCAGCGACAGTCCGGTGATGACGCGTCCGCGGCCCAGCCGGGAAGCCTCCGTCACGGAGTCCCGCAGGGCATCCGTCGGCGCCGCACGGACCGTGCCCCGCGCCGAGACGAGCGAGGCGCCCACTGCTGCGGCGACACTGATGGCCACTGCAGCCAGGGCCGGCAGCGGGCTGTAGGCCAGGACGAAGGATTCCGGAAGCACACCGCCGGCAACGAACTGGTTACCCAGGAACCAGGCCAGCAGGAAGCCGGGCGCCGCGCCCAGCACGGCGGCCGCACTGGATACCAGGAGGACTTCACGCATCACGATGCCCAGGGTCTGGTTAGCGCCGGCTCCCACGGCGCGCAGCATCGCGAATTCCCGGCGCCGCGCCATGATGGACAGGGACAGGGTTCCCGCAGTCACAAAGACCGCGGTCATCACGGCCACACCCGCGAGCGAACCGCTGAGCAGCAGCAGCGTGGAGCGGGCGGCGGACCCGCCGAGATTCTCCACGTCTCCGCGGCGGTCCCCGGTATAGCCGACGACGTCGGCCACCTGCGCCTCGATATCGGCGGAGAGCTGCTCCGGCCGGACGCCGGATTCGGCGATCACGCCCACGGTGGACACTGTGTCGCCGTGCGGCCACAGGGCCTGAGCCCCGGCGGTGCTCAGGAAAGCGGCAGGGCCGGTGTCCACCCCCGACTCGGGAGCGGCGACGCCGGACACTGTGTACTCGGTTGGCTCCCCGCCGTGGGTGAAGGTGAGCGAGGTTCCCGGAGTTACACCGAAGGAGTCATCCACCACCACTTCGGTTGCTCCACGGGGAGCTTCCCCGGAGGTCAGTGTGTAGGGGGTCAGGGCCGCCGAGTCCCAGGCGGCGGCGGAAACCGCCGTACCGTCGGTGGTGGCCAGGGGGAGCTCGATGCTGCCCACGGCGCGTTCGACGCCGGGGACGGCCGCTATTTCGTCGACCGCGTCGGCGGGGAGCAGGACGCGCTCGGCGAAGGGGGCGTCCATGTCTTCGACCACGGGATGTGCCTGCGGCGCACCCACTACGACGTCGGCCCCCTGCAGGCGCTGCGGGGCAATGCCGCCGCGGGTTCCGGATTCAATGAGGACGCCCATCGCGGTGATGAGCGCGGCGCACAGGAACACGGCTACGAAAACCCCGGCGAATCCGCCGCGGTGGTGCCGGATGGATGCTCTGGCAAGAGAAAACATGTTAGCGCTCCCCGAGGTTGGCCATGCGTTCGCTGACGTCCTGGGCGGTGGCGCCGGTCATGCTGCCGTCGAGGCGCCCGTCCGCAAGGAAAATGACGGTGTCTGCGTGTCCGGCGGCCACGGGGTCGTGGGTCACCATAATCACGGTCTGTCCGAGCACGGAAACGGTGTGCCGCAGCAGGTCCAGCACCTGGCGTGCAGTGCCGGAGTCCAGGGCTCCGGTGGGTTCGTCCGCAAAGACGGCATCCGGGCGGGTGATGAGCGCCCGGGCGATGGCTGCCCGCTGTTGCTGGCCGCCGGAGAGTTCCTGCGGTTTCCGTTCACCCAGACCAGCCAGCCCGACTGCCTCCAGCACGTAGTCCAGCCAGACCTTGTCCGTTCCGCGTCCGGCCAGCAGCAGCGGCAGTGTCACGTTCCGTGCGACGGTCAGCTGGGGGAGCAGGTTGTAGGACTGGAACACAAAACCGACGTGGTCCCGGCGGAAGCGGGTCAGGGCCTTGCTGTGCAGCTTCGAGATTTCGGTGGTCCCCAGCAGCACCCGGCCGCTGTCGGGTGCGTCCAGTCCTGCCGCGCACTGCAGCAGCGTGCTTTTGCCGGAACCGGAAGGTCCCATGATGGCGGTGAAGGTTCCGGCCGGAACCGCCAGGGACACATCGCGCAGGGCGGGCACGCTGGTGTTGCCGGATCGGTAGCTCTTGGACACGCCCTGCAGCTGCAGGGCTGCGGGGCCGGAGAATTCGGAAGCGTCGGAGAACATCGGGTCATCCTTTGGTCGAGGGTGCGGGTTCGTGAAGTGAGCTGACTTGCTGACTTCGACGCTACGGATTCCGGAAACGCGATCCGATACAGCCAATAGCCCGGTTTGGGGTATAGCTGGCTATACCGACAGCCCGATGGGGGTCGGGCATAATTCAACGGGTGAGACTTCCCAGCCGCGCCAAGACCCGTCTCCGGGATGCAGCCTTCCTTGTGCGCGAGGGCTGGTGCTGGCTGGCGTCCCTGACCGTTTTGGTAGCCGGTATTGCGCTGCTTCCGTTCGTGGCGCTGGGGGTGGGCCTGTATGCGGTGCCTACCCTCCTGGACCTCCTGAACCGTTTGGCTGCCAGGGCGCAGGCCCGTTCGGCGACGTTCTCCTCCGCGGTCATTCCCTTTGACCGGCGCCGCCTCACGGGCAGGTATTCGTTTACCGAGTTGGCGGCCCTGCTGAGTGCTCCCGAAACGAAGCGGGACCTCTCCTGGCTGCTTTTCCACTGCGCATTTGCCGTACTGGCAGCGGCGCTGGCCCTGGCGCTTCCCTTCGGTGCTGTGCTCTATGTAGCCGCGGCGCCCCTATGGCAGCTGTTCCCGCCGGACGCGCCGCTGGAACTGACCATCTTTGTCCGCAGCTGGGGCGATGCCATCCTGATGATGCTGCTGGGACTCGTATACGCCGCCGGGGCGTGGCTGCTGCTGCCCTGGCTGGCACGGCGGTTCAGCGCGGCGACCCTGGGGATCCTTTCCCCGCGCCGGTATGCGGACCTGGCCCGCCGCATTTCCGACCTCTCGGCGGCCCGGGCCAGCGCGCTGGCCGCCCACGCGGCGGAGCTGCGCCGGATCGAACGCGAACTGCACGACGGCGCGCAGAACCGGCTGGTCGGCGTCGTAATGATGCTGGGGCTGGCCCAGCGCGCGGCCGAAACCGACCCGGCGGCCGCCGTACCGTTCATCGGGCGGGCACAGGATGCCGCCTCCGAAGCACTCGCCGGTCTGCGCGCCGCGGTGCACGATATCTATCCGCCGGTCCTGGACGAACTCGGCCTGGGCGGTGCGGCCTCGGCCCTGACCAGCCGCTCGCCCATACCCTGCTCCCTGGACGTGGAGGGTCTGCTGCGCGCGCCGGCAGCAGTGGAATCGGCGGCATATTTTGTCCTGGCCGAAGCCCTGACCAATGCTGCGAAACACTCCGGCGCCTCCCGGATCGACGTGGTCCTCCGCACGGAATCAACGGCTCGGGAGGACGTCCTGGTGATCCTGGTGAACGACGACGGCCGCGGCGGCGCGAGGGTGGATCCGGCCGCCGGGGCGCAGAGCGCAACCGACGCCAACGGCTCCGGCACCGGTCTGGCCGGGATTGCCCGGCGTGCAGCCGCCTTTGGGGGCAGGCTGGTGCTGAACAGCCCCGACGGCGGACCGACGAACCTGAGAGTGGAGCTGCCATGCGCCTTTTGATCGCTGAAGATGATGCCCTGCTGCGGGCCGGACTGGAGCTGCTGCTGCGAGGTGAAGGCTTCGACGTGGTGGGCTCCTGGGACAACGCCGATGACCTGCTCGCGGCCTTCGAACCCGGCAGTGCCGACGGCGCCGTGCTGGACGTCCGGATGCCGCCGACCTTCACCAACGAGGGGCTGCGCGCCGCCCTGGAACTGAGGTCCCGGGTGCCTGAGTTCCCGGTGCTGGTCCTCTCCGCGTATGTGGAGGACCGGTACGCGAGCCGGCTGCTGGCCTCCGGCGCCCAGGGTGTGGGCTACCTGCTGAAGGAGCGGGTGGGCAACGTGGGGGAATTCGTGGACGGACTGCGGCGCGTAGCTGCCGGCGGCACCGTAATGGACCCGGAAGTCATCGCCCAGCTGTTCAGCCGGCGCAGCAACCAGGATCCCATCCGGTCACTGACCCCGCGCGAGTTCGAAGTGCTGGGGCTGGTGGCCGAAGGGCTGGGCAACACCGCCATTGCCTCGGCCATTTCCGTGTCCGAGACCGCGGTCAGCAAACACATCGGCAATATCTTCGCGAAGCTTGGGCTGGCCCAGTCGGACAGCGGCCACCGCAGGGTGCTGGCGACTCTGGCCTACCTCCGCTCCTGACCGGCGGGTGCCGCTTGTTTCGTCCCGGGTCTTGTTCGCGGACGGCACCGGTGACAAGGTGTGATGCACTATCACCGGGCGCAGGAGGGCACACGTGGGACATGGCGGCGGAAAGGTAGCGCTGATCACCGGTGCTTCGCGGGGAATCGGCCGGCGCGTGGCGGAGCGGCTCGCGGCGCAGGGGACCGCCGTCGTCGTCAGTTACCGCCGGAATGCCGAGCTGGCCAAGGAAGTGGTCACCACGCTGCAGGAACTCGGCGGCAGCGGCATCACGGTGCAGGCCGATGTGGAGAACCCCGAAGACATTGTCCGGCTGTTCGACGCCGCAGCGGACGAATACGGCCGGTTGGACTACTTCATCAACAACGCCGCCGCTGCCGCCTTCAAGAACGTGGTGGACCTGAAAACCCATCATCTGGACCGTGCGTACGCAGTGAACGTGCGGCCGTTTGTCCTCGGCGCGCAGGAAGCGGTGAAACTGATGGACGACGGCGGCCGGATAGTCGCGCTCACCAGTTACGGCAGTAGCCGGGCCTTCCCGACCTATGCCGCACTCGGCTCCTACAAGGCCGCAGTGGAGTCTTTTGTCCGGTTCATGGCGGTGGAATTCGGTCCCTACGGCATTAACGTCAACGCGGTGAACGGCGGGCTGATCGATTCCGATTCGCTGGACTACTTCTACTCCATGGACGGCATGGCGCCGATGGACAGCGTCATCTCCCGCCTGCCCAAACGCCGGCCCGGCACCGTGGATGAAATGGCCGCCGCGGTGGAGTTCCTGCTCTCCCCGGGAGCGGAGTACATCACCGGCCAGGTCCTGGCGGTCGACGGCGGTCTCTCGGTCATCGCCCCGCCGTTCCATTCCGACGCGGCCGGTCCGCCGGTCGCCCTCCCGGACCGGCCAACCCGGCCCACCCGAGGCGGCAGCCGGTAAGCGCGCCGTACGGACTGAAAGGAAGCATCAGTGAGCTACGATCCCGCCCGTTACCGGAACTACTTCGAACACTCCCTGACCTACGCGGCCGGTTTCGCACGCAACGTGGCCCGGTACGCGGACCGCGTTGCCCTCGCCGATCCGCCGACGGGCCGGGAATTCACGTACGCCCAGCTGGGCGACGCCGTGGACTCCGTAGCGCGCGCCCTGGCCGAGCGCAGCGTGGGCCGCGGGGACCGGGTGCTTTACCAGCTCTACAACGGCATCGAGTTCGCCCTGCTGTACCTGGCGACCCAGCGGCTGGGGGCTGTCAGCGTTCCGGTGAACTACCGGCTGGCGCCCGCTGAGACGGCGCATATCCTGCGGGACAGTGACCCGGTGGTGTTCGTTGTGGACGCCGAGCACACCGAGACTGCTGCGCAGGCGCTGGAGCTTGCCGGGGTGTCGCCGCTGGTCCTGGTGGCGGGCGCTCCCGACTCCGGGGCTTGGGGACTGGGGTCCGGGCATTTGGGGCAGGACTTCGACACCGCCGTCGAGCAGGCCGCCGGGGACCTGCCGGACCTCCCCGCGGACTTTTCCACCTTCGAGGAAAGCACCCGTTTCTACACCTCGGGCACCACGGGCATGCCCAAGGGGGTGCCGCTGCCGTCCATCGCCGAGCTGATGAGCGCCCACGACGTCATCATGCACTTTCCACTCAGCCCGTCCGACCGCACCCTGAACATGACCCCGTGGTTCCACCGCGGCGGCCTGCACTCGGGCGGACCCAACCCGGTGTTCTACATCGGCGGATCCGTGGTGCCGATGCGCAGCTTTAATCCGGGAACGGTGCTGGACTGGGTGGGGGAGCAGGGGCTGACGTACCTGATTGGTGCGCCGACCACGCTGGAGATGATCGCCGTCGAGCAGGAAAAGATCCCGCGGAACCTGGAGACGCTGCGCGGCATCGTCACCATGGGTGCACCGTTGGACCGCGCCGCCGCCATCCGGTACCAGGAGCTGCTTACCCCGCGGATCTTCAACGGTTACGGGACCACCGAGGGCTTCTGGAACACCTTCCTGCGGCCCGAGGATCTCCCCGCCCACGCCGGCAGTGCCGGACGCGCGTGCACGGACGACGACGTCGCCGTCGTCCGCGTGTTTGAAGGCCGCCGCGGGCAGCCGCACGAACTGGCCGCCCGGGACGGCAGCGAAATCGGCGAGGTGATCATGCGCTCGCCGAAATCCGGGTTCAGTTATGCCAACCTGCCCCACGTTGAGGAGGAGAAGTTCCACGACGGCTGGCTTTACCCCGGGGACATGGCCACCTGGGATGCGGAAGGCTACCTGACCATCATGGGCCGGACCGATGACATGATCATTTCCGGCGGGGAGAACATCCATCCCGTGCAGGTGGAAGCGGCCCTGGCGGACCACCCCGGCGTCCTCGAATCCGTGGTGGTGGGAGTGCCGGATGACCGGTGGGGCCAGCGCGTGGTGGCGTACGTGGTGCGCCGGGACGCGGAGCTCGACGCCGACGGGCTGGATGCGTTCTGTCTGGCCCATCCCGGGCTGGCCGATTTCAAGCGGCCCCGCGGCTACCGTTTTGTCGACGAAGTGCCGATGACCGCGACCGGAAAGAAGATGCATTACAAGGTGGCGGATTCCGCGGCGCAGGACTGGCTGGACGGCCGGATGCACGTACCGGCGCCGGTCCGGAAGGCGGAGTAGATGGACGAGCGCGTGGTCATCACTGGGATGGGGGCGGTGACGCCGCTCGGCGGTACCTGGGGCGAAACCTGGGCGGGACTGAAGGACGGGCGCAGCGGGATCGACAAGATCACTGCCTTCGATGCCTCCGAGTTCCCCACCCGGATTGCCGGGGAAGTGAAGAACTTTGATCCGGCGCAGTACCTGCCGGTCAAGCGGCTGCGCCGGTCCTCCCGTGCTTCCCAGCTGGCAGTGGCGGCCTCACGCGAGGCGGTGGCCGACGCCGGACTGGGACCTTCGCTGGAAGACACCGACGCGGCCGTAATCATCAACAGTGCTGTCTCCGGGTATCCGGAAATCCAGTCCGCCACGGAAATCTTCCACCGTGACGGGCTGCGGCCCATCAGCCCCAGCTTCGTGGCGTCGTCGTTGACGAATATGCCGGCCTGCGAGGTGGCCATCGATCTGGTAGTTCACGGTCCCGTGAACGCCAGCGCCCTGGCCTGCGCCAGCGGCACCTCGGCCCTGCTCGAGGCACGCCGGACCCTGCTGGCCGGCGATGCGGATGTGGTGGTGGCCGGCGGAACCGATGCGGCCATAACGTCCGTGATGTTCGCCGGGCTCAGCGCGATGCGCGGATTGTCCCGGAACAACGATTCACCGCAGGAAGCCAGCCGTCCCTTCGATGCGGACCGGGACGGTTTTGTCTTCGCCGAGGGAGCCGTGGTGTGCGTGCTGGAACTGCTCAGCCATGCCCGTGCCCGCGGTGCCGAGGTGTACGCGGAGCTGCTGGGCGGCGCACTGACTTCCGATGCGTTCCACATTGTGGCTCCGGAACCCGGCGGACAGTATGCGGCCCAAGCCATCTGCCGCACCCTGGACCGGTCCCGCCTGAACCCCGAGGACGTGGACCTGATCTGCGCCCACGGAACCTCCACGCAGGCCAATGACCGGACCGAAACCAGAGCGCTGCACACCGCCTTCGGTGAGCATGCGCCGTCGCTTGCTGTCACGGCACCCAAGTCCATGACCGGCCACCTCATCGGTGCTGCGGGCACCCTCGGATCCCTGCTCTGCGTGATGGCCATCCGTGAAGGCGTCATTCCGCCCACGCTGAACTACACCACTGAAGACCCGGAGTGCGACCTGGACTATGTTCCCGGTGCTGCCCGCGAAGCACCGGTCCGCTATGCGCTCACAAACGCGTTCGGTTTCGGCGGGCAAAACGCCGTGGCGGCGTTTGGGTCGGTCTGAGGTGCGCCGGAGCGCTTACTCGCAGTAGGAGTCGAGCCCGGCCTCGTAAGCCTCCGGATAGAACTCGAGGGCCAGCTCGAATGTATCCTCACTCCACTCGGCGTCCCGGCCACTCCAGGCGGACGCCATGTACGCCGTACTGAACTCGGGTTCCAGGCGGGAGTTCCAGATGTTCCGTTTTACCGGTGACGGATGCAGCCAACGGTCCGGTTCGCCGGTGCAGGCGGCATCCCAGTACCCCACAAGATCTTCATAGACCATACCGACGGCCAGCCTTCTGCCGTTATCCTTCGCGGCCTCATCGAGAACCCAGTCGGTGTACTGCTGGGCATGCTCCCGCACGCCGGGATCCACGATTTGATCGGTCTCGCGCTTTTGCCTGTAGGCCGCCGTCCCGCGGTGGTCGATGACGGCTTTTCCCCCCACCCGGTCCAGGTAGGCCTGGACTTCCGGCGACATCATCACCGGGCTGTTCCAGAAGGCCTCGTAATCCTCCGCCGTCAGCTGCCCCGCGGCGTTGGGGTGCGTCTCCAAGGATTCCAGCAGCATATCTGCCTCATGGGTAACCGAGAACAGGAGGTTCATATCGCCCGGATGGCTGCTCTCCGGCGGTATCGGTAACTTGCAGAAACGGGGGAGGGCGGCTTCAAAGGCAGCCGGGTAGACCTTGGCCACCAGGCTGGTTGCCTGTCTTGTAGAGTCCTCCGATCCCAGCAGCGACAGGATTTGGGGCTGGGTGGTAGTCCAGTTTCGAATGGGATGCCCGTTGGCCTGGTAGGAGACGTCGTCCGTGTCCCAGCGGTGGCAGGTCTTTCTGGACAGCTGTGCCAAGTCGTCATAAACCGCACTCTTCGCACCCTGGACCGTGCCGTGTGAGACGAGCTCGGCTATCGCGTCCACGGCGGCTTGGGCGTTGGCACGTTTGGCTGGGTCTACGATCTGGTCCACGTTGTAGCCCATGTGCTTCACGTCCTCCTGGAGACGCGCCTTCCATCCCTCGTTGATGACGTCCAGCAGCGCAAGGGCCTCCGGGGTGTTCAGGGCAGGTTCAGCCCAGAAGGCCGCGTAGTCTTCCTCGCTGATGTCTGCGGGGAGCGGGTCCGACGCGTAATGCACAGTGCTGCGTGAGGTCACCACTACGTAGCCTTCCGCCCGGGAATCCTCGGCGGCCTCGGTATACGTTAAGTGCTCGACCCACAGATAGGCGGCAACAAGTGCAGCCGCCACAAAGAGGCTCACGACGATCTTCCGCAGCGGGATGACCCTGCGTTTCTGGGGCGGAGTCAGATAGTCGGGCAGCACGCTTGGATGTCCGCTCAACGTGCTGCCTCTCAGTAGGGGTTTGGTTCCCGCTGGGGAAGCCTACCGTACGGCCGAGGCAAGCTCCGGTTCGACGTCGGGCGTTGCTTCCTTCTCTGTCCGCCCGGCCCCCACGGCCTTCGCGGCCAGCCACACCGAGACGGCACCGAGGGCAAGTCCGGCGAACACGTCGAGGACGTAATGCCAGCCGAAGTAGACCGTGGCCAGGGTGGTCAGGAGGACGTAGATCCACATAACCCAGCGCGCCACCTTCGGCAGGCGGGTCAGGTGCGCCACCAATGCTGCCGTAAAGACGATGGATGTGTGCAGGGAAGCGAAGGCTGCAATGCCGTGGACCGCGTCGGTGGCTAGCGGATTCGCCAGCACTTCGATCCGGTTTTCGTACAGGCTGTCCTGCAGGCCGGAGACGGCGGTTTCCGGCAGGTCGCTGAACGGGGCGGCGTCGTAGTAGACCGGACCCAGGGACGGCAGGGCGTAGTAGCTGACGGTGCCGAGGATCCAGTTGAAGGACAGGGCTGTGGCATACCAGGCCCCGCGCTGCAGGTTGTTGGACCACACCAGCGCCGCAGCGAGCGAGACCGGAACGAAGACCATAAAAAGCATGTAGACGCCGGAGAGCAGGTCGGCGCTGAAACCGGTTCCCAGCAGTTCATGCAGGACGTCGCCGGGGTAGTTCCCTCCGGCCAGCCATTTGTCCGATTCCTCCAGCAGCCGGTCCGTCAGGTGGTCCTGCAGGAACGGCAGGAAGCTCTTGAGGTTCCGGTAGGACATGTACGCCAGGTAGAAGGTGATCAGTCCCGCCACGGCCACGGCCAGCCGGGGTCCGGACCAGCGCGTCCGCAGCACATCGGACGTGGCGGCTCCTACGCCGCCCAGCTCCCGGCGTCGAGCGAAGACCCGGGGCACGACGTCGGCGGCGATCATCAGGAGCACCATCAGCGGCAGGCGTACGTAACTCGGGCCCAGGAATCCTTCCGGATCCCGGACGGGCAGACCCGTCACGACGGCGGTCACCAGCATGACCACGGTAAAGATGACCGACACAATCAGGGGGACGCCGAAGAGGCGGCGCCAGGCAGGGCGGACGGAGCCGGCTTCGATAGTCATGAGATATTTTTATCCCACAATTGTCATAAACCTGTTATCGAGAGACCGCCACCCTCAGTATGCTTTCGATCACACAGGGGGCCTGTTTCCGCCGCCGTGGCCGGAAGCCGGAAGCCGGCGCTGGTAGTTGCCCGGTGGCCCTTCCCTTCCCTTCCGCGCAGCAGGCCGGACCGCTTCCGCTGGGCGGGCAGTCCGGCCTGTTCCGGGGATCTTGGTTGGGGGATTCAGTCCCTACTTGTTCAGGGCCGCATCCAGCTGTTCCTGGATGGCGCCGTAATCCACGGAGTCCAGCTCCAGCATCTTGTTATCGAGGATCAGCGAGGGGGTGCCGCGAAGCTGGAGGTCCTGGGCGTCCTCGAGGTCCCGGGCCACCCGGTCCTTAATGGCGTCCGACGTGTAATCGGCCTGGAACTTCTCCGTGTCCAGACCCAGGTCCTCCGCGTAGGAGACGAAGAGGTCATCGACGTCGCTCTCGTTCTTCCAGTCCTCCTGGTGCTCAAAGATGGACGCAGCCATCTCCTCCTGGGCGCCCTGTTCCGCGGCGGCTTCCACGGCCCGGGCAGCTGGCGCTGCGTTCTGGTGCTTGGGCAGCGGGTAGTTCCGCACGAGGATGCGGACATCATCTCCGTAATCGTTTTTGGCCTGCTGGATCAGCGTGTCCATCTGAGCGCAGTAGGGGCACTGGTAGTCCGTAAACAGCACCAGGGTGGCTTTGGGGTCTGCGGGGTCGGTGATTGCCCTCGCATCCGCGGGAGCCACCTGCTCCATGCGGTCAGCCGGGATGGAAGTTTCCGCCGACGGGCTTGCTTCTGCCGTGGCGGTGCCTCCCGACGATTCGGAATCCGACGCCGCACAGGAGACCAGGGTGCCGACTGCGAGCAGCCAGGCAATCAGCAGGGCGAGGATGCTCTTGCGCATAGTTCCTTCCGGTGAAGTGTCAGGGTTCGCGGTTCGGCGCGCTCTGAAGGCCTCCAACGGCGGTGCCAGCATGAAGTGATGGCTGCCGTGAGGCGATGTCCCACCCGTGAAGCGGTGTCCACCCGTGAGGCTCAGGCTGCGCCCACTATCTTTGATGCTCCCACCGGATTGGACCGTCCGGTAGCCTGCAATCCGGCATGGGTTTATATGCTTTTGATATGGCTCAGGCGTGGCCGAACCTTTCGGTGCTGGAACTGTTCGTTGCCGTGGTGGACGAGGGCAGCGTGGCTTCCGGGGCGCGGAAACTGGGCATGGCCCAGCCCAATGCGAGCCGGGCTATTGCCGAGTTGGAAGCGGATCTGAAGACTCCCCTGCTTGAGCGCAGCCCGCGCGGTTCGGCGCCGACGGCAATGGGACTTCTGCTGGCGGACTCGGCCCGGGAGCTGTTGGAGGCTGCGCGGCGCTTCAACAGTGTGGTGAGTTCCAGCCGTAGCGGAGAGACGTTGGAACTCCGAGTGGGTGCCAGCCTCACCATTGCGGACATGCTGTTGCCGGCCTGGCTTGCCGAACTGAAGCGCCGGCTGCCGCAGGCCCGCCTTGATATGCAGGTGGAGAACTCGGCGCAGGTCATTGAGGAAGTGCAGCGGGGCACCCTCCAACTGGGGTTTGTGGAGACTCCGAACCTTCCGGTGGGGCTGAACGCCCTGGTGGTCCGCGAGGACGAGCTGGTGGTGGTTGTTGGTCCGAATCACGAATGGGCCAACCGGACCCGGATCGGTTTGCAGGAACTGGCGGAAACCCCACTGGTGGTTCGGGAACCAGGGTCCGGTACCCGCGAGGCGCTCCAGGAGGTACTTGCCGGGTACGACGTCGTCGAGCCGGCCCAGGTGCTCAGCAGCAATGCTGCGGTACGGGTTGCTGTCGCTGCCGGAGCCGGCCCTGCCGTGTTGAGCGAACTGGTGGTTCGCGACCAGCTTGCCAGCGGGGAGCTGCTGCGGGTTCCCTTTGAAGGAGAGGGAATCAGCCGTCCCCTGACTGCCATCTGGTCCGGTCCGCGTCGACTGACCGGTGCCGCGGCCGAGCTTGTGGCCGTGGCTGCCGCGCGAACGTAGGTGCTTTCGGGTGGCGCGGGAGTCATTGACGCTAGAGTGCGATCCATGACATTGGGGGATGCCGCACCGAACGCGGTCCGCCGGCCGTGGGCGTTCGCCGCGGTGTGCGTGATGGTGGTGACCCTGCCGCCCATGATGTTTGCCTTAGGCGGCTCGGTGATCGGGCTGCTTCTGGCGTACATAGCCGTTTACCTCCTGATCGGGGTCTGCATCTTCGGCCCGGCTAGGAAGTTCCCGTCGCTGCGGCAGGCCGTGGGGTTCCTACTGCCGGGCGTTTTACTCACGCCCTTGGCGCTATTGGACCTGGGCTACTGGGCGGGCGGCTGGCTGCTCGGGCTCCCGGCATGGGGCCTGCTTTTGAGCAGGTGGACACGGGAGAACCCACTCCGGGTGCTGCAGGTGTTGAAGTTCCTCGGCCTGCTGGCGCTGGGACTGGTGGTCTTCACGGTAAATCAGCTCTACCCGCTCCCCAGCCTGGGCCTGTTCCTGCTGCCTGTCATTCCCCTGATCCGGCTGGCCTACCCGGAGTACCGGGCCAGGCCGCTGCAGGCCGCCGTAGAGATCCTACTTGCTGTGGCTACCGTGTGGATTGCTTTCGTTATCCCGACTCCGGAAGGCTTGTGGTCCTCGGCCTGGACCCTCGCTGGCGGGGCAGCAACAGTCGGATTGATGATCGCCTTCTGGGCGCGGGGGATCCCCAGCCGATCTCGACGGCTCCTGCTACGTGAAGGGCCAATCGGCTAGGGGCCCTGCATGTTGCCCTGACTAGGACCGGGCCTGCCTAGAACGGCGGTGCCTGTTCCTGCAGGGGCTCGTTGTCCTGATGGTCTGCTCGCGGGTCTGCCGCCGGACCCGGTGGACCCAGTTCCAGGAATGGCTCGGTGCGGTAGGTACATCCGGTCGGTGAAGTCCACTCGATTACCCCGGGCGTCGGTTGGCAGGCTTTCCAGAAACCCAGAGTCTTGAACCGGTGGTGCCGTCGGCAGAGGTGTTCCAGGTTTCCGTGGTCCGTAGGCCCACCGTGGGCCCAGTCGACGGTGTGGTCGATGTCCGCGTTCGCGGTGCTGACCCGGCAGCCGGGGAACCGACAGGTTCCGTCCCTTGCGCGGAGCCAGCGTCTGAGGCCTGCCGGGACTTTTCGACGCCGTCCCACACCGAGGATTTCTCCTGACTGCGGGTCCTGCGCCAGTCCGGTCCAGCCGACGGCGTGGCGGGCCAGCCGTCGGGCCTCCTCTGCGCTGATGGGTCCGTAGCCGTGCAGCTCAGCGGGCTGATCGTCGGCGCCGAAGAGGGTTTCGGCGCTGATCAGGACCATGATTTCTGCCCGCGGGATAATTCCTTCGTCTGGTCCAGCCTCATATCCGAGGTGCTCGCCGCCGGAAAATCCAACGTCGCTGTCGTTCCCGGTGGCTCCTGCTGTGTGTTCGGACCCGCCGGCTTGCTCGCCGTCGTGTCCACCTCCGCCGTCGTGCCCGCCTCCGTGGTCGTGACCTCCTCCGCCGTCGTGCCCACCTCCGGGCTTGGTTCCGCTCCCGTGTGGGGTTCCGGTCGCGGCGAAAAGTCTGCCGCCCATCAGCAACTGGGCCAGAATGTCTGCGCGCAGCTGATCCGTGGTGCGGGAATCGCCGGCCACCTGTTCGCCGCGGGCTGCCGTGCTGAGTGCTGTGTAAATCTGCTGGGCTTCCGCCGCACGCAGGTGCGCTGAAAGACAGGACATTCCGTCCTCTTCCCGGTCCAGGGCGACCTTGCGCTGTTCGAACGCGGTCAGATGTCGTTTGCTGACGGTGTCCGGAAACTTCCTCTCACGCAGCCGCCGGGCTTTGCAGGAGAACTGCGCCCGGGTCTGTCCCTCCGCTGCCTTCAGCAGGTCTGCTTCAAACTCAGGAAGCTTCGAGGCGGGAACATTCCGGCACTGGTCCAGCACCACCTGGGCGTGCTGATAGCTAAGATTCCCTTCCTCCAAGCCGGTCAGGGTGGCCGTATGGGTACTGCACAGACTGAGTGCTTCGCTCATCATCCGCTGACCAGCGACCTGTGGAACATTCAAAATGGCGGCGCACTCGGAAGACGCGAGGCTGAACGCGATCCCGGGTTCGGGCCTCCCCGAAGCGGCGTGGAAGTCCTCCCGGAAGACCTCTTCCATGCGGTTCAGCAGGCGGGCGTGCAGCGCCTGCACCCAAGACATCAAATGGGCCAAGCGGGACAGGGCTTCACCGACCGCGTGCTCGTCAAAGGCTTCAAGGTTCTGCAGCGCCAATGTTCCGGTGAAACCGTCCGGGAAGCCGCCGGCAGCCTCTCCGTCCGGACCCACGCGGCCAGCGACTTCAGGTTCTGTAGATGCGGTTTCTGTGTCGTCGGTGGAAGTGGCCTCGGCGTCGTCCCCGGGAATCGTGGCAGTCGAAGTGTCGGCACTCGAGGCTGCGGTCCCGGCAGGCTCGGAGACGGCAAGTTCCGCCCGGTAAACCGACACGCTGCAGGGCGGGCGCAGCGGCTCGGCACCACTGGCCGGCTCTTCCGGCTGCCGGTTCTCACTGCTTGGCTCTTCGGTTATCCGTTCGGTGTTTCCAAGCTGATCCATACCTCAGGATTTCATCCGGCACTGACATTTCAGCCCCAAAAACAGGCCGAAAACGGAGGTCTAGAAAACTTGAAATACCCGTCTTTCAAACGCAATTACCTACCCGCACACCCACAAAACCGCAAGCTCCGGAGCGGCCTCCGTTCCGGAACGAAGGCCGCGCTTGTGGCGGTGGCCGCAGGTCGAACGTAGGTGTTTACCGGGCAGCAAGGGGACCATAGACGGTGAACCGGGGCGGTAACTGGTCTTGTTTCCGCTCCGGGGCCCACCGTTCGCTGAAGTCCGGGGCAGCCATTCTCCCGCGCGTTTTTAGCGCAGGGCGGCCGTTGCCTGGACTGGTTTGGCACTGAGCTGGTTTCCGGCGTCGTCGGTCTGGGCATCTGCGACGGTTTCAGCGTCGGCCGGCTTGGGGATCAGGAAGGAAACGGCCAGAGCCAGGAGCAGGATGACCAGACCGGCTGTGACGCCGCCGGTGTAACCCTCGGTGCCGGTGCCGTCCGGGGTGGTGGTTGCGGTCTGCACGGCGTAGATCACGGCGAAGCTCAGGCCCGCACCCAGATTGAAGGCTCCGGCGTTCAGGCCCGGGAGGAAACCGGGGTTCTCCTTCGGGGAGAGCATCACGCCCAGGCCGCTGAGCATGACATTGCTAATGCCGGCGTAGGTGATGCCGATCAGGATGGAGACGGCCAGCAGACCCAGCCGGGAATCGCTGCCGATAACCGGGAGCATCAGGGCCAGGGCGATCACGGAGCCGATTGTGCCGATCCGCATCACCTTGGCGTAACCCCAGCTGCCCGCGAGGCGGCCGGCAAACGGGCCAATAACCAAGCCCGCGAGGGCGTATGGCGTGAGGGTCCACCAGGCGGATACCTCCGCGCCCATCCCAAAGCCGACAACGCCGTCCTGGGCCAGGGCAGGAAGGATGCCGTTCATAACGGCGAAAACTCCGGTCATGGTCAGCAGCGTGGTCAGCAGCAGTGCCCAGGTGGAGCGCTGCTTCAGCAGATAGGTGGCGATCAGGGGGTGGGCGGTGCGGTTCTCCACCTTCCAGAAGGCGGCGAAAGCGACAACGGCAACGACGATCAGTCCGCCCACCAGGGGCCAGTTGGCTGCGGCCAGTTTGCCGGCTTCGTTGAAGGCGGTCAGCAGGGTGCCCACGGAGATCACCAGCGGGACAACGCCCACCCAGTCCATCTTTTCCTTGACCATGGAAACGGATTCGGGCACGGCGACGATGACCAGTGTGCACGCGATGGCGCCTGCGATGGCCATAACCCAGAACACCGAGGCGAAGCCGTGATTCTGCGCCAGGTAGCCGCCGGCGATGGCGTCGACGCCGGCAATGCCGCCGTTGACTGCAGTCAGCACGCCCAACAAGGTGCCGTAGCGTTTGGGCTCCCGCACCTCGACCCGCAGCATGATCAGGGACAGGGCAATCGTCGGTCCGGCGACGCCCTGGATCAGGCGGGCAAGGAATAGAACTTCGATACTCTGCGCCAGAGCTGCCACTACGGAGCCGATGGTCAAGGCCAGGATCATCCCGCCAAGGACCTTCTTGCGGCCGATGATGTCCCCCAGCCGCGGCAGGAAGAGGCAGAACAGCGCGGCGGAGGTGAAGAATGCCGTCTGGGTCAGGGCGACGGCCGCAGAGGTCGTGTTCAGCTCTTTCTCAACCGTGACCAGTGCGGGGGAGAGCATGGAAGCGTTCAGCTGGAATGCCATGCAGGCAGCCAGAAGCGCCGTCATCAATGCGGTTACATTGACGCGGCGCTGGGTGATTTCACTCACGGGTCTATCTCACCAATTCAGTTGAAGGCGCCCATGGCCCCAGTACGTCGTAACAGGAAGGCCTCGGAAGAATGGACGCTTGGTTAACAATAATATCGCCCTCTGAGACAGATTTCTCTGGAATGCCCTGTTTGCTGGACAACAAGGGATCGTGGGAGCTGCGGATGGCGATATTTGTCTGTAAGCGCCCAAGGACGACGACGCCGGCCGGCAGGCCGACGCAGGGCGTCTGGACTTCCGTGCGGCAGCTCGGACTGCCCGGCAGAACCCTACTGCCCGGTGGAAAGCCGCCCGATCCGCTCGCGGGCGGACCGTTCGCTGGGTCCCTGCGGGCCGAGCCCAAGCCGGATAACACCCAAAACAAGTTTCACGGGAAACTTCATCGGCACCGGAACCGGACCCAGATGCGGAGCCCGCAGCCCCAACAGTTCCCGGTGCTTCGGTTCCAGGCTGGCTACAGCCCCGGCAAAGAGCACCCGGTACCCGAACCGCTGGTTTCCCGGCAGGGGAGGACGGCGAAGGAACCCCAGGGCTTCGTTCACGTACTCGCTGTTGCGCAGCTGGGTATCGTAGCCGGCCATCTGCTTCCGCAGTTCGGCTTCGGACCGCGGCGGATCCGGAATGCCCATGAGCTCGCCGGCGACAGCCCATTCCGCCACATAGGTATCAGCCCCGCCCGGAATCGGTCCGCCATAGCGCTGGTGCGAGGAAAGGAACGCGTCGGTGAAGGCCAGATGGACCCAGCGGGCAATCTCGGGATCGTTGGCTGAATACGGCTGCTCCGCGCCGTCGGCGTTCACATACGTGCCGTGTACGCGTTCGTGCAGCCGCAGCACCCAGTCCGAGCCCGCCTTGGCAGCGGCCGTGTCCCCGTAGGTGACGGTGAAGATCCAGCGGATGGTCCCGGCGAGCCGGCCCAGCGGATCCTCCTTATAGTCGGAGAAGTCATGCACCCCGGCCATCGCCCCGGGATGCAGGGCCTGCAGCAGCAGGGCCCGGATGCCGGCGATGACCGGCGTCATGGACCCGTGCACCGCCCAGACCGCGGAGTCCGGACCGAAATGGCCGACGTCGTCGCCCTTTGCCAGCTCAAGCTCCCACTGCGGAATCTCGGCGGCGTTGTTGCTGAACGTGCCGATCAGCTGGCGGCGCCAGGAACCGATGAACCGGGGAAGGTGAAGAGCACTCATCTTCCCCAGTGTCCATCCGCCCGGACCGCTTGCCTAGTGCCCCTTGTGACCGCCCGGTGTTCGGTACTGCCGGCCCCGCAGGCTAAAGACGCGGGCCGTAATCCGGTCCTCCGTCACGCTGGTGCCGCTGGAAGGCCAGCACCGGGGCCGCTGCGAAGAACAGCAGCGAAGCGAGCCACAGAATGCCCGCAATGTTCCCCAGCGGACCTAACGTGGCAAGAAGAATGCAGGCAACGCCGGCTAGCATCACGGCGTTTACCGCGTACTTGTCTTTCATCTCATTACCTTTCATACACGCCTAGCGCAGCAGGATGTCCACCGACCGGGAGTTACCCATGGCCCGTTCCATCACGCCGGAACGGTTGGTGACGTCGTCGCGCAGGATTTCCGTGACCGAGCCCAGGAACCGGGAGAGGTCCACCTTGTCCTCCGGTGCGGCGAGCAGCAGCTGGAAGCCGAACTCGTGCAGCGCGTTGATGGACGCCTCGGCAAAGGACAGGGACGACTTAACAAACGCCTCGTCCATCATTACGGTTCCGTATGTGCTGAAGCCCTGGGACACAATGCCCAGCTGGTAGGCCAGCGCCGATGCCATGATGAACGCGGTGAACCGCTGGCCCTCGCCGCCGGACATCAGCGACGCCTGCAGGTTGGTGTAGGTGTGCCCGCTGGCAAGGCGATGCGTGCAGGTGATGGTCACGTGCGAGCGGACATCGAGCACCTCGGCCCGCCAGCGCTTCTCCTCGGGATCCTTCAGCCGGTCCACCAGCCCCTCGAGCGCGGCGTACCGGGCGTCCATGTCCGCCTTATCCTGCCGCGAGCCCATCATGGGCAGCGCGTTCTTCAGTTCGGTGCGGAACTTGTGCGCGGCGTCGGGAACAGTGGTGGCGACCTCGATCTCCAGGTGGCTGCCGGCAGAGTATTCCACCCGGCGCAGCACCGAGTTCAGCGGCAGCAGGCGCGAGGAGATGCTGCGGCGTTCCTCGTCGAGCAGCTGCAGCAGGTCGCTGAAGCGTTCATAGGTGCGGTTGTTGAAGTATTCGCGGAACTCGGCTTCGCGCTGCGGCAGGCCTTCGGAAATGATGTCCTCGAAGCGGTCCTCGTAGGCGCCGGCGGATTCCACCGAGGTGCCGAAGTCCGAACCCCACTTGTCGCTGAAGGTCTCGAACGTGCGTTCCAGCTTCGCACGGGTTTCCAGCAGGGTCTTCTCCAGCCGGGCCTGCTCGGTGATCAGGGACCGTTCCACCTCGCCGGCGGCCTCCTTCAGGCGGGCCGGGTCGGTCAGTTCCCCGAAGGGTTCGAACAGTTCGGCCAGCGCGGAACGCAGTCCCTCGGACAGGGCTTCGGGTGCCTTCGCCGAGAGCGCGGTGCGGCGTTCGACGGCGGCGGCTCTGTCCGCGTCGAGCCTCGCGGCGTCGCCCTTGAGCACACCGACTTTCTCGGTAGCTGCGGTGAGGTCCAGCTCGGCGGTGTCGAGCTCGAAACGGATCTGCTCCAGATCGGCATTGGCGTCCCGGGCGGACTCCAGCCGGTCATTGGCGACGGCGACGGCGGCGCGTGCGGCGTCGGCCGACAGGTCCTCCCAGGTACGGTCATCGGCGGCGATGGCGCGCACGGCGGCGAGCCGGCGGACCAGCTCGTCCTGTTCGGAGGCGTGCTGCCGGGAGAGGTTGTCCGCTTCCTCGAAGACGCCGCGCAGGGCCAGCAGCTCGTTGCCGAGGGCCGCGACGGTGTCTTTGTTGTCAAAGCCCAGGACGTTGTCCGAGGCCTTGGTGTGCCGGTCATCCTTCTCGGTGGTGCTGCGGTTGCGCTTGACCGCACCGCCCAGGCTCACACCCTTGGCGACGTCGGCCAGCCCGGCCGGGTCCTCCACGCAGACGAAGTCGTAGTGCGCGGTGATCTTGTGGCGGACCCACTCGCCCATTTCGGAGTCGTGGGTGAGCAGCTTGGTGATCAGGTCATCCGGGCCCGGCTCGGTGGGGCCGTCCACGGGAACGGAGACGTCGATGCAGCGGACGTAGCCGTGCATGTCGTTCTCGCTGAGGTAGCGGGTCACGGCGGCCATGTGCTCGCCGGGCACCAGCAGGGCGGTGGCAAGGGAACGCAGGGTACGCTCCGCGGCCGGACGCCACTGGACGTGCTCGTTGGGCAGGTCGATCAGTTCACCGGCGAACGGCATGTCCGCTTCGTCGATGCCGGTGGCGGCGCAGATCCGGGTTCGCTGGTCCAGGGAGTCCTGGCGGATGTTGGACGTGCGGCGGCGGAAGGAGCCGATCTCGTTTTCCAGCTTCGCGATCTGCCCCTTGAGGGACCACGCCTCGCCATGTGCGTTGCTGCTGCGCTCGCGGGCGGCGTCGAGCTCGGTGCCGAGCGACTTCACCAGCTCCGCGGCGCGGCTGCGGGCGGTGACCAGGCCGGCGGGGGAGAAGTCGACGTCGATCCCGGCCGCGGCGAGCTCGTCCTTGGCAGCGTTTTCCACGGTTTCCCGGGAGCGCAGCTGCGCGGAGGCGGCCGCGAGTTCCCGCTCGAGGGTGGCGATGGCTCCGCCGCCCTCTTCGGTGTACCGGGTGCTGAGCGCGTCGCGCTGGTCCTTCAGCGTGGCCCGGCGGGTTTCGGCGGCGGAGAGTTCGGAGCGGGCTTCCGTTGCGGCCTGCTCCAGCTTCTCGGCGGTGCGCTGCGCGCCTTCGAGGGCGAGGCGCTGCCGGTACGCGGGCAGTCCTTCCTTCGCCAGGGCACGGTTGTGCGCCAGCGCGTCCGCGGCTTCGCGGTAGCGCGTGTGCAGTTCGGGGACGGACTGCAGGTGGTCGCGCTGCTGCCGGGCGCGTTCGAGCTGGCGGCGGATGCTGCGCAGGTGGCTGAAGTCCTCCACGGCCTCTTCGGCGGCGGTGAGTGTTCGCGGGGTGTCCAGCACGTGGTTGCGGAAGAAGTCATTGACGGTGCCGCCCAGGCCCTTGCCGGTCTGCAGGATGCGGAGCAGGTTGAAGGCCTTCTCGTCCTCCACACCCAGGGCATGCCGGTAGCGTTCGGCGAACATCTTGTGCGAATCGAACACAGCGGCACCGGGCAGCAGGTTTTCCAGGCTTCCCTTGGTGAAGCGGCCGCGCATGCCGGCCTGCAGGGCCTTGAGGTCCAGCGGCTTATTGTGCACCAGGTAGTAGCGGCCCAGGTTGTGCTCGGTGCCGGTGGCGGGGAGGTCCATGACTACAGAGAGGCTGGTGACCTGGCCCAGACCGTTGTCGAACGTGAGGCAGACCGCGGACCAGGTGGCGCCGGGGCGCTGGTAGGCGGTGCCCGCGCCGTCGTCGGCTCCCTGGGTGCCGAGGCGTCCGCGCATGTAGGAGAACGCGTTGCGCTTTTCCTCGGCGTTGGTGCCGGAGTTGTTCTGCGCGGCCTCGTTCATCCGCGGGCGGGCGTCCATGACCTGGAGCATGGCGTCGAAGATGGTGGATTTGCCGACGCCGGAATCGCCGGTGAGCAGGGTGCCGGCGCGGTCCACCTGGATGGTGTGCGCGCCGTCGAAGGTTCCCCAGTTGACGATCTGCACGGAGGCGAGCCGGTTCTGGCCGGGGTTGATCAGGTCTCCCATGGGGAGGGTGGTTTCGATGCTCATGCCGGCTCCTCGCCGTCGTTCTCTTCGTCAGCGGGGGTGCCGGTGTCGGGGGTGCTGTCCAGGTCCATGGCGGGAGCGGCGGCTGTGTCGTCCCCCGCGTCGTCACCGCCGAGGGTCTGCATGAAGGTGATGATGTCGCCGATCTGGCTGTACGGCAGGGCCAGCGGCAGGGCGTTGGAAATGACCCAGACGTTGTCCAGCTCAGTGGGGAGCAGCAGGCGGCGGTCCTGCACGAGCTTGCGGATGGCGGCGTCGGCCAGGTCCTCCACGGACTTCGCGTCGCGCTGGCCCGGATCCACGTAGCCCTCGAGCACCTCGATGATGTCCTGCCGGGCGATGGTGGCCTCGTTCCCGGTGCCGGTGTGGCGGTCCAGGATCAGCCGCATGCGCAGCAGCAGCAGGGTTTCCTCGCGGGTCATTTCGCGCTGGCGCTGCAGGGCGGAGGTGTGCGGTTCGGCCATTTCCACCGGGCGCAGCAGGGCGACCTTGCGGTCCTCGTCAATGACCAGGGTGAGGAACAGTTCGCTCAGCCGGACGCGCAGCTGCTCCTGGTTGTCCACCACGGTTTCGTACACGTTGTCCGAGGAGTTCGCGTCCAGGTACGGGCCGCGCAGCAGCCGGATCAAGGACTGACGCAGCTTCAGCGGCAGGGTGCCGGTGTCGCCGGGGAACAGCTCCGGGCCGTCGACGAGGAGGTCGCGCGGGGCGGGCTCGTCCTGCTCTTCTTCCAGCTCCGGGTCGAATTCCTCCGGCGCTGTGGTCAGGTCTGCGGTGGTCTCGCTCATTTTTGGGGGGCTTTCGCGACGGCGACGGCGGGCAGCAGCGCGGTGCGCTCGCTGCCGTCGATCTGGGTAAAGGTGACGGATTCAAGGGGTTTGCTTGCATCGAAATCGGCAGCGCCGCCGGCGAGCAGGGCGCGGATGCTGTTCAGGTGCCGGTGTTCGGGCGGCAGCTGCTCGAACACCTGGGCCACGGTGGCGCTGGCGCGGGTCGCCGTCGCCCGGGAGACGGCGTCGGCCAGTACCCGACGGTCCGCGCGCGGGGTGCGGACCGAGCGGTGGATGTCCGCCTCGGTGAACTGCGGCGGTTCGGGCAGGGTGCGCGGGGCGGCGTGGTCTTCGGGGTTGTAGACCCGGACCATGCTGAGGGATTCGAAGCCCGAGCCGTGCAGCTGCGGGGCGGGTACGACGGCGGCGCGGCGGCGTCCGCGCGGAGCCTTGTGGATGGCGGTTTCGGCGGCGCGGATGAGCTGGCGCAGCTGCACGGATTCGCGGTACTCGTCGCTCTGCACGTAGGTGTGCATGGATTCGGAGAGCCGGCCGTAGATGCGGTGGATTTCGGTGGCCTGGTCCCGCATGTCGCTGATCAGCCGGTAGAGGCTCTGCCGGTCCTCGGGGCTCATGTCGTCGGCGAAGTCCCGTTCCAGCACCTCCGCGATTGCGGCGCGGAAGCGGGCCTGCTGGTCGGCGTCGTTCAGGAAGGCGGTGAAGCCCTCGTAGGTGCGGCCTTCGGCGGTGCTGCGCAGCTTCTTGTCCGCTTCGAGGATTTCGCCCATGGTCAGGCCCTTGGCGGCGTTAGATTCCACCATTTCCTGGCGCAGGTCATGCAGCATCTTTTCCAGGCCGTCGCGCATCCGCTTGAAGTCGGCGGGCAGGGCGGCGGCCAGGTCGAGGATGTCGCGGGCGGCTTCGACGGCGGTGTCGTCCGGCAGGGGCGGAGGTGCCTCGCCGGATTCCAGCGCGCGGATCATTTCCTCGCGGCGGGCGACCTCTTCTTTAAGGACGGCGATGCGGGCGGCGGGGTCCGGGTTGGATTCCTGTGCCAGGTTTTCCACCCGGTCCAGCAGGGTGGCCAGGCGGGAGGAGTTCAGGGACGTTTTGTCGCTGGTGTAACCGTCCAAGTAGGAGAGGAAGCGGGCGGAGGATTCGGTGAGTTCGTAGACGAACTTCCCGTCCGCTCGGGGCCGGGCGAGGAAGCGGCGGGCCACCCAGTCATCGGCGTAGTTCCGTCCGGTCCAGTCCTCGCGCAGCTGCACGCCGTCCATCCGGAGACGGTTCAGGAAGGAGTCCGTCATGGCGTGGAAGTCGTCCAGCGGAACCCGCGGCCGGGTGCGGGTGAAGGCCTCACGGAAGAGCGCCGGGACCCAGGCGTTGGCGTTGGTCAGTTTCCAGCCGGGGGAGGCCTGGAGCCGCTGCAGTTCGGCCCAGCGGGCAACGGCGTTCTCGATGAAGGACATTCTGCGCTTTCCGGCCGTGCGGTGAGGAGAGACGGGCCTCCTCGATTTTAGCCGGGTGGGAGGGCGGGGTGGGCCAGCGGCGTGCGGGAGGACGGGGAAGGTCTCGCAGATTGTGGGGTACGCTCTCCAGTTGCCATATGCGGCTTATCGGCTTATCGCTAAACTAACTATGACAAAACGCCGCTGTCAATTGGGGCGGACCGGAGCGAGGAATTCTGATTCACGGCGATGCCAAACCGGTTTGCCGTCCTGGAAATGGAAAAGATTGGCGTCATGCGCGCGGTGATGGTTAGGGCAGAGCAGCCGTCCGTTCTGAATCGAAGATGGGCCCCCCTTGCTATCGGCCTTGAGATGAGCGGCTTCGAGAATTTCTATCTGGTCGAAGCCGCAGACTGCACATTCAGGTTCATAGGCTCGGAGAAGTAAGTTTTTGAATTTACGTTGGTGGTTACGACGCTTCATGGTGCCGTAGGAGTAGCTACTTTTTATATCAGAATCGCGCTGATCAGTTCCGACCTGATGCAGGAGAGCCCCATCAGCATGGTTTTGCCACATCGCATCGAGAGTTAGGGTCTGCAGACCGTCCAGCCGTCCTCCGAGAGATCTTCCGGAGAACCCTGGAACGCCCTGCTGAATCACATCCAACGGCAATTTTTCGCTGGGGCTCAAGAGCATGTCCCACGCAATCGAGATCAGTTGCGGTCGACCCTTGTCATCAGACGCATTGTGATCGTGGCAGGGCTCGTCCGATACGTGTCCGGATGCAATAAGGCCATGGTCTTCCCTTCCGCAAAGGAAAAGGAAGATGCGGTCCCCGGGATGGACAGTGTGACTGTGACTATTCGGCCATATGCCCGGTCTTGCTAATCCTGCCAAAACCACCTGCTGGACAAGCATTCTTTCCTTTTCAGGCCAAGGACATTCTATTGGGTCCCACGACAGCGTGAGCGAGCCATGCCGCTGCGATAAGACGGTGAAGTCAAGGTCCTCAAGATGGCGTTTTGCCCCGCGCAGTCCACCCCTGAGCTGGTTTTGGGATAGGCGGACTCCGGTAACAGCGAGATGCGCCACGCCAACAATGGCCTTCGAATCGTAATAGCGGCTATTGTGTACAAGGATGTATTCATCCGACTTGCCATATGCGTATTTGTCTAGAAATCTTGAACGGCCAAGCCTGTCATACTCGCCGATGGCGTGGAGAATGGATTCACGCGTCAGTTCTTCAATTGCCATTAGTAACCTTTTCGTGCATGGAACGCGATGAAAAGCCAGAACAGCGATATATGCTGAAGCGGTAAAAATGCCTCTTATCTTAAGAAGGCTAGGGATTTCATCGTCTAAGGCGACGAGGACCAATCATTAAAGAATGCTCTGGAAATACGATTTCATCAGCTCATCAGTGATCGACGCAGTGGATCGCTGGTTGGGCCCCACTCCTTCTTCGTAGCGCGTCTCGGACCACGGCGTGCCAGGTTGATGTGTGAGCTCACTTAATTCGCGCCCAGACAAGGCTCCGTAGTTACGAAGCGCGGCATCTACAACAATCTTTTGTTGGGGCGTCAGATTATTGGGATTACCGTGGTCCCAAGAGTCGATGGCCCACTGGCCCCTGTGCAAGTCAAACAGTTCGTAGGAAACTGGCCCGTTCACCCATGCTTGGAACTTCTCGTTGAAGAGAGGTTCGTCGAGCAGGGCGAGACTCCAGCCTTGGCTGAAGAAGGTGAGTTTTTGTAGCTTCATGGGCGTGATATCCGAACGGAAGTGCTGGACGATGTAGGCGGCTACATCATGAATCGTTGCCATGCGGGGTCTCCTCTCCTGTGTTGTGAGTCTAGTTCTTTCAGGCATAGCCTCGACGCTATAGGGCACCTTATGCCGTCGTGTCGACTCTCAGGGCAGCCAGTTTCTTCCTAGCGTCCGTTGCCTCGGTTTTGGTCTCGGTTCCACCGCGATACAGGCTCCCCATGCCAAGCGCGATGATTGTCGCGATCGTCCAACCGATGCTGACGTCTTCGGAAGTGAATTTCACGGGCTCCCGTGTGTCAATCATGAGGATGCCCTTTGGTACGTGATCCTGTATCAGAGGCACGAGAAGGGCAGACGACCACACAGCACCAGGATTCCTGTCCGTGGGCAGGGGAGGAGCCTGAGGATCATCGATCCTGACTGTACTTGTTCCGTGTGCCACAGAGATTACCGCCTTACCGTGTTCGGTATCCGGCGTAAATCGGGGCCGCGGTGGGTCACTCCTGCCGCCATAGGCTCTGCGCATAAGCAAAACCACTCGGGAGCTTTGGCTTTGGTCTGTTAACGCTTCAGTAGGCTCACTGGATTCTGCGGGCACTCCAGCGGACGGATTCGTAGCTTCCACGCCCTCCACCTGTTCAGCCTCATGGTCCTCCAGCTGATATACACAAATCCGCACACCCTCGTAGGAGACCAAGCGCCGAGCTTCTCTCACCGCTGATTGGAAGAAGCGCTGTCCTGCTTTTTCATCGTTATCCGACTGAAGCAGCTCGATGAAGACTTCGATGACGGAAGACAACTCGTCATTGAACCGGGTCAAGTGCGCGCCTCGTTTGGCGTCAACCTCTTTTGCGTGACTCCTGTTCTTCAATTGGTTGGCGATGTTGCACGCAAAGCTGATAGCCAGCAATGCGATGCCCCATGACAGCAGCAGCCAGTCGACACCAGGAACTTCAGCATTGGGGTCAGCAGTAGTTGGTGCGCCAATTCCCTTCGTTGCGAGACCGATCATCGTGGTGCCGGCCGTCGCCATGATCAAGGAAGTGAGCAGAGCCCCCCAACGCCAAAACCAGCTCAATCCAGATTCATTCTGGGCGAACAGAGACGTCACAAAGCGCCAGACTCTTGCCCCTTGACTCGCCAACACCGAACTCATTTCATCCCCCCGTGATGCCTCAGAGTTACCCATTCTTGCGCACTATTGTTCGAAGTGTTAAGTCCACGTGAATGTGACGGCTGAAGATTCGGTATATACGTTTCTCGTTAGAATTTGATCTTTGCGGGTGCACGGTGCTCATCATGCCAGAGCCTTTCCGAAGAATTCCCTCACCGTGGCGTTGCGGCGGCCCACAAGGGTGACACGCACATGTCCCAGATCACTGAGGGCTTCGGTGTGGTTTGTGCTTACCTGCGCCGTTGGATGACGATCTCCATCAAAAAGACCGCGTAAAAAACCTCACCGCACACACCGATGGCTCACACTCGTCGAGTTGACACAATCAAACAGGCGGCCTCACCTGGCTAATATGGGGGTGGGGGACTCGGCGGCGTTAGCTCCGAGCGATGTGGGATGTTAACGAATTATTCTTCGTCCCAGAGGCGAGCTGCCCGACTCCGCAGGATATCGTCTCTGGCCGTGTCGATCTGCCGTGAGATTGATGCCCACGAACTCCATAGGTCTGACAGTTCTCTTGCTGTCCCATGGTCAAATCTCATGACTGAGTTTCGCGCGCTCCCTGTTTCCGGTACGTAGAAGTGCCAAACGGGTGTGTAATCGCTCAGCCCGCGTGACCGTGACCCAGGGTCGTACCCGCGGCTTATGAAGGAGTCTCCGAATGCGCGGTGAGCCTCTTCAGTGAGTTCGAGGAATACTTTTCGGGGATTCTGTGCCAAATCCATCGCCTTGACCGAGTCGACTGACCCGCACCATTGATCAAATTTCGCTACCAGTTTGTTACAGAGTTCCTGAACCTCTGCCTTCAGCGCCGGCATGTCGTTGGCGATCTGCTCCGTAATTCGAGACTGATTCATCACGGTGATCCGAGCCTCCTCCCGAAGGAACTCGCTCGTAAGCGTTGCCTGTGTCGTCGCCCATCCAATGGCAGCTGAGACTAGTGAATCTTCGAATGATCTTGCCTTGGCTTCGAGCAGTGAGAGTTTTTCATTATCGGCTGTGTTCATGTATTCAGCCTACAAGTTGCTACTGACAAGCAGAGGCCCAATGATTGCTTCTAGAGGCAGGACTATCGATACTCATTATGCTCCTCTAGATATACTCGCTCGGTTCTTACGAAGATCACCGCCAATGATCTTGAGCGCAGAAATGACGAATCTGAACGGCAATCTAAGCCACATGTCGTCGAGTGACTTAGCCCGTGAAGACCACAGTCATGAATCTTAGAAGCCGTCGGGAAGGGCACACAACGGCTGCTCGCCCGCTATCGGTTCGTAGGCCACCGCGGAGCCGCCAATGCTGCTCAGGAAGGTGGCGTCAGCCGCCGTCGTGAGGCCCCCGGTGAGCGTTAGCTCGTCGGTGACTAGGTCGGTGCTGCATCAGGACTCGGGGATGGTGCAGGTATGCCCGCCGGGGTCGAACGGCTGGACGCAGATGACGCTGGTGGGACGACGGCGCCCACCCGGGTTCGCTTGGCGAAGGCCCGGCGCGGCAATCCGCACACTCTAGCCACACCTCTAGCCCCACCCGATCCCGCCGCCTAGACTGACGGACACGCCGAACGGAGGAGCAGCATGGCCACGATCGCCGAGACCGTTGTCCACAACCTCGCCGCCAACGGGATCCAGCGCATCTGGGGAGTTCCCGGCGACTCCCTGAACGCGGTGACCGAAGCCATCCGCCGGGAGAAGGGCATCGAATGGATGCTCACCCGGCATGAGGAGGAGGCCGCGTTCGCTGCCGCCGGGGAGGCGGCGCTGACAGGCGAGCTGGCGGTGTGCGCGGGCAGCTGCGGCCCCGGCAACATGCACCTCATCAACGGGCTCTACGACGCGCACCGCAGCCGGGTGCCCGTGCTCGCGATCGCCTCGCACATTCCGAGCGAGGAGATCGGCAGCCAGTACTTCCAGGAGACCCGGCCCACCGAATTGTTCCGTGACTGCACGGTCTTCTGCGAGATGGTCCTGAGCCCCGAGCAGATGCCGCGGCTGCTGGAAATTGCCATGCGCACGGCCATCGAAAAGCGGGGCGTCGCCGTGCTCGTAATGGCGGGCGACACCGCGCTGGAAGACGCCGTCGACGAGCGCGTCTTCACGGTCCGCCGCACCGACCCGGTCACCGTGCCCTCCCCGGCGGAGCTGCAGGAAGCAGCCGCCACGCTGAACTCCTGCGGGAACGTCACCATCCTGGCGGGCGCCGGCGTCGAGGGGGCACGCGAGGAGGTCCTCGCCCTCGCCGACGCACTGGCAGCACCGATCGTGCATGCCCTCCGCGGCAAGGAGTTCATCGAGCACGACAACCCGTTCGACGTCGGCATGACCGGGCTCCTGGGCTTCGCGTCTGGATACCGGGCGATGGAGGACTGCGACGCGCTGCTGATGCTCGGCACCGACTTCCCGTACCAGCAGTTCTACCCGAAGAAGGCGAAGATCCTGCAGGTCGACGTCCGGGGCGAGCAGCTCGGCCGCCGCGTGCCGCTCACCCAGGGCATGGTCGGCGGGGTGCGTGAGACGGCGGAGGCGCTGCTGCCGCTACTCGAGCGGAAGTCGCAGCGCACCCACCTCGAGAAGTCTCTTGACCACTACCGCCGCACCCGCGCGCAGCTCGACGACCTCGAGAAGCAGGGCCCGGGCACCATCCATCCGCAGCACCTCGCCCACCTGATCGACAAGCTCGCGGCCGACGACGCGGTCTTCCTGCCCGACGTCGGCACTCCAGTCATCTGGGCCTCCCGGCACCTGCACATCAGCGCGCGACGGCGCCTGATCGGCTCCTTCTGGCACGGCACCATGGCGGCGGCGACCCCGCTCGGCATGGGCGCCCAGGCGGTGGACCGGAACCGGCAGGTCGTGGTCCTCGCCGGCGACGGCGGCCTCGCGATGATGCTCGGTGAGCTGCTGACGGTGGTGCAGCACAAGCTTCCGATCAAGATCGTGGTGTTCGACAACGCGGCGCTCAGCTTCGTCGAGGTGGAGATGAAGGCGGCGGGCATCGTCAACTTCGGCACCGGGCTCGAGAACCCGGACTTCGGTGCGGTGGCGCAGGCGGTGGGGATGCACGGCGAGAGTGTAAAGCGCCCGGAGGACCTGGAGGGCGCCCTGCGCCGGGCGTTCGCGTACGACGGCCCCGCGCTTGTCTCCGTCGCGGTGGAGCGGCAGGAGCTTTCCATGCCGCCGAAGATCGATGCGAAGCAGGCCACGGGCTTTGCGGTCTACGCGATGCGCACGGTACTCGCCGGGAACGGCCGCGAGCTCATCGATCTGGCAAAGGCCAACGCACGGCAGCTGCTCTGAGCCCCTCGCTTGCTTGGGCTGATGAGGTCATTGCGCGGGGAACACATCGGTGACGTCATATCCAACCCGCCTTGATCAGCGGCATCAGAGGGAGTCGATGGAGTCGTCTCGGCCCCAGGCAGGGAACGAAGTCCTTACGTTTTCATGTAAATGGCCGACAGTAAGAGTGTTCGCATCGCACCTTTCATGGGGGATCTTTGAAGTACTTGAAATTTTTTGCCGCTGCCACGCTTAGTGCTCTGGTGCTCGTTGGATGTAGTGACTCGACGTCTTCGTCTGCCGAAAAATCCGTTACAGAGGCTCCAGCGGCATCAAGGCCCCCTGCGGATAAAGCGGCTTCGGATCCCGAAGGCTCGGCATCCCATCCATATGCCTTTGGAACGCTGGCTCCCTCTTCTCCTAAGAGCAGGTGGGACGTAACTGTGACTGAAACTATAGTCACCGGCGGCTCAGAGGTGATTCTCGCTGAGAACCCCTATAACGAAGTTAAGGAAGGTTCGGCTTACGTGCTGGGCCGCATGACTTCGGTGGTGAACGAAAACCTTCCAAGTGCGGATGCTGGTGAGCCTTCGTCTCCAACATCTGTTATGCCGGTATTTATCGGCAGCGACGGAAGGATCTATGACACGTGGAACGACGATAACTCATCTGTCGTACTGGAAGAGAGCTGGACTGGACAGTCTGACATCATTGCTAAGACGGGCATAGAATCCACTGGTCGCTTTGCGATTCAAGTCCCCAGCGCCGCTATTCCAGGCGGTCAATTCGCGACGCGCAATCAGGTCGAAGGAACGGTCGTTTATTTTGGGGAACCAGTTAATTAGGCTGGCCAGATCCTGACGCCGGCCGAGCTATGCCGACCTAGAACAGCGGCCATGGCACCGCAGGCATGTCACCGCTCGGAGCGGGAAACACCCCAGCCGAACGAAGCCGGTCGCAACGAGCAGCAAACGAAGCAACCTCCTCAGCGGTGAGCAGCTTCGCCAGCTGCGAGCCCAGCTCACCGTCCAGTCCTTCGAGAACCCGGTCAACACCCTCGAGTTCCTCGGCGCTCAACTCATCACCGATCCAGCCCCACAGCACCGTTCGCAGCTTGTGGTCGCTGTGGAATGTGAGCCCGTGATCCACGCCGTACCGGTGCCCGTCGGCCATGGCGAGGACGTGGTCGCCCTTGCGGTCGGCATTGTTGACCAGGGCATCGAACACGGCCATCCGCCGCAGCGCCGGAGTGTCTTCGTGAATGAGGGAGACGACTCGCCCGTTTTCGTCCTGGCCCTGGAGGACCTCTTTCCACCCGGTCTCCGGCACGTCATCAACAGCCACGAGGTCCACCGCGGTCTGCTCCGGGTCGGTCTCCTGCCAGAGCTGGACCATGCCTTCACCGAACCGGCCGTCCCGGAGCCAGGTGCGCGGCACGATGTTCCAGCCCAGCGCCTCCGACATCAGATACGCGGCCACCTCCCGGTGGGCCAGGCAGCCGTCAGGAAAATCCCAGAGCGGTTTCTCGCCGGCGATCGGTTTGTAGACGACGGAGGCGTCGCCGATGCTGCCCAGAAAGGTGGCGTTGGACGCCGTCGTGAGCCGGCCGGTGAGCGTCAGCTCGGCGGTCACCAGGTCGGGCGTGGGCATCAGGCCTCGGGGAAGGTGCAGGTATGCCCGTCGGCGTCCATCGGCTGACCGCAGATCACGCAGATCGGACGCCCGGCGCCCACCACTTCCCGCGTGCGCTTCGCGAAGGCCCGGGCCGTGCCGACCGGCATCCGCACCCGCAGCACCTCTTCGGCGTCGTCGGCCTCGTCGTCGTCATCCTCGAGGAAGCCGTCGTCGTCCTCATCCACCTCGTCGAGAGGGTAGGCCTCGATGACGACCTGCGCCGTCGTCGGGTCCCAGCCCAGGCTCATCACACCGGCGCGGAACTGTTCCTCCACAGCCTCGAGATCGTCATTGTCCACGAGCTCCAGAGGAGTGCTCGCGGGAACGTGGAAGGGGTTGCCGTCGACGGTCATAAGCTGGTCGAGGATCTCGTCGATCTTCTCGGCGAGCTGGGCCGACTGCAGCTTCTCCAGAGCGATGCTGACAATCTGCTTCCCGGCGCGCACCTGCAGGTAGAACGTGCGCTGGCCCGGAACGCCGACAGTGCCGACGACGACGCGGTCCGGCCAGTCGAAATCGTGAACGGTTGTAGGCATAGAACTACTCTAGGCTCATCGGGCCGGCGGCGCCGCGTGACCTGCACCACCGCCCACCGGGGCGTCGTCCGACGTCGGCCGAGCCGCCAGCCAAGACAGGTCCCCGGCGTCGGTGTTGGTCGCGAGGACGGTGGGGCGTCCCGTGCCGTAGTGCACGATCGACACGGAGGCCGGGCCCACATTGAGGCGCTGGAACATATCGAGGTGCATGCCGAGCGCGTCCGCGAGGACCGACTTGATGATGTCCCCGTGGCTCACCGCCACCCAAACGGCCCCGGGCCCGTGCTCGGCTTCCAAGGCTGCATCGTGGCGCCGGATCGCGGCCACCGAGCGGGCCTGCATCGCGGCCATGGACTCGCCGCCGGGAAAGGTGACGGCCGAGGGCTGCGACTGCACCGTCGCCCACAGCTTCTCCTTCGCGAGCTCCTCGAGCGTGCGGCCCTGCCAGGAGCCGTAATCGCACTCGGTGAGAGCGTCGTCGACCGGTGCGTGCGGGGCGCCGGCCTGGCGGTCGAGGATGAACTGGGCGGTCTGCCGGCAGCGCTCGAGCGGGCTCGACACCACCCCGACCACGGGCACGACGGCGAGCCGGTCGCCGGTCGCGGCGGCCTGGTCGCTGCCTACCTGGTCGAGTTCGACGCCGGGGGTCCGGCCGGCCAGCACGCCGGTGGCGTTCGCTGTGGTGCGGCCGTGCCGCACGAGGATTACTGTTGCCATCTCCCCAGAGTAGTCATGTGCTCGAGGGTCCGGCGCGCAGGTGAACGGTGCGGGGCGTGCTCCCTAGAGGCCAGCTCAGTAAGGAACAATGGGCGCAGTTCGAATCTGGAGGGAGAAGCTTTGAAAAGGTTCTATGTTGCGTCGAGCTTCAGAAATATCGTCAACGTCCGGTATGTCGCGCAAACGCTGGAAAGCAAGGGCTACGTCAACGCGTACGACTGGACGCAGAACGCGTCAGCGCGGGATGCGGGGACAGTTACCCTCGATGATCTGCGCTCTATCGGGCAGCAGGAGAGAGATGCAGTGATGGGGGCCGACGTCGTCGTTATCCTGCTTCCGGGCGGGAAGGGCACGCACATCGAGCTTGGCATCGCGATCGCTCAAGGCAGACGAATAATCCTGTATTCGGCGGACGACATCAATAATCCTGAGACCACCAGCGCGTTCTACCACCTACCTGAGGTGGAGAAGTGCCACGGAACCCTGGACGACCTCCTGGCTATGATCGCGAAGTGCCCGCCGCCTCGGCCTGACTCGAATTCTGTCGCATCCAGAGGCTGCCCAATCACGGTTGCCCCAACGGCGCCGGATGCCTATACAGGCTAATAAACCGCGTGCATTGTTGAGACACGAGCGCCTCTGAGGCGGTTCGTTGAATCGGGGGTAGAGCGACATGCAATGGAGCAAGCTGGTACCGGGTAATCCGTGGCCGCACGACATGGTGATCCGAGTGAATGATCTTCCGCACCACCTGACGCTCTTGCTCTTTGTCCGGGAGGCGTGGTCCCTCGCCCCTGATATCGACATCCCTCCGTTGCAGCCCGAACCTGATTGTGGACGTTCGCAAATGCCTAACTCAGCAGATGCCTCCACGTGGGATATGCGCTGGAAAACGATTTGGAACGAGGCTTTGAATTGGTATGAGATCGAAGAGAGGGGGCACCTTCCCACGCCTGCCGAGATGCGCGAGTCCCAAGATCCCAGTCAGGGCTTGAACCCGTTCATCCCACCCTTCTGGACACAGCGGTACGAATGGGAGGGCCTTGACCGAGACGCTTACCAGGCTTGGGAACAACGCCTAATGCCCAAGTTTCCGCACGATGGCGAACGCAGGAGTCTTCAAGCACTCATCCCTGCTTGGAAGAGCGGAATCGATACCATTATCGTCCTGCCATACCGCGGGTATTTTGCCCATCGCCTCAGCCACCAGCACCTAGTCGTATCTGCGGACACCAGAAACAACACAGCTAACTACAGCCGGGCCTTGAGGGAAAGCACGCTGTAGACGTGCCACCTGAGGTTCCTCCAACGCCCACGTATTGACTCTGAGGTGGGCCCGGTAAGGGGGAATGCGCTTTGATCCGCAGCGGTGCCAGTACGGATGCCGGCAGCCAAAAGCAATCTAGCGATCCTCGAGCTAAATGATCCTTCAACGAACAGTGGACGTCATGCTCGCTTCAGGCTACGAAGATGCAGAACGGATGACCGGCCGGATCGGCGTAAACGTACAACGGCTCGTTCAGGTCGTCCGTACGATCGAAGCGGAGCTCTGCCCCCAACGCCAACACCCTGGAGTGGTGATGCTCGAGTGTCTCTCGGTCAGGAACTGTTAGGTCGAGGTGCATCTGCATCGGCACATCAGGCAGCGGCCATGTTGTCCTCTTCAAATGATCAACGTGCTGAAAAGCAAGCTTGCGGTCGCCCTGTCCGTCAGTGAGAACGAGCCAATCGGCGTCGTCAGGCATGCCCTCACCCGCGGGCTCATCTCCTGGCCGATACTGGAGTCCGAGCAGATGACGGTAGAACTCAGCCAGTCCGCGCACATCAGTAGTGTCGAGAACGGTGTGAAGCACCTGAGGGAATACGCTCATGGGCCGAGACTAACCATCATTAAGGTTCCCTAGCCAGCCTTCGCCACACCACATCAAGCCGCCGGCATCGGTGCTGCCCGGTGGCATGTTTCGGATCGTAGTCCCAGGTAGGTGCCGGTGATGATGAGTGCGGCACCGAGGATGCCCAGAAGCGTGAGGGTTTCCCGGCCAATAGTGATTCCGATGAGAACGGCCCAGATGGGTTCGGTTCCCATCAGGAGGCTAACCCGGGATGCGGATGTTTGTTGAATGGCCCAGGTCTGGATGAGGAAAGCGAACACGCTGCACGTCAGCCCAAGGTAGAGCACGCCCATCCATTCGCCCGCATCGAAGCTGTGCACTGCCTGAAGCACACCTTGGTAATCGGCGCAGGTATAGACGACGGCGCAGACCGCGCTTTGGGCCAGGGTCAAATTCAGTGCGCTGTAACCACGGCCCCGGGTAAGGGCGGAGACCGCGGTGACGTGGATGGACCGTACAACCGCTGCGGCCAGCACGAGCATGTCCCCAAGAGTCGGTGCCGCGAATCCGTCGCCGGAGACAAGAAGGCACACGCCCACGACAGCGATGACGCCCGCGATGAATACCGTGCGCGGCACCCGCACCCGGAAGGCAACGCTTTCAGTGAGAGGGGTGAAAACAACGACGAGACTGATGATCAGCCCTGCGTTCGTGGCGCTGGTGCCTGCGATCCCGTGGGTTTCGAGAATGAGCACCGCGGCCTGGGTGAGACCCAGGACGACGCCGACTATGAGTTCGCGGCGCACGGCCCGGCGGCGGTTCCAGATCAGCCAGATCAGCGCCAGTGCCAGCGTGGTGATGAGAAAACGCAGCGAGAGGATGACGGTGACGCCGACCGTGTCGGTGAGGGTTTTGGCAGCAAGGTAGCTGCTGCCCCACGCGATAGCGACCAGGAGCAGGAACAGGTCCACCCTGCGCGCAGCGACACGTGAGGAGAGCGGGCGACGTCGCACATCGCGTATGCGAGGGGCGGGAGTGAGGTACGGGGAGGGCACCCGACAAGTCTTATGGCAATGTACCCGTAAGACGAGAGGGCATTTGGTGAACTAATGGTTTAGATTTCCCTTATGGATCTCCACCAGTTGCGGTTGCTTAGGGAGTTGGGCGAGCGGGGAAGCCTTGCCGCCGTCGCCCGCGCGCTCCATGTCTCTCCGTCAGCCGTGTCGCAGCAACTCACGGCGTTGCAGCGCCGAGTCGAGGTTCCTCTGACCGAACGACGGGGACGGAATCTTGTCCTGACCGGTGCCGGTCAGGCCTTGGCCCGTGCTGCTGTCGATATCAGCGTTGCGATGCGCTCCGCCGAACAGGCCGTCAGCCACTATCTCCAAGACCCCTGCGCGACGGTGAGCCTCTGCGCGTTCAACAGCGCGGGCCTGACCTACTTCGGCCCCTTGCTCCAGGCCCTATCCGGGGAGGGCAGCCCGCGGCTGGTCTGCTCCGACCGGGATGTGGGGCAGGAAGAATTTCCATCCCTGACTGCGGATTACGACCTGGTCATCGCGCACCGCCTCGAGCACAGCACGCCGTGGCCCGAATCCATCACCGTCTTGCCACTGGTGCGCGAGCCCCTGGACATCGCCATGTCAGAACAACATCGGCTCGCCAACGCACCAAGCGTCAGCATCGCCGACCTGATCGATGAAGAATGGGTGTCCGTTCAGGACGGATTTCCGCTCATGCCTGCTCTGCAGGCGATTGCCGTTCACGCCGGCCAACCCCTCAACGTCACGCACCGGATCAACGAGTTCTTCATCGCGGCCGCGATCGTATCCGCCGGACCTGCCATCGCACTGATGCCCCGCCACACCGCTTCCCCGCCGCCTGGCAGCGGAATTGTTCTCAAACCAATCCGCGATCTACCGCTGGCCAGGTGCGTTGACGTCCTCTGCCGTCCAGAAGCCCTCCACCGGACCGCAGTCCAGCAGGTCGTCACCACTCTGCGACGGAATACGTCTTCTGCCCAACCCCGGTGCCAGCCGCTGGCATCCTCTGAGGAACCGGTCAGCGGGACGCGATCCGGTAAGTAGTGCTCGACTACCTGCCCCAACGATTTTGGTGCACTGGATTTCGCCAAAGTAGTTGCGCAGGGACGGCAAACGGAATCCAATAGCCCAATGACGAAAGATCCCGGCACGACCGCATCAAAAGCACCAACCGGGCTGAAGCGGGCAATTGGTACGCCGCTGCTGTTCGCGTTTATCGTGGGCGACACCCTCGGTGCCGGCATCTACACCCTCGTGGGTACCATGGCGGCCGATGTCGGTGGCGCGATCTGGATACCCTTGCTGATCGCACTGGTCGTCGCGCTACTCACTGCCGCGACCTACGCGGAGTTGATCACCAAGTACCCGCACGCTGGAGGAGCCGCGCGCTACGCCGACCGGGCTTTTGGCATCCCCTACGTGTCATTCCTCGTCGGCTTCCTGATGATGGCCTCGGGAATCACCACAGCCGCTGCCCTCGCGAACGCCTTCGCGGGCGATTACCTCACCGCGCTCATCGACGTGCCAGCTGCACCCGCGGCGATCGTATTTATTATCTTGCTGACGTTGATCAACCTTCGCGGCGTTAAGGAGTCCCTCGGCGCGAACCTCGTAGCTTCCGTCATCGAGGTAACCGGCCTCGTCATCGTCATCATCGTCGCCGCCATCGTCCTCGCCTCCGGCAACGGGGACCCCTCCCGGCTCCTAGAGTTCGCACCGGACGTACCGCCGTTCCAGGGCGCCTTCGCCGCATCGATCGTCGCGTTTTTCTCTTTCCTGGGCTTCGAGGCCGCAGCAAACATGGCCGAGGAAGTACGTAACCCATCCAGGGCATACCCCCGCGCATTGTTCGGTGCGATCTGCACCGCCGGGGTCGTCTACCTCCTCATCGCTCTCGGTGCGGTCATTGTTATGCCCCCGGCCGAACTGGCCGAGTCCACCGGACCCCTGCTCGACGTCGTCGCCGCCAGCGGCGTCGGAATCCCGCCCGGACTATTCAGCATCATCGCCCTGATCGCCATTGCCAACGGAGCACTGCTGTTCATGGTCATGGCCAGCCGGGTCGGCTACGGATTGGCAGAAGCGGAACTGCTCCCTCGCGCCTTCGCTCGCGTGCTGCCAGGCCGTCGCACTCCCTGGGTCTCCATTGTTGTGGTTGCCGGATTGACGATCGTCCTGACCCTCCTCGGAAATGTCGCCACCTTGGCCGAAACCACCGTGCTGCTCCTACTCCTGGTGTTCCTTTCCGCCAACGTCAGCGTCCTCGTCCTCAAAAAGGACAAAGTCGACCACGACCACTTCTCAGCCCCCAGAATCCTGCCGGTCCTCGCGATCATTGCGAGCATCGCACTCCTCTCACAACAAACCGGGATCATCTGGCTCGGAGCCGCCGCCTACATCGTGGTCGGATCCTTGTTGTTCCTCGCTGCCCGGGCCGGACGCAAACGCGAGGAACGCGTGAGCGCCAGTAGCTAACGAGGTGGGCCGCCGTCGGGCGGGGTCCCGCCGCCGGGTGGTCCGCCGGCAGGTCCGGTCCCACCGCCCATACCGGAAGCAGCTTGCTGCGTCACGCTGTTGGCATAGTCGTTCGTGGGGTCGCGGTAAATAGTGTGGACGTGTCCCCAGCCGGAGGTGGACACTCCTTCGACATCTGCGCCTGCCGACCCCTGCTGCGCCTGGAAGGCGACATAAACGTTCGGCCCAGAGATCGAGAATGAGATACCGTCCCCAGTGCTCATGTCGTACGTGGTCTCCCCGGTCCACGCGATGACGGTGTCATCGATGGTGGCCTCGATCTTCGCCCGGGAGTCGGCTGTGGTCTGCTCGTCAGCCATGCCGGACCAGTTCGCGATGAGGTCGAGGAGCAACTGCCTCTGCGCGTCGGTCAGATCGGCGCCGGTGAGGCCGGCTCCGGCGTCGAAATCACAGGTATCGCCAGGGGCACACATGCTGACGTCGCCCGATGTGAGCGCTGCCTGCTGTTCCCCCGTCAAGCTGTCAAAGAATGCGAACGCATCGGTGTAGATGCCGTCGAACGGCCGCACTTCGTTGCCGTCGTCGTCGGTGTAAACGGCAGGCTGCACACCGAGGTGGGTGGGAGCGAACGTGATCGCGTCCGTCGCGCCGTCGAGGGTCGCGTTGATACCGAGGTGGTGGCCGCCGAACTGCACTTCGAAGGCGCCGGTGTCAGACGGCTCGCCGAAGAAGGCGATGTAGTACTGGCCGAGGGACTGCTCGGTGCTGCTGCTGTTCTGCTGCAGATACTCGTCGCCGCCCATAATGCCGGACACGGTGTCGTACGCTTCGTCGCTGAGGAGCGCCTGCAGGACCGCCAGTGCTGCGGTCTTCTGCTCGTCGGTCAGGTCGGCGAGGTTCAGGCCGGCACGCTCGACGAACGTCACGGGAAAGTTTGACCAGGACGTTGTCTTCGTCGCGTCGTCGTAGTCATACAGGACTGTCTCGCGCTGCTCGTCGCTGAGCGTCGCCAGGAATGCGTCAGCGGCAGCTGCGGTCGAGGAAATCGTCTCCTCGGTTGTCGTCGAGGACGTCCCGCCTGTTTTCGGATCCGCGGCCGTGCTGCTGCTGCTCGAATCACTCCCAGCAGAGGGGGACGCCGTGCCGGAGGTGGAAGCGACGTCGGCCGCGCAGCCGGTCAGGGCGAGGCCGCCTGCCAGGAGGAGCGAGACGGCCCGCAGGGCGCGCCGTCGTACCAACGACGACGCCGTGGGCAGGGTATCGGTGGTTCTGAATGACTTCATGTGAACACAGTAGAAAAAGCCGCTTGCCGTTCGCTTCCTAGTTGCTGAGAGCCTCCTGAAACCGTGTGTCGAATATCCGGAAACGGGCCGGATTATGCGTCAACACGGCTCAGCGTTCCGCCCCCTAATGAAAGGGAGAAGACGTCTTCCATATACGATAAGCACACTTAGCTTTGACGGCGGCCAGCCGGAAATGCATACAGCAGCGGACCTCCACCCCGGCCAAACGGGGCGGATCCGGTGCTGTTGGTTAACATGACATGGACTACGTCCGCCGATATGAAAGTGAATTATGGAAGACGCCGTTATGACGGGGACCAGTGTGGATTCGAGTGAAGAAGGCAAACGCCGGCCAGCTGGCCCGGCCCGCCAACGGCACCTCAGCGACTTCACGGCTTTGACCCGGCAAATCCAGGAAGCCGGTTATATGCGCCGGAACTACGGCTACTACTGGGCCAAGCTGATCGGGGTAACCCTGATTGGGCTGGTGCTGGCCGTGGCTTTCATCCTGCTGGGGGACACCTGGTGGCAGATGGCGACCGCGGTGGTGCTGGCGCTACTGATGACGCAGATCGCGTTCCTGGGGCACGACGCCGCACACCGGCAGATCTTCGTGTCGCCGAAGTGGAATGAGTGGGTCTCGCTGATCGTGGTTAACCTCTTTGCCGGCATGGGCCTTGGCTGGTGGAATGCAAAACACAGCAAGCATCATGCCGCACCAAACAAGGTCGGCACGGATCCGGACATCGCTCCCGGCGTCCTGGCCTTTACCCCCGAGGCCGCCGAAGCGCGCAAGAACCGCTTCACGCGCTGGCTCGCCACCAAACAGGGTTACTTTTTCTTCCCACTGCTCCTGCTCGAGGGCGTCAACCTGCATGTGCAGGGCATCAAGCGGGTACTGGGAAAGGGTCGGGTCAAGCGTCGGTGGGTGGAACTTAGCTTCATCACAGTGCGTCTGGCCAGTTACGTGGTGCTGGTCTTCGCCGTGCTTTCTCCGGGCAAGGGCGCAGCGTTCATCGGCGTCCAGCTCGCCGTCTTCGGGCTGTATATGGGTATTTCCTTTGCCCCGAACCACATCGGCATGCCGATCGCGCCCCGGGAAGCAGGCATCGATTTCCTGCGCCGCCAGGTCTTGATGAGCCGCAACATCACCGGCGGCCGGTGGGTGGACACCTTCATGGGAGGACTGAACTTCCAGGTGGAACACCACCTGTTTCCCTCCATGTCCCGCCCGAATCTGCGAAAAGTCGCCCCGCTGGTCCGCCAGTACTGCGATCAGCTGGGGGTGCGGTACACCGAAACCGGGTTTGGCCAGTCCTTGAAGGACGTCACCGCCTATATCAACAGGGTGGGCCGCGGCGGGGTCGATACGTGGGCATGCCCGCTGGCCAGCACGCACCGCGTGTAACGGCGGTTCAAGGGTCCTCCAACTTCACCTCCACAGCTACGACGACCGGTGGCCGGGAAGAACGACTACGCCGACGCCAAAACCGACGTCATCCTGGCGATCAAGGCACGGGCAGCTCGCGGACGCTAATCAGATAAGCAGGTGGCCACGCTCGGGTTCAGCGGGCCGAGACGGAGTTCGTACCCTCGGTTTCGATCAAGGGGTCCCCGGAGGTGTAGGTAATGGTGTTGTTCTCTCCTTCGACGTCGATGTCACGGGTCTCCTCGACACTGACAGTGTTCGCGGTTCCGTCCACATCGATGTCGGGCGCATTGCTGAGGGTAGCTTCATTATTGCTGCCCTCAATGTCGAGGCTTTCTGCGTCCTCGCCGCTGACTGTGTTGTCATTGCCCCGGATGTCGATGTCTTCACATTGACCGGTGGTCCGCACCGTGGAGCCATTTGTCTCGACGTCGATGTCCCCGCCGCCGGAGCAGGTAATGCTGACGCTGGTGTTCGCTTCCGTGATTTTATGTTCTTGCCCCCGGCTGAGGGTGATCGTTGCACCGGAGGAGCCTGATGCCGTTGATGCGCTTGAGTCTGTCCCGGAGGCCGTGGCCGTGCTCTCCGGTGTTCCGACGCTGGTTGATGATGGGGTTCCGGTTTCCTCGGGTGTCGGCGCCGGGTCGGCAGAGCATCCGGCGATGAGTGCCAGGCCCGCGACGGCGGTGATCACGGGGGCGGTGATGCGGGAGCTTCGGTACATGCGGGTTCTCCTCAGCTAGACGGGGCTGGGTGTTGGGTCGGCCTGCCCGGAGAGAACATGCAGCTGCCCGAGCAATCCCTCATTTGGGGCTCTTCCGCTTGCCTGTTTTATTGTCCGGCATCTTGGACGGGATGGCCACGTAACTCCGCAGAATGCTGGGCCGATACTCCGTCGCCGTCGGCCGGTATCCCCCGTCGCCGAGACCTAGGAGGCAGCCGGCCGCCGGGTGAGACGCTCGGTGAGGAGCCGGTTGGCCCAGTTCGGCGTCACCTGGGAGAGTGCGGCCAGGAAGCGTGCCTGCGATCCGACGGCATGGTGGACGTTGCGGGGCCACTTCCGATTGCGGCGGGACCTGATGCTGCGTTCCACGGCGGCGACAGCGGCTGCGGCAACATCGGTTTCGTTCAGCCGCACGCCGAACGACTGGATTGCTCCGATACTGACGCCCTTGACCATCGCGGTGTTGACGAACAGCGGCCACAGATCCAGCACGGCAATGCCATGCTCCGCCCATTCCAGCTCCAATGCCTCGGTCAGCCCGCGGACCGCGAACTTCGTGGCGCCGTAGGTGGCAAGATCGGGCTGCCCGTAAATGGCTGAGGCGGATCCGAGGTTGAGCAGCACCGGCCTGTCCGCGTTCTTCAGGTACGGGAACGCGGTATGCGCACCATTGATCGTCCCAAGAACGTTGACGTCCACGAGCGCCCGGTGCCGTTCAAGATCGGTATCAACGAACGGGCCGGCGGCCAGCAGCCCGGCGTTGTTGACCAGAAGGTCCAAGTGGTCCTCGCAAACGGAGGCCAGGGCTTCGCGCCACTGCTGGGCGTCCCGGACATCGAGTGTTCCCGTGACGACCGTGGTGCCGTACTCGGCAGCGATGTCCTTGAGTTCGGCCAAGCCGTGACTTTCGATGTCGAAGGCACCGACTATCCATCCGTTGCGCAGCAGCCGGGCCGCGGTGGCGTGCCCGATGCCGCGGGCGGCGCCGGTGACGACGGCGACGCGGCGTGAGTGCTGCTCAGTGTTCCCGGCCATGTCAGGCCCCCACACGGTGGGCTGCGGCCTGCGCAGTGGTTATGCGCCGCGCTCCGGCATCGTGCTCCCTGCGCAGGGCACGCATGTAATCGTCGAAATCCACCTGGATGGTGTGCCGCTTGCTGGTGACGTACCGCTTGGTGATCGCCTTGCGGTGGCGGTCGATCTCGGCGTCCATCGCGGCCCGCCCGGGCAGGGCGTAGCGGCCCTGGAGATGGTCGGCGGCGAGCTCGGACTGCCGCTCGGCGATCGGCATGACCGCGCCGAGCGGTTGGACCAGTCCGATGAAGTACAGCCCCGGCACCGTGGGGTGGAACATCCGTTGGTAGAGCCGGATCTCGTTATCTCCGGAGGGGTTGAGGAACTCAGCGTCAAAGAAAGGGAATGAGATTCTGTACCCGGTGCAGTAGATCACGAGGTCTGCCGCGACGCGGGTGTCGTCGGTGAAGACGACGCTGTCGCCGTCGAAGCGCTGGATGTTGGGCTTCGGGACCACATCGCCGTGGGCAAGCCTGTCGAGTATCCGGCCGGAGACGGTCGGGTGGGCCTGGGCGAACTTGTGGTCGGGTTCCTGGAGGCCGTAACGCGACATCGGGCCGGTGGCGGCGCGCATGATCACGCGGGCGACCGCCCAGCGGACGCGGGACGGGATCTTCTCGTGCGCTCCGATCTCGTCGAAGGGCTTGCCGAAGACGTACTTGGGAATGATGTGCACGCCCCGCCGATGGGAGAGGTAGGTCTCGGCCGCGTGATAGCTGGCATCTGTGCAGATGTCCATGGCCGAGTTGCCCATGCCGAGCACCACGATCCGCTTGCCGGTGAGCTGTTGCTCGTCCTTGTAGTCGTGGGAGTGCATCTGCTCGCCGGTGAAGCCTTCGGCGCCGGGGAAGGCTGGCTCCGGCATGCGGGGGTCCCAGTGGTGGCCGTTGGCCACTATGACCGAACCGTAGCGCCGGGTCTCCGCGGTGCTCAACCGAACCTCGAAGCCGCCCCCGGGCAGGGGGCGCACGTGCTCCACACCGGTGTTGAAGGTGATCTTGTCCCGGAACCCGAAGTGGTCGACGTAGGCGTCGAAGTACGCCGCGACCTGGTCATGGCGTGCGAAATTGGGCAGGTTCGCGGGCATCGGAAAGTCGCTGAACTCCATCCGGCTGCGCGAGGTGTTGATGTGGAGAGACTTGTAGGCCGCGGACACTCCGTTGCTGTTGCCCCATACCCAGTTGCCGCCGACCCGGTCTGAGAGTTCAAAGCAGTCGAAGGCAAGTCCCCGTTCGTGGAGGACTTTGGCCGCCGTGATTCCGGAGCAGCCGGCGCCGATGACGCACACGCGCTCGCGCTCGCTGCTGCCGAGCTCGTCGGTGGGTGGTGTGCTGTGGGCTGTCATCATTGGCGCTCCAAGCAGGTGGATGTGTGATCGTGTGACCTACGTCACTGTAGGCTCACCTGGCCGCGTCCAGCATCATCAACACTCCGGCAGGCAGCATCGGGCCCGCGGCTTCGAGGCGGGACTACTTAATGCCGAAGTCATAGCCGCCCTGAAGGTGCCCGAACCGCTCCCGAAGGAAGTTGCCCGTGTTGGTCAGCTCCGCGGAGGTACGGCGGTGTCGGCTGGCGTGCAGTGTCTCGGCCTGTCCGGCAAGGAGCTGCAGCTGCTCGACCAGTTCCTCGTTGGGGGTCCTTCCGCTCGCCTGTTTGGTCTCCAGCATCCGAGGCGGAATGGCCACGTAACTCCGCAGAACGCTCGGCAGATAGTCACGCACCGTGGCGGACAGTTCGTACTCAAATTGGGGATCGCCCAGCGGCTGCCGAGTTTCGGCGTCGATCACCGCGTCCAGCGTCTGGCAGGTTTCCAGAATGCTGGCGTACGCGTCAGCGGGTAGCCGGTTCTTGTTTCGCCTGGCGAGGGCGGCTGACCAGGCCAAAGCAGCGGACAGGTCCTCCGGCGGCGCCGATGCCCCTGGCTGGGCGGGGGCACCGGCCGCCCGATTCGCCGCGGGGGACTGGGTCATAACCTGGCCCTGCGGTCCCCGGACCCTGGGATGCAGCCACAGGTCCCGGAGCATGTAGGACCGCATGCCCGCTACAGCGATGAGTCCGAGAATCACAAAGAACGAAAGGATGAACTGCGCTGCGTTGCCGGGCAGGGCGACGGCCGCCAGGACGAGCGCAACGTACAGGCCACCCTCAAGGATCACCTTCCAGTTACTCCTGCGCACCCCGATCATCAGCACCAGGAGAGGCATAAAAGGAAAGAAGAGGAGGGCGACAGTGACTTTGAAGATGTTCCCCGCAGTAAGGCGAGACATCATGATCCTCTCGTGAATGGGTGGTGGCGGAGCCGCAAGCCACCTACGGCCAGATTACAACTAAACCCCGGTCATCGGCTGTGGACTCCGATCCCGGTTTAGGCTGCCCCAAGAGCAGATGTTCTACCCCTATATAACCGTCCCGGCAGACTTTGAATTCCCGGAGGTTGAACACCAGGATGGATTCGCGCGGGCCTCAGCGCCAGGCCCGCCGTCGGCCCCTGAACTACAGTGGCACCATGAAAGTGCGCCCCTACAGCGAAGTCGATGTCTTCTCCTCTGAGCCGTATCGGGGCAATGCCTTGGCTGTTGTTCACGATGCCGACGGCCTGAGTACCGAAGAGATGCAGCGGTTCGCCACGTGGACCAACCTCTCGGAGACGACGTTCCTCCTGGCCCCGAGCAGCCCGGAGGCCGACTACCGGGTGAGGATCTTCACCGCCATCGAAGAACTGCCTTTCGCCGGCCATCCAACGCTTGGAACCGCCAAGGCCTGGCTGGACGCCGGGGGATCGCCAAGGCTCGACGGAACGGTCATCCAGGAATGTGCGGCAGGGCTGATCCCGATCCGTGTAGCGGAGGATCAACTGGCCTTCGAGGCGCCGCCGCTGACCCGCTACGAACCCGTGGACGAGCCGCTCGTCCAACGGATAGCGGAAATCCTGGGAATCCCGCGGGTGAACATCCTTGATGCGTCGTGGCTGGTTAATGGTCCTCGATGGATTGGCGTCCGGCTTTCCTCGGCACAGGAAGTCTTGAGCCTGCAACCAGACCGGGCCAAGGCCGGTGACCTGGAAATCGGTGTGGTGGGGCCGCACGAGTCCACGGAGGAAACCCAGGTCGAGGTGCGTGCCTTCGTCGGAGGCGACCCCGTCTGGGAAGACCCCGTGACCGGCAGCCTGAACGCGGGCCTGGCCCGCTGGCTCACCGACACAGCTGTGGCGACCGCGCCCTACGCGGCCTCCCAGGGAACAGTTCTCGGACGCCAGGGACGGGTGCACATCAGTCTTAGCGACGGGAAAATCTGGGTGGGCGGACAGGTCACGGGCTGCGTCGAGGGGACGGTCCGGCTGTAGCGTGCAGGCTGGCAGGGTCGCTAAGGGCCCGGTGCACGGACGCGACGGCGCTGGACCCTTCGCCGACCGCTGCCGCAACGCGCTTCATGGAGCCGTGACGGACATCGCCGGCTGCAAATACCCGTGGGGTGGAGGTTTCAAAGGGCATAGGTTCACGGCCCAACGGCTGCCACTGATCCAAGGATTGGATGGCAATGTCGGTTCCGGTGCGGATGAAGCCTGCCGTGTCTCGGTCCAGGGTGGGCAGCCAGGCGCTGGCAGGGTCGGCTCCGATGAAGCAGAACAGCCCGCGTGCATCCACCGTGCCGGCGGTATCGATGCGGACCGAGTCCAGGGCGGAGCCACCGTCCAGGCCGATGATGTTCGACTCAGTATGGATAGAGATCCGGGAATTCTCCCGCAGGCGGTCCACGAGGTAGGAGGACATCCGCGCCCCAACCTCCCTTCCCCGCACCACCAGATGGACCTGGCAGCCATGGGACGCGAGATAGAGCGCGGCCTGGCCGGCTGAGTTTGCCCCGCCCACTACAACCACAGGGTGCCCTGCGACTTGGCGCGCCTCGAGGCTGGTAGCGGCGTAATAGATTCCGTGTCCCTCGAAGTCCTCCCACCCCTGAACTCCGAGACTTCGATAGGAGGCCCCGGACGTAATCAATGCGGTGCGGGTATGGAGGGTGGCGCCGTCACCCAGCGTGAGCTTGAGGCCGTCATTCATAGTCTCGAGCGACACCGCATCGCAGGGTGCCCAGATCCTTACCCCGAACTTAATTGCCTGCAGTGTCGCTTGGCGGATGAGGTCTCCGCCGGCCACTCCGAAGGGAAAACCAAGGAAGTTCTCGATTCGGGAGGTCGACGCCGCCTGGCCGCCGGGCGCGACGGCGTCGAGCACCACCGTGCTCAGCCCTTCGGAGGCTGCATAGATGGCCGCCGCGAGCCCGGCAGGTCCGCCGCCAACGACCAGCAGGTCCGTCGAGCCCTCCTGATGGGGCTGGTAACTCAACCCGAGACGCTCGGCGATAGTCCCCGGCGTCGCACGCTTTATCAGCTTGCCCTGGATGAGCGCTGCCGGCAGGTCCTCGGCTGCGATGCCGTGGCCGTCGAGGGCGCCCATGCCGTCCGCCGGGACGACGAAGACGGTATGGATCAAATCCAGGCGCTCAGCGAAGCGGCGAAGAGCCAGCAGTTCACTCGACGCTTCCGTCCCGACGAACTTGAGCGTCATGGCGGCAGGGCCTCGGCGAAGCGCTTCGCGGCGCTCCCACAGAGTATGCAGAACAATCCCGCCGAGATCATCGTCCTGGTTCATGACCAGCCGCAGATCTTCGCGGGCCAGGCGTCGAATGCGCCCGGATTCCTTTACCCGCGCCGACAGGAGTGCGGCCTGTCCGTTGAGCAGCCCGAGTTCACCGCCGAACGAGCGTGGCCCCAGGGTGCTGAGAACGGTTTCGTCGTCCCACCACAACGGGTCGCGAACCATTTCAATGGACCCTGATTCCACGAGGATCATTGGATAGTTCAAATCCCCTGCACGAAAGACATAGTCGCCGGCGTTGACGTCGGCGGATGCGGCCATGCCTAGGAGTCTTTCCCATTGCGGGTCGGAAAGACGAGGCACGTCACCGGTGCGCTGGGCGGGGTACTCACTGATATCCGTCATGTTGATCCTTCCGCAGGGATGGTGCTCATCCAGAAGAAACGCGGAGCTGGGAGGTGGATTGAGGATGCAGTGAGATTACCCGATTGGGCCCGGAAATGGATGGGCCGCCGGAACAGTCAGAGGCTACAACCCGGCGTCGCCGTCGCGGACCGCCGCGAGTTCCAGGACGCGGTCGCGGCAGAGCCGCCAGCCGAGCATCAGCGCGGGGATGATGACCACCAGGGAGGCGATGGTCCAGGTGCCCACCGGCGAATCGAAGGCCATCAGGATCAGCACGGCGAGAAGGAACGCGAGAGTGATCCAGCCGCTCACGGGTGCGCCGGGCATCCGGAAGGACGGGCGGGACAGTTCGCCGCGCCGGGCCCGCTTCGTCAGCTCCATCTGGCACAGGACGATCATGGCCCAGGTGCTGATGATGCCCAGGGACGCGACGTTCAGGACGATTTCGAAGGCCTGGGCGGGAACAACGGCGTTGAGGACGACGCCGAGCAGGGCAACGAACGCGGTCAGGGCGATACCGCCGTAAGGGACGCCCGCCTTGTTCATCCGCCCGGCGAACTTCGGGGCGGAGCCGGCAACGGACATGGAACGCATGATGCGGCCGGTGGAATACAGGCCCGCATTGAGCGAGGACAGCGCTGCGGTCAGGACCACCAGGTTCATGATCGCGTCCACACCGTCCACTCCGATGGAGCCGAAGAACGTGACGAACGGGCTTTCGCCGGCCTTGTAGGAGCTGTAGGGCAGCAGCAGCGAAAGCAGCACCAGGGTGCCGACGTAGAACACCGCGATGCGCACGATCACCGTGTTGATGGCCTTGGGCATGATCTTTTCGGGGTGCTCGGTTTCGCCTGCGGCCGTGCCGATGAGCTCGATCGAGGCGTAGGCGAACACCACGCCCTGCATTACGACGACGGCGGGCAGCAGGCCGTTGGGGAACATGCCGCCGTTGTCCGAGATCAGGCTGAAGCCGACCTGCTGGCCGTCCACCGGGGTGCCGAAGATGACGAAGCAGATGCCCACGATCAGGAAGGAAACCAGTGCCACCACCTTGATCAGCGCGAACCAGAACTCGAGTTCGCCGAACACCTTGACGCTGACCAGGTTCAGGCCCAGCACCAGGATCAGGGCGGCCAGCGCCCAGGTCCATTGCGGTACATCCGCGATGGGCGGCCAGTACTTCCGGAAGAAGTTCATATAGAGCGCGACGGCGGTGATGTCCACGATCGCGGTCATCGCCCAGTTGAGCCAGTACAGCCAGCCGGTGACGAAGGCGGCCTTCTCGCCGAAGAACTCGCGCGCGTAGGAGACGAACGAGCCGGAGGAAGGCCGGTGCATAACCAGTTCGCCGAGGGCCCGCAGAATCATGAAGGCAAAGAAACCGCAGACGGCGTAACTGATGACCAGCGACGGCCCTGCGGTGGCCAAGCGGCCGCCGGCACCCATAAACAGCCCGGTGCCGATGGCGCCGCCGATGGCGATCATCTGGACCTGGCGGGGCTTGAGTCCCTTGTGATAGCCCTCTTCCTCGTGGTGGAAGGTGGGTTCAGGGGCGTTCGCCGCACGCGCGGAGTCCGGGATCGCCGGCCTCTGCGTGACCGGTGATGGCTGTGTCATGGGGGGTCCTTTGCTTGCTCAGCCTCGCGGGGTGCTGCGGGCTGAAGGGTTCGGGGGGCTGCTCGCCGACGGGCAGCCCACCGGGGTTCGGGTTCCCTGTGCCGGATCAGGGCGTGGCGGCCCTAGGGCAGGGAAAGGCGGGGGTTCTTCGGTGTTCTGTCAGGCGCCTACTCAGCCTCTGAATCGCCGCAGAATGCGTTGAGGGGCGCTCGCAGGTGCTAACTCATGCTGTCCGAATGTTCGGATCCCTGACAAGTTCACCCGAAGACTATGGCAGTAGTCACACGGGAGCGTCAAAACGGGTGCGGACCCTTCACCACCCGCCGCGCGTAGGCGTGTGACCCTTCCGGGCGTCGTCGGGCATCGCCATTTCGGCCCGCAGGCCCAGCAGCCGGATCGGTCGGCCGGGTTCGATGGCACCGGCGAGATCCAGGGCCCTGGTGAGGACGTCCTCCCGGTCGAAGGTCTCGGGGATCTTCCGCGCATGCGTCTTGGTGGTGAACGGTGCGTACCGGACCTTGAGGGTCAGCCCGATCACCGGGCGCCCTTCAGCGGCCACATCCTTCAGGACCTGCGCGGTCAGCTCGCGGACGGCGTCGTCCACCTGCGCCGGATCGGTGAGGTCCTGCTGGAAGGTGGTCTCCCGACTGTGCCCACGGGCAACCCACGGGGTGTCGTCCACAACGCTGCTGCCGTCCCCGCGCCCGAGTTCGTTGTACCAAGGGCCCATTTTCGGCCCGAACTCCGGAACCAGTGTCTGCGGGTCGGCCGCGGCGAGCTCGGCAACAGTATTGATCCCCAGCTTCGCCAGCCGGCCCGAGATCTTGTTCCCGACGCCCCACAGCTCCTTGGTGGGCCGTCCGCCCATGAAGTCGAGCCAGTTCGCGGTAGTTAGGCGGAAAACGCCGGCGGGCTTGCCGAAATCCGTGGCGTTCTTGGCGCGGATCAGGGTGTCGCCGATGCCCACGCTGCAATGCAGTTGCGTGCGGTCCAGGACCTCGGCCTGAAGCTGGCGGGCGTAGGCCTCCGGATCCTCCGTCTCCACACCCACAAAGGCTTCATCCCAGCCCAATACCTGCACGACGGCGCCGGGTTGGGCGCGCAGGGTGGCCATCACCGTGTCCGACGCCTCGAGGTAGGCCTCGGCATCGACGGGCAGGATGACGGCGTCGGGCACCTTCCGGGCCGCGATCCGCAGCGGCATCCCGGACCCGACGCCGAATGCCCGGGCCTCGTAGGATGCGGTGGACACCACGGCACGTTCGGTGGGGTCGCCCCGGCCGCCGACGATGATCGGCTTGCCGGCAAGTTCCGGCCGCCGGAGCACTTCGACGGCGGCAATGAACTGGTCGAGGTCGACGTGCAGCACCCAGGGGATAGCGTTCACGCGACCAGTGTGCCCTAACGAACGCTGGGACGCACCGGCTTCCGCGCCGATCGGTTGCGGGGGCGCAGCGACGGTCAGTTACGGCCCCGCCGGACCAACATCTGCAGCGACCCGGCAAGCTGGCCCAACTCGGCCACCCGAAGCAGTTTCAGCATGCCCAGGTACACGGCACCCATAACGACGCCGCCCACGGCGAGCACCACAAGGGCATGGAACTTCGACTGCCAAAGGTACCCGCCGGCGTCGTACCCGCCGAACGCCCAGGACACGGCCGTCCCCGCGAGGGCGGCGACAAGGCCGGCAACCGTGAACCGGACGTGCACGTCAAAGACCTGCCCGGCACCGTAAGGACCAATCGCCCGCGCGAGGAAGAGATGACTGACGACGACGGCGATCACGTTGCCGAGCGAATAGGCGGCCGCGAGGGCGGGCACAATGAGCCGGGGATCGAGCATGCCCGCAAAAACGGCGAGAACGACACCAACTCCGGACAGGATCAGCTGGATTTTCAGCGGCGTCTTCACGTCCTCGCCGGCATAGAACACCCGGCCGAGAAGGAAATTGGCGCTCAGGAACGGAGCCCCGACGGCGAGAATGGCGATGATGATTCCGTTGAGGGTGGCCACCTCGGGCGATTCGCTGAAGAGCATTCCGAGCGGCCCGGCGAACGCCAGCAGGGCCGCCGCGCCGAACACCGTGGCGACACCGGTGATGCGCAGCCCCCGGGACAGCACCGCGCGTACCTCCGGAAGGTTCCCGCCGGCATAGGCAGCGGAAAGCTGGTTGAACATGACCGTGGCCAGCGACAGGGCGATCACGGCGTGCGGCAGTTGGTAGACCATGGCACCGATGTCCAGGTTCGCCAAGCCAGCGATCCGGGCCGGCCGGCCCTGGTCGGTGAGTGCTTGCCGGGAGTCGGAGGCGATAGTGGCAACGTAGAGATTGACGAAGTACAGGCCGTTGCCGACCAGCATCGTGACGATCGTGACGGATGCCAACCGGCCCGTGCGTCCAAGCCCCGTGCCGTGCAGCCCGAACTTCGGCTTCAGGCCCAGTTTCAGACGGCGAAGCGGAAGGAACAGCAAAAGCGCCTGAAGGGCGACGCCGAGCGTCATGCCTCCCGCCAGCAGGAACGTATGCTCCGGCGTCCACGTCTCAGGCGTATAGCCTTCCGACTGTTCGGCACCCATCAGCGACAGGAACACGACCAGCGCCCCGATGGACACCAGGTTGTTCACCACGGGAGCCCACATGTACGGACCGAAGGAGCCGTTGGCGTTCAGGATCTGGCCCAGCACGGCGTACAACCCGTAGAAAAAGATCTGCGGCAGGCACCAGTAGGCGAACGCCGTGGCCAAGGCGAGGTTGCTGCCCGTGAAACGCGTCGCCGCATTGATAATTAAGGGAGCCGCCAGCGTCACCACCGCCGTGAGGGCCAGCAACGCCGCTACGGAGAGGGTCAGGATCCTGCTGACGTAATCTGCACCCCGGTCCGGCTGCCGGCTGGCCCGGACAATCTGGGGCACCAGAACCGCGTTGAAAACCCCGCCCGCCACCATCAGGTAGATGAAGTTCGGCAGGGCGTTCGCGTAGGAAAACAGGTCCGATACCCCAGCCGAGGCGCCGATAGCCGTGGCCAGCAGTGCCGTCCGGACAAGTCCGAGCACCCGGGACACGACGGTGCCGGCTGCCATAACAGCGCTGGCCCGCGCGGTCGAACCGCTGTTCGGGGCCGCGCGGGTGTCCCGGTCTGCCTGGTTGGCATTCGTGGGCGCCGCGGTTGAGCTCATGGAGGCCATCGTTCCAGATACGCGGCAGGAACCCGCGCTACCCGCCGATGGTGTCCAGCTCCGCAACATCCTCCGCGGACAGCATCAGCCCAGCACCGGTCATGTTTTCCCGCAGATGCGCTACGGAGGAGGTGCCGGGGATAAGCAGGATGTTCTCAGAACGCTGCAGCAGCCACGCCAGGGCGACGGACATGGGGGTTGAACCCAGGCGTGCGGCGACGGCGGAGAGTTCCTCAGATTGGAGTGGACTGAAACCGCCCAGCGGGAAGAACGGCACGTAGGCGATGCCGTCCTGCGCGAGGGAGTCGATCAGGCCGTCGTCCTGGCGGAAGGCAAGGTTGTACATGTTCTGCACCGAGACGATGGGGGCAATGCTGCGTGCTTCGGCTACCTGCTCGGTCAGCACGTTGCTCACCCCGAGGTGCCGGATGAGCCCCTGCTGCTGGAGCTCCGCGAGTGTCTCCAGCGCTTCGGCGAGGGAACCGGGCACGGTTCCATGGGCGTCGCCCATCCGGAGGTTCACCAGGTCCAGTACATCCAGACCGAGTGTTTCCAGGTTCTCCTCGACGGCACGGCGCAGCTGGTCAGGCTTCCGTGCCGGCGTCCATCCGCCCTGGTCGTCGCGGTCGGCCCCCACCTTGGTCACCACATGCAGGGTTCGGGGGTAGGGGTGCAGCGCCTCGCGGATGAGCGAGTTGGTGATGTGCGGCCCGTAGGCCTCTGCGGTGTCGATGTGGGTGATGCCGAGAGTGACGGCCTCGCGCAGGACCGCGAGGGCGCCGTCGTAATCCAGCGGAGGCCCCATCACCCCCGGCCCGGCGAGTTGCATGGCCCCGTATCCAAAGCGGGACACCTCAAGGTCGCCCAAGGTCCAGGTGCCGCCGGGAAGCGATGTGGTAAGTGTGCTCATGTTCTGCCTTTCAGGGGTGGTGGTCCTTACTTCCGCAGTCCACTATGGAGACGCAACTTCCCAGCAGGAAGTAGGCACCTGAAAGTGCGTAAGTAACCCGGAAGGCAGGGCAGCAATGGCCACGATGACAGCGGCAGAGAAACGAGCGCAGGACAAGGCGGAGTACAACGCGTTCCTGGATGTATGTCCCAGCCGGCAGCTGCTGGACCGGATCTCCGATAAATGGGTAACGCTGGTCCTGGCCGCCCTCGGCAGCGGGCCGGACTGCGACGGCGATCCCCGCCCGCTGCGTTTCTCCGAGCTGTCCCGGGTGCTGGCCGGTGTAAGCCAGAAGATGCTCACCCAGACACTGCGCTCATTGGAGCGGGACGGTCTTCTCACCCGCACCGTCACCCCCACGGTGCCGGTGACCGTCAGTTATGAGCTGACCGATCTCGGGCGCTCCCTGCACGGACTAACCCGCGGCATCAAGGCCTGGGCGGAACAGCACATGGATGACGTCTTCGCCGAGCGCGCCGCCTACGACACCCGGGGCGCCTGACCCCTCCGGGCTAGGAACCCAGCGCCGCATGCGGGTAGGCGGGCTCCCGCTGCTGGAACTGCAGCACGTCCTCGTTGAGGATCACGCCGTCGCGGATTTCGATTGCCCGCCGGATGGTTTCGCTCTCCGTCCACGCCGCAGGACCGGCAATGACCGTTTCCAGGAAGGGCAGGAGCGCCTCGCTGATTTCCCAGCTGGCGGAGTTCCAAAGATAGGACGGGCTGTGATCGACGGCGTAGTAGTTGATGTGCTCGCCCACCTCGAACATCGGGTCGGTGAAGGTGGTGGATTTCGCCCACTCGAAGCCCATGCCTTCGTCGCAGGACACGTCCACGATCAGGCTGCCGGCCCGGAACGCCTCCAGGTCATCGGTGCGCAGGTAGGTCAGCGGGGCGTTGGGATCCTGCAAAGTGCAGTTGACCACGATGTCGCTCTCGGCAAGGAACGGGGCCAGCGGCACCCGCCCCTCTTCGGTGATGACCTCGCTGAGGAACGGCGAGTTGTCGTCATGGTCGAACTGGACAATCCGCGCCGAGTGGATCGGGGACCCGACCGCCGCGACGCCGCGGTTGGTCAGGACCTGGACGTCGTGGATGCCATGGGCATTCAGGGCTGTGACTGCGCCGCGTGCCGTTGCGCCGAAGCCGATGACGACGGCGCTGAGCCGACGGCCGTAGTCGCCCGTTGAGCCGGTCAGGCTGAGGGCGTGAAGGACGGAGCAGTACCCGGCCAGCTCGTTGTTCTTGTGGAAGACATGCAGGCCGAAACCGCCGTCGCCGGCCCAGTGGTTCATCGCTTCGAAGGCGATCAGCGTGAGCTTTTTGTCGATGGCGAGCTGGGTGACGGCGCGGTCCTGGACGCAGTGCGGCCAGCCCCAGAGGGTCTGCCCGTCCCGCAGTTCGGCCAGGTCCTCGGGCTGCGGCTTGGGCAGGAGGACGACGTCGGCCTCCGCCACGATCTGTGCCCGCGGGAGCACGGCGCCAACGAGCGGTTTCAGTTCCATGTCTGAAACGCCGAACTTCTCTCCGTAGCCTTCTTCCAGGAGCAGCTGCCGCCGAAGCTCCGGGGCGATGCGTTCCAGATGAAGCGGGTGGATGGCCAGCCGCCGCTCATCGGGCTTGCGTGTGCTGGACAGGACGCCGAGGGTGAGACGCTCCACGGGGCGGTTCACTTCTTTTTAGGCGGTGCGGGTTTGGCGCCGGCGGCCTTGTCGAGGGCGGGCGGAGCCGCGGCGGCCTTCTTATCGGCACGCTTTTCCTTGATGGACTTGCCGGACTTTTTCGATGCTGCTTGGCGCGGGGACTTGTCAGACATGTTCGCTCCTGTAGCGGAACCGAGGCGGTTCCTGACTCTGAACCATACATGCACCGCAGCCGGGCGCTTGGAGGCGGAGCCAACAGGGCCTGCTTGTGGGGCCTACCGCCCGGCCCAGGCCTCCGCGTAGAACTGCGGGGAAAGCGATTCCAGCAGTTCGATATACGCATCGCGCTCCATGGCCTGCGCCGATTCGGCCGGAATCTCCGAGGTGAAGGCGGATACGCCCAGCCCGGCCTGACGATCCTTGAGGGTCAGGCCTGCGGCTTCGAGGATGGTCGGGTACATGTTCAGCTGGTCCGCACCGGGGCGCAGCGGAGTGCCTGGTGCCTGGCCCGGAACCCAGACCCGGTTGAAGATAGTGCGGTTGGTGTGATGGTCCAGCTGCTCGTGGAAAGCGTCGCCGGCACTCATGTGCTTGAGATGGTCGCCCATGATCACCACAGCGGTGTCCTCGAGGTACCCCTGCTGTTCCATGTACTCCACGAATCCGGCCACCTCGGTCATGGAGCAGGCGAACACGGAGGTCACATTGTTCTCGGTATCCACGTCGCAGTAGTCGTAGACGTGCACCGGTTCGTGCGTGTCCAGCGTCAGCATGGAGAGGTTGAACGGCTTCCCGGTTTCCTCCGCCTCGGCGTGCAGCCTGTCGACCTCCTCCTTGGCATGTGCCATGAGGCGTTCATCGCTCAGGCCCCAGTCCTTGCGGAAGTTCTCTTGCGGTTCGCCGGCGTCGCGCCAGTCGGAGAGGTCCTTCACTTCGGAGTAGCCATGGGTGCCCAGGAAGGTGTCCTTCGCGGCGAAGGAGGCGTTGGCGCCGCCCAGGAAAACGTTGGTGTAACCCTGCTCTTCCAGGACATCCCCAAGGCAGGTTGACCCGCCCAGGTACGTGTCGCCGTCGTCGTCGAGGTTGCTCGCGTCGCTGCTCTCCTCGGAGGAGCCCACGCCCTTCAGGGGGACGCCGCACTGCGTGGAGACAAGGCCGGCCATGGTCCAGCCGCCGCCCTCGTACTGCTGGAAATTCTCCACGCTCTGCCACCCCTCGGAGGGCTGCGTGGTGTCCTTGAGTGGAACGAAGGCGTCCTTTTCGAAGAGCTGGTCATCCGCGAGGGTGGCTTCCCCGGACTCGAGGTAAATCAGCACCAGGTTGCGCTTCTGCTCCGCCCCGGTGACGGTCGGCTCCACGTAGTAGTCGCCGATGTTGTACTTGGAGTTCGCCGCCTTGATGTAGTCGGCCATGCCCACCGTGCTGGCGAAGGCGGTGGTGCCGCCAATGACCACTGCGCCCACGAGGACGGTGGAGACCGTGCGCATAATCCACGGCGGGCGGTTAGGAGCGGTGTCCTCCCCGTTGCGGCGCTTGCGGCGGCGGAAGTACTGCCACAGGGCGATCCCGCCGGTGAGGAGCAGGGGCAGGACGCCGACCCCCAGGATGCCGAGCCAGACAATGCCCCCGCCGCCGCCGTCGGTCTCCACCGAGACGAGGTTCAGGAGCATCTGGCCCACGGAGATTTCCCCCCAGAAGAACCGGATACCCGCGGCGGCAATAAGCATCGCCAAGCCGAGCCAGATCAGGACGTAGACCAAGACGCGTCCCATAACGACGCCGACCCGTCGGGTCACGTCAAGAATCTGGCCAGACATGAAGATACCTCGCGTTCCAGATGCCCGCCTTCTCGCCGAGCACCCTTGACATCCAACCCGATCTCGGGGTCAAAGAAGAATAGTACCGTCATGCTACCTGTTCAACCTTGGTTCATCCCTCAGGAACGGGCTGGACACCTCCGCGAAAGATCTGTGGTCTAGGCGCTTTCGTCACCAACGCGGATGAGGATCTTGCCAGTGATTCCGTTCTCGACGGCGTCGTGCGCAGCGGCGGTTTCCTCGAGGGGGAACCAGGTGAGGGGCAGTCCCGCGGACTCGCCGACGGGCAGCGCGCCGTCCTGCAGTGCTGCGGTGATGTCCTCTGCCGCGGCGTGCTGGGCCTGGGTTCCCACCGTATATATAAGGACGCCCTGCCAACGGACATTTTTCGCGAAGCTCGCAACGATCGGCGCCGTGAATTCCTCGCCGTTGTTGTTGGCGTAGTAGGCGATGCTGCCGTGGTTGGCGATTACGTCCACATCAAGGGCGGCGTTCTGGGCGGGGGACACCTCGACAATGTGGTCGACGCCGTCCGGGGCAAGTTCGCGGATCCGGTCGGCCTCGGCGTCGTCGGGGTAGCGGACGATGTGGTGGGCGCCGGCAGCGGTGGCGAGCTTGGCCTTCGCGTCGCTGCTGACCGTCGCGATCACGGTGGCGCCGGCCCAGGCGGCGAACTGGATGGCGGCATGGCCCACGGCTCCGGCGCCGCCCTGAACCAGGACGGTGCGTCCGGCGAGGGCGCCCGGGGCGAGCCGGGACGGGCCATGCTCGTGGACGGTGAGGGCGCGGTGTGCGGTCATGGCAGGGACACCGAGGCTGGCCGCGACGTCGAAGCCGATGCCTTCCGGGAGCCGCACCGCCCGGTCAGCGGGGAGAACGGTGAATTCCTGGGCGGTCCCGGTCGGACGGCCGTGGGCGGCGAGGTAGATCCACACCCGGTCGCCCACCTGAAGGTCGGTCACGCCCTCGCCGACGGCGTCGACAATCCCGGCGCCGTCCTGGTTCGGCACCACCTCGGGGAACGCCAGGCTGCTGCCGGCGCGGGCCTTCCAATCGGTGGGATTCACGCCCGAAACGGTAACCCGAACCCGCACTTCGCCGGGGCCGGGGGCGGCGGCGTCGCGGTCAACGAGGGAGAGGACGGACGAGGGGCCGGTGGCGGAGTACACGATTGCTTTCATGGGCGGTACAAGAAACCCGGGCGGAGTTCTATTCCCCGGTGCGGACAATCGGGTCAGGTGCTCGCCTGGGGCAGCTGCTGCTGGCCCCAATAACTGCGGGCATCCGGGCCGACGGCATCGTAGTCATCGCTGCCGAGGAAGCGCTCCTGTGCGTAAAGGGTGTCATTGGCGACGGTGGCAGCGTAGAGCCGCAAATCCCGTCGCTTGCGGTGCAGGTCCCGGGGGCGGGATTCGTGGACGTAGACCCCCGCCAGGGCGACCGCCTTGCTGATCAGCATGCTGGAACCGTCGGCCAAGCCAGGACCGTTGTAGAGCACCCAGCTTGCGACGGTCAGAACCTCCTCCAGCACCTCTCGGGGCGCTTCCCACGCCCACTGTGCAGCGGCGTCCTCACCGTACGAGAGCAGATCCGCAACGATGCTCACCCGCGACGTGCTCAGCGACATTGTTCCCCCATTTCCCCCGACCCCCGGGGTGTCGACTCGGTTCTGCAACGAGTTCTGCAAAGAGCCGGACCGCCCCCCGCGGGGACGGTCCGGCTCTGTTTGACGACGGTTACTACTTCTTGTCGTCCTTGTTTCCGTCCACGGCGTCCTTCGCCTTGTCTTTAACCTGGTCAACCTTCTCCGGGTTGTCCTTGGCTGCGTCCTTCGCCTTGTCTGCCATGCCGCCTAGATCTGCCATTGGATAATGCCTTCCCTCTGTGCGGTCCGGAGCTCATACGGCCCCGGCTGGGTACACCCATCCTGCCCCACATGGGCAGGTTAGGAACCCGGGTGCAGGTGATTTTTATTGCGGGGTGGTGGCGTTGCCGTCCTTCGGCACTGGTACCGGCACTGGTACCGGCGCGGGTGCCGCAGCTGGAACCGTGTCGCCAGCCAGGGAATCCGCGGGGGCCTCGGGTGCATTGTTCTCGTCTTTAAGCTGCCGCACCTCCGACTTAAAGATCCGCAGTGACTGGCCGACACTGCGCGCCAGTCCCGGCAGCTTCGGTGCACCGAACAGGACTATGGCCAGAACGACGACCACGATGATTTGCCAGCCTTCAAGCCTCATAACGGGGAACCTTCCATCGGGGTATGGGTGGGGGAGGAATAGGTTGCGGGGGAATCGGCGGTGCCGAAACCGTGGAGGGCCCGGGCCAGCGCACGGTCCCGGTCGCGCAGGCTCCGGGCGCCGACATACGAGTCCGGACAGTTCAGCTCGAACCCGTGATAGGCGCCGGGATACACGTGCAGCTCGGTGGGCACGCCGGCCTGCAGCAGGCGGGCTGCGAAGGAAATGTCCTCGTCCCGGAACAGGTCCAGTTCGCCCACCTGGATGAGGGTAGGCGGCAGGCTGCGTAGATCTTCTGCGAGAGCCGGAACCGCATGGGCGCTCGCAGGCGAACCGCCCAAATAGCACTCCCATGCGAAACGGCTGTGCGCGGCGTTCCAGGTGGGAATTTCAGCGAACTCGACTGCTGAACCGGAGGTGTGCGAGGAGTCCAGCATCGGATACATCAGGTATTGGAAGGCAATCGCCGGACCGCCGGAGTCCCGGTTCCGCAGGGTGAGTGCGGCAGCCAGGCCGCCGCCTGCACTGGAACCGGCTACGGCCACCCGCTGCGGATCTACAGACAGGGCGTCGGCTGAGGCAAACAGCCACCTCAGCCCGGCCGTCACGTCATCCAGGGGTGCCGGGAACTGGTGCTCCGGAGCGAGCCGGTAATCCACGGCAACCACCACGGCTCCGGTCCGGGCACACAGATCCGCGCAGTAGGACGTATCGCCCTCGATGCTCCCGGCAATCATGCCGCCGCCGTGGATCCAGTAGATAGCTGGATGCGGGCCGGTCCCTGCGGGGCTGAAAACACGCAGGGGAATTCCGTCCGTTGAGTAGTCCTGGAAGGCCGCACGGGTGCAGCTGGGTGCCGCCGGGGAAGTCCCGGCCCGGAACACCGCGAGCTCCGCCACCGTCGTGGGCGGCGGATGAGCCTCCGAATACTCCAGTCCCGGCAGCAGCTCCGGATCAACCCGGTCGCGGAACCCGGTCATGACTCTAGGGCGGCGGCGAACCAGCTGGTGATCGTGGCCGGGTGGGTGATGGCGGTGCCGACGACGACGGCGAACGCTCCTGCGTCCAGCGCGGCCCGGCCCTGGTCCGGGGTATGGATGCGGCCTTCGGCAATCACCGGAACATCAAGTCCCAGACCCGTCAGCTCCTGAAGCAGTTCCAGATCAGGCCCGGACGTTTTTGCCCGTTCCCCGGTATAGCCCGCAAGCGTGGTCCCGATGATGTCCGCTCCGGCCTCGGCCGCAGCGACCGCGTCGGCGGCGGACCCGCAGTCCGCCATGACCAGTGCAGAGGTCTGCTCGTGGACGGCGGTAATGGTCTGAGCCAATGAGAGCCCGTCCGGCCTCTCCCGCCGGGTGCCGTCCAGGGCTACGATGTGCGCGCCGGCGTCCGCGCAGGCCAGGGCATGGCGCAGCGTAGGGGTGATGAACACGCCGTCGTGCCCGTCCTTCCACAACCCGATCACCGGAACTTCCAGGGCGGACCGTACGGCCTGGATGTCGCTGATTCCCTGGACGCGTACTCCGGCGGCCCCGCCGATCACGGCGGACTGCGCCACCTGCGCCGTGGTGCGCGGATCCCGCATCGGTTCGCCGGGGTAGGCCTGGCAGGAAACGATGAGGGAGGAGCGGAGGCTCTCGAGATTAAACATGCTGCCCTTCGGAGATGGGATTCAATGTCAGTGCCCGGCGGGCGGCACCGCGGATGGCGGCCGTTTCACCGAGCTGTGCGGGAACAACCCGCAGTCCGGTCAGCGGACGCAGGAGCTCGCGGCGGGCCGCCTGCTCCATTGCGTCCCACCAGAGTTTCCCGGCAAAGGCAAGCCCGCCGCCGACGACGACGACGTGCGGGTCCAGGATGTTCGCCAGTCCGCCGATGGCGCTGCCGGCAGCCGTTGCTCCGCGGCGAAGTGCCTCGGCGGCAATGGGGTGTCCCTCGGCGGCGAGGCGATACACCCCGCGGGTGTCCTCGGCCCCAACCCCGCCGAGGCGGGAGAAGAGCGCGAAGATTCCCGGCCCGGACGCGACGGCTTCCACATGTCCCGCCCCGCCGCAGCTGCACGGCAGGCCGTTCTCAAACGCGCCTGCCTCGTACGCGAACGGGGACGCGAAGTGGCCTACGTGTCCGGCGGTGAAGCTGGCCCCTTCGACGCATTCGCCGTTCAGGACGTAGCTGCCGCCCACGCCGGTGCCCATGCCGATGAACAGCACGCTGGGCACCCCGGTGCCTGCGCCGAGCCAGCACTCTCCCAGGGCGTGGGCATGCACGTCGTTAATGGCTGTGGCGGGCAGGCCGGTTCGACGGGTGAGCTCGGCAGTCAGCTCGGTGCCGCCCCAGCCGCGGATCGCGTCCGTGGCCGAGACGACGGCGCCGCGGCGGGAATCGATCACGCCGGCGGCGCCAATGCCCAACGCATCAACGGCTACCCCGGTGTCCAAAGCGTCCGCGCGGAGGGAAGCCACGAGGCCCGCAGCGGCGGCCAGGACGGCGTCGGACCCGGCCTGGGCCGGCGTCGCCACTGTGGAGGAGGAGACGATCCGCCCCTCGCCGTCGACCACTGCGCCGGCGGTTTTGGTGCCGCCCAGATCGAGCCCAATCACATGGCGCATGGGTATCAGAGCAGCCCGTTGGACTCGAGGATGCTTCGGATGGCAGCGGTTTCGGCCTCGTTGAGCGGCACCATCGGGGCGGACATTGCATTGGTGTCGATGACGCCGAGCAGCATCAGCGCCGTCTTGAAGGCCCCGAGTCCTGCCGCGCCGGGTGAGACGCGGCCGGGAGTGGGCGTGTACACAATGTTGAAGAGGGAGGCCAGCCGGTCCTGGATCCGGGCCGCTTCGGCGTGGTCGCCGCTGCGCGCGGCGTTGTACAGCGCCGCATAGCCGGCCGGGTCCACGTTGCCGAGCCCCGGAACCACGCCGTGGGCGCCGCCCAGCAGCGCACCGTCCACCACTACCTCGTGTCCGGTGAAGACGGCGAAGTCCGGCAGATCCCGGGTGGCCAGCAGAAGCTGCCGGAACCCGACGTCGTCGCCCGAGGAATCCTTGACACCCGCGAGGACGCCGTCCCGGGCGAGCCGTACCAGCAGGTCCAGCGGCAGCTTGAAGTGGGTCCGGACGGGCACGTCATAGGCAAACAGGGGAACGTCGAAGGCGGCGTGCAGGGCGCGGAAGTGGATCTCCGTTTCCGCGGCATCCGAAATGGCGTAGAACTGCGAGGTTGCCACGATTGCGTCCGCCCCGAGGCCGATGAGCCGGCGTCCCTCCTCGATCACGCGGGGAGTGGTCTGCTCGGCCGCACCGGCGAGGATGGGCACTTCACCGGCGTTGACGCCGGCAATGGTCCGCACCACCAGGTCGCGTTCGTCATTGGTCAGGTAGGGCACCTCGGCGGAGGAGCCCAGGACGAACAGTCCGGAGACGCCGCCGTCGAGCAGGTGTTTGGTGAGCTTTTCCAGCGACGCGGTATCGACGGCGCCGTCCGCGGTGCGGGGCGTGACCACCGGGGGGATGACTCCGTGGAAGCGGGACTGTGTTGCGTGTGACAAGTAGTTCTCCAGTGCTTGGTTCTAGATGTGCAAAAGGCTGGGCGCTGCTCCGAGCAGGCTCTTGGTGTAGTCGTTGGCCGGGGAATCAAAGACGTCCCGGGCGGGACCTTCCTCGACGATCCGGCCGAAATACATCACGCAGATGCGGTCGGAAACGTACCGGACGGTCTGGATGTCATGGGAGATGAAGACCATGCCGAGGTTCAGTTCCCGTTTCAGGTCCGAAAGCAGGTTCAGCACCTGGGCACGGACCGAAACGTCCAGGGCCGACGTCGGCTCGTCGGCCACGATGACCGACGGGTCCAGGCACAGCGCCCGGGCGATGGCGACGCGCTGGCGCTGGCCGCCCGAGACCTGGTGCGGAGTGACCGCGGCGGCGGACTGCGGCAGGCCCACCAGGGAAAGCAGGTCCTTCACCTTGGCGTCCCGGCTCTGCTGGGTGCCGATCCCGTGGACCTGCAGCGGGTCGGTGAGGATGTCATGGATGGTCATCCGCGGATTCAGGGCAGTGGCCGGGTCCTGGAACACCACGCCGACGTCGCGGCCGAAGGTCTTCTTGGACGAGGAGGCCTTGGTGCTGACCTTTTTCCCGTGGAACAGGACCTCTCCCGCCGTCGGCTCCTGCAGCCCCACCAGCACGGAGGCCAGGGTGGACTTGCCGCAGCCCGATTCCCCCACAATGCCCACGGTCTCGCCGCGGCGGACGGTGAAGTCGACGCCGTCCACCGCCTTGACGATGTTCGGGCGGAACAGGGAGCCCGAGCGGGCCCGGTGGTAGACCTTGATGTCCTTTAGCTCCAGGACCGGTGCGGTGCTGTTTTCTGCGTTGTTGCTCATGCCTGCTGCCTTGCTGTTGTGCCGGTGTCCACCAAGGCCGCGGGTTTTTCGTGGCTGGCCCAGTAGTGGTTGGTTTCGCCGATGCGGACAAATTCCAGGACCTGCTCCGGATCTGCGTCCGGACGCAGGGAGCGTTCGGCGAAGCGGTCGCCGCGGGCGAAATCTCCGGGGGAGGGGACGGTGCCCTGGATCTGGTGCAGGCGTTCGGCGCCGGCTTCGATGGACAGCACCGCGCCGAGGAGGCCGCGGGTGTATTCGTGGCGGGGATCGCGCAGCAGGTCCGGGACGTTGCCGGATTCCACTACCTGCCCGGCGTACATCACGGTGACCCGGTGGGCCAGGGAGGCAACCAGGGCCAGGTCGTGGCTGACGAACACCATGGCGAAGCCGAGCTGCTCGCGCAGTCCGTTGAGCAGATCGACTACCTGCTTCTGCACGGTCACGTCCAGCGCCGTGGTGGGTTCGTCCGCCACCACGATCTTCGGCGACCGGGACAGGGCCATGGCGATCAGCACGCGCTGCCGCTGCCCGCCGGAGAGCTCGTGCGGGTAGCTCTTCAGGGTGCGGTCCGGGTCCAGCTTCACCATTTCGAGCAGTTCGCGCGGGGTCTTGCGTCCGCCGCGCCTGGTGAGCTGCTGCAGCTGGTCCTTGATGAGCATCGAGGGGTTCAGGGAGCTGAGTGCGTCCTGGTAGACCATGGCAATCTGCTCGCCGCGCAGGCCCTTGTAAAGCCGGTCGCGTTCCTTGGGATCGTTGGTCAGCAGTTCCTCGCCGCGAAACCGGATGGATCCGGAGAGCCGGGCGGTGCGGGGGAGCAGCCCCATGATCGCCAGGGAGGTGATGGACTTTCCGCAGCCGGACTCGCCCACCAAACCCATGGTTTCGCCCTCGCGGACGGTGAAGCTGACCCTGTCCACAATGGCGGTGTCCCCGTAGCGCTCCGGGAAGCGGATGGACAGGTCCTTCACTTCCAGGATCACCGGGGCGTCGTCGGCCACGGCGGGGAGCCGGTCCGTGCGGGAGGCCTCGACGGCGGCCAGCATCTCCAGCTCCACGGCCAGGGCGGCCAGGGATCCGGGTTGGTTGACGTTCGTGCCGGTGACCGGTGCGGCTTCCAGCTCCCGGCCGCCGTCGGCCTGCGTCAGCGACGTCCCGGCGGCATCGAGTGCGGACGGCTGTGCTGCCGTGGCGACGGCCTCGACGGCGGCCGGTGCCCCCTTCCGGCGGTCCTTCCGGACGCCCGGGTTGACCATGGCGTCGGTGAGTCCTTCCGCCAGGATGTTCAGTGCCAGGACGGTGAGCAGGATGGTGATGCCGCCGAACGTCGTCGGCCACCAGGCGCCGCTGAAGACCACGTTGCGCCCGTCCGCCATGACGTTGCCCCAGGACGCGGCGGGCTGCTGCACGCCGGCGCCGAGGAAGGACAGAGAGGCTTCCAGGATGATGGCATCGGCCACCATCACGGTGGCGAACACCAGGATGGGCGCCGCGCAGTTGCGGGCAATGTGGCGCAGGAGGATGTAGGTGCGGCTGGCGCCGATCACCCGTTCGGCCCGTACATAGTCCTCGCCGTACTGGGCCAGGACATTGGCGCGGACCACCCGTGCCAGCTGCGGGGTGTAGACAATGGCGATGGCCAGGATGATCACCGGGACGGTGGAGCCGAAGAGGTTCAGCGAATGCTCGCGGAGGGCAAACAGCAGTGCGGCGGCCAGGGCGATGCCGGGGAAGGCCATCATGATGTCGAGGATGCGCATGACCGTCTCGCTGACGGCCTTGCGCGACGTCGCGGCAACCGCGCCGAGGATGGAACCGAGGACCAGGGCCACGGCCACGGCGCCGAGGCCGATGGCGATGGACACCCGGGCGCCGTAGAGCATCCGGGAGAACACGTCGTAGCTGGAACCGTCGGTGCCGAAGAGGTGCTCACCGTTGGGGGAAAGAACCGGAACGCTTGACTCGTTCTCGCCGTAGGGGGCCAGGAACGGGCCGAAAATTGCCACGAGGACAATGAACCCGAGGAATCCGAGGGCGAGTTTTGAACTGAGGTTCAGTGCGGTGAAGCGTGCTCCGCCGCTGCTGAGCCGTTCGGCCAGTGAATTGCGCATGGGTTACACCGTCCGGATTCGGGGGTTGATAAGCAGGTACAGCAGGTCAACCACGATGTTGACCAGGACGAAGGCGACGGCGATGGTGAGCACCGCGCCCTGCACGAGGTTGGTGTCCGACGTCGTCAGGCCCACCACAATCAGGTCACCCATGCCGTTGAGGCTGAAGATCTTTTCGATGACGACGGCGCCGCCGAGCAGGTAGCCCACCCGGAGTCCCAGCACCGTCACTGGAGTGACCAGGGCGTTGCGCAGGACGTTGCGGGCGACGACGGTGCGGTAGGGCACGCCGTTGCCGATGGCCGTACGGACGTAGTCCCGGTCGAGTTCCTCCACCATCGAGGTACGGACCACCCGGATGAGCGACGCCGAGACGGGGATGCCGAGCGCGAGGGCCGGCAGGGCCATGGAGTACAGCCAGCCGACGAAGCCGTACTGGTCCGCCCAGGCCAGCCCGCCGGTGGGGAAGATGGAGCCTTCGGGCAGGGCGAACCACTGGATCAGCAGGATCGCCAGCCAGAAGGAGGGGGTGGCGATTGCGGCGATGGAGAACACGCGGATGGCCTGGTCCGGCCAGCGGTCCCGGTAGAGCGCACCGAGGATACCGAGCGTGAGGGCGAGGACAACGGCCAGGAGGATGCCCAGGAAGGTCAGCTGCAGGGTCACCGGGAAGGCGGTGGCGATCTTGCTGGCCACCGACTCCTCCGGCGGGTTGGTCACGCCGAAATCGAGCCGGAGCACACCGCCCAGGTAGCGGAAGAACTGGACCACCAGCGGAGCGTTGAGTCCGCGTTCCTCCCGCCAGGCTTCCTTGGCGTCCTCGCTGGCGTTTTCACCCAGGACAGCCGTGGCGCGGTCCGCCGGAACCACCGACAGCACGATAAACACCATCACGGTGACGCCCAGCAGCATGATCGGCAGGACAGCCAGCCGGCGCCCTAACAGGCGGATAAACATTGTCACTCAATAACTCCAATGCAGGGGGTGCGGCGGGGCGCTTGAAGGGGAGGCGCCCCGCCGTCGGTTGTCTCGCTACTTGCGTCCTACGCCTACGAAGGAGACACCGGTCGTGGGCAGCGGCTGGAAGCCGTCGAGTGCGTTGCTGTCCCAGGCGGTGGGCAGCTTGCGGTGGAACAGCGGGTACAGCGGAGCTTCCTCGGAGACGATGTCGATGACCTCTGCGTGGATGCCCTTGGCCTTGTCCGGATCCACCTTGACGGCCTGGTCCAGCTTGTCCTGCACGGCGGCGAATTCCGGGGTGGTGTTCCAGCCGGCACGGGCCTCCATCCAGGTGGCGCCGCGGTAGAACCAGCTGAGGAGGATGTCGCCGTCGTTGCCGAAGACCGAGGGGTCGCCGGGGGCGCAGAGCACATCGAAGTTCTTGCCGCCCACCTTCTCCGGCGCGTAGACCGCGGCGGACTGGAGGATTTCCAGGGTGGTGGTCACGCCGATGGCGTCCCAGTACTCCTTGATCAGGGGAACCACGCGGGTCACCCAGCCGGTATCCGTGGAGGTCAGGGTGATGGTGATGTTCTCCATCCCCGCTTCCTTCAGCAGGGATTTCGCCTTCGCGGCGTCATACGCGTAGACGGTGGACGCCTTGCTGTAGGAGGGGTGTCCCTCCTGGAAGTAGGACGAGGCTGCAGTGGCGTTGCCCAGGAGGGCCTTGCTGATGACCGCGTCCGTGTCGATGGCGTAATGCAGCGCCTGGCGCACCCGCTTGTCGGGGAACTTGGTGCAGTTGAACATCAGGAACAGCAAGCCGAAGGACTGCACCGATTCGACGTCGACCTTGCTCGCGAGCTGGTCAACATCCAGGTAGGGGACATCCTCGATGGCCTGGGTCCGGGAGGGTACTGCGGCCACCCGTGCAGCCGGATCGGCCAGCAGCAGCCAGGTCATGTCCGCTACGCGTGCCGGGTACTTGCCGTTGTAGTCGTCGAACTTCTTGAAGACGAGGCGGTCTTCCTTGACGGCCGAGACCAGGCTGTAGGGGCCGGAGCCGATGGGTTTCAGGTCGAAACCGGCCGGGTCGGCCTTCACTGCGGCTTCGGGCACCACCTTGATGACCGAGATGCGCGAGCTGAAGCCCGGGAAGGGGTACTTCAACTTGAACTGGACGGTCGAATCGTCCTTGGCGGTCACGGTGTCGATGAACGGGATGAAGCCGGCGAAGAGTGACTTGTTGGCCGGATCGAGGACGCGCTGGAAGGAGAAGACGACGTCGGCGGTGGTCACTGGCTCACCGTTGTGGAACTTCGCGCCGTCGCGCAGCTTGACCTCGTAGGTGGTGTCGTCCACCATCTGCGGTTCCGCAGCAGCCAGGGCGAGATACCGTTCCCGGGTAGCCGGATGGAGTTCGGTCAGGCCTTCGAAAATGTGCAGGTTCGCTGCCTGCGGCGTGGCGCCCGTGGAAAGCATCGGGTCAAACCCGGTGGAGAGCTGGTAGGAGATACCGGCCTCAATCGAGCCGGTGCCTTCAGCGGCCGCTGTGCCGCCGCCCGTGGCAGGGCTTCCACCCGGGCTGCAGGCCGAGATGGACCCTGCAAAGGCTGCTGCGGCGCCCATAACGCCGGCCAGCTTGAGGAAGTTACGCCGGCTCGAATCCTTCAGGAGCCCGCTGCTTTCAAAAGTGTTGCTCATCGTTGCGCCTCACCCATCCATGTCACTTATCGGACGTAGGATGTCCGATGGTCGTTCCGAAACTGTAAGGTTCATCACATCGGAACGTCAAGCGCGATCGGCAGAAGTCTTTTCTGGAGATAGGACATCCTATATCCTGAGGGCAACAACCAGCTTTTTGTTTCTGAGTCCGTTTTCACCACCCGTCCCAGGAGATCCGAATGAGTGTGCCCGATGGCTCGCTGCCGCCGGCACGGTTCAGTGCCCAGAACCGTTCCCGTGCCCTCCAGGCGGACATCATGGAGCTGATCCTCGACCGCGACCTCAAGGCGGGTGACGCGCTTCCCACCGAGGCCGAGCTCACCCAGGCCCTGGGGATCGGCCGCAATACCCTGCGCGAAGCCCTCAAGGTGCTGCAGGCCCTGGGCGTGGTTGAAATCCGCCACGGCTTTGGCATGTTTGTTGCGCCGGCCAATTTCGATGCGCTGGCCGACGGGCTGACCTTCCGGGGGCGGCTGTCCCTGCGCCATGAAGGCAATGAAGCGCTGCAGCTCGTGGACGTCCGCCAGGCCCTGGAAGCGGGCCTGATCGGCGAGGCCATGGACCTGTCCACGCCGGAGCACCTGGCCGAGATCGAAGGCACGGTCCAGCGGATGGAGGCGCTGGCGGACAGCGGCGAAGGATTCACGGAGGTGGACCAGACGTTCCATTTCCAGCTGTTCGAACCGCTCGGCAATGAGCTGCTCCTGAACCTGATGTCCGTGTTCTGGAAGGTCTACCGAAAGATCCACCTGGAGCTCGGCGAGGATCCGCTGATCAGCCTGGTGGAGACGGCCGCCGTCCACCGCGGGATTTTCGAAGCGGTCAAAGCCGGCGACAAGGACCTGGCCTCCGAACGCCTGCGGCGGCACTTCGACGGCATCCGTGCCCAGCTGACGAAGCTGCGGGATGCCCCGTGAGTACCCGTTCCCTTCAGCACCTCCCCACACCGGACATCCGGCGGCTCAACCCGTCCCGAATCGGACCGGCCGGTGCCGACGTCGTCCTGAAAACACTGGACCTTCGCCCCGCCCCCGTGATCGGCGTCGCCACCGGCTCCTCGCCCTCGCCGCTGTATGACGCGCTGGCCGGCAGTGGCCGCGATTTCACCGGCGTGACCTGGTTCGCGCTCGACGAATACGTGGGGCTGCCGCCCGGCCATCCGCAGAGCTATGCCGAGGTGCTCCGCAGGGAAATCATCGAACCCCTGGGTCTGGACCCCCGCTGCGTCCATGTACCCGACCCGCACGGAGAAAACCTGCAGGACGCCGGAACCGAATATGAGGGGCGCATCGCCGATGCAGGGGGCATCGACCTGCAGATCCTGGGTATCGGCCGCAACGGCCATCTGGCATTCAACGAGCCCGGAGCTGCACTGGACTCACGCACCCGGGTCGAAACCCTTACCGAAGACACCCGCCGCGCCAACCAGCGCTTCTTCGACTCCCTCGACGAGGTGCCGACACACTGCCTCACCCAGGGGCTCGGAACCATACTGGAGGCCCGGCACCTGCTGCTCATTGCGCGGGGCGAAGACAAAGCCGAAGCCCTGGCACGCGCCCTGACCGGCCCGGTGACACCGGATTGCCCCGCATCGGTGCTGCAGCTGCACGGCAACGTCACCGTCCTTGCCGACGACGCCGCTGCCGCGCTTCTGGCCTAGCGAAACAGAAACGGACACCGTGTGAACCAGCTGACTGCCCGAACCGTCCTGCGCGGGGGAGCCGTCACGGACGGCGGAACACTGCCGGACGCGACCGTTGCGGTGGAGGGGGCCGTACTTGCGTACGCGGGACCGACGGAGGGATTCGAGCCGCGGCCCGGGGACCTGCTGGTAGAGCTCGCCCCCGGCGAGGTCCTGGTACCTGGACTGGTGGACCTGCACTGCCACGGCGGCCACGGTGTGGATTTCTCCGGCGCCGACACGGCGGAGATGCGCCGCGGAATTGCTGCCCTGCACGCGACAGGCACCACCACGTTCCTGGCCAGCCTCGTCACCGACTCCCCGGACGCCCTTCTCCCGCAGCTGGAGGTCCTGGCGGGCCTGGCCGAGGAGGAACTGATTGCCGGGACGCATCTGGAGGGGCCCTTCCTGGCCGAAGCCCGCTGCGGCGCGCAGGATCCCCGGTGGCTGCTGGACCCCGAGCCTGCCCTGGCGCAGAAGTTCATTTCCGCCGCCCGGGGCACCCTGCGGACCATGACCTACGCTCCCGAGCGCTCCGGCGCGGACGAGCTTATTGAGCTCCTGGCCGGCAACGGCATCATTCCCTCCCTCGGCCACACGGCCTGTTCCCCGGAACAGGCCCGGCAGGCCCTTGCCCGCTCCCGGCAGGCACTGTCCCGGCAGGTACCGTCCGCAGTTCCACCCCGCCCGACGGTCACCCACATGTTCAACGCCATGGACCCGCTGCATCACCGGGCGCCGGGAGCGCTCACCGCCTGCCTCCGGGCAGCGAAGGCGGGCGCCGCCGTCGTCGAGCTGATCGCCGACAATGTCCATCTGGACCCCGCGCTGGTGGCCACCATGTTCGAGCTCCTCGGTGCAGACAACATTGCCCTGGTGACGGACTCGATGGCCGCTGCCGGGCTGGAGGACGGGAACTACCGGCTGGGCCCCGCAGCGGTCACGGTGCTCGCGGGTACGGCTCGGATTATGGACACCGGAGCGATTGCCGGCGGGACGGCTTCCATGCTCGACCTGGTGCGGAACAGTGTCCGTGCCGGTGTCAGCCTGGCGGATGCCGTGACCGCAGCAGCAGTGGTGCCGGCCCGGGTTCTCGGGATGGAGCAGCAGATTGGACAGCTGATGCAGGGTGGCGCTGCGGACGTGCTCGTCCTGGGCCCGGACCTGGAGCTCCGCGGGGTCATGCGGCGGGGGAAATGGCTGTATCGGGCCGCCCCATAGGTCCGCAGAGGTGGCGGACGACGTGTGCAAAAGACAGCCTGCTGTCGGATAGGCTTACCTACCGTCGCGGCAAACCTGCCGCGGAATCAGCCAGCTTTATGGGGGAAGCATGTCCGAGCAAATGGCGCAGGACGCCAATTACAATCCTTACGCAGGAGTCCAGCCGGCAACGCCCGCTACAGCTCCCGTCGCAGCTCCGGCGCGGCCGAAGACAGTGGAGACCGCCTTCTGGCTGCTGATCGCTGCAGCGGCTTTGGTGCTCATCCGGATTCCGGTGGGAATCGCAGCCGTGAACTCCGAGAAGCACAAGGAGGAAGTAGGGTCGATCTTCGGTACGGCCAACATCCCCTGGTGGACCTCCGAGGAAATCTCCGGCTATGTGTCGGGGGGTATCTTTACCGCCGTCATCCTCACAGCGATTGCCCTGCTGTCGCGGATGGGCTTTGGCTGGCCCCGGATAGTCCTTATCCTCGTCGTGATTTCCACCGCGCTGAACACGCGGGTGCAGTTCTTCGCGAGTGTCGTGACGGTCTACCCGGCAGCCTGGGTGACTTTGGTATCCGTCCTGCTGTCGCTGGCCGCAACGGTGCTGCTGTTCCTGACCCCGTCGAATCACTACTTCAAATCGATGGGGCAGTACCGCAAGGGCAAGAAGCCCGTCAAAGCCTAGGCTGACGCTTCTGGGCCCGGCGGCCGGCAGCCCTGTTGGCTGACCGGCCGCCGGTTTCGCGACGTAGGCTTGGAAGATGCGAAACGAAACCCTCTGGGAAGCGAAAAAGCGGCAGAATCCCGGGCATTCCGCCTGGTACATCTCGCGGTTCGAAGCCATGCGGGAGCAGGGCCAGGACCTCGACGGCGAAGCCCGGCTGATCGACGCCATGCTGCCGCGGGGAGCCCGGATCCTCGATGCCGGCTGCGGTCCCGGCCGGGTGGGCGGGGAACTGGCGCGGCGCGGCCACGCTGTCGTCGGCGTCGACGTCGATCCGGAACTTATCGACGCCGCCCGGCAGGACTTCCCGGACCTGCAGTGGTTCGTCGGGGACCTCTCGGAACTGGACCTGCCCGCCGAAGGCGTTCCCGATCCGTTCGACCTGATTGTCTGCGCCGGCAACGTGATGACCTTCCTGGCACCGGGAACCGCCGTCGACGTCCTGACCCGGATGCGCGAGCACCTTGCAGCCGACGGCCGGGTGGTTATCGGGTTCGGCGGAAACCGCGGGTATGCCTTCGAGGCCTTCTTCGACGACGCCGCCGCGGCCGGCCTTGACGTCCAGCAGCGGTTCTCCACGTGGGACCTGCGGCCGTTCACGCCCGAGTCGGACTTCCTGGTGGCGGTGCTGGGCCGCGCCTGAAGCTTGGGCCGCGCCTGAAGCCTAGGCCGCGGCGTCCATGGTGCCGAGAATCCGCACCCTCAGGTCCTCCGGCCCGACATGCCGGCTGATCAGGGACATGGCTGCGGGATCGGCGCCGCGGAGGACTCCCAGCAGGAGATGTTCCGTCCCGATGTAGCCGTCCTTCCGGGCCGTTGATTCGCGCAGGCTGTTCGTCAGTACGGCTTTCGCGCCGCTGCTGAAGGGCAGGTGCCCGCCTTTGAGGGAGTCGAACAGGCGACGTCGCTGCGGGGCGGCACCGGCGGCCGCATCCAGGGTGCCTTCACCGAATTGTGCATCGACGGCGCGGCGCACCTCGTCCAGGTCGATACCGACGGATTCCAAGGCGGCGGCGTCGTCGTACGCGGAGTCCGGGCCCATGGCACGTAGGTCCGCACGCAGCTGCGCTGACGTGAGGCCGCACTCGGCCAGCACGGACGCCAGCTGAGGGGTGGATGTTTCGACCGCGGACACCGTGCCGATCAGCACGTGCACCGGGAGGATCTGGGTCGCCTCCAAGGTGCGGGCTTCTTCCTGAGTGGAGACGACACTTTGGCGGGCTTGCTGAGTGAACCGTTCAAACATGGCGCTACTTCGCTTTCCGGTTGTACTTCTGGTGTACTGCCTGCTTGCTGATGCCGAGCTGGTCGGCGATGGCCTGCCAGGACCAGCCCTGCGCCCGGGCATTGGCAACCTGCACGGCCTCGAGCTGGTCGCGCAGCCTGCCGAGGGCGACGACGGCGCGCAGCCCGGTGGCCGGATCGGGACTTGCCGCCGCGGCGGCCAGGCGGGATTGATCTTCCATGTCGTCAACTTAGATTGACGGAGGGAGGGCGTCAAGGGGGTTAGCGAAATCGCTGGAGTCAGGGCAAATGCCCGGGTGCTTCTTTGACGGGCTGCTCAGGTCGGTCTACCTAAGCGGGTCTTCGCTGGCGTCGGGTTTAGCTCGGGCGGGTTTGTCGACCGTGACTGACGACGCCGGGGCTGCGGGCAGGTAGTTGGGTGCGAAAGACGGGTATTTTGGGTTTTTCTGATGGCCGTTTTCGGCCTATTTTTCGGCCTGGAATGTCAGTGCGGGATGAAATCCTAAGACATGGATCAGCCCATGAGTACCGAACCCCTCAACGAAGGGCAGAGCGGTGAGAACCAGCAGCCGGAAGGACAGGCCGGTGGCGCCGAATCGCCCTGTCCTTCGGTCACTCTGGCTGTGTACCGGGCGGAACTGGCCGCCGAGCCTGCCGGGACCACTCCTGCCGGCGGAGCGGGAAGTCTTGCCGCTGATTACCCTGACGGTTTCACCGGGACCCTTGCCTTGCAGAACCTTGAAGCCTTCGACGAAGCCACGGTTGGTGAGGCCTTGGTCCGGATGGAACATCTGATTTCCTGGGGGCAGGCGCAGCGGGCCCACCTATTGAACCGGATGGAGCAAATCTTCCGACACAACTTCTTCGACCCGTCGGAGCGCGATAAACCCGGGATCGCTTTCAGCCTCGCAGCGGCCGAATGCGCCGCCATCCTGAATGTTCCGCAGGTGACCGGCCAGCGGCTGCTGAGCGAGGCCGGGCAGCTGTGCGGCACCCATACCGCCACCCTGGCCGGGCTGGAAGAGGGCCGCTTCTCGTACCAGCATGCGCAGGTGGTCCTGGAACAGTGCCGGAACGTTCCCTCCGACAAGCTGCCCGGGTTCGAAGCGGACCTGCTGAAGGCTGCGGAGGGTCAGACGCGGGCGCAGTTCTCAGCCAAGGCCCGGCGGCTGCGCGAAAAGACGTTCCCGGAGACCGTAAGCAAAAGGCACCTGACTGCTTTCGAGCAGCGCAAAGTCACCCTGGACCGGGAAGAGGACGGCATGTCCTGCCTCTCGGCCTATCTGCGTGCTGCGGAAGCGCAGCAGATCTATACCGCTCTCAGCACTGCGGCGCGGGGTGAGCAGTCGGGAGGGGATTCCCGGACCACGGACCAGCTGCGTGCGGATATTCTGGCGCAGTTGCTGATGGGCGGCAGCCGGGGACTTTTCGTGACAACCGGAACCTCGGACGAGGCCGGAACCCAAGACGCAACCGGGGTCCGACCCGGAGCTGGAACCGGAGCTGGAACCGGAGGCGAGGCCGAAAGTCGAGGCGAGGCCGGAAACAACAGCAGGGCCGGGCATACCGGCGACGACACTGACGGAACCAGACAGAACGGGGGAAGCATCGGTTTTGACGGCGTCCCGGAGAACGACGGCGGCCTGGAAGACAGCCCCGATACGAAGGCCAGACCGGACGCGGGGTCCGGACCGGATGAGGGAATCGTCCCTCGGACGGAAATCATGGTCCTGATCAGCGCGGAAACCCTCTTCGGAGCCGACGACGAACCCGCCGAGCTGCACGGCTACGGCCCCATCAGCGCCGAAGAAGCCCGGCGGTTGGCCAGGAACGCAGCTGGATGGACAGGGCTGGCTCAGGACCCAAAGACAGGGGAGATCCTGGGCGTCGGGAGACGCCGAAAGGTCCCGGCCGGGCTCCGCCGCTGGCTTCGCGCCCGGGACGGAACCTGCAGGTTCCCCGGCTGCCGGGTCAACACCGCAAACGCGGACATCGACCACACCATCGACTGGGCACGAGGCGGACCCACAGACCACGGAAACCTGGAACACCTCTGCCGCCGGCACCACCGCTTCAAGACCCTCGGGTTCTGGAAGGCCTGCCAGCCAACACCCGGGGTGATCGAATGGACCTCGCCGACCGGGCGGGTCTATAAAACCGAGCCTTTTCTGGAACTCGGACCGCCGGACCCGGCAGTCGAACAGGCAACACATCCACCCAATGCCCAGCAGCCAACGGACCACGGGGAGAAAGACCCCCGGCAAGCATCGGCGCCGCCGTTCTAGGCACCGGCGTCGCTGTTCTGAACCGACCGGTATCGGAGCCTCGTGACCACTGGGAACGTGTACACGGAGAAAATCGAACATCGCGTTCGCGAGCCGTTCCGTTGCTTCCAAAGCTACGTGCATCCAGAGCTGCATAGTGTCCCACCGCGTCGGGCTGCACGGACGTGACAGGTTCCGCAACCAAAACTGACTTCCAGGATTGTTCCATCCCGCAGGACTACGTACCCTGCGGCATACGCTGATTTCCACCGAATCCAACGGAGCACCAAAGGGGTCACCATGAACGGTTCCAACACCCCGGATACGATCGTGCTGGTCCACGGGCTCTGGGTGACGCCCCGGAGCTGGGAAGGATGGAAAGCCCATTATGAGGCGAAGGGCTTCAACGTCCTGACGCCCGCTTATCCGGGCTTCGAGATAGAGGTTGAGTCACTGCGCGAAAACCCGGACGTGATCGCCGCGCTCACCGTGCCGGAAACCCTGGATTATCTTGCCGGCGTCATCGAGGCCCTGCCCCGTCCGCCCATCATCATGGGCCACTCCTTCGGAGGGCTCCTGACCCAGATGCTGCTCGCCCGCGGTTTGGGTGTTGCCGGGGCCGCCATCAATTCGGCACCAACCGAGGGGGTCAGGGTTACTCCGCTGTCCCAGGCCCGCTCACTCTTTCCCGCGCTGAAGAATCCTGCCAACTTCCATAAAGCGGTCGGGTTTACCCCGGATGAGTGGCACTATGCCTTCACGAATACGCTCAGCCGGGAGGACTCCGACGCCGCCTACGAACGGTACGCCATTGCCGCTCCCGGGAACTGGGTGTGGGCGTACGGACTGCTTGCGAATTTCCAGCCGGGCCACCAGGAGACCTGGGTGGACTACTCAACCGACAGGGCGCCGCTGCTGTTTATCGGAGGCAGCGAAGACCACATCATGCCTCCGTCGGTGAATAAGTCCAATGCCAAGCACTGGGCCAAATCACCCGCCCTCACGGAGTATCACGAGTTTGACGGCCGGGCGCATTGGACCTGCGCCGAACCGGGGTGGGAAGAGGTGGCAGATTATGCGCTCGACTGGACCCTCGGCCACACGCAACCGCAGCCGTCAGCTCCCTAACACGGATCAGTCCGTGCTGATCTGGTGGCGGAACGTGTCCCGACGGGTGTGGAGGTCCCAGAGGACGCCGGCGAGAACGTCGGGATCCTTTTCCGGATCACCCTCGATGATGCGTCCGCCGATGATGAGCTGCGATACGTGGATACCCTCCTCGCCGAGGACCTCGTTGAGAAGCTGCGCGTAGGCAGCCTGGCCGGCGAACGCCACCGAGGTTCCGGTGACACCGCGCCCGGGCTTTACGGCTGAACCGCCGTTGACGAAGAGGATGGTGCCTCGGTTCTCACCCAGGAACCGCATCCCCGGCAGCACCTGGTGGACTGCGGCCACCGGCCCGTAGATGGAGAACTCAACAGGACCCCGGAGGTCCGCCACCGTCGTCTCAAGGACGGGACGCATGAAGTCTTTCTGCGGAAGGGGGCTGTACTGCAGCACCTCGACGGGGCCGAGGGTTTCGGCCGCAGCTTCGAGGGCCGCGGCGATCGATTCCGGGTTCCGGACGTCGGCGGCAAAGCCCCGGGCCGGGATCCCGTCCTTGCCAAGGTCTTCGGCGAGGGCATCCACCTTTGCCTGGCTGCGGGAGATCAGCGCAACGGAGAATCCCTCTGCGCCGAAACGTCGTGCCACGGCGGCACCAAGGCCGCGTCCTGCACCAATGATCGCGATAGTAGTCATGGGGGAGCTAACTGGGCGGGGCGCCGAATAATTCCGGAGGTTTCCTGCCCGGCCCGGCTCCGGGTGCACGAAAAGGAACCGGTCCCGCTTTCGCGGGAGCCGGTTCCTTTTCGGTGAGAGAGGGTGGGACCGCTTTAGCCGACGGGGGCTACCTCGGGAACCTTCAGCAGGTCCTCCTTGGACGGCCGGATCATGAAGTAACCGATCGGAGCGGCAAGGAAGAGCGCGACGCCGGCCCAGATGAATGCGGTGGAGTAACCGTTCACCAGCGCCTCGAGTTCCGCGGCAGGCTGGCCGCCGTTGCTGCTCAGGTAGGAAGTGATGCCGGCCGTGTAGACGGCGGTGAACAGTGCGGTGCCGATGGACCCGCCGATCTGCTGGGTGGCCGATACCGCGGCGCTGGCCACGCCGGCGTCGTGCTCGTCAATGCCGGCCAGGGCCACGTTCTGCAGCGGCACGAAAATCATGGCGAGGCCGAAGCCCAGCAGCGCCAGTCCGGGCAGGACCTCCAGGGCGTAGTTCCCTTCCACTGTGATGAAGGAGAGCCAGATCAGGCCGGCAGCGCCGACGATCGGCCCCACGGTCATGGGCAGGCGTACGCCGGTGCGCGGCAGGAACTTGGACAGCACGCCGGCGCCGACGGTGATGGCGATGGTCATGGGCAGCGACGCGAGGCCGGACTTCAGCGGCGAGTAGCCCAGGACAATCTGGAAGTAGAAGATCAGGAAGAGGATGCCGCCCAGCAGGGCAGCGCCGGTCAGCGTGGAGGTCAGGAACGCGCCGCCGCGGACCCGGTTGGTCAGCACGCGCAGGGGCAGCAGCGGGTTGGAGACGCGGATTTCCACGAACACGAACAGCGCCAGGATCAGTACGCCTGCGGCAAGGAAGGCAATGGTTTCAACACGCGCCCAGCCGTTTTCGGCCTGCGAAAACCCGTACACGAGCGAAGCCAGTCCGGCCACCACGAGAATGGCGCCCGGCAGGTCGTAGCGGGTGTTGCCGTGGGCTTTGCTCTCCCGGATCAGGGGCAGGGCGGCGGCCATGGCGACAATCGCAATCGGCACGTTGACCAGCAGGCACCAGTTCCAGCTGGCGTACTGCGTCAGGACGCCGCCAAGCAGCAGGCCGATGGCCGCGCCGCCGCCGCCGATGGCACCGTACACGGCGAAAGCCTTGATGCGGTCCTTGCCCGAGGGGAAGGTGATGGTCAGGATGGCGAGCGACGCCGGTGCCAGCAGTGCGGCGAAGGCACCTTGCAGGCCGCGGGCCGTCAGGAGCATTTCGGTGCTTTCCGCGAAACCGCCGATGGCGGAAGCGACGGCAAAGCCGGCCATTCCCACCATGAACGTGCGCTTGCGGCCCCAGTAATCGGCGATGCGACCGCCGAGCAGCAGCAGCGAGCCGAAGGCCAGTGCGTAGATCGTGACCACCCAGGTGCGGTCGCCGTCGGACATCCCCAGTTCGCGCTGCGCATCCGGCAGGGCGATGTTCACGATGGTTCCGTCCAGGACCACCATCAGCTGAGCCAGCGCCAGGACGGCCAGCAGCAGCCAGCGGTGCGGATGTGCCGAGTGGTCCACGGCGGCGGCCCGGGGCAGGCCGGAAGGGATGGTGCGGTCCATGAAGGGGAAATCCTAATCAAACGAACTGGTTGGTTGGCTTAGCTAGACTACAGGTATGAGAACCGACGGCGAAGCCACGCGGGCCAGGATCCTGGCTGCAGCACGAAAAGAGTTTGCACAGTATGGGCTGGCCGGTGCCCGTGTTGACCGTATTGCGGAAGAGGCACGCGCCAGCAAGGAACGTCTTTATGCGTATTTCGGCGGAAAAAGTGCCTTGTTCGCCGCAGTGCTGGCAACGAACCTGCAGGAGACCACGGACCAGGTTCCACGGGATGCGCTGGACCTTCCCGGGTTCGTCGGCGCCCTCTACGACCATGCGGTGGAGCACCCCGAGCATCTGCGCATGCTGGACTGGGCCCGGCTCGAGGGGGCGCCGGAAGTGCTGGCCCCCTGCAGCCGCCCGGGGCCGTCGTCCGCCGATATTGCCGCCGCCCAGGCACAGGGGATCATTGATCCTGCCTGGGATCCGGATGACCTGATGACCCTGCTTTTTTCGCTGGCCACTGCATGGGCGCAGTCCCCGGAATTGCTCTACACCGGCAGGACCGAGGATTCCGAGGCCGCCCGCGAACGACGCCGGCAGGCCGCCATCACTGCGGCCTGCCGGCTTCTTGCGCCTCCAAAGGAGGAGGCAATACCGTCCTAGAGCTCGGTGCTCACCTTCCAGGACGAGTGGATGGCGCCGTGGATGTAGTTGACTTCACCGGCGTCGCCGACGACGTCGCAGCTGATGTCCGCGGCCCGCAGCTCGTCCGCCAGCGGTGAGGCCGACGTCGTGCCGTCCGCGTAGACCACCATGTCGGCGGGGGCGGAGAAGCTTTCCCCGCCCACGGTCCACTCGACGCTCTTCTCGGTGATGCGGGTGATGGAGGCGTTGCGGTGGATCTTCACGCCGTGCTTTTCCGATTCCTTCACTGCGGTCCAGCGGCGCGGCATGGCCAGCGGCAGGCCGAGCTGCTGCTTTTCATGCAGCAGCGTGACCCGGCGGCCGCGCTCGGCAAGGAACTCGGACAGCTCGAGGCCCACGAGGGAACCGCCGATCACCACCACGTCCTTGCCCATGGGCAGCCAGACCTTGGTGAACTGGCGGACAAACTCCGGGCTCTTGGTCACGCCGGAGAGGCGGCCGAGCTTGCCCAGGGTGCTCAACACTGCGCCGGCTTCCTCAGCGGTGGCGGTGCCGAGCATCATGGCACGCAGCGTGTCACCGGTCTGTACGATCGGCAGGTCGCCGCCCGGGAAGTCCGGCTTGGGACGGACGGCGCCGGTGGCCACGATCACGTGGTCCGGGTGCAGGGCCCGAATGGATTCCACGGTGGCCGGGGTGTTCAGCTTCACCGCAATGTTCAGGCGCCGGATTTCGGACTTGAACCACTTCAGCAGGCGTTCGTTGTCCGGGGTGGTCATGGTGGAGAACCACATGGTGCCGCCGAGGCGGTCCGACTTGTCCACGACGGTGACCCGGTGGCCGCGCTCGGTCAGGACCCGGGCGCTTTCCAGACCGGCGGGGCCGGCGCCGACAACCACTACGTGCTTGGTCGCGGATGCAGGCTTCAGCGGCAGCAGTGCCTCGTTGCCCAATGCGGGGTTGACCGCACAGAACGGGGTGTCGTCGAAGAAGTTCTCCGCGACGCAGAGGTAACAGTTGATGCAGGGGCGGACCTGGTCGAACTTGCCGTCACGCAGCTTATTCGGCAGCTCCGGGTCGGCCAGCAGCTGGCGTCCCATCGCTGCGAAGTCGATCTCTCCGGCGGCCAGCGCCTTTTCGGAAACCTCCGGCAGCATCCGGCCGACGGCGATCACCGGAACACTGACGTGTTTCTTGATCTCCGCGGCGTTCTTCAGGTAGGCACCCACCTTGTTGGGCAGCGGGCCGTCGGTGAAGTTGTCGAACGGGTTGCGTCCCCAGCCGGTGACGTGGATGGCGTCAGCGCCGGCCTTTTCGAACAGTTTGGAGGCCTCGATCGCCTCGTCGAGGGTCAGGCCGCCCTCCTGTCCGTATTCTTCACCGGCCACACGGACCAGGACGGCCAGGCGATCGCCTACCCGCTCCTTGACGGCAGTGATGACTTCGCAGGCCAGCCGGGCCCGGTTTTCCAGGGAGCCGCCGTATTCATCCGTGCGCAGGTTGTCCCGCTGGTTAAGGAAGACGCCGAGGATGTAGCCGTGCGCCACGTGGATCTCGATTGCGTCGGCGTCGGCCTTGGCGACGCGTTCGGCGGCGTCGGCCCAGGTGGAGACCAGCCAGGAAATGTCCTCGGCCGTCATCTCGCGGTAGGCAGTCTTCTTGCCGGCGGTGGCGGCGCCCATCTTGCCGAGCTCTTCGCGGGTGCTGTCCGCCAGGGCGGACATGTCATAGGTGTAGTCCGGCTGGTTGGGTGCGAGCACCGGACGGTCATTGGCGACGTCCACGCGGGCAACTTTGCCGTGGTGCGTGGACTGGATGCAGAGCTTGCTGCCGGCGGCGTGAACGGCATCGGCCAGCGCCTTGAGGCCGGGAATGTACTTGTCATCCGACAGTCCCGGCTCCTTCATGGACGCCGCGCCGTGCGGGAACGCGATGGCGCAGGCACCGGTGATGATCAGGCCGGCGCCTCCCGCGGCACGGGCCACGTAGTGGTCGATTTCAGGCTGTTCAATCTCGCCGTGCTCGGAGACGTTCATGTCCATCGCCGGCAGGACGATGCGGTTGTGCGTTTCCATGGGGCCCATGCGCCCCGGGGCCATGAGGTGGGGGAAGTTTTTGGTATTCACAGGGGTATTTTAGCCCCGATGTGTACACCGTAAACACGCGCCGCGGCCCGCCGGGCCGCGCCCGCTCCCCGCCGGTCAGGTGCGGCTTGCCCGCGGCGCTCCAATGCCCGGGTCAATCTGGAACGGTCCGGCCGCCGACGGACGGACATCGAAGTCGAAAATGGACGTCGGAATGTACACCGTGGAACACGAATTGGGGATGTCCACCACTCCGGACAGGCGGCCCTCGATCGGTGCGGCACCCAGCAGCAGGTAGGCCTGTTCCGGGCTGTAACCGAACTTCGTCAGGTAGTCGATCGCGTGCAGGCAGGCCCGCTGGTAGGACAGGTGCGAGTCGAGATAGCGCTGCTCGCCGTCGAGCGTCACCGAGGTGCCCGAGAACGCGATCCACTCACTGAACTGCGGATCCACGTTGCCGGGCATAAAGAGTGCGTTTTCGGACACGCCGTAGGTCTCCATGCCGCCCTTAATAAGGTCCACTCGGAGATCGATGAACCCGCCCATTTCAATGGCGCCGCAGAAGGTGATTTCGCCGTCGCCCTGGGAGAAGTGCAGGTCACCCACCGAGAGGTTCGCGCCGTCCACAAACACCGGATAGAAGATCCGGCTCCCCTTGGACAGGTTCTTGATGTCCTGGTTTCCACCGTTCTCCCGCGGCGGCGCGGTACGGGCAGCTTCCGCGCCCACCCGTTCCCACTGGTCCCGGGGCAGGCCCCCGAGGACGGCGTGTTCGGCCTCCGGCGGCAGCGCCAGCGGCGGCACCCGCTGCGGGTCGGTGGCGATCAAGTCGCCTTCCCGCCGGTTCCACTTGGCGAGCAGGTCCGACGACGGCGCGGTCCCCATTAGTCCGGGATGGATCAGGCCGGTAAAGGAGACGCCGGGAACGTGCCGGGAGGTGGCGGTCTGGCCCGTGAAATCCCAGACGGCCTTGTAAGCGTCGGGGAACTGCTCGGTGAGGAAACCGCCGCCGTTCTCCCGGGCGAAAATCCCGGTGTAACCCCAGCCCTGTCCCGCCAGCGGGCCGGAGTCTTCCTGGGGAATGGGGCCGACGTCGAGGATGTCCACCACGAGCAGGTCGCCGGGACGCGCGCCTTCCACCGCGAACGGGCCGCTGAGTTTATGCACGGTCAGCAGCGGGGCGTTGAGGATGTCCTCGGCGGAATCGTCATTGACGATGGCGCCGTCGAACCACTCGCGGCAGTCCACCCGGAAGGCCTCTCCTGGCTTGAGCACCGCGACGGGCGGTATTTCGGGATGCCACCGGTTGTGCCCCAGCTTTTCCTGGTCCTCGAACTTCCGGGACGAATCAAGGGGAAAGACGGTCTTCGGCATGGCTTCTCCTCTAACTGGGGCGGGCTCTTGCGCGGAGTTTTAGTCGGGGCGGGGCAGCTTTCGGTGGAGCGGATTGGTGGTGATGTTGCCGGCCGGACGGGTACCGGACATCGGGCCGGGGGAGCGGACGACGGCGGGCTCCGACGCCGAGCGCTGCGTGGACTCGATCTGTTGGTACGCGGTGGAGGAAGCGCGCGAGAGATTGGGCACGGTGAAGCGACGCCGGGCGGGAGCCCCGCAGCTGGGGCAGGGGAGGGAAGCAGGGGCAGAGCCCATGGCGAGCTGGACCTCGAAATCGGCGCAGGTGAACCCGGCTGAACCGCAGCGATAGGCGTAGAGCGGCATGTCGAAAGCCTTTCGATCACCGAGGGAGCGTCACGGACTGGAAATAGCGGTGCCGCTCCGGCTTGCCCGACAGCCTAGGGACGGGGCCGGAGCGAGTCAACGGTAGGTGCGCGATGGGGATATTCGGCCGGCTGCAATTGTTTTGAGGGAATTATCAGAATGAATTGTTAAGAGATATTAGTAACAGGACTTTCGCTATTTCTGTCGACTGCATCGGTGAGTAAAGTGCAATACTTTCGCGGCGCAGGGCTATCCATGGAGCATGGTTTGGGCCCTGACGCTCGATTGGTCCTACCGCGGCATTAGTGCTATGCGGGCGCTTCCGCGCTTGGTCGAGGGGGCACCGTTGCAATCCATGATTTACTGTAATTGGCGCTTTATGCCCTAAAGTTTAGCGTTATGAATTCCGAGTCTTCACCACCAGAGCACGCCTCAGGCAGTACCGACGGTTCGAGCGTGTCCGGGGCTCCGGTGCGCAAGGCTGCCGGCCGCCCTGTCGAGCGTGTCAAAAAAGCGCTGCGTACTGCTGCTTCCGCCCCAGCGCTTAGCCTCCATCCCGGGCTGGTCCCGGGTATCAGCGTTGAGGACACCGGGGTCAGCTATCCGACCCGGCGCAGCGTGTTCATTTTTGCCATGGCCATCTCTGTCGCTGTCCTGGCGTGGGCGATTTTTGCGCCCAGCAACCTCAGTTCCGTGGGCACCGGCATACAGGGCTGGGTGGTTGTGCATTTCGGATGGCTGTTTAACGCCACCATGGTTGCCGCCGCGATCTTCATGCTGGTGGTCGGCTTCGGGCCGACCGGCAAAATCCGGCTGGGGGCCGACGACAGCACGCCGGAGTACTCCACGACGTCCTGGATCTCCATGCTGTTCGCAGCTGGTCTGGGCATCGCGCTGATCTTCTACGGGCCGATGGAGCCGCTCAGCCATTTCCTCTCCCCGCCGCCCTCGACTGATGCCGAGGCCGGCACCTCCGCCGCCATCCTGCCGGCCATGTCGACCACCTTCCTGCACCAGGCCAGTCTCGCCTGGGTCATCTACGCCCTGGTGGGCGGCGCCCTGGCCTACGCCTCTTTCCGGCGCGGCCGGCTGCCGCTGATTTCGTCGCTGTTTGAACCGGTCTTCCCCGACGGCAACAACCGCGTGCTGGGAAAGATCATCGACGTTTCCGCCGTGCTGGTGACACTGTTCGGCACCGCGACCTCGCTGGGTATCGGCGCGATCCAGATCCGCACCGGAGTCTCGATCATCACGGGCCAGGAGCTGGGCAACGGCTTCGTCGTCGTCGCCATCAGCCTCCTGACGGTTGTCTTCACCATCTCCGCGGTCGCCGGCATCAAGAGGGGCATCCGGCTGCTCTCCAACCTCAACATGACCCTGGTCATTCTGCTGACGCTCTTTGTCCTGCTGACCGGTCCGACGTTCTTCCTGCTCGATCTGCTGCCCGCCTCGCTCATCGCGTTTGTCGGCAACCTGCCGGACATGCTGACCGTCTTCGCCGGCCAGGGCGCCGAGCAGGAGGCCTTCCTGACCGGCTGGACCACCCTGTACTGGGCCTGGTGGATCTCCTGGTCGCCGTTCGTGGGAATGTTCATCGCCAAGATCTCCAAGGGCCGCACCCTGCGCCAGTTCGTCACCGTCGTCGTCTTCGTTCCCTTGTCCATCTCCGTCTGCTGGTACACGGTCTTCGGCGGCACCGCCATCTGGATGAACCAGAACGGGCTGGACCTGACCATGAAGGGCTCCGGAGAGAACGTCATGTTCGATCTGCTGGCCAACCTGCCGTTCAGCTCCGTGACGGCGATCGTGTGCATGCTCGCGATTATGGTCTTCTTCGTCACCGCCGCGGACTCGGCGGCCAACGTCATGGGTTCGATGTCCCAGTCGGGCCGGCCCGTGCCCTCGAAATCGGTGACCATCATCTGGTCGGCGGCACTCGGGCTGATGGCCATGTTCCTGCTGCTGGCCGGGGGGCACAACGCCCTCTCGGGACTCCAGGCCATGATGGTGACCAGCGCCCTGCCGTTCACCATCATCCTCGTCGGTGTGATGATCTCCTGGGCCAAGGACCTGCGCAACGACCCGCTGATGATCCGGCGCCGGTATGCGCTGGAGGCCATCAGCGGCGGCGTGCGCCGCGGCATCGACGAGCACGGAGACGACTTCGTCTTCGGCACCGCGCATGTGCCGGAGGCTGAAGGCGCCGGTGCCGACTTTGAGAGCGACGACCCCGCCCTCACCGAGTGGTACACGGACAACGTGCAGGACCAGGATGTTGTTGAGGGCCCGGAGGAAGAGCCTTCGGAGAAGGTAAAAGCAGGCGCCGTCGACTAGCGCTCTTGCCGAACTGAAAGCGGAAGCGGGCACCACATGGTTCCCGCTTCCGCAGCCGGCTGGAATCATCTCGCCGGCCTCGAATGTCCCCGGCAGCTCCCGGGTCTACCCTGCCGGTTTCCCGCCTACTAGGCTGTGGCCGTGGACGGGAGCAGGCCATGACAGCAAGGACCTATCCGGCGGGAGTGCCGTGCTGGATCGACACCGAACAGCCTGACGTTGACGCCGCCGCTGACTTTTACGGGCGGCTCTTTGGGTGGACCTTCGAGGATGCGACGCCGCCGGGAGCGCCGGGGCGCTACCGGATTGCCCGACTCAACGGAGCCGACGTCGGCGGGTTCGCTGACAGCGGCGGGTCCGGTGCGGCGTGGAATACCTATCTGGCAGTCGACGACGCCGAGGCCGCGGCTGAACGCCTGGAGTCTGCCGGTGCGACGGTGAAGTCCCCGCCGTCCGATGCCGGGGAGGGCGGCCGCGCCGCTGTGCTGGCCGATCCCGAGGGCGCTGAGTTCCGGATCTGGCAGGCCCGGCGCCGGTTGGGAACCCAGGTGGTCAACGAGCCCGGGGCATGGAACTTCAGTGATCTGCATACGGCCGACGCCGGTGCTGCCGCCGCGTTCTACGGCAACGCCTTCGGCTGGCAGGCCGACGATCTGGGGTACGGGTGGCTGGTCCGCAGGCCGGGCTACGGCGACCACCTCGAGGCGACGGTCGATCCCGGCATCCGGGAGCGGCAGGCAGGGATCCAGGTTCCGCCCGGCTTCGAAGATGCGGTTGCCTGGTATGTGGATGCAGGCGCCGGCGAACAGCCGCACTGGCATGTCACGTTTGCCGTATCGGACCGCGACCGGACTGCAGGTGCCGCCGGACAACTCGGCGGCACCGTCCTGGACCAGAGCGATGAAGAGTGGTCGCGCACGGCCTTGATCCGTGACCCGCAAGGTGCGGAATTCACCGCCAGCCAGTTCACTCCGCCGTCGGGCTGAGCCGGCCTACTTCCCCACCAGCTCCGGATGATGCAGCTTGGCCACCTGCGGGTGCGCCCGCAGCCAGCCCTTCAGGACGTTGGCGCCGTAGGAGGCCAGCATGGGGTTGTCCGGATCATCGGAAATTCCCCGGGACTGCGCAGCCAGCTCGGCAGGGAGCTGCACCGGGTCGATCACCGTGTCCAGCCGCGGGGACCAGAAGAACGGAATGGCGTAGCGGTCCACGCCCGGCGCCGGTGCCAGGACACGGTGGATAGTCGCGGAGAGGTAGCCCTGGGTGGCCACCTCGAGCATTTCGCCCAGGTTCACCACCAGCGCGCCGGGGATGGGTTCAACCGGAAGCCAGGTGTCGGACTCATGCGGCTTCACTTCCAGGCCGCCCACCGAATCCTGCAGCAGCAGGGTGATGAAGCCGTAGTCGGCATGGGCGCCGACGCCCTGGGTGCCGGCTTCCTTCACGACGCCGCCCACGTAGTGGATGAGCTTGGCCATCCAGGCGGGGGTGTCCTCGAAGGGTTCGGCGAAGTGGTCCTCGGGCAGTTCCAGGGACACCGCGATGGCGCTGAGCAGCTCCGCACCCACCCAGCTCATCGCCTCCGCCCAGTCCATGGCGGTGGAGCGCAGCTCGGGCAGCACCTCATCCGGGAACTGGTTGGGGCCCTGGACCAGCCAGTACGGCTGGTCCGCAGGATAATCCGCCACGGGTGCGCGTTCCGGGCCGAAGTCCACCTGCTCGCGGGCATCGGGGCGGCCCTTGGTGATTTCGGTGCCGAGCCGGGTGTAGCCGCGGAAGTGCGGGGAATTGCGGTTGTCCAGGGCCAGCCGGTCCTCGAGCGGCAGGTTGAAGAACCGCTTCGTGACGTCGAACAGCTCCTCCACCCGGGCCTGGGCGGCACCGTAGCCGACCAGCTGGAAGAAGCCGATCCGGTGCGTGGCATCGCGCAGTTGGTCGATGAATTCGGGATTGAAGGAGCCGTCGGCGTTGCGTGCCGTGCTCAGGTCCAGGACGGGAATTGACTCGGGAATCACACTCATAGCGGCAAGTTATCACCGGGCATGTCAAGTTCGAACAGAATATTACGAAGTGCTATGAACCACGTCCCGGTGTTTCGTTCGGTAGGCATCGGCGCCGGAAATTCGGTATTGCGCCGCGAATGGGATGCAATGGAAGCAGGCCAAACGAAAGGGAGCTCCGTGGAGGACAACGCCTTGTATGACAACTCGTACGACAATACGAACGACAACTTGTACGACATTCCCCTGACCATGCTGGACGGCACCGAAACCACCTTCGGAGAACTGTTCCGAGGCAAGGCCGTGCTGGTGGTGAACGTTGCCTCGCGCTGCGGTTTCACCACCCAGTACGAGGGACTGCAGGCCCTCTACGAAACCTATGAGCACCGGAACTTCACCATCCTCGGCGTGCCCAGCAACTCCTTCGCCGGGCAGGAACCGGGCACCAACGAAGAGATCGCCGAGTTCTGCTCGCGGAACTTCGGCGTCACCTTCCCGCTGACAGCCAAGGTCGACGTCAACGGACCGAACCGGCACCCGCTCTACGCAGCCCTGACCCGGTTCCATGACGGCGAGCTGGGCGACGAAATCGGCTGGAACTTCGAGAAGTTCCTCATCACCGACAGCGGCGAAATTGTGGGCCGCTTCGCGTCCGCCGTCGCCCCCGGGGCACCGGAAATCCAGGAATCCGTAGAAGCGGTCCTGCGCCTGGAGTAGGGCTCCAGCGCCGGGGGAGTGCTAGACGACGACGGTGTCGTCGTCCGCTTCCCCGGCAGCCATTGCCACCCAGCGTTCAAAGAAGGCCGCGCCGGCGTCGTCGTGAATCAGGGACCCGGCCGTCAGCACCGGATAGGGCGTGGACGGGACCCCGTCCGCCGGCCGCACGTCCACGTGCGCGACGTCGTACCCCTGTGCGTCCAGTTCGTCAGCCATGGCGTAATCGGTGCGGGAATCGCCGACCGTCCGCCAGACGTGCGGAACCGGCGTGCCGTCGGCTTCGAGCAGGGACAGTGCGCGCCGTGCACCCAGGTCCTTGCCCACCCCCATGGCTTCAATGTCGGTGGAGATGATGGTGGGATCAATGCGGAAGGCGACGGTTCCGCGGGCATCCGGAATGGCATGTTCCAAACGCCGGCCGCCCATTCCGGCCAGGGACATCTGTTCCAGGGCATCGGCGTCGAAGCGGCGCTGGTCCGTGAGGTAATCCGAGTTGTCCACCTGCACGTGCTGCTCCACGGAGACCATGGCCAGCTTGGTTTCGTCGAAGAACATGGTCTCGGAGTACTTGGCGGCCACCAGGTCGCGGATGGCCTCGGCATAGTCGCCGGGGACCTTCAATTCCGGGTCCACCTGGGGCTGGTCAGATCCGGTCCCGTCGAAGGAGAACCAGACGGCACCCTTTTCACACACGGCGTGCAGCCGCACCCCTTCCGGCAGCCCAGCGGCCATCATCGGCTGCATGACCTGCTCGCGGATGAAGGCGTCGGAACGGCCCGTATTGAAAATGACCGGCCAGCCTGCGGATGCCAGGGTAACCAGGTCCCGGATGATGGAGGGACGGACGCTCCGGGAGACGGGGCTGGCCACGGGGCCGTCGACGTCGAGCAGGAGACCGATTCGGGGAGCAGAGGTGTTCACCTCCCCAGTATCCCGTGTCTGCTGCCCGGGCCGCATTTTCGTGTCTCGGGGGTAATCAGCGGCCTAATCGGGGCTTTTGCGGGCGGCGCGCCCGAGCACCGCTGTTTCTTTGGATGCGGATGTTATCTACTCTGTACTAGTGATCTTCAAAGCTGTTGGCGACGTACGCCCCTACCCTGACCATGGATACGTAACACCGAAGGACTGGGCAGCGGTACCTCCCCGGCAGGTTCGCCTGGATGAACTGGTGACCACGAAGGCCACACTGGACCTCGGCGCGCTGCTGGCCGAGGATTCCACCTTTTTCGGAGACCTGTTCCCGCACGTCGTCCAATGGAAGGGCACCATGTACCTCGAAGACGGATTGCACCGGGCCGTAAGGACGGCACTGCACCAGCGGACCATACTGCACGCACGCGTGCTGGTCCTCGATGACTAAGGAGCCCCTTGAGGGGCGGCACCGCGGCAACCCGGCGAGGAACGATCCAAGGGAATGGCACGGGCACCGGATCATTACCGGAGGCGACCTCGGCGCGGTATTTGCACCGACCGAGGAACCGGAGCTCGTCCGGCGTGCGAGACGGCGCCGGCGGCTGCATAATTCAGTGGTCGGGGTGCTGGCGTTGTTCCTGGTGCTGGCAGTGATCCTGGCCCAGGGATTGGTTTCGGGGTGGGTACGGCTGCCCGGGGCAGCACCCAGCACCTCTGCGGGTCCGGTGGACGAATGTCCGGCCGGGCCTTTTCCGTATCTGGACCCCGCCACCGTGACGGTGAATGTCTACAACGCGACGGCGTCGCCGGGCCTGGGCGGAACCGTCGGAGACGCCCTGAATGAGCGCGGATTCCGGGTGGACCGGATAGGCAACAGCAGCGTGAACCGTTCCGGCATGACCGCGCTGGTGCTTTCCGGACCCTCCGGGGCCGCGGCCGCCTACACGCTGCAGCAGCACATTCCCGGCACGGACTACGTCCTGGACGAGCGGACGGACGCATCGGTGGACGTGGTGATCGGCTCCGGATTCCAGGAACTCCTCCCGGCGGAACAGGCCGTGGCGGCGGGCCCGGGTGCCCTGAGTTGTCCGGGCAGTTCGACGCCGGACGGACAGTAACCGCGGTGGGCCTGCCACACAGTGAAACACGCGCCTTTCGACACCGGCAGGAACCGGCGGTACTGCGGCTGGCGGTACGGCCGCTGGACTCGGTGGACCTTCGGGCAGCGGACAGCCTGGGCCCCGCCGTACGCGCACGGGCACAGGGATTCCATCACGAGGAGGACCGCCGTCGTTTCCTTGCCGGACGGCTGGCCGCCCGGTCCCTGGTGGCCGCGTACCTGCAAGCGCCCGAGGACGCGGTGAGCGCAGTGGCGCACTGTCCCGACTGCCTGCACGGCAATGACGGAAGCCACGGGGAGCCGCGCTATTTCATTGCGGGCGAGCCAACCCCGCTCAGGGTCAGTTTCAGCCGTTCCGGGAACTGGCTCGCGGCGGCGCTCGCGCAGACGCGTGTGGGGGTGGACTTGGAGGACTCAGATGCCCGGGCCTTCGCCGATACGGCGGTGGAGGACGTTATGGCCACCGATACGGAAAAGGCGGCCATCGCGGCCGCCGCGGTTTCCAACCGCCCCCGCCTGCGGGCGCAGATCTGGGTACGCAAGGAAGCCCTGCTGAAGGCCTCCGGCCAGGGGCTGCGGGTTGATCCCCGCAATGTGGAAACGGATTTCGGCGAACGGGGGCGCGGAAACGGCGCCGGATTCAGCGGGTTGCGCACGTACGACGTCGGGCCGGAGCAGCTGGGGCTACCCGCCTCCTTTGCGCTGTCCTACGCCGTGGACGCGAGTATTGCGGACGGGTTGGCTTAGCGGCCCCGCTTGGCGGAACGGGGATCCGGGTGCCGCCGAAGGACGGAGTCCCGCGCGGAAGCGGCGCCCCGGGAGACGAGTTTCTCCAACGGCCCCTGTTTCCCCGCACGCTGCCAAATCACCGCGAAGATTACGAATGCGGTGATCTGAAGCCAAAGGGAGATTACCGGGAGGTCGGCCAGTGCCCCGGTGCCGAGGAAAAGCAGATGGGTGCAGTAGAGGGTAAGCGTCATCCGGCCGGGCGCGGACAGGAGGAGTAACGCCTTACCGGCAAAGCGTGAAACCAGCAGCATGGCGCCGAGCACGGCCGTGGCAACTCCGATGGTGTGCAGCAGGTCGAATGGTGTGGTGCTGTGCGGCGCGGCGATGGACAGCCACCACCAGGAGCTGGTGGGAAGGTACTCGTCGGTGCCCCACACCAGGATGCCCTGGAGGTCGTCTGGACTTAGATCCGGTTCCGATGCCAGCAACCGGTCAAACCCCGGACCGGCGAGCAGTAGCCGGGAGCCGAACCAGGCAGCCGCGGCAAGTGCCGCGCCTGACCCCAGCAGCACCAATTGCACTCTGGGACGGTCCAGGCTCATCCTGCCGATAGCGAGCCCGGCGGCAATGTAGGCCAGCCATGGAATGGCGGGGTAGGTCCCTGTCAGCAAAAGCTGACTCAGGAAGACGCCGGGTTCGGTGAACACAGTGGAGAAGGTGGGGTCGAATCCGGGCGCAGGGAGGTAATCCCGCAGGCCCTGCATCAGGATCGGCCCAAGCAGCGCGAACGCCGCTGCGGCGACGAGCAGTGTCCGGGTCGATACTCCCAGCAGCGGGACTGCCAGCAGGAACATGGCACCGTAGTAGGCCAGGATGATGAAGGCGTCCATGTCCACATAAGCGATGGCGAGGCCAAGGGCGGTAACCAGTCCCGCCCTTGCCGCCACACTCCTCCGGGCCGCAGTCAGGAAGTGTCCCCCTTCCGTCCTTGCCCTTCGGGTGGTGAAGGCCAACGTAACCCCGGCCAGAAGGGCAAAGAGCGCGGCCGCCTTGCCGGCGAACAGCAGCCACGTCAGGGTCGGCTCGACATCTTCACCCGAGGCAGGCAGGAGATGGATCGCCATCATCCCGAAAAGCGCCAGCCCGCGCGCAGCGTCCACTCCTGACAGCCTGGGTCTCGATGTAGCTAAGGAAGACATGCTTTGGATCCCATCGGCAGGTGTTGTCCAGCGCCCCTGTCGAGTGCCGGGGTGGACCACACAACCAACGGCGTCTGTCCGTAACCTATCGGAAACCTAAGCGCAGGCTGTGAAGCACCGGAAGCCGTTTTTACCTGTGCCCTGCTTGCCCGTCCTGACGCGGGATGCCCGAGGAACGGAATCCAGGTCGGGTAGTGGTTCGAGTAGCCGCTGCGGTGGGGGAGTAATTAACCCCGTACTGAATGGACTCCTGCGTGCCCGCGGTACTCATGTGAATCCGCTGGGATTTTCCTAGTCTTCCCTGCATCGCCCCGGCCATCGCCGGGCTCAGGTTGTGGTCCCTCGACCACGGATATGAGATGCACCAGCAGGGAGAACTGCTTTATATGAACACGCCCGAAAACCCACAAGACGTGGCGGCAGGACCATTAACCACCCGGCACCCGGCCGCCTCCGGCAGCAAGACCGCACCACCCCTTCCCCAGAGGGAACCATCAGTAGCAAACTCCGGTCCCGTTCCCGCAGGATCGGCGGTTCTTCACGGCGGCCGCACACCGGAGCAGCGCACACTGGTCGATATCATCACCGAAACGGTCTCCGCCTATCCGGGCGCACCCGCCATTGATGACGGATCCGTCTCCTTGAGCTACGCCGAACTTCAGCTCCGGGTGCAGGACCTCGCAAGGCGGCTGTGGGCCGGCGGCATCGGTGCAGGAGACCGGGTGGGAATCTATGTCCCCTCCGGGTCCGTGGATCTGTACATAGCTATTCTCGGTGTGCTGTACTCCGGTGCCGCCTATGTCCCCGTGGACACGGACGAACCGGCCGGCCGTGCCGAAACGGTGTGGGCCGAAGGCGGAGTCTGCGCGGTTATTGAAGCAGGGTTGGAGCTGAACCTGCTCCAGGGCGTCCCCAGCGGCGGACACAGCCCCCAGCCGCACCCCGAAGATGATGCGTGGATCATCTTCACCTCCGGTTCCACGGGCAAGCCCAAGGGGGTGGCCGTCACCCACCGCTCAGCGGCTGCCCTGGTGGATGCCGAATCCTCGCTCTACTGCGTCAGTGCCCCGCTTTCGCCGGGGGACCGGGTCCTGGCCGGGCTGTCTGTCAGCTTTGACGCCTCATGTGAGGAGATGTGGCTGGCGTGGGCCCACGGTGCGTGCCTGGTTCCGGCGCCTCGTTCCGTGGTGCGGTCCGGAGCGGACCTCGGCCCCTGGCTCGTCGAACGGAGAATCACTGCCGTTTCAACAGTGCCCACCCTTGCCGCGCACTGGTCCACCGAGACCCTTGACCGCGTGCGGCTGCTGATTTTCGGCGGTGAAGCCTGCCCGGAGGACCTGGTCCGGCGTCTGGCTGCCCCCGGGCGCGAGGTCTGGAACACCTACGGCCCCACTGAAACCACGGTTATTGCCTGCGGCGCACTTTTGGACGGACAGTCCACCGTCCGGATCGGCCTGCCGCTGAACGGGTGGAGCCTCGCCGTCATCGGCGAAGACGGGACCCCCGTGCGCTGGGGGGAAGTGGGCGAACTGGTCATCGGCGGTGTAGGGGTTTCGCGGTACCTCGACCCGAAAAAGGACGCCGAGAAATTCACCCCGCTTCCCGCCCTCGGATGGGAACGGGCCTACTACAGCGGAGACCACGTCCGCGCAGACCAGGAAGGCCTCGTCTTTGTGGGGCGGGTGGATGAGCAGATCAAGCTGGGCGGCCGGCGGGTTGAGCTCGGCGAGATTGACGATGCCCTAAGCCGGCTGCCGGGCGTGGCCGTAGCTTCAGCCGCCGTCCATTCCACCCAGTCCGGAAACCAGGTGCTGGCCGGATATCTGGTCCCGGCGGCCGGCGCCACCCTGGACCTTGGCGCCGCACGGGCCCAGCTGGCCCAGAACCTGCCGGCATCCATCGTCCCGTCGCTGGGGATCGTCGATGAGCTGCCGATGAAGGCCTCGGGGAAAGTTGACCGCAAGGCCCTGCCCTGGCCCCTGCCTGTTATGGAAACCCCAACCGACGTCCGGGTGGAGCTCAACGCCGATCTGCGTTGGCTGGGCCAGCGGTGGACCGATCTGCTGGGACCGCTGCCGCTGACCGAGGAAAGCGATTTCTTTGCCCTGGGCGGAGCCAGCCTGGCTGCCGCCCAATTGGTCTCTGCGCTGCGGGAACGTTACCCCAAGGTCTCGGTCGCCGATATCTACGAGCATCCGACGCTGATCACGATGTCCGAGCACTTGGCGTCACTGCGCGATTCAACCCTGGACGTCCGCGAAACCCCCGAATCGCCCTGGTGGCTGGGGCTGGTCCAGGCGCCGCTGATCGTGGCGCTCTACGGGATCACGGGCCTGCGGTACGTCACCGGCATCGCCGTCGTGTGCATGGTGATGTTCCATGTAGTGGGCAGCCCCTGGACTCCGGATCCACCGGTGGTTCCCACCCTTGCGGCCTGGCTGGCCTTGTACAGCCTGCCGGCACGGATGATCGCCGCGGTGGTCTCGTCCAGGTTGCTGCTCCTGGGAATCGGTCCCGGCATTTATCGGCGCGGCGGCAGCACCCACCTGAGGCTGTGGGCTGCTGAGCGGATAGTGACGTACTGCAAGCTCGAGCCCATCATGGGATCCCCGCTGGGCACCTGGTATGCGCGGCAGTTGGGCTGCAACATCGGTGAAGGCGTGCACCTTGACGCCATGCCGCCCGTTACCGGTTTTGCGTCGATAGGTGACGGGTCCTCCATCGAATACGAAGTAGACCTGGCAGGCCACTGGGTTGAAGGCGGGCAGCTCCACATCGGCAGGATCCAGATCGGTGAAGACGTACGGATCGGTGCACGGTCCACGCTGATGGGCGGGGCGAAGGTAGGCCGCGGAGCGGAAACGGAACCGGGCACCCTGGTCTCCGGCGAAATCCCCGCCTTTGAGCTTTGGGCGGGATCCCAGATGCGGAAGACCGGTAGTGCCGGGGCGGGATGGCCAGAGGAAGCAGCGCCTGCCGCTGAATCCCGAAGAGTACGGTTGCTCTACCCGGCATCCCTGGGCGGCATCGCCTTGTTGAATCTCCTTTCCATAGCGCCCGGATCCGCCCTGATGCTGTGGTTGCTGAACGGTGTTTCCTCTTTCACCGACGCGTTGTGGATCCTGGCCGTCTGGGCACCTGTCTTCGTGGTGATTTCCATGCTGATGTTCCTCGTGCTCACCGCCGCCGTGGTCCGCGGTACAGCTCACCTGATGCCGCCGGGCATGCACCCGGCGGACGGTATAACGGGCTGGGCGTCCTGGTTGAGCAACCTGATGCTGAGCCGGTCGCTGATTACGATGTATCCGATCTACGCCAGCGTGCTCACGCCGGTGTGGATGCGGATCCTGGGTGCGAAGGTCGGCCGGCACGTGGAAATCTCCACTATGGAAACCGTGCCGCACCTGACGCGGCTGGAGGACCGGACCTTCCTGGCGGACCATTCCATGATGTCGGCGCGGCGGGTGCGCCAGGGATGGCTGCACCTCGGTCCCGCGAGTGTCGCGGAACAGTCCTTCGTCGGGAACTCGGCGATCGTGGGGCCGGACACACACGTTCCGGGGAACTCCCTGATCGCGGTACTTTCTTCGGCTCCCAGGAATATGCCGGCGGGCACTTCCTGGTTCGGGCGTCCGGCGGTGGAGCTTCCGAGGCCGGTGCAGGTGGGGGACACCGCACGGACCTACGATCCTCCCCGACGCCTGCTGGTTGCCCGAAGCGCGGTTGAAGCCTGCAGGATCCTGCCTGCGGTGATCACGGCCTGGCTGGCCCTGCTGACAGTGTGGGCGCTGGCCGGACTGTATGACGCCTTCGGGTTCCTCACGGCCGTCCTGTGGTCCGGTCCGGTCCTCCTGCTGAGCGGGATCGCCGCAGCGCTCATCGCCGTAATGGCGAAGTGGCTGCTGGTGGGCCGTTTCGAAACTTCGGAGCACCCGCTGTGGAGTTCGTTTGTCTGGCGGAACGAGCTGGCGGACGTGTTTTCCGAAGCCCTGGCCGTTCCCGGATTGGTGCGGATGAGTCTGGGCACCCCGATGCTCAACGCCTGGCTGCGCTGGATGGGTGCGCGGATCGGCCGCAGTGTTTGGTGCGAAACCTGGTGGCTGCCGGAATTCGACCTGATACAGGTGGGCGACGGAGCGAGCATCAACCGCGGCACGGTACTGCAGACCCATCTTTTCCATGACCGGATCATGCGCCTGGACGAAGTAACGCTGGGCGACGGTTCCACGCTGGGACCCAACAGCATCGTGCTGCCGGGCAGCGCCATCGAAGTGGGCGGCACCGTTGGTGGCTGCTCGTTGGTGATGCGCGGGGAAAGCGTCCCCACGAACAGCGCCTGGTGCGGGAACCCGTTGGCACATTGGGGCCAGAGCCGCCCCACGGAACGCCGTGCCCGTCACCGTAAATCGATCGAGTACAAAACTGTAGGAGCAGGATTATGAGTACATCTACGGACAACACAGGGACAACCGTCTCCCGACGGTTCGGCACCGTGCTTACCGCAATGGTCACGCCCATGGACGAGCGCGGCCAACTGGACCAGACCGGCGCCGAGGAGCTGGCCCGATGGCTGCTGCGGACCGGCTGGAATGACGGCGTGGTGGTCAACGGCACCACCGGGGAGTCCTTCGCTACCTCGGACTGGGAAAAAGCGTCAATGATCCACTCGGCCAAGCGGGTCACCGCGGGCACCGAGCGGAGGGTTATCGCCGGAGTGGGCTCCACCGACACACGGCACAGCATCGAGCTGGCCCGGGCTGCGGCGGAACAGAAGGCGGACGGGCTGCTGGTGGTTGCCCCCTACTATTCACGCCCCACGCAAAAAGGCCTGCTGCGCCACTTCGAAGCCATTGCCGACAGCACCGACCTGCCGGTGATGCTTTACGACATCCCCGCCCGCACCGGCGTCGCAATTGCCCCCGAAACCTTGGTGGCGGCCGGCCGCCACCCGAACATCGTTGCGGTGAAGGACGCCAAGGGGGATCTCGTATCCTCCTCCTGGGTCATGAAGCACAGCGAGCTGGTCTATTACTCGGGTGATGACGCACTGAACCTGCCCCTGATGTCCGTTGGCGCTGTCGGTGTCGTCTCGGTGGTCGGCCATGTCGCCGCTGACCGGCTGCGTGCCCTGACGGTCGCGTACCGGCAGGGCCGGGTGGACGACGCGCTGCGGATTCACCGTGACCTGCTGCCGATCTACACCGGTATGTTCCGGTGCCCCGGCGCGGCATCGGCCAAGGCGGCGCTTCGGAAACTGGGGCTGCCCGCCGGCCCCGTCAGGGGACCGCTGACCGACCTGAGCGAAGAGGAGACTGAACTGCTTGTGGCTGACCTCGCCGCCGCGGGATTGCCGACTACGCTTGCGTCCGGCCCCACACTCCCCGAAACTCTGGCACGGGCGCATTGAGCAAAGGGGGAAGCATGAGCGGGTCGGCTCAAGCAGGGGTGGGCAAACGGCGAGTCACCGGTGTCGATGCTGCCCGGGGCGCGGCGTTGATTGCCATGATGGCGATCCACATCCTGCCCGCCTGGAACGAGGAGTTCGCACCCACGCTCACCTGGCTTCTGTTCGCCGGCCGAGGAGCCGCCCTTTTTGCATTGCTTGCCGGGATATCGCTGGCCTTTATGTCAGGCGGCAAGCACCCGCCGCGGGGACGGGAGATGGCTGCCGTCCGATACGGACTTGCGGTGCGCGCTGGCCTCATCACCGTGATCGGGCTGTTGCTCGGCTACCTCGCCATCAACGCCCAGGTGATCCTCGTCTATTACGGCGTGATGTTCCTGCTCGCCCTTCCACTGCTCGGGCTGCGCGTGCGGACCCTGCTGGTTCTTGCTGCAGGTATCGCTGCCGCCGGCCCCGTCCTGATGCACGCCACCAGGGATCTGCTGCCGGATATGAACGGTGTGGAACCCAGCTTCTCCACGCTCGTCGAAGCCCCCGGCGGTGTCCTTGGCCAGGTCCTTCTCTCCGGCACGTATCCCGCACTGCCGTGGATGGCGTACGTCTGCGTCGGTTTGGCTATCGGTCGGCTGGACCTGGCCGAGCGGGGGGTGCAGATTCGGCTGCTGGTGGCCGGCATCGGCCTTGCCCTTGCAACAGCAGTCCTTTCCGCCCTCATCCTCGGCCCCTTCGGCGGGCGGCAACAACTGATCGACGCGACGTCGGTATGGTCTTCGGCCCCCGAGGGCACCGTTGAGGAGATACTGATCTGGGGGCCGGACCCGGTGATGCCGACAGATTCGTGGTGGTGGCTTTCCTCCTTGGCCCCCTATTCCAGTACGCCGTTGGTGCTGGCCAACACCATCGGCATCTCGGCGGCGTTCCTGGCGGGGCTGCTGCTGCTGGGGCGGGCCAGCGGGCGGCTCCTGCAGCCCTTGGCTCTGTTGGGAAAGATGACCCTGACCCTGTACTCCCTGCACCTGATACTCCTGGCCACCGGGCTGCTCGCGGACCAGCCAGTGCCGGCAATGATTCTCCAGTTGGTCATCCTCTCGGCCTTCGCCGCCATCTGGCTGCGGTACGCCGCCCAGGGGCCGCTGGAAAAGGGTGTTGCCGAAGCCTCGAAGTGGGCGCGGAACAAATACCTGGAGCGCACCGGAGGTCAGCGGAAGAGCCTGACGTCGCCGACAAGGCCGGATCCAGCGGCTGCGGGAACCCAGGCTGAGCCGCTTGCACCGTCGTCGTCGGCACCGCGCGCGGTGGCCTACCCACCCGCCCCGCCCTATCCGCCGGCTCCGCCGGAGCCGGAAGGCCGGGCCCGTCACCGGGCCCGTCAGCGCAGTTGATGCTGTTGAGTCGTGCACGCCGTCTCGGGCTTGCGGCAGCTTCGGTGCTGCTTGCTGCCCTTTTGCTGCATCCTCTCCCGGCCGCCGGCGCGGAGCAGGAGCACGACCCGTGTGCGAGGCTCAACGCGGGCGAAGTCCGCTACTCCGTCCATAAAGCCAAGCGCGTCACTTTCGCGACGGCTGAAAAGTACGGAGCTGCGGAAACCCGCCTCACCGGCTGTGTTTTCGAGGACGGGGGCTATGTGCAGGAATGGCAGTCCTGGGGCTTCAGCGGCCGCAACGGCTTTGCACCCCCGGGCAGCATGTGGGAAAACACCTTGTATTCACCGACCGGGTCCTTCAGCTTCACCGAGGCGCTCGGACGCAGCAACCCGGGCACTGAACTGGAATATCACGAGCTGAATCCCTCCTCCCGGTGGGGCGGGCAGCACGGGGAGACCTATAACCAGTACTTCGAAGGGGAAGGCGCAGGAGCAGACGAGAATCTTTGGCGGTACATGGAGCAGGGCCTCTATGAGCAGGCAGCAGTGATCAATTGGAACCGCCCGCCGGATATGCCGACCCGGCAGGGTGCCTCCTTCGCGATTTTCTTCCATGCCGGGTACGCACCAACGTGGGGATGCATTTCCACGGACCTGGCCACGGTCACACGCTTGCTGCGCAGGGCCGTCCCGGGCGACCGCATCGTTATGGGGACCGTGGAAGACGTTTTCACGGCGTCCACTGCCGCCTCCGAAGCTGCCGCCGCTGCGGCCCGTGCAGAAGAGAAGGCAGCGGCAGTCGAGCACAGGCTGGAGACGCTGACCGGCACGCTGACGACCCTCGGCGTACTGGCGGCGCTGGGGCTGCTGATCCGGCTGGCGCTCAAAAGGGCCGGGCGTCGGCGGAAGCCGCCGGGCTCTCCGCCCAGCGCCGGCACATTCGCCAAGACGGCGGCGTCGGACCGCCAGAGTGCGGCAAGACCACGGACCCATACGGGGTGGTCCCCGCCGGCGGAAGCCCCTCCGGCAGGCGCGTCCCGGCAGCTGGAGCGGACACGGGACCGGCCGCTCGACCGGCCGGTGGACAGGCCGGTGGACAGTGAGCGCGAAGGGAAACCGCGGGAGGACGTTTCTTCACACAATCCCTGATGCGTTTGCGGTGTCGCTTAGAGTTTAAGCGTGAACGAAACACCTGCCGGCGACGGGACGGCCTGGACGGACCCCGACGCAGCCGACGAGGGCAGGTTGCTGTACGAGGAACGGGCGGCCCTGCTCCCCGGGTTGTGGATGCCCCCGGCACCCGATTGGGAGGACCTGCCCGAAGCGGACCGGCAGCGGTGGCGCCAATACGCCCGGGACGCTGAAAACTAAGGCCGGTTCCCGGAGCTACCCGTGGCGAAAACGCCGCACCGTGTCAGGATGTCCGCCATGCGGCAGACCGGATCCCACCATCAACACCCGCACCACGCGCCCGACCCCTACACTCCCGCGTCAGGCTCCACGGACCTGAGCATCAGCGAGTATGACCTGACACTGGATTACGACGTCGGCCTCAACCGGCTGAAGGGGCAGGCGCGCCTCGCCGGCTCGGCCCTGGTCGACATTGAACAGCTCACCCTGGACCTGGACCGGCCGATGCGGGTGGAAGAAGTCCTGCTTTGGTGCGCCGGAACTCCGGTGGACGTCCGTTCCTTCCGCCAGCGACGCGGCAAACTGGCGATAACGCCCAGTCGGGAGCTGAAGGCCGGTGACAGCTTTCGGCTGGGCATCCGGTACCGGGGCAAACCGCGTGCGGGCAACGGCCTGTGGGGGGACATCGGCTGGGAGGAATTGACCGACGGCGCCCTCGTTGCCGGACAGCCGACCGGGGCTCCGTCCTGGTTTCCCTGCAACGACCTGCCTGCGGACAAAGCACGGTATCGGATCAGCGTGACGGTGGAGTCCGGCTACCGGGTGACGTGCAACGGAGAGCTGGTCTCCCACGAAGACCGCCGCGGCCGGGAGACCTGGGTCTTCGAACAACCCGAACCCATGTCCAGCTACTTGGCGACGGTCCAGATTGGGCGGTACGAGTGCCTGGACCTGCCCGGCGCGGTACCGCAGTCCGTCGTCGTGCCCCCGTCCCTGACCGACCGCGCGAGTGCCGCGCTGTCCCGGCAGGATTCCATGATGACCCTGTTTACCTCCCGGTTCGGGCCCTACCCCTTCGGCCGGTACACGGTGGTGGTGACCGACGACGAGTTGGAGATCCCTTTGGAGGCGCAGTCGGTGTCGGTCTTCGGATGCAACCACCTGGGTTCGGGTTCGGCGTCTTTGGTGGCCCACGAACTTGCGCATCAGTGGTTCGGCAATTCGGTCACGGCGGGCAGTTGGCGGGATATCTGGCTGCACGAGGGTTTCGCAACCTACGCGGAGTGGCTGTGGGCGGAGGCGGCCGACGGCGCCCGCAGCGACCAGCGGGCCGCGGCGGACCTGGAGTGGCTGCAGCACCAGCGGCAGGACCTGCAGCTGGCAGATCCCGGGCCGGCAGCCATGTTCGATGAACGGGTTTACCGGCGCGGAGCGTTGACGCTGCACGTCCTGCGGCGCAGCGCCGGTGACGGGATCTTCTTCGCGCTGCTGCAGGAGTGGACGCAGAAGTACCGGCACGCTTGTGCCGGTACTTCTGACTTTTTGGACCTTGCCGACAAGGCATATGCCGCCGCCGGTGTCTCGGCCAACGGACTGCTGGGGCCGTGGCTGTTCGACCCCACGGTCCCGGCAGCCGTCTTCAGGGCCTAGCAGCCGTCAGGTCCGCAGGCAGGTCCATCCGCGGATTTCGGCGTCAGGTGAACCAGCGGGTGCGATTCCTGCCAGGCCTGTTCCAGGGCGGAGGCAAACAAATCGGCAGGCTGCGCACCGGAAATGCCGTATTTGTCATCGAGCACGAAGAACGGGACTCCGCTGATCCCCAGGGAGCGTGCCTGGGCAATGTCGGCGCGAACGGCATCGGCGTATTCGTCACTGGCCAGCACGGCCTTCACCCGGTCCGCGGGCAGTCCGATGCCGGTGCCGATTTCCAGCAGGTCGTCAGCGGAGCCGATGTTCATGCCCTTTTCGAAGTGGGCCGAAAGCAGTGCTTCCTTGGCGGCGTCGGCGGCCTTGAGCCCGCCTTCCGCCTTGGCCAGGTGGATCAGGCGGTGGGCGGAGAAGCTGTTGGCCACCACGAGGGAGTCGTAGTCATAGGACAGTCCCTCGCCGGCGGCCTGGACGGTTACCTGGTCCAGCATTCCGGCGAGCTGTTCGGGGTCGATGCCCTTGCGCTCGCTGAGGTACTCGACTTCGGTGCCGTCAAAGTGGTCCGGCAGGGACGGGTCGAGCTGGAAACTGTGCCAGTGGACTTCCACCTCGTCCCGATGCGGGAAACGGGCGAGGGCTGTCTCGAAGCGGCGCTTGCCGATGTAGCACCACGGGCAGGCAATGTCGAACCAGATATCAATCTTCATATCGGGTGCAACGCGCCAAGGGCCGGGAGCCATTCCCGCAGTGCTCAACGAATCGAACATCTGCGGTAATGATTCCCGGCCCTTGCTGAAGCGGATACTGAAGCGGTATCCGCCTCGCCGCCCCCAAGCGGCTATGCCGTGGCCAGCTCCTGCGATTCATGCAGGAAGCGGGCGTAGGCAGGCACGGTGAGGAAGGTGGGGAAATGTTCCCCGCAGGCAACTTCCTCAAAGAGTTCGCGGGCGTCGTCGAAGCGGTCGCCCTCGAAGCGTTGCAGGTTCGTGAACTCCTCGTCGAGCAGTTCCTCCACCCACTGGTGGGTCACGACGTCGCCCTCGTCGGTCACGGCGGAGCTGTGGATCCACTGCCAGATCTGCGACCGGGAGATTTCCGCGGTGGCGGCGTCTTCCATCAGGTTGTTGATGGCGGCCGCACCGTTGCCCCGCAGCCAGGACTCGATGTAGCGGATGCCCACCTCGATGTTGCTGCGGATGCCGGCCTCGGTGATGACGCCGGGCGTGGAAGCGATGTCCAGCAGTGCCTTGTCGTTGGGCACCACGTCTTCGCGGGTCTTCTCCAGCTGGTTGGGACGGTCGCCGAGCACCCCGTCGAACACCTCCATGGCCACGGGGACCAGGTCCGGGTGCGCCACCCAGGATCCGTCGAAACCGTCGCCGGCCTCGCGGGTCTTGTCGGCGCGCACCTTCTCCATGGCGACGTCGTTGGCTGCGGCGTCCTTGCGGTTCGGGATGAAGGCAGCCATGCCGCCGATGGCGTGGGCGCCGCGGCGGTGGCAGGCCCGGACCAGCTGCTCGGTGTAGGCACGCATGAACGGTGCGGTCATGGTGACCATGTTGCGGTCCGGCAGCACGAACCGGGGTCCGCGGGTCCGGAAGTTCTTGATGACCGAGAAGATGTAGTCCCAGCGGCCGGCATTCAGGCCTGCAGCGTGGTCCCGCAGTTCGTAGAGGATTTCCTCCATCTCGAACGCGGCGGTGATGGTTTCAATCAGGACCGTGGCGCGGATGGTTCCCTGCGGGATGCCGAGCAGGTCCTGGGCCAGGACAAAGATGTCATTCCAGAGCCGTGCCTCGAGGTGGTTTTCAATCTTCGGCAGGTAGAAGTAGGGGCCGCGGCCCTGGGAGATCAGGCGCTGGGCGTTGTGGAAGAAGTACAGCCCGAAGTCTACGAGGCCGCCGGCGATCGGGGTGTTGTCCACCAGCATGTGCTTTTCCGGCAGGTGCCAGCCGCGGGGGCGGACCACGATGGTGGGCAGCTCGGTGAGTGAGGCACCCTGCACCCGGTATTCCTTGCCCTCCGGGGACGTGAAGTCTATCCGGCGGTCCAGTGCGTCGCGCAGGTTCAACTGGCCGTTGATGACGTTGGACCACGACGGCGTGGAGGAGTCCTCCATGTCGGCCAGCCATACCTTCGCACCGGAGTTCAGGGCGTTGATGGTCATCTTCCGGTCCACCGGGCCGGTGATTTCCACCCGCCGGTCTTCCAGCCCCGGTGCCGTGGGGGCCACCTGCCAGGTGTCGTCCTCGCGGATGTTCCGGGTTTCGGGCAGGAACGTCGGGTCCGCACCGTTGGAAATCTGCGTCCGGCGGGCCTGGCGCTGCTGAAGGAGTTCCTGCCGGCGGGTGGCCGTGGCCCGGTGCAGCGCCTTGACGAAGTCCAACGCCTGCGGGGTGAGGATTTCCTCCTGCCGCCGCACTGCGTGAGCGGTGAGGGAAATGCCGTTCAGGGTGATCGGGTCATTCATGGCGTTCTCCTTGTGGTCTTTCAAAACTGTGGCGGTGTTGCCGCGGGGGCGCCGCTGCGGATGCAGCCGGCGCCCCCGCGGTACCGGGGTTTAGTGGAACTGGCTGGACTCCGTGGAGCCGGCCAGGGCCAGGGTGCTGCCTTCGGGGTTCAGTGCCGTGGCGATGGCGTCGAAGTAGCCGGTGCCGACCTCACGCTGGTGCTTGGTGGCGGTGTAGCCGCGGGATTCGGAGCCGAACTCCTTTTCCTGCAGTTCCACGTAGGCGCTCATGCCGGAGCGGGCGTAGCCGTGCGCCAGGTCGAACATGGAGTAGTTCAGGGCGTGGAAGCCGGCCAGGGTGATGAACTGGAACTTGAAGCCCATGGCGCCGAGTTCGCGCTGGAACTTGGCGATGGTCTCGTCGTCCAGGTGCTTCTTCCAGTTGAAGGACGGCGAGCAGTTGTACGCCAGCATCTGGTCGGGGAATTCGGACCGCACGGACTCGGCGAACTTGCGGGCCATCTCCAGGTCCGGCGTGCCGGTTTCCATCCAGATCAGGTCCGAGTACGGGGCGTAGGCCTTGGCCCGGGCGATGCAGGGCTCAATGCCGTTGCGCACCTTGTAGAAGCCTTCCGCGGTGCGCTCGCCGGTGATGAACTCCTGGTCCCGCTCGTCGACGTCGGAAGTGATGAGCGTGGCGGCCTCGGCGTCGGTGCGGGCAATCACCACGGTGGGCGTGCCGGCGACGTCGGCCGCGAGACGGGCGGCGTTCAGGGTGCGGATGTGCTGGCCGGTGGGGATGAGGACCTTGCCGCCGAGGTGGCCGCACTTCTTCTCCGAGGCAAGCTGGTCTTCCCAGTGAACGCCAGAGGCGCCCGAGGTGATCATGGCCTTCATCAGTTCGTAGGCGTTCAGCGGGCCGCCGAAGCCGGCCTCGGCGTCAGCCACGATCGGCACCAGGTAGTCCTCGACGCTCTGGATGCCTTCGGCGAATTCGATCTGGTCGGCGCGCAGCAGGGCGTTGTTGATGCGGCGGACCACGGTGGGAACCGAGTTGGCCGGGTAGAGGGACTGGTCCGGGTAGGTGTGGCCGGAGTTGTTGGCATCGGCGGCTACCTGCCAGCCGGAGAGGTAAATGGCCTTGAGCCCGGCCTTGACCTGCTGGACGGCCTGGTTGCCGGTGAGGGCGCCGAGGGCGTTGGTGTAGCCGTCATTGCCTGCGTTGCGCAGCTGGTCCCAGAGCTTTTCGGAACCGCGGCGGGCCAGCGTGTGCTCTTCCTGGACGCGGCCGCGCAGCTTGACGACGTCGTCGGCGGTGTAGTCGCGCTCGATGCCGTCCCAGCGGGGGTTGGTCTCCCAGTCGGAAGTGAGCTGTTCTGCTGTGGGGGCGGTGAACTGGTCCTGGCTCATGCTTGTATCTCCTTGAATTCATTCATTCAAACCGGTCCGCTTCAAACCGGAATTTCCTGCTGTGAACTAAGCCTGTGCCAACAACAACCCCTCTTCTAGGGGTTTTCTATGGAAAGAAATGCGATTCTTCGCGTAATCTGAAAATGTGACGCCTACTACATGGAACAGACCCGCTCCAGACTCTCCGAAGGGCGGATTGGGGCCCGACGCCGAGCGCACGCTGGACGTGATTAGCCTCGGCCGCCGCGTGCGGCACCTGCGCAAGGCCAAGGGCATGACGCTCGATGACCTGGGTGCCGCCGTCGGAACCGTGGCGTCCCAGCTGTCCCTGATCGAGAACGGCAAGCGGGAGCCGAAGCTCGGCATGATGCAGGCGCTGGCCGCTGCGCTGGATGTCAGCATCGATTCCCTGCTGGGCTCGGAGCCGCCCAGCCGGCGTGCCGCGCTCGAAATCGAACTCGAGCGGGCGCAGCGCGGCCCGCTCTATGCTTCCCTGGGCCTGCCGAAGGTGCGGATCGGTTCGCGGCTGCCCATCGACGTCCTGGAATCCCTGGTGGGGCTGCAGGCCGAGCTCGAGCGCCGGCTCAACGAGCAGGTAGCCACCCCCGAGGAAGCGCGCCGGGCCAACGGTGAACTGCGGGCCATGATGCGCGAGCGCAACAACTACTTCCCCGAATACGAGGCCGAGGCGCAGAAGGTGCTGGATTCGGTGGGGCACACGTCCGGTCCGCTGTCCCAGCATGTGATCGCCGATATTGCGGCTCATCTGGGTTTCAGCCTGCACCACGTCAACGACCTGCCGCACTCCACGCGCTCCGTCACCGACCTGAAGAACCGGCGCATCTACCTGACCCAGTCCCAGCGATCGGACCACGATCCGCGGTCGGTGCTGCTGCAGGCGCTGGGGCACTACGTGCTTCAGCACCAGACGCCCAGCAGCTACGGGGAATTCCTGGGCCAGCGGGTGGCCACGAACTACTTCGCCGCCGCGTTGCTGCTGCCGGAGAAAGCCACGGTGGAGTTCCTGCAGCGGGCCAAGGCTGCCAAGGAGATTGCCGTGGAGGACATCCGTGATGCCTTCGCGGTGTCCTATGAAACTGCTGCGCACCGGTTCACCAATCTCGCCACCGAGCATTTGGGGATTCCCACCCATTTCCAGAAGGTGCACGAGAGCGGCATTGTCTACAAGGCATATGAGAACGACGGCGTGACGTTCCCTGCGGACCACACGGGCGCCATTGAGGGCCAGCCGATCTGCCGGTACTGGACCTCCCGGGAGGTCTTTTCCGTGCCGGACCAGTTCAGTGCGTTCAACCAGTACACCGACACTCCGGCCGGCACCTACTGGTGCACGGCACGTACGGAACGGGGTTCGGCCGGGAAGTTTTCGCTCAGCATCGGTGTGCCGTACCAGCACGTGAAGTGGTTCCGGGGCCGGGACACCACCGAACGTTCCAAATCCCGCTGTCCCGATCCGGACTGCTGCCGCACCCCGCCGGGGGAGCTGGCGTCCGAGTGGTCCGGCTTTGCCTGGCCCAGCGCACGGGCACATTCGCACCTGTTGGCTGCCCTGCCGCCCGGCGCGTTCCCCGGCGTGGACGAGACCGAGGTGTATTCCTTCCTGCAGGCGCATTCGGAGGGGTAGCGCCACCACGGGGGCATGTCACAGACGCAGCGGCTGTTTCGTCATCTCTGATGTAGGTATTTCCTCATCAAGGAGCAGACGATGAACCTCATACTGTGGATTGCCGCCGGGATGCTGGCGGCTGTAGCCCTGGCCAGCGGACTGCTCAAGCTATGCGTTCCAAAGGCCAAACTCGCTGCGGCCAAGGGAGGGGGATGGGCTGCCGATGTCAGTGGCGGATTCGTCAAGACCCTTGGTGTCCTCGAAGTCATGGCTGCGGCGGGCCTGATCCTGCCTGCTGTCTCCGGGGTTGCACCCTTTCTGGTGCCGGTGACCGCTATCTGCTGGGTCCTGCTGATGATCGGCGCGATGATCACGCACGGCCGGCGCAGCGAGGCCCCGTTGATGCTGGTCAACCTGGTGTATTTGGCACTGGCCGCCTTCATCGCGTGGGGCAGGCTGGGTCCCGAGCGTTTTGTTGCGTGAGCGGTCCCGGGACTCCTGCGGGGCTTGAAACTCGTTGACCCATCGCGGAGGGTGGTGGTCACACCAGCGATGCCGCCCGGCTGCGGGCGGCATCGCTCATGGAAAGAGGTACCCCGGTGGGCCGGACCGAAGAGTTCGTGGCGTTGCGGCCGCTGCTGTTTTCGATCGCCTATCGCATTCTGGGCAGCGTGAGCGAGGCAGAGGACGTGCTGCAGAATACCTGGCTGCGGTTCGAGGCTTACCCCGGGGAGCCCCGCTCTCCGAAGTCCTTCCTCTCCACCGCGGTGACCCGGAGCTCGATCGACGTGCTGCGTTCGGCGCGGGTCCAGCGGGAGGAATACGTCGGCACCTGGTTCCCCGAACCGCTGGTCGACGATCCGTATGAGGATCCGGCCCGGGCCGCTGAGCTTGCCGATTCGGTGTCACTGGCGGCGCTGCTGTTGCTGGAACGCCTCAGCCCGCTGGAACGGGCGGTCTTCGTCCTGCGGGAGGTCTTCGACTTCGGCTACCCGGAGGTCGCCTCCGCGGTCGGGCGGTCGGAGGCCGCCTGCCGCCAGCTGGCGGTGCGGGCACGGGACCACATGGCAGCAGGCAGGACACGTTTCGCGGCGGACCGAACCGAGCATTCCGAACTGGCGGCGAGGTTCTTCGACGCCCTCCGTGACGGTGACATCGCCGGCCTGCAGAAAGTGCTCGCCGCTGACGTGTCGATGGTCGGCGACGGCGGCGGCAACGCCCCGCAGTTGGCTCGCCCGATTATCGGCGCCGCAAACGTGGCCCGTCTGCTGGCCGCAGTTTTCCCCCGCATGGTCCGGCTGGATATCACCATCGAGCAGCACGAAATCAATCGGCAGCCCGGCGCGATAGTCCGTGACCGGGACGGGCGGGTGCTGACCACGGTGGTGCTTGACATGCTCGATGGGCGGATCCAGGCGATTCGCTCGGTCATCAATCCCGACAAGCTACGGCATCTGGGAGCAGTAGCGGACGCCTGGGAACTCAACCGTGAAGTAAGAGCACTGGGGAACTGAGCCAGCAGCGGGGTTGGACTGCCGGCCCGGTACGGGATAAGCGCTGGTTCAGGGTTTTGGTTTCGCCTAGGGTGTTGGCATGCCCGAGATGCCTGAAGTGCAGGGACTGGTTGATTACCTGCGGTCAAAGCTGCTCCCGCCCGATGCCCCCGCACTGGTGATCGCCGACGTCGAAGTGCTGTCTATCCCCGTGCTGAAAACCGCTGCGGTGCCGCTGGAGGAGCTCTACGCAGGCCCGGTGTCCGACGTCGAACGCCGGGGAAAGTTCCTGGTGGTCACCGCCGGGGGAGTGCATTTGGTGATGCACCTGGCCAAGGCGGGCTGGCTGCGCTGGTCCGATGCGTTGAAGCCGGGACGGCTGCGACCGGGCCGGGGAGCGATGGCGCTGCGGGTGCGTTTCGCAACGGAGGACGGCTCGGCGCAACCGGGCTTTGACCTCACGGAAGCGGGGACTCGGAAGTCGCTGGCGGTCTACGTTGTCCGGGACGTCGCGGACGTCCCTGGGATTGCCCGGCTGGGGCCGGAAGCGCTCGACGTCGGCCCGGCGGCTTTCGAGGAGCTGGTCGGCTCCCATCACGGCCAGATCAAGGGTCTGCTGCGGGACCAATCAGCCATCGCGGGGATCGGCAATGCCTACAGCGACGAGATTCTGCATGCAGCACATCTGTCTCCGTTTGCCATCGGCGCCAAGCTCGGACCGGGCGAGGTCCAACGGTTGTTCGAAGCGATGGGTGCCGTCCTGGAATCTGCAATCGAGAATGCGTCCGGGCGTCCCGCCGCGGAATTAAAGGACTCCAAGCGGCAGGCCATGCGGGTGCATGCGCGGACCGGTGAGCCCTGCCCGGTGTGCGGGGACACCGTCCGGGAGGTGGCCTTCGCGGATTCCTCCCTGCAGTACTGCCCCACCTGCCAGACCGGCGGCAAGCTGCTGGCGGACCGGAGGATGTCCCGGCTGCTGAAGTAGCTTCGCGGCCGGGCTTCCGGCAGAAAAACAGCGGGCCCCGGATTTCTCCGGGGCCCGCTGTTTTTATGTTGTGCTGTTTATCTTGCCGGTGTGTTTCGGTGCCAGGCCCCTACGGGCTTAGCGGCAACCACCGTTGTTTTCCGTGTAGGTGTCCAGGCGGTGAATGAACGCCGCCATGGCCTCGCGGGAAACGTTCTCACCCGGGTGGTAGCTGCTGTCCGGGTAACCGGTAGACACTCCGGATGCCTTCATCCAGGAGATCTCCCGGTGGAACTGGTCGTTGGTCGGAACGTCCGTGAAGGAAGCCGTGCCCGGAGCCTGGTAGCCCTCGGCGGCGTCGATCCCGCACTTCTCCCCGGCAAACCGGTTCATGAAGGCAGCCATCGCGTCACGCTTGACCGGTGCCACCGGGCGGAAGGTGCCGTCCGGATAACCGGTAGTGATGCCCGATTCGGCCAGCCACGAGATCTCCTTGTAGAACTGCGTGCTCGGCGTGACGTCCGTGAACGGCGACACGTCCGGCGCGTCGTAGTTCGGCGAACCCGCGAGACGGTACAGGAACGCCGCCATTGCATCGCGGTTGATGGAACCGGCCGGACGGTAGGTGCCGTCCTCGTAGCCGGTGGTCAGCCCCTGGTCAGCCATCCAGTTGATGTCCGATTCGAACATGGTGCCCGGAACATCCGGGAACCGCAGCGGAGCAACTTCCACCTGAGTGACCTGGTCCTTGACGCCCTCGGCGTTGTGGTGGTGCAGGAACAGTGCCTTGGCGCCCGTGGTGCTGGCCTGACGGTTGACCGTAAGGGTTGCGCCGTCCTCTTCCGCGTAGACGAAGGCAGCAGGGCTGTTGCTCTGGAACCAAACGGCCGGCTGGCTGAGGTTGAACGGAATCCATGCGGTGGTGTCAACCGGAACCCGCTCGCCGGACTCATCCACGTTGATGGCGTTGGTGGTGGAGATGCGGTACTGGATCGGTTGTGACTTCGTGAGATCCAGGCCAAGGGAACCGGCCGGAATCGGCAGGGTCATCACGTTGGTGTCGAAGACATTGCTGTCGACGTTGCCCACGGTACCGTTCACCGGGTAGGAACCCGGGAGCGGGGTGCCCAGCACGAGCCCTCCGTCCGCATCGACGCCCGTCACCGGAGCAATGCGGAAGACGCTCTGGTCAAGACCCGTGATCCGGGTGGTGACGGCCACGAAGTTGGGTACACCGTCGGAGTTGGTATCCAGCTCGACCAGGATCGTGCTGTTACCGCTGATCGTGGCCCAGTTTTCCCAGGTGCTCAATCCGATGTTCAGGACAGCCGCGTTCAGGTTGGTGCTCCCTGCAGCAGTCAGTGCCGGAACGTTGGACGAAGCACCGACGTTGCGCAGGTCCAGGCCGTAGAGGGAATCCAGCGCAAGATCGCTCCTGCGCGGGCTTTCCTCGCCCAGCACCAGCGGCGTCATCATCGAAACATAAGCCTCGGTGCCTTCGCCCTGGGCCAGTCCGCGACCGGTGAAGGTGACGGACGTAGCCAGGTCTGCCGCGCCGGCAAACGAGATCTTGGAGCTTGCCTGCATGTCGGACGTCGGCTTCGGTGCGGAGTAGACCGGCACCCGCAGGGCCGGCGATCCTTCGCTCGTCAGTTGGATGCGGCCCGATTCTTCGGCGATGTACTGGCGCGCGGTGGCGCCAGTGCCCTGGGTCCGCTCGGCCGCCGGGTCGATCCGCTTTGCCAGCGCGGTGGGATCCGCAATGCTCAGCGTGACCGGGATGGTGGCAGTAGCGTTGGCGGGAACCTGCACGGGTGCAGTGCTGACGCTGATGCTGACGCCGGGCATGTCGGTTGCGGGCAGGTACTCGGGCGTGTACGTCTTCGGTGAATCGCCCTTGTTCTCGACCGTGATGGTGCGCGTGATCTCGACCGGCTCGGCTCCGACTTCCAGGACGCCGAAGTTCATGGACGTCAGGCGCGGGTTGTCTGCGTCGTAGGCCAGGACCTTCGTATTCAGGGCGTCCAGGGCGTCAACGCGTCCGGATCCAACGCGGTTCGGCGCATGGACTACGCCTTCACCGGCGAATACGTCGTGGGTCGCCGTGTTCATGATGATCGACTTGACCTCGTACGGGTTGTAATCCGTCGCGCCCACAACGAGTGCGGCAATACCCGCTACGTTCGGGGCAGCCATCGAGGTGCCGGACTTGATGGAGGCGCCGGTGCCGGTGCCAACCTGGGCGGACTTGATCTGCGTTCCCGGGGCGGCGACGTCGGGCTTGATCACGCCGTTGGAGCCGTGGACGCCGCGCGAGGAGCTGGCGTTCAGGGTGTCCAGCGCGCCGGACTGTCCGGTCACGCTGCCCACCAGCTCGGGAGCGAGCTGAATCTGCAGGGTCCCGGCCTCGGCGGCCGGCCGCAGCTGCTCGCTGGATTCGCGGGTGAACTGGAAGCCGGGGATCGTAGCGTTTCCGGCAATACCGGCCGAGAAGCCGTTCAGGGTGGAGTCAAGGACGACGCCGGCGTAGCCGGCGGCTGCGGCGTTGTTCCAGCGGACGGCCGAACCGCATTCGCGCGTGGCGGAGTTGTCATCCCAGGTCAGCCAGACCCATTTGCCCGCATTGGCGCCCGCGGGTTCCAGTGCGGCGCAGCCGTCGGAGTTGCCGCCCTGCGGCGCCATCACCACGGTGCCCGTCCGAGCGGCCTCGGAAGCGGAGGCGTAGTCGAAGCTGGAGGTGTACTGGCCCTTGCCGGTTCCGGCAGTCGGAGCCAGGACGCGTGCAGCGTCCAGGGTGGTCTGGGACCCGACGCTGTTTGCCACGGTCAGTGCAGTCTCGGCGCTGCCGGGGGAGCCGCCGATATCGTAGATGTCGCCGGAGTTGCCCGAGGACACGACCGAGAGGATGCCCTGGGCCGTGAGCGCATTGACAATGTCGTTTTCGGGATCGTCATAGGCGGGGAAAGCGGAACCCAGGGACATGTTCACAACCTGGGCGCGGTCGCTGAAGTCGCCGTCGTCGTTCGGGTCCAGGACGTAGTCCAGGGCCTGGCCGACAACCTCGGAGGAGCCGACGCAGCCGAAGACACGGACGCTGACGAGCTTGGCGTTCGGTGCGGTGCCCGGGCCGATGCCCATGGCGTTCACCTGGTTGCCGGTGAGCGTGGAGTAGTCCCCGCTGAACGTGGTTCCGTCAGCGTTGGTGCCGTAACCCGCTGCCGTTCCCGCAACGTGGGTGCCGTGGCTCCCGCAGTCCAGGGGGTTGGCGTCCGGGACAGGGATGGGGCTGTACGTGGCGGGGTCGGTGGGATCCGCGTTGTAGGCGTCACCGACGAGGTCCCAGCCGCCGGCGAACTTGGCCGGATCGTAAAGGCCCAAGTTTGCTGCCGGGATAGTGGGCGAAGCCTGCGCCGCCGCAAACGCTTCGGGGGTGCCCGGGCCGCCGAAGTCCGAGTGCGTGTAGTCCAGGCCGGTGTCGAGGACGGCAATGGTGACGCCCTCACCGGTCTGGGACCGCTGCACCCAGGAATCCACGGCACGGACGTCAATATCCCCGCCCTTGTTGTCAAAGGTCTTGGGAACGATGCCGGTGATCTTGACGACGTCGCCGCGTGCTGCCAGCGCCCTGATTGCCTCAGCGTCGCCGTTGATGGCAACACCCGGGATGGTGTTGGTGGTGGTGTAAAGAATGGACGAGGAAGCGGCCTGGGCAACTTCTTCGGCCTTCGTCTCGATGCCGCTGCGGATTTCCTGCACCTGGCCGGACTTGTTCAGCGGTTCGGCGAGTCCTTCGAGTACTTCGACGGGCTGGGTCTGTTCATAGGCGCCTTTGCCGCTGAACTGTACGAAAACCGAGACCGGGCCCTGCTTGGTTTCGAGATCCGGTGAAACCTTGAAATCAGGCGTAACCGTTTCGATTCCCCGAATGGTCGGTTCCTCGTTTGCGGTCCCCTCAGTGGCCGCAGCCGGTGCCCACATGCTGGAGGCGAGGGCAAAGCCTGCGACTGTTGCCAGCGCTGCCTTTCCTGCTCTCCGGTGGTTTGGATTGTTCATACTTCTCCCTCAAAAGAGGCCGCCGGGGCCAGGGACAAGTACGGCAGTGAGTTCCGCAGAGTGACCGAGACCGGCGAACCTGGCAAAATGGATAGGCAGATCCGGTGCCTCAGAATGCAGTGACCCCCAAAGAAGCGACCCCGAACGCTGCAGCACTGCTAGTAGAGTCATCCCTCCGGGGAGGGATGTCAACGGTGTTACCAGTGTTACTGGCGGGTGATTTGTGACGGGTCGGGTGCTTACGCCTTCTTGGTAAGGTGAGCTGAACGTTCGTCCAAAGCTGGGAGCCACGTGGTTTTAGATTCTGCCTCCGTCGGGATTGTTGTCAGGACGCGGAATCGGCCGCTGTTTCTGGCCCGGGCCCTGGAGAATATCTTCGGCCAGAACTTCAGTGATTTCACTGTGGTCGTGGTTAACGACGGCGGCGCCCCGGCCGACGTCGAGCAAGTAGTTTCCGCTGTCCCGGGTGAGTACCGGGAACGTATTACCGTGCTTCACCGGCCTGAGAGCCGAGGCATGGAAGCTGCCTCCAACGCGGGTATCCGGGCCTGCTCAAGTACCTACATTGCCATCCACGACGATGATGACCTGTGGCATCCCGATTTCCTCAAGCGGACCGTGGATTGCCTGGAAAGCACTGCTGCCGCAGGCGTGATGGTCCGGACAAACATCCGCTATGAACAGATGGCCGGCGGAGATATCCGGGAAATCGACTCGGTTCCCTTCTGGCCCGACATGACGCAGGTTTCCCTTGGCGCCATGCTGCGGATCAACCAGGCCGTGCCCATTTCCTTTCTTTACCGGCGGTCCCTGCACGAGGAGCTCGGGTATTACGACGAGAGCCTCGAAGCGGTGGGCGACTGGGAATTCCATCTCCGGGTACTGTCCCGGCACACCCTGGAATTCCTCGACGACGAACCGCTGGCGTTTTGGTGCCAGCGTCCCGATGCATCCGGCGACAGTGCAAACAGCGTAAACAACAAGGCCGACGCGCATCGCCGTTTTGATGCCAAGGTCCGTGACGCCTATCTTCGCGATGATATTTCCCGGCACGGTATGGGAACCCTGCTGCACCTGACCAAGCTGCTGGCCCGGCAGGAAGAACTCCTGGAGGAAAACCGCCGGCGGATGGAGGAGATGGAACACAGATTGAATGAGTCCCTCCTCCGGCTGGAAGATACGGTGGTGCGGCGGACCAGTCTCAGCAGATCGGTCGACCGGATACATTCAGTGGCCGGGCGGATCCGTTCCCTGACCGGCAGGGCGGCGAAGTGACGCGCGTTGCGGTGCTGGCCGACGTCGGACAGCACGTGTACCACGTGGGAGACGAAGCCATGGGGCTCGCGGCTGCTGACGAGCTGACCAGGCGCGGGTTCGACGTCGTCCTGCTGTCCCGGGACCCCGACCAGACGCAGGACGGCTACGGGCATCCCGCCGTATCGACTCTGGAGTTCCCCTGGAGTCCTGCCGAACGTGAGGACTACCTGCGCCGCATCCAGGCGCATCTTGCCGGGGCGTCCTCCTTGCCGGAGTCGGATCCGGCCCTGGCGCTGAGGGAACAGCTGGCGTCAGTGGATGCGGTGCTGATTGCCGGCGGAGGGAACCTGAACTCGCGCTTCGGATGGCTCCTGTACGAGCGTGCCGCGGTGGCAGCGATTGCCCGTAGCCTCGGCAAACCCGTAGTGGTGTCCGGCCAGACACTCGGGCCGGTGCTGACAGCCCGGGATGCCCAGGTCCTGGCCGAAATGCTTCAGGGCGCCCAACTGGTTGGCGTCCGCGAATCCACATCTGCCGGGATCGCCCGGGAACTGGGTGTGGACGCAGTGCAGGGGTTGGATGATGCCTCGTTCCTCGCTGACCCGGCGCTGCCCGACGGCGGCGCCGCCGTCCAGCAGGACGCCGCTCGGCCCGTGCCGCGCTATGAAGCTCCGGCGGGGGACTATGTGGCAGTTACGTTTGCCCCCGGAGGGGATGAAGACTTCCGGAGCGGGCTGGCGGCAGCACTGGATCAGCTGCATGCCAAGACGCAGCTGCCCGCCGTGTTCATCCCGCACATGGGTGTCCCCGGAAACATCGACGCCGACGCCGGCATGCACGCGGAGATCGCGGCCCTGATGGACACGCCTGCAGTCCTGGTGCCGGTCGTGGAGGCCCGTGAGGCTGCCCGGCTGACACGCGGGGCGTCCCTCGTGGTGACCACCCGCTACCACCCGGCGGTGTTTGCGCTTTCTGCCGGTGTTGCCGCCGTGGCGTTGTCCGTGGAGGCCTACTCCGATGCCCGCCTGAGGGGCGCCATGGAGAACTGGGGGATGGACGATTTTGTGCTGTCGCGTCCCGCTCTGCAGGAGGACCTGTTGGATGAGGCGCTGCTGGAAGCATGGGAACGGCGTGCCGAAACAGCGAGCCACCTGAAGGCAGTGCTGGAATTCCGTACCCGCGATGCCGGCATCTGGTGGGACCGGGTGGCTGCCGTCCTGCAGGCCGATACTTCCGCGGCGGCCGTTTCTGCGGCGCCAGGGGCAACCGGCCTGTCGCCGAGTGCCCGGCTGGAGGGCCGCGGGGAGTGGGCGGCCGCGGAGACTGAGCTGCGCCGGCGGTTCTACCCGCAGTCCCTCCTGGCAGCACGCCTGGCGGCAGAGGACGAACGGGTGCAGTCCTTCACTGCTCCTATCTACCGTGCCCTGGAGGAGGAGCGGACAGCGCACCAGCGGCTGGCCGGCAGCAGGACCGTGCAGACCGCTTTGGGGTTGCACAGTTCCTTGTCGAAGTTCCGCCGACACCGCGCCTAAGCCGCAGCCGGTTGCATAGAAAGCGCCGCGCACCTCCGGCTGCCGTCGTGAACGACGGAGGCGGAAGGTGCGCGGCGCTTAGGCCGGAACCTAGAGGGCCGGGCCCTGGCCGGCGTTGCCCTGCCACAGCGCATCAAACGGTGCGTTGGAGGAAACGCGGTTGCGGATACCTTCCGTGACGAAGGCCTTCGCCGTCTTGGCCGCTTCCAGAGGCGTGGCCCCCTTGCCCAGTTCAGCAGTGATGGCCGCAGCGAGGGTGCAACCGGCACCGCTGACAGCTACCTCGCCTACCTTGGGTGCCCGCAGGACCTCCATGGTTTCGCCGTCGTAGAAGACGTCGACGGCGTCGTCGCCTTCCAGTCGGACACCGCCCTTGGCCAGCACTACGGCTCCGCTGGCTTCATGGATGCGGCGGGCTGCTTCCTGCAGGTCTTCCACGGTCTCAATGGAGTCCATGCCGGACAGGGACATCGACTCGAAGTGGTTGGGGGTCACGAAGGTTGCCAGGGGGAGGATCTGGGCCTTGAGCGCCTTGTCGGTATCCAGTGCCGCGCCGGGCTCCTGGCCCTTGCAGATGAGCACCGGGTCCAGCACGAGGTTCTTCCAGTCCTGGGCCTGCAGCGCCTTGGCAACGACGTCGATGGTTGCCGGGGTGCCGAGCATGCCGATCTTAACCGTGTCGAGGTCGTAGGCGGTCGTGATGGCTTCGAGCTGGTCGGTGATGACCTGCGGGTCCACCGGGACAAACCGGTGGTTCCACGAATTGTTGGGATCGAAGGACACAATGCAGGTCAGGGCGGTGATGCCGTAGACGCCGAGTTCCTGGAAGGTCTTCAGGTCGGCCTGGGCGCCGGCGCCGCCGGTGGCTTCGGAACCTGCGATGGTGAGCGTGACGGCCGGAGCTGAGGCCGCAGAAGTGGGTGTGTTTGCAGACATGGGTCCATCTTCCACCCAAAACGGCGGAACCGGCCACCCTTGTAAGACGCGCTGTTACGGCGCGCCGCCGTCGTGCCCCGCCGCCGTCGTGTCCCGGCGCGTTACCGTGCCGGCTCCCGCCGCTGCGGGCTAACCGTCCCGGCGGACGCCTCGGAGCAGGCGGACTACGTCCTCGAGGATGTTCCGGACCACCGGGAGCCGGGACAGGATCACGAGTTTGGCCACCAGCGGGGCCAGATTCGCGGCCAGCCGGTGGGACCTGCGCTGACCGGGGGAGCGGTCATACACCCAGAAGAAGGTGATCCCCATATGCATCAGCCAGAGCAGTTCGGGCAGGTCGCCGCGGATAGCCACGGGCGGCTGCGGCCGGGCGGTCGACACCGCCTGACGGAACATTGCGATGGATTTCCCCCGCCCGACGGCGTCGTCCTCCCTGCGGTTCGGCGACATGGCGTCGCGCAGGAAATGCGTGCCGAAGGCGTGGTACGGCTCCATGGTTGTCAGGCCGGTGGACAGAATAACCGCCAGGTTTTCCCCCAGATTGTGGCCCTCGCGGATCTGCGGCAGCGCAATTGAACGGTGTTCGTCCTGGAGGGACCGGTAAAGCTCGTGGAGGAGGTCATCCTTGGAACGGAAATAGTAGTAGGCGTTGCCTACCGAAACGTTTGCCTCCTGCGCGACGGCGCGCATGGTGGTCTTTTCGTAGCCCTGTGCGGCGAAGAGGCGCAGCGCGGTGTCGATGAGGAGCCGGCGCGTCTGTTCGCTCTTGGCGGTGACGGCCAATGATGCTCCCTTTGCAGTATTTTCAGCGTTTAGTAGACCATTCTTTTGAACGTGTTCAAAATTGGGTGCGCGGCAGGAGCGGACCGGGCATGGCAGAATGGAGGCGGTCCAATAGGGCCGCCCGGGGCAGCGGGCACAGTGCTAATACAGCCGGCGAAAGCCAGGCGAACCACTACCGGAACGGAATTGCCATGGATGCACAGCCACGGGCAGCTGTGAAAACTTCTGCAACTTACGCCTCCCGCGGGAGCTCGCAGTACGACCTGATCCTCACCCTGATGTGCGTGGTCATCGTCATTTCGAATATCGGCGCCACCAAGGGAGTGCAGTTTTCCCTTCCCGGCGGCTGGGAAATCGTCACCGACGGCGGTTTCTTCCTCTTTCCACTCGCGTACATCCTCGGCGATGTGGTCAGCGAGGTTTACGGTTTCAAAGCCGCCCGCCGGGCCATCTTTACCGGCTTTGCGATGGCACTCCTCGCCGTCGCCAGCTTCGCCGTGATCATTGCCCTGCCCGGGTTCACTGATGCCTACGGGCTGGAGAAGCAGGCTGCACTGGAAGTGGCGCTCGGGCCGGTCTGGCAGATTGTCCTTGCGAGCCTGCTGGGGTTCCTGGCCGGCCAGCTGCTGAACTCAATGGTGCTGGTGCGGATGAAGGAGCGGTTCCGCGAGAAGGCACTGGCCGGACGGTTGATGCTATCCACCGGTGTGGGGGAGTTTGCGGACACCCTGATTTTCTGTGCCATTGCGGCACCAGTCATCGGGATTACCGACGCCGGCGGGTTCTTCAATTACGTCCTGTTCGGCTTCCTCTACAAAACGCTCATCGAGTACCTTTTTGTGCCGGTCACCGCCCTGGTCATCCGGGTCATCAAGAAGCGCGAACCCAGCTATGTACCGACTGAGTTGGAGCCCGTGGCGGCGTAGGGCCCGGGGCCGGAGCTGACACGGGCCGGTTAGTACGCGCTTGGGTCAGGCGCCTGCCGCTGCCTGCGCCGCTGGGCAGGCTATTCGCCGGGGTTTCTGCTGCCGGTTTGTACATCCGCTGCCATCTCGGGATTCTGCTGCCGCGCAGAACGGCAGCAAAAGCCACAAACTGGCAGCAGTTTCTCAAACCGGGCGGTTTTGCGGGAGTGTCGGGGATTTTGAGGTGCGGTGATGCTCGTCAGGTCACCGGGCGCAATCCCTGCCCAGGTGTGCAAAGGTGGGGGAACGCCAGCGTTTCACTTCCCCAGTACGGCAGGAGACAAACATGAGCAATCCAGTCCCGAACCCCGGTGCCAAGGCAGTAGATGAAAATCTTGCCGGCACCGCGGAGGAATTCAACGATGAAGTCACCCAGGCGATGATCGACGACGCCCAGGAGAAGGATTCGAGCCCCGGAGACGAAGAACGGGATGCCCAGCCCGCCTTGGAAGAGGATGAATCGACCCAGGCCAAGCCGGACAATTCCTAACAGCCCGGCTCTGCAGAATCCCTGGAGCTCGGCACGTCGCACGCAAGGATTGCTGCGGTAGGTAGAACAACTACTTGCCGCTGTAGTACTTCCCCAGGACCTCTGCCTTGAAGTCGAAGAACGTGCCGTCGTCGATGGACAGCCGGGCATCATCAACGAGCTTCACGGTGAAGCGTTCATTGTGGATGGAAATCAGCGTGTGGCTGACCATCTCGTTGGACTTGAACAGGTGCTGGATGTAGGCACGGGTGTAATGGGTGCAGGTATAGCAGTCGCAGCCCTCCACCAACGGCCCGAAGTCCCGCTTGAACTTGGCATTCGACAGGTTCTTGCGGCCGTACGGCGTGTAGAACGCCGAATTCCTGGCCACCCGGGTGGGAGAAACGCAGTCGAAGGTGTCGGCGCCGTTTTCGATGGCGGTGAAAATGTCATCCGGCTCGGAAATCCCCAACAGGTGGCGGGGCTTATTCTCCGGAAGCTCCTCCGTGCACCACCGGACAATGGTGCCGAGGTTTTCCTTTTCGAACGCCCCGCCCAGTCCGAAGCCGTCAAAGTCCATGGCACCGAGATCCCGGGCTGCCTTACGCCGCAGGTCTTCGTACTGCGCGCCCTGCAGCACGCCGAACAGGGCTTGGTAGGGCTTGTCGGCGCGTTCCTCGGTCAGCCGCTGGTGCTCGGCAAGGCACCGCAGGGCCCAAAGACGGGTCCGTTCCAGCGACATTTCCTGATATCCGCGGGAATTCATGAGCGTGGTCAGCTCATCAAACGCAAACATGATGTCGGCACCGATTTTGTGCTGCACCTGCATCGAGATCTCCGGGCTGAAGCGATGCTTGTCGCCGTTCAGATGGGACTTGAACCAGACGCCGTCGTCGTCAATATGTGCCAGGCGTTCCTTGCCGGGGGCGACGTCGTCGTCCGCCCCGGTGGCGTGCGTGGTGCCGTCGGCATTCATGTTGATGACCTTCTTGAAGCCCGCACCCAGGCTCATGACCTGGAATCCGCCCGAATCGGTGAAGGTGGGGCCGGACCAGTTCATGAACTTCCCCAGGCCGCCGGCTTCATCGAGGATGTCCGGGCCGGGCTGCAGATACAGGTGATAGGCGTTCGCCAGCACGGCCTGTGCACCGAGTTCCGCGACCGACTCGGGGAGCACCGCCTTGACCGTGGCTTTGGTGCCTACCGCGATGAACGCCGGAGTGGCGATCTCGCCGTGCGGCGTGGAGATGGTGCCGGTGCGGCCCTGAAAACCGCCGCCGTTCGCCTCGACGCGCTGTTCGGCCGCTGCAGGGGCGGTTTCGCGCAGGCGCTTACCGAGGGTGAAGGAAAAGGCTGAGGAAGACACCCCTCCATTTTGCCCTACTCCGCGCCGGCCTTCCGCCGGGTGCGGCTGCTGGGAGATGCACCACATTTATGTCTGCCGGCGCTTTGGCGGGGATAGGTTGGATTGGCGGAATTCCACCGGCCATGCAACCGGCCGCCGGAATATCCCCCGCACCCCTCCGATGCCTACGGCACGAAAGGCAGAGGCCACCCGCGTTGACGCACCTGCAGGAAATGTTTCGGATCGCTCCGGCACACAACGACCACCACGCGGCCGTCCGCTGCGCCATTGGAGTGGGAGTGCCGCTTGTCCTGCTGCTTTTCCTGGGGCGGATTGACCTGGCCATTTTCGCCACGTTCGGTGCCTTCACCGGGATCTACGGCCGGAATGAACCGCACCGCCAGCGACTGGGCCATCAGGGCCGCGCCGGGACACTTATGCTGGCCGTCATCCTGGCGGCAGCGCTGTGTGCCCGCCTGGACCTGGATGACTGGGGAATCGTCATCGGCACCACGGCAGTAGCCGGGCTCGGCACCATTGCCACGGGCTTTTGGCGGCTACGCCCAGTCGGCTCGCTGTTCCATATCTTCGCCTTCGCCGCCATATCCTCCGTCCCGAACCATCCTCCGCTCTGGCAGGGGATGCTCACCGCGGTCCTCACGGTGGCCTTCTCCATCCTGCTGGGCCTGTCCGGGATGCTCGTGCAGAAGTACCGCACGGAATGGAAACGACCGGAACGCCTGCCCTTTCCGCCGGCCCGGCGCCGCCTCATCTACATTGACGGGCTGCAGTATGCGGTGGCCGCAGTGGTGGCAGGATCCATCGCGACCCTGCTGGGAATCGGCCACAACTACTGGGCGATGGTCGCGGCGACCGTTCCACTGATCGGCGCGACAGTACGCCACCGGGTCCACCGCGGCCTGCAGCGCATCCTGGGCACGTTCGGCGGCCTGTTGCTGACGGCGCTGATCCTGCTTCCGGGACTGGAGCCCTGGCAGATGGTCCTGGTCATTGCCGTTTGCCAGTTCGGGGCCGAGATGTTCATAGCGCGGCAATACGCGCTGGCGCAGGTGGTGGTCACGCCGCTGGCGCTGGTCAGCACGGAGCTGGCCCACCAGAGCAACCCGATGGAGCTGCTTCGGGACCGCGGCATTGAAACGCTGATCGGCGCCGTCGTCGGCATGGCCGTGGTGCTGGCCGTCCATGTCCGGCAAAAGCAGCTGCAGCAAAAGCAGCGGAAGTCCGCTTAGCCGCGTACGGCAATCAGCTCGGTGCGGATGCGCCGGTCCAGCTCCGCGTCGGACAGCGTCTGCGAACCGCCGTGGGAGCGCAGGTAGAGCAGGGCGTTCAGGCGCAGGATCCGCCATTCCCGTTCGCTGGCCTCCTTACCGGCCTCGGCAGCCCGGTGGATTTCGCGGTCGTACAGGTTGGGTTCGTTCAGCTGGCGCTGCAGCAGCTCGGCAGCGAGCTTGGCCTTCATCGGGTCCGTCTCGGACGTGTCCGCAGCACGCACGGCATGGCTGTACGCTGCCGCGCTCTCGGCGTCGCCCGCCTCATGGGTGATGTGCGCCGCCAGGGCCAAAGCGCCCTGGATCCAGTTCCAACGGCCAAAGTTCCCGTCAAAGGGGAGCCCCGTGATGACGTTGCAGACCTTCAGGGCGTTTTCGGCATCACCGAGATCGATATAGAGAATGTGGGCCAAATCTCGGACATCCTGCAGGTGGCTGCCGGATTTCACGTTCAAACCACGCTCCAGGCGCGCTGCAATCTCCTGGACGGCGGAGTTTTCCGGGTGGGCGGCCGCGGCGTCGGCAATGATTTCGGCCGCGTTGTCTTCCTCCGAAGGCACCTGCCGAACAGCGTCCGACGGCGCGCCTTCGGGAGCCGGAGCCTGTACCCGGACGGCGGATCCGTAGGCCAACCGGAGCGAAGTTCCGTCATCCAATTTAGCGAGCACCAGCGCGGGAACACCGAAATCATCGGCCTCCACCCTGGTTCCGGCTACCGGAGCCAGGGGTTCTGCAGCACCCTCACCCGGGACAAGGATCTGTCCGGGGGCAAGCAGTTCCGCGTTGACCCGGAACGCGTACGTTTCCGGCAGGCTCTCAGACATGGCGATTCCTTCGTGGTTGGACCTCGGCTCCCCAGAACCTCCAGTATATAAAGCTTGTCAGCGGCGCCTTTTTCAGCGACCCCAGCCGGCCGAGGCCAGTGCCTGGCGCAGCAGGTCTCCGCGGCCGCCGGAAAATTCGGCGTAGATCGCGGGGCTGAGTGCTTCGTCCGGAGTCAGCCAGGACAGTTCCAATGCATCCTGGCGGGGATTGCACTCACCGGTCACGGGAATCAGATAGGCAAGCGCCACGGCGTGCTGGCGTTCATCCGTCAGTCCGCTCTGGGAGGGGGAGGGGAAGTACTCGGCGACGGCGAACGGCACCAGGGTTGGCGGCAGCTGCGGCAGCGCCATCGGCCCAAGATCCTTCTCCAGGTTGCGCAGCAGGGCGCCGCGGATGGTTTCGCGGTACAGCACCCGGCCCGAAACGAAGGAACGCACCATCTGTCCTTCCGGCGTCGCCTGCAGCAGCAGTCCAACCTCGGTGACATAGCCCAGCGGGTCACACCGCACGGGCACGGCCTCGACGTAAACCATGGGCAGGCGCTGCCGGGCCTCGTAGAGATCTTCCTCGGAGAGCCAGCCTGGATACGGGTCAGGAGTACGAACGTTCATAGCAGTGTTCTACATCAAAGGTGCCGTGCCAGTCACACGGCACGCTACGCTTCGGCCATCGGCTGAACCGGCCCGGACCCTTTCAGCCCGCCAGATGCATCCCTAGACTTGGGCTATGACACGGGACCTCCCGGAGCTTCTCCTGCCGGATGCCGGGGCTTGGCGGGAGTGGCTGGAGCACAATTACGGGTTATCCGCCGGCGTCCGCCTGGTGCTGGGGAAGAAGGGCGGAAGCGTCACCCGGTTGACGTATCGCGAGGCCCTTGACGAGGCGCTCTGCTTCGGCTGGATCGATGCGCAGGCCGATCGGCGCGACGAGCAAAGCTACCTGCAGCGGTTCCAGCCGCGCGGTCCGCGCAGTAACTGGTCGCTGCGGAACGTCGGCTACATCAACCGGCTGGAAGCGGCAGGCAGAATGCATCCGGCCGGCCGGGACGCCGTTCTCAGCGCCAAGGTGGACGGCCGCTGGGATGCCGCCTACGCCGGATCGGCAACAGCGGAAATCCCGGAGGACCTTCGGGCGGCCATCGCCGCGGTTCCCGCAGCCCAGGAAATGTTCGACGTGCTGACGTCGCAGAACCGCTTCGCCATGTACATCCGGCTCAAAGGCCTCAAGACGCAGGCGGCCCGCGAGCGCTGGATCACGGACTATGTGCAGATGCTCAGCGAACACCGCGCCCCCTATCCGCAGAAACGGAAGCCGTCCCCTCCGCCAGCGGTGGAGCAGGCGCCTAACCCCTAGCCGCCGCGGCTTGGCTGCCTCGGTTCACCCGGAAACCCCGCCCGTCCACCAGAACGGCCCCCAGGAGGTCCACATGTGCCGACTCTTTGGTATGCATGCCGGGAAGGATCCGGTCCGGGCAACGTTCTGGCTGCTCACGGCCCCGGACAGCCTGGCCCAGCAGAGCCGTAAGGAAGCGGACGGCTTCGGGATCGGCACCTTCACCCCCGACGGCAGGCCGGTGGTCGACAAAGCGCCCATCGCTGCGTATGAGGATGTCCAGTACGCCCAGGAGGCCCGGGAGCTGGAGAGCACCACGTTCCTGGCGCACGTGCGTTACGCCAGCACCGGCGGGGACACGGACGTCAACACGCACCCCTTTGAGCAGGACAACCGCCTCCTGGCCCACAACGGGGTGGTGGAGGACCTGGACAAGCTCGATGACCGGCTGCGCCAGTTGGAGATGTACCACCTGGTCCAGGGCCAGACGGACAGTGAGCGGGTCTTCGCGCTTATCACCGGCGCAGCCAGGGTGAACGGCGGAGACGTTTCCGCTGCCATTGCGTCAACGCTGACCTGGATTGCGCAGAACCTGCGGCTGTACGCGGTGAACATCATCCTCACCACCGCCACCGAGCTGTGGGCCGTGCGGTACCCGGACACCCATCCGCTGTACGTCCTGCAGCAGGGAGCGCGGGGTCCGGTGGGGGAGAAGCGGAGCAGTCGGATCAGCGTCCACAGTGACCAGATACGCGAGGAGAACCGGCCGGAAGTACTGGTGGCTACCGAAAAGATGGATGCCAACCCGAATTGGCGCCTGCTGGACTCCGGCGAAATGCTGCATGTGGACAGCGACCTCAATGTCCTGCGCACGTTCCCGCTCCCGCAGCACCCGCAGCACCTGATCACGCTGGCGGATTTGGACCCGGCAGCGGCGGCGTCGCAGCACCCGCTCAAGACCGGCTGACGATGTTCCTTAGGTGAGGCCCGCCCCGGCCCGCTGCACCCGTGCCGACGCTTCCAAGACCATCCAGGCCTGAAGCTGGGTGGAAAGCCCGACGGCGGAGCCGCCCGGGTAGGACACGGCGGCCGGTACCAGCGGCTTGGCGGAGAAGAGGATCCAGTCCGCCCGTTTGCTCCGGCCCTCCCAGAGTGCCGTGGCGGTGGCTTCCACCAGTGCGGCCGCCGTCCGGCGGGACGGTTCCGGCAGGGCGGGGGACACTGCGGCCTGAGCCAGGTACCGCGCCAGGATGCCGGTGAAAAGACCGCCGTCGCCGGTGCCGTGGGTGCGCAGCACGCGCGAGGTGCCGTCGTCGTCGGTCAGGTGGGCGTCGACGGCGCGCACCAGTTCCGCAGCGCGGGTGAGGTTGGCGCTGCCGCCGAGCTCGAGCAGGGCACCCAGGACAGGTCCCTGGTTGTAAGTGAAGACGGTGCTCTCCAGCTGCGGACGGCCCCGGACCACCTTGACCCCGTCCAGATACAGTCCGGTTTCCGGATCCAGCACGGTGGCGTTAAGCCAATCCACCAGCTCCTGTGCCCGGTCCCGTGATCCGGTGCGGACAAAATGCAGGGCAGCCGGAGCGGTGGCAGGGGTGTTCTTGAAGTTACGGTCCTTGTTCCAGTAGATGCCGCCGCCCAGTTCCGGGGTGTGGGCGGACTCCAGTGCCGTATTCAGGGTGGAGAGGATTTTCCGGTACGGGCCCTGCCGGTCCCGCGCTCCCGACAAAGAGTTCAGGCGGCCTACGGCAAGGGCCAGCCACGCCATGTCGTCGTAGAACCGGTTGGTGTAGTGCATCCGGTTCCGCAGTCCGATGGTCCGCACCAGCGCCGGTGCCAGGTCCGCAGCCGAGGGATGCTCCGGTCCGCGGAACGGCGTGCCGGTGCGGCGTTCGCGCAGGCCGGCGTCGATCAGGGCATCGAGATAGTGTGCCTGCCACCAGTAATGCCAGGGCTGGCGCAGCTGCTGCAGCCGCGAAACCGGACGGCTGGTGGCAGCCAGATGCGTCCCGGGCAACCCGGCAAGCGAACGGCCAAACGCGGCGCTCACGGTGCGGGCGGCGGTCTCGGCGCGGTCGTCGGAATCCTCAAAGAGCATGCGCCAACCCTATGCCAGCCGCCGAAGATGCGGCACCGGCCACCGCACAGTAGGCTCGGATACTGCCGGTGTGACATAGACGACACTGCCGGTGAGCAAATCTGCCAGGAGGAACGCATGGACATCGCAGGCGCATCGGCCATAGTCACAGGGGGAGCGTCCGGACTCGGGCGGGCGACGGCGCGGAGGCTGTACGACGCCGGCGCCTCCGTGGTGTTGGTGGACCTGCCGCAGTCCGAGGGCCTTGCCTATGCAGCGGAACTGGGGGACAACGCCCGGTTCGTGCCCGGCGACGTCACTAACCCGGAACAGATGCAGGCCGCCGTCGAAGCAGCCATGGCTGCAGGACCGCTCCGGGTGGCCGTGAACTGCGCGGGCATCGCAACACCGGGCAAGGTGCTGGGCCGCGACGGCGTCCTACCGCTGGAGGACTTTGCCCGCGTGGTCAGCGTGAACCTGATCGGCACCTTCAACGTCACCCGGCTCGCCGCCGCCGCCATGGCCGAAACCGATCCGGTCACCGCCAACGGCACCGAGGAACGCGGCGTCATCATCAACACGGCCTCCGTTGCCGCCTTTGACGGCCAGATCGGCCAGCCCGCCTACTCCGCGTCCAAGGGCGGCGTTGCAGCGATGACGCTCCCGCTGGCACGTGAGCTGGCCCGCCACCTGATCCGGGTGGTCACCATCGCGCCGGGGATCTTCGAAACACCCATGATGGCGGGACTGCCGCAGGCCGCCCAGGATTCCCTGGCCGCACAGGTGCCGCACCCTTCGCGCCTGGGCCGGGCCACGGAATACGCCTCGCTGGCGGCTCACATCATTGAAAACCAGATGCTCAACGGCGAGACAATCCGCTTGGACGGCGCCATCCGGATGGGACCGCGCTGACCTTGATGAGCTCCTCCGCACCACTGCACCAACTGCCCGACGCCGATTTCTACGGTTTCGAAGACCTGCTCAGCGACACCGAGAAAGCCAAGCTTGCCGAACTGCGGCGTTTCCTCGCCGAGGAAGTGCTGCCGCACGCCGTGGACTGGTGGAACGAGGCGCGTTTCCCCTCCGACCTCCTGCCGAAGCTGGCACAGCTGGAACTTTCCACGCCTGTCCAGCAGGGCTACTCGCCGCTGTTCGCCGGTCTGGTGATCGCGGAAATGACGCGCGCCGACACCTCGCTCGCCACGTTCTTCATGGTCCACCATGACCTGTTTGTCGAAGCCCTGCATGTCTTTGGCTCCGAGGAGCAGAAAGCCCGGCTGCTCGACGACGCCCGTGCGCTGCGGATCACCGGTGCCTTCGCACTGACCGAGCCGGAACACGGCTCCGATGTTGCCGGCGGCATGTCCACCACCGCAGTGCGCGACGGCGACACCTGGGTGCTGAACGGTGCCAAACGCTGGATCGGCAACGGCACGTTCTGCGACTACATGGTCCTGTGGGCGCGGGAGCCGGAAACCGGATACACCCGCGGTTTCCTGCTCGACGCGAACCTGCCAGGGGTAACCCGGACCCGGATCGAGAACAAGACCGCGCTGCGCACCGTGCAGAACGCGGACATTGTGCTGACTGACGTCCGGGTGCCCGCCGCGGACCTGCTCGCCGGAGTGGAGAGCTTCGACGACACCAAGCAGCTGCTGCAGGGCTCCCGGATCATGGTCGGCTGGCAGGCGGTGGGAGCCCAGCTGGCCACGTTCGACGTTGCCCGCGCCTACGCCGTCGAACGCCAGCAGTTCGGCCGCCCGCTGGCAGCCTTCCAGCTGATCCAGCAGCAGCTGGTGCAGATCCTCGGCAATGCGGTGGCCAGCACCGGAATGCTGGCCCGGGTCACCGAACTCGAACACGGGGGCTACCCCGTACCCGGTAACGAAGCGCCCGTTGCCGGCGCAGCTCCCGGAGACATGGCGCGGGCCGCCCTGGCGAAGTCCTACGCCAGCGCCAGGATGCGCGAAAGCGTGGCGCTGGGCCGCAGCATCCTCGGCGGCAACGGGATTGTCACCGACTACCGGATGGCCAAGATCTTCGCCGACGCCGAGGCCATCTACACGTATGAAGGCACCTATGAGATCAACACGCTGATTGTCGGGCGGGACATCACCGGGGTGTCGGCTCTGCGCTAGGGCTGCTGGCCCCTGCGGGGTGGGGCCTGCGGGGCCTGGAACGGCGGGGCGGGCCCCTGCGGGGCGGGCCCCTGCGGGGCGGGCCCCTGCGGGGCCTGGAACGGCGGCAACGAAATTTCCGCGCTCGCAGAGCTCGCGGGAAATATTGATGCCGCCTTATTCAGGCCCCTCCGGTTTGTGCAGATCCCTTCGGTTTGTCGGGATCCCCGCGTTGCGCGGTGCAGGGATTGCCACAAACCGCAGGGTTTCCGCCTGCGGGGTGCGCTCCTGCGTAGCCCCGGCGTGCCGCCGTCCGGCGCGAGCGTTCCGGAGGCCCGCGTGCCGCCTGCCTCCGGGCCCCTCCGGTTTGTGCAGATCCCTTCGGTTTGTCGGGATCCCCGCGTTGCGCGGTGCAGGGATTGCCACAAACCGCAGGGTTTCCGCCTGCGGGGTGCGCTCCTGCGTAGCCCCGGCGTGCCGCCGACCGGCGCGAGCGTTCCGGAGGCCCGCGTGCCGCCTGCCTCCGGGCCCCTGCGGTTTGTGCAGATCCCTTCGGTTTGTCGGGATTCCCGCGTTGCGCGGTGAAGGGGTTGCCACAAACTGCAGGGTTTTCCCACACCCCGCCGGCCCGGCCCGGTGCAGCCAGCTAGCTGGCCGGACGGAACCGGGCCAGAGGGTTGGCGATCCGTCCCGAGAACTGCAGGCCGCCGGACGGGTCGCTGAGGTCCAGCATCTGCTGGTTGTTGCGCAGCTGCAGCCGGTTCAAGCATGACAGCGCGAAATCCTCGGCGAAGAGGTCCGACGCGGCGAACTCGACCGCGAACTCCGGATGGCCGGCCTGGTACCGCCGCACGGTGTCCGCCACTTCCGCCCAGAATTCGTCCTGGGGCAGTACGCCGTCCTCGTGCAGGATGGCCGAGAGGAAGCGGAAGAAGCAGTCGAAGACGTCGGTGAAGAGGGACAGGACCTTTTCATCGGCAGGAATCTGCACCCGCACCCGGGCGGCTGCTTCCGGCAGATCCACCTTGTCTCCCATCACCACGATTTCCTCGGCAATGTCCTTCATGAAGACCCGGTGCGGCACACCGTCCCGGAGTACCAGGATCAGGTTTTCTCCGTGCGGCATGTACGCGAGGTCGTATGCGTAGAAGCAGTGCAGCAGGGGGACCAGATAGGCGTCCAGGTAACGGCGAAGCCATTCCCGGGCGGGCAGCCCTGAGCGCCGGACCAGTGCGGACGTGAACGGCGTTCCGGAGGCATCCGTATGCAGCAGGGACGCCATGGTGGCCAGCTGCTCTCCGTCATCAAGCTGGTCCACCGGGCTTTCCCGCCACAAGGCCGCCAGCATCTTCCGGTAGGCGGAACCCTTGGGGGCCGCGGCGTCGTAATACCTGTTGGTGTACCCGACGGCGGCCACCTCGCGCAGGAGACGGAAACCGGCGGCCTGCAGCGTTGCATCGGCGCGGACCAGCCCGTCCAGCCAGTCGTTGATGGACGGGGTGGCGACCATGTATTCGGGGGAGAGACCGCGCATAAAGCCCATATTGACCACGGAGAGGGCCGTCTTTACGTAGCAGCGGGACGGCGCATCGCGGTTGAAGAAGGTGCGGATGGACTGCTGGGCCTGATAGGTGTCCTGCCCGGTACCCAGATGCACGATGTGCTGCTGGGCAATATCGGCCGCAAAGGTCACGCTGAGTTTGTTCTGCCATTGCCAGGGATGCACCGGCATAAACAGGTAGTCGCCGGCTTCGAGCCCGGCTGAACGAAGCGTGGATTCGAACCCTGCCAGCGCCGCCGGTCCCAGCTCCTGTTCCAGATGGCTGCGGTAGTCCAGTCCCGCCGCCGCAGTGAACCGGGTACGGTCTGCACGGACGGCGATCCACTCCAACCGGATCGGCGCGCCCGCTTCAGGGGCGTAGGCCAGATAGTCGCCGGAACCGAACCCGAGCCGGCCGTTGTTCGCCACGAAGCAGGGATGGCCTTCGGTCATGGAACGTTCCACGGCCTGGAAATCCTCGGCCGGATCGTGCCCGGCGGTGATCCCGGCAGCCAGGAGTTCCGAACCCGCCGCGTCCGCGACGTCCTTGAAGGCAGCGGAAGCGAGCGTGGAGGAGATCTCCTCCAGATAGACGGGAAGCATCTGCTCGTTGATGCCGAGGGTTGCGGCGAACTCGGTAATGAAGTCCAAGGCATCGAGGCTGGTTTCGGTGCCTTCCAGTTCACGGCGGATGCTGTCGGCCGGGATGCTCCAGTGCTCCAGCACCAACTGCGTGGCACGGAACCGATAGACGGCCCGGCCGTCGTCCGAGGCAAGGCGGAACAGTCCTTCCCGTCCTGGTTCCGGCACGGGACGGAGGATGCGTTCATGGGAAAACTCCGAGATCGCCTTGCGGATCAGATGCCGGTTCGCGCGTTCCCAGCGGCTGGGCGTGAGGTGGGCGGTGGTTGACGGCGTCGGCTCGGGCGGGGCTCCGGCCGGATCAGCAACAGCGATCGGTTCAGCAGCGGTGGTCACGGGGTAACTCCTTCAAGTGCGGCTGCAAACCCGGCACGGGTGCAGAAACTGAGGCGGGCATCCTTGTCGGGCAGGGATACGGTGCGGTCCGGTACGAATCCGAACCTGGCGTTGAGGGCGGCAATCTTGGTGTTGCGGATGTCCGGTTCCACGACTATCCGGATGGCGGCGGGATCGCTGAACAGGAACTCCAGAACCGCGCGGAACACCGCCGAGGTGAAGCCGGGGCGGGGCTGGTCCGGCGGCCCCACGAGCAGATGCATTCCTACGTCACCTGCTGCCACCGGATAGGCGCCGGCGAGGGGCGAATGGGCCGGATCGTAGCTTTCCATCAGGAAAGCCGGGACCTCCGACCCGGTCTCGAATCCGAGCCAGGCCCAATGGTGCGGGTTCGCTGCAATGCCGGCATATTCGCGTTCGACGTCGGCCGGCGAGGCGTTGAGCATGCCCCAGAAGCGGGCGTAATCCCGGGTCATCCAGCTATGCAGCACCGGGGTGTGCCGAGCCGGGTCCACGGGGGTAAACGTGAAGTTCACGCGGGGACCTCCCCGGCATCAGGTGTGCTTGGCCCGGGCACTCCGAAGTCCTGGAATGCGATGCCGGTTTCGACGGGATAGACCTCCCGGCCGAGGATTTCCCGAATAATGGCCGAATTGCGGTATGCCGCCATGCCGAGGTCCGGAGTGACGAAACCGTGGGTGTGGAGCTCGGCGTTTTGGACGAAGATCTCACCCGGTTCGGCGCCCACCCCGTACCAGCGGTCGACGTCGAACCGGCCGGCGTCGTCGCGCCGGATCCGGTCGGTGATGCCGGCGAGGAACTCCGGTTCCCGGTAGGCGTAGCCGGTCGCCAGGACCACGGCATCGGTCTCGAGGGCGGACGTGCGCTGCTGTTCCGCATGGTGCAGCTGCAGCGTGGAGCGTCCGCTGGCGGCATCGAAGGTGCCGCCGCAGAGCTCGGTGTGGGTCAGTAGCCGGGTGCGCGGATCCCCGGTCAGGCTCTTCGCGTAGAGGGTGTCATAAATGGTGTTGATCAGGTCCGAGTCGATGCCCTTGTAGAGGTTCTTCTGCTCCGCCACGAGCCGGTCCCGCGTAGCGCCGGGCAACGCATGGAAGTAGTCCACATAATCCGGAGACGTCATTTCCAGGGTGAGCTTGGTGTATTCCAGCGGGAAGAACCGCCCGGAGCGGGTGACCCAGTTCAGCTCGTAGCCGTGGGCGTCCATGCCCTCCAGGAGGTCAAGGTAGATTTCCGCGGCGCTCTGGCCCGAACCCACTACGGTGATGGACCGCTTTTGCTGCAGTTCCTGCCGGCGGGAAAGGTAGTCGGCGTTGTGCAGGACGGTTGCCCCGCTGCCCTGAAGCGCTGCGGCCGCGGGCGGCAGATACGGCTGGGTTCCGGTGCCAAGCACCAGCCGCCTGGCGCGGTAGGACCGTGGACCCGCGGAAGTCCGGGCGGTGACCTCGTAGAGTCCGCTGGAGCTGTCGTGCCGGATGCCGGTGACATGTTCGCCGAACCGGACGTGAGGCAGCTGGTCGGCTACCCAACGGCAGTAGGCGTTGAACTCGGCCCGGAGCGGATAGAAGTTTTCGCGGATATAGAACCGGTACAGCCGGTTGGTCTGTTTCAGGAAGTTCAGGAACGAGTACCGCGAGCAGGGGTCAGCGAGAGTGACCAGATCCGCCATGAAGGGCACCTGCAGATGGGCGGACTCGAGCATCATTCCCGGGTGCCAATCAAAACCGCTGCTGCTGTCCAGGAAGAGGGCATCCAGTTCCGGCAACGGATCGGTCAGGGCGGCCAGCCCCAGGTTGAAGGGTCCGACGCCGATCCCCAGCAGGTCATGGATCTGTCCCGATTCCGGGATGCCGGCGCTCATGCTGCCGCTCCGGCCAGGTAGTCGGAACCGGTGCGGCGGATCTGCTCGAGAATGGCCCGCATGTCCGTCAGCGTGGTGTCTGCATTGAGCAGGGTGAACTTCAGGTAATGCCGGCCGGCCACCTTGGTGCCCGCCACGAGTGCTTCGCCGGAGGCGGAAAGGGCCCGCCGGATGTGCAGGTTCACCGCGTCGAGGCTGTCCTCGTCCGTGCCGCCGGGGTGATAGCGGAAGACCAGGGTGCTCAGTTGCACAGGTGCCGCCATTTCGAATTCCGGATCCGCCCCGACAACGAGCCCGGTTGCGGAGGCCAGATCGATTGCTGCGTCCAACAGCGACCCAACGCCGTCGGCCCCCAGCACACGCAGCGTGAGCCAGAGCTTCAGCGCATCGAAGCGCCGGGTGGTCTGGATGCTTTTGTCGACCTGGTTGGGGATGGCAGCCCGGGCAGCGCTCTCCGGGTTCAGGTAGTCGGCGTAGTAGGTGACGTGGTTGAGCATCGCGCGCTCGCGGACAAGGACGGCACTGGAGCTCACCGGCTGGAAGAACGTCTTATGGAAGTCAACGGTGACCGAGTCCGCCGCGCCGATGCCGTCAAGGAGGTGCCGATAGCGCTGCGACGTGATCAACCCGCCGCCATAGGCTGCGTCCACATGCAGCCAGGCACCGTGTTCCTCCGCCAGCCGGGCCGTCGGAAGCAGCGGGTCGATGCTGCCGAAATCCGTGGTTCCGGCCGTAGCGACCACTGCCATCGCCTGCTCGCCCCGTGCCGCGCTCGCCGCCAGTGCATCCGCCAGTGCGTCCGGGTCCATCCGCTGATGGTCGTCGCACGGAACCGGGACGACGGCGTCGTACCCCAGGCCAAGGATGGACGCGGACTTCCGGATGCTGAAGTGGCTCGCCTCGGAAGCGAAAATCCGCAGGCCTGCGAGCAGTTCGGGGAGCCGCTGTGATTTCCGCTCCGGGTCCTGGCGCAGGGCCGCCACGGTCCGGTTGCGTGCCATCAGCAGTGCCTGCTGGTTGGACGCGCTGCCGCCGCTGGTGAAGACACCATCCGCGTTCTCGCCCAAACCGAGTCGGTTGGCGGTCCAGCGGATGAGCCGTTGTTCGATCAGGGTGGCGCCGGCGCTCTGGTCCCAGGTGTCCAGCGAGGAATTCACTGTGGAAAGCACTGCTTCTCCCACCAAGGCCGGGATGACCACGGGGCAGTTGAGGTGCGCGGCATATTTCGGGTGATGGAAGTACACCGCGTCGCGAAGGTACACCGATTCCAATTCAGCCAGCGCTGCGGCGGTATCCGGCAGCGGCGTCTCCAGGTCAACGGCGTCGACCACTGGTTTGAGCTCCGCCGGAGCGATGCCGGTGAACGGTCCGCCGGCTCCGCTGACCGCGGCGGCGGCAGCGTCGACGCCGAGCCGCATCTCAGCGGCATAGCGGGCGATGTTTGCGGCATTGAGCAGATGCCCGCCGGCGAACGCCTCATCGACACGGAAACGGACATCGCCGGAAGGTTCGGCGTGGTGCAGCAAGGACACTGCTGACTCCCTTGAATTGCGTTTTCGGAAAGGTAACGAAGAAACAGTGGACCACCCCGGTCAATTACGTCAACATTTCGTGACCTAATTCCAAAAGTGCCGGGAATTCAAGGGTCCAGAGCTGTCACAGTTATCTGGATAGGCTTTTCGGCGGGCATAATGACGCGCGAGAGGGGCATTTCGGGTGCGCGTTTGGCGCGGCCGGCCAGCCGCCATGGCTGCTCGGCGGAACCGGCCGGGTGGCATGCCATCCTCAGGATCAGTAGGCTTACTAAATGGGCCGTAGCAACGGCGGCCCGGTTTACCGGACGTGAAAGGCATGGTTTATGACCGAGCAGAGCATTCCCGATCCCGAGCTGGGCGACGATCCGGTTCTCGCCGACGATGTAGCCGCTGTGGCCACACCGGACGAACTTACGGTGGTGTCCGAAGACGAGCTGCTGGAGCAGGACGAGCTGGTGGACGCTGAAGACCTCACGTACCCCGGAGCAGCAGAAGACAACCCGGACAACTGGCAGGAAGACCCGCTGATCCGCGAAGAAGCACCGTTGAACGAACCCGGTGAACTCTCCGATCAGACCCTCCGCGACGACACCGCCGAAGAGCGCTTCCTGAACGGCGACACGCAGATTCCGCCGGAAGCGCCAACAATCGGCGAGGCAGCCAACGACGTCGACTTCGGCGACCCGCTGGCAGGCGAAGAAGAAGACGCCAGCGACGATCCCGCACACCGCGGCGGAGACCCGCTCGCCAATTTCAACCCGGACGACGTCTAGTCCGGCAGCACATTTCGCCACGGGGTCCGGCAGTACGGTCTACGGACGGCTGCCGGGCCCTTTGGCGTGCCCGCCGGGACCCTGAGTGCCGGCACGGGCAACGCACCGATCGGCACTAGGGTTGATTCATGCCTTCTTTCCGCGTCCAGTTGAATATTCTCGGACTGAAGCCGGGCAACCCGCCGGAGGCGGTCATGGAAACGGCCGTCGCCGCCCTGGGGGCCGCCCACCACGTGGAGGCAAACCAGCTGGATATCGTCTCCGGCGTTCCGCGGATCACGCTGCGTTTCACCGTCCCGGACGATGAATGGTCCGTGGAAAACTCACGGGCCCGCCGCGCCGCCATCAACATGCGGGCCGCAGTGGAAGAAGTAGCGAACGGGCAGGACCTGCGTGTGCTCCGGCGGATGCGCGGACGCTGGACCGTGCTGTAAATTCCTAGGCTTGTGAACTCCTAGGCGCCGGGAAAAGCATCCAGGGAAAGCCGGCTGCGGTACTCCACCGGCCGGCGGGTCAGCGGATCGGTAAACTGCACGGACCGCGCCAGCAGCTGCAGCGGACGGGAATAGTCGTCCGGCGCCTGGGGCAGCAGCTCCGGGTAGAACGAATCATTCAGGATGCCGATGCCCTGCGATGCCATGTGCACCCGCAGCTGATGGGTCTTCCCCGTATGCGGCAGCAGCCGGTACCGGCCCAGCCCGCCGCTGCTCTCCATCAGCTCGATCCGGGTCTCCGCATTGGGTTCGCCCTCGACTTCCTGGGCCAGCAGGTAGGTGCGGGATTTGATCATTCGGCTGCGGACAATCCGCGGCAGCTCGAGGTCCTCCCGGACCGGAGCGACGGCTTCGTACTCCTTGCTGATCCGGCGCTTCTCGAAGAGGATCTGGTACTTGCCCCGGGTTTCGGGGTTGGTGGAGAACAGCAGCACTCCGGCGGTCATGCGGTCCAGGCGGTGCATGGGAATCAGGTCCGGAATCCCCAATTGGACCCGCAGCCGAACCAGGGCCGACTCGGCCACGTACATGCCGCCCGGCGTCGTCGGCAGGAAATGCGGCTTGTCCACCACCAGCAGGTCCTCATCCTGGTGCAGGATGCCGATCTCCACCGGGATCCGCTCTTCGGGCGGAAGCTCGCGGTAGTACCAGATGAAGGTGTGCTCGGTCAGGGGAGTGGCCGCGGTCAGCGGAATGCCGCCCAGGCCCACTACTTCACCGCGTTCGAACCGCTCGATGATTCCGTCCGGATCCACATGGCCGAACCGCTCAAGCACGTAGTCCATGGCGGTGTCCCAGGGACCTTCACCGGGAAGGCGCAGGCGGGTGGCGTTGACTCCGTTGCGCACGGGAAGCGGGGACTGCATCACGGTTTCAGGATATCGCGCGTGCGGGCTTAAATTGGGCTTGGCTGTTCTGGGTAGAAACAGGCCCGCCCTCCTTGAAATCCAGGCAGATCCTGCCGCAGAAACCCCATCCGAAACGGAGCCCGGTGGCCACCGAACCAGTTCTTTCTCCTGCTGACCAGACGGAGCCGACGCGCACAGTGCCGCCTAAAACGACGACGCCGGCCCTGACGCCGGAAGAGCGCCAGTCGGTTATGCGTACCCTGCGTTCACCGAAGCTGCTCAAGACGGAGGTCTTGGCCGGACTGGTGGTGGCCCTTGCGCTCATCCCCGAGGCCCTGGCCTTCTCGGTCATTGCCGGGGTGGACCCGAGGATCGGCCTGTTTTCAGCCTTCACCATGGCAGTCTCCATCGCCTTCCTCGGCGGCCGTCCGGCCATGATTTCCGCCGCCACCGGCGCCGTGGCCCTGGTGATTGCACCGCTGGTGGCGTCCCACGGCGTGGAGTACATGATTGCCGCCGTGCTGCTGGCCGGGGTCTTCCAGGTGCTGCTGGCACTGCTTGGCGTGGCGAAACTCCTGCGCTTCATTCCGCGCCAGGTCATGGTCGGCTTCGTCAACGCGCTGGCCATCTTGATCTTCATTGCCCAGGTGCCCGAACTGCTGGGGGTGCCCTGGCTTGTCTATCCGCTCGTGGCGCTTGGGCTGTTGATCGTCTTCGGCCTGCCCCGGCTCACGGTTGCGGTGCCGGCGTCGTTGGTGGCCATCGTTGTCCTCACGGCCATCACGGTGTTCGCCTCCCTTTCCGTCCCGACGGTCGGGGACAAAGGCGAACTGCCGGACAGCCTGCCGTCGCTGCTGCTGCCCGATGTGCCCGTCAGTCTTGACACCCTGCAGGTGGTCTTCCCCTACGCCCTGGCGGTCGCGTTTGTGGGGCTGCTGGAATCGCTGATGACGGCCAAGCTGGTGGATGACGTCACCGACACCCGTTCCAACAAGACCCGCGAAGCCTGGGGCCAGGGTGCAGCCAACCTCATCACCGGATTCTTCGGCGGCATGGGCGGCTGCGCGATGATCGGCCAGACCATGATCAACGTGAAGGGCTCCGGTGCCCGAACCCGGATTTCCACGTTCCTGGCCGGGGCTTTCCTGCTCCTTCTGGTGGTTGTCCTCGGAGACGTTGTGGCCCTGATTCCGATGGCAGCCCTGGTGGCCGTGATGATCTTCGTGGCGGTCACCAGCTTCGACTGGCATAGCATCCGCCCGTCCACGCTGAAGATGATGCCCAAGAGTGAAACCGCCGTCATGCTGGCCACCGTGGCCGTGACCGTCTGGACCCACAACCTGGCCAGCGGAGTCGGCGTCGGCGTGCTGGTGGTGATGGTGCTGTTTGCGCGCAGGGTGGCGCACTTCGTCACCGTGGACCGCACGGTCACGGGGAACGACGCCGGTGCCACCGCCGTCTACACGGTGAACGGCGAGCTGTTCTTCGCCTCCTCGAATGATCTGTATTCCCAGTTCGAATACGTCCTGGATCCGGCGAATGTGGTCATTGACCTGAGCGGCTCCCACGTCTGGGACGCATCAACCGTGGCTGCACTCGACGCCGTGACGGAGAAGTACCGGCGGCGCGGAACCGAGGTGCGGATCACCGGACTGAATGAGGCCAGCGGTCTGATGCGCGAACGGATGGCGGGCAAGCTGCCATAGCTGCCCTAGCTGCCCGGCGTCCGTACGGACGTGTTCAGGCAGCAGCGGCGTGCGCGTACTGGTGCTGCAGGGAGGCCAGCTCCACCCGGCACTGCTCGGCGTTCGGGCGTTCGCGCGGAGAGAGTGAAGTCATGGCGGACAGCAGCGACCGCCAGCGGGCGGGGAGCGTGGGCGGGATTTCCGGTCCGCGGACCGTCCGGGCCACCGTGGATTCGACCTGCGGCAGGTCGAAGGTGCGGACACCCGTGAGGCATTCGAGCAGGACAAGTCCCAGCGAGTAAATGTCCGTGGCGGAGGTCAGGGGCGCGCGCCGCACCTGCTCGGGACTCATGTAGGGCAGGCTCCCGTAGGACGGTTCCTTATCCCCGAACCCCTGGGTGCTGACCGCGATGCCCAGATCGGTGATCTTGGCGTGGCCGGTTGCCGGATCCACCAGGATGTTCGAGGGTTTCACGTCCCGGTGGATGTACCCCGCAGCATGCACGCCCCCAAGTCCGGCGGCGAGCTCGACGCCGAGCCGCGCAGCGTCGCTGGGCTGCAGTATGCCGGGGAGGTTCTGCCGAAGGTCGGTGCCCCGCACCAGTTCCAGAACCAGGTATGGCGTCTGCACGCCGGTGCCGGGGTGGCTGATGGTGCCCGTGGAAATCATCCGAACCACGTGCGGATTCTCGACAGCCCGCAGCGCGGCCGCTTCCCGTACGGCTTCATGCCCCTCCGGCCTGTGCCCAAGCGGGGCGGAAAAGATCTTGACGGCCACCTTCTCCAGGGATGCCAGATCCGTAGCCCGCCAGACGTAGCCAGCGGTGCCCTGCCCGATAGGTTCATCCAGGCAGAATCGACCGCCGATGAGCACGTGGGCACTAAAACCCGAGGCATCGGAGGCAGGGGATACTGCGGTTCTTGGTGCTGGATGCCTGCCCATGCCGCCCCCTGGGTTATTCGCTAGCGTGTCTATTTACTAGTCTGGCTAACAATAGGATGGGCGTGCAGCTGAGTCCAGCTTTCGGGTGTGTGGATTTCCGGTGTGCCGACAAATCCGGGCGGGATCAGTGCTGTGGATTGCCCGGATCCGGCTTCGGTTCCTCCAGTGCGGAACGCAGTCGGTCCATAAAGGAAATGACAATCTCGGCTTCCTCCGGCGACAGCTCTGCCGCGGCACGCATCATGCGCTGGTGCATATCGCCCACGGTCTGGCGAACGTCGGCGTCCGATGCGTCGGTGGGGACGATCTCCCAGGCACGGCGGTCATTGGGCCGGGCTCGCCGTCGGACGTATCCGCCGCGTTCCAGCCGGTCGATAAGTGCAGTGGTGGAGGCGGTGGAGATCCCAAGGAGCCGGCTCAGGTCCTTGGGGCCGAGGCTTCCACCGGCCTGCCGGGCCTGCATAAGGCAGCGCATGGCCAAAAGGTCGTTTTCGTTCATTCCCATGGCATCCTGGGTGCGTCGGCGGACCAGGGTTTCAGCGGCACGGTAACTGCGCACTGCATCCAGCACGGCGCGGGCTTTTGGGTGCTCCGGATCGGGGCCGTACCAGTAGCCGTCCTGCTCCGGGAGCTGCTTTGGGATGTCCATTCGACCAATCCTAGCCTTGCTGGAAGGTAGGAAGCCTAGGAATTAATGCGATGCATTTCACACGTCAATTAGGGCATAAAAACGTGCTCTAATATCTTCGGTTGTGGTCAGATGTTAGGTGTCCGCTTAGGTAATCCTTACCTCTCGCCTGTGATAGGAACGTCCTTGACTGCACCCGAAATCTCCCCGTCCGGTCCCAAATCCGGACCCTCGCGCCGCAATATCCTGGGCGGAGCCGGGCTCGGCTTCCTGGCATTGGCGCTGGGGGCCTGCTCCAGTCGTGACACTGTGGCTGCGGCCGGGAATGCAGCAGGATCCGGCGGTTTCACCGTCACCGACATGCGCGGCGTCGAGGTTTCCTTCGATGCCCCGGTGCAGAAAATCGCCACCACCGTCATCCCCTCGCCATCCATGCTGGCTGCCGTGGACGGCGGGTACGGCAAGATCGTGGGCATCAATGAATCCACCCTGCAGGCCAACCGGCAGGGCCTCTTCGGGGAGATGTTCCCGGAATCGAAAACCACCACCACCATCGCGCCGTCGAGCTTCACCCCCAACATCGAGACCATCACCAAACTGGAGCCCGACGTTGTGTTCCAGTGGGCGGACCAGGGCGACGGACTTGTGGAGCCGCTGGAAAACGCCGGCTTCAAAACGGTCTGCCTGCTCTACGGAACGCAGGAATACCTGGAAACCTGGGTGTCCCTGTTCTCCACCATCCTCGGCAAGCCCGAGCGCGGCACCGAAATCGTGGACTGGATGCATGCCGAAATCGCCCGGCTGGAAGATGAGCTCGCCGCAGTTTCCAAGCCCGTGCGGGTGGTCCACCTGGGCCAGTCCGGCGACGGCTATTCGGCCTCCAACAAGTCCTCCTACATGCACTACTGGATGGAGCTGGCCGGCGGGCAGAACATGGCGGCGGAGAACCTTTCCGCGGAGAACGTGGTCAGCGCCGAGCAGCTGATCGAGTGGGATCCCGAAGTCATCACGCTGGGTGGCTTCGATACCCGCACCCCGGCCGAGGTCTACGCGGACCCGTCCCTCGCCTCCGTGTCCGCCGTCAAAAACCGCCGGGTCTACAAGGCCCCGCTGGGCGGATACCGCTGGGAAGTTCCCTGCGCCGAATCCCCGCTGATGTGGCGGTGGGCGGCCGAGGTGTTCCATCCCGGCCGCACCAGCAACACCCTGCGCGCCGCCATGAAGGAAAAGATTGCGTACCTCTACGGGTACGAAGTGAGCGAAGCCCAAATTGATGCCGCCCTGCGGCTGGACCTGAACGGCGCCAGCGTTGGCTACGACGTCTTCCGCGGCTGAGGTGGCGGCTCCGCATAGCTCCGGCGCACCTGCACCTGCCCGCGCCGGCTCGACGTCGTCGGCGTCATCGTCGGCCGGTGCCCCGCCGTCGTCGGCCCGCCGCCGGCTGATCCTGCCGCTCTGTGTCCTGATCCTGTGCACGGTGGCCCTGGTTTCCATGGCCGCCGGCCGGTACTGGGTGCCGCCGAACGAAATCCTGCGCATCCTGTTCAACGAAGTCACCGCCCTCTTCGGCGGCGAAGGGATGCTCCGCCGGACCTGGACCGACCAGGAAGCCACCGTGGTCCTGGATGTCCGGCTGCCGCGCGTGCTGCTGGCCTTCCTGGTGGGCGGAGCGCTCTCGCTTGGCGGCGCCTGCCTGCAGGCGCTGTTCCGCAATCCGCTGGTCAGCCCGGACATCATCGGCGTCACCGCCGGGGCGTCCTTCGGCGGGGTACTGGTGCTGACCCTCGGCCTGTCCGGCGGCTGGATGGTCGGCGGTGCCTTCGGGTTCGGGCTGGCCGCACTCGCCGGCGTCCTGCTGCTGGGCCGGCTGGGCGGACGGGACAACGCCATGCTGATGATCGTCCTGGGCGGGATTGTGGTGGCGGCGTTCTTCAACGCGCTGGTCTCCTTCATGACCTACCTGGCCGACCCGTATTCCGAACTGCCCTCGATTGTGCACTGGCTGCTCGGTTCCATCGCCGCGGCCAGCTATGACAAGGTGCTCACCGCACTCGTCCCAGTGGCAATCGGCGCCGCGATAGTCCTGGCCCTGCGCTGGCGCCTGAATGTCCTGTCCCTGGGGGACGACGACGCCGCCGCGCTGGGCGTGAACCCGCAGCGCTCCCGGGTGGTGCTTTTGTGTGCCGTTGCCCTGATGACGGCCGGCACCGTCGCCGTGGCCGGGGCCGTCGGCTGGGTGGGCCTCGTGGTTCCGCACCTCGCCCGGCTCTGGGTGGGACCGGATCACCGGATCCTGCTGCCGGCGTCGTTGTTGCTGGGCGGTACCTACCTGATGCTCATCGACACCCTCAGCCGTTCCATCAGCAGCAGCGAACTTCCGCTCGGCATCCTCACCGCCATCATCGGCGCCCCGGTCTTCGTGGTGCTGCTGGCCCGTTCGCAGAAGAAAGCCGAGCTCTCATGACCGTCGTTTCCCTGCCCCGCCCGGTTCCCGGGGATCCGATGACGGGCAGCCGGGCGGCTGACTCCGCGCCGCTGCTGCAGGCTACCGACCTCGGTTTCCGTTATTCCCGGCTGCGCCCGTGGCTCTTCCGGAACCTGGAATTTTCCTTGGAGCGCGGGGAGGTCCTGTCCATCCTGGGGCCCAACGCCCGCGGCAAAACCACGCTGCTCAAGTGCCTCTCCGGGCTGCTTGCCCCGCGTGAGGGAACGGTTCACGGCGCGCCGGGCATCGGATACGTGCCCCAGGACCACGGTGCAGGTCCGTCCTTCACCGTCGCCGACATGGTGCTGATGGGCTGCACCCGGCACCTGCGTGCGTATCAGACGCCGCGCGCCGAGGACTACGCCGCCGCCGACGCAGCCATGGAACGGGTAGGCGTGGCCGCCTGGGCCGGACGCGACTATTCCACCCTCTCAGGCGGGCAGCGGCAGCTGGTGCTGATTGCCCGGGCCGTGGCCTCCGGCTGCGAACTGCTCGTCCTGGACGAACCGGCTTCTGCGCTGGACCTGAACAACCAGTCCCGCGTGCTGAGCGTGCTCACCGGGCTGGCTGCTGAGGGCATGGGAGTCATCATGACCACTCATCATCCTGACCACGCGCTCCACGTGTCCCGCAACGCGCTGCTGTTTGTCGGCAGCCATGACGTCCGCTGGGGTCCCACCGAAGAGCTGCTCACCGGTCCGGCCCTCTCCGAGGTCTACGGCCTGCCCATCTGCACCCCCACCGTGGGCACGGTATCCGGCGAACGCGTGATCGCCGTTCCGGATTTCGGCCCGTCATGCCGTGCCTGCCCGGTGCCCGGCGCCGTCGGGGCACCGGCACCGACTCCCGTGGAAATTCGAACCCCCCTTGTAAAGGAACATCCGTGATTATCCGTTTGATCGGCGGCAAGCCGATGCTTGGCCAGACCGACACCACCTGGCGCGGCGCCTTCGAGGATGTCGACGCCTACGACCTCGACGACGACGCCGCCCGCGCCCGGATCCTCTCGGCCGACGGGCTGGTGATCGGCGGCGGCGTGGACCATCTCCTGCTGGGCAAGCACCGCGAAGCACTCACCGGCTTCGTGCGCGCCGGCGGCCGGGTGCTGGTCAACGGCCAGGTGGTTAAGCCCTTCATCGACGGGCTGGCGGTCTGGCGCAAGCTGGAATTCCGCGGCGCGCAGGACGTCCGGCCGCATCCGGTCTCTCCGCACCCGGTCTGGGCAGGCATTGACTACCGGGACCTGCACTACCGCACGGGGGTGCCCGGAACCCACAGCTACGAGCGGTTGGAGGAGATCGGCGTCGCCGGTTTCTACGGCCGCGGCTATCACCTGGACCTGCCCGAGGGTGCGACCGTGGTGACCGGCATCGGCCAGTACCGGCTCCCGCTGGACTACAGCTACCGGATCGGCTCCGGCGAAGTGCTGGTGCACGGCGGCAATGACCTGGAGAGCTTCAGCGACGATCAGTATTCCACCCGCGTGCTGGGCCCGAACCTGGTGCAGTGGCTGGAAAACGGGGAACGCACAGCGGCGGAGCCGGCGTTCGCCCCCGCTCCTGCCGCCGTCGGACCCCGATCCTCCGCCGTTTCACGCAAGGAGGGATCGGCTGCCCCGCGGATCGGGCTGCTGCACTGCGGCACCTTCCAGCCCCTGCGTACCCTGGCCGACCCGGCCCTGGCACCGTACCGCCTGGAATCCGTGTATCTGCCGGACGCCGATCCGGCCGTGCTCGCGGACCTGGATGTGGTGATTGTGAGCGACCGGCTGCATCAGGGCCAGCTTGCGCGCTTTGTTCCGGCCATCCTTGAGGCCTTGTCCGACCCGGGAAAAACCGTGATCGTGCTTGGTGAGAACAAGGTTGAACAGTGGCTGCCCGGCGTCGGCTACAGCTTCCGCCCCACGGTGTTCTGGATGTGGCGCACCGGCGAGGACAACGGGACTCGGCTGCGGCTGCCCGAGGATCCGATGTGGGAACTCCTCACCCCCCGGTCCGTGTCCTGGCACCATCACGGTCTGCTGCATCCGCGCCCCGGTGCCCGCTCGCTGGTGGTGATGGAAGAGGACGGCGCCGAATCCGGCACGCTGCTGTACGTGGATGAGGTGAACCAGCCTGCCCGCCTGCTGGTGACCACCATGGACCCGGTCTATCACCACGGATCCGGCTTTATGCCCGGCGCATCCCAGCTGCTCTACTCGCTGCTGCGCTGGGTCACGGCCACGCACGCCCCGCGGGCCTAGCCGGGTCTGAGGGGAGCCGGCCGGGCGGACATAGGGGAGCGGGCGTACCGGTCCCGGCGCTGCGTTCCTCTCGCTTCCGTTTGCCCGCACGCCTTCCCAAACACTGTTACTGATGGTGCTGCTGTGACAACAGGAGGTAACAGCAGCACCATATGGTGGGATGCTGTGTCCGAACCTTCGCTGGGGCTGCGGGTTTTACAGCGTCAGGGCCATGCCAAGTGAATCCGGAGCCGTTTCCCGGAACCCATGCCGGTTATAGAGACGGCGGCCCGGCGGGTCAGCCATCAGGGTGACCCAGGCGCCTGCCGGAGCATGAGACCGGATGCTCTCCAGCAGGTCGGTAAGTATCCGGTCGCCCAGACCCTGCCGCTGATGGTCGGGCAGGACGGCCATGTCCGCGATGTGGAAATACCAGCCGCCGTCGCCGATCACCCGGCCCATCGCCACGGGACATCCGGTGGCCGTCTCCTGGATGTGGGCCGCCGCCCAGCTGCCGGTCAGGGCCGCTTGTGCCTGGTCTGCCCGTTTGCGCGTCAGCCCGGACTCGGCGCGCAGCCGCAGGTAAGCCTCCAAGGGAGGGGGAGTGCGAATCAGGAGGTAGCGTTCGTCCGGGGTAGTCACGGAACGAATGCTTTCACGCCGCAGACGGACTGCAGCTTTTATTACGGGCCGGCCGGTCGGAGTGCGTCGTCCGGATCAGCCCAAGACCAGCCGGACGGCGAGGACCAGCATCACGACGCCGATCAGCAGATCGACGATCTGCCAGGTACGCGGCCGGTTCAGCACCGTGGATAAGCTGCGGGCACCGTAGCCCAGCGCGGTGAACCAGATGAGGCTGCCCACCACGGCGCCGGCTGCGAAAATCCAGCGCGTGTCAGAACCGTACTGGTTCGCCAGGCTGCCCAGCAGCACCACGGTGTCCAGATACACGTGCGGGTTCAGGAAGGTCAGGGCAAGGGTCGTCAGGATGACGTTGCCCTTGGCCCTCGGTGCCTGTGCTTCCAGCACCGAGGGCCTGGCGGCGGAGATCAGCGAGCGGATACCCCACCAGGTGAGGTAGGCGGCGCCGGCCCAGCGCAGGATTTCCAGGACCGCCGGGAAGCGGGATACCAATGCGCCGATTCCGGCGGTGCCGCCGAAGATCAGCAGGGCATCGCTGATGATGCACAGGGCCACTACCGCGCCGATGTGTTCCCGCCGCAGCCCCTGCCGCAGGACGAAGGCATTCTGCGCTCCAATGGCCACAATCAGTCCGAGGCCGGTGACCATTCCAGTGGCCCAAATACTTAGCATTCCTCGACGGTAACCAGCGGCAGCGGTTCAGACAAACGAATGATTTGAAGGATGCATTAGGTTTGCTTCATGAACTTCGAGCATCTCCGCGCACTGTCCGCCGTCGTCGACGAGGGCACGTTCGAAGCGGCGGCGGATCGGTTGCACATCAGTCCGTCAGCGGTAAGCCAGCGCATCAAGGCACTGGAAAGCTCCGTGGGCCAGGTCGTTGTTCGCCGCGGGACACCCTGCACGCCGACGGACGCGGGCGTGGTTCTGCTGCGCATGGCACGGCAGGTGCAGCTGCTGGAGGGGGAAACCCGTTCCGCGCTCTCGGGTGGCACATCACCGCGGACGCCGACGCCGGTGGCCGTCAATGCGGACTCCCTCGCCACATGGTTCGTCCCCGTCCTCTCCGAAGCAGCCGAGTTGACGGACAGCACCCTGGACCTGCACGTCGAAGACCAGGACCACAGCGCGCAGCTGTTGCGCCAAGGGGACGTAATCGGCGCGGTCACCGCCGATCCGACACCGGTCAACGGCTGCAGGGTCGAGGCCTTGGGCGCCATGCGCTACCTCCCGGTGTCGACGCCGGACCTGCAGCAGCGCTTCACGCGTGAGGACGGTGTCGACTGGGCAGCCCTGCCGGTGGTTCAGTTCAATGCCAAGGACGATCTGCAGCGCCGGTTCCTGCAGGCCCGCGGCGTTGACGGACGACCGCCCCGGCACACTATCCCGTCCTCTGAGGCATTTGTGGCAGCGGTCCGTGCAGGACTCGGCTGGGGCATGCTGCCGGAACTGCAGTTGGGCAACGGACTCAAGGACGGGACGTTGGTGCTGCTAGATGAGCGTGCGCACCGGGACGTCCTGCTGTACTGGCAGGCCTGGAAGCTGGACTCGGAAAGGCTGCACCGCATCGGTGACTCAATCCGGCGGGCCGCCCGGCAGCTCAGGTAAGGAGCCCCCCCCGGAGTTGCCGGCCGGAGCTGCCCAGCATTCTGCCATCCGAGGGGCGGGGAGCGGGAAGGTGTTTAGGGAAACGGCTGGCAGTGCGGGCAGTAGTACAGGTCCCGCATTTCCAACTCGTTGTCGCCGAGCAGCTCATGCGCCACCTTGGTGCCGCAGCGCAGGCAGCCCCGCCGTTCCCGGCGATAGACCCAGAGCTGGTCCCGGCCCATGGCGCCGGTGGTGATCCGGCGGGAGCGGGCCTTGTTGACCTCCAGGAGCCGCTTGGACAGGTCCACCAGGCGGGGCAGATCGGGGACGTCGGAGACCGGGGTCAGCGGGTGGATGCCGGCCAGGAAGCACAGCTCGCACCGGTAGATGTTGCCGATCCCGGCGAGGTTCCGCTGGTCCAGCAGGGCCAGGCCGATGGGCCGGTCCGGCTGGGCGGAGAGGCGGCGCAGCGCTTCTTCGGCGTCCCAGTCGGGTCCCAGCAGGTCCGGGCCGAGGTAGCCGACGGCGTCGTCCTCGTCCGACCGGGGCAGGACCCGAAGGAACCCGAGGTCGAATCCGACCACCTGGTGGGTGTCCGTTTCGAGGATGCAGCGGGCCTTGAACGCGGGCCGGCGCCACTTCTCGCCGCGCGCGTAAACGTGCCAAAGCCCCTCCATTTTCAGGTGGGAGTGGAGGATCCAGCCGTCCACGGGATCGCCGCCGCGGATCAGCAGATGCTTGCCGCGGGACGCAACGTCCTGCACGGCGGAGCCGGTGAAATCGGTGGCGGCGAATTTCGGGACGCGGATATCGCACCGGGTGAGCTCTTTGCCGGCCAGGACGGCATTGAGGTCCCTCGCCGCCCGCCAGATGGTATCGCCCTCAGGCACGGTTCCTCCCCGGTTCGACTACGCACGGGGCCAACACATCAGACACGGTAGCGCAGCCCTTTCGGCGTGGTGTAGAAACCGGCAGCGGTCAGTGCCCGCGCAGCGTCCGTATCGAGGATATCCGTCCCGTTGACCTTCTCGATGGCCATTTTCTCCGCCGCGCCTCGTTGGATAATCCGCACCAGCGCGGCAGCGGAAAGCTCCAAGACAGCCGGCTCCTCGGTGAAGGTCAGGAGTGTCTTGCCGCCGCGTTCGGCGTATAACGCCAGCTCGCCGTCGACCAGGACCACCAGTGCACCGGCTTTGCGGCCGGGCCGGTGTCCACCCTCCAGGGTCGGCCAGGGCAGGGCGGCACCGTAGGGGTTCGCCGGATCGGTGGCGGCCAGTGCGACGGCGGACGGTTCGGGCTGCTTCAACTGCGCGTCTTCGGAGAAGGAACGCAGCCGGTCCACCGTGGCCGGCACCGCGAACTGGGCGGCGCCGAGCTGCTCAATAAAGTAACCGCGCCGGCACCTGCCCATCTCCTCCAGCCGGGCCAGCACCCGATAGAGCAGGGCGAAGCCGCCCGGGGTGCCTTCGCTGGCCACGGAACCGCGGGTGACCACGCCGTAGCGGTCCAGCATCAGCTCGGCCGTGGCGTGGGCATGCAGCGTGGTGTCGGTTTCCACCGCGGGGAGCATGCTCCACCGCCCGGCGACCAGCGGCGGAGCGTTGCGGAGCGCGGGCGCGGACGCGCCGCCGGCCGCCAGCCGCATGGAGCTGCCCGTCAGAGAGGCCCCGGGTGCCCGGCCCAGCCGTCCCATCCGGGCGGTGCGGGCACGCGGGGTGGCGGCCCGTTGCTTATGGGCGGTTTTCCCGCCGGAGAGCAGGGACCGCACCGGGGTGAAAGTGTCATTGCTGATCCGCCCGGCCCAGACGAGTTCCCAGAGGGCGGAGATGATGTTCGCATCCGTTTCAGCCATGCCGTCTGCCGCTAGACCGTCGCCGAGCTGGCGGAAGAAGTACGCGCCGCCGTTGCCCAGCAGTTCCAGCAGCCGCTGGTGCAGGCCGCCCGGCTCGAAATCAGGGGAGGGGTTGAGCGTCAGCGGCGCGTTTTCGGCCAGGTGCAGGGCTATCCAGCCGTCGTTGCCCGGCAGGGAGCCGCTGCCGGACCACACCACTTCGCCCGTGGCGGTCAGCTCGTCCAGCATGGCCGGGGCGTAGTCGCGCACCCGGGAGCCCAGGATCAGCGGTTCCCAGGCCGAAGCCGGAATCGGCACGCCGGAAAGCTGGTCGATCACGGTGGCCACGCCGTCGAGCCCGCGCAGTGACGAACCCACGTTCTGCCAGACCGGCAGGAACCGCCCGTAGGTGGCCGGGTCCACCGGCTCCACCTCGGAACGCAGGGCCGCCAGCGAACTGCGGCGCAGCCGCCGCAGCACCTCGACATCGCACCATTCGGTTCCGGCGGGAGAGCCGGGAACGGTGACGGTGGCCGGGGGAGTGGAGTCGACGCCGTCGGCCGCGTCCAGCAGCAGGGTTTCGGCGGGGCGGAATTCGCCCTCCGCGACGCGTCCCTCGCCGGCCAGGCGCTGCAGGGTGCCGGTGACGACGGCGACGCCGAGGCCCAGCCGGGCGGCGGCTTCGGCGGCGGTGAAGGGCCCGTGGGTCCGGGCATACCGGCCCACCAGGTCACCGAGCGGATCCGCAACGGGTTCGATAAACGCCAGCGGCACGCCCATCGGCAACGGAACACCGAGGGCGTCCCGCAGCCGGGCGGCGTCTTCGATGGCCGCATACCGGGTGCTGCCGGCCATGCCGATTTTCAGGGCCCGGTTGGCGCGGACCAGCTGCTCCAGCAGCTCTTCGGCATCCTCCGAGGTGGCGGTGGCCGGAGCCGGTTCCACCGCGGTCCCGGTCTCGTCAACGGCAAGCTCCACCGGCTGCAGGCGGGCGGCGACCTCCGGAACGGAGAGCGGACCGAGCAGCCGCAGCAGGTCCGCCACGCCTTCCAGTCCGCGGGCATGGCGGTCCGGAGCCAGGCGCTGGAGTTCGCTTTCGATCCGGGCGATGATCCGCGCATCCAGCAGTTCGCGCAGTTCGGCCCGGCCCAGCAGCTCATTGAGCAGCGTGGGATCCAGGGACAGGGCGGCGGCCTTGCGTTCGGCCAGCGGCGAATCGCCCTCGTACAGGAAAGCGCCCACGTAGCCGAAGAGCATGGAGCGGGCGAACGGCGACGGCGAGGGAGTGGTGGTTTCCACCAAGCGGATCTCGCGCCGCTCAATGCCGGAGGCAATGTCTTTCAGGGCCGGCAGGTCATAGACATCCTGCAGGCATTCGCGGACCGTTTCCAGCAGGATCGGGAAGGTCGGGTACTTCTTGGCGACATCCAGCAGCTGCGCCGACCGCTGCCGCTGCTGCCAGAGCGGGGTGCGTTTGGAGGGGTTCTGCCGCGGCAGCAGCAGCGCGCGTGCCGCGCACTCCCGGAACCGTGAGGCGAACAACGCGGAGCCGCCCACCTCGGCGGTGACAATGGAATCGAGTTCCTCGGGGTCGAACAGGAACAGCTCGGCGCCGGGCGGTTCGTCCTCCATCAGCGGCACGCGCAGCACAATGCCGTCGTCGGAGGCCATGGCCGATCCGTCCAGCCCGTACCGGGCGTGCAGCCGCGCCCCGACAGCGAGTGCCCAGGGCGCATGGACCGGCATACCGTACGGGCTGTGCAGGACTACCCGCCAGTCCCCGAGTTCGTCGTGGAAGCGTTCCACCACCAGCGACCGGTCGTTGGGCACCACATCGGTGGCCTGCTGCTGCTCGCGCAGGTAATTGATCAGGTTGCCGGCGGCCCAGTCATCCAGCCCGACGGCGGTCAGGCGTTCCCTGGCCGCTGTGTCATCCGCGGCGGCCATCTCGCGGACGAAGGCGCCCAGGGCACGGCCCAGTTCCACCGGCCGGCCGAGGGTGTCCCCGCGCCAGAACGGCAGTTTGCCGGGCTGGCCGAAGGCGGGGGAGACCAGCACCCGGTCATGGGTGATGTCTTCGATCCGCCAGCTCGTGGCACCCAGGGCGAAAATGTCCCCGACCCGGGATTCATAGACCATTTCCTCGTCAAGTTCACCGACCCGGCGGCTGTTCTTTCCTTCGGAATCGCCGACCAGATAGACGCCGAAGAGGCCGCGGTCCGGGATGGTGCCGCCCGAGGTGACGGCGAGGCGCTGCGCTCCGGGCCTGCCGGTAATGGTGCCTTCGGTGCGGTCCCAGACAATCCGCGGCCGCAGCTCGGCGAACTCGTCCGAAGGGTAGCGGCCGGAAAGCAGGTCCAGGGTGGCGTCGAACGCGGAGCGCGGCAGGCCGGCAAAGGGCGCGGACTGGCGGACGACGTCGAACCATTCCTCCACGTCGATGGATCCCAGTGCGGCGGCGGCCACGGTCTGCTGGGCGAGGATGTCCAGCGGGTTGGCCGGTATGGCCAGGGGCTCGATCTGCCCGGCGAGCATCCGTTCGGCGGTGACGGCCGAGTTCAGCAGGTCGCCGCGGTGCTTGGGGAACATCACGCCCTGGGAGATTTCGCCCACCTGGTGCCCGGCCCGGCCCACCCGCTGCAGGCCGCTGGCCACCGACGGCGGCGATTCGACCTGCACCACCAGATCCACGGCCCCCATGTCGATGCCGAGCTCCAGCGAGCTGGTGGCCACCACGCAGCGCAGCCGGCCGGATTTCAGGTCGTCTTCGATCAGGGCCCGCTGGTCCCGGGAGACCGAGCCGTGGTGTGCCCGCGCGAGCACGGGGGTGTCGTCTTCGACGGCGAGGTCCTCACGCCGCAGAACGGACACCCCGGCCTGCGCCATGATCTGGGCCGGTGGACGTGCAGGTGCTGCCGGGGCCGGGATCCCGTCCGTTCCGGTGGCCGCCTGTGCAGCCTCCAGCCGGAAGGCATGGATCTCGTTCAGGCGGGCCGTGATGCGCTCGGCCAGGCGCCGGGAGTTGGCGAACACGATGGTGGAGCGGTTGGCCTCGATAAGGTCGACAATCTTCTCCTCCACATGCGGCCAGATGCTCGCCTGCGGAGCGTAACCACCCTCCACGGTGTCCTCAGTGGTAGGCGCGTTGCCCAGATCCGTCATGTCCTCCACCGGAACGGTGACGGTGAGGTTCCAGTTCTTCCGGGACTGCGGCGCGACGATCCGCACCGGAGCGTTGCCGCCCAGGAAACGCGCCACGGTTTCGTGCGGCTCCACCGTGGCGGAGAGCCCGATCCGCTGCACGGGCTTTTCCAACATGGCGTCCAGCCGCGCCAGCGTCACGGCCAGGTGGGCGCCGCGTTTGGTGCCAGCCACGGCGTGCACCTCGTCCACGATCACGGTTTCCACTTCGGCCAGGGTCTCCCTGGCGGAGGATGTGAGCATCAGGAACAGGGATTCGGGCGTGGTGATGAGGATGTCCGGCGGCCGCGTGAGCAGGGCGCGCCGCTCATTCTGCGGGGTGTCCCCGGACCGGACGCCCACGGTGATGGACGGTGCCGGCAGGCCCAGCCGTTTGGCCGTCTGGGTAATGCCGATCAACGGCGAGCGGAGGTTACGTTCCACGTCGACGCCGAGGGCCTTCAACGGGGAGATGTACAGGACCTTGGTTTTACGTTTGGGTTCCCGGGTGCGCTTCCGCCCCGCCGGTTTGGGAGCGGATGCCGGCAGTTCCGGAAGCGGCAGTTCGGCGGGCGGCAGGCCTTCGGGGCCGGCAGCGGCGGCCCCGGCAATAAAGCTGTCCAGCGCCCAGAGGAACGCGGCCAGGGTTTTGCCTGACCCGGTGGGAGCGACCACCAGCGCATTGGCCCGCTCGGAGATCGCATCCCAAGCTCCTACCTGCGCCGGGGTGGGCGCAGTGAAGGCACCCTCGAACCATTCCCGGGTGGCGGGGGTGAACTTGGCTAGCACCGAAGATGCCGATGTCATGGCACTATTCTTCCCCACCCCGGTGACAGTTTGGCCGCTGCCACCGGGGGTTCGGCTGCAGGCCGAAAATCAGCGAGCCTGCAGGATACCCACTTGCATCAGCTCGATATCCGCGTTGGTGCAACCCGTGGACGGGTAGGGGACAGTCAGGGACGCGGTGTCCTCCGGCGGATAGACCAGCAGGGACGCAGTCTCCTGTACCTGGCAGTTTCCGTACTTCTGCGCCACGGTTTCCCGCAGCTCGGCGGCCGCAGCCTGGCCGGGTGCCAGCGTGACGGGGCCGGCGGCCGCGCCCTCGGTCCGGGCGGCCGGTGCGCCCACCTGCTGTCCGGCGGCGTCGAGGTAAGAGACACCCGGATAGCCGGCCACGGTGCAGGTACCGTCGGCGGAGACATTGGTCAGCACCAGGACGCGGGAGATACCGTCCGCTCCGGCGCCGCCGGGAACATTCTCCACGGCGCCGGCAAGCATGTCGGCGGTGCAGGGAACGGGGCCGGCAGCTGCCCCGCCTCCGGTTGCCGGAGAGGAAGCCGGAGCAGAAGCAGATTCGGTTGATGGGGACGGAGCTGGCGTGGTCTCACTGGCTGACGCCGAAGGGGACACCGACGCGTCGCCGTCGTCCCCTGAGCCGCCGCAGCCGGCCAGCGCGGAACCGGAGAGAGTCAGCAAAGCCACCAGGGCTAGTGCCTTGCGGGACGGGGAGGACTTTTTGACGGGGGAGGCAGGTGCCAAGGTGATCATGCTCTCACCTTTCCCGTCGGGCGGGGGTGCGTCAATCCGCCCCGCCCGGCGGGACGGAATGACGCAAAACCGTTACGGGCGCCGGAAGCAGGCTGCCCGGCGCCCGCTCAGGTCCGCGGGCTAGGCCCGGCTGCGGCCACGCGTGCGGATCAGGGCGGTGACACCTGCCGCAAGGCCCAGCAGCCCGGCACCCAGGCCAACGTAGCCGGCAACTTCGGCGGCCTCGACGTCGTCATCCCGGTCATCGGCGCTTTCCGGCGTGGCGCCGTGGGCGCTGCCGTGCTCGTCGCCGGCGTGATCATCGTCGTCGTCCGCTTCGGTGATGGTGACCGTAGGCGCCGGGGAGTCGAGGTCGTGGCCGGACTGGCCGTCGGCCGGAACCTGGGACCAATCCGTTTCCCCCTTTTCGCAGCTCTGCAGCACGGGGAAGGCCAGAGTGGTGCCTTCGGCGTCGGGCAGGTCGACGCCGAGGGTGATGGTGTCCCGGACGCCGTCGGCCAACGGTTCCTTGGCCGTGTAGATAATTTCGCTGGTGCGCGAGCTGACCTGTGAGCCGTTGGGCAGGGTCCGCGGCTCCGCGAGCTCCTCGGTGACCTTCTTGATGTCCCAGCCGGGGTGGGCCGTGGGGGTGGCCTCCGCCAGTTCGTCCGGCAAGGTGAAGGTCAGGGCCGTGGTCGGGGAGCCCTCGCAGCCGTGCGAGAGGTCGAAGGTCAGCAGGGCGGACTCGCCCGCGCCGGTGGTGTCGGGGGTGACATGTACGTGGGCGGCCGCGGGGGCCAGGCCGAGCGCCATCAGGGCGGCGGTGCCGCCGGCGGCAAGGAGGACAGAGGAGGAGGTACGCATGGGAAGAGCCTTTCGGTGGCGCATTGCCAAAAAAACCGCGCTGGAGGCGGGAAGTAAGAGAAAAGGAATTAGGCCAATGCGTACGACGGCGGCCCGCGCAACGGGCGCGCGGAGCAGTACCGGGTGCGCGGGGTTCCGGCGGCGGGACCGGAAATCGCCGGCGGCCGGACGGGCCGGAACGTCACCGGGGCCGGCGGCGTGAACAGCGGCCGCAGCCAGGCCGCCGTGGCGTGCAGGGCGCCCTCGCCCCGGGCGAGCACCAGCGCGGACAGCGCCACAGCGGCGAGGTGCGCGAGGAACAGCGCGGGGCCGGCGTCGTGCTGGAGCGCGTGGAGACCGGAGAGGGAGGCCTGGGTCCCGGGCAGCGGCGCCGCCTCCGGACAGACCACGGCAACGCCGTGGTGGGTGGAAGCACCGGGCAGGCATTGGACGCCGGAGGTCAGGAGGCCAAAGGCTTCATGGAGCCCGAGCTGCGCGGCGCCGAGGACCAGGAAGAGACTGCCGGGCCGGAACCGTCGCCCGGCGGTAATACTGACTCCGGCGAGGGTGAAGGCCGCCAGGGCAATGAGGAGGACCGGTTCGGGGAGCATCCCGCCGCCGGCCAGGTGCGCACCTGTGGCCAGCGCGAAAATGACCGCGGTGGCGACTCCGGCGCGGAGCAGCCGGAAGGGATCGGTGCGCTGGGGCATGCTTCCCTTCCGGTCCCGCCGGCCGGCTCGGAGCCTGCCGGACTGCTGAAAAACTGCTCCTACTTTACCGTGCAGCCGAAGAACCGGGCGCACGCGGAATTCCGGCGGCAGGCGCCGTCGTCCCCTGTCCTATTCGTGGTGGTAGGGGCGTCCGCCGGCAATCTCCTGGGCCCGGTACACCTGCTCCGCGAGGATCAGCCGGACCAGTTGGTGGGGGAAAACCAGGGGTGAGAGGGACCAGACAAAGTCGGCGCGGTCGTGGACGCTCTGGTCCACGCCGTAGGCCCCGCCGATGATCAGGGTGACGTTGCGCGAGGAATCCAGCGGCCTCTGCAACGTCTGGGCCAGCGCCGGCGAGGTGATGGCCTTGCCCCGCTCGTCCAGCAGGATCACGTAGTCGGATCCGACCTTCGCCAGCAGCCGCTCGGACTCTTCCTTCCGGGCGGCGTCGCCTTCGCGGGCCGAATGCGGAATGGGGACCCAGGTCAGGTCGAAGGGTTTCTTCAACCGCTTTTCGTACCGGCGGATCCCGTCAACCACCCAGTCCTCGTGCTTGCGGCCCACCATCAGAACTTTTAATGCCATGCAACCATTCAAGCCCGGAACCGCCGAGGTCCGGTAACCGGGCGGGCGCCGGGCTTACACTGCGGGGACATGGAAGGGCACTTCGACGGCGCAGGCCAGGAGGTTACAACGTGTTGGAATCGCGTGCGGTGGTGTTGGGCGGCGGCGGAGTTGCCGGGATCGCCTGGGAGATCGGGCTCTTGGCGGAACTGCTGGACCAGGGCATCGACCTGAATGAGGCGGACCTCGTTGTCGGTACATCGGCCGGATCCGTGGTGGGAACGGCGCTTCGCTTCGGGCAGGTGCCGGCCGCGGCGCTCGCCCAGGAGACGGCGGAGGAAGGTGCCAGTGCTCCGGATTACCAGGAGCCGGACGCATTCGACGGTGAGCGGTTCATGAACCTCATGAGCGCGGCCGGTTTCGGCGGCGGCGGGGAGAAGGCCGCCCGCGCACGGCTGGGCCAGCTGGCACTGAAAGCGGACACGCAGCTGACCGAGGAAGCGTGGGTGAACAGCATCCGTTCACTGGTTCCCTTCCCGGCCTGGCCGGAGAAGGCAATGGGCGTCACAGTGGTGGACGCTGAAGACGGCAGCTTCAAGGTGTTCGACGGCGATTCCGGCGTGGACCTTGGCCTGGCGGTTACCGCCAGCTGCACTGTCCCGACGGTGTGGCCGCCCGTGCACATCAACGGGCGGGTCTACATGGACGGGGGTATGCGTTCGGGTACCAATGCCGACGTCGCCGCCGGCTTTGGAAAGGTACTCGTGGTTTCCTGCGGCCTCGAGGCACCGCAGAGCCCCTTCGGGCCCGCCCTGCCGCAGGCACTGAAAACGATCCGGAAGGACGGAAAACCGCTGTTGATCGAAGCCGACGCGCAGGCTTTGCAGGCCTTCGGCACCAACATGCTGCTGGATTCCACCCGTCGCCCCTCCGTGGCGGCTGGCCGGCGGCAGGCCAAGGAGATCGCCGACGTCGTCCGGCGCTTCTGGGAGGACTGAGTCCGGATTGGTGCCGGCTTAGCGGTTGTCGCGGTCGACGTCGGCCTCCAGATCGGAGCCCGGCTCAATCACCACGCCGTCTTCACGCTGCTCGACGCCGTCGGCCCGGGGAGCGGGGTCTCCGGCGGGGGAGGGGGTAGTGCCAGAGGCGGGCGCGTCCGACGCGGCGGCCTCGGCTTCTTCGCGTTCCTTGATGTACTTCACGAGGAACTCCAGTTCATCGCTGTACTGCTGCAGGCGGTCGGAGCGGGACTCAGTCGCCAGGGCGAGCACGAGGTCGGTCTGCCGTGCACGCAGCTGGGCAATTGTGGGCTGGGATTCGTTGGTGTCCATGCTTCATCCTACAAAGGCTCTCCGGGACACAATTTGCCGGCCAAGTACCCCCGCCGAGGCGGTGCTGGTCCTCGCGACTTGTTCAGTGACGCTGCGCAGGGCACGCCCGGCAAGGGGCCTCACGGTTCACCGCGATCCCCCGTTCCGCCGTGGTGGGTCACAGCCTCCGGGCGGACGCCGGACCTCGTCCGCCTCGCCCATTCGCGGGCCAGCGCGCTGTACCACTCCAGCGCATAGGCGGAAGGATGCTCGGAATCGAGTTGCCGGTAGACCCGGTCTGTCAGGCCTTGCAAAGTCCCCTGGGGCAGAGCGGCCAGCGCCTGGGTATCCAAGGGATCTGCCGGCAGGTCCAACAGGGAGACGGCAGAAGCGTGCCGGGAGCGGAAGAGAGTCATGGCTTCGCCGCTCGGGCGGACGGGAGGCTGCCCGTTACTTCAAGGACAGCGGAGGAGGGGTCGGCATCGAGCCGAACGAGTAGGCGCAGTTTGTGGTCCACAGGATTCCAAAAAAATAGGAGTTCCGGGGCGCACTGCTGGGCCTCGGAATTTAGGGTAAACGGCGGATCCGGATGAAGGCAAGTCGGGCAGGCAGGGCTTCGTGGGGACGGGCTCGTGGGAACGGGGAAGTCTCCGGAGCTGCGACGGGGGCAGGTCTGGTTTCTTCCAAAAACTCCCTCTGGCTTCGCCTGCACATGACGTCTGAAGTCTTCTCTTTTGAAGAAATAGACTGAGGACAAAGAAATGAATCACCCGCCCGAGCAAACCGACGGTGGCCCTGCCGAAAGGGATGGACAATAACCGCAGAAAAAGCGGTGTTCCGCTCGGTTAATATATCCCCGCCATCCTGCTGTTGCTTTTGGCGATTATGGTAGTCCCGCGGATGGTGTCGCTACCGATGTGAAGCTCAAGGGATCCGCCCAATATCAAGTAACGGTAAATTGCTGGGCCGAGGTTCGCCCTCGATGGGATTTCAGCGGAATGAAGACCGCGTAGAACGCACTCCAACAGATCCAGAACACGGTCGAGATGCTCCGTTCAGAGAGTCCGGGGAACCTGCGGCGCCCCACAGCGGCAATCCCCGATACTGCCGATGTCACCACGATGAACCGGATCATGCGTCCGGGCACAGTCCAGGCAAGAAACCCCACGAGCGAGGTCCGCTGCAGCCCGGCTGCCCGCGCGTAGAGCTTGTACGGGACTCCGCGGGTGGGACCCCGCAGCAAAGAAGCGGCCCCGGACTCGGCGATCTCCTGCTCCACCTCGCTGATCATGGCATCCGTGACCGCCGGGATCTTCACCAACGCCTTACGCGACGTGTTTGCGGCTACCTTGCGGCCCCACCAGTAAGTCGCTGCCCCTCCGGCCATTGCGCCGCCGAGGGCTGAGACCGTCGTGCCGAGCGCGCGTTTCGGTCGGCGCAGCCCCACCCAGGATGTCCACACATCGGGGACCACAAAGAAGAACGTCGCTTCTGCGAAGCCCCAGACGCCGGCGATTCCGTGGTCCCGCAGGGCATTCCTGGAGGGTGATTTGCGCCTCATGCTTACACTCTAATGAATGGTGAAGTGGAACCACGGGATTGATCGCGGGTTGCTGCCATTTCCGCCGCTCGGCTCGCACTAGCGTATGAGCTAATACAAAGGGCCAAATGAACGGACACTCTAAATGAGCCACGGAACGGACAGACGGGAAATTCCGCAGCGCAGCAGCCGGTGGGCGGCTAAATCTGCAGATATTCTTGCGGCGGCGAAACTCACCCCCAATCAGATCTCGGTCGGTTCAGTGGTGTTCGCCGCAGTGGGCGCCGCTGTGCTGATCTGGTCGGCATATACCGACGACGCCATAATTCGTGCTGTCCTTCTGGCAGCGGCTGCTGCCTGTATACCGCTGCGTTTGTTGTTGAACATGCTCGACGGAATGCTGGCCGTGGAAAAGGGTATGAGCTCACCGGTGGGCGATATCTACAATGAACTGCCTGACCGAATCTCCGACGTGCTGTTTCTGGGGGCAGCAGGCATCGCCACCGCCGGGCTGGTGACCGCCGGCCGAGTCGATTTCGGGGTGACGCTGGGATTCCTTGCGGCGATACTCGCCGTACTCACCGCCTACATCCGCTGCCTCGGAGCATCCCTCGGCACGGGAAACTTCTTCGACGGGCCCTTGGCCAAACCGCACCGCATGTGGTTGCTGATGATCGGCGTCCTGGTGGGCATCGCCGAACCATGGCTTCCCTGGTCGGAAGGGTGGGTGCTGTTCGGCACGCTGGCGCTCATCGCGTTAGGCTCCCTGCTCACCTGTGCTCGCCGATTGCGCCGTGTCAGCGCTGCGCTGCGTGCCCGCAGCACGGACTTGCCATCATGAACGTCGGCAGGGCCTCCCGGCGCAGCCTCGCGAAACTTATCAGCGCCTTCGCCGGTGCGCGCGTAGTGGCTGCAGCCGGAGAACTGGATCTACCCGAGCAGGCCATCTATTACGCGAACCATTCCAGCCATCTGGACTTCCTCACCATTTGGGCCGCACTGCCGGCAGAGCTTCAGCAACGCGCCCGCCCGGTGGCCGCCAAGGACTACTGGGGCTCCGGGGTGCGTAAGGCTTTTGCCGAACAGATCTTCAACGCCTATTTGGTCGAACGCCACGGCGCCAGCAGCCGCCGGCAGCGCACATCGGACTCGGGGGTCAGCCCCAAGGGCCAGGTGGAGGGCATGGCTGAGGTGCTGGCCGCCGGTGATTCGCTGATTATCTTCCCTGAGGGCACCCGCGGCGACGGCGATACGATCGCCCAGTTCCACGGCGGACTGTACAAACTCGCTCGTCTCCACCCGGAGGTACCTGTGGTCCCCGTGACGCTCGCCAACCTCGGACGGATCCTCCCCAAAGGTGCGGTGATCCCGGTGCCTCACCTCTCGACTGTCATCTTCTGCGAGCCGCTGCAGCTAGATCCCGATGAGGACAGGCAGGCGTTCCTGGCTCGCGCCCGGCAGGTTCTCGTGGAAGGCCTGGCTAAGCACCAAGGCCCGCAATCCACAGATACCCCTGGACAGGACGACGACGTCTCGGACCCTCGTAGCCAGGCCCGGAAGGACAACCTGTGAGCGACTGGGAACTGGGTTTGCTGGACTCGACGTCGCTGAAACTCCTCGGCGGCGTCGTCCTTGTTCTGGTTTTAGCCACCGTGATCGCGTGGCTCCTGGGCCGCCGGTTGGGCATCACGAGCACCATCAGAAACCTGAAGCAGCGCATCAACGCCTGGTGGTTGATGGTCGCACTGATAGGCGCGGTCCTGGCAGCCGGCGAGACTGTGACGATTGTGCTGTTCCTGCTGCTGTCACTCCTGGCACTGCGCGAGTTCATCACCATCTCACCGACCGGCCGCGGAGATCACAAAGTGCTCGTGTGGCTGGTGTTCATCATCCCCGCGGCGCACTACTGGTTCCTTTGGGAGCACTGGTATGGCATGTTCAGCGTGTTCATCCCGGTGTACGCCTTCCTCTTCCTGCCGGCGCGCAATGCACTCGCCGGGCAGACCACCGGGTTCCTGCAGCGAACCGCGGCCATTCAGTGGGCGCTGATGGTCTGCGTCTACGCCATCAGTTACGCCCCGGCGCTCCTGCAGCTTCCGTTCGCCATGGAGGCAGGCCGAGATGCGGCCGAAGGCTCGGCGCCTGGGACTGGTGGGGCTACCGGCGCGCATCTGCTGCTGTTCCTGCTGATCGTGGTGCAGGGCTCCGATGTGCTGCAGTACGTGTGGGGCAAGACGCTCGGGAAGCACCCGATCGCGCCGAGCGTGAGTCCCAATAAGACCTGGGAAGGATTCATCGGGGGAGTGCTTTCGGCCACCGCCCTGGGGGCTGCCCTATGGTGGGTCACACCGTTCACCCCGTTGATGGCCGCGCTCCTGGCATTCATCTCCTGCGTGATGGGTTTCGCCGGCGGGCTGGTGATGTCCGCCATCAAGCGCGACCGCGGCATCAAGGACTTCGGCTCCACCATCCCCGGTCACGGCGGCATCATGGACCGCCTGGACTCGCTCTGCTTTGCGGCACCGGTCTTCTTTCACGCCGTGCGGTTCTTCTACACCTGATAGATGCACCACGAAGACCCCGAGAATGCAGAAAACCCCCGGTTTCCCGGGGGTTTTCATTGGCGGTGACGGTGGGATTTGAACCCACGTTGGCTTTTACACCAAACAACATTTCGAGTGTTGCACCTTCGGCCGCTCGGACACGTCACCAACGCGTCAACCTTACCGGGTTGAAGGCCCAACACCCAAAAGCAGTCCCGTCAGGGCCTGGGGGAGCAGTTGGGACTAGAGGTCGACGACGTCGTTCTTGCCGATATCGGGAGTGCCGCCGGTGGCCGCAGCCTTGCCGATCTTGAACAGGCTGGCGATCTTCGGCTCGTCTGATGCCCAGTATTCGGCGGTATGCGAGTCCACCTTGAGCAGCGCCACCGACGGGTCTTCACGGCCCTGCTCGAACCAGGCCTCCACCGAGGTCTTCCACAGGGAGGAAATCTTGCCCGGATCCTTTGTCAGCGTCGCAGTGCCGCTGATGGAGAGGAAGCCTTCGGAATCATTGATGGCCACGTTCACGTGCGGGTTCGCACGGACCTCGTCGGCCTTGGGGGAGGGGTCCGGAGTAAAGAACCACAGGTTGCCGTCTGAATCCGCCTCCTGCAGCTGCAGCGGCCGGCTGACCAGGTTTCCCTGCAGGTCCACCGTGGTCAGCGTGGCGATTCGGGCCTTTTCAAGAATCTTGACGACGGTGTCCCGTCCATCCTGCTCTGATCCCATAACGGAAACTCCTTTAGTTGTCGCGTTCCGGAATTAGTAAGCCTACGTAGAAACCGAAGCGGGCGGAACGCTAGGAGTTGCGCTTTGAGCCGAAGAAGTCCCTCAGCAGGCGCGCCGATTCCTCCTCGCGCACGCCGGGAAACACCTCGACCCAGTGATTCAGGCGACGCTCCCGCAGGATGTCGAACACAGAACCGGAGGCCCCGGCCTTCTCATCCCAGGCCCCGAACACCACCTTCGGCACCCGCGCCAGGACAATCGCCCCGGCACACATGGCGCACGGTTCGAGCGTCACCACCAAGGTGCAGCCTTCCAGCCGCCATTCCCCGACGACGGCAGCCGCCTTCCGGATGGCCAGCACCTCGGCGTGGCCGGTCGGGTCCCCGGTCGCCTCACGCTCGTTGCGCCCGGTACCCAGCACCTCGCCGTCGGGACCCAGTACGACGGCGCCGATCGGCACGTCGCCTGTCTCCAGCGCCTTGCGGGCTTCGACCAGGGCAAGGTCCATCCAGGTTTCGTGTGTTCGGGAAAGGGACTCCATGCCTGCCATCGTCTCCCATTCGCGCGCGCACGGGCGAACGCGGAGAGAGGCAGGGCGCAATGGTAGTTTTGAAGCATGCGCGTACTTGTAGTGGATCACCCCCTCGTTGCCCACAAACTCACCGTTCTCCGCGACAAGGACACCCCGTCACCGATCTTCCGTCAGCTGACGGAAGAGCTGGTCACCCTGCTGGCCTATGAAGCCACCCGAACCGTCCGTGTGGAGCCGGTTCCGATCGAGACTCCCGTCACCTCCGCCGTCGGCACGGGCCTGGTCAAGCCGACCCCGCTGGTGGTTCCCATCCTGCGCGCCGGCCTCGGCATGCTCGAAGGCATGACCCGCCTGGTCCCCACGGCCGAGGTCGGATTCCTGGGTATGGCCCGGAATGAAGAAACCCTGGAAGCCATCACCTACGCTGAGCGTCTTCCGGATGACCTCACCGGCCGCCAGGTCTTCGTCCTGGACCCGATGCTGGCCACCGGCGGAACCCTGCGCGAAGCCATCAAGTTCATGTTCCAGCGCGGTGCCGCGGAAGTCATCTGCATCTGCCTGCTGGCTGCCCCGGAAGGCCTCGCGGTGCTCCAGGAGGAACTCCAGGACGCGAACGTCACCGTGGTCCTCGCCTCGATCGACGAGCGCCTCGATGAGAACGCCTACATTGTTCCCGGCCTGGGCGACGCCGGCGACCGGCTTTACGGCGTCGTCTAACCACCTCATCCGAAGGGCCGCCTGCGACGGGGCTCTTCCGCCAGTGAAAAAGCTCCGAAGCCCTGTCCACTATGTGGACAATAGCTTCGATGCTTGACGGCACCTGCTTCGTAAGCTTGCTTGCGGAGTGGGTGCCTTTTTTCTAAGCTCCGTTCGATATGGCTGAACAGCGCCGCGAAGTGGTGCGGAATAGATTTAGGTCTTATACATATTTATGCATAGCTATTCATTGTGTCTTTTTGTGAACTACGTCACAAAACGACCCATAACGTCCACTATGTGAGACAACCAACCCTTTGTTACTTGCGTGAATCCCTTTGTGACATGCAATAATCCGGAGTGTGAACACCAACACGGCAGCAGCAGTCACAGGCTTCCCGAGCGGCCTCCGGGCCGCGAAGGAAACTGGTTGTTGTCGAATGCATACCTCTGGAACCACCCCCATCCCGAGGTAAGACTCAGGCCCAACTATGGGCATAATAGGCGCCGTCTCGACCGGGCACACCCCCAGCAATCGAGCCGTGATGACGTCAAGTCACGATGAGGTCCCACATGTCAGTAGCATCCGGTTACGTCCACATCTCCCTGCGCAATGCGCAGAACCGCGCCGGATCAGGTTCCCAGCGCCAGGCCGCCGTCGGCGGTTTCCCCGGCTCATACGGCGCGCAGCCGTTTGGGAACCAGTCCTATGGCGTCCCGGCCCCCGGCGGCGCCGGAGTCCGTCCGCTCCGCGCAGTTCCGGGCCAGGATGCCAGCCCCATGACCGCCCCCATGTCGGTGGTCACTCCGAACGGTATTCCCGGGCCGCAGCCGGTCAGCAATGACACGGCTGCCCGTGGATTCGTTATTTATGTCGGCCTCGATGAAGAAGCCGCCGCGGCCAACGGCACGTCGCTGAGCAAGCTGGCGCAGGAAATCCGGGCCTACGTGCAGACCCTGGTGCCCGGCGCCCAAAGCCACGCAGCCGTGGCGCTTGCCCCTGCCGGAGCCACCGGTTCGGATATCGACGTCGTCCGGCAGGCGCTCGGGGACCCCACGGTCCGGCGGCAGCCGGCCCCGCAGCAGGTTCCGGCACCCCCGGTTCCGGCAGCTATCCGGCCCTCCGGAGTCCTGATTGACCTGTCCCGACGCGAGGTGCACCTCGACGGGGACACGCTGAACCTGACCTTCAAGGAATTCGAGCTCCTGAACTACCTGGTGGAGAACGCCAGCAGGACCGTTGGGCGTGAAGAGCTGTTGGCTGGCCTGTGGCGCAATGCCGAAGAGGTGCCGAACGAACGCACCATCGACGTCCATATCCGGCGTCTGCGGTCCAAGCTGGGCCGGCTGGCCAACACCGTCCGCACGGTCCGCGGGCAGGGGTACCGCTTCTACGAGCACCCCGAGGTTGTTGTCTGGGCCGCACCGGAATACAGCATCTAGCTGCCAGCCGCGGTCCTTAGGACCGCAGCCGCGGACGGAGCGGGGGCTCCGTCCGCGGCTAAACTTGGCAAATGACCGGCCACCACCTCAAGAAACTCCAGCTCCTTCGCCACGCCAAGGCGGACTGGCCCCGCGACGTTGCAGACCACGAGCGCCCGCTCTCCGGGCGCGGACACCGGGACGCACCCCTGGCCGGGCAGTGGATGCGCGAGCACGGCAGCATTCCCGACTTCATCCTCTGCTCGTCAGCCCTGCGCGCGCGGCAGACATGCACCTGGGTCTGCAAGGAACTAGGGGATAAGGCGCCCACTGCCAAGCTCGAAGACGGTCTCTACATGGCGACGCCGGAGCGGATCCTCAGCCTCATCAACCACGTGCCGGAAACGGTCACCAGCCTGCTGGTAATCGCCCACCTCCCCGGCGTCCAGGACCTGGCCATGCGCCTGGCCTCGGCGGACTCGGATGAAGAAGCCGTCATGGAAATGGCCACCCGCTATCCGACGTCGGGCCTCACCGTCATGGAACACGCGCTGCCGTGGGCCGAGCTGGACGGACGCGACGCCCGCATCACCGACTTCGTGGTGCGCCGGGCCTAAATGCTGATTTCCGGCTGCAGCGTCTTCAGGGTCCACAGCCGGTGCCGCCGGGCAGCCAGCAGGGAGAGCAGCAGTCCGACGGCGGTGTAGGCCAGCAGCCCGACGGCGACGGCAGTGACCTGCGTTAGGTCCCCTCCGTACAGCAGCTGCCGCAGCCCGGTCACCGTGTAGCCCATCGGCAGCACGTCGTGGGCCAGATGCAGGGGCGCCGGGATGGTCTGCCACGGGAAAGTGCCGCCCGAGGAGACCAGCTGCAGCACCAGCAGCACCAGCACCACGAACTTGCCGACCGAACCCAGCAGCGCCACGATGCCCTGGATCAACGCCGAGAACGCCATGGAAGCCATCAGCAGCAACCCCCAGGCCAGCACCGGGTGGACGGGGTCCAGACCAAGCCCGAACCGCACCACTGCATACAGCAGGGTCGCCTGGACCAGCGAGACACCGAGGAACGGCAGCCAGCCGCCCAGGGCAATCTTCCAGCCCGGGGCATTGGAGGCCAGCGCCCGACGGCTGATGGGGCGCATAGCCTGCGCCAGCATGAAGATACCCACCCACATGGCCAGCGTCAGGAAATAGGGAGCCAGTCCCGCACCGTAGCTGCCTGCCTCGGCCTGGTCCACCGTGCTGACGGTCAGCGGATCGGCAATTACCGCGGAGCCGTTGGCCCGTTCCTCGTCGTTCGGGTTGGGGATTTCACCCGCACCGTCATTCAGCTGCAGGGCCAGTTCGGCAGACCCGTCGCGAAGCTGCCCCACCCCGTCCTGGAGGCTGCCCGCACCGGCGGCGGCGGCGTCGACTCCTGCCGCCAGCTCCCGGGTGCCGTCCAGGGCCTGTTGCTCACCGCCCGCCAGCCCGCCGGCCCCCGAGGAGAGCTCGGCGGCACCGGTGGACAGGTCCGCTGCGCCGGCGGAAAGCCGGGAAGCGCCGTCGTTCGCAGCGCTGATGCCCGAGGTGAGCTGCGGGGCGCTGCCTGCCAGTTGGTCCGCACCTGCCGAGACCGCTGCAGCCCCGTCGGAGAGCGCCTTCAATTGCTCGAGCCCGCCGGTTCCGGCGGGGGTTCCGGCAAGCTCCTGCTGCAGGGCTGCGGCCTGCTCCTGCGTCAGCACACCCCGCTGCACCAGCCGCGTCACGGCATCGGTGACACCCTGCCGGGCTGCATCGGCCGAAGCTGTTACAGCCGATTCCACTCCGGCCGTTCCGGCGGCCACCTGCCGGGCGCCGTCTGCCAGCTGCTGTGTCTGCTGCGGCAGCTGTGCCGTGGCGGAGGAGAGCTGTCCCAGGCCCGAGGAAAGCTCGGCCGCACCTGAGGACAACTGGTTCGCTCCCGCGGACAGCTCCCCGGCGCCCGTCGACAGCTGGTTGGCTCCGGCAGCCAGCTGTTCCTGCCCGGAGACCAATGCCTGCGCTCCGTCGGACAGGGTCCCCAGCCCGGTGGCGAGCTCGGCGGCCCCGGAATCCGCGGACGCTGCACCATCGGCGAGCTGCCCGGCGCCGTCGGCGGCCCGTTCCAGCTCGCCGTGCACTGTGCTGAAGCCGGTCAGCAGCTGGTTGGCGGTTTCCTCGCCGACTTCCGCCGCCACGGTGTCATGGACGGAAGAGGTCAGCTTGTCCACGATGCTGCTGAGCAGGTAGTTGTTCGCTTCATTGGTGGTGACATGCAGGGTCGCCTTCCGGGCGGTCGCCGGATCAGACGCCGAGGCCAGGTTCGCGGAAAAGTCCCCGGGAATGGTCAGGGCAAATTCATAGGTGCCGTCCTTCACCCCGCGCTCCGCGGCAGCGGCACTGTCCACCATCTTCCAGTCGAAGGTCCCGTCCTCCACCAGGTTTTCGCGGACCGTGGCGCCGACGTCGAGCCGGCCGTCAGCGGTGTCGGCCCCGTCGTCGTCGACCACTAGGGCGGCCTTGACGCCGTCGAGGTTTCCGTAGGGATCCCAGTTGGCATACAGGTAGACGGCGCCGTAGAGCAGGGGGACCAGCGAGAGGGCAAGGATGGCCAGCTTCGGCAGGGTGCCGCTGGTCATGCGGCGAAGCTCGCTGAGTGCCAGGCGGAAGGCGGTCATGCGGAGACCTCCTCGGCGGTGGCGGTGCTCGAGGCTGCGTTGGTGTCCGCGGAGGCCCCCGCAGCAGCAGTGGGACCGGTCCAGTCCGGCGGGATCTGCGCCACCACCGCAACGGCGGTCACCAGGCGTGTGGGTGAGGACACGCTGCCGGTGAGCACGGGCAGCCAGGCCTCCGGATCGGCGCCGTGGCGGTCAGGAGAGTCAAAGACCAGCAGTTCCACGTCGACATCCGCCAGCGCCAGCCGGGTCAGCAGATCCAGCCGGATGTCCGGCGCCAGCTCCTCGACCCACCGGGGAGACAGATCCGAGAGGCCTTCGTCGGACAGCCAGTCGGCGGCTTTTTCCCGCGGCCGGTTCCGGCGGGGGATCAGCGCCAGGTCTTCGGCGACCAGGTCCCGCACGCGGAAATGCCGTTCGGGTTCGTTGACCTCCGGCGAATCGATCAGTGCCGCGTGTCGGCGCAGATGCTCCAACCGCGCATTGTGCCCCCATGCGAGGTTGCCGGCGGTGGGGCGCATCCTGCCCGCAAGCACCAGGGCGAGGGCAGTACGGGTGGACTGGTCATCGCCGGAGACCAGGAGCAGCCCGCCGGTATCCGCCTCGAGGGTTGTTGGAGGGAGGAGGGCACTGTGGCGCCCCTTCATAAAGAGGGATTCCGCACTGAGCATGGTCTTCGCCTTGGGTCCTTAGGGTCGCTGTGCGCCTTGGCACGCTACAGAGGCGCATCTGCAAACCTACGGGAAACTGACTAGTCAGTTCAAATGAGAGCGCGGAGAGGTCTGCCACAGCAGAACCGGCATGAAGTCAGAGCCCGTACTTTTCCAACAGCCTGAGCCATACCTCGCTGATGGTGGGGTAGGCGGGCACGGCATGCCAGAGCCGGTCCAGCGGCACCTCGCCGGTGATGGCAATCGTTGCCGCCTGCAGCAGTTCCGAGACGCCCGGTCCGACGAAGGTCACCCCGACCAGCACTCGCCGGTCCTCGTCCACCACCATCTGAGCCCAGCCGCGGTAGTTGTCCGCATACAGCGAGGAGCCGGCGACGGCGATTTCCAGCGATGTTTCCGAGGCGTTCACGCCGTCCGCCCGGGCCTGCTCGAGCGTCCGCCCGACCATCGCTGCTTCCGGGTCGGTAAACACCACCTGCGGCACGGCGTAATGGTCCGCAGTTGCCGTGTACCGGCTCCAGGCAGCAGGTTCCGCGCTGCCTGGTTCCTGCTTTGCCCGCGCGGCAATCACGTCGCCGGTTGCCCGAGCCTCGTATTTGCCCTGATGGGTGAGCAGCACTTTCCCCGCGGCGTCCCCCACGGCGTACAGCCACCCGCCGTCGACGCCCGCCACCCGGCCGGAGTCATCGGTGTCCAGTGCCTTCGGGGCCAGGCCGATTTCCTCAAGGCCCAGCCCGTCCAAGGCAGGACGGCGCCCGGTGGAAACCAGCAGCCGATCTCCGCTCACGGTGTCGCCGCCCTCGAGCGATACTTCCACGCCGCCGTCGTCGGACTTCCGCACGGACGTGGGGGAGGCGGAGGTGCGTACGTCGACGCCGTCGGCCTCGAGTCCTTCCCGCACCAGCGCACGTACCGGTTCGGGGAAGGAACCCAGGATGTCGTGCCGGGCCAGCAGGGTTACCTTCGAGCCCAGGCGCGCGTAGGCCTGCGCCAGTTCGACGCCGGACACCCCGCCGCCGATGACGACGAGGCGGCCGGGAATCCCGGTGGCGGAGGTGGCATCCCGGGTGCCCCAGTACTCAGTGGTGTCCAGGCCCTCGATCGGCGGAACGGACGGGGTGGAGCCGGTGGCGAGGACGACGGCGTGCCGCGCGGAAATGCGCAGGGTCCGGCCGTCGTTGGCGGCCACTTCCACGTCGCGTTCTCCCGTAAGCCGTGCCCGGCCGCGGACCAGTTCGATGCCGGCGCCGGCGACCCACTCGGCCTGCCCGGCATCATCCCAGTTGGAGGTGAACGAGTTCCGGCGCTCCAGGACGGCGGCGGCGTCCAGCGTGCCGGTGACCGCCTCACGGGAACCCGCCAGCGACTGTGCCTCCTTCAACGCCGTGCCGGGCCGCAGGAGCGCCTTGGAGGGCATGCAGGCCCAGTAGGAGCATTCGCCGCCCACCAGGGCCGCTTCCACCAGGACGGCGGCCAACCCGCCGCGGACAATGCGGTCTGCTGCATTCTCTCCCACGGCACCTGCGCCAATCACCACTACGTCGGTCTGCAGAGTCTCAGTCATGGACATGAGCCTTGCACCGCGGCGGGAGCGGGGCAACGGGTAGCTTGTCCTACCCGTCGAAATACGTTTCCGCGGGCCGACCGTTCACCGAGGCCACCACGGATTCGGCGACCTCGCGCAGTTTCATGTTGCGGTGGCTGGAGGCCGCACGCAGTACATCGAAGGCCTGCTGCTGGGAGCAGCGGCTCTGTCCCATGATGATGCCGATGGCAATATCGATGCTGGTGCGGGAACGCATGGCGGCCACAAGGTCCTCTGCCCTTGCGGCTGTGTCGGTAATGCGGATAGCCAGCCGTACGGCTGCCGCAGCATGCCGGGCAAAACTCTCAGCCGCCTGCACCGTGGCGTCGGGGAAGGCGTTTTCGCGGTCTGCGTACAGGTTCAGGGCGCTGAGGTAGTCGCCGGACAGGGCAATGGGCACGGCGAGGACGGAGCGCAGGCCGTGACGTGTTACCTCGCTGGTGTAGTCCGGCCAGCGCTGCTCGGCGGCCAGATCCTTCACCAGGACGGTTGTGCCGCTGCGTGCTGCGGTGAGGCAGGGGCCGTCGCCGTAGGAATACTGGATCTCATCCAGGTGCCTGGCCTCCTCGCTGCTGCTGGCCACGACACGGGGCCGGGATTTATGCAGAAGCGTCACGGCGCAGGAGACGGGGCCGTCCGGGCCGGAGAATTCGCGGGAGGCCAGGACTGCTGACCGGTTGAGGAAATCCTGTACGTCCGGGCTCTCCAGCACCAGATCTATGAGTACCGAGGGTAACTGCGTGCTATTCGGACTGGGCATGCCGGCGTCCTTAGGGGTCCGGCCGCTGCGGGAAAGGCCTTCCGGCGCAGACTGCCGGCCCGGTTGCTTACCGACCACCCTACGTAGGGCAGGAGCGGGTAGCCAGAGACAGCAAAAAACCCGGCCCGATCAGTTCTCCTGATCGGACCGGGTCCAAGTGGTGCGCGCGAAGGGATTCGAACCCCCAACCTTCTGATCCGTAGTCAGAGCAGAATGACGGTTTGATATTTCATACGCTAGTTCGCGTGCACATGATCACCTCGGGTTCAACAGAAGCCCCGGAACCGGAGTTCGCGGGGCTTCTGGAAAGTATTTGGATGCACTTGTCCTAAGCCGGATTAGGATAATTCTTGTACGGGTGTATCTGCCACCCCGGTTACCAGCGACTCATCGTCAGAGGCGTCTTCCAAGGACATAACTTTGACCACAGGGTCTGGGGCGGCTGCCGGGATCTCAAGTACTTCATCGACCATTCCAAGCAACGTCCGGGCCTGAAATCGAACCACATCATAGAGTGTTTCTAAGGCCATTGAATCTCCGATAGTGGCCGAAAGCTCATCACCTTCAAGGCCTTCGTCATTCAAGGAAAAGAAAGCTGCACCTACCGTTAGCGTGACTTCGACTTCCTCATTGCCCGCATGGAACGTGGCTATGACGATACGCTCTCCGTCTTCTTCCTTGGGACCCACAGTGACGCGCCAAAAATCATGGTACTCATCGGTTGTGGTGTGCTTGGACACATGGGCGTCGAACACGCGCGGATCAACAAAGCTAAAGCCCAAGCCTTTGGTCATAATTTGCTCCACTCCCGCTTCCGGTTCCTAAGTAGGTCTACGTGCAAGGCATTCTGCGACTCTTCGGAGGCCGTCGCCCTAATGAGGTGCACGTGAATCGCCGAAGCAGCGCCCGCCGAAAAATGCTCCTGGGAAGCCTCCCACATGGAAGCCTGGACGAACTGAGCAACCCGTGACTCATCAGCAGACATAGGCTTCGTAACCGTATGGCGGATACGCGCCCGGAGAGCAAAGGCATACCGCCGGACCGTTGATAGCCGGGGATCAGCGTCGTAGCGTTCAAAAGCAACGACAGCGGACTTGTCTACACCGAGCCTTTCAGCCAATTCGTCCTGAGTCATAGTCTTCTGACGGAGACTGACTAACCCAGAGAGCATTTCCTGGTCCTGTTCAACGAGTTCCTGAGCCAGCTTTTCAACCGGATCATTAGGGTCGATCCCTAATAACTCATTAACGTCCATTATTTTCCTCCTACGTTGGCCTACCCCTACTTAGGCAGAGACTGTGCCTTCATGGCACGGGCCCGGGTCCAGCTGACATATCGCGTGCTGGCTTCATCTACGTGCACGTCTTGTTCGTCTAGGCCAATGGTGCCGTTCCTTCTGGCTCTTCCGAACTTCAGCGCTAAAAGCATCGTCTGTTCGATGGGTGGTTCCGCGAAATACAAACGGAACTTATACCCCTCGGTATCAGGTGGAACGTGATCCTCCACCGGATCAAAAGTATGAGCTGTCAATCGTAGTTCTAGCATGTCGGGGTCCCGACGCATGTAATCAACGTCCTCGCCCGCTCCAAAACGGAGATTTCCAGCGGCGGCGGCATTCATCATGTTACCGAGTTCTTGCCTCAGCATGATCCGCTCATCTTTGGAATGCTCCGTCAGAACCATAAGCTCGTCATAGCAGACGGGCCTGTGAAGCTCGTCTCTATATGGTTCCCACCTGCCACCGTCTCGCGTTGCTCTGCAGCCACGGTAGTAGTCGTGAGACGGGCCACCCGTCACTTTGGTTCCACCTGTTCCCCCAATCAGCAGACTTGACGCAGCTTATGGGAATAATACACACAACAAGAACCTACCTGCGCCGGTCATAGACCGAGACAGGAGCCGGACAGCTTCCTCTCCGACCCAGCGCTGCCCGCATGCGTTGCACTCTACAAATAGAGTATCCGCTGAGGGGTGAGCCGTCAGTGCTCGGTTAGGAATCCTTTCACCATCCAGATCCTCGTAGAAGTATTTCGCGCCGCAGTGTTTCTCCGGGCATGTCCCCTGGATCGCGATGCTTTTTGTGCGGATCAAACAGGGCCAGTTATGCGGGGGCCCCAACCGCTGATCAGCTTCAGTGCTTCCTTCGCTGGCGCCGTCGCGGCCCAGAACTGGATCATGGCCTCTAGGGATCGCCTGTCACCTCCGGGGGAGCAGTGCAGCCAGTAGAAGGTGTGTGTTGTTCGCTCGATGTCGAGGTACAGGTCCAGCGCATTGACGGCCGTCCTCCTCGTCGCCCTCTCCGGGCTGAAACGGGAGTTCAGTAGCGCGGGCGCCGGCGTGCAGGCTGACGTACGGGACACGGTGCATGATCAGTTCCACGAGAGCAGTTTGCCGTGGCCCTCGGTGGCGCCCTTGATAGCGGCGCGCAGGTGCTTGTGTGGTCCCTCAATCAGATGACCTGGGGCATGCGCTGCTGCCACTCGCGGCCCTTGGACTGGCGTTTGACCTCGTACTCCCACGCATTCGGGAATGCTCCGGCCACAACCTTCTCCAGGGCCTGTGTGGACCGCCCAGGGTTCTTCTGATCCCCGGAACGAACCCGTAATCATTGAATAAACTACGACTAGGCTCATCCCGGGCGAAGAAAAAACCCGGCCCGATCAGTTCTCCTGATCGGACCGGGTCCAAGTGGTGCGCGCGAAGGGATTCGAACCCCCAACCTTCTGATCCGTAGTCAGATGCTCTATCCGTTGAGCTACGCACGCATAAGAACTATTGTATCAAAACCGATTCTCATCGGTTTCTTTCAAGTTCTTCCGTGGCTGTTTGGCCGTAGATAACTATAGCGGGCTTTTGGGGGCAACACCAATCGAGATGTATGTCGGCTGTGTCACTAGACCGGTCTACGTGACCTTAGTCACATTAGAGCAGGTTGGAGGCCCTGATTCTCTTGGATTTGTGGGACCGATCACGAATGCAGCAGTAAAGGTGCGATCTTTACCGGCACAGCGTCCCGAAAGGCACAACTAGCATCAAAACACACCACTGACCCAACGAAGGGAAGAGTCATGGGCCATGACGCGCGTCAGCTAGTTCTTGATGAGAACGGCGAGAATGCTGCAAGCCAGCCGCTGGACAGCACCACGGGAGAGGCCGCTGCACCCACCACCCACCAGGCCCTCCTTGCGTGGGTAAAAGAAGTAGCCGAGCTGACGCAGCCTGACCGCGTGTACTGGGTCGACGGTTCCGAAGAGGAAAACCGGTCCCTCACGAACGAACTTGTGGATGCCGGCACCCTGGTGCGGCTGAACCCCGAGACCTTCCCGAATTCCTTTGCTGCCTTCTCCGACCCCAAGGACGTGGCCCGGGTCGAAGAGCAGACCTTCATCTGCTCCGAAAAGCGCGAAGACGCCGGCTTCACCAATAACTGGATGGACCCGGGCGAGATGCGCGCCAAGCTCAACGGCCTCTTCGCCGGTTCCATGCGCGGGCGCACCATGTACGTAGTGCCCTTCGTTATGGGCCACCTGGCCGCGGAGGACCCGAAGTTCGGCGTTGAAATCACCGACAGCGCCTACGTGGTCGCCTCCATGCGCATCATGGCCAACATCGGCACCGAAGTGCTGCGCAAGATGGAAGAGCTGGACGCCTTCTTCGTGCCGGCACTCCACTCCGTAGGCTTCCCGCTGGCCGAGGGCGAAGAGGACGTAACCTGGCCCTGCAGCGACGAGAAGTGGATCGTGCATTTCCCCGAGGACCGCTCCATCTGGTCCTACGGTTCGGGCTACGGCGGCAACGCCCTGCTGGGCAAGAAATGCTACGCCCTGCGCATTGCCTCCATCATGGCCCGGGACGAAGGCTGGCTGGCCGAGCACATGCTCATCCTCAAGCTCACCAGCCCGGAACAGAAGGACTACTACGTCTCCGCCGCCTTCCCCTCGGCCTGCGGCAAGACCAACCTGGCGCTCCTGGATCCGACCATCGAGGGCTGGAAGGTCGAAACCCTGGGCGATGACATCACCTGGATGCGGTTCGGCAAGGAAGGCGAACTGCGTGCGGTGAACCCGGAGGCGGGCCTCTTCGGCGTCGCTCCCGGCACCGGATGGAGCACCAACCCCAATGCCATGCGTGCCATCGCCAAGGGCAACTCCATCTTCACCAACGTGGCGCTGACCGACGACGGCGGTGTCTGGTGGGAGGGCATGACGGATGAGGCGCCCGCGCACCTCACCGACTGGCTCGGGCAGGAATGGACGCCCGACGCCGGCCGCCCGGCCGCGCATCCGAACTCGCGCTTCTGCACGCCGATCGACCAGATCGACATGCTGGCAGACGAATACCACTCTCCGAACGGGGTCCCGGTCTCGGCCATCCTGTTCGGCGGGCGCCGCAAGACCACCGTTCCCCTGGTGACGGAGGCCCGTGACTGGGCCAGCGGCATCTTCATGGGCTCCACGCTGTCCTCCGAAACCACCGCCGCCGCTGCCGGGCAGGTGGGCGTGGTTCGACGCGATCCGATGGCCATGCTTCCGTTCATGGGTTACGACGCCGGCGACTACCTGCGGCACTGGATCGAACTCAGCGGCAAGGCCAACCAGGAGAAGCTGCCGAAGATCTTCCTGGTCAACTGGTTCCGCCGCACGGCCGACGGCGGATTCGCCTGGCCGGGCTTCGGCGACAACGCCCGGGTGCTCAAGTGGGTCATCGAACGCCTCGAGGGCAAGGCGGACGCGGTGGAAACGCCCATCGGGTTTGTGCCCACGGGCGATTCCATTGACCTCACCGGCCTGGACATGACCCCCGAGGACGTGGAGCAGGCCGTCCGCGTGGATCCGCAGGAATGGGCCACCGAGCTGGAGGGCATCGACGAGTGGTACCACCGCTTCGGTCCCACCCTGCCGCAGGAACTGAAGGACCGGCTGGCCGAGCTGAAGGACCGCTTCGCCACAGCCTAACCGGCAGACAAAAGGGAAGCCCCGCCGAACTCCGGCGGGGCTTCCCTTTTGCAGTACTAGGGCTGGTTACTCAGCGTCGGCCCAGACGATGGGATCGCCGCCCTCCCAGATGGGTTCGTTGAACGTCCACTCGCCGTCCTGCTCCGAGTAGGTCTGGATGGCGGAGATGCAGACGCCTTCGGAGTGTTCGGTGACGATGTGGATGGCGTCGGTGTTTTCCTCCGGCAGGTGGATGTCGGAGAACACGGCAACGGCGCGGTTTTCGCCCTTCTGCTCGGTCAGCACCGTGTAAAGGTCCTCGATCATCGAGTCCGCATCCAGGTCCTCGTCGCTGTCCTCGGGGGCGACGGCGATCATCCGCAGTTCGCCGTCCTTCTGCACCACGAGCGCGGCCGGCAGGAAAGCGCCCTGCGCCTCAAGCTGCTCCTGCGTCACACCGAGGGCGGTACCCAGCAGGGAGTTCAGGTCCTCCTGGACCTCGGCGGAGGGCTCTGATCCGTTCAGTTCTACATCTGCCATTGTTATTTCCTTACTAGTTTCAATACGTGGTCGCGGACCCGCTCCATGGTGGGCAGGTCCTCTGCTTCAGCGTTCAGACGCAGGAAGGGTTCGGTGTTGGACGCGCGGAGGTTGAACCACCACGCGCCGTCGTCGGCGGTGAACGTCACGCCGTCGAGGGTGTCCACCGTGACGCCGTCGCGCTCGAATTCGGCGCGGACGCGGGCAACGGCGGCCGGGACGTCCTCGACCCGGGAATTCACTTCGCCGGAGGAGATGTACGGCTCATATTCGCGGGCCAGATCCGAGAGGCTGCGGGACTGCTCGCCCAGGGCCGCGAGTACGTGCATCGCCGCAAGCATGCCGGTGTCGGCGTTGTAGAAGTCGCGGAAGTAGTAGTGCGCGGAGTGCTCGCCGCCGAAGACGGCACCTTCGCTGGCCATCACTGCCTTGATGAAGGAGTGGCCCACCCGCGTGCGGACGGCACGGCCGCCGTCGTGCGCCACCAGTTCGGGCACCGCGCGGGAGGTGATCAGGTTGTGGATGATCACGGGCGTCTCTTCGCCGGCGGCCTTGGCCCGGGCGATCTCGCGGCGGGCGACCAGGGCGGTGACGGCGGAGGGGCTGACCGGCTCGCCCTTTTCGTCGATCACGAAGCAGCGGTCGGCGTCGCCGTCGAAGGCGAGACCGATGTCGGCGCCGTGTTCGACGACGGCGGCCTGCAGGTCCCGCAGGTTCTCCGGCTCCAGCGGGTTGGCCGGGTGGTTCGGGAAGGACCCGTCCAGTTCAAAGTAGAGGGGAACAATGTCCAGGGGCAGCCCGGGCAGGATGCTGTCGCCGAGCACTGCGGGGGTGGTCATGCCGGCCATGCCGTTGCCCGCATCCACCACTACCTTCAGCGGCCGGATCCCGGACAGGTCCACCAGGTTGCGCAGGTACTTGGCGTAGTCGGACAGGACATCCCGGACGGAGATGGAACCCTTGGCTGCCGCCGCCGGAATGACGCCCTCGTTCAGGTACTGCTCGGCGAGGGCCTGGATCTCCTTGAGGCCGGTCTCCGAGGAGATGGGCACGGCGCCGGCCTTGGCCATCTTGATCCCGTTGTACTGCGCCGGGTTGTGGCTTGCGGTGAAGGTCACACCGGCCGCATTCATCACTCCGCAGGCGTAGTAGAGCTCGTCGGTGGAAATCAGGTCCAGCAGGAGCACATCGGCGCCGCGGGCGGTGGCGCCGCGCGCGAAGTCGCGGATGAACTCAGGCGAGGACGGACGCATGTCACCGCCAACCAGTACTGTCTGCCCGGACAGGCCCTGAACGTCTACAAACGCGGCCCCTACGGCCTCGACGATCTGCGGGGTGATGGTCTCGCCCACGACGCCGCGGACGTCGTAGGCCTTGAAGGACGCGGAGAGGTCGAATGCATTGTTCACGTTGGCCAGTCTATAGGGGGCGCCCGCCGCGGCGGTCTTGTCCACAGTTCAAATCCGGTGCAGGGAACAGTTCCAAGGGGCTGGGATAGTGGATGGTATGGAAAGCACTGATACGCAAGGCACTGTTTCTGGGACCGCTTCTGACTCTGTTTCCGAGAGCACGCGTTTGCTGCACAGCGAGGCGGTGGAGCTGCTGCGGGCCCTGGTGGGCAATGACTCCGCAGAGTTCCACCAGGACCAGTTCGAAGCCATTGAGGCCCTCGTGGCCGGCGGACGGCGTGCCCTGGTGGTCCAGCGCACCGGCTGGGGCAAATCCGCGGTGTACTTCGTCGCCAGCCTGCTGCTGCGGGCACGGGGGGCAGGTCCCACATTGATTGTTTCCCCGCTGCTGGCGCTGATGCGGGACCAGGTGGCTGCCGCCGCGCGGGCCGGGGTCCGCGCCGTGGCCATTAACTCCGCCAACCAGCTGGAGTGGCAGGACATTTCCGCGAAGCTCGAGGCCGACCAGGTGGATGTCCTGCTGGTTTCCCCGGAACGGCTGAACAATCCCGGGTTCCGCGAACAGCACCTGCCCGAGCTGATCCGGCGCTCCGGGCTGCTGGTGATCGACGAAGCGCACTGCATCTCCGACTGGGGCCACGACTTCCGCCCGGACTACCGCCGCATCCGCCACCTGATCGAGCGGCTGCCCTCCACGGTTCCGGTGCTGGCGACCACTGCCACGGCCAACATCCGCGTGGTGAAGGACATTGAGGAACAGCTCGCCGCCGGCGGCGAAGACGTCTTCACCATCCGCGGCCCGCTGGCCCGCAAATCCCTGCGGCTCGGTGTCCTGCGGCTGCCCAACCCCAAGGCGCGCCTGGCCTGGCTGCTGACGCACCTGGACGAGCTGCCCGGCAGCGGCATCATCTACGCCCTGACCGTCTCCGGCGCCGAAGACACCGCCCGGCTGCTGCAGAAGGCCGGACATCCGGTCCTTGCCTACACCGGGCGCACCGATCCCGCGGACCGGGAAGAGGCCGAAGCCGCCCTGAAGGAGAACCGGGTCAAGGCGCTGGTGGCCACCAGCGCGCTGGGCATGGGCTTCGACAAACCCGATCTGGGCTTCGTGATCCACCTGGGTGCGCCGTCCTCCCCGGTGGCGTACTACCAGCAGGTGGGACGTGCCGGCCGCGGCACGCCGAACGCCGATGTGCTGCTGTTGCCGGGCGCGGAGGACCGTGACATCTGGCAGTACTTCGCCACGTCCTCCATGCCGGAGGAAGGGCCTGCCACCGCGGTGCTCTCCGAGCTGGCGTCCGGCGAAGTGCTGTCCGTCGGTGTCCTGGAGACCCGGGTCAACCTGAAGCGCTCGCCGCTGGAACTGCTGCTGAAGGTCCTGTCCGTGGACGGCGCCGTCGAAAAGGTGGCCGGCGGCTGGCGGGGCACCGGGCAGCCGTGGCATTACGACCGGGAACGCTATGAACGCATTGCCGCGGCCCGGGTGAAGGAACAGCAGGCGATGCTCGATTACGAGAGCACCACCGGCTGCCGCATGCAGTTCCTCTCCCAGCAGCTCGACGATCCGGCCGCCGCACCCTGCGGACGCTGCGACAACTGCGCCGGCCGCTGGTTCGGCGACGACGTCGCGGCGGAGGCCACCGACAACGCGGCCCAGGCGCTGGACAAGGTTGGCGTGGAGGTGGATCCGCGTGGAATGTACCCCTCGGGCATGGACCGGCTGGGTGTGCCGGTCAAGGGCAAGATCAAGCCGGACCGGACCGTTTCCAGCGGGCGTGCCCTGGCCCGGCTGACCGACCTGGGGTGGGGCGGACGGCTGCGGGAAATCTTCGCCCCGGGCGCCGAAGACATGCCGGTGGACTCGGCACTGCTTCACGGCTGTGTACAGGTCCTGGCGCAGTGGGGCTGGACCGAACGCCCGGTGGCCATTGTGTCCATTCCGTCCCGGTCCCGGCCGCAGCTGGTGGACTCGCTCGCGAGCGGGCTATCGGAGCTTGGCCGGATTCCGTATCTGGGGACGCTCCAACTGCCGCACGGCGGACCCACGGGCGGCCCCGGCGGCAACAGTGCCTTCCGGCTGGCCGCCGTCTGGGACCAGTTTGCGGTTCCCCCCGAAGGGGTTGCCTGGTTCGCCGCGAACCCCGGACCGGTGCTGCTGGTGGACGACTTCGCGGACAGCCGCTGGACCCTCACCGAAGCCGGGCGCGTGCTGCGGGAAGCCGGGGCCGAAGCGGTGCTGCCGTTCGTGCTGGCGCTGAAGGCCTAGCGCCGCCCTGCGGTGCAACAGCGGCGGGACGGGTGAGCCCGTCCCGCCGCTGTTTTCCCACCGGTTATTTGCCGACGAATTCCAGCAGGGCTGCATTGACCTCGGCGGTATGCGTCCACAGGAGGCCGTGGGGTGCGCCGTCGATCTCCACGTAGTCCGCTGCGGGGATCAACTTCCGGAAGCGGCGGCCCGTGGCGTCGATCGGCAGGATGTTGTCCGCCGTGCCGTGCAGGATCATCACGGGCTTGCCGCTTTCGCGGACCGCATCGACGTCGGCCCGGAAGTCTTCAATCCAGGTGGGCACCACGGCGTAGGCTGCCACCGGGGCACTCGCCGTGGCGACGTTCCAGCTGGCCGTGACGGCCTCCTGGCTGATCCGGCTGCCCAGGTTCTCCTTAAGGTTGTAGAAATCGGAGTAGAAGTTGGTGAACCAGGCGTAACGGTCTTCGCGGGCGGCTGCTGCGATGCCGTCAAACACTTCCTGCGGCACGCCCTCGGGATTGTCTTCCTTGGCCACCAGGAACGGCTCGAGCGAGGCGAGGAAAGCGAGTTTGGCAATGCGGTCATGGCCGTGCCGGCTGACGTAGCGGGCCAGTTCCCCGGTGCCCATTGAGAAGCCGACCAGGATCACGTCGCGAAGGTCGAGCGTCTCCAGCACGGTGTTCAGGTCCGCGGCGAAGGTGTCGTAGTCGTAGCCGGAACCGACCTTGCTTGACTGTCCGAAGCCGCGGCGGTCGTAGGTAATGACGCGGTAGCCGGAGGCGAGCAGTTCGCGGGTCTGGCGCTCCCAGGAATGGCCGTCCAGGGGATACCCGTGAATCAGCACTACCGGCTGGCCGGTTCCCTGGTCTTCGTAGTAGAGGTGGATGGCGGTGCTGTTTTCGGTGCCAACTTCGATGTAACCCATCAGGGGTTCCCCTCTCGGATCGGGCGGGAACGGCCGTTCCCGTTGCGAGGAAGATGCTAAGAGAAGGAACGCCATTCGGTAAGCGTGCGGGCTGCCCGCAAATGCTGCAGACTCTATCCGGGAGGCGGCACGTGTAGCCGGGAGGGGAAGCGCATGCGTCAGGATGATTCGCAAGAGCTGGGCAACAAACGCAGGGCGGACCACAACGCGACACGGTGGCTGGCGGCGGCGACAGGTGCCGGAGCAGCGCTGGGCGCGGCCTGGCACCTCGCCGGCAATCTCCCTTTCCTTCCGCAGAACTGGTTCGGCTCCCTGCTTGTCGGTTTCGGCGCCGGGATCCTGGCCGCGGCGCTGCTCTCAGCAGCCTGGGCGCTCACGGCATGGTGGGAGGGCAGACGGGGGATCAGGCAGCAGCGGGGAGCCCTGGCAGCGCTCGCAGGACTCGCAGTGTTCAGCGTTCCCTTCACCCCGGATCTGGTCTTCAGCCCGGTTTTCGGGGCTGCCCTACTGCTGCTTGCGGTGCGGACCCGCGATGCCCGGACTGCGGCGATGGGCATCACGGCACTCGCTGCAGCGGTCGCGCTTGCGGTGTTTCCTGACCTGCCCGGGGCTCCGGTGATGCTGGGGCTGGTGACCGTTGCCGCCCTCTCGGTCGCGGTGTGGCCGGGCAGAACCCTGCCCTCCGGAAACCCTACTGGCCGCGGTAAACCGGCGGACGCCGTTCAGCGAAGGCAGCGGTAGCCTCGCCGAAATCGTGGCTGGCCAGGAACGCTGTGTTCCAGACCTGCACATAATCCAGCCCGTCCTGGACCTGCGCCTGGGTCCGCCGGTTCATCACCTGTTTGACGCCCTGCACCACCAGCGGGGGATTCGCAGCTATCTGCACGGCCAGCTCGCGTCCGCGCGCGACGACGTCGTCCGCCAGTTCCGTGACCAGGCCAAGGGACGCGGCGCGGTCGGCGTCGAAATCCTCTCCGGTCAGGGCCAGCTGCCGGGTGGCGCCTTCACCGATGATGGCGGGCAGCCGCTGCAGCGAACCGAGGTCCGCCACGATGGCTACCCGAACCTCACGGACGCTGAAGCGCGCGGTGCGGGAGGCAATACGGATGTCCGCTGCGGCAATAACGTCAATGGCTCCGCCGATGCACCAGCCGTCCACCGCTGCAATGACCGGCTTCGCGCTGCGGGCCAGCGAGGTGACGGCGTCCTGGAGGTCCTTGATCTGCCGGCGGAAACCTTCGCGCAGCTTGGCATCCATGCCGCCGGCGGCGAGCAGCGGCGCGAACACCGGAGCCATGGCGGGAAGGTCCAGGCCGTAGCTGAAATTCCCGCCGGAGCCGTAGAGCAGGACGGACCGGACGGCGTCGTCGGTGCTGAGCGCGTCAAACACTGCGGGCAGCTCGGCCCAGAAATCCGGGCCCATGGCGTTGCCTTTGGAGGGTCCGATCAACTGCACCTCGGCCACGCCGTCATGAATTTCGACACTCAGGGATTTCAGGGAAGACAGTGAAGTGGCGCTGGACGTCATGGCATCTCCGTTGATTTGGGCGTCATTGTGCTGGACGTCAATATACCGGTCGTTTTAAGGCCCGAAGAAAGCAAAGCTAGGATCAAGGTATGGAGCTTGCGGTTATCATTCTCTTCGTCCTATCCATCGCTGTTTTGAGTGCGCTCTGGGGCAGGTTCGAGAAGCGCCGTGCCGCCAACCCCAAGCCGGAGGCAGGCGCTTCCAGCGGTGCCGACGGTTCGGGCGGTGCACGCCCGGCGCGGCCGGCACGGCCTGCACGTCCCCGTCCCGCGCCGGCGGCAACCGGCACGTCGCCGCAGGCCGCCAGGGATGCTGCCGCGCTGCTGAGCGCAGATCAGCACCGGCAGATATATGCCGCCCTCGGGCAGGGCCAGCCGGTAAAGGCGCTGAAGCTCTACGCGATGTTCACCGGCGCCGGCATCCGGGCCTCGGGGGCTGCCATCACGAACATGGCTGCGCACCCGCAGCCGTATGTACGGCCCATCCCGGATCCCGGGTCCGCGGCCACGCCCGACGCCGCGAAGCCCGGTGCGGCCGCGCCGGATGCAGCCAAACCCGCAGCCGGGGCAGAATCAGAAGCGGTCCGGGAAGAAGAGATCAGCAAATGGGCGCAGAAGCTGCGCCCCGAGGACTTCCTCAAGCCGTAGGGCACTCCCGCCGGGGCATTGGGTGCAGCAGGCGTTACCGCCCGGCCCGGCCGCCCTCGAGCAGACGCTCCCGCTGGTTCCGGCCGTCCGGACCGTACGGATAGTTGCCGACCTGCGGGACGCTCAGGTCCGTCAGGCGCTGCTTTTCCTCGGCGGTCAGCACCAGGAACGCCGCCCCCAGGTTGTCAGCGAGCTGGTCCGTCGTGCGCGCGCCGAGGATTACCGAGGTCACTCCGGGACGGTCCGCCAGCCAGGCCAGTGCCACCTGTGCCGGCGTGGCGGAGTGTGCGGCAGCCACGGTCCGCAGTTCGTCGAGGATCCGCCAGGTCCGCTCGTTGTGGCTGCGCAGGTCCCACCCCTGGAACTGCCGCGTGGGGTTGTCGCCCACGCGCGTGTTCCCGGCGGGAACAGTCTCGCGGCGATACTTGCCGGTGAGCCAGCCCCCGGCAAGCGGCGACCAGGGCAGCAACCCCAGCCCGGCGTCGAGCGCTGCGGGAACAATCTCGGATTCGATCTCCCGCTCAAGCAGGTTGTACTGCGGCTGGAGCGTGACCGGCAACGCCCAGCCGTGTTCGCGGGCCACATAGACGGCCTTGGTCAGCTGCCAGCCGGTGAAGTTGGAAAGCCCGTAATAGCTGATCTTCCCCGCGGTGATGGCGTCATTGAGGAAGCCCAGGCTTTCCTCGAGCGGAGTGCACGGATCCCAGGCATGCAGCTGGTACAAGTCCACGTGGTCCACACCCAGCCGGGTCAGGGAGTCATCCAGCGCGCGGCGCAGATGGCGCCGGGACGTGCCTAGGTCGTTGGCCCCGCCGCCCATCGGGAAGCGCCCCTTGGTGGCGAGGACGACGTCGGCCGCTTCCGTGGGATGGGCGTGCAGCCAGCGGCCGATGATTTCTTCGGACGCACCGGTTGTGTAGACATCCGCGGTGTCCACGAAGTTCCCGCCGGCCCGGACGTAATCGTCGAGGATGGCGTTCGAGGCCCGCTCGTCGGATTCGTTCCCGAAGGTCATGGTGCCCAGCGCATAGTTGCTGACAGAGGTTCCACTATTGCCGAGCAGTCGCATTTCCATGGGTATTTTCCTTCACGGTAGGGAAGCCGGTGAACCGGTTGCCAGCTTATCCGCCGAGGGGCCTGAAAGCTCCCGGTCCCAGAGGTCCCGGCCTGAGAGCTTCCGGTCCGAAAGGAGGGCGGCGAACAACAGGGAATCCCGCCGCTTCCCGCGCACCAGCCGGTGTTCCCGGAGCCGGCCTTCGAATGCGAAGCCGTTCCTTTCCAATACCCGGACCGAACCCGCGTTCTCCGGATGGCAGGTGGCTTCCACCCGCACCAGCCCCATCGGACCGAAGGCATGGCCGAGCAGGAGTGCTGCGGCTTCGGTGGCAAGGCCCTGCCCCCACACATCATGCGCCAGCGTATATCCCAGTTCCCCGTTGCGGTCGGACGCGCTGGTGGTCCACACCGCCGCCGTCCCCACCAGACGGTCCTGGAACAGCACGGCCAGCGTGAACCGGGTCCTCTCCGGGGCAGCAGGTTCGGCGGCAGCGTCCGCGACGAAGGACCGCGTATCGGACCAGGTATTGGGTCCCCACGTGGACCACTGCGTGACCACCGGATCGGAGGCAAATGCGTGCACGGCGTCGACGTCGTCGGCCCGGAAATCCCGCAGCGTCACCCGCGGTCCGTGAAGCAGGATGCCGTCCAGTGCCATAGCTGCGTGCCCTTCTGAAGCGATTCGGTGGTGAATCTAGGGTAGACGCAAAAAAACCCCCGGTTGCCCGGGGGTTTCAGCGCGGAGACGGGGGGATTTGAACCCCCGGTGGGCTTTAGGCCCACACTTCATTAGCAGTGAAGCCCATTCGGCCGCTCTGGCACGTCTCCAACTTGCATACTTACAACGCCGGCAACTTCCGCTGCCAGCCTGACAAGACTACCGGCAACTTGCCGATTAGGGCAAAACGCCTCAGGCCAGTCTTCCGGTGAGCGCTTCCCAGAGGAATTCGTAGGACATGGCGTGCATCCGGGCCGACTGCCGGTTGTCCGCCGCACCGGCGTGCCCGCCCTCCAACGCTTCGTGGAACCAGACCTTGTCCGCACCCATGGCCTTCATCCGGGCAGCCATTTTGCGGGCCTGCACCGGACCTACCCGGTCATCGCTGGTGGCCGTCCAGATCAGCGTGGGCGGATAGGAAACGTCTTCCTTGATCAGGTGGTAGGGGGAGAACGTCTGAACGAACTCCCACTGCGCGGGATCGTCCGGGTCACCGTATTCGGCGATCCAGGAATATCCGGCGGAAAGCTTGGTGTAGCGGCGCATGTCCAGCAGCGGCACCCCGCAGGACACAGCACCGAACAGGTGCGGATAGGTGGTGAGCATGTTGCCCACCAGCAATCCGCCGTTGCTGCGTCCGGTGCAGCCCAGATGCTCCCGGGAGGTAACGCCGCGGGCCACGAGGTCCTCGGCCACGGCGGCGAAGTCCTCGTAGGCCCGGTGCCGGTTTTCCTGCAGCGCGGCACGGTGCCATTCGGGTCCGTATTCCCCGCCGCCGCGGATGTTGGCCAGCACATAGACGCCGTGCCGTTCGACGCCGTCGGCGTCCGTGGTGCGCCGCTCCAGCCAGCCGCGGCCCACCACTCCGCTGTACGCGGGGGTCAGGGAGGCTTCGAATCCGCCGTACCCGTTGAGCAGGGTGGGGTTGGAGCCGTCGAGCACCAGGTCCTGCGGGCCCACCTGGAAGTAGGGAACCTTGGTGCCGTCCACGGAGACGGCGAAGTGCTGTTCGACCGTCAGTCCCGAAGCGTCGAACATGGTGGGGGAGGTCTTGACCGCTTCGGCCCGGCTGCCGTCCCGGGAACCGGGACCGGCCAGGGTGCCGCGGGACAGCGTGGACGGCGTCAGGAACCCGGTGCTGATCAGCCAGTAATCGTTGCCGGCGTCTTCGTCCTCGTCATCCACGGCGTACGCGTCCACTGAGTGCAGCGGCGGGCAGGCGTCGAGGATGTCCGCCCGCCAGCCGTCTTCGGGGGTGAGGACCAGGATTTCGGAGCTCACATCGCGCAGCAGGTTCAGCAGCAGCCGGTCCCGGGTCCAGCTCCAGGACTGCAGCGACGTGGACGCATCCGGGGTGAAGAGGCGGTGGACGGTCCGGTTTCCGGCGGTGAATTCGTCCAGCGACGCGGCCAGCAGCGAACCGGCGGGGTGGGTGAGGCCGTCGATCTCCCAGTCGGTCCGCGGCCGCAGCAGCAGCCACTGGCGGTGAACATCCACGTTCACGTCCAGCGGGAGATCAAGCTGCACCCAGTCGCTGCCCTCCCGCAGGAAGGTACGCGTGTTGTAGAAGTCGATGATGTCCACGGCCAGGTCCCGTTCGAAGCCGGGCGTCTGGTCCCGCTGCACCACGGCCATCATGTGGTCTTCCGGAACCTCGAAGAAGGGTTCGGCGTCCAACAAGTCCTGCCCCCGGTGCAGGATGCGGCTGGTGCGCGGGTAGGAGGAGGCAGTCATGGAACCCGGGCCGAAGTCCGTCCCCACATACAGGCTGTCCTCACCGGCCCAGCTAATCCGGCTCTTGGCCGCGGGAATGTCGAAGCCGCCGGGCACGAAAGCGCGGTCGACGACGTCGAACTCCCGGTAGCGGGCCGCGTCACCGCCGTCGGGGGAGAGGGCCACCAATGCACGGCGGTAGGAAACGCCGTCCTGCGGGCGCAGGAACATAGACCCGCCCCACACCCATTCGATCCCCTCGGCCGCGCTGAGCTCATCCAGGTCCAGCAGCACCTCCCACTCGGTTTCCGTTGCCGTGTAGCTCTCCCACGTGGTGCGGCGCCACAGGCCCTTCGGATGTTCTGCGTCGCGCCAGAAGTTGTAATAGTGCTCCCCGCGCTTGGCGACCATGGGGATCCGGTCCGTGGAATCCAGGACTTCGAGCAGCCGTTCCTCCGTCTGCTCGAATCCGGTGCGCGAGAGCAGGTTTTCGGTCACGGCGTTCTCGGAGCGGACCCAGTCCAGCTGCTTATCTCCGTAGATGTCCTCCAGCCAGAGGAACTCGTCGGTAGGGGCTGAATCGGCGGCGTCGAGGTTCGGGGATGTCATGCGCCCATCCTAGCTACCGAGGCTTTCCAGTCGTGCTCGACGGGGTGTGCCCGCCTGCCCGAACCCGCGCCGCTCCGGCTCCGGATACCCTAGATGGATGGATCACACGCAGAGTTTCCGGGTAGCTGTCATTGGCGCAGGACCCCGCGGCCTCTCCGTAGTGGACCGGCTTCTGACCAACCGGCGGGCCGGTGCGCAGCGCCAGCCCCTCCGGATTGAGCTGATTGACCCTTTCAACCCGGGTCCGGGCCACGTCTGGCGGACCAATCAGTCGCGGCTTTTCCTGATGAACACACCGGCGCTGTTCCCCACCGTGGTCCCGGCCGGGGATACGGTCCGCGACCTGCTGCCCTCGCCCGCCGGACTCTCCTTTAACCAGTGGCGCGAGCTGATGGGTGCCGGCACCCGTGCGGCGGATGGTCTCTCCGCCGGTGACCGCCAGGAGCTGGCCGCGCTTGGTCCCGCGGATTTCCCCAGCCGTCCGTTGTACGGGCGGTATCTGGAGTGGACCTACGACCAGTTGCGGAAAACCGCTGCCGACGACGGCGTGGAGCTCGTACACCGCCGCACCGAAGCCTTGGGCATCTCCCGCGAAGCGGACGGCCGGCTGATCGTCGAGCTGGAAGGACAGCAGGTCCTGGCAACGGACGCCGTGGTGCTGGCCCTGGGGCACCTGCCCGCACTGCTTTCCCCGGAACAGGCACGGCTGCAGGACGCCGCCCAACGCCACGGCCTGACCTACCTTCCGCCTGCCGTGCCGGCGGACGTCGACTTCTCCCGCCTGCCCGCCGGGGAACCGGTACTGGTGCGCGGACTGGGCCTGAATTTCTTTGACGTGATGGCTGCCGCCACCGTCGGCCGCGGCGGGCGGTACGTCGCCACCGGGCAGCCCGCCGGCCGCGCCCTGCGCTACGAACCCTCGGGCCGGGAACCGCAGCTGATCGCTGCCTCACGCCGCGGCACCCCCTACCGGGCCAAGGCGAAGCTGGACTCCTACGTCCCCCGCGGAGTGCACCTCCGCTGGCTGACCCGCGAGAGGGCGCTCGCCTTCCGGGCCGACGGCCTGCTGCCCGGTTTTGACCACGATCTCTGGCCCCTGCTGCACCGTGACGCGGTCTGGGCGTATTACAGCACGCTCGCCCGGGTGGCCCCCGGCGAGCTGAACGGCACCGCCGCGCAATTCTCTGACCAGCTGGAAGCTGCCCTTAACCTTCCGGGCCCGGAGTGGGATGCCGCGAAGGAAGCGGTGCTGGACGCCTACGTCCCGTCCAACCGCCGCACCAATCTTGAAGCCCTGGCCCAGCCGCTGGGACGCCGCCCCTTCAAGGGTGCCGCCGACGCGGACAACGCCGTCCTGGCCTATCTGGAGGAGGACGCCGCCGGAAGCGCCGCCGGGGAAGACGACCCGTTGAAGATGGCAATCGGGGCCCTGAACGCCGGACGCAGCCTCTTGAAGGCAGTAGTGGCCGACGGCGGCCTGGCCGAACCTTCCTGGCTCACCGAGCTGCGGGGCTGGTTTGAGCCGCTGGTCGAGGGCCTGGCCAGCGGTCCGCCGCCCGAGCGGATCGAACAGCTGGCGGCCTTGGTCCGCGCCGGACTGGTGCACTTTGTCGGGCCGGATCCACGCTTCGACGTGGACGAGGCCCGGGGCGTATTTACGGCCTCATCCCCCTGGGTGGGCACTGAATACGCAGCTTCCACCCTGATGGAGGCCATGATGCCGCCCAACCGGGTGGACCGCAGCGTCTCACCGCTGCTGGCAGGACTGATCCGCGACGGCCTGGCCCGGCCCAAGGTCATGATGTCCGCCGACGGTACCCCCGTGATGACTCCCGGGCTGGACGTTACCTTGCCGCCTTATCGGACGGTGGGCGTCAGCGGCGAACCGGTGGAGAACCTGTTTGTGCTGGGACTGCAGTTGTCCTCGGTCCAGTGGGGAACGGCGATTGCCGCCGAGGCCGGCGCTCCGGCAGCGGAAGGTTCACGGACCCTGCAGGACGCCGACGCGATAGCCGCTGCGGTGCTGTCCGCTGCCGCGTCCACCGCTGCGGTTCCGAATTCGCGGGCCACGGCCCCGGAACCGTCGGCCGGCCAGGACCAACCTGCTGTGCTGGGCTGAACCCGGCTTTCAAGCCTGCACGTCGCACAGTAACAGTGGCGGTGAGGGGCGCCGGAGCGGCGCGCCCAGCGCTCAGCGGCGGGTGAACCTGGCCCCTGTCAGGGTGTGCCGCGCCGATAAAATCGGCATCAGCGGGGCTGAACCACTCCATTTCGTGCTCCTATCCAGCACGGCAGCCGCCTCGCGAATCAACCCGAGAGGACACGTTGTGATGAAAGCTTGGCAGTACATGGGGGACCGCAAACCGATCCAGCTGAACGAAATCCCGGAGCCCGTTCCGGCACCCACGCAGGTCATCATTGACGTCAAGGCGGCGGGCCTGTGCCACTCCGACGTGATGTACATGGAGGTCGGAGAATCCGCCATGCCGTTCCTGCCGATGACGCAGGGGCATGAAAACGCCGGCGTGATCACCGCGCTGGGATCCGAGGTGACCGGCTTCCAGGTCGGGGACGTCGTCGGCGTATGCTCCTCCGGAGTCCAGCCGCCTACCGGCATGTTCACTCCCGGCGGCTTCGCGGACAAGCTCGCTGCGGACTACCGCGACCTGGCCCGCGTTCCCGAGGGCCTCGATATTTCCCTCGCTGCCCTCGCCACGGACGCCGGCATGACCTCCTATCACGCCATGATCAAAGTCGGGAAGGCAGCCAAGGGCATGAAGGTCGGCGTGATCGGCTTCGGCGGCCTGGGGCAGATCGGCGCCCGCGCCGCCGTCCTGGCCGGTGCCGAAGTGCACGTAGCCGAGATGAAGGAAGAAGCCTGGGCCAATGCCAAGGAGGCCGGCGTGGTTTCCTGCGTCAAGGACGCCGCGGAATGGGTCACCGACCCGCGGCGTGGCGGCGACTTCGACCTCATCGTTGACTACGCAGGGTTCGACACCACGCAGAAGGCCGTGAATGCGGTCCGGCGCGGCGGCAAGGTGGTCCAGGTTGGCCTCGGCAAGCCCACCTTCACGGTGGCGACCAACACCATCCTCGGCAAGTCCATTGAGGGTTCCCTCGGCGGCACCGTGGAAGACATCGAGGAAGTCTTCGACCTGATGCTCCGCGGCGAGATCACTCCGGGGTACGAGGAAATCAGCTTCGACCAGGTCGGTGACGGGCTTGAGCGGCTCAAGAACAACCAGGTGCTGGGGCGCTTGGTGGCCCGCTTCGGCGAATAGCTGTTAACGGCGAATAACCGTTAACGACGGCGGCTGCGCACCTTCCAAGGTGCGCAGCCGCCGTCGTTCTGTCCCTAGCCGTTGTAGGTCAGCGAAAGCATCATAGCTTTCAGTTGCTGGTAGATGTCGGTCTGCATCCAGGCCCGGGCTGCGGCGTCGTCCGCGAAGGCTCCGGGATCAATGAGGGCTTCGAACCTGATGTCGCCGTCAGACATGAAAACCGTGCCGTAGGCATTGCCGCCATCCATACCATCCGCGTCCGGCAAGCCGTCATCCTCAAGCTGGACATAGTAGCCGCGACTGGGAGATCCCGGTGCTGCGTAGGTCGGACGGGATTCAAACTGGAAATAGACAGGCTCGCCAACCTTGTTCGTGTAGCCGGGCAGTTCCTGTACGTCGTACATGATGTGCCCCGGGCTAATTACTGAGATGTTGTGGAGGTCGGCTCCACTTTCAAACTTGGCTACCGGGTTCCCGGTTGAGTCCAGAATATTGAAGGCCGCCGGTGACAGACCGACGCTATGGGCAAGCATGGGCAGCGGTTCGGTCGGAACGGCCGACCATCCGGCCGGAAGGGTGAAGCTGTGCAGCCCGTTGGGGGTGGTGACGATGACCGGCGCTGCCGGTTCAGGAACGGGCGTTTCCGTAGGCGCCGGCGTCGCTGACGGTGTTGCAGCAGGCGTTGTCGCTGACGCCGTCGCCGACGGTGTTGCCGAAGTGGACGGTGTAGCCGTCGCGCTCTTCGAAGTTGCCGGCTCGGCTGCCTTATCCGCGCCGCAGGCGGTCAGCAAGGCAGCGGACGCGAGAACCAAGGCGCATATGCGGGCTCGGCGTGAAAAAGAAGCGGTCAATCCAATCAATTCCCCCAGTAGTTCGGCGCGGAGTTTCCGGGCCGGTGAGAGGGAGACTAACAGTGCGCCAGACGCCCTGGGGCGTGTCGCGTGCAAGTGTAGCCAAGACGTAATACGACGGCGGCCCGCACCTATTGGTGCGGACCGCCGTCGTCGTTTACCTGCAGGTATCCGTTACCGGATTAGAACGGGTATTCCCGCGGAGCGTGCTGGACGCTGATGGTGTGGTCCGTGGTGAATTCGTCGATGGCCCACTCGCCGTTGAAGCGGCCGAGGCCGGAGTTCTTCTCGCCGCCGAAGGCAATGTGCGCCTCGTCCTGGACCGGGAAGTCATTGACGTGCGTCATGCCTGCCTTGATGCGGCGGGCGAACTTGACGCCCTCCTCCAGGTTGGCGGTGAAGACGGCGCTGGAGAGGCCGAGGTCGGTGTCATTGGCCAGGGCCAGTGCGTCCTCGGCGTCCTTGGCGCGCATGATCCCGGCGATGGGGCCGAAGATCTCCTCGCGGGCCAGCTCCATGTCCTTGGTAACGTCGGCGAAGACGGTCGGGGAAAGTACCTGGCCGTTGATTTCTCCTTCGATCATCAGGCGTGCGCCTTCGGACTTCGCGGTCTCGATCTTGGTCTTCAAGCCCTCGAGCTGCTTGGCGTTGATGATCGGGCCCACGACGTTCTTGGGGTCGGTCGGATCGCCCGCATTCAGCGTCTTCACGTGCGCCGTGAACTTCTCGACGAACTCGTCATAGACGGCGTCCTCGACGATGATCCGGTTCACGGCCATGCAGATCTGCCCCTGGTGCAGGAACTTGCCCATCGCTGCGGCGCGGACTGCCTGGTCAACGGTTGCGTCGGCAAGAACCACGAACGGGCTGTTGCCGCCGAGCTCAAGTGCCGTGTACTTCAGCGTGGCGCCGGTGGCGGCCAGGGCACCGATGTTCTTGCCCACCGGTGTGGAACCGGTGAAGGAGATCATGCGCGGGGTCGGGTGCTCCACGAAGGCGTCGCCGATTTCCGAGCCGGCTCCGACGACGGCGTTCAGCACGCCCGCGGGCAGGCCTGCCTCTTCAAAGATCTTGGCGATGATGAGGGCGCCGGTGACCGGGGTGTCGCTGGCAGGCTTCAGGACGACGGCGTTGCCCAGGGCCAGTGCCGGAGCCACGGAGCGCTGGGAGAGGTGGAGCGGGAAGTTCCACGGGCTGATGACGCCGACCACGCCCAGCGGTGCGCGGTAGACGCGCAGTTCCTTGTTCGGGGTGTCCGAATCCATGATCTTGCCGGACACACGGTGCGGGAAGGTGGCTGCCTCGCGGGTGATGGAGGCGGCGGAGGCAACTTCAATGTTGGCCTTCAGCATGGTGCTGCCGGATTCGGCGTTGAGCCAGGCAATGATCTCGTCCCGGCGTTCTTCGAAGATCTCTGCGGCGCGGGCGATGACGGTTCGGCGCTCATTCGGTGTTTTGGCTGCCCAATCCTTCTGGGCTTCCTCTGCTGCGGCGTACGCGTCGTTCAGGTCTTCGCGGGAGGCCTGCTGCATGGTCATCAGCTGCGAACCGTCAAAGGGGTTGGTGTCCGTGAGGGTCTTCTCTGAACGGCCGTCGCGCCACTGCCCACCAATGAACTGCTTGGCGGGGATCCAGTCGGTGAGGGCCGGGGAAGTCGATTCGAGCTGAGTTGTCATGATTTCTCCTAGATGAATCTTGACGGTGTATTGCTGGCTACAACCCGGGAGGGGTCGGATCAATTCCCGAAGGCGCAGGAAGGGTCAAGGCCGAGGGAGGGTGTCAAGGGCTCCATATACTAAGTACCCTTTTTATTTCCCCCGGTTCAGCCTAGCGTTGGGAGTACCAGTGGCCAAAAGGGGAATTCCCCGGCTGCTCTTACCGCAAAGGACACCTTCATGAGCACAAGTGCAAGTGCGGCAGGAGACCACGGACGAAAGGCTGCCGGCCAGGGGTCCGGAGAGCGCCGAGAAGCCGGAGACCCAACTCCGGACGGCACGCGGGGCGATGGGATGGACAACACCAGCCGCCGGCAAGTGGTTGACCGTGAGAAAGCGACCTTCGGTGGAGTGAAGATCGGCTCGGCGTTTTTTGGCTGGCTGACCGCCATCGGAACCACGGTGCTGCTGAGCGCCTTGGCCACCGCCCTCGGCGCGGCAGTGCTGTTGAACGACGACAGCCCGGATGCCACGGCCATCACGATCACCGGGACCATCATCCTGCTCGTGATCCTCTTCGTGGCCTATTACTGCGGCGGGTACGTTGCGGGACGAATGGCCCGTTTTAACGGGATGAAGCAGGGCATTGCCGTCTGGGTCTGGGCCGTGGTCATCGCCATTGTGGCAGCCATCCTGGCCGCGATCGCCGGCGACCAGTTCAACATCCTGGTTGAACTCAACGGATTCCCGCAGATTCCGATGTTCGGTGACAACGCAACGGCGTCGACAATCATTGCCGCCCTCGTGGCCGCAGCAGTCGCTTTGATCGGCGCCATCCTCGGCGGACTGGGTGGTATGCGCTTCCACCGCCGGGTGGACAAGGCCGGGCTGGGGGACTGACAGCCGGGCGAACCGCCGGCGCCCGAAGGAAACCGGCGGAAAAGTCGTGGGGGAAGCGGGGGATGCAGTTACCAAGGCAGCACCATGCGCCTACGAGGCGCGGAATACAGGAGAACAACGTGATCACCAGCGAACAGATCGACACGATTATGAACCACGGAACCGTGGAAGGGCCGAACGGGGAAAAGATTGGCTCGGCAGGGGATATCTACCTGGATGACGAGTCGGGCCAGCCGGCATGGGTCACCACCAAGACCGGGCTCTTTGGCTCTAAGGAGAGCTTTGTGCCGTTGGCCGACGCCTCGGTTGAGGGATCTGTTGTGCGGGTGCCGTACTCCAAAGAGATGGTGAAGGACGCTCCGCGGGTGGAGAAGGACGGACATCTCAGTGACCAGGAGCAGGACGAGCTTTACAGCTACTACTCTATCGGCACGTCCGGCACGTCCGGCACGTCCGGCACGTCCGGCACGTCGGGTACTTCCGGCCAGCGGAGCTCTGCCGGGTCCGGCGTCGGGACCTCGAGCGGAAGCGGGACCTCGAGCGGAAGCGGGACCTCCGGCCGGACGGAAAGCAGCCGGGGCTCAGACCACGGCCAGGTGGGGCATGACACTTCCGGCCCCACTACGGACGATGCGATGACCCGCTCCGAGGAGCAGCTCCATGTTGGCAAGCAGAGCCGGGAGTCAGGCAGGGCCCGCCTGCGCAAGTACGTCACCACTGAGAACGTCACCAAGACGGTTCCGGTCAGCCATGAGGAAGCCCGGATTGAGCGTGAGCCCATCACGGACGGCAACCGGGGCTCTGCCATGGACGGACCCTCCATCAGCGAGGAGGAACACGAAGTGACCCTCCACGCCGAGGAGCCCGTGGTGGAAAAGAAAGCAGTTCCGGTCGAGCGTGTCCGGCTGGACACCGAAACGGTGACAGAAGAGGCCACCGTCACGGAAGAGGTCAGCAAGGAACAGATTGATATGGAGGGTGAAGGCGGGAGCGGACGCGGAGGCAAACGCAGCCGCTGATCCGGACTAGTCCCACACCAGCACCGCAGGCCGCCGGAATCCACCGGCGGCCTGCGGTGGTTTAAGGGGAATGGATCACCACCATAGCTGTCCACAGCGCAGAAGCGCCGCCCCGGGTAAACCCAAGGCGGCGCTTCTGTCATTGCTTTACTAGCGGGTTACTTCCGTCCGGCCAGGCACAGAACGTACTGCGCCAGTTCGTAGGCGTAGCGGACCCAGCCGCGCACGTCCCACCACTGCTTCGGCGCGATCGGCGCCTTGCAGACCGGTGCCGGCGCCGCAGCCTTCTCTACCGTGACCGGCAAGGTCACCGTGGTGCCGGATTCAGCAGCCTTCAGCACCAGGGATCCGGGGCCGGAGGCCGACGCGGGAAGCGTCGCGGTCACTGTGGCGGAACCGGCGCTGACCGATGCCGTGCCCAGGGCCGTGGAGGTTCCGGCAGCGTTCACGAAGCTGACTGCCAGCGAGGTGTTGGCAGGGCTGCCGAGCGATGTCAGGTCCAGCTGGCCGACGGTGAACGTCGCTGCTGTGCCTGCCTTGACCGTGCTGGGTGCACCCTTGACGACTACGCCCTGACGGGCAAAGTCGGGGGACAGCGGACTGTTGGCCGAGATGTAACTGATCCAGGCGTCACGGTCCACCAGGCCGGTATCGCGGGTGTTCTTGCCTTCCTTGAAGACGGTGAAGTTGTCGCCGCCCTGGGCCAGGAAGCTGAACGTACCCACCCGGTAATCGCGGGCCGGGTCCATGGCGGCACCGTTGATGGTGACGCTTTGGATCCGTGAGCCGCGGGGCTGGTCCGGGTCGAAGGTGTAGGTGATGTTGTCCGAAAGGCCGAGGGCCAGGAAGGCGCGTGAGCTGCCGTCCGGCTGCCACTGCTGCTCCAACATGGTCTTCAGCTGGGCACCGGTCAACGTGGTGGTCCAGAGGTTGTTGACGAAGGGCAGAACCGCGTTGGCCTCGGCGTACGTAATGACGCCGTCCTCGCCGTAGTAGAGCTCGGCACGCAGGCCGCCCGGGTTGGTGACACCGATCTCGGCGCCTCCGCGTTCGGGGGCGGCAAGGGTGGACAGGAGTGAATCGGCCACCAATGCGCCGAGGGTGGATTCGGAACTGCGGTCGTCGCGGGCAGTACCCACGAAGGCCGAGGTGATGTCTCCGGTGAGGGAGCCGACGGGCTGGTTGCCCACTTCCGCCGAGTAGGCCAGGGCGGCGTCGACAATCCGCTTTACCTCGGCCACTGCCGGGTAGGTGGCTACCAGTGCCGGTGCGGCTGTCTTGGTGCGGGCCACGTTGGCTGCGGTGTAGGAAGTGACCTCGTCGGTTGCTTCGTTATATTCGAGCCGGATCTGGCCGATGAATTCACCGTAGGAACCGGTCTGCACCACGGGACGGGTCTTGCCGTCGCCGCCGGGAATGGCTGCATCCCAGGCATACTGCTTGTGGGTGTGCCCGGTGTAGATGGCATCGACCAGTTCGGTGGTGTCATTGACGATCTCCGCGAAGGCACCGCCGGCCGCCAGCTCCTGATCGAGGTTGGCGCCGTCGGGAGTGCCGCTGCCGGCACCCTCGTGGTATTCGGCGATGATCACGTCGGCGAGGTCCTGCTCCACCAACTGTTCGGCTACGCGGTTGACCGCTTCCACCGGATCGCCGAAGTCCAGGTTGCTGATTCCGCCCGGGCTGACCAGGCTTGCAGTCTCCCGGGTGATGGCGCCGATAACGGCGACATCGACTCCGTTGACGTCGATGATCTCGTACTCCTGCAGCGCAGGCGTGGTGGTGCCCTTGGCGTAGACGTTGGCGCCCAGGTAGGGGAACTGTGCACCCGCGTCGACGCGGCCGGTGAGGTCCGCGAAACCGCCGTCGAACTCGTGGTTGCCGACGGCCGAGGCCTGCAGCCCGAGGGCGTTCAGGACGTCAAGGGTGGGCTGGTCCTGCTGCACTGAGGAAGCGAACAGGGACGCGCCGATGTTGTCGCCCGCGGAAAGGAACAGCGAGCTGCCCTCCGGTGCACCGGCCTTCAGTTCCTCAACGGTTCCGGCGAACGGCACCGTGTTGGCATCAATCCGTCCGTGGAAGTCATTGATGTTCAGCAGGTTCAGCGTGGCGGTGTCCGTACCTTCGGCGGTCAGGTCCATGCCGACGAGGATCGGGTCATGGTCCGAGGCACGGTAAGGATCCGGTGCGTAGAAATCGGTGGCGTTGTAGTTGTAGCGGCTGTATTCGAAGGCCACCGACTCCACGGAGTTGATGTTCCAAATATCCGCTCCGGTGACCGCTTCATTGGCTGCCGGGGAGGCCAGGATGTGGTCCAGGCTGCCGACGGTCCCGCCGAAGGCGTAGGAGTGCTTGCCCGTGGTTGCACCGAGGTCAACGTAGCCGGCGTCAACCAGCACCTTGATGGGATCCTCCGCGTGGTAGGCGTTGAAATCGCCGAGCAGGAACACCTTGTCCGTGCCTGCTGCTTCCGATACGGTCCCGGCGAACTCCACCAGTGCCTGCGCCTGGCGGACGCGGTCTGCGTTAAAGCCGCCCTGCCCGGTGTCGGCATTCTCGCCGGAGGAGGGTGCCGAACCCTTGGACTTGAAGTGGTTGGTGACGGCGAGGATTTCGGTGCCGTCTTCCGCGCCGGCGGGGCGGAAGGCCTGGGCCAGCGGTTCGCGGGCGTTGGAGAAGGCCTCTTCGTTGTCCAGGATGGTGGATTCGCCGACAGGTTCGGCGGTTCCGGTGCGGTAGATGAAAGCGGAGCGGATCACGTCTTCATCGGCAGGCAGGGCCGCGGGGGAGCGGACGTAGTCCCAGGTTCCCGGTGCCTGCGCGTTGAGCGCTGCCACCAGCCGGGACAGCGCATCGTCGCGGTCCTTGCCGAACTTGGCGGAGTTCTCCACCTCCATCAGCGAGACGACGTCGGCGCCCAGGGCGTTGATCGCGGCCACGATTTTGGCCTGCTGGCGTTCCAGGCTCGCTGCGTTGGCGGCGCCGCGGGCGTCGCAGCCTCCGTTGACGGTCACGGGTTCGCCGCTGCGGTTCTTGTAGAAGGTGCAGCCGGACAGCGTGTCACCGGTGGTGGTGAAGTAGTTCAGCACGTTGAAGGACGCGAGCTTCAGGTTGCCGCCGACGCTTTCGGGCGCCGCGGTGCGGGTGTTGGTGAACGACGCCGGCGTGGCGGTCGCCGCGTTGGCCTGCGTCAGTTCGGTCAGCGGCTGGAACTTCCAGGCACTGTTGCGGAAATCGAGGATCACGCCGGTGCTGAAGGCAGCTGCGGCACCCACCCGGACCGGGTTTTCCGGTGTCAGGTAGGGCAGGGGCTTGCCCTGGTTGGCGGCGTTGAGGAAGTTGGTGCTGGCGCCGTCGTCGAGCTTCACGGCACGGGCAGCGTTGTCCGCGACGACGGCGGCGTGCTGCGGGGTTCCGACGGCAGCTACGGCGGTCGGCTGGACAAGCGGAGAATTGCCGGCGGCGAGGCCGATCTCTGCGTACTGGTTCAGCGAGAAGTTATCGGTGACGGTGAACTCGCCCTGAGGTGCCAGGAGCATGCCCTCAAAGGTCTCGCGCTGTTCCTCGGTGGCCGGCCACGCTACGGCGGCGGGCTTGACCTCGGGCGCCGCTTCGCTGAGCTTCGTCATGGCGCCGTCGGCGACGGTGAGCTGCGTGAGGTTGTAGTACTCGCCTACGGTACCCGTGACCTCGACGTAGTCGCCGGCGGTCACCTGGCCTGCAGTTGCCGCGGAGAAGATGAAGATGCCTTCCGATGCGGTGTGCGTGGCCGGGGTGATGTCACCGCCTGTACCCGGGGTCTGGATGTAGTAGCCGTTGAAGCCGCCGGTGGCGTAGACGCCCGTGACCTTGCCGCGGGTTGTGACCGTCTGGCCGATCAGCGGGCTGGCCGCGCCGGTGCCCTGGATTTCGGCGATCGGAACCGCGTCCCCCGGCACCGGCACCGGTACCGGCGTCGTGGGTGTGGGCGTCGGCGTCGGCGTCGGGGTGGGCTCGGTGGGAGCCGTGCCGGCCGAAGACGTGGGGGTGACCGACGTGCTGAGGGTGAAGTCGGCGGCGTTGTTGTTCGAATCTGCGAACCCGGTGCGGTTCAGCGACTTCGGATCCGAGTTGCCGGCCGGTGCGGCCGCGCCTGCGGTCTCGAAGGTGTTGGAGGTGCCGTAGCCGATCAGGTCGACCACGCCGGGAGCGCCGATGACCGAGCCGGTGGGCAGGGGATCAATTCGGGTGCCCTGGTTCGCGAGGATCAGGGTGCCGCCGCCTCCGGCGAAGCTGGCGCCGATGGTGGCGTCGGCGTTCGGGAGGGCCGCGCCGGCGGTGCCGTTGCTGGCGCCCGAAACCAGGTAATACCCGCCCGGAGCGATGCTGCCGGAGAGGGTGCCGATACCGGTGGGCGCCGCGGTGGCGCTCGCGGCCCGGTACTGGAGGGACCAGCCGTCCAGGCTCACCGGTTCACTGGTGGGGTTGTAGAGCTCCACGAACTTGGTGTTGAACGGGGCGTTGGCGCTGCCGCCGGACAGATATGCCTCGTTAATGATGATGCCGGGACCGGCAGCGTTGCCGTCCTGTGCATAGGCCGGGAATGCGGTCAGCGGGGCGGCGAGCAGGCCTGCTGACAGGGCGGTCCCGAGCGCGGCCTTCCATGGGAAAGGTCTCATGCCTCATACTCCTTGGTCGGCGTGCGGCCGACAGGTAATGGCCGCCGGATACGGCGGCAGGGGATACAGCGAGTGATTACGAAGGGTGATGCTAGGCGGGGCGGGTTACGAACAGGTGTCCGTCCGGTGACATGCGTCAATGCATGAGCTTCGGGAAGGTTCCGCCGCGTCCCCCGAGGAGGCGGAAAAGTGATCGCCAGCACAGTGTACGGCCTTGCACCCCCACTTCCTGACACGAGGTACCGAGGAGTAACAAAGGAGCGCCCGCTCACCGAGGGTGCGGCCCCTTATGGTCGTAGTGAACGCAAAACGAGTTCCAATCCGCCGAAGAGGAGGCCGATACGTGTCCGGCCAGTTTCCTGCTGCTGATTCCGACGCGGCTGTGCAGCCGATCGTCCACCGCCGGCACCGGCTCGCCGACGGCCGGGAGGCACTGTTCTTCACCGACCGCGGCGGGCAACCGGTGGAAACGGTCGTGGATGCCCGTCCGCTGGATCCCCGTTCCGGCAACGGGGAGGTGCGCTTCGACCGGCTGACGGGGGAGTGGGTGGCCGTGGCGGCCCACCGCCAGGCCCGGACCTACCTGCCGCCCGCCGACCAGTGCCCCCTGTGCCCCACCCGTCCGGGACGGAGGTCGGAAATACCGGCGGAAGATTTCGACGTCGTGGTCTTCGAGAACCGTTTCCCCTCCCTGGGACCGGAACTCGGCATCCTGCCGGAACCGGGCGGGACAGGGGATGAGCGTGCGCTCTGGGGGCGGCCCTCGCCGGCGTTCGGCCGCTGCGAGGTGGTGGTCTTCACCCCGGAGCACAACGCCTCCTTCGCCTCGCTGCCGTACACCCGGGCCCGCACCGTGGTCGAAGCCTGGGCGCAGCGCACCGGGGAACTCTCGGCCCTGCCGGGCATCGCGCACGTCTTCCCCTTCGAGAACCGGGGCCAGGACATCGGCGTCACGCTGCACCACCCGCACGGGCAGATCTACGCTTATCCGTACGCCGCACCCCACGCCGCCCGGCTGGCCCAACGCTCCCGGCAGCACCTGTCCGAGCATGGCCGGGCACTGATGGGCGAGCTGCTTCGGGACGAGTCCGAGGCCGGGGACCGCATGGTCCTGGCAGGCAGGCACTTCTCCGCGTATGTGCCGTACGCAGCCCGCTGGCCGCTGGAAATCCACCTGGTGCCGCACCGCCAGGTCCCGGACCTGGCCGCGCTTACCGGGGAAGAACGCGACGAGCTCGCTGCCGTGTACCTCGAACTGCTGCAGCGGGTGGACGGACTGTACGGCACCCCCACCCCGTACATTTCCGCCTGGCACCAGACACCGGTGAATGCCGCTGACCGTGAAGCTGGCTGGCTGCACCTGCAGCTCACCAGTCCCCGACGGGCAGCGGACAAACTGAAGTTCCTGGCCGGCTCCGAGGCCGCGATGGGTGCCTTCATCAACGACACCACTGCGGAGCAGACCGCCGTCCGCCTTCGGGAGGTGCGTGTATGAGCGCGCCGGTTCAGCCGGTGCAGTCCCGGGCCGAAAACCTGGTCCGGCGCTTTGCAGAGGTGTACGGCGAGACGCCCGACGGCGTGTGGCGGGCCCCCGGGCGAGTAAACCTGATCGGCGAACACACGGACTACAACAACGGCTTCGTCCTGCCGTTCGCCATCGACCGCAGTGCCCTCGTGGCCATGCGGCTGCGCCGGTCGGGCGAAACAGGAGAGTCCGACGTCGTGCGCCTCGCTTCCACCTATGCTCCGGACGGTGAGGAGCTGTCCCGTGCGCGGTTCCATACCGGCGGGTTGGAGCCGGGCGGGGTCGGCGGCTGGGCAGCTTATCCGGCTGGTGTGGTGTTCGCGCTGGTGCGCAGAGCCGGCGTCGTCGTCCCCGGTTTTGACCTGCTGCTGGATTCCACGGTGCCGGTAGGTGCCGGCCTGTCCTCCTCGCACGCCGTGGAAGTGGCCGTGATTGTGGCGCTGAACGAGCTGCTGGAGCTGGGCATGGACCGGCCCCGGATGGTCCGGCTGACCCAGTACGCCGAAAACGAATTCGTCGGTGCGCCCACGGGCATCATGGACCAGTCGGCATCACTGATGGGCCGGGAGGGCAGTGCGCTGTTCCTGGACTGCCGCAGCCTCGACTCCGAAACCGTGCCGCTGCCCCTGGCCCGGCACGGACTCGAAGTGCTGGTCATCGATACGCGGGTGGTCCACAGCCACGCCGACGGCGGCTACAGCGCCCGGCGGTCGTCCTGCGAACGCGGAGCGGCGGCGCTGGGTGCGGCGTCGCTGCGGGAGGTGCCTGCCGGTACCTCCCTGGACCGGTTGGATGCGGAAACCCGACGGCGGGTCCGGCACGTGCTCGGAGAGAACGAACGGGTGCTGCAGGTTGTCGGGCACCTGCGGGCGGGCGACGTCGCCGGCATCGGGAACCTGCTGACCGCTTCCCATGCCTCGCTGCGGGATGACTTCGAAGTGTCCTGCCCGGAGCTGGACCTGGCGGTGGACGCGGCGCTCTCCGCCGGTGCGCTGGGTGCCCGGATGACCGGCGGGGGATTCGGCGGCTCGGCCATTGCCCTGATCCGGCGGGAGGACGAGGGACGGGTCCGCGCGGCCGTGCGTGGGGCCTTCGCGGAGCGAGGTTTCCGGGAACCTGCCCTGTTCCCGGTGCTTCCGGCGGACGGGGCGGGACGGATCCGGGTCACCTGGCACTGAGGGGAATGACTGCCCGGCCGCTCCGGTCCCCCGCATTGCCGTCCTCGCCCTGCGAATACACCGCGAAGGAAATCGTTGCGGTTTTTTCACCCCACTGCACGGAAAAGGCTCCGCCGCTGAACGGATCGTAGCCGTCATCTGTCAGCACCTGGTCCCGGTATTCGTAGACCGGGCCTTGCACCTGTTCGTAGACGGCATGCGAGCCGATCAACAAAACGCTCTGGTTGTTGATCAGCAATGTGTGCTCTCCCGCCGGCGCTGAGATTCTTTGGTAGCCGGACCCCGAGAAGAAAAGGGTGAGGAATCCATATCCAGCAAGGAGGAGCAACCATGCGCAGGTGATAATGCCGCCGAGGAAGCCGGCGGCCCGACGCAGAAAGACATGGCGAAAGAGGCCGCTGAACCAGGGAACGAGTGTCCAGGAAGCTCCGAGGAAGAAACACCAGGCCGCCACCAGCGCAGCCACGATCAACTGGCCTGTGCCGATTCCCGCCCCGAGGTAAAGCAGGGTCCCGCTGGCTTGGAGCACGCGGAGGAGGTAGGCCAGAGCCATGAGGCTTGCCGCCTGGACCAACCAGTTGGCCCCGGAGATAAGGCGCGGCGGCCGAACAGTCATCTCTTGGCGTCCGCTCCACGGCCTATCTCGGCATGGACGGCACGCATGCCCTGTTCGAGTGCGTGCAGGTCTTCAATCGACAACCGCGAGAGAATTTCGACATTAAGTTCGGGGCGTCCGGCCACGAGCCGGCGCACCACCGTCCGTCCCAGCGGCGTTGCCTTCACCCTGCGTACCCGTGCATCCAGGGGATCCTCCGAGCGGGTAGCTACACCCTGGGCGACGAGCCGGTCGATCAAACCGGACATGGATGCCATGGAAACACCGAAGGACTCCGAGAGGCCACGGCCGGTAGCACCCTCCTCTGCGGTGACGAGAACGGTCAGGACCTTCAACTGGCGCACCGTCAGGTCCGTGGACAGCAACGGATCGAGGAAGCTGGGCAGGGCCGACGACTGCAGGGAATCGGCCAGTTCTTCGAGACTCAGCAGAACGCGTTCGCGTTCCTGCTGCTCATTGCTTCCTTCGGTCATGAGTTCACCGTAGTGGCCGCGGACGTGTCGGCAAACACAGAGGTCAGCGAATGCTCAGCCAAATTAGTTAGGGTGAGGCTAACCGTTTATCGGTTTTTGAGATATACCGGCGTCCCCGCGGCTGCAGATCGGAGTGAGACGGACTCCGAGCGCACCGGCGTCGTAGTCCTCCCGCTCTGCCCTGGGTCACGGGAACGCGCAAGCGAAGCGAGGACACTACATGAGCAGCACGCAAACCCCCATAGCGTACGAGCGCATAGAAGACGGCCTGGACGTCGAGGCGTTGAGGGCGAAGTACAAGGCCGAAAGGGACCGGCGGATCCGCCCGGACGGCGCCACCCAGTATCAGCCCGCCAAGGGAAGATTCGGCTACTACGCCACCGATCCCTACACTCCCCGCACCGAACGGGAGCCCTTGGCCGACACCGTGGAGGTGCTGGTGATCGGCGGCGGGTTCGGCGGGCTGATGACCGGAGCGCGGCTGCGGCAGGCCGGCGTCGAGAGCATCCGCATGATGGATGAGGCCGGGGACTTCGGCGGCACCTGGTACTGGAACCGCTACCCCGGCATCCGCTGTGACATCCAGTCCTACGTCTACCTGCCGCTGCTCGAAGAAGTGGGTTACATGCCCACCGAGCGTTACGCGCCGGGCGAGGAGATCCGCCGGCACGCCGTGGCCATTGCGGAACGTTTCGACCTCTACCGCGACGCCGTGTTTTCCACCCGCGTGACCAGCCTGGCCTGGGACGAAGCTGCGTCCGAATGGATCGTTTCCACCGACCGCGGCGACTCGATGCGTGCCCGCTACGTGGTCACCTCCTCCGGAACGCTCACGCAGCCGAAGCTGCCCGGCATTGCGGGCATCGACTCCTTCAAGGGGCACACCTTCCACACCAGCCGCTGGGATTACGGCTACACCGGGGGCGACCAGTTCGGCAACCTCACCGGACTGGCGGACAAGAAGGTGGCCGTGGTGGGCACCGGCGCCACGGGCATCCAGGTGATCCCCATGGTGGCGCGCGACGCCGAGCAGCTCATCGTCTTCCAGCGCACGCCGTCGTCGGTGGACATCCGGAACAACCGTCCCACTGATCCCGCATGGGCCGCTTCCCTGAAGCCGGGCTGGCAGCAGGAACGGATGGAGAATTTCCTGGCTGTGGTTTCCGGCGAGCCGGTGGAGAAGGACCTCACCCGGGATGGCTGGACCTCCGTGCCTCAGCTGCACCGCAAGATGATCAGCGGCGCCGTGGACAAGTCCGTTTCGGCGGACGAGCGTGAACGGCTCGACGAACTCGTTGATTTCCGGAAAATGAACTCCATCCGCGCCCGGGTGGACGAGGAAGTCTTCGACCCGACGACGGCCGAAAAGCTCAAGCCCTGGTACCGCTATATGTGCAAGCGTCCGACCTTCAGCGACTACTACCTGGAGACGTTCAACCGTCCCAACGTGACGCTGGTGGACACGGCGGACTTCGGCGGCATCACCCGCATCACGGAAAACACCATCGTGGTGGGCGAGGAAGAATACGAGGTGGACTGCATCATCTTCGCCACCGGCTTTGAGGTAGGCATTTCGGGTGTCACCTCCGGGGCCATGCCGGTGACCGGGCGCAGCGGCCAGACCCTGCTGGAAGCCTGGGGCCGCGGCCCGCGGACCCTGCACGGCTTCTATACGCACGGCTTCCCGAACCTGTTCCACCTCGGCTCCCTGCAGAACGCCAACTCGGTGAACTTCGTCCACATCCTGATGGAACAGGCCAACCACATCGGCGCCGTCATCGGCAGGGCACGCGAGGTGGGTGCCCGGTACATCGAACCGACGGCCGAAGCCGAGGCGGCCTGGGGCGAAACCATCCAGCGGACCTCGGCGGACAACCGCAAGTTCGCCGCCGAATGCACGCCCGGCTACTACAACCGCGAGGGCAACCCGCCGCCCGTCAGCTTCTCCTTCAGCCCGGGGCCGGTAGTGTTCCACCGGCTGCTGAAGCAGTGGCGCGAGGAAAGCATCGACGAGGTGCTGGTGACTGAGGGCTAGTCTCTGCGCCTCACGCGGTGGCCTGCGGGGGCTGGGGCTCGGCCTGGCCCGGGTCGCCTGCGGGGCCTGGCTCCGGCGGCAACGAAATTCCAGAGCTCGCAGAGCTCGCTTGGAATATTAAAGCCGCCTCCGCCAGGCCCCTACGGGTGCATGTCACCCCTAGTAGTCAGCAGCGAGGTGCTCCGGAGGCGGCGCGCCTCGCCAGGACGCCTCGCACCTTATCCGTGCTGGTCTTGGTGGGGGGGGTGGGAGCTGGGGTAGGAGGAGGTTAGCCGCCGTTTGATTGGCGGATGCCGGTGGACAGGGATTCGAATTCGTAGATGAAACCACCGGCAGGGCCGCTGACCGTAAGGTAGGCCTCGTTGGTGTCGGGCTTGATGGCGATATTGGTGGCCGAGGTGAGGCCGTCCTCGTCGTCCGCCGGGACGGTGACGGTGGACAGGAGTTCACCCCGGGGGTTGTAGATGAAGATGCGCGGCTGGCCGTGGACTGCCTGATAGACGTTGCCGTCGGCGTCCACGGCGTTGGAATCCGTCTGGCTGGTGCCGCCGTCAAAGTGCATGCCGGGATGGGAGGTGGTGACCTCGGTCTTGTCCTCGTTCAGCACCAGGTAGTCGATCCGGTTGTCCATGTACTGGCTGACCCACAGGGCCTTGAAGTCCTTGCTGAAGGAGATGCCGTTCGGGGCGGCAAGGTTCTCGGCGAGGACGGTGGCCTCCGCGGTGTCCTTGTCGATCCGCACCACCCGGCCCTGTGCTTCCCACGCCGGATCGGCATAACCGGTGGAATCGCTGACGAAGAGGTTCCCCTCTTCATCGAAGGCCAGATCGTCCGGGCGCATGGGGGAACCGTCGACGTCGCCGGCGAAGAAGGTCTTATGGTCCTGGCCGTCGGCGGTCATGCTGTCGATTTTTCCGCCGGCAAAGTCCGTCAGGTAGATCCGGCCGTCCTTCGGGCTGAACTGCGCGGAGGTGTAGGCGCCGTTGCCCTCGGTGTAGACCCGGGAAACGGATTCATCCTCCACGTCCACCCGCATCACCTTGGCTTCGCCGGCCGGAGCCGTGACATCGACGACGAACAGGCCGCCGTCGGGCCCGAACGTGGGTCCTTCGATGAGGGTCATGCCGGTTTCCGGATGGACGGAGCTGACCTGGAGCACCCGCTCGGCGGTCTGTTCGGGGACCCCATGCATTCCGGTGTTCGACGCCGATTCGTCACGATCGTCGTCGTCACCGGCGGCGCACCCGCTGAGCGCGGCGGCCAGGCCGAGCGTGAGTGCGGCGATACGGACCGGCTTCGGAAAAGAGAAAGAGGTGCGGTGGGACATGCTGCGGCTCCGATGCGGTGGGGGACTGCGGAAGCAATTACTTAGGACAAGCCTAAGTGATTGCGTCCGTCACGTTCCGCCGGCCGCTGCCCGGGGCCGCCGCCCACCACCGCTTCTGTTCTGTCCGCGCGTTCATAGTGCAGTAGATGCTGTCTGGCCGGGTCCGAGGCAGCATCTACTGCACTTTGAACCGCCACCACATCCCCCAACCGGCAGCAATTCCGTAAGAGAATCATGAATCCGCGCCCGAGACCGGTCCGCGCACTTAAACAGAAGAAGCGGCCCCTGATCAGGGACCGCTTCTCGTTGTCTGGCGGAAGGTAAGGGATTCGAACCCTTGGTACGGGGTTACCGCACACTGGTTTTCAAGACCAGCTCCATCGGCCGCTCGGACAACCTTCCTCACTATGTAGTCTGGCAGAAGGGATGAAATCACCAAAATTCGCTAAACCTGGAAGGACAGCATGAAAGCCATCGTTATTGGAACACCCGGCGGACCGGAAGCACTGGAACTGCAGGATGTTCCTGCTCCCGAGGCCGGACCGGGCGAGGTCCTGATCGACGTCATTGCCGCCGGCATCAACCGCGCCGACGTGATGCAGCGCCAGGGCCACTACCCGGTGCCCGCCGGAGCATCCGAGTATCCGGGCCTGGAAGTCTCCGGCCGCATTGCCGCCCTGGGCGAGGGCGTTGAAGGCTTCGCTGTCGGAACCGAAGTGGTGGCACTACTGACCGGCGGCGGATACGCCGAGCAGGTTGCCGTCCCCGCCGGGCAGGTCCTGCCCCTCCCGGACGGCTTCGACGCCGTCACTTCCGCGTCCCTGCCGGAAACCGCCGCCACAGTGTTCTCCAACCTCTTTATGGCCGCCGGCGTCAAGGAGGGGGACTACGTCCTCATCCACGGCGCCACTGGGGGCATCGGCACCATGGCCATCCAGATGGTTGCCGCGTTCGGCGCCGTTCCGATGGTGACCGCAGGGTCGGCCGAAAAGCTGGAACTGGCTGAATCGCTCGGCGCGAAGGTCCTTATCAACTACAAGGAGCAGGACTTCGTCGAAGCGGTGCGTGTTGCCACCGACGGCCACGGCGCGGACGTCATCCTCGACGTCGTCGGCGCCAAGTACCTGCAGCGGAACCTGGACGCGCTCGCCGTCGCCGGCCGCCTGGTGATCATCGGGCTGCAGGGCGGCACCAAGGCGGAGCTGAACCTGAACCAGCTCATGACCAAGCGCGCCGCCGTCATCGGCACCACCCTGCGCGGCCGGCCCGTGGAGGAAAAGGCCGCCATCATGTCCGCCGTCGGCGAGTACGTCTGGCCGCTGCTGGTCTCCGGCCAGATCCGGCCCCTGGTGGACCGCACCTTCCCGCTGGCCGACGCCGCCGCCGCACACGAGTATTTCGACTCCGGGCAGCACGCGGGAAAGATCCTGCTGACGATCTAGGCATGCAACCTGCCGGGTGGCATCCCACCAGGCAGGACCCCCGACGACGACGGCGGCCGCGCACCATGCGGCCGCCGTCACGTTTGTCTGTGACGGCCACCTCAGCCGCTGGTAATCTCAAGGTGCAGGGCCACTCCCTGCCCCCGTTCGGTACGTATGTCAATGCAGACAAGCCACCGCAGACAAAAGGGATCATCATGAGCGAGAACCAACGGCGCCGGGCCGACAACCGGCAACCACTGGACGGCGACGTCCTGGAACAGGACCCGGCACTGCCGCCGGTGGCCGTGGATCCGGAAGTCCTCGAGGCGGAGGGCCGGCGCTGGACGCCCGCGAAGATCGCCATTTGGGCGGGCATCGCGCTGCTGGGCGGTTTCAGCTGGACCATGCTCGCCGTAGTCCGCGGCGAAACCGTGAACGCCATCTGGTTCGTGTTCGCCGCCGTGTGCACCTACCTCATCGGCTACCGCTTCTATTCAAAGCTCATCGAAGCGAAGCTGCTGAAGCCCAATGACCGCCGCGCCACCCCCGCCGAGTACAAGGCGGACGGCAAGGACTACGCCGCCACGGACCGCCGGGTCCTCTACGGCCACCACTTCGCCGCCATCGCCGGCGCCGGACCGCTCGTCGGACCGGTCCTCGCCGCGCAGATGGGCTACCTGCCCGGCACCATCTGGATCATCGTGGGCGTGGTGCTGGCAGGCGCCGTCCAGGACTACCTGGTGATGTTCTTCTCCATGCGCCGCGGCGGACGCTCCCTGGGGCAGATGGCGCGGGATGAACTCGGACTCATCGGCGGCACCGCCGCCCTGATCGCCACCCTGGTCATCATGATCATCATCGTGGCCATCCTTGCCCTGGTGGTGGTGAACGCCCTCGCCGAAAGCCCGTGGGGCGTCTTCTCCGTGAGCATGACCATCCCCATCGCCCTGTTCATGGGTGTGTACCTGCGCTACCTGCGTCCAGGCAAGGTCACCGAGGTCTCCATCATCGGCTTCGTCCTCCTGCTCGCCGCCATCATTGCCGGCGGCTGGGTTGCCGAAACCCCGCTGGGCGACGCCCTGACCCTGGAACCGACCACCATCGCGTGGGGCATCATCATCTACGGCTTCATCGCCGCCGTCCTGCCGGTCTGGCTGCTGCTGGCCCCGCGCGACTACCTCTCCACCTTCATGAAGGTGGGAACCATCGTGATGCTGGCCGTGGCCATCATCATTGTCCGCCCGGAGATCAGCGTTCCGGCGGTCAGCGAGTTCGCCAGCCGCGACGACGGGCCGGTGGTGGCCGGGCCGCTCTTCCCGTTCCTCTTCGTCACCATCGCCTGCGGCGCCTTGTCCGGCTTCCATGCCCTGATTTCCTCCGGCACCACCCCCAAGATGCTGGAGAAGGAACGCCAGACCCGCTTCATCGGTTACGGCGGCATGCTGATGGAGTCCTTCGTGGCCATCATGGCGCTGGTGGCTGCCATCTCCATTGACCGCGGCATCTACTTCGCCATGAACTCCTCCGCCGGCGCCACCGGCGGCACGGTGGAAGGCGCCGTCGCCTTCGTGAACGGCCTGGGCCTGGCCGGAGTGAACCTCACTCCGGACATGCTCTCGTCGCTGGCATCCAACGTGGGCGAGGAATCCATTGTGTCGCGCACCGGCGGGGCGCCCACCCTCGCCGTCGGCCTGGCCACGATCATGCAGAGCCTGATCGGCGGACCCGGCATGATGGCGTTCTGGTACCACTTCGCGATCATGTTCGAGGCCCTGTTCATCCTCACCGCGGTCGACGCCGGCACCCGGGTGGCACGGTTCATGCTGCAGGACACCATCGGCAACGTGGCCCCGAAGTTCAAGGACATGTCCTGGCGTCCCGGAGCCTGGATATGTACGGCAATCATGGTCGCCGGCTGGGGGTCGATCCTGATCATGGGGGTCACGGACCCATTGGGCGGCATCAATACGCTGTTCCCGCTCTTCGGCATCGCCAACCAGCTGCTGGCAGCCATTGCGCTGGCCATCTGCATGGCGATCATTGCCAAGAAGAACGCATTCAAGTGGCTCTGGATCGTGGCACTTCCCCTGGCGTTCGCCGCGGTGGTGACCATCACGGCGTCGTTCTACAAGATCTTCTCGCCGGTGCCGAGCGTCGGTTACTGGGCCAACCACGAGGCCTTCCAGCAGGCACTGGCGGACGGGAAAACCAGCTTCGGCACGGCCAAGACCGTGGAGGCCATGGAAGCGGTGGTGCGCAACACGCTCATCCAGACCACCCTCTCGGTGGTGTTCGTGACCCTGGCGATCATCGTCATCATCACGGCCATCATCGCCAGCATCCGGTCCTTCCGTTCGGGCGGTGCCCCGAGCGCCGAGGATCCGGCCGTTCCGTCCCGCACCTTCGCACCGGCCGGTTTCCTGGCGACGCCGGCTGAAAAGGAGATCATGGCCCAGTGGGACTCGCTGCCGGAGGCTGACCGGCCCGCAAAGAGGGCGGCGCACACATGAGTGCCGCCGTCGCCGTCCGCCAAGGGGTGACCGGGTTCGTCCGGTTCTTCCGTGACGTGATGGGGGAGGACGCCTACCGCAAGTACACGGACTTCCATGCCGCGTCCGGCTGCACTTCGCCGCTGATGAGCGAACGGGAGTTCTGGCGGGACAAGATGGACCGGCAGGACGCCAACCCGGAGGGCCGCTGCTGCTAGCACGGCAGCCGATCCGGCAATAAGTACGACGGCGGCACCGCAGCTGATTGCCTCAGCTGCGGTGCCGCCGTCGTTGTTTGGCTTTGTTGCTTTCGCTTGGGCGCCTGGGCCCAGCCTGCCGAACCGGAGGGAACGCCAAAACCGGCGGACGGAACCGGAAAACCGCCCGCCCGCGGGGCAACCGCCGCCAACCGTGAGAGCATTAATGCCATGACTGAACAGAACGGATCCTCCGAGCGCCGCGACGCGGCTCCGGGTGCTCCTGTTGGGCAGAAGTCAGAACAGACACCGGCCGACGATGGCACGGCCCGCGCCGCTGCGCCCGCCGGTGACGCCGGAGCGGTGAACCACTCCGGGGACAGCCGGGAGGCGCCCGGGCACGGCAAAGGCAAGACCGGACCGGCGAAGCTCAACGAACTGGTGGATGAACCGGCAAAGGTCATGCGGATCGGCACCATGATCAAGCAGCTGCTGGAAGAAGTCCGCAACGCACCGCTGGACGATGCGGCGCGCAACCGCCTGGCGGAGATCCATTCCCGGTCCTTGAAGGAACTCGAGGACGGGCTGGCCCCGGAACTCGTGAACGAGCTGCACCGGATCAACCTGCCGTTCATGGATGATTCCACCCCCACCGACGCGGAGCTGAGGATTGCGCAGGCCCAGCTGGTGGGATGGCTCGAAGGGTTGTTCCGCGGCATCCAGACGGCCATTGCCGCGCAGCAGACCGCCAGCCACGCGGCCGGGCGCCTGCAGCTGCGCCAGCTGCCGCCCGGGACCATACTGGCGCCGGGTGTTGTTATCGGAGATGATGGGGAACCGCACCGTGCTGCCCAGATGCCCGGCAGCCCGCGGCAGGAACCGCAATCGGGCCCCGGCCAGTACTTGTAGGACATTGATGGTACTTTTTGCAGCCGCCCGGCAGGGGCGGAAAGACGACGCGGAGCTCGGCAAGGGTGTCTGGCGCCGGGCGCATGACCGCTTTACGCGGGGCCTGGACCGCTACTACCAGATGCTCGAGGGCGTGGAGGATGACGCCATCTACAACGAGCTGGTGACCGTGGCCAATGAGCTCGCAGGGTTGCTGCCGCGCGTCCGGGAGGTGTGTGCCGCTGCCCAACTGCAGCTGCCCAGTACCGGACAGAACATTCCCGGAGCGTTGACCGCAGTACACCGGGCGCTGTCCCGCAGCGGCAATTCCCTCGCTGCCGCCGCCGAAGCCGCCGCCATGTCGCGGCTCGAAGGGGAGCGCTGGGGGATCGCGTCCGCCGGACTGGACAATGTGCGGCGCCGCGCGGAACTCGTCCAGGAGGACGTGGTTGAAGCCGAACGCGCGCTGCTCAGCGCCCGGGAAACCGGGATTTCCCGAAAGTAGGAATCGGCTTTCCCGAAATACCGGCAAACCCCGCAAAAGAAACCTGGCTAAACCGGGAATACATGACGTCGGGTTTTCGCGGTGAGCTTATCCGCTTTGTCCTGCCCGGCATCAGGGCAAGGATGAGGGGATGACTACATCACCGGTACTGACTTTCAATGACGGCAACACCATCCCCCAGCTCGGCTACGGCGTGTGGCAGGTTGAGGACGAGGTTGCCGAAAAGGTAGTGGGACAGGCATTCGAGGTTGGTTACCGCCACATCGACACGGCCAAGATCTACGGCAACGAAGCCGGCGTCGGCCGCGCCATCGCCGCCACCTCTGTCCCGCGCGAGGACATGTTCATCACCACGAAGGTGTGGAACGCGGACCAGGGCTACGAAGAAACCCTTAAGGCCTTCGACGCCTCCATGGAGCGTCTCGGCCTGGAAACCCTCGACCTGTACCTGATTCACTGGCTGCAGCCGAAGCAGAACAAGTACGTGGACACCTGGAAGGCGCTGGTCGAGCTGCAGAAGCAGGGCCGCGTGAAGTCCATCGGCGTCTGCAACTTCACCAAGGAAGCCCTGCAGGAAATCATCGACGCCACTGGCGTTGTCCCGGTCCTGAACCAGGTGGAAACCCACCCGTACCTGAACCAGGCCGACCTGCGTGCCTTCGAGGCGGAGCACAACATCCTGCACGAGTCCTGGTCCCCGCTGGGCTCCGGCAAGGGCCTGCTCGAGGATCCCAAGCTCGTTGAGATCGCCGCGAAGTACGACGGCGCCACCCCGGCCCAGGTCGTCATCGCCTGGCACCTGGCCCTGGGCAGCATTGTCATCCCCAAGTCCGTCACGGAATCCCGTATCCGGGAAAACTGGGAAGCACTGAACCTCAAGCTGAGTGACGAAGACATCGAGGCCATCAACGCGCTCGACAACGGCACCCGCTACGGCGCGGATCCGGCCACGGCCGACTTCGCCTAAGCCTTCCGCTTAAGTACAAAAGGCGCACGTTCCACGGAACGTGCGCCTTTTTGTGTTGGAAACCTATGCGGCGACCGGCTCCAAGGGAGCACGGACCGGCCAGTCCTGGCCTTCAAGGATCACCTGGGCACAGCTGCCCGTGGACAGGTTGACCACGATAGGCGCCAGCAGGTTCACGGTGGTCCCGCCTACCGTCGGATTGGCCACCACCAGCACGGCGGCGTCCTCGGGAGTCACCAGTTCCAGCTGATGACGCTGTTCGTCGGTGATTTCCGGGTGGTAGTCCGGAAGATAGACGGAGGCGTCCAGGACGTAGAGGCGCCTGCTGCCGCCGTCGGCGCTGCCGGCCGCGGTCATGGCGAACAAGCCGGCCGCGCCGTCGATCTCTTCGAGGTCGAAGTGCACCTCCGGGGCCAGCCCGGGAGGAGGAGTCAGGAACGTCAGGCCGGTGCTCATCGCAGGAAGTCCATGAGCGTCGGCTGAAGTGCCTTGGCCGTCACGGCAAGGGCCGACTGATAGGCGACTTCCTGCAGTTTCATGTCCAGGATGACCTTTGCCGTGTCCAGGTCCTCGATCCCCGAGCGGCGGGTTTCCAGGCTGATGGATTTCTCGGCCAGGTTGTCCTTGGCATTGATTGTGGCAGCATGCCGGACGCCGAGCGCGGAATGTTCCATGAGGACGGTGTCGGCCGCCGCGTCAACCTTCGTCAGGTAGCCGCTGACGTCGTTGTTCGCTTCCAGGTCCGCCACGAGGTTGTCCATCATCCGAAAGACCGAGTTGTCTCCCTTGCCGAAAACGGCTTCACCGTCGGTGTCCACGCGCATCTGGGTACTGCTGTCCAGCCGGCGGGTGGTGGGGGTTCCGCTACCGCTGTAGGTGTAGGAACCGCCCGTTTCGGTGAACGCCTTGCCGGTGTCCGAGGTGCCCGCGAAGACCGTGCGGCCAAGGTGGGTGGTGTTGGCCTCGCGCAGCAGGTCCGACTTCAGGCCGGAAAGTTCCGTGGCGATGGCCTTGCGGTCGGTCGGCGAAAGGGTGCCGTTGGCAGCGTTCAGCGTGAGGTCCTTGACCCGCCGCAGGATGTCAGTGGTGTTGGTCAGCGCATTGTCGGTGACGGTAAGCCAGCCCTCCGCGTCGCTCACGTTGGACGTGTACTGCACGTTGGCCCGGATTTCCGACCGAACCTTCAGTGCATTGGCGGTCCCCGTGGGGTCGTCGGACGGGCGGGCAATAGCAGCGGAGGAGGCGACCTGCTCCTGCAGCTTGGCCATCCGGGACATGCTGGCCTGCAGGTTCTGCTGGGCCGTGCGGGCCATGGTCTGGTTCGTGGTGCGGCTGATCACGGGGTTACCTTCCAACAATTCCGGTGCGGTTAATGAGGGTGTCAAGCATTTCGTCAATGGCGCTCATGACGCGGGAGGCACCCTGGTAGGCGTGCTGGTACATCAGCAGGTTCACGTTTTCTTCGTCCAGGTCCACCGAGGCGTTGGAAAGCTGAAGATCCACCGCGGAGGAGGACGCCACGTCGGCCAGCGTGGCCTGCTGCAGTTCAGCGCGGCTCTGCGACGCGGTGGCCGTGACGAAGGCGCTCCAGACTTTGTCCGCGGACCCGGCCTTGGAACCCAGCTGGGCAATCTGGTCGGCAATGCCGCCGTCGAGTGTTCCCGAGCCCGGCCGGCCGGAGGCAATGCCGGAGGCATCGGTCGGCACGGTCGCCAGGGTGGTTGCAGCCGGGGTGCCCACGCTGAAGAAATCTCCGCCGGCGATGCCGGCCGTGGTTGCGCCTTGACGGTGCAGCTCGTTGACGCTGGAAGCCAGCGAGGCGGCAACCTCGTTGTAGGAAGCTGCGGCCCGCGCGAAGACGCCGCCGTTGCCGGCCGAGGCGAGGAGCGACGTGGCGCCGGCAATTTCGCCCTTGCTAATGGCTGCCGAGCCGGGCCGGTCCGTCCAGCCCACTACGGGTTCCTGCGCATCGTCCATGGTCTTTCCGCCGGTGACCTGGAGGGAACGGGCATTCGTGCCGGACACCAGTGCATTGCCGTCGATGAGGACATCCACCATGCCGTCGGAGGATTCCCGCACCGTGGCACCGCTAAGCGCTGCGATGGTGGTGGCCAGGGCATTGCGCTGGTCAACGAGTTCGTTCGCCGACGCGCCGGAGGCAAGCGTGGAGCGGATGGCCCCGTTAAGGCTGGCCAGCTGCTTTGCGCTGGAATTCAGCTCAGTGACCATGTCATTGAGCCCGCTGCGGGTGCTGTTCCACTGGTCCCGGACCGCGTTGTAGCCGTTGGCGATCTGTCCTGCGGCGGTGCTGGCCGCGCTGAGCAGTACCGCAGCGGCAGTGTTGTCCGAGGGATTGTGGGAAATGCCGTCCCAGGCGGCGGAGAAGTTCTGCAGTGCCGTGGAGAGGCCGTTCTTGCCCGGCTCGTTGAACCCGTCCTCCAGCTCGATCAGCGCGTTGGCGCGGACGGCGGAATAGCCGGCAACGGCGGCGGTGCTGCGTACCCGCGTGTCCAGCTGCTGGCTGCCCAGCCGGGCAATGGAATCCACTGATACGCCCTGGCCTACCCCGGTAGGGGCGGCGAACCTGCCGGCGGGCGCGAGGGAGGGAACCGCGGAAGTATTCAGGCGCTGCCGCGTGTAGCCGGCCACGTTGGCGTTGGCCACGTTCTGGCCGACGACGTCGAGGCCCTTGCGGGCGGCGGTGAGGCCGGTGTACGCCGTGTTCAGGCCGCTGAAGGTACTCATTCTCTAGGGGTCCTTAACGTCAAATGCTCTGGTCAACCAGCCGGGCGGCTGAGGTGGGGGCGGCCGAGGTGCCGGACGCCGTGTAGGTGTTCGCTTCCGGGCTTAGCCCCGCGAGCGTTTCCTGGGCCGAGCGTGCCGCAGTGCGCAGGAACTGTTCGTTGATATCGCGCAGTTCGCGGATCTTCACGGTCAGCTCGGTCATGGCCTGGAGGTGTGCGTTGAAGATTTCCGTCCACGGACCGGGAGGAGCTGCGGCTACCAGCTCACGCAGCGTGGCGTTTTCGGAGGTGCCCCATTCGACGGCGAGTCCGGCAACGGCAACAGCCCGGCCGAGATCGGCTCCGCGGAGGCGCTCGAGGACCTGTTCAACCTCGCGCGTGGCGTGAGTCAGCCATTTGGTTTTTCCGGAGGTGAGCAGCAGTTGTTCTTCTTCGAGCTTGAACACAAGAAGTTCCAACAACTCGCGCTCTTCCCATAGAAGGGCCGAGAGTTTCTGGGTACCCATGCTTTGCTCACCTCCTAGGTGGTGCACTGAATGTCTCTAAAGCGGAATAAGACGTCTGATTTCAGGCCCCAACCTGCGGCAAAAGTCTTTGGTTTGGCGTCCGCATTCCAATACGTCCGCCACAAATCACTATCGGCCGGTTCATCTTCAATGTTAGTGGTATGTTTCAGCTAAAGCGCTTAAGCGTGGATTCACCAGCGGTCTCAGCCACTGACCACGAAGCAGGCGTAACTGGTCGCAGTATGGGGACAGTTGGGGAACAAGGGCTTGGGGGTCCACATTGAATCGCGCCGAACGTAATGCCATGGTGGTGGAAAATCTGCCGTTGGTTGGTTATCTCGTATCCGAAGTCTGCGCCAAGGCCACGCACCTCTCGCGTGACGACCTGGCCTCAGCCGGATCCATCGCCCTTATAACGTCCGCAGATTCGTTCGACCCGGACCTGGGTGTTCCCTTTGGAGCCTATGCCCGCCGCCGCATCGTCGGCGCCTTTGCGGATGAAATGCGTTCCAATGACTGGGCCACGCGATCCGCCCGCCGGCGGATCAAGGAAACCCTCGCGGTGAAGGAAACCCTCACCGGCGCCCTGGGCCGCACTCCCAATGTGGACGAGATCGCCTCCGCCTTGGGTGTGGACCGCACTGTGGCAGAGGATGCACTGTCGGATGCTTCCCGCACAGTGTCCAGCCTGGACGAATCCGCAACGGATTTCCTGATCGCAGATATGCCGTCGCCCGAGGGTTCCCTCCTGGCCTCCGAGCGCTTGAAGTACCTGCAGGCCGCCGTCGCCGCCCTGCCGGAAAAGATGCGGTATGTAGTGGAGGAGATTTACTTCCACGACCGCACGGTCAAGGAAATAGCCGAAGAGCTCGGCAGCACCCACTCGGCCGTGTCCCAGCAGCGGGCCGAAGCGGTCCGCCTCCTCCGTGACGGCCTGGGCACGCATTACTCCGACGCTACTGCCGCACCGGAACTCCAGTCCCGGATCGCACCGGCACGCCGCAACGCTTATCTCACCTCAGTGGGAGAACGCACCGCCGGCGGCATCACGCGGCACCATCTGGCCCCGGCCCTTCCCGGCGCGCAGGCCTTTGTTCCCGGACTTACGGGTGTTCCGGGCCGCCCCGCAACTTTCAATCCGGCCGCTTCCTAGGCTTACCGCCGCACTTAAATCTTTTTTCGAATTCTTTTTCAGAACTCCTAACACCCGTCGGTGCTCCGCCGATAGCTATGGTTGCAGGCCCACGGAAGGGCCTGTTAGTACAGCCCACTCACGGAGGAATACATCATGGGTTTCACAATCAACACCAACGTTTCATCGCTCAACGCCATGCGCAACCTGAACCTGAACCAGACGAACCAGGCCAAGTCGGTGGAGCGCCTCTCCAGCGGTATGCGCATCAACCGTGCGGCTGACGACGCTGCAGGCCTGGCCATCTCCGAAGGCCTGAAGAACCAGGTTTCCGGTCTGACGCAGGCCGGCCGCAACGCCCAGGACGGCATCAGCCTCATCCAGACCGCTGAAGGCGCCCTGACCGAGGTCCACAACATCCTCAACCGTATGCGTGACCTGACGGTTCAGGCTGCTAACGATACGAACAACACTGAGTCGCGCGGCGCGATCAAGTCCGAAGTTGACGAACTGAAGTCGGAGCTGGACCGCATCAGCACCTCCACCAACTTCAACGGCATTCAGCTGCTGGGCCCGAACGCGGATGCTACTAAGACCCAGTCCGCGACGCTGAAGATCCAGGTAGGCGCAGGCGCCGACGAGACCATCGACATCACGCAGGCCGATGTCGCCGGCACTCTGACCACGCTCGCCTTGGGCTTGGGAGATCTCGATACTCAGGCCTCTGCCGCTACCGCGACGACCGCTCTGGATGTTGCCATCGCGGCCACTTCCGACCAGCGCGCCGATCTGGGTGCACAGCAGAACCGCCTGGAATCCGCCTCACGCTCCATCGCGGTGTCCGTGGAGAACCTCTCCTCGGCCAACTCCCGCATCCGCGACACGGACATGGCAGCGGAAATGGGTAACTTCACCAAGTCCCAGATCCTCTCCCAGGCCGCTACCGCAATGCTGGCCCAGGCCAACCAGATGAACTCCGGCGTTATGTCGCTCCTGCAGTAGTAGCAGCGCCTGACCAGATTCATCAGCAGTAACCGCAGAACCGGCAGGTGAATGGCCGCTGGCGGCGGGGAAACATGACTTGGACCTCACGCTTCCCGCCGCCAGCCCATTCCCTGCCTTCTGTTTGTCACCGCAGGACATGCAGGACCCAGCAGGACCCCGTAAGACATCAGCAGGACACGGCAGGACTTCCCAAGGAGCATTTTCATGGCGCTAGGCATTGACGGGCTGATCAGCGGCATCGACACCACCGCCATGATTGCGGACCTGATGAAGATCGAAGCCCGCCCGCAGAAGCTCCTGAAGGACAAGGTCGAGAGCAACCAGCTCTTTGTGACCGCCCTGCAGAACCTCAACACCAAGATCGCTTCCCTGACGGAAGCCGCCGGGAAGATCGCCAAGGCAGGTGGAACGGACCGCTACGCCGCCGTCACCGGCTCCACCACCGTCACGGCCACCACCAAGGCCGGCGCTGCCGCAGGCTCGCTGGACATCACGGTGAACAAACTGGCCACGGCGCAGGTCTCGCTTTCCGGCGCCATGGCGGCGTGGCCCAACGGCGACGCCCTTTCCATCTCTGCCAACGGAACCATCACCGCGCTGGACACGGCAGGCAAGAGCCTGGATCAAGTCATCAGCACCGTCAACAAAGCCAACCTGGGTGTCACCGCCGTCAAGATCGCTGCCGGCAGCGTGGACGGCGTCGCCCAGTACCGGATGCAGTTCAGTGCCTCCGCCACGGGCTCGGCCGGCGCCTTTACCGTCTCGCAGAACGGCACCGACCTGGGTGCCATCCGCGCCGGTCAGGACGCCGAGGTCACCCTGTGGGCCGGAGTGGCCGGAGCCGAAACGAAGATCACCTCCGCCACCAACACCTTCGCGGACCTGATGCCCGGTGTGGACATCACGGTCTCCGCGGTGTCTACCGATCCGGTCACCGTGGCAGTGAGCCGGGACGTCAAGGCGATTTCCGCCGTCGCGGCCTCCCTGGTGTCCGCCCTGACGGACGTTTTCGGCTACATGGACCGAAACTCCGCCGTCTCGATAGACACCTCCGACGGCGTCACCAAGACCACCGGCGGGGTGTTCACCGGGGATTCGGCCACCCGCTCCCTGAAGCAGTCCATCATGGGCGCCGCAACCGGCTCGCTGGACGGCCGTTCGACGTCGGACATCGGAATTACGCTCACCAAGTACGGCACCGTGGAGTTCGACGCCGACAAGTTCGCCGCCGCCCTCGCCGCGGATCCGGAAAAAACGCAGGCTTCGCTGCAGGCAATTGCCGCCCGCGTTGAGGCCGTTGGTAAGACAGCCTCCGATAAGTACGACGGCTCCATTACCAAGCGGATCCAGAGCCAGGAATCCACCGTGAAGTCCCTCAACAGCCAGGTCGAGCAGTGGGACCGCCGGCTGGCTTCGCGGGAATCCACCCTGAAGCTCGTCTGGACCAACCTTGAAGTCAAGCTGGGCTCCCTCAACAGCCAGATGGACTGGCTCACCGGCCAGCTCGACTCCCTCACCGCCTCCTCGAGTAAGAAGTGACCGTGAACTACTCAATGGCAGCCAAACGGGCCGAATATGCACGCAATGCCGTGCTCTCGGCCTCGCCTGCCCGGCTCCTGACGATGCTGTACGACCGGCTGCTGCTGGACCTTGCCCGGGCCGAAACCGCGCAGCAGAATGCCGAGTGGCCGGTGGCTTCGGAGAACCTGCTTCATGCCCAGGCCATTATCACCGAGCTGCTGGGCACGCTGAAGACCGATGTGTGGGAGGGCGGGGAAAACCTGCATGCCCTGTACACGTACTCGCTTTCCACCCTGATGAACGCGAACATCGGCCGGGACGCAAAGCTGACCCGGGAATGCATCGACCTGCTCGAACCGATCCGGCTTGCCTGGCATGAAGCGGCGGCGCAGCTCCCAGCCGCAGGCGCAACGCCAGCCGCTGCCGGCACACCGGGAGGGGTTCTCGGTGTCGGCTGAATCGGCAGAACCCTACCGCGGCCCGGAGGAACTGGCCAACCTCGCGCTCTGGGAATTCGTCCTCACGCAGCTCGAAGACAACCTGGAGTCCTTCCTCGAAGGACAGTCCCTCACGGAACAGGCCCGCGAGGTGGCGGCCGACTGGGAACCTCCGGCGGACCTCGGCCCGCTCCCCGAGGAGCTCGTTACCCGTGCCCGGATGCTGTCCAAGGCACAGACCCGGGCATACGCCCAGCTGCGAAGTGAGTCGCGGACCAACCGGAAACAGTCCCTGCTGATCCGCAGTGTCCCCGGCCCCGCGGCGTCGGCCGTTTATCTCGAAGTTGACGGCTAAAAGCAGCGAAATCGGAAGACTGCTTACTTTTCCTATACCGCATACTTGCAAAAATCCAAAAGAATTACTTGATTACCGCTTACCTACTCGTTAATTCGGCCGATAACCATTAACGAGCACGGATAGCTCACGAAAGAGGCCACGGATCGGCCGCACTGTCCCTTTAGCGAGAACTGGGTTTCACTGTGTTCGATTCCGTCTCCTCCATTGCGCTGCAAAGCGCCCTGGACGGTCTTGCCCTCCGTCAGCGGACCATCGCAAACAATATTGCGAATGTGAATACCCCCGGCTACCAGGCCCAGCGCGTCACTTTCGAGGACGCCCTCGCTAAATCGGTGAAAGCCGGTAATGGAGCAGTCGCCGCCACCACCTCGCGTTCCCTTGAACCCACCCGCCTGGACGGCAGCAACGTCAACCTGGACACCGAAACACTGTCCAATATCGACACCGTGCTGCGCTACCAGTTCGCCACCCAAGCCGTTGGCGGAGAAGCCAATTCCCTCCGCACGGCATTGAGGACCAACTAATGACTTTCGATGCCATCGGCATTGCCGCAACCGGACTCACCACTCACCGCAAGTGGCTGGACGCAGTTTCCGACAACCTGGCCAACGCCAACAATGTCTCCAGCACCGACGGTGCTGCTTTCCAGGCCCGCTACGTCGTAGCCCAGGAAGGCCGGGAAGGCAGCGGAGTCCACGTCACAGGCGTGGAGTACGGCGACGCCGAAGGCCGGATGGTCTACCAGCCGGACCACGCCCTCGCCGACGCCGAAGGCTACGTCCGGTACCCGGACATTGACCTGTCGGAACAAATGGGCAACCTGATCCTTGCCCAGCGCGGCTATGAAGCGAATGCCGCCGTGGTTGACCGTGCCAAGAGCACATACGAAGCAGCACTGCAGATTGGACGCTCCTAATGCCCGTTCCCGCCATCGCCGCAGTCAGCAGCACCACGCCGACGGGATACGTGGAAGCCGTAAAGCCCGCCGTCTCCACTGACGGTTCCTCCTTTGCCACGCAGCTCACCGGAGCCGTGGACAACGTCACCGAACTGCAGTCCACGTCCAAGACACTCGCCGTGCAGGCCGTGACCGGCGACCTTGATGACATCCACGCAGCCACCATCGCGTCCACCCGGGCCTCCGTCACCCTCGAACTTGTCGCCGCAGTGCGGAACAAGGGTGTTGACGCGTTCAACGAGATCATGCGGATGCAGGCCTGATGCCCGGACCCATGAGCGCGATGACCGGCCGGCTGGGCAAGACGGTAGGCCAGTTCACCCTGGCGCAGAAGACCATCGCCATTATCGGTATTGCCGTGGTGGCCCTCGGCATTGCGCTGCTTGCCTCCTGGCTGACCAAACCGGCCTACACCCCGCTGTTCTCCGGCCTGGAGGCCACGGATGCCAACAGCATCGTGGAACAGCTCAAGACCGACGGCGTTCCCTACGAGGTTGCCAACGGCGGCGGCACCATCATGGTGCCGGAGGAATTCGTTTACGACCAGCGGCTCAAGGCCGCAGGTGCCGGCCTGCCGTCCGAATCCAGCGGCGGCTACTCGCTGCTGGACGAAATGGGAGTCACCTCCTCGGAATTCCAGCAGTCCGTAACCTACAAGCGGGCCCTGGAAGGCGAGATCGCCAAGACCGTAGGTGCCATCGACGGCGTGAAGAACGCCTCCGTGCAGCTGGCCATCCCCGAAGACACCGTGTTTGTGTCTGAAAAGGCCGATCCCACCGCCTCCGTATTCGTGGAAACGCAGAACGGGACCACGCTCAGCTCGGACCAGGTTTCCGCCATTGTGCACCTGACCTCAGCCTCGGTTGACGGTATGCAGTCCACCGACGTCGCCGTTATCGATGCCACCGGCACCGTGCTTTCCGCCGTCGGCACCGGCACTACCGGTTCGGCCGACAAGCAGGCCACCGATTACGAGGAGCGGGTCACCGCCTCCGTGCAGACCATGCTGGACCGTGTAGTGGGTCCCGGCAACGCCACCGTAGCCGTCGCCGCCGACATGAACTATGAGTCCGCCAACCGGGTGGAGGAATCCTTCACCGCGCCGCAGGACACTCCGGCCCTGAACGAAGCCACCAGCACCGAGGAATACACCGGCGGTGCCAACGGCAGCGCCGCGGGCATCCTGGGTCCGGACAACATTGCGGTGCCCAACGGAGGAAACGACGACGGCGCCTTCCGTTCCGAAACGAGCACCAAGAACAACGCGGTGAACAAGGTGACCGAAACCCGGGACATCCCGGCCGGTTCCCTGAACCGCCAGACGATCTCCGTGGCGCTGAATACCAATGCGGCCGCCGGATTGAACGTGGCAGACCTGGAAGCCCTGGTCGCCACCGCCGCCGGCATCAACGCCGAGCGCGGTGACGAGATCACGGTCGAAATGGTCTCCTTCAACGCGGACGGCGCCACCAGCGCGCAGGACGCCCTGGCCGAGGCACAGGCAGAAGAAGAAGCCGAACGCCGCGCAGAGATGCTCCAGATGGGAATCATCGTGGCCGGCATCGTCCTGGTGGTCATCCTGGCCCTGGTCGCTTACGCCATGCGCTCCCGCCGGCAGAACCGCGAAGCCATCGACATTGGAGAACTGCCGGAGCTGGATCCGCTGGCACCGGCGGCGGGCCTCACCATGCTGAGCGAACCCGCCCCGCTGGTTTCCACGGACACGGCCTCGATGCAGATTGTCGCTGCTGCCGTGGACCAGGACCGTAAGCGGGCCGAACTCGACGCCCTGGCAGCACAGGACCCGGTCCGCACCGCTGACTACCTGCGCAACCTCATGGAGGACACCCGAGCATGACCGACGTTGCCACTGCCCCGGCCGGACTGCCCTTTGCCGTCGCCTCGAACGGGTCCTCCCTTGCCCTGCACAGCGCCGGGCCGGCTTCGGGATCGGGCGAACTGACCGGCACCCAGAAGGCTGCCATCATCTTGATGCAGCTGGAAACCTCCCGGGCCGCGGTGGTTATGCAGCAGTTCACCGAGGCCGAGGCGCAGGCCATCGCGGCGGAGATTGTCCGGCTTCGCCGGGTTGACTCTTCCGTGGCCGAGGAAGCCATCAACGAGTTCTACGAGATGACCATTGAGGGTCGCCGCCGCGCCCATGGCGGCCGCGACGTCGCCATGGGACTGCTCGAAGCGTCCTTCGGTGTTGAGCGTGCCTCCGGCGTGATGGAACGCCTGGCCTCCTCGATGGCGGGCAAGTCCTTCGAATTCCTCGAAACCGCCGAGCCCAACCAGGTGATTTCGCTGCTGGACGGTGAGCTGCCGCAGACCATTGCGCTGGTCCTGGCGCATATGCGTCCCCAGCGCGCTTCAGCCGTGCTGACCGGCCTGAGCGCGGAGCTGCGCACCGACGTCGCGCAGGCCATTGCCACCATGGCCCGCGCTACCCCGGAAGCCGTGCGCGTGGTCGCCGAAACGCTGCGGGCACGCGCCTCGGCGCTGGGTGCCGCCCGCGAGGCAACCGACGCAATCGGCGGCGTGCAGCCGCTGGTGGAAATCATCAACCGCTCCGACGCAGTCACCGAACGGGCGCTGCTCGAGGCGCTTGAGGAACGCGATCCGGAGCTGGCGGAAGAAGTCCGCTCCCGGATGCTTACCTTCGCCGACCTGGTCAAGCTCGAACGCCGGGACGTGCAGCTTGTGCTGCGCGGCATCGATGTGGGCACCCTGGCCCTGGCCATGAAGGGCGCCACCGAGGCGGTGCTGGACGCCATCCGCACCAACGTCTCCGAACGCAACCGCGAACTGCTCGACGACGAAATCAAGGTTTCCGGTCCCGCCCGCCTCTCGCAGGTGGAAGAAGCACGCGCCAACATTGTCCGGGCCATCCGCGAAATGGAAGCCCAGGGCATCATCGAGGTGCATCACGCGGACGAGGAAGAATATGTCTACTGACCAGCAGATGTTCTCCCGCCTGGTCTACACCTCCCTCGGCGCCACGGACGAAGCACAGCTCAACGCCCAGGTGGAAGCCCGCGGCCACGCCGCCGGTTACGCCGCCGGCCTGCGGGCCGCCGCAGCGGACACCGATCTGCTGCGCCGCACCCTGCGGGAGCAGTACGACGACGAAATGCGCCGCGGCCAGGAACGCATCAACCGGAGCCTTTCCGCGCTCAACTCCGCTGTCTTCAGCCTCGAAGGCCGCACCGTCGCCCTGATCACCGACGTCCAGGACGCGCTGGCCGCCGCAGCCATCGACCTGGCCGAAGCGCTGCTGGGCCGGGAACTCGCTTCCGACGACACCTCCGCCCGCTCAGCGCTGGCCCGTGCCCTGGAAGGCGTGGACACTGACCTGGTGCAGCGCGTCCGCATGCATCCGGTGGACCTCGCGTCCCTGGATGAAGACACGCTGCGCCGCGCCCGGGTGGAGTTCGTGGGCGACGCCGGCCTGCGGCGGGGCGACGCCGTCACCGAGTTCCCGGACGGCTACCTGGACGCCTCGCTGAGTTCCGCCGTCGAGCGTGCCCGCGCGGCTCTGCTGGGGGAGGACTCATGACCGTCACCACGTGGCGCCCCCGCGCCGACCGTTTCACGGCAGCCCTGCGCTCCGCCGCACCGCAGCGCATTGGCCGGGTATCCTCCGTCCTGGGGCTGAGCATTGAAATTGCCGGCCTCGACTGCGGCGTAGGCGAGCTGGTGTCCATCGGGCACCCCGGGTCCGAGGTGGACGCCGAAGTGGTGGCAGCCACCCGTGACGGCATCCGCTGCATGCCCTTCGGCCGGATCGCCGGCCTGACCGCCGGAACTCCGGCACGCTCGAAAGGCACACCGCTGCTGGTCCCCACCGGCACCGGGCTGTTCGGCCGGGTGCTGGACGGCCTGGGCCGCCCCATCGACGGCAAGGGTCCGCTGCAGGTCGAGGCCTTTGTGCCGCTGGACCACGAAACCCCGTCCGCCATGCTGCGCACCCGGATCAATACCCCGCTGCAGCTCGGCGTCCGGGCAATGGACACCCTCACCACCGTGGGGCGCGGCCAGCGCATGGGCCTGTTCGCCGGCTCCGGCGTCGGCAAGTCCTCCCTGCTCTCCATGATTGCCCGCGGCACGGACGCGGAAGTGTCCGTGATCGCCCTGGTAGGGGAGCGCGGCCGTGAAGTCCGCGAGTTCCTCGAAGACGACCTGGGCGCCGAGGGCCTGGCGCGGTCCATCGTGGTGGTCTCGACGTCGGACGAACCTGCGCTCATGCGCCTGCGTGCCGCGTTTGTGGCCACCCGGATTGCCGAATCCTTCCGCGACCGGGGCGCCGACGTCATGCTGATGATGGATTCCCTGACCCGCGTGGCCATGGCCCAGCGTGAAATCGGGCTATCCGTAGGCGAACCGCCGGCCACCCGCGGTTACCCGCCCTCCACCTTCTCCCTGCTCGCGCAGCTGCTCGAACGAGCCGGTACGGGCGAACGGGGTTCCGTCACCGGCATGTATACCGTGCTCGTGGACGGCGATGACCACAACGAGCCCATTGCCGACAGCGCCCGCTCTATCCTCGACGGACACGTGGTCCTGGACCGCAAGCTCGCCGTCTCCGGCCACTTCCCGTCAATTGACGCCCTGGCTTCCATTTCCCGCGTTGCCTCCCGCGTAAACCCGCGGGAACGCAGCGATGCTGCGTCAACGCTGCGCCGGGTGATGGCTGCGCGGAAGGCTGCGCAGGACCTGCTCGACGTCGGCGCCTACCAGCGCGGCTCCAATCCCTTGGTGGACGCGGCAGTGGACAACCAGGACGCCATCAACGCGTTCCTGCAGCAGCGCATGGATGAACAGACCCCGGCGGAGACCGCTTGGGCGCAGCTGCACAATCTCACCCGGATGCTGGGGGTGTCCTGATGTCCCGTGCCTTCCCCCTGGCCGGACTGCTGCGGCTGCGCCAGCTGCAGCAGGACCGCGCCGCAGGCGAACTCGCGGCGGCCAACGTCCGCATGCGGGAAATCCGCGAAGCCCGTGCCGAGGCCTACAACTCCCTCGAAGCCTCCCACAGCGAGGCGGTGGATGCGGCAACCATGAACGCGATTGCGGCGGCCCGCGCCTCCTCGCGCAGCATGCTCGCGGATCTGAACGCGTTGGGCACGCGGCATGCCGCGGAAGTGGAAGCGGCACGCGCCGAATTCTCCTCCGCACGCGCCCGCTCCGTGGGCCTGGAAAAGCTTGAAGGCAAGTTCGCCGAGGCAGAAGCCGCCGAGGACCTGCGCACCGAACAAACCATCCTGGACGAACTCGCCGGCTCCGCCTGGCACCGCCGGCAGAAGGAAGCCAACTAATGAGCATGACGGACGCCCTGGGGCGGATCGACGAAATCCGAAGCACGCTGAGCCAGCTCTCCGGAACAACAGCCGCAAAGGCGGCCGCTGCCACTTCCACGGCCACAGCGGCCGGGTCCGATGCGGAGTTCGCTTCCACTCTGTCCGCGCTGACTTCCGCGGCGTCGGCGGGAACGGACACCGGCACATCCGGCGGCGCGGCAGCGGACGGCAAAGTGCTCGACGCCGTCCAGAAATACCTGGGCCTGCCCTACATCTGGGGCGGCAACGATCCAGCGCAGGGTCTGGATTGTTCTTCCTTCGTGCAGAACGTCTACAAGGATCTCGGCTTCACCCTTCCGCGCGTCACCTGGGACCAGATGAACTCGGGGACCGAGGTCGCTTCCATGGCCGACGCACAGCCCGGGGACCTGCTCTTCAGCCACGACGGCGGACACGTTGCCATCTACCTGGGCAACGGAAAGGCAGTGGACGCGCCGCAGCCGGGCCAGACCATCGCCATCCGCGATGCATGGGAAACCGACGCCAACCTGACCACTATCCGCCGCATCCTGCCGACGGAATCCGCCGGTGCCGCCGGTAGTGCCGGCGCTGCCGGTGCCGCCGGTCTCTCCGACCTGGTGGCTTCCGCCCGCGCCGCGCAGGCGGCCATGATGGGAACTGCAGCATGAGCGTCTCCGCCGGCATGCCGCGCACGGCCGCCCCCGCTGCTTCCCCCCGGACCGCTGTCCAGGGGTCCGCCTCCGCGGGCGTTGGTGCAGACCAGTTCGGGTCCACGTTTGAGGATGCCCTTGCCGCCTCGAACCGGGCCGCATCCAGCCGCGACGCTGGACGCGACGCCGGGAAAGCTGCTGCCCGCGACGCCGGGAAAGCTGCTCCAATGCCGGAACAAAAGGCTGGCGGACAGGCTGCCGCGACAGCCCCTGCAGACTTTGCCGGTACGTCCACTGCAGTCGAGGGCGCCGCGGCTTCCCCGTTGCAGCCTGCGTCCGTAATGCCCGCGCCCGGATCATCGGTGCAGCCCCCGGTTCCCGCTCCGGCAACGGCTTTTGCCGGTTTTGCGGGTGCATCCCTGCCGGCAGCAGTCTCAACCGGTGCCGGGTCCAGCGATTCCGAAGCTGTTGACGGCGTTCCCGTCGGGGGAGCCGCACCGGGTGCGGCGGGCACGGCCGCCACGGCCGTCGCCTCCACCCCGGGCAGCGTCATGGCCGCGGCTACTGCGGGCGCCGCCGCCGTCGTCACCACCGGGGCGGCAGCAACAGCAGCTCCGCGGAACACGGCCGATGCCGGTACCCCGAAGCCGTCTGCCGTCACCACCTCAGGTGCGGCCAGCGCGGCCACCGGAGGAAGTCCTTTGCCGGGCACCGCAGCCACGGCAGCCACGGCAACGTCACCGGCAAACGCCGTCACCGCAGGCACCGCAGGCACCGCAGGCACCGTTCAAGCCGATGCCGCCGCCTCGGCGGCAGGACTCCCGGCAACCGGCGGCGCCGCACCGGCGTCGAACGCGCCGGCCGGGGCAGCGAACAGCACAGTGGTTCCCGGCTCCGTGCCGGTCTCCGGTGCAGGCGCCGGAAACGCGGCGGCCCTGGCCTTCGCCGCCGCAATGCCCGCCGCCGGAACTGCCGATACTGCCGCTTCCGCCGCACCGGTTCCCGCGGGCGCAGCAGAATCCCCGGCTGTCGGGCCGGTTATGACACTGTCCCCGCTGCAGCCCCAGGCGGCTGTCTCCGGAGCGCCCGTCATGCCGGCGGCCTCGGCGGCCGCGCCCGTTGCAACCCCGCTGCTGCCCCAGGTGTCCCAGCCGCTGTTTTCCCTTGCAACGGCTACGCAGGGGGAGCATGTGATGACGCTGAGCATCACCCCGGACAACCTCGGACCGGTCACCGTTAGGGCCCATGTGGGTACGGAAGGCGTCCGGATCGAGCTATTCGCTCCGTCCGAGGCCGGCCGCGAAGCGCTGCGCACCCTCATGACGGACCTGCGCCGGGACCTTGCCGGCTCGGGCATGAACGCCAACCTTTCCCTCTCCGCCCAGGACGCCCCGGGCGAGGGTGCTGAACGCCGCGGGCACGGAACGGAACCGGGTTCTGCAACGCAGGACCGGGCCAACCCCGAGCAGACGCCGGCGGACCCGGCTCCACTCACTTACCGGCCGGGATTCCCCGCGTCGGCATCAACCATCGACTTCCTGGCCTAGAAGAGGAGACCACGTGCCCGTAGAAGGAGTAGCGGCCGCAGGCGGCATTACCGCCGGCGGAACCGCAGTCCGAGAGCCAAAGCAAACCATGGACAGCGAGGTCTTTATGCACCTGCTGGTCACCCAGCTGCGCAACCAGGACCCCAGTTCGCCCATGGACACCAACGAGATGATCTCCCAGACCACCCAGCTGGCGTCCATGGAACAGCTCACCGCCATGGCGAAGATGGACGAAGAGAATTTCTCCCTGCAGATGCGTATTGCCGCTGCTGCGCTCATCGGCCAGACCGTCACCTATACCAACGACGACGGTGTGTCCGTCACCGGAACCGCCAAATCGGTCTCCTACGCCGCCGGCGTCCCGACCGTCAACATCAACGGTGAGGATGTCCTGCTGGACCGAATCTCCGGCGTCGTCGACGGGGCAGCAGATCAAACCCCCGACGCACCCAAAGCACCCGCAGCAACCGCATAACCCTCCCTCCCGGCACCACCAAAGCTGAAAGGCGCCACCAATGCTTCGCTCCCTTTACTCCGGTATCTCCGGACTCCGCTCGCACCAGACCATGCTTGACGTCACCGGCAACAACATCGCCAACGTCAACACCACCGGTTACAAAGCCACTGCCGTCCAGTTCCAGGACACCCTGTCCCAGCTGACGCAGGGTGCCACCGCGCCAGGCGCCAACAACGGCGGCGGCAACCCGGCGCAGGTCGGCCTCGGCGTCCTGGTCTCCGGTATCACCACCAACTTCACGCAGGGTTCGGCGCAGGCCACGGGCCGGGCCGAGGACCTGATGATCAACGGCGAGGGTTACTTCATCACCCGCCAGGGCAATACCTCCACCTATACCCGCGCGGGCGCGTTCAACCTGGACGGAGCCGGCCGCCTGGTCTCAACGGACGGCGGCATTGTCCAGGGCTGGACTGCCAACGCCGACGGCACCCTGAACACCGGCGGTGCAGTGGGCAACATTGTCCTGCCCGACGGTGCCATCGTCCCGGCCGCGGCTACCAACGAAGCCACCATGACCGGCAACCTGCCCTCGGAGACCCCGGTCGGCGGCACGGTTGTGCGCGACATGGACGTCTACGATGCCAACGGCAACCCCTCAGTGGTTCCCCTGACCTTCACGCGTACCGCGGGCGGCTGGAGCGTTAGCGCGACGGGCGCGGCACTCGTGGACCTGGACTTTGCCGACGGCGCCCAGGCCGACGCCAATGCCGACACCATCACCGTGGGCGGCGTGGCCGTGAACCTCACCGGGCTCTCCAGCTACGCCGGTGTCAGCACGGCCTCCGTCACCAGCAACGGCCGCAGTGCGGGCACGCTGGAGTCCTTCTCCATCGGCAAGGACGGCACGGTGATCGGTTCCTTCACCAACGGTGCAAAGCAGGCCCTGGCCCGCATCGCCGTCGCCACCTTCACCAACTCGGCCGGCCTGGAGAAGGCCGGCAACTCGAGCTTCACCGCTACGGTGAACTCCGGCAACCCCGTCATCGCCGGTCCCGGCGAGGCCGGTGCCGGCGGCATCGGCAGCGGCATGCTGGAAATGTCCAACGTGGACCTGTCCCAGGAATTCACCAACCTGATCGTCGCCCAGCGCGGCTTCCAGGCCAACGCCCGAATCATCACCACCTCGGACGAAGTGCTGCAGGAACTGACCAACCTGAAGCGCTAGCCTCTGCTGAACCGAACGGCCCCGTCTGCGGCAGCTGCCGGCGGGGCCGTTTTGGCGTCCTGTACCCCGCGGATGCAACGTCCGGTACCGGACCTTCCTAACGACGGGGCCGTAACGGCCGAAAGTAGGGGTGAGGGCCTATCGGAGTCCTGTGGAACCAGCCAGGACGGGGCAATGATTGTTCTTACGCGTCTCAACGATGCTCAGTTCGCGATCAACCCTGACCTGATCGAGCGGATCCACTCCAACCCGGACACCACCCTGGTGATGGTCGACGGCGCGAAGTACATCGTGACGGAGAGCCTGCAGGAAGTTATCGACCGCATTGCGGCCTACCGGGCGCAGGTGATTTCCATGGCACGCGACATCCCTCCCCGCGTTCCCGGGCGTCCCCTTGGGCTCGTGCCCGACGCTTTTCCGGCGGCCCCGGAGAAAGCTCCCCCCAGCAATGCAGTGCCCCTTCGCCCTAGGAACGACTAATGGATCCAGCAACAATTATCGGCTTAGTCCTCGCCTTCGGGTCGCTTTATGCCATGATCACCCTCGAAGGTGCCCATGTGTCCGCGCTCCTGCTGCCGGCGCCGATGATCCTCGTATTCGGCGCCACCATTGCCGTGGGCCTTGCGGGAGGAACCTTCAAGGACTTCATCCTGTCCTTCAAGTCCCTGCCCCGGGCCTTCATGGGCAAGACCCCCCGGCCGCAGGAGACCATTGACCGGGTGGTCCTGCTGGCGGAAAAGGCCCGCAGCGAAGGCCTCCTGTCCCTTGAGCAGGACGCCGCGGAGGTCGAAGATCCCTTCCTGCGCACGGCCCTGCAGAACATCGCCGACGGCACCGACGGCGAGGAGCTGCGCATGCTGCTCGAAGACGAAATCGCCACCAAGACCGCCACCGACAAGATTGCGGTGAAGTTCTTCAACAGCTTGGGCGGTTATGGTCCCACCATCGGCATCATCGGCACCGTTGTTTCGCTGACCCACGTCCTGGAGAACCTCTCCACCCCGGACCACCTGGGGCCCATGATCGCCACTGCCTTTGTGGCCACCCTGTGGGGGCTGCTTTCGGCCAACTTCATCTGGCTGCCCATCAGCACCCGGCTCAAGCGGCTGGCGGAGCTCGAAGCGGATGAAATGAACCTCCTGATGGAAGGTGTCCTGGCCCTGCAGGCCGGCAGCCAGCCGCGCCTGCTCGGGGAACGGCTGCGCGCGATGGTCCCGGCCCACACATTGGGCGGCAAGGCGGACAAGGCAGATAAGGCCGACAAGGCCGATGCTGCAGACAAGGTCCAGGACGCAGCGTGAGCGCCAAGGGCCGGCGTCCAAAACAGCACGAGGAGGACGATCACCCGGACGAACGCTGGATGGCCTCCTACATGGACATGGTCACCGTGCTGATGTGTATGTTCATTGTCCTGTTCGCCATGTCCACTGTGGACGCGAAGAAGTTCGAGCAGCTCAAGGAATCCCTGGCCACCGGTTTCGGTGCCGAGGAGAGCAACACAGTGGACACCGCCGTCGGCATCATCGTGCCGCCGGACAAGGTGGACAGCGAAGAGACCGTTGAGCCCGACGCCGCGCTGGCCGCCAAGGAAGTGGACGATCTCACGGCGCTCCAGGACGCCATTTACGCGGGCCTGCAGGAAAAGGGCCTGGAAGACGCCGTGCGCTTCGAAATGGATGAGCGCGGCCTGACCATCCGGCTGGTCAGCTCGGAAATGTTCTTCGCCCCGGACCTGGCCGACCTCACCGACGAGGCCGTCCAGGTGCTGGACACCGTAGGTCCCGCACTCGCTCCGACCACCTACCAGGTTTCGGTGGAAGGCCATACCGCCCAGGTCCGCCAGTACGCCGACGACGCGTTGGACTGGGAACTGTCCTCGTCCCGTTCGGTGAACGTGCTGCGTTACCTCGTCTCCGGCGGGGGAGTGAAGCAGGACCACATGAAGGCAGTGGGTTACGGCGAATCCCGCCCGCTGACCCCCGGCAGGGACGCCGCCGAACTCGCCCAGAACCGGCGGGTGGACATAGTGGTCCTGTCCGGACAAAGCGAAGACGTCCGCTCGCTCATCCCCCAAATCGTGGCCGAGCGTGAAACCGCGGCAGGCACCTAACGGCTTTTCTTACGCAGCCGTTCCGAGTGCCGATAGTGCGGGGTGTGATGGTCCAAGATTCACCTTCCTTAAGCATGCCCGCGAAAGCAAAGCCCGTAGAGGTCTATGACTTCAGCAGGCCCACTACGCTGGCCCGTGAGCATGCGCGTGTCCTGGAAATGGCCTTCGACACCTTCGCCCGCCAGTGGGGCACGCAGCTGACCGCCAAGGTGCGGGTGCTTTCGCAGGTCACCTCGGAAGACGTGCAGGTGCTGAGCTACGACGAGTACGCCGCCGCGCTGCCGGACAACACCGGCATGGTGCTTTTCAACATCTCCACCACCTCCGCGAAGGCCGTCATCCAGTTCCCCATGGCCGCAGCACTGTCCTGGGTGGGACACATGCTCGGCGGCACCGGCTTCCAGACCGCGCCGGAGCGCAAATTCACGCATATCGAGCAGGCACTGCTGGGCAAGATCATGGACGACGCCGTGGAGGACCTGCACTACTCCCTCGGCCACCTGCTCTCGGCCCCGCTGACGCTGTCCTCGGTCCAGTACAACTCGCAGTTCGCCCAGGCGGCGGCCTCCGGGGACCCGATGATCGTGGCCACTTTCGAGATGGTGGTCGGTGAAACCACCGCTCCCGCCACCGTGGCCATCCCGGCCGCCGCCCTGCTGCCGCAGCTGGACCCGCTGGGCGCCCAGTCCAGCAACGCCGCTCCGGCCGAACTTGTCCAGCTGCAGCTTGCACACGTGCCCGTGAAGGTGTGCCTGCAGCTGGAACCCATCACGGTGAAGCCCGCCATGGTCTTGAACCTTGCCGTAGGGGACGTCCTGAATCTGGGCCACCCCCGCCACCGCCCGCTGAACGTCACCGTTGACGGACAGACGCTGGCCCAGGCAGCAGTAGGAGCCAGCGGGTCACGCCTTGCCGGCAGCATCGTCAGTATCGAGGAGAAGTAACCTATGTCCAGCCCCCACAGCCTGCACGCCGACGCCGTTTCCGCCCTGGTGCGCGGCCTGCCCACCCCCCTTGTCCTGGAACCGATCCCGCATAACGGGGCAGGCGTACCGGCGTCGCACACTGCGACGGCGGTCACCGCGTCCTTCGTGGGCACCGAATCGGCGGACCTCGCCCTGGTCCTGGACAGTTCCTCGCCGCTGGCCGACGTCGCAGGCACCGACTCCGCGCTCGTTTCGGCCGCGGACGTACTGCGTCCCTCGCTCGAAGCGGCGAGTGCCACCCTGGGCGTCGGCGTGCTCGGCGAAGCCCGCACCGAGGACGCTTCCGCCCTCTTCGCCGATCCGGACAGCGTCGTCTTCGAACTGCGCTCCCCGGAGGGCACCGCCGGGTGGTTCGCCATCCGCCTGCGGGACACCCCCGGCACTTCCGGCGGCACCACCGACCCCTCGATCGTCGGCAAGATGGGCCGCATCAACAACATCGAGATGGCGCTGACCGTGGAAATCGGACACACCCGCATGTCCGTCCGCGACGTGCTGAACCTCGAACCCGGCCGGGTGGTGGAGCTGGACCGCTCCGCCGGTGCCCCCGCGGACATCCTGCTGAACGGCCGGCTCATCGCCAACGGCGAAGTTGTGGTCATTGACCAGGATTACGCCGTGCGGATCACCAAAATCCTGGACGTGGTCGAGGGGCTCAATTAGTGGAAACCCTGTTTCTGGGACTCCGTGTCCTGGTTTCACTGGGCGCCGTGCTCGGACTCCTGTGGTTCCTGCAGCGCCGCTTTAGCCGCACCCTCGGTTCCGCCGGCGCGAACCAGCCCGCCGTGCGCGTGGTCAGCCGCCAGCCGCTGGGCCCCAAGGCCTCCCTGGTAGTGGTGGAAACCGACGGACAGCGCCTCCTGCTCGGGGTGGCCGAAGGTTCGGTAAACCTGCTGCACACCACAGAGGTTCCCCCGGAATCCGAACCGGTGCCCGCAACCGGGTTTGCCGCCTCGCTGGAAGCCGCCCAGCAGTCCTCCGCGTCCTATCCGGAGGACGGCCATGCCGCCGACGCCTACTCCGCCCTGCCCCCGCGCCGCGCCGGACGAGGGGCACATGCCCTTCCCTCCACGCACCCGGTGCCCGCCAAATCGGCGCTGGCCGGATCCATCCTTGCCCCCGAAACCTGGCGCCAGGCCGGCGCGGCCCTGGGCCGGGGACGCAAACGGTGAGCGCCGCCGTCGACGTGCGCAGGGCACGGCACGCGCTTACCCTGGCCGCCGCCCTGTTCTTCGCAGTGGCCGCCCTGCTCCTGCTGGGAGCCGCAGCCGGGCACGCCACCACTTTCGATCCCGCCGCGCCCGTTGCGCCTACCGACCCCAGTGCTCCCACGGAGCCGGACGACGGCGGCGGGCTGAGCATCGATATCAACGGCCAGGACGGCGGGCCCTCCACTGCCGTGACCACGCTCATCGGCATCACCCTGCTTTCGGTGGCGCCGTCATTGCTGCTGATGCTCAGCTCCTTCACGAAGATCTTCGTGGTGCTGGCCATGACCCGCAACGCCCTGTCGCTGCCTTCAATCCCGCCCAACCAGGTCCTGGCCGGGCTGGCACTGTTCCTCTCGCTTTTCATCATGGCGCCCGTGATCAGCGAAATTAACACGATCGCCGTGCAGCCCTACCTCAACGGCGAGCTCAACTTCGATGCCGCTCTCGACACCGGGTCCGGGCCGCTGCAGCAGTTCATGCTCGCCCACACCCGGGAAGAGGACATCGCACTGATGACCCGCGCGGCCGGGCAGGAGAATCCCGAAACCCCCGAGTCCGTTCCGCTGACCACCTTGATCCCGGCGTTCATGATCTCGGAGCTGCGGGCGGCGTTCATCATCGGGTTCGTGATTTTCGTGCCGTTCCTCGTCATCGACCTGGTGGTGTCCGCAGCACTGATGTCCATGGGCATGATGATGCTCCCGCCGGTGATGATTTCGCTGCCGTTCAAGATCCTGCTGTTCATCCTCGTGGACGGCTGGGGACTGATCATTACGTCCTTGGTCAACAGTTACCAGGGCGGCACCTAGTGGATACAAACGCCGTCCTGGACATTGCCATGCAGGGACTCTGGGTTGCGGCCAAGCTGTCGGCCCCGGTGCTGATCACCGCGCTCGTAGTCGGGTTTGCCATCTCACTGCTGCAGTCCATCACCCAGATCCAGGAAGTCACGCTTTCGTTCGTGCCCAAGGCCCTTGCCGTGGCCCTCGCCCTGCTCGTGTGCGGACACTGGATGATTTCGGAAATCGTGTCCTTCACCCACGAGATGTTCCAGAGGATCCCGTCCCTGCTCGGCGGCGGCTAGATGAACATCACCCTTGACCAGGACTGGATCGAGGCGTTCCTGCTGGCCTCGGTGCGGATGGTGGCCTTCCTGGTCATCGCGCCCCCGTTCTCCTACAACGCGTTCCCGGCGCGGATCAAAGCCATGCTCGGGCTCGGCCTGGGGCTGGCCATCGCCCCGCAGGTAAGCGAGGGGTACAACTCGCTGAGCACCGGGGCGTTCTTCATGGCCATTGTGATGGAGCTGCTGGTGGGTTTTGTGCTGGGGTTCCTCGTGATGGTGGTTTTCTCCGCCGTGCAGTCCGCCGGCAACCTGATCGATACCTTCGGCGGTTTCCAGCTGGCGCAGGCCTTCGATCCGCAGTCCATGGTCAACGGCGCCCAGTTCACACGCATCTTCCAGATCACCGCCCTGGCGCTGCTCTTCGCCTCGGACGGCTACCAGCTGATTATCGGCGGGCTGCTGCGCAGTTTCACCGCGCTGCCGCTGACCGGGGGACTGGACCTGTCCTCACCGGTGTCCGCCCTGACCGCCGCGGTTTCGCAGATGTTCCTGGCGTCGGTGCAGATTGCCGGACCGCTGCTGGTGGTCCTGTTCCTGGCCGACGCGGGCCTGGGCCTGCTCACCCGCGTGGCCCCGGCCCTGAATGCCTTCGCCCTCGGCTTCCCCCTGAAGATCCTGCTGACGTTGTCCCTGGCCTCAGTTGTCTTCCTGGCCCTGCCCCGCATCGTCTCCGGGCTGGTCTCCACTATCGAGCGCGCGCTGACGGGGGTGGGATAGATGCCGGAACAGCCCTCAGGTGAGCGGACCGAGCAGGCCACCGACAAACGGATGAAGGAAGTCCGTTCCAAGGGCCAGCTTTCCCGGTCCGAAGACCTCACCGCCTGGGTGGGCGTAGGCACGGCCGCCCTGATGATGCCGTTGACCATCTCCCGGGGCTCCGAAGCTGCCGGTGAGATCCTGGCCGGCGTCGCTACCACCATCGCGAACCCCGATCCCGAGTTCGCCCTGATCCAGATGAACGAGGGCCTGGGCACCCTGGCCTTTATCCTTGGCCCGCTGCTGGGTGTAGTTGCCGCTGCGGTCCTGCTCACCGCCGCCGTCCAGGGCGGTATCCACGTGAAGAAGTTCAAGGGCAAGTTCGAGCAGTTCAACCTGATCGCCGGCGTCAAACGCGTCTTCGGCACGCAGGCCCTGTGGAACGGCGTGAAATCCCTGCTCAAGACCGCCGTAGTGGGACTGGTCCTGTACGCGGTGATCCAGCAACTGATGCCGGTGCTTATGTCCGCCGGCGGACTGCCGATCTCCGCCGTCCTGGAGGCTGCGGGAGGCGGTACTGCGTTACTGCTGCAGGCGGCCGTCGCTGCGGGCCTGATCCTCGCTGCGGCGGACATCTTCGTGGTCATGAAGCGCAACCGGAAACGAACCCGCATGACCAAGAAGGAAGTCAAGGACGAAAACAAGAACAGCGACGGCGATCCGTTGATCAAGTCGCAGCGCCGGTCCAGGCAGCTGGCCATGAGCCGGAACCGGATGATCGCCGCCGTGGCGGATGCCGACGTCGTCCTCGTGAATCCCACCCACGTGGCCGTCGCCCTGAAATACGAGCCGGGCAAGTCCGCGCCGCGGGTCGTGGCGAAGGGTGCGGACAACATTGCCACCCGGATCCGTGAGGAAGCCGAAAAGCAGGGCGTCCCCATGGTCTCCGACATTCCGCTGGCCCGTGCCCTGCACAGCGCCTGCGAACTGAACGCCGAAATTCCCGTGGAACTGTACAACGCCGTCGCCCGGGTCCTGGCCTTCGTTATGGCCCTGAAGCGGCGCGGCGCCGCCCGGGGCATGCACACCATGGCAGCCGCACCGCCCGAACCCGGAACCACCCCACAACACCGTAAGGCCGCGTCGTGAACCGCAACCGCAACCTCCTGAAACTCTCCGTCCCCGTCGGGGTCATCGGCATCATCCTGCTGCTGGTGGTACCCATCCCCGCCGAACTGCTGGACGTGCTGATCATCATCAACATCCTGCTGGCACTGGTGATCCTGCTGACCACCATGTTCGTGCGGAAGCCGCTGGACTTCTCCGTGTTCCCGTCCCTGCTCCTGGTCGCCACCCTGTTCCGGCTGGGCCTGAATGTGGCCTCCACCCGACTGGTGCTGGGGGAGGGGTACGCCGGGCAGGTGATCGAAGCGTTCGGGCACGTTGCCGTGGGCGGTTCGCTGATCATCGGCGCCGTGATCTTCCTGATCCTCGTAGTCATCCAGTTTGTGGTGGTCACCAAGGGTGCCGAACGCGTGGCCGAAGTGGGAGCCCGGTTCACCCTGGACGCCATGCCGGGCAAGCAGATGGCCATTGACGCAGACCTCAACGCCGGCCTGATCACCGACACCCAGGCCCGGGAACGCCGGGCGGAGGTTTCCGCGGAAGCGGACTTCTACGGTGCTATGGACGGCGCGTCGAAGTTCGTCAAGGGCGACGCCATCGCCGGGTTGATCATCATCATCATCAACCTCATCGGCGGCATCGCGATCGGCATGATCCAGCGCGGCATGTCGGCCGGCGAAGCGGTGAGCACCTACAGCCTCCTGACCATCGGCGACGGACTGGTCACCCAGATCCCGGCCCTGCTGATGGCCGTTTCCACCGGCATGATCGTCACCCGGTCCAATGCCGAGGCGGACATGGGCTCCACGGCCGGCGCGCAGCTGGGCCAGTCCCGGAACGCCCTGATGATCGCCGGCGCCGCGGCCATCGTGATGGCCCTGATTCCGGGCATGCCGAAGCTCTATTTCATCGCCATCGGTGCCCTGCTGATTTTCATTTCCTGGAAAATCAAGGGAAGGGAAACCACCGAACAGGCCGAGAAGGATTCCGCGCAGGCGGCGCTGGACGCGCCCGCCACCTCCGAGACCACGGAGGACCTGATCGAACAGATGCGCGTCCATGCGCTGGAGATCATGCTGGCACCGGATCTGGTGGACATTGTCACCGGCGGGTCCGACGATCTCCTGGCACGGGTCCGGGCGCTGCGCCGCAAGATCGCCATGGAGCTGGGCATTGTGGTGCCCCCGGTCCGCACGCGCGACAGCGTGGATCTGCCCCTGTCCACCTATGTCATCCGGATCGCCGGCGTGGAAGCCGGCCGCGGGGACGCCCCTGCGGGCAAGATCCTGGCCCTTGGGGACTATCTGGACGGTTTGCCGGGCACCGCCACCGTGGAACCCGTGTTCGGCCTGGCCGGCAAATGGGTTCCGGCGGAAATGCAGCACGCGGCCGAGATGTCCGGGGCAACCGTGATCGACCGAGTGTCGGTGCTGGTCACGCACCTCTCCGCGGTGATCACCGCCAACGCCGCCCGGCTGCTCACCCGCGAGGACGTCCGGGTGCTGACCGAGGGGGTCAAGCTGGTCAACCCGTCAGCCGTCGAGGAACTGATCCCCAATGTGCTGTCCCTTGCCGAAGTGCAGCGGGTGCTCCAGGGCCTGCTCGCCGAGCAGATCCCCATCAACGACCTGCCGAGGATCTACGAGTCCCTGCTGCTGCGGGCCAAGGTTTCCGCGGACCCGGAGGGGCTCATCGAGACGGCACGGACGGCACTGGGGCCGGCGCTGGCCGCGCAGTACATCGCCGACGGAGTCCTGCGGGTGATCATGATCGATCCGTCGCTGGAGCAGTCCATGCTCGAAGCGCTGCGTCCCTCCGAACAGGGCAGCCAGATCCTGCTTGACCCCGCCCGGGTTGATACCGTGCTGGCGTCGCTGAAAGCTGCCGTTGCCGGCGCCGAGAACGCGGGGTTCAATGCGGTGCTGGTCTGCGCCCCGGCCCTGCGCCCGGCCATCCGGCGGCTGGTCTCGGCACAGACCGGCGGCCTGCCGGTACTGTCCTACCAGGAAGCCACAGCGGGTAATGTCGGTATCGAGACTGTAGGGGTGGTGCGGGGTAATGAGACGATTTCAGCTTGAGGGGGCGTCGCTTGACGCGCTAAAAGCCCAGGTGCTGGCCGAACACGGCCCGCGGGCCCGGATAATTGCGGCGGAAAAGGTCACCGTGGGCGGGATCGGCGGATTCCTTTCCCGCCAGCATTACGAGGTGACGGTGGAGCTGCCGCCCAGCGGCCGGCGTCGGGCACCGGTGGAACCGGACCTGCCCAGCCGAACGGACTCGGGGCGGGCAGGTATATCCGCACTGCTGGAAGAGGCAGAGCGGGCCGAATCCACCCTGCACCCGGCGGCCGCGATCATCCCGGCCGTTCCCGTGGAACCGGCCCCGCAACCCGCTCCGTCCGTCTCCACGGGGTCCCATGCGTTCGCCGAACTTATGGATACCCTCGCGGCAAGCACAGGCACCCCCGCGCAGAGCCAGGCTGCGGCCGCGTTCACTCCCGGGCTGGAAGCCATGCAGCCGCCCAACGCCGTGAACCACGTTCCGCTCAGCCAGGCAGGTTCCGGCCGGATCAACCAAGGCACGGAGCCGGTCCAGCGCAATGCCGTGCCGGTGGCGCCTGCTCCGCTCGGCGGAGCCGGTGACCTGGTGATGGTGGTCGGACTGGGCGATGACGCGCTGGAGGTATGCCGTTCCATGGCCGACTTCTCCGGCGCGGGTGCCGCAGCCGTCCGCGTGGCCGGCGTGCTGGAGACCGACGGCGTCGGCCGGGCCGCGGACCGGCGTGCGGTGGCAACCGCACGTGCCGCCGGCGTTATGGCCGGACACAGCATCTTCCTGGCCTACGGGCTGGGGCGGTCCGGTACCGAAATGGCCCGGCATTCCACGTTGATCTCCGCGTTGGCCGCCGATCAGGTCTGGGTGGTGGTGGACGCCGGCCGGAAACCGGAAGACACCGCAGCCTGGGTCGGTGCCGTGCGGTCCGCAGCCGTGGTGGACGCCGCCGCCGTCGAAGGCATTGACACCACCGGCACGCCGCAGTCCGTGAACGCGCTCGGCCTGCCCATCGGGTGGCTCGACGGCGGACCCTCGCCGACACCGGTGCTCTAAGCTCCGGGCCGGGTAACCCGCCGGACTGAACCGTTCCTCAGCTTCGGCGGGAACGGCCCCGGCTTGGGGTAGAGTGGGCGGATGCTGGTGCTAACACGCAAGTCCGGGGAGCAGATCCTGATCGGGGATGACATTGTCATTACCGTTTTGGATTCACGCGGCGACGGCGTACGCATCGGCATTGATGCCCCCCGCGGGGTCAAGATCCAGCGCCACGAGGTGCTGCGCGCAGTGGAAGAGGCCAATGTGGCCGCCAGCGCCGCCGCCCTGCCGGATGCCGAAGACCGCATCAAGGCGTTGCTGGCAGGCAGAATGCTGCCCCCGGAAAGCGACAAACCCGCTTCCTAACCGGGTTGGCCTTACCCGCCGCCTGTTGCCTGCTGAACCGGAGTGTTCCAGGCCCTCTTCTGCCGACCATCTTTCTCCCGGTACACCGGACAACAGAAACCCCCGCCGTTTCTTGGGGAAAACGACGAGGGTTCCTGGTCTGTTGCCCGGGGACGGCCGGGCGTATCAAGGGACCGGCGGCTAGGCGCTGCGCTGTGCGCGTTTGGCACCCAGCCCCAGGAACCGGCTGCCGGCTTTGGAGCGCCGGGCAGACGTTGCGGTGTCCCGCCGCACGTTCGGGGCGGGAACGTGCTGGGAAAGCCCGAAATACTCGGGAAGGACGCGGCGTTCGTGGGTGCTGCATCGGACACCGGGGTAACGGAAGCCGTTGATGATCCACCGGCCCCTGTCCTCCACCCAGTTCGGGATCATGCGGCGGTTGCACTCGGCACAGAGCGGGGAAATGAAGTTCTCGCGCTGAACCAGCGTGTAGCGGCGGGTAGTGAGTCCCGTCAATGCTGCGTCCATGGTTATCCCCCTCGTCCCGCCGGCGTCCTGCCGGTGCGGTTGCATGTCCCGAGGATAGGGCCGCGGCCGACAGGAAACCCTAAAGTCATCCGCAAGGAAACCGGAATTTCTGCGCAGCGTTTCCGCAACTGGACCTGCTCTGCGGCTGCCGACTCAGCGGAGACCGCCGCGTCGTTGCCGGGGACGGAAAGCAGAAAGCCCCCGGCACAAGATGCCGGGGGCTTTCTGGGGGAACTGAGCCTCCTGCCAGAATCGAACTGGCGACCTTCTCATTACGAGTGAGACGCTCTACCAACTGAGCTAAGGAGGCGGGCTTCAGCTGTCCGTTGCCGGGCAGAATCCACAAGGAACTACTTTATACGTCCCGGCGGTGCGGGTCAAAATGGCCGAGGATGACCGGGCCGTTCGGCGGCCGGCGGCAAGGTCCCGCAGGGTCCGTCCCGGCCCTCGGGATCAGCAGACCACGTTGTCCTTCGGTACCGTTCCGTCTACGAAGTAGTCGTCCACCGTGTCTTCGATGCACTGGCTGCCGCGCCCGTACGCCGTATGTCCTTCGCCCTCCCACGTGACCAGTACCGCGGATTCGAGCTGTGCAGCCAGCGCCTGGGACCACTCATAGGGGGTGGCGGGATCCCCGGTTGTTCCAATCACCAGCAGGTCCGCCGCGCCGGCAGCCTTGATGGGGTGCGGTTCATTCACGGGTCCGTGCGGCCAGGCCTCGCAGGTGACCCCGCCGTAGGCCAGGTACTTGCCGATGGTGGGGGACGCCGCTTCAAGTTCCAGGGCGTCGGCGGCCATCTGCGCATCATCGGCGGTCATCGGATAGTCCAGGCAGTTGACTGCGTTGAACGCCACGGTGCTGTTAGACCGGTACGTGCCGTCTTCCGCACGGTCGGCACTGATGTCGGCCAGACGGAGCATGTAGGTCGGGTCGCCCTCCATGGCAGTCTCCAGGGCCTGCGAGAGCACCGGCCAGTTGCCGTCGTCATACAGCGGGAGAATGAAGCCGCTGACAAAGGTGGAGATGGTGACAACCCGCCCGTCGGCCGCCGTCATCGGACTCGCCTCGACGGAGGCCAGCAGCTCCCGGATTGTGGCGATGCCTTCGTCGGCACTGCCTTCAAGCGGGCAGTTGCTGCCGGTCACGCAGTCCTCGACGTAGGCACGGATGGCCTTTTCGAACGCCGCGGCCTGTCCGAGGGTGATTTCCTCGTTGGAGGAGGCGGGGTCCAAGGCGCCGTCGAGCACCAGCCGGCCCGTCTTGTCGGGGAAGAGTTCGGCGTAGGTGGCGCCGAGGTAGGTCCCGTAGGAGAAGCCGAGGTAGTTCAGCTTTTCGTCCCCGGCAATGGCCCGGAGGATGTCCATGTCGCGGGCAGCGCTTGCCGTGTCGACAAACCCAAGCAGCTCGCCGGTCTCTTCTGCGCACGCATCGGCGAATTCCTTCGCGCTCAACCGCGAGGCGGTGAGGCCTTCGGGAGTGCTCGGGTCGATGTACTCGGCGCGCGCCTCATCCATTTCCTTGTCGCTCAGGCACTTCACCGGGGTGGAGCGGCCGACGCCGCGCGGGTCGAACCCGAGGATGTTGAAGTTCTCGCGCAGCCGGTCGCTGGTGATGTTCTCCATTGACTGGAGAACAACGTCGTGACCGGATCCGCCGGGACCGCCCGGGTTGATCAGGATGGTGCCCCGGGCCTCCCCATCGGCGTCGGCCAGGATGGCTGACAATTCCACTGTCCCTGCGTCCGGGTCTGCATAGTTCATGGGGACAGTCACCGTGGCGCAGCGGAAGTCTCCTTCACAGTCCGACCAGGTGACCTCCTGGCTGTAGAACTCCTGCAGGTCCTCGGGTACGTCGCCGATCACGTCTGCCGGTGCGGTGGTGGAGGAGTCCCCGCCGGCGCTGCTTTTTCCGCGCGGTTCGGAGTCCGTGGTGCAGGCGGTGGAAGCCGCCAGCAGCACCACCGAAGCAGCAGCGGCGGCCAGCCGCGGGAAACGGCGGCGGGCAGTGGCGGTGGTCATTCTTACTCCTGGAGCGGCTAGGTGCGCGGACCAGCCGGGCTGGCGGAAGGCGGTGGATAACTGGACATTACAGCAGGCTTTACAACAGGCTCAGGGCCATCGCTTCGATGGCCAGCAGCGGTGCCACATTAGTGGTCACCAGGCGGCGGCGCACGGTGTTGATCTCCTCCATGCGCATCAGCGTCTGTTCCGGGGAGCCGTACGCGGCAAACTCGTCCAGTTCCCGGCGGAGTCCCTCGTTCACAAGGGGACCGGCGCTGCCCAGCTGGATCATCAGCACGTCGCGGTAAAAGGAGAGCAGGTCAGTCAGCGCCCGGTCGAAGTAATCGTTCTTGGACCGCTTGGCCCGGCGCACCTGGTCTTCCTCGAGCCGTTTCACCTGGCTGCGCAGCGACGGCGGCAGGGTTCCGGTGGCGGGCGCGCCCAGGGAGGCGAGCAACGCTTCCTTCTCCGCGGCGTCCCGCTGTTCAAAGGAACTGGTGGCTTCCGCTTCGGCCAGGGCCACGAGGTCCGCCGCAGCCTTCATGGCTCCGGAGACATTGCGCAGCGACAGCGGCAGCCGCACGATACTCTCGCGGCGCTGCCGTGCGCCTTCGTCGGTGGCCAGGCGCTTGGCGACGCCGATGTGGCTCTGCGCGGCCCTCGCAGCATTGAGGGCCACGTCCGGTTCGATGTTGTCCCGCCGGATCAGCAGTTCCGCTACATCCTCAACCGGCGGCAGCCGCAGCCCTACCGGGCGGCACCTGGACCGGATGGTGACGAGGACATCACCGGGGCTCGGGGCGCAGAGCAGCCAGATGGTGCGCGGCGGCGGCTCTTCAATGGCTTTGAGCAGCACGTTGGTGCTGCGCTCCTGCATCCGGTCCGCGTCTTCCACGATGATGACGCGCCAGCGGCCGGTGGACGGCTTGTCCTGGGCCTTCCGGACCAGTTCGCGGGCCTCATCGATGCTGATGGTGACCTTCTCCGTGGTGACGGAGGCGACGTCGGCGTGCGAGCCGGCCAGCACGGTCCGGCAGGCCTTGCACTCGCCGCAGCCCCGAAGCGCCGGGTCCTGTTGTTCGCAGACCAGTGCGGCGGCAAAGGCGCGGGCGGCATTGGAGCGGCCGGAACCGGGCGGGCCGGTGAACAGCCAGGCATGGTTGGGCCGGGCGTCTGCGGCACCGCGGCGCAACTGGGCCACCACAGGATCCTGCCCCTGCAGGTCATCCCACACGCTCACGGCAGCAGCTTTTCCACGCGCCGCAGGATGGTTTCGGCCAGTTCGTCCATGGGACGGCCGGCGTCGAGCACCAGGTAGCGCCCGGGGGCTGCCTGTGCGGCCTCAAGGAACGCCAGGCGGATCTGCAGGTGGAAGGCATCCGGTTCGGACTCGAGCCGGTCCTCGGCGGCATCGCCGGCGGTCCGGCGGTCCCGGCCGCGTTCGGGATCGACGTCGAGCAGGACGGTGAGGTCCGGCTCCAAGCCTCCGGTGGCCCAGTGATTCAGTGTTCGGACAGCGTCCGTGCCGAGCTGCCGGCCGGCGCCCTGGTACGCAATGGAACTGTCGACATAGCGGTCGCAGACCACCACGGTTCCGGCGGCGAGCGCCGGCTCGATGACCTGCTGGACGTGTGCGGCACGGGAGGCAGCGAAGATCAGCGCCTCGGTGCGTGCGTCGATCTCGCCGTTGCCGTGTTCAAGGACCAGCGCGCGCAGCTGCTCGCCTACGGGGGTGCCGCCTGGTTCACGGGTGCGCAGGACCGTACGGCCGGTCTCCTGCAGTGCGGCGGCCAGCCGCTGCGCCTGGGTGGATTTCCCGGCGCCGTCTCCGCCCTCCATGGCAATGAACAGGCCGCGGGTTTCGGGGGGATTAGAATTGCTCACCCGCCTAGCCTACCTAGTCCGGCTGGGAGCCCGGTGCGGCGGGCGAACGGTCACGGACACCCTTCGCCGGCACCGGCCGGCCGGCCCGTCCGGCGGTCTAGGCTGTTCCTTATGAGCCACATCCCGCCGCATGGGCACGCCGTTTCCCCCGATACCCTCGTTGTCTCCGCGGGCCGCCCTCCCCGCGAGCATGATGCCCCGGTGAATCCGCCCATCGTGCTGTCCTCCACCTACTTCGGCTCGGGCACGCCCGTTCCGGGGGAGCGCGGCTACGGCCGGTACTCCAACCCCACCTGGGATCCCTTCGAACAGGCGCTCGCCGAGCTCGAAGGGGCTGACCTTCCCGCATTGGTCTTCGGCTCCGGGCTGGCGTCCGTAATGGCCGCCCTGTCCCTGGTTCCCGCCGGCGGTGTGGTGGTGATGCCGCGGCACAGCTACCAGGGATCATTGCTGCTGGCAGCGGAGGAGGCAGCGAACGGCCGGTTTTCCGTGCGCACCGTGGATATCGCCGAAACCCAGGACGTCATAGCGCAGCTCGACGGCGCCTCGCTGCTCTGGGTGGAGAGCCCCACCAATCCCATGCTGGAGGTTGCCGACATCGCGGCGCTGGCCGAGGCCGCGCACGCTGCCGGTGCTCTGGTGGTAGCGGACAACACGTTCTCGACGCCGCTGGTGACGCGGCCCCTGGAACTGGGAGCCGACGTCGTCGTCCACTCGGTGACGAAATACCTGGCCGGGCACTCCGACGTCGTCCTGGGAGCAGCCGTGACGTCCGACCCCGACCTGAGGGACCGCATGCTCCGGTACCGCTCGCTGCACGGAGCGGTGGCCGGGCCGTTCGAAGTGTGGCTGGCGCTGCGCGGCCTTCGCACACTGGCCCTGCGGATGGAGCGCTCGCAGGCCACCGCCATGGAACTTGCCCGCCGGCTGCAGGCACTTCCGCAGGTGGAAAACGTGCGTTATCCGGGCCTGCCCGGGGACCCGGGGCACCGCCGTGCCGCAGCGCAGATGTCGGGCTTTGGGTCCGTCCTGTGCATCGAAGTTGCCGGCGGAGCCGCCGCGGCGGAGAAGGTCGCAGAAACCGTGGAACTGTGGCTGCCGGCCACCTCGCTCGGCGGCGTGGAGTCGCTGATCGAACGGCGGCGCCGCCAGCCCGGGGAACCGCACACCGTTCCGGAGGGGCTGCTGCGGCTTTCCGTCGGCATCGAGAATGTTGACGACCTCTGGAGGGACCTAGAGCGGGCACTTACACGGTAGGCTAGCGCTGTGGCCCTAATGATCATGATTCAGTACTACCTCTACCTGGCGCTCGGCATAGTGGCGCTGGGCATTGAGCTCTGGGCGCTGCTGGACTGTGCGCGGCGCAAGCCCGCCGATTTTGAGCGTGCCTACAAGCGGACCAAGGGATTCTGGCTGGGCCTCACGGGCGGAGCAGCCGCCGTCGGCGTGCTGTCTGCACTGGTGCCGTCACTGAGCCTGATCCTGTTCCAGCTGGCAGCCGTGATTGCTGCCTGCGTGTACCTCGCGGATGTGAAGCCTGCCATTGGCAGCTCCCGCGGCCGCGGCAACAGCAACCAGGGCCCGTACGGCCCCTGGTAGCCACCGATAAACCGCTGACTTTTAGTCCGCCCCGGACCGCCCCTTCCAGGGTTGTCCGGGCGGACCTCCTTAACCGGCCGTTCGGCTCAGCCGTTCCGGTGGCGAGGTGACGGTTACGCGGTTGCGGTTACGAGGGCCGGACGGCGTCCCAGGCTACGGTAATTTCGCCCAGCCGCCACCGGGACGGCCCGGTCAGCAGCGGTACCCCGCCTGCCTTCAGCGCGCTGCACATTGCCAGCCAACGATGCCGGTTGCCGTAGGAGGCCATCGGTGCGGCTTCCTCCCACGCCCGGTCCATGGCCTGGAGGAAAGCATGCACCCGCTCTCCGGGAACGTTGCGGTGGATCAGCGCTTTGGGCAGCCGTTCGGCAACATCGGACGGGCGCTCGAACGCGCCGAACCGCAGCGAAATGCTCAGCGAAACCGGGCCGGAGGCGTCCAGTTCCACCCACGTGGCACGCCGGCCGATTTCGTCGCAGGTGCCGTCCACGAAAATCCCTCCCGGTGCCAGCCGCGAGCAGACCATGTCCCAGTGCTGCGCATAGTCCTCCTCCGCGTACTGGCGCAGGACGTTGAAGGCGCGGACCATCACCGGGCGGCGTCCGTCAACAGGCAGTTCGAAGCCGCCCTGCCGGAAGCTCAGCCCCTCTCGTTCCAGCGGTTTGGCCGCAAGGACGCGGGCCGGGTCGATTTCAATTCCCATGACTTCCACATCCGCCCGCACCCGCCCGAGGCGGCCATGGAGTTCGACGGCGGTGGTAGGCGCTGCGCCGTAGCCCAGGTCCACGATCAAGGGATCGGCGGCCTGCCGCAGACGCCACCGTGCCGGTCCCGCCAGCCAGCGGTCCACCCGCCGGAGCCGATTGGGGTTTGTAGTGCCCCTGGTCACAGTTCCTACGGGTCTTAGCGGTTTTTGCACCACACAATGCTAGCGGGCGCAAGGGGATGCCCCTGACCGCGGGAAGGTCGGAAGCCGTCGGGTGCCGGTTCACCGCTGGGGGCGGGGGTCGGGAGCGGGGTGCGTTCTGGGAGCGGGGCCGGGGTGCCGGTCCGGGAGCAGGGCTGAGGTCGGGCTGAGTCGCCGCTTGCGGACAGAGGATCCCACCCTATGGTGCGGCTGTGGCCAAAGGGGTCCCAATAGAATCACCAGCACCACCCAGTGGGATCCTGTGCGGGCCGCCCGGAAGATTCACCGGGCGGGATCGATCTACTGAGCAGGTAACGGGCTCATGGCCGCCGGATGCCCCCGTTATCTGCTCAGTAGATTCCGGGCCCCGCCCATCTGCCCGGCCAAACCGCCGTCGCCCTCCCTGCGCGGTACGCACTCCGATACCATGCTTATATGACCTACAAACTGATCCTTCTGCGCCACGGGCAGAGTGAATGGAATGAAAAGAACCTCTTCACGGGCTGGGTGGACGTGGATCTGACCGACCTCGGACGTGAGGAAGCCATCCGCGGCGGGCAGCTGCTGGTTGAGAACAACATTCTCCCGGACATCCTCTACACCTCCCGGCTCCAGCGGGCCATCAACACGGCGAACCTGGCCCTGGGCGCGGCCGACCGCATCTGGATCGACGTCAAGCGCAGCTGGCGCCTGAACGAGCGGCACTACGGCGCACTGCAGGGCAAGGACAAGGCCCAGACCCTGGCCGAGTACGGCGAGGAACAGTTCATGCTCTGGCGCCGTTCCTACGACACCCCGCCGCCGCCCCTGCCGGACGACAGCGACTTCTCCCAGGCCCACGATCCCCGTTACGCGGATCTGGCCGCCGACGAACTGCCGCGCACCGAGTGCCTCAAGGACGTCCTGGAACGGTTCCTGCCGTACTGGGAGTCGGACATCTCCAAGGACATCCGTACCGGCAAGACGGTGATGATTGCCGCGCACGGCAACTCCCTGCGTGCGCTGGTCAAGCATCTGGACGGGATCAGCGACGCCGATATCGCCGCCGTCAACATCCCCACCGGTATCCCGCTGGTGTACGAACTCGACGAGGACCTGAAGCCGGTCAAGGCCGGCGGCACCTACCTCGATCCCGAGGCCGCCGCCGCTTCCATCAAGGCCGTGGCGAACCAGGGTAAGAAGAAGTAGCACCTGCGGCCGGTGGCATTGGTCCCGGTCGTAGGAAAGGGCGGTCCCCAAGTGGGGACCGCCCTTTTATGTTTCAAGCCGGTGGTGAGTCCCGGACGCTACACGCCTGACTCTGACAGGGGATGCCATTCACCGGTGACGAGGTAGTTGACCTTGCGGGTGACGGAAACCCCGTGGTCCGCAAAGCGCTCGAAGTAGCGGCTGGCGAGGGTCAGGTCCACCGTGCTGACGGCGGGAACGTTCCAGTCCGGGGAGGCAATGGATTTGAAAACCCCGGCATGCAGTTCGTTGATCCGGCTGTTGGCCTCGTAAATGTCCTTGCTCATCTCCAGGTTGCGCGTCTCCAGCAGTTCGGTCAGCTGTTCGGAAATGCGGATGTCCAGCTGCGCCATCTCGCGGAAGGTCTGCACCATGTTGTCCGGCACCACGTTGGCCGGGTACCGCAGGCGCGCGAGCTGCGCTATGTGCCGGGCCAGGTCCCCCATGCGTTCCAGCGACGCGCTCATGCGCAGCGATCCGACGATCATGCGCAGGTCACTGGCCACCGGGCCCTGCAGGGCGAGAACATCGATGGCACGCTCATCCAGGTCATTCTGCAGGAAGTCGATCCGCGCGTCTGCAGCGATGACATCCTGCGCGAGTTCGATATCGGCGCCTTCAAAGGCGAGCGTGGCTTTGCGCATCGCCTCCGTTACCAGCTGGGATATCTGGGTCAGTTCTTCACCGATTTGATGAAGCTCGGCCTGGAAAACCTTGCGCACTGAAGGGTCCTCTCAAAAGCGGGTGGATCGTATGGGATCTGCGGAACGGGTGCGGCCCGGCGCTTCCTGCGCCTACGGCTGCTCCTGCAGGATGTCAGCCGCGGGTGAACCACACTGGCCCCTTAGATGAACGTTAGTTTAACGAATGGTCCAAAGCCACCGGCTTTCCTTCCCGGCCGCGGAGACCGGCCTAAGCTAAGAGAGTGAATCCTGTACTGCTGGCCTTGCTGGCCGGCCTCCTCGGCCTGGCTGTTGGTGCTTTCGGTGTCCTCGCGTACGGGGCCAGCCAGCGCCAGCGGCGGGAGTTGGCCGAGATCTCCGAGCCGACGGTCCCCGAGGGTGCTGCCGAGGTGCTCGGCGTCATTGGGCGCGCCTACATTGTTGCCGATGCCATTGACGGCGTTGTCCGGGCCAGCCCCGGTGCCTACGCGTTCGGCCTGGTCCGCGGGCACACGATCGTCAATGACCGCTTACTGGACCTGTGCGCCAGGGTGCGCCGCGACGGCGTCATCGAGGAGGCCAGGCTGGAGCTTCCCCGGGGTCCGCTCGGTGAAGGGTCCCTCATCCTGCAGGTCCGGGTGGCGACAGTGGGGGAGGAGTATGTGCTGATCCTGGCCGACGACCGGACGGAGATCACCCGCACCGAGGAAGTCCGCCACGACTTCGTTGCGAATGTTTCCCACGAACTCAAGACGCCGGTGGGTGCCATCTCGCTGCTGTCCGAAGCGCTGGACGACGCCGCAGGCGACGAAGAAGCGGTCCGCCGGTTCGCCAAAAGGATGCACCGGGAATCCGCCCGCCTCACTGCCCTGGTTCAGGACATCATCGAACTGTCCCGGCTGCAGAGCACTGACATCGTGGACCGTGCCAAACCGGTGGACGTGAACCGGATTCTCGAGGACGCCGTCGAGGCCAACCGGCTGAACGCCGAGAGCAAGAACATCGAGGTACTCGTGGGCGGCAGGTCCGATGCTGCGGTGTACGGCGACGCCCCGATGCTGACCACCGCTTTCCGGAACCTGATCGACAATGCCATCCGCTATTCGCCCGAGGGCAGCAGAGTGGGGATCGGGCTGCAGTCCCGCAACGGCATGGCCCAGGTGGCCGTAACGGACCAGGGCCCAGGCATAGCTCCCGAAGAACAGGAACGGGTTTTTGAACGGTTCTACCGGATCGATTCCGCCCGTTCGAGGCACACCGGCGGAACCGGTCTGGGGCTGAGCATCGTCAAACACGTGGTGGCCAACCACGGTGGCGAGGTGGACCTGTGGTCCCGCCCGGGGCACGGATCCACCTTCACCGTGCGGCTGCCCGAGATGGACGCCGCAGATATCCGCGAATCGAAACAGGGAGCTACCGCTTGACCCGGATTCTGATTGTCGAAGACGAGGAGTCCTTCAGCGATCCCCTCTCCTATCTGCTGGCCAGGGAGGGATTCGACGTTGACGTCGTGGACAACGGCACCGACGCCGTCGCCGCCTTTGAACAGTCGGGCGCGGACCTGATCCTGCTGGACCTGATGCTGCCCGGGCTCTCCGGCACGGAGGTTTGCCGCCGGATCCGCCAACGTTCGGATGTCCCGGTTATCATGCTGACCGCACGGGATGCGGAAATCGACAAGGTGGTCGGCCTCGAGATCGGCGCCGATGACTACGTCACCAAGCCGTATTCCTCGCGCGAGCTGCTGGCCCGGGTGCGTGCGGTGCTCCGACGCCGGGGGGAAGGAGCGGGAACGGACTTTGCCGGTGCTGCACTGGAGGCAGGGCCGGTGCGCATGGACGTTGACCGGCACGTGGTGCAGGTCAACGGCACCAGCGTGCCCTTCCCGCTGAAGGAGTTCGAGCTGCTGGAGCTGCTCCTGCGGAACTCCGGCCGGGTCCTGACCCGCGGACAACTGATCGAACGGGTCTGGGGCGCGGATTATGTGGGTGACACCAAGACCCTCGATGTCCACGTCAAACGGCTGCGGGCAAAGATAGAGGCGGATTCCTCCGCGCCCCGGCACCTGGTGACCGTTCGCGGGCTGGGCTATAAGTTCGAGGCCTGACCCGGGGCAGGGCACGAAAAAGGGCCGGCGCCGCAGCGCCGGCCCTTTCGGGGTTTTACGGAGATGTCCGGTCTGGCTAGTGGCCCTCGCCGGAGCTCTCGGACTCGGTGGTTTCAACCGGTCGCGGCGTGTACTCGGACCCTGTCGGCAGGTACGGACGGTAATCTTCCTGGTCGCCGTTGACCACCGGAATGTTCAGGTCCTTGGTTTCTTCGTTGAGGGTCAGCTCGGCGTCAATGCCGGTGCCGGGCTCCTGCCGAACGGAGGAGACGGTGACCTTCTCCTCTTCCTCGTCCTCGAAGACGACCTTGCCGCCGGCCGGCAGCGTCCAGGACAGGGGCGTGCCGCCAAAGTCGAGGGAGAACCGCTGGGCCTGGTCGGAGTCGTTGAGCACGGTGCCGATGAGCCGGCCGGGTTCCCCGGAGCCGTTGCTGACCACGAGGATGTTGCGCAGCTGCAGGTCGGCAACGTTCTCCGCGATGCCGTCCGAAGGCGAGTACTGAATGGTGGTTGCCTGCTCGTTCACAGCGCTGCAGCCTGCCGTTCCCAGCATGGCAAGCGCGATGACACCGGCCGCAGCGGTGCGCCGGACCCGGTTCTTGGGTGTGAATCTCACAGCACAAACTCCTGAAGTATTGCGGTCTAGCGACCTGAGGCTATCTTTGCTGCCTAGCCTATCGGCAAACCGGCGAAAAACTGGATTCTTGGGCAGGCGCGGACGGCGGTTCCTGAGCAGTGGAGATGCCCGTGAAGTACCCGTGAAAGGCGGAATACTACCTACACCGGAGCCCATGCAGTACCTGACCTGCGAAAACTCTACTCGGCGTGTCGCATCTCTGATAAACTGAGCCCCGGGAAAGGGGAAAGACCACATGGTTTTTGAGGTTGGCGAAACAGTTGTTTATCCTCACCACGGTGCCGCGAAGATCGAAGAGATCAAGATGCGAACCATCAAGGGCGAAGAGAAAATGTATCTCAAGCTTAAGGTGGCCCAGGGTGATCTGACCATAGAAGTACCGGCTGAGAACGTCGACCTCGTTGGGGTGCGCGATGTAGTGGGCAAGGAAGGCCTGGAGCACGTCTTTGACGTCCTGCGCGCCGAGCTCACTGAAGAGCCCACTAACTGGTCGCGCCGATACAAGGCAAACCTGGAAAAGCTTGCGTCAGGCGATGTCGTCAAGGTAGCGGAAGTTGTCCGCGATCTCTGGCGCCGCGACCATGACCGCGGGCTGTCCGCCGGCGAGAAGCGAATGCTCGCGAAGGCACGCCAGATCCTGATTTCGGAACTGGCACTTGCCGAAAAGACGGATGAAGACCAGGCAGCGGCCGTGCTCGACGAGGTTCTCGCGAGCTAGGCAGCCAAGCCAGTTTCATCGATTGCCGGTCCTTCGGGGCCGGCAATCAATGTTTAAGCGCCTGCCCGCTGGCATTAGGGTGGAAAGGTGTCCACTACCCCTTCCCGCCCGCCGCGGATCGGCGTCGTCGTAGTAGCCGGAGGATCCGGCCAGCGGCTCGGCTACGGCATGCCCAAGGCCCAGGTTCCGCTTGCCGGGGAACCGATGCTCGTCCACGCCCTCCGTGCCGTCCAGGCCGCCGATATCGCCGCCGCCATTGCCGTTGCCGTGCCTGCCGGTGACACCGTGATGCGCAGCATCTGTGACCGGTTCCCGGCTTCTGTCCAAGCGGTCGACGGCGGAGCCACCCGGCCCGAATCGGTCCGGGCTGCGCTGAACGCGCTGCCGGCGGACCTGGACGCGGTGCTGGTCCACGATGCAGCCCGTGCGCTGACGCCGCCGGAGGTGTTCCACCGCGTGGCAGCAGCGCTGGCTGCGGGTGCCTCAGCGGTCATTCCTGCCATCCCCGTGGTGGATACTGTCAAGGACACGGCTCCCGTGCCGGCCGGCGGGTCGGCGGTCGCCGAGACCTCCTCCGTCGCCGCACGCCTCGTCACCGGGACGCCGGACCGTTCCCGGCTGCGTGCCGTACAGACCCCGCAGGGCTTCGATGCGGCCCTGCTCCGCCGGGCCCACGACGCGGCCCTCTCCTTCGACATGGACACGGCAGCGGCCGTCACCGACGACGCCATGCTCGTGGAGTCCCTGGGGACCGAGGTCTACGTGGTCGAAGGTTCACAGCTGTCCCTGAAAATCACCACCCCGCTGGACCTGGTGCTCGCGGAAGCGATCCTGGCCGGCGGGCACCACCGCCAGGAGGACTGAAATGGCCCTGCCACGCACCGGAATCGGCGTCGATGTACACGCCTTCGCGCCCGACGACGCACCGCGGCCGCTGTGGGTAGCGGGCCTTCATTGGGAAGGCGAGCGGGGTCTGGCCGGGCATTCCGACGGCGACCCGGTGGCCCATGCCGCCGCAGACGCACTGTTCTCGGCTGCCGGGCTGGGGGATCTGGGTACCCACTTCGGCACCGACCGGCCGGAATACGCCGGTGCTGCAGGGACAGTACTCCTCGGCGAGGCTGCCCGAATTGTGCGGGCGGCGGGTTTCGAGATCGGCAACATCGCCGTGCAGCTGATCGGCAACCGGCCCAAGTTCAGTCCCCGCCGGGCAGAAGCTGAAGCGGTCCTGAGTGCAGCCGCCGGCGCGCCGGTCAGCGTTTCCGCCACCACCACCGACCAGCTGGGCTTCACCGGCCGCGGCGAGGGGATCGCCGCGGTGGCCACCGCCGTCGTCGCCGCCGCTGCGACGGCCGCTGACTGAGGGCACGCGGTTTCGGCTAGCCTAGAGCAGTGAGCTTGAGATTCTATGACACCGCAACAGCGCAGGTCCGGGACTTCGTTCCCCTGGTTGAAGGCAAGGCCAGCCTCTACTACTGCGGCGCCACCGTGCAGGGGCTCCCGCACGTAGGGCACATCCGCTCCGCCATCGCCTTTGACCAGCTCACCCGCTGGCTGCGTTACCGCGGACTCCAGGTCACCGTGGTCCGCAATGTGACGGATATTGACGACAAGATCCTGGCCAAGGCAGCCGACTCCGTGGGCGCCCAGCCGGCTCCCGGCGTCGTCCCGGACGAACCCTGGTGGGCGCTGGCCTACCGGTTCGAGCAGGAGTTCGCCAAGGCCTACGACACCCTCGGCGTCCAGCGTCCCACCTACGAACCGCGCGCCACGGGACACATCCCGGAAATGCATGCGCTCATTGCGGCCCTGATCGAGCGCGGACACGCCTACCCGGCCCTGGACGCTTCCGGTGACGTGTACTTCGACGTGCGCTCCTGGCAGAAGTACGGGTCGCTGACCCGCCAGAACATCGATGACATGCAGGCAGCGCCCGACGCCGGCCCGCGGGGCAAGCGTGATCCGCGGGACTTCGCGCTGTGGAAGGGGCATAAGGAGGGCGAGCCGGAGACCGCGTCCTGGGACAGCCCCTGGGGCCGCGGACGCCCGGGCTGGCACCTGGAGTGCTCGGCCATGGTCACCAAATACCTAGGCACCGAGTTCGACATCCATGGCGGCGGGCTGGACCTGCGCTTCCCGCACCACGAGAACGAGATGGCGCAGTCCCAGGCCGCAGGGCACGGCTTCGCGAACTTCTGGATGCATAACGGCATGGTCACCTTCGAGGGCGAGAAGATGTCCAAGTCCATCGGCAACACCATTAGTCCGACTCAAATGCTGGAGCAGGCCAGCCCCCGCGTGGTCCGGTATTACCTGGGCCAGGCCCACTACCGATCGGTGCTGGACTACCGGCCGACGTCCCTGCAGGAGGCGGCCGCCGCCGTCGAGCGTATCGACGGGTTCCTTGTCAAGGCTGCTGCGAAGGCCGACGCCGCGCCCGCCGCGGTTCCGGATGCCTTCGCCGCCGCCATGGACGATGACCTGAATGTTCCCCAGGCCCTGGCCGTGCTGCATGAAACCGTGCGCGCCGGTAACACGGCCCTTGCCGCCGGCGACAATGAAACCGTTCAGCGCGCACTGGGACAGGTGCGGGCCATGACTTCCGTCCTGGGCCTGGACGACGCGACGGACGCCGCAGCGCAGTCGGGTCCCGCCGACGCCGCACTGGACGCCCTGGTGCAGGACCGGCTCGCCGAACGGAACGCTGCCCGGGCCGCAAAGGACTGGTCCCGGGCCGACGCGATCCGCGATTCGCTGGCCGCCGCCGGCATCACCGTGGAGGACGGCGCCGACGGCGTGACGTGGAGCGTCGCCTGAGTCCAGCAGCGGTGTCCGCCAACCCGGCCGCGGACTGCGTAAACTGGAATGGAATGCTTTCTTCTAGTAAAGGTGTAACCGATGGCCAACAATGGACGTCCCGGCGCAATGCGCAAAGCCAAGAAGGGCCCCAGCGGCGGTACCGGCGGGCTCGGCCGCAAGGCCCTCGAGGGTAAGGGCCCCACACCCAAGGCTGAAGAGCGCCCGTACCACAAGGCGTTCAAGAGCAAGCAGCTTGCTGAGCGGTCCGCCGCCAAGCGCGGCGATGCCAAGCGCGGCGATGCCCGTGCCGGCGGCCGCAGCGGCACCAACGTCCGCGGCAAGGTGGCTGAAGAAGTTGTTACCGGCCGCAACTCCGTCGTGGAAGCGCTGCGTGCGGGCATCCCGGCAAAGGCCCTGCACGTTGCCGTCCGTATCGACATGGATGACCGGGTCCGGGAATCCTTGAAGATGGCGGCCGAACGCGGCCTGCCGGTGATGGAAACGCACAAGCCCGAGCTGGACCGCATGACCAACGAGGCCGTGCACCAGGGCCTCGTCCTGCAGATCCCGCCGTACGAGTACGCCGACCCCACCGACCTTGCCTCCGAGACCCTTGAGGCCTGGAAGAAGGGCCACATCCGCAACGCGCCGCTCTTCGTCGCCCTGGACGGCATCACCGATCCGCGCAACCTCGGCGCGATCATCCGGTCTGCCTCGGCCTTCAGCGCACACGGCGTCGTCGTTCCGGAACGCCGGGCCGTGGGCGTCACCGCCTCGGCATGGAAGACCAGTGCCGGTGCTGCCGTCCGCGTCCCCGTGGCTCGGGCCGGCAACCTGAACAACACCCTCAAGACGTTCAAGAAGATGGGTATTTTTGTTCTGGGCCTGGACGGCGACGGCGATGTATCGCTTCCCTCCATCGTGCTGGCCAAGGAACCGATCTGCATTGTGGTGGGTTCCGAGGGCAAGGGCTTGTCCCGCCTGGTCCGGGAGAACTGCGACCAGATTGTCTCCATCCCCATCGACTCCGCCATGGAGTCACTCAACGCTTCCATGGCCGTCGGCATCACCCTGTACGAAATCTCCCGGCAGCGCTCCTCCTAATCCGGGCCGGGGTCACCGGCAGTAAAGGGCGTACATGGCACACGTGATCGGCGGAACCGCCGCGGGCAGCGCCTCGAAGCGCGACTCGCGACCCTTGCCGCTGGGCGTCAGGCACACCGTTTCAGGTGTGCCTGACGTCGATGGTGCCGTCAATGTGTCCGTTTACGCCCCGGGCCTGCCCGCCGTCGATGTGTACTACGAGACGGCTCCCGGCCACTGGTCCACGGCCCCGCTGACGGACACCGTCCTCGGCATCCACCACGGCCGGGTGTACGGCCTGCGGCCCGGGAGCCGCTACGGCTTCTGGCCGCGGGACCGGTCCCTTCCGGCAGGGCCGGGCAGCTTCCAGCTGTTGCTGGACCCCTACGGGCGCGGCATCGAAGCGGAACCGGTGCAGGGGAGCCAGATCTATTACTCGGTGTACACCGCCGGGGACTTTGACTGGGGCAACGCCCGCCGTCCCCACACCCCTTGGCGGGACACCGTCATCTATGAGGCCCATGTGCGGGGCCAGACCATGCTGCATCCCGGGATCCCGGAAGAGCTCCGGGGAACCTACGCCGGCATGGGGCACCCGGTGATGGTCCAGTACCTGCAGGACCTGGGCATCACTGCGGTGGAACTGCTGCCGGTGCATTTCCATGCCGACGAGCTGCACCTGCAGGAACTGGGGCTGGCAAATTACTGGGGTTACAACACCCTCGGGTTCTTCGCCCCGCATGACGCCTACGCCACCCGGGCTGCCCGGGAAGCCGGCGCCCAGGCGGTGCAGGATGAACTCAAGGGGATGGTGAAGGCGCTTCACGAGGCCGGCATCGAAGTCCTGCTGGACGTGGTGTACAACCACACTGCTGAGGGTAAGTCCGACCAGCCCGCGCTGAGCTGGCGCGGACTGGGAGATGAAACCTATTACCGTCACGCCCCGGACGGTGCGTACGTTGACACCACGGGCTGCGGGAACACCCTGGACTTCAGTGAGCCCCGGATTATCCAGCTGGCACTGGACTCCCTGCGCTACTGGGTGCAGGAGTACCACGTGGACGGTTTCCGCTTCGATCTGGCCCCCTCGCTCTGCCGCGGCGCAGACGGCCGGTTTGATCCGAGGCACCCTTTTCTCGTAGCAGCGGCAGCCGACTCCGTGCTGCAGGACGTAAAACTAATCTCGGAGCCGTGGGACGTGGGGCCGGACGGTTGGCAGACCGGCCGGTTCCCGCAGGGGTGGGCCGACTGGAATGACCACTTCCGCGACATAGTCCGGGACTTTTGGCTTCGCGGCCAAGCGGACGTTGCCGCGGGGCGGGAAGGAGGTTCCCTGGCGCGTCTGGCGGGTGCATTGGCCGGTTCAGCCGAACTCTTCGCCGACTCCGGCCGGACACCGCTGGCCTCGATTAACTTCGTCACGGCCCACGACGGGTTCACCCTCTCCGACCTGACCATGTTCGAGCGTAAGCACAACGAAGCCAACGGTGAAGAAAACCGGGACGGCACGGGAGAAAACCGCAGCTACAACCACGGCATCGAGGGGCCCTCGGACGATGAGCGGATCAATGCTGCCCGGAGCCTGACTGCCCGGAACCTGATGGCTACGCTCACCATGTCCCTGGGTGTGCCCATGATCACGGCAGGGGATGAAATCGGCCGGAGCCAGCGCGGCAACAACAATGCGTACTGCCAGGACAACGAGCTCTCCTGGCTGAACTGGAACCTCGACGACGCCGCGCACCGCATGCTCTCGACCACTCGTGAGCTGCTGCGCCTGCGCCGCGAATATCTTGCCAGCCAGCCGTACCGCTTCCCGGCCGACCGCCGGCAGTCCTTCCTGCTCTGGTTCGATCAGGAGGGCAAGCCCATGACGCCGGAACAGTGGAGCGATCCCGCCACCCGGGTGGTGCAGGTCCTGATCGGCTCCGGAGACGGTTCGCTGAACGGGTTGATGGTCCTGAACGGCACGCTGTCCGACGTCGACGTCCGCCTTCCGGACGCACCGACGGTCCGCAGCGCGGCCTCCGAAGCGGGCAACGGTTTCGAGGACATTTCTGCCCCTGGTGAATCCTCCGGATACGAACTCGTCTTCTCCACTGCTTCGGATCTGGGAGAACGCCGGGGCCAGGTCCGTCCGTCGGGCAACACCGATCTAGTTCCTGCGAACTCAATCAGCCTCTACCGCGCCTAGGGAACCGTTCAGGGTTAGGCGATAACGGCACCCGAGCCGGCGACCCGGATGTTCTGCGTGAGGTGACAACGGCACCAACGCTCCGGACGTTCCGGGTTAGGCGGCTTTAATAATTCCCGCGAGCTCTGCGAGCGGGGATTTTCGTTGCCGCCGTTCCGGAACGCCCGGCGCGGCCCCGGCGCGGACACCGAGACGCCCGGAACGGACACCAAGGCAGGCTAAGCGTTAACGACCAACCCCAACTCAGCCTTCGACGCCAGCCCGGAATGCCTCGGCAGCACCCGGACGGTGTAGCCGAACGGTCCGGCCTGCTCGATGCGGATGGTGCCCGTGAACAGGTGGCGGCCCGACCCCAGGTCTTCTGTCGGCGCGAGCTCTTGGATGCGGTGCTCGCTGATCCGGTCATTCTCGGTCACCATGCCGTAGGCGGCTTCCACGCTGACGTCCTCCGGCCGAAGGGAGCCGAGGGAGACGTAGGCCTGCACCGTCAGGGTGTCGCCGATCTGCGGGTTTTCGCTGACGCCTACGGAATCCACGTTCTCCACCTGCACGGTGGACCACCCGTCACGCACCCGCGTGATCCACAGGGCGAGTTCCTTCGCAGCGGTGTACCCGTCCGCTGCCATGAACCGTCCGGAAGAACTGGCGGGCCGGTACAGCCGGTTCACGTAGTCCTTGAGCATCCTCGAGGCGGAAACATTCGGCCCCAGGTCCGCCAGGGTGTGCTTGACCATTTCCAGCCACTCGTGCGGCAGCGAATCAGTAGGCGGATCCGAGGGTCCGGCCGCGCCGGCCGCGGCCGGCGGCTCCGTTCCGTAGAACATGGGTCCAACTGAGTTCTCGAGCAGGTCATAAAGCGCGGCTGCCTCAATGTCGTCCCGCTGGTCCGCGGTGTAGACCTCCCGGGTCCGCGTTCCCTTGCTGGGATTGGCGGAGGGAATGGCCCACCCGTTGTTGCCGTCGAACATCTCGTCCCACCATCCGTCGAGGATAGAGAGGTTCAGTCCGCCGTTGATGGCCGACTTCATGCCGGAGGTGCCGGAGGCTTCCAGCGGGCGCAGCGGATTGTTCAGCCACACGTCACACCCGGGGAACAGGGTCTGCGCCATCGCGATGTCGTAGTTGGGCAGGAAAACGATCCGGTGCCGGACCTCAGGGTCGTCGGTGAAGCGCACCAGGTCCTGGATCATTTTCTTGCCCTGTTCATCGGCAGGGTGGGACTTGCCGGCCACTACTACCTGGATGGGGTGGGTGGGATGCAGCAGCAGCGCCTTGAGGCGGTCCGGGTCCCGCAGCATCAGGGTCAGCCGCTTGTAGGTGGGCACCCGGCGGGCGAAGCCAATGGTCAGCACGTCCGGATCCAGCACGTTCTGCGTCCAGGCCAGCTCGGCGTCAGAGGCACCGCGCCGGCGCCAGGCACGCTTGACGCGGCGCCGGACGTCGTGGACCAGGTTGCTGCGCAGCTTCCGCCGCAGGTCCCACAGATCCTTGTCATCAAGCTCGTAGGCCCTGCCCCAGTCGCGGTCATGCACGGTGGCGACGCCGAACTTTTCGCTGGCGAGGGCAGTGACCTCCGGATCGATCCAGGTGGGGACGTGCACGCCGTTGGTCACGGATGTGATCGGCACTTCGGACACGTCAAAGCCCGGCCACAGGCCGGAGAACATTTCCCGGGAGACTTCGCCGTGCAGTTTGGCCACGCCATTGGCCCGCTGGGCCAGCCGCAGGCCCATGACTGCCATGTTGAATTTGGCCGGATCTCCACCCTCGTAGTTCTCCGCGCCCAGAGCCAGGATCTTGTCGGTGGGGACGGACTGCGCCAGTCCCGCGGTGAAGAAGTGGCGGATCTGTGTTTGCTCGAACCGGTCGATGCCCGCCGGGACCGGGGTGTGCGTGGTGAATACCGTCGACGCGCGGGAGACGGTCAGCGCTTCCTCCCAGGTCATGCCCTGGTCCATCAGTTCGCGGATGCGCTCTACGCCCAGGAAGCCGGCATGGCCTTCGTTGCTGTGGAAGACCTCGGCGGGCGGGGCCCCGGTAAGCCGCTGGTGTACGCGCAGGGCCTTGACACCGCCCATGCCCAGCAGCAGTTCCTGCTGCAGCCGGTGGTCTCCGCCTCCTCCGTACAGGCGGTCCGTGATGCCGCGGGCGGCGTCGTCGTTCCCGATGACGTCCGAGTCCAGCAACAGCAGGGGTACGCGCCCGACGTCGGCGCGCCAGATGTGTGCCGAAAGCTGGCGGTTGTCCGGGAGCGGCAGGGTGATTTTCGCCGGGGTGCCGTCTTCCTCGCGCAGCAGGGTCAACGGCAGGGCATTGGGGTCCAGTACGGGATAGGTTTCCAGCTGCCAGCCGTCGCGGGAGAGTGCCTGCTTGAAATACCCGGCCTTGTAGAGCAGCCCCACCGCAACCAGCGGCACTCCAAGATCGGAGGCGGCCTTCAGATGGTCGCCGGCCAGGATCCCCAGGCCGCCGGAGTACTGGGGGAGTACGGCGCTGATGCCGTATTCGGGGGAGAAGTACGCAATGGATGCCGGGGCGTCCTCACCCAGGCCCTGGTACCAGCGGGGTTCGTTGAGGTATCTGTCCAGGTCGGCGCCGAGATCGGCGATTACGGAGACCAGGTGCTCATCCTGCGCGATGCTCTCGAGCTTGTCCCGGCTCACGGTGCCGAGCAGCTTCACGGGGTCCCCGCCGCTGGATTTCCAGGCAGCAGGGTCGATGCTCTCAAACAACCTGAGCGTCGGCTGGTGCCAGGACCACCGCAGGTTCGAGGCCAGCTTCCCCAAAGGGGCGATGCTGGACGGCAGGACGGTTCGGACGGTAAATCTGCGTATAGCCTTCACCCCGGTCACGCTAGCGCACTAACGCATCGGATAAACCAAAATGACGGACAAATAATCAGGTAAATACCAGGCGGCTTGAAAACGCCGCCTAACCATGGCCGACCTGCGGCGATTCCATAAAAGTACGTTGCCTTAGCATTCTGCCCGAATTCTCGATAACGTCTAGTCTGTGAGCACATCCAGCGCGTTGACACCAGAAGACCTGCCCTCGAAGGATCTCCGGTTTGGCCGGATTCCGATCACCAATGTGGCGCCCGTAGTGGAGTACGGGAGATTCCCCGCCAAAGCAGTGCCCGGAGAGGACCTCGTTATCGGGGCCACCGTGTTCCGCGAGGGACATGACCTGGTAGGGGCCAGTGCCGTCCTCTACGACCCCGAAGGCATCGTCGTAGCCCGCAGCCGGATGCACCCGGTGGGCCTGGGGCTTGACCGCTGGGAGGGCATGCTGCGCCCGGCCGGCACGGGCCATTGGAGCTTTGCCGTGGAGGGGTGGGCGGACGTCTACGCTACCTGGCACCACAACGCCGAGGTGAAGATCGCCGCCGGAGTCGACGTTGAGCTGATGCTCACCGAAGGCCACCAACTGTTCATCGCTGCTGCCGCCGAGCGCAGCGGCGCCGACGCCGAGGTCTTCCGTGCCGCTGCGGCAGCGCTCGCAGACACCGGGATGCCGGTCGAGGAACGCCTTGCAGCAGCCGGAACGGAAGCTGTCACCGCTATCCTCGACCGCGATCCGATCCGCGACCTGGTCACCAGCTCGGACCGCTTCCCCCTTCTGGTGGAGCGGGAGCTTGCCGGCCGCGGCGCCTGGTACGAATTCTTCCCCCGATCCGAAGGCGCGCAGTGGGATCCGGCCACCCGCGAGTGGACGTCGGGGACGTTCCGCACTGCTGCGCGCAGCCTGCAGCGCGTTGCGGACATGCAGTTCGACGTCATTTACCTGCCTCCCATCCATCCGATCGGCACCACGCACCGCAAGGGGCCGAACAACACCCTGGTTGCCGGCCCGCAGGATCCCGGCTCGCCCTGGGCCATCGGCGCACCCGAGGGCGGCCATGATGCCATCCACCCCGATCTGGGAACGTTCGAGGACTTCGACGCCTTCGTGGACAGCGCCCGGGAACTGGGTCTGGAAGTAGCCATTGACCTCGCACTGCAGGCCTCCCCGGACCACCCCTGGGTGACCAGCCATCCGGAATGGTTCACGACCCGCGTGGACGGTTCGATTGCCTACGCCGAGAACCCCCCGAAGAAGTACCAGGACATCTATCCCCTGAACTTCGACAATGACTACGAGGGCCTCTCGCAGGAGATTCTGCGCATCGTGCGGCTGTGGATCAGCCACGGGGTGCAGATCTTCCGGGTGGACAACCCCCACACCAAGCCGCTGCGGTTCTGGGAATGGCTGATCGGCACGGTGAACGCAGAGTACCCGGGCGTGGTCTTCCTGGCCGAAGCATTCACCCGCCCGCCCATGATGCATGCACTGGCCAAGGCCGGGTTCCAGCAGTCCTACAGCTACTTCACCTGGCGGAACACCCGCGAGGAGATCGAGGAGTACTTCACCGAGGTGTCCCGGGAGTCTTCGGCCTTCTTCCGGCCCAACTTCTTCGTGAACACTCCGGACATCCTCACCGAATTCCTGCAGTTCGGCGGCCCCGGAGCCTTCAAGATCCGCGCCGTCCTGGCTGCCACCGGCAGCCCGCTGTGGGGCGTCTACGCCGGCTACGAGCTGTTTGAGCACGTCGCCCGGCCCGGTGCCGAGGAATACATCGACAACGAAAAGTTCGAGTACAAGCAGCGGGACTTCGCCGCAGCGGAAGCTGAAGGCCGCAGCCTCGCCCCGTACATCACCCGGCTGAACGAAATCCGCCGCACCCATCCAGCTTTGGGGGACCTCGAGAACCTCACGGTGCACTCCAGCACCGACGACTGCACCGTGGTCTACTCCAAATACAAAGAGACCCGTCCCGGCGATCCGTCCAGCCGGGACACACTCATTATTGTGGTTAACGTGGACCCCCACAGCGCCCGCGAATCCACTGTCACGCTCGACCTCGATGCGCTTCACCTCGCCCCGCAGGATTTGAACGAAGACGGCACCTTCTGGGTGGATGACCTGATCAGCGGCCAGAGCTGGCGCTGGGGAGCCCACAATTACGTCCGCCTGGACGCCCACTTTGAACCCGCGCACATCCTGTCAGTTCGGAGGAACTCCTAGTGCCCAACCCGTTTCAACTGCACGCACCCGGCTTGACCAATGATCCTCATTGGTACCGCAAGGCCGTTTTCTATGAGGTACTCGTCCGCGGCTTCGCGGACGCCAACGGGGATGGATCAGGTGACTTCAGCGGCCTGATCGAAAAGCTGGACTACCTGCAGTGGCTGGGCATCGATTGCCTGTGGCTGCCGCCGTTCTTCAAGTCTCCGCTGCGCGACGGCGGCTATGACATCTCCGACTATTACGATGTCCTCGACGAATTCGGCACCATCAGCGACTTCAAGCGCCTGGTTGCAGAAGCACACGCCCGCGGCCTGCGCGTCATCATCGACCTGCCGCTGAACCACACCTCGGACAAGCACCCGTGGTTCGAGGAGTCCCGCAGCGACCCGGACGGCCCTTACGGGGACTTCTACGTCTGGTCCGACACGGACCAGAAGTACGAAGACGCCCGCATCATCTTCGTGGACACCGAGGAATCGAACTGGTCCTTCGACCCGGTCCGCCGGCAGTTCTTCTGGCACCGGTTCTTCAGCCACCAGCCGGACCTGAACTTCGAAAACCCCAAGGTGGTCGAGGCGATCTTCGACGTCGTCCGCTTCTGGCTGGACCAGGGCATCGACGGATTCCGGGCCGACGCGATCCCGTACCTCTTCGAAGAGGACGGCACGAACTGTGAAAACCTCCCGGCCACGCACCGGTTCCTCAAGGACCTGCGCACCATGGTCGACGAGAACTACCCGGGCCGCGTCATCATCGCCGAGGCTAACCAGATGCCGCACGAAGTGGTGGAGTACTTCGGTGACGAAACCGGCGACGAGTGCCACATGTGCTTCCACTTCCCGATCATGCCGCGCCTGTTCTACGCGCTGCGGGACCAGAAGGCCGCTCCGATCATCCAGACAATGGAAGAGACCCCGGAGATTCCGGCCGGCGCACAGTGGGGAACCTTCCTGCGCAACCATGACGAGCTGACGCTGGAAATGGTCACCAATGAAGAGCGCCAGGCGATGCTCGGCTGGTACGCCCCGGATTCCCGCATGCGGGCCAACATCGGCATCCGACGCCGGCTGGCTCCGCTGCTGGACAATTCGCGGTCGGAAATCGAGTTGATCCACGCGATGCTGCTGGCCCTGCCGGGCAGCCCGTTCCTGTACTACGGCGATGAGCTGGGCATGGGGGACAACATCTGGCTGGAAGACCGCGATTCCTCCCGCACACCCATGCAGTGGAACCCGGACCGCAATGCCGGATTCTCCACCGCCGATCCCGGCAAGCTGTACCTGCCGGTGGTGCAGTCGCTGGTTTACCACTACAACCACGTCAATGTGGAAGCGCAGCTGGCCAGCTCGAGCTCGCTGCTGCACTGGATCCGGCAGATGATCATGGTCCGCCGCGCCCACCCGGCCTTCGGCCTGGGTTCCTACCGCAACGTGCCGACCGATGCCGAAGCAGCCCTGGCCTTTGTGCGCGAACTGCCGGACAACAACCCGGAGGGCGAGGTGGGCGAGACAGTGCTGTGTATCTTCAACCTTTCCCAGCACCCCATCTCCGCGTCCATGAAGCTGCCGGAGTTCGCCAACCGCGGACTGCGGGATGCTTTCGGCGGCACGCTCTTCCCCACCATCGGAGAAGACGGTGCCCTGACGCTGACCCTGGGCAGCCACGACTTCTACTGGCTGCGCCTGCGGTCGGTGAAGTCGGACACGTCGTCGCCCCAGACCGAAGCCATTCCCATGATTCCGATCTCGGAGGCGGCACGGAGATGAGCCCGTTGACGCCGTCCCTGCCCGAAATGCTGACGTCCTGGCTCCCCGGGCAACGCTGGTTCCCTGCAAAGGGCCGCGAAGTCCTGCTGGAAAGGGTCGGCGGGATCCGGCTCGAGGATCCAGCCGGCGAGGTCGGACTTGAAGTCCACCTCATCGCCGTCGTCTCCGGGGACCGCCGGGACGTCATCAGCGTGCCGGTAAGCTACCGGACGGCGCCGGCCCCCGAGCTGGAAGCCGCACTGCTGGGCCGGGCGCACCAGGAAGACCTGGGGGAGCGGTGGCTGTACGACGCGACGGCCGACCCGGTCTTCGTCACCGCCTGGCTGGAACTGATGCGTTCCCAGGCTTCGTCCCTGGACGGGCACACGCACGGCTTTGCCCTGGACGGCTTCGCCGACTGGGAGCCGTTCCGGGCGCCGCTGCCCACCAAGGTCCTGACGGGTGAACAGTCCAACACCTCCGTGATTGTGCAGGCCCCTGAAGCACCGTTGATCGTGAAGTTCTACCGCGTGGTGGCCGCCGGCGAGAGTCCGGACGTCGAAGTCAGTGCACGGCTGACCGAAGTCGGCTCGGTGGACGTTCCGGCCACCTACGGCTGGGTGACCGGTTCCTGGACGGACCCGGCGGACGAGTCCGGCGAGAAACTGCTGACCGGGCACCTGTCCGTGCTGCGGGAATTCTTCCCCGGCAGCGAAGACGCCTGGCGGACCGCATCCTCGGCTGCCCTTGCCGGCCGGGATTTCACCGCGGAGGCCGAGGAACTGGGCGCCGCCACCGGCCGCATCCACCAGCAGCTGGCGGCAGCATTCGGCAGCAGGCCTCCCAGCGCCATAGAACGCACAGAGTTCCTTGAGTCCCTCAGCTCCAGGATCCGTTGGGCGTGGGCGGAAGCACGGGACGTCGTCGGGCCGTTCGATGATGCCGTGGAGTACCTGCTGGAACAGGTTCGCAACCTCCGGACACTGCCCAACCTGCAGCGCATCCACGCCGACTACCACCTCGGCCAGGTCCTGCGGGTTCCGGATCGGGGCTGGATCGTCCTTGACTTCGAGGGCGAGCCGCTGCGGCCCGCTGCCGAACGCAGTGTCCCCGATGCGCCGCTGCGCGACGTCGTCGGCATGCTGCGCTCGATCGACTACGCCGCCGGCGTCGCGCTGATTGATGGTGCGGACGGCGCAGAAGAGCCTGAAGAGGCCGTCCAGCGGCGAAGCGAATCGGCCCGCCGGTGGGCAGCTGCCGCGGCCGATGCTTTCCTGCGGGGGTATGAGAAGGAAACCGGCACCACCATCAACCGCAGTGACCCGCTGTTCCTGGCCCTGTGGCTGGACAAGGCGCTGTACGAAGTTGTCTACGAGATGAGAAACCGTCCGCGCTGGATCAGCGTGCCCGCTGCCGCCGCCCGGTCCATTCTCATGAAGGCCGACGACGCAGCACGCCAAGACGGCAGCAAGGAAGAGAGCACAGTGAATAAGCCACGCAAGTCGCGGTCCACATCCGCCACCGCAGAGCCCCAGGTGCCCGACGTGCCCGTCTCCACCGATCCGATCCCCGTTGCCGAGGACGTGCTGCAGGCCGTTTCCGAAGGCCGCTACTACCAGCCGCATGCAGTCCTGGGTGCGCACCCGGACGACTCCGGAACCATGGTCACCATTCGAACCCTGCGCCCGCTGGCGCGCGAAGTCGTGGTCGTGACCCCTGACAGCCGTGTGCCGCTGCAGCACGAGTACAACGGCATCTGGGTAGGAACCCTTCCGGCTTCGACACCGGGCACCGTTCCGGATTACCGGGTGGAGGTGACGTACGACGGCGATGAGCCCCAGCTGTTCGACGATCCGTACCGGTTCCTCCCGACCTTGGGCGACATTGACCTGCACCTGATTGGTGAAGGCCGGCACGAAAACCTGTGGACAGTCCTCGGCGCGAACCTGCACCACTACGATTCCGTGCTGGGCGACATTTCCGGCGTCAGCTTCGCAGTCTGGGCCCCCAATGCACGCTCGGTGCGGGTCAAGGGCGATTTCAACGGCTGGGACGGCACCATCAACGCGATGCGTTCCCTCGGCAGCTCCGGCGTCTGGGAAATCTTCCTGCCCGGCGTCGAACCGGGTGCCCGCTACAAGTATGAAATCCTCGGCAGCGACGGCGTCTGGCGGGAAAAGGCCGATCCCATGGCCAAGGGCACCGAGGTGCCGCCGCTGACCGGGTCACGCGTCGTCGAGTCCACCTATGAGTTCGGCGATGCCGAGTGGATGGAGACCCGGGCCTCCCGGGATCCGCACAATTCGCCCATGAGCGTGTACGAGGTGCACCTGGGTTCCTGGCGCCTGGGACTGAACTACCGGGAAATGGCCGACCAGCTGGCCGAATACGTCCAGTGGCAGGGCTTCACCCATGTGGAACTGATGCCCGTAGCCGAGCACCCCTTCGGCGGCTCTTGGGGTTACCAGGTGACCTCCTACTTTGCCCCCACCGCTCGGTTCGGGCATCCGGACGAATTCCGCTACCTCGTGGACCGGCTGCACCAGGCCGGCATCGGCGTCATTCTGGACTGGGTTCCGGCCCATTTCCCCAAGGACCCCTGGGCACTGGCAAAGTTCGACGGCCAGACGCTCTACGAGCACGGCGACCCGTTCCGCGGCGAGCAGCTGGACTGGGGAACCCTTGTCTTCGACTTCGGCCGCCGGGAAGTACGCAACTTCCTTGTCGCGAATGCGATCTACTGGCTCGAAGAGTTCCACGTGGACGGACTCCGGGTGGATGCCGTGGCATCGATGCTGTACCTGGACTACTCACGGCCGGAAGGCCAGTGGACCCCCAACGTTCACGGCGGACGGGAAAACCTGGAAGCGATCTCCTTCCTCCAGGAAGTCAACGCGACCGCCTATAAGCGGGTGCCCGGCATTGTGATGATCGCCGAGGAATCCACTGCCTTCCCCGGCGTCACCCGTCCTACCAGCACCGGCGGGCTTGGCTTCGGGCTCAAATGGAACATGGGCTGGATGCATGACACCCTCCAGTACATGTCCGAGGACCCGATCAACCGGGTCTACCACCATGCCCAGCTGACCTTCTCCTTGGTCTACGCGTACACGGAGAACTTCCTGCTGCCCATCAGCCATGACGAAGTGGTGCACGGCAAGGGCTCCCTGCTGCGCAAGATGCCCGGTGACCGGTGGCAGCAGCTGGCCAATCTGCGCGCCTACCTGGCGTTCCAGTGGGCGCACCCCGGTAAGCAGCTGATCTTCATGGGCACCGAATTCGGCCAGGAAGCGGAATGGTCGGAGCAGTACGGGTTGGATTGGTACCTGACCGACACCCCGCAGCATAAGGGTGTCCAGCTGATGGTCCGGCAGCTCAACGAGATCTACCGCAACACGCCTGCACTGTCCGCCCGGGACAACGAGCCCGCAGGCTTCCAATGGATCAACGAGAACGACGGCGCCCGCAATGTCCTTTCGTTCATCCGCTGGGACCACCAGGGAAATCCGGTGGTCTGCGTGGCCAACTTCGCCGGCGCCCCGCACCAGGACTTCCGGCTGGGAATGCCGTGGGCCGGGGAATGGGTGGAGGCGCTGAATACCGACGCCGCGGAGTTCGGCGGTTCCGGGGTAGGAAACATGGGCGTAGTGCACGCCGTTGAAGGTGCCTGCAACGGCCAGCCGGCATCCGCCACGCTGACCGTTCCTCCGCTTGGCGTGCTGTACCTGGTTCCCAAGCCGTAAGCATCTCCCGCAGGCCCGGCCTCCTAGAAAGAGACCGGGCCTGCACGGGTGCATAGCCGCCTCAAAACCGTGCTAGAGTTAATACCCGCGCTGATCGAGGGAAACGAGATCCTGGACATTGAACCAGGAGACCGGATCCCACGGGTTTCAACCTTCAGCCGTGGGTCCGGGAACTAGCTTCCCGCCGGTTCGCCGGACGGACCAACGGCCGAATTGACACCCACCGGGCAGTGTGGCTAAGATAGAAAAGTTGCTCCGGAGCGACGCAGAGCTTAGATCCCCTTGAGGATCGCCTGCTGGTGCCGGAAGCAGTCTGTTGTTTGAGAACTCAATAGTGTGCCAAGTTTATTGATACCAATTTATTTTGATTGGTTGAACAGGCCGTTTCCGCCCACCCCGTGGGTATGGGACGGTTTTTTTAGCCGGTTTCGAATTTAGTGCAGTGTCTGCAGCCAATTTTCCTTGGCTTCGGCACTGTGTCTGTAACACATTTACGGAGAGTTTGATCCTGGCTCAGGATGAACGCTGGCGGCGTGCTTAACACATGCAAGTCGAACGATGACTTCTGTGCTTGCACAGAATGATTAGTGGCGAACGGGTGAGTAACACGTGAGTAACCTGCCCCTGACTTCGGGATAAGCCTGGGAAACCGGGTCTAATACCGGATACAACGGACCACCGCATGGCGGTCCGTGGAAAGCTTTATGCGGTTTTGGATGGACTCGCGGCCTATCAGCTTGTTGGTTGGGGTAATGGCCCACCAAGGCGACGACGGGTAGCCGGCCTGAGAGGGTGACCGGCCACACTGGGACTGAGACACGGCCCAGACTCCTACGGGAGGCAGCAGTGGGGAATATTGCACAATGGGCGGAAGCCTGATGCAGCGACGCCGCGTGAGGGACGAATGCCTTCGGGTTGTAAACCTCTTTCAGCAGGGAAGAAGCGAAAGTGACGGTACCTGCAGAAGAAGCGCCGGCTAACTACGTGCCAGCAGCCGCGGTAATACGTAGGGCGCAAGCGTTATCCGGAATTATTGGGCGTAAAGAGCTCGTAGGCGGTTTGTCGCGTCTGCTGTGAAAGCCCGGGGCTCAACCCCGGGTCTGCAGTGGGTACGGGCAGACTAGAGTGATGTAGGGGAGACTGGAATTCCTGGTGTAGCGGTGAAATGCGCAGATATCAGGAGGAACACCGATGGCGAAGGCAGGTCTCTGGGCATTAACTGACGCTGAGGAGCGAAAGCATGGGGAGCGAACAGGATTAGATACCCTGGTAGTCCATGCCGTAAACGTTGGGCACTAGGTGTGGGGGACATTCCACGTTTTCCGCGCCGTAGCTAACGCATTAAGTGCCCCGCCTGGGGAGTACGGCCGCAAGGCTAAAACTCAAAGGAATTGACGGGGGCCCGCACAAGCGGCGGAGCATGCGGATTAATTCGATGCAACGCGAAGAACCTTACCAAGGCTTGACATGAACCGGAAAGGCCTGGAAACAGGTCCCCCACTTGTGGCCGGTTTACAGGTGGTGCATGGTTGTCGTCAGCTCGTGTCGTGAGATGTTGGGTTAAGTCCCGCAACGAGCGCAACCCTCGTTCTATGTTGCCAGCGCGTTATGGCGGGGACTCATAGGAGACTGCCGGGGTCAACTCGGAGGAAGGTGGGGACGACGTCAAATCATCATGCCCCTTATGTCTTGGGCTTCACGCATGCTACAATGGCCGGTACAAAGGGTTGCGATACTGTGAGGTGGAGCTAATCCCAAAAAGCCGGTCTCAGTTCGGATTGAGGTCTGCAACTCGACCTCATGAAGTTGGAGTCGCTAGTAATCGCAGATCAGCAACGCTGCGGTGAATACGTTCCCGGGCCTTGTACACACCGCCCGTCAAGTCACGAAAGTTGGTAACACCCGAAGCCGGTGGCCTAACCCCTTGTGGGAGGGAGCCGTCGAAGGTGGGACCGGCGATTGGGACTAAGTCGTAACAAGGTAGCCGTACCGGAAGGTGCGGCTGGATCACCTCCTTTCTAAGGAGCACCTCGAAGACCATGTCCTTCCACAGTGTTGGATGTGTGCTTTGCAGGAGATGCCCATATCGGAGACATATGTTCTCCGGTGGGTGCTCAAGGGTGGAATATCAATGGATAGGCGCCGGCATGCCGGCCGCAACGGATCAGTACGTTCCCTCCTTGGAGGGTTCCTGGAACCTCCTCTGCGGCCCTGGTAAGACCGGTTAGTCGTTTGGCACACTGTTGGGTCCTGAAGCAACAGGCACCCGGGTCTTCTCCTTTCCAAGGGGAGGTACCGCGGGTTTGCCGGTTTGTTTCTGTTTGTTCCTGCGCAGGCCGGAACCGTGTCGTTGGCAGTCCCTTGCGGGGTTGCCGGGTGCGGGGACGGGTGTGACGGGGTTGTTGTTTGAGAACTACATAGTGGACGCGAGCATCTTAAAATATTAAGTGCAATTTCAGAAAAACCTGGTAGATCCGGGTGCCCCTTACAGGGTGCCTGGTGAGACCGTGGTTTTCTCGATAGCGATAATAAATTGATCTTTTGTGGTCAAGTTTTTAAGGGCACACGGTGGATGCCTTGGCATCAGGAGCCGAAGAAGGACGTAGGAATCTGCGATAAGCCTGGGGGAGTTGATAACCGAACTTTGATCCCAGGATGTCCGAATGGGGAAACCCCGCCCGGCGCGCGAGTGACCGGGTGACCCGCATCTGAACACATAGGGTGCGTGGAGGGAACGTGGGGAAGTGAAACATCTCAGTACCCACAGGAAGAGAAAACAACAGTGATTCCGTTAGTAGTGGCGAGCGAACGCGGAAGAGGCTAAACCAGTGGTGTGTGATAGCCGGCGGGCGTTGCATCACTGGGGTTGCGGGACTTTCCGTACCGATTCTGCCGGATCGGTGAAGTGAGTGCAGATGTATAGGTGAACCGGTTTGAAAGCCGGGCCGTAGAGGGTGTTAGCCCCGTAACCGGAATGCATGCTGCCGCTTGGAGAGGATCCCAAGTAGCACGGGGCCCGAGAAATCCCGTGCGAATCTGCCAGGACCACCTGGTAAGCCTAAATACTCCCTGATGACCGATAGCGGACAAGTACCGTGAGGGAAAGGTGAAAAGTACCCCGGGAGGGGAGTGAAATAGTACCTGAAACCGTGTGCCTACAAACCGTTGGAGCAGCTCTGATTGCTGTGACAGCGTGCCTTTTGAAGAATGAGCCTGCGAGTTAGTGTTACGTCGCGAGGTTAACCCGTGAGGGGAAGCCGTAGCGAAAGCGAGTCTGAATAGGGCGATGCAGTGGCGTGATCTAGACCCGAAGCGGAGTGATCTACCCATGGCCAGGTTGAAGCGACGGTAAGACGTCGTGGAGGACCGAACCCACTTCAGTTGAAAATGGAGGGGATGAGCTGTGGGTAGGGGTGAAAGGCCAATCAAACTCCGTGATAGCTGGTTCTCCCCGAAATGCATTTAGGTGCAGCGTTGCGTGTTTCTTACCGGAGGTAGAGCTACTGGATGGCTAATGGGCCCTACAAGGTTACTGACGTCAGCCAAACTCCGAATGCCGGTAAGTGAGAGCGCAGCAGTGAGACTGTGGGGGATAAGCTTCATAGTCGAGAGGGAAACAGCCCAGACCACCAACTAAGGCCCCTAAGCGTGTGCTAAGTGGGAAAGGATGTGGAGTTGCCCAGACAACCAGGAGGTTGGCTTAGAAGCAGCCACCCTTGAAAGAGTGCGTAATAGCTCACTGGTCAAGTGATTCCGCGCCGACAATGTAGCGGGGCTCAAGTACACCGCCGAAGTTGTGGATTTCAGATATAGATAAGCCTTCGTGGTTCAGTCGTCTGGAGTGGTAGGGGAGCGTCGTGTGGGCAGTGAAGCTGCGGTGTAAACCAGTGGTGGAGCCTACACGAGTGAGAATGCAGGCATGAGTAGCGAAAGACGGGTGAGAAACCCGTCCGCCGAATGATCAAGGGTTCCAGGGTCAAGCTAATCTGCCCTGGGTAAGTCGGGACCTAAGGCGAGGCCGACAGGCGTAGTCGATGGACAACGGGTTGATATTCCCGTACCGGCGAAGAACCGCCCATACCAAGCAGGGGACACTAACCGTCCGGAGCCTGCCCGATCACCCTTGTGGTGTGAGGGTTTTGGCCGAGCACGGGACCTGATCCTGGGAGGTAAGCGTATTAACAGGTGTGACGCAGGAAGGTAGCCGGGCCAGGCGATGGTAGACCTGGTCTAAGGACGTAGGGTCCGTGATAGGTAAATCCGTCACGGTGTCTTTGATGACGAACCTGAGATCCGACGGGACCCCCTCACGGGGGGATCCGGTGATCCTATGCTGCCTAGAAAAGCATCGGCGCGAGGTTCCAGCCGCCCGTACCCCAAACCGACACAGGTGATCAGGTAGAGAATACTAAGGCGATCGAGAGAATTATGGTTAAGGAACTCGGCAAAATGCCCCCGTAACTTCGGGAGAAGGGGGGCCCCAACCTTGATGGACACTTGCTGTCCGGAGGGGATCGGGGCCGCAGAGACCAGGGGGAAGCGACTGTTTACTAAAAACACAGGTCCGTGCGAAGTCGCAAGACGATGTATACGGACTGACTCCTGCCCGGTGCTGGAAGGTTAAGAGGACCGGTTAGCCCTTACGGGCGAAGCTGGGAATTTAAGCCCCAGTAAACGGCGGTGGTAACTATAACCATCCTAAGGTAGCGAAATTCCTTGTCGGGTAAGTTCCGACCTGCACGAATGGAGTAACGACTTCCCCGCTGTCTCAACCATAAACTCGGCGAAATTGCAGTACGAGTAAAGATGCTCGTTACGCGCAGCAGGACGGAAAGACCCCGAGACCTTTACTATAGTTTGGTATTGGTGTTCGGTGTGGCTTGTGTAGGATAGGTGGGAGACTGTGAGACCCGGACGCCAGTTCGGGTGGAGTCATCGTTGAAATACCACTCTGGTCATACTGGATATCTAACTTCGGCCCGTAATCCGGGTCAGGGACAGTGCCTGATGGGTAGTTTAACTGGGGCGGTTGCCTCCTAAAGAGTAACGGAGGCGCCCAAAGGTTCCCTCAGCCTGGTTGGCAATCAGGTGTCGAGTGTAAGTGCACAAGGGAGCTTGACTGTGAGAGAGACATCTCGAGCAGGGACGAAAGTCGGGACTAGTGATCCGGCGGTACATTGTGGAATGGCCGTCGCTCAACGGATAAAAGGTACCTCGGGGATAACAGGCTGATCTTGCCCAAGAGTCCATATCGACGGCATGGTTTGGCACCTCGATGTCGGCTCGTCGCATCCTGGGGCTGGAGTAGGTCCCAAGGGTTGGGCTGTTCGCCCATTAAAGCGGTACGCGAGCTGGGTTTAGAACGTCGTGAGACAGTTCGGTCCCTATCCGCTGCGCGCGCAGGAAATTTGAGAAGGGCTGTCCTTAGTACGAGAGGACCGGGACGGACGAACCTCTGGTGTGTCAGTTGTACTGCCAAGTGCACCGCTGATTAGCTACGTTCGGATGGGATAACCGCTGAAAGCATCTAAGCGGGAAGCCCGCTTCGAGATGAGATTTCCATACACCTTGTGTGTGAGAGGCCCCCAGCCAGACCACTGGGTTGATAGGCCGGATGTGGAAGCGGGGACTAAAGACCCGTGAAGCTGACCGGTACTAATAGGCCGATAACTTACACCACACCAGCACCTGGACGGACACGACTTCAAACGGTCCGTCAAAGTATAAAGGGTGTTGTTAGATCATGCTGCTTGCGTCCACTATGTGGTTCCCGGACAACAACCGTTGGTTGCTGCCCTGGAACACCGAATCCTTGCCCCCTTGTCCAGGGGCGGGTTCACAATTTACCGCACTGCCGGCACCCCTCATTGCGAGGTGGTTCCGGGACGTGTTGTAACCATTGTTTTCCCCACGCATACCCTGTTTTCAGCGGGTGTGTGGTGCGGGTAGAAGGGTTACGGCGGTCATAGCGTGGGGGAAACGCCCGGTCCCATTCCGAACCCGGAAGCTAAGACCCACAGCGCCGATGGTACTGCATCCGGGAGGATGTGGGAGAGTAGGTCACCGCCGGACAATAATTGAAGGTTGAGCCCGTACCAGTGTTGGTACGGGCTCTTCCTGTTTAACCCGCAGGGTTTAGTAAGGGCCGCGGTGCCTGGAGCAGGCGCCCCATCTATACGGCATGCCTTGGCGTTGTCCATCCTCAATGGCCCGGCCGTACTGTTTTCGGTCTCCGACCGCGCTGGATCACTCTTACCCTTACAAGCACGTATGCCGGCATATACCGTCGCGACTTCGGGGCGAGCGTTTGCCGGCTTTGAGCTGGTTTCTACTGCAGCTGCCCGTCTCAGTAAGCCAGCGAGAGAAGGCGGGACCTTATGAGCCGGAGTGGAGCACATACACAGTCTGGGGGGAACCGGGGGAGGGCCAGAAGGCAGCGGAGGTATCTGAGGACATTATTTGGTCTGGTGGGTGCACTGCTGGCCGCGTTGGTGGTGACGGCGTTGCCTGCGCAGGCGGTTTTCTCCGGACCGCAGCCAGGTACCGCTGTTCCCACTGCCGAGGTCGAAATCACGATGACAGGCACGGGGGTAGGGACGGCAGCAACTGGAGGACTACCTCCCGTTGGGGAGACATTTGATATCAGTACTTATCCACCGGACGTACCAGCCAATTACGAAGCAGACAATCCTTCATTCGCCGGCACCATCCTCACTGCAGACGCTGAGGGGAACACGCAGGAAATGTACTGCATCGACATCCGTACCTCCACCTACTCCGGGCTGGGCTATGAGAGCGGTACGTGGGGCGAAGCGAATGTCCCGAATGTGGGATACGTGAACCGGGTCCTGAACAGCTATTACCCTGATCAGCCGGGCCTTCCTGCCGAAGCAGCGAATGACAGTATTCGTGCCGCAGCGGTCCAGGCAGCAATCTGGTTCTTCAGCGACGGCTTCGTCCTGCAGGACATTGACCCGCTCCGCCCGCTGACCCAGGGGATTATCGACGCTGTTCTGGCCGTCGGGCCACTCACGGAACCGCCTGCTCCGGACGTGACTATTGATCCGCCTGTGGCCGCCGGACCCGTGGACGGCGTGACGGGACCGTTTACTATCAGCGCCGGCGGCGGGGCGGCCCTGACCGTGGAGGCTCCTGCTGGATTCACTTTGTTCACGGACCCCGCAGGGACCGTTCCGCTTGTGAACCCGGTCGCGTCCGGTACCCAGGTCTGGGTACGGAGCGCAGCGCAGACAACGGACCCGGCTGTCATCACAGCCAGCGCCGTAGTACCCGTAGAGACTGGCAATGTCTACCTCTACACTGGCAACAATCCCGACGTGACTGAGGCGCAAAAGCTGATCCTGGCGGCCAATGCCGAGATTGAATCCAACGCCCAGGCAACGGCGGAGTTCTTCGTCGCCGGAGACCTGACGGTAAATAAGGCCTTTGCCGGAGAGGCAGTCGGCAGCCAGGGCGCCATTGTCCTCACCATGGACTGCGGTCCTATAGGGGCCTTCGTCTTCGAAATCCCGGCCGGGGCAACAACGCCGGTCACCGAAACGGTTACCGACCTTCCGGTTGGAACGGTCTGTTTGGTGACGGAAGAGGTTGCCGGGTCCACCACGGAGGTGACGGTTACGCCTACGTTCTCAGATCCGGTGACTATCGCTGAGGGGGAAAATGTCCTCGCCGTGACCAACACGGTTGAGTTCAACCCGGGCAGCCTTGTAGTCGCCAAGACCATCAGCGGCTCCGGAGCCGGCCTGCAGGACGAAGTCGTGCTTCACATCCAGTGCGGTAACGGACTGATCGACGAGATCTTCGTTATCCCCGAGGGGACTTCGGCGGATACCTTCACCCAGCGGTACGACGGCATCCCGGCGGGAACGGTGTGTCGGGTTACGGAGCCGGCATCCGGCGCCAATGAGGACGTGACCGTGGAATCGTCAGGTACGGCGGAGGTAACTATCCTGCCGGGGCAGGAGGTGGCGGCTGAGGTTATCAATGAATACGCGCCGGTGCCGGTAACCGAACGGCTCCCGCGCACCGGGGCCGACGGCGCCACGGTGCTGGGCGCTGTGGCCGGCGCTGCAGTACTCGCCGGATCGGTCCTGGTTCTTGGAACCTCGCGACGGCGGCGCAGCTAGTTAGCGGTGGCGATTGCTGCTGAAGTTCGCTCCAGCGCTGCCGACGGCAAGACCCCGAGACCTCTTTCTACGAATATGGCGGTTTTCACTACACCCGGCCTCGGATTCCACATACTGTGCCCAGCACAGGCCGAACTTGTTTCGGCATGGTCACTCGCGAGTCATCCCCAGGGATAGAAGCAGGAGACCCCTATGAGCCATCATTACTTTCCATCCGGCCCGCGGCGCCAGCCGGGGCCCGAGCGCCGGATACGCAGGTCTCTTTTAGGCGTCGCGGCCGCTGCTGTGCTGCTGCTGGCACCGTTCGCGGCACCCGCGAATGCCTCCTGGGCAGAGCCGGACCCGAATGATCCGGCGCCGGTAGCCGGCATCAATGCGGAAGTCGTGACTACCGACCTCGGGCCCGCCCAAAGGGTACAGGCGTTCGTGGCTGACAATCCCACCCCGCCGGATCCCTTGGCACCGTATCCAGAGGACAACCCAGTGGGAGTGCCTGTGACCGGCCGGTTCGCGGGCATCATTTTGACTGAGGATGCCGGTGGCGGGACCGGGCAGATGTACTGCATCGACACAGCGGTGGAGACCATGGTCGGCATCGGCTACGTTCAGGGGGCCTGGGAGGAAGCCAACGTAGCCAACATCGGCTACGTAAATTACATCCTGAACAACTATTATCCTGCGAATCCCGCAGCGCCTGCGGGCTTAACCGTCAATCAGCAGGCTGCGGCGGTGCAGGGTGCGATCTGGTACTTCACCGACGGATACCTGGTCAATACTACGGAGACGGTCATCAGGCCCGCGGTTGAGGCGATCGTCGCCGACGCACAGGCCAACGGACCCTTGGTGGAACCGCCCCCGCCGAATGTCACCGTCACCCCACCGGTTGCTGCGGGTCCAGCGGGAGGCGTGGCGGGCCCGTTTACGGTCGCGTCGGAAGGAGCAGCGGAGGTTACCGTTTCCGTGCCTGCCGGGTACACCATGTTTGCCGATGCTGCGGGGACCGTCCCCATCCCGACCGGAAGCACAGTCCTTTCGGGAGCGCAGATCTGGGTGGCCGGCCCCCCGGGTTCAACCGCTCCGGGGGTCCTTAGCGCCCGCGCTTCCGTCACGGTCCAGACCGGCAACGTCTACCTCTACGACCAGGGCGATCCGCTGTTGGACAACGCGCAGCCCCTCATCCTCGCCGCGACCACAGCGTTGGAAGCGACTGCCGAGGCGACCGCGGAGTTCTTTGTGCCGGGAGACCTCGTGGTGAACAAAACCTTTGCAGGGGAAGCCGCAGGTCGCCAAGGTGCAATCGCGCTCACTGTCGACTGTGGTGCAGCGGGGCTGTTTAGCTTTGAAATCCCCGCAGGAACCACAGCTCCCGTCAGCGAAACGATTGTTGATCTTCCGGTGGGTACAGTGTGCTCCGTCACCGAACCGGTCACGGGATCCAATACCGAGGTGACGGTGACTCCGACAGTCTCGGATCCGGTGACTATCGCTGAGGGGGAAAATGTCCTCGCCGTGACCAACACGGTTGAGTTCAACCCGGGCAGCCTTGTAGTCGCCAAGACCATCAGCGGCTCCGGAGCCGGCCTGCAGGACGAAGTCGTGCTTCACATCCAGTGCGGTAACGGACTGATCGACGAGATCTTCGTTATCCCCGAGGGGACTTCGGCGGATACCTTCACCCAGCGGTACGACGGCATCCCGGCGGGAACGGTGTGTCGGGTTACGGAGCCGGCATCCGGCGCCAATGAGGACGTGACCGTGGAATCGTCAGGTACGGCGGAGGTAACTATCCTGCCGGGGCAGGAGGTGGCGGCTGAGGTTATCAATGAATACGCGCCGGTGCCGGTAACCGAACGGCTTCCGCGGACAGGGGCGGAAGACACCGCAGCCATGGTGGGAGCAGCCGGAAGTGCAATGCTCGCCGGATCCCTATTGGTCCTGGGGTCGTACCGGCGGCGCCATAGCTAAGCGGACGAAAAGCGCAAATGGCGGCTGGAGCCGGCAATCGTAAGGGGCCGGCTCCAACCCCCTGGCCTCGATTTGCAGCTGGGGGCAAACGTGTGTAAAGTTTTTCTAAGTCGCCGCGGCCGGGACGCTGGAAAAGCGCCCGAGCATGGCGGCCAAACCCCAACAAAAAACAGAGTCCAACCAGTGCGCGCCCTTTGCAGGGCCGGTGGAAAAGACTCCGTTGGATGCTGGGTCCGGAACGGCGTAAAACGCATCTCACGGGCTCCCGACAAGGGAAACCGCGAATTGCAAATAACGCCGGAATGGAATAAGATATAAAACATTGCAGCGAAGAAGAAAAGGAAAACATTGTTTTCCCGAGTATCTTCGGATTGCGTCTGTTGTTTGAGAACTCAATAGTGTGCCAAGTTTATTGATACCAATTTATTTTGATTGGTTGAACAGGCCGTTTCCGCCCACCCCGTGGGTACGGGACGGTTTTTTTAGCCGGTTTCGAATTTAGTGCAGTGTCTGCAGCCAATTTTCCTTGGCTTCGGCACTGTGTCTGTAACACATTTACGGAGAGTTTGATCCTGGCTCAGGATGAACGCTGGCGGCGTGCTTAACACATGCAAGTCGAACGATGACTTCTGTGCTTGCACAGAATGATTAGTGGCGAACGGGTGAGTAACACGTGAGTAACCTGCCCCTGACTTCGGGATAAGCCTGGGAAACCGGGTCTAATACCGGATACAACGGACCACCGCATGGCGGTCCGTGGAAAGCTTTATGCGGTTTTGGATGGACTCGCGGCCTATCAGCTTGTTGGTTGGGGTAATGGCCCACCAAGGCGACGACGGGTAGCCGGCCTGAGAGGGTGACCGGCCACACTGGGACTGAGACACGGCCCAGACTCCTACGGGAGGCAGCAGTGGGGAATATTGCACAATGGGCGGAAGCCTGATGCAGCGACGCCGCGTGAGGGACGAATGCCTTCGGGTTGTAAACCTCTTTCAGCAGGGAAGAAGCGAAAGTGACGGTACCTGCAGAAGAAGCGCCGGCTAACTACGTGCCAGCAGCCGCGGTAATACGTAGGGCGCAAGCGTTATCCGGAATTATTGGGCGTAAAGAGCTCGTAGGCGGTTTGTCGCGTCTGCTGTGAAAGCCCGGGGCTCAACCCCGGGTCTGCAGTGGGTACGGGCAGACTAGAGTGATGTAGGGGAGACTGGAATTCCTGGTGTAGCGGTGAAATGCGCAGATATCAGGAGGAACACCGATGGCGAAGGCAGGTCTCTGGGCATTAACTGACGCTGAGGAGCGAAAGCATGGGGAGCGAACAGGATTAGATACCCTGGTAGTCCATGCCGTAAACGTTGGGCACTAGGTGTGGGGGACATTCCACGTTTTCCGCGCCGTAGCTAACGCATTAAGTGCCCCGCCTGGGGAGTACGGCCGCAAGGCTAAAACTCAAAGGAATTGACGGGGGCCCGCACAAGCGGCGGAGCATGCGGATTAATTCGATGCAACGCGAAGAACCTTACCAAGGCTTGACATGAACCGGAAAGGCCTGGAAACAGGTCCCCCACTTGTGGCCGGTTTACAGGTGGTGCATGGTTGTCGTCAGCTCGTGTCGTGAGATGTTGGGTTAAGTCCCGCAACGAGCGCAACCCTCGTTCTATGTTGCCAGCGCGTTATGGCGGGGACTCATAGGAGACTGCCGGGGTCAACTCGGAGGAAGGTGGGGACGACGTCAAATCATCATGCCCCTTATGTCTTGGGCTTCACGCATGCTACAATGGCCGGTACAAAGGGTTGCGATACTGTGAGGTGGAGCTAATCCCAAAAAGCCGGTCTCAGTTCGGATTGAGGTCTGCAACTCGACCTCATGAAGTTGGAGTCGCTAGTAATCGCAGATCAGCAACGCTGCGGTGAATACGTTCCCGGGCCTTGTACACACCGCCCGTCAAGTCACGAAAGTTGGTAACACCCGAAGCCGGTGGCCTAACCCCTTGTGGGAGGGAGCCGTCGAAGGTGGGACCGGCGATTGGGACTAAGTCGTAACAAGGTAGCCGTACCGGAAGGTGCGGCTGGATCACCTCCTTTCTAAGGAGCACCTCGAAGACCATGTCCTTCCACAGTGTTGGATGTGTGCTTTGCAGGAGATGCCCATATCGGAGACATATGTTCTCCGGTGGGTGCTCAAGGGTGGAATATCAATGGATAGGCGCCGGCATGCCGGCCGCAACGGATCAGTACGTTCCCTCCTTGGAGGGTTCCTGGAACCTCCTCTGCGGCCCTGGTAAGACCGGTTAGTCGTTTGGCACACTGTTGGGTCCTGAAGCAACAGGCACCCGGGTCTTCTCCTTTCCAAGGGGAGGTACCGCGGGTTTGCCGGTTTGTTTCTGTTTGTTCCTGCGCAGGCCGGAACCGTGTCGTTGGCAGTCCCTTGCGGGGTTGCCGGGTGCGGGGACGGGTGTGACGGGGTTGTTGTTTGAGAACTACATAGTGGACGCGAGCATCTTAAAATATTAAGTGCAATTTCAGAAAAACCTGGTAGATCCGGGTGCCCCTTACAGGGTGCCTGGTGAGACCGTGGTTTTCTCGATAGCGATAATAAATTGATCTTTTGTGGTCAAGTTTTTAAGGGCACACGGTGGATGCCTTGGCATCAGGAGCCGAAGAAGGACGTAGGAATCTGCGATAAGCCTGGGGGAGTTGATAACCGAACTTTGATCCCAGGATGTCCGAATGGGGAAACCCCGCCCGGCGCGCGAGTGACCGGGTGACCCGCATCTGAACACATAGGGTGCGTGGAGGGAACGTGGGGAAGTGAAACATCTCAGTACCCACAGGAAGAGAAAACAACAGTGATTCCGTTAGTAGTGGCGAGCGAACGCGGAAGAGGCTAAACCAGTGGTGTGTGATAGCCGGCGGGCGTTGCATCACTGGGGTTGCGGGACTTTCCGTACCGATTCTGCCGGATCGGTGAAGTGAGTGCAGATGTATAGGTGAACCGGTTTGAAAGCCGGGCCGTAGAGGGTGTTAGCCCCGTAACCGGAATGCATGCTGCCGCTTGGAGAGGATCCCAAGTAGCACGGGGCCCGAGAAATCCCGTGCGAATCTGCCAGGACCACCTGGTAAGCCTAAATACTCCCTGATGACCGATAGCGGACAAGTACCGTGAGGGAAAGGTGAAAAGTACCCCGGGAGGGGAGTGAAATAGTACCTGAAACCGTGTGCCTACAAACCGTTGGAGCAGCTCTGATTGCTGTGACAGCGTGCCTTTTGAAGAATGAGCCTGCGAGTTAGTGTTACGTCGCGAGGTTAACCCGTGAGGGGAAGCCGTAGCGAAAGCGAGTCTGAATAGGGCGATGCAGTGGCGTGATCTAGACCCGAAGCGGAGTGATCTACCCATGGCCAGGTTGAAGCGACGGTAAGACGTCGTGGAGGACCGAACCCACTTCAGTTGAAAATGGAGGGGATGAGCTGTGGGTAGGGGTGAAAGGCCAATCAAACTCCGTGATAGCTGGTTCTCCCCGAAATGCATTTAGGTGCAGCGTTGCGTGTTTCTTACCGGAGGTAGAGCTACTGGATGGCTAATGGGCCCTACAAGGTTACTGACGTCAGCCAAACTCCGAATGCCGGTAAGTGAGAGCGCAGCAGTGAGACTGTGGGGGATAAGCTTCATAGTCGAGAGGGAAACAGCCCAGACCACCAACTAAGGCCCCTAAGCGTGTGCTAAGTGGGAAAGGATGTGGAGTTGCCCAGACAACCAGGAGGTTGGCTTAGAAGCAGCCACCCTTGAAAGAGTGCGTAATAGCTCACTGGTCAAGTGATTCCGCGCCGACAATGTAGCGGGGCTCAAGTACACCGCCGAAGTTGTGGATTTCAGATATAGATAAGCCTTCGTGGTTCAGTCGTCTGGAGTGGTAGGGGAGCGTCGTGTGGGCAGTGAAGCTGCGGTGTAAACCAGTGGTGGAGCCTACACGAGTGAGAATGCAGGCATGAGTAGCGAAAGACGGGTGAGAAACCCGTCCGCCGAATGATCAAGGGTTCCAGGGTCAAGCTAATCTGCCCTGGGTAAGTCGGGACCTAAGGCGAGGCCGACAGGCGTAGTCGATGGACAACGGGTTGATATTCCCGTACCGGCGAAGAACCGCCCATACCAAGCAGGGGACACTAACCGTCCGGAGCCTGCCCGATCACCCTTGTGGTGTGAGGGTTTTGGCCGAGCACGGGACCTGATCCTGGGAGGTAAGCGTATTAACAGGTGTGACGCAGGAAGGTAGCCGGGCCAGGCGATGGTAGACCTGGTCTAAGGACGTAGGGTCCGTGATAGGTAAATCCGTCACGGTGTCTTTGATGACGAACCTGAGATCCGACGGGACCCCCTCACGGGGGGATCCGGTGATCCTATGCTGCCTAGAAAAGCATCGGCGCGAGGTTCCAGCCGCCCGTACCCCAAACCGACACAGGTGATCAGGTAGAGAATACTAAGGCGATCGAGAGAATTATGGTTAAGGAACTCGGCAAAATGCCCCCGTAACTTCGGGAGAAGGGGGGCCCCAACCTTGATGGACACTTGCTGTCCGGAGGGGATCGGGGCCGCAGAGACCAGGGGGAAGCGACTGTTTACTAAAAACACAGGTCCGTGCGAAGTCGCAAGACGATGTATACGGACTGACTCCTGCCCGGTGCTGGAAGGTTAAGAGGACCGGTTAGCCCTTACGGGCGAAGCTGGGAATTTAAGCCCCAGTAAACGGCGGTGGTAACTATAACCATCCTAAGGTAGCGAAATTCCTTGTCGGGTAAGTTCCGACCTGCACGAATGGAGTAACGACTTCCCCGCTGTCTCAACCATAAACTCGGCGAAATTGCAGTACGAGTAAAGATGCTCGTTACGCGCAGCAGGACGGAAAGACCCCGAGACCTTTACTATAGTTTGGTATTGGTGTTCGGTGTGGCTTGTGTAGGATAGGTGGGAGACTGTGAGACCCGGACGCCAGTTCGGGTGGAGTCATCGTTGAAATACCACTCTGGTCATACTGGATATCTAACTTCGGCCCGTAATCCGGGTCAGGGACAGTGCCTGATGGGTAGTTTAACTGGGGCGGTTGCCTCCTAAAGAGTAACGGAGGCGCCCAAAGGTTCCCTCAGCCTGGTTGGCAATCAGGTGTCGAGTGTAAGTGCACAAGGGAGCTTGACTGTGAGAGAGACATCTCGAGCAGGGACGAAAGTCGGGACTAGTGATCCGGCGGTACATTGTGGAATGGCCGTCGCTCAACGGATAAAAGGTACCTCGGGGATAACAGGCTGATCTTGCCCAAGAGTCCATATCGACGGCATGGTTTGGCACCTCGATGTCGGCTCGTCGCATCCTGGGGCTGGAGTAGGTCCCAAGGGTTGGGCTGTTCGCCCATTAAAGCGGTACGCGAGCTGGGTTTAGAACGTCGTGAGACAGTTCGGTCCCTATCCGCTGCGCGCGCAGGAAATTTGAGAAGGGCTGTCCTTAGTACGAGAGGACCGGGACGGACGAACCTCTGGTGTGTCAGTTGTACTGCCAAGTGCACCGCTGATTAGCTACGTTCGGATGGGATAACCGCTGAAAGCATCTAAGCGGGAAGCCCGCTTCGAGATGAGATTTCCATACACCTTGTGTGTGAGAGGCCCCCAGCCAGACCACTGGGTTGATAGGCCGGATGTGGAAGCGGGGACTAAAGACCCGTGAAGCTGACCGGTACTAATAGGCCGATAACTTACACCACACCAGCACCTGGACGGACACGACTTCAAACGGTCCGTCAAAGTATAAAGGGTGTTGTTAGATCATGCTGCTTGCGTCCACTATGTGGTTCCCGGACAACAACCGTTGGTTGCTGCCCTGGAACACCGAATCCTTGCCCCCTTGTCCAGGGGCGGGTTCACAATTTACCGCACTGCCGGCACCCCTCCTTGCGAGGTGGTTCCGGGACGTGTTGTAACCATTGTTTTCCCCACGCATACCCTGTTTTCGCGGGTGTGTGGTGCGGGTAGAAGGGTTACGGCGGTCATAGCGTGGGGGAAACGCCCGGTCCCATTCCGAACCCGGAAGCTAAGACCCACAGCGCCGATGGTACTGCATCCGGGAGGATGTGGGAGAGTAGGTCACCGCCGGACAATAATTGAAGGTTGAGCCCGTACCAGTGTTGGTACGGGCTCTTCCTGTTTAACCCCAGAAAGTGTCCGGGCCGGCCAGCCGCCCGGCTCTGGGCAGGAGGCCGGTCCCGGTAGGCTGGAAAGCATGAGCCCCTCCCTGTTTTCCCACGCCGCCGACCCGGATCCGAAGGGCACTGAACAAGACGCGTCCGTTCCGGACGTCGTGGCGGTTCGGCAGATCCCCCGAGATGCAGAAGAAGCGTTTAACGGATTCACCGATTACCTTCACTTATGGTGGCCGGAGGACCTTACGGACTTCGGTGAAGGTACACATGCCGAGTTTGAGGGTGGCGTACTCACGGAAACAGGCCCCGACGGCGAAACCGCGGTATGGGCCACGGTACGTACCCGGGAGCCGGACACGTTGCTGGAATTGGACTGGGTGGCTGGCCAGGACCCGCGGATCCCCACGGATGTACGCGTCGACTTCGCTCCGGCGGCTGACGGTTCCACGGTGGTGACGCTCCGCCACTCGGGCATTGACCGACTACCCGACGGGGCTCAGGAATATGAGCGGCTGCAAAGGGAATGGTCGGAGATCCTGGATCGCTACTCGCGCTTTATGGGGGCGCGGTAGTCTGCTGGCATGTCCCTGGATGCCCTGCACGGCCTCACCCTCAATGGCCCGGACCTGCTGGTTGAAACATCACCGGAGGTGCTCGCGGCCTATGCCACCGACTGCGGTCCGGTACTGGCCTACGTAGAGCCGTTGGCCGTCGTCTGGCCCACCAGTGTGGAGGGCGTGCAGGAGGTGCTGCGCTGGGCCGCTGCAACGGGCACCGCCGTGGTACCTCGCGGCGCCGGTACCGGAGTCTCAGGCGGAGCACATGCCACAGGCGGATGCATCATCCTCTGCCTGGACCGAATGAACCGCATCTTGGAACTCAATCCCCAGGATGAAGTGGCCATCGTCGAGCCCGGCGTGATCAACGCGGACCTGAATGCGGCGGCGGCGGCACACGGGCTGATGTACGCGCCGGATCCGGCCAGTTACCTGACCTCAACCATTGGCGGGAATGTGGCCACTAACGCCGGCGGTCTCCGCTGCGCGAAGTACGGGGTTACCCGTGACTCCGTCCTGGCCCTCGACGTCGTTCTGGCCGACGGAACGCTCATCAGCACTGGCCAGCGGACCTTCAAGGGAGTCGCCGGCTACGACCTCACCAGCCTCTTCACCGGGTCGGAAGGCACACTGGGCATTATTGTCGGCATCACTGTGCGGCTGCGGTACCTTCCGCTCGAAATCCGAACCATTGCCGCCTTCTTCCCTGATTTCCCGACGGCGGCCGCCGGCGTTTTGGCGGTGGGCACCGCCCGGGTGCAACCGGCCATCATGGAGCTGCTGGACGGTGCCACCCTAACGGCTTTGGATGAAGCCCACGGCAGCGCCCTTCGCGCCCGGGGCGACGCGCTGTTATTGATCCAGACGGATGGCTTCGGGGCCGACGCCGAGGCCGACGTCGTGCGAGGAGTGCTCAGCGATCTGGGTGGAACGGTAAGCACGGAAGGGGCAGCGGAGGCCGAACGGCTGGTGGAACTGCGCAGGCACAGCCGCGGAGACGCGGTGCTGGATCAGGTCAGGGTAGGGGAGGACGTCGCCGTCCCCCGTTCCGCGCTGGTCCGGTATGTCGCGGAGCTGGAACGGATGGCTGGACAGTACCGGGTCAACCTCAAGGTGGTGGCCCATGCCGGAGACGGCAACCTGCACCCCACCTTCTGGGTGCAGGCTGACGACGTCGGCGGACGCGACCGGTTGGACGCCGCACTGGAGGAATCCATCACCGTTGCGCTGGCAATGGGCGGAACCATCACCGGGGAACACGGAGTGGGCCAGTTCAAGCTTCACTGGCTGCCGCAGGAGCAGCGGGCAGAGGTGCTCGAGCTGCAGCGCAGGGTGAAAGCAGTGTTCGATCCAGCAGGCATCCTCAACCCCGGGAAGGCCATCCCAGGTGAGCCAGACTAGTCCAAGCGCATCCAGACGGTGCGGTTGGGCCGGAGCCGCGGACCCTCGAGAGCGTCCGGAGCGCTACCCATCAGCAGCGGTAGATCGGGTAGCTGGACCGGTGCATCCCCCATGTTCATGGCCACCAGCACGCCGTCATTAACAAAGGCGACCAGCCCGTCGTCGTCGTGCTCCGGCCACCACGCCAGCGAACCATCGCCCAGACGCAGTTCCCGGCGAAGGGCGAGGGCATTGCGGTAGAGGTTCAGCGTGGAGTCGGGGTTGCGCTGCTCGATATCCCGGGAACACTTGCCCCAAATAGGCGGCTGCGGCAGCCAGCTCTCTCCGGTGGAACTGAATCCGTAGCTGGGCAGGTTCGCCTTCCACGGCAGGGGAACCCGGTTGCCGTCCCGGCCCACCCGGACGCCTGCGGTGCGGTGGAAGGTGGGGTCTTGGCGGAATTCATCCGGAAGCAGCGTATGGTCCGGCAGGCCGAGCTCCTCGCCCTGGTAGAGGTAGACGCCGCCGGGCAGGGCCAGCATCAGCAAGGTGGCGGCGCGGGCCCGCGCGAGTCCAAGTTCAAGGTCAGGCTGCTCGTCCCGCGGCCCGAGGCCGTCCCCGGAGCGGGGACCGGCTCCGGTCAGGCCGAAGCGGCTGGTGTGCCGGACGACGTCGTGGTTGGACAGCACCCAGGTTGTGGGTGCCCCGACGCGGTCGAAGGCCTGCAGGGAGGACTCGATGACGTGCCGCAGTGCCGGCGCATGCCAGGGGTGGTGAAGGTAGGCGAAGTTGAACGTCTGGTGCATTTCGTCGGGCCGGACCCAGTCGCTGAGCCGCTCGATCGGGTCGATGGTCGCTTCGGCGCAGAGCACCCGGTCACCGTCGTAGGAGTCCAGGATTTTCCGCCAGGACCGGAAGATGTCGTGGATGCCGGGCTGGCCGAACATGGGTGCGTCGGATCCGGGGTATCCGTCGGAGGAGGATCCGTCCGCGCGTCCGCCCCAATCCGGGAGCCCGGATTTCTTGATCAGTGCGTGGGCGACATCCACGCGGAACCCGCCGACGCCGCGGTCCAGCCAGAACCGCAGGATCTTCTCGAATTCGGCGTGCACGGCGGGGCTGTCCCAGTTGAAGTCCGGCTGGGAGGTGTCGAAGAGGTGCAGGTACCACTGTCCGGGGGTGCCGTCGGGTTCGGTGATGCGGGTCCAGGCGGGGCCGCCAAAGTGGGACTGCCAGTTGTTGGGCGGATTTTGTCCGTGGTCTCCGGTGCCGTCGCGGAAGATGAAGAGGTCCCGCTCCGGGGAACCGGCGGGGGAGGCCAGGGCTTTTTGGAAGAGGGGGTGCTGGTCGGAGCAGTGGTTGGGGACCAGGTCCACGATGATGCGGATGTTGTGGCGGGAGGCTTCGGCGACGAGGGCGTCGAAGTCCTCCATGGTGCCGAAGAGGGGATCCACGGAGCAGTAGTCGGCGACGTCGTAGCCGGCGTCTTTCTGCGGGGAGCGGTAGAAGGGGGAGAGCCAAATGGCGTCGATGTCGAGTTCGGACAGGGCGGGGATCTCGGCGGTGATGCCGGGCAGGTCCCCCACTCCGTCTCCACGCAGGTCGCGGAACGAACGCGGGTAGATCTGGTAGATCACCGATGACCGCCACCACTCACGGCCGGCGGGAGGCTCATGGACGGGGACCAGCCGAGTCAGGCTGGAAGCGGTAGTCAGCTGTTCAACCATTCAGGGCGTCATCCTTCGCGCAGATTTTTTGACGTTACAGTTCCATTTAACGACTCCGGCCTCCGCTGAGTTAGCGATGGTCGTGCAGATCACAGGAGATCTGCGACACGCTTTTCAGTAGGCGGGGGCGCCTGCTGTCCGTTCCGGGAATGGATGGTACGTCTCAGCTTGAATGTATAGGATTGGCGTAGGTCACACAGACTTTGCGTAGTCGGATGGATGTCGAATGGACGCCGTTGCGACCACGCTAACCACTTCATCTTCAGGGGGAATACCGCGTGTCAGAGAACCGACCAGAATGGCAGCCCGGCGGCGACCCGGCAGCAGGAAACGATAGTGCTTCGGATAGCGGCCAGTATGCCCCGCCCCCGTCGGCGCCGTCCGCCTACCCCGGGTCCCAGCAGAGTGAAACCGGAAACACCGCGTATCCGTCCTACGGCCAGCAGCCGGAAGTGCCTGCGTACGGCCAGCAGCCTGCCTACCCGGGTTCCGGCCAGGAAGCGCCGGCCTACAGCCAGCAGCCTGGTTACCTGGCGTACGGGCAGGATGCCTACCCCCAGCCGCGGCCGAACCCCGGCCAGGCCATGGGCATTGCCGGCCTCATCACGTCCTTCTTCTTCTCCGTGGTGGGCCTGGTGCTGAGCATTGTGGGGCTGAACCAGTCACGCAAGGTAGGGATGGGCAACACTCCCGCTGTAATCGGCATTATTGTCGGCGGGCTGGGGACCCTCTTCGGGATCCTTTTCTTCATTCTCATCATGGTCGGGATCGCGGCCGACAGCGGCTCCAGCTACTGACCCGCACCACGCACCTCCGAGGAGCCCCGGCCCTAGGCCGGGGCTCCTCCTGCGTCCAGGATCTCCATAGTCCGGGTATCAGTGCTGAGCAGGATCGCAGCTTCGTCACGCCGGTGGCGAAGGATGGTATCCATGTACGACTGCACCGCCTCGGCCATAGGCACGTTGCGGTTGGCATTTTCAGACATGTACCAGCGGTGCTCCAGGACTTCGTGCACCACCTCGGCAGCCTCGAGCTTGCTGCCCAGATCCCGCGGCACGGCCTTGACTATCGGTTCGAAGACCTGCGTGACCCACAGATGGGCGCTGAGCTCTTCGTCGAGTTCCGGATGGTTGGTCACCCGGTAGGAGTCCAAGTCATTAAGCAGCCGGCGGGCCTGGTTCTCCTGGGCATCGATGCCGGTCAGGCGCAGCAGCCGGCGTTGGTGATGGCCGGCGTCGACCACCTTGGGCTGCAACTGGACCTGCGTCCCGTCGGGGGTGGTGCTGATGCTGAGCTCGTCGACGTCGAAGCCCAGGTCATTAAGGCGCCGGATGCGTGCATCTACACGCCAGCGATCAGCCATGCCGAAGGATTCCCGTTCGGTCAGCTCGGCCCAGAGCCCGCGGTAACTGTCCATGATGCGTTCGCTGGTGGCCAGCGGATCCACGGACTCTTCGACCAGGCCGCCCTCGGCCAGATCCATCAGTTCCCCGGCGATGTTGACCCGGGCGATCTCCAGATCGTATTCGCGCTGCCCGTTGGACAATTCGGGGTAGAGCTCCCCGGTTTCCGCATCCACCAGGTAGGCGGCGAAGGCCCCGGCATCGCGGCGGAAGAGTGTGTTGGAAAGGGAGACATCGCCCCAGTAGAAGCCGGCCAGGTGCAGGCGGACCAACAAGAGCGCCTGGGCATCGATCAGCCGCGTCAGCGTGACTTCACGCAGGGTCTGGGAGAAGACGGCACGGTAGGGAAGGGAGAAGCGCAGGTGCCGGGTGACCAGTACCGGCTGCAGCTCTTCCCCGGCTGGATCCATGCGGCCGGTGATGACCGCCACCGGAGCCACCGCGGGGACGTTCAGGCGACGAAGCTTGCGCAGCATGTGGTATTCCTGCCGCGCCACGTGTTCGCTGGTTTCCTTGATGGCAATGAGGGAATCGCCCAGCCGTGCGAAGCGGACAACGTGACGGGAAATTCCGCGGGGGAGTGCAGCCAGGTTCTCCTTGGGCCATTCCTCCAGCGGAATGTGCCAGGGCAGGTCCAACAGGGCCGGGTCCATGGACGCAGCCGTGATGTTCAGCGACCCCAGCGTGTTGATCCGGTTGGTCGAGGAGCGTGTGGTGCGGGGCAGCTTGCCGGTCTGCTCCCAGTCCGTGGGTTCGTTCTGCCAGTTGGCAGGTACGGAATCTGTCATAGGCGAAAGCCCTTACGTCTCAGCATGCATTAACGAAAAAGCGGTGGCTCCCCACCTCAAGAGTTTAGTTGAGCAGGGGAGCCACCGCATGTCGTTCCGGCCGGGTTAAGCCTGTTCGGCCAGCCGTTCCCCGTTGGAGGTATCGAAGAGGTGCACGTGGCCCTTCTGCGGGCGGACGTGAAGAGTGTCGCCCTTCAATGGAGGACGCCGGCCGTCAACGCGGACCACCATGTCATGGTCCTTGCCGTCGATGGTGCTGTGGCCGTAAACGTAGGCATCGGCTCCCAGTTCCTCGACCACGTCCACCTCAACGCGCAGGCCCTCGCCCTCCGGGACGGTTTCCATGTCTTCCGGGCGGACACCCAGAGTCACGGTGTTGCCCGCGGCGGCGCCCAGCACCGAATTCTCCACCGGGTACACGGACCCGCCGAAGGCTACGCCTCCGTCCACCACCGGGAGCTCGAGCAGGTTCATCGCCGGGGAACCGATGAATCCGGCGACGAAAACGTTCCGGGGGTGGTCATAGAGGTTGCGCGGGGTATCGACCTGCTGCAGGACGCCGTCCTTGAGTACGGCCACGCGGTCACCCATGGTCATGGCTTCCACCTGGTCGTGGGTGACGTACACCGTGGTGACGCCGAGCCGCCGGGTCAGTGACGCAATCTGGGTACGGGTCTGCACGCGCAGCTTCGCGTCCAGGTTGGAGAGCGGTTCATCCATCAGGAAGACCTGCGGGTTACGCACAATTGCGCGGCCCATGGCAACGCGCTGGCGCTGACCGCCGGAGAGTGCCTTCGGCTTCCGGTCCAGGAAGTCTTCGAGGTCCAGCAGCTTCGCGGCCTCGCGGACGCGTTCCATGCGCTCTTCCTTGCCGATGCCGGCGATCTTCAGGGCGAAGCCCATGTTGTCCGCCACGGACATGTGCGGGTACAGCGCGTAGTTCTGGAAAACCATGGCGATGTCGCGGTCCTTGGGCGGAACGTCGGTGACGTCGCGGTCACCGATGAGGATCCGTCCGGAATTGACGTCTTCAAGCCCTGCGAGCATCCGCAGCGAGGTGGATTTTCCGCAGCCCGAGGGGCCGACGAGAACCAGGAATTCGCCGTCGGCGATTTCGAGGCTGAGATTGTCTACCGCTGGGCGTTCCGTCCCCGGGTAGACGCGTGTTGCCTGGTCAAACGTTACCGTTGCCATGGTGTTTCCCTTCACGGGCAGGTACGTGCCCGACGATCCGTTGTGAATGGAGAGCTATGTAGTTGAGTTGATTGCTGCTGGCAGGTCTTCTCCGACCTGTGACGCAGCTCACGGGGACAGTATTGCACACGTTGTCCAGCTGCGAACGTCCGGCCCGTGCGGGTTGTTATCCGGCGACGGCGGCGGCGCGCAGCCTTGCAAGTTCTGCGAGTACCGCAGTGAATTCCTCGGGGGAGGCGACCCGGTATGCGGCAGCCGTGCTCCCGTCGCCGACCTTGATCGAGACGTCGCCGGGCTGCAAAGCCGCGAAACCGCGTTCGTCGGTGACATCGTCGCCGGCGAACAGCACCGCCGTTGCGCCTGTCAGTTCCCGCAGGGCGCGGATGCCTTCGCCCTTGTTGGTGTGGACGACGGAGGCCTCCAGGACGGATTTGCCGTCGGTGACCTGAACGCCGTCGAGCAGGCTCAGTTCCCTCCGTGCCTCCTCAGTGGCGGCGGCAGCAGCGGCCGGTTCGGAGACGCTGCGGGTGTGGAGGACGACGCCGGCCGGCTTGTGTTCCAGCCGGCAGCCCGGGTGCCGGGCGACCACGGATTCCACCGCTGTGCGGGCGCTGGCCAGCAGCTGGGCCTGCTCGGGGGTCAGCTGCAGCGGCTCCTGATTGGGACCGGTCCAGGTCTCGGCGCCGTGGCTGCCGATCAGCAGGGTTTCGGGATCCGGGGAGGCGACGGTGCGCAGGCTGTCGAGCGCCCGCCCGGAGATGAACGCGGTGACGGTGTCCCGGAGGGAAGCGAGGGTCCGGACAGCGGCCGCCGATCCGTCCAGCGGGCGGGCATCCTCGGCATGTTCCACCAACGGGGCGAGCACACCGTCGAAGTCCAGCGCCACCAGGAGTTTCCCAGTGCCGGCCACGGACTCCAGCGCCGCCTGCAGCTCAGTGTCCAGTGAACTCATGACTACTCCCGGTCCTGATTCTCGGTCTGTTCCCGGTCCTGGTCCTGTTCGAGTGCCTCCAGGAAGTTCTGGGACCACCGTTCGACGTCGTTCTGCAGCACCTGCCGGCGCATCAGGCGCATACGCCGGCTGGCTTCCCGGGCCGGCATGTTTACCGCGGTGAGGATGGCGGCCTTCAGCCCGTCGATGTCATGCGGGTTGACCAGCACGGCCTGGCGCAGCTGGTCCGCGGCGCCGGTGAACTCGGAGAGGACCAGGGTGCCCGTGTTGCCGGTGCGGGCGGCGACGTATTCCTTCGCAACCAGGTTCATGCCGTCGCGCAGCGCGGTGACGAGCATAACGTCAGCGGCAAGGTAGAGCGCCACCATTTCCTCCACCGGATAGCTGTGGTGCAGGTAGCGCAGCGCTGTGTTGGAAATGGTGTCGAAGCTGCCGCTGATCCGGCCGACGGTGCCTTCCACTTCTTCGCGCAGCAGCCGGTACTGTTCCACGCGCTCGCGGGAGGGGCTGGCCACCTGGATCATGGCGGCGTTTTCCACCGTGATGCGGCCGTCTTCGAGGAGTTCGCCGTAGGCCTTGAGCCGGTGGCTGATGCCCTTGGTGTAGTCCAGCCGGTCAACGCCCAGCAGCACCGTGTCCGGATTGCCCAGTTCGCGGCGGATTTGCTTGGATCGTTCAATGACGTCTTCGCGCTGCGCCAGCTCGGCGATCTGGCTGGCATCGATGGAGATGGGGAACGCCTCGGCGCGGGAAACGTAGGACAGTCCGTCTTCCGTGGTGACGTTCACCTGCTGCTGGCGGATGGTGTAGCCGGCGAAGCGGCGTACGCAGCGCAGGAAGTTGCTCGCATCGGACGGGCGCTGGAACCCGATCAGGTCCGCCCCGAGCAGACCCTCGATGATGTTCCGGCGCCAGGGCAGCTGGGCGAAAATCTCCAGCGGCGGGAAGGGAATGTGGTTGAAGAAACCGATCTTCAGGTCGGGCCGGGCCTGGCGCAGCAGCTGGGGGACCAGCTGCAGTTGGTAATCCTGGACCCAGACCGTGGCGCCCTTCGCGGCCACGGAAGCGGCGGCGTCGGCGAACCGGCGGTTCACGGTGCGGTAGGCATCCCACCAGGTGCGGTGGAATTCCGGGGCGGCAATCACATCGTGATAGAGCGGCCACAGCGTCGCGTTGGAGAAGCCCTCGTAATACAGTTCCACTTCGTCGGTGCTCAGCGGCACCGGCTTCAGATACATGTTGTCGTGGTCGAAGGGTTCCACTTCTTCGTCCGGGGAACCGGGCCAGCCCACCCACGCGCCGTCGGCCTTTGCCATCACGGGAGCGAGGGCCGTGACCAGCCCGCCGGGTGAGCGCCGCCAGGTTTCGCCGTCGGGTCCACTAACGCGGTCAACCGGAAGCCGGTTGGACACGACGATGAAATCGAAGTCGCCGTAGCTGTCCGGAGCGTCTTCCTTGGAACTCGGATCCGCGTCAGCGTTCACGAATGGCACCCCTTTTTAGATTGGTCGTATATTGCCACTCTAGCGAAGCGGGGAAACTTTGTACCGCCCGCGGGCGTTGGTCGAAGGGTGGTGGGCGCCGTTCCCCCTACACTGGTGATGAGCTGAGCGGCCCCGGAAACGGAGCCGGCGTTGAGAGACATGAGGAATTATGACTGACCGGAACCCCAAGCCGACCAAGGCAGAACGCACTGCTGCTGCCCGCGAGCAGGCCCGCGCACTGCGCGAGGCCCAGCAGAAGAAGGAACGGCGCAACCGTCTCCTGGTGATCTGGGGTGTTGTGGTGGCCATCGTTGCGGTGATCGCGATTGTGGCCGTAATTGTGGTGAACAGCATGGGTAAGGACATCGCGAACACCGGTACTTCGCCGGCCAATGCCAATGAGTACGGCGGGTTTACGCTGACCTCGACCACCGCGCTGGAGCCCACGGAAACCTTCGACTTCGACACGGAAACGCTGCCGGCCGCACCGGAGGAAGCCGCCGAGGAGACGCCGATTCCGCCGGGGGTTGAAGCTGCGCCAGAGGGTGAGCCGGTCCAGGTGGTGGAGTACGTGGACATCAACTGCGTGCACTGCGCAGACTTCGCCGCTACCTACGACGATCAGATCTCCCAGTGGCTGGATGCGGGCGAAATCACCTACGAATACCGCACCGTGGCATTCCTGGACCGCAACTCCACCTCCAACTACTCCTCCCGCGGCGCCAACGCGGCGGCGTGCGTGGCAGACCAGAGCCCCGAGTCCTACTGGGACTTCATGAAGGCCATCTTCGCCCAGCACGCCTCCGGTGAAGTGAAGAACGCAGAACTGGTGGACATGGCTGAGTCCGTGGGCGCCGATACCGAGGGCATGGAAGACTGCATCGACGACGGAACCTACCGTCCGTTCGTGAAGTACGCGGACCAGCTGGCCCGGGTGGACGGCATCAACGGCACCCCGACGGCCTTCGTCAACGGCGAGGAAGCGGACCTGAACACCTTCGTGGAAACGGTCCAGGGCGCCATCGACGCCAACAAGTAAGCCGGGGCGAGTCCGGCGCCTGTTCCCCGTGAAACCTTTCCGGTTTCACGGGGGCGGGCGCTCTGGGCTAATCTTGTCTAGCGCTGTTGTTCGCACCCGTTTGTTCGGGCGGACGACGGCGGCGTGACCGGCTTGGACTTTCTAGCCCGCCGGCCACGCCCCCTTAGCTCAGTTGGCCAGAGCACCTGTCTTGTAAACAGGGGGTCGCCGGTTCGAATCCGGCAGGGGGCTCCGACAAACCCCTCCTGATCAGGCATTACGCCTGATCAGGAGGGGTTTTTTATGCAGCGGTTGCAGCCGAGGACGCTCTGGCAGCGGCTTTGCTACGGGGGGAAGCAGAAGTGCTCAGGAAATGGCTCAATGACTGGCGGTTCACGCGGGTCCTGACAATCGTCGCGCCTGTCGCCATGACCGTCTGGTTCTTCGGCGGGGCGCCTGGCCCGGCCGCCGGTTTCTTTGCGCTGGGTGCGGTCTACGGGGTCCTTCTGTTCAGGGTGGTTTCTCTGTCCGTACGCGCCGATATGGTGATGCGCGTAGCCTTCAACCTGATCTTCATCATGATGCTCTCCGTGGAAGATACCCTTGGCATGCCCATGGCGGGCCCGTGGCTCATGGGCTTCACGGCCGGCGCCATCGCCGGCGGACATTGGTGGTCCGGGAAGAGGTCCGGGTCCGTAATCAGGCGCAAGCGCGAGCGTACCGCCGACGGCGGCTACACGGGCGGGTGGCAGCTGGCGCTGATCAACGCAGCCTCCGCAGCCGTGCTGCTCGGTGCGCCTACAGCCATGCTCCTTGACGGTGTCACGGTGCAGATCCTCGCCGTGTCCCTGGTCATCGGTTTCCTCGGCGGGTGGGCGTTGGTCCGCTTTGTGAAGTCGTCCCAGGCCCAGTTCATAACCCTCATCGCCATGTTCTTCGCCCTCATACCCGCACTGATCCTGGCCGGATCCTTTGGCTACGGAGACGCCGTATTCACCGGGCTGTTCGGCTTCCTTGCAGGCAGGCTGATCGGCGGCAGGTACTGGTGGGGTCCGCGATTCGGCGCGCCGCGCCCTCCGTTCGCCGGCAAAACCAAGCGGCGGCGAAAGAGGAAGCGGAAGGCGAAGGCAACTCCCTCAAAGAGCCCCGTCCAAACGCCGAGAGTAACGGCATAGCGAATTCGGGCCTACGCCGCAGCGGGCTGTTGACCTTGTCGATCAGGTAGTCAAAAGCCGATCCGGTTCGTGGGTGGCGCCCTGGCCGTGGTGATGGGGAAGGGCCGTCGTCGTCAGCGGTGGCCTGGCCCGGTCAGACCCTGGTCAGGCCACCTCGCCGACCACCCATAAGATAAAAAGCAGAGTCAATGCGCACGCGTTAGGAGTCTCCAATGGTCATGCCCCGGAACCTGTTCCTCGTCCGTCACGGACAAAGTGAAGCGAACGTAATGCAAAGGGCAGCCAAGGCCGGGGACCCGAGCCTCTACACCGAAGAGACGATGACCGTCCCGGACCGTTCGTGGCGGCTCACGGAACTCGGGGTCCAGCAGGCCAAGGTCGCCGGCGCATGGATCGCCCGGCAGAATATCGAATTCGACCGTGCCATGGTCTCCGTCTACACCCGGACCCGCGAGACCGCCGCGCACCTCGGGCTGGATGTGCGCTGGGAAGAGAACCGGGTCATCCGCGAGCGTTCCTGGGGCGAGATTGGATCCATGTCGAAGCAGGACTTCGCGCAGAAGTACTCGCAGAACGCCGCCTACCGCGAAAGCGATCCGCTGTACTGGGCTCCGCCCGCCGGTGAATCCATTGCCAATGTCGCCGAAAACCGGGTGCGGAACATCCTGAGCACCCTGCACCGCGAAAACGCCCGCGACAACGTCCTCCTGGTGACCCACGGTGAATTCATGTGGGCCACGCGCCTGGTGCTGGAGCGCTGGAGCGACGAAGAGTTCCTGGAACGGGACGCGGACAAAGAGCAGATGATCCACAACTGCACCGTCCTGCAGTACACCAGCACCGATCCGGCCAACCGGAACAACATCCGCGAAAAGCTCAACTGGGTCCGCCGCTGCTGGCCGGTTCAGGTCGACGGCGAATGGACCATGTTCGTCGGCGACTGGGAAGAGTTCGACCGGAAGTACTTCACCAGGGAGGATCTCCTGGAGCGGGCCGAAGCAAACCGGCATTTCCTTGAGGGAGCTTTCGGGAGCTGAGCAGGTCCAACCGGCTTCCGCCCCGTAAATTCATTTATCTGCAATACTCGCCGCATGGGTGCATGGGGGAGCGGCATTTTTGCCAATGACACGGCGGCGGACATTCGCGGGGAGTACCGCGAACATCTCGAGGACCAGATTCCGGACGAGGAAGCGACGCGCCTAGTCATCGAATCGTTCGGTTATCTGCTGCGAGAGGACAACGCTGCCGAGTTGTGGGTGGCGCTCGCGGCGGCGCAGTCCCAGGTGGGCAGGCTCGACGACGAGGTGAAAGCCGCCGCGCTTGATGTGATCGATCAGGGCAGCCGCCTCGAGGAGTGGGAGGAAGCGGGTCCGGACGAACTGGCCGAACGTGTGGCGGCCCTCCAGGAACTGCGGGACCAGCTCACCGGGCCGCAACCGGCCCGAATGAAGCTCCGCCGGCCGTGGCGCCATGAGGAAACCGAACTCGTGGCCGGCGACATCCTGAGCTACACGGACGCAGAGGGGCGCATGGCACTGTTCCGCGTTGCCGGAATTCGGCGGGCAAGAGCCGGCGACATGCCGTGCCTCGAATGGCTGGACTGGACCGGGCGAAGCGCGCCGGGTACCTGGAGGCTTGCCCGGTTGAAACCGATCCAGGCCCCCGCGCATCACGGTATGCCCCAAGTCCCCGTCATTTACCACGTGACGCGGTTCCAGAAAAAGGACCCTGACTGGCGGGCCTGCGGCTTCGCCCACGTGACATGCCTGCCGAACTGGCCGGCCAACGACATGGCCTACGCGACGTTCTACTCCGGCTGGAGCGCGCTGAGCCTGAGCGCAGAGAACCATTTGGCCGGCAGGGAGCAGGCGGGCCAAATACCGGGCCCGCTCCGATAACCCGTCCTCCGGATGCTGCCCTAGCACCAGCGCAAAAAGGCGGCACCTCCGATCGGGAGGCGCCGCCTTCACTGCGCTGCAGAGGTGGCTATTAGGCCTGGTTGAGCGCTTTATGCTGCCGGTACTGGCTCATTTCCTTGAAATACGCCGGCGACGGCTTCCGGTACACCATCACCGTGGCCACGACCAGTGCCAGGATTCCCCACCAGCCCAGCAGATTAGTGCCGGTGAACAGGGACAGCACTGAAAGACCGGTGTAGACGGCAAGCAGGATCCGCGCCCAGTTATGGCCCTTGCGGATGAAGATGGCGGCTACCAGAGTGAAAGCGAGGCAGATGACGCCCAGCGCCACCAACAAGACGACGCCTTCGGCAGTGACCGTGTTGCCGTCCGCGTTCGCTATGAAGATGCCCGCGGGGACACTCAGCACGGTCAGGGCCACAGTGACCATCAGCAGCACGAAAGCTGAATCAACCTGCTTCGGCCGCTTCGGCGCGACCCCCGCTGCTGCAGGCCCGGGCACGCCCGGGGCTCCGGGATAGGCATAGGAATTGTAACTGTTGGCGTTGTTGGTGCCCTGCGGCACTTGTTCGGACATGCTTCCCCCATAAAGCCGGCTGAGTCCGCGGCGGATGCGCCGCAGTACCTGCCAGCATAGTCTGACGTCGGCGGCGAACGAACTCGCCGAAGGATGAACGGGAAAGGGCCCTGCATCTGGCAAATGGCTCAGACGCAGGGCCCTTGGACGGACGGGGTAAGTGGTCAGCCCACCATTTCCGCCAGCGCCGAATACGAGGACTGCGCGCCCTCGCGGGTAGCGGCCAGGGCGCCGGCGCGCGCCGCAAACTCGGCGGCCTGGACCAGCGAATCGCCGGCGGCAAGCCGCGCAGCAGTGCCGGCTGTGAACGCATCCCCGCACCCGGTGGTGTCCACCGCGGTTACCCGGGTGGGAGCGACTGCAACAACACGGTCCGCACCGGTAGCGGTGCCGTCCAGTACGACGGCGCCCTCGCCGCCGAGCGTGATGATGGTGCGGCGCACACCAAGGCGGGCCAGGGCGGCGATGACCCGTTCCCAGTCCGACGCCGGATCGGACAGTCCAGTGACCAGCGCCGCTTCGTGGGCGTTGAGCAGCAGGACATCGGTCAGGGCCAGCAGTTCGGCGGGAACCTCCCGGTACGGCGAGAGATTCAGCAGCACCTGCGCACCGGCGTCGTGCCCGACCTGTGCCGCGGCGGTCACCGCTTCGAGCGGCACCTCCAGGCTCAGGCAGAGCACTGCGGCGTCGTCGAACAGGTCCGCCGGGAGCTCGGCGCCGGTGACCGTGCCGTTGGCACCGGGGGAGACGATGATGGTGTTCTCCCCGGCTGCATCCACCACGATCATGGCTGTGCCCGTCGCGGTGCCGGTGCGGCGCAGGACGCGGGAGGCGTCTACGCCGGCTCCCGCAGCCGCCTCGAGCAGCAGATCCCCGTGCCCGTCGGCCCCCACGGCGCCGAAGAGTCGCACCTCGGCACCCAGCAGGGCAGCGGCAGCGGCCTGGTTGGCACTCTTGCCGCCCGGGGCAATGACCAGTTCCGAACCGTTCAGGGTTTCCCCGGGGGAGGGGAAACGGTCGGTGCGGACGGTCAGGTCGGCATTAAGCGAGCCGACAACTACAACTTTTCCGGCGGACATGCAGGGATTCTCCTTGGGTGGCGTGCGGGGTCAGCGGTGGTCGGTCTCGGCCTCGGCGGCGTCAACCTCGGCGTCGGCGGGCCTCGGGATGAGGAAGGACGTGGCCAGGGCCAGCGCCAGGATGACCAGACCGGCAATGATACCGGCGTAGTACCCGGTGGAGCCGGCGCCGTCGGCCGGGGTGGCCGCCGTCTTCACCGCGTAGATCACGGCGAAGCTCAGGCCCGCGCCCAGATTGAAGGCACCGGCGTTGAGGCCGGGCAGGAAGCCGGGGTTCTCCCGAGGGGAGAGCACGATACCCAGTCCGTTGAGCATGATGTTGCTGATGCCGGCATAGGTGATGCCGATCAGCACGGACACGCCCAGCAGCCCCAGCCGGGAGTCGCTGCCGACCATCAGGAGCATCAGGGCCAGGGTGATGACGGAGCCGACCAGGCCGATCCGCAGCACCTTGCCGTAACCCCAGCTGGCGGCCAGCCGGCCGGCGAGGGGGCCCAGGAGCAGGCCCGCAAGGGCGTACGGCGTAAGGGTCCACCAGGCGGACTCCTCGGCGCCCATGCCGAAACCGACGACGCCGTCCTGCGCCAGGGCCGGGATGATGCCGTTGATGACGGCAAACACTCCGGTCATGGTCAGCAGTGTGGTCAGGAGCAGGGCCCAGGTGGAGCGCTGCTTCAGCAGGTAGGTTGCCACGAGCGGTTGCTCGGTGCGGTTCTCCACCTTCCAGAACGCCACGAAGGCGAGAATGCCGATGACGATCAGGGCGATTACCAGCGGCCAGTTGGCGTCCCCCAGCTTGCCCGCTTCGTTGAACGCGGTCAGCAGCGTACCCACGGAGATGACCAGCGGAACAACGCCCGCCCAGTCCATCTTTTCCTTCTTCTCGGCCCGGGATTCGGGGGCCAGGAAGAAGAGCAGGGCCGTGGCGACCGCACCGACAATGGCCATGGCCCAGAAGACTGAGGCGAACCCGTGGTTTTCCGCGAGGTAGCCGCCGGCGACGGCGTCGACCCCGGCAATGCCGCCGTTGACGGCGGTGATGACGCCCATCAGGGTGCCGTACAGCTTGGGGTCGCGGATCTCCACGCGCAGCATGATCAGCGTCAGCGGAACCACCGGTCCCGAAACGCCCTGGATCAGTCGGGCGATGAAGAGAACCTCAATGCTCGGGGCCAGGGCGGCGACCACGGAGCCGATGGTCAGGACCACCAGCATGCCGGTCAGGACCTTCTTGCGGCCGATGATGTCGCCCAAGCGAGGCAGGAACAGGGAGAACAGCGCGGCGGCGGTGAAGAACGCGGTCTGCGTCAGTCCGACTGCCGCCGAGGTGGTTTCCAGTTCCTCCTCGATGCTGACCAATGCGGGGGAGAGCATGGAGGCGTTGAGCTGGAACGCCACGCAGGCGGCCAGCAGGGCGGCCATTAGTGCGCCGACGTTTACCCGCCGGCGGGCGGTTTCAGTCACGAGTGCACCTCGATTTTGGCTCGGCCGGCGGTCGGTTCAGCAGCCGCCGGATCAGCGGTGACAGCAGGCTTGGGGATCAGGAAAGACGAGGCCAGGGCCAGGCCCAGAATGACCGCGCCGGCAATGATGCCGCCGTAGTAGCCTTCGGTCCCGGATCCGTCCGTAACGGTGGTGGCGGTCTTGGCCGCGTAGATCACGGCGAAGCTCAGGCCGGCGCCCAGGTTGAACGCGCCGGCGTTGAGGCCGGGCAGGAAGCCGGGGTTTTCCTTGGGGGAAAGCATGACGCCCAGGCCGCTGAGCATGACGTTGCCGATGCCGGCGTAGGTGATGCCAACCAGGATGGAAATGGCCAGCAGTCCCAGCCGGGAATCGCTGCCGACAACAGGGAGCATCAGGGCCAGGGCGATGACCGAGCCGATAGTGCCGATCCGCAGCACCTTGGCGTAACCCCAGCTGCCTGCCAGCCGCCCGGCAAACGGGCCCACGACGAGGCCCGCGAGGGCGTACGGAGTGATGGTCCACCAGGCGGACTCTTCGGCGCCCATCCCGAAGCCCACGGCACCGTCCTGTGCCAGGGCCGGGATGATGCCGTTCATGACGGCAAAGACGCCGGTCATGGTCAGCACGGTGGTCAGGAGCAGGGCCCAGGTGGAGCGCTGCTTCAACAGGTAGGTGGCGATCAGCGGCTGTTCGGTGCGGTTTTCGACCTTCCAGAACACCGTGAACGCGATGACGGCAATGACGATCAGGCCGATGACCAGCGGCCAGTTGGCCTCCGCCAACTTGCCGGCCTCGTTGAAGGCGGTCAGCAGGGTGCCGACCGAGATGACCAGCGGAACAACGCCCACCCAGTCCATCTTTTCCTTCTTCTCGGCCCGGGACTCCGGTACGACGGCGATGACGAGGGCGGCGGCGATGACGCCGACGACGGCCATGGACCAGAAGATTGACGCGAAGCCGTGGTTCTGCGCCAGATAGCCGCCGGCAATGGCATCAACGCCGGCGATGCCGCCGTTGACTGCGGCAATGACACCCATCAGGGTGCCGTAAAGCTTGGGGTCGCGGATCTCCACGCGCAGCATGATCATGGACAGCGCAACGGTGGGTCCGGAGACGCCCTGGATCAGGCGGGCCAGGAACAGTACCTCGATGCTCGGTGCGAGGGCGGCGATCACGGAGCCGATGGTCAGGACCACCAGCATGCCGGTGAGGACCTTCTTGCGGCCGACGATGTCGCCGAGTCGGGGCAGGAACAGGGAGAACAAGGCGGCTGCGGTGAAGAATGCGGTCTGGGTCAGGGCGACGGCAGCCGGAGTGGTGTCCAGCTCCTGCTCGATGGTGAACAGGGCGGGGGAGAGCATGGAGGCGTTGAGCTGGAACGCCACGCAGGCGGCCAGCAGAGCCGCCATTAGTGCGCCGACGCTTACCCGCCGGCGGGCGGTTTCACTCACAGGTCAACCTCGCCAATGCGCTGAAGTGCGTCGACAACCAGGTCCCAGAATTTCCGGTGGTCCAGGTCGACGGCTACGGATGTGTTGCAGTCAGCGGGAGCCGGTGCGCGGAAGTCCGCCACAGTCATGCCCAGCGTCAGGGTGCCGGTCAGTTCCACGTCCAGCGGCACGCGCCGGGTGGTCATGACGGAGGGATCGATGACGTAGGCGACGGCGCACGGGTCATGCACGGGCGGGAAGTCGAAGCCCTGGGCGTCCTTGTACGCCTCGCCGAAGAACTCGAGCAGTTCGCCGACGAACTTGGCCGGCTTGGTGCCGACGGCGGCGATGCGCTCGGCCACTTCGTCGGTGGCCAGTGCCTGGTGGGTGAGGTCCAGGCCGACCATGGTCAGCGGCCACTTCTCGTTGAAGACGATGTGTGCAGCTTCGGGGTCGATCTTGATATTGAACTCGGCCACGGCGGACCAGTTGCCCACGTGGTAACCGCCGCCCATCAGGACAACTTCCTTGACCCGTTCGGCGATGCGCGGTTCCTTGCGCACGGCCATGGCGATGTTGGTCAGGCCTGCGGTGGGGACAAGGGTGACGGTGTTCGGCTCATGTGCCATGACCGTGTCGATGATCAGGTCCACCGCGTGGCGGGGATCCAGTTCGAGGGTTGGCTCGGGCAACTCGGGGCCGTCCATGCCGGAGTCGCCGTGGATGTCCGGGGCGTTTTCGATGGTTCGGACCAGGGGCCGGTCGCAGCCGGCGGCGAAGGGAATGCCTGTGATATTTGCGACACGGGCAATTGCCAGTGCGTTACGTGTCACCTTCTCCAGGGTCTGGTTTCCGACGACGGTGGTCACCGCCAGAAGGTCGATCTCCGGGCTGCCGTGTGCCAGCAGCAGGGCGACCGCATCATCATGCCCGGGATCGCAATCCAGGATGATTTTGTGGGGCATTACGTCTCCGCTTCGTTGAGGTTCTAGCTCCGGGACCGCGGTTCCGGCATTTCGGCGCCCACTTCCGGTACTCCTGCAGCGGCCCGCGGCGGTGCGGACATGGGGGAGTGCCCATCAGGCACCGGAATTAACGATATCGACGTATTGCGGACCACTCCGCCGTGGCTTCTGCCACGCCCCTGGCGGAGCGGCGGCCCAATTTGCCATCTGCCCGCCTGGAAATTATGCTTTCCGCCGCTCTTTCGCGGGCGGGGCGGGGCGGTGGGCTCTCGCCTCCCCATTCAGCTTGCCCGAACGGCACGGTACCCGCCAGACAGGTGCAGCGATTCGGGTTGCATGCGCCACCTATCCGCGGACCCCATGCGGGAAGTTGGGGCGGCCGCCCTGCCCGCGAAGGGCGGGGCGGCCGTGCGTTCTTACCACCGGACCTTTCGCTCCCGAGGGCCTTGCTTCGTGGTCGCGCGGGTGGGCTTGTGGCCCTTGCCGAGACTCTGCCAGCCGGGCAGGGCGGTCTCCGGAGCGGAGGCAAGCTGCTGTGCGCTCGCCTCGCTCAGCCGCGCTTCGGCCGCCGGAGCGAGATGGATTTGGACCGGCGGCAGTACGGGCTGTTCGGGTTCGGGCTTTTTAGGTGCACGCATGGTGTTCTCCAATGGCTCTTGGCCGTTGAGGTTATGTCAGGGAAACCGTCCGGGCATGCGAAACGCACACCGGTTCTACCGGGAGGCTTTGCGGGGCAGACGGACGGGCTCGGAGGCAGCGCCTCAACAAGCTCTAATGGATGGTGTCTGCGGTGGGTTTCGAGCGCGCAGCGCTACTCGAATATCAGTGTTCCCATGCGGATGACCATAACAGTGCGCCCGTCCGCGGGATAGCCCTTTCCCTAAGAACCCGATGCATTCTGACGCATTAACGACGACGGCACCTGCAGCCGGTGCCGCCGCCGCGCGGTTGAGCGAAGGGGGCTGGTGCCGGGGCGGACAATCCAGCAGGTGCGCAACCGAACGTAGGCTTGAACCGTGAACACTCTTACGCTTCCGGACCGCACTTGGGCCGAGACCGCCATCCGCCGCATCGAGGCCGAGGGGGCACGCTCGGCGGACACGCACCTGTTCCAGGTTCCGGTCCCGGCCGGCTGGTCCGTGCAGATCTACCTGAAGGACGAGTCCACCCACCGCACCGGCAGCCTCAAGCACCGGCTGGCCCGCTCCCTCTTCCTCTTCGGCCTGGTCAACGGCTGGATCACCGAGGGCACCACCATCGTGGAGGCTTCCAGCGGTTCCACCGCTGTCTCGGAGGCTTACTTCGCCCAACTACTGGGACTGCCGTTTGTGGCCGTGATGCCGCAGAGCACCAGTGCGGAGAAGATCCGGCTGATCGAGCACTACGGCGGGCGCTGCCACTTCGTCGAGGAGCCTTCCGAGGTATACGCCGCCGCGGAGGCCGTCGCGGCCAGCACCGGCGGGCACTACATGGACCAGTTCACGTACGCAGAACGCGCCACTGACTGGCGGGGCAACAACAATATTGCCGAGTCGATCTTTTCCCAGATGGCCCAGGAGGACCACCCGCTGCCGGACTGGATAGTGGTGGGTGCCGGTACCGGCGGGACAAGTGCAACGATCGGCCGCTATATCCGTTATCACCGGTATCCCACCCGCCTGGCCGTGGTGGATCCGGAGAACTCCGCGTTTTTCCCCGCCTGGCAGAACCCGGGGGAGCCCGCGGCCGGAAGGCCTTCCCGAATTGAAGGTATTGGCCGGCCCCGGCCGGAACCCAGCTTCGTCCCGGCGGTAATCGACCACATGATCCAGGTCCCGGATGCCGCATCCGTGGCTGCCTCGCGGCACCTGAGGCGGCTCACCGGGCTGCATGCCGGCCCCTCCACCGGCACCAATCTCTGGGGTGTCTGGCAGTTGGCCGCCGCCATGGAAGTGGACGGCCGTTCCGGAAGCATCGTCTCGCTTGTGTGCGACTCGGGGGACCGGTACACCGCATCCTACGGCGACGACGCCTGGCTGGAGTCCCGCGGCCTGAACCCGGCCCGGGCCACAGCAGTGCTTGAGGAACTGTTCCGGACCGGACGGTGGCCTGAAGGCTGATCCGCTGCACGCCGGCCCCGCCGGGGAGCGGCAGGCACTGCTCCTCGATCGTTATTAAGAATTGTTGACAATCATGTTTACCAAAAATACCGTGTGTGTGACCTAGCTAACTTTTTACACGGAAACCGGGGAATGACAATGAAGCCAATTCTTAGGATGCTCGCCGCCTCCACCGCGGTCCTGGCTCTTGCCGCCTGCGGCTCGGGGTCGCCCAGCGGGGAGGCCGAAGATACCGGCGAGGCCGGTGGCGGGGACCTCACCCAGGTGACGGTCGGAGTCATTCCCATCGTCGACGTGGCACCGATCTACCTCGGCGTCCAGGAGGGCTTCTTCGAAGAGGAAGGCCTGGAGCTGGAACTGCAGCCGGCCCAGGGCGGCGCGGCCATTGTTCCGGCCGTCATGAGCGGGAGCATGGACTTCGGCTTCAGCAACATTTCCTCGATGCTGGTGGCCAAGTCCAAGGGCCTGGATGTGCAGGTGGTGACCGCCGGAGCGGCGTCGACAGGCGAGGACGGCGCCGATTTCGGCGGCATCCTGGTTAACCCGGATGCCGGGATCGAGACGGCGGCGGACCTTGCGGGCAAGAAGGTGGCCGTGAACACGCTCAACAACATCAACGACACCACCGTCCGCGCGGCCGTGCGCAAGGCAGGCGGCGACCCGTCGGGCATCGAGTTCGTTGAGCTGGCCTTCCCCGATATGCAGGCTGCCCTGGAACGCGGCCAGGTGGACGCCATCCAGGTGGTGGAGCCCTTCCTGACGGGCGGGCAGAATGCCGGGTCCACTCCGATCGCGTCCAACTACGTGGATACCGCGGAGGACCTGACCGTCGCCGGCTACTTCACGACGTCGGCGAAGGCCGAGGATGATGCCGAAACAGTGGAGAAATTCACGGCGGCCATGAACAAGTCCCTGGAATACGCGGAGGAGAACCCGGACGCTGTCCGCGAGGTCCTGCTCACCTACACGAAGATCGACGCAGAGACGGCGAAGGCACTCACCCTGCCCAGCTTCACCACGGAGATCAACCGTGCCGGCGTGGAAACGCTTGCGGAGCTTTCGCTCAGTGACGGTTTGATCAGTGAAGAGCCGAAGCTGGATGAGTTGCTGCCGTAATGAGTACTGACGTGCTGAAACCCGGCCGGGCTGCGCAGCCACGCGCAGCCCGGCCGGGTGCGCGCCGCCCCGTGCCGAAGCCGGTGCTGGGCCTGGTCGGGGTCCTTGGCTTCCTGCTGATCTGGGAACTGGTTCCAAGGCTTGGCCTGGTCCAGCCCCGCTTCCTGCCCCCTGCCTCGGAAGTCATCCTCGCCCTCGCCCGGGACTTCGGGCTGACTGCCTTCTGGGTGGCCGTGGGACACACCCTGATGGCCTGGGCCATCGGCCTGGCAGCCGCCGTCGTCGCCGCCGGCATCCTGGGCCTGGTGATCGGCATGAGTCCGTTCCTGCGCCGCTTTACCAACTCCACCATCGAGTTCCTGCGCCCGGTTCCGTCGGTGGCGCTGATCCCGCTGGCCGTGCTGCTGTTCGGCGTCAAAATCGAATCTTCTTTGATGCTGATCATCTATGCCTGCTTCTGGCAGGTGCTGATCCAGGTGCTCTACGGGGTGGCCGACGTCGACAATGTGGCAACGCAGACGGCACAGTCCTACGGCTTCTCCAAGCTGCAGCGGATCCGGCACGTGGTGTTTCCCACCGTGCTGCCGTACCTGATGACGGGCATCCGCCTGGCGGCCTCCGTGGCGCTGATCCTGGCCATCACCGCCGAGCTGATCATCGGCTCTCCCGGGCTCGGGCGTGAAATTGCGGACGCCCAATCCGGCGGTGCCATCTCCGGCATGTATGCCCTGGTGCTGGCCACCGGCCTGCTGGGCGTGGCGATCAATATCGTGATGCGCCAGGCGGAGCAGCGCCTGTTGTCCTGGCATCCGTCCGTCCGTGGAGAGGTGGTGCTGTGAAGACGCTCAAGAGCCTTGCCTACGTGGTTGCGCTGCCCCTGCTGCTGGTGCTCCTGTGGTGGGCTTCCACCCGCGGCGAACCGAACTTCTTCGTGCCCACACCCTCCGCCCTGGTGGATGTCTTCGGTCCCACCTGGTTTGAGGGACGGATCACCGGGGATGTCCTGCCGTCGCTGGGAAGGCTGCTCGCCGGGCTCGCCATCGCGATCATCCTGGGCATCGTCGTCGGGCTGCTGGTGGGCCTGAACCGGACGCTGCGGGCGCTCACCGAACCCGTGTTCGAGTTCTTCCGTGCCCTGCCGCCTCCGGTGCTGGTTCCGGTGCTGATCCTGCTGGTGGGCCTGAATGACGGCATGAAGGTTGCCGTGATTGTGGTCGGCTGCATCTGGCCGGTGCTGTTGAACACCATCGAAGGGGTGCGCTCCATTGATCCGGTGCAGAACGAAACGACCCGTTCCTACGGCATCTCCGGGTTGAACCGGATCCGCTACCAGGTGCTGCCCTCTGCCGCACCGACGATCATGGCCGGTATCCGGCAGTCGCTGTCCATTGGCCTGATCCTTATGGTCATTTCGGAAATGTTCGGTTCCTCCTCGGGGCTGGGCTTCACTATCCTGCAGTTCCAGCGGTCCTTCGCCATCCCGGAAATGTGGTCCGGCATCCTGGTGCTCGGCCTGATCGGCCTGGCCCTGTCCCTGATCTTCCAATGGTGCGAACGGCGCGTGCTGCGCTGGTACCACGGCCTTAAAGAGGTAGAAAATGCAGCCTGATGCCATCTCCGCAAAAACCACTCCGGCGCCGGAGGGCACCGCACCGTCCGGGCGCACCCTGCCCGAGGGGGAGGCGCTGCTTTCGGTCCGCGGGCTGAAAAAGGTCTACTCCACCGACGGCGGCCCCATCGAAGCCGTCCGCAACCTCACCTTCGACCTGGGCCACGGCGAGCTGGCCTGCCTGGTCGGTCCCTCCGGCTCCGGCAAGACCACTCTGCTCAAGTGCATTGCGGGGCTGCTCGGAGCGACCGAGGGCGAAGTGCTGCTCGACGGTAAGAAGGTGACGGCGCCGCCCAAGAAAATGGCTGTGGTGTTCCAGGAGTACGGCCGCTCCCTGTTTCCCTGGCTGCGGGTCGCGGACAACGTGGAGCTGCCCCTGAAGAACGCCGGCGTGCCCAAGGCGGAACGCCGGCAGCGGGTTGCCGACGCGCTGGAAGCGGTGGGACTGGAGCACGTGCCCAAGTCCTACCCCTGGCAGCTGTCGGGAGGCATGCAGCAGCGCGTGGCCATCGCCCGTGCCGTGGCGTACCAGCCGGAGGTGCTGCTGATGGATGAGCCGTTTGCCGCCGTCGACGCCCAGACCCGTGCCGATCTGGAGGACCTTACCCGGCGGCTGTGGAAGGACCTGGGCATGACCATCCTGTTCGTCACGCACGACATCGACGAATCCGTGTACCTCGGTGAACGCGTCATCATCCTGTCCTCCTCGCCCACCGTGGTGCAGGAGGACATCCGAATCGATCTCCCGGAGGACCGCGACCAGCTGGAGACCCGGGGGATGCCGCGCTTCACCGAGCTGCGCCACCACGTCTACGAGCAGATCCAGCTCGCCAAGAAGGGCCACCGGCCGGACGCGGCGCGCTGATTCCGGCAGAACGAACGACGGCGGCCCCTCCCGCGAAGGAGGGGCCGCCGTCGTTCTGCCAGGCTCAGTCGGCGGGAAGCTCCACCGGGGGAGTGCCGTGGGTATGGAAAGTGTCGATGGTCTTCATGCCCCAGGCCTGGCCCTTGGCACGCTCGGCCTCGGACCATTCGATGGTCTTCCAGTCCGGCGCCAGGATCAGGCGGGCACCGGCGTTGCAGAATTCGATCCGGTTGCCGCCGGGCTCATACACATACAGGAAAAAGGTCTGCTGGATGGCGTGCTTGTGCGGCCCGGTCTCGATGTGGATGCCGTTTTCCAGGAAGATGTCCGCAGCCTTGAGGATGTCTTCGCGGGTGTCGGTGGCGAACGCGACGTGGTGCAGCCGGCCGCTGCTGCCGGTCCAGTCACCGCTGTACACCAGGTCGTAGGACTTGTTGGAGAAGGTAAACCACTGGCCGGAAAGCCGGCCGTTGTCCAGCCGGATCTGTTCGGTGGGCTTGCCGCCCAGCACCTCTTCCACAAACCGGCCGTTCTCGGCAACGTCTGCGCCCAGGAAGTTGACGTGGTCCAGTCGGCGGGCGTTCACGCCGCGGCCCGGGAAGCGGTCCGCCTGGTTCTTCAGGGCCGGCCGGGACTCCTCAGTGGGGACGTGCCATTGGCTCTCGAAATAGATATCCATCGGATGCCCGTCCGGATCCGTGAAGGCGTAGGTCTTGCCCATGCCCGGACCGCCGTCGTGCCAGCCGACTCCGCGTCCTGCCGCCTCGATGGCCGCGACGCGGCGCTGCAGCGCCTCTTCGCTGGCGGCACGCAGGCCCAGTCGTCCGACGCCGGAGGTCTCATGGGCGGTGAGTTTGATGGTGTGGTGTTCGTAGTCATCCCACGCATGCAGGTAGGCGGAATCGCCCTCTCGGGCGACTTCGCGCATGGCCAGCAGTTCGGTGAAGAACCAGAGGCTCTTGTCGAAATCCGGGGTATAGAGTTCCACGAAGCCCAAATGGGCCACGTCGCGAAAAGCATCAGGCATTGCGGTTTCCTTTGCGGTCTGCTCAAACGGCACGGGCTTCGTTGCCGGCCTGCCGGTCCCGAAGCAGTGCTGAGAGTCAATCAGCGCCCCCGGGTATTGTCAACAATTTCGCAGACAATACCCGTCAGGTCGGGCCGGTGCCGTCCGCCGCCAGTGCGGACAGCCAGCTGAACGTACCTTCCGTCATCCAGGCGGGCGTGCCCAGTCCGCGGAGGTATGCCAATGAGTCTGCGACCTCGTGGGCACGCCGCACGGCGTGTGTTTCCGAGCCCTGAAGGAGGCGGGCCACCAGGTCCGGCCCGTCCGGGCCCAGCTCCCCGGCGATTTCCGCCAGGAGCCACTCCTCCGCGCCGGCCGCCTTCCCTGCGGCCCGGCACTCCAGCACCAGGCCGGCCAGCCCCTTCATGAAGACGCTGCGCAGCAGTTTGCGGCCTGCCGCGGCCCCGGGGGCGCCGGGGATCGTTTCCACGGGGGTGCCGAAGCCTTCCAGCAGGGCGGCAAACCTGTCCGCCGCGGTGCCGCTGACGAGGAGCGGGGTGCGGCTGCCGGCGCGGGGGACCGGTGCCATGACGGCCACGTCCACCAGATCCACCCCGTAGCCTGCGGCGAGTTCGGCGAGTCCGGCTTTGTCCTCCGGGCCGGCGGTGTTGAAATCCGCGAACACTGCGTTGACTGGAAGCAGCGGCAGTGCCTGCTCCGCGACACTGCGGGCAGCGGCGGCGCCGACCAGGCTGATGACCAGATCGGTTCCGTCAACGGAATCGGCGAGCGAGCCGAACTGGCGGATGCCTGCATCGCGTGCGTCGGTATACGGGTCATAGCCGCGTACGTCCGCCCCGGCCTCCGCCAGGCCGAGGGCGTACAGGCGTCCGGCTTCGCCCAGGCCCAGTACGGTCACCGCAGTCATGGTTGTGTCCTCTCGTAGCTGTCCGCCGATTATTGCCATGATTGTCAACAATTCCAAGCCGCGGCCGCCCGGCGGGGGCTGGGAGACGGTGATGCAGTGATAACTTGGCGTGACACTGAAAATGAGGGCGGGCGGGGTGCCGTTTCGCCGAGGAGCTTCGAATGACAGCAGATGCAGCAGCGACCACGAGTAACGCTGCGGAGGTGGCGGACGCAATCCGCACGGCAATTCTTGACGGCGAGCTGGTGCCGTCCCAGCGGCTCGTGGAGGCGGACCTGTGCACGCAGTTCAAGGCGAGCCGCAGCGCGGTCCGCTCCGCCCTTGCCGAACTCGCCGTCGAGGGCGTGGTGGAGCGGGTGCAGAACCGGGGGGCCCGCGTGCGGTCGGTGCCCGTGGAAGAAGCCGTGGAGATCATTGAGGTCCGCGGCGTGCTGGAGGCGCTGTGTGCCCGCAAGGCAGCGGAGCGGATTGACGCCGGGCAGGTCTCCGAACTCCGGCAGATGGCCGACGACATGGCGTCCGCCGTAAAGGCCGGAGAACTGATGCGCTACTCGGAGATCAACTCCAGGCTCCATCGGCGGATCGTGGAAATCAGCGGCCAGCGAACCGCCGGAGCCACCATCGAAAGGCTGCGGGCGCAGAATGTGCGCCACCAGTTCCGGCTGGCTGTCCAGCCTGGACGTGCCAACGTTTCGCTGCCGGAACACGTGGAAATCATTGAGGCCATCTGCGCCGGGCAGGGCGAGCAGGCTGCCCGCATGATGGAAACCCATATGGCGAGCATTGCCGATGCCATCCGCCGGACAGCCTCTGCGTCCGGGCACTAAGCCGTGTAGTACGCCTAGCGGACAAACGCCCTGTGGCTCCTGCGCCTGAGGTTGTCACCGTTATTGTCAACAATCTGGTTGACGAGGTACATTCTTGTGGTGCAGACCACAGAAGAGTCCTTGGTGCCGGGTCCCGTCCGCGGCAGTCAGTTCGGCATCCCCTGCTGGTTCATGCGGGGAGGGACCTCCCGCGGACCGTTCTTCCGCCGCGCCGACCTGCCGGCTGATTTGCATGGCGAAAGCCGGGACGAGGTGCTGCTTGCCGCCCTCGGGTCTCCCCACCCGCTGCAGATTGACGGGCTGGGCGGCGGCAATCCGCTCACCAGCAAGGTGGGGATCGTGGACGTCAGCAGCCGGGACGGGGTGGACCTGGAATTCCAGTTCGCGCAGCTGCAACCGACTTCCGACACCGTGGATACCACGGCCAACTGCGGAAACATGCTCGCCGCCGTCGTGCCGTTCGCCGTGGAGTCCGGCCTCCTCCTGCCCGGCGGGGATACCACCACTGCCCGGGTCCTGACGCTGAACACGGGCATGGTGGCCGAGATCAGCATCCCGACGCCGGCAGGGGAGCAGGGCCGGTTTGTCGAGTACGGCGGGGAGACACGGATCGACGGTGTTCCCGGTACGGCGGCGGCCGTCACCATCAACTTCCTGGACACGGCCGGTTCCGTCTGTGCCTCCCTGCTTCCCACCGGCAACGCCAGCGACACGGTGGTTCTCGACGGCGCGGGCCCGGTCCGCGTCACCTGCATCGACAACGGCCAACCGCTGGTGATGGTCCAGGCAGCGGACCTGGGCCGCACCGGCTACGAATCCGCCGCCGAGTTGAACCAAGACGAAGAGCTGAAACGAAGCCTTGAAGCACTGCGGCTCCAGTGCGGGCAGCTAATGGGACTGGGAGACGTCACCGCCAAGAACTACCCGAAGATGACACTGATAGCCCCGCCTGCACACGGCGGCACCATCACCACCCGCAGCTTCATCCCGCATGTCTGCCACGAATCCATTGGCGTGCTGGCCGCCGTCACCGCTGCCACCGCATGCGTCATTGACGGCACGGTGGCACGGGAAATCAGCACCGTTGCGGATGCCCGCCCCGGAGCGGACCTCACGGTTTCGGTGGAGCACCCCTCCGGTGAATTCACTGTGGCACTCGGGCTCGACCCGCAGGACCCCCAGCACGTCACCAAATCCGCGCTGCTGCGCACCGCCCGGCTGATCATGGCCGGCGAAGTTTTTGTCCCGCGCCGTCTCCAACAGGCGGCAGCAACAGAGGAGAACACCCGATGATCATCGATTGCCACGGCCACTACACCACCGCACCGCCGGCCCTGGGCGACTGGCGGGACCGGCAGATCGCTGCGCTCGCCGACCCCGGAACGGCTGCTCCGAACCCGGCGGACCTGGTCATCAGCGACGATGAACTGCGGGAAAGCATCTCCGCGAACCAGCTGCGCCTGATGGACGAACGCGGTATCGACCTGACCGTCTTTTCGCCGCGGGCCTCCTTCATGGCACACCACGTAGGGGACTTCACCACGTCTGCCGCGTGGGCGGCCATCTGCAACGAGCTGTGCTTCAGGGTCAGCCAACTCTTCCCGGACCGTTTTGCTCCGGCCGCCATGCTGCCGCAGTCAAGCGGAGTGGACCCGGCGTCCTGCATCCCGGAACTGGAACGCTGCGTCAACGAATACGGTGCCGTGGCGCTGAACCTCAACCCGGACCCTTCCGGCGGCTACTGGACCGCCCCTCCGCTGACGGACCGCTCCTGGTACCCGATCTACGAAAAGATGGTTGAGTACGGCCTGCCGGCGATGATCCACGTGAGCACCAGCGTGAATCCTGCCTTCCACACCACGGGCGCCCACTACCTCAATGCGGACACCACCGCGGTGATGCAGCTGATCCAGGGGGACCTGTTTAGGGACTTCCCGGAGCTGAAGTTCGTTATTCCGCACGGCGGCGGCGCCGCGCCCTACCACTGGGGGCGGTTCCGCGGGCTGGCCATGGCACTGAAGAAGCCGCCGCTGGAGGAGCACCTGCTCAACAACGTCTTTTTCGACACCTGCGTCTACCACCAGCCCGGCATCGACCTGCTGTTGGAGGTGATGCCCACCCGGAACATCCTCTTCGCCTCCGAGATGATCGGAGCGGTGCGCGACGTCGACCCGGGCACCGGGTTCAACTTCGATGACACCGGGCGGTACCTGGCTGCAGCCGGCCTGACCGGCGAGGAACTTGCCGATATCCGCGAGAACAATGCCCGTGCCGTCTATCCGCGCCTGGATGCGCTGTTGACCCGGCAGGGCCGTGAACCCCAAAGGAGCAGCACCCATGCATGAACTCGGAGTGGTCCACCGCAGCATCACCCGTGCCCCGCAGCCCGACGTCGAGGCTCTGGCCCCGTACGGGACCAGTACCGTGCACGAGGCCATGGGCCGGTTGGGGCTGATGCGCCCCTACATGCGCCCCGTCTACCCCGGCGCCAAACTCTGCGGCCCGGCGGTGACCGTGCTGCTGCAGCCGGGGGACAACTGGATGCTGCACGTGGCCGTTGAACAACTCCAGCCCGGCGACGTGCTGGTGGCGGCCTGCACCACGGAGAGCGAAGACGGCTTCTTCGGCGAGCTGCTGGCTACATCGGTACGTGCACGCGGCGGTGTTGGCCTGGTGATCGACGGCGGCTGCCGTGACGCCGCGGCTTTAGAGGAGATGGACTTTCCCGTGTTCTCGCGTGCCATCAACTCCAAGGGGACGGTCAAGGCGACCCTGGGTTCGGTCAACGTTCCGATAGTGTGCGCCAACGCCCTGGTGAACCCCGGCGACGTGGTGGTTGCAGATGTGGACGGCGTCGTCGTCGTTCCTGCCGACCGTGCCGGAGAAGTTGCCGAGGCGTCCCGGAAGCGGGAGGACAACGAGGCGGCCAAACGCGAACGCCTCGCCGCCGGGGAACTTGGACTGGACATGTACTCGATGCGGGGACCGCTTGAAGCGGCGGGACTGCGCTACATCGATTAGCCGCTGGAGGGTGGTGCGGGTTGGAAATCGATCCGCATCACCACCCGGCGCGGCGTGGGATGGCTGACCTGTTCAAATCCCGCTGCGGCGAAAACGCTGCGGCTGCCCACGAATAATTCGTCCCACGTCACGGTCCGGCCAGGTTCGGTAATCATCGGGTAGCCCTCCAGGGCCGAGGCGCCGCGCTCGCGGGCAAAATCCACCGCGGCTGCGGCCAGCGCGTAGCTCACCCCGCGGCGACGGTAGCCCGTGCGGGTCACGAAACAGCTCACCGACCAGACGCCGGCGTCAGCCCGGTTCTCCTCGCGTCCCGTCCATGGCACCCGGGAGCGCAGGAGGCGCGGGTAACCGGTGCGGGGTTCGACGGCGCACCATCCCACGGGCTCCTCGCCCAGGTAGGCCACCAGCCCCGTGGTCGGGGAATCCGGATCCCCGCAGCCCGTTTGCTCCTCCAACCGGCGCGCGCGTTCCTCCACCGGTATGCTCCGCCACTGGTCCGCGCTGGTCTTGAACCACTGGCACTGGCAGCGGTGCGGTTCCCCGCGTGCCCCGAACACTGCGTCAAGGTCTGCACGCGAGGCCTGATTGGCAGAAACAACGGTGAACTGATCCGCAATGGCAGGTGATTCCGGCATGGTGCCCTCCAACTCTTGGGCACGACAGTGCCAGTGCAGGGAACCGGTAGTCAACGCGCGTTATGGCAGCGGCGGCAGGGCACGCTTGAATCCGAGGTGCGAGGCTTCAAAGCCGAGCCGTGAATAAAAGCGGTGCGCGGACTCCCGCCGCGCATTGGAGGTGAGTTGGACCAACGTGGCACCGTTCCGCCGGCCTTCGGCAACCGCCCAGTCCATCATGGCCGCACCAAGCCCGTTGGACCGGAGATCAGCCCGCACATGGACGGCTTCAACCTGTAACCGGGTTGCCCCGCCGACAGCCAGGCAGGGGATCAGGGTCAACTGCAGTGTCCCGGCAATCTGCCCTCCCGGATCCTCGACCGCGGCCAGGAAATTGGCCGGATCCGCGGCAATGGCAGCATAAGCACGCAGATACGGCTCCAGGGGATGGGCGCCCGGCGCATCGGCCGGGGGCGGCGACGGCGTGTCGGCCAGCAGCAGCCGAACGATCGGACCGACGTCGTCGCGCTCTGCCCTGCGCACATGGTAGGAGCCGCCGAGCAACGCGGCGGGACGGATTTCCATGCCCGCAGTCTTCCACACGGTGGCAAACCGGCTCCATCCATTGACCGGGCGGGCCGGGCGCGGGCAGGGTTAATGGACCGGATGACCGTTGCCGCCGTCAGGACCCGTTTCTGCTTCGAATCCGATGCGGCACTCTTTCGCGGTCAGACTGTAGAGAGGCAGCTGTGGGCGAAAACCTGAGGCGGGTCCAAAGGATAGTGCAGGTGCAGTTCGGGGTTCCCGAGCCCCCGGACAGCTACGCCGAGACCTGCGCCCGGCTCGATGCGGCGATTGCCGTCACCGCCGCGCGCCAGGACGTGCTGCGGAACCAGGTCCGCGCGGCTTGGGAAGTGGCGCGGCACTACGGTGCGGTCGCGCGGTCCTACGAAACCCGGTTGAAGGCGTTGGAAGCCGTTGTTGCCGAGGAACGGCTGACCGCAGGCCAAGCCGTCAGCCTCGCCGCGACCGCGCGCCGCATGTATGACCTTGCGGTACGCGTTGAAGCCACGGCACGCCACCATTTTGAGGTTGTCCGTGCGAAGGAATCCCGTGTGGAGGAATTGATGCAAAAACTGACAAGTTCGAAGTCGCAGCTGAAGCTGGCACAAACGGCGGAGAACCACCGAAACCGGCTGCGTTCCCTCGAAGCGGCCGTCGAGCAGGACCCGATGACTTATAACAAAAGCCGCTCCGACCACGAGCTCCACGAGGCGGCCAGGCTCGCCCGCGAAGCAGAGGCATTGGCCGGGCTAAAGGGAGGCTGGTCCTGATGGCCGCGCAGATCCAACCGATACTGGTCACCGTGCCGCTCAGTCCACGGCATCCCCACTCAGTGCGAACCATCGTGGGCCTGAGCGTGGCCGCGATGCTGTTCCTCGTGATGGGCGGCGGTGACCTGATTGCACTGCTGATCGCATTCGGCTTTATTGTTCAGCCCGTCCAAGCTGTCACCGACAAACTCATCCGGTGGCCGCGGCAGGACCGTGCGGACGCAGAAGCCCTCACCGGAGTGGTCCGCGAGTACTTCTACAACGCACCCGCGGTGGACGCGAAAGGCGTCCGTGAACTGGTAGCGAAGCGGCAGCTGCAGGTCAACGACGACGGCGGCGGGCAGCTGCGCCTGGCGCTTACCGGGCGGCGGAAACCTACGGCGGCCGGCAGCAGGCCCGAGGCCAGGCTGTCCTTCAAGTGCGGCGACGTGGGGCTCATGGACTTCGACCGGCTGCTGCAGAACGCCGAAAACGATCCGCCGGTCCGGCGTGCAACTGACCGGATGCGCCGTCCGGGCACCGGGGCGGCTGCCTGAACCGGTACCGGTCCGGCGTGTCCTGTCGGGGTGGCCGTGCGGGGTGCCGGGGGCGGCGGCAAGGTTTGTGCCCAGCGGCTGAGAACATAGAAGTATGCAGACACTCAGCCTCAAGGAAGCCACCGCCCTCGCAGAACAGGCAGCAGCCGTAGCCGAGGCCCATATTCCCTACGGCTCCGGGCTGGGTGCCCCCGCTTCCTTCACGCTTGCCTGGCTGATGGCCTCCGCCGGGCTGGAGGGCGTGCGGGTGGCCAGCGGAAGCTCGGGCATGGGCGATCACTTCTGGGTGGAGACGGATCAGTGGCGCATCGACCCGACCCTGCGCCAGTTCGCCCGGCTGAACGGCCGTCCGCTGGTGGAACCGGTCAGTGAACCGGGTAACTTTGCCGCCGTCAAATACCACGCCGTGCCCGGTTCGCGGCAGGAAGCGGTCCGGGAGGTCTCCTACGGATTCCGGAACGCGGCCGAGACCGAGGACTTCGTCAATGAGATGGCTGCGGCCATCCGCCTCTAACCCGAGAACTTCCCATGCCGGCGATCAGTTACTGCCCGAACTCTTCCCCGGCGAGAGTGATCAGTTCTTCCTCATTGGACCTCACGTCCACCGGCCGTTTAAGGCCCCCGTTGGAGGTGTAGAACCACAGGGCAATCCGCTCATCCGGCCAGCCGGCTTGGCGGCCCATCCGGACCACGTCCTTAACTGTGGGAAGCACCCGCTCACTATTCCAGTCGAACTGGAAACCCGGATACAGGAACTGCTTTCCCCGCTTTACCACCAGGATCCTCCCCTTCCCGGTGAGCTGGCGGGCCATCGAATTGGGGCCGCCGCCGAAGCCCAGCTGTTGGGCTATCTGGGCCACGGTGTACAGGCCGTCCTCCCGTTCCATCGACTGCCACTGCGCCTCCGGTCCCGCCGTCTCGGCCGTGCCCGGGCTACGGGAAGAACCAAGGTTCGGGGAAGAACCGGGTGCCTGCCGCGGGGGAAGGGAACTGTGTCTCTGGGTTTCGCGATCGCTCATGCCGCGCACGCTACCGCGGCGGCAGGAGCAGGGGCAGAGTAGCGATGACATCCAAGGGGTCGACGGCGAGCCGGTCTGCGGAGCGGTGCACACCCGCACAGAGCGGCCCGGCGGAACATGGAAAACTGGAAGTATGCAGCCGTTCGACAAAGTCCAGCCCATCGTCCTGCTTGTGGACAAGACTGATCCCGCCGCCCACCGCGACGCCGTGGCCGCTGCCGCCGTCGCCAGCGTTCGGGCCTACACATCCACCAAGGACAGTGAAGCGTGGGAGAACTGGTTGTACGGCCGGTTTACGAAGACCGTCCGCCGGGCGAATCCCAGCACCTTCGGGCGGCTGGCCGCTGAAGCGCCGTCGGGGGCGGTGACGGTGGGCCGGGCGCAGGCCATCGCCTTCGAACCGGTCACCTACGACCAGATGCCCAAGAACCTCGCGAAGCTGCAGGTTTCCGGTACCCAGCTGCCGGATGACGCGCCGGCGCCCTGGCCGGGAAACTCCCCGGTGATCGTCCTGAACGCAGACCTGGACATGTCGACCGGCAAGGCGTCCGCCCAGGCAGCGCACGCGCTGCTGTCCTGGTACCTTCAGCTGGGCCCGACCGCCCGGCAGGCGTGGCAGGATGCCGGGGAACCTGCGGGAGTCCGCTTCACGGCCGGGAAGCTTTTCGCCGAGTTCGCCGCCCGCCCGGGAGCCGGGCCGCTGATTGTCGACGCCGGAATGACGGAGATTGCCCCGGATACCGCGACGGCGTTCGTGGAGTCGGCCAGCTTCAGCCCGGCCGCCGGGCTGCCGGTCTGACACATAGGTCCCGGTTGCCGGCGCCATGATAGAAAGACTCGGGTGAGCGAGACCAAGGGGACACCGGCAAACACCACCGCAGGCGGCCGCACCCTGCCGATCTGGCTGGTCGGCATCGCCGTGGTTCTGGTCGCCGTCAATTTGCGCCCGGGTGCGTCCTCCATAGGGCCGGTCCTGGCCGAGCTGCAGGCCGCACTGGACCTGGACGCCACCGCCGCCGGCGTGCTGACCGCGCTGCCGGGGCTGACCTTTGCCTTGGTGGGGGCGCTCGCCGTCGCACTTTCGCGCAAAACCGGCATCAACGGCGCCGTTGTCCTGGCGCTGGGGGCGGTGGCAGCAGGCCTGCTGGCGCGGGCGCTGGCAGGCTCCGCCGTGCTCTTCCTGGCGCTTACCGTGCTCGCCTTCGCCGGCATGGCGGTGGGCAACATCCTCGTCCCCGCCTTTATCAAGCGCCACGGCGGGTCGCGCCTGGCCCTGTTGAACTCCGTCTACGGCACCACGCTGGCCCTGGGCGCCAGCCTGCCGCTGCTGCTGGGCGGCGTGCTGGCCGGAAGTGATCCGGCCGGCTGGCGGCTGAGCCTGGGGGTATGGGGCGCAGCGGCCGCGGCGGCGTTTATCCCGTGGATTCTCGTGGCGCTGCGGGCAGGACGTGATCCGGTGGCGGCCGGCGAGCCGCGCCGGACGAAGGGCGCCCGGATGCGCTCGTCACGCACCGCCGTCGCCCTGAGCATCTTCTTCGGTGTTCAGTCCATGCACGCCTACGTCCAGTTCGGCTGGGCTGCGCAGATCTACCGCGACGCCGGACTGGAACAGGCGCACGCCGGACTGATGGCCGCGATCATTGCCGGCCTTGGCATCCCGGGCGGCCTGATCATGCCGGTGCTGGTGGCACGCTCGCCGCGCCTGCGGACCTACATTGTTGGCCTCGGTGTCTGCATGGTGGCCGGCTACAGCGGGCTGCTGCTGGCAGCGGACACGCTGCCCTGGCTCTGGGCGCTGTTCCTGGGCGTGGGCGGGTTCGCCTTCCCCACCGCGCTGGCACTGATCACCGCCCGCTCCCGGGAACCGCGGGTCACGGCCCAGCTCTCGGGCTTCATTCAGCCCGTCGGCTATTTGCTGGCCGCCATGGGGCCGTTCGCCATCGGCGCCCTGCACGATGTCTCCGGCAGCTGGACCCTGCCGTTGGCGCTCCTGATTGCCTCCGCCGCCGTGATGGTCGGGGCCGGCATCCGCGCCGCCGCACCGCTGTTCGTGGACGATGAACTGGCCGCGGTGCCGAGACGCCCGGTGAGAGGTTCGTAAGGACGGGCACGGGCGTCTGGACGTCCTCGGACGTCAGCGCAGGTGCGAGGCACCGTTGACGTCGATCACCGTGCCGCTGACCCACTCCGGAGCCGCCGTGGCGAGCCAGGCTACGGTCGCAGCCACTTCCTCCGGCTCCGCGACCCGGTTGAACGGACTCTGCGCCCGGATGGCTGCGCCGCTGGCCCCCTCCAAGGCGGGGCGGCCCATCCGGGTGTCCACGAATCCCGGTGCGACGGCGGCGGAGAAGATCCCATGCGGCGCCAGGGCCACGGCAAGGGACTGGGTGAGGGAGTGCAGCCCGGCCTTGCTGGCACCGTAGGCAGCGTTCTCCGGCTCGCCGCGGTAGGCGCCGCGCGATCCCACATTCACCAGCCGCCCGCCCGCCGGACCCGCGGGCCGCTGGACCAGATGCTCGGCCATCAGCCGGCAGAGGTTCGCCGGTGCCAACAGGTTGACGTCAAGGGTCTGCCGCCACGCCTCGTGCCAATCGGCAAAAGACCCGGACAACACCGGCTGGGCCCGGAAGATGCCCGCGTTGTTCACCAGGACGTCCAGGCCGCCGAGCTGATCCACGGCCTCGGCGAAGACCCGCTCGCACTCCGCGGGGGAGGACAGGTCCCCGACGACGACGGCGTGGCCCGTTCCGGGCAGCGTAGCGGCAACCCGGCGGGCGGCGTCGGCGTCGTGCCCGGCGTGCACCGCCACGGTGTGGCCGGCCACCGCGAGGGCGGCTGCGATTGCTGCGCCGATGCCCCGGCCTGCACCGGTGACCAAGGTATTTGTACTCATCGCCCGAGCGTACCGGCAGGCGCTACGGTTCGGCGGAACGTGATGCCTCCAGGGCGCGGATCAGGGTGGCGGAGTCGTAGGGGCCGTGGTGCCTGCGGTGCCCGATGAAGAAGGTGGGAGTTCCGTGCAGGTCCATCGACTCGGCGTCCAGGGCATCGTCCAGCACACGGTTGCTGACCTCTGCCGAGCGCAGGTCCGCTTCGAACCGGTCCATGTCCAGGCCCAGGCTCTCCGCCGCGCCCAGCAGGTCTTCCGGGAGCAGGTTGTCCTGGTTCTCGAAAAGGTGCGCGCTGTATTCCCGGAAGCGCCCCTGCCGGTCCGCGGCCTCTGCAGCTTCGGCAGCCGCAACGGCATTGGGATGGACCCTGGACAGCGGCAGATGGCGCCAGACATAGCGCAGCTCGGCACCGAAATGCTCGCGCACTTCCATGATGGTTCCCGTGGCCCGGCTGCAGAACGGGCACTCGTAATCCCCGTATTCCACAAGGGTCAACGGAGCATCTGCAGGGCCCACTACATGGTCCCGTGCCGGATCCACCGGCCGGGCCAGCACCTCACCCGGGGGAACGGCAGGGCGCCGTCCCTCCACGGCCCGGAAGATGGCGCTTCCCGCCGTGAACGCCAGAAGTGATCCGGCCAGGACCGCCACCCGTGCTTCGTTCTGCACCGCGGGGTCTTCGATGGCGAGGCCGATAATGAACAGGGAGATGGTGAATCCGATGCCGGACAGGGCGGCGCCGCCGGCAATGCGGCCCAGCGTCAGGCCGGGGCCGAACTCGCCGATCCGCAGCCGGTGCAGCACTGCCGCAGCCCCGAAGATGCCGGTGAACTTTCCCAATACCAGGCCGCAGACAATGCCCCAGGCGAGTGGGGAACGCAGGGCTAGTTCCAACGTTGGCCCGTCCAGCCGCACTCCGGCGTTGGCGAGGGCGAATACGGGCAGGATCAGGTAATCCACGTACGGGGTGTAGGCGCTGTGCAGGCGTTCGTTGATGGAAAGGGACTCCCGCACGCTGTGCACCGCCGCCCGGGCGTACCGGGAATTGGGGGACTGACGGAAGACACGGGTCTGCTCCAACGCGTGCTCCACGTCCCTGCGGGCGGGCGGAAACACGGGGACCAGCAGGGCAATGCCCACGCCCGCCAGGGTCGGATGCACGCCCGAGGCGTAGAAGGCCAGCCAGACCAGCACCGCCAGCACCGCGTATACGGCGCCGCGCCCGTACGGCAGGTACCGGGTCAGCGCAACGGCAGCCAGCCCGGCGAAGGCCAGCAGCAGCGGAACGGGTTCCAGATGGTCGGTGTAGACCAGGGCAATGATGCTGAGCGCGGCAACGTCGTCGACCACCGCGAGGGTCAGCAGGAAGATCCGCAGCCTGCCGGGAACCCGGGGTCCTGCGACGGCCAGCGCGCCCAGCAGGAACGCGGTGTCGGTGGAGATGACCACGCCCCACGCACCTGCATCTTCCGTGCCGGCCGTGAACAGCAGGAAGACTAAGGCGGGCACGGCAATCCCCGCGGCCGAGGCGACCACCGGAATCACCGCCCGGGACCGGTTGGTCAACTCCCCGAGGGCAAACTCCCGCCGCACCTCAAGTCCCACAACGAAGAAGAACACGGCCATGAGTGCATCGTTGACCAGCTCCCGGGTGGTCAGCTCCAGATCCATGCTGCCCGCACGCACCTCGACGGTGGATTCCCAGAACTCCTCGTAGGAGGCGGCAAACGGTGCATTGGCCCAAAGCACCGCCAGAATAGTTGCCAGCAGCAGCAGGGCCGCGGGACGCTTTTCCGCGCCGCCGCTGCCGGTGGCAGCGGTGGTGGCAATGCGGTGCGGGCGGGCCGGCAAGGCTACACCTGGGCGGGTACCGGCTGCACCAGCTTGCTGCGCAGGCCGCCGATCAGTTCGGACGTGAGGCCGCCGGACCGCAGCACCGCGGTAACGCCGCCCGCCCTGCCGTCAAGGGTTGCCAGCATGGACCGCATCGCGGCCGGGTGGGCGGCCAGTACGGGATGATCCGCAGGGATGTCATAACCGCCGCTGAGCTCAGCCAGTCCCATCCGACGGTAGACCTCCGGGAGCCGGGCCTGGGTCCGGGCGTAGTCCTCGACGACGGCCTCCGGTTCCGCACCCAGCACGGTCAGCAGCGCTGCGGCGAACAGGCCCGTTCGGTCCTTGCCGGCGGCACAGTGGAACAGGACCGCACCGGGGGAATCGGCCACGGCCTGCAGCCCCCGCACCAGGGCCTCTTTCTGGTACGCGAAGATCTTCGCGTACCACTGGCCCACCTGCTCGGAGGAACGGACCGACTTCAGGAGTTGCCCCGCCAGTTCAGGCGGGGCGTCCATGGAATCGGTCAGGGGCAGGGCCAGGTACTGCACCGGATGGTCTGCGGACGGACCGCGTCCGGTGCGTTCCGCTTCGTCAGCCGAGCGCAGATCAATGATCGTGCGCAGGCCCGCCTCCACGAGTTCGGCTACCTGCTCCGCGGTGGTGGTCGCGACGTCGTCGGCCCTGAGCACCAGGCCCGCGCGGATCTTCCCTCCGTCCACTGGAATCCCGCCCAGATCCCGCAGGTTCGCCAGCGGCGTCGGGGCAGGAATGATGGGGTTCGGCATGACAGGTTTCCTCCCGGGTGCCATCCGCCGGGCATGGCCGGCGGCGCTTGTGGCCACCATCTTAGGCACGATCGGCAACGTGTGCCGCGACACCCGACTATGAGGCACGGCTCACAGGGCGATAGGGTGAATTCGATCTCGTTCTCTGAAAGGCCTCTCCATGCACCGTCGCATTTCCCATCCCGGACTCCAGAAACTCGTTATGACCGCCGAACAGGCAGCGGCCATGATTCGCCCGGGAATGACCGTGGCGATGAGCGGTTTCACCGGCGCCGGCTATCCCAAGGCCGTTCCGCAGGCGCTCGCAGTCCAGATGGAAGCCGCGCACGCAAAGGGCGAGGACTTCCAGATCAAGGTCCTCACCGGCGCCTCGACGGCCCCGGAACTCGACGGTGTGCTGGCCAAGGCAGACGGCATGGAACTGCGCCTGCCCTACCAGTCAGATCCCACGCTCCGGAAGCGGATCAACGACGGCGAACTCGAGTACATCGACATCCACCTCGGGCACGTGGCCCAGTACACCTGGTTCGGTTTTTACGGGCATGTGGACCTGGCCGTGATCGAGGTAGTCGGTATCAACGAGGACGGCAGCCTCATCCCGTCCTCCTCCGTGGGTAACAACAAGACCTGGATTGAGCAGGCAGACAAAGTCATCATCGAGGTGAACCGCCAGCAGCCGGAAGCCATGGACGGCATGCATGACGTCTACTACGGGACCGCACTGCCCCCGCACCGCAAGCCCATCATGCTGGTGAACCCGGATGACCGCATCGGCGAGCCCTACCTGCGCCTGGACCCGGAGAAGGTCATTGCCGTCGTCGAAACCGACGCGCCGGACCGCATGACTCCGTTTGCAGCCCCGGACGAAACCTCGCAGCAGATCGCCGGGCACCTGCTGGACTTCTTCGACTCCGAAATCAAGGCCGGCCGGCTGACCAACAAGCTCCTGCCGCTGCAGTCCGGGGTGGGCAACATTGCCAACGCCGTGCTCGCCGGGCTCTCCACCGCCGGGTACACCGGGCTCACGGCCTACACCGAGGTGATCCAGGACGGCATGCTGCACCTGATCCGTGACGGGGTGATCCGGGTGGCCTCCGCGACGTCGTTCTCGCTCAGCCCGGCGGGCATCGAGGAATTCAACTCCAACATCGACTTCTACCGCAAGCGCATCATCCTGCGGACCCAGGAGATCTCCAACCACCCCGAACTGATCCGCCGGCTGGGCTGCATTGCCATGAACGGCATGATCGAAGCTGATATTTACGGCAACGTGAACTCCACCCACGTTGCCGGTACGGCCATGATGAACGGCATCGGCGGCTCCGGGGACTTTGCCCGCAACGGCTTCCTCTCCGCCTTTATGTCCCCGAGCACGGCCAAGGGCGGAAAGATTTCCGGGATCGTACCCATGGCGGCCCACGTGGATCACACCGAACACGACACCATGCTCATCATCACCGAGCGGGGCCTGGCGGATCTGCGCGGCCTTTCCCCCAAGCAGCGCGCCCGCGTCATCATCGAGAAGTGCGCCCACCCGGACTACCAGCCGCTGCTGCAGGACTACTTCGAGCGCGCCAGCCGGGACAGCCTCGGCAAGCACACCCCGCATCTGCTGGACGAGTCCCTGTCCTTCCACCAGCGGTACGTGGAAACGGGAACCAGCCTGCCGGAGCCCGCGGTTCTCTAGGCGGAAACCGAGGGGTGCCGGTCTAGCTCCCGCGCAGCCGGTCCAGCTCGCGGCGGTCCTTCTTGGTGGGCCGGCCGGCGCCCCGGTCCCGCACCGGAATACCCAGAGCCGGAGCTGCGGGACGGGCAGGCGTGGCGTCGATAAAGCAGTGCGACGCCGCCTCGGCACCCACGCGTTTGTTGATCAGCTGCCGCACCTCGAGGATCCGTTCGAAGCCGGGCTGCCGGATCCGGACGGTGTCCCCGGGCTGCACCGGCTGCGCGGCCTTGGCCGGATTGCCGTTCAACCGGACATGGCCGGCGCGGCACGCGGCGGTGGCCGCGGACCGGGTTTTATAGGCGCGGACCGCCCACAGCCAGGCGTCCACCCGGACGGTTTTGGAAGTGCTCGCTGGAATACTCATGGGAGTTCTAGAGTCTAGCGAAGTCCGCGCAGCCGGGCGGCGTCGTCCAACGCCTGCTGCTGCTCCGCGCTCACCAGGGACCCGACGACGACGGCGTCCGCGCCCACTGCCCGTGACGCTGCATCCGGTGCGGCGGCAAGCAGGCCGCGCACCTCGGCGGGGGTGTAGGGGACCGGAACCCGGGTATGTGCCACGGCGTGGCAGGTGGGACACAGCGGCACCAGGTCCGAGGCTGGATCCAGGGCGTAGTCGGCGGGCAGGTCCGTGCCCGGCACCACATGATGCACCTGCATCAGTGCTTCCGTCCCCGGACCGTACCGCTGCGCAGGGACCAGCCCGCAGGCCGCACAGCAATTGCCGTGGAAGGCCAGGCACAGCCGGCGGGCCTCGGCGTTATGCTCGTAGGCGTTGACGCGCTGCAGGCCCGATGCTTCGGCCGCAATCGTGCCCGGCGCAGGACTCAGCGGATCCGGGTCGGCGCCGAGGAATCCCGACCAGAGCCGCCGCAGTGCCGGCACGGAAGCTGACGGTACGGACGCGGCACCGTCGACCCGGGGCAGGTTGGGCACATCTTCCTCGAGCAGTGACGCCGGCACTTGCTCACCCAGGGGCAGCAGCCGGTCGAAGTCCACCGTCACGGCGTCTGCAGTGTCCCCTGATCCGGGCGGGACAACGACGCCGTGGCCCACCAGGCCCCGCAGCCCCCGCATACTGCCGCGCAGCACGAGCCATACTTCGGTTCCAGCAACCGGCGGGAAGCCGGCGATCAGCGGGATGCGCCGGCGGAAAGTTCCGCCGTCGTCCACTGCTGCTACCGCCGGACCGTAACCGCCGGGCCAGGGGTCCGGCAGGTCCGGATTCCATTCAAGAAGGACTGATGGCACCGGTCAGCGGGGCTGATAGGTAAGGCAGTCAGCGAGTTCCGCGCCGGGGCCTACCCGCACATCATGGGCGTCGCACATCAGGTGGCTATTGAACCGGCACTCATTGCGCTGGCACGCACCCACCTGGGCGAGGACCTTGGGCAGCCCGCCGGTGGCAGATGTGTCGATGAAGGTGGCGCAGCTGGCGTGATCAGGTGAGCCGCCCACCGTGATCGCGTAGGCGGTGCATCCCTCATGGTTGAAGTCGCAGCTGGATACCGTGCAGTCCTGCACCTGGGCAACATGATCGGTCATGGTTCCTCCAAAAGGCGGTCATTCGTTCCGTGCCTGGCTTCGAACGTACCACCGCGGCGCGGGAATAATTAGCGCGAATTTCCCTGCCCTATTCGACCGGTTTGGCCCGTGCCCCCTGGTTGGGTAGAACGGAGGGATGACCGCAATGCAGGCCCCGGGCGCCGCCGACGAATTCCAGCTCGCAGCAGAAGGGCAGGGCCTGGCCCTGGATGCGGCCCAGCGGGCCGTCCTTCCGGCGCTGGCACGGGCAGCAGCAGCGGCCCAATCTCCGCAGCCTGTGCCGGACCACACCTCCGTCTACCTCTGGGGTCCGCCGGGGCGGGGAAAGACCTGGTTGCTGGACACATTGTTCGACTCCGTCGATATTCCGGAGAAACGGCGGCTGCATTTCCATGATTTCTTCCGGGAACTGCATGCACTCGTGTTCGCCGGTTACGGAAACCCCGGCTACCGGCGGGATTCGGCCTTCGCTGCAGCCCTGGACCAAATGCTGGGCCACGTCCGGCTGCTGTGCTTTGACGAATTCCATGTCAAGGACCCGGCAGATGCCGCCTTCATTACGCGGCTGCTCCGCACCGTGCTGGACCGCGGCATCGTGCTGGTGGCGACGTCCAACTATGCGCCGCAGGAGCTGCTTCCGGATGAGATGTTCCACCATCTCTTCGAACCCGGCATTGCACTGATTACCGGACACCTGCAGGTCCTGGAGCTGGACGGGGACACGGATTACCGCGCCGTCGCAGGGCCACGTAACGCGTCGGGTTTCGCCGCCGGGTATCACCTGCGCAGCAACGACGACGTGCTGCTGGCCTCCGCCGGGTTGACCCCGCCCGGCGCAGAGGAAGCGCTGCAGCTGACGCCGGGCACCCGGACGTTGGACGCGCTGCGGGCGGGCGGCGGGCAGCTGTGGTTCGATTTCGAGGATCTGTGCCACGCGCAGTCGGCCACCTCCGATTACCTGCACTTGGCGCAGACGCACCGGCACTGGGTGATCAGTGGCGTGCCCCCGACCGAGGGGTCGAATCCCTACGGCTGGCAGCGCTTCGGCAACGTCGTGGATGTGCTCTACGACGCCGGCTGCCGCCTGGACGTCATCGGGATGCCGGATTACGACGGCGTGTTCCCCGGGATAGCCCACACCACCGATCTGGCGCGGATCCGCAGCCGGTTCGGGATGCTGCAGCGGCTGCCCGGAAACGGAAGCTAGTTACGGCGTCCCGCCGTCGGCCAGATCCTGGGCGTCCGCGAGTTTCTGCCTGGCCTTCTCCGCCGTCCGGCGGGCGGCACGGGCCGCGCGCCGGGCATTGTCCCGCTCGCGTTCCAGCTTCCCGGAGCGCCGGTCCACGGTTGCGACCTCCCGCTCGAGCTGCCGGATCCGCTCACGCAGTTCGTCGATTTCATCCGTGAGCTCGTCCCGGCGGCCGGCAGACTCATCCACTTCCTGCTGGGCCGTGTCCAGTGCTTCCTGAGCCCGGCGTTCGGCGCCTGCCGCTTCCTCCAGGTCCGTCTCCGCTTTCCGGACCGCCCGCCGGGCCTCGGCCTGCCGCCGTCGTACTGCCGCGCTGTCCGAGCTCCCGCCCTTCTCCTTCGCGGTCCCGGCCCGGCCCGGCGCCGTCCCGGACCCCGCCCCGCCTCCGGCACCGTGGGAGATCGAGTCCGGGTCGGCAACGGCACCGTCCAGGTCCACCTCTTCCCAACCGCTGGCGGTGAGGGAACGGACCAGCTGGCCGCTGGCCACGGCGTCGGCCGCCGACGGGTCGGTCATCGCGGCCCAGAGCGTTTGTTCGGCTTCCGCCGCCAACGATTCGCTCACCGGGTGGTCCAGTTCGGAAGCCAGGTCCCGGGCCTGGCGGACAATCGCGCGCAGCAGGCGCTGGCGTTCGGTGCTTAAGCGGCGCAGCTGCTTCTGGTCCAGGTCCTCCTGGGCTTCGCGCAGCGCCGCTCCCAGCTCCAGCACCTCTTCCAGGTCCTCCCGCCGCTGGTGCGCCAGCAGATTCACGAGCCAGGCCGCCGTCGAGGGCTTTGGCAGTGCCTTGATGCGTTTGGCCAGATCCTTGTCCCCGGCCCGCCCGGCGTCGGCGGCGCGGGCGTTGCGGGCGGCGGTGAATTCAGACGGCAGCAGCGCGTACAGCCCGACGACGGCTGCAGCGAGCGACGGCGGGGATTGCGGATCCGCACTGCTCACCCGAAGACGCCAAACCGGCCCAGTGCCACCACCAGCGAAAGCACCATCAGAATGACACCCAGGGCGATCCGGTTGCGTTCACCGCGCCGCGCGTGGATCAGGACCGCCAGGGCCATCAGGATCGTCAGCGCAGAGGCAGCTATCGGCGTCAGTACGGGCAGGATGCCGGTCGCCTCGGGGATGACCAGCCCGGCCGCTCCAAGGACTTCGAGGATGCCGATCAGTTTCACGGTGACGGGGGAAAAGTCCTCGGGCCAGCGAAGGTTCTCCCGAAGGCGGGCATAGCCCTGGAAGATCTTTACGAAGCCGACTCCGGCAAATAGAAGTGCCAACAGCAGTTGAACAAGCCACAAGACCAGAGACAGCATGGGTACCTAAGCGACTTTCTGTATACGGGCAGGAGTCAGCACATACAACACGGTGGAACCAGTGGAACCAGTGGAACCACTGGAACCATCACAACCCAAGCATGGTCTGCCGTCCGGGAACTGCGCAACAACGGGCGTGGCGTAGCGCTGGTCGCTCAGAACCCGGCCACGGGACGGGGACGGTAGAACTCCTCGAGCGCATTGAATTCCTCTTCGGTGAGCTGGATTTCCAATGCCTGGATGTTTTCATCCAAGTGGGAAGCGGCCGTGGCACCGATCAACGGAGCCGTGACCACCGGGTTGGCCAGAACCCAGGCCAGGGCAACCTGCGCCCGGGTGGCGCCGAGCCCCTCGGCCACGTTCCCCACTGCATCGGTGATGCTGCGGTCCACTTCCTCGTTGCCCCGATAGAGCATGTGGCCCTGCTCGTCGTAGTCCTGCCGGACCGTCCTCGTTCCCCAGGGGCGGGCCAGACGCCCGCGGGCGAGCGGGGAATAGGGCAGTGCGCCGATGCCGCGGTCCGCGCACAGCGGGTACATTTCCCGTTCCTCTTCGCGGTAGAGGAGGTTGTAGTGATCCTGCATGGTGATGAACTGCGCCCAGCCGTGCTGCTCCTGCAGGAAGAGGGCTTTCGAGAACTGCCAGACGTGCATGCTCGAGGCGCCCAGGTACCGGACCTTGCCGTCCCGGACGAGCAGGTCCAGGGTCTCCAGCGTTTCTTCGAGCGGCGTGGTGCCGTCCCAGCGGTGCACCTGGTAAAGGTCGATATAGTCCGTGCCCAGGCGCCGCAGGCTCTGCTCCACCTGCCACAGGATGTGTTTGCGGGACAATCCCCACCCGTTCGGGCCCGGTCCCATTTCGCCGTGGACCTTGCTGGCGATGACCACCTCTTCCCGCCGGCAATATTCCGCGACCGCAGCTCCGAGGATTTCCTCGCTGTGGCCGGCGGAATACACGTTGGCGGTGTCGAAGAAATTGATGCCCAGCTCCACCGCGTGCCGCAGCAGGGACTTGGCCTCATCCTCGCGGATGGTCCATCCGTGCGCGCCGCGGTCCGGATCGCCGAATCCCAGGCAGCCCAGCCCAAGGACCGAGACAGTTGCCCCTGACTTGCCGAGCTTGGCGTACGTCATCGAGTTCATCCGCTGGCCTCCGCTGCTGCAGTGCCGGTTCATTACCGCCCGATGGTACCGGGAAGCGCCCCGGCTCCGGTAGGCAGGAGGCCCAAGGACTCCCGGCAGCGGCCGTTGCGGTCCTATACTGGCGCACATGGTCGCCGGAACAGGTACCGCAAGCCCCTTCTTGGTACATGTTGCATTGGTGCTGCCGCCGCTGCATGAGCTGTCGGGTGTCGCCAAAGTGGCGCAGCCCAGGGAAGGCCGCCGCACGGAAGTCCGGTATGACACCCCGGACGGTTCCCTCCGCAGGCGCCGCTTCAGCCTCTCCCGGCATACGGACGACGACGGCGGCACGCGCTGGGAGCGCACCGCCCCCTCTTTGGAACCTGCTGTCCGGACCAGCCACACTGCCGAATCCGGTGCAGGGATTCCGGCGGAACTGGTGGATGACGTCCAAGCCGTGGTTCGGGGGCGGGAACTGGTGCCTGCGCAGACGCTGGTCACGCGTTACCTGGAGTACGACCTGCTGGACAGCGCGGGCACGGTGCTTGCCCGGGTCACCGATGAAAGCACCAGGACAAGTGACGCTGAAGCGGAGTCCGGCGGGCCGGACCGCCGGGTCTGGTCCATCGCGTCCGACGACGGTGCGCTGGGCGCGGAGGCGGAAACCATGTTCCTCGCTGCCGGTGCCGTGCCGGCCGGCCCGGAGGCAGCTGCGGGACGGGATGCGGTCCGGCACCCGGAGAAGGCCGGCGCGGGCACCGGGGGTGCGCCGGACGGAACAGAGGCCGGCCTCCTGGACGCCGGCAGCCCGGTGGCGCTGCTGCTGCTGGAGTATCTGCGCGAACAGTTCGAGGAGTTGCTGCGCCACGATCCACGCGTACGGCGGGGGGACGCCGACGGGATCCATAAGATGAGGGTTGCCACCAGGAGGCTGCGCTCGGCCCTCTCCAGTTACCGCAGCACCATGGACCCCGAGCCGGGGCGCTCGCTGCGGAGGGAACTGCGGTGGATCGCCCGGGTGTTGGGGGAGGCCCGGGATGCGCAGGTGATGCGCCACCGGCTCCAGCAGCTGATTGCCGCTGAACCCGCTGACCTGGTGATGGGGCCGGTTGCCGCCCGCGTGGACGAGGAACTGCTCCATGACTATCGGCAGGCCTACGGGCACGTCCGCGAAGCACTGCACTCCCAGCGGTACTTCCAGGCATTGGACGGACTCGAAGCGCTGCTGGACCGCCCGTTCTGGACGGAAACAGCCAGGCAACCGGCGGGTCCCGCCGCTGCCCGCATCATCCGGCGGGACCGGAAAAGGCTGCACCGCCGGATAAGGGCCACACGGACATTGGCGGGCGAAGACTACGCGGAAGTGCTCCATGACGCGCGCAAGGATGCGAAACAGCTGCGCTACGCGGCCGAGGTCTGGGCACCCGTCCAGCCGAAGGAAGCGAAGGAAATGGTGGACGCCGCCGAGCATGTGCAGAAAGTCCTCGGTGAGCACCAGGACAGCGTGGTGACGCAGGCCTATCTGCGGCGGATGGGGGCCACGGCGTTGGCCGCCGGCGAGAACGGCTTTACCTACGGGCGGCTGCATGCTTTGGAGCAGGCCTCTGCCCAGTCGGCCCAGGAGCGCTTTGCCCGCGTTTGGAAAGGCTTCCCGTCCAGCCCCTGAGAGAGGGAATCGAATGGAATCGCCCTGGGCGCCGCTGCGCCGGCGGATGTTCCTCATTCTGTGGCTTGCCCAGTTGGGTTCCAATATCGGCACCTGGATGCAGACCGTCGGGGCCCAGTGGTTCCTGGTGGAATCCAGCGAAAACCCCGCCCTTGTGTCCCTGGTCCAGACTGCTAACCTCACGCCTTCCCTTCTGCTGGGCCTTATGGCCGGGGTACTGGCGGACGCCTTCAACCGGCGCCGGCTGATCCTGGGTGCCAACATCTTCGCCGCCGGCGCTGCCACCGTGCTGACGGTCGTGGCTGCGCTGGGCCTGCTGGACCCGGATTCGCTGCTGCTGTACACCTTCCTCATTGGCTGCGGCATGGCGCTGAGCGCCCCCGCCTGGCAGGCCATCACCCCTGCACTGGTGCCCCGGGAAGAGATACAGGCGGCCGCGGCGCTCGGCAGCGTGGCAATGAACACGGCCCGTGCAGTTGGTCCAGCGATTGCCGGTCTGCTGGTGGCCCTGACCGGTCCGGCCTTTGTGTTCGGCCTGAACGCACTGTCCTTCGTGGGCACCGCCATTGCCATCTACAGTTGGCGGGCTCCCCAGCGGGATCCCGTCGAACGGGAACACATGGGGGAGGCGCTCGCCGCAGGTATCCGCTACATCCGCGCTGCACCACTCATCCGCCGGATTCTCCTGCGGTCCGGTCTGTTCATTTTCCCCGCCAGCGCCCTCTATGCGCTGCTGCCCGTTGCCGCCAACGGCCATCTCGGCCTGGGCTCGGCAGGATACGGGCTGCTCCTCGGGGCGCTGGGTATCGGTGCCGTGCTGGGTGTCCTGCTCCTGCCGCGGCTCCGGACCGTCCTGAAGGACAACACACTGCTGGGCATCAGCGCCGTGGTCTTCGCGGCCGGGGCCTTCGCCTCGGGATACCTGCCCGCGTGGGCCGTTGCCGTTCTGTTGGTCTTCGCGGGGTTCGCCTGGATCTCCACGTTCTCCACCTTGAACGCCGCGATGCAACTGACCCTGCCCGAATGGGTGCGTGCCCGCGGCCTGTCCGTGTATCTGATGGTCGCCGCCGGCACGCAGGCCGTGGGCGCTGTTTTCTGGGGATCGGGTGCAACCGGTGCCGGCTACGCTCCCACCCTGGCTTTTGCCGCCGGCGTACTGTTGCTGGCCGGGGCCAGCGTCCTGGTGCTTCCGCTGCTGCCGGGTACCGGACGCCTGGACCGCAGCGTAGCCGGCACGGAACTGCAGCTTCCTGCCGGTCAGGAACCGAATCCCGGCGCCGGACCGGTGACGGTCCTTGTCTCCTATGAGGTGCCTGCGGACCGGAAGGACGAGTTCGTGACGGCCATGCACAACGTCCGGCTATCGCGCATGCGCACCGGTGCCACGGACTGGGAACTGGTGCACTCGGTCACTGACCAGGACCAGTTCCGGGAAATCTACGATGTGCCCACCTGGCGGGAGTACGTGCGGCAGGAACAGACGCGGACCACGGGGGAGGACCGCCGGATCATCCAGGCCGCATGGGACCTGGCCGAAGTGGAACCGCGGGTCCGCTGGTTCCTCCCCGCGTCCACTTGAGCGTTCGGCCCGGCGGCAGTGCAACGGATAGACTGGGACCCGGTTCGAAGGCCGTTTCCGCGGCGGGCCGGCGCGTTGGTAGCGATGCGCTGAAAACGATGCAGTGAACAAACCATTAGTTGAGGTATTTTGCGAGATTTTAGTGCACGCCTGGCCACTGCCGAGGAGATCGCCAACTGGGACAAGCACGTGCTGGCTAACCCCGGCGGCGGCAATGTCCTCCAGTCAGCGTCCTTCGCGGAAGTGAAGTCACACCACGGCTGGAATCCCGTCTACCTGGCCTTCACCGGACCCGATTACGTGACCTACACGTTGGCGATCGAGAAGAAGGTCCCGGCCCTCGGCAGCCTCTGGTACCTCATCAAGGGCCCCGACGTCGCCGCCCCCGAAGATGTGCCGCTGGTGGTGAACGCGCTGGCACGGTTCATCAAGGAGACCCGCCGCAAGGTTTTCGCGATCAAGGTTGAGCCGGACATCGTGGACAGCGAAGAGGTCCAGGCCCTGTTCACCGGGGCCGGATTCATCAAGACCTTCAACCTGCAGCCCAATGACTCCACGGCCCTGCTGGACACCACACCGGACGAGGAGCAGCTGCTCAAGAACCTCTCCTCCCGGGGCCGGAACGCGGTCCGCCGGGCGATCCGCGAAGGCGCCGATGTCCGCCGGGTCGAGCCGACCGAAGAGAACATGCGGACCATGTACCGCCTGATGGCCCACATCGAGGACCGCTCTGCGGCGCGGCTGCGCTCCTACGAGTACTACCACCGGTTCTGGTCCAACTTCGTTGCTGCCGGGCAGGGACGCTTCTACTTCGCATTCGAGGACGGGGAACCCACAGTGGGTGCCTTCGTGATTGCCTACGGTAACAAGGGCACGTACAAGGACGGCGGGTCCAAGCCACGGCGCTCCCAGTACGGGGATTCACACCTGGTCCAGTGGACCGCGATCACCGAACTCAAGAAGGAGTGCGGCATTGTCCAGTACGACTTCTGCGGCACACCGCCGAGTAACCAGCTCAAGGACAAGAGCCACCCGCATCACGGGCTGGGCCTGTTCAAGACCAGTTTCTCCAAGACGGTCACGGATTTCGTCGGTTGCTACGACTTCATTGTGGATCCGATCCGCTATCGCATCTGGAACACCATTGGCGAACGCGTGGCGCGGCAGATTTACTGGCGCCGCCACCAGCAGCCGTTCTACTAAGCAGCAGTTCCACCAGGCAATAACCCGGGCGGGTCCCGGAACAGGCGAAAGGGTGAATCCTTGGAGAACACAGCCGATCCGGGTGGGCGCAAGCCCGGATCGAATCCGGATTCGGCACCGAATCCGGACCCGGTTGCGGGGCCCATTCCGTTGATCAGCATGCCGGCGCGCCGGCGGGCAGAGCCAGCAAAGGCGCAGCCGGAGACCCCTGAGTCGGGGAAGGCACGGCAGGAGCCCCCTCAGCCCGGCAGCGGCCAGGCAGGGAAGCCACAGGCCCAGAGGGCAAAGTCCGGCAAGGGACCCCGGCCGGGGCAAGGCGCCTCCGGGCGGCCTATGCGGCCGGCCGCCAAGGCGCCGAACCCGCCGTCGAAGGCTCCGGGTCAGCCGGCCACCGGCATGGACATGCCCACCGCTGCCCTGCGCAGCACCCGGCCCAAACCGCCTCCTCCCACCACCTCCGTAATCCGCCCGGCTGGGTCCAAGGTGCTTCGGCCGCAGACGGGCCGGATGCGGACGACTGCCGACCCGCGCGAGAAACGCCCTGCCCGTACGCGTAAAACCGTTCCGCCGGGAACGGTGCCGCTGGCCTCCAGCGCCGTCCGCGCCGACCGCTCATCCGCTGCGGCGCGGCGCATGCTGCGCAAGCTGGTCCAGGGGGAGAATCCGCCCACCCAGGCGATGTCCATTGTGGAACGGCTGGCAGGCAGCCCCTATGCCAATCCGCTCGTGCGCACCGCCGGGCCGGACGCGAATGCCCGCAAGACCCTGGACCTGGCCCTCGGCATGGCCGAATCCATGTTCCGCTACGGTGCCGGCGCGCTGGAGGTGGAAACCGCCATCATTGCCGTGACCGCCGCATTCGGGCTGGAAAGCATCGAAGTGGACATCACCAACCAGTCGGTGCTGCTCAACTACTCTCCGAAGGACCAGACCCCCATCACGGTGATGCGCGTGGTCCGTTCCTGGACGAACAACTATGCCGGGCTTGGCCTGGTCCACCAGCTGGTCACCGACATCATCGACGGCGGGCTCTCCCGCGCCGAGGCGGCCAACCGGCTCAACGAGATCACGCACCAGCCCAAGCCGTTCCCGCGCTGGGCAGTGACGGTATCCGCCGGGGTGTTCGCAGCGGCCATCGTCGGGTTTATCGGCGGCGGTCCGCTCGCGTCACTGGTGGGATTCGCCGGCACGGTGATGGTCAGCCTGCTCCAGCGCGTGCTCGGCAGGTGGCGGGTCCCGGACTTCTTCACGACGGCGGCCAGCGGCTTTGTGGTCACGGCCATGGCCATGCTGTTCTGGTCCATGGAGGTGCCCATCTCCCCGGGCATCGTCGTTGCCGGCGGCATCCTGGTGATGCTGCCCACCGGCCGTCTGGTTTCGGCCGTGCAGGATGCGATCAACGGGTTCCCGGTCACGGCGTCCGGCCGGTTCCTGTCCGCGTTCCTGACCTTCGGCGCCCTGGTGGCAGGCATCGCCGTCGCGCTCGTTTTGGGTGCCCTGATGGGGATGGGCCGGCTGAATGTTACCGACGTGGCCTCGTCGCAGTATTCCTTCGCCGTGACCCTGCTGCTGCTGGCGATTGCGCTGGGAGCCATCTGCATTGTCGAACAGTCCCCGCGCCGGCTGGTGTTGCCTACGGTGCTGATCGGCACTGCCGGGTTCCTGGTCTACCAGCTGGTGGAGGCAGGCGGCATGGGGCCGCGCCTCACCCCGGCGGTGGCTGCCATCTTCATCGGCATGGTGGCCCGCATTGTCGCCCTGCGGATGGGTGCCCCGCAGCTGATCGTGGCGGTGCCGGCCGTTCTGTTCCTGTTCCCGGGGCTGGCGATCTTCCGGTCCATGTACGGCCTGAGCATCGGCACCGACGAGATGTACCAGGGCGTGGTAGGCCTGTTTGACGCGCTCACCGTCATTCTGGCCATCTCCGGCGGCGTGGTGCTCGGCGATAACCTGGGCCGGCCCTTCACCCGCAACCTCAACGGCAACGACCGCCGTAACCGGCGGCGTTAGCTGCACCAAAAAAGACAAGAGCCCGGCCCGCTGCTGCAGCGGGCCGGGCTCCTTGCTGTCCGGGCTAGAGAATCTTGCCGACCGGCGTGCGCTTTTCGGCCTGGAAGACGTCTTCGGTGCGTCCCGCAGCCCAGTAGCCGGAAAGTGAGACCTGCCGGCGCTCCAGCCCCCGGTGGCTGAACAAGACGTCGCGCAGGGACTTCATTGCCTCCCGTTCACCGTGTGCAAAGACCTGCACGGTTCCATCCCGCCAGGGCGTCGCCGAAACGGCGTCGGTCAACATCCGGCTGCGCCCCGCGGGGATGTCCCCGCGGTACAGCCAGGTCAGCTCCACTCCCGCAGGTTTCGGCACCGGCTGGCGGTCAGCGGGGCCGGCGACTTCGATGAACGCCTGCCCGACGGCGTCCTGCGGCAGCGCACGGAGCACGGTGGAAGCTGCGGGGAGGGCTGATTCATCGGCAGCCAGCAGGTACCAGTCGGCGTCGGGATCGGGGTTGAAGGCGCCTCCGGGACCGGAGAAGGTCAGTGGTTCCCCCGGCTGTGCCGAGGCTGCCCACGGCCCGGCCAGGCCTTCGTCTCCGTGGACTACGAAGTCGATGCTGATTTCGCGTGCTTCAAGATCCACGTCCCGGACCGTGTAGGTGCGGGACACCGGCCAGTGCTCCCGTTCGCTCCGCGCCCGGATGGTGTCCAGGTCCTCGGTGCCGTCAATGGGGCGGCCCTGCGGGCCAAACCAGATTTTGCAGTAGGCATCGGCGCAGCTGTTCGGCTGGAACTTGTCGAAACCGGGTCCGCCGGCAACCACCCGGACCATATGCTCGCTGATCTGTTCGCGGCGGAGAACCTCAAGGGTCAGCAGGGGGCGCTGGCGGCGGGGAGCCGGGGACTCCGGCTCCTGCGGGCGCGGGGAAGTCATTGGTTCGGGCATGGGTGTCTCCTAGGAAAGGGCCTGTAACTACCGTATCGCGCCGCCCTTACCGCTCCCCGCGAAGCCGCCAGTCCACGGGTTCGGCGCCCTGCTGCGCCAGCAGTTCGTTAACCCGGCTGAACGGCCGGGAACCGAAGAACCCGCGTGAGGCCGACAGGGGACTGGGATGCGCGGATTCGACGGTGGGCGTTCCGCCGAGGAACGGGACGATGCCCTGGGCATCGCGGCCCCACAGGACGGCAACCAGGGGAACGCGTGTTCCGTCGGGGCGGCGGCGGGCAGCCAGTGCGCGCACAGCAAGTTCAGTGATTTCCTCCCATCCCCGCTTCCGGTGTGAGCCTGCTTCCCCGGCACGCACCGTGAGTACGCGGTTCATCAGGACCACACCCTGATCCGCCCAGGCACTGAGGTCCCCGGAGGGGGAGGGGGTGATTCCCATATCGGCTTTCAGCTCGGTAAAGATGTTGTTCAGGCTTCGGGGAAGCGGACGTACGCCCTTTCCTACTGAGAAGGACAGGCCTACGGCATGCCCGGGGGTGGGGTAGGGATCCTGGCCTACGATCAGCACGCGGGCACTCGCCAACGGACGTTGGAAGACGCGCAGGATGTTGCCGGGTGCGGGCAGAATGCGCTGCCCGGCGCGGCGCTCCGCTTCCAGTTCGGCGGCTATTTCTTCGAGGCGCGTCTTCACCGGGGCCAGCACATGGGCCCAATCGGGAGCCATGAGGTCCTCAAGGCGTGTGGGTGCAGCGAAAGGAAAAGGGGTGTTTTCCCCCGGTGCGGTTTCGCCGGTGTAGGAAAAAAGCTGGGGTTCGTCAGTGCTCACTGGTCCATTTTGTCACCGGTGCGTTTGCGGTGTCTTGCCGGCGCCTGCCGTAAATGACAAGCCTGTTATTCCCAATTAGCATGGGCGGTAGATATATACAGGGATCTTTTTGGGAGTGAATGTGGCGGAATCGGCCGAAGCCGAGCGGTTTTCCCTCGATGACGCAGTGGACCCGGACAGCCCGTTGGGTGCCCAGGAACAGCAGATGCTCGCGTTGGAACGGGCGTGGTGGAAATACGCCGGTGCCAAGGAACAGGCCATCAAGGACCTCTTCGGGATGTCGGCCACGAGGTACTACCAGGTCCTGAATGCCCTGATTGATACCGAGGAAGCCCTCGCCCATGATCCGATGCTGGTCAAGCGATTGCGTAGACTACGTACGACCCGCCAGCGTGCCCGTACCGCCCGCCGCCTGGGCACCGGCGTCTAGCGCCGGTTCCCTCCAATGTTGGCCGCCCAGTACGCGGCGCCATCAGAACAAGGATTGAAACTCCACAATGAGCCAATACCCTCGGGACGAGTTCGACAAGGTCCCCGAAACGTCCGCGCGGCAGGGCGTGCACCGCGAACGCCTCATTCCCACGCGTTCCAACGGGCTGGGCCTGCTGATCACCGTGGGTGTGCTCGCTCTGCTGATCGGCTTGGCAGCCTACTTTGTCCTGCCGCGGCTGGGGATCGGTGCGGGTTCCGCTGCTCCGTCCCCGGAGGCCCAGGCTTCGGCGCCTGCTTCCGCGTCCGCCTCAGCTGCAGCCACTCCGACTCCCGAGGCGAAGGCCGACGACGCCTCGCCGAGTCCTGCTCCGGCATCCACGCCGGCTCCGACGCCGACGCCAACGCCGACGCCGACTGCGCCGGCGATTGACCGTACCCAGCCGGTTGCAGTGTTCAATGCCAGCGGCGTGACCGGACTTGGTGCAGGTGTTTCCGGACGGATGTCCGCTGCAGGATGGGCAGTTGGAACGGTCGCCAACTGGGCCGGAGCGCCCCAGCAGGGATCCGGCGTCTACTACAGCTCCCCGGAGCTGGCAGCCAACGCGCAGGAAATCGGTGCGCAGCTGGGAATTCCTGCTTTGGAAACGCCCGGCTTCGCCAGCGTCACCGTGATCCTGGGCCCCGGATACCGGTAACCGGGGCCTCGGGTAAAAAGACCATAACGTTATCAACACCCCTGTATGTGATCGGGATCACCGTAGTTAGAGTGATGCCAGCCGGTTTGCGCCGCTGACCTCGGCCTCCCTCGGGGACCGACAGAGGGACGGATCCGGCGCCTCCGGCGTCCAAGCATGCCGCCGGAGGGCGGCATCGGAATCTAGGTTGGAGAAAGATCATGGCGCAGGGGATCGTCAAGTGGTTCAACGGTGAAAAAGGCTACGGCTTTATTACCCTCGACGAAGCAGAAACGGATGTGTTCGTCCACTGGTCCGCCATCCAGGCATCGGGTTACCGGACGCTGGAAGAAGGACAACGAGTGGAGTTCGAAATCGGCCAGGGCCAGAAAGGTCCGCAGGCCGAGGAAGTCCGAGCACTGTAGGCCACTCTAAGTAACATCCTCCCGGCTTGGGGGCGGGATCGGCAGCGGCGGAGCTTCGGCTCGGCCGCTGCTTTTGCATTCACCCGCCGGCAGCGGTCGGGAACGAAAGTGAACCGCGTGGCATGTCAGCGTGATCGCTTGCACTCAGTGTGTGGGAGTGCTAATTATTGACTTAGCACTCTTGCCGGATGACTGCTAAATGTCCGACGGTGTTGAGTGAACAAGCAACCCACTGGAGTGAGGAACGGGGAGCGCGTAAAGAGATCGCGCGAGCCGATCCGTCCGTCGCGGGCACTCCAGCCAGGAATGCAACATTTTGCTCCAAGCATGACTGTTCCGGAAGGACGATAGCCGTTATGGCCAAGATCATTGCATTTGAAGAAGAGGCACGCCGCGGCCTCGAGCGCGGGTTGAACATCCTCGCCGACGCCGTCAAGGTGACCCTCGGCCCGCGTGGCCGCAACGTGGTCCTCGAAAAGAAGTGGGGCGCCCCCACGATCACCAATGACGGCGTTTCCATCGCCAAGGAGATCGAGCTGGACGATCCCTACGAGAAGATCGGCGCAGAGCTGGTCAAGGAAGTTGCCAAGAAGACTGACGATGTTGCCGGTGACGGCACCACCACGGCAACTGTCCTCGCCCAGGCACTGGTCAGGGAAGGCCTGCGCAACGTTGCCGCCGGCGCCGATCCGCTGAGCCTGAAGCGCGGCATCGAGAAGGCTGTTGCCGCCGTTACCGCCGAACTGATTGCATCTGCCAAGGAGATCGAAACCAAGGAGCAGATCGCCGCTACGGCTTCCATTTCCGCCGGTGACCAGCAGATCGGCGACCTGATTGCCGAAGCACTGGACAAGGTGGGCAAGGAAGGCGTCATCACGGTCGAGGAGTCCAACACCTTCGGCCTGGAACTGGAACTCACCGAAGGCATGCGCTTCGACAAGGGTTACATCTCCGGTTACTTCGTCACCGACGCCGAGCGCCAGGAAACGGTCCTTGAGGATCCGTACATCCTGATCGTCAACTCGAAGATCTCCAACGTCAAGGATCTCGTTGCCGTCCTCGAGAAGGTCATGCAGTCCGGCAAGCCGCTGCTGATCATCGCCGAAGATGTTGAGGGCGAAGCCCTGGCAACCCTGGTGGTCAACAAGATCCGCGGCACCTTCAAGTCCGTAGCCGTCAAGGCACCGGGCTTCGGCGACCGCCGCAAGGCACAGCTGGCCGACATTGCCATCCTCACCGGTGGCCAGGTCATCGCCGAAGAGGTTGGCCTGAAGCTGGAAAACGCCACGCTGGACCTGCTGGGCAAGGCCCGCAAGGTTGTTGTCACCAAGGACGAAACCACCATCGTGGAAGGCGCAGGCGACGCTGAAGAGATCGCCGGCCGCGTCAACCAGATCCGTGCCGAAATCGAGAACTCCGATTCGGATTACGACCGCGAGAAGCTGCAGGAACGCCTGGCCAAGCTGGCCGGCGGCGTTGCAGTCATCAAGGCCGGTGCGGCAACCGAGGTTGAGCTGAAGGAACGCAAGCACCGCATTGAGGACGCTGTCCGCAACGCAAAGGCTGCCGTTGAAGAAGGCATCGTCGCCGGTGGCGGCGTGGCCCTCATCCAGGCCGGCCTCAAGGCCTTCGCCAACCTGTCCCTCGAGGGCGACGAAGCAACGGGCGCCAACATCGTCCGCGTTGCCATCGACGCTCCGCTGAAGCAGATCGCCTTCAACGCCGGCATGGAGCCGGGCGTTGTTGTGGACAAGGTCCGCGGCCTGCCCGAAGGCTTCGGCCTGAACGCAGCAACCGGCGAGTACGAAGACCTGCTGGCTGCCGGCATCAACGACCCGGTAAAGGTAACGCGCTCTGCCCTGCAGAACGCAGCTTCCATCGCCGGCCTGTTCCTGACCACCGAAGCAGTGGTTGCGGACAAGCCGGAGAAGTCGGCCCCCGCCATGGGCGGCGCTGACGAGATGGCCGGCATGGGCGGCATGGGCGGCTTCTAAGCCCCGCAGCTCTTAGCTAAAGCGTAAGCAGGCGCGGCACCCGGACCGGGTGCCGCGCCTTCTTGCATTTAAGCGTGCACCGCCGCATTTAAGCGCGCACCGCCGCGCAAAGCGCCGGTACAGCCCCCGGCACCGGCGGGCGCCGTCAGTGCATAAAGAGCGAAGTGTTCGCCGCCTCCGTCTCGGCGTACTGCGCCGAGGCGAAGGCCAGCGCCTGGTTGATGCTGTCCAGTGATTCCTCCACCCGGGCCTGGGTGGCCCGCCAGTCGGTAACCAGCAGCTGGAAATTGGACGACGCCGATCCCCGCCAGATCTCGCTCAACGAGGCCAGTCCGGCCTGCATTCCATTCACGTCTGCCCGCAGGCGTTCGATGGTTCCCTGCACTTCGGCACTCTTGGCAGCCAGCGCCTCGCTGTCCACGGCAAATAAAGGCATGATTTCCTCCTGGTAGTGTCTTGGGACCGATACCGGAAGGCTAGGCCGGCAGACGGCCGTCAACGCGCGAAGGACCAATGGATGTGGAGTGCCACGGCGGGTCTGCCTCGGGGCGGGCGTTGTGGAGGGCAGCACGGTCCCTCCTGCCCGTCTGGAGCCCCCGTATGCGCCCGGGGAGGGTCAGTTGTCGTCAGCCTCGTCCGGACGCTCGGGGAACTGCTCCGGAGCGCGGTAGGGCAGGCGGATGGATAGGGTGGCGCCTCCGCCTTCCGTCTCGGCCAGCCGCACCGTCCCGTCGTGCTGGGCCACCAGGGCCGCCACAATGGCCAGTCCGAGGCCGGTGCCGCCGGTCTCCCGGTAGCGGGAGGAATCGGCGCGGTAGAAGCGTTCGAACACCCGTGCGGCGTCGTCCTCGGAAATCCCGGGCCCGTGGTCCCGTACCTCCAGCACCGCATCCATCCGGTCATGGATAACGGGTGCAACTCCGACTGCCACTTCGATGGGGGAACCGGCCGGTGTGTAGCGCAGGGCGTTGGTCATGAGGTTCGCCACGACCTGCCGCAGCCGGGCCTCGTCTCCCATGGTGGGTGCACTCTGCGGCGCGTGGCCGTCCAGCCCCACCACCCGTATATTCCGATCGGGGGCGCTGGCCCGCGCGTCCAGTGCGGCGTCGTTGCCCAGGATCATCAGGTCCACCGGCTCGTATTCGAGCGGGCGCTGCTCGTCCACCCGGGCCAGGGTCAGGAGGTCCTCGACCAGTTGTCCCATACGCTTGGCTTCGCTCTCGATCCGGCCCATGGCAGCGGAGATCTCCTCGGGTTTCTGGAGGGCGCCGTGGCGGTACAGCTCCGAGAACCCGCGGATGGTCACCAGCGGGGTCCGCAGCTCGTGGGAGGCATCCTGCACGAAGCGGCGCATCTTGCGTTCAGACTGGGTGCGGGCGGCAAACGCCGTTTCGATATGGGCCAGCATGGCATTGAGCGAGCGGGACAGGCGGCCGATTTCCGTGGCCGGGTTGCCCACCTCCACTCGGCGGGACAGGTCGCCGGCGGCAATCGCGGCAGCGGTTTTTTCGACCTGGCTCAGCGGTCGGAACTGCCGGGTGACCGCCCAGTAGGCGATCCCCGTGGCGCCCAGGGTTCCCAGCAGCCCGACCGAAAACACCAGCGACGCCGCTTCGTCCACGGTCGCGGCGACCGAGTCCAGCGGGATCGCAACGGCGACGGACCCGGGCAGGTTCTCGAAATCGTAGATGCGTACCCGCCAGCCCTTGGACGTCGGCTCGGTGCCGCGGACATCGAAGCCCTCGGTACCCATCGCCTCCACTTGGTCGGAGGTGTAGTTCTCGAGGTTCGGGATGTCCGTTGCCGACTCGGAATGCGTTGCCGGACCATGGCTGCCGTCTTCGTTCAGGTACAGCCCGTAGTACCGGAACAGGGAGGCATCAGTACTCGGCTCGTTGACCAGCAGGTAGCGCGACACCTTGGACGCATTTGCGTCGATGTCCGCGTCCAGCCGGTCCACGAGTATCTGGCGCAGCAGGGTAATGGTGGCGAAGCCGGTGATAGTCACCGTAACCACCATGAGCACCGCCATGATGGCGAGCAGCTGCGACCGAAGTGAAGCGGATTTCCAGCGCCTTATCAAGGTCCTAGCGCTTCTCCGAGGACCGCAGCAGGTAACCCACGCCGCGCTTGGTCTGGATCAGCGCCGGCGCGTCCGGACTGCGGTCGATCTTGCGGCGCAGGTAGGAGATGTAGGACTCCACGATGGAGGCGTCTCCGTTGAAGTCGTATTCCCAGACGTGGTCCAGGATCTGCGCCTTGGACAGGACACGGTTCGGGTTCAGCATCAGGTAGCGCAGCAGCTTGAACTCGGTGGGGGAGAGATCGATCGTGATACCGCCGCGGCGCACCTCGTGGGCGTCGTCGTCGAGCTCCAGGTCATCCACGCGGATGACGGCGTCGTCGTCCTCGAGCGGCTGGGTGCGGCGCAGTACGGCGCGGATCCGCGCCACCACCTCGTCGAGGCTGAAGGGCTTGGTGACATAGTCGTCGCCGCCCACGGTCAGTCCGGTGACCTTGTCCTCGGTGTCGTCGCGGGCGGTCAGGAAGACCACGGGGAAGTGCTGTCCGGCAGCGCGCAGCCGGCGGGTGAGCGTGAAGCCGTCCATGTCCGGAAGCATCACGTCCAGGACCGCGAGGTCCGGGTTGTGGGAGTCGACGGCGGCGAGGGCCTCACGGCCGTTCGCGGCAGCGACGACGTCGAACCCGGCGAACCGCAGCGAGGTGGACAGCAGCTCGCGGATGTTGGGCTCATCATCGACAACAAGGAGGCGTGCTTCGGGTGCAGACGATTTGTTCACCCGCCCAGTTTCTTACATTTAGCTGGACGTTGTCTGTAGGTGGGCAGAACAAAATCTGGGAGGGTCCGGTGAGCGGTGCCGGAAGCTGAACGGCATAGCCCGCAGAACAGCTAGGCGTTTCCGCCGGAATTACCCCGATGACTCCCAAAACTTCTTGGTGCCGTTCTTGAGTGATTGGCCCCGGTCCTTGCCTTCGACGAAATTCCCTTTGCAACCCTGCCGAGACCGGCAGGACGGATTCTGGAAATGTCCGGTGAATCGCTAGGCAAACCGCGGAGGACGCTGGAAACGTACGGACTCGACGAGGTCAACTAAATGGCGGTAGACGTTGGCTGAGGGGATGGAAGCCAGGGTTGCCTGGTCCTCGTCGGCCACCACGCGATAGTGGCCGGCGCCGCCGGCATTCAGATACCCCACACCCTCGCCGGTGGCCGGGTCCATCACGAGATGCCAGAGGAACCACGGCTGGGACCAGGCATACGCCAAGGCTTCGTCCGCCCCCTCAGGCAGCGGGGCCCCGGAGTCCCGGTGCCTCTCGTTGAGGATCTCCACAGGAAAGGCAGCGGGAGAGACAGGCAGGTTCCATGCCGGCGAAATCCCCAGCCATGCCGCGAGAACAGGGAAGAGCTCATGGAGGCTCACGAACTTCAACTGCAGCTTTCCGGCGGTGTCCGCGGGTTTTTCGGACGGGCTTGCCAACACGCCCGCCGAGGGGCCGGCGAGCATGAGTGCGTTGGTTCCGTCCAACCAGACCTGCAGCTCGGTCGCTTGTCCCAGGGAGGACGCCCTGAAGTGAAGGACCGCTGCTGGCTGGTCGAGCGGCCGCGTAATGACCCTGCCGCCGGGGGTAAGCCGTCCGGCGCTGTCCAGAAGCCCCGCGTCGGCCAGGACCTTGATAGACGGTCCGTTGCCCGATCGCTCCAGCCGTCCTATCCGGCCGTTCTGGGCGACCCGGTGCAGCATGGACGCCGCCGCCGGATCAAGCCATGGTCCGTCGGAGGCAAACGGTTGCTTCGCCCGAAGGCCGCTTAAACGCTCGAGAGGGACACCTGCCAGGCGGCTTGCAACCTCTTCGAGGGAAGGTTCGCGGGTGGGAACGTACATCTCGGTCACGCCGGCTCCTTAATCTGCGCAGACGAGCACATCAGCTCAAGGACGGCATCGTAGGCACCTAGCTCCGCGGACGCGCACGAGGTGGTAACCAGGACTCCGTGGCCGGCGGTCTGATGCACATCCACCCGGCAGTGCACGGCGAGTCCGCCGCTGGAATACGTGTACTCGATGATGCGGCCCTCCCCGCGGGCGGGAGGGAACCTGTCCACGGAAATAAAGTAGACGTCCTGCAGCATGGCGTGGGCGTAGGAGAGGACCAGTGTGCTCAGTTTCTCCATGCTGCCCGTGTACGGAAAGCTGTTGACGACAACGCTCGGACGGAAGGCCCCTTCAGCAGCCACGGGTGCGGCCAGGACCAGATCAGCGGAATCCGTTAGACCGCCGATTTCCCAGTCATGCGGCCTGCCGATGGAACAAAACCGGGATTCTTCACGCAATAGTGGTTCCAGCATTCCCTTACCTTCCGGCACGCTTACGCACCCACGTGGTGACCGGGTCGCCGCCGGTATGCAATATGTCTTCCTTCACGGCGCCGTTATCGATCCACCGGCGGTACCAAGCCGGAAGAAGGGGCCTGGGTAGCCGGGTTACGGCGGCGATGCACAGGAGGACTGACAGTCCGGCCAGCGCCTGAAAGCCAATACCCAGGAAATCAGGCGCACGTAGGCTTCCCGCCACTCCTGCTGATGCTCCGAAAACCACGGCAAGCCCGGCATAAAGCATCAAGAAACCGAACTGCGGATGTTTCCCCATTTCATATGCCATCATGTGGCGGACCCACCGCCGCCACTTACCGCGGTAAGCAGCAATTCCGGATACGAGCATTGCTGCGCCAACCGTATATATACCGATCCAGACCAAGTATTCCTGCATTACCATAGTGAACCCCAGAACTCCTTGACTGCGCCATTCCATGAGTCCTCATGGCTTTTACCTTCGGTCTTGTCCTGGGCGTAACTGCCCGCAGCCTCGCCGGCTGCTCCGCCGAAGAATCCGCCGACAAAGCCGCCGACGATGCCGCCGATCAGGGTCCCCGGGCCCGGGAAAACGGACCCGATGGCGGCTCCCGCTGCCGCACCCGCCCAAGCGCCCCCTGCCCCGCCCAAGACAGATCCCGTGGTTTCGAAAGCTGCGTTTTTGGCCGCACTCGCTACCCGCTCGCCCGTGTCATATTCGGGATGGTCTATCAGGTCCTGGTTCCACTCTTCGGTCACGTTGTCATAAATGGAGAGGCCGATGTCCAGTGCGCCCAGCGCATTACCCGCCCGTTTCGCCCACGGGGGCATATTGGCCAGTTCATCATTGGCCACCAGAACGGTGCGCTCGTATTCGTGCTGTTGTATGCGCAGTTCCACGGTGGTGGTTAGCGTGGCCCGAGTGGCCGGAACCACGGTGCCGTCTGCATAGGTAATAAATACCCGGCTGATGTCGAGGGTCTGGACGTGGACGGTGCTGGAAACAGTTACCCGCACCCTTTCCTGATGGATCCTGGTCAGAACATTGTCGGCCGCATCATTGGCTATGTCCCAAGCAGGGGTGTCCGTAAAGCCGGGAGAATCGGGGAGCTTGGCCGGGTCGGCCTGCCGGATGGCTGCGGCGCAGGCTTCCTCCGCCGCAGCGTACTCCTGCGCCAGGGCGGAGATTTCGGCGGCCACTTCCGCTTCCTTGTTCTTGCCGTAGTCAGGATCGTCATCAGTTGATTCGGGATAGGAGGTGCCGGCCGCCGAAACGAGCTCCTTGTGCCGGGCCTGCATGCCGCGGACCGCCTCCGCGAAGGTGTTCAACGCAGATTCGATCAGGAGGGTCACAATCTGTGCTTCGTCAGTGAAGACGGTTACCGGCTTCATCGCTTCGTACACCAGCGACTGTTCCGGGGCCTGATAATGCGGCTGAATGCCGTTCCAGATAGTAACAAGCTCGTTTCCGGACTGGGCGGCACGGGTGCCGGAGGCCGCGATCAGCGCGGCATCGGAAATAATCAGGTCCGGGTCCGGAAGGACCGGCAACGCATCCGCACTCATTTGTCCGCCTCCGGAGATACGCTGGGAGCAGCGATGGATGCCTGCTGATTGGCGGTCTCCGCCATAACCTGGTCGCCGTCGATGTACGCATGGATAGCATTTGCGGTTTCATCAAGAACTTTATCGGCGCGCTGTACTGCACTGGCTACCAGCGGGCCCAGGTAGCCCTCATAGACTTCCATCAATGCGCCGGTGATAAGTCCGCTGTTGACACTTTCCGCAGCGCCCGTCAGGGCATTCCGAAGAACGTTTCCTTCTGTTCCAAGTTCTCGGTGTTCTGTTCTGGCTTGAACTATCACGCCCCGGGTTCCCGCGACGTCGATATCCCACCCATTAAGTGACATCCCCCATTATCCTTCCCCCTGCAAAAAAGCTCCGCCAGCGACACCGGTTTACCGTATGTCCTTGGACAAGCGCATGTCCATGGGGAGAACTACCCATGGACATCAACGCAATTGCCAAAGCGCCCAATATGCGTTCAAGGCCTTTTGCAATAAGCAGTTTGCCAGATAGGCGGATATGCCGCTCGGAGGGAAAGCGGCATCGGTCTTTTGGCGATATCGCGTTATGGGCGCAGAGGGGAAGGTCCCTCGCCGAAGCCGTGCCCGGGGCTACACCGGCTTTTCGATGTCCGTGGCGTCCAGGATGGAATAGGCATAGCCCTGCTCCGCGAGGAACCGCTGCCGCTTGGCCGCGAAGTCCTGGTCCAGGGTGTCGCGGGCCACGACGGTGTAGAAGTGCGCCGCCTTGCCGTCCGCCTTGGGGCGCAGGAGCCGGCCCAGCCGCTGGGCCTCTTCCTGCCGGGAGCCGAAGGAACCGGAGACCTGGATGGCCACGGAGGCCTCGGGCAGGTCGATGGAGAAGTTGGCAACCTTGGACACCACGAGGGTGCTCAGGGCGCCTTCGCGGAATTCGTTGAAGAGCCGCTGGCGTTCCTTGACCGGGGTGTCACCCTTGATCACCGGTGCGTCCAGGCGCTCGGAAAGTTCGTCCAGCTGGTCAAGGTACTGCCCGATCACCAGGGTCTGCTCGCCGGCATGGCGCTTCACCAGCTGTTCGACGACGCCGGTCTTGGTTTCCGACGTCGAGCACAGCCGGTACTTGTCCCCGTCTTCGGCCATGGCGTAGGCCACCCGCTCATCCCGCGGCAGGTCCACCCGGACCTCGATGCACTCGGCGGGCGCAATGTAGCCCTGCGCCTCGATGTCCTTCCACGGGGCGTCGTACCGCTTGGGACCGATCAGGGAGAAGACCTCGCCCTCGCGGCCGTCCTCGCGGACCAGGGTGGCGGTCAGGCCCAGCCTGCGCCGGGCCTGCAGGTCCGCGGTCATCCGGAAAATGGGTGCCGGCAGCAGATGGACCTCGTCGTAGATGATCAGGCCCCAGTCATTGGCGTCCAGCAGTTCCAGGTGCGGATACAGCCCGCCCCGCTTGAGCGTCAGGACCTGGTAGGTGGCGATGGTGACCGGGCGGACTTCCTTCACTGCGCCGGAGTATTCGCCGATCTCGTCCTCGGTCAGGGAGGTGCGCTTCAGCAGCTCGTCCTTCCACTGCCGGGCGGAGACGGTGTTGGTCACCAGGATGAGGGTGGTGGTGGAGCTGGTGGCCATGGCCGCCGCCCCGACCAGGGTTTTGCCCGCACCGCAGGGCAGCACCACCACGCCGGAGCCGCCGGCCCAGAAGTTCTCAGTGGCGAGCTTCTGGTAGGGGCGCAGCGCCCAGCCGTCCTCATTGAGCAGGATCGGATGCGGCGTGCCGTCCACATAGCCGGCCAGGTCTTCGGCGGGCCAGCCCAGTTTCAGCAGCAGCTGTTTGAGCTGGCCGCGCATGGCGGACTGCACCACGACGGTTTCGCCGTCGATCCGCGGGCCGAGCAGCGGCTGGATCTTCTTGGCATGCATTACTTCTTCGAGCACCGGATAGTCGTTGGTGCGAAGCACCAGCCCGTGCTGGGGATCCTTCTCCAGCCGCAGCCGCCCGTACCGCGACATGGTTTCTTCAATGTCGATCAGCAGCGAGTGCGGCACCGGGAAACGGGAGTACATAAGCAGCGTGTTCAGGACCTGTTCGGCGTCGAGCCCCGCGGCCCGCGCATTCCACAGGCCCAGCGGCGTCAGCCGGTAACTGTGGATGTGCTCGGGGGCACGCTCGAGTTCGGCGAAAGCCGCGATGGCGTGCCGGGCCTCGGTTGCCTGTTCATGATCGACCTCCAGAAGAATCGTCTTATCGCTCTGGACAATCAACGGTCCGTCAACCATGTGCCGGGCTACCCTCCACTATTTCCACGTCCATAATCCGATGTACTGACACTGTGCGTTCGACGTCGTGGCGCGGGTCGTAGACCCGGACCCTGCCGTCGCTCACTGAGAGGGGAACGAAAATTTCCTGCCGCTGATTCCCCTGGGCATCCACCACGCCCATGCGCACCGAACTCTTGGTCCGGATGGCCTTGCGCAGGGTTTCCAGGCTGACCAGGGACTGGCTCTCGCCGCCGGTATGCGGGACGGGCCCTCCGCCGCGCAGCGCGGCCAGCTGCCGGTCCAGGTCCTCGTCCGTAAGTTCCCACGGATTCAGCCGGGCCCTGGAGGAGGACGGCGCCGGCACAGGGATCATCCGGTGGGAGCCGACCGGCTTGCGTGCCGGTCCTTCCAGTGCCGGGGGATAGCCGAGCTCCCGGAGGGAAAAGGTGAGTTCCTTGGCCGGCACGTTGGCTGCGACCACTGTCGGGGCCAGCCGCACCAGGCCCAGTGAAGCGGTCCGCGGGTCCGCCAACAGGGCGTTCAACCCGGCCTCGTCATCACTGCGCAGATAAGATCCCGCCGCGCCCACCCGCAGCCGGCCGTACCGGGCTGCCGTGTCCTCCACCAAGTAGCGCAGCGGCTGGGGGACATCCGTTGCGGAATGCTGGTGCAGGAAGGCGAGGATGCCGTCGGCGTCGAGCCCTTCATCCAGTGCCCGCCGGATGGACTCGGCCGAGAACCGGTAGATCGTTGCCGGGCCCTGGCCTTCCGCCGTGGAAATCAGGGCCAGCTCCCGGGCGACGTCGGGCTCCAGATACCCGGGCGCCACCGCCGTGAGGTCAGCCTGCAGCAGGAAGGAGTTCAAGGGCGCAGGCAGGGCGTCGCGCAGCACGGAGGTGGCACGGGCATAGTCGCTGCCGGCAACGGCCGACCCCAGCACGGTCAACGCACCTGAACCGAGCAGCCCCAGCTGGGCTGCCTCCTTCAGGATGCCCGGAACCAGCCGGGCAAAACGCCGCTGCAGCCGCGGCTGGTGCCAGGTCAGGGCACTGATGAGGTCCTCGGTTTCGAAGGCACCGACAGTCTCGTTTTCGCCCGCACCCTCGACGTCGGATAGCAGCGCAAGCATTTCCAGTGCCCGACGGCGGACCACTGGGGCGTCCGGGCGGGAAACTTCTGCGGCCAGCGCGTTCACTGCTCCGCCTGCCGGCAGGGGTGCACCCACCAGGGACGGTGCGCGGTCCGCATCCAGCCAGGCTTCGACCAACCGGCGCCACTGATCTTCACGGTTCTGGGTAAGCCAGGTTCCCTCTGTGGTGCCCCAGCGTGAGGTTGCGGCATCCAAGGTGATCAGCCCGGCCAGGGCCGCCAGTTCCAGCAGCCAGGACGTAGCGGCACCGTCCAGCCGCAGCGATTCGGAGAGACGGCGCACTTCGCGCACGCCAACGCCTCCGGAGCGGAGCGTCCCGATCGGGTTTTCGGCCGCAAGCGCCAGCAGTTCCGTTACCAGCCGCAGGGTTTCGGCCACCGCTCCAAACGCGGCGTTGTCCCGCAGGTTGCGGGCGACGTTGCGGGGAACCGGCCGGGGTGCTTCCAACTGGAAGTCCGCGACGATTACATGGCCGCGGGAGGCCTGACCCACCGGCCGCGGAAGTTCCACGTGAAGCGCATCCAAAGGGACCAGGAGGCCGCGGGCCACGAGCCACTCCACCGGGGTGGGGGAGGGGTTGTCCAGGACGGCCCGTCCCAGGGCGGCTTTCTTGGGGATGGTGCCCACCGGTGAATACTTGAACCGGCGAAGCAGGTCTGCTGTCTGCGGCGGAGCGCCCTCCATGAGCGTCGCCCAGCCTGCAGGATCAGAGACCAGATGATGCAGGGAATGGGCGGCGGTGGCGGGGGTGTCGGCCTTCTCTATGGGCAGTCCGCTGCTGCGCAGCCCCTCGACGATGCCGACCAGGCGTTGCCCGAACTCCGGATGCTGCGCCGCCAGGGTGGAATACGGCCTGCCCAGCCCGGCGGGGTAGGCCCCCAGCGCCTCCCCAAGGACCGAGACGGGTAGATAGAACCGGCGGGAGGCATCAGCTTTCGGCGCTCCGGGGTGCGGCTTGGCCCGCCGCAGCAGGGCCAGGGAATGCAGGTGGCCCAGGATCGCATCGAGGGACTTGATGGTTGAGCCCGAGATTGTTGTTTTCAACCATGAGGCGGTGGTGCTGAGCTGGGAATCTTCGTTGGTGGTCAGGTCCACCGCTTCCAGGACCTGCAGCTGCGGTGCCGTCAGTTTTTCGAGGATCCGCTGGACGCTGACGCGTGTGGAAGCACGCGCAGCCAGAGCCTGGAAATCCGGGACGGCGGGGAGCGCCAAATCGGGCCGGGCCGCGAGCAATTCACGCAGTTGGTCATCACTGCGTGCTGCTAAATCTTCGGCCAGGGCTCGAATCGCGGACATCAAAACCACGTTACCTGAGTGGGGAGAAAAACGGACCGATCAGCCCCGGCGCCGCCGCCTGATTCCGTCGATCACCAAGCCCGCCATAAGCAGGAACGCGAGGGGGAGTGCGTAGAGGGATGCGGCAATGAGCCAAGGCGCCACTGCCTGGCTCCCGAGGTAGAGGGCCAGTACCGCGGCGAGCGTGCCCAGTCCGAACAGGGCCAGCAGGGCCGCAAGGACGGCGGCAAACCGGCGGAGCGGAGAGTTGCGGGGAGGGACTTGGGGATCCGGCGGGGTGTGGGGTGCCGGAAACTGCTTCTCTGCGCGTGCCGCGGGGACCCGGACCTTCTCCGGTGGGGTGTTGCTCATGGTAATTAACGCTAACAGCGGAAAACTGGGGGACAAAGGGGAGACCTTGGTGCCCCATTCCCGTGTCGGGATATTCTAAAGGGAACAGACTTCCCCGTAGTATCTCCAAAGGTACTCCGGCGCCGCTTCGGGCCTGGCTGGCCAACGCGGGTCACGACTATTCCTGCGGCAGGTGTCCTGCTGCAATTAAACTAAGAACGAGGTAACCGAAGTGCCCATCGGCAAGGTCAAATGGTTCGACACTGGTAAGGGTTTTGGGTTTCTGGCCACGGACGATGGGCAGGAAGTCTTCCTGCATGCTTCGGCCCTGCCTGCGGGAGTCAGCGAGGTCAAGCCCGGCACCCGCATGGAATTCGGTGTTGCGGACGGACGTCGCGGACCGCAGGCCCTATCCGCCCGCATTCTCGAGGCCCCGCCGTCGGTAGCCAGGGCAACCCGCAAGGATGCCGAAGACATGGCCGTGATCACCGAGGACCTGATCAAGCTGCTGGACGGTATTTCCAACGGACTGCGGCGCGGCCGCTACCCGGATAAGAAGCACGCATCCAAGGTAGCTGCCGTCCTGCGGGCCGTTGCCGATGATCTGGATATATAAGGTAAGTGCACTGAATTGACTATGAGACCGGAAATTCCCTCTCCCGACTCGTCCCCTGAACCCGACACCGACGCCGCTGCTGCTCCGGCGGTTCGCAAGCGCGCCCCGCGGCGGCCGGGAAAGCCCGACGCCGTGCTCGCGGCCGCCGTGGCCGAAGCCCGCGCCGGACTGCTGGAAGTGGTATCCGAAGACGAAGTAGGCAACTACCTGGGTGCTGCGGCCGACGCCGAACGGGTGGTGACGCACCGGTTCTCTTCCCTCCGTCCCGGCTACCGCGGGTGGTACTGGTACGCCACGGTTGCCCGTATGCCCCGGAGCAAGAAGGTAACGGTGTCCGAAGTGGGCCTGCTCCCCTCGGACGAAGCCCTGCTGGCTCCCGAGTGGGTGCCTTGGTCCGACCGGCTGCGTCCGGAAGACATTGCTGCCGAACAGGAACAGCAGGCCCAGGAACAGCGGGCGCAGGAACAGGCTGATCAGGAACAGGCCGAGGCCGAACAGGCTGGCCGGGACGATAACGGGCAGCAGGACGAGGCTGGCGAGAACCATGCCGGCGAACAGCACGCCGAAGCGACAGGTGCCCAGGAGGACGAATAATCCCGTGACGGTTGCGGCAACAAGGTTCACTATCCCCAAGGGGGGGCTGGACTGATGTTCCGTTCCCTTCGCATTTTCAACTACCGCATCTGGTTTATCGGCGCCCTGGTGTCGAACATCGGCACCTGGATGCAGCGCACCGCGCAGGACTGGCTTGTCTACGACATCCTGACCGATCAGGACGCGGCGGCCATGGGAATCGTTATGGCGCTGCAGCTGGGCCCGCAGCTGCTGCTGGCCCCGTGGTCAGGCCTGATCGCCGACACGTACAACCGCCGCAAGGTCCTCCTGCTCACGCAGGTCAGCATGGGCGGCCTGGGCCTGGCACTGGGGCTCCTGGTGCTCTCCGGGCATGCCGAGCTGTGGCACGTCTACGCCTTCGCGCTGGCGCTGGGTGTGGTGTCGGCCGTCGACGGGCCGGCACGCCAGGCCTTCGTCTCTGAGGTGGTTTCCGAGCGGGACCTGCCCAACGCCGTCGCCCTCAACAGTGCCTCCTTTAACGGGGCACGGATGATTGGCCCCGCCGTCGCCGGTCTCCTGACCGTGGCCGTGGGCCCGGGCCTGGTCTTCGTCCTCAACGCCGTGACGTTCGGCGCCATGGTGATTGCGCTGCTGAAAATGCGTGCCGGCGAGCTGCGCGTGTTGCCCAAGGCGCCGCCGGGGAAGGGCCGCATCCGGGCCGGACTTGCCTACGTGCGGCACCGGCCGGACCTGATCATGGTGATGCTCGCGATCTTTATCGTGGGGACCTTCGGCATGAATTTCGCTGTCTATATAGCAGCCATGGCACGCACCGAGTTCGGCCGGGACGCCGGCATTTTCGGCGTCCTGAATTCGGTGATGGCCATCGGATCCGTCGCCGGCGCCCTGCTGTCCGCGCGGCGGGACCGGCCCCGCCTGCGCTTTGTCTTCGGTGCGGCCGGAGCCTTTGGCCTGGCCTGCATCCTGTCCGCCATGGCACCCAGCCTGATCCTGTTCGCCGTCTCGCTGGTCCCCGTGGGCCTGTTTGCCCTGACCCTGATGACCAGCGCCAACGCGTATGTCCAGACCACCACGGCCCAGATCATGCGCGGGCGGGTCATGGCCTTGTACTTCGCCATCTTTATGGGCGGCACGCCGCTGGGCGCCCCGGTGGTGGGTTGGGTCTCGAACTCCTTCGGTCCCCGCTGGAGCCTGGGCGTTGCCGCAGCTTCCGGCCTGCTGGCCGCCGCGATCGGTTTCGTCTGGGCCTGGCGCACCTACGGCATGCGTTTCCACTATGACCGGAGCCTGCCGCGCAGGCTGAGCATGACCACGGACACTCCGGAAAAGCAGCAGGACCCGGACAACGCCTAGCGTCCGGGTCCTGCCGCGGCCCCTATCGTGGGGCGGCCTTGCGGGTCAGGAATTCTCGATCACAAAATCGATGCACTCCAGCAGGGCGCTGACGTCGTCGGGCTCGATGGCCACGAAGGTGGCAATCCGCAGCTGGTTGCGGCCGAGCTTGCGGTAGGGCTCCACGTCCACCACGCCGTTGGCGCGCAGGGTCTTGGCTATTGCCGCGGCGTCGATGCCCGCGTCGAAATCGATCGTGGCAATCACATTGGAGCGGTCCTCGGCGCGGGTTACGAACGGAGTGGCCACGGAGGACTTCTCGGCCCACGAATAGATCCGCCCCGCCGACTCCGCGGTCCGGCCCGCGGCGAAGCCAAGTCCGCCGTTGGCGTTGAGCCATTCGATCTGCGCGTTAAGGGTCACCAGCGTAGACAACGACGGCGTGTTGTAGGTCTGGTTCAGCCTCGAGTTGTCGATGGCGGTCTGCAGGTTCAGGAAATCCGGGATCCAGCGGTCCCCGGCATTGATCCGGGCCGCCCGTTCCAGCGCAGCCGGAGAGAACATGCCCAGCCACAGGCCGCCGTCGGAAGCGAAGTTCTTCTGCGGTGCAAAGTAATAGACATCGGCCTGCGCCAGGTCCACATCCAGGCCGCCCGCAGCAGAGGTGGCATCGATCAGGACCAAGGAGCCGGCGTCGGCGCCTTCCACCCGCCGGACGGGGGCAGCCACGCCGGTGGAGGTCTCATTCTGGGGCCAGGCATAAACGTCGACGCCGGCCTCCGCCGCAGGCTCGGGGCGCGTGCCGGGGTTGGAGGTGATGATGCTGGATGCCGCGAGGAACGGAGCCTTGTTGGTGGCTGCCGCAAACTTTGAGCCGAATTCACCGAAGGAAAGGTGCTGGGCCTTCTCCTGGACCAGGCCGAAGGCCGCGATGTCCCAGAACGCGGTGGAACCGCCCACGCCCAGGACAACCTCGTAACCCTCGGGCGCCGAGAACAACTCCATGAGGCCTTCACGGACGCTGCCCACGAGGTTCCGTACCGGAGCCTGCCGGTGGGAGGTGCCGAGCAGGTTGGCTCCCGCTGCTGCGAGTGCGGACATCTGTTCCGGGCGTACCTTGGAAGGACCGGCACCAAATCGGCCGTCCTTCGGGAGGAGCCCAGCGGGAATTTTCAGTGCGGCGGTATCGCCCATGGTGTGACGCTCCAAGCGGGTTTCGACAGTGGCGGATATGCACTTCCATTCTGCCGTACAGGCTCGGGAGCCCGCGATGTATGACGCCCGCCACCAGAGACTGTGCCCGGTGCCGCGCAATTATCGGGCGGTCCGGCGGATAGGCTAACGTGTTGGCGTACACCCCCGGGGCAGCGGTGCGCTGCCTCTCTTCCTCCCTTGCTAGGAGCGGCCCGTCATGACGGATCTCATTGACACCACTGAGATGTATCTCAGGACCATCCTGGAACTGGAAGAAGAGAACATCGTTGCCCTCCGTGCACGCATTGCCGAACGGCTGCGCCACTCCGGGCCCACGGTTTCCCAGACCATCGGGCGAATGGAACGTGACGGGCTCGTGGTGGTTGCCGGGACGCGTCGGCTGGAACTGACGGAACTGGGCCGGCGCCGGGCCACCGAGGTCATGCGCAAGCACCGCCTGGCCGAACGGCTCCTTGCGGACGTCATCGGACTTGACTGGGCCTACGTCCATGACGAAGCCTGCCGCTGGGAACACGTGATGAGCGAGCGTGTGGAACGGCGCCTGTATGAGCTGCTGGGCCGCCCCACGGAATCGCCCTACGGCAATCCCATTCCCGGCCTCGAGGGGATCGGCGGGGTGGCAGCGGAAGTGTTCATCGCCGGCGTCGTCGATCTGGTGTCCACTGTCGCGTCGGCCGAGCCGGGGACCAAGCTTCGGCTGGTCCGGCTGGCGGAACCCATCCAGGTGGAACCCGAACTGCTTACCCAGCTGGACGAAGCGGGGCTGCGGCCCGGAGCGCAGATCACTGCAGAAGTTGTAGGCGGTTATATTTCCGTGCGTGTTCCGGGCATCGAGGGTGCCTTGGAACTGCCTACGGAAGTGGCATCCCACGTCTTTGTTTCCCCAGTTGGGTAACGGAATGGTCACTTTTGTGACATTTACCCTATAGTGAGTTCCGACGCTGAAACACCATCGTTATCCGGTCCGTCCGCCGAGCCCTGCCAGCGGACCGGAGCACTAAACTCGTCCAGGCAGGGGCGGAGGACCCACTTTCCGGCAGCATTGCTGCCTTGGGGTGAAGCCTTTCGGGAGCCGGCTGCATTTCCTGCATAGTTGCAGGTGATGCCCGCCTTTTCCGGAAAGGCCGAGTTTCTCTACTCGAATCCGACAGCTAACTTCGCAGGCGATCCATGAGAGGGAAAAACTTGTCGAAGCATGCTGCTTCGGGCCGGCGCCGCGCGTCAGCTCCTATTGCACCTGCGCGCCCGCGCAACGCCTCACCGTCAGGCCGCCGGCGCGCCGAAACAAAGTCCGTGTCCGTGGGCGGTGCCGCCCAGAAGGTGGCTATTACCGCTGCCACGTCGGGCCTGATCCTTACGGCCGCCATGCCCACGCATGCGGCAGCCGACGATCCGGTCCAGCACGAGCCGGTGGCGGTCGACGCGCCTGTCTCGGCCGACCCGAACGCTGATATCGGATTCGCCCGGGCCGGGCTGAGCAGCAAATACGACCCGGACGCCAAGCTGGCCGCCATCACGGTTGCCGCCGGCTCGCATGCGGTCCCTGCTGCAGCCAAGGGCACGCTGTCCACGCCCCTGGACTCATCTTTGGTGCAGACCTCCGGGTTCGGCCACCGGGTCAGCCCCATCACCGGGCAGCACGGCGAGATGCATAACGGACAGGACTTCGCCGCTGCCTGCGGTACGGCGGTCAATGCTGCGGCATCCGGCACCGTGGTCTTCGCCGGCTGGCATCCCTACGGCGGCGGCAACCGCGTTGTGGTTGATCACGGCAACGGAGTCCAGACCACGTACAACCACCTTTCCAATATTGCCGTCACCGTGGGCGCTGAAGTCGAGCGCGGATTCCTGGTCGGCGCGAGCGGTACAACCGGTTCCTCAACCGGCTGCCACCTGCATTTCGAGGTCATGGTTAACGGCGAAGTAGTGGACCCGCTGAATTGGTTGTAAGCGCTTAAATCAATTGGTTGTAACCAGTTGAATATCGTTTCGTGATCGGAACGTGACATACCTCAAATGTTGCTGTACGCTCATCCTCGTGCCCGATTCGCCAAAGGTGGGGCACCTTCGAACAGATCGCCTAGCTCTGCCACTGTTTGAAGTCCGTTCGCAGAATCGCATGGCAGAGGCGGGGGAACCAATTTCGGGTTTCGAAAGAAACCCTTGGGGTTAAGTTGCAAAAGGCCATTGGCCGGGCAACCGGGTGACTCCCATCCGAATCCGACAGCTCACCTCGTAGGCAATTGGGAGAGGCAAACTTGTGTCATCAAACGCTCATGGCCGCCGTCGCGCTGCCACCGTACAGACCAACCCGATCACTGCACTTTCCAAGGCAGTCAGCAGCAACGCCGGAACCGTAGGCCGCCAGGCCGCCGTCGTAGTTGCAGCATCCGGCCTCGTGCTGGCTGCCGGACTTCCTGCACAGGCTTCCGTAAGCACGGACCGCCAGGCACTCGCAGCAACCCCCCTGAACATCGTGGCCGGCAGCGTTACCGCCCCCGCCAACGCACCGTTCGAGCTTCCCCTGGTTGCCCCCAGCTCCACTTCCGGCGCCGAATACCGCGCACAGGTTGCAGCCGAAGAGGCCGCAGCCCAGGCAGCAGAAGAGCTCGCAGCCTCGCAGGCCGCAGCAGCAACCCAGGCAGCAGCCACCAAGAATGCCGCAGCTGCCCGCACCGCCGCCCCGGCAGCCTCCGGTGCCGCCGTAAAGCCAGCCTCCTCCATGTCGGCTCCGGTCGAAGCACCGGCTTCCGGCAACATCGCAGCTGGCCTGGTTGCTTCCGCCTACGGCCAGATCGGTGTGGCACAGGATTGCACCGCCATGGTCGAGAACGCCCTGCGCTCCGTCGGCAAGGCCGTCGGCGACCTTGGCCCGATGCAGTTCCTGCAGTTCGGTCCCCAGGTTTCCACTCCGGCTCCCGGTGACCTTGTGGTCAACGGCGGCCACGTTGCGATCTACGTCGGCAACGGCCAGGTCATCAGCGGCGGCCTGAACGGCCTGAACACCGGCCTGCATGCCCTCTCGGACCTGGGCGGCGTCAGCTTCGTCCGCGTCAGCTAACCGGAATACGAGACGCGGAGAAAATCATGACCTCGACAATTGAGCGCGCCCGCCACCGGGCGCCGGTGGAACGCACCACTACGCTGAACGCCCTTGCCGGCGCCGTCAGTGCCAACGCCGGAACGGTGGGCCGCCAGGCCGCCGTGATCGCGGCAGCCTCCGGGCTGGTACTGACCACCGGTGTCGCGGCCAATGCCTCCGGGGCGGACGCCATGCGCGACGTCCAGACGAGCACCCTGGATCTTTCCTCGGTCAAGATCCTCCAGGTCTCCGAAAACGCGACGGTTTCGTTCGAACGCGACAGCATCGCCGGCACCACCCCGGCACCCGTGGCGGAACCTGTAGCCCCGGTTGCCGAAGCACCTGCTGCCGCTGCGGCTCCGAAACCGGCTGCCGTCGCTGCCGGCACGCGTGCTGCTGCCAACACGGTTCCTGCTGCTCAGGCCACCACCCTTAGCACGCCGGCACCTGCGCAGCCCGCGCAGAGCGCCCCTTCCGGCGTAGCATCCACCATTGCAGCCGCTGCCTACGCGCAGCTGGGCATCGGCCAGGACTGCACCCGGTTGGTCACCAACGCGCTGGCCGCGGCCGGAATCAACCACCACGGCTGGCCTGCAAGCTACCTCACCCTTGGACGGACGGTGAGCGCAGCTGAGGCCATCCCCGGTGACCTTATCTACTACGCAGACGGCGGGATGGGCATGGCCCACATCGCCGTGTACGTGGGCGGCGGACAGGCAGTGCACGGCGGTTTCAACGGTGGATCCACCGTTGTGGCTCCGGCCGAGCTCGGCTCCGGCGGCGTCTACATCCGCGTAGGCGGCTAGGCAGCTCCCGGTACAGCATCCATGGCAAGGCCCCTCCTTCGGGAGGGGCCTTGCCTGGTTAAGCCGCAGCCCGGGCACGGAGCCAGGCGGGGTGCTGCGGGCCGGGGCCGAGCCCCTGCACCACCGGCATAAATGGCCAAGAACGCGATCGCGTTCTACTCTTGCATAGACAATCCGATGTGCCGTTGGCGAAAGCGGTGTCTTGTACTCACCGGTTCGCGGGCGGCAGGCGAAGAGGTATGTGCATGCGCACTCTCGTTCTGAATGCTGGATATGAACCGTTGGCCGTGATCACCTTCCGCCGCGCCTTGGTGCTGGTCCTGAATGGAAAGGCGAGTGTGGTGGCGGAAAACGGCGAGCCGGTGGTCGGCCCCAACGAAATCCTCCCCAGGCCTTCGGTGATCCTGCTTCACCGGTACGTGAAAATTCCCTACCGGGAGGGCACCGTAGCCACCCGACGGGGCGTCCTGCGCCGGGATAACCATGAATGCGCCTATTGCGGGAAGGCGGCGGCTACCGTGGACCACGTGGTCCCGCGGTCCCGCGGCGGCGATGACAGCTGGGAGAACCTGGTTGCCTGCTGCCTGCGCTGCAATAACACCAAAGGGGACAGGACACTGGCGCAACTTGGCTGGGAGCTGCGGATTTCCCCCAAAGCGCCCCGGGGTGCGCGCTGGCAGATCCGCGAGCTTGAACGTCCCTCACCGCAGTGGGATCCGTTCCTGCAGAATGACACGGCTGCCTGATGTCCGCTGCCGCTCCTTATGATGCAGTCGTCCTGGCCGGCGGCCGTTCCACGCGCCTTGGAGGCACGCCCAAGGCGCTGCTCCTGGCAGGGGACAGAACCCTGTTGGAAACCACCCTTGCCGCAGTGCAGGATGCACGCAGCATCGCCGTCGCGGGGCCGCCGGACCTGTCGAACCTGCTGAGCTCATCCGCACTGGGCGGGTCCCCGGTGACGCCTCTGCTGGTCCGGGAGGAGCCGGCCTACGCCGGTCCCGCAGCAGCAGTCGGAGCCGCCGTCGCCGCCCTCGCCGACCTCGAGAAGAGGGACAGCGCCAGCGGCAGCCTCACTGACGGCGGCCTCAAGGACCGGGGAGGGAGCCCCTGGACGATGGTCCTGGCCTGCGACATGCCGCAGATCGCCTCCGCCGTCCGGGCCCTGCTGGATGCAGCCGCCGTGCCGCCCGCCGAGAGCCTGCTGGCAGTGGATTCCAGCGGTAACCGCCAGCCGCTGGCGGCGCTTTACCGCACAGCTGACCTGCGCGCCGCTGTTGCTTCCCTGGCCGCGGAGGGTTTAGCGAACAAGTCCATGAAGGCGTTGCTTGCTAGGGTGCAATGGAGGGGTGTTGATGTTCCCCCGACGAGTACAGCCGATGTTGACACCTGGAACGATGCACAAACCCTGGGTGTGAGCGCCGGGGACCTGCCGTAGCACCGGGCGGTCCCCAAGCGAAACGAAGGAGCACGAATGGCAAGCCAGCAGGAACAACTCGAGGCGTGGAGCGGCAGGCTGCTGCAGGCACTGGAACTCGAGGGCACACCGGTGGATGTCTCCGCTGTCCTCGATCTGGCTGCAGCTGCCGCGCACAGCGTGGTGCGGCCTGCCGCCCCGCTGACCACCTTCATTGTCGGGTACGCGGCTGGACTCGCCGCCGGCAGCGGCCAGGCCGACGACGCCGTCGCCATGCGTTCGGCCATGGCGGTAGCCGCGGAACAGTGCCGGAACGCCGCAACGGAAGGAGACGCCCAATGAGCGAACATCCCGCACCCGTCATCCTGCCGGCCCAGCCCAATGCCTCCTGGGCGCAGGCCCGCCACGCCGCCTATGCAGCGGCCCGCCCGCTGCCGTATGAGACGGTTCCCCTGGACGAGGCACTCGGCCGGATCCTGGCCCTCGAAACCACTGCCCTGCAACCGGTACCGCATTACGCCTCCGCCGCGATGGACGGATGGGTTGTTGCAGGACCGCCGCCGTGGACTGTCATTACCCATGAGGAACCCGAGGTGGAACGCTGGCAGATCCACCGCGAATCGGGACGCCGCGCACTCCAGCCGGGCGAGGCCGTGGAAATCCTCACCGGCGGGCTTATCCCCGAAGGCGCCGAAGCCGTGCTGCGCTCCGAAAGCGGCAACGTGTCGGCCACAACGCCGCCGCAGCTGACGCTCAGCGACCGCGCGAAGGAATCCGAACCGCGCACCGGCGAACATATCCGCCCGGCCGGAGAAGAGGCGGCAGCGGGGGAGACCACCATCCCGGCGGGCAAGATGCTCAACCCGGCCCATATTGCACTGGCTGCCGTGTGCGGACATGACACCCTGCCGGTGCTGCGCTCCCCGCGAGTGTCCCTGCTGCTGACCGGGGACGAAGTCATCGAAGCCGGCCTGCCCGAGCCGGGACAGGTCCGAGACACCTTCGGACCCCAGCTGCCGCAGCTGATCACGATGCTGGGGGGACGCATCGACGTCGTCCGGCGCCTGCCGGACCGGCTGGAGGAAGTGGTGGCGGCGCTGAGCAGCGAAGCCACGGATGAACTCTCCATCGCAATGTCTTCCGGCGACGTCCTCGTCACTACCGGCGGCACCGGACGTTCCGACGCGGACCACCTGCGCCGTGCCTTGGAAGAGGTCGAGGCTGAACTCCTCATTGACGGAATCGCGATGCGTCCGGGCCATCCCACCATGCTGGCCCGGTTGCAGGACGGCCGCCTGCTGGTAGCGCTGCCCGGCAACCCGCTGGCCGCGATGATGGCGGTCTTCACCATCGTCCAACCGCTGCTGGACGGACTCCGCGGGGCACCGATTTCCCGTGAACGGCATGTCCTGGCCGGGGTGGATCTGGAACCATTGCCCGGACGGACCAGGCTGGTTCCCTGCAGCATCCAGGAAGACCGGGCCATGCCTTCGCCGTATTTCCGCTCCGGAATGCTCCGCGGACTGGCAGAGGCGGACGCCGTTATGGTGGTGCCGCCGGAAGGCTGCATCAGGGACCAGGCCGTGATGGCACTGCCCCTGCCGTGGCAGGTCAACCGCGCACCGTCCGGATAAGCCCGGACACCGGGAAGGCCGGAGAGCGGGACAATCCGGGGGACCCCGGCCACCCGGAGCCAGAGTCAATGCACTAAAGACAGGGAGACACCATGGGACGGGTTACCCAGCGAGGGCGGGTCACGCGCTTCCGGTTGGACGGGAACGTCAGCCGGCGGGATGACGTATTGGCGGGGGAGGAACCGCTGGAAATCCGGGTGATGGGTAAGTCCTTCACCGTCACCATGCGGACCCCCGGCGATGACTTTGACCTGGTGGCCGGATTCCTGGTCTCCGAAGGGGTGATCTGGGACCCGGCCCAGCTCATCAGCCTGCGGTACTGCGCCGGAGTGGATGACGAAGGCAAACAGACCTTCAACGTGGTGGATGTCCAGCTCCGGCCCGGCACCCCGCTCCCTGACACCGGGATGGAACGGCACGTCTATACGTCCAGCTCCTGCGGCATCTGCGGAACGGCTTCCATCGAGGCGGTCCGGAAGTCCTCGCACTTCGATCCGTCCTCCGACGGCGTGAGGCTCCCGCTGGACATGCTGGCGGCCCTGCCGGACCGGCTGCGCGAAGGCCAGAAGGTCTTCGACCGGACCGGGGGCGTCCATGCGGCGGGTCTTTTCAACGCCGACGGCGAGCTGCTGTGCCTGCGCGAGGACGTGGGCCGGCACAACGCGGTGGACAAGGTGGTGGGGTGGGCCCTGCGCGCCGGGATGCTTCCGCTGCGCGGCATGGTGCTGCAGGTATCCGGACGGGCGTCCTTCGAGCTGGTCCAGAAGGCCCAACTGGCGGGTATCCCGGTACTAGCCGCCGTCAGTGCACCGTCCGCGCTTTCCGTGGATCTGGCCAAGGACGCCGGAATGACGCTGATCGGGTTCAGCCGCGGTACGTCCCTGAACTGCTATTCCGCGCCGGAACGGATCCTGGCTGCCGCCCCCGCCCCCGTCTAGCCGCAGCCGTCCGGACCCTAGCGGGTGGCCGGAAGCTGGACCGTTGCCGTGGTGCCCTCGCCCACTTTGGAAGCAATCCCCAGTTCTCCGCCGTGCTGGAGCACAATGTCCTGGACGATGGCCAGGCCCAGGCCGGTACCGGGGATGGCAGCGGAGGTGGCGTTGGAGGCACGGAAGAAACGCCGGAACAGATTGGGCAGGTCCCCTTCCGGGATGCCGATTCCGGTGTCCCGGATCTGTACCCGCACGCCCGGCCCGGCGCCGTCCGGATGGACCAGCGCGGCACTGACCTGCACGGTTCCGCCGGCCGGCGTGAACTTCACGGCGTTGGAGCAGAGATTGGTGAAGACCTGCTCCAGCTGGGCGCGGTCTCCGTCAACCAGCAAGGGATCGGTCCCCAGGTCCAACCGCAGGTCCAGGCTGCTGGCCCCGGCTGCCGGTGCCAGTGAGGCGGCAACGGCGCGCAGGAGTTCTTCCAGGTCCACTTCCTCCACCTCGAGGTTGATCTCGTCCGCATCCTGCCGGGAGATGGTCAGCAGATCGCTGATCAGCTGGTTGAGCCGAACGGCATTGCGGCCAACGATCTTGAGCATCTGCGCGACGTCGTCCGGGATGTCCCCGCCGGAGCCGTCCAGGATGAGGTCCAGATAGCCGGTGATCGAGGTCAGCGGTGTCCGCAGCTCGTGGTTGACCGTGGCCACGAAATCGGTCTTGGCCTGGTCCAGGTCACGCTGGCGTTTGAGTACCATCCGCTGCGCGGTAATGAGGTTGCCCTGCACGAGGCCGTGCGCCAGGTTTCCACTGACATGCTGGATCAGGGAGATCTCCGTGCTCGTCCAGTCCCGCGGGGCACCCTCGCCGGCAAGCCAGAGCAGCCCGAAAGCCTTGTCCCCGTGGCCGAGCGGCACAATCACGGAGGTGCGCAGCCCGGCAGCCCGGGATTCCGCGCTTATCGGTACCGGCTCATCGGCGGGCTGACCGTGGTCTTCCACCGCCATTCCCCGGCCCCGCTCCCACAGCGTTTCGGCCAGCTCACCCGCAGTATGGGCGTTCAACGCGGGAATGCCACCGGAGGTTTCCTCGCGGCTCCACGCCAGGGCCAGTTCCGGAACGCGCTCATCCGGGAAGGTCACCAGCAGTGCATGGTCCGCTTCAAAGGTGGCTCCGAGTCCGTGAACCACTACCTCGGCCATCTGCTGCGGATCATTCGTGGCCCGGATGGCGGCGGAAATACGGCGCGTGTCCGCCCGCAGCCGCGATGTGGCCGCCCGTCGGTCCCTGCGCGCCCGAGCGGTGGCCAGGATGAGGTTGATCCGGCGTGCCAGATCCTCGGGGTCCACCGGGCTGGCCACGAAGTCGGCGATGCCCAGGTCAACCATGAAGTCCATGTCCAGCCCGGCTTCGCCCGCCACGAGGATGACCGGCAGCTTGGTCATGGCCGGTTCGTGCCGGAGGCGCTTGAGCATGTCCATTCCGGCGACCTGGCGGATGGTGGAATCCACCACCGCCAACACCGGCGAGCCGGCACGTGCAGCTTCCATGGCCTCGTCGAGGTCCAGCACGGGGACTGCTTCCAAGCCCGCATCGGCGAGAATTCCGGCCACAACGGAGAAGACCTCGGGTTGTTCAACGGCAACCAGCGCCGTGGGACGCGGTTGCGCGCCGGGAGTGTTGCCCTCCGAAGAGGCGCCGCCCGTGGGGGCGGCTAAGGGTTTGAGTGCCGGGGGCATTACGGCCTTTCGTCGGTGCCCGGTTCAGCTCCAGGGGCAGCGATTCGAAGTGTACCAGCGCCCGGAGCCAAACTAGTGACTTGGTTCACTGTGCCCTCAGGAACAGATTCCGGCGGAGTTTCAGCCACTAGCGATCAGGCGGGAACGGCCTTCGGACGGGTTTAAGCTGGAACGTGCGGATATCGGAGGAACAGACATGAGCATGGAAGGCGCAGCGTGGGGTTCGCTGATGCAGATCTCCCGCGCCAAGGGAGTAGACGGCAAGATTTCGCGGGAAACCCTGAAGCGGATTGTCCGCTTTGCCGCTCCCTACCGGACCCGGCTCCTGGGGTTCGTTTTACTGTCCGTGGTGGGCGCGTTCCTGGCCGTGGCGACGCCGGTCCTGGCCGGGCAGGTGGTCAACTCCATTGTGGCCGGCACAGCGCCGGGCGTGGTGATCCGGCTGGCCCTGCTGATTGCCGCCGTCGCGGTGGCGGACGCGGCAGTCTCCCTGGCTACGCGCTGGTTTTCCTCGCGCATCGGCGAAAGCGTCATCCTGGACCTGCGCACCGCGGTGTTCGACCACGTCCAGAAAATGCCCATTGCCTTCTTTACCCGCACGCGTACGGGTGCGCTGGTCAGCCGGCTCAACAATGACGTCATCGGCGCCCAGCAGGCCTTCAGCGGGACCCTTTCCGGTGTGGTGAGCAACGTCGTCGCACTGGTACTGACCCTCATCGTGATGCTCGGTACCTCTTGGCAGGTGACCGTATTGGCCATGTTGCTGCTGCCAGTGTTCCTGCTGCCGGCACGCCGGATGGGCGGCCGGCTTGCCGCGCTCCGCCGGGAGGCTGCCAACCACAACGCGTCCATGGGTACGCAGATGACCGAGCGGTTCTCCGCACCCGGTGCCACCCTGGTCAAACTGTTCGGACGGCCCGACGCCGAATCCCGCGAGTTTGCGCTCCGTGCCTCCCGGGTGCGGGACATCGGCGTGAAGATGGCAATGATGCAGGCCGTCTTCGTGACGGCCCTGACCCTGGTATCCGCCCTGGCCCTGGCCCTGGTCTACGGGCTGGGCGGTTACCTGGCGCTGCAGGGCAGCCTGAATACGGGCGACGTCGTCACGCTGGCGCTGCTGCTGACCCGGCTTTATGCGCCGTTGACCTCCCTGGCCAACGCCCGCGTGGAGATCATGAGCGCGGTAGTGAGCTTCGAGCGGGTCTTCGAAATCCTGGACCTTCGTCCCTTGATCCGGGAGAAGGAATCCCCGGCACCGGTGCCGGCCGGACCGCTGAGCGTGGAGTTCGACGACGTCCGGTTTGCCTATCCCACCGCGGACAAAGTGTCCCTCGCGTCGCTGGAAGAGGTGGCTGTCCTGGACACCCGCGGCGGGGAGGAAGTCCTGCACGGAGTGTCTTTCCGCGTTGAACCGGGGCAGACCGTCGCCCTGGTTGGAACCTCGGGGGCGGGCAAATCGACCATTGCGCAGCTGCTGGCACGGCTGTACGACGTCGATTCGGGTGCCGTGCGCTTCTCCGGTACGGATGTGCGGGACGTGAGTTTCGCCGGCATCCGGCAGGCACTGGGCATGGTGACCCAGGACGGGCACCTGTTCCACGAAACCATCCGGGCCAACCTGCTGCTGGCTAACCCCGACGCCAGTGAAGAGGAAGTCTGGGATGCGCTGCGCCGGGCGCGGCTGGAGGACATGGTGCGGTCCCTGCCGGACGGGCTGGAAACGATGGTGGGGGAGCGCGGCTACCGGCTTTCCGGCGGGGAGCGCCAGCGGATGACCATCGCGCGGCTGCTGCTGGCCCAGCCGCGGATCGTGATCCTGGACGAGGCCACCGCCGCTTTGGATTCCACTTCCGAGGCCGCCGTGCAGGCCGCCCTGGGCGAGGCGCTGCAGGGGCGGACCGCCGTCGTGATTGCCCACCGGCTCTCCACCATCCGCAATGCCGACCGGATCCTGGTCATTGAGGGCGGACGGATCGCGGAACAGGGAACGCACGCGGAACTGCTGGCGCGGGAGGGACGCTACGCGGAGCTGTACAACACCCAGTTCGCCGTGGCCCGGGACGAGGAACGGAACTCCGCGGACCTGTCCTGAGGCCTAGCTGATGCTGCCTTCCATCGGTGCTACGAGGACCCGGGTGCCGCGGCTCTCGAAGGCAGCCTTGTCGCTGTCGGAGATGCCGCTGTCCGTGATCAGGTTGCTAAAGACGTATCCGCTGAGCGTGGCAAAGCTCCGGTTTCCGATTTTGGAGGAATCGGCGACGATGTAGGTTTCCGATGCCCTCCGGGACATCAGCGAGTTGACGGCTGCTTCCCCTTCATCGCTGACCGTGGGACCTACTTCGGCGTCCAGTCCGTTGACCCCTACAAACGCGAAATCCAGGGCCACGCGCTGCAGGATGACATCGGTATAGGGCCCAACCAGTTCATAGGAGCGCGGATTCACGACCCCGCCGGTCACCATGACCCGGATATTGGGGCGGACTACCAGTTGGACAGCGATGTTGATGGCGTTCGTGACCACGGTAAGGGTCGGCCTGTTTGACGGTTCCATGAGGTCCCGCCGCATGCCCAGCGCCTGCGCGATGGCGGTGCTGGTGGTTCCCCCGCACAAGCCGATCACGGCACCCTTGGGCACCAAGGAGCTCGCAGCCCGGGCTATGGCCTGCTTTTCAGCGGTGTGCTCGTCGCGCGAGTAGCGCGTGGGCAGATCATAGGCGACTGCTTCCATGGTTGCCCCGCCCCGGGTCCGGCTCAAGAGCCGCTGTGCAGCGAGGCTGTCCAAGTCCCGACGGGCAGTGGCCGGGGACACTTTGAGGGACACTACTATTTCCTCAACCTGCACGTGCCCGCGGGCGGCAAGGAGGTCGAGGATCGCGTTGAGCCGCGCTGTCTTCTCCATCGGGTTTCAGTCCAGGTCCGCAGGGACGGCCCGGGCGAAGAGGGATAACAAGCGGCCGGCCTCGGAGGCAAGCGCGCTCCGGCCCGCGGAAAGGTACGTCCTGGAATCGACGAGATCCTGATCGTTCCCGAGCACCTGGCGCACTGCACGGGTAAAAAAGCCGTTCAGATGCGTGGAAACATTTATTTTCGTCAGCCCAGCAGTAATGGCAGCTACGAGCATTGCATCCGGAACGCCTGAGGAGCCGTGCAGGACCAGCGGGATGTCCAACGCACCTCGGAGTTCCCGGATCAATCCCAGATCGAGCCGGGCGCTGCGCGTGGTCATCGCATGGGATGAACCCACGGCTACCGCCAATGCATCAACGCCGGTGGACAGCGCAAAGTCTGCAGCTTCGAATGGATCCGTCCGCACGCCGGGGTAGTGTGCCCCGTTCTTGCCGCCCACCCTGCCCAGCTCCGCCTCGACATAGACGCCGTACGGTTCCGCGTGTTTCACGACCCGGCTGGTTGCTGCCACATTCTCCCCGTAGGGAAGGTGCGCGCCGTCGTACATCACCGAACTGAACCCAAGCCGGACCGCTTCATAGACCAGCTCTTCATCATCGGCATGGTCCAGATGCAGTGCCACGGGAACGCGGGCTCCGGCGGCTACAGCCAGGCAGGCAACCCCCAGCGGTTCGAGTGAACCGTGGTACGCAACGCAGTTCTGCGAAATCTGCAGGATTACCGGCAATCCCACGGCTTCAGCCCCTTGGATGATCGCTTCTGCGGTTTCCAGATGCAGCACGTTGAAACTCCCGAGGCCCGTTCCAGCCGCAGCGGCCCGGTCCATCAGTGCACGTGTGGAGGTGAGGGTCATCGGAGTTCCTCCCCGTCGTGGTGTCGGGTCACCGTAATCCGGCGTATCAGGGACCGGTGCTCCGGCGAGATTTCACCGGCGGCCGGCATCAGGACAGCCGCCGAGGACCACGCCGCTGCGGTGCGCAGCATCAGTGTGACATCCCGGCAGCCGGCCGCCAGTAGTACGGCTATGGCGGCCACTGCGGCGTCACCCGCTCCGGTGGGGTTTCCTTTCAGGGCGTGACCGAGCCGTGCCTGCAGGAAGTGGCCGGGGTCTGCGGACGTAAACGCCAGCATCCCGTCCTCCCCGCAGCTGAGGAAGACAACGCCGGCTCCTCTGGCAATTAAGACGCGTGCAGCCGTCTGGGGATTTGCTTCACCCGTGGCTTCCAACAGCTCCCGGTGGTTCGGTTTAACGGCGAAGACACCCGCTTCCGCCGCGCGGATGAGATCGGGTCCCGAGGTATCGATGATGCAGGGAACGCCTCGTCGAGAGGCAGCACGGACCAGCCCCGGGTAGAAGTCTGCGGGGGACTGCGGGGGAAGGCTGCCCGACCCCACCAGGCAGCCGGCCGCGCGAAGGTGCTCGCCGGTCTGTTGCTCCAGCGCACGCCACTCCGACGACGAGAGCGCGCTGCCGGTTTCGTTGAAAATGCTGGTGGCGCCGGCCGACCGGTCCACAAAGGCGAGGCTGTGCCGGGTGGCCGGTTCCACCGGCACCAGGCGGTGGGGGATGCCGGAGCGATCGAGGTCCTCCCGGTAGGCACGTCCGGAGGAGCCGCCGCAGGTGGCCACGGCCAGGACGGAAGCGCCGAGCTGGTGGGCCACGCGCGCGACGTTCATGCCCTTGCCTCCGGCCCGAACCACCGGCGGTGGAACGCGGTGGCTGTCCCCCGGGTTGAGCTGCTCCACGACATAGGTTTTGTCCAGGGCAGGATTGGCCGTGACGGTCAGGACCGAGCCCGTCACAGCGGCACCGCCGTCAGGCCGCGTGCATGCAGTGCCGCTCCGATCAATCCCGCGTCCTGTCCCAGCATTGAGATCCGGATCCCGGGCCGGCGGTGGAAGGACAGTCTGGCATCAACGGCTCGGGTCAGGGGAGCGGTGAGGAACTCCCCGGCCTGGGACAATCCGCCGCCAAGGATCACGGCCTCGGTGCCAAGCAGCGCCGCGAGCTGGCAGATGCCTGCTGCGAGGCCGTCCACGGCGGCATCCCAGACTTCACCCGCCCGGACATCCCCGCTGCGGGCCGCCCGGACTACCTCGTCCGCCCCCACGGCTTTCCGGCCCGTCCTTTCGTTGTACCGGCGCACGATGGCCCCGGCGGAACTGATCGTTTCGAGGCACCCGTGTGCCCCGCAGGCACAGGCGAAGCCGCCAGGAACGGGGGTGTGCCCGATTTCCCCGGCAAACCCGTCCCCGGCTACCCGGGCACCGTCACAGAAAATTGCACCGGCTATTCCCGTGCCGATAACCAGCACTACCGCGTTCCGCAGTCCCTGTCCGGCGCCGAGCCGCATTTCGGCCTCACCGGCCGCGCCGACGTCGTGGCCGAAGGCAACCGGCAAACCTGTCTCTTCGCGGAGGCGACGCCCAAACGGATAGTTACTCCACCCCAGGTTCGCCGCCAGGATGCCGACCCCGCCGCGTTCATCAACCAACCCGGGAACCACAAATCCCATGGCCTTCACCGAGGCAGCCGGATAGTCCCTGACAAGACCGTGCGTCAGCTCGGCAACCCGTTTCACTATGGCTTCCCCCGTCCCTGCCCGGGCACGCGGAGTGGGCACGCGTTGGAGGGAATGCAACGCGCCGTCGGGACCGGATAACGCGGCCTTGATATCCGTCCCGCCAACATCGAAGGCAAGGACGGAATCCCCGTCTACCGTAGGAGAACCTGCACCAACCATTTGCGCCGCTAGCCTTCCAGGACCACTGACCGGGTGAGGTGGCGGGGGTGGTCGGGATCCAACCCCCGCGCCAATGCCCGGTCCAGTGTTGTCCTGTGGACTCGCACGAGCTCCGCCAGCGGATGGCGGAGGGAGTGCTCATAGTGCGCACCTGCCGCAACCACATCCGCACGCAGCCCCCGCGGTTCTTTACCAACCATCCAAGTGACCCTGCGCGGCCCGGCAATGGCGATTGGTCCATGCCGGTATTCCATTGCCGGGTAGGACTCCGTCCAGTCCTGGACCGCCTCGCGCATTTTCAACGCTGCCTCGTGGGCCAGACCGACCGTCCACCCCCGGCCCAGGAAGCTGAACTGTTCAGCCCCAAGGAGCTCGGCAGGGATCGGTTCCGCCAGGACGTTCCGCGCATCCTCCACGGCGCTGCCCAGATCCATGCCCGTGGCCGTCAACAGGTAGGCCAGGGCAGAGGTGGCAAAGCGGGTCTGCACAACGGATGATTCGTCAGCATAGGGGAGGGCAACCACACCCCGGGCCAGCCCCGCGGCGGGTGAACCGGCGTCGGCCAGGACCGCGGTAGAGGGCATCGCCTCCCCGACGAGGTCCAGTAATTCCAGAACCTCCGTAGTAGTGCCGGAACGGCTGATGGCGACGACGGCGTCGTATCCCCGGGCGCTCACCGCCGCGGCTTCCGATGCTGCGAATGCGTCTGTCTCCCCGCCGCCGGAGGCCTCCCGGACCGCAGCATAGGACTGGGCCATGAACCATGACGTGCCGCAGCCGATCACTGCCACGCGTTTGCCGGGGGCCGGAAGGAGGTCCTCGGCATGCGCCTGGGCAATGGCACGCTCCCAAACGTCCGGCTGCGAGTGCAGTTCTTTGCGCATCATGCTCCCGGCAGCAGGTGCCTGGGGAGCGGTAAAGGATTCAGGCATGCTCGGCTCCTCTGGGCTGGCCCTCCGGATCGGACGAGAGTTGGTCAATGATGCGCTCTGATTGAAGTTGCTGTCTATAGATCAGAAAAAATCAAGCAAATGATCCGAACACATCCTGGGATGAACCCGCACGACGGTGTGCGGTTTGCGGGCCTTTCTTTAGACGGGCGGCGCCGGACCCCTTGACGGACCGGGGCAGGAGGGCCAGTATCTTCCATCAACTGATGTTCGCTGATCGAATATCCCGTTTTGCTATCAAGTTCCATCATCAGCCAAGGGTGCTCAGGCCGTCCGGCGGCCTCGGCGTCGTGGCTCGGATTCGCGGCCCGGCCGTGACTGTCTGAAAGAGGATCCAATGAAGAGCAAACTTCGAACCGGCATGATGGCCCTAGCCGCGGCGGGAGCGCTTACGGTGTCTTCCTGCGGTTTCGGGGGAAGCGGGGACTCGGGCGAGGAAGGCGGGGCCAGCACCCTGGACCTGCTTGTTCCCAGCTATTCCGACGGCACCAAGGCCCTCTGGGAAGGGGTCATCGAAGATTTCGAAGCCGCCAACGAGGACATCAGCGTGAACCTGCAGGTGGAGTCCTGGGAAAACCTGGAATCGGTGCTGCAGACGAAAATCCAGGCCGGAGAGGCGCCCGACATTTACAACGGCGGTGCATTTTCTGCTTTTGCGGATGAGGGGCTGCTCTATCCGGCGAACGAGGTGGCCTCAGAGGAGACCATCGCCGACTTCCAAGAGTCGTTCGCAGAAAACGAGATGCTCGACGGCACCCAGTACGGCTTGCCGTTGATCGCTTCGGTACGTGCCCTGTTCTACAACCAGGATCTGTTCGATGCTGCAGGCATCCAGGCCCCTCCCACCACCTGGGACGAACTCCATGCAGCCGCCCAGGAGATTTCGGCCACCGGCGTTCCCGGGTACGGAATGCCGCTCGGATCGGAAGAGGCGCAGGGCGAAAGCCTCATCTGGTTCGCCGGCAACGGCGGCGGCTTTGGGGACGAATCGGAGATCACGGTGAATACGCCCGAGAACCTCGAGGCAGCAGAGTTTATGAAGAAAATGATCTCCGACGGCGTCACCCAGCCGGATCCGGGCGCCACCCAGCGCACTCCTATGATCAACGTCTTCGCGCAGGGGCAGATCGGGATGGTCTACGCCTTGCCGCAGACCGTTGGCCAGATTGAGGAAGAGAACCCGGACCTGAACTATGGGATTGCCAGCGTCCCCACCAACAGCGGCGAACCTTCCACCCTCGGGGTCGCGGACCGCCTGATGGCCTTCAAGAACGATGAGGACAAGCAGGAGGCCATTAAGGCGTTCATGGACTTCTTCTACGCGGAAGACAACTACGTGGACTGGGTGGAGACCGAAGGTTTCCTGCCCACCACCAAGAGCGGATCCGAGGCGATGGGCTCGGATGAAAGCTTGAAGCCGTTCCTGGACATGCTGCCGACCGCCGAGTTCTACCCGACCACCAACCCCGCCTGGAACGCGGCCGACGGAGCGTTCAAGTCCCTTATGGGCCAACTGGAGGACCAGGACGCACAGACAGTACTGGAGCAGATCCAGTCCAAGGCCGACGCAGCCTGACACCCGTCCCGAGGGGCCGTGTCAACCGATGCGGCTCCTCCCGGTCCAGAACGGTTTGAGCCTATGAGTACAGTCCGCCACCCGGGTGTGAGGGTTCGCCGGCAGAAGCTCCGAAACAGTGAAAGCGGATGGGCTGCCTTGCCCTGGATCGCTCCGGTGCTGGCCCTGGTGTTCGGAGTTGTGATCTTTCCTGCCGGCTACATGATCTACAGTTCGACCCGCCGCATCAGCCAGGCCGGTACGAACGTGGAAGGTGTGGGGCTGGCAAACTACCGGACGGTCTTCGAAGACCCCAACCTGCCCCGTGTCCTCCTCAATACCGTGGTGTGGGTAACGGTTGTGGTTGCCCTGACCGTTGTCATTTCACTGGCCCTGGCGAACTTCCTGAACAAGCCGTTCCCGGGCCGAACGCTCGTCCGGATGGCAGTTGTGGTCCCTTGGGCGGCCAGCGTAGTCATGACCACAACGGTGTTTTACTACGGGTTGGACCGGGACTACGGGATCATGAACAAGTTCATGGTCGACGTCGGGCTGCTGGACGCCTCCTACGGTTTCACCAAGAATGTTGCCACCGCCCTCGGGGCGGCCATCGTGGTGGGGGTGTTCGTGTCCCTTCCGTTCACCACCTATACCTTGCTTGCCGGGATGCAGGCCATTCCCGGGGATGCCCTTGAGGCAGCCAAAATGGACGGCGCGGGACCGGTGCGCACTTACTTCAGCGTGGTGCTGCCCCAGCTGCGCGGCGCGCTCGCAGTCGCCGTGCTGATCAACATCATCAATGTCTTCAATAACCTCCCAATCCTGCGGATCATGACGGGATCCATTCCCGGCTACAGTGCGGACACCCTGATGACGTACATCTTCAAAGTGCTTCAGTTTGACCGGCGCCTGGACGTGGCGAGCGCGCTCAGCGTGGTGAACTTCGCCGTCGTGCTGGTGATCGTGGCCGCGTACGTGAAGATCGTCAAACCGATGAAGGAGGCATGAAGTGGCCATCACCGCCCCGGCCCCTATCCGCACTGCTGCCCCGGCACCCGCGCGCCCCCGCCGGTATGCCGATAACGTCAGTGCCCGGCGGATGTGGGGACGTACCGCTGCCGGTGCCGTTATCGCTCTGCTGTTCCTGACGCCCTACCTGGTGATGTTCGTCGGCTCGTTGAAGACCCGCCCGGAAATCCTGTCGGTTCCGCCTGAGTATCTTCCGCAGGAGGGCCTGCAGTTCGGCAACTACCAGTCCATGTGGGACACACCGGAAACGCCTCTGACCTACAACCTGGTTTCAACCGTCATCATTGCCGTGTTTGCCACGGTTCTGGTGCTGCTTGTGGCCACGCCTGCTGCCTATTACACGGCCCGGTTCCGTTTCCCCGGCCGTTTGGCATTCCTGTTTCTGGTGATCGTGACGCAGATGCTGCAGCCGGCGGTGCTGACCGCGGGGCTTTTCCGCCAGATGCTGTGGCTGGACCTCAACGACACCTGGCTGGCCATGATCCTGATCAACGCGGCTTTCAATCTTTCCTTCGCGTTGTGGATCATGCATAGTTTTTTTGCCGCAGTTCCCCGCGAGATTGACGAGGCGGCGCAGATCGACGGCGCCGGGCGGCTCAAGGTGCTTTTCCGGATCAACCTGCCGCTGGTCTGGCCGGGGATCGTTACGGCAGTGATCTTCACCTTCGTTTCGTCCTGGAACGAATTCGCAGCGAGCCTGGTCATCATGTCCACGGCGGAGAACCAGCCGCTGTCAGTGGCGCTGACGAAATTCATCGGCCAGTACGCCACCAGCTGGCAATACGTGTTTGGGGTTTCGATCGTGGCGATCGTGCCGGTGATTATCCTGTTCGCGGTCATCGAGAAGCGCCTGATCGGCGGGCTCACGGCCGGCGCCGTTAAATAGCCGGGAACGGGCCCTTAAAGAAAAATGTGCCCCCGGCCGGAATCGAACCGACGACCTGCCCTTTAGGAGAGGGCCGCTCTATCCTACTGAGCTACGAGGGCGGACCGCCGGCTTCCCGGCGGGCGGTACCAGCTTACCCGTTTCTCCCGCTGCGTGTTTGCAGCCCGTCCGGAGCGCCGCCGCTGACGGGGGCGGCGCCGGCGCCGTCGGACTGCCGGTCTTTAATGTGGCGGTCATAGGTCTCACGTATGGCCTGCATAAAGCCCAGGATGGTGCGCAGCTCCGTTTCCGTGTACCGCGACATGACCTCGTCGGTGAGTGCGCCCAGAGGACCGAAGTAGGCGCCGGCAAGCTGCATGGCCAGGGGTTCGAAGTGCAGGGTGACCTTCCGCCTGTCCGCATGGCTGCGGTTGCGGTGGATGTGGCCGATGCGCTCCAACCGGTCGATCACCGCAGTGGTGGCTCCGGAGGAGGTGCCCAGCCGGGCGCTGAGCTGCCCGGCGGTTAGTGCCTCATGCCGCATCTCCGCCTCCATGATGAGCACAAGGGCGCGCATGTCGGTGGCATTCAGGCCGTTCGAGTGCGCGAAAGCGTCCGCGACACGTTGTCCGTCCAGGCTCATGCCGCGGAGTGCATCGACGATCTCCCGCCGTAGCTCTTTATCCTCCACAAACTAATAGTAACTGGGAATTGAAGTATCTCTATATCTAAGATACTTTCGAATGGAGATACTTTAGAAGGCTTGGAGAAGCGCATGTATGCAGGGATAGTGAAGAACGCCAAGACGGCGTGGGTCACGCTGCTGATCGGGGTGGCCGTCATCATCGGCCTGTTCGCCCTGCCGGCACAGGAAAACGACACCACCGACGTGGGCGGGCTGAATGACAAGTACCAGTCCGCACAGGTCGCCGATCTGCTCCAGGAGTTCCCTGACGCGCAGGAATCCTCCGCCATCGTGGTGGTTTCCCGCGAGGACGGCGGTCCGCTGACGGATGCGGATACTGCCGGCATTGCCGGGATCAACGCAGCGGCCACGGAGGTCGGGGCCTCAGGCCCGCCGCCGCAGGTTCCGCCGGTGGTTTCGGAGAACCGGCTGGTCGCGATTGTTCCGCTGACGCTGCAGGCAGCCGCCGACGACGGCGACGCCGTCTCTGCCGAGGTCGAAGAGCTCCGGACGGCCGTTTCCGATGCCGCCCCGGAGGGCGTCAAGGCAGAGCTGACCGGCGGGGCTGCCTTCAGTGCCGATCTGGCCGGAGTGTTCTCCGGAGCCAACTTTGTGCTCCTGACCGTCACCGCCGGCGTCGTCGCCGTGCTGCTGCTGATCACCTACCGTTCGCCGTGGCTCTGGATCGTGCCGCTGGCGATCGTCGGCGCCATCGAACAGCTGGCCGCCAAGGTAGTGGACCTGCTGGCCCCGGCCACGGGAATCACCGTGGATCCGTCTGCCGTAGGCATTACCAGCGTCCTGGTCTTCGGTGCCGCCACCAACTATGCCCTGCTGCTCATTGCCCGGTACCGGGAGGAGCTGCGTGTCCACGACTCGGTGTACGAGGCCATGCGCAAGGCCCTGACCCGCACCCGTGAAGCCATCATTGCCAGCGGCGGTACCGTCATCCTGGCCCTGCTCACCCTGCTGTTTGCCGATACCCAGAGCTACCGCGGCCTCGGGTTCTCGGCGGCCATCGGCATTGTCCTGGCCATCTTCAGCGCACTGTTCCTGCTGCCTGTGGCCCTGGTGCTGCTTGGCCGCAAACTGTTCTGGCCCTTTGTGCCCAAGGTGGGGGACCAGGCCAAGGAAGGCAAGTTCTGGGGCCGCCTCGGTGAAGCCACCGCACGCCGGCCCAAAACCATTGCCGGCACCGCCGTCCTGGTACTGCTGGCCCTGGGCAGCGCCCTGTTCACCCTGCAGATCGGCCTGAGCGAAAACGAGCAGTTCCGGGAGAAGCCCCAGGCGGTCACCGCCGCGGAGACGCTTTCCGAAGGCTTCCCGGCCGGCTCGTCCTCACCCGTCACTGTCCTGGTGGACACCGACTCAGCGGACGACGCCGTCGCCCAGCTCTCCGGCATCGAAGGCGTCACCGCAGCCACCCCCGGCACCGAGCATGACGGACGTACCCGGGTGGAACTGGTCACCGGATACGAGGCCGGCACCGACGAAGCCAACACCTTCATCACCGACCTGCGGAGTGACCTTGCCGCTGAGGACTACGAGGCACTGGTAGGCGGCGAGGCGGCCGAACGGGTGGACCAGCTGGCTGCGAACCAGCACGACACCGTCCTGGTGGGCACCTCCGTGATCGCCCTGGTGTTCCTTGTGCTGATGATCCTGCTGCGTTCCCTGGTGGCGCCGGTCCTGCTGGTTGCCTCCGTGCTGCTGACGTTCCTGGCCGCAACCGGTCTCAGCTGGCTGTTGTTCGAGAATGTGCTGGACTTCCCGGCCATGGACGTGCAGACACTGCTCTACTCGTTCCTGTTCCTGGTGGCCCTGGGTGTGGACTACAACATCTTCCTGACCACTCGTGCCCGGGAGAACGCAGCGACCATGGGCACCAAGCAGGGCATGCTGGCGGCACTGCGCTCCACCGGCGGCGTGATCACTAGCGCCGGCATCCTGCTGGCGGCCGTCTTCGCGGTCCTCGGCGTCCTGCCGCTGGTGACCCTGACCCAGGTGGGCATCATCGTGGCCATCGGCGTCCTGTTCGACACGCTGCTGGTGCGGACCGTCGTGGTCCCGGCCCTAGCCTTTGTCCTGGGCGACAAGTTCTGGTGGCCGTCCAACCCCGCGGGTAAAGACGGACACCACGGACGCCACGAGGCTGAGCCCCAGCAGGATCCAGCGGGCGACGGTCAGCGTGCCGGCCAGAGCGGCATCTCCGCTCGATAGTTCGACGGCCCCGAGGGCATTGTCAATGGCAATGTTCTCCCACAGGTCGGCCACCACAAAGAGGATCGGCGCACTGAAGAGCACCCAGCGCAACGCCCGGCGCTGGGTGTTCAGGCCGATGATCAGCAGCCAGGTCAGGCCGAAGATCAGGGGAAAGAGCGTCCCGGCCGTCTTGTGCACGTAACTGAGCCGGCCGAGCGCCTCCTTGTCCATGGCACTGCGCAGGGCCGCCAGGTGGTCTTCGCCGTAGCCGAAGACCATGGAATCGGGCATGGGCAGACCGTTTGCGAGCTGGGACAACTGGCCCGGCACCATGAGGTGCAGGTACCAGAACAGGAACAGTGTGGCCACCACGCCCGCAATGACAAGCAGTCCCGGACTGCTCTTGCCCTGCGGCCCCGCGGGTATTGGTCCCGGGCCGCCCGGGCGGGGCTGTCCGGCTTGGAGTCCGTGTTTGGCGGCGCGCTGCGCGGCTGTTTTTCCCATAGGTACAGTATGGCCGCACCGGTCCCGCACCATGATGAGCCGCCCCGTGTGCGCCTGTCCGGAGCGCCGGTGGACGGCTACGCTGGGGCTATGAGTGCCGTTGCATCCCCCGAAGACTTCGACCTCGCCGCCGAGCTGGTGCAGGAAGCCGGGCAGCTTGCCCTGCGTATGCGCTCGGAAGGGCTGACCGCCAGCGAGAAGACCTCGGTGTCCGACGTCGTAACCGCCGCGGACCGCGAGGCCGAGGCCCTGGTGGTAAACCGGCTGCGGCAGCTGCGCCCGGATGACGGGATTGTGGGGGAGGAGGGCGCCAGCCACCAGGGCACCTCCGGCCGGTCCTGGGTCATCGACCCGGTGGATGGAACCTACAACTTCTTCGCCGGCTCCACTTACTGGTGCTCGGCCATCGCGCTTCGGTCCGAACCCGGACCTCACGAGTCTCCCGGAGATCCGGATGTCCTGCTCGGCGCCATCTACCAGCCGCAGGAAGACCGGCTGTGGATCGGCGGCAAGGGCGTCCCGGCCACGCTCAACGGAGCCGTTATTGCTCCACCCGACGACGAACCGCTGGACCGCCTGTCCGCAGGAACCTACATCCACCCCACCTGGCTGCTGCGCCCCGAGGTCACCGGTCCCTGGACGGCGGCGGCCTCGCGGGCGGCGACCATCCGGATGATGGGATCCGGCTCCTGCGACCTCGCCCGTGTGGCCACCGGCCAGTCCGGCGCCTGGTTCCAGCACAGCTGCCCGGAATGGGACTGGCTGCCGGGCAAGGCCATAGTCCGAGCCGCCGGCGGCAGCACCGCCGTCGTCGAAGTCCACGGCTTCCGGTGGCACATCGCCGGCACCGCCACCGCCGTCCGCGAGATCCACGCAGCCCTGACCTCCGGCTGACCGGTTCGGCCCGGCACGCTCCCGCCGCAGCGGGCGGTTTGGGTGCTCACCGGAATGTCGGCCGCAGCGCCTAGACTTAAAGCCATCATGGACTATCTCTTTGATCCACTCTTTCCCGCACCCCGCAAAGCTGAACCGGCGCCTGCCACAAAGGCGCCGCATTCCGGCACCGAGCGAAGGGGCTCCTCCTACGCGGATGAAAGCCGGGCCGCGGACCTGCTGCAGGGGTTGAATCCGCAGCAGGAGGAAGCGGTGAAGCATGCCGGCTCCCCGCTGCTGATCGTGGCCGGCGCCGGCTCGGGCAAGACCCGGGTGCTCAGCCACCGGATCGCCTACCTGCTCGCCACCGGCCGGTCCAACCCCGGCCAGATCCTCGCCATCACCTTCACCAACAAGGCAGCCGCCGAAATGCGCGAGCGGATCGAAAACCTGGTGGGCGGCGTCGCGAAGACCATGTGGATCTCCACCTTCCACTCCTCGTGCGTGCGGATCCTGCGGCGGGAAGCCAAGACCGTGGGGATGAACTCGAACTTCTCCATCTATGACTCGGCGGATTCGCTGCGCCTGATCACGCTGGTGGCCAAGGGGCTGGACCTCGACCCGAAGCGTTTCACGCCCAAGTCGATCATGAACAAGATCTCCGCCCTGAAGAACGAACTCATTGACGAAGAGTCCTATGCGGAATCGGCCAACTACTCCGATCCCTTCGAGCAGGCCGTCGCAGACGTCTACAAGGGCTACGCGCAGCGGATGCGCCAGGCCAACGCCATGGACTTCGATGACCTGATCGCGCAGACCGTGTTTATGTTCCGCGCGTTCCCCGGCGTCGCCGAGTACTACCGCCGGCGCTTCCGGCACATCCTGGTGGACGAGTACCAGGACACCAACCACGCGCAGTACGCCCTGGTCCGCGAACTGGTGGGCAGCGACGACGACGCGCTGGACGTATCGCCGGCCGAACTCACCGTGGTGGGCGACTCCGACCAGTCCATTTACGCCTTCCGAGGCGCCGATGTCCGCAACATCAATGACTTCGAAAAGGACTACCCGAGCGCGCGGACCATCCTGCTCGAACAGAACTACCGCTCCACGCAGACCATCCTCAACGCCGCCAACGCAGTCATCTCCCGCAACCCCAACCGCCCCGAGAAACGGCTGTGGACCGCGGAGGGCGACGGCGAAAAGATCATCGGCTACGTGGGCGAAAACGAGCACGAGGAAGCCCGCTTCATCGCCGAGGAGATCGACCGCCTGCAGGATGAGGAAAACCTGCGCCCCGGCGACGTCGCCGTCTTTTACCGGACCAACGCCCAGTCCCGTTCCCTGGAAGACGTCCTGGTGCGGGTGGGCCTGCCCTACAAGGTGGTCGGCGGCACGCGGTTCTACGAGCGCAAGGAAATCAAGGACGCGCTGGCCTACCTTCGCGTGCTGGTGAATTCGGACGACGTCGTGAACCTGCGCCGGATCCTCAACGAACCCAAGCGGGGCATCGGCGACCGCGCCGAGTATTCAGTAGCCGCCCTCGCCGAACGCGAACGGATCTCCTTCATGGCCGCCCTGCGGCGTGCCGAGGAGGCTCCGGGCCTGGCCACCCGGTCACTCAATTCCATCAACGGCTTCGTCAAGCTGATCGACGACCTCGCCGAGGTGGCCAGCGGCTCCGGCGCGTCCGCAGCCCTGGAAGCCGTCCTGGAACAGACCGGCTACCTGGCGCAGCTGCGCTCCAGCAATGACCCGCAGGACGAATCCCGGGTGGAGAACCTGGCCGAACTGGTGGCCGTGGTCCGCGAATATGAGCGGGACAATCCCGAAGGTTCCCTCGGCGAGTTCCTGGAACAGGTCTCCCTGGTGGCCGACGCCGATTCCATCCCCGATGCCCCCGGCGGCTCGGCGGAGGAAGTCGCGGCCGCCGTCGAGGAATCCCGCCGGCAGGGCGTGGTGACCCTGATGACCCTGCACACCGCCAAGGGACTGGAATTCCCGGTCGTCTTCCTCACCGGGATGGAACAGGGCCTGTTCCCGCACCAGCGTTCGGCCACGGATCCGGCCGAACTGGCCGAGGAACGGCGCCTGGCCTACGTGGGCCTGACCCGCGCACGCCAGCGCCTGTACCTGACCCGGTCCGAGGTCCGCAGCATGTGGGGCCAGAGCCAGTACAACCCCGCCAGCCAGTTTGTCAGCGAAGTCCCGGCCGAGCTGATCGAGTGGAAGCGGGAGGGTATGGACCGTCCCACCTGGGGCGGCGGCAGCATCACCTCAAGCCGCTACGGCGGATCGTCCTGGGGCGCCGGAGCGCCGAGCGGGACCGGCGGCAGCACCGCCAATTCACCGGTGGCCAAGGCCATCGGCCGCGTGCAGCCGCAGAAGGAAGTCGTGTCCGTGGCGGCCGGAGACAGGGTCAACCACACCTCCTTCGGTTCCGGCACCGTGCTCGCGGTGGAAGGCGCAGGGGACAAGACGGTAGCGAAGGTGAAGTTCGACGTCGGCGAAAAACGCCTGCTGCTGCGTTACGCGCCGCTGACCAAAGAGAGTTGAGCGGGGAGTTTTTCATAACCCAGACCAGGCATTTTCTACAAACGATAGAACTGTGTGCTTTATCACTAAAGGGGTAGTCTGGGATCGGCGTTCTGCCCCAAGGGACTAAAGTTCCTGATGGGGCAGACCGGCCGGATGCATCTGCTCTGCGATCGCCAGATCGCATGTAAACCCCTACTTCGACGTAGAAGGACACTAGCCCGTGGACCTGTTTGAATATCAGGCGCGCGATATGTTTGAGGCGCACGGAGTACCCGTGCTCGCCGGAATCGTGGCGCACACCCCTGAAGAAGCCAAAGCTGCTGCTGAGAAGATCGGCGGCGTTGTAGTCGTCAAGGCGCAGGTCAAGGTTGGTGGCCGAGGCAAGGCCGGCGGCGTGAAGGTTGCCAAGACCGCCGATGAAGCTTTCGAGCACGCATCCAACATCCTCGGCATGGACATCAAGGGCCACACCGTTAACACGGTGATGATTGCCCAGGGTGCCGACATTGCCGAGGAATACTACTTCTCGGTCCTGCTGGACCGCGCAAACCGCAACTACCTGGCCATGTGCTCGGTTGAAGGCGGCATGGAGATCGAGCAGCTGGCCGTGGAGCGTCCCGACGCACTCGCCCGCATTGCCGTTGATCCCGCCGTCGGCATTGACTCCGCCAAGGCCGCAGAGATCGTCGACGCCGCCGGGTTCGCCCCCGAGCTGCGCGAAGGCGTTATGAACGCCATCATCAAGCTGTGGGATGTCTTCACCAAGGAAGACGCCACCCTCGTCGAGGTCAACCCGCTGGTGAAGACCGGCAACGGTGAGATCCTCGCCCTCGACGGCAAGGTCACCCTCGACGAAAACGCCGACTTCCGCCAGCCCGGCCACGCCGCGCTGGAAGACAAGGACGCCGCGGATCCGCTCGAGGCTAAGGCCAAGGAAAACGACCTCAACTACGTCAAGCTGGACGGCGCAGTGGGCATCATCGGCAACGGTGCAGGCCTGGTTATGTCCACGCTCGACGTCGTCGCCTACGCCGGCGAAAAGCACGGCAACGTGAAGCCGGCCAACTTCCTGGACATCGGCGGCGGCGCCTCTGCCTCCGTCATGGCCGCCGGCCTGGACGTCATCCTGAATGACTCCCAGGTCAAGTCCGTGTTCGTGAACGTCTTCGGCGGAATCACCGCCTGTGACGCCGTGGCCAACGGCATCGTCAAGGCCCTGGAAATCCTGGGCGACGAAGCCAACAAGCCGCTGGTCGTCCGTCTCGACGGCAACAACGTCGAGGAAGGCCGCCGCATCCTTGCCGAGGCCAACCACCCGCTGGTCACCCTGGCCACCACCATGGACGAAGGCGCCGACAAGGCCGCCGAGCTCGCTCACGCTGCTCGCTAACCGAGCCTGTCGAAACCTAGAAGAGAGAACCCACCTATGTCTATCTACTTGAACAAGGACTCCAAGGTCATCGTTCAGGGCATCACCGGCGGCGAAGGCACCAAGCACACCGCCCTGATGCTCAAGGCCGGCACCCAGGTTGTCGGCGGCGTGAACGCCCGCAAGGCCGGCACCACCGTCACCCACGGCGACGTTGAACTGCCCGTCTTCGGCACCGTTGCCGAGGCCATCGACAAGACCGACGCCGACGTCTCCATCGTCTTCGTACCGCCGGCCTTCACCAAGGACGCCGTGATGGAAGCGATCGACGCCGGCATCGGCCTCGTCGTCGTCATCACCGAAGGCGTTCCCGTACAGGATTCCGCCGAGTTCTGGGCCCACGCCCAGTCCAAGGTGGACGCTGACGGCAACCAGGTCACCCGCATCATCGGCCCGAACTGCCCCGGCATCATCACCCCCGGCGAAGCGCTGGTCGGCATCACGCCCGCCAACATCACCGGCAAGGGCCCCATCGGCCTGGTGTCCAAGTCCGGCACCCTGACCTACCAGATGATGTACGAGCTGCGTGACCTTGGCTTCTCCACTGCCATCGGCATCGGCGGCGACCCGGTCATCGGCACCACCCACATCGATGCACTGGCTGCCTTCGAAGCGGATCCCGAAACCAAGGCCATCGTGATGATCGGCGAAATCGGCGGCGACGCCGAAGAGCGTGCCGCTGAGTTCATCAAGGCCAACGTCACGAAGCCGGTTGTCGGCTACGTGGCCGGCTTCACGGCTCCCGAAGGTAAGACCATGGGCCACGCCGGTGCCATCGTTTCCGGTTCCGCCGGAACGGCACAGGCCAAGAAGGAAGCCCTCGAGGCCGCGGGCGTGAAGGTCGGCAAGACGCCGTCCGAGACCGCTACGCTGCTGCGCGAAGTCTACGCAGCCCTCTAGTTCAGTAACTGCACGCCCCCGTCCAACGGATTTTTCCGCGGGACGGGGGTTTTGTGCGTCGCAGCCAAGAAAGTCGCAAATGTCCACCACAGTAACAGCCGGTCCCGACCGGGCTCCTTCCCCGCATAGACGGGCGCTTCGCCGTGCGTCCTGGATCGTCACCCTTGGCGGTTTCCTGTTCGGCTACGACACCGGCGTCATCAACGGCGCCCTGCCCTACATGGAAGACGATCTGGGCCTGACCCCCTTCACCGAAGGCCTGATCACCTCCAGCCTGCTCTTTGGCGCGGCGTTTGGCGGGGCTATTTCCGGGAAGCTGACTGATCGGTTCGGCCGGCGCCGGATCCTGATGGGTCTCGCTGCCGTCTTCCTGATTGGAACCCTCGGCACCTCCCTGGCGCCAACGATCGCCGTGATGGTGCTGTCCCGGGTTGTGCTCGGCCTGGCCGTGGGCGGCGCCTCGGCGCTGGTGCCCGTATTCCTGGCCGAACTGGCACCGGCGGAACGCCGCGGCCAGATGGTCACCCGCGACCAGCTGATGATTGTCACCGGACAGCTGGTCGCATTTGTTGCCAACGCGGTGATCGGCAACATCTGGGGCGAAGACCAGGGCGTCTGGCGCTGGATGCTCGTGGTGGCCACGCTGCCGGCCATCGCCTTGTGGATCGGAATCAGCTTTGTTCCGGAAAGCCCGCGCTGGCTCGCGTCCAAGGGGCGCTTCGCCGAAACACTAGCGGCCCTTCGCCGCATCCGCAGCGAGGAAGATGCGCTGGCCGAACACGACGAAGTGCGTGGCTTGGCGGAGAAGGAATCGGCACAGGCAGGCACGCTGCGGGACTTTGCGGAACCTTGGCTGCTGCGGGTGCTGCTGATCGGTATGGGATTGTCCATCGTTCAGCAGATCACCGGCGTGAACGCGATTATGTACTACGGCACGCAGATCCTTGCCGACGCCGGTTTCGGTACCGAGGCGGCGCTCACCGCCAACATTGCCAACGGTGTGGTGTCCGTGGCAGCGGCTATCTTCGGCATCTGGCTGCTGGGCCGGGTCCGCCGTCGGCAAATGCTGATGACCGGACTGATCGGTACCGGGTCCTCGCTGCTGCTGATCGGGCTGGTATCCATCTTCGTCACGGAAGGCAGCGTCCGCGGTTACATCATCCTGGCCCTGACGGTCACGTTCCTGGCCTTCCAGCAGGGCGCCGTTTCGCCGGTGACGTGGCTGATGCTCTCGGAAATCTTCCCGTTGAAGGTCCGCGGCCTGGGCATCGGCCTGTCGGTCTTCGTGCAGTGGATGACCAACTTCGCCGTCGGCTTCTCCTTCCCGATCCTGATGGACGCCATCGGCATCTCCAAGACATTCTTCATCTTCGTGGTGCTGGGCCTGCTGGCGCTGATGTTTGTCCGCCGCTTCGTCCCGGAGACCCGGGGACAGAGCCTGGAGCAGGTGGAAGAACAGCTCCGGATCGCCGGTACCAAATAGGAACCCGTGCGCAAAAAGAAGGGAACCTGCCGCCGGCAGGTTCCCTTCTTTTTCGTTAGTCGACCCTAGGGGATCGCCGGGTAAGCGGCCACGGTGGGCACGGTGACGGACGCCGTGAAGCTGGTCAGCGCCGTCGCCTTCGGCAGCGCGTAGACGGAGGTGGCGGGCGTGACCTGTAGGACCAGCCGGGTGCTTGGATCGGCAGTGTAGGAAACCTCTTCCAGGGGGATGGTCAGGGTATGTTCCTTCCCATCCAGGATCAGCGGAATCGGTGTGACCTGGTTGCCCAGCACGAGGGAGGATCGCGACCGGTCAATGATCTGGGCATAGACATGGGTGTTGACCTGCCGGGCCGAGCCGCGGTAGGTCAGCGTCAGCTGCGGTGCGCCGAAGACCGACGTCGTCACCGTGGGGGCGCTGATGGGGACGTTGACTGCCACCGGAGCGACGGCGGCCGCCACGACTGCGCCGCTGACGGCGGCGGGGGAGAGGATGATCGACCCCTTCCCGGTGCCGGTCAGGGCGCCGGTGGCCTGCGGGTATCCGGGCGCTCCGCGGGTCACGCCGGCCTGGTCGATGAACTGGAAGGCCGCGCCGGTATCCACGGGTTCGTTCCGGAGGTAACGGGCAAACCAGTTCAACACCGCGGGAGTGATCCGGTCCGGTCCGGCAGTGGAATTGCACAACCCGTGGCCGCCGCAGAACTGCAGCATCTTGGTGGCCGTGCCGGTGCCGCGGATGAGGTCATAGTTGCGCCGGGCCTCGTCCAGCGTGAAAAGGGTATCGGCGGTGCCCTGGATGATCAGGGTAGGGGCAGTGATTGAGGTGAACAGGGAGTCCGGGGTCAGGGATTCGAAGTAAGCAATGGACTCGGCGCTGAGCTGGTTGGGGTAGGTCAGGCCTTCCTGGCAGGCCTTGCGGACCGGGGCCGCGAGGGCGCCCTGGTTGCCGACGAGGGAGCCCAGCTGTCCCAGTGCCGTCCCCTCGGCGCAGAGCAGGGCACCCCAGCCGGTCTTGAAGGAACCGGCCTTGTACAGGCTGGTGGTCAGGTCATTCCAGGCGATGGTGGGGGTGATGGCGTCCACGCGCTGGTCCTGGGAGGCGAGGACAAACTGGATGCCGCCGCCGTAGGACGCGCCGGCCATGCCGAGGACGGGATCTCCCGGGGACTCCAGTTGCGCTTCGGGCTGGGTGGCAATGTAGTCGATGATCGCGGAACCGTCCCTGCCCTCATAGGCAGGGTTGTTGACGTAGGCCTCACCGCCGCTGAGCCCGAAACCGCGTGGATCCCAGGTCACCACGTTGTAGCCGGCGTCCCGCAGGGGAGCGATACCGATGGAGCCGATCAGCGTGCTGGTGGTACTCAACGGGATGCGCCCGCCGGGCAGCCCGAATCCGGGTCCCACCATCACGGTGGGTGCCTGTTGTCCGGCGGCCAGGCCGGTGGCCGGGAAGAAGTTCGTGTGGATCGGGGTGCCGTCGAAGCTGGTAATAACGACGTCGGTGCGGCTGGCAGGCGCGGGTGCAGCTACAGCCGGTGCCCCCGGCGCTGCGACGGCGGGCGCGGCGGCCAGGGATGAACCCAGAAGCGCGGCGGACACCGCCAAAATGCCCAGATGTTTCCTCATGGTGACCTCATTGTCTGCGGGAAAGCGCGAGTGGTTACCGGGCGGTAACTTTCCGCAGACTATGAGGAGGAGGAAGAGGGCACAAGGCCAGCAGGCAAATTCACCCGTTGGGAGCCCTGTTTCGGCGGCATCTATTGTGCGGTGCGGTGTTGTGGTTTAAGCCCCCGGTGGACCCGGGATGAGGTTGGACTGGTGGGACATATGCGCGAAGGTCCCCGCACGGATTATGTGCGGGGACCTTCGCGTATTACTTAGCGACCGGGTCAGCTACCTGCGTTCCGGGGCGGTGTTCGCCGACACTGCCGCGTCCGGGCCGTCGTCGTGCTCGGTAGTGTGCAGATCGAAGGAGGAGCCATGTTCGTCCACGCCGGCCTGGATGGCCCGGTCCACCACGGAAACGGCAAGTCGGCGCCGCAGTGAGAGCGGGTCCTTGGCCAGGTCCTTGGCCAAGGCGATGGTCATCAGCAGCATAACCACGGCGAAGGGCAGCGCGGCCACAATGGTGATCCGCTGCAGGCCGTCCAGCGCCTCGGCAGGGTCATCGCCGCCGGCCAGCAGCATCACCGCCCCCACGGCGCCGGTAAGGACGCCCCAGAAGATAACGACGCCGCGGGACGGGTGCTCGGCTCCGTTGGAGCTTAGCGACGCCATGATGATGGAGGCCGAATCCGCTCCGGTGACGAAGAAGATGGCCACCAGGACCATGGCGAGGATACCCACCGCAGCGGCCAGGAGGTTCGGCATGGGGAGGGCTGCAATCAGGTCGAACAGCGAGCCGTCGAAATCAATGGTGGGTTCACCGTCGACCATGGTGGTGAGTCCCGGTGTGCCGTTGGCTGCCGCTTCCTGCTGCGTACCGATCGCGGCGCCGCCGAAAATGGAGAACCAGGCCACGCTGACAACGAAAGGAACCACCAGCACGCCGGTGACGAACTGGCGGATGGTGCGGCCGCGGCTGATGCGGGCAATGAACATACCGACGAACGGCGTCCAGGACAGCCACCAGGCCCAGTAGAAGATGGTCCAGCTGGAGAGCCAGGCGCGCATGGATTCGTCGCCGGACACCTCGGTGCGGGAAGCCATGGATGCCAGGTTGGCGGCGTAGTCACCGATCGCTGCCGGAATGACGTTGAGGATAAACAGGGTCGGCCCCACAACAAAAACGATGGCGGCCAGCACCAGCGCGAGGACCATGTTGATGTTGGACAGCCACTGGATGCCGCGGGAAATACCGGAAACCGCGGACGCCACGAAGCAACCGGTGAGGATCGCGACGATCGCGACCAGGACGGTGGTTCCGGCGGTTCCGAGGAACCCGACCGACTGCAGGCCGCTGCCGATCTGCAGGGCGCCGAGGCCCAGCGATGCCGCGGTGCCGAAGAGGGTAGCGAAGATGGCGAAGATGTTCAGCACCTTGCCCAGCGGGCCTTCCACGCGCTTCACGCCGAAGAGTGAGGTGAAGGCCGACGAAATCAGCTGACGGCGGCCGAGACGGTAGGTGCCGTAGGCCATGGCAATGCCGACGACGGCGTACATGGCCCACGGGTGCAGGCCCCAGTGGAACAGGGACGTGCCCATGGCGGTCTGCAGGGCCTCGGGGGTCTGGCCGTCAACGGTGCCGGGGGGAGGGGAGATGTAGTAGAACAGGGGCTCGGCCGCGCCGTAGAACATCAGGCCGATGCCCATGCCGGCGGCGAACATCATGGAGATCCAGGAGATCGTCTTGAACTGCGGTTCCTCGCCGTCCTGGCCCAAGGGAATCTTGCCGTAGCGTCCCACAGCCAGCCAGATCACGTAAACCACGAGGAACGAGGCCAGGAGCACGAAGAACCAGCCCGCGTTGGTGATGACCCAGTCCAGTGCCGTCGAGGAGACGGCGGAGAGGCTGTCTGTCCCGAAGAAGCCCCACGCGATGAACGCCAGCGCAAGGGCGCCGGTGATCGCGAAGATCACCTTGTCGAGCTTCGCCGGCACGCCGCGACTGAGCGCCGCTTCCTGCTCGCGCTGTCCCTCGATGAGCTGCTGGACGAGTTCGTGTTCCTGCTCCACGATGGGCATCGACGAAGTGGAGGGATCCTCCGGGGCAACGGAGGAGTGGGTGTTGGCGGGAACCGGGGCGACGGGGTCAGCCGCATGCCTCCCGGCGTCGCGCGGTGGACCTTCTGTGGTAGCCATAGGCCTTCCTTATGTCAGCATGTCAGCGCAAAAGGGCCCGAGCCCCTCGTTGAAGGACCCGGGCAGGCAGAATGGCAGTCACTCTTTATTTGAGCGTGTGACGGACGGTACGCCGTCCTCCGGAATCGATAAAGTAACGCTGCCTAGCTTCTGCGTCCCTTTACATAATTCGCAAGTGTTAGTTCCAGACTCGCGGCCTGCAACGCGTCAAGTCAAATTGGACAGCGTCCCCGGAGGACGCCGCACGGGGCTTGCGCACTGGTCCCCGGCGCCGTACCTGGTGGCTGTGCTATAGGCCACCCTGCACTGTGCGTCGGGCCACGGACGCTGAGGTGAAGCTGTTACGGTTCGCGGCTGGGGCGAATCTTCATCGCAGGATCATCCGTGCAGGGACCTTCGACGGAGACGGTGCGAGCGCACTGGGGTCGTTGGCATCCCAAACAGTCTCCTCGGGGTCGCCATGGACCCACCGTCCGCCGTGGAGCTGAACAGTCTCTTCAGTCAGTTCCATCATGCGCTGAAGGAGGGCGGTGGCTCTTCGAATTGTCATGTGGTCGTCTTCTAGGTGGTCCGGAATTCCATCTCGGGGTCGTAGGAACATGGTCCTTCGTAGCTCAGGCTGCTGAGATGGGTGCCGGCCTGGTAAACCAATGTGCTTCCCTCTTCGTCCTGAAGGGTAACCATGATGTAGTAACCCGGTCCCAGGGACTTGGGCACTGGGGAATCGTAACGGTTGGTTTCGGTGAATCCCTGCTGTTCGAAATGCGAGACATACTTGTCCATGGCGGCTTCCGGGTCTTCCACCGCGGGGCCCATGATCATCGAACTGTAGCGGTACGCGCGCTTCTCGCCGCTTCCGGGCTTCAGCCTCGTACAGGTATCCGCGATATACCCGCTCGTTTTCGTACCGTCCCAGGCTGAACGTGCGTCATTGGAATAGGTCCACTGTCCACCGTGGACCTTGGTGGTTTCATCGCTTAGCTCCAGCATCCTGGCGAGCAGCTCCGAGGCAGGCCTGGACTGATCCGCGGCTTGGCTGTTTTCACTTTTCATGGTGTCCTCTGAATCGAACGGGGTGGCGCAGCCGGCCACCGTTAGGGCTAGGGCAAGGGCGATCGAGCCAACCGCCAGGGTCAGCCGGTTCATCGTCTGCCAAAACTGTGCGGGTAATAAGGCATCTCAGACCGTCTCTCTTCAAAGGCTCTCGAAGTATCCGCTAATTCTTCCTCGCGCTGTAGGACCTCATCACCGTTTCCGGTTGTAATCTTGGCGATGGAATCCAAGCTCTGCGTTCCAACGTCCAGATACCCATGTTTATCGTAGGTGTGCAGGGGATTCCATTTGTCATCGTCTTCCCCGATGACGGAGTGTCCCAGGGTCTGCTTGAGCTCCCGCTCTGCGTCCCCCTCCGAACTGAATTCATGTGCCCCGAAACCGTCCCCCAGCGGGTCGGTGCGACCTGAGGACCGACCAAGCGATGCGACGTCGTCTTGGGTGGCCTGGGTAGCAAACAACGCCGGTTGTCCCCCGGGACCATCTTTAATGCGCATGTCCGCCAGGGCCGTGTTGTCCAGGCCGGCGGAGCCATAAAACGCCACAGAGTCCACGTCAAAATCAATCCCGGTCAGGCCGTGAGCGGTGGTAGTGGTGCCGTAGGAGTGCGCTGCCACCGAAACGTAAGTATCACGGCCGTCGCTGGCAGCGTTGAAGCCATTCAGCGATGAGGCGAGCCGCTCACCTCCGTCTAGGGCATGTTTGTTGCCCAAGACTTCGGTGGAGGGCGGCATGGCTGGTGTGTGGTAACCGATCCAGGCAACTACCGCCGGGTCGCCGCCGCCAAGCTTCAGTTGGGCATCGTAAATGTTCTGTGACCCCTTGGCCCAATCATCCATGGACCCGGCGGTCGTTCCCATCCCCGGGACATTCCACGTGACGTTGTCAGCAGTATCCATATTTCCGATAGCCAAAGCGGCCAGCGGCGGGTGCGTGGGATCAAAGGAAATCAGTCCGCGGACGGTCCGGTTGTCGCGGCCGGGGTCAGCGGCATGTTTTATTTCCATCAGGACATCCCGCTGTGCATCCGGAAGCGGATCCTGGGCCAGTGCCAGGTCCAGCGCCACGTTGTTCGCAGCAATTCGGTCTGAGTAAGGAATGCCCTCCAGATTGCCTACGAGGGACGGCACCTTCTGGCTGATGACAGCGCGCTGCTCCGGCGTGAGCTTCTCCCAGGCTTCCTTATTTTTCTGGGGATCCGATCCGAGAGCCGGCGGCGAGAGCGCGGCCTCTGGGTTACGGGCCAGGAACTGTTCCATCTGGTCGGGCCTGAGCCCGGCCAAGAGCGCAAGATACTGCTGCATGGCTACAGTCGGGTCACCGATGGAGTTCTGCACCCGGTTGTAGGCCTGGGTGACATCCTGGATAGCCCATTCGTTCAGGGCTTCCTTGCTGATTGGCGGAACATCAGCAGTAGGACGGACCAAGGCCCTGTGCGCCCGGCTACACTCCTGCTCTGCCTTTTGAAGTTCGGCTGCCAATTGGTCCGCTTCCCTTTGGAGCATGAACTGATCCATGAAAGCGTCCGCGGAGTCCATGACGGACCCGATTTTGCTGACAGCCTCTCCGAGGAAGCCGAATTCTCCGATGCCATCGATGATTTCGGCTTCGCGCTTGTCTTGCGCTTGGGCAGTTGCGATTTTGGCCTTGAGCTCAGCGCGCTTTGCCTTGATTGCGGTGATTTCTTCCGCGAAGACCTCCAACGCCTGTTTTGAGGAGCGCACCGCAAGCAGGATCTCCTCGCTGTCGTCGCGCGGTTTGTCCATCGCCGTGTACACGAGGTTTGCTTCCGGGGCGCGGTAGAAGGAATCGACGGTCTGCCACTTGGCCTGGGCGTCGTCCAAGGTATCAGCCATACGTTCAACGCGTCTGTCCAGCCGCGCGGCAGCAGCCAGCAGCGCCGCCTCGTTGGGCAGATTGTCGGTACCACTCAGATCAACATTGATGCTCACGTCAAACCCCACCTTCCGCGGGTCTTGTTGGGCTCCGCGTCGGACGGCGTCTGGTCAGCTAGGGGAGTCGCTACTGGAATGCCGTTGATTTCCCGCGGCACGGGGGTGGGTTCGGGTGTGACGCCGGCGCCCCCAAAGTCACCGGGCGCCGTATCCGGCATCGGCTCGAAATGGATGACTTCCGGCAGCGGCATCGGCTTGATATCGATGACCTCGGGCAGCGGCATTGGCTCGAAGTGGATAACTTCCGGCATCCACGCGGTGATGTCCGGCCTTGGCGCGAAGTCGATGAATTCCGGCATCCAGGGGATGATTTCGGGTTTTGGTGCGATGTCGATGAATTCCGGCATCCAGGGGATGACTTCGGGCATCTTCGTGATCTCCTGCGGCATTTCGCCGGGAAGGCGCTCGAAGTCCGGACCTGAAGGGTCGATCCAGAATCCAGGGTCCAGTCCGGGCCACATAGCGCCGCGGCCCGGGTCGCCCGGGTTGCTCGGGTAGTAGGGGGCAGGCTCGGCGATGGGTCCACCCGGGTTGGCTTCGGGGAGGGGCGACGGCAGCGGGTGGAGTACGTTTCCACCGGGGTTGGCCGGGTAGTAGGGGGCAGGCTCGGCGATGGGTCCACCGGGGTTGGCTTCGGGGAGGGGCGCCGGCAGCGGGTGGAGTACGTTTCCACCGGGGTTGGCCGGGTAGTAGGGGGCAGGCTCGGCGATGGGTCCACCCGGGTTGGCTTCGGGGAGGGGCGCCGGCAGCGGGTGGAGTACGTTTCCGCCGGGGTTGGCTTCGGGGAGGGGCGCCGGCAGCGGGTGGAGTACGTTTCCGCCGGGGTTGGCTTCGGGGAGGGGCGCCGGCAGCGGGTGGAGTACGTTTCCGCCGGGGTTGGCTTCGGGGAGGGGCGCCGGCAGCGGGTGGAGTACGTTTCCTGGAGCAGGCAACAACGGGACGATGGGGATGGACCCGGGCAGGGGACGTTCTGGAGCGGGAGCCGGCTCCGGGGCTGGTGCCGGGGAAGGGGCAAGCGGCGCGATGCTCGCTGCCGCTTGCTGCGCATTCGCCACCATCTCCTCGTCACCCTGGACATAGGCGTTCAGGGCCCGCCGGGTTGCAAGGACGGCGTTATCGCTCCGGGTGATTACCGTCTTGGCGCCCGGCATCAGCGTCTCTGAAGCGAACGTCGAAAACGCCGCGAGTGCCCCACTCTTGCCGAGTGCGGTTTCAACACCGTCGATCCGGTCTTGAAGGTCGATGTAAAGACTCTCGTTCTGCAACAGGATGGACTCGCTGTCCGTGATTATCCTGCCTACTGTTGCAGCGTCTATGTCATAGGCGCCCATTTTCTCCCCCTTGTACGGGCCCCCGACCGCAGTAACAATGCTGCAGTCGCGAGGCGGCAGGAGAGCCGCACTATGACAGTTCCCCCTGAATGTCAGGAAGAACATAACCCGCCGGAAGGAATCCGTACATGGGGAGAACTACCCATGTCGCGTGTCCTAGAGGGCGGTCGTCCCGAAAACCATGCCCAGCAGATAGGTGGCGCCTGCGGCACCCAGCCCGATCGCCAGCTGCCGCAGGGCCCGTTTCAGGGGCGAGGCGCCGGAGAGCAGACCGACGACGGCGCCGGTCATCAGCAGCGCCAGACCCACCAGGACGCAGGAGAGGACGACGGCGGTCATTCCGGTAAGGCCAAACAGGTAGGGGAGTACCGGAATCACCGCACCGGATGCGAAGAAGCAGAAGCTGGAAGCAGCAGCACCCAGCCCTGTCCCTACGGACTCGTGCTCGTCGCGTTTTTCTTCGGCGTCAGCCTCGGGGTTCAGCGAGAAACTCGGATCGCAGTCGCAGCTGTAGAGGCCCATCCGTTCTGCCGCACGGTGTTCGGCCGCTTCCTTGGTCATACCGCGTGCCCGGTAGACCAGCACCAGCTCGTTGGCGTCAATGTCCAGTGACTTCGCGGCCGACAGTGTGATCTGGGTGGGCCGGGAGGCCTCCAGGAGTTCACGCTGGGACCGGACCGAGACGTACTCTCCCGCGCCCATGGACAACGCTCCGGCAAGCAGGCCGGCCAGACCGCTGATAAGGATAAACGTGCTGGACACTCCGGTGGCGCCGATGCCCATGATGAGGGCAAGGTTGCTGACCAGGCCGTCATTGGCGCCGAACACTGCCGCCCGGAAGTTCCCCGACAACCGGGTCCGCCCCCGGGTGGCCAGCCCGCGGATCACTTCCTCATGAATCTGTTCATCCGCGGCCATCGCGCTGGTGGCATTTGGATCCTGCGCATAGGGGGAGCGGCCCTCGGCGCGCTGCGCCAATGCCAGTACAAACACCGAGCCGAAACGGCGGGCCAGCAGGCCGAGGACCCGGTTGCGGAAGGAAGCACGCGCCCTGCGCCCGGCGTCGTCGCCCAGCAGCGTACGCCAGTGTTCTTCATGGCGGCCCTCGGCCTCGGCCAGTGCCAGGAGAATGTCGCGTTCCTCACCGTCCCGGCGTTCAGCCAGATACCGGTAGGTCGCTGCTTCGGCCTGTTCATCGGCCAGATACTGCCGCCATCGCTTTTTGTCGGCGTTGGAAGGAACGCTGGATTCGCTGAACGCGGGCTCCGGCGAGGAATGGGAATTCACGGTGCTCCTGACAGGGACCGGAAACGGAGGGATCCGGTCAGTCCAAAGTAAAAGACAACTCTTCTGACCGAAGGTCTCGCTCGCCCGCGGCGTGATGCCGGCGGGTGGACTGCCGGGACGCCGCGGCGTCCAGTATGTCGACAGGCCTCGGCGGAAACTGAACTGTCTGGAATGACCCATCAAGTCCGCACCGGAGCTACTCCCCTTCGCGTGTCCAAGTGTAGTCGAATCCGGCGGCTGAACCGGCCGGAACTGCGCGATACGCCCGAGCCTGGTTTCGTCCCTAAGCACCCTGACTTCTTGTCCGTGTCGGGCAGGCGCTAGAGTCAGATTGTGAGCAAAAACTTCCCTCTTACGGATCCTGCCCGCCCTTGGACCCGCCACTACAGCGAGGGAGTCCTGGAAGGCTTCAGCCTCCCGGATGAGTCCCTCGTTGACGTGGTGGAGAGCTCGGTCCGCAAATACCGATCGAAGACCGCCCTGCAGTTCTTCGGTGCCACCACTTCCTACGAGGAACTGGGGGACCAGATCCGTCGTGCGGCGACGGGCTTGATGAAACTCGGCGTGCGCAAGGGCGACCGGGTGGCGCTTGTGCTGCCCAATTCGCCGCAGCACGTGGTGGCGTTCTACGCCGTCCTCCGTTTGGGAGCCGTGGTGGTGGAACACAACCCCCTCTATACGGACCGGGAGCTGCGGCACCAGTTCGAGGATCACGGTGCCACCGTGGCCGTGGTCTGGGACAAGGTTGTGGAGAATGTCCAGAAGCTGCCGGCGGATATTCCGGTGCGCAGCATCGTTTCGGTGGAACTGATCCCGGCCATGCCGCTGGTCAACCGGCTGGCGCTGAAGCTTCCCGTTCCCGCCCTCCGCGAGGCGCGGGCCGCCCTTTCCGCTTCCAAGCGTCCGCCCCGCGGCCCGCGGCGAGTGGTGGGCTGGCGGGAATTGCTGGACAACCGCCCGCTGCGCAAACGCCATCCGCGTCCGGAGCCGTCGGACCTGGCGGCGATCCAGTACACCAGCGGAACCACCGCAGATCCCAAGGGTGCGATGCTGACGCACGCGAACCTCGTGGCCAATGCGGCGCAGGGGCGGGCGTGGGTTCCCGGGTTGAAGCCCGGCCATGAAACCTTCTATGCCGTCCTGCCCATGTTCCATGCCTACGGGCTGACCCTGTGCCTCACCACCGCTATGAGCCTGGGGGCCCGGGTGGTGCTGTTCCCCAAGTTCGACGTCGACATGACGCTCAAGGCCATGAAGAAATCCCCGGCCACCTTCCTCCCGGCCGTACCGCCGATTTACGAGCGCCTGGCCGCGGGAGCCAAGGAACAGAACATTTCGCTCAAGGGCGTCCGGTCTGCCATTTCCGGTGCCATGAACCTCCCGCCTCGAACGGTCGAGATCTGGGAAGAAGCCACCGGCGGACTCCTGATCGAAGGCTACGGCCTGACCGAAACGTCTCCCATCGCGCTGGGCAACCCGTTCGCCAAGTCGCGGAAACCGGGAACGGTGGGCGTTCCTTTCCCGCTGACCGACATCCGGGTGGTGGATCCTGAGCATCCTACTGTCGACGTTCCCCAAGGCCACCGCGGCGAGCTGCTGATCAAGGGCCCGCAGGTCTTTGCCGGTTACTGGAAGAAGCCCCGGGAAACCGAGGCGGTACTGCTCGACGGCGGCTGGTTCCGTACCGGGGACATTGTCACCGTGGACGAGGACCACTTTGTTACCATCGTGGACCGGATCAAGGAGCTGATCATTACCGGCGGCTTCAATGTGTCCCCCTCGGAAGTGGAAAACGCCCTGAAGCGCCACGAATCCGTCGACGACGTCGCCGTCGTCGGCCTGCTCCGTTCCGGCGGCGGCGAGGATGTGGTGGCAGCGGTGGTACCCAAGGCTGGTTCCCGCTTTAACGCCGAAGAACTGCGGGCATTCGTGCGCAAGGAACTGGCAGCCTATAAGGTGCCCCGCCGGATCGTGGAGATCCAGGAGCTGCCGAAGTCCCTGATCGGGAAGGTCCTGCGCCGGCATGTCCGCGACAGCCTGCAGAACGGCAGCGCCGGTTCCGCGCCGGCCGACGGCACCGGTTCCGCGCCGGCCAACGGCACCGCAGAAACGAATTCCCCCACCGATCTCCAGAACAAGCCCTGACTAGGAAGTAGCGAACATGAGCGCATCAAGCCCTAACAGGGTTCAACGGGATACCCAGCCGGATCACGCCAGGCCTGGACGGTACTGGAGCGGCCCCCTCGGCCACGCCGGGCAGCGCTCCGCCCAGATCCTGTTGATCCTGCTTTTGGTTTCGGTGACGGTTTACGGGTTGCTGCAGGTCACGCTGGTGGTGATTCCGGTGCTGCTCGCGTTGATCCTGGGCGCGGCAATCGCTCCGTTCGTGAATTGGCTACGCCGCAAGGGATGGCCCAGCGCGCTGGCGACAGGCCTGTCCTTCCTGCTGCTGCTCGGCATTTTCGGCGGGCTGGTGACCGGGATTGTGTTCGCTATCCGCAGCGAATGGAGCGATCTGGTGGACCAGGCCGTTGCAGGCTTCGACCAGCTCTATGACTTTGTACTCAACGGCCCGCTCCCGATCGACCAGGAGATGCTCGCCAACGCGCGGGACGCCGTGATCGACTTTGCTACCAGCAGCACGGTAAGCAGCGGGGCCATTGCCGGGATCTCCGCGGCCACGACGTTTGCCACCGGGTTCCTGCTGATGGCCGTGGTGCTGTTCTACTTCCTCAAAGACGGGGACCGCATCTGGGCCTTCTTCCTGCGCATGTTCCCGGAAGGAGACCGCCGGGACAAGGCCCGGCTCTCCGGCTTCCGGGTGATGGAGGTCCTCGGCGGGTACATCCGCGGCACCGCCATTGTGGCGCTGGTCGATTCCGTGTGCATCGGGGCGGCGCTGTTCATCCTGCAGGTTCCGCTGGCCCTGCCCCTGACCGTGATTGTCTTTGTCGGCTCGTTCATCCCGCTGGTTGGCGCCACCGCGGCCGGTGTCTTCGCAGCCCTGATCGCGCTGGTGGCCAACGGGCCGGTTGTTGCCCTGATCGTCGTCGTGGTGATCATTGCGGTGAACCAGTTGGAGGGCAACTTCCTGCAACCGGTGGTGATGGGCAAGTCGTTGAGCATCCACGCCTTGGTGATCCTGCTGGCCCTGACCGCAGGAACCATCCTGGCCGGCATTGTCGGCGCCATCCTGGCCGTCCCGATCGCGGCAGTGGGTTGGGCCGTGATCAAGGTCTGGACCGGCGAAGACGACGGCGAGGACCTCGACGCGAAGGAGATCCCGGATCCGGAGGAGCAGCCGGAAATGGAATCTGCGGAAAAGTAGGCCCGGCTTAGGTGGCCGGCACTTCTTCCGCCTCGGCGGTGGAGGTGCCGGCCACCCGCTTGTCCCAGGCTGCACGGACCTCAGGATCCGTGGGACGGGAGAGCAGCGAAACTACGCAGTAGGCAACGGCCGACGCAGCGAGCCCGAAGTAGATCGGTTCATTGGCGTACACGCCGTCGTACGGGGCAGCAGCCTGGATCTCAAGGTAGATCATGGTTCCCAGGGTCACCACGGTTCCGGCAGCCATGGACACGGCTGCACCCAGTCCGGTGCCGCGCTTCCACACCAGTCCGCCCAGGATGCTCACCAGCAGCCCTCCCACCAAAATGTCGTACGCAATCGTTAGCGCAGCGACCACGTCCTGGACCACTATGGCCACGATGATCGCGACAATGCCCAGCCCGAGTACCCAGTAGCGGTTGGACGCGATGTCTTCTCCGGCGTCGTCCCCGGTCTCCGGCCCGGTGCCGGCGCTCCGGCCGGTGGAACTGCCGGGACCACGGTGGAACCATCCGCGGACGAAGGGGACGACGTCGGTCCGCGCGACGGTGGCCGCAGCAATCAGCGCACCCGAGGCAGTGGACATCATGGCGGCCACCGCAGCGGCCAGGACGAGTCCGCCGAGGCCGACGGGCAGCAGGGTCATGGCGACATCGGCGTAGACATCATCCTGGGACTCCACCGCGGAAAGAGCAACGCTGGCGCCCATGCCGATCAGTGCCCCGGCCACGCCGTAGAGGATGCAGTAGATCCCGGCCGCGGTGCCGCCCCAGCGGGCCACAAGCGGGGTGCGTGCCGTGAAGACCCGCTGCCAGATATCCTGGCCGATCAGCAGGCCCAGCGTGTAGACCACGAAATAGGTAATAATGCTTTGCGCGCCGATACCGGTGATGCTGAAGAATTCCGCTCCCGCCCGCTCCCGGATGCCGTCAAGGCCCCCGGCAGCGGAGAGCGTAAAGGGCAGCATCAGGGCGAAGACGCCGATGGTCTTGATAACGAACTGCGCCATGTCGGCGAGTGTGATGGACCACATTCCGCCGATGGTGGAGTAGACGAGGACGACGGCGCCGCCCACCGCAATGGCCAGCCACCGCTCAAAGCCGAAGAGGACCACGAAAATGGTGGCGTAGGCGCCGGTGGAGGTGGCGCAGAGCATCAGCGTGTAGGCCAGCATCACGATCGAGGAAACCTTCGTGGATTCGGTCCCGTAACGCAGGGACAGCATCTGCGACACCGTGTAGATCCGCAGCTTCTGCAATGTGGAGGCGAAGAGCAGGCTGAGGAGCAGGACTCCGGTGCCGATGGCGACCACCAGCCACATGCCGGAGATGCCGTACTTGTAACCGAGCCCCACCCCGCCCACCGTGGAGGCCCCGCCGAGCACGACGGCGGCCATGGTTCCGGTGTAAAAGAGCGGCCCCAGCCGGCGGCCGGCAACCAGATAGTCGCTGACGTTCTTGGTGCGGGACTTGCCCCACCAACCGAAACCCAACATTGCCAGCAGGTAAAGGACCACGATGGTCCCGTTGATGTATTCCATTGCAGTCCTCGAGCTAGGAAACCGGCGTCGAATTGCCTGACAGGCAACAAGTGTTTACTGAAGCTAGTGTGCTTTCAGTCACGCCGTCAATTTAGCCGCCCCGCAATACCACCGCATTACGTGCATGTTTCCCTCGGTATGCTCATAAGCATGAAGGCCTTGCCCGTAGAACCGACCAACGCTCCGGTGGCGATTGGGGTGCGGATCCGCTCCGCACGCCAGGCCCGGCATCTGACCATTGAGCAGGTGGCTGAAGCCACCGGCCTCACCAAGGGTTTCCTGAGCCGGGTGGAACGGGACCTGACCTCTCCGTCAGTGGCGTCCCTGCTGACCCTGTGCCAGGTGCTTTCCATTTCCATCGGCGACCTCTTCGCCGCACCCGAAACCAATGTGACGCGGCTGGCGGATGCCCCGCGTATCAGCCTGGGCGGCGAGGGAATAGTGGAACGGCTGGTCACGGCCCGGACGGAACGGCGCGTCCAAGTGGTCCGTTCCGTGATTGCACCCGGCGGGTCCGGCGAAGCAGATCTTTATTCGGTGGACTGCGAAGTGGAGGTGCTGCACGTTGCCCAGGGCAGCTTCGAACTCATCCTGGGCAACGAGCGGATCGAACTGACGACAGGAGACACGGTCACCTTCCCCGGCCGGGAACCGCACTCATGGCACAACCCGTCCGACGAGGAAACGATTGTGCTCTGGACCCTCGTCAGCCCCGGCGGCGCTTAGGCTGCGGAGCCAGGCGCGGCGGTGCCTAGGCGGACAGGGTATTGCCAGCCGCAGGCTCGGTCACGGATTCACTGGTCAAGCGCTGCAGGTACTCCACCGCGCCGGTGATATCCCGACCGGAGGACCGGTAGCCGACGTAGCCGTCGGGGCGGATGACCAGCAGTTCAGGCCGGCGCGAGCTCAGGCCCAGGCGGTGGAAGGCCAGACCGCTGACGTCCTTGATGATGCCCGGAGAATTCGCAATGAGGCTGCTGCCGACGGTCAGTTGCTGGATATTCAGCAGTCCGGCGAGTTGGGGCAGTGCCGTCCGGAGCTGGCGCGGTGCGTCCTGCGGCCAGCCGGGTCCGCTGAGGAGGATGGAGAAGCCGGGCGTGGCCACCAGGTCCTGCAGGCGCCGTTCCCGGTCCTGGTAGATGACGTCGGCATCGGGCAGGCGGTCGCCGGGGCGGACGCCGCGGGCCAGAAGCGCCGGCCGGCGGGAATCCCCGGCGTCGACCATGCTGCTGCCGCGGTAGTTGATGTTCAGCTGGGCCATGGTCCGGAAGAGCCGCGAGCGGAGCCCGTCCCAGCCCATGGCCTTCGGAGCCAGCGCGGGCAGGAGCTTGGTGCGGGGCAGCTTCTTGAGGCCGTTGCGGCTGGTGGCGAGCTTGAAGATGCGGTCCGTCGTGGACACGACTTCCTGGCCCACGGGCCGTCGCTCGGCGTGATAGCTGTCAATCAGCTCATCGCTGGCGAGCCCGCGGGCGCCGAGGGCGAGTTTCCAGCCCAGGTTCAGCGCGTCCTGGATGCCGGTATTCATACCCTGGGCGGCAACGGGGGAGTGGACATGGGCGGCATCGCCGGCCAGGAACACCGAACCCCGCTGGAAGTACTCGGCCATCTGGTGCGAAAGGCGGAAGGTGCTGATCCACTTCGGATCCCGCACCTGCAGGGCGCCATGCGTAAAGGTATCGGCCAGCTCCTGCATTGTTTCAAGGGTGGCAGGGTGATGCGGCGGCTTAATTGCGATCATCCGCCAGGTAGCGGATCCGCCGAGCGGGAACAGGAAGAGGAACCCGCCCTCGGTGGGGTAGGAATGCACGGCATCGGGTTCCGCACCGTCAATTTCGACGTCGGCCAGGATGAAGGTGTCCGGGTAGGCTCCGCCGCGCCAGTCCATGCCTGCCTTGGCACGGACCGTGCTTTCGGCACCGTCGGCACCAACCACGTAACGGGCACGGATGCGCTCGATGCCGCGGTCCATCCGCTGGATCTTTGCTTCCATTCCGGCAAACGGGTCCTCGGGATCCAGGCGTTCCAGGTCCTGGAGTTCCGCGCCGCGCTCAATGCGTACCCGGCGGGAAAGCAGGTGCTGGGTCAGGATGCGCTCGGTGTCCGTCTGGGGCAGGAACAGCAACTGCTGGAACGCTGAATCCTCCAGTCCCGTGTCGAACAGGTCCACTTCCAGCGTTTCCTCCGGCAGGTGGAGGTGCAGCTCGCGGGCTGGACGTCCGGCGGCAACCAGCTCGCCGCTGACGCCGAAGGGCCGCAGGGCTTCCAAAGTGCGCGGCTGGATGGCAATGGCCCGCGATTCGGTTCCCGGGGACTGGCGCCGGTCAATGATGCGGAAACTGGCGCCGAAAGCGGCCAGCTGGGCGGCCAGCGCAAGGCCCGTAGGCCCGGCACCCACAATCAGGACATCGACGTCGTAGTTAGGGTCTTCGCTGTTATCGTGAGCCGCCATGTCCTCAGCCTAGTCTTGACCCCAACCGCAGTTCCACTTTAGCTTTTAGGTAAACTTTTGGTTACCCTCAGGTAACCCAGCCCACCGGGCGACGACGCCCATCCCGGAACCGGAGACTACCTATGGACAACCTTCCCCGTGTGAACGCGAACGGCCGCATCGGACCCGTGGATGCGGCGCAGGTCCCGCGCTACGCAGGGGCTGCCACCTTCGCCCGGCTGCCCCGCCTGGACCAGGTGGAGCGGGCCGAGGTTGCGGTGGTGGGAGTGCCCTTCGACAGCGGTGTTTCCTACCGGCCCGGCGCCCGGTTCGGCGGCAACCATGTCCGCGAGGCCAGCCGGCTGCTGCGCCCCTATAACCCGGCCCTGGATGCCTCCCCGTTTGAAAACCTGCAGGTGGCCGATGCCGGCGATATGGCCGTGAACCCCTTCAATATCAATGAAGCCATCGAGACCGTCCAGCAAAACGCCCTGGACCTCACGGAGCATGGCACCAAGCTCCTGACCCTGGGCGGGGACCACACGATCGCCCTGCCGCTGCTGCGAGCCGCCGCTGAACGTGCCGGTTCTCCGGTCGCCATGCTGCACTTCGACGCACATCTGGACACCTGGGACACCTATTTCGGCGCCGAGTACACGCACGGAACCCCGTTCCGCCGCGCCGTCGAGGAAGGCATCCTGGACACCGAGGCCATTTCCCATGTGGGCACCCGAGGTCCGCTGTACGGCAAGAAGGACCTTGAGGATGACCGCCGCTTCGGCTTCGGCATCCTGAGCTCCTCCGATGTCTACCGCCAGGGCGTGGATGAGGTTGTGGCGAAACTGCGGGACCGGATCGGCAGCCGTCCGCTGTATGTGTCCGTGGACATCGACGTCCTGGACCCGGCCCACGCGCCGGGGACCGGCACCCCCGAGGCCGGCGGCATCACCAGCCGCGAACTTCTGGAGATCCTGCGCGGGCTGCGCGGACTGAACCTGGTGGGCGCCGACGTCGTCGAGGTCGCCCCCGCCTACGACCATGCCGACATCACCGCCGTGGCCGCCTCGCACGTGGCCTATGACCTGATTACCCTGATGGGACTGTCCGCATGAGTGCCGATTCCACTGTCCCGGGTCCAGGCGAGGCCGTTCCCGGGACCGGTTCCGTCCGCAACGGTGGAGACCTGGTGGTGGAAACCCTCGAAGCCCTCGGTGCCAGCAAGGTATTCGGCATCCCCGGCCAGCATGCCCTGGGACTGTTCGATGCACTCTCCCGTTCGCGGCTGGAGTTCATTTCCTCCCGGGTGGAAAACAACTCCGCATTTGCAGCCGACGGTTTTTCCCGGGGCACCGGGCAGGTGGGGGTGCTGTTCCTGTCCACCGGTCCCGGCGCCCTGACCTCGCTGGCCGGGCTGCAGGAGGCCTATGCCACAGGAGTGCCGATGATCGTGGTGGCCAGCCAGATTCCCATTGACGGGCTCGGGGCCCGGCGCAGGGGAATGCTGCACCAGCTCGATGACCAGAAGGCCTCCGCAGCCAACGTCACCAAGAGCCAGCGGCTGATCCAGCACGCCTCCGGCATCCCGTCCGCCATCCAGGACGCCTGGACGGAAGCCATCTCCTCCCCGGCGGGACCGGTGTGGATCGAGATCCCGCAGAACGTGCTGCTCAACCCGGTCATGGTGCCTGCCGTAGAAGACGCGTTGGCGGAACCGTTCGACAACCCTCCACGCAGCGAACTGGTCAAGGAAGCCGTGCGCTGGCTCTCCGAGGCCCGCCGGCCCGCCGTCATTGCCGGCGGCGGAGTGCGCCGCAGCGGTGCCGAGGCTGCGTTGCTTTCCATTGCCCAGAAGCTGCACGCCCCGGTGATCTGCACCCCCGGCGGCAACGGAGCCTTCCCTTGGAACCATCCGCTCTCCCTGCAGTCCTGGATGGAGGACCGGCACATGACGGAGGTGCTCGAGGACGCCGACGTACTGGTGGTCATCGGCTCCTCGCTCGGCGAAGTGACGTCCAATTACTTCACCATGGCGCCCCGCGGCCGGATCATCCAGATCGACGCCGAACCCCGGGTCTTGGAGTCCAACCGGCCGGCGCTGGGTATCCGCGCCGACGCCCGGCAGGCCCTGGACTCACTGGATGCCGCCCTGCCGGCGGCGGAACACATTCCCGACTGGCACGGACAAAGCGCCGAGGAGCTGGTGGCCGGCGCCCTGGCCCGGGTGCAGGCCCGCCTGGATACCCAGGGCCTCGACATGGAACGCCGCTTCATGGCGGACATCCGCGCCGCCGTCCCCGATGACATGCAGACCTACTGGGACATGACCATTTCCGCCTACTGGGCCTGGAGCTGCTGGGACGCGAAGTCCGGCCAGTTCCACTCCGCCCAGGGTGCCGGCGGATTGGGCTACGGCTACCCGGGCGCAATCGGCGGTGCAGTGGGCCTGGGGGAGCGGGTGCTTGCCGTGTCCGGCGACGGTTCGGCCATGTACTCCATTTCCGAACTGGCCACGGCCCGGCAGCATAGCCTCCCCGTCACCTGGCTGATTGTCGACGACGGCGGCTACGGCATCCTGCGCGAATACATGGAGGACGCGTTCGGCAAGGCCACGGCTACGGAACTGGCACGCCCGGATTTCGTGAAGCTCGCGGAATCCTTCGGTGTTCCGGCCCGCCGCTGCGCTCCAGCGGACATCCGCACGGCATTGGAAGAGGCATTTGCCGGAGAAGGCCCCAACGTAGTCGTAGTTGAAGCCCGGATAGGACTTTTTGCTCCCACCCACCTGGCTTAATCATTCAGGCTGCCGGATCCGGGAGAGCGAGGACTCCCTTTAGTTAGTTGACCTAGGCAAATTTCGGCGTATAGTTGCCTAGGTCAACTATCAGTGCCAACCTCCGGAGACCCATCCCCATGCCCATGCAACAGGAAACGGCGGATGACCTGATCCGGAAGATCTTCGCCCTGCAACGTTCGTTGCGGTGCGTGACCCAGCACAGCGCCGACATCGGTGGACCCGGAGTGGCACTCCAGGGCGTCATGCGGATGATCGGCGAAGACGGCGAGCTGCGGGCAACCGAGCTTGCCGCCAAACTCGGTGTCGGCCCTGCCGGACTCAGCCGCCACGTCGCGGAACTGGAAGAACTCGGTTACGTCCGGCGTCGCCCGCATCCGCAGGACCGCCGCGCCTACCTCATCAGCCTGACCGAGCTGGGGGAGTCAGTCCTCCGCGAAGCACTCAAGGCCCGGGCCGTCCTGCTGCAGGAAGCCCTTGCCGCCTGGTCCGAGGACCAGGCGCAGCTCGCGTCCGACACCCTTGGAACGCTCTCAGACGCGCTCTTCACCTCCATCCGCCGAGCGCCCGGAGCCGCCGAGCCGACGCTGGAAACCCCCGTATCCGATCCGCAGGAGCTAACAACTAAGTGACCGATTCCAAGACCGCCCGGAAGAAACACGTCCCCGGTGACATGAGCCACCGACAGATCCTGCAGGCCCTCACCGGCCTGCTTGCCGCGCTGTTCACGGCAATGCTGAGCACCACCATCGTGGCCAACGCGTTGCCGACCATCATGGCCGACCTGCACGGAACGCAGACCGACTTCGCCTGGGTGGTCACGGCCGCCCTGCTGGCCAACGCCGTAAGCACCCCGATCTGGGGCAAACTCGCGGACCTGTTCAACAAGAAGCTGCTGGTACAGCTGAGCATCGTCATCTTCGTTGCCGGGTCCGTCCTCGCCGGCTTCTCCCATTCCATGGACCTGCTGCTGACCGCACGCGTCATCCAGGGCCTGGGCATGGGCGGCCTGACGGCACTGGCGCAGGCAATCATCGGTTCCATCATTCCGCCGCGGGAACGCGGCAGGTACTCCGGTTACATGGGCGCCGTAATGGCAGTGGCCACCGCCGGCGGCCCGCTGCTGGGCGGCTTCATCGTAGACAGCCCGCTGGGCTGGCGCTGGACCTTCTTCCTCTGCGTTCCGCTCGCCGTCGTCGCCCTCTTCCTGCTGCAGGTCACGCTGCACCTGCAGCATGTGCGCCGTCCCGCCAAGATCGACTGGCTCGGCTCGATCCTGCTCACCGCGGGCGTCTCCCTGCTCCTGATCTGGGTTTCTTTCGCCGGCAAGCCCGACTACTACGAATGGTGGTCATGGGAAACGGCCGCGATGGTTGGCGGATCCGTCATCCTGCTGGCACTGCTGGTGCTGGTGGAGTCCAAGGTCGCCGAGCCGATCATTCCGCTGAAGATCATCCGCCAGCGGACCACCGCCCTGGCCATCATCGCCTCGGTTGCGGTAGGTATCGCCATGTTCGGTTCCACCACGTTCCTGGGCCAGTACTTCCAGCTGGCACGCGGCTTCACTCCGACCGAGGCCGGACTGCTCATGCTGCCGATGATTGCCGGCAACCTGCTCGGGTCCGTAGGGTCCGGCCTGCTGATCACCCGCTTCGGCAAGTGGAAGCGGTTCCTGATCATCGGCACGGTCCTGGTGATCCTCGGGACGGGGCTGGCCGGCTTCATCAACCATGAGACCGACATGATCCTGGTCAGCCTCTTCATCTTCATCCTCGGTGTGGGCATGGGCCTGCTGATGCAGAACCTGGTGCTGGCCGTGCAGAACACGGTCAAGGTCAGCGACGTCGGCTCCGCCAGCGCGTCCGTTGCCTTCTTCCGCACGGTGGGCGGCGCCATCGGCGTCTCGGTACTGGGCGCGGTCCTTTCGAGCTCCGTCAGCCGGCGGGTCACGGAGGAACTGGACAAGGCAGGCATGCCGACCGACGGCGGCGGCACCACGGCCACGCTGGACCTGGCTGGGCTCCCGCCAGAGGTCCAGATGTTCTTCCGGATCGCGTATGCGGAAGGCACGGCGGACATCTTCAAGATCGCCGCCGCGGTGGCCGTCATCGCGCTGGTTGCTGTGCTGTTCATCAAGGAGAAGGCACTGCGCCGGACCCTGGACATCAAGCCCACCTCCTCCAACCCGGTGGAACCGGGCCTTGCCGGCGGTGCGGAAATCCTGCACACCGGTGCCATGTCCGCTGTCGAACCGGCTACCGTGCCGGGCGCCGGCAGCCAGGGATCCGCACCGCGGACCACCGACGGCACGGAAAAAGCCGGCACCACCGCGCCGTAAGCGCCTACTGCATGGTGAAACGCCGTGCAACGACCCCGCCCAGCGCCGGGACCTGGAACATCCGTTCCAGCCCGGCGTTGCGCAGGGCCATCACCCCCGCAGGCAGCGGACGACCCAGCGCCATGTTGATCTGTGCCTGGGCGGAGGCGACGGCGGCGTCCCGGCGGCGGCGTCGTTCGAACTCCCGCAGCTCCCTGCCCACCGGTTTACCCTGCAGGGATGCCGCGATGATCGGGGCAACGGCAGCGGCGTCCAGCCAGCCCAGGTTCATCCCCTGCCCGCCGATCGGACTGATCTGGTGCGCCGCGTCCCCGATCAGGACCGTGCGTCCGGAAACCAGCCGGGGCGCCCGGCCGATCTGTACGCCGAAAGCACTCAGCATGGAGTTTCCGTCCACCTCCAGCCGGTGCCCGGTCCGCCGCCGCACCAGCTCCGCTAGACCGGAGGCAGTGGGATCCTGCTGCAGTGCATCGGTATGGACCACCCACCGACGCAGGCCTCCGGGCAGTGGAAAAGACTCCACGATCCCCTCCGCCTCGAGGTAAAGCACGGCCAGCGTCCCGTCCCCGGTGCCGTCCGGGAAGTCGCCCATCAGATAGGTATCCGGCAGTTCGCGCGAAGCCCAGCCGCCGCCCAGTGCGGACCGGATCGATGACCGGGCGCCGTCGGCCGCCACGAGGAGGCCCGCCTCTGTGGTGAAGGGTTCTTCGCCGTGGATCCCGTGCACCCGCACGTCGGCGCCGTTGTCGCTGAAGGTTTCCACCCGGGCGCCGCGGATCAGTGCTCCCGGGTCGAGGGCCCTGAGGCGTTCCTCCAGCAGCTGTTCGGTTCTCATCTGCGGCAGGGTCAGCACAAAGGGGTACCGGGCCGACGCAGCGGCGAAGTCCAGCCGGGCCACGGTCCGCCCGGCGCTGCGGGCTTCCCCCTGGCTGATCCGGATCCCTTCCCGCGTCATGGTGTCGGCGATGCCGGCCTGCGCCAGGGATGCCAGGGCCGGAGGATGCACCCCGATGGCCCGCGAATGCCTGCTGCGGTTCAGTCGCCGTTCCAATACCTGGACGGATACCCCCGCCTGGAGCAGCAGGACGGCCAGATACATGCCCACCGGCCCGCCGCCCACCACCACCACATCGGAAGAGCGGCGGGGAATGCTGCGCGGAGCGGGCGAGGCGGCTTGTTCCGCGGCGACGGACGGCAGCTCAGCCCGCACGGTGGTCGGCTCCCCGGGAGCACGGTGGATGCAGCAGCAGGTTCTGCCACGGCCGCTGCTGCAGGCTCTGCCAGCCCTGGGGTGTCACCTCGGCGATTTCCGCCGCAGTGAAACTGCGGCGGATGGAGGTCAGCCCGTCGGCCCGGATGAACGAGCCCGGGAAAAACGGCAAGGTTCCGACCGAGAACAGGGCATAGGCCCAGCGGCTGCGCTCAATGTCGCTGTGCAGGCAGAGCCTGCGGCCCAGCCGCCTCGAGTCCGCCAGCAAGGCCTGCAGTTCCGCGGGCGCCAGATGGTGGAGCATATGGTTGGAAATCACGACGTCGTAGGAACGCCCCTCCGAGACCAGCTCGCTGCTGTACGCCTGGCGGAAGGACAATCCCGGCAGCGGCGGCAGCGCGGAGGCGAAGGCGTGCGCCCTCGGATCAGGGTCAATGGCGGTGATCTCCACGGCAAACCCGTCCCTGCGCGCCCAGCGGGCAATGCAGCGGGGAACGTCCCCTCCGCCGGAACCGATATCCAGCAGCGTGCCACCGCCACTCGCCGCGAAGATCGGACGGAGATACCGGACGTAGTTGCGCCGCCACCCCGAGACCACCGCATTGACCAGCCAGAACTGGGCGTAGGTACGCTCGAGGCGCTGCAGGTCGGCGTCGGGCCGGTCCATTTCCTCCACCGCGTCCACTGCCCGGGTGGCCATGGACGGAAAAACGGCGATCATACTGCGGCGGGGACCTCTGCCGGCGCAGCCTCCGCTGGCTCTGCCAGATCCACAGACACCGCTGCCGACGGCTGCACCGGACCGCCGACCCGGGTGAACAATCCCGTCTCCACGGTGAGGCCCGGGCCGAAGGCCATGGAGCAGATCCGTTCGTTGCCCCCGCTGAAGGGCTGTTCCAGGATGTACTTGAGCACGAACAGCACGGTGGCGCTGCTCATGTTGCCCACGGTGCGCAGGGTCTCCCGGGCCGGCACCAGCTGCTGTTCGCTCAGCTCGAGTTTCGCCTCGACTTTATCCAGGATGCTGCGGCCGCCGGGATGGATGGCCCAGTGCTCGATCTCCCGGTAGGGCCGGGAGCTGACCGATGCGTCGTGCGCCAGCAGGGGTTCCAGGGCACCGACAATGTGGTCGTCGATGATGTGCGGGACGTAGGTGCCCAGCACCATCTCGAAGCCTTCGTCGCCGATGTTCCAGGCCATGGCCTCCTCACCCACCGGGGTCAGGATGGTTTCGAAGTGGTCCAGCTGGATGGCCGGTCCCGAGTCCGGAAGGTCTTCGCGGGCGGTGATGATGGCCGCGGCGGCACCGTCGGCGAAGAGTGAGGACCCCATGATGGCGTCCGGGTCATTCGACGTGCGGACGTGCAGGGAGCACAGCTCCGCACTGACCACCAGCACCACGGAACCGGGATCCGCCTCGCAGAAGGATTTGGCGGCGCGCATGGCCGGGAAGGCTCCGTAGCAGCCCATAAAGCCCAGGTGGTAGCGCTGCACGGACGGATTCAACCCCAGCGCCCGGGTCACCTTGTAATCCGGGCCGGGGTTGAAGAAGCCCGTGCAGGACACGGTGATCACATGGGTAATATCCGACGGGGCGATACCGGCACATGCGTCCAGTGCCTTGGATGCGGCCTCGATGAAGAGTTTCGTGGCTTCCACCGCGAAGATGTCATTCCTGGTCTTGGTGCTGGGCCGCAGCAGCAGGCCGCTGCGGGCATCGTAGAACTTCGGATTCTCCGAGGTGTCGGTGAGCGAAAGTTCAGCCAGTGCCGTACGGCGGGTGTCGATGGCCGCCGAATCGAAGCAGGTACGCACCAGCCGCTCACCCAGCCGGGTCAGGCCGGGCTGGGCTGCGAACGTGTCGCGGACTTCGGACTGCACCAGGACAGTGGGCGGGATCGCAGTTTCCAGGGACCTGAGGGTAACCGTCATAGTCCATTGTTAAGGGATGGTGATGCTCTGCACAATGGTTGGGGTAACTGAACGATTCGGCCCGGCTACTGGTTTCGCGGCTTGAGGCGTTCAAGCTACTGAGGGCGGACGGCGGATGCGACCTTGCCGCGTGGCCGCGCTGAGGCATACCACTGGCGGCAGAGCAGCACAATCAGCACCAGTTCGAGGATTCCACCGCCGTAGTACATCACCAGCGCCCCGTGTTCCGCAGCCGTAGCCGGGATACCGGGAGGCGGGTCGGCGTAGATGCCCTTGGCGAGGATATTGTGCGCAGCGATGGAAAGCACCAGGACGGTTGCCCGCAGCCGATAACCGGCCCGGTGCGGGGAGGGATCCCGTCCCACTATGGAAGCCGTGAACAGGTAGCCCGCAGCCAGCAGGTGGAAGGTCACCAGCCAGTGCACCGGCATCGACTCCTGCATTGCCTGCAGCAGTCCGGTACGGAACATCAGGATCATGCCGCCGGTGTTCAGGAGTGCGGCAGTGACCGGGAAGGACAGGAACCGGGCGAACCTGCTGCGCAGCACCCGGGAGAGCCGGCGGGCCGGAAAAACATCGAGGGTGCGTAGTGCCAGGGTGAACGGCCGGGAGAGCACCAGCAGCAGCGGGGAGAGCATCCCGGCCAGGAGATGCGAAAAGCTCAGTACTGCGAAATCCCGATGCGCCAGTTCGGCCAAAGGGTTCAGGACCGTGACCAGCGCTGCGGCCACGCCCAGCGTGAAGAAAGCCGTCCGGTACCAGGGCCAGCGGCCGGAGCGCGGCGAACGCGCGCCCGCCCAGTAGGCAACCAGGGCAACTACGGCGGGAATGAAGAACAGCGACTCAACGGGAAAGTCGCTGCCGTGGTTATGCATCGGCTGAGGCTGTCGATTCCCGCGGGACGGCAGCGCGGGTGCGGTAGGTAAGGAACGCGCCGACAAGGATCAACAGCACCGCGATGGCGTTCCAAACCGTGTCGTACACGAGCAGATCCACCTCGTAGCGAATCTGGTGAAGCCCCATGAGCTTGTGCTGCACCGTGCCGTCATAGAGCTGGAACACTCCGGCACCCAGCAGGACGCCGCCGGTCCACCGCTGCAGGAGGGTTTCATGCCACCTGCGCAGATCGGCGAACAGGAAGAGGCCGGCTACAACGGCGAACCAGCCGAAGGCATGGAACAGCCCGTCCGAAAAGAGTCCAACAGACGTAGTGGAGCGGTCGTAGAAATGATGCCACTGGAGGAGCTGGTGGAAGATCACTTCGTCGACGAAGGCAGCCAGTCCGATCCCGAAAAGCAAGCCGGAAACCAGGTTGCGCAGCCGCGGAGAGCGGCGCTCGCGGAGGGGAGAACTCATGTTTCGAACATAACACCGGCACGGCACCGGCCGCAGGGGTGCGTGACATGCACGGCGTCTGCGGCAAGGATGGGAGCCATGTGGATAGGGGCGCTCGAGCTGGACCTGTTGCTGGGGGACGTGCATTCGCTCAAGGGGAAACGGTCGGTCGTCCGGCCCATCCTTGCCGAACTGCGGCGCAAATTCGATGTGTCCGCCGCAGAGGTCGGCTCCCTGGACCTGCACCGCCGGTCAGGGATAGGCGTGGGCATTGTTGCGGCGGACCGTGCCCACGTGGTGGACGTGCTGGATGCCGCGGAACGGCTGGTGGCGGGCCGGCCGGAAGTGGAGTTGCTGAGCGCCCGGCGTCAATTGTTCACCGAGCAGGACTAGTCGCCGCGCTCCGCATCCGCCCATCCGCCGGATAAATGGGGAACAATTGGCCGGGTGAGTCTTAGCACCGTAGAACCAGTCAATGTTTCCGGGTCCACCGACGAGCAGGTGATTGCCCAACTGGCCGCCGAGCTGGGGGTAGCGCCCTGGCAGGTCCGGGCGGCCGTTGGCCTGCTCGACGGCGGCGCCACGGTTCCGTTCATCGCCCGGTACCGCAAGGAGGCCACCGGCACGCTGGATGATGCCCAGCTGCGGGACCTGGACGAGCGGCTGCGGTACCTGCGCGAACTGCAGGACCGGCGTCGGGCCATCCTCGAGGCCATCGCTGCCCAGGGAAAGCTGACGGACGAACTGCGGGACGCCGTCGTCGGCGCCGAAACCAAGTCCCGACTGGAAGATATCTACCTGCCCTACCGCAGCAAGCGGCGGACCAAGGCACAGATAGCCCGGGAAGCGGGACTGGAACCGCTGGCGGATGCGCTGCTGGCCGATCCCCGGCGTTCCCCGGACGCTGAAGCCGCGCGGTACGTGCGCGAGGGAATCCCGGATGCAGCCGAGGCGCTCGCCGGGGCGCGCGCCATCCTGATCGAACGGGCCTCACAGGACGCGGACCTGTTGACCGAACAACGCGAGAAGCTCTGGCGCCAGGGCCGGATGCGCTCGCAGGTGCGTCCCGGCAAGGAAGCCGAGGGGCGTAAATTCACCGACTACTACGACTTTTCCCAGTCGCCCTCCGGTATGCCGTCACACCGCGTCCTCGCCCTGTTCCGCGGCGAAAAGGAAGGCATGCTGGAACTGGCCCTGACGGAGGGGGATCCGGCCGATGCCGATGCCCTGGCTGCGGCCCGCGCCCGATACGAACGCTCCGTGGCGGCCCGTCTGGGGGTGGCGGACCGCGGGCGTCCCGCTGACCCATGGCTGATGACCACCGTGCAGCTGGCCTGGCGCCGGATCCTGGCCAAGCTCGCGGTGGATCTGCGTGTGCGCCTCTTTACGGACGCGGAAACCGAGGCGGTGCGGGTATTTGCGGCCAACCTGCGGGATGTGCTGCTGGCCGCACCAGCTGGGAACCGGACCACGCTGGGGCTCGATCCCGGGCTGCGTACCGGCGTGAAGGTTGCCGTGGTGGACGGCACCGGCAAGGTGGTTGCCACCGATACGGTCTATCCCCATGCGCCGGTGCGCCGCTGGGATGACGCCCTGGCCACGCTGGCCGGTCTGGTGAAGCAGCACGGGGTGGAACTGATTGCTATCGGCAACGGCACCGCTTCCAGGGAAACGGATAAGCTCGCAGCCGAATTGATCCGGCAGGTGCCCGGCGGGTCCGTGCGCAAGCTGGTGGTTTCCGAGGCGGGTGCGTCGGTGTACTCAGCGTCCGCCCTTGCCTCGGCCGAGCTGCCCGGGATGGATGTGTCCCTGCGCGGCGCCGTCTCGATTGCCCGGCGGCTGCAGGATCCGTTGGCGGAACTGGTGAAGATCGATCCGAAGTCCATCGGGGTGGGCCAGTACCAGCACGACGTGACTCCGGCGAAGCTGGAGCGTTCCCTGGATGCGGTGATTGAGGACTGCGTGAATGCCGTGGGGGTGGATGTGAACACGGCGTCCCCGTCGCTGCTGGCCCGGGTGGCCGGCGTCGGTCCGCTGCTCAGCGAAAACATCGTGGCTTACCGCAATGCGAACGGTCCGTTTGCCCGCCGGCAGGACCTGATGAAGGTGCCTCGGCTCGGGGCGAAGGCCTTTGAACAGTGTGCCGGGTTCCTGCGTGTCAGCGGCGGAAAGGAGCCGCTGGACGGGACCAGCGTCCACCCGGAGTCCTACCCGATTGCGCGGAAGGTCCTTGCCGCGGCCGGGGCGACCATGAGTGCGTCGGGAGCGGCCCTGGAGGGCGTGGACCCGGCAGCGTTCGTGGATGACCAGGTAGGCCTTCCGACCGTCCTGGACATCATCGCCGAGCTGCGGAAGCCGGGGCGGGACCCGCGGCCCGCTTTCGAAACAGCCAGCTTTTCGGAGGGAATCGAGAAGATTTCGGACTTGCGTCCGGGAATGATCCTCGACGGCGTGGTCACCAACGTGGCTGCCTTCGGAGCCTTTGTGGACGTGGGAGTCCACCAGGACGGGCTGGTCCATATTTCCGCGATGTCGCACACCTTCATTTCGGATCCACGCGAGGTGGTCCGGTCCGGACAGGTGGTGAAGGTCAAGGTGATGGAGGCAGACCCGGAACGGAAACGGATTTCGCTGACGCTGCGGCTTGACGACGACGCCGCGGAGCCGGGCGGGCGGTCCGGACGCCCCGCGCAGGGAAGCCGCAAAGCCGAGAGAACCAAGTCGGGCAGCCCCACGGCAGGCAGCACCAAGCCAGGCAATACGCAGTCAGGCGCCGCCAAGTCCAAGGCCGAGAAACCCGGCACAGCGAAGGCCGGCATCCCGAAGGCCAACGCCCCGAAGGCCAGCGCACCCACCGGGGCCATGGCGGATGCGCTGCGGGCGGCCGGGCTGCTGAAATAGCCCGACCGTCGCCTCTTGCCCCCGCTGGTTACTCGGCGGGGCCTTCGGCCTCGGCTGCTTCGTCCGCCTTGTCCTGTGCGGCAGGGACCGCGCCGGCGGGTGAGGTCCCCTGATCGTCGCGGATGTTGCCGGCGGAATGCGAGGCGCGGCCCGGTCTCCGGGGTTCGCCGGTGGGGCCGGGCTGCGGGGCGCTGGGACCGAGCGGATCCTCGGCGTCGTTTGCGGGGCCGGTGGGTTCAGTAGTCACAGTGTCCTCTCGGTTAGCCCTGGGCGAGGAGTTCGCCCAGCAGGCTGGTGTCCAGGGCGGCAAGAAGTGCCCGCGGGTTTTCGTAGACTTCCAGGGCGCCTGCCTCGCGCAGTTCGGCTTCGCTCGTGCCGCCGCAGGTCAGGCCGATGGTGGGAATAGAGAGCTCCCCGGCTGCCTTGACGTCCCACACTGAATCGCCCACGAATACGGTGTTCGGGGCTTCCAGACCACCGGCCTCGAGGGCAGCTTCGAGGATGTCCGGTGAGGGTTTGCTGGCTTCGGCGTCTGCGGAGCTGGTGGCATCGGTGATCGCGGAGTCGGCGTCGATAACGGTGCGCAGGTACTCGAGTTCGGCTCCGGAAGCGGAGGATGCCAGGACCACGGTGAGGTCTTTCTTCGAGCAGGCCTTCAGGAGTTCACTGGCGCCGTCAAAAGAACGCAGCGACGGCCACCAGGTGGAGAAGATGGCACCGTGCGTGGCATCGAGCTGCTCATCCTCATCCTTGTTTCGGTCTTCGCCCAGCAGGTGTTCCACGAGCTTGTCGCCGCCCATGCCGATGGCGCGGTGGATGGCGGACATCGGAACGTCATGTTCCATCCGGCGGAAGGCCTGCCACCACGCAACGGCGTGGAGGTAGTTGGAATCCACCAGGGTTCCGTCTACGTCGAAAAGAACTCCGCGCTTGCCGTTGTCCGAATTACTCATGGTGTGTGCCTCAGTTTTCCTTGGAGCCTGTCTGGTTCTGGTTCGAAGTCTAGTGGCCGTGCCGACGACGACGCCGCCGCCGTCGTCGACCCGTTGGCTCCGTTGGCTGCCGTCGTCGCGCGAACCTGTCCGGGCGGGCCCAGGAAGGTACGCAGTCGTTCTTCGAGGATGCTGCGGTCCCGAAGTTCGCATTCCCAGACCACCAGGACGTCCCAACCTCCGGCCGCAAGCCGTTCCTGGGCCGCCGCATCCCGCTCGACGGTGCGTTTGCGTTTCGCGGCCCAGAACTCGCTATTGGTCTTTGGAGCGTGCTGTCCGGCCCGGCAGGAGTGGAAGTGCCAGAAGCAACCGTTGACGAAGAGGACTTTCCTGCGCCCGGCGAAAACCAGGTCAGGTTTGCCCGGAAGGCTGGTCTTACCGAAGGATCCGTGCAACCGGAACCGGTAACCCGCGGCGTGGAGGATTCCGCGGATCAGGAGTTCAGGCTTGGTGTTCTTGCCCCGGATGCGCGACATGTTGCGGCTGCGCTGCTCCGGACTGACGGTATCGGCCATGGGTCCAGTCTAGGAACAGATCACAATTGCATTTCGCACTACTCGATTCTTGCGGCGGGGGATCCGCAAACTCATAAGGTGACTTAGCATTGAAGGCACTGATAGACCCCTTACAAGGAGGTAAGCGATGTCGGGCTACTTCAAGCTGGTGGACGCCCACGAGGGAAGTTTCCGCATTAAGCTCATTGCCGGCGACGGAACGCTGATGGCAGTGTCCACGACTTTTGAAACCAAGCAGGAAGCAGCGGCTGGGATCGCGCAGCTGCGGGAGATTGCGGGAACAGGTCCTGTAGTCGACCAGAGCCGGGATTCGGATGTGCTGGGCGAAGCCAAGAAGTCGGCCCCTAAGGCAGCAGCCAGCTGACGACGACGAACAAACAAAACAGGCCTTCGGCTCCCTAACCGGGAACCGGAGGTCTGTTCCGTTGTCGCAACGCTTCCTCACCGCCGGGCGCAGACCGCAGGCTCCAGGCCCGGGCCGAAAAACCCCACTCAGGCCTGGTCTTCGCCACCTTCGGCCGGCTCCTGAGTGTGCTCGCGCTGCTCGTTTTCCTGCTCGTTGGTCTCACCTTCGGACGGCTCCTGCGAATGCGTCCGGTTGGAGTCTTTTTCCTCGTTGGCGCTCTGTTCGCTCATGCGGTTTCTCCGATTCGTTTCCAGCCGACACCGGCATCCGCCGGCTCTAGCGGCCCTACCTCCAGTCTAGAAACCTCTGCCCGAGTCTAGAAGCCCTTAGGGACACACACGGGCTCGAGGAGCGGCTGCGGACACGCCTGCACCAAGCTGCTGGCCAGTACCCGTCGTCGCCGGTAGCGTGAGCCGGATGCAGCCAAAAGACGCGGACGTCATTGTTGTTGGAGCCGGGCTCGCCGGCCTGGTAGCCACAGCCGAACTCGTGGACGCCGGACGCTCGGTGATCCTGCTTGAGCAGGAGGGATCCCAAGGGCTGGGCGGCCAGGCGTGGTGGTCCTTTGGCGGGCTTTTCCTGGTGGATTCGCCTGAACAGCGCAGGCTCCGGGTGAAGGACTCCGTGGAGCTTGCCTGGCAGGACTGGCTGGGCACCGCGGGTTTTGACCGCGAGGAGGATTATTGGCCGTGGAAGTGGGCCGAAGCGTACGTGCATTTCGCCGCAGGGGAGAAGCGGGCGTGGCTGCAGCAGATGGGGCACCGGATCTTCCCGGTGGTGGGCTGGGCCGAGCGCGGCGGATACGGCGCCAACGGACCAGGGAACTCCGTTCCGCGCTTCCACATCACCTGGGGCACGGGGCCGGGGATCACCGCGCCTTTCGAGGCCAAGGTGCGCGACGGCGTCGAACGCGGGCTGGTGCGTTTCGCGTTCCGCCACCGTCTCGATGACCTGGTCTTGACCGGGGGAGCCGTGACCGGCGTGCGCGGCAGCGTCCTGGAGCCGACGACGGCGCCGCGCGGCACCGCGTCCAGCCGCAAGGTCGTCGGGGACTTCGAATTCAGTGCCTCCGCCGTGGTGATAACCACCGGTGGCATCGGCGGGGATCATGATGCCGTCCGGGCAGCGTGGCCCCGGAGGATGGGACCTGCGCCCACGAACATGCTCAGCGGGGTGCCCGAGCATGTGGACGGGCGGGGCATCGGAATTGCCCAGGCTGCCGGCGGGCGGGTGATCAACCCGGACCGCATGTGGCATTACGTGGAAGGAATCCGGAACTGGGACCCGGTTTGGAAGAACCACGGAATCCGCATCCTGCCCGGTCCGTCCTCGCTGTGGCTGGACGCGGCCGGAAACCGCCTGCCGGTGCCGTTGTTTCCGGGTTTCGACACCCTGGGCACCCTGGAGCACCTGCGCCGCAGCGGCTCCGACTACAGCTGGTTCATTTTGAACAAGGCGATCATCCGCAAGGAATTTGCGCTTTCCGGTTCCGAACAGAATCCGGACCTCACCGGAAAATCAGTCCGGGACGTCCTGAAGCGGGCCACGGCCGGAGTGCCTGCCCCCGTCCAGGCGTTCCTGGACCACGGTGAGGACTTCATTACCGCCAATTCCGTCGAGGAGCTCGTTGCCGGCATGAACCTGCTGGCCAAAGGTTCGTCCGTGCATGGCGACGCGCCGGAACTGTCGGCGGAGTCGGTGCGGCATGAACTGGAATCCAGGGACCGGGAAATCCGCAACCCGTTCACGAAGGATTCGCAGGTGACCGCCATCCGCGGGGCACGCACCTATTTGGGGGACCGGCTGATCCGCACCGCTGCACCCCACCGCATCCTGGATCCGAAGGCTGGACCGCTGATCGCCGTGCGCTTGTCCGTATTGACCCGCAAGACCCTCGGCGGGCTGGAGACGGACCTGCAGTCCCGGGTCCTGGCCGACGACGGCGCCCCGGTCCCCGGCCTTTTCGCAGCAGGGGAGGCCGCCGGTTTCGGCGGCGGTGGAATGCACGGCTACCGCTCGCTGGAAGGGACGTTCCTCGGTGGGTGCCTGTTCAGTGGAAGAGCTGCCGGCCGGGCTGCGGCCGGCTAACCGGACTCCCAAAGACCGCTGGCCGGGACACCTTGGAGGTGGCCCGGCCAGCGGAGGTACAGTTTTGCGGTGCAGCGGGTTTAGCCGGCGTAGCCCAGGGACTTCGCCTGGCGGTACTGCTTCATCTGGTTGAAGTAGGCAGTGGCCGGGGCGGTAAAGAACAGCACCACGGCGGCAACGATCAGCAGGATGGAAACAAGGCTGAGGATCCCCTCGAGGGAGCCGTTGATTCCGACCAGGCCGAACAGGGAAAGCGCAGCGAACACGGTGATGACGATGCGTGCCCAGTTGTGTCCCTTCCGTGCAAACACGGCGAACAGGACGCTGACCGCAACACTGATCACGCCGATCACAACGCCGGTAACAATCCCGATGGTTACTGCCGTGTCCGCTTCAGCGGAGCTGAGCCCGCTGACCCGGGCAAGTTCGCTGCGGCCCTCATCCGACATCAGGGTGACAATGGAAAGGATTCCGGCAATGAGGCTGACAACGGCGGAGGCGATCAGGAGCCAAAAACCACGCTCCACGGCGGCCGGACGCTCCGGCGCGGCAGGAGGGGCAGCAGGTTGTCCCCCGCTGAAGGCGTTGTAGTTGTAGTTCGAAGGCGTACTCATTTTTTCCCCTTAGGTGCTTTGGGCCAGCGGTTTGCGGAAATGACAAAACGCTCGTTTCGGCCCAGCGTAGCCAAGATTTCGCCACTGCGCCTCCCCACTCCGGGGGAGATTCACGGTGTTTTTATCCGGATGGAGCCAAGGCCTGGGTCCGCCGGAAGGATTACCCGGGAACCGCCGGCTTTGGCGCTGCGCCCGGTGGGGTTTCCGCGCAGGAATAACGCCGCCAACGCCGCAGTTGAGATGAACATGCAAAAGCATGAAGAGGAGTCCAACATGGTGGATCGCAGGATTGTCGTGGTTTCGGGCGGCCTGGGTGTTCCGTCGTCGTCCCGTATGCTTGCCGACGCCCTGGCAGCGGCGGCCAAGGCTGAAATCGAGGGGCTTGGGCTGAGCGCCAGCGTCACGACCTTCGAACTGCGCGAATACGCCGTCGACATAGCCAACAACATGGTGACGGGTTACGCGGCGCCGCGCCTGGAAGCGGCGATTAATGAGCTGATTGCCGCTGATGCGCTGGTGGCAGTCACTCCGGTCTTCACCGCGTCCATGAGCGGACTGTTTAAGTCTTTCTTCGACGTCGTCGACAACACCGCACTGGATGGCAAACCGGTACTGCTCGGTGCAACCGGCGGCAGTGCCCGGCACTCCATGGTCCTGGACTACTCCCTGCGTCCGATGTTCAGCTACCTCCGCGCGCGGGTGGCTCCAACCGCTGTCTACGCCGCACCGGGCGACTGGGGGACGGGCGAAACCGGTACCGGTTCCCTGGATCAGCGGGTCCGCCGTGCTGCCGGAGAACTGGTGGCACTGCTGGGGGATGCCCCGGTGCAGAAGCGCCGGGATCCGGCGCAGTCGCTGTCCTTCGAGGAACTGCTCGCCCAGACACAGCGCAAGTAGTTACGGAGCGCTAGTAGTTACGGACCGCTAAACCTACGTGTCCACGCGGGGGCCGGACGCGACGTCGCCGTCCCACCCCAGATTGCCGGCCATCCGCTGCAGGACGGCAAGCAGTGCGGTGTATTCCTCTTCGGTGATGTTGTCCGTCATCAGTTGCCGAATCCGGTCCACCGCACCGCGGAGGTTCTCCAGGCTTCGGCTGCCAAGGTCGGTGAGCTGGTACTGGCCGTTCTCCAGCAGCACCCAGCCGGATTCCCGCAGTTCCTCGATAAGCTCCGCGGAGGTGCCGGTTTCCACCGCGGGAAAGTAGGGGCGCAGGCCGTCCGACAGCTCTTTTTGGGTAGCGGGGCCCTCAACCAGCAGGTTCATCATTTGCCACTGCCGGCGGGTCACGCCATGTTCTTCGAAGCTGGCGCCAAATTGGTCGTCGACCAGCTGGTCGACGAGCTTGAGCCAGAATCCGATGGGACGCTCCTGATTCGCCATCACTCCACTGTACAAATCAAACCCCGTGCAGGGAATGGCAGTGGTGCAGGCAGTAGGCCGCCGTCGAAGAGGGCTTGGGCGCCACGCCGGACCAAGCACCAGGGTTCGGCTCAGTCGAAGCGGGCTTGGGTGCCGCACCGGGGACAGGGTGCGGACCGGGCCAGGTCCAGGCAGACCGCGCACACGGGAAGGTCGCCGGTATCGTCCTGCAGCGGACGGTTGGGCATCTGTTTGCCGCAGTAGGGGACCGGGCGACGTGCACGGCTGCGTGCCCGCCGCTTGCAGGGGGTGCAGAAAATGTGCACCAGATCGTCTTCATCCTTGGGGCGAGTCTCGACCGGCCGGACCAGCGTTGATTCCTGGACGCTCATTGCCTTTCCTTGGTACGCATGCTGCTCGGCCCGACGCCGTCCGACGGCGGAAGCGGGCCCTGTTTCCAAAGTAACCGGTTCCATGCGCCGTAGAATCTGGCCGATCCCGGCGCCGGCGCGGGATTGAGCGGCTGTCCTCAGATGCAGGGTGGCCGAATTCACGTCGGGATCCGCGGCTGATACAGGCCCGTTACTGCAGCAGACCCAACGCAGTTCCGCTACTGGAGCAGCGACCGGATGTCGTCGGCGGTGAGCGCGGAACTGAAGACGGCGTCGTCGTCCATTACGGACGAGAACAGCTTCGCCTTTTGCTCCTTCAGCGCCATGACCTTTTCCTCGATCGTGTCGCGGGCGACCATGCGGTACACCATGACGTTGTTTTTCTGCCCGATCCGGTGCGTGCGGTCCACCGCCTGGGATTCCGCGGCCGGGTTCCACCACGGATCCAGCAGGAAGACGTAATCCGCCTCCGTGAGGTTCAGCCCGAATCCGCCGGCCTTGAGGCTGATCAGGAACACCGGAACAACGCCGTCCTTGAAGGAGGCAATCACCTCGGCCCGGTTGCGGGTGGAGCCGTCGAGGTAGGCGTACTTGATGCCCTGCTCGTCCAGGCGCTGGGCGGCCTTTTTCAGGAAGGACGTGAACTGGCTGAAGATCAGGGCGCGGTGGCCTTCGGCGGTAATGTCTTCGAGCTGCTCAAAGAGCACGTCCAGCTTCGCCGAGGGCACACCGTCGTATTCCTCCGGCTCAACGAGTGAAGCGTCGAGGCTGAGCATGCGCAGCAGGGTGAGGGAACGGAAGACGATCATGCGGTTCCGGTCCATGTCCTGGATCAGGCCCATGAGTTTCTGCCGTTCGCGCTGCAGATGCGTCTCGTAAATCTTGCGGTGCTTCGGATGCAGTTCCACCTCAAGGATCTGCTCCTGCTTCTCCGGCAGGTCCTTGGCCACGGCTTCCTTGGTGCGGCGCATCAGCAGCGGCCGGATACGCCGGCGCAGCCGTGCCAGCAGCTCCGGGCTGTCGCCGCGTTCAATGGGCCGCTGGTATTCGTCGGCGAACTTCCGGGCGGAGGGGAACAGGCCCGGCGCCACGATGGCGAACAGCCCCCAGAGCTCCATCAGGTTGTTTTCCATCGGGGTGCCGGTGATGGCCAGTTTGAACGGCGCGGGCAGGTCCCGGGCGCACTGATGCACGCGGGTCACCCGGTTCTTGACGAACTGCGCCTCATCCAGAATCAGCCCGTCCCACTCCTGCTTCCGGTAGGAGGCGAAGTCCAGCCGGAACACAGCGTAGGAGGTGAGGACGACGTCGGCCCCTGCCACCACCTCGGCCAGCGGTACGCGGGACTTGCCGCTGGTGTCGGAGACAGTCACCACCTTCAGCCCCGGTGTGAAGCGTGCGGCTTCGGACGCCCAGTTGGGAACCACCGAGGTGGGGGCAACCACCAGGAAGGGCCGGCGGGGTTGAGCTACCGCGGTCGATTCTTCGGCTCGCTGTTGTGCGGTCGATTCTTCCTGCGCCTGCCGTTCCCGGGCGTGGGCAAGCAGTGCGAGGGTCTGCAGGGTCTTGCCGAGTCCCATATCGTCGGCCAGGATCCCGCCCAGGCCGTGGTCCCAGAGGAACGCCAGCCAGTTGAAACCGTCCTGCTGATACGGCCGCAGGCTGGCCTGGAGCCCGGCGGGAAGCGGCACCGGGTCCACGGATTCCAAGTCCAGCAGGGCCGAGACGGACTCCCGCCAGGCGACGGCTTCCTCGGTTTCCTCCGCCAGTTCCTCCAGCTCGGACCACAGTCCGGCCTGGTAACGGCTGATGGACAGTTCTCCGGTATCCCATTCCTGCAGGCCCTGCGCCTCATTGATCAGCGCGTGGAGATGTTCAAACTCGGGACGGTCCAGGGAAAGGTAGGTCCGGTCCACGAGCATCAGCTTGGTTTTGCCCTGCGCTATGGCCTTGAAGATGTCCGCGAACGGCACCAGCCGGCCCTCCACAGTGACCATCACGGCGAGGTCGAACCAGTCGCGGCGTTCGGTTTCCACCGTGGTGATCTTCAGCTTCGGCGCCTCGAGCAGCTCCCGGTAATCGGGCCGGTTTCCCTCGATCTCCACCCGCACCCCGTCGAGCTTCTCCAGCTCCGGCAGGACATGCTCGGTGAATTCGGCGGCCTCTATCTCGCGCAGGATCCGGTTGCGGGGTACCGCGTGCAGGGTTTTCCCCACAGCCGCCAGGAGTGCCGCCTCGGCGGGGATGTCGCGGTAGGAGGTATCGCCGTCGTCCGCTGCCCCTGCCTTGCCGCTCTGGGGTGTGCGGGTGAGCGGCAGCCGGGTGGAGGAACTGCCGTGCTGATAGACCCAGCTCCAGGTCAGGGTCAACTGGTCCTCGGGGCCGAAGGCGGCGGTGAGGAGCAGCGCGGGCGGCTCGATCTCGGGGAACTCCACGGAGTCGTCGCTGCTGGTGACCGGCAGGACCTGCCGCAGCCGCGGGTAGAACTTCTCGAGGAATACCGCGGCGTCTGCCTTCGGCACCGTTACCGGGGCGCCTTGGAGCAGCAGGCCCTTGTCCTGTTCCGTCAGGGTCTTGGCCGTAGGTGCCAGCGTGATGGTGTTCTGCGGCGACCGGAGGTAGATGCCGTGGCTGCCGATGATCCCGGCATCTTCCAGCGGAACCGGCGAGCCGTCCACTTCGAGCGTGGGCAGCAGCTGCAGCGGCGCCGGAGTGTCCCCGCCGGCGGCCCGGACATCCAGGGACAGGGTGGCGAGTTTCCCGACGCGGACGGCGGCGTCCTTCTTGGTGCCGACAAACGGGATGCCCAGCCGCACCGCTTCATCCAGCAGCTGCCAGAGCAGGGGATTGGCAAAGTCGTCGAGGTACAGCCACGAATCGTTCTGCCCGAAGTAGCTCACGCCGTTGGAGCGGTGCAGGGCCGGGAACTGGGAGAACCAGCGGTGCTGGTCCGGATCCAGCCGCAGCCCGTAGGTCTGGTAGCTGATATTGCTCCACGCCAGGTTGTTCTTGACCCAGTTGCCCTTGGAGTTGCGCACCACCGGACGCACCCCCAGGCGGAAGGGCGTGGCCCGGTGCCGGCTGCGCGGGGTGGGCGCGCCCCAGCGGGGCGCAGCTGCCGCAGCAAAGTTCCGCAGTTCGAACTGCAGTGCCAGGGGAGTGGTTTCCGTGGGCTTGGTGCTGTCTGCCAGATCGGCATCGATCAGGGTCTGCAGCGACTGCTGCCAGGCCGGCACGGATGGCCGTAGGGCGGGGGCGGAGAGCTCCTGCCGGGAAATCAAATGCTCGGTGTTGCTCTGCAGCGCTGCCGCGGCAACATGCTTGCAGTCGAAACCGAGGGGGCAGCTGCAGTGGTTGTCCAGCAGGCGGTAGTCGCCCTGGCGTTTAGCGCCGAGCTGCAGCATGGTCCGGTAGGGGACCGACGCGCTGCCGCGGACAGACGCGCGCAGCACCTCGCCTTGCGCATCCCACTCCAGGGCCTCCACGGCGCCACCCTTGGCGTAGGTCTGGCCCCGCTGAAACGCCGATCCGCCGACCACGCGGATGACGTCGGTAACGTCTACGAGCGGAGGGGTTTCGAGCATGGTTTTATCGTCTCACGCGGTACTGACGGTTTCCGCCGTCGGGTTTTTTCGCGGGATTTGGCAGGGTCCGGGGTGCCCTGTTTAGGATGTTAGTAGCGCGGGTCACAATGGCGTGATCTGCGTTTTACTTTCCTCCTGGTCGGGTACCAGCGTGGAACCGCCGTTTCACGCGTCAGAGTGGACCGTCGTCGTCCGCGTCCGTCCTCCTCCGCTTTAAGCCCCGGTGCAGTCCCGGCTCCTAAATACCCGTGCGCTATTATCGCCGCATGAATGATTCTGCGGGTCTTCAGGAATGGTCCTCTTCAATGCTCACCGGCGAGCGGGTCCGCTTCCGAGAGCTTCGTGAACAGGACCTCGCACACCTGGTCGCGTGGTGGAATGACCCGTCCCAGGCGATCCTCCAGCAGGACCGGGTGACCGTCCGTCCGCAGGAGACCGCGGCAGCCATGTTCCGGACCTGGAGCAAGAACGAATCACCGTCCGGTTTCGGCTACAGCATTGTCAATCCAGCCGAAAAGCTGATCGGACATATCAGCGTCTGGGGTATATCCGTTCCGGAACGGATTGCCACTATGGCAATTATCATCAGCCCGGAATTCCAGGACCAGGGCCTGGGCCGGGAATCCCTGCAGCTCGGACTGCGGATTGTCTTTGAGGAAATGGGTGCGCATAAGGCCGAACTGCAGACATGGTCCTATAACTCGCGGGCCATCCATCTGTATTGCTCGCTGGGGTTCCGGGAGGAAGGACGACGCCGCGCCGCCGTGTTCCACCGGGGAGAGTTCCACGACCAGGTGCTGCTCGGAATGCTGGAGGAGGAATACCGGGCCGCGGGCTAGGACAGTCCGGCGGATGCCGGTAAACCAGAGCCCACATGGATTTCGACGCGTTCGATCCAATCCCGCACCAAAGCTGAGACCAGCCCGGGACGTTCGAGGTGGAGGTTGTGCCCGGCGGCGTCCAGCACGGTAAAGGTGCCACGCGGGTAATGATCCCGCGCTGCCCAGCCGTCTTCATACCCTGTGACATGGTCCTGCCGGCCGAAAATGTGCAGGGACGGTGCTTCGAACGGCTGCGGGTGGGCGAGCTCGGGCTCCGCATCCAGCGCATAGTCCGCGGCAATCTGTTCCATGAGTGCCTGATCCGCGCCCCGGAGGCCCGGGAATACGAATTCGGAGAAGGCGGCAAAAGTGCCGGCCGTCTGCAGGACCGCCTCGTCCGCGAAGTCGGATGCGCCTTCTGCCGCGGCATGAATTAGGGCCGGGTCCCGGTGAATTACTTGCCGGGGCGGCAGGATCCGGTCTTCGTGGATCGCCGTGAACACCGATGCCAGGGTTGCCAACCCGAGCACCTGGTCCTTCAGGGTATGGGCAACGTGCCGGGCCACCATGCCGCCGAAGGAATTCCCGATCACGGCAAACGGCTCGTCGCCCAGCCGGTCCCGGATTTCCTGGACGACGCCGTCTGCCACCTCTTGGGTGCCGGCGGCAGGCTTCCGCGAACCGTGCTCCGCCCACGGAAGGTCAAGGTAGATGCGACGCCAGGCAAGGTCGCCAAGGGCGCTTTCCAGGGGCAGCATGATCCGGTGGTCTACGCCAAACCCGTGTATGAGCACCAAGGGTCGGCCGTTTCCTATTTCGCGGGCTATCACCCCGCGATCCTATGCTTGCTCCTGCCCGCGCAGGCGGAGCGACTGGCCGGAGCCTGAGCCGTGAGCAGCACGGCTACTGCAGCTACCCCGCGGCCTGCGTCGTCGCGTTTCCCTGCGGTTTCACCACGGGGAAACTACCGTGCGGTTCATCGTCCTCTTCAAAATGGTTGTAGGCCCGTCCAACAATCAGCGGATCCGGTGCATGCGCAATGGACGTGTCCTTGTTCGGATATTCCACTGTGCTGAGCACATGGCGCATCGCTTCGAGCCGGGCACGCTTCTTGTCATTGGACTTCACCGCGGTCCAGGGCGCGTCTCCGGTGTCCGTGTAGAAGAACATGGCTTCCTTCGCCTCCGTGTACGCGTCCCACTTATCCAGGCTGGCCAGGTCGGTGGGGGAGAGCTTCCACTGCTTCACGGGATCCGTTTCCCGGGCAGCGAACCGGGCCAGCTGCTCCGCCCGGCCCACAGAGAACCACAGCTTATGCAGCAGGGTGCCGGAATTGACGAGCATCCGTTCGAGTTCCGGAACCTCCCGCATAAACTCCAGGTACTGCGCCGGGGTGCAGTACCCCATCACGCGTTCGACGCCGGCCCGGTTGTACCAGGAGCGGTCCATCATCACGATCTCTCCACCGCTGGGCAGGGTCCGGATATACCGCTGGAAATACCACTGGGTCTGCTCCTCGGAGGTGGGCTTCTCCAGCGCCACGACGCGTGCACCGCGGGGATTCAGGTGCTCGTCGAACCGTTTGATCGCCCCGCCTTTCCCGGCGGCATCACGGCCTTCGAAGATGATGAGCATTTTCTGCCCGGTTTCCTTGACCCAGAGCTGCATCTTCAGCAGTTCGATCTGGAGCCGGCGTTTCTGCCGGTCATAGGTGCGCCGGCTGAGCTTGGTGTCGTAGGGGTAGTTCTGGCGCCAGGCGTCGTCGTCGACCTTGATCTTGAGCTTTTTGCCCTTCGTTTTCAGTTCCTGCAGCTCGTCGAGTTCCTGCGCATAGTCCTCCGCGACCGCCACGCGCTGGCCGTCCAGGCTTTGCTCATCCGCCGCGAGTCCGTTGGCTGCTGACGGCTGCCGGGCCGAAACTTCCTTGGTGCCGTTTTTACTGGTTGCCATGACATCTCCTGCGGGAGGTTTGGAACGGGAATCCGATTGGTTTACGAACCTACTTGGATGCGGCGGGAGAGGGAAGAGGTTTCCGGTTGCCGGGTGCCGGCACTGTCGGGGTGCAAAAAGGGAGGCCCGGAAACCCGGACCTCCCTTTTCAGGGTGCTGGCCGATGCGTGCCGTCAGCGGCCGCTACCGGAGTTGTAGCGGCTCATGAAGGCGGCCATCGCGTCCCGGTTCACCGGTTGGTAGGGGCGGTAGGTCCTGGTGCCGTCGGCTTCCGGCCAGCCGGTGGAGATGCCGTTGGATGCCAGCCAGGTGATTTCCCTGTAGAACGGGTTGCTCGTTGCCACATCCGTGAAGGGTGACTCGTTCGGTGGGGTGAATTCAGGGCTTCCGTCCAGCCGGTACATGAAGGCGGCCATCGCGTCCCGGTTCACCGGTTGGTACGGGCGGTAGGTCGTGGTGCCGTCGGCTTCCGGCCAGCCGGTGGAGATGCCGTTGGATGCCAGCCAGGTGATTTCCTTGTAGAACGGGTTGCTCGTTGCCACATCCGTGAAGGGTGACTCGTTCGGTGGGGTGAATTCAGGGCTTCCGTCCAGCCGGTACATGAAGGCGGCCATCGCGTCCCGGTTCACCGGTTGGTACGGCCGGTAGGTCCTGGTGCCGTCGGCTTCCGGCCAGCCGGTGGAGATGCCTTCGCCTCCCATCCACTGGATCTCGTCATAGAAAAGCAGGCCTGCCGGTACGTCGGCGAACATCGGCGGTTCGGCGACGGCTGCGGCCACGTCCAGCAGTTTCGGCCCGCAGTATGGGTCGCAGCCATTGGGCAGATCCCGCGCCGTCGTCGTCAACCGGGATTCAATCTCTGCAGCCGTCAACGCGCCGTCGGCCGACAGCATCAACGCGACGGCTCCCGCCACGTGGGGAGCGGCCATCGATGTGCCTTGATAGTAGGCATAGGCCTCGTTCTCGGGGCCCTGCCCACCGTCATTGAGGGTAGAAACAATGCCGCCACCGGGACTTTTGGATGTGTTTCCACCGGGAGCCATGATGTCAATGCCGGGTCCGTGGTTTGAATAGGGAGCCCGGGTTCCATCCCGCCCTGTCGCGCCGACTGCCAGTACGTTCTGGCAGTTGGCTGGTTGCGAGGTCGAAACGGGTCGATTGTTATTGCCTGCTGCCACGATAACGATCGCATCCCGGCTTTTGGCATAGTCCATGGCAGCCTGTGAAGTTTTGGAACAGGTGTTGTTTCCCCCGATGCTCACGTTGATGATCCGCGCCGGATGGGGATTGACGGGCACGTTCGGCAGGCTGCCGCCGGCGGCCCAGATGATGCCGTCAGTAATGTCGGACATCCAGCCGCCGCATTCGCCCAAGACGCGGACAGGAACGATCTTGGCTAAGGGAGCAACACCGCTAACGCCCTTGCCGTTGTTGGACGTGGCAGCCACTGTGCCAGCTACGTGCGTTCCATGCCACGACGAACGCTCGCTGTAAGTGAGCCCGCAGCGGCCTGGATCGTGCCAGTCGCCTTCGTCTTGTGCATTGCTGTCCCGGCCATCGCCGTCGCGGGCCTGTGCCGCATCGCTGATCAGGTCATAACCGGGCAGCATCTGGGCGTTGAGGTCACTGTGGTCGGTAATTCCGGTATCAACCACCGCTACGATTTGTCCCTCACCCCGGGTGGCTTCCCAAGCAGCGGCCACGTTTGCGCCCGCCAGAGGCTCCCACAGATCCCATTGATCGGGATAGTAGGGATCGTTGGGATCCACGGAAGCTGCGGTCAGCAGCACATCCGGTTCGACGTACTCGACCTCGGGGTTGTCAGCAAGTGCGGCAACCACTGCCGTGGACTCAGCGGCCGTCAATTCCTGGTCCAAGGCGATTACGGAAGCACCGGTTGCGGTCTCGAAAAGCTCCGTGGCTGCGCCGCCCACTTCCGCGGCAGCCTCGTCATAGGTCTCGGCCCGGTTGGTGGAGGAGATTCCCGCCTTGTCACGGAATTTCACGATGAACCGATTGGAGGTTTGATCCGGAACGTCGCTGCTGCGGATTTCGGCCGACGGCGGCGTTTCCTCTGTAGCGAAAGCAGGTCCGGCAATAAACGTGCTGCCTAAGAACGCAGTAATTGCCAGTGTGGCACCGGTGCGGCGCGCACGGTGCGAAAGTGATTTCCCCATTTATATCCTGTCAAAAGGCGGACACCGAAGCCTATCTGGCGAGGTGGTGGCCGGCCCGGAGCCCCGTCTATTGACGCGCCAAAAAACTATAACGGAAGTCCGAAATACTCCGCTATTTGGGGTTGTCGCGCTAAAGGACAGGTTCTGCGGGTGCCGGGGTATTTCCTCTCCGGGTAGGCCGACTCGCGGAAAATCCGGCGCGTAATACTGAACGGTCAATCCTTCATAATGGACATTGATGACTTCACTACGCACCAAAGCTCTGTCCCTCGTTGCCCTGCTCGCCCTCGGCGTAGTCGGCTGCACCCCCGCCACCGACACGGGTTCCGACCCAGCCCCGTCCTCCGCGAGCCAACCCGCGACCGGCTCCACGGAATCCGCGGCCCCGTCCGCTTCTGCGGAACCCGCCGCACCTGCCGAGCCCGCCGCAGCCGGCACGGCGCTGGACCAGTTGGCCGGCATCCCGATCAAGGGCCGCGCGCCGAAGACCGGGTACGACCGCGAGCAGTTCGGTCCGGCCTGGGCCGATACGGACCGCAACGGCTGCGACACCCGCAACGACATCCTCGCCCGCGACCTCGTGGACATTGTGTACAAGGACGGAACCCAGGAATGCGTGGTTGCTTCGGGCACCTTCCTGGATCCCTATACGGGAACCACCATTGCGTTTGTCCGCGGCAACACCACCAGCACCGCCGTCCAGATCGACCACGTGGTGGCCCTTTCCGATGCCTGGCAGAAGGGGGCACAGCAGTTGTCCGCCGAGGAACGCCGGCAGCTGGCCAATGATCCGCTGAACCTCATGGCCGCCGACGGTCCCGCCAACGGCTCCAAGTCCGACGGCGACGCCGCCACCTGGCTGCCGGCCAACAAGGCCTTCCGCTGCGAATACGTAGCCCGCCAGACTGCCGTCAAGGCCGAATACCGGTTGTGGATGACGCAGGCAGAGCATGATGCGATCGCTGCCGTCCTGTCCGGCTGCCCGGATGAGCCGGTTCCCGCGCGGGACGGCACCGTGCCTGCCGCAGCGGTTGCTGCAGCCGATGCCGCGCAGCCAGCCGAGGAAGCGCAGCCCGCACCCGCGGTTGAGCCAGTACCTGCCGCTCCCGCGGTGGAACCCGCTCCAGCTGCGCCCGCCGGAACCGTCTATGCCAACTGCACCGCCGTCAAGGCTGCAGGCGTGGCACCGATCCGCCCGGGAGACGCCGGCTGGGATCCCAAGTTCGACCGGGACGGCGACGGCGTGGGCTGCACGTCCTAGGGCACGTAGGCCTTGGCCTCAAAGATCCACGGCTCCAGCGGGATCTGCGCGGGAGAGAATTCAGCCAGGGCTTCGCTGAGGTCTCCGGGCAGGCCCAAGGACCCGAGGATCAGGGCCCTGACGGCGTCCGCATCCAGGCCCGCTGCGGCGAGGTCGGGGAGGGTGACGGCGCCGTCGCGCTTGGCCAGGCGCTGGCCCGCAGTGTTCAGTGCCAGCGGAACGTGGGCGTAGCTGACCGGAGGCAACCCGAGGAGGGATCCGAGGTACGCCTGGCGGGGTGCCGAACTCAGCAGGTCATCCCCGCGCACTACCTGGTCAATGCCCTGCAACGCATCGTCGAGGACCACCGCAAGGTTGTAGGAGGGGACGCCGTCGTTGCGCAGCAGCACCAGGTCATCCACCGCCGAGGTGTAGCTGCCGTGCAGCTCATCGGTCACGGTGAACTCGTTTAGGTGCGCCCGCAGGCGCAGGGCGGCGGGGCGTTCGCGCCGTCGTCGGGAACGCTGCTCTTCGGTGAGGTTCCGGCAGGTGCCCGGGTAGGCCCCGGGCGGTGCGTGCGGGGCCGACGCCGCTTCCGCCACCTCGCGCCGGGTGCAGAAGCATTCATACACGAGTCCAGCACTGCGCAGCCCGGCGATGGCGTCCAGGTAGATTTCAGTGCGTTCGGTCTGCCGGATGATCTCGCCGTCCCAATCCAGGCCGACGGCGGTTAGGTCGCGCAGCTGCGCCGCTTCGGCGCCGGAGCGCACCCGGTCGAGGTCCTCCATCCGCAGCAGGAACCGGCGGCCGGTGCTGCGGGCGAAGAGCCAGGCCAGCAGGGCGGTGCGCAGGTTTCCTACGTGCAGCTCCCCGGTGGGACTGGGAGCGAAGCGGCCGGCGGCGGAGGAATTAGGCACAGGACCAGTCTATTCGGGTGCGGTGGCGTCCACGGGTGGCCTTCATTCTCCCGGCCGAGGGGAGTTTCATTGTCCGGGGCTGCGGAAGGGATTTTGGTTGCGGACCAAGGGTGTCCGCAAGGCAGTGGCCCGCACCCCGCCATGGTGTCTAGCGTTTCACGCATGGGACTCATGGAGATCGAGGTCGCCCAGATGGAACACCGCCTGCGGACAGCCGAGCTGGAACAGCGGCACCGCCTCCGGCGAACCCTGCAGGAGCGGGAGCAAGCGGACGAACCGGAGCGTGTCCAGACCGACTGGCCGCTGATTACGCTGCGTTTGGGGCGTTTCCAGGTGGCTTTGCTCCGTACCGTCTGGCTGCCGTCCGAACGCCGGGTCCGCTCGCACGGGGCGTCTCGACTTCTTCCGGGGTAGCGGGAGTAGCCAGCGGCGCGAATCAGACCCGGCTTTCCGCTGCCCCCTGCGCTCCGTCGTCGTACGTTTCATCCGCCAGTTCCGCACGTACCAGACCGTCCCCGCGGACCCACAGACGGTAAGCGACGAACAGGAGCGCGATCCATACGGCGCCCACGATCAAGGCCACGCGCGTGTCCGGCATGATGCCCAGCAGCACCACGATGAACACCATGAAAGCCAGTGCCGCATAGGACGCGGCCGGCCAGAACGGCACGCCGAACTCCGATGCCGGCAGGTTCCGGCGTTTGATTTCCCGCTTCATGGCGATGTGCGAGAGCAGGATCATCAGCCACACCCACACGGTCGCGAAGGTGGCGATGGACGCGATGATCGTGAACAGCGATTCGGGCAGCAGGGCGTTCAGCACGACGCCGACGAGCAGCACCACCGCCATGGTCGCCACGGTCATCCACGGCACCCCGTTCCGGGAAATCCGGGCGAACGACGCCGGTGCCTGGCCTTCCTGTGCGAGTCCGTAAAGGACGCGGCCGGCTCCGAAGATGTCGGAGTTGATGGCGGAGATCGCTGCGGTGATGACCACGGCGTTGAGGATGTGCGCTGCCGCCGGGATGCCCAGGGTGTCGAAGATCTGCACAAACGGACTGGTTTCGCCGTTGATGTCCTGCCACGGGAAGATCATCATCAGGATGCCCAGGGCGCATACGTAGAAGAGCAGGATGCGGACCGGAACGGTGTTCACCGCAGCGGGGATGGCCTTCTTGGGGTTGTCCGCTTCGCCTGCGGTGATGCCGATGGTCTCAATGCCGCCGAAGGCGAACATCACAATCGAGAAGGACGCCAGCAGCCCCCAGAATCCATTGGCGAAGAACCCGCCGGAGCCCAGCATTGTATCCAGGCCGGGGTTCGCGGCGTCGGGCAGTCCGAACCCGAAGACCACGATGGCCGCGCCGCCGACGATCATCGCGATGATGGCAGCGACCTTGATCAGCGAGAGCCAGAACTCGGTCTCGCCAAAGACCTTCACCCGCATCAGGTTCAGTGCGGCAATCAGCAGGATGACGGCCAGGATCCAGATCCAGCGCGGCACGTCTTCGAACCAGAAGCCCATATAGATGCCGAACGCCGTGACGTCGGCAATGGCGACGATGGCCATCTCGAAGGCGAACGTCCAGCCCGTGATGAACCCGGCGAACGGGCCCAGATAGCGGCTGGCGTAGTGGCCGAACGAACCTGTCACCGGATGCCGGACTGCCATCTCGCCGAGGGCCCGCATAACCAGGAACACAGCGGCTCCGCCGATCATGTAGGCCAGCAGGACGGACGGTCCGGCGGACTGGATGGCCGAGGCGGACCCGTAGAACAGGCCGGTGCCGATGGCCGAGCCGAGCGCCATGAAGCGGATGTGCCGGACATTCAGCCCGCGGGCCAATGCCTGGGTAAAGGAGGACTTCAAGAAAAACGCACCTTGGAATGTGGGGGTAGGCCCAGTTCAGGGGCCAATCCATATTACGCCTGCTGGCGGGATGTCGTTTTCAGGGGGTGGCTGCACATGTGAACGGCGGGGACACCGTTGGGGCTCCCCGCCGTTCGACGGTTGATGCTCTGCGGCTCTTTTAGTGCTGCTCCGCCGCATAGCTAATCCGCGCCTCGTGCGGAATCAGTGGCTTGTCCGCCCGGACCTTCATCTCCTGCACGGTCCAGCCGTTGCCGTCCGGATCCGCAAAGCTGAAGAACGTTCCGCCGTCGCGCTCGTCAAAAACGGTCACGTCGCCGACCTCCACGCCGCGGTCCAGCAGTTCCTGCCGGGCCGCCTGCGCATTCGGTACCACCAGCTGCAGTCCCCGCAGGGAACCGGGGACCATGCCCTGCTGGGAACCCGGATCCCCGAGCACAATCGAGCAGCCGGAGCCGGGCGGTGTCAGCTGCGCAAAGTCCATCTGCTCGGTCGACGTGCGGTGATCCAGGTGAAAGCCCACCTGGTCGCGGTAGAAAGCGATGGCACGGTCCTGGTCACTAACCGGGACGATCATTACCTCGAGGGTCCAGTCCATGGTCGCTCCTACCTTCCGGTTCGAACGGATGCGAGCAGAGCATCCAGCTGGTTATAGCCGTCAGACATGCCCTCTTCCATGCCGTTGCCCAGGAACTCGTCCCGGGATTCGACCGACGGGTACAGGGAACGGCCCGTCACCCGGCTCCTGCCGCCGGGCAGCTCGGTGAAGGTGTTGTATTCGAGCGTCACCACGTCCGGGTAGCCCTCGAATTCAAAGGTCTGCAGCATGAAGTCGTCCTGGCGTACCGTGTGAAACATGCCGTGGAAGGCATATTCCTCGCCGTCGCCTGCGGACTGGACTACTCGGTAGGCACCGCCGGACCGCGGCTCGAACACGTCCATCCGAGTGGTCAGCTCCTCCGGGCCGATCCATTGGACGTAAAGGTCCGGATCCGTGTGTCCCTGGAAGACAGCGCTGACCGGAAAGTCGAAGTCGCGTTGATACTCCAGGAAGGGTTCACCCGCGGGGGCGTGAATCGTCAGCGGGTTGCTCATCACGCGCCCCTTCCCTGCAGTGCCTCCGGCTGGAGCTGGGCGAGGAGCTCATCCATCCGGTCGAACCCTTCGGCGACGCCGGACTCCATCCCCGAGGCAGCCATGCCGTCCCGTGCCTCCATCGAGGGGTAGATCGCATGGGCGGTGATTCGGGTGCGGCCGCCGTCGAGCGCCTCAAGGGTCATGAACTCGAGGCTGGTGACGTCGGGATAGCCGGAGAATTCGAAGGTCTGGATGGCGAACTCGTTCTCCCGCACGGTGTGGAAGATGCCCCGGAACTCGTAGGGGATACCCTCCGGGCCGGTGTGGATGTAGCTATAGGACCCTCCGGTGCGGAAGTCGTAGTGGTTGATGTCCATCTTCATCCGGCGCGGTCCCAGCCACTGGACCAGCAGGTCCGGTTCGGAATACGCCCGGAAGACCTGATCCACGGGATAGTCCACCTCGCGGCTGAAATCAATGAAGGGGACACCTTCCGGGACGGTGAGCTGCAGTGCGTTGGTCATGATGAATCCTTTGCCGGCGGGCCGCCTTTCGCTGCGGCCCGTGCGTTGAGCACGGCATCAAGGCTGCGGAACTGCTCCTCGCGGACCAGCCGGTACTGGCCAATCCACGCGGTGAGCGCCTCCAACCGTGCGGGATTCAGGTGGACGGGCCGGCGCTGTGCGTCACGGCTGCGCGTGACCAGCTGCGCCTGCTCGAGGACCTGGATGTGCTTCGAGATGGCCTGCTTCGATATCTCGAAGGGTTCCGCCAGTTCGTTGACCGTGGCAGGGCCCCGGGAAAGCCGGGCGATGATCTGGCGGCGGGCCGGATCGGCCAGGGCCAGGAAGGCCTTGTCCAGAAGGGGTTCGTCGCTGTGGGAGTCCATGCGGTCGGTCAGCTTCTGTAGACGTGTAATCAAGGTACTGGTTGTTCAACCTTTCGGTTGACTACGAAGCTACGCCCGGGCGGGGCGCCGGTCAATGGGTTGCGGCTGGTTTTTCCGGGAGGCCGGCCGGAGACCCGCATAGGCCATTATGGTGCCATGACTGCGAATCCCCTTGAGGTCCGTTGGCCCGTCACCACACCCCGCCTCACCATCCGCCCCGCCGTCCTCGAAGACCTGCCGCAGGTATTCGAGTACCGCCGGAAGCCCGAGGTCGCGCAATGGCTGACGGCCCAGCCCACGGACGTGGATACCTTCGTGGAGCGGCTCGGGCAGCCGGAGCAGCTGGCAGCCATTTTTGTTGTGGAACACGCCGGAACGCTGGTTGGTGACCTCTATCTTGTCCGCCAGGACGCGTGGGCGCAGAAAGAAATAGAGGTATTGGCACGGGGTACGCAGGCGGAGATCGGCTATGTCATCGCACCGGAATATGCCGGACGGGGATATGCGAGCGAAGCCGTAGCTGAACTGGTGCGCATCTGTTTCGAGGAACTGGGCCTGCGGCGGGTCGTGGCTGAGTGTTTCGCGGACAACACCGCATCCTGGCGGGTCATGGAAAAAACGGGTATGCGGCGCGAGGGGCGATCCCGGCAGGGGTCCCTACACCGCTCGGGCCGCTGGCTCGATGACCTTCGCTATGCGCTCCTGGCCGATGAATGGCGCGGCAGGAGGGCGGGGTCTGTCGGCGGAGCCCGCCGGCAGGGACAATGTCAGGCAGAACCGGTAGGGGAGCCGTGAAGAGCAGCCAGTACCGCATGAGCGAACCGGCAGCCGACGTCTTATTCGTGGAGGGCCCGGCGTCGAACTGGATCCTCCTGCGCCGGGCCGCGCAGTTCACGCTGATCGACGGCGGCTACCGCGGCGACCTGCCTCTGGTCCTGGCCTCCATCCGCGACGCAGGCCTGGACCCGGCCGACGCCGTCGCCGTCCTGATTACGCACGCCCACGTGGACCACACGGGAGCCGCCGCCTATTTTTCCCGCGAGTACGGCACGCCCGTCCTCAGCAGCGCCGCCGAGCATAAGCACCTCTCCGGGGAGGAAAAGTTCTCCGTTACGCCGCTGCAGGTACTGTTCCGCGCCTGGCAGCCCCGGGTCTTCCGCTGGGCGCGGCACGTGCTGCGCTCCGGCGGGCCGAAGGGCATACCGGTACGGTCGGCGGCCGTCTGGACCGATGACCTGCTGGCCGGGCTTCCCGGACGGCCGGTAGCGGTCCCGACGCCTGGGCACACCCCCGGGCACACCGCGTTCTACCTCCCGGACGCCAAAGCGGTGGTCACCGGCGACGCCCTGGTCACCGGCCACGCCATCAGTGCGCGCAGCGGTCCGCAGCTGCTGCATTCAATGTTCCATTACGACGGCGCGCGGGTGGACACTGCACTGGCGGTCCTGGCCGGGCTGGACGCCTGCCTGCTGCTGCCCGGACATGGTCCTGCGCTCCGCGCCGGGATCCGCGACGCCGTGGACACCGCCCGAAGCCGGCAAGCGGCGAAGCCCGGAAAGGTGGTTGTTCCCGGCGCCCGGAAAGCCGGCTGGGCGGGCGAACCCAACTACGGCCGGATGGAGCCGGGCGGCGATTCGATGCTTGGGTAACGTCTTCCGGCCCGTGTTCCGCCGCCGTACACTGGCCGCGGAAATCGCACCCGCGAGGAACGGACAGGCGCATGGACGAGCAGGCTGCCCCCGACGATCCGCCCGCCGCCGCAGGCAAGCGGGACCGGAAACCCCCTGACCCCAAGCGGGCCGCCATCCTCGGTGCCATGTTCCTGATGGCCACCAGCGCCATCGGACCGGGCTTCATCACCCAAACCACGGTGTTTACGGTCCAGCTGGGTGCCGCGTTTGCGTTCGCCATCCTGGTCTCGATCCTCGTGGACATTGCCGTGCAGCTGAACGTCTGGCGGATCATCGGCATTTCCGGCCTGCGTGCCCAGGTCCTGGGGAACAAGGTCCTGCCCGGTGCCGGGCTGGTGCTGGCCATCCTGGTGTTTGTGGGCGGGCTGGTCTTCAACATCGGCAACGTAGCCGGAACCGGGCTGGGCCTGAACGCCATGCTCGGGCTGGAACCGCGGATCGGCGCCGGGATTTCTGCCGTTCTGGCCATCCTGATCTTCCTGTCCAAACGGGCGGGCCTGGCACTGGACCGGGTAGTGGTGGTCCTTGGGATCGTGATGATCCTGTTGATGCTGTACGTGGCGATCATCGCCGGCCCGCCGGTGGGCAGCGCCCTGAAGAATACCGTGCTGCCGGACCAGGTGGACTTCCTCGCCATCACCACCCTGATCGGCGGCACCGTGGGCGGCTACATCACCTATGCCGGCGCGCACCGGATGGTGGATTCGGGCAACTCCGGGCTGGAGAACGTCCGCCCGATCACCCGCGCCGCGCTGCTGGGAGTCATTGTCACCGGCGTGATGCGGGTGCTGCTGTTCCTGGCCGTGCTGGGGGTGGTGGCGGGCGGGGCGGTGCTGACCGGCGGGAACTTGGCGGCCGATGCCTTCAAGATAGCTGCCGGCGAGTTCGGCATCCGGCTGTTCGGCATTGTCTTCTGGGCGGCGGCACTGACCTCGGTGATCGGTGCGTCCTACACATCGGTGTCCTTTATTACCAAGCTCACCACCAGTACTCGTACCCGGAACCTGCTCACGGTGGCCTTCATTGCCGTGTGTGCAGCCGCCTACCTGCTCGCCGGGCAGCCGCCGCAGACCCTGCTCGTTTTTGCCGGAGCCTTCAACGGGCTGATCCTCCCGCTGGGCTTCGCCGTCCTGCTGTGGGCAGCCTGGCGCCGCAGCGACCTGCTCGCCGGGTACCGGTATCCGCGCTGGCTGCTGATCGCCGGGGTGCTGGCCTGGCTGCTGACCCTCTACCTCGGCTGGAACTCGGTCGCCGGGCTGATCGACCTCTGGGCGTAGGGCCACGGCCCTCCCGGCCGTTCCCAGAGGCCCGGGAATGTCCGGGCCGTAACCCCCTGTAAAGACCGTGTTAACAATCGCCGGATCGTTCAACAAAACGCTTGCGGATTGTTGAACAACCCTTAGACTGCTGGAAGCCCACGTGGCATGCCCCACACCTTCCAGCGATCGGAATCACCATGGACAGCACGTCTACCAAGGTAAAGGTCCGGCCCAACGCCAAGCGCACGGCCTTACTCGGTGCCATGTTCCTGATGGCCACCAGTGCCATCGGCCCCGGCTTTATCACCCAGACCACGGTGTTTACGGTCCAGCTGGGTGCCGCGTTTGCGTTCGCCATCCTGGTCTCGATCCTGGTGGACATCGCGGTCCAGCTGAACGTCTGGCGGATCATCGGTGTCTCCGGCCTGCGCGCCCAGGTTTTGGGCAACAAAGTCCTCCCGGGGGCCGGCTGGGTCCTCGCGGGACTGGTCTTCCTGGGCGGGTTGGTCTTCAACATCGGCAACATTGCCGGCACCGGCCTGGGGATGAATGCCATGCTGGGCCTGGACACCAAGATCGGCGGCGCCATCTCCGCCGCCGTCGCCATCTTCATCTTCCTGTCCAAAAAGGCAGGCCTCGCCCTGGACCGGATTGTGGTGGCACTGGGCGCAGTGATGATCCTGCTGATGCTCTACGTAGCCATCAGCGCCGCGCCGCCGGTAGGGGAGGCGCTGAAGAACACTGTCCTGCCCGAGCAGGTGGACTTCCTGACCATCACCACGCTGATCGGCGGCACGGTGGGTGGCTACATCACCTACGCCGGCGCGCACCGCCTGCTGGATTCGGGCACCACCGGTCCCTCATACGTCAAGGACATCACCAAGGTCTCGATGCTGGGGATCATTGTCACCGGCGTCATGCGTGCCCTGCTGTTCCTGGCCATTCTGGGCGTCGTGGCCGGCGGGGTTACCCTGGCCGGCGACAACCTGGCCGCCGACGCGTTCCGGCACGCCGCCGGCGAGATCGGGCTGCGGATGTTCGGCATCGTGTTCTGGGCTGCGGCACTGACCTCGGTGATCGGCGCGGCCTACACCTCGGTGTCCTTTGTTACGACGCCGGCCACCAAGGACCGCACGCGCAGCTGGATCACCGTCGGGTTCATTGCCTTCTGCACCGTGGTGTATCTGTTCCTGGGCCAGGCACCGCAGACCCTGCTGGTCTTCGCCGGTGCGTTCAACGGGTTGATTCTTCCGCTGGGCTTCGGCATCCTGCTCTGGGCGGCCTGGCGGCGCCGGGACCTGCTGCAGGGCTACGAATACCCCAAATGGCTGCTCATCATCGGTGTGCTGGCGTGGGCGCTGACGCTGTTCCTGGGCTGGAACTCGCTCTCCGGCCTCGCCGCACTCTGGCAGTAGCGGGCACCGCCCTCCGGAAAGGATGAGCTGACATGGAAAACCTCACCGACGCGGCGGTATTGAACCCGGCCGGCCTAACACCGGCCGCAGCCCGGGCGATGTTCCGGGACGGACTGGTCACGCCCACAGCGGGCTGGTCCGCCGGCTACGCGCAGGCCAACCTGATCATCGTGCCCAAGGCGCAGGCCTTCGACGTCCTGTTGTTCGCCCAGCGCAACCCGAAGTCCTGTCCCATCCTGGGAGTGCTCGACGCAGGGGAAACCGCCGGGCCGCTGCTGGCCGGCGGTGACATCCGCACCGATCTGCCCCGCTACACCGTGTACGAAAACGGTGTGAAGGTCGCCGAGCCCACAGACATCACCGGATACTGGCGCGAGGACCTGGTCACCTTCATTGTCGGCTGCAGCTTCACCTTCGAGGCGGCCCTGCAGGAGGGCGGCATCCGGATCGCCCACATCGACCAGGGCACCAACGTGCCGATGTACCGCACCTCGGTCCGCTGCGAACCGGCCGGATCCATGGCCGGACCGCTGGTGGTCTCGATGCGGCCGGTGCCCGCCTCGCAGGTGGCCGACGCCGTGCGGATCACCTCCCGCTACCCGGCGGTGCACGGCGCTCCCGTGCACGTGGGCAATCCGGCGGAGATCGGCATTACCGATCTGGGCCGGCCCGACTTCGGCGAGCCGGTGCAGATTGCCGACGGGTACGTGCCCGTGTTCTGGGCCTGCGGCGTGACCCCGCAGGCGGCGGTCATGGAGTCGAAGCCGGCGCTGGCCATCGGGCACGCACCGGGGCACATGCTCATCACCGATGCGCGGGACAGTTCCTACCTGGTCCCGTAGATCGGCCCGTGCCGTGAGCCGAGCCTACGGATGCACGTGCGCCAGCAGCTCGGCCTCGGCGGAATCCAGGTAGGCCTGCAGCACCTTTGCGGCCTTGGCGCGTTTACCTGCGCGCAGCAGGTCCACCAGCCGGGCGTTCTGCTCCACATAGGTGGAGTGGAAGTCCGGCTGGCTGCTCATGGCGTGGAACACTAGGCGCATTTCGGCCAGCACCCGGCCCATCACCTGCTGCAGATGCGCGCTGCCGGACATTGCGACCAGCCCTTGGTGGAAGGCCTGGTTCGCGGCGGCCATTTCCGCCACCGCCCCGCGGGCCTTCGCATCCCGGGCCTGGGCGATCACCGCGTCCAGCCGGTCCAGGTCCAGTTCCGGGCCCCAGAGCACGGCCGAGGGTTCCAGCATCTTCCGCACCCGGTAGATCTCCCGCACGGCGTCGGCCCCGGGAGCGGCCACGAACACCCCGCGGTTGGGATAGCGGGTGACGGCGCCTTCAATGCTGAGCATGGTGAACGCCTCGCGCAGGGTATTGCGGGAGACCTGCAGGGACGCGGCCAGCTGCTGTTCCGAGAGTTTGGTGCCGGGCAGGAGTTCGCCTGCGGCGATGCTGGCGCGCAGCACATCGGCCACCCACACCGTGGTGTTCGCGTGGTCGGCGCGCTCGATGGTGGCGTCCCCCAGGTTCACAGGCATCTCCCTAATCTAGCGGCACTAGAGGGTAAACGGATGCCCGGCCGCGGGGAACGGCCGGGCATCCGGGTCTTAGGCGCCGATGGTCCCCAACGAATCCCGGCGGCCGACGGCGGTGCCCGGTTCCAGCCCGGCACGGGCGAAGGTGCCGGCCCGGTGGGCGCGGACGGTGGTTTCCATCTTCATCGCCTCCAGCACGGCCACCGGATCGCCCTCGGCCAGCTGCGCGCCGTCGTCGGCCAGCCACTTCACCAGGTTCCCGGCCATCGGCGAGGCGAGCACGCTCTCGTCCGCGGCGCCGGCCTCGGCCGGAGCGGCCGCGGCACCGCCGCCGCCGGCCCGCAGCGCGTTGAGCAGCGCGGCCGGCACACCCAGGGCCACGGCCTTGCCGTCGACGTCGATGGTCACCGTTTCCCGCTCGGCGCCCGGCAGGGACGCGGCGATTTCCGGCGAGGCGGCCAGCGGCTCGGCGAACTCGGACTCGATCCAGGTGGTGTGCACGCCCAGCTGGTCGGGGCGGTTGAACGCCTCCGAGCGCACCACGGCCCGGTGGAAGGGCACCACCGTAGGCACGCCGCGGATCACCAGTTCGTCCAGGGCGGCCCGTGCCCGGCGCAGGGCCTGCGGCCGGTCCTCGCCCCAGACAATCAGTTTGGCCATCAGCGAGTCATACTCGGCGGGCACCACGGACCCGGAGCGTACGCCGGAGTCCATCCGGATGCCCGGGCCGGTGGGCGGCTCGAAAGTCTCCACGGGGCCGGGGCCGGGCAGGAATCCGCGGGCCGGGTCTTCGGCGTTAAGCCGGAATTCGAACGCGTGACCGTGCGGCACAGGATCCTCCGTGAAGGACAGCGGCAGACCGTCGGCAATGCGGAACTGCTCGCGGACCAGGTCCACGCCGGTGGTTTCCTCGGTGATCGGATGCTCCACCTGCAGCCGGGTGTTCACTTCCAGGAAGCTGATCAGCCCGTCGGGGGAGACCAGGTATTCCACGGTCCCGGCACCGGTGTAGCCGGCTTCGCGGCAGATGGCCTTGGCGGATTCGTGGATGGTGGCCCGCTGCTCATCGGTGAGGAACGGGGCGGGGGCTTCCTCCACGAGTTTCTGGTTCCGGCGCTGCAGCGAGCAGTCCCGGGTACCGACGACGACGACGTTGCCGTGCGTGTCGGCCAGCACCTGGGCCTCCACATGGCGGGGCTTATCCAGGAACCGTTCGGCGAAGCACTCGCCGCGGCCGAAGGCGGACACCGCTTCGCGGACGGCTGATTCGAAGGCATCCTCGACGTCTTCGAGCCGGCGGGCGATCTTCATGCCGCGGCCGCCGCCGCCGAAGGCCGCCTTGATGGCCACGGGCAGGCCGTGCTCCTCGGCGAAGGCGCGGACCTGTTCGGCGCTTTGGGCCGGTCCCTCGGTGCCGGGCACCAGCGGGGCTCCGGCGCGGACGGCGATGTCGCGGGCGGTGACCTTGTTGCCCAGGTCGCGGATGGCCTGCGGGGAAGGCCCGATCCAGGTCAGTCCGGCGTCGAGCACGGCCTGGGCAAACTCGGCGTTTTCGGAGAGGAATCCGTAACCGGGGTGTACCGCGTCGGCGCCGGCGCGGCGGGCAGCGTCGATCAGTTTGGGGATGTTCAGGTACGTGTCCGCGCCGGCGGAGCCGTGCAGGGGATAGGCCTCGTCCGCGAGGCGCACGTGCAGGGCATCGGCATCCGGGTCCGAGTACACGGCGGCGGAGCCGATCCCGGCGTCGGCGCAGGCGCGGGCCACGCGCACGGCAATTTCGCCGCGGTTGGCGATCAGGACCTTCTTCATGGGGTTCCTTCCGTAAACAGCCCGGCGGTTTCCTCCGCGGAGAGCGGGGCCAGGGTGTCGGGGTTCGAGAAAACAAAGCGGACCGGGTGTCCGGGCGGCAGCTGGGCGGCAACAGGCAGGTCCTGGGGTACGACGACGGCGATCACCGGGTAGCCGCCGGTGACCGGATGGTCGGCCAGGAACAATACGGGCAGGCCCGAAGGCGGCACCTGCAGCGAGCCGGCCACTACGCCTTCGCTGGGCAGTTCCCCGTCCCGGACGCGTTCCAGCGGGGCGGCGTCGGGGTCAGCCGGGTCGGTGGCGAGCCGCACGCCGATCCGGTTGGACTCATTGGTGGCCAGCCAGATGTGTGCGGTCAGGGCGGTGGCGGCGTCGGGGCCGAACCAGTCCTGCCGCGGACCAGCGGTGATCCGGAGCAGAGTGGGTGTGCGGCCGTCGCCCAGGGTGCCCGGGGCGGTGCCTTCGGGCAGGGGAGACGGTTCGGCGGTGCCGACCGGTGCGACGCCGGGAACGTCGCCGACGGGCAGGCGAGTGCCGGCGTCGAGCGGTGCCGGGCCGATGCCGCTCATCGTGTCGGTGCTGTGGCTGCCCAGCACCGGGTCCACGGCCAGCCCGCCGCGTACGGCAAGGTAGATACGGACGCCGCGGTACGGTGTGCCCAGGCTCAGGGTTTCCCCGTCCAGCAAGGCAAAGGGCGTGTTCAGCGGTGCGGGCCGGTCCCGTGTGCCGCCTGGGGATACGACGGCGGCCGGTGTCTCCGCTCCGGACAGTGCCAGGACGGTGTCGCCGTGTGCCGTCAGCTCCAGTCCGCCGAACAGGTTCTCGATCACGGCAGCGTCCGCCGGGTTGCCGACCAGCCGGTTGGCCTGGCGGGCCGAGCGGGTATCGGCGGCGCCGGCGGCGGAGACGCCGAGGTCCGCATAACCGGGGCGGCCCAAGTCCTGGATCAGGGACTGGAGGCCTGGATTGCGAACCTCGAGATAGCCGTGGTCATCCTGGGACCTGCCCTCGCCTTGGGTGGGCTGGAAAGTCCCATCGCCCCTTAGCGCTTCGGATCCACCCTCCTCCTCGCAAGCTCGGAGAGGGGACCCTGATCCTTCGCTGCCTCGTCGTTCCTCACTCGGCGATGCGGGACTCACGGGACTTGCCAGCCCTGTCGCGTTCAGCGATGCGGGGCTCACGGAATCGCGGGTTCCATTGTCCGCCTTCGCCTGCGATAGAGAGGTGGTAATCAATTCACGGACGGGGTTGAAAATGACTGAATCGCCAGGACGGATGAGAGCAGGGTTGGGGCGGGAAAGGTCCCATAGTTTGGCGTTGGTACGGCCGATTAATTGCCAGCCGCCGGGGGAGGTGCGGGGGTAAATAGCTGAATAGTCGCCGGCGAGGGCCACCGAGCCGGCCGGAACCGCCTTGCGGGGGGTGCTGCGGCGCGGAACGTTCAGCGCCGGATCCCCGCCGACGAGGTAGGTGAAGCCCGGGGCGAAACCGCCGAACCCGCCGGTCCACGCCGTGCCGGTATGGGCGTTGATGACCGCCTCTTCGGAGAGACCGGTGAGCCGGGCCACCTCGGCGAGGTCCTCGCCGTCGTACACCGTGTCGATGGTGACCGTGCGGGCGTCGGGCAGTTCGGCGTGGCTGAAGTCCAGGTGCTCCAGGAGCCCGACGGCGGCCACTGTCTCGCTGCGTCCGGCGAACCGGACCAGCACGGTTCCGGCGGCGGCCAGCGCATCAATCTGGCCGGGCAGGGGCCGGGCCTGCAACTGGGCATGGAGGGCGACGACGTCGGCCAGCGAGCCGAGCTCGACCAGCAGGGCCCTGGTGCCGGCGGGGCGGATGGCGCCGATCCGCGGTCCGCCGGTGTGCGCCTTGGGGGTGGTGCTCACACGAAGCTCTGGATGGTCACGCCGGCGTTTTCCAACCCGGCGCGGACGGCCTTCGCCATGGCCACGGCCCCGGGGGTGTCGCCGTGCACGCAGATGGATTCGGCGGACATGGGGATGTCGGTGCCGTCGACGGCGGTGATGGTGCCCTGGGTGGCCAGGCGGACCATGTTGACGGTGACCTGCCCGGCGTCGTGGATCACGGCGTTGGCCTCGCGGCGGGACACCAGGGTGCCGTCGGGGTTGTAGTTGCGGTCGGCGAAGGCTTCGGTGACGCCGCGCAGGCCAGCCTCGGCGGCGATGTCCAGGGCCACGGCGCCGGGCAGCAGCAGGACAGGCAGGTCCTTGTCGAAGGTGCGGACCGCGTCGATCACGGCCTTGGCGTGGACTTCGTGCCTCACGATGGTGTTGTACAGCGCGCCGTGGGGTTTGACGTAGCGGATTTCTGAGCCGGCTGCCCGCGCCATCGCCTGCAGGGCGCCCAGCTGGTAGAGCACGTCGTCGAACAGTTCGGTGTAGGAGCAGTCCAGGAAGCGCCGGCCGAAACCGGCCAGGTCCCGGTAGGCAGGGTGCGCGCCGATGGTGACACCGGCGGCGACGGCGTCGCGGCAGGTCCGGGCGATGGTGGAGGGGTCACCGGCGTGGAAACCGCAGGCCACATTGGCGCTGGATACGGATTCGAAGACGGCGGCGTCATCGCCCATCTTCCAGTTGCCGAAGGACTCGCCAACGTCGCTGTTCAGGTCAATGACGGTCATGGTCCTGCCTCCTGCTTCTGATGCAATGTGTTTCTACAGTGTGCCCGGTCACCTTGGATTGTTCAACAATCCAAGGTTTGTTGCTGATGTCGGCAGGCCACGGGGCCGGCCGCGGTACCACGTATTCTGCTCCCGCGGTTGCCGTTGCGGGAGGCCTGACAAGAGGAGGGATAAGACCAACAGTCAGTTCCGGGCCAAGACCGGACGGGGGTTTGCCCAACCCTTGGCTGGCCTGCATGGGTAGTTCTACCCATTCCCTATATGTTTGTTTTCCCATATGTTGATGGCCATATAGGGGGAACTGATGGAAATAGACATTCAGGTGGACCAGGTTCGAAGCCTCTTGGCGGACGCTTCCCGTGAGTTCGACGAATTAGAAGCGGCCAGAAATACGTTGGAGTCCCAGATCGAGGCTCTGGTTGAAGCCCTGGGGAAGTGCGCGGAAGTATCGGCGGCAGTCACCCGTGCGGGCACGGAAATCCTTTGGCGCGACCAGTCGGCAATTATGGTGCGATGCAACAACGCTGTTATGGGCGTGGGGCAGGCCGTGACCGAATACCAGAGGGGCGATGAGGAGATGGCCATGAATGTCATGAACGCCCAGCGCGCGGCATCCTCACCGCCCATAAAATCACTCCAGGATTCGAACGGTTATTACTTGAGGGCCGAAGAATGACGTACCTCCGGCATGCATTCTTTGTTGACACCCTTGAGTTGCGGTTGCTGCCGGATGGCGGACCGATCCAGCAAAAAGCCAAGGAAATCCTGGCCGGTGCCGAGGTGTTCCAGGAAGTCGTGTCCTCGGCCGGCAATAGATGGCAGGCACTGGGCCTGGTTTATCAAGCCCCGGAACAGGAGCTTGCCCTCCGGGCCATGGACGAACCGTCCAAGCAGGCTGGGACCCATCTTGAAAGCGTGCGCGTATTTCAGGAAGCCTTGGACACCTTCGGCCGGGAACTGGAAGAGATCGACTATGAGACCCGAGCCTTGGACGAGGCTGCCAATGCGGCGTATGGGGTATGGCTGGAGCGATTGGACGAGTTGAATGCGCAGGACGCGTCCACTTACGAGATGGAGGCTGCCCGCGAAGAATTGAATGCTCCCCTGCAAACCCGTCTTGCCGAGATCACCCAACGATATGAGCAGGCGAGGCAAGCCTGCGTCCGTTCGCTGGGCGCGATTGCACGATCCAGCCCCGACGTCATTTCCTCCTATCCATCGTTCGTCATGGATCTGGCTGCTACTGAGCGTGATGATGCCATTGCAGCCTTAGACAAGGCATTGGCTCCCGACGCCAGCCCCGAGGACATCAAAGCCTTTTACAATCTCCTGCTCTTGGCCGGCCCTGATCTGATGAAAGAACTCGGCAAGAGGCCGGGGGCAGCACAATTTGTGGCCGGCATGAGTCCCCATGAGGAAATGAAGTTCTGGGGCAAGCTGAGCCCGGAGCAGCAGGGGGCTCTTCTGGTTGCGCTTCCCGGTCTGGTGGGAAGCCTGGAAGGCGCGCCCTATAAGACGCGCGATACGGCAAACCGGCAGTTACTTGGGATTCTTCAGCAAGAACTAATCGAGGACCTCCGGAACTCCGGGAGGGTCGGAACGGATTACGAAGCCCTGGCAGTAAGGCAGGGGGCGCTGGAAAGCCTGGCCCTGGCCCTGAGCAAGAAGGACCGGTACTTGATCTCGCTTGATCCGCGTACCGATGCCCCTCTGGCACAAGTCGCAGTGGGGAATCCTGACACAGCCAGGAACGTCACCTACGTGGTACCGGGGATGTACAGCTCCTCCGTGGACGCCCTCGGCCTGGTCACCCAAGCAGACGACCTCCGCAAGCGCCAAAGCCTAGAGGGTATCTATGGGAATGACACAGCCGTGATCGCCTATATGGGGTACGAATCACCGACTCTCGGACAAGTTACCAGCGAAGACCTCGCAGAAAAGGGTGCCCCGGCGTTTGCTGACTCACTCGATGGCTTGTACCTAACCAGGAGCGCTGCAGGCACCGTCGTTGAGGTTAACGTCATTGCGCACTCCTACGGGACCACGATGACAGCTATCGCCTTGGGGCAGACGGACTATGGTGTGGCAAGCGCGGTGCTGCTTGCGTCCGCAGGTCTGCCGGAAGGTGTCGCGGTCGCAGATTTTAACGTGGGCCTCGGCTCTGATGGGGAAAGAAAAGTGTTCGTTACGACCGCAGAGGCGGATTCGCTTGCCCCCTGGGGATCCGACATGAGCTGGCGAACCGATCCTGCTGACGAAGCTGACCCCTGGGGCGGGAGGGTGTTCAGCTCCGATGAGGTTACCGTGAATAACATTTCCTACGAAGCGGTGGAGGATCACCATTTACATTTGTACTTGGAGGGCGGCACCTTCAGCATGAAAATCACCGCCCTGGTCACGAGCGGGGGAAGTGAAGAGGCTGTTGAACTAATAAAAGCGGCTCAGTAATGATTGGAAATCAAAGTGCAGCAGCTGTCAAAAGTCCTTCTGATCGCAGTTCTGTTATCTCTCCTGGCCGGTATCTCCGGCTGTGCAGAAAGGAATGAAACCATGACCGCCCCTGATGGCCCTGCAACAAATCAAGCCAGTTCTACCGACAAAACCTCGAGGGAATCCTATGACGAGTTTGTGGCTCAGATGGATGAGATTCTGGCCGTCACTGGGGCACAGGCCGGCTGGACCACGGAATTCTCGGAACCGTGGCCATTGGAACCCGGCAATGTGTTGACCCCGGAACCCTGCGACGTCGAAAACTGGAGGACGTCTCCGTATCAGTTATCGCTTCAGGTCCTTGGGCCGGGTGCGGAGGACCTGCAGGCGGACCGCGATGCGATGATTCGATATATGGAAGACCAGGGGCTGGAAGTCAGCGGGGTGTTCGGGGATTCGTCCTATCCCGAACGCGTAGCCTGGAACGCCTTTGGCCGTGGTGAGAACGGATTGACGATCGATTACGGTACGAGCAAGGATCGACGGTCGGTCATTCTGCAGGGTGAGTGCTCCAGCCATCCGTCCATGCAAAACGGCGTCTCCCGGGACGCGCCCTGACTCATGAACCCTTTCCGGATACGGCGGCCAGCTCTTGTGCTGTTATGCATGCTGACTGTTGTCGCTGCCAGCATGTCCGGCTGCGCCGGAGAAACGGGGCAGTCAGGATCCGGCGGCGGTTCTGCTCCGTCCGCTACGGACAAAACCTCACGGGAGTCCTACGACCAGTTCGTGGCTCAGATGGCAGAAATCCTAGCGGTTACCGGAGAGCAGGCCGGCTGGACCACGGAATTCTCGGAGCCGTGGCCATTGGAACCCGGCAACGAGCTGACCCCGGAACCCTGCGACGTCGAAAACTGGAGGACGTCTCCGTATCAGTTATCGCTTCAGGTCCTTGGGCCGGGTGCGGAGGACCTGCAGGCGGACCGCGATGCGATGATTCGATATATGGAAGACCAGGGGCTGGAAGTCAGCGGCGTCCTCGGAGATCCTTCGTACCCGGAGGGCGTGGCGTGGAACGCCTTCGGACGAGGAGAGAACGGGCTGATGGTCGACTATGCCGTTAGCTCGCACCATCGGGCAATAACCCTGCACGGGGAGTGCTCCGCCCATCCGTCCATGCAGAACAAAGTCTCACAGGAAGCTCCCTGACCTCCTAGCCGGTCGGCACGATGTTGTGGTTCCGCCGGAAGAGGTTCTGCGGATCGTAGGCGGTCTTCAAAGCGGTGAGCCGGGCCAGCTTGTCCGGGCCGTAGACGGACGGGGCGGTGCCCTGTGCGACTGGATCCTCGGCGCCCATGAAGTTCACGTACTGCGCGCCGGAGGAGAACGGTTCCACGGCCTTCGCCAGCCCGCGGACAAAAGCCGTACGCGCGGCGTCGTCCGCCGGGTCCTGCCAGAAACCGTAAATGTTCAGCCAATAGGGGGCATCCCTGGTGGGAAAGGCGGTGGCGTCGTCCGCGACCCGGCCGTAGGCGCCGCCCAGATGGTGGATGTCAAAGCCGGTCCCGTGCCAGGTCTGGTCACAGCCGGCGCGGACCAGGGTGTCTATGGCGGCGTCATCCAGCCGGTCGATGGAGGCGTTTTTCCAGTAGGCGCGGGAGCCTGGCGGAAACGTTGAGTCCATGGCCGTCTGCCAGTCGGACCATTGCACCGCTTCCACTGCCTCGATATCAGGCGGAGCTGCCGCGGTAAGCTGCCGGATCAGCGCGGCCCCGGCCTCCTGATCCGGGTCCGCCCAAGCGAGTCCGATCACCATCAGCGGTTGGTCCCCCATGTCCCATTCCTCGATCGGCACTAGGCAGCTGATGATGGTGGTCATCTCATCGGGCAGGTCGGCCGCCCACGCGTCATAGGCGCGGAGCGCAGAGCGCCAGTGCATATTGCCGTACGCCAGGTTCCCGGTGAGGACCTGCGCGGGCAGTGGATGGGCGGAGAAGGTAAAGGAAGAAACGACGCCGAAGTTCCCGCCCCCGCCGCGCAGCCCCCAGAACAGTTCAGGATGGTCGCCAGCGGATGCGTGGACGGACTCGCCGTCGGAGGTGACGACGTCGGCCGCCACCAGGTTGTCGATGCTCAGTCCATGCGCGCGGGTAAGCCAGCCGACACCCCCGCCGAGGGTTAGCCCGGCCACGCCGGTGCCGGAAACGACGCCCATGGGAACGGCCAGGCCGTACGGTTCGGTGGCGGCGTCGACGTCGCCCATGGTGGCTCCCGCCTGCACCGTGACAGTGCCGCTGTCCACGTCTACGCTGACGTCTCGCAGGCCACTCATATCCAGCACGATCCCGTCCGCCACCGTCCCGTTCCCCGCCACGTTGTGCCCGCCGCCGCGGACCGCCAGCGGCAGGTTCCACTGCTGCGCAAAGGCGAGGACCGCGGCAATATCCTCCACGGATGCAACACGCACCACCATCGCGGGCAGGACGTCGATCATGCCGTTCCAGACGCGCCGGGCGTCGTCGTACGTCTCGTCCTGCGGCAGGACGACGGAACCGGTCAGGGACGCCCGCAGGTCCGCAACGGCGTCCGGGGAAAGGAGGGGTTCCATGGGATTACACCGCCTTCGAGCGGCAGCCGCCGGACGCCCGGATGGTGTCCGGTCCAGTCGTTTCCTGCCGCTGTAAAAAGTCTTCGCCTGCCGCCCCGGCGAATCAAGGGCGGCCCGCAACCTAAGGATGCGCGGGCTAAATCCCCTCCCGGGCAACCGATACCGCGAACCTTGGTTGTCCCTTCCCTTCCGGCCCCATAGCGTCCTTCCTGCACTCGCACCGCCGTCCCGTCACCCGGAACGGCACGTCAGCTGCGCGGGCCGCCCGTCGGGGAGGGGCCAACCCGTTCTGCGAACTCTCGCATCTTCGCCGGATGCGGCAACTGACACCGCTGCGCCCCTGGGGGTGAACGCGGCCCAGTATGAGGGAACAGCCATGCATCAACGAAAAAAATCAGTACGACTCGGGCTGGCGTCGCTTGCAGCGATGCTGGTTGCCGGAAGCCTTTACCCAGCCGGTGCCGCTGCGGCACCCCTAACACCGGAAACCGGGGTGGCGCTCCCATCCCAGGCGCCGCCGGGCATGCCGTGGATGGACCCGGAACTGTCACCGGATGAACGGGCGGACCTGGTGGTCGCCGTGATGACAATGGAACAGAAGGTGACCTACCTGATCCAAAGCGGCGGGCCGGGGCTGCCGGAACTGGGCCTGCCGCCCATCCGCAGCAAGGACGGCTGCTGCGGACTCGCCCTGGAAACCCAGGACACCACGGCACTGCCGGCCGGAGTGGGACTCGCGTCCTCCTTCAGCCCGGAACTCGCCCAGGCCTACGGCGCCGTGGGCGGTGAGGAAGCCCGGGCGACCGGCTACAACGCCATCGCCGGCCCCACCATGGACCTGGTCCGGACGCCCTTCAACGGGCGGATGTGGGAAGACCTCGGCGAGGACCCAATGCTGAGCGGCGACATTGCCGCGGGGCAGGTGCAAGGTGAGCAGAGCGCGGACATCTCGGCGCTTCCCAAGCACTACAACCTGAACAATTTCGAGACCCGCCGCGGGCACGTGAACGTCCTGGTGGACGAGCGGACCCTGCAGGAGACCTACACCCGCCCCTGGGAAACCATGGTGAGCGAGGGGGATCCCGGCGCCATTATGTGCTCTTTCAACCGGGTGAACGGGCCGTTCGCCTGCGGCAATGACACGCTGCTCAACCAGATCCTCAAGGGCCAGCTGGGCTTCCCTGGGTTCGTCTCCTCGGACTTCAACGCCGCGCACAGTTTCGAGGACTACGCGGCGGGGCTCGACGTCGCCGGGCCGGGCCTCGAATTCTCCGGACCCGCGCTCCTGGCGGCGGTGCAGAACGGGCAGGTCTCCGAGGAACGGGTGACCGACGCCGCCCGCCGGGTGGCGCGCACAATGTTCGACAAGGGCATCGTGGACAACCCGCCGGTCGGCTCCTTCATCAACCCGCAGCCGGCCGACCCGCCGGTGCCCGCGGAAATGCTCGACGAGCACGCAGAGGTGGCGGAACAGGCCGCCCTCGAAGCGGCGGTGCTTTTGAAGAACGAGGGCAGGACCCTGCCGCTGGATGACGACGCCGGTTCCGTGGCGGTCATCGGTTCCGACGCCGATTGGTACATCGACGGCGGCGGCAGCGGTGCCATTCCCAACCCTGCCCGGCTGACCACCATCCTGGACGGGATCACCGCCCGGGCTGCCGGAACAGCCGTCGAATGGGCGCCCGGTACGGATCCGGTGTCCCTGGGCGACACGATTCCCGGCCCGCCGCCGGTCCCCAGCGGAGTGCTGACGGACCTGTCCGCGAGCTACTGGACCGGGATCAATACCTTCGAAGGTGAGCCCGCACTGGCCCGGGACGAGCTGCAGGTCAATCTGCGGACCGGTATCTCGGCCGACACCATCAACACCTCCCAGATACCGGGCATCGGGGCGCAGCTGGCGTCGCAGCCGATTTCCGTCCGCTGGACCGGCACCCTGGCGGCGCCCACCACGGGAAGCTACACGCTGTCCCTGACCCATCTGGGCACCGCCCGGCTGTTCCTGAACGAGCAGGAAGTCATCACCGGACCGGCTGCGCCGTTCGGCACCCAGGAAGCAACCGTGGACCTGACCGCCGGACAGAATGTGGCCGTGCGGATCGACTACACCACGGACGCGCCGAACCAGTTCAACGGCGGACTCAATGATCAGCCCGGAGCCATGATGCGCTTCGGCTGGACTCCGCCGGAGGACGTCCTGCCGCCGGCCATGGCCGAAGCGGTGGCTCTCGCCGCCGAGTCCGAAGTGGCCGTGATCGTGGCGCGGGACTACACCGGGGAGGCCGCTGACCGCGGCTCGCTGGTGCTTCCGCAGGACCAGGATCGGCTCATTTCGGCTGTCTCGGCAGTGAACCCGAACACCGTCGTCGTACTGGCGACGAGCGGTCCGGTGACCATGCCGTGGATCGAGGACGTACCGTCGGTGATGGAAATCTGGTACCCCGGCCAGGCACAGGGAACGTCGACGGCGGCGCTGCTGTTCGGCGACGCGAACCCGTCCGGCAAGCTGCCGGTCACCTTCCCGGTCAGCGACGAGCAGGCCGTCCAGGTGGCACCGCCGGCACCGTTCTCGCTCATTGAGATCGTGGATCCTGAGGTTCCCTATGTTGAGGGCGTGTTCGTAGGCTACAAGGGGTACCTCGAGCAAGGTCTGACTCCGCTCTTCCCCTTCGGCCACGGCCTGTCCTACACGAAGTTCGACTACGGGAAACTGCGGACCACGCACAAGGTGGACGCCTCCGATCCGGAGGCCGCGGTGTCGGTGCGGGTATGGAACACGGGGCATTACACCGGCGAGGAAACACTGCAGGTGTACGTGGGCAACCTGCCCACCGATGTTCCGACGCCGGCCCTGCAGCTCGCCGGGTACGGCAGTGTGACGCTGGCGCCGGGGGAGTCGGACCGGGTGGAAATCGAGCTGGATCCGCGCTCCCTGCAGTACTGGGACGAGACCGAGAGTGCTTGGGTGACTCCCACCGGAGAGGTCCCCATCTACGTGGGCCGCTCGGTGGAGGATCTCCGGCTGGCCGGAAGTCTCTACGTCAGTGACAGGCACGGCGGTCATCACGGCCACCATGGACACCACGGTCATCCGGGTCATCACGCTGGCTGGGGCGGCGGAGGGCACGGGGGAGGCCGCGGCTAGGATCGGTTGCCGCTGAACTGGAAACTAAAGGGCCTCCCGGAACGACTATTCGTCGTCCGGGAGGCCCTTTACTTTTTGATGCGGTGCGCCTCTAGCGGAGCTGCCAGGAGTTGAGGTGTTGTGGGTCACGGCAAGGACGAGTGCCAGCGGTTTCAGAAGGCGCTGTCGTTACAGATTCGGTGCTTCCGAATCGCCAAAACCGGGGCAATCCGGGGGCCGTAACTGAAACAATAGGAAAGGCGGCTTACTTGTTCGATGCCGCCCGTACCACCAGAGTCTCGTGCCCAGGAATGGAGCCCCCCAAGTGTCACCCGAATCAGCCCAGCCGTTTGAAATTTCCGAAACGGACCGCGTCACCGTCTACGGTGCGAAGAACTTTCCCGAGGTGGCCGGGCTGCTGCCGGACTCCGCGTTCCTCGCCGAGGATGACGGGCGCTTCCCGGCCGACGTCGTGCTGCTGTTCGTAGCCTCCGCTGCCGACCTGGCGCATGACCTGGCCAAGGCTGCCGCCGCCGTCGAACCCGGCGGATCCCTCTGGGTCTGCTATCCGACGGCGGACGTCGACGGCGGCGCCCCGGACCTGAACCGGGACACCGTGGCTTCCCTCGTGGAAACGAATGACTGGGAGCCCGTGGGCGACGCCGTTATCAACAGCGAGTGGTCTGCGGTGCGCGGGCGGCCGGCGGGGAAGTAAAGCAGGGAAGCCGCAGGACCGGACCGCGCAGGGCGGAATTTGGTCCGGCGGGTTCCGCAGGGATGGAGGTCGGCGCATACTCGGGAGCATTCGATCCGTCACCCGTAAGGAGACAACCATGTCCACCCTGATGAACCCTTACCTCAGCTTCCGGGACAACGCCGCCGAAGCGATGGCGTTCTACCAGGACGTTTTCGGAGGAACGCTGGAAAGTTCCACCTTCGGCGACATGAACATGGCCGAGGATCCATCCGAGGCGAACAAGATCATGCACTCCTCCCTGACCACTGACAATGGCCTGGTGTTAATGGCTTCGGACACGCCCAACAGCATGAATATGGACTCGGGCAGCAGCTACTCCATCTCCCTCAGCGGTGATAACGGTGAGGAGCTCCGCGGGTACTGGGACAAACTGCTCGACGGCGGCCAGATGACCATGCCGCTGGAAAAAGCGCCGTGGGGAGACATGTTCGGCATGCTGACCGACCGGTTCGGAACCAGCTGGATGATCAGCATTGAGACTGAGGACTCTAGCCGCTGAAGCGCCTCTAGCCGCTGAAGCGCCCGGCACTTTGAGCCGCCGCCTTCACGGCGGCGGCTCAGCTGTCTCCGCCGGACTGCTCCGCCGCCCACTCGGCGACACGGCGGGCGCTTTCCTCCTCGGAAAGGTCCTCCACCCGGGACATCACTGACCAGCGGACCCCGAACGGGTCACGGATACTGGCGAAGCGGTCTCCCGAGACAAAGGTCGTCAGTGGTTCGCGGACAACGGCGCCGGCCGCCACCGCCCGGGCGACGGTCTGGTCCGCATCGGCGCAGTAGAGCCCGAGCGAGTAGCAGTCGTTGTCCCCTTCCGGAGGGAGCACCAGCCCGAAAGCGGGATTGGGTTCGCCCAATTGCAGCCGGCCCATGCCGAAGTCGAGATCGACGTGCACCACCATGCCGTCCATCTCGGTCACGTCCACCACCCGGGCCCCGAACACGTCACGGTAAAAGGCGGTGGCGTTCCGGGCATCCGGTACGGCCAGGAACGGGGTCAGGCTCGTGGCGCCGTGCGGAATCCCGCCCGTGGTGTGTTCTCCGGTGAGGCCGGTGATGGTTTCGTCTGGAGTGGTGTTGTCTGTGAATGTCATGCTGCAAGGCTAGGCAGCAGCAGTAGGGTGGCGCTTGAAGATTCGCGACAGGCCAGGAAGCACGAGAAATGAGCAGGCTATGGAGGAACAGTGGCGTGGGTTGCTTTATCCCGCTCGGCTGCCTGCGTTCCACCGGCTGCTCCCGCCGGACCCGCTTCGGGACCGCTTTCGCTGGGTCTGGATTCCGGAATGGGACCTGGCACCCGGCAAGGTCTCCCGGCAGGAGGTCCTGCCGTTCCCGGCGTTGAACCTGGTGGTGCAGGAGGAAGGTGTCAGTCTTTCCGGTCCCGCCACGCGGCGCTCCTTCCGCGACCTGGCGGGGCGGGGTTGGGCCGTCGGGATGTTGCTGCGGCCGGCAGCCGTACCGGTCTTCACTGATGACCCGGGCGGACTCCGCGACGCGGAAATCCCGTTCCACGCCCCGGACCTGCATACCGCGGTGATGGCCGCCATGAGCTGCGGCGCCGGTGGAGCGGGGGATGACGACGACGGCGCTCGCCGCCGGGAGCGCGCTGCGGCGGCGGTAGCCGCGTGGCTGGAGGCCCGCGTACCGGTACCAACAGCCGAAGCCGAAGCGGCCAATCGGTTGGAGGACCTGATCCAATCCGACCGCGAGCTGACCCGGGTTGACCAGGCAGCCGACCAGCTCGGTGTCTCCGTCCGGACCCTGCAGCGCCTGGCGCGCCGGTTTGTCGGCCTGCCGCCGCTGGCGATGATCCGCCGCTACCGGCTGCAGGAGGCAGCGGAACGTCTGCGCGGCAACACCGAACTCTCCATTGCCGATGTTGCCGCCGATCTCGGTTACGCCGACCATGCGCACCTGGCCAACGCGTTTCGGGAAGTCCTGGGCTTCACCCCCAGCGGCTACCGGCACTCCGCGGCCCAGCAGTGAGGGTCCGCCCCGGACATTCCCGGGTCGGAGCAAAACGCTCCAACCCGGGAACCGCCTGGCGAACGACTAACCCCCAAACCGGGCAGCCATTTCATCGGCCGTCAGCTCGGTGCCTGCACCGTTGTAGATGGCGTTGGTGACCACCGTCCAGGAAGCGCGCGGCCAGGTGCGGAAGGTGATGTGTCCGCCGGCAATGGTCACTTCCCCTTCCCCAACATCGAAGGACGCAATGTTGGTGGCTCCGTTGAGCGCCTCGGCACCAAGAGCGTAGCCGCTGACCAGCGGGTTGCCCTCGGCCGGATAGCGCGACACCGAGGTGCCCTCGCCGGTGAGCCGGAACGCGGCGTCGTTGTTGAACCAGGTGGGCCAGGCCGCCGGCATGCCCCACGCCGCCGGCTGGGAGGTGTCATACTCCTGGGCCAGCAGCGCACCGGGCACAGTAAAGACTTCCCGGTCCGTCGGAGTTACGTTCTCCACCGGCAGTCCCATCGCGGACGCGGCGGTCAGGGACGAGGATCCCAGGGCCAGGACGTTCCCGCCCTGGTTGGCGAAGTCGGCCAGCCGCTGCGGAGCGTCCGGAACACCGGCAGCCCAGGCGAACTCCTCCGGATACTTGGTGGCGTCCAGCCCGACGGTCAGCCGCTCGGTGGTGATGCCCGGAGCCAGCACAAGGGTGTCGAACTGCTCGGACAGGGTGGCGTAGTCCGCGGCCTCCACCACCTCGTAGTTGGTGCCGAACTGGTCCATCATCCACATCAGCCAGCCGCCGGGCATGTTGTTGGCGCCCCGGACCAAGCCCACCCGGGTGTTCTCGGCGAGCTGGACCGCCCCGGTGGCAGGCATTGCAGCGGTGGCGTACACCGGCAGCGCCGTGTCCCGGACGGCCCGGGTCAGCGTTTCCCGTGCCCGGGCCTCTCCGGCGGGAACCATCAGGGCACCCGGCGCGAATTCCTGTCCGTCGACAGTGATCGCGCCGGCGGCCCGGTAGGCGTCCACGCCGGCGTCCTGCAGTGCGTCGATGATCCGGCCCAGCCCGTAGGACTCGGCACTGAGGATGTAGGCGCCGTCGGCACCGGGTGCACGGGGCATCCGGATGCGCTCCTGCGTGATGGCGCGCACCTGCCGGGTCTCGGCGTCGAACTCTTCCTGCACCGCCGCCACATCCACGCCCATAAACAGGGCCACGTTGTCGGTGGTTTCGCTGTACGGCAGGATCAGCGGGCAGTCGTCGCATTTCCGGGCGCTGTCCGGATACTCGTCGATGCGCAGCAGCTGATCCACCCAGCGGCCCAGCGGCTGCTGGGTGCGCATGATGTAGGACCCGGCGTCGAACTCCCGGCCCTCGGCCGTGAACGGTGCGGTGGCCTCCTCAATCTCCACCTCGCCGAAGTCGAAGATCCGCATCATGTCGTACACCGCGTACGGATCCCGCTGGTCGGCGGGCACCACGTACGCGTACGGGCCGCCGTCCCAGGTTTCGCTGTTCGCGTTGACCCGGTAGAGGTTGTTGAGCAGCCAGGACTGCGGATCGCCGGCCACGGTGTTCAGCCCGGAGAACGCGGCCGAGGTGGCGTACTGGACAATCTGCTTCAGCGTCCAAGTGTCCGAGTCATACGGCAGGGGAGAGCGCATGGTTTTGTCCACCGGCTCCAGCACGCCCTCGCCGGTGTACGGGTAGGCGAGGTCCCGGACGGAAGCGATCTCGGTGAGGAAGGTGGAGGTGCCGAGGAAGGTGCCGTACCCGGCGACGTCGGCGTTCCACAGGATGCCGTACGCGTCGTCGGACTTCACGCCCTTGAGCCCTTCGGCCACGAGGTCCCGCTGCGTGAACTGGCCCAGTGCGTTGGAGGATGAGATGGCAATCGGGTCCACATCGGGGGAGAGCGGTTCGTCATAGGGCGGGGTCCAGATCCGGGGGCTTTCCGTGCCGGCCTGGTGCATGTAGTGCTGCACCACCGGCCGGTATTTCTGCTCCAGCGCCACCCGGGTGCGGGATTCCTTCTGCGTGAACATGAACCAGTCGCGGTTGTTATCGTGCCCCACGTAGCGGTGATAGAGGTCCGGATAGACCCGGTTGTATTCCGTGCCTGCGGTCGAGTTGAAGTAATCCACCACCATCTGCTGGCCGTCCGGATTGGCGGAAGGCACCACCAGCACCACGAGATTGTCCAGGATCCGGTTCATCGCCTCGGAATCCTCGGTGGCCAGGCGGTGCACGATGTCGACCAGCGCCTGGGTGTTCCCGACTTCCGTCGCGTGGATGGACGCTTCGATGTAGTAGACAGGGACCGTGGTTTGGGCGAGCTGCCGGGCGTACTCTTCCGGTTCCATCCCGGCGCCGGCGGCTTCCGCGGCCATGGCGTCGGGATCGGCAAGCCGTTCATTGACGGCCAGGATCGAATCCAGCCGGCCCAGGTTTTCCTCGCTGCTCAGGCGCAGGATCGGATATTCGTTGTTGTCCGTGGTCCGGTCCACCACCTCGTACTCCACTTCGGGCGATGAGTCGGCAATGGTTTCGAAGTACTCGGAAATGTCGCTGAAAGCCGCCAGCCGGCCCTCGTCGCCCATTTCGAAACCGAAGTACTCGGCAGGAGTGGGCAGATCCGGAAGTTTGCTGGCAGGGGCGGTTTCGACGCGCGTTCCGGCGGCCGGGGAAATGGTGAGCCCGAGCAGGGCAAGGGAAGTGACAACCGCCGCGGCGGTTCGATGTCGAAGTTGCATGAAGGATCCCTCAGAGAGAGGCTGCGCCCACCCCCTGGTGCAGCGGGTACTGCTTCGAGTCCGCATCGTGGAGCGTGCGGCGGTGCGGGACGACGCCGGCCGGTCACCATCGACCGGCCGGCGGTGCCGCGGTGTGCCGCACCCAGTGACGGTGCGGCGGCGCGAGTGTATGGGGGACGCTATGGGTGCGGCTCACGGGCGTCAATACGGGGTGGCCGGGGTGCTGCCTGCGGGCAACGCATCGGCCGGAGTCGGGTTCCCGATCCCTCGGAATCGACGTGGAAACTTTTCTAATTTCCTCTTGTGATGTACGCCACATCAGGATATGTTGTCTTCGCCTACAAATTGTTGATGCCATGCGTCGACTGGGCGCTACAGCGTTGTATCCGCTCGATCCAGCCCGCGGGCGGACCGTGGCCGTTTCCGCCGACAGCGGGGCGGAACGGCTCCGCACCGGCAGGATCCTTTTCGAAGGTTTTGCAGCATGACCAGAATCAAGAATGTCTCGGCGGTCTTCCTGGCCGTCGGCCTGGCGGCAGGCATGTCGGCCTGTGCACCCGCGGGCTCCAACGCTGACGGAGACAGCGAGGCGAGCTCCTGCAACGTCGGGATCTCCATGCCCACGCGCAGCCTCGAACGCTGGATCAATGACGGTGAGGGGCTCAAAGAGAAACTCGAAGCCCAGGACTGCACCGTTGACCTGCAGTACGCGGATGACAAGACCGACCAGCAGATCAGCCAGATCCAGAACCAGGTCGCCGGCGGCGCGAAGATCCTTGTGGTCGCGGCCATCGACGGCGAAACCCTCGGCCCGGCGCTCGAAGACGCGAAGGACCAGGACGTTCAGGTCATCGCCTATGACCGCCTGATCAACGGCACCGAAGCCGTGGATTACTACGCCACGTTCGACAACTACAAGGTGGGCCAGCTCCAGGGCGAGTTCATCGAAGAGCAGCTCGGCCTGGCAGAGGGCAAGGGCCCGTTCAACCTCGAGCCCTTCGCCGGCAGCCCCGACGACAACAACGCCTCGTTCTTCTTCTCCGGAGCATGGGACGTCCTGCTTCCCTACGTGGAAAGCGGCCAGCTGGTGGTTCCCTCCGGCAAGTCCCCGGCGAGCAACGACGAGTGGACGTCCATCGGCATCCTCGGCTGGCAGTCCGTCGACGCACAAGCGGAAATGGACAACCGCCTGCAGTCCTTCTACACCGGAGGCGAGAAGGTCGACGTCGTGCTCTCCCCGAATGACAGCCTGGCGCTGGGTATCGAGGCCTCGCTGAATTCCGCCGGGTACGAGCCCGGCTCGGACTGGCCGCTCATCACCGGCCAGGACGCCGACGTCGCGAACGTCAAGGCCATGCTGGCAGACCAGCAGTCCATGACCGTCTGGAAGGACACCCGCGAGCTCGGCAGCCAGGTAGAGACCATGATCATGGCCCTCGTTGACGGAGAGGACGTGGAGGTTAACGACACCGAGACGTACAACAACGAGGTCAAGGTGGTCCCCACCTACATCCTCGATCCGCAGGTGGTCACCAAGGACACCGTCCAGTCCGCGCTGGTGGACTCCGGGTTCATGGAAGCCGGCGACGTCGGTCTCTGATCCCCGGCGTTACTTTCGACGGGCAAAAACAGCGGCGTGCGACGGCGGAAAACCGCCGCACGCCGCTGCCGCCTGTATTGAAGCTACTGAAGCGAGAACCACATGACTGACGTCATCCTGTCCATGGACGGCATAGTGAAGGAGTTCAACGGCATCCGCGCCCTCGACGAGGTCTCGGTAAGTGTTGAACGCGGCGAAGTGCACGCGATCTGCGGCGAAAACGGCGCCGGCAAATCCACCCTGATGAAGGTGCTCAGCGGGGTCTATCCGCACAACAGCTTTGCCGGGACAATCACCCTCGACGGCAAGCCCGTCAGCTACAACTCGATCAACGACAGCGAGCGCGACGGCATCGTGATCATCCACCAGGAACTGGCCCTGAGCCCGTTCCTGTCCATCGCCGAGAACATTTTCCTCGGCAACGAGGTGGCCCGCGGCGGGGTGATCGACTGGAACCAGACCAACCTGCAGGCCGCGGCACTGCTGAAACGCGTGGGACTGGATGAAAACCCGGCCACGAAGATCCTTGAACTCGGCGTGGGCAAACAGCAGCTGGTGGAGATTGCCAAGGCACTGTCCAAAGAAGTGAAGATCCTGATCCTCGACGAGCCCACCGCAGCGCTGAACGACGACGACTCCGCCCACCTGCTGGGCCTGATCGACCAGCTGCGCGGCCAGGGGATCACCTCGATCATCATTTCCCACAAACTCAAGGAAATCCGCTCGATTGCCGATACGGTCACGGTGATCCGCGACGGGCGCACAATTGTTGATTTTCCGGTGGAGGACACCGACGAGATTGAAACCCGGATCATCCGTGCCATGGTTGGCCGGCCGCTGGACCACCAGTTCCCGCCCCGCGAACCGGACATCGGCGAGGAGAAGTTCCGGGTGGAGGGCTGGACGGTGCATCACCCGGCGGATCCGGGCCGCGTAGTGGTGAAGGATGCGTCGTTCCACGTCCGGGCCGGGGAGATTGTCGGGTTCGCCGGCCTGATGGGTGCCGGCCGCACGGAGCTGGCCATGAGCATCTTCGGCCGCTCGTACGGCACCGGGATCTCCGGGCGGGTCTACAAGGACGGCGTCGAAATCGGCACCCGTACCGTGGGCGAGGCCATCCGCAACGGCCTTGCCTACGTCAGCGAGGACCGCAAGCGCTACGGCCTGAACCTCATCGGCAGCGTGACCGTCAACGTCTCTGCCGCCGCGCTGGGGAAGCTGGCCCGGCTGGGCGTGATTGACCGGCACCGGGAATACGCCGTGGCGGACGAGTACCGGCAGCGGATGAACATCCGCACCCCCAGCGTCACCTCGACCGTCGGCAACCTCTCGGGCGGAAACCAGCAGAAAGTAGTCCTCAGCAAGTGGATCTACTCCGGCCCGGACGTGCTGATCCTTGACGAACCCACCCGCGGGATCGACGTCGGCGCCAAGTACGAAATTTACGGAATCATCAACGAGATGGCGGCCCAGGGCAAAGCCGTAATCGTCATCTCCAGCGAACTGCCCGAACTGATCGGGCTCTGCGACCGCATCTACACCATCGCCGAGGGCCGACTCACTGCCGAAGTGGACCGTGCCGACGCCACCCAGGAAGAACTGATGCGCCACATGACCGCTGCCAGGACCCAAGGAGTACAAGTCCAGTGACCACCACAACCCCAGAACAGGCGAAGGCACCGCTGCCGCCGCAAGCCGCGGCTGCGAAGAAGCGCCGCCGGGTAGACCTGCGCCAATACGGCATCCTGGCCGCACTTGTTGTGATCATCCTGCTGTTCCAGGTGCTCACCGGCGGCCGGCTGCTCTATCCGGGCAACGTCAGCAACCTCATCCAGCAAAACGCGTATGTGCTGATCCTGGCCATCGGCATGGTCATGGTGATCATTGCCGGACATATTGACCTGTCCGTCGGCTCCGTGGTGGCCGCGGTGGGAGCCATTGCCGCCCTGGCCATGAACGACTGGGGGATGCCCTGGTGGGCGGCCGCAGTGCTCTCATTGGTGGTCGGCGCGCTGATCGGAGCCTGGCAGGGCTTCTGGGTGGCGTTCGTGGGGATACCCGCCTTCATCGTTACCCTCGCCGGGATGCTCGTCTTCCGCGGCGTAGCCCTGGTCCTGCTGACCGGTGGCACGATCAGCGGCCTGCCCCGGCCGTTCAATGCCATTAGCTCCGGTACCCTGCCCTCCACCGGCACCCCGGACCTGCTGACCCTGGGCATCGGTGCGCTGGCGTCGGTTGCCCTGGTGCTGCAGCAGCTGAAGGGCCGGGCGGACCTGCGCCGGCTCGACCTGCCGCGGGAACGGATGGGCTCGTTCGTGTTCAAGAACGCCGTGGCCGTCTTCGCCATCATGTACCTCTGCTACCTGCTGGCCTACAGCCGCGGGCTGCCGATCATCCTGATCCTCCTGGCCGGGTTGGTGCTGGCGTATTCATTCCTGCTGGGCCGCACAGTGTTCGGCCGGCACATCTACGCCATGGGCGGGAACCTGAACGCCGCCATGATGTCCGGAGTGAAGACCCAGTGGGTGAACTTCCTGGTGTTTGTGAACATGGGCTTCCTCGCCGGACTGGCCGCCGTGGTCAACACCGCCCGCGCCGGGGGAGCCGTGGCTTCGGCCGGCGGAGGGTTTGAACTCGATGCCATTGCCGCGGTGTTCATCGGCGGCGCATCGGTGCAAGGCGGCGTGGGCACCGTGGTGGGCGCCGTGATCGGCGGCCTGGTGATGGGTGTGCTGAACCAGGGCCTGTCCATCCTGTCCGTCGACGCCGCATGGCAGCAGATCATCAAGGGCCTCGTGCTGCTGCTGGCCGTGGTGTTCGGACTCAGCCGGAAGCGCAACGCGCGGTAGGGTTTTGCTTCGCTCGAACGACGACGACGGCGGCCGCCTCCCGAAGGAGGGGCCGCCGTCGTCGTTTTCGTTGTCCGGGACCTACCTCGACGAAAACGCCGCGTCGAACGCCGCAGCGGGCGGATCCATTGCCAGTGAACGGACGAAGGCCAGTGCCTCCGGTGCTCCGACCAGCCGGTCCATTCCGGCGTCTTCCCATTCCACCGAGATCGGGCCGTCGTAGCCGATGCTGTTGAGCATCCGGAAGGCGTCCTCCCACGGCACGTCCCCGTGGCCGGTGGATACGAAGTCCCAGCCGCGCCGCGGATCGGCCCAGGGCAGGTGCGAGCCGAGCCGGCCGTTGCGGCCGTTGGTCATCCGCTTCTTCGTGTCCTTGCAGTCGACGTGGTAGATCCGGTCCTGAAAATCCCAGAGGAAAGCCACCGGGTCCAGGTCCTGCCAGACAAAGTGGCTGGGGTCCCAGTTCAGGCCGAACGCGGGCCGGTGCCCGATGGCCTCCATCGCCCGCTGCGTCGTCCAGTAGTCGTAGGCAATTTCGCTGGGATGAACCTCGTGGGCAAAGCGCACGCCCACCTCGTCAAAGACGTCGAGGATCGGATTCCACCGGTCGGCAAAGTCCTGGTACCCGGCGTCGATCGCCTCCGCCGAGACCGGCGGAAACATGGCCACGTATTTCCAGATGGACGAGCCGGTAAAACCGATCACGGTGTCCACCCCGAGGGCCGCGGCGAGCCGGGCGGTGTGCTTCATTTCCTCGGCGGCCCGGCGCCGGACCCCCTCCGGATCGCCGTCGCCCCAGACGGCGTCGGACACCATATCGCGGTGCCGCTGATCGATCGGATCGTCGCAGACCGCCTGCCCCTTGAGGTGGTTGGAAATGGCGAACACCTTCAGGCGGTACTTCTCCAGGATGTCGCGGCGGCTCTGCACGTACTCCTCGTCATCCCACCGCCAGGGGTCCAGATGGTCGCCCCAGCAGGCGATTTCCAACCCGTCGTACCCCCAGCCGGAGGCAAGCCGGGCCACTTCTTCAAGGGGCAGGTCGGCCCACTGGCCGGTAAACAGAGTGACTGGTCGGGACATGACGGGCTCCTTTGCCTGCGTGGACGGGGGATGGTGAGTCGGGACGGGACGGTCAGCGCACGGGCAGCCAGACGCTGGATTTAGCGGCGCTGCGGGACACGGCGTCGAGGACTTCCTGGACCTGCAGGCCGTCGGCGAACGACGGCGCCGGGGCGGTTCCGGCGGCGATGGCCTCCACGAAGTCCTTCGCCTGATGCACGAAGCCGTGTTCGTAGCCGAGCGAATGGCCGGCCGGCCACCACGCGGAGACATAGGGGTGGTCCGGTTCGGTCACCATGATGCGGGTGAAGCCCTGCCGGTCCGGCGGAACCGTGTAATCCATAAAGCCCAAAAAGTTCAGGTCCTCCAGATCGAAGCTGATGGCACCTTTGCTGCCGGAGACTTCCAGCCGGAACGCGTTCTTGCGGCCGGTGGCCATCCGGCTGGCTTCGAAGGACCCGAGTACACCGTCCTCGAAGCGGCCGAGGAACAGCGCGACGTCGTCGACCGTCACCGGTCCGCGGGGGCCGGCGTCGTTGCCCGAACCAGCGCTGCCTCCGCCCAAGCCCGTGCCCCGCTGGTCCGCTTCGGGCACCGGGCGGGTGGGGACCAGGGTGGCGAGGGTGCCGCTGACCTCGGCCAGCGGCACCCCGGTGATGTACTGGGCCAGGTCGATGGCGTGCGCGCCCAGGTCGCCGAGGGCGCCGGACCCGGCCTCGTCCTGCTGCAGCCGCCAGGTCAGCGGAGAGTCCTCGTCTACCAGCCAGTCCTGCAGATATACGGCCCGCACCTGCCGGACCGTGCCGATCGCCCCCGAGGCCACGAGATTCCGGGCGTGCGTGGTGGCGGGCAGCCGCCGGTACGTGAAGCCCACCATCGCCCGAACGCCCCTCGCCTCGGCGCGGGCGGCGGCGTCGGCCATCGCCTGCGCCTCTTCCACCGTGTTGGCGAGCGGCTTTTCGCAGAGCACGTGCTTGCCGGCGTCGAGCGCTGCGATGGCGATCTCGGCATGGGAAGCACCGGGCGTCACGATATCCACGACGTCGATATCCTCCCGGGTGACCGCCTCCCGCCAATCGGTGGCGGACTCGGCCCAACCCCATTTCCGGGCGGCGGCTGAGGTCCGGTCCGCATCCCGGCCCACCAGCAGGTTCATCCGCGGCTGCAGGGGCAGGTCGAAGAACCGCGGGGCCACCCGCCAGGCCTGTGAGTGGGCCGCCCCCATAAAGCCGTGGCCCACCAGCGCCACCCTCAGCGGCTTATCGTCCTGCATGTTCTCTCCTCAGTGCTGTGCTGCTGTTTTGAGCGGGTGCCCGGGCCGCCCGGCTCTCGTTCGGATAGCCCGGTCAGGACTCGAAGGCGGTGGGCAGGTATTCCTCGACGTTTTCGCTGGTGACCACCGGGGCGTTGAGCACCACGCGGTTGGGCACCTCGATCTCGACCAGGTCGCTCATGGCCTTGTCCTGTGCCAGCAGCCGGGCGAGCCGGATGCCGTCCGCGGCCTGGGTGTGCGGATAGATGATGGTCGCCTGCAGGACGCTGTCCCCGGACTCGATTTCCCGCATGGCATTTGCGGAGCCGGCGCCGCCCACCATGATGAACTCGTCGCGTCCGGCGGCGTCGATGGCGGCCAGGACGCCGATGCCCTGATCGTCGTCGTGGTTCCACAGCGCGTCGATTTCCGGTGCGGCGGCGAGCAGCTGGGACGTTGCGGCCTCGCCGCCTTGGACGGTGAAGTCCGCGGACACCCGGTTGTTGACCTCGAGCCCGCAGCCGGCGAGGGCGTCCTTGAAGCCTTCGCTGCGGTCCTGGGTGAGCGGCAGGGCGTCGATGCCGGCAATCTCGGCCACCACGGCGTCGGGCTGGTCGCCCACCTGCTCGCAGATGTAGGTGCCGGCGCTGACCCCCATGCCGTAGTTGTCGCCGAGGACGGTGGCCCGGGCGGCGAAGGGGCTGGAGAACTCGCGGTCCACGTTGATCACGGGGATTCCCGCCTCCATGGCGCGGATGGCGACGTCGGTGAGTGCAGCGCCGTCGGTGGGCAGCAGGACAATGGCGTCCACCTGGTCATTGATGAACTGTTCCACCTGGCTGATCTGCAGGTTCGCGTCATTGGTTCCTTCGGCCACCCGCAGGTCGATGTCCGGGTATTTCTCGGCTTCGGCGGTGGCGGCGGAGTTGATGGCGCCCAGCCAGCCGTGGTCCGCGGCCGGTCCGGAGAATCCGATGACGACGGTCTCGCCCTCGGACTGGTTGCCTTCCACGGAGTTGTTGGTCGGTTCGGCATTGGTGTCCTCGCCTGCAGTGCAGCCGGTGAGGGCAAGCCCGCCGGCGGCGAAGAAGGCCGCTGCGGTGATGATCTTCCCGCGCATGCGTGGTGCGTGCATGGTTCTCTCCTCTGTAAGTGGGGCGCTGAGGCGAGTCCGCACCCCATCGGAACCAGCCAGCGCACTGCACATCGTCGTGACATGCGTCACAGTAACAGAAGTCTGACGATAAAGCGCCAACATACTACTGATGATCGACATAAGTGTGTAAGCTCCGTGCCATGACAGCATCGGGAGCATCTGCCGCCCCTCAGCCGGTACAGCAGCCGCTGCTTGAGGTACGCAGCCTGAGCAAGAGTTTCGCCGGCGTCCGGGCGCTGCGCGGCGTCGACCTGGACGTCCTGCCCGGCGAGGTGCACTGCGTCCTGGGCCAGAACGGCGCCGGGAAATCCACCCTGATCAAGGCCCTGTCCGGGGTGTACGTACCGGACGGCGGGGAGATCCGCTGGAACGGGGAACCCGTCCAACTGGCGCGTCCGGCCGACGCCCTGGCACTGGGCATTGCCACCATGTACCAGGAACTGGATGTGGTGGACGGACTGAGCGTCACCGAGAACATCTTCCTGGGCCACGAAGACGCCCGCGGGGGAGTGCTCCGCGTCCGGGACGCGCGCCGTCGGACCCGGGAGCTGCTGGCGCGGCTGGGACACGAGGACCTGTCACCGTCCGCGGAAGTGGGGAGCCTGTCCGCCGCCGGGAAGCAGATTGTCAGCCTGGCCCGGGCCCTGTCCCGCAACGCCCGGCTGATCATCATGGACGAGCCCAGTGCCATCCTGGACTCCGGCGAGGTGGCCAACCTGTTCCGGGTGATCCGGGAACTCACCGGCCAGGGCATCGCGGTTGTCTACATCTCGCACCGGCTGGAGGAGATCCGGCAGATCGGCAACCGGATCTCGGTGATCAAGGACGGCTACAGCACCGCGTCCTCCCTTCCGGTTGTCGATACTCCCCGCGCCGAACTGGTTCGGCTGATGACCGGCCGGGATGTGGCGAATGTGTTCCCGCCGCGGAGGCCGCCGTCGTCGGACGCCCCGGTGGCGCTGCAGGTGGAGGGCCTCGGCCTGGAAGGTTCGTTTCACGATGTGAGCTTCACGGTCCGGGCCGGGGAAATCTTCGGCCTGGCCGGCCTGGTCGGGTCCGGGCGTTCGGAGATCCTGGAGACCGTTTACGGTGCCCGGCGTGCGACGTCGGGCACCGTCACTGTGGAGGGCAGGACGTTGCGGCCCGGCTCGGTGCGGGCGGCGGTGAACGCCGGGCTCGGCCTGTCCCCGGAGGAACGCAAAAGCCAGGGGCTGCTGCTGGAGGAGCCCATCTACCGCAACGTCACCCTGTCCACCTTTGCCCGGTTTGCCCGGCACGGGTGGCTGAACGAACGCGCCGAAAAGAAGGCCGCCCGGCAGCAGGCCGAAGCCCTGCAGCTGAGCCCGCCCGATCCGGACCGGGCCGCCCGCACCCTCTCTGGCGGCAACCAGCAGAAGGTGCTGCTGGCCCGCTGGCTGATCCACGGCACCCGGGTGCTGCTGCTGGACGAGCCGACCCGCGGCGTCGACGTCGGCGCCAAGACCGAGATTTACGCGCTGATCCGCAGCCTCGCGGCTCAAGGCGTGGCGATTGTGGTGGTGTCCAGCGAGATCGAGGAAGTGATCGGCCTTGCGGACCGGATTCTGGTGCTCGACGCCGGACGGGTCCTCGCCACCGGCAACGCAGACGAAATGGACGAGCACGCCGTGCTTGACCTGGTGCTGAAAGGAAGTGCGCAGTGAGCGAATCAACGACGGCGGCGCTGCAGCCGCCTCCCAGCGGCGGGACGGCGGCGGTGCCCCGCAGCAATCCGCTGGGGAAGTTCCTGGGCGGATCCGCGGGCCGCAACATCGGCCTGATCATTGCCCTGGCGCTGCTGTTTATTGTCGGGGCGGTCACCAGCGGCGAGCGCTTTCTGAACCTGGACAACATGCTGACCATCCTGCGGTACGCGTCGATCTTCGGGGTGATCGCCATCGGGGCAACCTTTGTGATTACCGCCGGCGGCATCGACCTCTCGGTGGGTTCGGTGATGGGCCTGACCACGGTGCTGGCCACCCTCACCTCAGTGCAGCTGGCCGCCACGAACAGCAGCTGGATGCTGATGGTGGTGGTGGCGCTGGCGGTCGGTGTGGGGACTGGGCTGATCAACGGGGTGATCATCGCGTACGGGAACGTGGTGGCGTTTATTGCCACCCTCGCAATGCTGGTGGCCGCGCGCGGCGTGGCGGAGCTGATCTCCGGCCGCAGCACGCAGATTGTCACCAACCGGGATTTCCTCTCCGTGATGCGCTCGAACTTCCTGGGCGTGCCGCTGCTGATCTGGATCTTCCTGCTGGTGGCCGTCGCGGGCTGGTTCCTGCTCAACCGCACCACCTTCGGGCGCCGGACCGTGGCGATCGGCGGGAACCTGGAAGCCGCGCGGCTGGCAGGCATCAAGGTCAAGCGGCACATTGTCCTGCTGTACGTCCTCTCCGGCCTCACCGCCGGCATCGCCGGAATCATGATGATGGGCCGCACCACCGCCGGCACCTCCACCCACGGGCTGCTGTACGAGCTGGAAGTGATTGCCGCCGTCGTCGTCGGCGGAACCCTGCTGATCGGCGGGCGCGGCACCATTGTGGGCACCGTGCTGGGCGTGCTGCTGTTCAGCACCCTCATCAACGTCTTCACGCAGAACAACCTGGACACCTCGGTGCAGGCCGTGGCCCGCGGCGCGATCATTGTGGTGGCCGTGCTGCTGCAGCAGCGGTTCGCCGTGCGGGGGACCGGCCGAAGGAAGGGGGCGTTATGAGCGTGTCTGTTGGGCGGTCCGCGTCGCCGGGCCGACGCCGTAGCGTCGATCCCTATGCTTCAATTGCCCAGTGGTCGATATAAGGAATAACCCCACCGCGCCCGGGGCCAGCGAACTTTTCCAGCTCCTGCGGGACGGACAGCCCCGCACCCGCAGCGAGCTGGCCGATCTGGTGGGGGTGGCCCGGTCCACCATTGCGCTGCGGCTGGAGCTGCTCATGGACCTCGGGCTCGTGGCGCCGATTGAAGACGCGGTGTCGACCGGCGGGCGGCCGTCCTCCCGGTTCGCGTTGCAGACCGGGGCGCGTGTGGTCTTGGGGGTCGACGTCGGCGCAAGCCACCTGCGCGTGGGCCTCACCGATCTGGCCGGCACTGCCCTGGCCGATGCTTCCCGCGACCTGCTCGTCAGCGACGGTCCGGGTGCCGTGCTGGACACTGTGGTGGAGCTTGGGAACGCGCTTTTGGCCGAGACCGGCCGGTCGGCTGCCGAGCTGCTCGCCGTCGGCGTCGGGCTGCCCGGACCTGTGGAGCACCGCTCCGGCCGGCCGATCAATCCGCCGATCATGCCCGGCTGGCACGGCTTCGATGTGCCCGGCTACCTGCAGGAGTCCTTCCACGTGCCGGTGCTGGTGGATAACGACGTCAACGTGATGTCGATGGGGGAGCGCCAGGCGGCGTGGCCCGACGTCGAGAACCTGGTCTTCGTGAAGGTCGCCACCGGCATCGGCGCCGGGATCATCTGCAACGGCAGCCTGCTGCGCGGCGCCGACGGGGTGGCCGGGGATATCGGGCACATCCGCGTGCCGAGCGGGGAGGACCTGTTGTGCCGGTGCGGGAACCGGGGCTGCCTGGAGGCGCTGGCTTCCGGGCCGGCGGTGGCCGCCCGGCTGCAGTCCTTGGGGCTGGATGCTGAGGACGGGCGCGACGTCGTTGCCCTGGTCCATTCCGGCAACCACGAGGCGGTGCATGCGGTGCGGCAGGCCGGCCGCGAGGTGGGTGAGGTGCTTTCCGCCTGCCTGAGCATGTTGAACCCCGAGGTGATCGTGTTCGGCGGCTCGATGGCGTTGACCGGCGAGCACTTCATTGCCGGGGTGCGCGAAGTGGTCTATTCGCGCACCATGCCGCTGGCCACCCAGCACCTGCGGATTGTGCAGTCCTCGTCCGGGCTCGACGCCGGGATGCTTGGTGCGTCCCAGCTCGCCATCCAGCATGCGTTGTCTGCGGAGAGTGTGGAGCGGATGCTCGCGGGGCGGGTGGGGGTTTAGCTTTCCGGCCCGTCCAAGACCTGCACCGGCGTCGACCGGAACAAGTCGGCGACCTTCCGGACCTCCGGCGACGCCGCCGCGTTCCATGCCGCCCACGTCTCGACCTGCAGTGAATGCCCGGCCGCATCCCGTGCCGTCAGCGGCACCCACTTCCACCCGGGAAAGTTGAGCCCTGCGGACGCCTCGGTGGTGAGCGCCGCATCGGCGTCGGCCAGGTCAGCAATCAGCAGGCTGTGGTGGCTGAACCGCCGGAAGACCCAATGCGTACGCACGCCCTCGGCCTCGGCGGCGCTGCGCAGCTTGACCTCCTGGATGCGGATTTCCCCGGCAGCGTGTGCCATGACCGTGAGGCCGTCCAGATCAAAGAGGCCCAGGACATCCCGGGTGCTGAGCGGCGACGTCGGCCGGACGGCTGCCCCCAGCGGCTGGGTGAGCAGGTGCTGCCCGTTGATGCCTTCCGCGGGTTCCGTGTGCAGGAGGGCCAGGTCGATTTGGCCGGCCCGCAGCAAGCGGCTTTGCTCATCGCTGCTGGCCTCATAGAGCGAAAAGCGTACCGCCAACCCTGCGGACTCCACCGTCTGGACGGCAGCGCGGAACCAGTCATGCGGCAATCCCGGAGGGGCACCGAGCCGGATCAGTGAGCGGCTGCCCGCGGCCAACCGGACCAGCTCCGGAGTGCGGTCCACCTGGGCCAGGATGGTGTCCGCGTGGGTTTTAATGACGTGTCCCAGGGTAGTCAGCGTCACGCCGCGCGGGTTCCGCTGCAGCAGGGCACCCCCGAGTTCCTTCTCGAGCTCGGCGAGTTGCCGGCTCAGCGCAGGCTGTGTCATATGCAGTTCAACGGCGGCGCCGCTGATGCTGCCGGTCTCCGCCGTGCGGACGAAGTACTTCAACTGCCGGATTTCCATGTTCCTGCCCCCTGCGACCTGAGATACCTAAAAGGCATACCGACAGGCACTTTTAGGCATTTGATTTATGCATACAAGTGGACCATGGTTCTTATGTGCTTGGTGTGACTCAGCTCACTCCGTGATTCACCTGCAATCTAAGGATTTTGATGATTTCCCTTTCCACCACCGCAACCTACGACGTCGTCGTTGTGGGTGGCGGCGCTGCCGGGGTGGCAGCAGCTGTCAGCGCTGCCCGTGCCGGAGCCAGCGTCTGCCTTATTGAGCAATACGGATTCCTCGGGGGAGCGGCAACCAACAGCTCGGTCCTGGCCTACTGCGGCTTCTTTGACCAGACCAGGGAACAGGTGGTGCGCGGCATTGGGCAGGACTTCCTGGACGAGCTGGAACGCCAGGAACTCCTGCACTTCGAGACCTCGCCCGCCACGGGAAACACCATCGTGGTCCTCGATCTGGAAACCACTAAGTCGGTGCTGGACCAGCTGGTCCGCTCGGCCGGCGTCGACGTCCTGTTCCACAGCACCCTCGTAGCCGCGGATACCGACGCCGGCGGGATCAGCGCCGTGCAGGTGGTGCACCGCGGCGGCAACCTGCGTCTTTCCGGCACCGCGTTCGTGGACTGCAGCGGGGATGGCGCGCTGCTGCAGGCCGCCGGCGCCGAGTTCCAGCTTTCACCGACCGAACGCCGCCAGGCCAGCACCCTGGTGATGCGGGTCGGCGGCGTCGGCGAAGACGCGGACCTGTCCACCGCGGCCATGGATGACGCCTTCGCCGCCTACGGCAAAACCACCGGGGAAATCCTCACCCGGAGCAACGGCACCTGCGTACGGATGCCCCGTTCACGCGAGCTGATGCTCCTGCTCGCGGACGAATACGTGGACGTCCTGGACGTGCACGAAATCTCCCGCGCCGAACAGGACGGCCGAGTCAAGGCCCGGCATTACCTCGAGGCGCTGAAGGCGGGCATGCGCGGCTGGTCCGGCGCGTACCTGGCCTCCACCGGTCCGCAGATCGGCATCCGGGAAGCCCGCCGGATGCAGGGCCGCGAAAGCGTAACCGCCGACGACGTCCTGACCGCCCGGCGTCGTCCGGCCGACGGGATTGCCCGGTGCGGCTGGCCGATGGAGGACCATGCGACCCCCGGCGCCACCACCTACAGCGGCATCAAGGACCGCAAGTGGTACGACATCCCTTACGGGGCCGTGACCAGCGCCAATATCGCCAACCTCTGGGGCGCAGGCCGGCTCACCAGCAGTGACAGCCGCTCGTTTGCCTCGCTGCGGGTGATGGGCACCTCGTTCGCCACCGGGCATGCGGCCGGCCTGGCCGCATCACTCCATAGTTCCACCGGCAGTGTGGACGTTTCCAAGCTGCGCGGACTGCTTCAAGACCAGGGGGCCCTGCTGTGAGTATCAACCATCCGGACACCAAACGGATCGCCGTCACCGGTGCCGCCGGCAGCCTGGCCCGGGACATCATTCCCCGGCTGGCCGATGCGGGCTACTCCATGGTCTGCGTGGACCGGACACCGCCGGCTGAATCCTTCGGGCAGGACTGGGTGCTCACCGAGGTGGCCGACACCGGGACGCTCGTGGAGGCGTTCCGCGGATGCGGCGCCGTCATCCACCTGGCCGGGATTCCGCTGGAAGATGACTGGGACCGGATCCTGTCCGCGAATATCGACGGCACCCATTCCGTCCTGGAAGCCGCCCACATGGCCGGGGTGCCGCGGGTGATCCTCGCCAGCTCCATCCATGCCGCCGGGTTCACCCCGGTACCTCCGGCCGGGGACTTCATTCCTGACAACACTCCGGTGCGGCCGAACACTCTGTACGGAGTCTCGAAGGCGGCGGTGGAAGCGCTGGGCAGCTACTACTCCGACCGTTTCGGCATGGACGTAATCTGCCTGCGCATCGCGTCCCGGATCGACCGGCCGCGGGACGTCCGGATGTTGAGCACCTGGCTCTCGCCCGACGACGCCGCCCGTCTCTTTACGGCAGCCCTGACGGATTCAGTGAAAGGATTCCGGATTGTCTGGGGGGTTTCGGCCAACACCCGAAGCTATCTCTCGCCGGACGCCGGGGCCGCCCTCGGCTACGTTCCTAAGGATGATGCAGAACGTTACGCCGGAGACCTGACCGGTCCGGCGGCACCGGCTTCGGCCGCAGAGTCCGACTGGGACCGTCAGTTCATCGGCGGCGTCTTCTGCTCACCCCGTCCTCCCCGCCAGCCCAGCATGCATCCCTCCACATGATGAGGAATTTCGAAATGACACAAGCTCCACCCGAGGTCCGTTACGCGTTCGAGGTCGACTCGGTCCATAAGGTCTTCACCGGATCGCAGAACGTTCACGCCCTTGATGACATCAACCTCAAGCTGAAAGAGGGCTCCTTTACCTGCATCGTCGGCCCGTCCGGCTGCGGGAAGTCCACTCTGCTCCGGATCCTGGGGGAACTGGAAACGGCTACCACCGGTACGGTCACCCGGAACGTTTCCGCAGAGAAGGTGCCGGCGTCGGCCTTTGTCTTCCAGGAACACGGGGTATTCCCGTGGTTCAACGTCCTGCAGAACGTGGCCTTCGGCGAGCACATGGCCGGCGTCGGCAAGCGTGAACGACTCGAACACGCCCGGCACTGGATTGCGGAAGCCGGCCTCACCGGTTTCGAGGAAAGCTATCCGCACCAGCTCTCGGGCGGGATGCGCCAGCGCATTGCCATTGCCCGGGCCTTTGCCACCGGATCACCGGCACTGCTCATGGACGAGCCGCTCGGAGCCCTGGACGCGCAGACCCGCATGCTGATGCAGGAACAGCTGGTCCGGCTGTGGGAACTGGAACGCAAGACCGTTGTCCTGGTGACGCACTCCATCGACGAGGCCCTCCTGCTCGGCGACCAGATCGTGATGATGTCCGCCCGCCCGGGCCGCGTCAAGGAGATCATCGACGTGCCCTTCGGACGTCCCCGCAGCATGGAAATCGAGGGCACCAGCGAATTCGGCTCCATGAAGCAGGACATCTGGGATTCCCTCCGCGACGAGGTACAAGCATCTTTGAGGTTCTCCTAATGACTAACACTGCAACTGCCCCCAAGACCACGGACTCCTCCGAGCTCGACAGTGCCATCCGCCGTGAGTACCGCCAGGTTGTCCGCCTGCGCTACCGCGACATCCTGCTGTCCACCCTGACCCCGGTGCTGCTCCTGGCTCTCTGGGAGGTGGCCGCCCGGAACGGTGCCCTGGACGCCAGGCTCTTCACCCCGCCGAGCCTCATCGCCGAGCAGGCATGGAAGATGACCCTGAGCGGCGAGCTGTGGCAGCACACCTCGGCCACCATGGGCCGACTGCTGCTGGGCTTCGTACTGGGGGCCGTCACCGGCATCCTGGCCGGCCTGCTGATGGGAGTCTGGCGGCCGGTGCGCGCCGCGTTGGGGCCGACCTTCACTGCCCTATATGCCCTGCCGAAAATCGCCATTGTTCCGCTGCTGCTGCTGATCTTCGGGCTGACGGAGACACCCAAGGTGCTTTCCGTTGCCATTTCCGTGTTCTTCGTAATGCAGATCAACACCCTGGCCGGCATTGTCCAGATCGACAGCCGGGTCCTGGAAGCGGCCCGGGCGTACAAGGCCAGCGGGCTGAAGCTCTTCCGCTACGTACTGCTTCCCGGCGCAACTCCGGCGATCATGACGGGCCTGCGCGTGGCCGCGGGAATGTCCGTTATCGTGATCACCGCCGTCGAGTTTGTCGCCTCCAATAACGGACTGGGCTATCTCATCTGGAACTCCTGGCAGCTGTTCCAGCCCAGCAAAATGTACGTCGGCCTCATTGTGGTGTCCCTGGTGGGCGCAGCGGTGACGGCGCTCATCATCCTTCTTGAACGGGCTGCCCTGCCCTGGAAATACTCATCCGGATCAAAGAAGAAAGATCAAAAATGAAAAAACACCTCAAGGTCCTGGCAGCAACGGTGCTGGCCGGACTTGCCCTCTCCGCCTGCGGCGCGGACTCGGGCTCCTCTTCCTCCGAAGAGGGGACAACGGAAACCGCAACGGTGAAGGTCGGTATTGTCCAGCTGCCGATTTTCGCGCCGATTTACGTTGCTGAAGCGAAGGGCTACTTCGACGAAGCGGGCCTCGACGTCCAGCTCGAAACCGTGAAGTCCGGCCAGGATGCGGTGCCGCTGGCGTCCAGCGGAAAGCTCGACGTCGTTGCCGCCGGCTTCTCCGCGGGAATGTTCAGTGCCATTGCAACCGGCCTGGACATCAAGGTAGTGGCGTCCATGGGCGTCAGCGACGGCGACACCGAGAAGAGCCCGACTGACCTGGTGGTTTCCAAAGCCAAAGTGGATTCCGGTGATATCACCAGCATCGCCGACCTGAAGGGCAAGAAGATCGGTGCTGCCGGCGGTGCGGGCGGCACGGGTGCCTTCCTGCTCAGCCTGGCCCTCGAAGAGGAAGGCCTGACCATCAATGACGTCGAGATTGTGAACCTCGGCAACCCGGACATGCCGACGGCGCTGGCCAACGGCAGCCTCGACGCCGGCTTGATCTCGGCTCCGTTCTCGACGCTGGCCATCGAAGACGGCACCGGCGTATCCATGGCTGTCCCGCCGGCCGGAACTTCCGGCACCGGCATGCTGTACGGCGGCCAGTTCGCCGACACCGAGAACGCACAGAAGTTCTTCGATGCTGTAGCCCGGGCTGCAAAGGACCTGCAGGGCGAGGACCGCTACTCGGACGAGAACCTGAAGATCATTGCCGACGCGACGGGACAGACGGTCGAGGAACTGAAATCCGTACCGCTCTACGCCTGGATGCCGAACCTGGAGCCGCTGCCTGAGCAGCTGGAGGGCATGGAAGCTGTCTGGATGGAATCCGGTGCCATTGAGTACGAGGAAGCCATCAAGCAGGACACCTATATCGATTCATCCTTCTCCGAGAAGACGTCCTAACTACATCTGTTTGGCATTCGCAGCGGCATTCCGGGAAACCGGGGTGCCGCTGTCTTGTCTGGGCGCCGCATAAACTGAGGGTGCCTATGTGGACAACCGAGAGAAGACCCTGAGCATGATGACCACCCCCATTACGCCCTCCCTTGTTCGCGGTGCGGCGGAACTGGAAACGACTCCCCGCGGTCTGCGTCCGCACCGGCTGCCGGCCTGGGTGCGCAACAGGTTCCCAGATCCGCAGCTGATGATGGCGGAAAGCCAGCCGTCCGGTGTCCGGCTGGTTTTCTCGACGACGGCGGAGGTTCTGGCCGTTGTGGTGCACCCGTCCCGGGTGGTTTACCGTGGCGCGGACCGGCCGCGGGGTTCTGTGGATTTGGTGGTCGACGGAAAGCTGCTCGAGAGCGACGAACTCACCGGCGGCGACTACGTCGAGGTGGATATGTCGACCGGGGCCGCGACTCCATGTGAGGGGCCGTCGCATACCAGCGTGTTCCGTCTGCCTGCGGGCTCCAAGGTGGTGGAGATTTGGCTGCCGCACAATGAGGCGGTTGAGCTGGTCGAGATGCGCTCGGATGCTCCGGTCGCACCGTATTCCTCGGGCAAGCCCGTTTGGTTGCACCACGGCAGCTCCATCAGCCACGGTTCGAATGCCGCCACGCCAGCCCAGATCTGGCCTGTTGTGGCGGCACGGTTGGGCGGGGTGGAGCTGCACAATCTTGGACTGGGCGGGAGCGCCCTGGTGGACCCGTTCACGGCGCAGGTTATGCGCGATACTCCTGCCGATCTCATCAGCGTGAAGCTGGGCATCAACGTGGTGAATATGGATTCGATGCGGCTTCGTGCTTTTGTGCCTGCGGTGCACGGTTTCCTGGACACCATCCGGGAGGGGCATCCGGAGACGCCGCTGGTGCTTATTTCGCCGATCTTCTGCGGTATCCACGAAGACACTCCGGGCCCGGGTGCTTTCGATCCGGCGTCGTTTGGTACTGATCAGGTTCGGTTTATCGCTACCGGTTCGCCGGAGGGGGTGGTTGCGGGCCAACTGACGCTGCGGGTGATCCGCGAGGCGTTGGAGTCACTCGTGGCGAGGCGGACGGACGATCCGAACCTTCATTTCCTGGACGGCCTGAGTCTTTACGGGGCCGAGGACGCTGAGCTGCATCCGTTGCCTGACGCTCTGCATCCGGATACTGCTACGCACCGGATGATCGGGGAGCGGTTTGCGGAGTATGCGTTTGCCGCGGAGGGGCCGTTCAAGGGGTACATGAACTGGGGGCACTAGCTCCCAGCTCCGCCAGCATCTCCTGCAGCCGGACGCCTCCGCTGCTTTGAGCTTCGTCGTCAGTGAGCCGCTTAGTGAGATCCAGCAGGGTTTCACGCAGGGACCGCTCGGATTCGGTCAAAGCTCCTTCGTAGCCCTCGGCCAACAGATACGAATGGCTGTCCGTCGACAGGGCTACGAGAAGATCCAGGAAGATCTCGAGGGTCCGTCCTGCCGCGGTACCGGATTCCTCATTCATCGGCACCAGATTCAGCTGGGAAACCATCCGCCGGTCCAGGGGATCCGCGGACAGCATCAGCGCCGTCGCGGATCCGTCCTTGCCCCGGGGTTCCGGAGGAAGGGCACGCTTCACGTCGTGCAGGATCTCGTGGAAGTGGTCGTCGGCAAGGCCAAAGCCGACGAACAGGATGTGCTGCGTCATGAGGGTGGCTTTCACCAGGGCCGAGAGCGCGTTGCGTGATGCGTTGAAACCGAGATAATCGTCGCGGGTGAGGACGATCGAGTCAGGGTTCGTCACCGAACCATGGAGCTTCAGCAGCCAGTCATCGTTCTCCCCGCCGCCGTCAGGAATCACCGACCGGGGGACGCCGGCGTCGGCCGAAGCGAATTCAAAGAGCTCGTCGTAGTTCAGGGTGATCGCCTCCCTGCTGCCCAGACTGGCGAGGAGGGCCGGTGCCAAGCCGTAGCGTTTCAGCTCCACCAGGTCGGCGATGGCCTGATTGAAACTCCGACCGCCCGCGTCGGAGCGTTCCTCATAGATAGAACGCAGAATGCCGGCTTGGTCCAGATGCCCGCGCTTTTTGAGCGACTCAGATTCATCGCCTGACAGCTGCGCAGCTGTCGCCAGACGGGCGAGGAGTTCGTCCCAGCTCGGGGCGCCAGCGCTCATGCTGACGCCCGCGCCCATAAAGGGAACGAGCTTGCCGTCCCGGGCATGCGCAGCTAGTCGTGCGGCGTGGTCCTGCAGCTCCCGATCGAGGGGTTTCCACCAGTCGGGCTGACGCTTCCGCAGCTCTTGGGCGAAGGCGAAGTCCTTATCGTTCGTGAGGATCAGAGCGACGTCGACGCCGGACTCGGCCGCGGCACGGCGTGCCTCCTGGAGAAGCCGCTGAATCACGTCGCCGCGCACCAGTCCTGCTCCGCCGCCGCTGGTGCCGAAAAGCGGCATGGCGAGCAGGGGAACTGGGCGGGACGGTTTGCCGCCCGCAGCCCGCTGTCGCCGTCCGACCTGCTCCGCAGCGACGCGAACGAATTCACGCAACGGCGGAACCAGATCCTCGACCGAGGAAATGCCGTAATACGGAACAGCAGTGAGGACCGGCATGGGCTCCCCGGCGGGCCAGGAGTCAAGAGGCTGCGCGAGCTTAGCCCCGCTGGAGAAGTCGACATCCCTGCTGCTGGCTAGCACTGCTTCCAGGCCTGGGAGTGCCTCCCGCCAGTACCCTGCAATGCTGTAGGTGCGATCGGTCGGAAGCAGCCATGCATCGCAAGCGAAGTTGGTCAGGCTGCCTCTGGTCACGAAGACGTGTGATTCCCCCATAGGGAATTCCTACCATGCCCGGCCCCCGGTCCACGTATTGGTGGGTTCAGGGGCCGGTTCGGCCCGAATTATGCGGAGGGTCGACCCGCCGCCTCCGCAGCCAACAGGTCCCGGAACGCCGAATTCGGGTGTGCGTTGGGGAGGACGCGGCGTACCCGTTCCAGCGCTTCCAATGGAGTCACTCCTGCGGCCCGGGCGCCGTAGAGAGCGGCAACCGTAGGCGTCCGGGACTCGGCGCGCACGCAGTGCAGCAGCACCTTCTTGCCCTCGGCACGGAAACGTTCGACGGCGGCGGCAGCCTCCTGCAGCACGTAGCCGGCGTAGGCATTGGAATCCGCGGCAGCCGAATCGACCAGCCAGAACGTCGCGTGGTTCTCCGGCGCAATGCCGGGCACGTCTGCAGTGCCCAGCCGGCACAAGGAAACGACTGCATCAATGCCCAGTTCGGCAGTCCTGGCCACTGCGCCCACGCCACCGAGCCAGACGCCGTCGTCGTCCGGGTGCTGGACCAGGACATCGGTCCTGCTCCACGAGCTGTAGTCGTGGTGCTCGGCCCGCGGCCACTCCTGCGTACGACGCCCCGCCCCGGAGGCGAGTTCGACGCCGAGGGTCATCAGGTCGTGTGCCCGCAGTCCCGGCCAGCCGTGCAGGTTGCGGCGCCATTCAAAGGGAACGGCGGAGTAGCCGTAGGCGGCGCCCAGGAGGGAGCCTGCGATGGCGGCCACCGTGTCGGTGTCGCGGCCGCCGCGGACCGCCTCTTCGAGCCCGGCCCGGAGATGATCGGGGCCGGAAGCGGTGCGGGTGGTGGAGATGGCGCTCCATGCACCCTGGAGTGCTTCCACTACCCAGCCGTTCTTCGTGAAGTCACGCGGCCGGGAGCGTTCGGCGGTTTCGATCCGCTCCAGCCACACTGCGGCGCGGTCCGCCGGCAGCAGGGGCAGGCCGGTGCGGATTTCCAGCTTGCCGGTCAGGACGGCGTCGCGGATGGCAACGCACCAGAGGCCGCAGGCTTCCTGGGCGTCGTCTTCCACGTGGGTGAGCGCGCTGAGTACGCCGGCCGCCGCCATGAGTTCGGCGGGCTCCCGGTCCAGATAGGCCAGGGCCAGGGGAGCGGTGCGCATCAGAGAGCCGTTGCCGGCGCTGCGGCCGGCGCGGGTGTGGAACTCCTGGGCAGCACGGGTGAAATCGTCGGCGGTCGGGTCGGTCCGGCCGTCGTCGTCGGCGATGCGGCGGGCGCGGGCAATGACGTTGCTGGTCTGCGCGCCGACGTCCTTGGCGCCGCGTGCCCAGTCGGTCCAGGAGCGGACCACGGATGTGAGTGCTTCCGGTGTGGTTCCGGCGTCGAGGAATGCTTCGGCGATGGGGATCGCCATGGAGGTATCGTCGGTCCATTCGGCCGGGTCGAATCCGAAGGGGCCGCCGCCCTTCATCGTGACCTCGGCGTCGTCCGGCAGGGGAGCGCCGAACTCGTAGCCGGCGCCGAGGGCGTCTCCGGCGGCCAAGGCGACGAGGACACCGGCGGCGCGGTGGTTCTGCTGTGAGTTCAGGTTCATAGGGCCTCCATAAGTGGATGTTTGGTGTTCCAGCAGGATAGGTGGGCGATATCGGGTTCCCGGTTGGGGAGCCGGACGGCCATGCCTTCTGCGATGACGGGGCCGTGGATCCCCAAGATGTTACGGCTGCGCATTGAGTCGTGGCGCCGGACGCCCTCGCTGTAGAACTCGCCGAAGTCGATGGTTCCGGCGATGGCAGCAAAGTCACGAGCGAGCTGACCGGGCATCGGTACGGTGCTCTGGGCCTCGGGCAACAGTGCCGCATCGAGCAGGGCAGCGTCCATGAGTTGCTGGTAATGGCGTCGGAACAAAGTAGCGGTGCCGAAAACTTCCAGCAGCAGGGGTTGTCCGCTGGCACCGATCACCACGCCGCGCTGGCCCTCCAGCGGCTCCGGTACGGAGCTGGCGAAGCGGTGCCTGTCACGGCTGCCAAACCTGTCCAAGTGCTCGGGAAGAGAACTGGTGGCCGAGGGTCCGCGGGCGGTATCGAAACGCCGGACCCGTTCCCAGATCTGCTCCTGCCGTCGACCTCCGGATTGGGTGGACCCGGCGCCAGCTAGCTCGGCGCGGACGTTTAGCGGTGCCCTCCGTGCCTGGCGGTGGTGTGTGTTCTGGCCGGTTTCCCACCGTCCTGCCTCGACGCAGAACGTGTCGATGTCCATGGTTTCGCCCGCGTCAATGAGGACGTCGCGGGCGCAGGTGCGGTGTTGCTGTCCCCCTTCCAGCAGTTCACCTTCGAGCAGTAGGGCCGCGCGTTTTCCGTTGTTCCGGACTGTTAGCTGGCCCACCCTGGCACCCGTCGCCAGCTCGGAGACGGCAAGGTCTGCGTGGAGTCCGGTGCTGATGCCGAGCCTCCCGCGTCCGGCTGTCCATACGGGAAAGATCGTAAGTGGGCCGGCGGCAGTGCCGGCGCCGACGTGGAGTTGTGGAATCTGCATGTCGAACCTCCTCGCTTTAGCGCAAATGTGAGCTAAGTAGTTCCAGTATGCACCGGTTGCATCTTTTGCGCAAGATTGAGATAAATGAGGGTATGAGTGAGTCCCGTACGCCCTTGTCCCTCCTGGATTATCCGCGTCCTTCCGTGGCTGTGGACACCGCAGCGCTGACCGTGGCTGGGGACGAACTGATGGTCCTACTCGTACGCAGGCGGGAGGAACACCACGCGGGGGAGTGGGCGCTGCCTGGCACGTTCCTGCGGGAACGTGAAACTCTGGCGGATGCCGTCCTGCGATCCCTCCGGGACAAGGCTGGAATCGAGGGGAGGGTCCCGCAGCAGCTCCATGTCTTCGATGATCCGGACCGGGATGACCGGGGCTGGACACTGTCCGTAGCCCATGTGGACGCAGTCCCGTTCCGGGAGCTGGAAGCCCCGCTGCAGTCCGACGATGTCCGTCTGGCTTCGATCGCGGAGGAGGCGGACCTGATCGCTGCTCTGCCCTACGGCCACGCAGATATGGTGCTCCTGGCGCTTGAGCGAATGCGGCAGGACTATGCGCAGACCCCCGATCCGGCAGGCCTGCTGCACGACCCCTTCACGCTGAAGGAACTTCGGGACCTGCACGAGGCGGTGGCCGGCCGGCCGCTGATGCGCGACACCTTCCGCCGGCAGATGGAACCGCAACTGGCCGGTACCGGGCAGATGTCGGACGGCACCCGCGGACGGCCGTCGCGGTTGTGGCGGCACGGAGAGCGTTAAGTACCCTCCATTCCGAACTCAAGGGTAGTGACACCCCACGAAAAGACATCAGCTCTAGCACTTGTGCGGCACGGGCAGCACACCCCTTTTCTTGGCAGAACAACACCTGAATAAATGTGCAATTCAGAAGTGTGCTTTTCATTTTTGGATTCTCGATCGTGCTGTGCCTGTTCTTTATGACGCTTTTGAGTATTGGTGTCCGTACTGCTATAAAAGCTAGGCAAGTATATGGCTAAGCCCGCGGTACTTTTCTGCTGGCATGGCCTCACAAATGGGGGAAATAAGTGGACATCTTTGTAAATCTGGCGGAAATTCTGTCCGCCGTCGGTACTGTAGGGGCGCTGTTCTTCATCGCGAACCAGACGAAGCAAGCCAACAATGCGCTGGAGCATACGCAGAACATGCTCAGCATTGAGCAGGAGCGGGAACTTCGAGCGGTAGAGGACCAGGCACGGCAGCAGGCTACCGGAATCGTCTCATGGCCCGCCATACTGACGCCAGAACAGGGAAAGCAATCCTGGGGACTGATCGTAGACAACAGGACCTCGGCACCGGTATTTTCGTTGCAGGTACTTCGCGAAGCAGGTGAAACTAACAAGGGCGTGCAGATCGCCCGGGTTGCCAAGCAAATAGCCATTCTTCCGCCGGGGCGCTACTTCGTATCTGATCGAAAAGATGATGGGTTCCCGACGCTGTTGAAAGACGACGTAACAGAGCCTATTTTGAAAAACTCCGGTTACCTGGCGTCGTTGACGTTCACCGACAGCAATGGGAAGACTTGGATGAGGGACGCGCGAGGAAGCCTGTCTCCTCTGGAATCACCCGCCAAAGCGGCGTAAGCCTCCGTAGCACCGACGCCCTCCAGCATCCGACAGGATGCCGGAGGGCTTCGTTTTACCTTAGCCCCGGGTCCGCCGCAGGACCTCGGCACCGCTCGCTCGGCAGAAAATCAGCACCAATTCGCTGACCTCCTCGCCAGTGATCCGGCTAATCATCTTGGCGTAACTGCCCAACTGCCGCCAGTACGCAGCCGCCTGCTCCTCGCTGACGCTGATGTCAGTCTTGAAGTCGGCAACCACCAGGGTGCCGTCATCCTCCCGGTACATCAGATCAATGATGCCCTCCACGGTGTGGCCGGTCTCCGGCACCACGACCGGCAGTTCCAGCCAGTGTTCGCGTTCGGCAGCCCGACGGACCGGCGTACTTTCCAGGGCGGCCCGGGCGGACGCCTCCAGATCGGCAGCGTTCCGCAGCCCCGCACCGGAGGCGACATCGGCTGCCAGACCAGAGAGCGACGGGGACAGCTTCAGGTCCGTGAGTTCGAGCAGACGGTGCAACGAGGTGCCGAACACGGTTCCATGTTCCTCCGGCTTGCCTGCGAACGCGGGAAGCCGTTCCTCTTCCCCTACAGGAACCGTGAACGTACCTGCGGTTCCGTAGTCCGTCGTGACCCCGGCGTCGCTGCCCTTGGCAAGGGCAGTGACCGAGGTACGGGACACCCGTGCCGACGCCGCGGCCCACCCGGTGCTCGAGGACAGCCAGCCGGCAAACTCCGGCACCGGATCGGCCGAGGCCTGTGCCTTGTGCAGCGGCGGGAGATCTTCGGGCAGTTCCAGATCCGGGGCCAGCTCGAGGGTATTCTCCTTCGCCAGCAGACCGCTGAGACTGCTGGATGACCCGTTGTAGTGCGAGACCACCAAATGGCTTTCGGCCCGGGTACAGGCAACGTAGAGCAGCCGACGGCGTTCCGCTTCCGTGAACATCTTCTCCGTCCCGGCCGCTTCCTCGTAGCCATGGGTCTCGACGTCCTTGTGGAAACGGACATAGACGTTGCCTGCCACATCCCAGAGGGCAGGTGCGGACGAGTGCATGGGAGCGGAGCCCGCGCCGGCCAGGATAACCATCGGGAATTCCAGACCCTTGGACGCGTGGATGGTCATGATCCGCACCGCCTGCATGTCCGTCTCGGGGACCATGGCCTCCTTGACGCGGGCGTTTTCCTCCTGCTGCGAGGCCGCCCAGGCCAGATAATCCCGCAGACCGCCGTGGGTCGCCTCGGACCAGGCCCGCGCCTGGTCAATCACGAACCGGATCCGCCGCCACACGTCACGGTAGCGCGGGGTATCGGTTGCCGCTTCCAGCACCCGCCGGTCGGCGGCGATCCGCTCGATCAGCTCGGCCGGGGAGAGCAGCTGCTGTTCCCGGTGCAGGGACCGAAGGTAACCCAAGGCCTTCCCCACGGGTGAGTCTTCCTGTCCCTCCGGCACCCGTGCATACAGGTTCCAGGCTCCGCCGGCTTGCTTCCAGCAGAACAGGTCGTCGTCGCCGCAGGCAAAGAGCGCCGAGCGCAAGGCCAGCACGAGGGCCGCCTGGTCGGCGGTGTTGGCCAGCGTCCGCAGCGCCAGCAGCAGATCGGTCACCTCCTGGGTGGCGTAGACCAGCGAGGATGCTTCGGCCCGGTATTCAATGCCGGCTGCGTCGAGCGCGTCCTCCAAGTAGGGCAGTGCGGTGCGGGTGGGCAGGAGGATGCAGACATCCTGCAGCTCGAGCGCCCGCCGGGCAAAGTCATCCTTGTTCCCGGCCTGATGCTGCCAGGCGTCCGTGCCGCCGCTGCCGGTCGCCACCCGGATGGCCGCGGCGACGTCGGCGGCTTCCTGGCGGTTGCGGCTAGCTGCGCTGACTTTGCCGTTCTCATCCGGAGCGGGATCCGTGCGCCCCAGTACGACGACGGCGGGCCCGTCGTCGTCGTTCCAAGCCGGCCGGTCGGGGTCCGGCGCCAGTTCGGCGTAGTCCGGCTGAACGGTCCCGTTGGGTTCAATCAGCTTCTTGAACACCTTGTTGATCCAGTCCAGCAGGGGCTCCGTGGAGCGGAAGTTGGTCTGCAGGGCGGCGATGTGGGAGCCGGGATCCGCCTCGGCACGGGCACGTGCGGCGAGGAACGTGGCGATATCGGCGCGCCGGAAACGGTAAATGGACTGTTTCGGATCGCCCACCATAAACAGGCGTCCCGGGGCCACCGGGAGGTCCTCCCAGCCGTCGGTGCCGCAGCTGGTGTCCGCGGCGAGGCGGACGGCGATTTCCGCCTGGACGGGGTCGGTGTCCTGGAATTCGTCGAGCATGAGATGGGTGTAGCGCCGGTGCAGGGGCAGCCGCGCGGGGGCGTCGGCTTCCGTTTCGCCGACCAGCAGGTCGCGGGCATGGACGAGCAGGTCGTGGTACTCCAGTTCACCGCTGCGCTGCCGGACCTGCGCGGCTGCCAGCAGGACGTCGCCCAGGACCGCGCTGACCGTGTTGACCGCCGGGGAAACCAAGCCGGCGATGAGCCCGTTCCGCTCTTCGACCAGTGCCAGGAACTGCTGCTGGACGCTTTCGACGTCGCCGCCCCAGTTCTTTTTGGAACCCTTCCTTGCGTAGCCGGTGGAGGGCAGGGCATTCAGTACGTCGAGAATGCGGCCCAGATCACCGGAGCCGGAGACTTCCTGCAGCCGGGTGCGCCATTCCTCCACGACGGGGAAGCGCGCCATCAGCTTGTCCGCGGGGTCGGTGCAGTCGGCCTTTCGTTCGAGCACCAGCTCGGCGGCGCGGAGCAGCGGGGCGACGTCGAGCACCGGAACGGTCTGCCGCTGCGGCGGGTGGGTCCGCAGCCGGTCCCAGTTGCCGTCCAGGGCAGCGGCGACCTTCCGAAGCTGGTCCAGGGTGACACCGACGGCGAGCAGCACCCGCAGCGCGGCGTCGGCCATCGGATCGGTAAACGACGCCTGCTGCGCGTCTTCCCACCGGCGCTCGAAGGCGATCTGGGAGCGGAGCTCGTCCACCACGGTGATCAGCGGCGGAACCCCGGCCTCGATGGGGTATTCGCTGATCAGCCGGGCAGCGAAGGAGTGGATGGTGCCGATGGGCGCGGCATCCAGCCGGTCCAGCGCCGTATTCCGCCGTTCGGCCCCGGTACTGTCCAGCCCGTCGGTCTTGCCCAGCTCGCTGCGCAGCCGGTCCCGCAGTTCGCCGGCGGCCTTCTCGGTGAAGGTAATGGCCGCGATGCCGCCGATGTCGACGCCGCCGTCCACCAGGGCAGCAATGCGTCCAACCAGGGCATGGGTCTTGCCGCTGCCGGCGCCGGCCTCCACGAACACGGTGGTGCCCAGCTTTTCGGCGATGTCTTTCCGTGCCTGCTTGTCCTGCAGGGGCTTCTTAGTGCTGCCCGCTTTGTCCGGGGCGGGCGTGACTGTCGGCTGGCTCATTTTTCCTCCTGGAAGAAGCGGGAATAGTCGCTGAGGGCGGGGTCGTCCTTGAGCCGCTCCCAGGTGTGCCGCACTCCGGCGGCGCCCATCAGGGTGGTGTGGTTGGTGTACCGGTCCGATTCGGGCCGGGGCGGGAAGATCCCGGCCTGCAGCGCCGCCATGACCAGTCCGGCGTCCTCGCGGAGCCGGGTTTCGACGTCGGCCCCCACTTCATAGCCGACGCGTTCGTACTTCCCGTCGGCGGTGATGAACCGGTATTCGGCGCGGACCTCCGCGCCGGGATCGGTGGAGAACCGCCGGGCGAATAGGCCGTAGACCGGCAGCTGGAACCGGGTGCCGCCTGCGGTGGGATCCTCGCGGGTCAGCTTCTTGTACTTGTCCGCCTTGCCGGTCTTGTAGTCAATGACAAGCACCTGACCGCTGGAATGCCGGTCCACGCGGTCCACCTTGCCTCTAAAGCGGACGATGCTGCCGTTGGGCAGGTCCAGTTCCACTGACGGTTCGCCGTCCTCGGCGCCGAACTCGGCTTCCACCGAGAGGTGCTGCCAGCCGTTCTCGCGTGCCTGCTGGTCCGAATCATGGACCTTTTGGAGGTCGGTGCGGATCCGGGATTTGTCCCGGTCCCAGGTGTGCAGCAGCCAGGCAGGATTGATGGTGGACTCGAAAGCGGCTTCGGCAATTTCCAGCAGCCGCTCGGAAGACACCGTCTGGCTGCCGTCGGTCAGGCCGCGGACGTAGTCCTCGAGCACCTTGTGCATCAGGTTGCCGCGCTGCAGGTTGCTGATCTGGACCTCGAGGGTCACATCCTCAAACAGTTCGGCACGCAGGACACGGTGCAGGAAGTAGGCCAGCGGACTGATGACCCAGTCCTCAAGGTTGGTGGGCGAGATGGCCCGCTGCGGATCGATGATTGGTCCGGAGACACCGGTGAGGTTGCCGTTGAAACGGGAGAAGGTCCCGTTCCGGCGGTCGGTCCGGACTTCGGACACGTTGGCCAGCACGGCGTCGCCGGTCAGGGACCCGGTGCTCAGGAGCCGGCGGACGCGCCATTCCTGCCCCGTGGCGGCCACACCCGTGGGGGAGCCGTGCATCAGGCCGTGCGCGAAGGACGGCAGATCCGTTACCGTGGTGCCGCCCAGCCAACGCGAGGCCTGGAGGGTTCCGCCGGCGCGCAGGTTGCCGCGGGGAAACAGGATGGTGCGGTCGGTACCGGTGGCGAGCAGCTGCCGGAACTGTTCCCTCCGGGCGGAGGAGCGTTCGTGGATGGTAGGCAGCTTCACCGCCAGCAGATGGCCGGCACTGTCGGGAAGCAGCGGGTTCTCCCGGATACGGGCGGGAGCGAGTCCGTCCGCCGCACCGGTAATGAAGACGACGTCGAGATCCCGGCCCACGCCGTCGTCGTACGATCCCAGGACCACCCCGGTGCCGCTGCTGCCGGTGGAGAAGCGGCGGGCATCGATGCCCTGGGCGACGGCGGCGTGTACCGCCGCAGCGGAGGGTGCCGGCGCGATCCCGTGCAGCAGCCCGAGGTCGCGGAGCACCTCCTCGAGGGCTTCGCGGGCCTTGGCCAGCTCCGGGCGTTCCGTCTCGGACCGGGGACCCAGGAACTCCGTGACGAACTCCGCCAGGGTCCCGGCGGCCTCCGTCCAGGTGCGGGCGGTGAAGACCTCGGCCAGCCGTTCGCCCAGGACTCCGACGAAGCCGGTGAACTGCGCGTAGGCCTGCTGGCGTTTTTGCTCTGCCTCGGTTGGTTCGCGGGTTTCGTCCGCTTCCTCCTGCTCGGCCGGGGGAGAGGCATGCAGCCGCTCGCAGACGGCGCTGCTGGGCAGGTTTTCCTCGCGCCAGTGCAGGACGCCCTGTGACATCACGTCCAGGATGACCCGGACATCGGGGTTCGCCGGATCCAGGTGAAGCAGGTTGGCCAGCCCACGGGCCAGCCCGGTATCAGCCAGTGCGAGTGCGGACGGGCCGGCAAAGCTGATGCCGGCTTCGTCGAAGCGTTGGGCCAGCAGGGCGCGGTACGGTTCCGCGGCGGAATAGAAAACTCCGATGCGGTGACCCGATGTGCCTGTTCGAAGCTTTTCGATGACCAGGCGGACGACGGCGCGTGCCTCGTCGTCGGCGTCGGATGCGCTGAGGATCTGCTCGCCCGGGGCGGGGGAGCACATGGCGGTGAGGTACGTGGTTCCTGCCTGCTGCTCCAGCGCGGCACGGAAGGCTGCGGCGGACGGGTCCTGCTCGTCGGCGAGCTGGAAACCGATCACGGGGCCCAAAAGTTTGCCGATCCGCGGCGTCTGCAGTGCGGCGGCGGCAGCGGAGTAGAGGTCAAGGCTGGTGTACCAACTGTCCCCGAGGATCCCGGCGGCGGCCCGGTGGACGCGGGCAACCTCACACACCAAGGGTGACAGGCCAGTCAGGTCGTCGGGGCAGGCTGCGTCCAGGGATGCGGAGGTGGCGGCGATGGCTCGTGCTGTGGCCGGCTGGTCTGCGACTTCGGTAAACAGTCCGGGTGTGTCGGCGAGCACGGCGGTGACGGCACCTTCGCGGACCATCGCCGGGAGCGGCGCGCGGCAGGCCAGCTGCCCGTCGGTGGCGGCGAGTTCCTCGGCCAGATCGGCCAAGGTGGTGGTGCGGACGGCGGCGCTGCCGCGGCCGTCGTTGAGGATCCTGCCCAGGTAGTGGGACAGGTCCTGTGCGGCTACCCGGCTGGGCGCCAGGACGGTCACCGGCTGCAGCGGTTTGCCCTGCTGAGCCTTGGTAACGGCCTCGGCCAGGGCCTGCAGTGCTTCCGGTGTGCTGGTGTAAGTCTGCGTGGACGAATGCTCCTCCAGTGCAGCGCTAGTACTCAATGAATGCGTACTCAATTAACTCCCCCTTGTTATTAAGTGTTCTTCAACCTAGCAGTAGGTGCTGATGTCTTAGCGGCGGCTTGCACGGGGCTGGAGAATTACCATTCCCAGCCGCAGCCATTGTTCATGCAGTGCCATGTTCTGGGGTCGTCAGAAATAACCATGCAGCCTGCCGACCAGACCTTGGGTTCAGGGTTATCCGGGTCGGGCGTCCATAGGCCGCGGACGATGCGCCATGCCTCGTGGGAACATCTAGGACACGTCGCGGTGTCATCTTTCGGTTCGGCAGAAGTTTCGGGCTGGCTATGTTCCGAGGCAGAGTGGGCGTTACTCTCGCTTTGCGCAAACCGAAGAGCGGCGGTCCAGTTACGGAAATAGTTGCGAATGCTCGATGAAGACGGATACTCCCGACCCACCGCGTTCATAGCGGCGGACCATTCTGTGTATTTGTCATGGCTGGGATGCAAACCCGCCTGGTTCATGTCACTGACGAAATCGCGAATAGCCTTCTCGTAGAGAGCTTCAGAGAATTTGACCAGCCCCGGCGGCCGTCCCGTTTTGGAGGCGGCCAGACCTATGGATTCCAGAGCGGCATTCCAATACGTGTACCTCCCCATGACGGTTTGCCGGGTCGGCGGCCAAGGTGACGCGCCCTGGCGGGATTCCCAACCGAGAGCCGGGACAAGTTCATCGCGTAGTTCGTCATAGCGCGAACCGGTAATTGTCGTTTCTGGATGCTCGGCGATGTGGCGCTTGGCAGCGCCAATGATTCCGAGAATGGTTGCGATGTCTTCTTCCGTTGCCGTACCTTGCTGGAGGACAGCGACCAGTTCTGTCATCATGTCGAGGCCCAGATTGGCTGCTGCAAAGTGCGGGTCCGGAGCCAGACCCAGCTCGGCCCCCACAAGGTAATACAGGCCCGCTTCAACAACGGCTTTGGAGAATATGTCCTGAGCCCGGGTATCAAACCGGATACTGGAATCCCGAAGGGTCGACTCGGCCAAGTCCTTGTCCATCTCCGGAAAAAGGATCGACAGTCTCAGGACCGTTTCCGTGCGGGTCGATCCGGTTGCAGCGGCAGTCCGCGCCACTGCTCCGTATGATTCCATGAAGGATTGGGAGGCGGCTTTGGTTTCCGCTTCCCGTTTTTCCAACCGGCGTTTCCGGGATTCGGCCGCCATGCTGCCACCTACCTTGCTGACGATTTGCCGGACTCGCTCCCGCGTAACCCCGTAGTCGGCGCCGATGGCTTCGAGGGTTTCCCCCTCGATGTACCTCTGCACCATGGCCGCGTCTCGTTCCTGGGCGGTAGGGCGTGAGGGACTGGGTGAAGTTGTCTGTGATGTCTGGGTCATGGGATCCCCCTAATTCTTGACGTTGATGAGAAACGTGGTCAGGCTGCCAGCGCCATGCGGGAGCGCCGGATGTCGTTCAATACGTCCTGGTGGGCCAACGCTGTGAGGCGCTGTACCTCATCGAAGCTGAGATCGGCCTCGCGGGACCTTCGGGCAAGCACGGCCAAGCGGTCGGCCGCCATGTTGTGCGGGTCGCCGCTGTGGCCTTTGACCCACAGGAAGCGCACCTGGGCGTCGCGTGTGTATCCAAGGATGCGAGCTACTTCCTCGCGGCAAAAGCGGCTTGCCGACGGCGGTGCGAAACCTGGTTCCGTGAGCATGCGGAGGGCCAGCTGGCTGTCCGACCGAACAGTGATGGCGGTGCCGCCCTGCAAAGCCGATGAATAGACACCCCGGGCAGCCTGCAAGCCGAATCTGATTGACCGTAGCTCGCCTTCGAGGATGCTGTCTCCTTCGGAGACCTTCTGCCCCGGTTTCACCCGTGCTTCCCCGCCGAAGTCCAGTACCCAGCCGTGCCCGAGCCAGGGAGAACACTTTCCGCGCGATGAATCGGTGGTGATGGTCAGTTGTGCGAACCAGCCGTTGATTTCCACGGCAACTGCCTCGTCCAGGGCAGTGATGGCGACGGCTGGAGGGTACTGGAAGCTGGCGGACACCCCCAGGGCCTGGAGGCTGGTTGCAGTGTTTTCGTCGTCGCAGTAGATCTCCTGGGTGCCAGCTTGGAGCTGGTAGTTCACTGCCTGGCGCACAGTGCCGTAAAGACTCGGCTGTCCGCCGGGACACGAAGGATTCCAAATCCCGGACTGAACTGCTGAAACCTGGCTGCCCTGTGTTCTGACAACAGCCCAGACCAGCAACCCGTGCTTCGGTGATACACGCACAGAGATACCGCTTCGGGCCGCAACGGTATCGGCGGCGGAAATGAAGGGCCGAGCCGGGGCTACGGGTACGGGAAAACTCATAACTGCCTCCTGATGCTGGGACGGAATTGCTGCGACACGGATCACAGTAGGTCCCGGCACTGACATTTTCAGAATGGAGGTGTCTAAACACTTTTTGTAACTTCGAAAACCTTTTGTAACTTGACACGTTGCGTTTATAAGAACACGAATCCCGGCTTCAGCAGGCCGCGAGTAGCGATTGGATTCATCAGCTACCGCGCGGCTGTCAAAAACTGTCACCGCCTACCGATAACCTGAGCCGTGAGAGGCAGTCCTCATAGGTGAGGACCGCATATTGGTTGGGGAAGCTATGTCAATAGAGTCGTTGGATCCGCGCCTGAACACGGCAGATGAAATCGTCATGGAGCAGGACTATTTCGATCTCGCCGCAGCGTATCGGGAGGAATCGGTAGCAGGTCGCGGGGTCAGAGACTGGTCGGCAGGAACGGCCGCCGAACGCCGGGCGTTTGCCCGTTCCTTCGCGAACCAGACGGACATCGACCTGGGCGAGAACGTCGCTTTCGGCCGGATGGATTGTGAAGACGGCGAGGTGTATTACGTCGGCAAGCATCCCATCTTCGATTCCGACAAGAACCTTTTAGTGATTAACTGGCAATCTCCGGCAGCGGCCGCTTACAACCAGGCGACGGCGCATGATTCGCAAGGACTGCTACGTAAACGCTCCTTTGATGCGGAGCGAAACCGGATCAAGACGTTTCAGGACACAGTTTTCAAAGAGCTCGCCCAGGCGGTTGCCGAACTTGAGCACTGGCAGGCTCCCGATGACAACCTATTGATCGCCGCCCTGTCCGAGAAACGTAATGGCCAGATGGCGGATATCGTCCGTACCATTCAGGCGGCGCAGGACAAGATTGTCCGGATGGACAAAGACCGCCTTTTGATCGTTCAGGGCGGCCCTGGCACGGGAAAGACGGCTGTTGCTTTGCACCGTGTCTCGTGGTTGCTCTTCAACTATCAGGACGATCTCAGGCCGGGTGACGTGTTGGTGATCGGTCCCAACCCCACCTTCACTCGGTATATTAGACGAGTCCTGCCGGACCTGGGCGATAACGACGTCGTGCAGCAGGCCCTTCCCGAGATGCTCGCTCCCGGGACCGAGGTCCGAGCGATAGAAAGCCCCAATGTAGCGGCGTTGAAGGGCTCTGCTCTCATGGCGGATATCATTGCCACCGGTTTGGTTGACCGAATCCGGGAACCGAAGGCGCCGGTGCGGATTCAGCAACGCTCCAGCGGACGGTTTATCTCTGTTCCTCCGGAAGAAGTTGTTGACCATATCCGGGCCCTTAAGGGTGAGATATATCTGGAAGGCCGCGCGAAGTTTAAGTCGTCACTGATAGAGCTGGCACAGGCTGAACATCTACGGCACGCCTTCGCGCCTTTCAGGGATCCCAATCTTCTTGACCCTAAGAGTCTGGACTCTGCGGTCAATCAAATCTGGCCGCAGCTCAACCCCCAACAGTTCGTCCGTGAGCTCCTCGGGTCCAAGGAACGCTTGTTGCGAGCTTCAACCGGCACCGACCTGCGTGCCTCAGACATCGAGCTGCTGTACCGTCCAATGGCCTCGAATATTGCCGATGAGCCCTGGACAGTCGCAGATCTGGCTCTCATCGATGAAGCGGCAGAGGGCCTCAGAGGGGAACCCGACCTATTTGGCCACATCGTAGTCGACGAGGCACAGGATCTCTCGGAGATGGAACTTATGGCGATCCGGCGCCGGTCCCGACACGGGTCGATGACCGTCGTTGGCGACATCGCCCAATCCACCGGTCCAAGCGCAATGGAGAACTGGGACCGGGTCAAAGAAATGCTTGTTTCGAGCCTGCCCTGCAGCCTCGAGGAGCTGGAACACGGCTACCGAGTTCCCCGAGAAGTCTTTGCCCTTGCCACGCCAGTCCTCGCCGTGGCGGCACCGCATGTCACGCCTCCTCTGGTGACCAGGTCCGCCAACGCGAAGCCGGAGTTCTCGGAAGTCGACGAGGACGATCTCGCAAGCGAGGTGGCCGACATCGTGGTTCACCACAGTGGACGCGGCCGGTTTGTCGGTGTCATCGCCGTCCCCGAGCTCTGGGACGACATCCGGGCTGCGTTCCGATCCGAAGAGATTCAATGGAGCGAATCAACGTCCGGCGGGTTGAGCAATGCCATCAACCTGGTGACGCCGGAAGCATCCAAGGGACTTGAGTTCGACGCCGTCATTGTGGTGGACCCACAGCGGATTGTGGACAAGCCCCACGGAGAACGCCTCCTGTATATAGCTCTGACGAGAACGACCACCCGTTTGGACGTCGTGTACCCCCTCGGCTCGCTTCCTTCCATTATTGGTGGAGGTTCACCCAACCCTGCGGATACGAACCAGGACACCGCGTTTTCAAACGATGGTGGCTTGGCTCCGGCCGCGTTGCCTGAGCCGGTTTCTTCGGTGCATGAAGTGGGCTCTTCATCAGAAGCACAGGGTTCCACCGCACCCGTAGCGACTCTGCTCGCAAATCCCATGGATGAACCTCTCGACGACTTCGATCGCCAAATGGTTGACGTCGTCGTACAGAACATCATCAACAGGATGCTGTCCAAGGTGGCGGAGCCACTCCAACGGGCCGTTGTCCAGGAGTTGAACCGGTTGGTTGGGGAACAGAAATGATGCGGTCCGTCAACCCCGGCGAACGCATGCCGGAAGGTCTCTACGAGCTTCTCAACACGAATAATCTCCGACAGGCATTGGCTGGACAGTCCGGGGTGAAAGCTGTCCTCGAGCCCGTCCCGGACTCACTGTCCTCGGAAGCGTTGTCCGCTCACATCGCACGCAGGGTCCGGCAGTCTCTGGACCAAGCCAGCCCCGAAGACCGGGTCGCATTGGCCAACTCGTTGCTTAGCCGCCTCGGTGCAGACAGGCTGGAGCCAGGACCTCAACAGCTGACCTCCCTGTTCGCGGAGGAAGGCCTCCGACGTCGCCAGCTCCGCCGTCCCTCAACACCGCTCAGCCAGCCTGCACTGTTGACGAACGGTAAGGACGACCCCAACCTTGCCGCCGAAATCCGCACGGAAATGGGGTCAGCGGACACGGTGGACATGCTGTGCGCTTTCATCCGCTGGACCGGGCTTCGGCTGCTTGAACCAGCTCTGGCCGAGCTGCGGGACCGTGGCGTGAAGCTGAGGGTCCTCACCAGCACCTACATGGGTGCCACGGAACGCCGGGCCATTGATGAACTCGCCGTGAAGTACGGCGCGGAGATCAAGATCAATTACGAAACGCATGCCACCCGGCTGCATGCCAAGGCATGGCTCTTCCGGCGGAACACGGGTTTTGATACAGCCTATGTGGGCAGCTCGAACCTCAGCGCCCCGGCCATGCTCGACGGACTGGAATGGAACGTCCGGCTCTCAGCGGTCGGCACACCAGAGTTGCTGCAAAAATTTGAGCTCACTTTCGATAGCTACTGGGAGCAGTCGGCTTTTCAGACGTACGACCCTGTGCGGGACGGCGATAAACTCGACGCCGCTCTGGCCCGAAACGGCGGTAAATCCACGTCACGCCCGGCTGCAGCTACCGGCTTGGAACTTCAGCCGTTCGTCCACCAGCAGGAGATGCTGGAAGAGCTGGACGCCGCTCGGGAAGTCCATGGATACCACCGCAACCTCCTTGTGGCAGCAACAGGCACCGGGAAAACGGTTATCGCCGCACTCGATTACAAGCGGCTCTGCGAGGCAGCAGGGAGGCCTTTGTCGCTTCTTTTCGTGGCGCATCGGAAAGAGATCCTGGAACAGTCGCTGCATACCTACCGTGACGTGATGCAGAGCGGATCCTTTGGTGAATTGTTCGTCGGTGATCACCGCCCAACGGCGTGGAGGCAGGTGTTCGCCAGCGTCCAGTCCCTCGCTGCCTACGGCATCGATAAGCTCGCCCCGGACGCGTTCGACGTCGTCGTCATTGACGAGTTTCATCACGCCCAGGCGCCGACGTATAGGCGGCTGATCGACCACCTGCGTCCTCAGGAGCTGCTGGGCCTGACAGCTACCCCGGAGCGAGGCGACGGCGTCAACGTTGCCGAGCAGTTCTTCGGCGGCCGCATCGCCAGTGAACTGCGACTGTGGGATGCGCTGGATGCCGACCTGCTCGTGCCCTTCCACTACTTCGGAGTCTCCGATGATGTGGATCTTTCGCAGATTGAATGGAAACGCGGAAACTACGACGTCGGCCAGCTGAGCAGTCTCTATACGGGCAACGATGCGCGTGCTGCAAAAGTCATCAAGGAACTGCGGGACAAGGTCACTTCTACAGAGCAGATGCGCGCACTGGGCTTCTGCGTTTCGGTTCAACATGCGGAATACATGGCTGCGGTCTTCAACCGAGCCGGGATTGCTTCCATCGCCGTCTCAGGGAACACCCCGGAGGATGAACGGGCAGATGCGCTGAGACGGCTCCGTACACGAGAACTGAACTGCATCTTTGCGGTCGACCTCTTCAACGAGGGACTGGACCTGCCTGAAGTCGACACCATCATGCTGCTTCGTCCGACGCAGAGTTCAACCGTTTTCCTACAGCAGCTCGGCCGCGGCTTGCGCCGAGCAAAGGACAAAGCGGTCCTCACCGTGCTGGACTACATCGGGCAACAGCATCGCGAGTTCCGTTTTGAGACCAAACTCCGGGCACTTACCGGGTTGGGACGCAAAACGCTCGCAAAGGCTGTGGAGGATGAATTCCCCTATCTTCCGTCCGGCTCGCAGATTGTGCTGGACAGGGTGGCGCAGAAGATTATCCTCGACAACATTCGTACCCAGCTCCGATTCAACAGGCGCCAGCTCGTCGCAGATGTGCAGTCCCATGGAGAGCTTAGACTCGAGGACTTCCTGCGTGAATCGGGGCTCAGCCTGGAAGATATCTACCGGAAGACCGGCGAATCATGGACGGCGCTGCTCCGGGACGCGGGTCTCATCGACCTGGTCTATGGCCCGGATGCCGTCATTGCGGGAAAATCCGCCCTGTCCGTGGCAGAGGAGGCTATTCTCCTTCGGCGCATGACGACGTTCCTATGCGTCGACGATCTAGAACGGGCCGAAACCTATGCCCGTCTCGTTTCCGATGACTCTCCACGTTATGACCAGTTGAGCAACCGGGAGCAGACGCTGGCCCGGATGCTGTTTTTCGCCCTGTGGCCGGAAGGCGGCGGTTTCTCGGATTATGACGCCGGACTGGATTTCGTGCGCTCACTTCCGCCCGTTGTTTCGGAAATCCAGCAGCTCATGGAATTAGGTATCCAGCGGTCCCGCTACGCGCCCAAAGGCTTGGGCCGTGGCCTCCAGCACGTCCCGCTGTACTCCCACGCAACCTACCGGCGCGAGGAAGTCCTCGCTGCTTTGGGTTACCTTTCGTTGGAAGGACGCCGGGCGCGACACCGGGAGGGTGTTGCTTGGTGTGAGAACACAAAGACTGACGCCTTCTTCGTCACGCTCGAAAAGGATGCCAAGGACAGGGCGGCGTCGATCATGTATAAGGACTATGCGATGAGTCCTGAGGTGTTCCACTGGGAATCCCAGAACGCGACGGCTCCCGGAAGTCCAACCGGTCGGCGGTATCTGGACCACAAGAAGGCAGGCAGCCAGGTGCTGTTGTTCACCCGCCCTCGTGAAAACGACGACTCGGGTTTGACCATGGCCTACACCTGCCTGGGGCAAATGGACTATATGTCGCACACGGGATCAAAGCCGATCGCTATCACGTGGAAGCTGCACCGGCCAATGCCTGGCGACGTCTATGTCGACGCTAGCGCTGTTGCACTTTGAAGCGGGGTGACCGAGCCGCTTACCGGCGCCGGCAGCAGAGCATCATGCGTCGGGTACACAACGCAGCCAGCGTGATTCTCGCGGCCGGCGAGCGATAAAATGGCGAGGATGGGTGCCACCGTCCGGCGGAATCCAATGGCCGTGAGTATCCCGTCGCGGCGCGGCGTCCCAGCAGTGTCAGAGGGCGTCGGTAGCCTTGGAGACGTCCCGGTCTACCTGCTTTGAGCAGGAAATATTGCCCCACCGTGGGTATGGAGGAGCAACACAAGAATGAGATCCATCGCGGCAGTGTTAAATCGTTCCTGTGCCCAGGTGCCCTCGGTTGGTTGGACGCCGCCGGTCCGCGTCAAGGTTGCCAAATGAAGCCCAGCATCAGCGATTATCAGGCAAAGTACTATGCCCACGAGCTGCAGCGGAGCTACGCGAATGACCACGTTGGCAAGCTGGCCGGGCTGCTATTTGACGCTCAGGTAGAACCGAAACCACATCAAATAGATGCAGCATTGTTTGCGCTGCAGACGCCGTTCCTGCCGGGAGTGATTCTGGCCGATGAGGTGGGCCTCGGAAAGACGATTGAGGCAGGCATCGTCATCTCGCAGTACTGGGCAGAACGTCGGCGAAGCATCCTGATTGTTGCTCCGTCGAGCCTTCGGCAACAGTGGCAGCAGGAGCTTTATGAGAAGTTCCTTATCCCGTCGACCATCCTCGAACCCAAATCCAAGGATGAGCTCCTTAAGCAAGCGGGTTCCCGTTCAGCGCAAGTTTTGATCTGCTCCTATGAATTTGCGCTGCGGAATGAGTTATCGCTGCTGAAATCGTGGGACCTTGTAGTCGCTGACGAAGCGCACCGATTGCGCAATCACTGGACGGGTAAGACAAAAGCAGCCGAGGCCGTCGCTCATATCGTTAAGGGCGCGCGCAAAACGGTCCTGCTGACGGCAACGCCTCTGCAGAACAAGCTCGAGGAACTCTACGGCCTGGTCTCCATCTTCGACCCCTCCTACTTCTACTCGCTCGAGGCGTTCCGTGAGCGGTACATCAAGAACCGTGAGATGACCGGTGATAATGATTTGGTCGAACGCGTGGCGGCGATCTCGAAGCGAACGCTTCGTCGGGATGCGGACAAGTACATTCACTTCACTAAGCGGATGCCGCTCACGGTGGAGTTCACCCCGTCGCCGGATGAGGCTCGGTTGTATGACCTGGTGAACGATTATCTGCAGCGTGGGCAGTTGTTCGCGTTCGCTGATAGCCAGCGTCATCTTTCCGCCTTGATCATTCGTAAGCGCCTGGGATCCTCGACCTACGCTGTCGCAAGCACGTTGGAGAACATTGCTAATCGTCTGGCAGACGAGGTAGCCGCCGGGCAGCGGCGGGATGGCAGGGGCGGCCTTTTTACTGCGGAGTTCATAGCGGACGACGAACTCACTGGCGAGGTGCTCGAAGAAGCCGAAGAAGTCGGCGGTGCAACAGCCGATGGACAGCACGGCGTAGTGCAGCCGGCTGTTTATCTGGACGAAGACACACTCACGGCCATGAAAGCGGAGGTTGCGGAGTTGCGTGACTACGCTGCCCTCGCCCGCTCGATCACGGAGAACCAGAAGGCAGTCAAGCTCGCCGAAGCCCTCGACCGGGGCTTTGAACGGTTGCGCGAGCTGGGAGCGCCTGAGAAAGCAATCATCTTCACCGACTCGACGAAGACGCAGGAATACATCGCCCGGACTCTGACCGGCATGGGACGCGGCGAAGGATTGGTGCTGTTTAACGGGTCGAACAACTCGCCGGAGCAAACCGCCATTTATCAGGAATGGCTCAAAAAAAATAAGGACGGGGAAGTGGCTACGGGGATTGTCGCCGTCGATCGGCGCAAGGCACTCGTGGAGTATTTCCGTGACCAGGGCAAGATCATGATCGCCACTGAAGCTGCAGCCGAGGGCATCAATCTGCAGTTTTGCTCGATGCTAGTTAACTATGACCTGCCCTGGAACCCGCAGCGCGTGGAGCAGCGCATCGGCCGCGTGCACCGTTTTGGGCAAAAGCACAACGTCGTGGTCGTCAACTTCTCGAATAAGGGCAACGTTGCTGAGCAACGAATTCTGGAATTGCTGACGGACAAGTTCAAGCTGTTCTCGAGCGTGTTCGGTGCTAGCGACGAAGTACTCGGTGCGATCGAGGACGGACTGGATTTCGAGAAGCGGATCAGCGATATCCTCACCAACTGCAAGACGGCCGGCGAATTGGACTCCGCTTTCAAGGAGCTGGAGGGACAGTATGCCACTGAGATTTCGAGTGAGATGGAGAAGGCGAAGGCAAAGGTCTTCGATAACCTGGATCCGCACGTTCAGGATCGACTCAAAGCCTACGACGCCCAGTCAGGAGAGGTGCTTAATAAGTTCGAACGCCTCCTGCTCGCGGTCACCCGCCATGAGCTGGCGGAACAGGCCAGTTTCGAGGGCGACGGCGGCACCTTCGTCCTCCACACAGCACCGATTGTCGAAACTTCCACGGGGCGGTACTTCTTCAAATCGAAGCCGCAGGACAACGCGTACCAGTACAGGTATGCGAGTCCGTTGGCGCAACATGTTCTCGGAACCGCGAAGAGCCACGCCACCCCGGCTCGAGAGCTGACGTTATCGCTCAGCCAGTCAGCGCGCGCTAGTAACTCGGTAAAGGAACTCGCAGGCGCTAGCGGGGAACTGACCGTCGACCTCCTGACGTTCACGATGAGGGCCCGGGACGAGGATATCGCCGAATCGTATGTACTCGCCGGTGGCCTCACTGACGACGGACAATGGCTCGATGAGGAATACGTTGCTGACATTCTTGACCTCAGTTGCACTGAGGTTGGCGATGTGGAGGTGCGGATCGAACAGGGGAAATTCGAGCCGCAACTGGCGGTGCGCCGCACTGAGTTAGAACGCGAGGTACGGGGCCGTAACTCGCGGTACTACGACCAGCAGGAAGAGCTGATCTACCGTAACCAACAAGACCGCAAGGCAGAGCACGAGGGCAAAATCCGCGAGTACCGCGCGATGGAGAAGGATGCTCGCAAACGTGCGCGCCAGGCCGACGACCCAATGGAACAGCTCCGGCTCAAGAAGGAAGCCCGCAAGTGGGAGCAACGCGCTGAGGAAGCTGATGAGGAATTTCGTGGAGTCCTTAAACAGCTACGTGCTGAGGCAAACAAGTACCTCGAACTGATCGAACAGTCCCTTCAAGGTACGCAGACCACGGAGCATCTCTTCACGATTCGCTGGCGTATTGATGCCTGAGCCAACCCTGTATAAGACCGACCAAACTTACACTAGCCAGGAAAGAAAGTAATCACATGACGGACGACGTCCACGAAATACCCTCGACAACACCAAATTTTCAGACCGAGCTTGCGGAGCAGCTCGCCGATCTGATTCCGGAAGCCATTGCCGACGGCAAGGTCGACGTCGAGAAGCTCAAGGAACTGCTCGACGGCGATGCTGCCGATAGTAACGAGCGTTTCGGTCTGTTCTGGCCCGGGAAGAAGAGTGCCCTGCGGGCGGCACAGGACCCAACGACCGCGACGCTTCGGCCTGACTTCGAGAACTCGAAGGACTGGGACACCACTAAGAACGTCTTCATCGAAGGTGACAACCTCGAAGTATTGAAGATCCTGCAGAAGCACTATCACGCGAAGATCAATATGATCTACATCGATCCTCCGTACAACACGGGTAAGGACTTCGTCTACCCGGACAACTTTAAGGAGGGTCTCGACACCTATCTGGAGTGGACGCGCCAGGTCAACGACGAAGGTAAAAAACTCTCCACCAATGCCGAGACCGAGGGTCGCTACCATTCCAACTGGCTCAACATGATGTACCCACGTCTGAAGCTTGCGCGCAACCTGCTGGCCGACGACGGTCTTATTTTCATTTCTATTGACGATATGGAAGTCGATAACCTGAAGAAGCTCTGTAATGAGGTATTCGGAGAGTCGAACTACGTTGCACTTGCGCCCCGCAAGACTGGTGCTGGCGCCGCTGCTACGCGATCAGAGGCAGCGATGCGTAAACTAAACGATTATGTATTGATTTACTCGCGCTCATCGCAGACCGTGCTTCAAAGAAAGCTTGTTGGGGAGAAGGAATATCCCCTGCATGATAAATGGGGAAAGTATCGACTGGGCCAATTTCAGGCGAGTGGTTCGGATGCCACCCGCAAAGCGCGTCCAAATATGTGGTTCCCTATTTATGTTGCAACTGACGGGTCACTTTCAACAACTGAGCCTCGCTCCACCGCCAAGATCCTTTTGCCTAAGGAAGTCAACGGTGAGGAAGGTCGTTGGTTGTGGACTCGCGAAAAGTTTGAAGCGGATCAAGAACGATTCATTCACTATGACGGAAATATTTTGGCTAGAAAGATCTATTTTGATGCGGCTGACGACCAGAGCATCTATCAAGTGGAAAAAGCTTGGTTCGAGGGATTCACTAATGCATCAGGCTCGAAGGAAGTCGCGGATCTCTTTGGGCAAAAGAAGATCTTCGATCATCCTAAACCGGTCGGTCTAATTAGGCACTTGCTATCCCTGCACCCGTCAAAGGATTTGGTCATTCTTGACTTTTTTGCCGGATCGGGAACAACAGCTCAGGCTGTGATTGAGCAGAACTTGGCCGATGGGGGATCCCGTAAATGGATTTCAGTTCAGCTTCCGGAGCCTGTGCCCGAAGGGTCTGTTGCGGACAACGCTGGATATGCCACGATCTCTGAGGTTTCTCGTCGGCGAATCGCGCTAGTTAGGGAACGAGCTGTGCACGATGCTAACTCCCGCCTGAACAATGCGGATGAACCCACTCTGGATCTGGGATTCAGGTCCTACCGTCTCGATGACACATGTTTTTCGAAGTGGCGGTTGTCGAGTGATGTTGAGCCGGATGCTTTTGAGCAGCGTTTGTTGGAGTGGCGTGACAGCAACAGCTCGGATGGGGCGTCGGCGGATGATTTGCTGACGGAGTTGTTGTTGAAGCAGGGCTACTCGCTGACGGAAGAGATTGGTCTGGTGGAGATTGCCGGGCTGGAGCTGCGGTCTGTGGCGGGAGGCCTGGTTTTGGCGTATCTGGATGAGCAGGTGAAGCCGTCGTTGGAGCAGCTTCGGGCGGTTGTGGAGGCTGATCCGCAGCGTCTGATTGTGTTGGAGGACGTGTTCCAGGGTGATGATGAGTTGAAGACGAATCTGGCGCAGTTGTGCAAGGGCCGGGGAGTTGACCTGTGGACGGCGTAGCACGCGGGGCAGGGTTCCAGTTTGACGCGAGCCAGCCGTATCAGCTTGAGGCTATTGCGTCGGTGGTTGACCTCTTTGACGGGCAGCCGCAGGACGCGCAGAAACTGGTGACAACGCTGCGCGGTGCAGCAGTGCTGGCTGACGATGACCAGTCAGCCCTGGAGATTGATCTCATGCAAGAGGTAGGGGCTGTTGGCAACAGCCTGGTGCTCGATCGTGACCTGATCCTGGCGAATTTGCAGCGGGTGCAGGACCGCAACGGTCTGGAAGTCGTCTCTAAGCTCTTCGACGAGGATTCCCTTGATTTCGATATCGAGATGGAGACCGGTACGGGTAAGACGTACGTGTATCTGCGTACGATTTTTGAGCTGGCGGTGAAGTATAACTTCACGAAGTTCGTGATTCTGGTGCCCAGTGTCGCTATCCGCGAGGGTGTGAATACGAGTATCCGGTTGATGCGTTCCCATTTTGAGAACCTGTATAGGCAGTACGGGGTTAACTTCGTTTCCTCTGTTTACAGCGGCAAGACGGCTGAAGAGGTGCAGTCATTTGCGACGTCGACCAATGTGCAGATCCTGGTCATGACCATTGACTCGATCCGCGGCAATGCCAATACCCGGATTATTCATCAGGCCCGGGACAAGCTGAACGGGTTGCGTCCGCTGGATTATTTGAAGGCGACGCGACCTGTGGTGATCATGGATGAGCCGCAGAACATGGAGTCGCTGCTCTCCCAGTCGGCGGTGGGTGAACTCGATCCGGTGTTTACGTTGCGGTATAGCGCCACGCACGCGAAGCAGCGCAATGTGGTTTACCGGTTGGATCCGGTGGATGCTCACGATCTGGGTTTGGTGAAGCAGATCGTGGTTGCGGACGTGCAGCAGCAGGGCGCGGACGCATCCCCTTATATCAAGTTGGTGGAGGTCAGGCGGGAGCCGTCCTGGACGGCCCGACTGGAACTGTCGGTTCGCACGGCTGACGGTACCGTTGCCCGCCGGATTGTGAACGTGAAGCAGCATCAGGAACTCTCTGATGCCCGCCTGACGAACAACCCTGTCTACGAGGGGTGGCGAATCAATGAGATGAGCATTGACCCGGCCTGTGTTGACTTGACCCAGCATGGATTCCTTTACGAGGGGGAGAGCCTTGGCGCGTCGACCGGGGCGATTTATAAGGAGATGATCCGCGAGACGATCCGTGAGCACCTGCGCAAAGCTGTGCTGCTCCGAGGCCGTGGGATCAAGGTGCTCAGCCTGTTCTTCGTGGACAAAGTTGCCAGCTACCTTGGCGACGGTATGACCAACGATGACGCGGACGGGGACTTCGCCCGCTGGTTCGACGAGGTGTTCATCGAAGAGCGGGCCAAGTCCGCCCGCTACCAGGAGTTGCTGCCGCAGGATCCGAGGGAGCTTCGCCGGGCGTACTTCTCCCAGATCAAACGCGGTAAGAAGACCGCGTTCCAAGACTCTTCGGGTGCGACCAAAGCTGATGATGATGCCTATGAGCTGATCATGAAGGACAAGGAACGCCTGCTGGACGAGAATGAACCGGGCCGGTTCATTTTCAGCCATTCGGCCCTGCGCGAGGGCTGGGACAACCCGAATGTCTTCCAGATCTGCACCCTGCGGGAGATGGGCGCCGAGACGGAACGCCGCCAGACATTGGGCCGCGGCCTCCGCCTGCCCGTGGCGGAAACCAAGACGGGTTACCAGCGTGTTGATGAGCGAGGAATAGCGACCCTCACAGTGGTCGCGAACGAGTCGTATAAGAAATTCGCTGACAGCCTGCAGAAGGAGTATAAGGATGCAGGCGTCGATATCGGACGCGTGCGCAGGGCTGAGTTCGCCAAGATCCTACTCCGGGACGAGGACGGGGTGATGACCGATGACCGGTTCGGTTTCCAGCGCTCGGCCCAGGTCTGGGAGCACCTGAAAGGCAAGGGGTTCATTGACCAGGCTGGCGCGGTCACCTCGGCGTTCCAGCCGGACACGCTGGGCTTCAGCCTTCACCTGCCCGAGGAGTACTCGATTTTTGAGGATGAGGTTACTGATCTCATCAGGCGCGCGCACATCGGTAAGTACGTCCGTCCGGCAAGTAAGCGCCGGGCACGAAAGCTCAACAAAGCGTTGTATTCGACCCCGGAGTTTGAGGAGTTTTGGGAAGCAATCAGCGGCCGGACCACCTACCGTGTCAGCGTAGGCCGGGACGAGCTCCTGAAGAACTCGATCAAAGCTATTCAGGACGCGCCGCCGATCGATCCTTTGCGCATCCATGTCACGCGGGCGGGGGTGCGGGTGCTGCGCGGTGGTGCCAAGGGTGAGGAACTCGGCAGCCGGGATGCGGACCTTCGGGGAAGCTATGATCTGCCCGACATCATCACGGAACTGCAGGAGGCCACCTCCCTGACCCGCAGAACCATCATCGATATTTTGGTGGGCAGCGGACGTCTGTCCGAGTTCATCACGAATCCGAATGATTTTATTTCCATGGCCAAGCGGGTGCTGCAGGGCGAGCTGGCGAAGATCGTGGTTGAGGGTATCCAGTACGAGAAGATCGCCGGTTCCGTGTATGAGCTGCGTGAGTTGCAGAAGGACGGAGAGGAAGAGAAGGAACGTTTCCTTGACCAGATGTACCAGGTGCAGGAAACAGGGAAGACGGACTTTGATTATGTGGTGTTCGATTCCGATGTCGAGCGCAGGTTCGCCGAACTTTTGGACTCGCGTGAGGACATCAAGCTGTTTATGAAGCTGCCCTCGAAGTTCAAGATCGATACTCCGGTGGGCCCGTACAACCCTGACTGGGCGATCATCAAGCAGGAGGGCGGTCAGGACAGGGTTTATATGATCCGGGAGACGAAGAGTACGAGTGATGATTCGAGGCTACGTCCGTCGGAGGTAGCGAAAATCAAGTCCGCGAAGGCGCATTTCGCGGCGCTTGGTGGCGTGGATTACTCCCGTTCCGTACCCGCGGCCTGGAACATCTAGCGTTTCCAACCGCCGGCCGTCCGTGCCCTAATCCGCAAGTCACGGATTAGGGCACGGACCACTCCTCCTTGTGTGGACGGGGTGGTCCGTGCCCGCTTCGCTAACGACCGGTTCCTGTGCTGTCTGCCGTCGCAGTATCCGCCCTGTGCAGGCCACTCTAAATCACAGCCTTTATGGCGTTATTGGTACGTCACCACTCGCTGTGGTGTCGAGGCATCTATAGCGCCCCGGCCATCAGGGACTGTATCGCGACTTGTTCTCCTTCGGGATTCTCGACCTGCCAAAACTCAGCACCGGGCACATTGTCTGCACCCGCGTGGTGGGCCGCCGCGTTCAAAGTTGCAAATTCATGACCGTCGATGACAACTACTCCGTCATCGGTTACCTCGGCTCGCATTCTGATGGAATCGTCGACCGGGCTGAGGAGATCACCAGATGAGAGGACCCCTGCTTCCATCAGCTCCGCGATGTCCCTCTCAGCGTGAGTAGCTGACGACCTTGCCGTCAGAGGGATAACAGCTGGAGCCTCTGACTGCCCCCACCTGAGGCGTTCATATCCCGCCCTAGTCACCTGAGCTAGGAGGATACGCCGTTCGTAAAGGAACTCCTCGTAGTCCATACCTTCCCAGCCATCAGGGAGGGCGTGCCAGAACATCTGTTGCCGCAACGACTCTTCATCGAAGCCACGTTCCCTAACCAGTGCGGGCCAATAGTCAGCAGGTTCACGATCGGATATTAGGTTGTTCGTGCTCCAATCCGTGGGCGCAAAGTTGGCGACCTGGTTGATTTTTTTCAGATCTCGGATACCGACGACGTTTTCAAGGTATTTTCGGGGATTCAGATGGTGTCCCTCGGTCCCTTTGGTCGCTGGCAGGGCAGGATCCATCCACTGCTGAACTTTGTTATTGAGCATAAACATGTCCGCATCGAGGATGTTCAGGGCGGCCAGATATGCCTGATAAGAAGGGGAAAGGGCTGACGACGACGAGATCAACGAATCGGGCATCCGCAGCGTCCAAAAGTCCTCGGATAGTTCGGCATCTATGACTGTTTCAAGTGTTGAGACAAAACTGCCTGCCTCGTTGCCGCTGATAGCGGTTAACCTATCCAAGTCCTTCTGTAGCTGAGTTTCCGCGCTTCCGGTGTAACGTCCAGATAGCTGGGACATGAAGAGCCAGCGGGCCATGAGGTTACGCAGAGTTGTAATATCCACGCCGAAACGTGTGCGCCCCATAATCCAGAGAGCATAACTGGACAGAATGTTCATGTCCGAGGTGACCATTTTTCGTGACTTGAAACCGGCTACGGCCAGGCACCGGATGAACTCGGTCCAATGGAGTTCCTTCAGTACCAACGGCAGTGCCGCTTTGAGCTTGGCTAACTCGATCTCCTGCCGATCCGGTACAACGAATCCGGTGCTACGGTCCTTGGCTTGAAGGGCGTTATAGGCGTCGCCGAGCTTCGCCCGGTTCTGACCGACAGCCACTAGTACTCTCACTAGTTGCCCTGCGTCGACGGCAAGATAGTTGTTGATTGGAGTCCACGAAACGGGACGCTCGGCAATCTCGCTCGCACGCTGGGGCGTCAGGCGTGAATCCCGGGCGAACCGCTCCAATAGCTCTCTGCCCTCGGGCCAGAAAACACTGAGCCAGGTTAGAATGAAATCGGAGGCTTTGAGGCTGACTCCTTCTGAGTTGATCCTCACAAAGATATCCGCGACTACCTTCTTATCTGCGTCCGGTTGTATTTCAACCACAGTGAATTCATAGTTGCGCAGGCTATCCAGCCGGCCAAGGCGCTCTTCGATGAGCTCTTCCATGTCCTCGGTTAGTTCACCACGAGCTTCCTCATAACGTTTTTTGAATGATCGGCGGGTCTTATATGTATTTCCGAAAAACTCCGACACGTTGCTGATCCAGTCCACAGACTTTTCAATCGCAGTGTTAGTAACTTCAAACTTTTCCGTGAGCGGGTTGAAGGCAATCGACATACGCCTGGAATTATAATCTGCGTCCCTCACCATCGCACCCTTGAAGACCGCGTACAAGCTGGTTAACCGCTGCTGCCCGTCAATGATCTGGTGGCTTCCTATCCGGCCCGTGGCCCCGGAGATTGTTCTTGAAGAGTCCTCCTGCGACACGTTCCAGAACATTAATTCACCCACTGGATAGCCGCGATACATGGAATCGAGCAGATCACGGATTTTCGACTTGGGCCATACGAACGGTCTCTGCAGATCAGGCAACTGCACAACGCCTGACTCGACGCTGTCGACCAGCCCCTGAACTTTCCATCCGACGGGTTTGAATACGGTACTCATAATAGGACTCCTCAGGTGGGGATATTCAGATTGCCAAACGGTCGAATCTCAGTGCTCGGACCTTCAGCAGACTGCCCACGGCATGTTTGAAGGGTATTCGTGTTCTAGAGGCGTTTCGTCAATTGTATTGCCATGATCTCCGGGGGCTAACGAGGGCATTCAAAGTCCGAGAATCTGACCAAGGACTGACAGTGTGCAGCTCTTGCGCGTCACAGCTTCGCTCCACATTATCCTCGTAATAAGGCATTCCATCACTGACCCGGAGGAGCGGCACTAGTACCTTGATTCCTTCCGCTCTGGCGAGACGTGCAGGCCGTTTGATGGTTAGGACCCAGCAGCTCTACTGCTGCTCGCGTTCAGCTGGTAGGTGCGAGTGGCCGGGTCCGAACCTCCTCGTCGATTCGGACCCGGAGCACCATTCTGCGAGGATGCTGGTAAGCCTGCTGATAAAGGAGTTCCCCATGCCTTCCCCCGCCCCCACCTCGCCCGCCGCCGCCTACGGGGTGCACTCGGAGGTCGGCAAACTGCGCAAGGTCCTGGTCTGCGCACCGGGCCTGGCCCACGAACGGCTGACCCCCACCAACCGGGAAGACCTGCTCTTCGACGACGTGATGTGGGTGGAAAACGCCCAGCGCGACCACGCGGACTTCGTCACCAAGATGGAAAACCACGGCGTGGACGTCGTCGAACTGCACGACCTGCTGGGCCAGACCATGGACCTGCCCGAGGCACGGACCTGGCTGCTGGACCGGAAAATCATCGCCAACCGGGTCGGGCTGGGGCTGGTGTCCGGCACCCGGGCCTTCCTGGATTCGCTGACCGGCGCGGACCTGGCGCGCTACCTCATCGGCGGGCTCGCGACGTCGGACCTCCCCGCCGACTACCGCACCGATTACATCGCGCTGGCCCGGGAATCCTCGGGCCGGCCCGAGTACCTGCTGCCGCCGCTGCCCAACACGCTCTACACCCGGGACACCACCTGCTGGGTCGGCGCAGGCCTGACGCTGAACCCCCTGTACTGGCCGGCACGCCACGACGAGACCCTGCTGATGCAGGCCATCTACAAGTTCCATCCGGAGTACGCGGCGTCCACCGTGTGGTGGGGCGACGGGGAACAGGACTGGGGCCAGGCCTACCTGGAAGGCGGGGACGTGATGCCGGTGGGGAACGGCACCGTGCTGATCGGCATGGGGGAGCGCACCTCCCGCCAGGCCATCACCCAGCTGGCGCAGTCGCTGTTCGCCGCCGAGGCCGCGGAACGGATCGTCGTCGCCGGCATGCCCAAGCTGCGCGCCGCCATGCATCTGGACACCGTGTTCACCTTCGCCGACCGGGACCTGGCCACCATCCATCCGGCCATTGTGGACGGCATCCACGCCTTCACCATCCACCCCTCGGACCGCAGCCCCGGCCTGGAGGTGCGGGACCACCGCGACCGCCGGTTCGTGGATGTGGTGGCCGAATCCATGGGCTACAAAAAGCTGCGCCTGGTGGAGACCGCCGGCGACTACTCCGCCTCCGAACGCCAGCAGTGGGACAGCGCGAACAACGCCGTCGCCCTGGAACCGGGCGTGGTGTTCACCTATGACCGCAACACCCAGACCAACGCGGCACTGCGGAACGCCGGCGTCGAGGTCATCCCCATTGTCGGCGCCGAACTCGGCCGCGGCCGCGGCGGCGGGCACTGCATGACCTGCCCGATCATCCGGGATCCCCTCGACTGACAACGACGACGGCTGGCGGCGGCTGGCACTTGACCGCGGCCGCGTCCGACACCGGAATTCCGGTCACGGCGTCAAGTTGGACATACGTGAGCGCACCATCTCTGACGGGTACACGTGTTTCCACTGCAGGGACCCCTTCGGCAACTGGCTCGAGGTGCTGGCCGCCGATTCGGACCCCGCCGTCTCCCTCTGAGAGGATTGTGGTGAGCCGCTGACGGAGGAGCCTCCGCAGGAAGCGGTCCGTCCCTCCACAGATGTCTAAGCGGTGTTGCCTCAGTGGCCGCCACATCCGATTGGAAAAAGAACCGTGTCTAATGCGCCTGCTTCAGGGGACAAAGCCCCAGCGGCCAAACTCTCCCTGCTGACCCTCACCACTGTGGTGATCGGGTCCATGGTCGGGGCGGGGGTGTTTTCCCTGCCCCAGCGCTTCGCCGAGGAAACCGGGGTGTGGGGTGCGTTGGTCGCCTGGCTGATTGCGGGTTCCGGCATGCTGATGCTGGCTTTCGTGTTCCAGCGGCTGTCCATGCGCAAACCAGACCTTGATGCGGGGGTCTTCGCCTACGCCAAGGCCGGCTTCGGAAATTACGTGGGGTTCTTCTCCGCAGCGGGTTACTGGGCCAGCGCCTGTGTTGGAAACGTCACCTACTGGGTGCTCACCATGTCCACGCTGGGAGCCCTGTTTCCGCAGCTGGGCGCAGGGGACACCCTCCTCGCCGTCGTGCTGTCCTCGGCCGGTCTGTGGGGATTCTTCTTCCTGATCAGGCGCGGCATCAAGGAAGCCACGGCCATTAACCGGATAGTCACGATCGCCAAGGTTGTTCCCATCCTGGTCTTTGTGCTGTTTGCTGTCTTTCTGTTCGACCCCGCCGTCTTCGCAGGAAACCTTAACGGGGCGGACTATACGGGGCCGCTGTTCGAGCAGGTCAGCAACACGATGCTGGTGACGGTGTTCGTGTTCCTGGGTGTTGAAGGTGCCAGCGTGTATTCGCGCCATGCCCGACGGCGGGAGGACGTTGGCAGGGCAACCATCCTCGGCTTCCTGAGCGTCTTTGCCATCTTTGCCTCGGTCACGATCGTCTCCTACGGGGTCCTGCCGATGGAACAGCTCGCCGAGCTGCGCCAACCATCCATGGCAGGCGTCCTGGAAGCGGGGGTAGGGACTTGGGGGCTGGTGTTCGTCAGCGCAGGCCTGATTATCTCGGTGATGGGGGCTTACCTGGCCTGGAGCCTGATGTCAGCGGAGGTTCTGTACGTGGCCGCCAGGGAGAAGGACATGCCGCGGTTTCTGTCCCAGGTCAGTGAGGACGATGTCCCGGTCAACGCCCTGCTGCTGAGCACACTGCTCAGCCAGCTGGTAATGGTCATCACCTACTTCTCCGAGGACGCCTTCGACTTCGCACTGGACATGACCGCGGTCCTGACGTTGTTTTCCCTCCTTTTCGCGGCCCTCTACGCCCTCAAGCTCGGTTGGAGCGGGGAAACGTATGAAGGAGCCCCGAGCCGCACCCGGCGGGGCGACCTGGTCATTGCCGTCATTGCCACCATCTATTCAGTGTTCCTGGTCTATGCCGCCGGGCTGCCCCTGGTGCTGCTTTCGATGATCTTCTACGCCCCCGCCACCGTCCTGTTCGTGATTGCCCGCCGTGAACAAGGGCAGCGCGTGTTCCGGGGAGGGGAGCTAATCCTTTTCCTTATTACATTGGCCGGAGCCGTTGCAGGCGTGCTCGCCCTGGCCCGGGGGTGGATAGAGCTCTGAGCTAGCGGACTCGCGGGCTGGCCACACCATGAGGGCTGAGAACGCCCAGCGCTCCCGCGCCAGCGTCGACGTCGTCGAACTCCCTGTCTTCTTGCCAGACCACGGAGTGCCCCGAGGTCCAGACCTGGCTGCTGGACCGCAAGATCATCGCCAACCGCGTGGGGCTGGGCATGGGGGAGCGGACCTCCCGGCAGGCCATCACCCAGCTCGCGCAGGCCCTCTTCCAGGACGAAGCCGCCGAACGCATTGTCGTCGCCGGGATGCCCAAGCTGCGCGCCGCCATACACCTGGAGGCGGGGCGAGCGGCACCGGTTCTGCACCCTCCGCGCCGCGCCCGGACTAAGCCTCTACAGCGTCTCCGCAGTCTGCGGCCGTTCGATCCGCAATGCCAGGCCCTCGTTGCCGCCGCCGAAAATGGCACGGAGTTCCAAAATGGACTGAGGTTCGAGCAGCGACGGGTTTTTCTCCAACATCAGGGAAATCGTCTCTCCGACGCGCTGCGGCGTGAGAGCTTTCATTGCATCGCCCAGGCCGGGGAAATCACCGTTGTCCTCGATGGTGGCGTCGCGTAACGCCTGCATCTGCTGATCGCTGAAGGCCCGCGCTACAAGCGTGGCGACAAACCGTTCCCGTGCTTCGGCGCTGCCCATACGGGACCGATACTCCGTGAACGCGGTTTCCAACTGAGCGGGACGACGCGGATTCTCGGATCCGGCCGCTACGGTCTGACCGGTGAGGACGGTGTTCTCCGCCTTCGGATCTTTATGCAGTTTGGGCCAGGCTGACTTCAGGGTGAGCAGTGCGGTGTCGCTCTTCGAGCGGATGCTGCGGACAGTCTTTTCATTGGCCAACTTCACTGCCGATCGCGCGCTGCCGCCAGCCGACTTCAAGGCAGGCATGGCTGTGCCGCGCCACCAGCCGGCAACATGGGGTGCTGCTTTGATAGCGAGCATGGCAGCGACGATTCCAAGGTTGAGCAGTGCCTCGATAGTCTCCTCGAGTTCCTTGTCGGTAAGGTCATGCCCTCTCGACGGTTCCGAATCCGAGACATAGACGTACTCGACGCGCGGAGTCTGAGCCTCGTCCGTATCGTGTTCGAAAAGTTCCGCATGGCCGACGAGACCGTTCGTTTCATCGTCGAAAAGATGGGCACGGTACGCGCCATCCGTATCCCGCGAAAAACCGAGATGCTGACCATCCGGAATTTCGACATCGAATATTTTCGTAGCCATTTGCTGCCCCATATTAGTGATTGAAAGACGCATGAGTTAAAGCGAATTCACAGCCTACAGCGCCCGGGGCGGGCGTCACCGGAACGGCCCCGCTCCCGCCGCCAGTAGACTGACGCCTGTGCCTAACAGTCCGTCCCCCTCGCCCGGAGCGCCACGCGTCACCATGGCCGACATCGCCAGGGCGAGCAACTCGGATATCTCCACGGTGTCCCGCACACTCCGCAAGCCGGAGGACCAGGTGCGCACGGACAAGGGACGCGCCATTTGGCGGGTCGCGACAGAACTGGGCTACCGGCCCAACCTCACCGCGGCGTCGCTGCGGACCAACTCCTCCCGGCTGGTAACAGTGTTTGTGCCGCGGCTGCGTGACGAAGTGCTGGCCCTGATGCATGAGGGCATCGACGAGGTCCTAGCGGCCGCCGGCTATCAGAGCATCGTGGTGCCCACCGGCGATGACCCGGCCGAGCAGGTCGCGAAGCTGGAGATGGCGTTCCAGCGCGGCGTGGACGGCGTCCTGATCGGCGACGCCCGCAGCGACTCGGACTTCCTGGACAACGTCCGGCAGCTGGGCCTCCCGTTTGTCCTGTTCAACCGTCCGCTGGACGGGTACCCCTCGGTCACGAGCAACGACTATCAGGGTGGGATGCTCGCCGCCGAGCATCTGGCCCAGGTCTGCCCGGGCCCGGTCGCCGTGTATGCGGGAATGCCGTACGCGGGGAACCTGGCCAGGCGCGTACAGGGTTTCCGGGACGGGTTCCGGGCCCGCGGGCGGACCCTCGCGCCGGAGCTGGTGCTCGACGGCGGCCTGTATGCCGAAGACGGCGCCGCCGCCGCCCAGCAGCTCATGGCTCAGCTGGATGCACCCTTTGGGCTTTTTGCAGTCAACGACACCGCAGCCATCGGTGCCCTCGGGGAGTTCTACCGGGCGGGCCTGCTGCCGGGCCGGGACGTGTATGTGGTGGGTTTCAATGACATTTCGCTGGCAAGGGCAATTCCGGTCGGCCTCACCACCGTCCGTTCTTCCATGGCCGAGATCGGGGCGCGGGCGGCCGAGGCCCTGCTGGCCCGCATCAACGGGGAGAACCCGGTCTCAGCCACGGTGCCGGTGGAACTGGTGATCCGCGAGTCCACGCAAAGACAAACGTAAGCGCAGCACGGCCAGTCGGTTGCCGGCGGGGCAGTAATGCAATCGATTGCATTTTGGCGTTCAGGCCCCTAGGCTCCTGTGACATGGATAACAAGACAGCTCCGATCGTGAGCAGCGTGAACCCGGCCAGCCGGGGATTGTTCGTGAACCGTTTCCGGTGGGTCGTCCTGTTCGGCATCGTGGTGATCACCGTGATCAACTACATAGACCGGGGTGCAATCTCCTACGCCGCCGACGGGATCATCAGCGAGTACGGGCTGGACCCGGCCGACTGGGGCAAGGTCCTGGGCTTCTTCGGCTACGGCTACATGTTCGGTGCCCTGATCGGCGGCGTGCTGGCGGATAAGAAGGGCCCCCGCTTCACCTGGACGTTGGCTACCCTGTCCTGGTCAATCCTGGTGATGTGCGTGGTCTTTGCCGGCGACGTGGGCGTCGCCCTGGCTGGCTCCGCGCTGATCGGCTTCGCGCTGTTCCGCATCACCTTCGGCCTTGCCGAAGGGCCGGCTTATGCCACGGTCAACCGGACCGTCGCCAACTGGGCCACCGTGAAGGAACGCGGCTTTATGTCCGCAGTGGGACTGCTCGGCACCCCACTGGGCGCGCTGCTGACCGCACCGGTGGCGGTGGGGCTGATCGCCCTGACCGGATCCTGGCGCTGGGTCTTCATCATCCTCGGCGTCATCGGACTCGTGTGGCTGGCCTGGTGGCTACGCATCTTCACCAATACCCCGGAAGAGAACCCGCGCGTCTCAGCAGCAGAACTGGCCGTGATCCGGGACCAGACGGACACCCTGGCCGGGGAAACCACGGTGGACCAGGCCGCCCGGCAGCTCAAATGGTGGAACTTCTTCCAGAGCCGCACCCTCGTCTGCAACGCCATCGGCTACTTCGCCTTTATGTACGTGAATTTCATGATCCTGACGTGGACGCCGCGGTATCTCCAGGCCGAGTTCGGTTTCTCCCTGGGCTCGCTCTGGTACCTTGGGATGATCCCCTGGATCGGTGCCTGCGTCACCGTGCTGTTGGGCGGCCGCATCAGTGACTGGCTCCGCCGCCGCACCGGCAGCCTGTGGATCGCCCGCAGCGGTTTCGCCATGGGCTCCCTCGCCCTCACCACGCTGTGCTTCTGCCTCATCCCCACCCTGGACTCCGTCGCCATGATCCTGTTGGTGATGGCCATCGGCAACGCGCTCAATTCCCTTCCCAACGCCGTCTACTGGACCGTCGTCATCGATACTGTGCCTGAGCGCACCGGCACCTTCGGCGGCATGACCCACTTCATCGCCAACATCGCCGCGGTTGCCGCCCCCACCCTCACCGGCTTCCTGGTCAGCGCCCACGGCTTCGGCTCAATGTTCGTCGCCACAGCCATCGCCACCGGCATCGGCGTCGTGGCCATGGCCTTCGTCAAGCCCGGCCACCTGAGCCGCCGGCTTTCCTCCGCGCAGGAAACGGTCCGGTGACCGGCGGGACACCCGCTGCCGGACACCTGACCCTGGACACCGCGGCGTCGCTGCTGGCTGGGCACAGCCATCTGGTCGATCCGCCGTCCGCAGACAGCCTGGCCCGTGCAGTGGAGCTGAACGCCGTCGCGCACATCGACGCCGCGCAGCTGGACCCCGACCTCATCGCGGCTGCCCGTCGCGCGGGATCTCCGTTGGCGGGTAGGGCGGTCGGCATTAAGGACATGATCGACGTGGCCGGGGCACCCAGCCGCTACGGTTCGGAGTGGGGCCGCGACACCCCTAAAGTGGCGGACGCACCCGTGGTCCAGGCCCTGCGCCGGGCCGGTGCCGTCCCAGCGGTGAAGACGCAGACGCACGAATATGCCTACGGTCCCACCGGTGACGTTACCGCCGCGGGACCCGTGCGGAACCCGCACGACCCGTCGTTGATGTCCGGCGGCTCCAGCGCCGGATCCGCCGCGGCCATCGGCTGCGGTGCGTTGGACCTGGCGTTGGGCACGGATACGGGAGGATCTGGGCGGACGCCGGCGGCCTTCTGCGGGATCTACGGCCTGCGGCCCACCTACGCGGCAACCAGTATCGAGCGGATCTTCCCGCTCTCGCCGTCGCTGGACACGGTCAGCCCGATGGCGGGCAGCATCCAGGGGATTGCCGACCTCTGGGCGGCCCTCAGCGGGCAAGCGCCGTCCCCGCAGCCGGGGTACCGGCCCCTGAGCATCGGTTTTCTTGCCGGTGCGCCGTGGTCACAGACAGTGGACAGCGTCAGTGATGCGCTCCAGGATGTCAGCGCCGCGCTGGCCGCGCTGGGCCATTCCGTCACCCGCTACGAGCCGTCCTGGACCGAACTGACGCACCGGTTGTATCCGACAATCCAGGGCCCTGAAGCCGCGGCGCTTCACGCCGACAACCTGGCGCAGGATGCGGGCCGTTACCAGCCCGAAGTGCTCGCACGGCTGCGGGGTGCGCAGGAGGTGCCTGGCTGGGAGTACTGCCGTGCCCTGGGGCAGATGGAGGCGCTCCGCTCCGACGTGCCGGGGGCATTCGGCGGCCACGACCTGCTGCTATGTGCCACGTCGCCGGTCACGGCGCCTAGGATCGGCCAACGTGAAGCGTTCGGCGCGGGGTGGGACACGGTGTGGGACGTGGCGCTCGCGTTCACGGTGCCCTTCAGCGTCCTGGGCGTTCCGGCGCTGTCTGTTCCCGTCTGGAAGGACACGGAACGGATGCCGGTGGGGATCCAGCTGGCCGGCCGTCCCGGTTCTGAATGGCAGCTGATCGGCCTGGCCCAACAGCTGGGGGATATGCGGAAGGGCAAAGGCTAACGACGACGGCGGCCGGCGCGGGCAGCGTCCGTACCACCCGCGGTGCCGGCTGCCGTCTGCCGCCCCCTGATGTTCCGCCAATGCAGGACCACCGCAATAATGATCAGCGGAACGTGGATGGCCGGGAGGTTTCTGGCCAACCATCGCGGCAAATAGATGTCGGTGACCGAGCCTGTACTGTCTCCGAGATCGCGTGCCACCGCCGTAAGCGGGCAGCGGAATCCGTTGCCTGCGAAGATCAAGGACTCCACGGCCACCACTGCGGCCGCGATCCCAGCCCTCCGATCGGACCGCTTCCGGACGCCGGAGTACAGGACGTAGACCATGCAGCTTTCGATGGTGAACCATGCAAACGTGTGAAATACCTTCACCGCTCTAAGTAGCGCGCCACGTTCGTCCATGCCCCATTGTCGCGCTTCCTCTCGGGGAATGCCCCTGCGGACGGTATCGGGGTCGTTGATCTGTGATGGTGGCCGCGGTGCCACCGCGGACCGCCACTCCGTGCCCCCGTAGAATCGACGGATGCCCGAAACCCTGCAGCCCACCGCACCGACAGCACCCCGCACCGCCGCCACCGCCTCCACCCGCCTGGCACGCATCGTCACGGAAACCTCCGCCCCGGCCGTCCTCGTGGGAATCCTCCTCCTGCTGCAGCCCCTGCTTAGCCCGGGCGTGACCTGGCTGCAGGGCATCACGGCGGCCCTGTTCACCGTAGGGCTGCCCTTCGCCGGGATCCTGGTGCTGAAGCGGCGCGGCAGGGTGACCGACCATCATGTGGGCGTGCGGACGCAACGCGCACCGATCCTGGCCGCGTCCGCAGTGTCGCTGGGCATCGGAGCCCTGCTCCTGGTCCTGCTGGACGCCCCGGCCGCATTGTTCGGCGAAATCGGCGGCGTTTTCATCGGCATGATGCTGTGCCTGGCAGCGAACCTGGTGTGGAAGCTGTCGGTGCATTCCGCCGTCGCCGCCTACGTCGGGCTGGCCCTGCTCGCACCCATCCCCACGGTCGGCGCAGCGCTGGCCCTGCTGCTGGCCTCGGCCACGGGCTGGTCGCGGGTGAAGCTGGGCGATCACACCCCCACCCAGGTCCTAGCCGGACACATTGCCGGATGCCTGACCTTCACCGCTGCCCTGCTCCTGCCCTAGGGCCCCGCGCCGGGGCCAAGCCCCAGGATTGCGATAAAGTCGGGAGCAGTCTCGTTCCACATTTGCCTAGCAAAGATGTGGAAAACAACGATGGGGAATTCATGACAACGCGATTCGGGAAGTCCGCCGGTGAACGGACCACCTCAAAAGCAGTGGTCGCCGCCCTGCAGCTCGGCGAGCACGTCACCTTCGATGAACTGCTGGCCGCCGTGACCAAGACACACGGAAAACCCATTGAACTGCGCGACATCGACTCCGCCGTGATTCCTTCCGTCACCGGTCTCTGGATCGAGAAGGACACGAAGTCGATCATCCTGCTGCCCTCCGGCGACAACCGCCTCCACCGCACCCACGCCGCCTGCCACGAATTCGGGCACATCCTCCTGCGCCACCAAGGATGCGGCGGAGTGGAAACGGCCATGCCGTCAGTGTTCCAGCACATCGGCAGCCGCCAGGGAATCCGGCGGATGCTCGCGCGGTCCCTGACCTGGAACGAAACCGAACGCGCCGCCGAGCAGGTGGCCTACCTCCTCTCGCTGGCCCTGCTGCCCAAAGAACGCGACAGCTCCAGCACCTTTGAACGGACCTTCCAGTGATCACTCTGCAGATGATGCCCGCCGCCGCCCTCTGGACGCTGGTGATCATCCGGCTGGTGGGCCTGCGCTTCGGCTGGAAGCTTGGCATCCTGCCCGGCATGGCCGCCGTGGCCATCGGCGCCACCCTGAACATTGACCAGGTCTACCTCTTCGTCGATTCCCTGCTGGGGGAGCGGAATCTGCTCAACCTGATTGTCCACCTGATCATGGGTGCCGGCATGACGGAACTGAGCCGCCTGCTGCTCAAGGCCACCGGCAGAACGGACGACGACGGCGGGCGGCACGTGAAGGCACTGATCGGCATAGGAATTGTCCTGGCCGTCATTCAGACGACCCTGCTGCTGGTGTCCGAGACCCCAGGCTCCGCCACTAACTTCACCGACACCTTCGCGTCCATCCCCACGATTGCCCCATACCAGGCGAGCTTCTTTGCCTGGATCGGCGCGGTGCTCGGCTACACCGGCATCGAATGCCTGCGCCGGGACAAGAGCGGGGAATCCCGGGAATTCGGCATCGGCCTGAGCATCCTCAGCGCCGGGTGCGGAGCGGGCGTCGCCGCCGTGTCCGTGAAAATGCTGCTCATCGGCCTGGAATTCGCCGGCGTGCAGGCGCCCTTCGGCCTCTACCTCGGCTACCGCATCCTCATGGCGCTGACCATGCTCGGCTTCGCCGTCGGGTTCGCAGTGCCGTCCTACGCCCGCCTCAAAACCGCCGCCGCCGCCCGCCGTCGTCGTGCCGAGGATCTGGACGCCCTGCGGCCGATCGTGCGCCGCCTGATGAAGACCTGCGAAGGCACGCGGGCCCTGGAAGCGGCCAACGTCTCCCTCGACGCCCGCACTTCCAAGACCCAGCTCTACCGCTGGTTCATCCTCATCGGCGACATCCGGGTCCTGGAACCCGGGCTGTTGTCGCCGGAGGAGACCCGGATCATTGACGAGATAGGCAGAAGAATTGAAGACAACGGAACACCGGCCCGCCGCGCAGCTATCATCGGCGGCTAGCTGGTACTCCAAAATCCTGCCGCCGGCCCTCGTGCTGGCGGTCCTCATCATTGCAGCGGGGATCGAGGCGGGGCTGGGACCGGCGGGCGTGCTCCTGCTCCTGGCCGGCGTCGTCGTAGTGCCTGGGACGATCTACAAGGGCACCAAGGGACTGTTCCGACGCCGGGGGATACCTGACCGCTGGCGGGCCGCCCTGGTGGCTGCCCTGATGCTGGCCGGCGCCGTCGTCTGCTATCTCTTGCCCGTGGCATCGCCGGTGCCGGAAACGGTGACCGGGCTGCTGCTCGGCAACCTGGGCCTTGTCTTTTTCCGGCGCTGGCTCAATGTGTCAGCCCATGTGTCGGTCCTGACCTTCGGTGTGCTTTGGGTAATAGCGACATACGGCGCGGGCTGGGCGTGGCTGTTGATACTATCGCCGTTGATGATCTTCAGCCGGGTGTCCCTCGGCGAACATTCGTTGCGGGAGGCGCTTTCCGGCGCGGCCCTGGGACTGGCCACCTTCTGCTGTTTCCTCGCAGTTATGACATGGAGCTGAACTACGTGAACGATTTTGATCTTCCCCCGGAGCGCGCTGCGGGCATCCGACGAGCCGAAACGCTTGCCCGGAAGATCAATCTTCTGCTGGACGTCATCATGTCCGACTCCGGCAAGCCCTTCGATTACCCGGCCATCAGGGACGGGGCGCAGAAAGCCGGTTACTACCTCTCGCGCACCCGGTGGTCGCTGCTGAAGTCCGGCAAGGAGCAGGTGGTTCCGGAGGAAGCGCTGCGCGCCATTGCCGCCGTCTTCGACGTCGATCCCGACTACCTGCTGCAGGAGGACGGAAACCTGCCCGAGCGGGTCGAGGCCGAACTGGAGCTGCTCCGCAGCCTGCGCCGCGCCGAGGTGCGGAACTTCGCGGCCCGGGCCCTGGGTCCGGTGGATCCGGAGGCCTTGAAGGCCATCGCGAAGATCCTGGACGAAGATCTCTAGCCTTCCGCCCTTTGACCCGGACACCGAGCGATGGTAGCGTCTCACTCATGTCTCACACATGTGTGAGACGGACTGAAAAGTTCATAAACGGCGGACGGAGCGATCCTGGGCCGATGGGGAATCTTCGTGTATTTGTGGCTGGGGGGTCACTGCCGAAGTCTCCACCTCGAAGGCTTATAGGCCTCCGTCCCCGTTTATCGGCGCGTCTCGGCGCACTGTATCTGTAGCATCCGCTGCCTGTGGGGGGTCGGTGGATGGCTGCAACCGAAGCCAGCGGATATCCTCCGCTGGCTTCGCTGTTTTCCGGCGGGCGTTCAGGATGCGCGTAACGATCGGTCAACTCCTGCTCAGTGACGGCCCAACCGTCCTAGACTGGCGCCAAGCCGAGCCAGAAAGCAGCCATGAAACGCCGAATTCCCCAATACTCCGAACTCCGCGATCTCGTCCAGTTTCGATCCTTCGACCTGGACCGCCGGCGCGCCCGCCTGGCCAAGGCCACCAACATTTGGGAACTGCGGGACATCGCCAAGCGGCGGATCCCGGCCGCAGCCTTCGACTACGTGGACGGCGGCTCGTTCGGCGAGCAGACCCTGCAGCGCAACCGCGCGGCCTTCAACAACATCGAATTCGTGCCGCATGTGCTGCGCGATGTGACCAGCGTGGACCTGAGCACCAAGATCGCCGGCACCGAGTCCGCCATGCCCGTCGGCATCGGGCCCACCGGGCTGACGCGGCTGATGCACACCGAAGGGGAGGTGGGCGGCGCGCAGGCCGCGGCCGCCTTCGGGGTGCCCTTCTCGCTCTCCACCATGGGCACCGCATCCATCGAGGAATTGGCCGCAACGGTGCCCGACGCCGCCAAATGGTTCCAGCTCTACCTCTGGAAGGACCGCGAACGTTCCCGCGAACTGGTGCAGCGGGCCGCCGCGGCGGGATACGGCGCGCTGATCGTCACGGTGGACACCCCGGTGGCGGGCGCCAGACTGCGCGACACCCGCAACGGCATGACCATGCCGCCCACCCTGACCGCCAAAACCATTCTGGACGCCTCCTACCGGCCCGAGTGGTGGTTCAACTTCCTCACCACCAAACCGCTGGGCTTCGCCAACTTCGAGGGTGAACGGGTCTCCCTCGCGGAAACCGTGAACACCATGTTCGAACCCTCGCTGAACTTCACCGACTTGGACTGGCTGCGCGAAACGTGGCCGGGCAAGCTCATCGTCAAGGGCATCCAAACGCCCGACGACGCCGTCGAGGTCCTTGCCTGCGGCGCGGACGCCCTGGTGGTCTCCAACCACGGCGGACGGCAGCTAGACCGTGCCCCGGTGCCGCTGCGGATCCTGCCGTCCATCCGTGCCGCCGTCGGACCCGAGGCGGAGATCATCCTGGACTCGGGCATCATGTCCGGCGGCGACATTGTGGCGGCGCTTGCTGCCGGCGCGGACTTCACGCTGATCGGTCGGGCCTACCTGTACGGGCTGATGGCCGGTGGCAGGCAGGGCGCCGAACGCACGCTGGAGCTGCTGCGCACGGAAATGACCCTGGTGATGCAGCTGCTCGGCGTCACGAGCGTGGCCGAGCTGCGTCCGGAGCACATCCGCAGCGTCTGACCCTGCCGGCCGGGGACGGTTCGGCTCCGGGGCTGCATGGCGGGATGCAACCCCGGGCGACCGCCCTCGATCAGGACGTGGCCTCGGAGCGGGCTGTCCGGAGTCCGTCGTCTTCCGACCTGCCGAGGTTTCGGGTGCGGACAATGGCCCCGGCGGCGCTGACGCCGCACGCCGCCGCGGACACGGCAAAGGCCAGTCCGAATCCGGACACTTCAATGAGGGCACCGGTCAGGGCTGCCCCGGCGGCCTGCCCCAGGATGAGGCTGATGAACAGGGCCGATGTGCCGGCGGCACTGCTGCTCGCCGTGGCGGTGGCCCAAATAATAAGGACCGACGTCGCGGCGGTGTAGGCCAGCCCGAACAGTGCGGCCGTGGCGAAGGAGATCCCGGTGCTCCCCGGTGCGAGTGCCATAACACCGGTGGCCGCCGCCGTGGCCAGCACCGTAACCGGCCAAGTGAGGCGGATCGAGTGCCGTGCCAGCCAGGGGGCGGTCAGGACTGCGGCGGCGCCGCCGACACCAAGGGCAATCCAGGCTCCGGCAGACAGTGCGACGGGCATGCCGCCCTGATCCTCGAGCAGGGTGCGTCCGTAGACCCAAACAGCGGCGCAGCCGATGCCGTAGATGAAGGCGGCAGCGAGCGGCCATTTCAACGCGCCCAGGCCCAGCCCCCGCTGCCGGCTTTCGCCGCGCTGGTGGCGCCCGCCGTCGTCGTTCCCGCCCGCGCCTGCTGTGCCGCCCGCGCCTCCTGTGCCGCCCGTTCCTCCTGCACTCCCGCGGCCGCGCGAGACGTCTCCCAGGAGCACCCCGACCATGCCCGCCACCGCGATCACCGCAATCAGCACCCATGCCAGCCGCCACGAGGATCCCAGCAGCAGGGCCAGCAAACCGGCCGCGACCACCCCGAAGCCGGTTCCGGAGTTCACCACCGACTGCCGCCTCGCCGCCCGGAACGGCTTCGTGTTGCGCTGCACCAGTTCCACCAGGGCAGGGGAGGCGAACCCCGCACCCATCCCGGCCAGCAGCACGGCCGCGGCAAAGAACCCCGTGGACGTCGCCGCGGCGATACCGGCCGAGCCGAGTGCCGCCGTAGAACCGGCCAGAATCGTCATCAGCCGCGGACGCCGCGGCGCGTAGGCGAACCCCAGCCCGGCCGACACGCAGTAGATCACCGAGGCACCGGAGGAGAGCAGTCCGCCGACGGCCGGAGTCAGCTTAAACGAGGCGGAAAAGGCGGGCAGGAACAGGCCGTAGCCCAGCCGCGCCAGGCCGTAGGTCGCGGCGATAAGTGTCACCGCGGCGACCGCGAAGAGCGGGCCGGCGGTCGGAGCGGAAGGCTGTAACGGTCGTTTCATTGAAACGTACGTTATATGCTGGCCGCATGGTTCTACAACCCAGTGCACGGAACCGGCTGCTCGACGCCGCCGAGGAACTCGCCTTCACGCAGGGCGTCGCGGCGACACCGGTGGACCGGATCCTGCAGCGCGCCAACGTTGCCCCGGCGACCCTCTACGCGCACTTCGGCAACAAGGAGGGCCTGATTGCGGAGGCGCTGCGCCGCCGGCTGCAGAACTGGGACGCGGCCTGGCAACGGGAAATCGACGCCGCCGCCACGGACCGGGACCGGCTCCTGGCGGTCTTTCCGGCCCTGACCAGCTACCGGTCGGGCGCGTCCGCCGCGCGCTGGTGTGCCGCGCTTGGCGTCGCTGCCGAAACCGTTGACCCGGGCCAGCAACTCGCTGAAACCCTGTCGCAGGATACGCAGCTGCTCACCGACCGCTTCCGCGAACTTGCGGTGCCCGTCGTCGGATCGGACGACGCCGACGCGCTGGCGGCCCACTTACTGCTGATCTTCACCGGCGTGCTGGGCATGCTGCTCCGCGGGGCCTCGCCGGCAGAAGCGGCGGCCACAGGCCGCGCCACCGCGGGCTTCGTTATCGACGGGTTCGGGTCCTCCCACCCGGCCCCGTAGTCCCCGACGACGGCCGCGAAGTCCCGGACGACGACGGCGGCGGCCGTTTGCAGGTCGAGGCTTCACCCGGGCTGAGGTACTGGACGTCGCGGCGGCCGTCCGTGAGGATCCGCAGGTCCTCGTCCAGGTTTCGCCGTAACTCCATCAGCGCGAACTGGTAGCTCCCCGGATCTGCGGCAACATCGCGCAGGTAGCGGTTGCTGGCGGCGGACATCCGCATCAATACCTCGGTGGCACCGGATCCGGGTGTGAGATGCGCGAGCGTCTCCATGACGTTTTCGCGCAGATCTTGCACGGCGGACCGGTGCCGGGCTTCCATCGGTCCGCCCTGTGCCGGCTGCGGATCGATGGGGGCCAGCGTCCGTTTCAGGTGCAGGTAGGTGACCAGCTCGTTGAGCGCCCGGGACTCGTGCCGCCGGTCCAGGCTCCGCTTGGTTAGCCAGCCTGCACCGAAGCCGATCAGCAGGATGGGCCAGAGAACGTTCCAGATCCACTCCATCGCAACCTCCAGGGGACGTGCAGAGAGGCTACGGCCCTGTTCGGGCGTCGGCTAGAGAACCGACGTCGGACCGGACTACTTGGTGTCCGTTCCGTCTGGTAATTGCTCCTCCGCAAGTCCTGTAGCCTTTGGGTCGATGCATTCGCATACATATTCAACTGTCTTGTCCATGGGGGACCTATGCCTGTTTTGCCCGCCCGCCGCACCGCGTCAACGATGACCCGCCGCACCGCATCTTCCGCCCGCTCCCGGGCGCTCACCCTTGGCGCGCTGGCGCTCAGCACCGTCGTCGTCCTGTCCGGTTGCGGCGGCGGCGACGCCGAACCCGCTGCCGCCACTCCGTCGCCGACCAAGACCACCTCGTCACCGACACCAACGCCGACGCCGACTGCGACGCAGATCGCCAATAAGGCCTGCAAGACGGCCGGTGCCACCCAGACGCAGAAGCAGGCCGGAACAGCCACCCCCACACCCTCGGCGTCGGCATCCACCAAATCCGCCAAGGCCACGCCCTCGTCGTCCCCGTCGACGACAACGGCTTCGCCGTCAGCCACGCCGTCAGCCACGCCGACGTCCCAGTCCGTGGTTTATGTCTGCACCGAAAATGACAACGGCTTGCTCGTCTGGATGGACGAGGACAGTTCCATCAAGCTGATTGCCGAGCGCCAGGAAGCTGCGGACAAGCAAGCGGCAGAAGAAGCCGCGGCAGCCGAACAGCAGCGCCTTGATGACGAGGCAGCCGCGGAGACCCAGCGTGTGGCCGACGAGCAGGCGGCAGCGGCGGAAGCGCAGCGGGTCGCGGACGAACAGGCCCGCCAGCAGATTGCTCCCGCCCCCGTGGTCCCGGCACCGGCACCGCCCGCGCCGCTGGCCAACGTCTACTACGCCAACTGCACGGAGGCCCGTAAAGCCGGAGGCGCTCCCGTCTACGCCGGGGGACCCGGGTACGGACCTCACCTGGACCGCGACGGCGACGGCGTCGGTTGCGAGCGCTGACAACCAGTTTCCGGAAGCAGTAGAAGTTGCCCTTGGACCCGCCTAGCGTGGTTCCAAGGGCAGCATCCTTTAACGGCTCCGGTATCCGGACCGGTCAGGGTTGTTGCCGCATCAGAAGCCGGCCGCGGTCCGCGGATCGGGGGAGACCGGCCCGGTTCCACAGCGCTGAGGCATCATGTCGCACGAATCAACACCGGCAGCAGCTCGCTTCGATGCGTCCGTGCCGCAGCGAAGTCCCGGTCTCGGAAATCCCCGCTCAGCCTGGTTAGTCCTCGGCCTGGCGGCCGGGTTGCTCTGGGTTGCGGCACTGCAGGGGAGTCTCGGCGTCATCGTGTGGCTGCTCGCCACCGGATCGCTGTTGGTGCTCACAGCGCTGTACGCGCTGGGCTTCCGACGCCGCAGCTGGGCCAATCTGGACACGCTTGAACAGCGGAAGTTCGCCCTGTCGCTCGGGGCCGTGGTGCTGGTGGTCGGTATGGTCGCAGGAGTCGTCTCGACGCCCGATCCCGTTCCAAGTTCACTTTCCGCGGATGCCGAAGGCCTTCGGCCGCGACCCGATCTTTTCGCCCTGCCGACGACGACGCCGCCGCCTGGGTCCGTGCTGAACCTGCCGCTCCCGTCGGGTTTGGAGGGCGCCATCGACGATTCGACAGACGAGCCGGGCGACGTTGCCGTACTTGCGGATGCTTTGGTGCAGGAGCCGGTTCGGCAGGTGTCCCTTCGAAACAGTCCGTGTTTCACCGAGGGGGAAGCGCGTACGGAACGTCAGGTTGAGTACCGCTGCACGCGCAATCCGGCCGGGGATCTCGTGTGGCTGGACAGTGCATCCGCGTCCCAGCAGCAGGCCGAGCAAGAGGAAAAGGCACGCCAGGCCGAAGCGGAAAGGGCGCGCCAGGCGGAGGTGGACCAGCGGGAACAGGCACAGCAACGGGCAGCCGAAGAACGCGCACGTGCTGAGGAAGCTGCCCGGAGCCCCCAGCCACTGCCTCAGCAGCCACCGGTGAATCCGCCGGGCAATTCGGCGCAGCCCCCGCCGGTTGAACCGCCTGTTGGACCGCCGACCGACCCGGGCGAGCCGCCTACGGAGCCACCGAGGGAGCCGCCGACGGAACCTCCCACCGAACCCCCGACCTCCCCGCCGAGTCCGGACCCGACGGCGCCGCCCCCGGCACCGCCCACACCGCCGGGACCGCCTGAGCCGCCTGAGCCGGGGACGCCGGACCCGGATATTCCGGTCATTCCGCCGGAATTCCCGTTCCCGCCCGATCCGCCGTCACCGCCGCGGCCAACCCCGCCGTCGTCGTCGTTCGCTCCGCCGTCAGACGCACCGGACTCAACCGAGGCGGCCATCGAAGCAGTACTGCCGGCCGCCCGGTAAACCTGTGCCGTCTACCGGAACGCGGCAATCCCCGTGATGTGCTGGCCCAAGATCAGGGTGTGCACTTCGTCGGTGCCCTCGTAGGTCCGCACCGATTCGAGGTTGTTCGCATGCCGCAGCGGTGAATAGTCCAAGGTGATGCCGTTGCCGCCCAGGATGGCGCGGGCGTCCCGGCAGATCGCGATCGCTTCGCGCACATTGTTCAGCTTGCCCACGGAAATCTGCACCGGTTCCAGTGTGCCCGCATCCTTGAGCCGCCCGGTATGGATGGCCAGCAGCACGCCCTTGGAGATTTCCAGCAGCATGTTCACCAGCTTCTCCTGGGTGATCTGGTAGGCGGCCAGCGGCTTGTCGAACTGCAGCCGTTCCAGCGAGTACTTCAACGCCTCCTCGTAGCTGTCCCGGGCAGCGCCCATCGAACCCCAGAGGATCCCGTAGCGGGCCTCGTTCAGGCATGAGAACGGCCCGCGCAGGCCCTTGGCACCGGGGAGCAGCGCGGAGTCGGGCAGCCGGACATCCTCCAGGAAGACATCGCACTGGATGGAGGCACGCATGGAGAGTTTCGGTTCGATCGGGACGGCGGAGAAACCCGGGGTGTCCGTGGGGACGAGGAAGCCGCGGACGCCGTCGCCGGTCTGCGCCCAGATCACCGCGACGTCGGCAATGGAGGCCAGCCCGATCCACCGCTTGGCGCCGTTCAGGACCCAGCCGTCGCCGTCGTGCACGGCATGCGTGCTCATGCTCGACGGGTCGGAACCGGCGGTGGGTTCGGTCAGGCCAAAGCAGCCGATCAGTTCGCCCCGGGCCATGCCCGGCAGGTACCGGTTCTTCTGTTCCTCCGAGCCCCATTTATGGATGGCGGTCATGGCCAGCGAGCCCTGCACGGAGACGAAGGTGCGCAGGCCCGAATCGCCCGCCTCCAGTTCCATCGCGGCGATCCCGTACTCGACGGCGGAGCGCCCGGGGCAGCCGTAGCCCTCCAGATGCATGCCGAGCACGCCGAGGTCGCCCAGTTCCCGGACGATCTCCACCGGGAAGACCGCGTCCTCGTACCAGTCCTTGATGTTCGGCCGGATGCGCTCGTCCACGAAGGCCCGGACCTTGGCGCGTAAGGCCAGTTCCTCCTCGGTGAGGAGTCCGTCCAGGCCGAGGACGTCCGACGCCGAGCGGAGGGCCTCGAGGTCCGGCGCGGCGGGGGCGGGGGAGGCCGGGGCGGTAGACGGCGTCGTGGGCGTGCTCATGGTTCCTCCTGCGGCCGCAGCGCTGCGGCCCGAACTTGGTGTCTCACCGGGATCGGCGGCGTGTTGTCCAAGTCACATTACTATTTCGGCCGCAGTACTATTTCCAGCATGACTGAGGCTTATCTGGTGTCCGGCGTCCGCACTCCCGTCGGCCGCTACGGCGGTGCCCTCTCGGGCGTCCGCCCCGACGATCTCGCGGCCCTGGTGCTTTCCGAGGCGGTGGCCCGTGCAGGGGTGAACCCGGCCGACGTCGACGAGGTACTGCTGGGTAACACGAACCAGGCCGGCGAGGACAACCGGAACGTGGCACGGATGGCGGCCCTGCTCGCCGGGTTCCCCGACACCGTGCCGGCGATGACGGTGAACCGGCTCTGTGCCTCCGGGCTCAGCGCGATCATCACGGCCTCGCAGATGATTAAGTCTGGTGCCGTGGACATTGTGGTGGCCGGGGGAGTGGAGTCGATGTCGCGGGCGCCGTGGGTGCTGGCGAAACCGGAGAAGGCCTTCGCGAAGCCGGGGGAGCTGGCCGATTCCGCGATCGGCGCCCGGTTCACCAATCCTCGGTTCTACGACCTGCCCGGAACCACCTACTCCATGCCCGAAACCGCCGAGGAGCTGGCCGCCCGGGACGGGATCTCCCGCGAGGATTCCGACGCCTTCGCGCTGCGCTCGCATCAGCGCGCTCTCGCGGCAATTGACGAGGGGCGGTTCGCGGACGAGATCGTGCCGGTGGAGACGAAAAAGGGCGTGGTGAAGACCGACGAGGGGCCACGCCGGGAAACCAGCATCGAGGCGCTGGCGAAGCTGCGGCCCATCGTGCGGTCCGACGGCGTTGTGACCGCCGGGAACTCGAGCTCGCTGAACGACGGCGCGTCCGCCGTCGTCGTCGCCAGCGCCGACGCCGTCCGCCGGCTCGGGTTAAACGCCCGGGCCCGGATTGTCGACGGCGCTTCCGCCGGCGTGGCGCCCGCCGTGATGGGCATCGGGCCGGTCCCTGCGACGCAGAAGGTGCTGGACCGGGCCGGCTGGTCGCTTGGCGACATCGAGGCCGTGGAGCTGAACGAGGCTTTCGCTGCGCAGTCGCTGGCGTGCATACGCGCCCTGAACCTGGACGAGTCCATTGTGAACCGCGACGGCGGGGCCATTGCCCTCGGGCATGCGCTGGGGTCGTCCGGGTCCCGGCTTACCGTGACGATGCTGAACCGGATGGAACGTGAGGGTGCTTCGAAGGGGCTGGTGACTATGTGTGTGGGGCTGGGCCAGGGTGTGTCGATGCTGCTGGAGCGGGTGTAGGCGCTTACCTACAAATCAGCGAGCCTGGCGAGCAGCTCGGCATCGTGCTTGAGGACGAAGGCGAGCCCGGCGTCGATTTCACGCTCGCGCTCGTCTCGATCGTCGTTGTCCTGGGGGTCCTGATGCTGCTCAGTCATGCGAGCACTCTACCGCCTGCCTGGACCGTATATGGCGGTCTGGATTCCTGCCGTCGGCCAAACCGGTTTCTAAGATCCGCATACTTCTACGGGATAGGCTTTGGCAGATAATCGGTCCGTACATATGGGGGAAGAATGCACAAGGGAAGTATTGCCGGGCTGCTGCTTATCGGTTCTCTGGGATTAGCTGGATGCTCATCCGAAGCAGCCAAACAACCCGTTTCCGCAGCTTCCCCGAGCGTATCGGCGTCGGCCAAGACCACCCCGGCCCCGTCCTCCACCGGGACAGCGTCCCCGGCCACGACACCGGCGCCTGCCCCGAAAACGTCCGCTCCCGCCGCCGACGCTGCGCTGCCGGTGACCGCGATAACCGTTGCCCAACGTCTGCAGGCAGTTGTACCGACCATCACATCCGTCATTGAAGTGACGGAAGCCAATGATTCAACCGGGTCTATCGGCCAGCCCGGCAAGTACACGTCTGCTGCGTGGATTGCCGACACCGGTGCTGCCGCGACTGAGAACAGCGTCGTGGGCGGAGCCGTGGTGGAGGTATTTGCGAGCGAAGTAGAAGCCCAGGCCCGCTTGTCCGCCCTGCAGCAGCACATCGCGCTGGGCCCGGCCTTCAACGCTGAGTACCACTATCTGCAGGGAACGGTGCTCCTAAGGGTGTCGGGAGCACTAACTCCCGAACAGGCGGCTCTCTACGAGCAGGCCTTCGCCGGCGCCACTCTCGAATAAACCAGTCTCAAATAAACCAGGCTCAAACAAGGGGCATCGCCATGGGGTTGTTCAGCACGAAACCGATAGTGGAAAAGAAGGAACAGTGGACCTCGGCCCAGCCGCCGCAGGCCGTCCTGGACGCGTTGGCCTCGGCCTTCTCGGCCCACGGAGAGGACGTCCGGCGGGAAAAGTCCTCGCTGGAGGTGCATATTGGGTCAAACGCGTTGTACCGGACGTGGGGCAACATGACCGCTGAAGGCCGTGCGAATTTGCCGGTCGCCTTGACCTTCACTGCGTCCGAATCCGGAACCGGTGCTGCCATCGAAGTGCATGCGTTCGACACCTTCGGTTTCCGGATCGGCAGCGGAAAGTCCTTCGGTGTCCCCGAGACGTTCAACCGGCGGCTGGAGGAATTCCTCAGCTATGCAGCAGGGGTGATCGGCATCGACCGGCCCGTCAGCGGGCCTGTGCCTTCTCCGCCCCGCTTCAACTTCTAGGCGTTTCATATGTCCGGCAGGGGTGGTCGAGGTAGCGTTGCCGATGATATCCGGCATAGCGGTCAGAAAGCCCGAGGCAAGTATTTCCGGACTGCTCGTAATCGGCTGATCTTGGTTCAACCAGTCACAAACAAAGGGGTTTATTGTGGGGCTGTTCAGCGCTGCACCGATTGTGGAGAAGAGGGAACAATGGACCACGGGGCAACCGCCGCATGCGGTTATGGCTGCGCTGACGGGTGCCTTCACATCCCATGGTGAGGACGTCCGCCGGGACGAGTCCCGGCTGGTTGTGCACGTCGGCTCGTACTGGACGTACCGGATGCTGGGCACCTTCTTCGCCGCAGGCCGTGCCAGCGTGCCGCTGACCCTGGCGTTCAGCATCTCCCCGTCCGGCTCCGGGACGGCCATCGACGTCCACGGCTACGATACGTACGGGTTCCGGATGGGCAACGGAACCCTCTTCGACGTCCCGGTGTTGTTTAACTACCGGTTGGAGGAATTCCTCAGCTATGCAGCGGGGGTGGTGGGCATTCGCCGGCCCGTTTCAGGTGCCGTTCCCGTCCCGCCGTTCCACCTTTAGGCCCGCACCAGTCCCAGCATCCGCCGGACAATTTCTTCCCCGGCCAGGATCCCGCGCGCCTCGGTGACCTGCAGATGCGGCTCGAAGTAGCCGGCGTCGTCCAGTTCACCGTGTGCGGGACGGAACGCGATGTCGGCGCACTCCAGCATGGGCCGGTCCAGCAGGGAATCCCCGGCCGCGATGATGCGGTCCGCACCGATCCGGCGGGCAACCTCGGCCACGGCCTGCTGCTTGGTGACAGGTGTGGGCACGCAGTAGAGCTTGCGGCCCTGCAGCGACACGGTCCAGCCGCGTGCATCGCACCAGTCCTCCAGAGCCAGCAGGAACTCGCCGGGGAGGGCATCCCGGTCCACAATCGCGTACGCGAACAGGTCCTCAGCCGAACGAAGCTTCAGAATCCATTCATGGAACTCAGGACGGCCCAGGTAAGCCTCGATCTCGCCCAGCGGCGCGCACCCGGACGTGACGAGGCCACGCACGGAGGCCTCCCAGTCGGCGTCGGGTTCTCCATGGTGCAGGATGACGCCGCCGTTGGTGGTGACGGCGTATTCCGGCGTAGGCCCGGGCAACTGGATGCGGCGGTACTGGGCCACGGTCCGCGTGGTGACGGGGACAAACACGGAGATCTCCGCGGCGGAGACGAGCAGCGCCTCGGCGGCACGGGTCATGAAGGACAGCGGCTTACCCTCATAGACTTCGGCCACCACCATGGCCGGAGCCAGGGCGTCCTCGGTGTTCAGGAACAGGGCATTCGCGGAGTAGATCAGGGTGCGGTCCAGGTCGGACGCGAGCATCGTCTTCACGCGTCGGCCCCCGGAACGGCTGCAGCGGCACCGGCGGCAGCAACCGCCCGGCCGTCCGCGCCCACGGCGCCGGCGGTGAACCGGGGGTGGATCAGGCCCACGCAGCTGAACGGCAGGTCCGGCACCTCCTCCACGGGTACGCCGCGCTGTTCGGCCAGCAGCAGCACGTGCGCCACGTCCTCCAGCGCCCCGGGATGGACCAGCACCTTCCACGGCACCCGGCGCAGCAGCACGCGGGTGGTCTCGCCGACGCCGGGCTTCACCAGGTTCACGTTGTAGATGCCGTATGCCTCGCTCAGGCCCTCCACTGCCTGCCAGCCCACCCAGGTGGGGGTCCGGTCCGCAGTTGCGAGCGACACCGCAGCAGCCTCCGCTTCGTGGCGTACGTCGTCGAAGTGCCGTTCGATCGCCGCCAGGAAATCCCGGGACACATCGGCGCCGGCGAGATGGGCGTAGAACTTCGCGCCGTGGAAATCCTCCGGCGCAATCAGGTCCTTGTTGAAGACCGTGCGGGACACCAGCCCGGAGACGGTCGAGTTCAGGCAGGCCGACGGAATCAGGTAATCCTCCCGTGTGCCGAACAGCTCCACGGAATGGCCGGGGTCGGCCAGCACCGCAAGCTCGGAGGAGAACCGTACGCCGTCGGTTGCTTCGAACTTATCCAGCGCCGCGGTCAGCTCCCGCGTGATGGCGCCCTTGCCGGTCCAGCCGTCCACGAACAGGATCCGCTCGGGGGAGTAGGTCCGCGCCAGGTAACGCAGCGCCGTTTCATCCATTCCCACGCCGCGCACAATGCTCATGGTGTAGTGCGGCAGGTCCAGCCCGTGCATCCGCTGCGCCCAACGGCGCATGAGGATTCCGATGGGCGTCCCGGCCCGGGCGAGCGAGACCAGCACCGGCTCGGGGTTCCGGGCGGCCAGCGCCAGTTCGGTCACGGTGCCGACAGCGGACGCGACCCGGGGCGCGGAACGGCGCAGGGCCTCCTCATACAGGTCCTGGTACTGCGCCGAGGGCAGGTACTCCATCGGCAGCGACTCGGCGTAGTTCGCCCCGCCGGACTGGATGGCGGCCTCCCGCTCGGCGGTGGGGGCCTCCAGCTTGGCGTCGCGCAGGTCCTTCAGCAGCCAGGTCACGTCTTCGGGCGCGTAGGACCCGAACTCCGGGCCCGTCAGCGGCACGGCCGCAGCAACGGAACCGGTCCAGTCCTCGGGTGCGGGGACATCGGCCGGCAACAGTACGACGACGACGGCGCCGGTCACCGTGCGCAGCGCCTCGGTCACGCTGCCCGGGCCGGTGATGGATGCAGGGTCGGTGCCGGGTTCGGGCAGGAGCACAATGCTGTCGAAGCCGGTGTTCGAGGCGTTGCCGTCGACGGCTCGGCGGGGTCCGACGTTGTAAGCGTGCCGCGGGCCGGGACCGTCCTCGGTGACATCGTGGCTGGCGAAGTCCACGGCATTGGCAATGGCGTAGTCCGGCCGGTCAATCGGCACGATGGGGGAGCGGGTGGTGGTGGAGAACCGGACCGAGGCGGCCGGCAGGGCCTCGGCCACGGCGTTGGCGATGGTCAGCGGCACGTGGATGAATTCCTCGCAGCCCAGGACCAGCACCGATTCCGCCGAAGCGGGCAGCGCGGCGGAGATGCGGGAGGCAACGAATGCCAGGCTCTCAGCCGAGACTGCTCCGGGCAGGGCATCCGGCAGGGTGCCGAGGTATTCGGAGGAGATGCCGGCACGGTTGCCGAAGCGGTCACTGCGCAGGCTGCGTGCGGCACTGGAGTAATCCAGCACGGTCACGGTGCCGGGTTCGGAAACGGCAGCGGACAACGCGGCCGGCTCAGCGCCGGCCGGCTCAGTGCCGGCCGGCTCGTGGGTGGACAGCCCGCCGATCAGTTCCTCGGCCCGGGCCAGGATGTCCTCGCCAAGTTCGATGCTGCCGGTCCCCAGCGCGACCACGCGGATGGTGCAGCCCAGCGCGTCCGCCAGCTCGTCGAAGCGGGCACGGTCCGCGTCGGAACGCAGGTCGATCAGCGAGGCCACCACGTAGAGCGGATGCGGTGCGGCGGCATGCAGTTCGGTGATGGTGTTGATGACTGTTGCGCCGGTGCTGAGCTCGTCGTCGACCAGCACCACGGGGGCGGGGCTGTTCAGCAGGGCGGGATCCACGGGCAGCAGCCGGTGCGAGGTGGCGTGTGAATGGGCTTCCTCGAAGGCGCCGTACGCCACCGCACCCTCCGGTGCGTGCCGGGTGGAATGGATGTAGTAGGAGCCCAGCATGTCGGCGACGAGCCGGCCCAGACCGGTGGCGGTCTCCGCGTAGCCGATGGTCACCACTTCGGGATGGGAGACGGGCAGGTCCCAGAGCCGTTCGCGGGCATACTGCAGCCGGGTGCGCGGTGGGCGGGGCGCGGCGTGCCGGCCGCCGTCGTCGTTCGCCCGCCTGGACCCGGCCGTACCGTCGCCGTCCTCGAGCACCGCCGAAAGGTCGGCTGCGACGCCGCGCAGCACGGCGTCGTCCACCTTGCTGCCGAGTGCCGCTCCGGCCAGTGCGCCGAGCAGCTCTCCGGCCGCCAGGACGAGCGCCGGTTCGGTGGGTACATGTTTGGCCAGCACGCGGGACACGAGCAGGTGCGCGCGGCGGGGGTTGCGGCGCAATGCCAGTCCCACCAGGTCCTCTACCGGCAACAGTGCTGCAGGATCAGAGGTGATCCGCACTCCCAGGGCCTCGTTCACAAATCCGCCGGTCCAGGGGTGGTGCTTCAATTCATGCTCGCTTCCAGAAGGTCTACATAGGTGATGTCGGGGGCTGCGACGCCGAAGGCAGCGGCCCGGACGAGGGTGGAAGCTGCCCACGCCTGATGCGGTTTCATTTCGTTCATCTTGTTGCGGTAGGGCGACGCCGCGGCGCCGCCCCCGGCCTCGCCGGAGATGTGGAGGGCATCCAGGTACGCCTCGTGGCTGATCACGGACATGGCATGGACCAGGGGAACGTGCGAGGGGTGGATGACGGTCTTGCCGAGCAGTCCGTTGGCCTGGTCCAGTTCGATTTCGCGGATCAGTCCGTCCAGGTTTGCCGTCAGCAGCCGCTGGCGCAGGCCCAGCTCGTCGGCGTCCGCGAAGGGGGAGGACCGAAGCATCGGACGCAGCAGCCGCTCGCCGGAGCTGTAGTGTTCCCAGACCGGGCCGCTGATGACAAAGCCCCCCGGCCTGCCGAGCATGTTGACGATGTCCCCGATCACCGCGGAGACCACCTTGACGTCGTAAATGGTGAGGTCCCGGGAACGGCGCAGCCCGTAGGCGCTGGACATGTCCGTGGCGCCGATCCGTACGGACAGGATGTCCGGCCGGTTCGCTTCCAGCACCTCGAAGATGCCGCCGAGGGTATGCGTGCGGGTCTCGGCGTGGATCATCAGCGGTGACTCGAGGATCGGCATGATCCGCAGCGGCCGGGCACCGGGATCGGCGGCCCACCGGGCGTCGTTCACGGTGTGTAGGGCGTCGAGGAAGCGCTGGGCAGTGCCGGAGGTGTTCTCGAACTTCGGAATCACGAACCCGGTGAGGACGTCCAGCGTTTGTCCGCCGCGCTCGGCAAGGCTCAGCAGCTGTTCGGGCGTGCGGACCCGGATGAAGAGCATCAGGTCTTCGGGGTCGCCGGCTTTCCGGATGCCGGCAGCGTGCAGTTCGGCGAGGGCTTCCACCACGTTGGTCTCTGCGGCCGGCACCTCGGCGTCGGCAATGGAATCCTCCAGGCAGATGACCATGCTGACGGCCCCGCGGGCAGCCTGTTTGCGGATGTCCTTGACCAGGTCCGGCCGGGTTGCGGGGCAGTAAAGCGTGGCTCCGAGCGCGGTCGCCAGCAGGCGGGCGTCGGAATCGAGGGTCAGTTCCTGCGGTGCGAGGTGGAACAGGCGGGCAGTTTCCCGCTCGCTGAGGTAGGAGAAATGGCGCACCGGTTACCGCCCCTGGTAGGGGAGGCGGGTGGTCATGGTGAAGCCGAAGGCCTCCCAGATGGCTTTGAACTCCATGCCGTACGGCAGTTCCTCGGCCCGGAGTTCAAGCACGTCGTCAATGCGGATCACGGAGAGCGCGTAATAGCTGCGGTGGCCGGCTTGCGCCGGGATGGTCACCGATTTGCCGTTGTAGACCCCCACGCTCATGGGCTGTTTCGGCTTCGGGAAGAACAGTGCCCGGCGCAGCATTCGAACATGGCGCAGCGGGACCAGCGCGAGGTCATCTTCATAGCCGACCAGCGGCCGGTTGCCCGGAGCCTGGACCTGGACGCCGTCCAGGTCTTCGGGCCGGAACTCGCCGGCGGAAATGGAACCGGTGCTGTATCCCGGGCCTTCCCACACCGCACGCACGGTGCCGGCAACCACGAGGCTGCCCACGGCGGATTCCATGGGGGTCAGGCGTACTACCGGGTTCTGCCGGTCCAGGCTGCGCAGCTCGCCCATGCCCGGTGCAGGGAAGAGCCTGTTGTGCAGGGGTTCCACCCGTACCGGTTCGGAAGTGCGGGAGGACGACGTCGGCCGTGGCGCTGCGGGGGCAGCGGCACGGCTGCTGGCCGCCTCCGCCTTGGGGGACAGGCCCAGCGAAAGCGAGGGGGAGACCGACGGTGCGGGCTGCTGCCGCGGCGGCGGAGACAGCGAAAGGGACCCCGGAGCCGGAGCCGGACTAGCCGGGGTGGCCGGCCGGGCGGCGGGCGCGGAAGTTCGCGGCGCGGAAGTGCTCGGCGCTGCGGCCGGTGCCGGCGTCGTTCGGGGTGCGGGGGCAGCCTGGGGCGGCACCGGAGCCGCAGCGCGCGGCTTGACCCGGCGGCTCAGGAAGGGAAGGTCGGTGCGGACGGCCGACGAGCGGTTGACGGCCATCGCCTAGAGATCGAATCCGAAGTCGGCAGCCAGTCCGCGCAGGCCGGTGGTGTACCCCTGGCCCAGGGCGCGGAACTTCCAGTCGGCGCGGTGCCGGTACAGCTCGCCGAACATCATGGCGGTGATGCTGTCCCGGTTCGCCGAGGGCAGGTCGAACCGGACCAGTTCCCCGCCGTTGGGCCGTGCCACCCGGATGTAGGCGCTGCGCACGGCGGCGAAGGTGCCGGGTCCGCGCATCTCCGGGTCGGCGTAGACAGCGAAGACAATCTTGGAGACCGCATCCGGCACCCGGGACAGGTCGACGTCGATCTGCTCGGTGTCGTCGTCGCCCTCGAACACGACGGAACCCTCCGGGCTGGCGATCTGGTTGAAGAAGACCAGGTGCTCGTCGGAGAGGACCCGGCCGTCGGAGCCGCACAGCAGGGTCAGCGGAACGAGTTCGGCTGCGGGCCCGCGGCTGGGGATCACGTCCCAGCCCAGTCCCACCAGGACGGAGCTGAGGCCGGGGTTTTCGGCGGTGAGGGCGGCGTTGGCGCCGGCTACCAGGGTTCCCATCAGCGGTCCCCGAAGGTCAGGGAGGAGGGGGAGAACTTGTCATCGAGGAACCGTCCGTGGGTGGACAGCTCGGCAATGGCGCCGGTGCGGACCTGGTTCTCCAGGTCCCGGGCAATGCCTTCCAGGATGGTGAGTTGGTCAACGAGCAATGTGGTGGCCTCTGAACTCTCGGTCCGCTCCCGGTCGCTGAGGGCCACGTAGGCACGCAGGGGAGTAGGGAGGTAATTGGTAATGATGGCGTTGAGCAGCACGCGCTGCTCGGTGGAGGCGCCGTGGCTGCCCACGTATTCCACCAAAGGCGCCAGGATGTCGTCGATCTGCCGGACCATGGAGGACACCAGGGTCGGCAGGGCGGCGCCGGCCCTGCGCACGGCCCTGCGCAGGTTTTCCAGGGACTTCACGGTCTCCTGGTGTTCGGCGTCAGGGCCCGACGGCGTGGCCGCGGACAGCGCCGGTGGCGGTTCCGGCTCCGGCGAGTTGCCGAAGAGGGAACCGAAGAACCTGCCTACTGCCATGGCCGGCTCCTACCCACCGGTGCTGTCCTGCCCGGCATTTAGCGGGACTCGCTCTGGCGGGAGCGCTCGAGGTACGGCTTGGCCTGCGTGATGGTGGATTCCAGGGACTTCACGGTCCCTTCCATGTTGCGGGCTGCTTCCGAACGGAACGTGTCGATCGCGTCCATGGTCTGGTACACGTTGTCGAACGCCTTCTGCAGGGTTTCCACGCTCACGCCGGAGCTGGAGGCCTGCTGGTGGATCCGGGCGGTCTGGTCCTTGAGCATTTCGCTGGTGCTCAGGATCATGTTGTTCGTGGTGGTGTTCACCGCGTCGATCTGGTCCAGCACCATCTTCTGGTTGGCCAGGGCCTGGGCCACGATCACTGCGGTGCGCAGCGCGGAAATGGTGGTGGTGCGTGCCCGCTCCACGCCCTTGATCAGTTCCACGTTGTTCTTGCGGATCAGGTCCATGGCGAGGTATCCCTGCACGGACACGGCCAGCTGGGTGAGGATGTCCTGGCGGCGCTGGCGGATGGGGAAGAGCACATCCGCTTCCAGGGCGTTGGCCTGCTCAATCTGCCCGGAGTTCTTGAGCTTGTCCACCTTTTCGACGCAGGCCGCATCCAGGGACTCGGCGAGCACGGAGTATTCGCTCAGGGTCTGCATGGTCTTCCACAGCTCCACCTTTTCCCCGGCGAGGGAGGCGTTGTCCTTGAGCAGTTCATCCTGGCCGGCCATCAGGGCCTTGATGATCTTGTCCAGCTGGACCTGCGCGGACTCGTACTTCTGGAAGTACTTGGCCAGCTTGTTGCCGCCGGGGATGATGCCGAGGATCTTGCGTCCGGTGCCCAGGTTCGCCTGGTTCGGGGTGAGGTCCTCGACGGTGCTGCGCAGGTCGCCCAGGGTGACGGCGACCTTCTTCTGTGCGTCATTGCCGGACTTCTTCGCCCCGGCCACGGAGGTGGAGGAACGGTCCAGCAGACGGGTGGAGTATCCGGCGGACTGCACCATTTCCGCACCGGCCAGCTTGTTGATGGAATCCACCTGGGCGGTGAACTCCGGGCTGCGGGCGTCCAGCTTGGAGACTTCCTCCATGAAGGACTTGGCCTGGGCGGCGATTTCGACGCGGCGTTCCTCCGGCACCGGAACCATGCCCGGAGCGCTCTCGGGAGCGACCGGAGCGGGCGGTTCCGGAGCTTTCAGCACCAGGGCGGCTTCGGTGGCGTCCGGGGGAGTCAACGGTGTGGTCATGGTCCAGCCTTTTCTTGTGAGCTGCGTATACGGATGCGGGGAGTGTCCCGGCCTGCGGAACACTCCCCGCAGGGTGTAACTGAAAAAGCGAGTCTAGCTGAGCTGCACGCCGAAATCGGTGGCGATGCCGGCCAGGCCGGTGGCGTAGCCCTGGCCGACGGCCTTGAACTTCCACTCGCCGTTGTTGCGGTACACCTCGGCGAAGATCATGGAGGTCTCCGGCGCGGCGTCCTCGCTCAGATCGAAGCGGACAATTTCGCTGTCGTTGTCCTGGTTGATGACGCGGCAGTACGCTCCGCGGACCTGGCCGAAGTTCTGGTTACGAGCCTCCGCCTGGTCGATGGAAACGACAATGACCACGCGGTCGACGTCGGCGGCCATCTGCGTCAGGTCGATCAGGATCTGCTCGTCATCACCTTCGCCGGCGCCGGAACGGTTGTCGCCCAGGTGGGTGACGGAGCCGTCCTTGGCAGCGGGCTGGTTGTAGAAGATGAAGTCGTCGGAGGAGCGCACCTTGCCGTTGGCTGCGATCATCAGCGCCGAGGCATCCAGGTCGAAGGGTTCACCCGTGGTGGTGCGCGGGTCCCAGCCCAGGCCGACTACGGCTTTCTGGAGTCCGGGATCGGTTTTGGTGAGGGAAAGGTTGTTGCCCTTGGTGAGGGTCAGTCCTGCCATGCTGTTCAGCTCCTTGTAGACGTGGGGATTAGTCGAGGGCGATGCCGAAGTCGGTGGCAACCCCGTACAGCCCGGACGCGTAGCCCTGGCCGATGGCGCGGAACTTCCACTCTCCGCGGTTGCGGTAAATCTCGGCGAAAATCATGCAGGTTTCCGCTGCGGCGTCCTCACTGAGGTCGTAGCGGACCACCTCTGCGTCGGTGTCCTGGTTGACCACCCGGCAGTACGCATCGCGCACCTGCCCGAAGTTCTGGTGCCGCGCTTCGGCCTGGTCGATGGAGACCACAATGACCACGCGGTCGACGTCGTCGGTCAGGATGCTGAGGTCAATCAGGATCTGCTCGTCGTCGCCGTCGCCCTGGCCGGTGCGGTTATCGCCCAGGTGGACCACCGAGCCGTCCTTGGCGGACAGCTGGTTGTAGAAAATGAAGTCGTCCTGGGAGCGCACCTTGCCGTCGGCTCCGAGCAGCAGTGCGGAGGCGTCCAGATCGAACGGATCTCCGCTGGTGGTGCGCGGATCCCAGCCCAGGCCGATCAGGGCCCGTTCCAGGCCCGGGTCAGCCTTGGTGAGGGAAAGGTTGCTTCCTTTGGAAAGTGTCAGGCCGGACAAGGTGCTCTCCTTACGGACGGGCGGGTGGTTAGAGCGAGCGGGCTGCGGTGGGAATCAGGTCCATTACGGTACGGCCCTGGGCGCGTTCGCCGATGGCCTTGAAGCTCCAGCCGGAACCTTCGCGGCCCACCTTGGCCATAACCATGGCCGTGTGGGTGCCGGCGTCGGTCAGCTGGTAGCGGGCGATTTCCGGGCTGCCGGGCGTGGAGTCGTCGATCAGGCGGCAGAAGGCGTTCTGCACCTGGTCGAAGGTCTGCCGGCTGTAGCTGGAGATCACGAACACGATGTTCTGCACAGCGGGGGAGACGGCTGCCAGGTTCACCAGGATGACCTCGTCGTCGCCCTCGCCGGCGCCGGTGAGGTTGTCGCCGGTGTGCTTGGTGGAGCCGTCCTTGCTGGCGAGCTGGCCGTACCAGACCTGGTCAACAGCGTTGCCGTTGGCGTCGAAGAAAATGGCCGAGGCATCGAGGTCCACTTCCGCGGTCTTCTTGCCGCCGAACAGGCCGCGCTTGACCGGGGCAGCGGAATCCCAGCCCAGTCCCAGTCGGGTCTTGCTCAGCGCTCCGCCGTCCTTCTTCGTCAGTGACAGCGACTGACCTTTTTCCAGGCTCAGGCCCATGATTCTCCCTCGTTAGTTTGTGTAGACAGGATCTTTTGATGCACCGGCGGACTTCGCTGCGCGCTTGTTGCGCACAATCGAGGAGGTCAGCGACGCGAGGATGAAGACCACGCCGATCAGGCCGGTGATGACCTCGTTGATTTCGATCTCGATGGTGAGCAGGAGGATGGTCGCCAAGGCGCCGATGGCCCAGTGGGCACCGTGGTCCAGGTAAACGAACTCGTCCAGGGTGCCCTGCTTCACGAGGAACACGGTCAGGGACCGGACGAAGATCGCACCGATGAGGCCAAGGCCCAGGGCAATGATGATCGGGTCCGAGGTGATGGCGAAGGCGCCGATGACGCCGTCGAAGGAGAAGGACGCGTCAATGACTTCCAGGTAGAGGAAGAGCATGAAGGCGGCCTTGCCGGTGGCCTTCACCAGGGCGCCGTTGCCGGACTTCGGGGCACGTGCCTCGACGTCGTCGGCATCGAAGTCCCCGTCGCCGTCGACGTCGAACATGTCACCCAGGCCGGTAACCAGCAGGTAGGTGATCAGGCCGGCGGCGCCGGCAACGAAGACGTCAGTGGTGTGGGAGGGGTCCGAGAGGGCACCGGCGGCCAGCAGGGCACCGAGGCCGACGATCAGGGAGGCGCCGTTGATCTTGCCGACCTTGGCGAACGGGGTTTCCAGCCAGCGCAGCCAGCGGATGTCGCGGTCTTCGAACATGAAGTCCAGGAAGATCATCAGCAGGAACAGGCCGCCGAAGGAGGCGATCTGCGGGTGGGCTTCATGCAGGAGGTAGCCGTAGCTGCCGGGCTCGTCCGGATCGCCCTTTTCGAGGGCCAGCTGCAGGGCTTCGATCGGGTTGATGCTGGCGGTGACGCCCACAATCACCAGCGGGAAGACGATGCGCATACCAACGACGGCGATGAGGATGCCCACGGTGAGGAACATCTTCTGCCAGAAGGGGCTCATTTTTTCGAGGATGCGCGCGTTGACCACGGCATTATCGAAGCTAAGGCTGATTTCGAGAACGCCCAGGATGGCGCAGAGGATGAGTGCCTCTACCCCGCCGTAGAAGAACGCCGTTACCAGCGCGGCGGCCGTTATTACAAACGACCAACCGAAAGTTTTGAAAAACACTCTGCTTGCAGCTCCTTCAGTTCCTGCGCGCAGCCGGTGGGGGCGGAAAGGGCAAAAACTAGGTAGAGGATGGCTTCATCCGAATCGAATTAGGCTTCAGTATGTCGCACCCCGGACACCGCGGGCAACTACCGGCGGTGACGTTCGCGGAGAGGGTAGAGCCAGGGGAGTGCAGGGCGCCAGAGCGGCGGCCGACTGCGGCAGTGGGTTGAGTCCCTTGACGAGGCGGCGGCGATTGGGCGGCGGCCCTCGTGGTCTGAAAGAATAATGGAAAGCCTGCTTACTCAGGCACCCGTTTGAAGGAGGACTGCATGCAGGACGAAAAGTTTGGGAACGGAAATCCGGAACCGGTTATGAACATTCCGGCAGCAGACGTCGTCAACGGCGGAGCATCCGCCGCTCCGCCCGCGCAGGTGGACCCCGCCGAGGTTGCCATCCTTGCCGAGGCCGAAGATCCGGGTACCGACCCGCTCCGGCTGCAGGAACTGGCCACCGACTATCCGCTGGCCCGCCCCGCGGTGGCCGCCAACCCCGCTGCCGGCCCGGAGCTGCTTTCCTGGCTCGGCGCACTTGGCGACGCCGGCGTGAACGAAGCACTGGCGCGCCGCGGCGGCCGCTAGCCTCCACTCCACCGGGAACGTCCCGCTGCACGAAGTCGATGCGGCGGGACGTTCCGTTTAAAGGGCAAGCCTAGATCTCGGCGACGGCCACCAGCGGCAACGTAGGCGTGGAGGACCCGCCCGCAGGCTCAACCGTCAGGGCCACGGCTCCGGCCTTGGCGACGTCGCCGCTGAGCCAGACGCTGACGTCCCCTCCGGAAAAGTGCGTATCCGGAATGGGAGTCTCGCCCTCGAGCAGCCAGAGCTGGTACTCCCGTCCCTCGCCGGGATCGGGCAGGGTGTCCGCGACGAACAAGGCGGCATCCTCCTCCCGCGAAACAACCAGGGTGGCCGCTTGGCCGTTGACGTCGACGCGCTGCGTGGCGACATCCGGTGCGGCCAGCAGCCGGGTTTCCCGGTCCTGTTCCTGAGCTGCCTGCTGTTCCTGCTCGCGCTGCTCCGACTGGACCCCCAGGTTCCAGCCGGCCAGGCCGATTCCGGGGAGCAGGACGGCAGCCGCTGCGGCGGCCAGGAGCCGACGCCCGCGCCGTCGTCGTCGTTCGTCCAGGGAGACGATGACGGCGGCCGGCCCCGTCCGGGGGCCAGGCAGCGGCTGGGTGCCGTGGATGGAAGACAGCACGGAGCTGCGCAGGGCAGGCGGGGGAGTCTGGGCCGTCTCCGCAGCAAGGCCGGCGGTGACTTCGGCATATTCGGCGACCTCCGCCTGGCAGCGGGGGCAGTCCGCCAGATGCTGTTCGAATTCTTCGCGCTCGGCCGGCTCCAGGGCGTCCACGGCATACAGCGGGGCGAGCTCATGGAGGTGCCCGGCGTTCTGGCTGTGCTGGTTCATGACTGTCCCCCCAATGCCGAGCGAAGCTTCTTCAACCCGTCACGGATCCGTGCTTTGGCTGTGCCCAACGGGATATCCAGGCGCAGGGCAACCTCCTGATAGGTGAATCCCTGGTAGTAGGCCAAGGCAACGGCTTCGCGTTGGAGCGGGGTGAGGGTGCTCAACCCGTTCTGCACCTCGTGGGTTTTCATCCCCTGCTCCACTTCCTGCCATGTCTGGTCCACTGGCGTTCCCGTCCGTTGGTCCTCATAGGTCTGTTCCCGCTCCCGTTCACGGGCCACCTGGCGCACCCGGTCCACTGCCCTGCGGTGGGCAAGGGTGCATAACCATGCCAGCACTGTCCCGCGCGTCGGGTCGAAACGTGCGGACTGCTGCCAGGCCATCAGATAGACCTCCTGGACAACTTCGGCCGCGATTTCCGGAGACCTGGTCACCCGTACCGCCAGCCCGTACACCTTGGCAGAGGTGGCGTCATACAGGGCCGCGAAACTGGTTTCGTCACCTTCGCCGCAGCGGCGCACCAGATCGGCGAGCCCGACCCCTCGGTCCTCCTGCCGGTCTTCCGGTGCAGGCCGAGCAGTGAAATCCGTCGGGCCGGTTCCCGAGTCAGTCATGGGCTCCCACAGGTCATCCCTTCGACGACGGCCCCCGGCCGCGGCAACGGACGGGGAGATGTTCGCTGAGAACACTGTCATACTTTCGCACCGCGCAGATACCGAGTCTCCATACCCAGTGTTCGCAGCGGGGCCGCCGATGGATGGGTGATCCCCTCATCTCCCGGGACAAGTAGCCCGCGCCGATTTCAAAGTAATTTGCCTCACGACCCATCCGGGAACGGATCGGCTCCGAACCTTCCATGTCTAACGACCGATGCACGCACCTCGATGTGCACACCGACACGACGAAGGAACCGATCATGAACAAGAAGATGCGCCTGCTTGCCGTTCCCACCCTGGCCCTGGGTGCGCTGGCCCTTTCGACGGGTCCCGCCATGGCCCATGGCGAAGACTCCTGGTCGAGCCAGGCCACGCTGAACACCATGAATAATTCCGGCACCACCGGACAGGCCATGGTGGACGTCCACGGCACCGAGGCCAAGGTAACGGTCAACGTCTCCGGTGCGGCGGAGACCTTCATGGACGGTCCCTTCCCGCACGCCCAGCACATCCACATCGCCGCCCAGGGTGTCTGCCCGGGTCCCGACGCCGACACCGACGGCGACGGCGTCGTCAACACCACCGAGGGACACCCGTTCTACGGCCACATCGGCAACTCGCTTACCACCGAGGGTGACACCAGTGCGGACTCCGCACTGGCCGTCGATCGTTTCCCGGGCGGATCCGCGTACACCTACGAGCGCACCTTCGAACTGACTCCCGAGACCGCAGCATCCCTGAAGGACGGGTCCGCGGTAGTGGTAGTCCATGGAGTGGATCCCGCGTTGATGCCCGCCGCCGCAGCGGAGAAGATGTCCGACCTCGACGAGACGCTGCCTGCCGCAGCGACCCTTCCCGCGGCCTGCGGCACCCTTACCGGTTCGCAGATGGATGCGATGCCCGAAGGCGGAGCTGACACCGGGGTGGAGGCAGCAGCCGGCAACGGCAACTCCGCCGGAATTGCCGTAGCCGGCGCCGGTGTCCTGGCCCTGGCCGGTGGGGCGATGGCTATCCGCCGTCGTGCCAACGCCTAAGACTGACCGTAGCTGAAGCGTCGATTCCCATGACGGCATCCCGCCCCGGCCGCCGCGCAGGACTGATGTCCTGCGCGGCGGCCGCGCTTCTCCTGCTCTCCGGATGCAGCGGCACGGCCGCGCCGGAGACCGGAGCACCGACAACCACCACAACGACGGCGGCTGCCCCGGCTGCCACGGCCGCCGCGTCAAGCCAGCCTGCAGCCCCGCAGGCTGACGCTCCTCCGGTGCTTTCCCCCTCCGCGCCGGTGTCCTTATCTATCCCGGCCACCGGCACCGAATCCCGGCTCCTGCATCTTGGACTGCGGGAGGACGGTTCCCTCGAGGTTCCGCCGGAGCCTCCCGGTTCGCCGGCGAGCTGGTACACGGGCTCGCCCACCCCGGGGGAACGCGGCCCCGCCGTGCTGCTGGGGCATGTCAACGCCACCGGCGGCGGCGAGGGAGTCTTTGCCGGCCTGCGGAACCTGTCGCCCGGCGACCGGCTCGAAATTGCCCGGGAAGACGGGAGCACTGCGGTCTTCTCGGTAGACCGGGGAGAGCAATACGGCAAGGACGAGTTTCCTACGCTCGCGGTGTACGGCAATACCGCCGGTGCAGAGCTGCGCCTGATCACCTGCGACGGTTTCGACCCTGCCACCGGAACCTTCGACGACAACTACGTTGTCTACGCCAGTCTCAGCCGGTGAACCTGCCCCCAGCCTGACCCCAGCCCGTGCTAGGGTCTAGTGCCGTACGTATCTGTTGGCTCGGGGGGACCATCACTTACTCCTTCCGGGTCCTTGCTGACATCCTGGGGGAGTCTTGAAACACTGCACGTCCTGCGGCGCTGAACTGCAGCCGCATTGGAAATTCTGTACCAACTGCCAGGCACCTCAGCCGGCACAGTCGGGCGGCGAAAGCACCGCACCTCAAGGCACCGAAGCCGATGCGGCCTCGAATTCCGGAACGCACCGCGCTGACTCCCCGCAGGCAGCATCCCCGCAGGCAGCCTCCCCTCAGACCGACGACTCCCAGAGCCCGGCCCAGGCCGAGCAGCCGACGCAGCGCTTCGAGCCGGCTCCGGTTCAGACTCCGGCCCCGGCCGAGCAGCCGACGCAGCGCTTCGGGCAGGCCCCGTCCCAGCAGCACAGCGAACAGCAGGCCGCAGCTATGCGCGCTCCGGGTGCGCCGACTTCCGTGTTCGACCCACCTTTTGTCTCGCAAGCTGCGGCCCAGTCCGGATCCGGCCAGCCAGGCTACACCGGCCCCGCCGGCTCAGGTCCCCACTCAGGTGGTCCCAACGACGGCGGCCCCACTGGTCCGCAGGGGCCCGCCGGACCGGGCGCGCCGTCGTCGGGCGGCAAGAAGCCTTCCCGCAAGCTGACGATCATCCTGGTCTCCGTGCTGGCACTCCTGGTCATCCTGGGGCTGGCCGCGTTCTTCATCGTGCAGAACATGGTCCGCGGAGGTGCCGGGTCCGCCGAAGGCGCTGCCGACAAGGTGGTGGAGGCCATCGAGTCCAAGGACATCATTGGGCTGGCTACCATGGTGCCGCCGGAGGAACGCGAACCGCTCCAGCGCATCCAGGAGCAGCTTGAGGACAAGGCCGAGGAATTCCGGTTGGAGGAAGCGATCAACAAGGTCTCTGACGAAGACTCGGAGATTGACGACGACCTGACTTTCGACGGCATGGACATCACCTTTGAGGGTGTGGATCCCAAGGTCACCGAGATCGATGACCACACCGCCCTGATTGAGTACACCTCCGGCGAAGCACGTTTCCAGATAGATCCGGCGAAAACTACCGGAACCATCCGCTCCGCGATCGAGGCCGGAGATCTTGAGGACGAGGAAAAGATCGACGAAACCGTCCAGCTTAACGAACTCGGACCGGACGGCTCGCCCCTGACCCTGCTGGCCACCGAACGCGACGGCCGCTGGTACGTGAGCCCGATGTACAGCATTGTCGAAATGATCAACGAGAGTGAAGGCTTTGACCGCGGCAGCGTTCCCGAATCGGCGGGCGGCAGCGACAGCCCGGCAGCAGCAGCGCAGGCGGCAGTAGAGGCGGTGCCGGAGGCGGTTTCCGAAGGAAGCCTGGAGCCGCTCGCCGGCACACTGTCCATCCATGAGGGCAGCATGCTCTACCTGTACCCGGACCTGTTCGATGACCTGATGGCCGGCGCCAGTGGGGAAGAGCTGAACATCAGCGACGTGCGGTTCACGGATGGTGACAAGGACGGCGACCGTGCCGTCGCCGTCGTCGAGAACATCACTGTTGAAAGCGAATACGGCGACAAGATCACCCTGACCAGCGATTGCATCGAGGGCGAGCGGGAGTCCGACAGCATCTGCTTCGGCGAGTCCGGCTACTCCATTGAGCCCTCCGTGGAGATGCTGGGCGGTGCGAAGATCATGAGCCTGACCACCATCGAGGAGGACGGCAAGTGGCGGGTGAGCCTGGGGCACACCGTCGCGGATTGGATCATCAACTGGACCGATTCCCTGACCCGTGAGCAGGCCCTGGCTATGCTGCAGCTCGCGAATACCGAGGACGCCACCGGAGATATCAGCGTGGACGAATCCACCGAGGTGGAGTTCAACTCGGCCGGCTTCGCGGTCCTCAACCTGACGGTGGACGAGGAAATGGCCCTGGAAGCAGAAGACGGCGACTTCGGCGACATGCTGGTTTACTCCGAGGATGGCAAGGAGCAGATCGCGGACCTGGGATGGGGCGATGAGGTCGAGGCGGGCAACTACAAGCTCGTGGTCTTTGCCGGCCCGGAATGGCAGGAAGAGTTCGCCGAAAAGGGCAAGGACTTCGAGTACTCCGCCGACCTGACCCTGGTTGAGGGGAAGGGCTACGACTTCTCGGATTCCTCTTCGGATGATTCGGATTACTCTGACGAGTCACTGCCTTCCGGTTCGTACATCAGCAGCGATTACGGCGTGCTCTCCACCGGGGCCTCGTCAGAGTCCGCGAAGAGCCACACCCTCTCGGGCACCGACGCCGAAGCCGACCTGGAGATCAGCGCCCTCGGCTCGACGACTTCCAAGATCGTCATCGGGATCACGCTGGACGGCAAGGAAGAGAAAGTTGAAATCCCGGCAGGGGAGCGGACCGAATACTCCATCGCTTACCCCAACGACGGCAAGGACCACGAGCTGAAAGTCCAGATACTGTCTGCCACTCCGGAGACCGACTTCGCTCTTGTGAGCTACACGGTCGCGGTCAAGACGAAGTAGCAGACACCCGGCGGCAGGTCAGCCTGCCGCCGGGTATGCCGGATCGCCGGCGTCATCAATATTTTGAAGATCCAAGGAAGGCGTTATGAAATTCTGTCCCGAGTGTGGGAAACAACAAGAACCGGGGGGCCGGTTCTGTGCGGAGTGCGGGTATGCCATAGGTGCCGCGCCCGCTTCTGCAGCCTCCGCGCCGGGTACGGAACCTGCCGCCGAACCCGCAACACCAACCACCGGATCGGTGGAAGACCGGCAGCTCGCCGCAGTCGGGGCAGGCCAGCCCGGCCAGGCCTACGGCCAAGGTGGGTATGGTCAGCCGACTCAGCAGCGTCAAGAGCAGCAGTATCCGGGTAACCCCGGCTACGGCCAGGCCCAGGCGCAGGCTTCCTCCGGCACCAAGCGTCCGTCACCCTTCGCCGGGGTTCCGATCAGCGACTACGTCCGGGACGGCATCGCGTTCCTGGCCCTGTTCGCCTCGCTTTTCATGACCTGGACCTTCAGTACGAGTAGCTACGACGACGCCACCAAAGCGGGTGCCCGCGTTGACGTACTCCTTATTACGCTCCTGAGCATCCTGTCCCTGGGCATCAGCTACCTGTGGCGTGGCGGCGTCTTCGGCCCGACAGTCGGCTACCGGAAAGTCCAGGACATCCGTCTTCTGGCCAACCTCCCGTACGTCATCCTGGTGCTGGTGTACTTCGTCCTGAGCCTGGTATCAGGCTTCGGCGACGACAGCTACCGCTACCTGGGCGGCGCCGTCGCCTTCGGACTTGCCGGTGCCCTTCTCGCGGCACAGCCCCGGAACGGCGAAATAGCTCCGGGCGACGTCGATCATGCCCGCCACCGGCGCTGGCTGTTCGTCATGCTGGGCATTGTGGGCTTTGCCGCCGTCGTCACCTTTGTGCAGATCATCCTGTTTGTTATGGACGCGCTGGACTACTACACAGGCGCGGACGGCTGGCTGTTCCTGATAGCACAAGTCCTTGCCGCGCTCCTTTCAGTGGGAGTCCTGGGACTTGTCGCGCTGAAGGTCTTCGGCGGCTCCGACGCCTGGCGCTTTGCCGGTGCGGCACTTGGTGCGGGCGCTGCTTTCCTCGCCGTGCTCGGACTCATGGGTGTGGATTCCCTTACGGAGGGCTTCTTCCCGGGAGTTGCCGGGTTCTCCACCTTCTTCTGGATGGCCTTCGGTGCTGCGGTTTCCGCTCCGTCCGTCGCCCGCACCACGCACCGGACCGCAGTTGCCCCCGCGGACCGGCTCACGGCCCTCCGCCCCGTGGTGCTGCTAACCCTGATCCTGGCGTCGGCCCTCGCCCTCTTCATGGTGGTCGGACTGGTGCAGACCCTGGTGGAGGACCACGACGGCGTCGCCACTTGGTCCGTTGGCCTGGTCCTCGCGTTGCTGCTGGTGGCCGCCACCATAGTGGTCCGGAAGCTTGCCGCCCGCGATGAGCGGTCCGCCTTCGTGATGGGCAGCGTCTATGCGGGTGCCCTGTTTGTCCTGTCGCTGATCCTTATGATCCTTTTCGAAGTCCAGGACTTGGACTCTTCGACGACGAGCGCCGCACCGTTGCCGGTCGGAACGGTCACGACCCTGATCATGCTGCTCACCTGGGTTATGCCGTTCGTGGTTCTGGCCGTACTTTGGCTGGACAAGGCTGCGCGGGCACACTTCAAGACGCTGCCGGCTTCCGGAAACACGGGCACCGGTTTCGCCTTCGAAGGGGCTCCGGCCCGTGCACAGGTTCCCGCCATTCCGACGCCGGCCACTTTCGTTGGGGCGCAGCAACACCAGGTTCCGCAGCAGGGCCAGCCCGCCGGCCAGCCCGTTCAGCAGCAGGTTCCGGTTCAGCAGCCGGTTCAGCCGCAGCAGCAGGCTCCAGTTCAGGCGCCCGTTCAGCCGCAGCAGCAGGTTCCGGTTCAGCCCCAGCACACAGCGCCCGTCCAGGAACCGGCTCCGGCCCAGGAACCCGTGCAGACCGCGGCAACGGAGTCGCCGGACCAGGCTACGGACCAGGACGAAGAAGTGTCCGAGGACACCGTTCGGCGTACGCCGGCCGCTGACCCGGATGCCGCGCTCTTGGCCGAAGCTGCCGATCCGGCCACACCCCTGGTCCGGCTCCAGGAGCTGGCTACCCACCCGCGGGCCCGGGTAGTCGTGGCAGCCAACCCGTCCACCTACCCGGCACTGCTGACCTGGCTGAGCCAGCTCGGAGATCCGGCCGTGAACGAGGCGCTGGGCCGCCGTCGGTAACCGGCCCTAAGTAATAGGTATGAAGCGGCGGCCGACGTCGTTGGTACGGGTTATCACCGCCAACGACGCCGGCCGCCGGCCTTTAACTTCCACCCGCTCAAGGATTCAGGGGGCGCTCATGAAAAACTCCGCATGCGCCGGCGCGAGGCGGCGTGCAGCAGCCGGCATCGCGGGGGCCGCAATACTGCTCTCCGGGTGCTCGACCGCCCCTGCCGCCGGACCGCCGTCGGACAGCACGACGACGACGGCAGCGGCCAGCCCCGATCCGACCTCGACCTCGAGCCCAAGCCCAACCCCAACGCCGGAACCGCCCCGCCCCTCAGGCTGGCTCGAGGAGATTACCGGCGACGTCGGACGCCTGGCCATCCTCGGCGACTCCTTCGCTGCGGGGGAGGGGGCCGACGATTACCAGCCTGCAGTGTCGGGGGTCCGGGATTCCTGCCACCGCAGCCTCCACCCGGCCGCTGCGGAACTGTTTGCTCCACAGAACATTGCCAACCTGGCGTGTTCCCGGGCCACCACGGGGCACCTGACCGCGCAGCAACGGCTGGCAGTAACGGATTCCGGAGCCGGACCGAATACCGACCCGGGTACGGTCCCGGCACAACTGGAGCAGCTGCGCGGCTTCGAACCGACCCTGGTGGTGCTCTCGGTGGGCGGCAACAACCTCGACTTCGCCGGAATCCTGCAGGCCTGCCTGCTGGAAACCACTCCCTGCAGCGACGACCCGCAACTGGCCGCCCACGCGGCAGAGCAGCTGTCCGCCCTCGAGGCGGACCTCGTGGACGCCTACGCGGGCGTGGCGGCCGCGGTCTCCGCTCCGGTGCTGGTGCTTCCGTACCCCCAGCTTTTTGATGAGCCCGACGGCGACTGCGGCCGGCTCAGCACCGCGGAACAACGCTTCGGCCGGGACCTCATCAATGACTTGAACGCCGTCATCCGGTCCGCCGTGGACAGCTCCTCCGCGCCGAACATCTACTACGTGGACGCCGTCGAACAGGCACTGGCCGGACACGGCGCCTGCAGCCCGGAACCGTTTGTCCATGCCGCGGATGTCTCCGGTCTGCTGAAGGCCGCCGATTCGTTTACCGCCAACCAGGAGCTGCTGCACCCCACCTCTGCGGGCTACCGTGCCATGACCGCGGAGCTGGTCCATTGGGCTGCAGAGCACCCCGTGCCGCAGTGAGCCGCATCACGGCAAAGCCCGGCGGCTGCGTAATACTAGGACTGCCGGCAAGGACGCCGGCCCGCAACGAGAGGACGGGCGCACCGTGACGGAACCCCCGCAGCAGACCCAGGCATTCGCAGGATTTTCCACGCTCCGGGTGACCGAGGGAGCGGACCGGGTCCACGTCCAGCTGCACCGGCCCGAGGTCCGCAACGCCATTGACGCGGCCATGGTGAAGGAACTGCATGCAGTCTGCGCCGAACTGGAGCGGCAGCCGCGGGTCCTGATCCTCTCCGGCACCGAGGCCGGCGGAAAGGGGATCTTCGCCTCCGGGGCGGACATCACCGAGCTGCGCGAACGCCGCCGCGACGACGCCCTGGCCGGCATCAACTCCGGCCTCTTCACCCGGATAGCCGCGCTGCCGCTGCCGGTCATCGCCGCACTGGACGGATTTGCGCTGGGCGGCGGAGCGGAACTGGCCTACGCCGCGGACTTCCGGCTGGGCACACCACGGCTGAAGATCGGCCAGCCCGAAGCAGGGCTGGGAATCATGGCGGCTGCCGGAGCCACCTGGCGGCTGAAGGAGCTGGTGGGCGAGCCGCTGGCCAAGGACATGCTGCTGGCCGGACGGATCCTGTCCGGGGAGGAAGCACTGGCTGTCCGGCTGATCACCGAACTCCACCACCCCGCCGGCCTGCTGGCCGCCGCCCACGCGCTCGCGGACCGCATCACCGCCTCCGATCCGCTGGCCCTGCGCCTGACCAAAGCTGCCTTCGCCGCCCCGCGTGACGCGCATCCGCTGATCGACAACCTCGCCCAGGGAATCCTCTTTGAATCCGAGGCGAAGTTGAACCGCATGCAGGCCTTCCTCGACCGCAAGGAGAATTCCCGTGGCCTTCGAGAGCGCTGACATCGGCACCGTCCCGGCACGGGTAGGGGTGCTGGGCGGCGGACGCATGGGAGCGGGTATAGCCCACGCCTTCCTTCTCGCCGGAGCGGACGTGGTGGTGGTCGAACGGGACCGGGAAGCCGCCGACGCCGCCCGCACCCGGGTCACCGGGTCTCTCGGCAAAAGCGTGGAACGCGGGGACACGGATGAAAGCGCCCAAGAGCTCGCTGAGCGTGCCGCCTTCGCCGTGGATTATGGACAGTTTGCGGGCTGCGGCCTGGTGGTGGAAGCGGTGCCGGAGGACTACGCGCTGAAGTCCGCGGCCCTGCGCGCTGTGGAGGAACAGCTCGACGACGGCGCCTGGCTGGCGACCAACACGTCCTCGCTGTCCGTGGACCGGCTGGCTGCGGGTTTGAAGCGGCCGGAGAACTTCTGCGGCCTGCACTTCTTCAATCCCGTGCCGGCTTCCCGCTTGGTGGAACTGGTCCTCGGCGACCGTACATCGGAGCAGCTGGCCGCCAGCGCACGGGAATGGATCGAAGCCCTGGGCAAGGCCGCCGTCGTCGTCCGCGATGCGCCCGGTTTTGCGTCCTCCAGGCTCGGCGTCGCCATTGCCCTGGAAGCCATGCGGATGGTCGAGGAGGGGGTGGCATCCGCCGAGGACATCGACGCCGCCATGACGCTGGGCTACCGCCATCCCACCGGCCCGCTGCGCACTACGGACCTGGTGGGACTGGACGTCCGGCTGGGCATTGCCGAGTACCTGCACTCGACACTGGGGGACCGCTTCGCGCCGCCGCAGATCCTCCGCGACAAGGTGGCCCGCGGCGAACTCGGACGGAAGACAGGGCAGGGCTTCTTCAGCTACGAATAGCCTCGCCCGGAGCCACCGTGTCCAGGAAAGTCCGGACCATGGCGGGGTGGTCCAGCGCCATGGCCACCGAAATCACCGGTGCCGGTGCGAGCAGCCCGTGCACCGCGTCCTCGCCGGCGATCCTCCGCCGGTCCACCAGGGTTTGCCCGCGGCTGTGCCCGGCAAGCTCCACCCGCACCGGGTAATCCTCGAGGACCACGGTTTCCGGTGCGGCGATCAGGCAGGCGGCACCGGCGTCGCCGATGGTCATGGGCTCGAGGGTGCCGTCGTTGGCGCTCACCGTGGGAAGCGGCTCCGCGCCCAGGACGCCTCCGGCCGCCCGGGTCCGCGCTCCCAAAGCCAGCAGGGAGCCCACGAGCCGGGCACCGGGATCCGTGGAGGCTTCCAGCAACAGGTACTGCGGCGCATCGAGGGTCGCCACCATAAAGACGTCCAGCCCGTACATGGTCACGGGCACGCCGCTCTCCAGCACCACGGCCAGCGCCTCCGGATCATGCCAGGCATTGAACTCGGCATGCGAGGTGGCATTGCCCATCCCGGCCGATCCGCCCATAAACACAATCCGCTCCAGCTTCCGGGCCGTGAGCGGGTAGGCACGCAGGAACACCGCCAGGTTGGTCAGCGGGCCGATGCCCAGCAGGGTCACCGGTTCCGGAGACTCTTCGATGGTGCGGTGCAGCAGTTCGACGGCGGCCAGGGGCGAAGCCGATGCACTGGCGGCCGGCAGCTGCAGCCCGCCGATCCCGTTGGCGCCGTGGAAGGCGTGTGCGTTGCGGGGCTCGTTGATCAGCGGCCGCTCCGCCCCGCGGGCCACCGGAACGTCCGGCCGGCCGGCAAGGTCCAGCACGTCCAGGGTATTGCGCAGTACCTGGTCGACGTCGGTGTTCCCGGCCACGCAGGTCACTGCGCGCAGGTCGATGCGCGGGCTGCGGGCCAGGAAGGTCAGGGCCAGGGCATCGTCCACGCCGGTGTCGACGTCGGCAATCACCGGGATGCGGCGCGATTGATCGGGGGAGGAAGAAGAATGCACGGCGCCGTCTTTCGCTTAACCTGCTGGAAATTACCTGACAAGGTAACCAGAGAATTAAACCCTGCGGTACTTCAAGAAGGGGAAAGGCATGCCGAACACGCTTCCGCCGGATACCGTCGCCGTCCTGGGCGGCGGAGTGCTGGGACTTTCCACTGCGGTGCAGCTGCTGCGCGGCGGCGCGGACGTGCTGCTGGTGACGGAAGCGGAAGTGGGCAGCGGAGCCTCCGGGCGCTCACTGTCCTGGCTGAACGCCGGCGGGAGTTACGGCGAAGATTACTACCGGCTGCGGATGGCGGGTATCGACCGGTACCGGACCCTGCTGGCGCAGAATCCCGGCATCGACTGGCTTGCCTTCGACGGCGGCCTGTACTGGGACGATGACCCGTTCGTTGTCGTTGAGCGGCACAACGAACAGACCCGGCAGGGCTACGAGGCCCGGATGCTGGAACGCGATGACGTTCCAGGCATGGTGCCCGGCGTGGACCCGGGGGTGCTGCCCCACCGGGTGCTGGTCAACCCGGGTGAAGGCTGGGTGTCGCTGCCGCACCTGGTCCGGTACCTGGCCGAGGAGTTCACGATGCGCGGCGGCACGATGATCGAACACACCGGAATGTGCACTCTTACCCGCGGCGCCGGGTCCGACGGCGGCATCAGGGCACGCGGGATCCGCACCGCCGGCGGGGAAGAATACGCGGCCGACGCCGTCGTCGTCGCCTGCGGAGCCGGCACGCCCGCAGTGCTGGCCGAGGCCGGCGTCCACCTGCCCGATGCCTCCGACCCGGCCATGCTGGTGATCAGCGAACCGGTGGACCACGGACTGCGGGCCGTGCTGAACACGCCGCGGATTTCGCTTCGCCCGCACCCCGGTGGGCGGCTCGCGATGGATTCCACCTGGTACCTGGACCGCGTGCAGCGCCGGGAGGACGGCAGCTGGAGCGTGGATTCCGAGGTGCCGGCCGAGTTGGCGGCGGAGGCGAGCCGGGTGCTGGCCGGGCATCCGGAGGTGGTGCCGCAGAGCCGGCAGCCGGGGTTGAAACCGGTGCCGGGGGACGGTGAACCGGTGCTCGGCGAGCTTGCCGCGCTGTCCGGCTGCTGGACCGCCTTCACGCACTCGGGGGCCACACTGGGCCTGATCGCAGGGGAGTTGGTGGCCGCGGAAATCCGCACCGGCCGCCGGCATCCGCTGCTGGAACCGTTCCGGCCCGAGCGGTTCAGTTTCGGCTGGGACTCCTAAGCCGGAAGGTTACTAAGCCGGCCGGTTCCTAGGCCGGGCGCGGCGCGGCCAGCACCGGAGCGAAGGCCAGCTCCGCGGCGCCGACCAGCAGCAGTTCCGAACGCAGCGCCGCCCGGCGCAGCTGTACCCGCCGGCCCAGGCCCGCGACCGCCTCGGCGGCAACGGCGTCGGTCAGCCGCTGGGGATTGGAAGCGAACAGGGTGCCGAGGAAACCGCCCAGGACAATCGTGTCCGGGTTGAAGATGTTCACGAAGTTCGTCAGCGCCACTGCCAGCTGATCCAGCTGCCGGTCCGCCTCGGCGCGCACTGCTGCGGTCTGCTGTTCGGCCATCGCCGCGTCCAGTGTGTCCTGGTCCGCGCGGTCCAGGCCCAGCACCTCCAGCAGGCCGGCCAGGTTCACTTCCGTTTCCAGGCAGCCGCGGCGGCCGCAGTGGCACCGCTCGCCGTCGCTGCGGACCAGCGTGTGCCCGAGCTCGCCCGCGTAGCCGTCCGCCCCTCGCAGCGGCCTGCCGGCGACGATGATCCCGCCGCCGATCCCGCTCGCGCTGCCGTTGAGGTACACGGCATTGTCGGTGTCGACGGCGGCACCGAAGAGACTCTCGGCCACCGAACCCAGGGTGGCGTCGTTGCCGGCGAAGACCGGCAGGTCCAGCGCCTCGGCCAGGGGAGCGGCCAGCGGCTCGTTCCGCCAACCCAGGTGCGGTGCCAGCAGCACCTGGCCGTCGGAGGTGCGGGTGAGCCCGGGAACGGCCACGCCGACCCCGGCAATCCGGTCCATTCCGGCCAGGTCCGGAGCCATCCCGGCCAGCACGGCGCGGGTGATGCTTACCGTCTCGGCCACGCTCGGCCGCGAAACTGTGTCGTGGCGGACCCGGCGGTGCACCCGCCCGCCCAGCCCCACCAGGCCGACGGTCACGGCGTCGACGTCGGGATGGACCACTATGGCGGCCACCCGCTCGTTGGGGTGGACCAGCGGGCTGGGCCGGCCGACCCGTCCAGCGGGCGGATCGGTCTCGTAAGCCAGCCCCATGCCGGCCAGTTCGCCGACCAGGGCGCCGATGGTGGAGCGGTTGAAGCCGGTAAGCCGGGTCAGGTCCGCGCGGGAGAGCTGCCCGTTCCGGTGCAGCAGGGTCAGGATGCGGGAGAGGTTGGTGGACCGCAGGTTATCGGTGCCGCGGCCTGCCGGTGCAGGGGCGCTGATAATGCCGCTTTCCACGTCTTGGTTTCCTCTCCGGTTACTGGTCATCCTCCAGCCTACCTGTCGTCGCCGCGGTTTGGTTGGGGTCGGCAACAAAGTGCCTCCGAGAGGTCCCACCGCGTGAGGGACGGAAGCTTTTTCGTCCGGGAACCATTGACACGGGAGAGCCACCCGAATATGTTGTTGCTTCCAACTAATACTTGATCTGGAGCTATCGTGACAATGACGCCATCGCCTTCCGACCGCTTTACCTTCGGCCTCTGGACCATCGGCTGGACCGGAACCGACCCCTTCGGCACACCGACGCGGGCCGCATTGGATCCCATCAAGGGCATGCATAAGCTCGCTGAACTGGGCGCCTACGGGGTGACCTTCCACGACAATGACCTGGTTCCCTTCGACGCCACGGCGCAGGAGCGGGACATCATCATCAAGAACTTCACCAATGCCCTGGCCGAAACCGGCCTCAAGGCACCCATGGTGACCACCAACCTGTTCACGCACCCGGTGTTCAAGGACGGCGGCTTCACCTCCAATGACCGCTCCGTCCGCCGCTTCGCACTGCGCAAGGTGCTGCGGAACATCGACCTCGCGGCGGAGCTCGGCGCGGAAACCTTCGTGATGTGGGGCGGCCGCGAAGGCAGCGAATACGACGGTTCCAAGGACTTCTCCGCAGCCTTTGACCGCATGCGTGAAGGCATCGACACAGCTGCCGGCTACATCAAGGAAAAGGGCTACGGGCTGCGCATCGCCATCGAGCCCAAGCCCAACGAACCGCGCGGCGACATCTTCCTGCCGACCATCGGCCACGGCCTGGCATTCATTGCCCAGCTCGAGCACGGCGACATTGTCGGACTGAACCCGGAGACCGGGCACGAGCAGATGGCCGGGCTGAACTTCACCCACGGCATCGCCCAGGCCCTGTGGTCCGGCAAGCTGTTCCACATTGACCTCAACGGCCAGAAGTCCATCAAGTTCGACCAGGACCTCGTCTTCGGACACGGCGACCTCACCAGCGCCTTCTTCACCGTGGACCTGCTGGAGAACGGTTTCCCCAACGGCGGACCGCGCTACGAAGGTCCGCGCCACTTCGACTACAAACCGTCCCGCACCGAGGGCTACGAGGGTGTCTGGGAATCCGCCAAGGCCAACATGGACATGTACCTGCTGCTCAAGGAACGTGCCCTGGCCTTCCGCGCTGATCCCGAGGTGCAGGAAGCCATGCAGTACGCCGGCATCACCGAGCTGGCACAGCCCACGCTGGCTGCCGGTGAATCCGTCACGGACCTGCTTTCCGACGCCGCGTCCTTCGAGGACTTCAACGCCGACGCCGCCGCGGACCGCGACTTCGGGTTCGTGAAGCTGAACCAGCTTGCGCTGGAACACCTGATGGGTGCCCGCTAGGCTACCTGCGCACGACGCGCAAACCATCACCGAATCGTGCTGCCGCCGGGCCCTGGGGGACCGGCGGCAGCACCCGTTGAAAGGCTCGACATGCCACTCGTTGCCGGAGTCGACAGCTCCACCCAGTCCTGCAAGGTAGTCATCCGCGATGCCCAGACCGGCGCGCTGCTGCGCGAAGGCACGGCCCGCCACCCGGCTGGTACCGAGGTGGACCCGGAAGCGTGGTGGGCGGCGTTCCGAGAGGCAGCTGCGGCTGCCGGGGGACTGGACGACGTCGCCGCTGTCTCGGTAGGCGGGCAGCAGCACGGCATGGTCTGCCTGGACGAAACCGGTGCCGTGGTCCGCCCGGCCCTGCTCTGGAACGATGTCCGCTCCGCCGCCGCCGCGGACAAGCTCATTGCCGACGCCGGACCCGACGGCGCCCGGTACTGGGCCGACACCACGGGCTCCGTGCCGGTGGCCTCGTTCACTGCGACGAAACTGCGCTGGCTGGCCGAAAACGAGCCGGAAAACGCTGCCCGCACCGCCGCCGTTTGTCTGCCGCACGACTGGCTGAGCTGGCGCCTGGCCGGTTACGGGCCGGGCAGCGGCGCGGAAGGGCTGGCCGCCCTGACCACCGACCGGTCCGACGCCTCCGGCACCGGCTACTGGTCCCCGTCCACCGGCGAGTACCTCCCCGAAATCCTGGAGCAGACCCTCGGCCACGTGCCGCAGCTGCCCCGCGTCCTGGGCCCGCTCGAAGCGGGCGCCCGCACCCCCGCCGGCGCGCTGATCGGACCCGGCGCCGGTGACAACGCCGCTGCCGGACTGGGTGTCGCGGCCGGGGTGGGGGACGTGGTGGTCTCCATCGGCACCTCAGGCACCGTGTTCGCCGTCGCCGACAATCCGACGTCGGACGCCACCGGACTTGTGGCCGGCTTTGCCGATGCCACCGGCCACTTCCTCCCGCTGACCGCCACCCTGAACGCCTCCCGCGTCCTGGACGCCACCGCTGCCATGCTCGGGGTGGAACTGAACGAACTGACGCGGCTGGCCCTCTCCGCTCCGGCCGGTGCCGACGGCCTGATGATGGTGCCCTACTTCGAAGGGGAACGCACCCCCAACCGGCCGGACGCCACCGGGTCCCTGCACGGCATGACGCTGCGGAACTTCACTCCCGCCAATCTGGCCCGGTCCGCCGTCGAGGCCGTGGCCTGCTCCCTCGCGGACGGCTTCGCGGCGCTGAAGAACACGGGAGTGTCCGCGCAGCGCGTGATCCTGGTGGGCGGAGCTGCCCGGTCCGAGGCGATCCAGCAGGTCATCGCCGCTGTCTTCGAGCTTCCCGTCACCGTCCCGCGGCCGGGGGAGTACGTGGCCGACGGCGCCGCCCGGCAGGCCGCAGCCATCCTCACGGGCGCGTGGCCCGCGTGGAACGACGGCGCGTCCGTGGTGGTCACGGCCGATCCCACGCCTGGGGTGCTGCAGCGTTACCGGCAGGCGGCGGGAAGCCCTGCGCTGCCGGCTGCCGGATAGGATCGGGCCCATGACTTCCTCTTTCGGCCCCAACGGCCATCCCGTTTCCCTGGCCGCCGGGGATTACCGGGCCACCATCCTGCCGGTGGGCGCCACGCTCTCCGGGCTGACCTTCAGCGGCCGGGACGTGGTGCTGCCGCTTGCGGAAGACGAAATTCCGCAGGCCTTCACCGGCAAGGTGCTGATGCCCTGGCCCAACCGGATTGTCGGCGGCCGCTACACCTTCGACGGCACCGAGTACCAGGTGCCGGTCAACGAGCCCGAGACCGGCATGGCCCTGCACGGACTGGTTGCCTGGGATGCCTGGGACGTTGTCGAAACCTCGCCCGAGCGCGTGGTCCTGAAGCACCGGCTGATGGGACAGCCCGGCTATCCTTTCCAGCTGGAATTGCAGGCGGTCTATGCGCTTGAGGCCGAAACCGGGCTAAGTGTGGAATTGTCTGCCGCCAATGCGGGCACGTCGTCGGCACCGTACGGCGTTTCCGCCCACCCCTACCTCACTGCCGGCCGGGTGCCGGTGGACCGCTGTGTGCTGGACGTTCCCGCCGCGCGGGTCCTCGGCGGTCCGGAGCAGTCCGGGAGCCCCCTGGACCTGAGCGAACTGCGGGACACCGAGGGAACCGTGCTCGCCTTCAACGCTCCGGAACCGATCGGCGCCCGCACTGCGGACCATGCCTTCACCGGCCTGCCCGACGGCGACTGGCAGGTAACGCTCACAGATCCGGAGACCGGCTTCGGTGCTGTCCTGTCCGCCACCGGCAAGGAGGCGCCGTGGCTGCAGGTCTATTCCGGCGAGAAGATGGACCGGCTGGGCGTGGGCGTAGAGCCAATGACCTGCCCGCCGGATGCCTTCAACTCCGGGGAGGGACTCATTGTGCTGGCGCCCGGCGAGGAGCACCGGCTGGCTTACCGGATCGCGGGGGCGTAAGCGGTCGCGGCTCTGTTGTCCTGCCGGCACCCGGCCTAAGCTTCCAGGCATGACCCAGGACCCAGTCCAGTCCAATCCGGACCACTACAAGGTGGTATTCGAAAACGAGCGGGTGCGTGTGCTCGAGTACCGGGATACGCCGGGGCACATCAGTAAACCGCACCGGCATCCGGACAGCGTGATGCTGACCGCCAGTCCGTTTCACCGGCGGCTGCACACGAGCGGCGGGCCTGATGGTCCGGGTGGTCCGGGACCGGGTGGCCCGACACCGGGCGGACCGGGACCGGGCGGACCGGGCGGACCGACACCCGCTCCCGGCGGCGGAATGGACGTGGAACTGCCCGCCGGTGCCGTCCGTTGGCTTCCGGCCCAGGAGCACTACGGCGAAAACACTGGAGAGACGGAAACCCACGTGTTTTTCGTGGAACTCAAAGAGCCGAACCCGTCGGGCGCGGCGCCGGGCGGGCCGGGGCCGGCCGGCCCCTGACCTGCTCTTTCAGCCGCTGTAGACTTCCCGGATGCTGATCCTGGAAACGCCCCGGCTGACCCTGCGCCCTTACACTTCCGAAGACGCGGACTTTGTCCTGGACCTGTACTCCCGCATGGAGGTGCAGCGTTTTCTGGGCGCCAACCCTAAGACGATGCAGGACCGGGCCGAGGCGCTCACCCTGATCGAGGCATGGGCCCGCCGAGACGACGGAACCTGCGGCATCTGGGCGGTGCAGGAGAAGACGGTGCAGGAGAAGACGGTGCAGGACCAGGACGCCGGGAACCTAACCGGAACCCTGCTGCTGAAGCCCATCCCGGCATCGGGCCCTGAGCGGAAGCCCTCGGGCGACATCGAGATCGGTTGGCACTTCCACCCCGACAGCTGGGGCAAGGGATACGCGTCGGAGGCTGGTGCCGCCGTCCTGCAGCACGGTTTCAAGCACGGCCTGCCGCGCGTTGTGGCCGTCACCAACCCTGCCAACACGGCATCGATGCGGGTCTGCGGGAAGATCGGGTTGCAGCACCAGAGCAGCACGGACCGGTACTACAACACCGTCTGCGAACTGTTCACCGCCGAGAACCCGAACTAACCCGCCAGCTGCTTCTGCAGGAACGCCAGCGCGGCGACGTCGTCCTCGATGGCCCCGGCCTCGTGCCCGTTGAACGGCCACACCGTCAGTTCCTTCGGACCGGCGTAGTTGTTGTACGCGGCGTAGACCGTGGACGGGGGAGTGATGGTGTCCATCAGCGCCACCGAGAACAGTGCAGGGGCGGTTGAGCGCGGAACCAGGTTCACGGCGTCGAAATAGGCCAGTGTCTCCATCACCGTCTCCGCCTGCCCACGCTGGACCGCAAGGTAGTCACGGATCTCGCGGTACGGATAGGAATCGGTGACGGTCACGGCCCGCGGGAGATCGGACAGGAAAGGGACGAACGCGACGACGGCGGCCACGTCCGGGCAGAGCGCCGACGCCGCGAGGGCCAGCGCCCCGCCCTGGCTCTGTCCCAGCACGGCCACCCGCGCCGGATCCACCTGCACCGACGACACCTCCGACAGGGAGCGCATCGCCTCCACCGCGCGGACCGCGTCGGTGAACAGCCGCCGGTAGTAATAGGTGTGCGGGTCGAGCACGCCGCGGGTCATCACGCCCGGGACCTGCGGTCCGGCGCTGCCGGCGGCGTCGGGCGTGGTGCCCTTGCTCCAGCCGGCTCCCTGCCCGCGGGTATCCATCTGCAGGTGCGCGAACCCGGCCGAGGCCCAGAACAGATTCTCGTGCGCATCCCCGCGTCCGCCGCCGTAACCGACAAACTGCACGACGCCGGGCAGCGGACCGTCGCCGCCGATGCTCCGGGCCGGCAGCCGCAGCCAGGCCCGGATGGGTTCACCGCCGAAACCCGGAAACACCACATCGTAGAGCTCCACGGTCCGCAGCCCGCTGGGGTAGGGGGTGACCTCCACCGCCAGCGGATGCTGCCGTGCCTCGTCCAGGGTGTCCGCCCAGAACCGGTCCAGGTCCTCCGGGGCACGGGTGCTGCCTCGATAGGCGGCAAGCTGGTCGGCGGGCAGGTCGGAGTACATGCGGTTTTATGCTCCCGGGTTGAAGGTAAAGGTGCTCAGCCCAGCGGTGCCACGTCCGCCGGGCAGTGCAGCCGCCGGGTGTGGTCCACTACCCGCACGGTTCCGGTCAGGCTAACACCGGCCGTACCGCGGATATCGGCACTCGACGCCCCGAGCCGCAGCTCCAGGTCCCCGGGCTCCACAATGCGCTGCCCGTCCCGCCCGGTGAAGGACGCGGCGTCGGCCGGAACCGTAAACCGCACCTTCGCCGCTTCTCCCGCACGCAGCGGGACCCGAGCGAACCCGGCCAGCCGCTGCACCGGGCGCACTACCGAGGCCACCGGATCGTGCAGGTAGAGCTGGACGATCTCGACGCCGTCGCGCTCGCCGGTGTTGGCTACGGTCACGGAAACGGACGTTTCGCCGTCGACCCCGAACTCCGCCGGACCGTCCAGGGCGACGTTCGACCACTCGAAGCTGCTGTAGCCCAGCCCGTGGCCGAATGCGAAGGCAGGTGTCGGGTCGATGCTGGACACGTCGCTCATCTGCGCGAGCGGAGCGGCCAGATAGGTGGACGGCTGCGCACCGGGGGACGCCGGAACGCTGACCGGCAGCCGGCCGCTGGGATTCACCCTGCCGCTCAGCACACCGGCGATTGCCGGTCCGCCCTCTTCGCCGGGGAAAAACGCGTGCACAATGGCGGCGGCTTCCGTAGCGGCGCGGCCCAGGGCATAGGGGCGTCCGGTCAGCAGCACCAGCACCACGGGTTTGCCGGTGTCCAGCAGTTCATTGAGCAGCTGCTGCTGCACTCCGGGCAGGACCAGCGACTCGGTATCGCAGCCCTCGCCGCTGGTGCCGCGGCCGAACAGCCCGGACCGGTCACCCAGCACGGCCACGACGACGTCGGCCTCCCGGGCGGCGGACAACGCGTCGGCGAATCCGTCTGTCTCAGGTCCGTCCACGCTGCAGCCTGCGGTCACGGTCATCGCGCTGTCGGGGAATTCGCCGCGCAGCGATGCCGCCATGGTGGGCAGCTCGATTCCCGCTGCCACCTCCGGGTGCTGCACACCCACGTGGGCGGGGAAGGAGTAGCAGCCGAGGAACGCCATCGGGTTGTCGGCATTGGGTCCGACGACGGCGATGCGGCCCGGCGCTGCCAGCGGCAGGATTCCGTTGTTGGCGGTGAGGATCAATGCCTGCTCGGCGACCTCGGCCGCCAGGGACCGGTTCTCCGGCCGGTCCAGGTCCACCGAACCCAGCACGCCGGACGAGTCCGTGAGGTCCATACCAGCCAGGGCCGAGGGCACCGCGGACCAGTCCGGGTCCAGCAGCCCGAGTTCGACCTTCTGCGTCAGCACCCGCAGCAGCGCGGTGTCGATGACCGCTTCATCCAGCCGTCCGGACTCCACTTCTTCGATGAGATGCTCGCCGAAGGCATCCACGGTGGGAAGTTCCACGTCTACGCCGGCGGTCAGCGCCGCCGCAGCCGCCTCGCCGAGCGAACCGGCCACCCGGTGCAGTTCCTTGAGGAAGCTGATCCCGAAGTAGTCGGCCACCACCGTGCCGTCGAAACCCCACGTCTCGCGGAGCAGGCCGGTGAGCAGCGAGCGGTCCGCAGCGGAGGGGACGCCGTCGACGTCGGTATAGGCGTGCATCACGGAGCGCACCCCGGATTCCCGCACGGCCATTTCGAAAGGCACCAGCAGGACGTCCGCGCGTTCGCGCATACCTACGGAGACCGGGGCCAGGTTGCGGCCCGCCTTGGAGGCTGAGTAACCAACGAAGTGCTTCAGCGTCGCCACCACTCCCGCACCTTCGAGGCCGCGGATGTAGGCGGAAGCGATGCTGCCCACCAGATAGGGGTCTTCGCCGATGGTCTCCTCCACCCGGCCCCAGCGGGCGTCGCGGACGACGTCGAGCACTGGTGCGAGGCCCTGATGCACGCCGACCGAGCGCATGTCGGTGCCGATGGCCGCACCGATCCGGCCGATCAGTTCCGGGTTGAACGTGGCGCCCCAGGAGAGCGGCACCGGGTACGCCGTTGCGCCCCAGGCCGCGAACCCGGCCAGGCATTCCTCATGCGCCATGGCCGGGATGCCGAACCGGTTGGACTCGGCGATCCGCTGCTGCGTGCGCATCAAGGACAGGGCGCCCATGCCGGCGTCGACCGGCAGGGTGCCGAACGGCCGGGTGAGCTGGCCCAGCCCGTTCGGCAGGAGATTCTCCAGCGGCACCGGTTTCTTCATGTCGTGCTGGTGGGGTGCCACCTGGCCGCCTTCGCTGGAGGCGCCCACCCAGACGCCGAAGAGCTGGGCGACCTTTTCCTGCAGCGTCATCTGTTCCGCCAGCCGGGCGGCGCGCTCGCGGGCGGTCAGCGACGTGTCCCGCCAGGGGAGGTGCTGAACTGTTGTTTCTGTCATGTCTACTTTCCGCCAACGCCCATAAGGCCCTGGACCAGTGCGCGGCGCGCAAAGAGGTACACCAGCAGGACGGGAATCATGGAGAGCATCACCGCGGCGAGGATGCCCGGCACATTGATGCCGTACTGGGTTTGGAAGTTGAAGAGGCCAAGCGTGATCACCTTGGTGGATTCCGACTGGGTCAGGATCAGCGGCAGCAGGAACCCGTTCCAGCCCTGCAGTGCTGCGAACACCGCAATCGTGGACAGGCCGCCCTTGGACAGCGGCAGCACCAGGCGCAGGAAGGTGCGTGTGGTGGACGCTCCGTCTACCGACATCGCCTCGTAGAGTTCCGGCGTGATGTCCCGCATGGTCCCGGAAAGGATCAGCGTGCAGATCGGCAGCGCGAAGGCGGCGGTCGGCAGGATGATGCCCAGCAGGGTGTCATACAGGCCCACCGAGTTGATCAGGTAGAACATCGGCACAATCACTGCCTGGACCGGAATAGCCAGCCCGAGCAGGAAGAACCGGAAGATCAACGTGGTGGAGCGGGACTGGCTGCGCACAATGGCGTAGGACAACGGCGGCACCACCAGCAGGACAATGCCCACCACGCCGGCCGTGACAATGAAGGTGTTCAGGAAGTACTTGCCGAACCCGCTGTCAAAAACCATCAGGAAGTTTTCGAAGGTCAGGCTGGTGGGTACGGACAGCGGGCCGTTCGCGCTGAATTCGGGGCGGGTCTGCACGCTGGCGGCAATCATGACGTACAGCGGCAGGGCAACGATCAGGAGCCAGACGGTGACGGCAGCTCCGGCAATGTAATTGGGGCGGGTACGCATCAGACTCCCTCCATGGTGCTGCGCATTTTGTCGTAGCCGGAGGCCTTCACCATGATCAGCGAGACGGCGGTGGCCACGACCACCAGGACCAGGGCGATGGCGGAGCCCATGCCGAAGTTGTAGCGGCGGAAGGCTTCCTCATACATGTAGAAGGCGGTGATGGTGGTGTCCGTTCCGGGTCCGCCGTCGGTGAGGATCAGCACCGTCTCGAAGGTGGTCAGGCCGCCGACCACCATCAGGATCACGGAGGTGATGATGCTGTTGCGCATTTGCGGCAGCGTGATGGAGAAGAACTGGCGTGCCCGTCCGGCGCCGTCGATTTCCGCGGCCTGGTACAGCACCGGCGGAACGGATTTGGCAGCGCCCTGGTAGATCAGCGTGTGGAAGGGGGTGAACTGCCACATGCCTACGAAGATGATCACGCCGATGGCGGTGGACTGGTTGCCGAAGAGGTTGCCGTCCCCGAACAGCCACTTGAGCTGTGCCGGAACCCCGAAGTTCGGATCCAGCAGGGCCCGCCACAGTACGGAGATGGCCGCGGAGGAGAGCAGCAGGGGGAGGAAGAAGATGGCGCTGAGCACGGCGCGGTTACGCTGCGGTCCTGCTGCCCAGACACCCAGCAGAATGCTCACCGGAGTCTGGGTGGCAACACCAAGCACAATGAACAGCACACTGAGCCACAGGCTCTTGAGCATTACCGAATCCCCGGCAAGGGTTTCCCAGTTCTCCATGCCGACAAACTTCGGGTCGCCCAGCCCCGTCCAGGTCATAAAGGACAGAACGACGACGGCGATCAGCGGTACAACGGCGAACAGCAGGAAAAAGACGGTGGCGGGCAGGGTCCAGGCGACACCCGGACGGTTCAGCCGGGCCCGGCCGGCCCGCACCGGACGACCCTTGGCGGGGTTGTCCGGTGCGGCCGGGGGCCGAGGTGGAAGCAGAGTGGTCATGGTCTCGGCAATCGGTCCGGCTATTTCTTCAACGACTGCATGGCTTCAATGAAGCCGTCTTCGTCGATGCCTCCTGCGAAGAAGTCGGCAACAGCGCTGTGGATGGTGGGTGTTGCGGCCGGCGGGTAGGCCTGGTCCCAGGACAGCTGGAAGTTAGGCGCATCCTGCACCAGCCCGAACTGGAAGCGGGCGTAGTCCGGGTTGGTGGCCTGGTCCAGGAACTGTTCGGTGCTGGTAGTCGTGGGCAGGTTGCCGATGGCCATCTGCTCCTGAACGAACTCGTCCGAGTACATCAGCTTCAGGAAGTCACGTGCGGCCTCGGGATAGCGGGTGTCCTTGAGGACGGAGTAGTAGTTGTTGGTGTTGCCGACCAGGTTGGCAGGATCTCCCTTGCCGCCCTCGATCTCGGGGAATTCGCTCCAGCCCAGGCCGCTCGCTGCGAACTCGGGGTTGACGTCCTGGATGGTGGAGTACTCCCAGGAGCCCATGAGCTCGAAGCCTGCCTGGCCGCTGGAGAGCAGGGTGTGGGAGCCGCCGTCGGTGAACTTCACGGACTGGAAGTTGGTGCCGAAGGCCCCGGTGTCCACCAGTTCACGCAGCATGCCCAGCGATTCCCGGCTTTCTTCGGAATCCCAGACGTCGGTGTCGCCGTCTATGGCGGACTGGAAGAGTTCCGGCCCGGCTACGCGGTCATAGACGTAGGAGAACCACATCTGGGTGGGCCATTCGTCGCCGCCGCCGAGGGCGATCGGGGTCTTGCCTGCAGCCTTGAGCTTCTCGACGGCGTCGAGCAGTTCGTCCCAGGTCTGCGGTGCTTCCTCGATGCCTGCCGAGGCGAGCACTTCCTTGTTGTGGAAGAGCATTACGGGCTGGGTGCCGCGCATCGGCACTCCGTACGGGGTGTCGTCCACCGTGGCGACGTCGAACACCGAGGGAAGGAAGGCGTCCTTCAGCTTCGGATCCTCCTCGATGAAGTCATCCAGCGGCATCAGCAGGTCTGCGTCCACGAAGTCGGAGATGCTGCCTCCGCCCCAGTTGAAGAAGATGTCCGGTGCTGCGTCGGTGCTCATGACCGTCTGCAGCTTCTGCTGGTATTCGGCACCGGGGATGGTGTCCAGCACCACCTTCACGTCGGAGGTCTCATTGAAGCGTTCGACCATAGCGGATTCGACGTCGTTGCTCGCGTCTCCGTAAACGAGGACATGGATCTCATTTTCGGGACGGTCCGAGGCAGCGGAGTCGCCGCCTCCACAGCCGGCCAGGGTGAGGCCGAGCGCCAGTATGCCGGCGGTGGCCAGGACCGGGGTCCGGGACGAGGGTTTGTTCATCGTTGAACACCTTCCGAAAGTTTCGGTATATTGGTCGAAAGTTACTAGACGCCGTCAGCATAAGATGTGCGTAATGTGATGCGCAACACTTTTCGATAAACTGTTGTCCGCGCTGGCTCGAACACCCGAAGGACTACCCATGCAGTCATCACTGCCGCAGCACCCGGTCACGCTGGCAGACCTGGCCTCCGAAGCCGAGGTTTCACTCTCGACAGTTTCGAAAGTTCTCAACGGCAGAACAGACGTTTCGCGGAAAACGCGGGCGAAAGTCGAGGCGTTGCTGGAGGAGCACGGCTATCGCCGTAAAGGCGGGGCCAAGTCGCGGCTGCTGGAACTGGTGTTCCACGAACTCGAAAGCGCCTGGGCACTGGAGATTATCCGCGGCGTGGAGAACATTGCCCGGGAGAAGGGCCTGAGCGTGGTCCTGACGGAGAGCGGAACCCGGCACGCGCCGTCGCCCGAGTGGGTGGAAGGGGTCATCGCCCGGCGGCCCGTCGGCGTCGTTCTGGTCTTTTCCGACCTGGCGCAGGACTCGCGTCGGCAGCTTGAAGCGCGGTCCATTCCGTTTGTGATCATCGATCCGGCGGGGGATCCGGCTCCGGATGTGCCGTCCGTGGGGTCGGCAAACTGGTCCGGGGGCATGATGGCCACCCGCCACCTGATCGAGCTGGGGCACACCCGGATTGCTGCGATCACGGGGCCGGAGGACATGATGTGTTCGCTGGCGCGGATTGACGGCTACCGATCTGCGCTGAACAACGCCGCGCTGCCGCTTGACCGGGATCTGATCAGGTACGGAAACTTCCACGTTGACGGCGGCCGGGATCACGCGCTGGAGCTGCTGTCGCTTCCGGACCGGCCTACTGCCATCTTTGCCGGCAGCGACCTGCAGGCGCTGGGCGTGCTCGACGCCGCCCGGCAGCTGGGCATTAGTGTCCCGGACGAACTGTCGATTGTCGGGTATGACGATCTACAGGTTGCGCAGTGGTCCAGTCCTGCGCTGACCACCGTGCACCAGCCGCTGATCGAGATGGCCGAGGAAGCTGCCCGGATGGCGGTCCGGTTGTTCGAGGGGGAGCGTCCGAACAACCTGCGTCTGGATCTGGCCACGTCGTTGGTGGTGCGGCAGAGCACTGCCCGGGTGCCTGCGGCCGTCAGTTCATAGGCAGCGTTCGGTTTCGGTTGTGGCCCGAGGTGCCCGGGTTGCCCACTGCTGCCGGCGTGAGCCCGGTGAGTCCGTCCGCGGTGAGCCCGCGACGCCGCGAGCCGTGAGCCCTGACCCTGTGACCCTGTGACGCCGTGAGCCCGTGAGCCCGTGAGCCCGTGAGCCCGGGCCGACACACGGACTTCCGGTCCTTGTGCCCCGCTTTCCATTCCGCTCAAAACGGCGGCGCAGCCTGGTAGGCGCTATGTTCATGGTCTGTCTGCGCATGATCCTTCCTCAGACCGGGTGGCGGCTGCTTAGGATCCGTCCGCGGGTCCGTCGGCTGCTGAGAAACCAAATCGAGAAACGGCTCGGTCCGATAAACCCGGCCGGTAGGTGAAGTCCACTCGATCACCCCGGGTGTTGGCTGGCAGGCCTTCCAGAACCCGAGGGTCTTGAACCGGTGATGCCGGCGGCAGAGGTGTTCCAGGTTTCCGTGGTCTGTGGGTCCGCCTCGTGCCCAGTCGACGGTGTGGTCAATGTCCGCATTGGCGGTACTGACCCGGCAGCCGGGGAACCTGCACGTTCCGTCCCGTGCGCGAAGCCAGCGTTTTAGCCCGGCCGGGACCTTTCGGCGTCTCCCGACCCCTAAAATCTCCCCGGTTTGTGGGTCCTGGGCCAGTCCGGTCAAACCTGCAGCATTCCTAGCCAGTCTCCGGGCTTCTTCGGCGCTGATGGGACCGTAACCGTGCAGCTCTGCGGGTTCGTCGTCGGCTCCGAAGAGTGTTTCGGCGCTGATCAGGACCATTATTTCCGCCCGCGGGACGATTTCCTCGACCGGGCCGGTTGGGCGCAGGGCAGTACCCTCCGGGACGTCACCCAAGCCGGTTCGTTCCTCGTCTGGAGTGGCTGCATCAGTGTCAGTGTCAGTGTCATTGCCGATGCGCCCGGTGCCGCGTCGGACTTCTGTCGCGTCTCGGGTTCCGGCCACATCCGGGGTTCCGGGCGCGGTGAAGATACCCCGGCTGCCGCCCATGAGCAGCTGGGCCAGAATATCCGCACGCAGCTGGTCTGTGGTCCGGGAATCTCCTCCCGCCTGCTCACCCCGCGCCGCAGTGCTGAGAGCGGTATAGATCTGCTGCGCTTCCGCAGCACGCAGATAGGCCGACAGGCAGGACATGCCGTCCTCTTCCCGGTCCAGGGTGACTTTGCGCTGTTCGAAAGCACTCACGTGCCGCTTGCTTATGGTCTCCGGGAACGTCTTTTCGCGCAGCCGCCGGGCCTTAGCTGAGAACTGCGTCCGCGTCTGACCCTCCGCAGCCTTCAGCAGGTCCGCTTCGAACCCGGGGAGTTTCTCCGCAGGAACGTTTTGGCAGTGTTCCAGGACCACCTGCGCATGCTGGTAGGAGAAGCGGCCCTCTTCCAGCCCGGCCAGGGTGGCGGTATGGGTGCCGCACAGCTGCCCGGCTTCGCTCAGCAGCCGCTGGCCGGTCACCTGCGGAACATTCAGGATGGCGGCGCATTCCGAAGCCGCAAGACTGAACGCGATCCCGGGTTTATCCCGCTCCGACGGATCGAAGAAGCTGTCCCGGAAGATTTGCTCCATCCGGTGCACCAGACGAGCCTCCAGCGCCTGCGTCCACGCGAGCAGGTGCGCCATCCGGCGGAGAGCCTCTCCGACCATGTGCTCGTCGAACGATTCAAGGTTCTGCAGCGCCAAGGTCCCGGTGAAACCGTCAGGGTAATCACCGACAGGACTCGGGGTGGTGGGGGAGGGAGCGGTGTTGGGGTCGGCGGGGTTGGCAGAGGTGGGATCGGCGGCGGGACCAGTGGCGGCCGAGCGAGCGGAAGACCCAGCAGATCCCATAGACCCGGCAGATCCCATAAACCCAGTAGATGCAGCAGCGCCAGTCGGGCCGTCGTCGGCCTCCGCAGCGGACTTGTCACCGTCGTAGGGGGAGACAGGGTCCGCCCTAAATACAGACAAACTGACCGGGGAGCACGGCGCATCCGCTTCGCCAGCGTGCCCCTCCGGCTGCTGGTCTTTAGTGCCTGGCTCTCCGTTTGTCGGTTCGGTATTCCCGAGCTGATCCATACCTCAGGATTTCATCCGGCACTGACATTTCCGGGCCCAAACCAGCCCCTAAATGGCCTCCCCGGAAATCAAAAATACCTGTCTTTTCTGCAGCACTACCTAGCCCGGGAACCTGGCTCCGGAAGGGACCGCCGGGGGAGCCCCCAATGCCTCGGCACCGATATCTCAGCACCCAGGTTCGACGGCCCACCTGATCATCGCTAAGGTCAGCGGGACCGATACACCGGAGAGAGAGCCGCCCAGCTATGCCGCAAAGTGTTGAAGACGTCCGCGATGAAATCCTTTCGGCCGCTTCTGCCGTCCGAGCCGCAGCGAGAGTGGACGACGACGAGTGGCGGAGTGGGGTGGCAAACCGGATTGAGCACATGTTTGCCGGCATTACTGAGGTTTCCGACCTGCGGGAGAGAGCCGCTGACTGCCTGCGCCTGTATGGAGGGATGGGCTCCTTTGCGGACGTCGGCACCGAGGCCATGGCTGGCGCGGTCAACAAGCTGCGCGTGCCTTTGGTCCGTGCGCGCACTTTCGCGTTAGACCAGACAGGCCCGCGCTGAGCCTGTCGGACCACCCGGCGACCCGGCGACCCTGCACCCGGCGGGCTCAGCCCGCAGGCGGTGAAAGGATTTCCACCCGGTTCCCGAAGGGGTCCCTGCAATGGAACCGCTCGTAACCCTCGAAGGTGTACCGGTCAGTCCAGGAGACCTCGAAGCCATGCAGCGAGAGCCTGGCCCCCAGTTCCTCCAGTGCATTCGCAGAATCCAGCAGCAGGGCAGGGTGCGCCTTCCTGGCAGGAACAAAGGGGGAGTCCACTCCCAGATGAATCTCCGCGACGACGGCGTCGCCGTCGAACGCCCGGAACCAGCAGCCACCCCGGCCGGCGAGCGACGGCGGCTTGCCCACCTCAGTCAGTCCCAGTGCCTCACCGTAAAACCGCCGGGCCTGGTCCTCCCCGCCTGTGGGTATTGAAACCTGTACATGGTGCAGCCGCATGAATCCCCCCGAGTCCCGACTGATTGCAGTAACGAACCGAATTGTGCCAGAAGGTGCCGTTGACCGGCTCCGGGGCGGGTTCCAGACTGGGAGCAGCACGTTCGCTGTCCGCCACCGAGCCACCGCCACCGAGCCCCCGACCGAAGGCGCTTCCCATGGACCAGAACTTCCTGAACTACCCGGACTGGCAGGCCACCGCCGATACCCTGCACCTCTACCTTCAGGTGGCGGGCAAGGTAAAACTGGAGCGCAGCTACCCCGAACCGGAATGGGGCCACGTGCGGATGCCCCTCACCGTCCAGGGCATCGGAACCGGCATCATGCCGGGACCCGATACGAACTTCGAGATTTACTTCAACCTGCACCAGCATCATGTGGACGTGCAGAACACCAATCACATCCGCACCCGGATCGAACTCAGCGACGGCCTCAGCGTGGCGGACTTCTACCGTCAGCTGATGGGGGCGCTGGAATTCATCGGGGCGCCCACGGCCATCAACACCGACCCCCAGGAATTCTACGATCCGGTGCCTTTCGACGCCGACACCAAGCACTCCACCTATGACAAGCAGGCGGTGGAGCTCTTCCTGGACAACCTGCACTTCGCGCATCGAAGTCTTGGACAGTTTCTCGGGCCGGTGCGTGGAAAGGTCTTCGCGCCGTCGTACTGGTTCGGCACCATGGACCTTTCCGGAACAATCTTCAGCGGACAGTCGGAGCCGTACCCCGGAAACGGAGTGATTGCCGTGAACTGCTTTGATGAGCGGTTCTGCGAGTTCGGGTTCTGGCCTGGCGACCCGTCCTCCACGGAACCCGCGTTTTACGTGATGCCCTATCCCTTCCTCTCCAACATCGGCAGTTACGGCACCATGCTGGCTCCGGCAAAGGCAGAATTCCTCACTAAGTCCAGCGAATTCATCCTCACGCTCAAGGACGCCTTCTCCTATGACGATCCACAGCAGGCCGTGGTGGACTTCTGCCGCACGAGCTTCGACATCCTGCAGCGGCTGGATCCGTGGGACGACATCGACTGGATCACCGAACCGCTGACCTACTGATGGTTGGGCCGGCTAGCGGGTGAACGGCGGCAGCGGCTGCCGAAGCGCACCCTCGCGCAGGAGCTTCAGCCGGATCTGCCGCGCGGTTTCCATGTGATCGCGGGCGATGCGGCGGGCGGCCTCCACGTCCTGGCTGTCGATGGCGCGGATCAACGCGGCGTGCTCGTCGAGAGCAACGTCCCAGCGCGAGTCCACGGACAGTGTGGACTGCGGCGCATGGACCAGGTGTGTGCTGAGCCGTTCCAGCAGGTCGGTCAGCACGGGATTGTGGGCGCACTCCCAGACCGCGGCATGGAATTCCAGGTTGGTGGTTATCCGGGTTGCATCGTCGGGATCCGTAAGCCGGCGGTCCCGCTCCAGCAAGGCTTCCAACCGCATCAGGTCCGTGAATTGGCGGGCCCGTGCCGCCTGTCCGGCTGCTTCTTCCTCGAGCAGGATGCGCATGTCGTAGATCTGGATGACCTGGGCAGGTTCAATCCGGGTCACCTGCAGGCCGCGGGCAGCTCGTTCGAGCAGCCGTTCCTGGAGCAGGCGGGAGAGCGCCTCCCGGATGGGTGTCCGGGAGACGCCGAATCGTTCGGCCAGGTTTACTTCCCGCATCGCCGTGCCGGGCCGGTGCACGCCGGAGAGGATCTCACTGCGCAGAGTTGCGAAGATCGACTCGCCGTCCATGCGTGCTGATGCTGCTTGCGCCACTTAGTGTCCTAGGAAATGATGCGGAAAACTGCCGAATTGTCGGTCCCCACAATACGGGAGCTCAGGCCAGGGAGCCTGCCCTGCGGCCGAAGACGCAGCCTGCCGCCAAGCCGGAACCGCCGGGATAGTTAACGCTGAACAGCCCGCCCAGCATCTCGCCGGCCGCGTATAGCCCCGGTATATGGTTGCCGTCCACGTCGAGCGCGCGGCCGTGCGTATCGCCCTTGACCCCGCCGAAAGTAAACGTGATGCCGCAGGTGACGCCGTAGGCATAGAACGGGCCGGTTTCCAGGGGAACCGCCCAGTTGCTCTTCACCGGCTCTGTCTGGGCGGAACGGCCGTCCAGGACGTTGGGGTCAAAGTCGACGCCGCGATCCACCGAGGCGTTGAACGCGGTGACGGTCTTCTCCAGGGCCTCGGGGTCGATGCCGATTTTCGCCGCGAGTTCGGCAATGCTGTCCGCGGTTTCCACGGAGACGCCGGGCATGTCGTATTCCTCGGTCCGCAGCATGGGCCGCAGCGTGGCGTCGAAAATCTGCCAGGCGACCGAGCCCGGCTGGCGGAGGATTTCCCGTCCGTATTTGGCATAGGTGTAGTTGCGGAAATCTGCACCCTCATCCAGGAAGCGCTCGCCGTCACGGTTGACGATGATCCCCAACGGATAGCTCTGCCGCGTAAGGCGGTTGGTCAGCTCGCGGTTGCTCTCATTGTTCTCGGTGAAGGCATCCCACTGCACGCTGTGGCAGGTGTTCCAGTCGCCGCCGCGTGCAGCACCCGCTTCCAAGGCCGCGAGAATCATGTCTCCGGTGTTGCAGGGAGTGCCGCGCACCTTGGCGTTTTCCCACCCCTCGCCGAGGTGTTCCCGGCGCAGTTCGGGGCTGGATTCGAAGCCGCCGGCGGTGAGGATCACCGATTCGGCCGAGATCTCGTATTCGCCCTCGGGACCGGAAACAACGACGCCGGTGACCCGGCCGCCGTCGAGCACCAGCCGGGTCGCCGGGCTGCCGTAGCGGATGTCGACGCCGTGCTCCAAGGCCACGCGGGTGTGGTCCGCCATCATGCCCTCGCCGCCGCCCACATTGCCGACATGCAGCCCGCCCCAGAACAGGTAGCTTCCATCGGGCCGCTGGTAGGCCTGGCGCTCGTACATCAGCCGGTACTTCAAGCCCAGGCTGTTCAGCCAACGCAGCGTGGACTGGCTTTCGGCAATAAGCACCTCGGTGAGCCCGGGATCATTGCGTCCTTCGGTGACCTTGGCCAGATCTGAGGCGTAGTTCTCCGCCGTGTACGGCGGAACCACGGTGGAGGCATGCCGGTCATCGGGTTCGACCAGCCCGGCCAGGTCCTCCAATCCGCCGTGGACAATCCGGGTGGCGCCGGCCGTGTAGAAGCTGTTGCCGCCGGAAAGCTCCTGAGTTCCCTTTTCCAGCAGGATGACCGAACGGCCCCTTTCAGCTGCGGCATGGGCGGCGGTAAAGCCGGCATTGCCGCCGCCCACTACTACGACATCAGTGCGGACGGGACCAGGTTTCTCTGCCATCTCTATGCTCCTGTGATTCGGTGTATACGAGTGTATACAGTGCTCCGTGGAATGGCCACGAGTCTACGAGAGTTCAGCACTTCGTCAAATAACCGGACCCTAATTCGTATTGTGACTTCGCGATGACGGGGCCTATTGTGGTGAGCTACGTCACTTCCGGTATATGTATTTGAGTGTGTACAAACGTCTCCACCACAACGAAGTAATGGAACGGGAAACATGAAAAAATCTCTCCGTACGGGAGCGTTTGCCCTCGTGGTCGCCGTGGTCACCCTTCTGGCGTTCTTCAATGCAGCTGCGTCCGGCGGGACCGCCACGGCTCGCAGCAAACTCACGCTCATCGCGCCGGCCGCCCCCGGCGGCGGCTGGGACGGGTTCGCCCGGGAAGCCCAGCAGGCCCTGCGCAGCAACGGGGTGGTGAATAACCCGCAGGTAGTCAACGTCCCCGGAGCCGGCGGCACCATCGGCCTCAGCCAGTTCGTCCAGACCCCAGGACGGGAGGACGCACTCCTGGTCACCGGCGGCGTCATGGTGGGAGCCATCGAACTGGCGGACAACCCGGAGTCGATGGCCGACGTCGTGCCGATTGCCCGCCTCGCTGACGATTACGCGGCGCTTGTGGTTCCGGCGGACTCCGAGTTCCAGACACTCGACGATTTCCTGACGGCGTGGAAGGCGGATCCGGGAGCCAATTCGATCGGCGGCGGCTCTCTCGGCTCCATCGACCATCTGCTCAGCGGGCTGCTCGCACAGAAGATCGGCATGGATCCGAGCACGGTGAACTACGTGGCCTACTCCGGCGGCGGCGAGGCGCTGACCTCCCTGCTTTCCCACACCACGGCCGTCGGCATGTCCGGGTACAACGAGGTGGCAGACCAGATAGAGTCCGGCACCCTGCGTGCGCTGGCCATCTCCTCCGCGGAACGCCTCGACGGGGTGGACGTGCCCACCTTTGTGGAGCAGGGGGTGGATGTGTCCATGTCCAACTGGCGCGGCGTCGTTGCAGCTCCCGGGATTTCGGAAGAGGCGAAGGCGGAGTTCATTTCCATCGTCACGGAAATGCGCGAATCCGATGATTGGAAGGACACTCTGGAACGCAACAGCTGGACGGACAGCTTCGCCACAGGGGAAGAATTCGAAGCCTTTATCGAAGAAGAAGTCTCCACGGCCCAATCAATTGTTAAGGAGCTCGGACTATGAGTCTTGCCCAGGACAAGCCGGCTCCGCTGCAGCGGACGGCGCCGCCGCGGAGCCCCGCCCTCGAAGGGCGCAGCGAACTGATCGTGGTGGCGGTTCTCTACGCCCTCGCCGTTTTCCTCACCGTCGGCACTGTCTCCATGAATGTGCAGGGCAGCGCAGTACCGGGACCGCAGTTCTTCCCGGTGCTGGTCTGCATCGCCCTCTACGTGGTGGCCACGGCGCTGGCGATCTCCGTCATCCGGCGTCCCAACATCCCGGATACCCGCATCCACCCCGGCCGCGGCAACTTCTCCGGCGCCATGCTCGACGACCTTTCGGGCGAGCACGAGTTCTCCACCCCGCACCCCGACGCCGCGGCCTCACCCACGTGGAAAACCTACTCGGACTGGCGGACCGTGAGCCTGGTGGTGGGCGGCGTGGTGGTCTTCACCGCCGCGCTCAACATCCTGGGCTGGATCATCAGCGCCGCGTTCCTGTTCTGGGTGGTCTGCTACGCCATGGGCAGCAAACGTCCCGGCTTTGATGTTGGCGTATCCCTGCTGTTCTCCTCCATTGTCCAGCTGGCCTTCGGCGCCGGCCTTGGCCTCAACCTGCCCTCCGGCTTCCTGGGAGGGATGTTCTGATGGATCAGCTCGGACTGCTTTTTGAAGGATTCGCGCACGCCCTGACGCCCGTTAATCTGCTCTGGGTCCTGATCGGCGCGGTGCTGGGCACGGCCGTGGGCGTGCTGCCCGGACTCGGCTCCGCCATGGCGGTGGCGCTGCTTCTGCCGGTCACCTTCTCGCTGGAACCCACTGCCGCTTTCATCATGTTCGCCGGCATCTACTTCGGCGGGTTGTTCGGTGACTCCACGGCCGGCATCCTGCTCAACACCCCGGGCAACTCCTCGGCCATTGCCTCCACCTTCGAGGGCCACCGCATGGCTAAGAACGGCCACGCCGCCAAGGCCCTGGCCACCGCAGCCATCGGTGCCTTCATCGGCGGACTGATTGCCACGACGCTGGTGGTGTTCTTCGCACCAACGCTGGTGCGCCTCGCCACCGTCTTCGGCCCGGCAGAGTATTTCGCCTTGGCGGTCTTTGCCTTCCTGGCCATCTCGGCAGTTGTCTCCGAATCCGTAATCCGCGGGGTGGCCGCGCTGTGCATCGGCCTGGCCCTCGCGCTGGTCGGCATCGACGGGCCGAGCGGCACCGCCCGCTTCACCCTCGGCATGCCGCAGCTGTTCGACGGCATCTCCATCATCGTGATTACGGTGGGACTGCTGGCACTGGGCGAAGTGTTCCATGTGGCCTCGCGGATTCACCGTGACCCGGTGGCCACCCGGATCCAGGCAGGGGGCAACGCCCGGATCAACTTCCGGGACTTCCGCAAGGCCCTTCCAGCCTGGCTGCGCGGCACCGCATTCGGAGCCCCTTTCGGCCTGATTCCGGCCGGCGGCGCAGAGGTGCCGACGTTCCTGGCCTACGGCACGGAAAAGCAGCTGGCCAAGCGCCGCGGAGATCCCGAGTTCGGCACCACCGGTTCCATCAAGGGACTGGCCGCACCGGAAGCGGCATCGAATGCCACGGCAGGAACCGCCATGGGTGCGCTGCTGGCGCTGGGCCTGCCGACGTCGGCCACGGCGGCAATCATGCTCGCCGCCTTCCAGCAATACGGCATGCAGCCGGGACCGCTGCTGTTCGAGCGCAGCGGAGACCTGGTCTGGGCGCTGCTGGCCTCGCTGTTCATCGGCTTGGTGATGCTCCTGATCATCAACCTCCCGTTCGCCAGCGTCTGGGCCAAGCTGCTGAGTATTCCCCGGCACTACCTCTACGCCGGGATCACGGTGTTCTCGGTGCTGGGTGTCTATGCGGTGAGCTCGTCGCTGATCGACTTGTGGCTGCTCATCGCAATCGGCCTGGTCGGCTTCATGATGCGCCGCTACAGCATTCCGCTGGCTCCGGTGCTGATCGCCGTCATCCTCGGTCCGATGGCCGAGACTGAACTGCGGCGGGCCTTGGCCGTATCCGAGGGGGACCTGGGCATTCTGGTGGGCAGCCCCATCACCATCACCCTCTACCTGGTGCTGGTTGTGGCACTGGTTGTCAGCGGCGTCCAGCACCTGCGGCACCGGCGGGCGGACCGGCAGACGGATGAACCGACACTGGCCCCGGTGAATTAGGCCGAGGGGTAAACAGTCCGGGACCCAGTCGGCCGTGGTTCGAACGAACCGCGGCCGACTGGATCTGCGGCTGGTTCCGCAGCATACTGCCGGAGATGGAAGAATCACCTGTGAGCAACCTCATTGGCGAGGGTGTGACAAGGGGGAAACAATGGATGCGCGGGATGAACAGGCGCTTGACGCGGTCAAGCTCTATTACGGAACCGGACTGTCGCAGAGCGAGGTTGCCCAGCGGCTGGGGCTGTCGCGTCCCACTGTTTCCAAGCTCATCCAGCACGGCAAGGACCGAGGGTACGTCTCCATCCAGATCCATGACCCGCGGGAGCAGGAATCCTCACTGGCTACGGAGCTGTGCAACGCCTTCGGCCTCTCCGACGTCCGCCTCGCCGTCGTGCCGGAAAACGGACCCGACCTGGTGGGGGAGCTCGGCAAGGTAGGCGCGGCGCTGCTGGCCGAGAACGTCGACGACGGCGATTCGGTGGGCGTCACCTGGGGCTCCACCATGTACGCCGTGGCACGTAACCTTCAGCGTCAGGAACGCCGCGGGGTGGAAATCATTCAGCTCAAAGGCGGGGTTTCCTACACCACCCGGGCCACCAATGACTTCGAGACCATCACCCTGTTCTGCAATGCCTTCGGTGCGTTTGCCCGGACCCTGCCGCTGCCGGTGATTTTCGACAGCGTAGAGGTCAAGCGGCTCGTGGAGGAGGAGGAGCACATCCGGCGGGTCATCGACATGGGCCGGGAGTCCGACGTCGCCGTCTTCACCGTGGGTGCAATCCGCCCGGACGCCATGCTGTTCAACCTTGGCTACCTCAGCGAGACGGAGGAGGCAGGCATTGCCGCGCACGCGGTGGGGGATATCTGCTCCCGCTTTTTCGACGACGACGGGAACCCCTGCGTCCCGCAGCTGGACGAGCGGACGGTCGGAATCACGCTGCAGGACCTGCGCAGGGTGCCCACCCGCCTCATGGTCGCCGGCGGCGAGCACAAGGCGACGGCTATCGAAGCCGCGCTGCGTGCCGGATATGCGACGCATCTGGTGATCGATCAGGACACCGCCCGGCAGGTATTGCGGATGACCCGCCGGCGAGCCGCTTCCTAGCAGTAACAGCGGAAACTATGTCAATAGTTGGTTTGACATGTGTTCCGAGCCACTTCTACAGTGAGTGAAAACCCTCAATGAGGAGGCTCACATGTCGAAGATTTCGCAGCTCATCGATCACACCCTGCTTGCCCCGACGGCAACAGCCACGCAGATCGACACCCTGGTCCAGGAGGCCGTTGAACACGGGTTCAAGACGGTTTGCGTCAACCCGGCCTGGGTCAGCCGGGCCCGCCGTGCCGTAGAAGGAACCCCGGTCGGTGTGTGCACCGTTGTCGGCTTCCCGCTCGGCGCGTCCACCACGGCCGTAAAGGTTTTCGAAACCACCGATGCCGTCACCAACGGTGCGCACGAGGTGGACATGGTCATCAATATCGGCTGGGCACTCGCCGGCCAGTGGGATGACATTGAAGCGGAAATCCGCGCCGTCGTCGACGCCGCCGGCTCCGATGCCCTGGTCAAGGTCATCCTTGAAACCTGCCTGCTGACTGCCGAACAGACAGCGGAAGCCTCGCGCCGCTCCGTCGCTGCGGGTGCGGACTTCGTGAAGACCTCCACCGGCTTCTCCAAGCACGGCGCCACCGTCGAAGCCGTGCAGCTGATGCGCAAGACAGTGGGACCCGACCTTGGCGTCAAGGCCTCCGGCGGTGTCCGCACGCCCGAGGATCTCGCCCGGATGGTGGAAGCCGGTGCCAGCCGCATCGGAGCCTCCGCCGGCGCAGCCATCCTGGCGGGGAGCACCATCTAATGCTCTTCAAGACTTCAGCCGTCCAGCAGCCGGACGGCTACCTCAGCCGTATCCCGTGGTTCCAGTTCCTTCTGATCTCCCTGTGCTTCCCCCTGTGGGGCGCCGCGGCAAGCCTGAACGACATCCTCATCACGCAGTTCAAGTCCGTGTTCACCCTTTCGGACCTGGCCACCGCCTTCGTCCAGTCGGCGTTCTACGGCGGCTACTTCGTCATCGCGATTCCCGCCTCCCGCATCATCCGCCGGTTCACGTACAAGACGGGCATCCTGATCGGCCTCGGCGTCTACATCGTCGGCTGCGCGGCATTCTTCCCCGCCTCGCACATGGCCACGTACAGCATGTTCCTGGTGGCCCTGTTCGCCATCGCCATCGGCCTGAGCTTCCTGGAAACGGCCGGCAACACGTACTCCACCATGCTTGGCCCGAAGCCCACCTCCACGCTCCGGCTCAATATCTCCCAGACCTTCACGCCGCTGGGTTCCATCCTGGGCATCCTGCTGGGCAAGTACCTTGTCTTTACCGACGGCGACACCCTGGACGCGCAGATGGCCGGCATGACCATGGAGGAGAAAACGGCCTTCAGCGCCGAAATGCTGCAGCGGACCCTGCTGCCGTACCGCTACATCATCATGATCCTGGTGGTGGTCTTCATCGTGGTGGCGCTGACCAAGTTCCCGCACTGCAAGCCGCTGGGTGACCGGACGCATTTGGCCACTGCCCGTGTGGGGGAGACCCTGGCGTATCTGGCCCGCAACAAGGAATTCCTGCGCGGCATCTTCGCCCAGTTCATGTACGTGGGTATGCAGACCGCGGTATGGTCCTTCACCATCCGGCTGGCGCTGAACCTGGATGATTCCATCAACGAACGCGATGCCACCAACTACATGGTGTTCGCCTTTGCCGCCTTCTTCCTCGGCAAGACCGTCGCCAACTTCCTGATTGCCCGCTTTGACGTAAACGCCGTACTGATGGGCTTTGCCGCCCTCGGCAGCCTGGCCCTGGTGTACGTCATGCTGGTTCCGAACATCACCGCGGTTTGGGCCGCAGTGCTGGTCTCGGGTCTATTCGGTCCCTGCTGGGCCACCATCTTCGGCCGCACGCTGGACACCATCACGGACAAGCGCCACCAGGAAACCGGCGGTGCCGTGCTGGTTATGGCCATTGTCGGCGGAGCAGTCATCCCCGTGGTCCAGGGCCTGGTCTCGGACGCAACCGGTTCCCTGCAGTTCTCCTTCGTTGTATCCCTGGTCTGCTTCGTGACGGTCCTGCTGCACTTCGGCCGTCAGCGCCGGATAACCGGGCGCACCATCAGCACGGAAAAGGAAGCCGAGTATGTTTCGCATTAATCTGGCCCGGTCCGCCTTCTCCGCGGTTCCGGTAACCCTGGCAGAATCGGACGAATTCACGGTCACGGGTATCCGGTACCCCTCCGGCGTCGAGTCCGTCACCGTGGCCAACGCCCGCGGCCGGGTGGAAGTCCTGCCGTTCCTGGGGCAGATGGTCTGGGATGCGGAGTTCGACGGCGTGAGCCTGCGGATGGATTCGCCCTTCCGGCAGCCCTATCCCGCCACTTTGATCGAAGACACCTACGGCTGCTTCGCCTTCCACTCCGGACTGCTCGCCGCCGGTTGCCCGTCGCCGGAGGATAACCACCCGCTGCACGGGGAGTTCCCGTGTGCGGTTTTCGACGAAGCCTGGCTCGAAATCGACGCCGACTCCGTGGCCGTCTCCGGGCGCCATGAATTCGTCAAGGGATTCGGTGACCACTACGAGGCCGTTCCCGCCGTCCGCCTCCGGGCTGGTTCGGCCATGTTCGACATCGACCTGTCCGTGACCAACCTGTCCGCAGTACGCACCATGCCGCTGCAGTACATGTGCCACATGAACTACGCCTACTCGGACGGGGCGCGGATGACGCAGTCCCTGCCCGACGGCGCGTTCAAACTGCGCGGGACCGTGCCGGCGCACGTCTTCCCGACGCCGGAGTGGACGGTCCTGAACGAGGCCATCCGCAGCGGGCAGGTCGCCGCGGACGTGCTGGATGCGGCCCAGGGGTATGACCCGGAAATCGTGTTCCTCGCTGATGACCTGCCGGCGTACGGGCAGGACCTGGAGTTCCGGCTCGAGCGCACCGACGGCATCACGTTCTGCACGCGCTTCTCCAGCACGGACTTCCCGGTGGCCACCCGGTGGCTGCTGCACAACCCGGATCAGCGGGTGGCGTCATTTGTCCTGCCCGGTACATCCCGGCCCGAAGGATTCCTCGCCGCGAAGGCAGCGGGAACGTTGATTGAACTGGCTCCCGGAGCGTCCCGCTCCTTCCACGTCAGTACCGGCATTACAGAGGAGGCGTAAGCCCGTTGGATATTGCAGTAATCGGCTCAAACATGGTGGACCTGGTGTCCTATCTCAGCCGCATGCCGGACGAAGGCGAAACGGTCGAAGCTTGGGACTTCTCTATGGGCTGCGGCGGCAAGGGAGCCAACCAGGCCATGGCTGCCGCCCGCATGGGCTCCTCGGTCCTGATGCTCACCCGGATCGGCAATGACGCGTTTGGCGAAACCACTCGCAGCAACTTCGAGGCCAACGGCATCGACACCACCTATGTCCTGGAGACCGAGGCCACCAGCGGCGTCGCGCCCATCTTCGTGGATGACAACTCACGCAACTCAATAGTCATCGCCAAGGGTGCCAACGCCTTCCTGACACCGGGGGACATCGAGGATGCAGCCGAGGCGATCTCCCAGTGCTCCCTGATCGTGCTGCAGCTGGAGGTCAACCTCGAGACCGTTTATGCGGCAATCGACTTCGGCAACCGGCACGGCATTCCCGTCCTGCTGAACCCCGCTCCGGCCACGCCGGAGCTGGACTTTGCCCAGGTGGCAAAGTGCGACTACTTTGTACCCAACGAAACCGAGCTGGCCCTGCTCACCGGGATGCCGGTGGAAACCCTTGACCAGGTGCAGGCCGCGGCCGGATCCATCCTGGACCACGGCGTCAAGAACGTCATTGTGACCATGGGCTCGCGCGGGGTCCTGTGGCTCTCGGCCGCCGGCCCCGTCCTGGTTGAAGGCCGGACCGTCCCCGCCCTGGATACAACGGGCGCCGGCGATGCGTTCATCGGCTGCTTCAGCCACTGCCTGGTGGAATCCGGAGACGTCCCCGAGTCGCTGGCCACGGCGAACGCCTACGCTGCGGATTCCGTCACCCGGCGCGGCACCCAGACCTCTTACGCCACGCGGGAGCAGTTCGAACGGAATACGGGCAGGGCACCGGGCGCCGCCGCCTGACCGGTCCGGCTTCGGCATGAGGCTGCTGTGACACGACTCCGACCCTGGGGGCCATTGTGTCGCAGCAGCCTTTTTTGTTGCGTGCGGGGATTCACCCTTCCACTACAATCCTTGTCCGGAATCACTTTCTGAGGCAAAAATTTTGGGGGAAATAATGCCGTATAAAAAGCCGTCCGTCTTCCTGCCTGCCATGGCGCTGTCCGCAGCACTGCTGCTCAGCGGCTGCGGGGGAAGCGACTCCGACGCCGCCAACAGCAACGGCAGCGGAGGGGAATCGAAGGAAAGCGCCAAGGGGAAGAGCGAATCGGACTTCAAGCACCTGAGTATTTTTGACGTCGAGGCGGAAGTTCCCGAGGACGTGGAGCGGGTGCCGCTCGAATTTGCCGGAAGCCCGCGTGAGGAGATGAGCGCACACGACGGGAAACTGTTCACTTACGACAACAACTCTTTGTTTGTCGCCGACTATGCCACGGGTAAGCCTCCGGCCGGGTACCCAACCTCCGACGGAGAAGGTTCGCAACACGCTGCCCTCTATCGGGGAATGGGATTCGTCGAGTTGTTCACCCTGCCGGTGGCAGCGGACGGTTACCTGTACTTCTCGGACCGGTCGGTGGAGGGAGAGCCCGACGACGGCGAACAAGAACTGGCCCGCTTCGATCTGGCAACGGGCCTGCCCGAAGTGCTGGCAACCACTACCGAATTCCCGCAGATTACGGTGCACGACGGCGTCCTCTACTATCTGGCGGACGGTTTGCTCACCGCATTGGACACCGGCACCGGCAATCAGCTCTGGCAGGTGGACTGCGATGTGGAATCCGCCCTCGATGTGGTGCTGGCAGTAAGTGATAACGCCGTCGGAGTGATGCACACCTATACGTTTGATGCGTTCAACCTCGAAGACGGCGAGCAGGTTGTGGACCGCGACGCCGAGACCTTCTTCGTGGGTCTCGCTGCCGGCCCCGACGACTTCTACCTGGCTGAGCGCACCGAGGAGACCCAGAGCGACTATTTCACCAGTGCTTCGAACCTGTACCGGATTAGCGGCAGCAGTGGTGACGAGGAGAAAATCGCCACTACCCGGGAAACGGACTCACCGGAACTGACGAATCTGCAGATGGCCGTACATGACGGCACCATCGTGCTTAAGAGCGATTCAGAGGTCCACGCCGTAGATGAGGCTTCCGGAGAAACCCGCTGGATCGCATCGGTCCGCGATAAGCCGTTCGATCGAGAGTTTGAGCGGGATATCCCGTACGTGGACCTTTTCGCCGCCTTCGACGCGGACACGGTGTACATCTATGCCACCGGCGAAGCGGAACCGGATGACGAGGACACCACGAGCCGGTTGCTGGCGCTGGATATCGCCAGCGGCGAGATGCGTGCCGCCTACGACATCGATGCTCCCCGCCAGTCAGCCGGGCCGAAGATCGACGGCGGCAACCTTCTGATCCACCACGCAGGCAGCTCACAGGCGGATGATGAGGTGCTGGTCCTGCCCACGGTCCCCTAATCCTGCCAGGGAGGGGGATTCGCCTGAACCTGCGGCATGCTGACATACTGTTGGTAAACCCGAAATGAAGGCGGATCCCTCGATGTCACCCCGCAAACTGTTCCGCACCCTTGCCCTGGCCGAAGCTGTGACCTGGACCCTGCTCCTGATCGGCATGTTCGCCAAGTACGTGCTGCATTTTGAAGCCCTGACGCCCATCTTCGGCGGCCTGCACGGCTTCGTCTTCCTGGCCTACGGCGTGGTCACCCTCTTTGTCTGGGCCAACCAGAAATGGCCGGCGCGCACCGGCATCCTCGGCCTGGCCACCACGGTGATCCCGTGGGCCACCATCCCCTTCGAGAAGTCGGTGGACCGACGCGGCATGTTGAAAGGCGGCTGGCGGATGGCCCCCGGCGGCGAAGAGCCCACCAACGGCGTGGACCGGATTGCCGCCCTGGTGCTGCGCCGCCCCGTCGCCGCCGGGGCCGTAGCCTTGGTTGCCGTGGCAGTGGTCTTCGGCGTCCTGCTCTACCTCGGCCCGCCCGTACAACTGGGGTAAGCGTTCCGAAGGGTAAGCCCTAGGACTCCGTGGCCAGCGGGGCGCCCGGCTCAGCCGGGACAGCACCCGGAGCGGCACCGCGACGCAGTCGCCGCCGGCCCGGACGGTTGGAGCCGCCGCCGCGGTACGCCGTCGTCGCCGTGGCCAGAATGAGGACGATCAGGGCGGCGCAGCCGATGATGACCGAAACCATGGCCATTGCCCCGCCGCCGAGAATGCCGACCAGCGGGCTGATGATCCCGGCCAGGCCCACCTGCAGGGCACCGATCAGTGCTGCGGCGCTGCCTGCCATGTGCCCGTAGTCGTTCAGGGCGAGTATGGAGGAGTTCGAAGCGATGAAGCCGTGCATGGCCAGGACCAGCCACAATCCGGCGGTCAGGCCGGCGGCACCGCCGAGGCCGGTCAGCACGATCACCGGCAGCAGGACGGTCAGCCCCAGCAGCAGGATCACTGCCAGCCGCAGGATGCCCATGGGGGAGTAGCGGTGCACGAGCCACGCGTTGAGCTGCGCAGAGATAACCATGCCGACGCCGTTGATCGCGAACACTCCGGCGTACTGTGCCGGGCTGAGGCCGTATTCGTCCTGGAAGACGAACGGCGAGCCCACCACGTAACTCATGATCACTGCCATGCCCAGGCCGGGAATGGTGGCCAGTGCCAGGAACTGCCGGTCCTTCAGCAGGACCCGGAAGCCGCTGAAGGTACTGGCGCCGCCCTTGGTCCGGCGCCGTTCCGGCGGCAGCGTTTCGGGCATCCACTTCAGTACGATCGCTCCGAGGACCACGCCGATCAGCGCCAGCGTCAGGAACACCGCCCGCCAGTTCCACAGGCCCGAAACAGCCTGCCCGATGCTGGGCGCCAGCAGCGGGGCGAGGCCGATGATCAGCATCAGCCGGGAGAGCATCGCTGCGGCGGAGGAACCGGTGAACCGGTCACGGACCACGGCGAGGGCCACCACGCCGGCGGCGGCGTTAAAGAAGCCCTGCAGCAGGCGCAGCACAATCAGCGCGCCGATGTTGGGAGCCAGGAAACACAGCAGCGAAACCACCACGTGCAGGGCAATGCCGATGATCAGCGGCAGCCGCCGGCCGAACCGGTCCGAGAACGGTCCGATGACCAGCTGCCCGACGGCGGCACCTAGCAGGGTGCCGGAAAGGGTGAACTGGGCGGCGGCGGCACTGGTGTGAAGGTCCTCGGCAACCTCCGGCAGCGCGGGAAGATACATGTCGGTGGTCACGGCCGGCAGTGCGGCCAGCGCACCGAGCATCAGGATGTACTTAATGCTGGTGCGGCGTGCGGTGCGGTTTCGTGTTCCGGTCTTGGGCGGGGTATCGCTCACGGGGCTCCTGGTGCAGGTACGGTTACAAAATCCTAAGGGTGCCGGACACCGGCTCCGGCCAAAACGGCCCGGTAGCCTTCCCGGTACGTGGGGTAGGCAAACTCGAATCCGGTTCCGAGCAGCCGCCGGTTGCTCAGCCTGCGGTTGCCGCCGCGGCTGCTGGACGTTTCGCCCGCCGGCGGCAGTTCCCGGCCGAGTTCGGCAGCCAGGAAACCGAGCACCTCGGCCAGCTCCACCGGCTCCATATCCACTCCAACATAGAGCGGCGCGGGATGCGAAACCCGGGTGGCCAGATGCACGATGGCCGCGGCGGCGTCGTCCCGGTGGATCCGGTTGGTCAGCTGGGTTCTGGCAGGTACGACGGCGGTTCCGGCGCTCACGGAATCGATCAGCCGGGTGCGTCCCGGCCCGTAGATCCCGGACAGCCTCAGCACCACCGCGTCGGGGCGGCGGGCGTGCAGCAGTTGTTCGGCCTCAAGGATGACGGCACCCGTGGCCGACGCCGGGCGGGCCGGGGTTTCCTCGTCCACCTCGCCGCCGTCGGCGTCGCCGTATACCGCGGTGGAGGAAACGAACAGGATGCGGCGCGGCTCCACGCCGTCGCGCTCAAGCGCGTCCAGGACGTTGGCGGTGCCGGTGACGTAGGCGGCACGGTAGGCCTCCTCGGTCCGCTGATCGGCGGCCACCGCAATGACGACGACGTCGGTGTCCGCAGGAATGCGCGGCAGGTCGCCGGCCAGGTCCACGGCAGATCCGGTGATTTGCTTCGGCAGTTTCTCCGGGGAGCGCCGCCACCCGAGCACGGAAAAGCCGGCCGCAGCAAACCGCAGGCCGGCCTCCGTGCCCAGATCGCCGCAGCCGGCGATCAGGACCGTCATGTTCTACTCAGCCAGTGCGGAGATGACGGCCTTGGCCACATCCTCGCTGGACTGGGGGTTCTGGCCGGAAATCAGGTTCCGGTCGCGGACCACGTAGCTGGTCCAGGCGGGGCCGGTTTCGATCACGGCGCCCTTGTTCCGGAGCACTTCCTCCACGAACCAGGGGGTGTTCTCTCCGGTGCCGCCGTTCAGCTCCTCCTCGTCGGTGAAGACGGTGAGCTTGCGGCCGGAGAAGATGAACTTGCCGTCTTCGGTCTCGGCGGCCAGCAGGCCGGCCGGGCCGTGGCAGAACGGGGCAATGATCTTGCCCGCGGCGTCAGCCGCAATGAGGATCCGGCCCATGTCCTTGTCGAACGCCAGGTCCGCCATGGGACCGTGCCCGCCCGGCATCACCACGGCGTCGTACTCCGACACGTCTGCGTCGGCGAGCACCAGCGGCGAGGAGAGCTCGGCGTCAATGTAGGCAATGTACTGGGTGAAGGCGGCAGCCTTTTCCGGGCTGCCGGCGGACTCGGGAGCCAGGCTGACCTGGTCCACGGTGGGCTTCACGCCGCCGGGGGTGGCGATGCGGACGGTGTGTCCGGCTTCGCGCAGTACCCGGTGGGATTCAACCAGTTCCTCGGCCCAGTAGCCGGTGGGGTGTTCGCTGCCGTCCTTCATGGTGAGGGAGTCTGCTGCGGATACAACCATCAGGATATTTGCCATGCGTTCTTTTTTCCTTTGCTTGGCGGGAAAAGCGGAAAGTGTTTTTACTTGGCCGGTGCTGCGGCGGCGCCGGCGGCGTCCAGCTCAGCGAAGGTGGCGTCGTCGAGTGAGATGTCTGCGGCACCCAGGTTGTCTTCGAGGTGCTCGATGGAGCCGGTGCCCGGGATCGGCATCATGACCGGGGAGCGGCGCAGCAGCCAGGCCAGGGCAACCTGCGAGGTGCTGGCGTTCAGGCGCTTGGCCGCTTCGTCCACGGGGCCGCCCGGCCGGGCCAGCTCGCCGGCGGAGATCGGAGCCCAGGGGATGAAGCCGATGCCGTTGTCTTCGGCGTACTTCAGCACGTCCTCGGAGGAACGGTCGGTGAGGTTGTAGCGGTTCTGCACGGTGGAGACGGTGAAGAACTTCGACGCGGCTTCCAGCTCGGCAACGGAGACCTGGGACAGGCCGAGTGCCTTCACCTTGCCCTCCTGCTGGAGATCGCGCAGGACAGCGAACTGCTCTTCGGGATCGACCTTGGGGTCAATGCGGTGCAGCTGCAGCAGGTCCAGGGAATCAACCCGCAGCTTGCGCAGCGCGAGTTCGGTCTGCTGGCGCAGGTATTCGGGGCGGCCCACCGGTACCCAGACGTCGGGCCCGGTGCGGACGAAGCCGACCTTGGTGGCGATGCGGACGCCGTCCGGGTAGGGGTAGAGCGCCTCGGCGATGATTTCTTCGCTGATGTTCGGTCCGTAGGAGTCTGCGGTGTCGATGAAGTCGACGCCCAGCTCGACGGCGCGGCGCACCACGTCGACGGCGGTGCCGCGGCTTTCCGGCTCGCCCCAGATACCGGGTCCCACAATCCGCATGGCGCCGAAGCCCAGGCGGTGGACAATGCCGAGGTCCTTGAGGTCGATGGTGGGGGACAGGGCGGGAGTCGTTTCCGTCGTATCAGTCATATTGGCGTCAACAAGGCCCGTCGCCGGGTTTATTCCTCAGCATCCTTACATAGGTGCCGGCGGCACCCTTTCGGACCCTGTTGTCCGGACCCCCGGGGTGGGCTACCTTGTACCCACCGCGGCAGGGCATTCGAAGCTGTCAGCCGGCGAGTACAGCAGCAACACGGATCAGCAGCGTCACGGATACAGCAGCGACAGATCAGCAGCAACACAGAGAGGTGTTGGCGATGACAAAGACTTCCGCCCAGGTGGTGACCGGGCTGTACATCAACGGTGAGCCCCGGAGGACGCAGGAAACCCTGGCCGTCGCGGATCCTGCCAGGCCCGGGCAGGTGGCGGGCCACGCAGCGGCTGCGTCGCCGGAGGACGTGGCGGACGCCGTCGGTGCTGCAAAGGCGGCCTTTCCCGCCTGGTCGGCGCTGTCGGCGCAGGAACGGGCGGCGCGGATGGCCGACGCGATTGCAGGCATAGCCGACCTGCGGGATGAGGACGCGGCCATCCTGTCCCGGGAGAACGGCAAAATCGTTATGGAGAGCTGGGTGGACACCCTCGTTTTCGAGCTCCGCTGGCAGCTTGCCCTGTCCCTGGCCGATCAGGTGGATCAGGACGGGATCCTCGAACCGGCGCCGGGCATCCCCGTGACCACCACCGTGTCCTACCAGCCGCTGGGTGTGGTGACTGTGATTGTGCCCTTCAACTGGCCGGTCGCAATCCTCGGCGCGTCCCTGCCCCACGCCCTGCTGGCAGGGAACACCGCCATCGTTAAACCGCCGCCCACCGCGCCGCTGGCAACCACCCGGATTGTGCAGCGCGTTGCCGAAAAACTGCCGCCGGGAGTGCTGAACGTCGTCACCGGCCGGGACAGCGACCTGTCCGGCCTGATCCGGAACGACGACGTTGCCAAGGTCTGTTTCACCGGCAGCGTCAACGGCGGCAAACGCATCATGGAAATGGCCTCCGGGTCCTTGACCCGGGTCACCCTCGAGCTCGGGGGAAACGACGCGGCCATCATCCTCGACGATGCATTGCTGGACGACACCCGGCTGGACCGCCTCCATGCGGCGGTCTTCGATACAACGGGCCAGATCTGCATGAACGCGAAGCGGATCTACGTTCACCGCTCCCGCTTCGAAGAACTGGTGCAGGGACTGTCCGCCCGGTTGGAAAACGCCGTGATCGGCTACGGCCTCGACGAAGGAACAACCATGGGGCCGCTGCATTCACCGGCGCAGAAGGCCTTCGTGGAAGACCTGATCGAGGAGGCAGAGACTGCCGGCGCCGAGGTCCGCCGGTTCGGCACCCTTCCCCGGGATCCGGAACTGCGGGACGGCAACTTCCTGCGCCCGGCGCTGGTCCTTGATCCGCCGCCGGAACTGCGAGTGGTCACCGAGGAGCAGTTCGGGCCCGTGGTTCCAATCATTCCGTTTGATTCCGAAGACGAAGCCATTACCTGGGCGAACGACAGTTGGGCGGGGCTCTGCGGCTCGGTCTGGACCGAGGATCCGGCCAGGGCCAACGCGGTCGGTTCGCGCCTGGCCTGCGGCTATGTGTGGGTCAACGACCACGGAGCGACCCGCTTGGACCTTCGCGCACCGTTCGGCGGCATGAAGCAGTCCGGCATGGGCCGTGAACAGGGAATCCAAGGCGTCCGGGCTTTCCAGGACACCCGATCCATTGCCCACCTTGACGAGGTTGCAGCCGCGGCTGCGCACTGAGCCCCGCGAAAGGAACCGACGATGTCCCCGAATTCCCTGCAGGAGGTCCTGAACGCGTCCGGAAACGCCGTGGATTACCTGCGCAATGTGCAGATGGGCGCCTACGTTTACCCGGTGGTCGCTGCGGAGTTCACCAATTGGCGCAACGAGGTCCGGGCCTGGCGCGAAACGGCAGTGCTGTTTGACCAGTCCCACCACATGGACAACCTGACCGTTTCCGGGCCCGGAGCCCTGAAGCTGATGTCCGATACCGCCATCAACTCGATGGAGAACTTTCCCGTCAACAGGGCCAAGCAATACGTTCCGGTCACCCCCAACGGGCACGTCATCGGGGACGGAATCCTCTTCCGGGAAGCGGAGGAAGAATTCGTCTTTGTCGGCCGCTCACCTGCTGTGAACTGGCTGCTCTACAACGCGGAGCAAGGGGGATACGACGTCGAGCTGAAGACCGACCGACGCTCGCCGTCGCGCCCCATGGGCAAGCCCGTGTTTCGGGACTACTGGCGGCTGCAGATCCAGGGACCCCGCGCCTGGGACGTCATCGAGAAAGTGAACGGCGGCCCGCTGGAGCAGCTGAAGTTTTTCTCCATGGCCTCCATGTCCGTGGGCGGAACCCGGGTGCGGACCCTGCGCCACGGTATGGCGGGAGCCCCCGGCCTGGAGCTCTGGGGCCCGTACGAGGACTACGACCGGATCCGGGACACCATCCTCAGTGCCGGCGAGGAGTTCGGACTTGAGCCTGCCGGTGCGCGCGCCTACTCCTGCAACACCCTCGAATCCGGGTGGATCCCGTCACCCCTGCCCGGCATCTACAGCGGGGAGGAACTGGCAGGCTATCGCCGGTGGTTGGGAGCGGACAGCTTCGAAGCCCGTTCCGCCGTGGCGGGGTCCTATGTGCCGGACTCGGTCGAGGGGTACTACACCACCCCTTGGGAACTGGGCTACGGGTCCTTTATCAAGTTCGACCATGACTTCATCGGCCGGGACGCGCTGGAGGCCATGGACCCGCGGGCCCAGCGCCGGAAGGTCACGCTGGCCTGGGACGGCGATGATGTGGCAACGATTCACGCCTCGATGTATTCCAAAGAGGAATTGCCCTACAAGTTCTTCGACCTGCCCAATGCCAACTACGGTGCCTCGAATTTCGACACCGTTCTGGACGACTCGGGGCGGATGGTGGGCATTTCCATGTTCACCGGTTACAGCTGGAACGAGAAGCGTCCGCTTTCGCTGGCCGTGGTGAACCCGGACGTGGAGATCGGATCGCGGCTGTCGGTGGTCTGGGGCGAACCGGACGGCGGGACCCGGAAATCTTCGGTGGAACCGCACCGGCAATACAACGTCGGCGTGGACGTCAGTCCGGTGCCGTACTCCGAAGTTGTCCGCAGAACGTACACGGACGGCGGCTGGCGGAAAGCGGCGGCTGTTTAGCCGGAACCGGCTCGACGGACAGCTGCGGCCCGGACGAATCTGCCGGACGAGGACTGAAGCTGTCCGCAGCACTGTTCCACGACGTCGTCGGCGCCCCTATCGTCAATGCCATGGACTGGAAAATCGAGCTCGTCCCCGTGCCGGTGTCCGACGTCGACGCCTCCAAGAACTTCTATGTGAACCAGGTGGGCTTCAACGCCGACTACGACGAACGCATCAATGAAGGCCTGCGCTTTGTGCAGCTCACCCCGCCGGGCTCGGCCTGCTCGGTGGTGATCGGCCCGGGGACCACGGATATGGTTCCCGGTACCCAGCGGATCCAGGTAGTGGTCCCCAGCGCTGCCGACGCCCGACAGCACCTGGTGGACCACGGTGTGGCGGCCAGCGACATCACTCCGCTGGACTGGGGAATGTTTGTCTACTTCAGCGACCCGGACGGTAATCAGTGGTCGCTGCAGGAAATGCCGGAGATCCCGCCCACCCTGCCGTCGCAGCTGTAGCAGAGGGCAACTAACCGCGCTTGACCTCAACCGCACTTGAGCCTGTTGACTTCGAGCAGCACAGCCGGAATCAACATCCTCAAGGAGCATCACTTGCAGGCCGAACACCAGGTCAATACCGGGCCCGACCGCGCCGCTTTCTGGTCCCGCCGTTACCTCTCGACCACGGTAGGGCTCTTCACCCTTGCCTTCCTGTTTGCCTTCGAATCCCTCGCCGTGGGCACAGTGATGCCGGTGGTCGCACGGGAGCTGGACGGGCTGTCCCTCTACGGCCTGGCCTTCGGTGCACCGATGGCCACCGCCGTCGTCACTATTGCGCTGGCCGGCGGCTGGACCGACGCACGGGGACCCGCCCCGGCGCTGCGAACCGGCGTCGCCCTGTTCTCCGTGGGAATTGTTGCCGCAGCCCTGGCACCGTCCATGGTGATGCTGGTCCTCGGCCGGTCGCTGCAGGGACTGGGCGCAGGGCTGGCGGGAGTGGCAATGTACGTCGTCATTGCCCGCGCCTACCCGCAGTCCCTGCGGGCGAAGGCCTTCACCGTGCTCAGCAGCGGCTGGGTGTTTCCCGCGCTGGTGGGACCGGCCCTTGCCGGATGGCTGAATGACTTCCTGGGCTGGCGGTCGGTTTTCGGAGCGGCGCCACTGTTTGCCGTGGCCGCCTATGCAGGCCTTGCACCGGTGCTCCGGAAGCTGCCGGGGAGCAAAGCCTGGCGTCCGAATTATGTGCGCACTGCATGGGCAGTCCTGGCGGCCGGAGGAGTTCTCGGCATCGGGCTGACCGGAGGTGAAGCCACGGGATGGGCACTGCTGCCGGCTGCAGCATGTGCCGCCCTGGTGCTCCTGTCCGGCCCGCGGCTGCTGCCGCGTCGGACCTGGACGATGGGCCGCGGCCTGCCGGCAACCATCCTGCTGCGCGGTTTCATCGGAGCGGCCTTTGTCGGGGCGGAGGCCTATCTGCCCCTGGCGCTGTCCGTGCACCGGGGGTTCACGCCTACGCAGGCCGGGCTGCTGCTGACCGTCTCGGCCGTGGCCTGGTTCGCCGGATCGCTGGCCGCGGCCAACCTGGCGGTCCTGGCGAACAAGGTGGCGAGGGTCCGTTTGGGGGCACTCCTCCTGGCGGTAGGCATCGGTGCGACGGCTTGGAGCGTCGACCCCCGGGTGAGTATCCTGCTGCCCGTGCTGGGCTGGGCAGTTGCCGGTGCCGGCATCGGGATGGCGTTTCCCACCCTGTCGGTACTGATGCTGGATTTTTCCGCCGAGGGGGAGGAAGGCACCAACAGTTCTTCCCTGCAGGTCAACGACAACCTCGTGCAGTCCCTGTGGCTGGCTCTGGGCACGGTTGCTTTTGCTCTGATGCTGCCGGTGGCGCCGCTGGGTGCGTTCATCGGAGCCTTTGCCAGCGCCGCCGGCCTGGCCGCCGCAGCGCTGGCCCTTTCGGGACGGCTGGCCCCGGGACGGCTGGACCCGCCCCGGTCCGCGCGGTCCTAGGGTTCTGCAGTCCTAGAGTTCGGCGGCTACGGCGTTCAGGAGCTCGGCCAGGTCCGCTTTGCCCTGCCCCCAGTCCGTCACCGTAGTGGGAACCGCCGGTGTGCTCGTGGCCAGCACACGCGTGGTGCCGGCGTCGACCGGTTCAAAGGAGAGCACAATGTTGGATCCGTAGGACTTCCAGGTCATTCCGACCGAGAACTCTGCCCGTTCCTGCCACACCCCGGTGAGCGTCATCTTCGGTACCCGGTGTGCTGCCCGCTCGACGGCGGGCGGCAAGGCAGACACCGGCGCGGAGATCACCAGTTCACCCCGGCCGCGGGCCCGCTTGGACGTTATTTCGAGACTGATTGTTTTTGCATTCCCCATGTTCGTCATGCAACAGAGAATAGCGCAGCGGTGACTGCCCAGCGGGAGGCCGGGAGGGAGGGCGCTGGGGCCGATCACGAACTTCACCCGCAGCAGGCATATCAATCGGCGGAGTTATATTGAAAGATGGTTCCACTCGAGGAGGTGCAGCGCCGCGCTTCCGCTGAAAGGCAGCCATGAAGATTGCTTTGTTCGCCACCTGCATTGTGGACGCGATGTATCCCTCCACGGCCCGCGCCACGGTTTCCATACTGGAACGGCTGGGGCACGACGTCGTGTTCCCGGCCGGCCAGGCCTGCTGCGGGCAGATGCACCTCAACTCCGGGTACTTCCCGGAAGCGGTGCCCGTGGTCCGCAACCACGTAGAGGCTTTTGAGGCAGAGGATTACGACGTCGCCGTGGCGCCGTCGGGCTCCTGCGTCGCCTCGGTGAAACACCAGCATGCAATGCTGGCCCGATCCGTGGGCGATCCAGACCTCGAATCCCGGGCCACCGCCGTCGGCGCACGGACCTACGAACTCTCCGCCCTGCTGACCGATGTCCTGGGCGTGACGGACGCCGCTGCGCAGCTGGGCTCCTGGTATCCGCACCGGATCACCTACCACCCCAGCTGCCACGGCATGCGGCTGCTGCGGCTGGGGGACCGGCAGGCGAACCTGCTCCGCACAGTGGAAGGCCTGGAACTGGAACCGCTGCCCGAAGCGGACCAATGCTGCGGCTTCGGCGGAACGTTCTCGCTCAAGAACGCGGACGTCTCCTCGGCCATGCTGGCGGACAAGAATGCGAACATCGCCGCCACCGGCGCCCAGCTGTGCAGCGGCGGTGACGCCTCCTGCCTGATGCACCTTGGCGGGGGCCTCTCCCGCGAAGGCAGCAGCATCACAACCCTGCACTTCGCGGAAATCCTGGCCAGCACGCACGACCACCCGGCACCGCCGCCGGGTGCCGGGCGGGACGGGGCCCGGAGCACCGCCCGCCTCACGGGAAAGGCCGGACAATGAGTTCCACATATCTGGGCATGCCGGCGGTGCCGGTTTTCGGCAGCGGCAACCTGCATACCGCTGAACCCTTTCCGGTCGCAGCGCGGCGGGAACTGGACAACGCGCAGCTGCGTGCCAACCTCGGCCACGCCACCTCCACCATCCGCGACAAGCGGCTGCGCGTGGTCGCCGAACTGCCGGACTGGGAGGAACTGCGCGAAGCCGGCAGCGCCACTAAGGCCGCTGTTATGGCGCGGCTGCCCGAACTGCTTGAGCAGTTCGAGGGGAACTTCACCGCACGCGGCGGCGTCATCCACTGGGCGCGGGACGCAGCGGAAGCCAACGAAATAGTGCGGGACCTGATCCGCGACGCCGGCGCGGACGAGGTGGTCAAGGTCAAATCCATGGCCACCCAGGAAATAGGACTCAACGAATACCTTGAAGAGCACGGCATTTCCGCGTTCGAAACCGATCTGGCGGAGTTGATTGTCCAGCTGGACCATGACAAGCCCAGCCATATCCTGGTGCCGGCAATCCATAAGAACCGCAGCCAAATCCGGGACATCTTCCTGCGCGAGATGCCGGACGTTGATCCGGACCTCACCGATACCCCGGCCCGGCTCGCCGAAGCGGCGCGGCTGCACCTGCGCCGGAAGTTCCTTTCCGCAAAGGTGGCCATCTCCGGCGCGAACTTCGCCCTGGCCGATACGGGTACGCTCGCCGTCGTCGAATCCGAAGGCAACGGCCGGATGTGCCTGACCCTCCCGGAAACCCTGATCACCGTGATGGGGGTGGAGAAGCTGCTGCCTTCGTGGACGGACCTGGAGGTGTTTATGCAGCTGCTGCCGCGTTCCTCCACGGGGGAGCGGATGAACCCCTACACCTCGTTCTGGACCGGAGTCACGGCAGGCGACGGGCCGCAGAATGTGCATCTGGTGCTGCTGGACAACGGGCGCAGCGCGGCGCTCGCGGATGAGCGAGGGCGTTCCGCACTGCACTGTATCCGCTGCAGCGCCTGCATGAACGTCTGCCCGGTGTACGAGCGCACCGGCGGGCACGCCTACGGCTCCACCTACCCCGGACCCATCGGTGCGATCCTCTCGCCGCTGCTGACCGGGATCACCTCCGAAGAGAATGCGTCGCTGCCGTACGCCTCCTCACTCTGCGGCGCCTGCTACGACGCGTGTCCGGTGAAGATCAATATCCCGGAAATCCTGGTGCACCTGCGCTCCGAGGATGTCCAGAGCCGCCGCGGGACGAAGAAGGTGCCGGGGCAGATGGATGTTGCCATGAAGGCAGCGTCCTGGCTGATGGGCTCGGGACGGCGGATGGCCCTGGTGGAGAAGGCCCTGCCGTTGGGAAAGCTGGCGGCCGGACCGGATAGGAAAATCAAGAAGCTTCCCGGCATCGCCGCCGGGTGGACCAGGAGCCGCGACCTCCCGGCTCCGCCTGCGCAGTCCTTCCGGGACTGGTGGGCCAAAGAGCACGAAGACACTGCGTCGAAAGAGCAAGCATGAGCGCCCGTACGGAAATCCTGGACCGGCTGCGGTCCGCCCTCCACGATGCCCCGGAAGCACCGGAAATTCCACGGAAGTACCGGCACAACTCCGGCATGAACGAGGACGAACTCATCGAACTGCTCAGCGACCGGCTGCTGGATTACAAGGCCGGCGTCAGCGTGGTGGATGAAGCATCCGTGCCCGCCCGGGTGGCCGAACTGCTGGCAGGGGAGAGAACCTACGTGGTTCCCGCGGGACTCGATGAACGCTGGACGGCGCTGGCCCCGGGACGGGTGGTGGATTCACCGGAGGAGCCGCTGAGCGTGGAGGAGCTGGACGGCATTGACGCGGTGGTCACCGGCTCCGCGGCGGCGGTGGCCGAAACCGGCACCATCATCTTGGACGGCAGCCCGGGGCAGGGCCGGCGGGCGTGTTCACTGGTCCCGGACCACCACGTGTGCCTGGTCCGGGCCCGGGACATTTCCGGTGTGCTCCCCGAAGCGGTGCGGCGCCTGAACGTCACCCATCCGCTGACCTGGATCAGCGGCCCGAGTGCCACCAGCGACATTGAACTGCAGCGGGTGGAAGGCGTGCACGGGCCGAGGCGACTGGACGTGGTGATCATCCGGACCTGACAACGCAGCCCGGCTAGGCGGCGAGCAGCCCCTTCGTTCGGGCGAGGTCCTCCAGCAGGTCCTTGCCCAGGGAGATCACCTTCTGCGGCGGCTGCCCGGGCAGGGCGGATACGCCTGTCACGTCTTCCAAGAAGGCAACCGTCGAGTGCAGTGATTCCATCGCCTCGGGGCGGTGCAGCTGGAACTGATACTCGTGTCCCAGCTTCGGTTTGTAGTCCTTTGGCCAGAACCTGCAGCGTACGGGTACCCCAAGATCCTGGAGCCGGCCTGCCAGGGGCACCGACTGCGCGAGGGTCAGGTTGTCGCCGTTTCCACCGGAAATATAGGTGGGCGGAAAGCGGTGATCCACGTGTTTCGGGATGCACATGTGGTCCGCGGCAGGGGTGGCTGCCCAGTTCCTGGACCCGGTGTAGGCCCACAGGGCCTTCCGGAGTCCCCAGCCCACCGGTCCGGCCATGCGGGCCACGGATTCCAGATCGAAGACTCCGCAGTTCAGCACGATTCCGCACAGCTGCCCGGGGCCCGCCGCAGGAATAACCCCCGTGTCCCGGGCGTACTCCGGGTTGGTGATGACCAGGGCCAGCTGCGCGGCCAGCTGCGCGCCGGCGGAATCGCCGGCCAGCACAATCCGGTGGGGATCCAGCCCGTAACGGTCCGCACGTTCGCGGATGAAGCCCAACGCAGCGTTCAGCTCTTTCACCGCGGTCGGGTAGACGGCTTCGGGCGAGATCGAATACCCGACTCCCAGTACGGCGTAACCGTATCCGGCAAGGACCTTGAGATACGGCGCCACATCTTCCTTGGAGCCGGAAATCCATGCTCCGCCGTGGACCCACATCACCACCGGGAGCGGTTTCCGGGCCGGATCGTCCGGAAGGAACAAATCGAGGGAGGGTTTGCCGGCGGACCCCAAATAATGCAGGTCCCGGTGCCTGGTCACTGTGAACCGGGGGATATGGGGAAGGACCTTCTTCACCGGAACCTTGCCTGCACCGGCGAATACCCCGCGAATGAGCAGTGCAGCCGGCCGGGGACCCCGCTGCAGCACGGCAGCGGCACTGAGCCCGACAGCGGCGGCCGCTCCGGTCAGGAGCCCCGCCGCAGTAAGCGAGGAGAGCTTCATCCCCTTAAGCTAAATCCCCGGAAACAGGCCCCTTTCGGCGGGTTCCGCGCCATTGAGCGGCTCCGGGCCGGCAGCTGCGAGGAATCTCATGGCCGGTGGTGTTGGACGGCACTGCCGGCCCGCCGGGCGCTGCGGCGGGTCCCGTAAGGTCCCCGGCACCTGCAGCGCCCGGCGCGGCCCCGGTCAGGCCGGGCTGTTCCCCGTTCGCCAGCCGCCCTTGTACTCCTTCCGGACCGTTTCGGAGAACGGGACCGGGCTCACGGTTGCACGCACATCAAGCTGCCGGTGCGGTTCCACCGTTGTCTTGGCGCTGCCGCCGTCGGGCTCGCCCCACACCACCCGGAGTTCGGCACCCAGGGGCACCGACGGATCGACCGTTGCCAGCGAGAGGCCGCGGCGCTCGTTAGCCGAGTACCCGGTGAACATGGAGAGGCCCACGACGTTCCCGTCCGCATCGATGACTGAGTCGTAGTTGGAGGATCCGTAGTTGGCCAGGGGCAGGTCAAAGTGCTTGTAGGGTTCCTCCGTGCCCAAGGGCGAGGCCAGGATCTTCCCCAGGTCTTCGGCGTTCCAATCCAGCGTCACCTTGCGGCGCTGTGCCGACGGGTCCATCTGTTCCAGGGCCTCCCGGCCAATGAAGTCGTGGTCGAACTTCACGAAGGACCCGTAGCCCAGTTCCCACGGGGTCAGGTAGTAGTCCTCGATGTTCGGGCTGACAAAGCTGCCTGCAATGGCGTTGGAAGCTTCGTAGCTGTCCGCTCCGAGCCACTCCCGATACGGCCGCAGCTCTTCACCCGTGTAAATGGCCGGCAGCGGAGAGGGGATCCAGCCGGACTCGAGCGTATTGGACGGATAGGCGCGGGCGCCGACGGCGGCCATCCCGAACTCCGCGCCGGCGTCCATGATGGTGTCCCGGACTTTCTCATAGGACCCGTAGTTGCCCCAGATCTCCAGCCCCGGAGCTCCGGCCATCCCGTGGCGAAGCGTCCGGACCCGTTCGCCGGCAATTGTCATATGGTCCATGTTGAAGAATTTCAGCTGCTCCACCGAGGAGCCGTTCAGCTTCTCGATAATCTGCCAGGCGTTGGGACCCTGGATCTGGAACCGCCAGTAGCGTCGGGATACCGGACGGCCCATCGGCCGTGAGGGGGAGCGCCGGTCGATCTGGACGTCGAGGTCATAGTCCCCGGTTTCGGCGTTGAAAAGCAGCCAGTTGGCCGCGGGTGCCCGTCCCACGTAGATGTATTCGTCGTCGTCCTCGTGGAAGAGGATGCCGTCACCGATCACGTGGCCTGACGGGCCGGTGGGAACGTACTGTTTCGCCTTGTTGACCGGAAAATTCGCCACACTGTTGACCGCGGTGTCGGAGATCAGCTTCAGGGCGTCAGGGCCCTTGATGAACAAGTTATCCATATGGTGGGACTGGTCAAAGAGCACGGCAGTCTCGCGCCAGGCCCGCTGTTCACTGCGCCAGTTGCTGAACTCCGGCGCCACAACGGGATAGATGTACGCCCCGATCTGGGAATTGCGGAGTCGATCCACAACATTTCCGCTTGAGTCCAGGACGTCCTGCAGATTCTTAGGTGCCACGTTGAACCTCTTCTTCGCTGGGATATTGGAACGCTTCTTCTCCGGATGCGGCGCCTCCGCCCGCGGACCACGGAATCGTCCCTGGCCCACCGGCGGAGAAGCAGCACGGATTGACCCGACCCTAGGGCCATCTTCGAGTGCTGTCGAGGGCCGTCACGGAGGAGCCCGGTGCCGGAGCCCCGGGCGCCGGGGCTCCAGCGGGCCGCCGGACACCTCGCTGGCCGAGCGGGCTAAACGCGGCTAGGGTGCAGCTACCGACAGGGCAGCCGGGACTTGGCTTGCCTCCGGCTAGTGAAAACTGGAGGGCATGATGAGGAAAACCGGTGTTGCTGCGGTCCTGGCGGCGGGCCTATTGGTCCTTATGGGATGCAGCGAAGGTTCGCCGTCGTCCGAAACCGAAAACGAAACCGAAACCAGCGGGGACCTGGTGTCCATAGAAGTGGGGGTCATCCCCATTGTGGATGTGGCGCCGATCTATCTGGGGGTGGAGCAGGGCTTCTTCGAGGACGAAGGCCTGGAACTGACCCTGACGCTTGCCCAGGGCGGCGCGGCGATTGTCCCGGCGGTCACCTCGGGGCAGATGGCGTTCGGCTTCTCCAACGTAACCTCCATGATCGTGGGCAAGTCCAAGGGTCTGCCGCTCCAGATGGTGGCCCCGGGCGCCAGCACCACCGGCGATGTCGATGCGGATTTCGCGTCGGTGATGACGCTTCCCGGCAGCGGGATCGAGGAGATCGCGGACCTGGCCGGCAAGAGGGTGGGCGTGAATACGCTGAACAACATTTCAGACTCCACCATGTCGGAAGCGGTGAAGCAGGCCGGCGGTGACTACGAGAGCATCGAGTTTGTCGAGATGCAGTTTCCCGACATGCCGGCACAGCTCGACGGCGGCAACGTGGACGCCATTGCCGCAGTGGAACCCTTTGTGACCATCACCGAGGCACAGGGGGCCGTTCCGGTGTTCTCAAACTACGCGGAGCCCATCAAGGACCTCACCGTGGCCGTTTATTTCACCTCGGACCAGTACGCGCAGGAGAACCCGGAGACCATGGAGAAGTTTGTCCGTGCGATGACGGCATCCCTGGAATATGCAGATTCGAATCCTGACGAGGTACGCGCCGTCCTGCCGACCTACACCTCGCTGGAACCCGACGTTATCGAGGAGTTGACCCTGCCCAGGTACTACGGCGAGATCAACCAGGATTCGCTGGAGGAGGTCATGCGCATCTCGCTCGACCGAGGCCTGATCGAGGAGGAACCTAATCTGGAAGAGCTCCTGCCACGGTCCGGGTGAATTCAGCTGCGGTACGCGTGTACCCAATCCGCCGTGGTCTTGATCCCGCCGAAGGTGTAGAAATGCAGCCGGACATCGCCGTGGATTGCGGGTGACAGAGCCTCGGCCAGGTCCTGGATGAACCGGTCCGGGCCTGCCGTGCCCAGCAGATTGGTCAGGGAAAACCCATACTTATGGGCGATCCCAGCCGACGAGGCAACCCCGAACCGGCGGGCGTAACCGAGGAGGCGCTTCACACCGGCGGGTCCGGGGACTCCGATCCGGACCGGTGCACTCACGCCGCGGCTGCGGAGTTCCTCAAGCCAGCCAAGGACAGGAGCCACGTCGAAGCCGAACTGGGTGGTGATCGAAGCCTCCAAACCGCTCTGGTCCAGCGCCTGGATCTTGTCTTCCAAAGCGGTCCAGAGGGTGTCGGTATCAATGTCCGGATGACCTTCGGGATAGCCGCTGATGCTCACGGCCCGGACACCGTGCCCGGGCAGCAGTCCGCTGCGGATCACGGACAATGCGTCCGGAAAGGGGCCCAGCGGAGAAACCGGGTCTCCGCCGACCACAAAAAGCTCACGCGTTGCGTCCGCTTCCTCGAGCGCCACCAGGAACTTGCCGAGGTCTTCCCGGGATTCCAGCCGCCGCGCGGAAATGTGCGGAACGGGAACGAACCCGCCTGCCCGCACGGCAGCAGCAGCGGCGACGCGCATCGGCAGGTCCTCATTACCCAGGAACGTGACGTTGATCCGCGTCCCCGAGGGAATGGAAGGCTGCGCTTCCCGGAGCGCGCCAATGTCCTTGCCGGTCATCTCGAGCGAAAAATCTGTGAGTAGTTGCGCGGGGGCGGAAGGCGTTTCAGCGGAGTCCGGAGTCATGCGCGTTACCCTAGCGACCGCGGAAACCGGTGTCCATGGTTCCGCTCCGGAGCTGGAACCGTCCGGTTCCTTGAAGGACCCCGGAGCTACGGCAGCATCCACTCCAGGACGGGGGTGGACTGCAGATAGACCAGAATGCACAGGGCGAGCAGCAGCAGCACGCTCCAGCCGATCACCTTGCGAAGCAGCACCGATTCCTGCCCGCTCATATTGACCGCGGCCGCGCCGATGGCCAGGTTCTGCGGGCTGATCAGCTTGCCCATGACACCGCCGCCGGTGTTGGCGGCGACCATCAGCTGCGGATCCAGGCCGGCTTCAATACCGGCCGTCTGCTGCAGCTTGGCAAAGAGCGCGTTCGCGGAGGTATCCGAACCGGTCACTGCCGTGCCGATCCAGCCGAGCACGGGGGAGAGGAAGGCAAAGAAGCTGCCGGTCGCCGCGAGCCACGTACCGATTGATACCGTCTGTCCGGAAAAGTTCATCACGTACGCCAGGGCCAGCACACCAAGGATGGTCAGCGCGGCGGAACGCATCCGCACCGCCGTCGTCCAGATTTCCCGCACCGCCGCGCCCATGCTCAGCGGATACCGGCCGTTTTCATTGAAGCGGGAGTAGATCAGGGCAACAATCAGACCGGTGATCAGCAGCAAGGTACCGGGGCTGATCAGCCAGTCGAAGTTGTAGACGGTGGAGGACTGGGTCTGGCCGTTGCTGTCCAGCAGGGCTTCGTGCAGCACCGGCCAGGGGATCTCGATGTTGGTCTTCGCGAGTGCTTCGGGCACGTCGACGCCCAGCGTCCAGAGGTTCACAAAGCCGAAAATGACAATGACCGCCACATACGGGAACAGCGCCATCCACGCCCGGGACGGGGTGAGCCGGTCCTCGGCGGTGTCATCCGCCGCGGTCAGCACGTCCGATGCCGTGCCGGTGCCGGCCGGCGTCCAGCCGCCCGCCCGCGCTTCGGCCAGTTCCGCTTTCATCCGCTGGCCGGCTTCGCCTCCGTTGCGCGGATGCCAGAAGCGCAGGAACCCCACGGCGGCCAGCAGCGCCACGAGGGAGGCCACAATGTCGGTCAGTTCGTAGGAGAAATAGTTTGAGCAGAGGAACTGGAAGATGGAGAAAACGACGCCGGTGAACAGGGCTATGGGCCAGCAGTCCCGCAGGCCGCGGCGTCCGTCCAGGATGAACAGCAGGATCAGCGGTACAAACAGGGCCAGCACCGGTGTCTGCCGGCCCACCACGGCACCGATTTCATCTCCGGTGTAGCCGGTGAGGTTGGCGGCGGTGGTAATGGGGATGGCCAGGGCACCGAACGCCACCGGGGCGGTGTTGGCCACCAGCACGGCGGTGGCCGCGCGGATGGGAGCGATGCCCAGGGCCAGCAGCATGGTCACGGTGATGGCCACCGGGGCTCCGAACCCGGCCAGGGCTTCCAGCAGGCCGCCGAAACAGAAGGCCACCAGGATGGCCTGCACCCTCAGGTCTCCGCCGCCGATCGCGTCGAAGACCCTTCTCAGGTCCTCGAACCGGCCGCTGAGCACCGTCACCTGGTACAGCCAGACGGCCATCACGATGATCCAGACCACCGGGAACAAGCCGAAAGCCGCCCCCTGCGTGGCGGAGAGCAGGGCGAGTCCAATAGGCATGCCGAAACCGAAGACGCCGACGGCGAGGGCCACCAGCAGAGCCCACGCTCCGGCCACGTACGCCCGCGTCTTGGCGAAGGCCAGCAGGAAGAAAAAGGTCAGCAGTGGAAGCAGCGCCACGAGGGCGGACAGGGCAACGCTGTTGAGGACGGGATCTGTGCTGGGAGTAAAGCTGTCCATAGGGGCCTCCGCGTCGAGCCGGAAGCGGGCTCAACGGATGGAGCTTCCCTGCCGAACCGGAACACCGGTCAAACCGGGGAAGCGCTGGATCAAGCGTTCCTTCAAGCCTAAGGCCGGGTTCCCGGCTGGTAACCCCCGGAAGGCATCCACAGGCCCTGAACCGGAGAGGAAATGACCTTCGGGGGTCCCGGCTCAGCCTGCCGAGACTCCTGCGCCGTTGCGTTCGCGGTGGTGGCGGACGTAACCGGTCACGGCCACAGCAATCGAGATGACGGCTGAGATAGTCAATCCCAGCCAGAGCCCGACATTCAGGGCAGCAGCGCCGGCTACGGCTCCAAGCATAATCAGGGCAATCGCGAGGGCACGGCGGACCCAGTGCTTGCTGTCCCCGCCGGCCAGACGCGAGTCCGAGGCAAGCCCCGTAATGGTTGAGGTCACCACCACTGTGGTTATTTCCGCGACCTTCAACCGCTTGGCGGTCGCGGCCTGGATGCCCATGGCTATGGCGAGAGCCGACGTCGTGATGCTGCCCAAAAGGGAACTGGCCTGCACGTCCACCACCGCCGTGAGGACGGCCAGTGCGGTAATGACACCGGCGACCACCATCAGTGACAGCGTGGTCCGCCCGGACCAGCCCTCCGGGCCCTTGCGCAGCATCCGGCCGGCAAGGGCGGCGCCCAGCATAAAGAAGAGAAGCGCCAGGACCGGACGCAGGATCGGCAGGTCGGCACCGCCGGCGAAGGCCATGCCCAGCAACACCACGTTGCCTGTCATATTTCCGGTGAAGACCCGGTCAAGGCCCAGATAACCGACGGCGTCCACTACCCCGGTGGAGAAAGTCAGGGCCAGCATCAGCCATAAATGCACCCGTTCGGTCGGTACGGCGTTCAGTCGCTTCACTGGCGGAATGTCTCCTTAGGCAGCCGTCCGTATACGAACGTGGCGGAAGGTCCGATTGTATTCAAAATCGCGTGATGCAAGGATTCGCCTAACCTGTTGTCTCCCGAAAGATGCCCCATGACCTACACCGCCCCGGATTCCTTCACCACCCGGCCCACCCTGCAGGGCACCTTCGGGATGAGTGCGTCTACGCACTGGTTGGCTACGGCGTCAGCCCAGGCCGTCCTGGAGCGCGGAGGAAACGCCTTCGACGCCGCAGTAGCCGGCGGCTTTGTGCTGCACGTTGTGGAACCGCACCTGAACGGTCCGGGCGGGGACATGACCGGTGTTTTCGCGACGGCGGAGAACCCCGGCGAACCGGTGGTGCTGATGGGCCAGGGACCGGCGCCCGCCGCAGCCACCCGGGAGCACTACCTCGCCGAAGGCCTGGAACTGGTGCCCGGCGCCGGTGCCCTCGCCGCAGCCGTCCCCGCCGCCGTCGACGCGTGGCTGTTGCTGCTGCGGGAGCACGGCAGCTGGGAACTGACAGACGTTCTGGCCTTCGCCGTGGACTACGCCCGCAACGGTCATCCCGTCCTGGCCCGGGTCGGAGCCACCATCGAATCCGTGGCGGAGCTGTTCACCGACCACTGGCCCACCTCGGCGGCCCAGTGGATGCCGGAGGGGCGCGTTCCGCGTGAGGGCGACATCATCCGCAACGAGGCCTATGCCAGTGTGCTGGACCGGCTGGTCGACGCCGGTTCCGGCGCCGGAAGCCGGGAAGAACGGATAGACGCCGCCCGGCGTGAATGGCGCGAGGGTTTCGTGGCGCAGGCAGCGGCGGATTTCGCGGCCGCGCCGCACCGCCACTCCTCAGGCGCCGACCACGCCGGCGTCATTGCTGCCGCAGACTTCGCGGCCTTCGAAGCGGGGTTTGAACCGGCTGTCACGTTCGACTTCCGCGGCTACACCATTGCCAAGACCGGAGCCTGGGGGCAGGGGCCTGCATTGCTGCAGACCCTGGCCATCCTCGCCGGCTTCGACGACGACCGTCTGGACCCGTCCACGGCGCTGGGCGCACACACCATCCTGGAAGCCCAGAAGCTGGCCATCGCGGACCGCGAGGCATACTACGGTGACGCTCAGGTGCCCCTGGACTACCTGCTGAGCGAGGAATACGCGGCCGGGCGCCGCGCTCTGATCACCGACACCGCCTCCGCTGAATTCCGCCCCGGTACGGTGCCGGGATACACGCCCTTCGTGCCGCCGCTGCGCACGGAGTACCTGCCGCCGGCCCTGGCGGGAGCGGGCAGCGCCGGTTTTGCCGGCGTCGGCGAACCGACAGTGATGCCCACCGGCGAGACCCGCGGGGATACCTGCCACATCGATGTCGCGGACCGGTGGGGGAACATGGTTTCCGCCACCCCGTCGGGAGGCTGGCTGCAGTCCTCCCCGACCATCCCGGAACTCGGTTTCTGCCTGGGCTCGCGGCTGCAGATGACCTGGCTGGAAGAGGGCGCGCCGTCCACTTTGGCGCCGGGGAAACGGCCGCGCACCACTCTGACCCCCACGCTGGTGCTGAAGGACGGCAAACCGGTGGTTGCCCTGGGTTCGCCCGGCGGGGACCAGCAGGATCAGTGGCAGCTGCTGTACCTGCTGCGCACGATCGTCGGCGGGTACACCCCGCAGCAGGCCATTGACGCCCCCGCCCTGCACACCACGTCCATTCCCGGTTCTTTCTGGCCGCGCACCTGGACACCCGGCGGCGCGGTGGTCGAAGACCGGCTGGGGGAGGACGTGATTGCCGAGCTGGAATCCCGGGGCCATGTGGTGACCCGGGCCGGGGACTGGGCACTGGGGCGGTTGTCCTCTGTGGTCCGGGAGCCGGATTCGGGCCTCCTGCAGGCAGCAGCGAATCCGCGGGGAGCGCAGGGGTATGCAGCCGGGCGGTGAGACCGGCTTACCCCCTGCTCAGGGGGAGGGGAGTCCCGCCCGTTCCGTTCGGGTGAGCCCCGAGCCTATAGTTCAAGAGGGGTTCCTTCCTACTGTGAGCGAGGCTTCAAGATGGCCAATATCACCACCCGACCCGTCACAAAACTTGGAATCGTGGGAGCCGGAAGTGTCGGCACGTCCATGGCATACGCAGCGATCATCCGGGACACTGCCCGCCAGATTGCGATCTACGACATCGACGCCGTCCGGGCCGAGGCCGAAGGTCTGGACCTGGCCCACGGCACCCAGTTCACCGGCGCCAACACGGTCACCGGCGGAGGCAATATCGAGGACCTGGCCGGGGCGGACGTTATAGCCATCACCGCCGGAGCACGCCAGCAGCCGGGCCAGAGCCGGCTGGACCTGGCCGGCGCCAACGTGCGGATCCTGGAGAAGCTGATGCCCCAGCTGATGGAACAGGCGCCGGACGCCGTCTACATCATGGTCACCAACCCGGCCGACGTCCTCGCCGTTGCCGCACAGAAAATCGCCGGCCTGCCGCGCAACCGGATGTTTTCCTCCGGAACGGTCCTGGACACCTCTCGGCTGCGGCTGCTGCTGGCCCGCGAAGCGCACGTACTGATGACCAGCGTGCACGCCACCATCATCGGTGAACACGGCGACAGCGAGTTCCCTGTCTGGTCCAACGCGACCATCGGCCCGGTGCCCATCCGGGAATGGGAAATCAGCGGGCGGCAGGTTTTCACCGATGAGTTCCTTGCCGCCGCCACGGACGACGTCGTCAACGCCGCCTACAAGGTGATCGAGGGCAAGGGAGCAACGAACTACGCGATCGGACTGGCCGGAGTGCGGATTATCGAGGCGGTGCTGAATGCCGAAAACGCAGTCCTGCCCGTTGCGGCCACGCTGGACGGGGAGTACGGGATCAGCGGTGTTGCGCTGTCCCTCCCCTCCATCGTGGGCCACAACGGGGTCTACAAGATGCTCGAAATGCCGCTGGACGAGGCCGAGACCGGGAAGCTCATGGCCTCGGCCGAGACCCTGCAGGGCACTCTGAAGTCATTGGGAATCTGACGGACCCGTAAGGCGCACGGGCCTTACGGGTCCGGGGTTCCTAGCTGACTGCTGACGGCTCGGGTTCCTGTGCCGGTTCCTTCGCGAGCCGGACGGCGTCGTTGAATTCGGCGTCAACCTCCGGCGAGGGTTTGTGGGTCAGCAGGCTGACCACCACGGTGAGGGCCACGTTGATGATGAAGCCGGGAACAATCTCGTACAGGGTTCCCGAGAGCGCATCCACGCTGCCCCAGATGTAGGCCGTGAGGGCGCCGGCAATCATGCCCGTCAGCGCGCCCGCAGTACTCAGCCGCCGCCAGAACAGTGCCAGCAGGATGGTCGGTCCGAAGGAAGCGCCGAATCCGGCCCAGGCGAAGCCCACCAGGTCAAGAATGGTGTCATTGCGGCCCAGCGCAATCAGGATGGAGATCACGGAGACCACCAGGACGCCAAGCCGGCCGAGCATCACCAGGGACCGAGGGGAGGCCTCGCGGCGAAGCGCAATCCGGTACAGGTCTTCGACCAGCGCCGACGACGTCACGATCAGCTGGGAGGAAATGGTGCTCATGATCGCAGCCAGCACGGCGGCCAGGACAAAGCCGGCCACCAGCGGGTGGAAGAAGATCTGCGCCAGGCTCAGGAAAACCGCTTCGGGTTCGTCGAGGGTCAGGTTGTTCTGCTGGAAGTACGCCACGCCTACCAGCGCCGTGAGGATGGCGCCGACCACGCTGAACAGCATCCAGCCGACGCCGATCCGGCGGCCGGCTTTCGCATCGGCGGGGGAGCGCAGCGCCATGAAGCGGACAATGATGTGCGGCTGGCCGAAGTAGCCCAGCCCCCAGGCGAGTGCGGAAATGATGCCCAGCGCCGTGCCGCCGGCAATCGGGTCCAGCATGTCCGGATTCACCTCGCGGAGGGAATCGGTCATGCCGCCGAAACCGCCCACATTAACCAGGCCGACCACGGGAACCAGCACCAGGGCGGCCACCATCATCAGGCCCTGCACCACGTCGGTGTAGCTGGCCGCGAGGAATCCGCCGAAGAGCGTGTAGGCAATGGTGACGACGGCGACGATCAGCATGCCGGTCACATAGCTTGAGCCGAAGGAGCTTTCGAAGAAGACGCCGCCGGCGACCATGCCGGAGGAGACGTAGAAGGTGAAGAAGACCAGGATGATCAGGCCCGATACCACCCGTAGAAGCCGTGAACGGTCCCGAAGCCGGTTCTCCAGGAAACTGGGCACCGTGATCGAATTGTTGGCGACCATCGTGTAGGCGCGGAGGCGGGGTGCCACGAACTTCCAGTTCAGCCAGGCCCCGACGGTCAGGCCGACGGCAATCCAGCCTTCCACCAATCCCGAAACATAGATGGCGCCCGGCAGGCCCATCAGCAGCCAGCCGGACATGTCGGAGGCGCCTGCGCTGAGGGCGGCGACGCCGGGCTTCAAGTCCCGTCCCGCGAGCATGTAGTCGTCCAGGCTGTTGGTCTTGCGGTAGGCCCACCAGCCGATCGCCAGCATGGCGAGCATATAGATCGTCATGGCGATCACTTTGTACGTCTGATCTGTCATTGCTTAGTTGCCGTTCACTAGGTGCGTGTGAGGAGTACGGCGTCCAAGTATGTCAGGAATCACATAGATGTAAGTTCCCGCAGCCGCCAGGCGTTCCGGACCGCATGCCCACCGAGGTCGTTGTTGAAGTACGCATAAACGTCCTTGCCCGCGGCGTCCCACTCGCGGATCCGGGCCGCCCACCACTGCAGGTCTTCCTCGGTGTAGGAATCGACGTAGAGCTGCTCAGGGTTCGGTCCGTGCAACCGGACGTACACAAACGGGGCGGTTGCGCGCAGGGTGCACGGCAGGTGCGCCCCGCTCATTACGGTGTAGGCGGCGCCGTGGCGTTCCAGCAGCTGGAAGACCTCTTCGTCATTCCAGCTGTCGTGCCGGAACTCCACCGCCACCCTGATGTTGTCGGGGAGTTTCGCCAGGATGTAGTCCAGGCGGTCGTCGTCGCGCTCCATATCCGGGGAAAGCTGAAGAAGGAACACACCGCTGCGGTCTCCCAGCGCGGCGAAACAGCGCTCGATCCGGCCGATCCACTCATCCGGATCCCGCAGCTTCCGCCCGTGGGTGAGTCCCCGGGGAGCCTTGACCGAAAAGACGTACCCTTCCGGCAGTCGGTCCCGGTAGGCGGCGAACGCCTCCTCGCGGGGCCAGCGGTAAAAGCTGCCGTTAAACTCGACGGTTTCGAATTCACTCGCATACTTTTCCAGCCATACCCGGGCCGGCACGCCCTTGGGGTACAGCACGTTGCGCCAGTGGTTGTAGGCCCAGCCCGATGTTCCGATATGGATGCTCACACCATCCAAACTAGCCGCTGGCTGTGCACCCGGTGATGAAATAACCCGGGCGCCGTCGCCGTTGCAACTAGCGTGCCCGGACAAAAAGGCCCGGCGCGCAAGCAACTGAAAGGCAAGTCCCCCTATGAGTGTTCCGCTCTCAATTCTCGATCTCGCCATCATCGATGAGGGCGAGACCGCACGTGATTCCTTTGCGTCTTCGCTGGCGCTGGCCCAGGAAGCGGAAAAGCTGGGTTACACCCGCATCTGGTACGCAGAGCACCACAACATGCCCACCATTGCCTCCTCCGCCACCAGCGTGCTGATCGGCTACATCGCCGCGCACACCCGGAGCATTCGGCTCGGCGCCGGCGGCGTTATGCTGCCCAACCACGCCCCGCTGACCATTGCGGAGCAGTTCGGCACCCTGGAAACGCTGTTCCCGGGCCGGATTGACCTCGGCCTCGGCCGGGCTCCCGGCACGGACCAGAAGACGCTGCACGCGCTGCGCCGGGACCACATGTCCTCGGACAGCTTCCCGCAGGATGTCCAGGAACTGCAGGGATACCTGAGCGGCAACACCCTCATTCCGGGCATCAACGCGACGCCGGGAGCCGGCACGAACGTGCCGCTGTACATCCTCGGCTCCTCCCTCTTCGGCGCCAAGCTGGCGGCCGCGCTGGGACTGCCGTACTCCTTTGCCTCGCACTTCGCCCCGCAGGCACTGCAGGACGCAGTGACCATCTACCGCCGCGACTTCAAGCCCTCGGCCCAGCTGGCCGAGCCGTACGTGATTGCCGGCGTGAACGTGGTGGCCGCCGAGACCACCGAAGAAGCGCAGCAGATGTTCGCCGATTCGCAGCGCCGCCGGGTGACCCAGCTCTTCGGCCGGGACCGCACCTTCACCGATGAAGAGGCGGATGCCATCCTTCAGTCGCCGGGCGGACAGCAGGTCAAGCAGATGGGCCGCTACTCGGCCGTCGGCAACCCCGAGGAAGTCCGCGACTACCTCGACTGGTTCACCGGACATGCGCAGGCCGATGAACTGATCGTTGCCACGCAGACCGCCACGCTGGAATCGCGGCTCCGCTCCTTCCGGCTGCTCGCGGATGCGGCGCTGCCGGTCCGCGCCTGAACCATGCCTCATCCACAGCGGCCTGCGGCTGCTGTGCTAGATATGAAGGATGAGTTCTAACCCCCACGTCATCTCCTGTTCCGTCGGCATGCGCTGGGGGGACATGGATGCGTACGGGCATATCAACAATGTTGAGATCGTCCGGATGCTCGAGGAAGCACGAGTGCATGCCTTCGGCCCTCCCGGCGGAACGGGAGGGCCGGGGGACAAGCCCGCCGTTCCGCTGTTCAGCGATGTTCCGCCCGGCACCCAGTCCCTCGTCGTGGAACACCGGGTCCGGTACGTAGCGGAACTGACGTACCGGAACATTCCGGCCGACGTCGACGTCTGGATCAGCGCGGTAAAGGGCGCCAGCCTGACACTCTCGTACGTGATCCATGACCCGGTGACTGGGCAGGCCTGTGTCCGGGCGGAAACCACGCTGGCCTTTGTCGACGGCGCCACGGGTACGCTGCAGCGCCTGACGCCGACCCAGCGGGAAATGGCAGCAGCCCACACAGGAGCCTCCGTTTTCGCCTGAGCTCCCCGCCGACCCTCGACCCCTGTGATCGGCACGCGTCCGCCATTAACATCTTTGGTAGTCCCGGCAGGTCCAGCCCGGTAACCAAGGAGATGCACCGTGTGGCACAACCTCGGCATCACCCCGTCCGAAGCTCTTTGGGTTGTCGTGAGTGCCCTCGGCATTTACGCAGCCTTCTCGCTGCTGGTCCGCGGCTTTGGGCAGCGCGCACTGGCCAGCTGGTCCACGCTGGACCGCGCCATCGTTATTGCCCTGGGTGCTGTGCTTGGCCGGGTGGTCCTCGGCTACACGCCGACCCTTGCGGCCGGCGTCATCGGATTGGCCACGATGTTCGGGATGCTGCGGGTGGAGGGCTACCTTCGCCGGAGCCGGCACGGAGCCTACCTCACCAGCCGGCCGATCCTCCTGATGGCCGGAAGCGAGGTGGTGCAGGAGGGATTGCGTAAGGCGCACATCCTGGAGGAGGAGCTGTTCTTCAAGCTGAGGCAGTCCGGCATTCGGAACCTGACCGAAGTGGCCGTGGCGATTCTGGAACCTACGGGCGAGGTCAGCATCCTGCGCCGGGGCGAGCGCATTGATCCGCTGCTGCTGACCCGGGTCCCTAACCAATCCCGGATTCCACGGGAACTGGTGCTCCCGGAGTAGGTGTTCCGTGTCCGGGTAGGCTTCTGCGTACCTGCCCCGAGACGGGCGCCACACTCACCTAAAGGACCACGATGCCCCTTTCACTCGACAAGGTTGCCGAGAAGGCTCCTTCCCTCCTCAGCCTCGCGAAGAACGCCTCAGCTGCCGTGGACATGTCCGGCCTGAACGGTCAGACCGCCAAAGTCGCGCTTGTCCTGGACTTTTCCGGCTCCATGCACTCGCAGTACAAGTCCGGTGCCATGCAGCGGCTGGCGGAGAAGGTCCTGGCCTTGGCCACCCAGTTCGACGACGACGGCGCCATCGACTTCTTCGTCTTCGACAGCGGTGCGGCTCACCTGGGTGAAATCAGCCTCGACGATTTCAGCGACGGCGTCTCCCGCCTGATCGGTAAGCGGCGGATGGGTACCACTAACTACGCAGCGGCCTTCCTTGCCGTCCGTGACCACTTCGGGTTTCCGCCGGCTCTGAAGACGCCTACGCGGAAGGGGCTGTTCGGCGGCCCGAAGAAGGTGGAGCCGGCAGCAGGCACAGTGCCCGCCGACCAGCCCGTCTACGCCCTCTTCCTGACGGACGGCGCTCCTGACAGCAAGGCGGCGGCAGTCAAGGCGCTGACCGAGGTCAGTACAACGCCGATCTTCTGGAAGTTCCTGTCCATCGGCCGCGAGGAGATGGCTTTCCTGCAGAAACTCGATGACCTCGAAGAACGGTTCATGGACAACGCCGACTACAAGGCGGTGGGGGACACCGACCAGCTTTCCGACGTAGCCCTGTTCGACGCCATGCTCGACGAGTATCCAGCCTGGATCGCTGAGGCCCGCAGCAAGGGCCTGATCAGGTAATCGGGGGGTGCGGGGGAGTGGATTAGGCGTCCGGGCAAACCTCGTGTAGGCTGAAACGCAGTTGTTGTGTTGCGCATTTTGTATTTCAAGTGGCGAAACCCAATTGGTCTAGCTGCTTTTTCTGTAGAAGCGGTAAAGGAACACCGCGACTGAAACCGCCCGAAAGTCGGGATGTGTTTCGAATGCAGAAGGAATTAAAAAAATGGCTACAGGTACCGTGAAATGGTTCAACTCCGAAAAGGGCTTCGGCTTCATTGAGCCCGACGACGGCAGCGCCGACGTCTTCGCTCACTACTCCGCGATCAACTCCAACGGCTACAAGTCGCTGGACGAGAACCAGAAGGTTAGCTTCGACACCGAGCAGGGCCCCAAGGGCCCGCAGGCCTCGAACATCCAGGCCCTCTAATATTCTTAGAGACTTTGTAACGGCCGCTTAGCGCCGATACTACATAGAGCAGGACGGGATCTCCCGTCCTGCTCTTGTGTTTAACCGGCGTGCTCGGGACGGGTCTGTCGCGGGCAACGGTCCATGCCGGACCGGTTCGTGGTCCAGGCGCTGCTGCCGTGTCTGCCGTTGTCTGCCGGGCCAGGCTGCCGCCCTGCAGCTCGTCGGAAGGCGGATTTCCCCTGCGGGTTGGGAAAAAACCTACGGTTTGTGCCAATTACTGCACTGCGTAGTGTGGGGATTTTCCCAAACCGTGGGGATTTTCCCAAAAGTGGAGGGAATCGGACAAACCGGAAAAGGCGCCGGGGCCAGGCCGGGGTTCGAAGGACCTGGGCCGCAGCTATCGTGTAGGTCTGGGGCCGTGCCTACGGTCTGCCGATGTCTGCCAACCCCGCGGCAGCGGTTCCCTGCAGTTTGGGCGTTTCCCTGCAGTTTGGGTGTTTCCCTGCAGTTTGTCCGGATTCCCGCGCTGCGCGGCGCAGGGATTGCCACAGACTGCAGGGATCCGGACAAACCGGAGGGAATCCGGGCGCGGAAGAAGCCTTCCTAACCAACGTGTGTGGGGTTCAGTAGCGGTCGGGTGCCGTCCGGCACGTTTCCGTCCAAGACTGCGGGAGGTTGCCGGCAGCGAAGGTTCCGACAAGCCCACCCGTGCAGGCGCCCGGGTTAGGCGGCTTTAATATTCCTGCGAGCTCTGCGAGCAAGGAATTTCGTTGCCGCCGTTCCGGGCTCAGGAGCGGGAACGGGTGCCGGACCGGGAGGCGCCGGAGCAACTAGAGCTGGAGCAACTAGAGCTGGAGCGGTCCGCCGCAGCGCCCTCAGTCGTGAATCCGGACGGCTGCCTCGCGCAGGTACTGTTCAACCCGGCTGTACGCGTCCTGGGTCAGGGCCTTCCACAGGTTCATGCTCAGCACCGGATCCTTTTCAGCCAGCTCGTCAATCGAGTCGGCAGTCAGCACCTTGACCTTCACCGGTCCCGCCGCCTTGACGGTGGTTTCCTGGCGTTTGTCCTCGCCCATCGCCATTTCACCGAAGGTCATGCCCGGACCCAGTGTGGCGAGTTTGACCCTGCTGCCGTCCGGACCGGGCATTGACGTAGTGATGTGCCCGGAAACGATGAAGAACACACCCCCGAAGCGCTGCCCCACGCGCCGGACCACGTCGCCGTCGTCGTACGCCCGGTCCTCCATCAGCTGCTGCAGCAGCTGCGCTTCTTCGGGGTCCAGCGGGCTGAGCGCCGGGGAGTCGGCGGGGTCGATGCGGTCCGGCAGGACAAGCTCGGTGCCGTAGCCCTCCAGCAGCCTGTTTTCGCACCACTCGATGGCGGCGGAACGCATGGTGAAGGATGCCGTCTTCCGGTCCAGTTCCTGCAGTGCGGTCGTAACCGAACCCTCAACATCCACCAGGGCCAGTTCCCGCCCGGCACGGCGGAGCATGTCTTCCGCCTCGGCAATCAGCCGGATAGCGACGTCGGACACTTCATCCACGCTGCGCAGGTCGGCAATGACGAGTTCGACGTCGTCGGGCAACTCGGTGAGGGCCCGGACCATGGACTCGGCCCCGGCGAAGAGGAGGTCGCCGTTGAGCTCGATGACCTGTACCCGATGGCCGTGCTGGGCCAGGATCTCCGCGGCCTCGTCCGTGCGCCGGATGCCGGAGGGGGTGGAGGTGATGTCATAGATGGCGCGGATGGCGGAGCGGCCGGTCCGTGCAGCCCGGACAAAGTGGAGGCCCAGGTCGTGGGAGAGCCGCTGGCTGACCGCCACCCCGCGCACGCTGTTGCCGTGGGCGTCCAGGGGAGGGGAAAAGACGGCCAGGCCCACCTGACCGGGGAGGACGGCAAGGATACCGCCGGCCACCCCGGACTTAGCGGGCATGCCTACGCTGCTGATCCAGGATCCCGCGTCGTCGTACATGCCGCAGGTGGTCATCACCGAAAGGACGCGTTCCACCGAGGCCAGGTCCAGGACTTCTTCTCCGGAGAGGGGATGGCGGCCGCTGTTGGCCAGGGTGGCGGCCATCAGGGCCAGGTCGCGGGTGTTGACCATGACCGAGCACTGCCGGAAGTAGTCCTTGATAATCGGGGCGGGATCGGACTCGATAATTCCGAAGGAACGCAGCAGATAGGCCAGTGCGGTGTTGCGGTGGCCGGACCTCAGCTCGGAGGCGTAAATTCGCTGGCTCACGTCGAGGTCACGGCCGGCGAAGGCCGAATAGGTATCCAGGATGCGCTTGAACCGGGACCTGCCGCCGGATCCTTTGACCAGGGAGGTGGCGGTCAGGGCGCCGGCATTGATCATCGCGTTGGCCGGGCGGCCGGTACCTTCGGCCAGGGAGATTTCGTTGAAGGAGTCCCCGGACGGTTCCACGTCCACCTTCTCGTCCACCGCATCCATGCCCAGGTCTGCGAGGGCCAGGGCGTAGGTGAAGGGCTTGGAGATGGACTGGATGCTGAACTCCTCGCGGGTATCCCCAACCTCATAGACAAAGCCGTCAGCGGTGGCGAGAGCAATCCCGAAGCAATCCGGGTCCACATTGGCCATGGCCGGAATGCCGCGGTACGGGGTGCCGTCTTTCAATCCGGCTATCTCGGCGTGGATCCTGCGTAGGTAGTTCTCGATCGGGGAGTCCATACTTCAAGCCTAGGGGCTTGCGGAGGGGTGACTCTCCACGGGGTGCGCGGTATACTTTTGTTGTTGCAGTGTTGTGCAATTTGTACGTTCAAGCGGCGAAACCCAGATCTAGGGCCAGCCGCTTTTTCTGTATTTTGCATGGAAGGCACGGCAACGTGAAACTCCCCGAAGGTCGGGGCAGGTTTCGTTCAGAAGGATGATTAAAAATGGCAACAGGTACCGTGAAATGGTTCAACGCTGAAAAGGGCTTCGGATTCATCGAGCCCGATGACGGCAGCGCCGATGTTTTCGCCCACTACTCCGCTATCAACTCCAGTGGCTACCGGTCTCTCGAAGAGAACCAGAAGGTCACTTTCGACACCGAGCAGGGCCCCAAGGGTCCGCAGGCGGTTAACATCCAGGCTGTCTAATAAGACATTAGGTCCGTTTCACGGGCCGGCTTGAATCAGGAGCAGGACGGGATTAATTCCCGTCCTGCTTTTGTTTTGCCCGCCGGATTCTTTCGCTGGCCGTCCATTGCCGCCCCCGCGGGCGGCCGAGGACACGTGAGCAATCTAACGCAGGATGACTCGCCGAATTCCGTGTGCCCCTGCCTGGATGCGAAGATAACCGGGCTCGGAGTGACGTGCACCATAGGGTAAGCTCCGGCCACACGCGCACCCAAGGTTAGGAACCAGCCATGTCTGCTGACACCCCTCCCAAGAGGCCCGTAAACCACTCCGATGCAGTGGACGACGACGGCGGCGCACCCGCCAAATGGAAGGTGGTCGGTCCCGGGCTCGTGGTGGCTGCTACCGGCGTCGGCGCCGCCGATATGGTGGCCACCCTCGTTGCCGGGTCCCGCTACGGGTACGCGTTGCTCTGGGCGGTGATCCTCGGCGTCGTCCTGAAAATCATCCTGGTGGAGGGTGCCGGGCGTTTCACCCTTGCAACCGGCCTGACCATCTTCGAGGGCTGGCGGTCACTGGGTAAATGGACCACCTGGTACTTCGGCCCGTACATCATGATCTGGGGCTTCATCTATGGAGCCACCGCCATGTCCTCCGCCGCGTTGCCGCTGGCCGCCGTTTTTCCCGCCCTCCCGCTGACTGCGTGGGCGGTCCTGATGGGACTGGCCGGTTTCGTCATGGTCTGGTTCGGCCGATACGCGACCTTCGAGAAAATCACCGCAGTGCTGGTGGGGCTGATGTTCGTCACGGTGGTGGGTCTGGCCGTGATTGCCGTGCCGAATATTCCGGCGATGTTCGCCGGACTGGTTCCGATGATCCCCGAGGGCGGAGTGTTCTACACGCTGGCACTCGCCGGCGGTGTGGGTGGAACCATCACCTTGGCGGCGTACGGGTATTGGCTGCGGGAAAAGGGCTGGTACACCCCCAAATGGATGCGGGTCATGCGCATCGACAATTCCATGGCTTACGTGATGACGGGCATTTTCGTGGTGGCGATGCTCATTGTCGGCGCAGAAGTGGTCCGTTCCGCAGGAGTGTCCCTTTCCAGCGGCGACGCCGGCCTGCTGGATCTGTACGACGTGCTGAAGGTGGAATACGGAGACGTGGTCGGCACCGGATTCCTGATCGGGTTCTGGGCCGCGTCCTTCTCCTCGATCATCGGGGTGTGGAACGGCGTCTCGCTGATGTTCGCCGATTTCTGGGGGAACATCCGCGGCAAGGAATCCGGCCATCCCGACACGCGTATCGGCGGAAAGTACTTCCGCTTCTACGTCCTCTGGCTGACGTTCCCGCCGATGATCCTGTTCCAGCTTGGACAACCCATCGGCCTGATCCTGGTCTACGGTGTGCTGGGTTCACTGTTTATGCCCTTCCTTGCGGTGACCCTGCTCGGCCTGCTCAACGGCCGCCGCATTCCCAAGCAATGGGCCAACAAACTCCATACCAACCTCGCCCTTGGTTTCACGGCGCTGCTGTTCATTGCGCTGGGCATCCAGCAGCTGTGGGACAACATCGCCAAGGCGCTGTAGCGGTACGGAAACATCCGGACGAGCGCCAGCAGACCGGCCCGCCGCGGACCTTTCGCGGCGGGCTAGTTTAGCGCAGCAGGCGGGCTTCCACGAGGGGTAAAACAGAGTAAAAGAAAAGTGCTTACGGGCCATCTACGCAGCGATTCTGCTCAGCTACGCTATTAGCGGCGAGAGAAGGTTGCAGGATGGAAACCAGCGCAACGGGTGGCCTCGACAGGCTCATCGCAGGCCGATACCGACTCATCGAACCAATTGGACGCGGGGGCATGGCCACCGTCTATCGAGGCCAGGATGAAGCGCTCGGCCGCGACATTGCGGTGAAGCTCTTCCGCGCCAGTGCCGTGGCTCCGGACGACATCGGGCGGCAGGAAAACGAGATGCGCCTCCTCGCTTCACTTTCGCATCCGGGCCTGGTCACCCTGTTCGATGCGGGCAAGGACGACGCCGATCCCGGCGAAGGGAACGGCAAAGCGGGGGAGCCTCGGACCTATCTGGTCATGGAGCTGGTTGACGGGCCGGACCTGCGCAAGCGCCTGCGCGAGGGTGCCGTCCTGTCTGCGGATGTCCCCTTCATTGGGGCCGAGCTGGCGGGAGCCCTGGCCTATATCCATGACAGGGGTGTGGTCCACCGTGACGTAAAGCCGGCAAACATCCTGCTGCCGCCGGCTGTAGCGGGGACATCGCCGCGGGCCAAGCTGACGGATTTCGGTATCGCCCGGATTCTGGGCGGCGCCCGGATCACTGCAGCCGGTGCCACCCTCGGCACCGCCAACTACCTCAGCCCGGAACAGGCATCCGGACTGGGGGCAGAACCGGCAAGCGATATTTACTCCCTTGGCCTGGTGCTGCTTGAAGCCGTCACGGGAAGGGTGGAGTTTAACGGCAGCGCTATCGAGGCGGCGGTCGCCCGCCTCAGCCGCGACCCCGCGGTTCCAGAGTCGTTGGAAAGCCATTGGCGCGGCCTGCTTTCCGCCATGACCAGCCGGGACCCGGACCTGAGGCCGACGGCGGCTGAAGTCTCCGCGACCCTGTTGGACTACCGCTGGGCGGAAGGGACGGTGCAGCCGGGACGGGTGCCGCAGCTGGCCTCGGGTCTGGGCGGACCAGCGGTGCCGCAGGTTCCCGCTGACCGGGCTCCCGCCGACCGGGCTCCCGCCGACCGGGCTCCCGCCGCACCGGACTGGGACCCGTGGAGCGGACCGGCAACTCAGGCGGATGTTGCCTCCGTGAAAGACAACAACGCCGCCGGGGGAGCCGGCGCCGTCGTTGCCCCAAGGGAAGTCGTCGTTGCCCCAAGGGAAGCGGACGGGACCGATGGCGGCGAGGCCCTGGGCCGGCATCCCTCGGCGCCCCTGCCTTCGGTTCCCCCGCCCATGGACCTGCCTGCCCTGTCCGGGCAGATCACGTCTCCGCCGAGTGTCCCGCCCACCGTAGGGACGGTAGCCGCAGTGCCGTTGTCCGAGCCGACGCCGCGTGTACAGGTGCTCGCCGAACCGCGGCAGTCCTTCGCCGGACGAGCCCTGCTTGCCGTCCTGGTGATGGCCGTGCTGACGGCAGCGGTGGTCCTGATGCTCGGGCGCGTGGGGGCGCTGCCGGATGGAGGCGTCATTCCAGGGGAGATCGGGCAGAACCTGGAGCGGCTGCAGGACAGCTTCGGGCCGTAACCGGACCAGTCGCGGGATACTGGAGCGATGAGTACCTCTACACCCGTCCCGTCCACCGCTGTCACCGATGAAAGCCGGTGCCCCTGCCTCAGCGGGGAAACCTACGGGAACTGCTGCGGACGCTTCCACTCCGGAGCCGCTACCGCCCCCACCGCAGAGGCGCTGATGCGCTCGCGGTACAGCGCCTTCGCCACCGGCAACGTCCCCTACCTGCTGGCCACGTGGCATCCGGACCACCGCCCCGCCAACCTCGAACTGGACGCAGGGATCGAATGGCGGCGGCTGGATATCCTTTCCACCTCCGGCGGCGGCCCCCTGGACAACACCGGAACGGTTGAATTCCGTGCCCACTACCGGGAGGACGGTCAACGCGGTACACAGCAGGAAAGAAGCAGTTTTGTTCGTGAACGAGGCCAATGGCTCTATGTGGAGGGCCGATAGCCCGCCGCTTCTTCCGGACAGCCACGGGCGGGACCTAGGCTTGAAAGCATCCGACGGCGGCCCCGAAACAGGCCCGCTCAGGGAAGCTCCCGAAACGCAGGCGCATCAGAGGTCCTGCACGTAAGTCGGATGAGCAGGCGAGGACACTATGAAAGCACTCGTTTATGAAGGCCCCGGCCAGAAGTCCTGGAAGGACGTTCCGGACCCTCAGATCCAAGACCCGCGGGATGCCATCGTCAAGATAGATACCACCACCATCTGCGGCACCGACCTGCATATCCTCAAAGGCGACGTTCCGGCCGTTACACCGGGCCGGATCCTTGGTCATGAGGGGGTTGGCACCGTTACGGAGACCGGCTCCGGCGTGAATGCCTTCAAGACCGGCGACAAAGTGATCCTGTCCTGCGTCTCGGCGGACGGCTCCTGCAGTTTCTGCAAGGACGGGCTCTATTCGCACTGCACCGGAGAGGAAGGGCAGTCCGGCATCGGCTGGATCTTCGGACACCTGATCGACGGGACACAGGCCGAGTACGTCCGTGTGCCCTACGCGGACACGTCCATGTACCGGCTGCCGGAAAACGTCTCCCAGGAGCATGGTGTCCTGCTCAGTGACATCTTTCCCACCGGGTTTGAAATGGGTGTGCAGTACGGGCAGGTCCAGCCGGGCGACGTCGTCGCAGTGGTCGGCGCAGGACCCGTGGGGCTGGCCGTGATTGCGACCTCGGGACTGTACGGTGCCGCGAAAATCATCGCCGTGGACCTGGACGCCAACCGGGTGGAGCAGGCCCGAAAATTCGGTGCCACCCACGGAGTGAACTCCGGGGATAAGAACTGGCGGGAACAGATCATGGACCTGACGGATGGCTGGGGCGTGGACGTCGCCGTGGAGGCCGTGGGCATCCCTGCCACGTTCGAGATGTGCACCAGTATCGTGCGGCCCGGCGGCAACGTGGCCAACGTGGGGGTGCACGGGACGCCCGTGAGCCTGGAGCTGGACCGGCTGTGGATCGAGAACATCAACATCAGCATGGGCCTGGTCAACACGAATACCCTGTCCATGCTCCTGAAGTTGATTGCCGAGGGGAAGCTGCCGGCCGAGGAGTTCATCAGCCACCGCTACTCGCTGGCCGACATCCTCACGGCGTACGACACCTTCTCCCGGGCCGCCGAAACGAACGCGCTTAAGGTGATCCTGCAGGCCTGAACTTTTCTTCTGCGGGCAGGAGGGCGGCAGCCGGTTCCGGTTGCCGCCTTTTTGCGCCGCGGCGGCACTGGCAGATAATGAGAACTGGGGCCGCATCTGCCGCCGCAGTTCTGAGTTCAGAAGAGGTTTTCCATGTCTAACGGCACCATGATTGCAGGACGGCTCAACGTTGAGACCGGCACGTTCGCCATGAAGGAAGTTCCGATTCCCGATCCCGGTCCGGGCTTTGTCCGTATCAAGGTCGGAGCTGCGGGCGTGTGCCTGTCCGACGTCCACCTGATCCAGGGCATGCTGCGTCCGCAGTTCCTCGAGGGCAACGAGGTCACCCTCGGCCACGAAGTGGCCGGCACTGTGGACCTTCCCGGTGCAGGTGTCACCTCCGTTGCTCCCGGAGACCGGGTGGTGGTGCAGGCCGGGTACGAATACAACGGCGTCACGCTGACCATGGGTGTTGATTTCGACGGCGGCTGGGCCGAGTACCTCGTTGTTCCCGCCGGTGTGCTGGTGCCGCTGGGGGATGACATCCCCTTCGACCAGGCCTCCATCATTCCCGACGCCGTGTCCACTCCTTGGGCTGCCATTGCCTCCACTGCTGAAGTGCGCGCCGGTGAAGCAGTGGGCGTTTGGGGCATCGGCGGGCTCGGTGCCCACGGTGTCCAGCTGCTGCGCCTGATTGGTGCCGCGCCCATCATTGCCGTTGATCCCATCCCCGAGGCCCGCGAGCGTGCCCTGGAATTCGGTGCCGATCTGGCGCTTGATCCGATGGCGGAGGACTTCTCGGAGGCGATGAAGGCCGCCACTGCCGGCCAGGGGCTCGACGTCGCCCTGGACTTCGCCGGTGTTGACGCCGTCCGGACGCAGGCTATCAACTGCCTGGGCCGGAGCGGACGCCTCGTGCTCGTGGGTCTGTCCGGCAAGCCGATGACCATCAATGACAGCACCGGTTTCTCCTACGCACGCAAGCAGATCCGCGGCCATTACGGCTCGGACGCGCACCACGTACCGCAGCTGGTGTCCCTGGCCCGGCTGGGCCGGCTCGATTTCGCCAAGTCCGTCAGCGCGCGCATCCCGCTGGCCGACGCCGAGCAGGCGGTCAAGGCGCTCGACGCGAAGGAAGGCAACCCGATCCGCCTGGTGCTGATCCCGTAGCTTCATCTGCGCGGGGAAATACCTGAGTAGGTGGTTTTCACAGGGCACTTCAGCACCCTCAAAATGTCGGTGCGGGGTGATGGTCTAGGGGTATGGAAAGCCTTCCGGAATCCTCTATCGACCTTGTTGGCGGCGCCCGCGGCAGCGGTCCGCTGGGGTTTGCCGTGGAAGGCCCGTCCACGCCGGGGACGGGGGTGCACGGCGTTGTCCGGATGGATCCGGCGGCGGACATGGACCCGGCCGCTGCTCTGGACGCCCTCACGGACCTTGCCCGGCTCAAGGCCTGGACGGATGCCCAAACAGTGCTTGTGGTGGAGCGGGTCAAGGAGCTGGTAGCTCCGGCCTTGGAACAATACGGCCGCGGCCCTATGCATGTAGATGACGTCGCGGCTACTGAGGTTGCCTGTGCCCTTAACGTTTCCGGCCGGACAGCGCTGGCGTTGGTGAAGGAGTCCTATGCGCTGTCCGGCGATTTTCGGCGGACGCTGGGAGCGTTGAGCCGCGGCGAGTGCAGTTATCCCCAGGCCCGCGAAATCCTGCATGGACTCGTCGGGGTTCCTTCCGGGTGCACGGAAGGGCTTGAAGCGGAGCTGCTTGAAGCCGCCCGTGATCTGCCACCCGCCCGGCTCGCCGCCAAGGCCCGACGCCTGCGGGAAGTGCTGCACCCCGAAAGCGTCGGCGTGCGGCGCCGGAGGGCAGAATCGGACCGTTGCATCCGCCTCTTTCCGGACCAGGACGGTATGTCCTGGCTCAACGCCTACCTTCCCGCCGAGCAGGCCGAGGGGATCTTCCGCCGGCTGACAAACGCCGCCCGGTCCATGCAGTCCGGGAACGGTCCGGTTCCCAGCGGGCAGCGCGGGGACCAGGACCGGAACCTCGCCCAACTCCGGGCTGACCTGTTCTGCGACCTTCTCACCGGAAGCAGCAGTGACGGGGCCGGGCTGCAGGCCCAGGTGCTGGTCACTGTTCCGGTGCTTACCCTCCTGGGGCTCTCCGACCAGCCAGGAGATCTGGAAGGGTACGGCCCCATCGATCCGGATACCGCCCGGAAGCTTGCCGCGGGAGCAGGCTCGTTCCTTCGGCTGCTGACCGACCCGGTCTCCGGTGCGGCCCTGGCACTGGACCGAAAACGGTACCGGGTACCCAAAGATCTCCGGACTTGGATCCGGGTGCGGGACCGAACCTGTCGCTTCCCGGGCTGTGGGGTGTCGGCCGGTTCCTGCGAAGCGGACCACACGGTGCCTTGGTGTGAAGGCGGAGCCACAGATCATGGGAACCTGGGGTCGTGGTGCCGCAAACACCACAAACTCAAGAGCGAGGCTCTCTGGAAAGCGGATCAGCCCACACCGGGGGAGTTCGAGTTCCGGTCCGTCCTGGGCCGGCGTTATCAAACCCGGTCCGATCCACCGACGGCTGCGGTCCCTGCTGGTTTTCCTGCCGCGGTATTGCAGGCGGATCCGTACCCGGACCCTGGTCCACCGCCGTTCTAGGTCCGGCCGGTTGAAGTCCGGTCCTCGTGATGCCTTCCGGCGCCCTCCTGCGCGCTACAGCCGGCGCAGGTAGCGTTCCGGACCGTTGAGGAAACTCTTCCAATTGGTCACCAAGTCGAGTTCGTCCCACTCACGCTCCCGGAATCCCCACGGACCCAGTTCGAGGATCCGGGCTCCCGGAAGCGAGGCGAGAAGCGGCGAGTGGGTGGAGAGCAGAACCTGCGACTTGCCGTCTGCAAGCTTCTCCTTAAGCACACCCAGCAGGGCCATGCACCCGGAGAAGGACAAAGCGGACTCGGGTTCGTCCAGCACCCACAGCCCCGGGCCGCGGAACCTGTCTTCCGCCAGGGCCAGGAAGGATTCCCCGTGCGAGAGCGAATGGAACTCCACATCCAGGTGGGATGTGGAGGGGTTCTGCTCCAGGTAGGTGAAGAAGCCGTGCATCGTCTCGGCACGCAGGAAGTAGCCCCGCTTCGTCCCGCCGGGATTACGCACCAGCTGCAGATGGCGGCTGAGCTCCGATTCGGTGCTGCGGGTGGTGTGGCGGGCGCCGGTGGAACCGCCTTCGGGGGAGAGGCCGAAAGCGAGAGCCACCGACTCGATCAGCGTGGACTTGCCGGACCCGTTTTCGCCCACAAAGACCGTGGCCTGGGCAAGGTCAAGGCCCTCCTTCAGCAGCTGGGCCACCGGCGGGAGGGTTGCTGGCCACTTCTGCCGGTCCAGAGGTTCCAAGGGGTGTTCCCGAACCTGGCGGATGGGGTATCGGTCCGTGAACATACGCAGATTCTGCCACGAACAGGCGTGCCGGATCAGGCCGGGGCTCACCCAGCAGCTGATCCTTCCACAACCGGTAGACGGGGTCGGTTTCCCGTGCGGCTTCATGCGCCGTACCCGAAAGCGCCCGGATCACGGCTCCCTCCGCCGCCAAATCCAGGCGCCGTGCGCTGCCGTCACCGGGCCTGGCGCCGCCGTTCGGATGCAGGGCCTGCGGCCGCCAACCGGCCGCCGTCGCACTGGACAGCACCTTGGCGGTGCCGAGGACGCCGACGGCGCGGTGCCGCGTTCCGCGCAGGTCAAGGTCTTCGTACAGGTAGTCCCCGTTCGGACCGGTCAGCCGGGCGATGCTCCGCAGCGGCCCGGCCTCCTCGCCGGAGCGGCCGAGGACCAGCGTTTCGCGGATCAACAAGCGGGCGCCGGGGCCCAGCTTCACACGGGTTTCACGGAGCACGTTGGACCCGGAGGCAGCCACAAAAGGCGCTCCCTCCCAGATCATCACCGCGCCCTCAGCCAGCACCGCCTCCAGCGTCCAGCGGGACTGCTTGCCCTCGGCGTCGTAAGCCACCATGCCGGCCGGCTCGACCACCTCCAAGGTGACGCCCGGACCCACAGACACTTCAATCCGGACATCGTCTCCGGCGAGCAGCATCATGTGGATGCCGATCAGTGCCACCCGCAGCTGCCGTGCACCGGAACCGCCGGAACCGCCGGCAACCGGACGGGGAGCCAGATAATGCCCCTGGTCCAGGAGCGCGAAGCGTGCGCCATCACCGGCGGCTTCCACCGCGATGCGGGTAGGCCGCTGCCCGGGGTGCGCGCCGGCCGGTACGGGAGCAGGCACCCGCTCAGTGCTGGTGGCGGACAGTGTCTTCCTCCCCATGCGTATGGACAAACCCGCCGTCCTCGTCCGCATGGAAATGCGGAGCCATGGGACCGGGATCCTGCGGCGTGTGCAGCCCTGACCGGTGCAGCGCCACCAACCCGCGGACCCAGGCGCAGAGTTCGTCCACGGTGTCCTGCTGTTTGCGGGAAAGGGCCAGCACCGGAGCGCCGTCCCGCGCCTCGACGGCGTCCGCCACCATCTGTTCCACGTCCACTTCCACGTACGGAGCCAGATCGATCTTGTTGATCACCAGCAGATCGGCACGGGCGATACCCGGCCCGCCCTTCCTCGCGACATCGCCGCCGCCGGCAACGTCCAGGACAAAGATCTGTGCGTCCACCAGGGCAGGGGAGAAGGTGGCAGTGAGGTTGTCGCCGCCGCTTTCGACCAGGACGAGGTCCAGCGGAGCGAAGTCCGCCTCCAGGTCCTCAACGGCAAGCAGGTTGGTGGTCACGTCATCGCGGATGGCCGTGTGCGGACAGGCACCGGTTTCCACTGCGCGGATGCGCTCCTCCGGAAGCACACCTGCGGAGCGGAGAAACCGGGCATCCTCATCCGTGTAGATGTCGTTGGTGATCACGCCGATCTGCAGCTCGCCGGCCATGGACCGGCAGATGGTGGCAATCAGCGAGCTCTTGCCGGTACCCACCGGACCGGCAACGCCCAGGCGCAGTGAACGGGTGGACGGGGCAGCAGCGGGGAACGAATTGTCAGGCAACGAACAGCCTCCTTGTTCTAGTGGTGTGGTCTTCGGCCCAGTGCTCCATCAACGGGGCACTGAGGGCGGGAATATCGTCTAAGCCGCCAATGAGCAGCGACTCCACGGCGACGGCGTCGATCTCTCCGGAAGCGTCCAGGATCCAGGCGGTGGCATCCATCGGATCGATGGGCAGCAGCTTCAGGGCAGCTGCCACCACAGACTGCGCATCGTCGTAGCAGCAGAGCCGGGCGAGCTGCAGCTCTCCGACGCCGAGCGCGGCAGCGGTCACGCCCAGGGCCACCGGGCGGGTGGGGCGCGGGACGGTCCGCTGCAGCTCGACGACGGCGTGAGAGTCCGGTTTCAGCTTCCCGGCCAGGCGCAGCATGCCCCGGCCCAGACGGCGCGAGGCCTCCCGCTGCGCAGCGGAGGGTGTCCGCGCGTCGAGGGCGGCTTCGATCCGGGCGAAGCTGATGTCCGCTACGCCGCGGGCGGACCTGTGCGCCAGCACCGCGGCGGCGTTTTCCACCCGGACCACTGTGCGCAGCCGGGCGAGCAGGTAGGGATACACGCCGTCCACCCCCAGGCCTGCCAGGACCGCAGGTTCCAGGCCCGCCGAATGTGAGTACGCCCCGGAAGGCAACCGCGAATCGGCCAGCAGGAAAGCGGCAACACCGGCGTCGGGAGCTGGCAGCATCGGTTCCACTAGAAAAGCGAGTAACGCTGGGTCAGGGGCAGCTCGGACGCGGGGGTCGGTTCAATGACCTGCCCGTCGATGCTGACCATGAATGTTTCCGGGTTCACCTGGATGTCCGGCAGCGCCGTGTTGTTCGGCAATGACGCCTTGGTGACGTCCCGGGTGGAGCGGATGGCGGTCAGTGTGCGGGTCAGCCCGAGGCGGTCCGCCAATCCGTCGTCGAGCGCGGTCGGCGCCACGAAGGAGGTGGACAGATGCGGAGCCGACGACGCCGTTCCCGCCAGCGCTTCCCGCATCCAGACGGGCTGGGGCGTGGGCAAGGTGGCATTGGGATCACCCATCTGGCCGGCCACAATGGCTCCGCCCTTGATCACCAGCGTGGGACGGATGCCGAAGAACGCCGGATCCCACAGCACCAGGTCTGCCATTTTGCCGACCTCGACGGATCCGACCTCGTGGTCGATGCCGTGCGCCACCGCCGGGCAGATGGTGTATTTGGCAATGTAGCGGCGCACCCGCTCATTGTCGGCCGGAAGCTGTGACTGCGTGGCGCCCATGTACTCCTTCATAACGTGCGCCACCTGCCAGGTGCGGGTGATCGTTTCGCCGATGCGTCCCATGGCCTGGGCGTCGGAAGAGGTAATGGACATGGCGCCGAGGTCCTGGAGGACGTCCTCGGCCATCATGGTGTTGGCCCGGATCCGGGACTCGGCAAATGCCAGGTCCTCGGGGATCCGGGGGTTCAGGTGATGGCAGACCATCAGCATGTCCAGATGCTCCGCCACGGTGTTGACCGTGAAGGGGAGGGTCGGGTTGGTCGACGCCGGCAGTACGTTCGCGGCGGCAGCCACCGTGATGATGTCGGGGGCGTGCCCACCGCCGGCACCCTCGGCGTGGAACACATGGATGCCGCGCCCGTTGATCGCCCCCAGCGTGTTCTGGACATAGCCGGCCTCGTTGAGCGAATCCGCGTGCAACGCCACCTGGACGCCCCACCGGTCCGCGGCGGTCAGTGCGGCGTCGATGGCGGCCGGCGTCGAACCCCAGTCCTCGTGGACCTTGTAGCCCGCGGCTCCGGCAAGGGCCTGCTCTTCCAGCGCGGCCTGGCTCACCGTGTTGCCCTTGCCGTAAAGCAGGAAGTTCAGCGGCAGGTGGTCCAGTGCCCGGTGCATCACCTGCAGGTTCCACGCGCCCGGGGTCACTGTCGTCGCCTTGGACCCTTCGGCCGGTCCGGTGCCGCCGCCGCCCACGGTCGTGATGCCGGAGGCAAGCGCCTCCCGCAGGGCGTCGGTCCCCAGCAGATGGACGTGGGTGTCGACGCCGCCGGCTGTGAGGATCCGGCGCTCGCCGGAAATGATCTCGGTCCCGGGGCCGATGACCAGCGCCGGATCGATTCCGTCCATGATGTCCGGGTTGCCCGACTTCCCGATGCCCGTGATCCGGCCGTTCCGGACCCCGACGTCGGCCCGCACAATGCCCCAGTGGTCCACGATGACGACGTTGGTGATCACCAGGTCCGGAGCGCCCTCATCGGAGGTCCGGGTGGACTGGGCCATGGACTCGCGGATGTTCTTGCCGCCGCCGAAGACGGATTCATCCCCGCCGAAGGTGTAATCCTGTTCCGGGCTGATCCAGAGATCCGTATCGCCCAGCCGGATCGAGTCGCCCGTGGTGGGGCCATACAGATGGGCGTATTCGTGCCTGCTGATCCGCATGTTCAGGCCCCTTCCTGCGCGGTACCCCGTAGTTGAAGGCCGGGAACCGTGCCGGTGCCCGCCAACCGGACGAGGACGACCTCGCGGGAGGCGCCGGGTTCGAAGCGGACGGCCGTACCTGCCGGGGCTCCCAGCCGGAAGCCGACGGCGGCATCCCGGTCGAAGCGCAGCGCCGGATTCACGTCCGCGAAATGGAAGTGGGAGCCGATCTGGACCGGACGGTCGCCGTCGTTGGTCACCACCAGGCTGCGGGTGTCACGTCCGGCATTGATCTCCACGTCCCCCTGAGCGGTACGGATCTCGCCCGGCACCAGGCTCATGAGATCGGGTCCGTAATGGTGACCAGCTTGCGGCCGTCAGGAAACGTGGCTTCAATCTGCAGATCCGGAATCATTTCCGGCACCCCTTCCATCACGTCGTCGCGGCGCAGGACCGAGCGTCCCTCGCTCATCAGGTCGGCAACCAGCCCGCCCTCGCGTGCCCGTTCCATCACCCAGCAGGAAAGCAGGGCCACGGCCTCGGGGTAGTTGAGCCGGATGCCGCGTTCGCGGCGGTCCCGTGCCACCATGCCGGCAACACTGAGCAGCAGCTTGTCCTTATCAGCGGGAGTGAGGAACATGCGCCGATTCTGTCACCGGGTTGTTTCCGTGGTGTTGCGTAATTTGCGTAAACAGAGAAATTGGGCGCCTGCAGTTTTCCGCCATAGACTTCGGCAGTGAATTCCGGACTGCTGCTGGCCATCTTGGTCGCCGTTTTTGTTGGGGGAATCGCGCAGCGGGTTGCCGGGATTGGCTTCGGACTGCTGCTGGCGCCGTTCTTCATTGTTGCTCTCGGCCCGTACCAGGGTGTCGTGGTAACCAATGTGTGCGGCATGCTCGCCGCCGGTCTGGTGATCCGGCACGTGTGGCAGCGCATCGACTGGAAAATGTACGCCTCGCTGGCCGTCCCGGCGGCGCTCGGCGTCGTGCTGGGAACGTATGCGGCGTCGGTCCTTCCGGTGGGACCGCTGGAAATCGGAGTCGGCATTTTTATGCTCGCGGCCCTGACTTCATCCCTGGTGCTGAACCGGACCGAGATGGTGCTGCGCGGCGGTTCGCCAAAAGCTGCCGCAGGACTCTTAGCCGGGATCAGCAACTCCATGGCCGGAGCCGGGGTTCCAGCGGTGAGCGCCTACGCGGTACTGGCCCGCTGGCCGCAGGCCTCCTTCATGGCAACCATGCAGCCCTTCCTTGCCACGCTGAGCATCGTGACCCTGGCGGCGCACGCCGTGGTGGACCCGGGGGAGTGGCCGCAGCTCGCCTGGTGGATCTGGGCACTGCTCGGCGTCCTCACCGTGGCCGGGCTTCGAGCCGGAAGCCGGCTGGCTCCGCACGTTCCCGAGTCCACGGCGCGCCGCATCGTCGTCGTCCTGGCCTATCTGGGAGCCGTGTCCGCCCTCGTCAAGGGGATCATCGACCTGCAGTAGTCGCAGAGCCTATTTGCTGCCGTGCTTCCCGGCACGGTCCTTGGCTGCCTTGGCAACCTTCACGGCTGCAGCCGCCTTGGCGACCTTGGCGACCTTCGCGGCCTTCGCATGCTTGTCCGCTTTGGCGGCCTTCGCAGTCTTGGCGGCTTTGGCAGCACCCTTGGCGGCGCCCTTGGTGCCGACCGCTGCTGCGGTACCCATCACCGGCGTCGGAACCGTGACGACCTTGACCTTGGTCTTCGGCCGCTTGCGGTCCAGGACCAGTGCGGCTGCAATCCCGGCCATCCAGGTGTCCTTCGCCAGCCCGAGGCCGTCGGGGGTGGGGCGGATGCCGTCTGCCTCGGTCATCCCCGGCGTCATGAGGTACATCCGCACCATGCCGCCCGAGAAGCAGCCGAGCATGAGTCCGGCCAGACGGCTGGGGACGAACGGGATCAGCAGGGACAGCCCGACGCAGATCTCGGCCGTGCTGATCAGCTTGCCGAATTTTGCCGGTTCAATGTCCTGTACCTGGGGAAAGGCATTGGCGGCCATCTGCTGCAGGTAAGCCGCGTTTTCGGCATCCATGTTGCGCTTGTTGAGGCCGGAGTTGAGGATGTAGGCGCCGGTGGTCAGGCGCAGGGGAATATGGCTGAGTTTCATGGGGGTCCCTTCACGGACGATGCAACTCCGAGCCTACGACCGCCGCGGTGCCTGCGCCAGAGTAGACGCTGGAACGAACGGTGGCGAAGAGCCGGGCAAAAATGTCCGAAACGCGGGGGAACAGGTTACTCACCGGTCGCCATCTCTGCTTTCATAAAGGGGTACGCCGCAGCAGCTGTCGACACAAGAAGGTTCCGATGGAATACCTCCCGGGTGAGCATCCTCGCCCGCGTCATTTCCTCCTCCATCTCAGCGACACCCACCTGCTCGGGGGTGACAACTGCCTGTATGGCGCAGTGGACAGCCATGCCAAACTCCGTGCGCTTTTCGCCCGCCTCGAAGACAGCGGACAACGGCCCGAAGCCATTGTTTTCACCGGCGACCTGGCGGACCGCGGTGAAGCCGGTGCCTACGCCAAGCTCCGGGAGATCGTTCTCCCTGCCGCTGAGCGGATGGGTGCCCGGGTGATCTGGGCGATGGGCAACCACGACAACAGGGCGGCTTTCCGCCAGGTCCTGCTGGACGAAGCCCCGGAAATGTCACCCGTGGACCAGGTGCACCACCTCGGCGGGCTGCGGATCATCACCCTGGACACCACCGTCCCGGACCACCACCACGGGGAGCTCAGCGACGGCCAGCTTGCCTGGCTGCGCCGGGAACTGCAGACGGCCGCTCCGGAGGGAACCATCCTCGCCATGCACCATCCGCCGGTCCCCAGCGTGCAGGACCTCGCCGTCCTGGTCGAACTGCGGCAGCAGCACCGGCTTGCAGCCGTCTTGGCGGGCAGTGACGTGCGGGCCATCATTGCCGGGCACCTGCACTATTCGACGTTCGGGACCTTCGCCGGAATCCCCGTGTCCGTGGCCTCAGCCACTTGTTACACGCAGGACCTCACGACGCCGGGCACCCGAGGCCAGGACGCGGGCCAGGGCTACAACATGATCCACCTCTACGAGGATTCGGTGGTGCACTCCGTGGTGCCCTTGGCGGAAAGCCGCACCGTGGGGGAGCAGGTTGGGCCGGAGGAAACCGCTGCCCGCCTGGCGGAGGCAGGCATCCGGCTACCAGGGGCGCTCACACTGACATCGGCCTAGTCCCGGGACGGATCCGGACCCAGGTTGAAGAACCGTCCGGTGACGGTTTCGGGCACAATTTCCACGTAGCGGTACTTCTCCGTCCGAACCCAGGGCTGCAGGGGAAGGCTGTCCGCGGCTTCGATCTCGGCGCCCGTCTCCAGGAAGCGGGTTGTCCCCTTGACGACGACGGACCAGGCCTGGTCGCTGTGGACGCCGTCGGCTTCGAACGCGACGTACGTGTTGACCGCCATTTCCGCCAGCTTCGTGCCCGGCGCGGTGCGAAGGAGGAGCACGCCGTCGTGGGCCAGATAGTTGATGGGATAGATGCTGGGCCGGTTCGCGACACTGACCGCCAGGCGGCCGTGGTGCGTGTGTTCCAGGTACTTCCAGCTCTGTTCATCAGACAGTTCAACGACCGGGGGACGCTCTTCATTAGTCATGCACACAGTGTGCCAACGGCACCTCCTGACCGCCACTATCAGGTTGCTTATGAACTTGACTCTCTCCCTACCCTTGCAAGAGAGTGGACTAGGTAGTATTGCCCGCCAGCAATAAACCTCACCACCGAGGAGCACACGTTATGACAGACGCAGGACAGCAGCATTCCACTACCGGCCAGAACGACGCCGGAGACCCGAAGACCCTGACCACACGCCAGGGACACCCGGTCTACGACAACCAGAACACCCGGACTGTGGGAGCTCGTGGCCCGGCCACGCTTGAGAACTACCAGCTCCTCGAGAAGATCAGCCACTTCGACCGTGAACGGATCCCCGAGCGCGTAGTCCACGCCCGCGGTTTCGTGGCGTACGGCGAGTTCGAGGCTTCCGGCAAGTGGGGCGACGAGCCCATTGCCAAGTACACCCGCGCCAAGCTTTTCTCCGAACCCGGCAAGAAGACCGATGTTGCCATCCGGTTCTCTTCCGTGATCGGCGGACGTGACTCTTCCGAGGCCGCCCGCGACCCCCGCGGCTTCGCCGTCAAGTTCTACACCGAAGACGGCAACTGGGACATGGTCGGCAACAACCTGGGTGTCTTCTTCATCCGCGATGCCATCAAGTTCCCGGACGTGATCCACTCCCTGAAGCCGGACCCCGTCACCTTCCGCCAGGAGCCGGCCCGCATCTTCGACTTCATGTCGCAGACTCCCGAAGCCATGCACATGCTGGTCAACCTCTTCAGCCCGCGCGGCATCCCCGCGGACTACCGCCACATGCAGGGCTTCGGCGTGAACACCTACCGCTGGGTCAACGCCGCCGGTGAATCCAAGCTGGTCAAGTACCACTGGCTCCCGCAGCAGGGCGTGAAGTCCCTGACCGAGGAAGATGCCGCGAACATTCAGGCCAACGATCTGGGCCACGCCTCGAAGGACCTCTACGAGGCCATCGAACGCGGTGACTACCCCAAGTGGGACCTGTACGTTCAGCTCATGGATGACCACGATCATCCGGAACTGGACTTCGATCCGCTGGACGACACCAAGACCTGGCCGGAGCAGGAGTTTGAGCCCAAGTACGTGGGCACCATGACCCTGAACCGCAACATCACGGACCACCACAACGAAAACGAGCAGATCGCTTTCGGTACCGGTGTCCTGGTGGACGGGCTGGACTTCTCCGACGACAAGATGCTCGTTGGCCGTACGTTCAGCTACTCCGATACGCAGCGCTACCGGGTAGGCCCGAACTACCTGCAGCTTCCGGTGAACTCCGCGAAGAACGCACGCGTCGCCACCAACCAGCGCGGCGGCCAGATGTCCTTCGGCACCGACCTCGCGCCGGGCCAGAACCCGCACGTGAACTACGAGCCGAACATCACCGGCGGCCTGCAGGAAGCAGCCAAGCCGGAACAGGCCGAGGTTGGTCCCGAGCTTGAAGGCCGCCTGACCCGCGCCCGCCTGCCCCGCACGAACGACTACATGCAGGCCGGCCAGCGCTACCAGCTGATGGAGCAGTGGGAGAAGGACGACTTGGTCGCCAACTTCATTGCCAACGTCGGCCAGGCTGTCCGCCCGGTGCAGGAGCGCATGCTCTGGCACTTCTACATGAGCGACGACGAGCTGGGTGCACGCGTCGGCGAGGGCCTGGGCATCAGCCTGGACGAGATCAAGGATCTCGGCCCGCTGGCCACCCAGACGCTCAACGAGGAAGAAACCGAGCGCATGAAGAACCTGGGGCACAACGGTCCCCGGAACGTCGAAGGCCTCACCATGACCCACTGCGTGCCCAATGAGCACGTGGTAGTTACCCGGTAACCAGCTTTCACACAACGACGGCGCGGGCGCACTTTTGGTGCGTTCCGCGCCGTCGTTGTTTAATCCCCTACTTTTCCCAGGGTGCCCGGACCGGGAAGTACTTTTCCAAAAACTCCGTCACCCGTTCGGCCCGTTCCGCCGCTGGGACTTCCGGGAAGCTTCCGTCATTGAGGCAGAACATGTCCTTGTGGCGTTTTGCCAGCAACCGGTCCAGCATCTTCAAACCGGCGTAGCTGGTGGTGTCCACGTACTTCACCTTTGCCGTTTCCTGGGTGACCGCCCGGCCTGTGAGCAGCGCGTAGTAGTGGTAAAGCGAATTGGTCACGGAGATGTTGTCCTTGGCCCGGAAGGTACTCGCGGCCGTGGCGGCGAACTCCTCGGGGAACTCCTCCTCCATTTCCAGCAGGACACTGCGGCGCAGGGGAGCTGCCGTGTGTTCCAGATGGCGGGTGGTGACCCGGCCGAAGCGCTCCCAGAGCAGCCGACGGTTCACCCTCGCAGCATTCTCGAAGCCGCTTCGCTCGGAATCATTGGCACCCAGGCCAATCCGGGTGCTGGCTTCGATGAACTTAGTAATCCCGCCCGGGGAGAAGAACATGTCCGGGGCAACCGGACGGCCAAAGAACATGTCGTCATTGGAGTACAGGAAGTGCTCCGCCAGTCCCGGGATGTGCTGCAGCTGGGCCTCGACCGCCTGGGAGTTGTGCGTGGGCAGCACGGAGGGGTCCTTGAAGTGCTCGGAAGCCGGCACGAAGGTGACGGACGGGTGCTCGGCCAGCCAGTGGGGCCGCGGCGAGTCAGAGGCAATGAAGATGCGGCGGATCCAGGGGGCGAACATGTGCACCGAACGGAGGGCGTACTTCAATTCGTTGATCTGCCGGAACCGGGCCTCATGGTCATCGCCTTCGCCCACAACGGCGTTGCTCATCCGGGCGGCGCGGGCGGCCTGGAACTCGGGGGAACTGCCGTCCACCCAGGAGAACACCAAGTCGATGTCGAACCGGATGTCCGTGGCGTGGTCCGCGAACATGTTCTCGATGGTCGGCCACAGGAGTCCGTGCTTTTCCACGGTGCCGCGGACCACCTCGGCCGCCGGCAGGGTTCTGCGGGTCAGGGAGTTCTCCACGGGCAGGGTGATGTTCTCGCCCTCCAGATCCCATAGTTCAATCTGCACCCCGGCAGAGCCTGAAATCAGCAGGTTGGTCCCGGTGAACGCCCGGGGACGGTACACGCGGATGATCCGGGCCTTATCGATGGAGGAGAGGTCGCCGTCTGCGATCAGCAGGGTCCGGCTCTTTTTGGTATCGACGGTCCGGGCGTAGAACGGCTCGTCGCGGCAGGCCTCGACCATCGCCTTCCGCAGCTGCTGGCGCATCCGGAGGTCGACGGCGATGACCGGACGCTGGTCGTTTCCGCGCACCAGAAGGTACTCCACGCCGGCGTCGTCGAGCACCCGGCGCACGAAGAGCAGGTCCTCCACCATGGCCTCGTGCGGTGTGAGCCCGGTGTCCATGAGGGCCAGGCGGCCCTTGACCAAGGCGACATTGGATTTTTGCTCCACTCGCTGGAGCACCGCGGGGGAAGCGGCAAGCAGCGTTTCCGGTTCGAGATCCGGTTCCGGCGCTCCGAAGTAGACATCGTGTTCGGCGGCTGTATCGGTAATAGGAACCTCCTAGGGCGGGTGGGGGCGCCCACAATGCAGGCGCTGATGAGTGCTGCGCTGCACGGGAACTGCTGCCGGGCGTCCGGCGGGTCCTTCAAGATGCGCCGGGGATGCTCCGAACGCTATGTGCTCAACTGCGGGCCGCCAGTAGCATTGTCTTCGGACACGGACATTCCGGGAGTAGATGTGGGATACCGTAACACCGCCCGAGGCAGCACCGCCCGTAAAGCCATGGCTCGTAACATAACCGCCCGCAACACTGGCCTGCTGGCAGCAGCTTTGCTCCTCACCAGTATCTCATCCTGTGCTGCACCGGCGCAGGAGGGACCGACGTCGTCCGCGCCACAATGGTCCACCTACACGACGGCGGATAGCAGCCTCCGCTTCGAGCACCCGCCCGGCTGGGACATCCGGGAGCTTCCGGCACGCGCCAATGATCCGGCGGGCGGCGTGTCCCTGGAAGTGCTCGACGACGGCGGCCGCGTTCTTGCCCGGCTGGACACCGGCATCATCACGGACCTGAGCTGCACCGAATCCGCCGAACCGGCGTCCTACGTGGAGTATGAGAGCGTGCCGATGCCGGAGCTGGAGTCGAAACAGGGGTCCGACCAACGTTTTGTCTACCGTTCCCTGGCACCGTCCGGGTCGCAGACCGTTCAGGCGTCCTATGCGGTGGTGAGCGGACAACAGCAGAGTCCGGAGTGCGGGCTGTTCGATTTCTTCACGCTGACCGAGTCCAGCGGCGGGCGGTTCGCGGGGGAGTACGCGGGTTCCGGGGCATCGCAGGAGGAATACCTTGAAGGCGTTTCCAAGTACCGGGAAACACAGGAATACCGGGACCTTCGAGAGATGCTGACCTCACTGCGCAACACGGATTAGGACTGGGTGGACAGCTGCGGGACCACGTTCAGTCGTGCCTCCCAAATGCCTCATTTAGAAGCCAGCTGTTTTCTGTGAGCCACTCTGGTGCCCTGTGGATAAGTCGCTAGGCTCGGCAGCGGCCTGATTACTATGGCCGAACCGACTGCTTGATCCTTTGTCTCGCGGCCCACCCAGCCTTGGGGGTTTTCGAATGCATAAAGTTCTCCGCCGTTCCGTCCGAGTGAGGCTTGCGACCGTCGCTGTTGCAGTCCCGTTGCTGTTCCTGATTGCGTGCTCGGGTGCGTCGGGGGATCCCGGCGATTCCGGTGCAGGGGAGTCGCCTTCAAGCCCGGCTTCCACGGCTTCGGAAACGCCGACGCCGACGCCCACTCCCAGTGCCAAGTACAAGCCTGCGTCTGCTGAGGGCCCTGCGGAGAATGTCCCTTTGCCGGTGATGCCGGAGGAGGCGAAGGTTCAGTCGAAGGAAGGGCTCGAGGCCTTTGCCCGGTATTGGTACGAGGCAGCGAATTACGGGTACGAGACCGGCGACGTGGGGCCGGTCCAGGCGATTAGCAGTCCGGACTGCACAACGTGCCTGAACTACTACGAGGTAGTCGACAACGGTTTCCGGGAGAACGACTGGATAGCCAACGCGAATATCGACGTCCGGGACGCGTACTCCGACTACGTGCTCACCCCCGAGGGGCGCTATCAGGCCTTAGCACAATTCACACAGGACGCAATGGAGTACTACGGTCCCGAAGGATTGCAAGGGAATGAAGAGGCCGACGTGGCACCGTCCGTGCAGCTCTTCGAAGCAACATGGAACGGGGACAAATGGGTTGCGATGAATATCGTGACGATAAAGGGGTGAGAAGAAGATGTCGCCATGGATCTCCCGAACGTTGTCTGTTACCGCCATTACAGGGTTTCTGTTGATGATGCTTTCCGATCACGCAATCGGAGTCGGGGGAGGCAACGGAAAAATTGAAGGTAGTGGGACTGTTGTCGGTTCCGTATTCCGGCAGGATCCTAGCTCAGGAATGTGGACCCAGATGCCTGTGGGTATCCCTGATGATCCTGAGGGCTATCGTTTTGAGCCGGTCTGTTTTGATGACCTTGCCGGCGATGTCTCCTGCCTGGCAGCGAACCAGGCCGCGTGCACCGCTGGGGAAGACGGTCGGCTTGTCTATTGGTTCTCAGGATTGAAGGCAACGGACCCGAGTACTTGGGAAAAGGTCAGCGAGACCCCGTCCTGCATCTACTCCGAAGAGCCGGTCGACGTCGGCGAGCAGATCCAGGCACAGATCCTCACCGCTTTCCAGGAACGCCCGATAGCTTCCGGGAAACTGGTCCTTCAGCCCAGTCCGCACACCTTGGTAGGGATGGAAACCAATGTCTACGTCGAGGCCGCGGAACAGGTCTTTGAAATGGTGCTGCTGGACCAGACGGTCCGGATTGTTGCGACCCCCACTGAGTTCGAGCTGAACTACGGGGACGGCACGGTGTACGGGCCCACCAGTGTCCCGGGGGCGCCGTTGGCCCAGGACCGGTGGGGCGAGCAGACCCAGACCAGCCACAAATACGATGCCAGCGGCGACTACCAAGTGGGTGCGACGGTGCATTTCTCCGGAACCTATTCCGTGAACGGCGGGCCGATGATTCCCATCGACGGCCGGGCCGCGGTGTCCTCCGAATCCCAGACCCTGAGCGTCTGGCGGGCGGAAACCCGCAGCGTGGCCGACAACTGCCTGGTGAACCCCAACGGCGTCGGATGCTAGCCCGGCACACACAGCGTGGTATGAGCCTGCGAGCTACGGGTTCAAGCAGGCGAAGCCGGGCTCGTGGAGCGACAAGCAGCCCGGAGTGTGACAGCGATCAGACGGTACCGGCCGGGCAGAGCGGTGCGGCACATAGTCGGGCTCTTCCTGCCTCTCCATGTCGAGCAGTCTGCCCCGGAGGGCCGCGAATCGCGTGAGTTCCGGGCGCCGGGCCCGGAAATCCTTCGATTTGTCGGAATCCCTACGGTTTGTGACAATCCCTGCGCCGCGCAGCGCGGGGATCCGGCCAAGGTGCGGGGATTCGGACAAACCGCAGGGTGGATCCGGACAAGGTGCGGGGATTCGGACAAACCGCAGGGGGGCTCCGGACAAGGTGGGGGGATTCGGACAAACCGCAGCGGGGATTCGGACAAACCGCAGGGGGCTCCGGACAAGGTGGGGGGATTCGGACAAACCGCAGGGGGATCCGGACAAGGTGCGGGGATGCGGACAAACCGCAGCGGGGATCCGGACAAGGATGGCGAAGTGGAAGTCGTCACCACCGCGACCATGAGGTACGTGCATGGTGGACCCAACACATGACAGCTGCTAGACCGATTCCGGCCGCGGCACCGCAAAAAGTGTCCGGGGATCCTGCAACACTGCGGGATAGCTGAACGCCGACCGCGGAATGCTCCCGGAAAGCTTCACTTGCCGCACCGCCGTATCGTTCGTGAGCTCGACGGGCCCGGCACGGCCCAGAAGCAGCCGGGTCCGTTCAGCAGGAGAAAGAACAGCCACCTGGTCGCCGTCGTCCATGTCCTCCAGCAACCGAACCAGCTGCCGGCCCTTCTTGCCGGTGATCGGAGTGCCCTTGGCGGAAAGCATCGGCAGGACGATGGCGGCAGCATCGCCGTCGGGCACTGCACGCACCACCCACAGCGCTTCGCCGGGAGCAGGGTCAACAGGATCCGGAACATCGGCAGGGGAGGGCCATACATAGGGCAAACCGGCATCGGTGTCCGGAAACAGCGGCCCGTAGACGTCCGGAGACTTCTCGATGAGGTTGGAGCGATGGCTTCGGTGCAGCTCCTCGTCGCCTATCCAGGCGGGAAGGTCGACGTCGGCCTCCGAAGCTTCCGCAGCCTCCGGAGCGAACTCCAGGATCTGTTCCCGGACGGTATCGGCATGGCCGCGGGCAATCCACTCATCCGTCATCGCCAGCCCGTAGGCGGTGAGCGCGGGCACGAAGCCCTTCCACATCAGCAGGGCGGGGTGGCGCTGCCAGCCGTAATCGGGAACCACCAACCCGCGCAATAACTGCAGGGTTTCCACCCGCTGCTTGCCAAGCCGCGCCTGGTCCAGGACGGCGGCGCTGCGGGCGAAGCCCGGATACGGAAGGAAGGTCTGCACGGGCCTAGTCTGTCACTGCCCGCCGGTGCCGAACTGCCGGACCATGATCAGGTCACGGAAAGTATGGGTTCCCACCTGGAAGGACCGACGCCCGAAGGTCTGGAACCCGGATTTGCGGTAAAAGGACTGGGCCCGCACATTACGGTTGTTCACGCCCAGCCACATGGACCGGGCACCCGCCGACTCAGCCGCTCGGGCAGCAGCTTCGACCAGCTGCCCGGCAAGACCGCTTCCGTGCATAGCCGGATCCAGGTAGAACTTGCTCAGCTCGGCCGAGGGCAGCACCGCCCGCCCCGACTCCAGGGCCTCCACGACCTCCGGATCGGACGGCGGCGCCAGCACCAGCAGGCAATAACCGGTTAGCCGGCCCTCCGTCCGGGAGACCAGCACACGGTAGGTCTCGTCCGTGAGATAACCGGCGAAGCGCTCCGCGGAAAGATTCGCCGCGATAAACGCCGCGCTGTCCTCCGGGGTTACCTCAGGCGGGCAGGCCAGCGGAAAGGTGACGGCAGCCAGGTCGGCAAGCCCGGGAACATCTTCAAGCGTTGCGGATGAAATGGAAGCTTGCACCCTTCCAGCATAGGCACGAGGAACGCCGGACCGGCCCGCCCCGTAACCTGGCAGGATCCTGGATCAGTACCGCGCGTAGAGCTCGCCCACCTGCAGCGCGGTATCCACGGTGTTGTCCGGACCCGGAAGCGGGCAAGCCCATGCCTCGTCATACGCGCAGGAGGGGTTGTAAAGGAAGTTGAAATCCAGGATCAGGCTGCCGGGAAGATCGCCCGATCCGAGGTTCGCACCCTTGATCGTGTCCAGCAGGTACCGTCCCCCTCCGTAGCTGCCGCCGTCGACGCCGGACGTCGCATCGCGCACGGGAATGAAGATCCCGCCGCCGTAGGAGTCCAGATGCCAGACCGCCAGGCTGCCTACGCCGTCGGCGGTGACCGTGCCGAGCCGGGTGAACGGCACCACGCCGTCCGTCCCCGTAGCGACCTCCATCTTCTCGCCGGCGCCGGCGTCGTCAATTACCGCCTCGAACCGGAACGCCGGATCGTAGCGGGCCGTCCGCAGCCCGCGGAAGCGGCGGCGTGTGTCTTCGGGAAGGGGCGACGCCGGGTGGGTGCCGAAGAGCCGGTCCCGTCCGGTGGCCCACAAGGCATGGGAGTGCGACGCCGACATGCCGTCGGCGGCTCGCCTCGCCTGCTCGTAAAGGGCGAACATGTTACGACGCCAATCGGCGGTGTCAAGGGCTGTGACGGGAGATACCATGCGTCCAGCGTAGTGTGTTCGAGTGACTACCGGACTCCTCATAGTGGTGCTCGTCGCCATCTTCATCGGCGCGATCGCCCAGCGGATCGCCGGCCTGGGCTTTGCGCTCCTGATTTCCCCCTTCCTGGTGATCATCCTCGGCTCCCACGGGGGAGTGCTGATGGTGAACATCTGCGGACTGGTCTCTTCGCTGCTGATCATGTCCCGCGTCTGGCGGGACGTGGACTGGTCCATGTACCGCTGGTTGGCCGTCCCCGCGGTGATTGCCAGCGTGCCGGCATCAGCGGCCGCGGTTTACCTTCCCGCCGCACCGCTGGCCGTGACGGTGGGCGCCGTCGTCCTCGTGGCGCTGAGCATCTCACTGCTCCTGCAACGCACCTCCGTGGTGCTGACCGGCAACGTCCCGAAAGCCGTGGCCGGTTTCGCTTCCGGGATCACGAACGCGATGGCCGGCGTCGGCGGTCCCGCCGTAAGCGTGTACGCGTTGCTGGCCCGTTGGCCGCAACGTCCGTTCGCAGCCACGCTGCAGCCGTTCTTCGTCACCACGGCCATGGTCACCCTGACGTCCAAGCTACTGCTGGATCCGGGACAGATACCGCCGTTCCAGCCCTGGGCGTGGGCCTTGATCGGGCTCATGATTGTGGGCGGGATCTACGTCGGCGAGAAACTGCAGCGCTACATCCGCGATGACCAGGCTCGGCTGGCCGTGATCGTCATTGCGTTCATCGGTGCGGCAGCGGCACTGGTCAAGGGCCTGGTCGACCTCTAGGGCACCGCCGGAGTTACCCGACTCACGCCGGCGCCTCAACGGGCTGTGCAGGGCCGGATGGCACGATAGAAACGATGAAAATTTTATTGCGGCCGAAGAAGCCGGGTGTGCCGCCCATGCCACTCTGGTTGCAGGGGACCTTCGAACTGGGCCAGGCCGCGGTGCTTTCCGCCCTGCTGGTCCTCCTGCCGCTCATCGGCGTGTGGTTTGCCAACGGGTTTACGGATCGGGACTTCACCTCCCTGGCCCGCCTGGGCGGCCAGGCCTGGCTGCTGATCCACGGCGTGCCGATGTCGCTGAGCTTCCCCGCCGGTGAACTGGGAGAGGCGCCCGCCTCCGGGCTGCTCTCCTTCTTTCCGCTGGGACTGACCCTGATTCCGTTCTTCCTGTCCTGGCGGGCCGGCCGACGGCTTGCCCGGGCCTCCTATACGGACCAGCTTTGGCAAGCACTGCTGGGCGCACTGGGCACCTATGCGCTGATCGGTGCCGCGGCGGCGTACTTCTGCAGTACCGAGGGCGTGCGGATTTCGGTAACTGCCGGCGCACTGGTGCCGCTGATCGCCGCAGGTGCCGGGCTCATTGTGGGTGCCCGCATGGAGGCCGGTTCCTGGGTGCGGTTGATCGGCATGGACCTGACCGATTGGATTGCGCGCACCAGCCAGCATTCCCGCTGGGCGGGTTCATACATGTGGGCCGCGCTGCGCGCCGGCGCGGTAGGCACGCTCGCTGCGCTGGGGCTGTCCGCCGTGCTGCTCGTGGTGGCCCTGGCAATGAACTGGGCCGAGATCGCGTCCGTCTACGAACGGCTCGACGCCGGTGCGCTGGGCGGGGCGGTGCTCACCGTGGTGGAACTGGGGCTGATGCCGAACTTCGTGGTCTGGACGCTGGGCTGGGCGTCGGGCGCAGGCTTCTCGCTCGGAACTGGAAGCATGATCAGTCCGCTGGAAACCACCGTCGGTCCGCTGCCGGCACTGCCGGTGCTGGCGGCCCTGCCCGTGGGAAACATGGAATACGGCTACGCGGCACTGCTGATCCCGGTGACGGCCGGGATCCTGGCGGGCTGGTGGTTCCTCCGGGAAGGCGAAAACCACTTCGACGAGTGGCTTTCCATCAAGATCCGCGCCCGCTGGTTCACCGCACCCGTTTCCACGCTTGTACTCGGGGTGATTGTCGGTCTGGTGTCCGGAGTCCTGGCCGCCGGCGCTGCCTGGCTGGCCCTCGGCTCCCTCGGCATCGGACGCTTCGTCAGCCTCGGACCGGATCCGTTGTGCCTGGGGCTGTGGGTGGCCGCGGAAGTAGGGATCGGCGTCGTCATTGGTTACGCAGTAGGGCCGTGGCTCGAGCGTGAACCCAAGCCGGACGCCTAGCGGATCTGCTGGAACGGCAGGTATTCCGCCTCGCAGGCTTCCACGCCATCGAGGGTGAGGGCGGAGCGCATGCAGGATTCGTAGGTTACGGTCTCATCCCAAAGCAAGGCCATTCCGGCCAGCCCCAAAGTAGTGAGGGCCGTGATGACCAGGCCCAGCGACACCAGTACCGGGATCAGCGGCCCCATCCGGCGCCTCGCCAGCTTGACCACGGCGATGATCCCCACCACCAGTGCGGCGATCCCCAGCGCAAGCGGGATCAGCTTCCACGGCAGCACCAGGTTGCTGCTCAGCAGTGTGGCGAACATCAGGAGCCAGAACACTCGCACATACTGAATCGCGTTGCGCTTTTGCTCGTCTGAAGGCGCGGGATGGCGGCTGTCGGGCGCGGGCAGGGTCTTGGTCTGGTGCTGGGTGCCGTCGGTCATGGGTTTAAGCGTAGGGGACGCCGCGTCCTATGGTGGACGCATGCGCATCGTAGTCCTCGTGTCCGGCACCGGATCCAACCTCCAAGCGGTGCTGGACGCCGTCCGTGACGGCAGGCTTGACGTGGAGATTACCGCCGTCGGCTCCGACAGGCCCGGAACCTACGGGGTCCAGCGCGCCGCCGACGCCGGCTACCCGACCTTCGTGGTCCCCTTCCGGGACTTCCCGGTGCGGGCGGACTGGAACCGGGCACTCACGGAGAAGGTTGCCTCCTATAAGCCGGATCTGGTCCTCTCCTCCGGATTCATGCGGATTGTGGACGAGCATTTCATCGACACCTTCGAGGGACGCTACCTCAACACCCACCCGGCGTTGCTGCCGTCCTTCCCCGGGGCGCACGGGGTCCGTGACGCACTTGCCTATGGTGTGAAGGTCACCGGCTGCACGGTTCACCTGGCCGACGCCGGTGTCGACACCGGGCCGATCCTCGCCCAGGCCGCCGTCGAAGTGCTCGACGGCGACACTGAGGAAACGCTGCACGAACGCATCAAGGTGCAGGAACGGCGGCTGCTGATTGAAACGCTGGATCGGATCAGCCGCGAAGGCCTGCCGGCGCTGTAACCACCGGCTAGTCCAGGGCCGCACCCTTTGTCTCGGGTGCGAACCGGGCCATCCACAGTACGGCCATGAGGACCAGGACACCGGCCAGGGCGAAGGACATCGGTAGTCCCAGGTAGGGCCAGAGCACCGACACGAAGATCAGCGGGCCGAACCCGGCGCCGATCCGGGAAACGGTGGATGCCCAGCCGAAACCGCTGCCGCGCAGATTGGTGGGGTAGAGCTCCGACACGTAGGCGTAGAGCACGGGGATGGCTACCTGCACCACAAACCCGTACACCAGCAGCAAGACCGTGGCGGCAGCGGGGACGTCCACCACCAGGGCGACCACCACCAGGATGGCAGCCGAAAGCGGACCGGTGATCGCCAGGATCCATTTCCGGCCGACCTTTTCCACGAGCAGCGCCGCCACGATGACGCCCAACAGGCCGACGGCGGCCATCCCCGAGGTGGTCAGGAACGCGCGGTGTTCGGCGAACCCGGCATCCACGAGGATTTTCGGCATCCACTGCAGGGCCAGGTAATAGACCAGAAGGATGGTCAGGAACAGGGACCAGGCGGCAATGGTGGTCTTGGCGCTGAACCGCCAGAGATCCGTGAGCTGGGTGCCGACGGTGCGCAGGGACAGCTTCTCGGGGGCCTGCGGTTCGGGCAGGTGCCATTCGGTCTGCGTCCCGCCGGTGCGGCGGACCAGATCATCGATGACCGCGGAAGCTTCCTCCGTGCGGCCCATCCGGACCAGATAAAGCGGAGACTCCGGAACCGAGCGCCGCACCCAGAAGACCAGGAATGCGGGGATCACCATGATCAGCATGGTGTAGCGCCAATCCGCGAAAGTGGCCATGATGGCCGCTGAGGTGACACCGCACAGCGCTGCGCCGACGGGCCACCAGCCGTCCATACCGGTCAGCACCCTTCCCCGCTGTTTCTTCGGAGTGAACTCACCCACCAGGGCATAGTCCACCGGAACGCAGCCGCCCAGCCCGAAACCGGCCATGAAACGGAAGATGCAGAACCAGACAATGTCCGGGGAGAAGGCTCCCAGCACCGTAAAGATCGAGAACACCAGCAGCGTGGCGGAAAATGCCCGCTTCCGGCCGATCGCGTCGGCAATGGAACCCCAGACGAAGGCACCGATCGCCATGCCGAGCAGGTTGGCTGTTCCAATCCAGGCGGCCTGAGCCGGGACCAGGTCCCATTCCTTGGAGAGCAGGGGAATCAGGACGCCGTTCAGCGTTACATCCCAGGCATCGAACATAAAGCCGAGGCCGCCGATGAGGAAGATTTTGCCCTGAACCTTCCACCGCCAGGGCAGGTTCTGGACCACCTGGTCTCCGGTGGGCAGGGCGTTGGTGACGGACATGTGGTTCGGGGCCTTTCGGAGGGGAGGTGCGCGGGTTCGGGGAGAACACTACCGCGGCGGAGCCACTACATGTGGATAAAACCGAAGGGACTCGCGCGGGAAGGGAGCATATGGCTATGGCTGGATCACAGGCAGCGAGTCCCCGGGGTCTGCCCGGGCCCGTGTTCTCTGTGGCGGAAGCCAGGGAACGCGGGATACCCGTGTCCGATTTACGGCGAAAAGAGTACGACGGCGCCGGGCATGGCCTGCGCACTGTCCTCGGGGTCCAGCCATCGCTGTTGGATTCGGTTCGACCGCTTGCGCCGCCAGCGGGCCGCACAGTAGTCAGCCACACCACGGCTGCGGCCCTCTGGGGAATGTGGCTGCCGAGCCGCTTGGAATCCGGCCCCCTGCACTTGACCCGGCCACTGGAAAACGGGTCCGAGACGGGTTGTTACACGGAGTCCGGGGACCGAAACGAAGCGAAGGCATAAACTTCTCGTGGGCCGCACGGCCTGCGCACCGATCATCGAACACTTGGAGTGTCAGTTGTGAGCAATCCCGTCCTTGACCGTGTTCCCATCCGCCGGGCCCTGATCTCGGTGTACAACAAGACGGGCCTGACGGAACTCGCGCAGGGCCTTGCGGCAGCCGGCGTCAGCATCGTCTCCACCGGTTCCACCGCAAAGCAGATTGCCGCAGCGGGCGTAGAGGTCACTGAGGTCGCGGAAGTCACCGGCTTCAAGGAATGCCTGGACGGACGCGTCAAGACGCTTCACCCGCGGGTCCATGCCGGAATCCTCGCCGACCGCCGCCGCGAGGACCACATTGCCCAGCTGGAGGAAATGGAGATTGAACCCTTCGACCTCGTGGTGGTGAACCTCTACCCGTTCGTGGAGACCGTCCGCTCCGGCGCCGGCCAGGACGAAGTGGTGGAACAGATCGACATCGGCGGCCCCTCCATGGTCCGCGCCGCGGCGAAAAACCACCCCTCGGTGGCTGTGGTGGTGGACCCCAACAAGTACTCCGACGTTGTCACCGCGGCAGCCGAAGGCGGATTCGCCTTGGCGGAACGACGCCGGCTGGCCGCCGAAGCTTTCGCGCACACCGCTGCCTATGACACCGCCGTTGCCACCTGGACGGCAGAGCAGTTCGGCGACGGCACCGAAGACGGCACCAAATGGCCGGCCTACACCGGGCTTTCCCTGGAACGGGCCGAAGTGCTGCGTTACGGGGAAAACCCGCACCAGGACGCCGCGCTTTACGTGGACAAGGGTGCCGAACCCGGCGTCGCCCAGGCCGACCAGCTGCACGGCAAGGCCATGTCCTACAACAACTACGTGGACGCCGACGCCGCCCTGCGCGCAGCCTTCGACTTCACGGAACCGGCCGTCGCCGTCGTCAAGCATGCCAACCCGTGCGGCATTGCCGTGGCCTCGCCCGGCGCCGCGGACCCTATCGCGGAAGCGCACGCCAAGGCCCATGCCTGCGATCCCGTCTCGGCCTTCGGCGGAGTCATTGCCGCCAACCGCACGGTCACGGCCGGCATGGCCCGGTCCGTGAAGGAGATTTTCACGGAGGTGGTGATCGCCCCTGACTTCGAGCCGGAAGCCGTGGAGATCCTCTCGGCGAAAAAGAACATCCGCCTCCTGACGCTGCCGGACGGCTACGGGCGCAACAACACCGAATTCCGGCAGGTATCCGGGGGCGTCCTGGTGCAGAAGGCGGACCGGCTGCAGGCCGAGGGTGATGACCCCGCAAACTGGACGCTTGCAGCTGGCGAGGCCGCTGACGAATCGACGCTGGCCGATCTGGCCTTCGCATGGTCCGCCGTGCGTGCAGCCAAGTCCAATGCCATCCTCCTGGCGAAGGACGGCGCTTCGGTGGGTGTGGGCATGGGGCAGGTCAACCGGGTCGATTCCTGCCGGCTCGCCGTCGAACGTGCCAATACGCTCGGCGGTCCCGGTGAGGAACGGGCCCTCGGCTCGGTAGCCGCGTCGGACGCGTTCTTCCCCTTTGCGGACGGCCTGCAGATCCTGGCCGACGCCGGTGTCCGCGCGGTGGTGCAGCCGGGCGGATCGGTCCGGGACAACGAAGTGATTGAAGCGGCGGCGACGGCCGGCATCACCATGTACTTCACGGGTGCGCGGCACTTCTTCCACTGAAGTCCGCCTGGAACGGCAAGGCGGTGCAGGTAATGCGCCGCCTTGCTGTTTAGGGCGCGGATAGTGGGCTGTGGCATAGTTGAACTCAAATAAAAGCCAAAAAGACGGGTTCCGTCATGCCACAAGACATGCTCCGGTGCCCACCAACACACAAGGAGATCGTGTGGCTGAGAAAATTAAGGTTGTGGGCTCTGTAGTAGAGCTCGACGGCGACGAGATGACCCGCATCATCTGGCAGTTCATCAAGGATCGCCTGATCAACCCGTACCTCGACGTAGACCTGAAGTACTACGACCTCTCCATCCAGAACCGCGACGCGACTGATGACCAGGTGACGATCGACGCTGCCAACGCGATCAAGGAACACGGCGTAGGCGTCAAGTGCGCCACGATCACCCCCGACGAAGCACGCGTCGAGGAATTCGGCCTGAAGAAGATGTGGGTCTCCCCGAACGGGACCATCCGCAACATCCTGGGCGGCGTGGTCTTCCGCGAACCGATCATCATCTCCAACATCCCGCGCCTGGTCCCGGGCTGGAACAAGCCGATCATCATCGGCCGCCACGCGCACGGCGACCAGTACAAGGCCACGAACTTCAAGGTTCCCGGTGCCGGTACCCTGACGCTGACCTACACGCCCGCCGACGGCAGCGAAGAAATCAAGCAGCAGGTTGTTACGTACAACGAAGATGGCGGCGTCGCCATGGGTATGTACAACTTCAACGATTCCATCAAGGACTTCGCACGCGCTTCCTTCGCCTACGGCCTGCAGCGTAACTACCCGGTGTACCTCTCCACCAAGAACACGATCCTGAAGGCCTATGACGGCCAGTTCAAGGACCTGTTCCAGGAAGTCTTCGACGCCGAGTTCAAGGACCAGTTCGAAGCAGCCGGCCTCACTTACGAGCACCGCCTGATCGATGACATGGTTGCCTCCGCGATGAAGTGGGAAGGCGGCTACGTCTGGGCCTGCAAGAACTACGACGGCGACGTCCAGTCCGACACAGTGGCACAGGGCTTCGGCTCGCTGGGCCTCATGACCTCCGTGCTGATGACCCCGGACGGCCAGACCGTCGAGGCCGAAGCTGCACACGGTACGGTTACCCGCCACTACCGCCAGCACCAGCAGGGCAAGCCCACCTCCACGAACCCGATCGCCTCGATCTTCGCGTGGACCCGTGGCCTGATGCACCGCGGCAAGCTGGACAACACCCCCGAGGTCATCAACTTCGCCGAGACCCTTGAAGACGTTGTCATCAAGACGGTCGAATCCGGCAAGATGACCAAGGATCTGGCACTGCTGGTCGGCCCGGACCAGGCCTACCTGACCACGGAAGAGTTCCTCGCCGCTCTGGACGAGAACCTCAAGGCCCGCCTGGGCGCCGAGGTTGCAGCCTAAGCATTACTGCACCAACGACGACGGCGCGCTGCCCCTTTATGGGGGCGGCGCGCCGTCGTCGTTTCCCTCCTTGTTAAGCACGCGCGTAACAACTAGCGCAGCCGCACGGGCGGTGCCACCATGTGGGGATGCCGAACTCCACCACTGCGCAGCCCGCCGCGAAGAGCGCCGAAGAGCGAAGCGCCCGCATTGCGGTAACCGTGTTCCCGCTGCTGATTGTTGCCGGGGGAGCGGTGGCCCTGTTCTTCCCGCAGACGTTCACCGGCCTGTCCGGCTACATCAACCCCGGGCTGATGCTCATTATGTTCGGGATGGGCCTGACCCTGACCCTGCCGGATTTCGCGCTGGTTCTCCGGCAGCCGCTGCCCGTCCTGCTCGGAGTGGTGGCGCAGTACCTGATTATGCCGCTGCTTGGTTTCGGTATCGCCTGGGCCCTGCAGCTCAGCCCCGAACTCGCGGCCGGCGTGATCCTGGTGGGCTGTGCACCCGGCGGCACGGCGTCGAACGTGGTGACGTACCTGGCCCGCGGCAATGTAGCCCTTTCCGTCGCCATGACGTCGGTTTCCACACTCCTTGCGCCGCTGCTGACCCCGCTCCTCGCGCTCTGGCTCGCCGGCCGGTACATGGCAGTGGACGCCGGGTCGATGGCATGGTCCATTGTCCAGATTGTGTTGATCCCGGTGGTGCTGGGCCTGGCGATCCGGTATCTGGCACCCCGGGCGGTGGACCGGGTCCTGCCCGTCCTGCCCTGGATATCGGTGCTGGCCATTACCTTCGTGGTTATTGCCGTGGTGTCCGGCAGCGCCGAAGCCATCTTTACCGCGGGCTGGCTGATCCTGCTGGCGGTGGTGCTGCACAACGGCCTGGGACTTGGGCTGGGTTACGGCGCAGCGAAACTGTTCCGGCAGCCGATTCCCTCGCGCCGGACCATGGCCATTGAAGTGGGTATGCAGAACTCCGGACTCGCGGCGGGACTTGCGAGGCAGTACTTCGCCCCCGAAGCCGCCCTGCCTGCAGCGGTCTTCTCGGTCTGGCACAACGTCAGCGGTGCCGTGATGGCAGCCATCTGGCAGCGGCGCCCCACCAGCTGACTGTCTGGCCTGTTAGGCCCACCGCAGCTGACCGAACGCCCGTGGCGCGGCGCAGGCCCCGGACCTGCTGTCCGGGGCCTGCGCCGGTTGTGCCGGCCGTTCTGCGGCTAGATGCCCGCGCCCCGATCGCCGGACGACGACTGCCCGCCCGAACCGGATGATCCGGAACCGGATGACCCCGAACCGCCGCTGCTCTGGCCGAACGAGCCCGGTGAGCCGGAACCGCCGGAACCCGAGCCGCCGCTGGACGAGACCGAAGCAGGCTCCGATGAAGACTGCCCGGAAATGGTGTGGCCGTCCTTGTAGGTGGCCGCCACCTCGATCTTGCGCGGCTTCGACCGTTCGCTCACCGGAATGAAGACGCTCAGCACCCCGTTCTCGTACTTCGCGGAGATCGAGTCAATATCAATGCCCTGCCCAAGATTCAGCTGGCGCAGGAAGGTCCCGCTTTCCCGTTCGCGGGTCAGCCAGGTAACCCCCTCGGTGGTGTGGATGGTCCGCTCGGCCCTGATGGTCAGCAACTGGCCGTCAACGTCCACGTCCACTGAGCCGGGGTCGATCCCCGGCAGGTCCGCGTTGAGGATGTAGTGGTCGCCCTCGCGGTAGAGATCGATCGGCATCAGCCGCAACCGCTGCCGGGGATCGAGAAGGGCGCCTGCCATCCGGTCAAGCTCACGGAAAGGATCAAACTTCATCGCCATTGTCATCAACTCCTGTTGCGCCGGTACCCGCCGGGCACCGGCGGTTGGAATGCCGTTGTTGGAAAAGGGTCGATAAAGGTTGAGTCGTCCTGACTCAACGATGGAATTTACGCTAGCACTCGACACTTTTGAGTGCTAGGTTCGCGGCCGATTTTGCCGGCAGGCGCCCGGTTATCGCACAGTCAGCCGAGCGGCCAGGGCTCAGTCAGCCGAGTGGCCAGGAATGGACGGCCGCATTGGTGTGCATGTTCTCCCAGTAGAGCCGGGAGAGCTCAGCCAGGGCCGCCGGCCGCGGCATCCCGGCGTCCTCGAGGCGGCGCAGCGTGGCGATCTGCCAAGCCGCACCGTTCTGCTCCGTGCGGGCACGTTCGGCCACCACGGTCAGGTATCGGTCGATCAGGGAAGAATCCACTTTCAGTTCCCTCAGGCCCTCGGCGGCCTGCGGAATCAGGTGGCGCACAATCAGTTCGGCCACCGGAATCTCGCCGATGCCCGGCCAGTAGACGGCTGCCTCCAGTCCGTGCCGGGCGCAGGCCAGGAAGTTGTCCGACGCCGTCTTGAAGGCAATGCGGCTCCACAGCGGCCGGTCAGCTGTGCGGATGTACTCCACGAGCCCATAGTAGAACGCGGCGTTGGCGACCACGTCCAGGACGGACGGGCCGGCCGGCAGCACGCGGTTCTCCAGGCGCAGGTTGGGTGTGCCGCTGCCGGGGTCGTAGATCGGCCGGTTCCAGCGGTAGACCGTGCCGTTGTGCAGACGCAGTTCCGGCAGCAGCGGGGCACCGAAAGGGGTGGCTTCGGTTCCGTTGCCGGACAACTCCGGAAGCAGGGCCGGGAAGTAGCGGACATTCTCTTCGAAGAGATCGAAGATCGAGGTAATCCACCTTTCCCCGAACCAGACACGGGGGCGTACGCCTTGGTTGCGCATTTCCGGCGGCCGGGTGTCTATGGCCTGTTTGAAGAGTTCAATCCGGGTCTCGTGCCACAGCACGTGTTCCATGAAGATGGGCGAATTGGCGGCAAGGGCAACCTGCGGGCCGGCGATCATCTGCGCCGCGTTCCAGGCGGGGGCAAACTGTTCGGGTGAGACTTCCAGATGCAGCTGGACCGAAGTGCACGCAGCCTCCGGCGCGATGTTCTGTGCGTAGAAGGACAACGGCTCCGGGCCTGACAGATCGAGGAGGACGTCTTCTCCCCGGGCCTGGAGGACTGACGTGTTCAGGGCGGCATAACGCTGCCCGCTGCTGAGCCAGTCCCATCCGTCCATGAAGCGGGGGGTCAGGGTGGGGAGGATGCCCACCATCATGATGTCTGCCGCTTCCTGGGCGGCCCGCTCATCGGCACGGTTGAGCTGTGCCCGGAGGCTGTCCTCGAGCTCCTTCAACCCGAACTGTGCCACCGACATTGCGGGGTGGTTCATCTCGATGTTGAAGGCGCCGATTTCGGTCTGGAAGGCCGGATCGGCGATTCGCTCAAGGACAGCCGTGTTGCGGAGGGCTGGGGAGAAATCGCGGTTGGTCAGGTTCAGCTCCAGTTCCAGGCCAATGCTGGCCGTGTCCGCAAACTGCGCGGTGGAAAGGAAGTGAGCGAAGTGGTCCAGGTTTTCCAGCAAACGCTGCCGGTAAGCCGTGCGCTGCGCCCGGCTGAAGGTCCTGCTCGTAACTTCTGCGCCCATTGCCCGTTACTTCTTTTTCAGGCCCTTGAGGACATTGGCCGGCCGTTGCATTTCTCCGTGCTGGGCGCCCATCACAATCACCGCCCCCGAAAGCACGGGGATGCTCCATTGCAGGACCTTCAGCTGGCGCTGGGCCGACTTCAGTTCTTTGGATGCGCCCTCGCGGGGTTCCGTAGCCCCTTGGCTGCCCTGCTCCGAGAGCTTTCCTACCTTGCCGCCCAAGATGCCTGAATAGAGGGTGACTACCGCAGCGAGGGCCGTTACGGCAGCCTTGTAGGCGGTGAGGGAGCCAACCCCCTCCTGCTTGGAGACCCGGGTTTTGTTGTCGCCGATGAGTGCGAGTCCGGCCAGGAAGTGCAATCCGATTGCTCCGGCCTGCACGGGGGCCCACTTCTTCCAGCCAAGGGCGGACAGCCGGGTTCTTTCAGTGGGATCCTTGGCCTCCGCAGTTGCTCCGTTAAGTCCGACGGCGCCCATCAGGGAACCGCCGAACCAAGCCGCCGCTGTGAGGTCATGGACAGATCGTGCTACTAGGTTTGCAGCCAATGTGATGCTCCTGTGCGTTGGGGACTGCCCTGCCGGATTATTCGGCAGGGAACGGGGTCCGCGGGCTCTTCTGATCGGTGCAAAAAGAAAACCACGCACAGAATCCAATAGCAAGGGCACTTACAATCCTAACACGCTACACATTCGTAACTAAGTGTGCTTATTATCTTGGTACGGACCATCCGATCTTGATCAGCAGTTGCTATGACGAAAGAGAGCGATGATGACAGAGAACTTCACTCCGCGCGACGGAAGCCATGCAGCATCCCCGGCCGGAGGCACGAACGACGACTCCACGGCCGCAGCGAAGGCCGATGCGGCCAAGCAGCAGGCAGGTGACATCGCCCAGCAGGCCAAGGGCAACGCCGCTCAGGTAGCGGACACCGCCAAGTCTGAAGCAGCGGGTGTTGCCTCCGAGGTAAAGACCAACGCCAAGGACCTGTTTACCCAGGCCCGTTCCGATCTCACCGAGCAGGCAGGTACCCAGCAGCAGAAGGTGGCTGAAGGCCTTCGCTCGATGGCGGATGAACTGCACTCCATGGCTCAGTCCGGCCAGTCCGGGGTAGCCGCCGATCTCGTCGGTCAGGCAGCCAGCCGTGCGTCGTCGGCCGCCACGTGGCTCGACGGCCGCGATCCCGGATCCCTGCTGGACGAAGTCAAGGGCTTTGCCCGCCAGCGCCCGGTCGCCTTCCTCGCCATCGCAGCCGGAGCCGGTTTCCTGGCAGGCCGCCTCAACAAGGGCCTCAGCGCAGGCCTCCCGACTCAGGGCACGTCCGGATCCGCCGGCCAGCACGTGGGGCCGCCCGTTCCGCCCGTGACGCCTGTCCCACAGGCACCGGCGGCACAGCCCACGGTCGGCACCGCCGGAACCAACGATCCGTTCGGCACCGAACCGGTCCGCCAGCCGGGTACGGGTCCTGCCTCGGCCCAGACTCTTCCGCCCACCCCCTCCACCGGCGTTCCGGCAGCTGATCCCTACAGCGGTGGTCGGCACTGATGAGTACCGAACTCCCTCCCACACCCGCGCAGGCTAAGGCTGAATCTACGTCCCTGGGCGATTTGCTCGGCCAGGTGACGCAGGATATGTCCACCCTCATGCGTCAGGAAGTGGAGCTGGCGAAGGTCGAACTGAAGCAGTCCGCAACCCGCGCAGGAACGGGTGCCGGAATGTTCGCCGGAGCGGCCCTCGCAGGGTACTTCGTACTCCTCTTCCTCTCGGTCGCCCTGTGGTACGCACTGGGCACGACGGCTATCGGCTTCGGCTGGTCCGCAGTGATCGTGGCGGTTATCTGGGGCATCGTCGCTGCCGTCCTCGCCTCCCGCGGACGCACGGAAATGAAGAAGATCAAGGGCATGCCGCAGACGTCAGAGACGCTGCAGGAGATCCCCCAGACTATGAAACCAAGCGAGGAAACACGATGAGTGAAAACCCGGATGAGATCCGCGCCGACATCGAAGCAACCCGCCGGCGCCTAGGCACCAACGTGGACGCCGTGGCGGACAAGGTAACTCCTTCCCACATCGTTCAGCGCCAGACGGACAAGATGAAGGACAAAGTACTCGGAGTGAAGGACAAGGTGATGGGTGTGGCCGATTCAGTAGGTAACAGCGCAGGCAATACCGGCAGCAACATCGGCGGCAGTGTTTCCGATATGGGCAGCAGTGTTTCGGACGGCATGTCTGCCGCCGGCTCCGCTGTCCAGGGTGCACCGGCGAAGCTCGCGGGCCAGACGCAGGGCAACCCCATCGCCGCAGGCCTGATTGCCTTCGGCGCCGGCCTGCTGGCGGCAACGCTGATCCCCGCCAGCGACAAGGAGCGCGTCGCTGCTGACAACATCAAGACAGCCGCGCAGCCGATGACCGAGGAACTGGCCGGAGCAGCCAAGGAAATGGCCGAGGGCCTCAAGGAACCGGCTCAGGAAGCGGTTGAGAACATCAAGGCCACTGCCACGGACGCCGCGCAGAACGTGAAGTCCGAAGGCCAGGCAGCCGCCTCGGACGTAAAGGATTCCGCTTCCGAAGCGCCGCAGAACGTGAAGAACGCCTAGCAGGCACCAAACCGCAGCGCGCGGCCACTCAGCAAAGGAGTACCTGATGCAGATCGACAAGCAGCAGATTATCGAATTTCTGAAGAATCGCGGCGACAGCTCGAAGGCAGGTCAGGCGGAGTCCGACCTGCCGGAGAAGGTGGATACCGAGCGCGACTCGGGTCTGCTGGACAAACTGGGTATAAATCCCAAGGACCTGCTCGGGAAACTTCCGGGCGGCCTGAGCGGTCTGGGCGGCTAGCACAGCACTGAAAACGACGACGGCGGTGCCGCACCTGCAAAGGGTGCGGCACCGCCGTCGTTTTTTAGTGCCTTCTCAGCCGCTGCGCGTCAACGCATCAGTCAGCGGGGACAGTGGCCTTGTCATTGGCGTACAGCACGCCGATCTGCGCCCGTACAGCGTCAAAGAGCCGCATGGTCCGCAGGGAGTCCGCCCACGTCATGGTGGGGCTTTCCACCATGCCCGCCTGGATGCAGCGGGTCACCTCACGCAGCTCGTACGCGTAGCCGTTGCCGACCTGCGGGAACCTCTCCACGCGGGCCTCTCCGTCCTGCGGAACGATGGTCAGCTCCACCGGGTTATGCAGGGGTGCACCGGTGCGGAGCCAGCCCTTGGTGCCGGAAATAACAGCGGTCCGCGGGCAGGAGGAGACCAGCGACGAGGTCAGCTGTGCCAGACCGCCGGACGGGTACCCGAGCGTCAACGCGTTCTGTGTGTCCACGCCGTCGGCGTTGATGCTGCCTACTGCATGGACCGTCTCCGGGTAGCCCAGTGCGCCGAGGGCAAAGGTGAGCGGATAGACCGTCAGGTCCAGCAGTGCTCCTCCGCCCGCCGCCGGGTCCCAGAGCCTGCTGGCAGGGTCATACGGTGCCGGGAAGCCCAGGTCTGCCTGCACCCAGTTGATGTCCCCGAGTTCACCCGAGGCAATGAGTTCCCAGATGCGGTTGATGCAGGGAAGGAACCGGGTCCAGACCGCTTCCATGAGGAACAGGTTGCGGGACCGGGCCAGTTCGATCAGGTCCTGGGTTTCGCGGGCATTGATGGTCAGCGACTTTTCGCACAGTACGTGTTTGCCGGCCTCCAGGGCACGCCGGGCTATCCGATAGTGCTGGGCGTGCGGGGTCCCGATGTAGACGACGTCGACATCGGGATCGGCAAAGAGCAGGTCGTAGCCCGAGGCATCGTCCGAGTCGAAGTAGCTGCTGGCGAAGCCGAAGCGGGCGGCGAACTCCTCCGCCGAGGCCTGCCGGCGGGAACTGACCGCCTGCAGGACAGCGTCCTCCAACCGGGCAATGTCTTCAGTGACACGCTCGGCAATGTTTCCGGTGGCGACTACGCCCCAGCGCAGGGTCCGTCCCGTGGATTGGACGGGACTGGGAGCTCCCGGCTGGACACAGGGCGGGGTGGGTATGTGTTGAACGGCAGTCATGGTCCTCGTCTTCCGCGTCGTTGCAGGGAGTACCCCTACTCTATGGTCGCCCCCGGCCGAGGCCTAGGGGTGGACTCCGAGCCCGTGCGGCACGAAGTGCAGGCGACCGGTGTGTGAAACAGGGTGGAACAGGCGTGGAACAGCCCGGGTCTCCGCTGAGGGATACCCGGGCTGTTCCGCCCCGAGGGGCAGTGAATGCGTGCTTACTTGGTCAGCTCGGAGAGCGTGGGGTCATTCTCGTAGGCCTCGGCAGCGTTGGCCTTGGTGACGATGACCGGTTCCAGCAGGTAGCTCTCGACTACCTTCTTGCCGTTGTCGTAGCTCTCGTCGTCGTTGATTTCGACCTCTTCGCCGGCGCCCAGTGCCTTGACCATGTCAATGCTCTGGTTCACCAGGTTGCGGGTGTCCTTGTTGATGGTGGAGTACTGCTTGCCTTCCATGATCAGCTTGACGGATTCCACCTCGGAGTCCTGGCCGGTGATGACGGGCAGCGCCTTGCCGGCGCCGGTGACCGAGGTCAGGACGGCGCGGGCCAGGGTGTCATTGGGGGAGAGGACGCCGTCCAGCTCCTGGGAGGCGTAGTTGCTGGAGAGCAGGGTGTCCATGCGCTTCTGGGCGTTCTCCGCCTTCCAGCCCTGGGTGACGGCCTGGTTGAACTCGGTCTGGCCGGAACCGACCACGAGGTTTCCTGCTTCGATCTCCGGCTGGAGGATATCCATGGCGCCGTCGAAGAAGACCTGGGCGTTGGCGTCATCCGGGGAGCCGGCGAACAGCTCAATGTTGTACGGACCTTCGGGCTTCTTCTCCTTCAGCCCGTCCAGCAGGGCCTGCCCCTGCAGCTGGCCGACCTTGAAGTTGTCGTAGGCCACGTAGTAGTCAACGTTTTCGGTGTTGGTCAGCAGGCGGTCGTAGGCGATGACGGTGATGCCGGCATCCTTGGCATCCTGCAGCTGCGAGCCGAGCTGGCTGCCGTCGATGGCACCCACAATCAGGACCTCGACACCGTTGGTGATCATGGAGCTGATCTGGTTCTGCTGTTCGGACACGCCGCCGTTGGCGAACTGGACCTGGCCTTCGTAGCCGGCTTCCTTGAGGCCGTCGTTGAAGAGGGTCTCTGCCAGCACCCAGTTCTCCGAGGTCTTCTGCGGCAGCGCGACGCCGATGGATGCCCCGTCTTCGAAGCCTTCTTCGGCGCCGGAAGCGGTTTCTTCGGTGCGGCCGCAGGCGGACAGCGACAACGCTGCCACCGTTGCCGCAACGGCGAAGGACTTTGCGAATTTACGCATGGTGTTCTCTTTCTGAATAGCGGTCGTGGAAATAGTGGGGAGTAAGTGGTGCGGTCTAGGCGTCAGTGGAGATGACGGTCTTGGTGCCCGTGGGCATTTCCGGGGTGGCGTCGACGACGGCGGGGGCCGGCTTGGGCTTGTTGCCGCCGAAGTTGCGCATCAGCAGTCCGGTGATGGAGGGCTTGCCCTGGGTCTTGTTGTAGACGTCCAGGGCCACGGCCAGGAGCAGGACAAGGCCCTTGATCATGGAGGTCATATCGGCACCGACGCCCAGCAGCTGCAGGCCGTTGTTCAGCACTGCCATAACGAGGCCGCCGACGATGGAACCGACCACGGTGCCCACGCCGCCGGAGACAGCGGCGCCTCCGATGAAGACGGCCGCAATGGCGTCCAGTTCCCAGTTGGTGCCGTCGAACGGTCCGGAGGCGGTGGAGCGGGCCACGAAGATCATGCCGGCCAGCGCAGCCAGGATGGACATGTTCATCATGACCATGAAGTTCACCTTCTTGCCCTGCACGCCGGAGAGCTCGGCCGCGTGCCGGTTGCCGCCCACCGCGTAGACGTGGCGGCCGAAGATGGTCTTATTGGAGACGAAACCGTAGAACAGGACCAGGACGCCGAGGATGATGCCCGAGACCGGGAAGGACGTGCCCGGCCGGCCGGTGGCGAACATGTACGTGGCGTAGAGGATGACGGCGCAGAGCAGACCGATCTTGACCACGGGCACCCAGGCAGGCGGGTTGGCGGTGCCCAGCTTGGCGTTGCGGGAACGCTTGCGCATTTCGCCGTAGATCACTGCGGCGCACAGGATCAGGCCCAGCAGCAGCGTCAGGTTGTTGTACCCGGGGATCGGGCCGCCCTCGGGCAGGTAGCCGGCGCCGATGAACTGGAATTCGGACGGGACAGGAACCGTGTTGGACTTGCCCACCCACTGGTTGGCTCCGCGGAAGATCAGCATGCCCGCCAGCGTCACGATGAATGCAGGTATGCCGATGTACGCGACCCAGAAGCCCTGCCAGGCACCGATGGCCGCACCCACCGCCAGGCCCAGGATGATGCCCATGTACCAGGGCAGGCCCCAGTCCCGCATGGCCATCGCGACGACGATGCCAGAGAACGCTGCGACGGATCCCACCGAAAGGTCGATGTGGCCGGCAATGATCACGAAGACCATTCCCACGGCGAGGATCAGGATGTAGGAGTTGCCGTTGAACAGGTTGATCATGTTCGTGGGTGTCAGGGTCTTGCCCCCGGTGAGGACCTGGAACAGGCCGACCAGGATGGCCAAGGCGAAGATCATCCCGAATTGGCGGCCGTTGCCGCCCAGGAGTTGCTTGATGGCGTTCATGAAAGTGTTCCTTGAGTGGCGTAGTCGGCGGGCTTCCGGGCGGGGGAGGTCATGAGCCTCATGAGGTTCTCCTGGTTGGCCTCCGCCTTGGAGACCTCGCCGGTGATCGCCCCTTCGAAGATGGTGTAGATGCGGTCCGAGAGGCCCAGGAGCTCGGGGAGCTCCGAGGAAATCACGATGACTCCCTTGCCCTGGTTCGCGAGCTGCTGGATGATTCCGTAGATTTCGTACTTGGCGCCCACATCGATGCCGCGGGTCGGTTCGTCCAGGATCAGCAGGTCCGGGTCGGTGAACATCCACTTGGCCAGGACAACCTTCTGCTGGTTGCCGCCGGAGAGCTTGGAAACGCCCTCATCTACAGTGGGTGCCTTGGTGCGCAGGCTCTTGCGGTATTCCTCCGCGTAGCGGAACTCGGCGTCGTTGTCGACAACAAGCCCGCGGGTGATCTTCTTCAGGTCAGCCGAAACGGTAGTGGCCTTGATGTCGTCCAGGAGGTTCAGGCCCAGGGTCTTACGGTCCTCAGTGACGTAGGCCAGGCCATGGTTAATCGCGGAGTGCACCGTCTTGAGGGTGATCTCCTTGCCGTCCTTGATGATCTGGCCGGAAATGAAGTTGCCGTAGGAGCGGCCGAAGATTGACCGGACCAGTTCGGTGCGCCCGGCGCCCATAAGACCGGCGAAGCCGACGATTTCCCCGCGGCGGACGTGGAAGTTCGAGCCCTTGCAGACCAGGCGGTCCGGGACGGTCGGATGCCCCACGGTCCAACCGCGGACCTCGAAGAACGTTTCACCGATCGTCGGGGTGTGGTCCGGGAACCGGGACTCCAGCGAACGGCCAACCATGCCGCGGATGATGCGGTCTTCGTCCGCGCCTTCGGCGGCGACGTCGATCGTCTCGACGGAGCGGCCGTCGCGGATGATGGTGATGGAATCCGCAATCTGCTCAATCTCATTGAGCTTGTGCGAGATCATGATGCAGGAGATGCCCTTGTCCCGCAGGCCGGACATCAGGCCCAGCAGGTGCTGGGAATCGGTCTCGTTGAGCGCTGCGGTGGGCTCGTCGAGGATCAGCAGCTGTACCCGCTTGTTCAGTGCCTTGGCGATCTCCACCAGCTGCTGCTTGCCCACGCCCAGATCCTTGATGGGCGTGGTGGGGTCTTCCTGGAGTCCGACCCGTTCCATGAGGTCCAGGGTGTCGAAGTTGACCTTGTCCCAGTCGATGACGCCGAACCGGGTGGGTTCATTGCCCAGGAAAATGTTCTCGGCGATGGAGAGTTCGGGAATCAGCGCCAGTTCCTGGTGGATGATGACAATTCCCGCGGCTTCGCTGGACCGGATATCCCGGAACTGGACGGGCTTGCCCTGGAAGACAATTTCTCCGGTGTATGTGCCGTGGGGGTAGACGCCGGAGAGGACCTTCATCAGCGTGGATTTTCCTGCGCCGTTTTCTCCGCAGATGGCGTGGATTTCGCCGGCCCGGACGTTGAGGGCCACATCCGCGAGGGCCTTGACGCCGGGGAACTCCTTGGTGATGGAGTGCATTTCCAGAATGAATGGACTAGCCGGCATGCGCATTGTCCCTGCCGTGATGGCAGGGAGCGCGCCGCGCGCCGACTGCCGGAGCTGCTTCTGCTCGCATGAGTGCCTCCGTGTGACCTCTTTGTCGTGATACGGCCCACAGAGTGGGCCGGTAAGGAAGTTACCACGGTCACAGGCACTGCCGTCAAGTCTTGAACGCAAGAGCGGCGGTTTCGGGTAGTTTTTGGTTCGCCCGGGCAAGTACTACGCTGCCGCGGTTCCCTGCTCCTGGAGGACCAGTGCCGCTGCCCCCAGGGCTTCGGCGCGGTCCCCGAGCGAGGACATAAGCACGGTGGAGGTTTCGCCGACAAGGGGGACGGCGTGCCGCAGCAGGCCGCGGCGGATCGGGTCCAGGAAGGTGTCGCCGAGGTCGGTCAGCGACCCGCCGATGATGATGAGTTCCGGGTTCAGGGTATTCGCGAGGTTGGCGGCGGCGCGGCCGACCGCGACGCCGGCATCGTCAATGACGCGCAGGGTGGCCGGGTCCTTTGCCGCGGCCCGCGAGAGGATGTCGGCGGTGGTGATGTTGTCCTTGGAGGCGCGGCTCAGCAGTTCGATCATGATGGAGGTCGAGGCGATGGTTTCCAGGCAGCCCCGGTTGCCGCACCGGCAGATCAGCCCTTGGTCGAAGATGGTGGCGTGGCCGATTTCCCCGGTGATGCCGACATTGCCGTAGTAGAGCGAACCGTTGATGACCAACCCGGCGCCGATGCCGGAGGCAACCTTGATGAAGATCAGGTTTTCGCTGCAGCCGTGCGGTCCCCAGGTGACTTCCGCCAGCGCCCCGAGGTTGGCGTCATTGTCGATGAAGACCGGGACACCCAGCCGGTCGGCGAGGTCTTCGCGCATGTTGATCCCCACCCATTCGGGAAGGATTGCGCCCTGGACCACTGTGCCCGTGCGCCGGTCGATGGGGCCGGGGATGCCGACGCCGGCACCCAGGACGGCGCTGCGGTCCACCCCCTGCCGGCGCAGCAGCCGGGCCAGCAGGGCCGCAGCGGCATCCATGCCCTCTGCCGCGGAGTGGCCCAGCGGAAGCTGGACGGACTCCTCCTGCAGGATCCGGTGGCCGAGCGAAGCCAGGATCACCCTGACGTGCCGGCGTCCGATGTCGATGCCGGCAGCAACGGCTCCCGACTCGTTGAGCCGCACCGAAAGTGCCCTCCGCCCGGAGCTGGTGGTGGGCTCGGTGATGACGAGCCGGCGCTCGCTCATATCGCCCACGATGTTGGAGACCGTGGCGCGGGATAGCCCCGTCTGGCGTGAAAGTTCCGCCTGCGTCAACGGCCCCGAGGCCAGGAGGGCCTGGATAATGCGCTGCCGGTTGCGTTCGCGCAAGGCGCTCTGTGATCCCGGATTGGGTGGGGTGGTCCCCGGTGTGCGGGTGGTCCTCAACGTCGAGGATGGGTCGGCTGGCATTATTTTAGAGTGCTACATCACACTCTTGCAGTCAAGAAGTGAACACAAGCCTAGGGCTGCGACGCTACGGCAGAGCGGTGGTCGGCAGCCGTCTGCCGGTAGTTTTCCGCGTTCGCCTTCACTCCCGCGACCTCCTCATCCGTGAGGGGCCGGCGGACCTTTGCCGGCACACCGGCTACCAGCGAGCGGGGCGGGACCACCGTTCCTTCAAGGACCAGGGCGCCGGCGGCCACGAGGGAGCCGGCGCCGATTACGGCACCGTTCATAATCGTGGCGCTCATGCCGATCAGGCAGTCATCCTCGACCGTGCAGCCGTGCACCACCGCGTTGTGGCCGATGCTGACTCGAGCGCCCACCGACGTCGGGAAGCCCGGGTCCGCGTGCAGGACCACGTTGTCCTGCAGGTTGGTTCCCGCGCCAACACGGATGCTGTTGGAGTCACCGCGGACGCAGGCGCCGTAGAAGGCGCTGGAGTCCGCGGCCATGGTGACGTCGCCAATGAGCGAAGCGGTGGGAGCGAGGAAGACGGTGGGATCGACGGCGGGGGTCTTGCCCCGGAATTCAATGATGTGTGCCATGCCACCCAGCGTAGCGCCGGCCGGAGGCCGGTTAGCGGAAGCCGGCACCCGTAGCAGGAACGGCCTAGTTGAAGACGATGGTCCGCCGGCCGTCCAGCAGGACCCGGTGCTCGGCATGCCACTGAACGGCCTTGGACAGTGCCCGCCCCTCGACGTCGCTGCCCAGGGCCGCGAGCTGGGCAGCCGAACGGGCGTGGTCCACCCGGATGACTTCCTGTTCAATGATGGGACCCTCATCCAGGTCCGAAGTTACGTAATGCGCCGTGGCGCCGATCAGCTTCACGCCCCGGGCATGCGCCTGGTGGTAGGGCCTCGCTCCCTTGAAGGAGGGCAGGAAGGAGTGATGGATGTTGATGGCACGCCCGGACAGGTCGCGGCAGAGGTCGTTGCTCAGGATCTGCATGTAGCGGGCGAGGACCACCAGCTCAATGTCCAGTTCGGCCATCAGGGCGCGCAGCCGGTCCTCCGCCTGGCCCTTGGTGTCCGGAGTGACGGGGACATAGTGGAACGGCACGCCGTAGAAGTCGGCGAGGGACTCCAGCTCGCGGTGGTTGGAGACAATGGCCGGGATATCGATCGGCAGCGTCCCCGCACGCTGCTGGAACAGCAGGTCATTGAGGCAGTGGCCGGACTTGGACGCCATGATCAGGGTCCGGGTCCGGCGGCCGGCGCGGTGCAGTTCCCAGGACATGGCAAACGCAGATGCCGTTGCAGCGAGTTCCGCATGGACCTGCTCGTAGGAGCGCGGAGAAGTGAAGTCCACGCGCATAAAGAAGGAGCCGGTTTCCCGACTGCCGAACTGCGCGGACTCGGTGATGTTGCCTTCGGCCGCCACGAGGGAAGCACTGACGGCATGGACAATGCCCGGACGGTCGGGGCAGGACAACGTCAGGGTAAAGGCGTTGGCGGCGGAGGTGTCGGGAGAAGAAATCATGTCTGTCACCCTTGCTAGGTTACCGGTTTCAGTGCCCTGACCTAGGGTGGGCACATGGATGTGATGTTCCTTCCGTTTTCTGACAAGGACGAGGGAGAGCTCGTACGTTTCCTCACTACCAATAGCTTTCCCTACCACCGGATCAAGGCGCCTTCTGAGGGGCTGGTGCGTCGCCTCCTGATCGAAGGGCGGTTCGACGGCGACGGCGTGAGTACCTTCTGGGTGTTCGGCGACAACCACCGCATGGGCCTGGTCATCCTGGAGGAGTTGGGAACGAGTACACCGGTGCTGGACCTGCGCCTGGTGGAGAAGTTCCGCGGCCGGGGCAACGGCGTACCGGTGTTGCAGGCCCTGACCGGCATGGTGTTCGACGACTACCCCGAAGCGCACCGCTTCGCGGGCCGTACGAGCGAGGACAACATCGCCATGCGCAAGACCCTGCTGAGGTCAGGCTTCGTGAAGGAAGCGCATTACCGGGAGGACTGGCCGCTGGAAGACGGGCGCAGAGTTGCCACGGTGGTTTACGCCATCCTGCGGCGGGACTGGGAGCAGGGCACGGTTACCGCCGTCAACTGGGAAGAGCTGCTTTCGTAACCGGCTGCCGCACGGCCGCAAGCGCGGCTGCACGGCCGGCGCGGGTAGCCCCCAGCGTGGAGGAGGACTCGCCGTAGCCCACCAGCAGCAGCCGGGGCTCGCGCACCACCCGTACTCCGTCCATCCGGATCCCGCCGCCGGGTTCGCGCAGGTGCAGCGGTGCCAGATGCTCCAGGGCGGCACGAAAGCCGGTGGCCCAGAGGATGGTGTCCACGGACTCCGCGGACCCGTCTGCGAAAACGACACCGGAGGTGGTCAGGCGGCCGATCGGTCCGCGCGAAACGAGCACCCCGTCCTCTATGCCCCGCCGGTATTCATCCGTCAGCGGCAGGCCCGTGGCGGAAACGACGCTCAGCGGCGGCAGGCCGGCACGGGTCCTGGCGCTGACTTTCGCTTCCACGGCCCGCCCCCACTCTGAGTCGAACGGACGGAGGGTGAATTCCGGCGGTCGGCGGGTGGACCAGACGGTTTCCACACCGGCACGTTGCAGCTGCAGCAGGAACTGCACGGCGGAGGTGCCGCCGCCCACCACAAGGACCCGCTGCCCGGCAAAGTCAGCCACGCTGCGAAAGTCCCGGGTATGCAGCTGCCGGCCGCGGAAGGATTCCCGCCCGGGGTAGTAGGGCCAATACGGCCGGTCCCACGTGCCCGTCGCGTTGATGACCGTGCGGGCTTGCCACTCGCGGCCATCCACGGCACGGACCGAGAGCCTGCCGCCGTCGCCCTCCGCCACCGCGGACACGGAAACCGGCCGGACGACGTCGAGCCCGAACTCCTGCTCATAGCGTCCGTAGTACCTGGTGACGACGGCGGAAGCGGGTTCGGCGGGATCCGGCGAGCCCAGCGGCATCCCCGGGAGGTCGTGCAGGGCGTGCGCAGCACCGAAGGTCAGCGAATCCCACCGGTGCCGCCAGGCGCCGCCCGGCCCGGGGTTCGCGTCCAGCACGGTGAATCCGGCGCCGGGCTCCAGGCCGCGGCGGCGCAGGTGATAGGCGGCGCTGAGCCCGGCCTGGCCGGCTCCGATCACGAGTATGTCCGTTTCCACCTGTGCACTCCTTCGTTCTTGAGAACCGTAACGGTCCGGGCATTGCGGCTATTCCGCTGAAGCCCTGCAGCCGGGGGACAGGTGAGGCTAGGATGGAGAGCGTCGCGACTGGCGTTAGGTGGATTACCACCAGGAAGCGGCACGGCACCCCTGCGGGGGTGTCCTAACGACCACGGATCGCACGCCTGGGCCGCGGGTCACGCGCGAAACTGTTGTGCCATGCCCGGCCTATGTCCCGACAGGTAGCCTGACCTATAGAGAACCCCTTCCCAGGAGATCCACGTGAGAGTATCCACCCAGCCCGTCACCAACGCGCCGCTTATCGATGTTGATCCCGAAATAGCAGCGGTTTTGAATGATGAATTGTCCCGCCAGCGCAGCACCCTCGAGATGATCGCCTCCGAGAACTTCGCCCCGCGCGCCGTCTTGGAAACCTCCGGCTCCGTCCTCACCAACAAGTACGCCGAGGGCTACCCCGGGCGCCGCTACTACGGCGGCTGCGAACATGTGGACGTAGCGGAGAACCTCGCCATCGAGCGGGCGAAGGCCCTGTTCGGTGCAGAGTTCGCCAACGTCCAGCCGCACTCCGGTGCGCAGGCCAATGCTGCCGCGCTCGCGGCCCTGATGGCACCGGGCGAGAAACTGATGGGTCTGAACCTGGCCCACGGCGGGCACCTTACCCACGGCATGAAACTGAACTTTTCCGGCAAGCTGTACGACGTCGCGGCCTACGGGGTGGACGAGCAGACTTACCGGGTGGACATGGATCGGGTCCGTGAACAGGCGCTGGCAGAACGCCCGCAGGTTATTGTCGCCGGCTGGTCCGCCTACCCGCGGCAGTTGGACTTCGAGGCCTTCCGCTCCATTGCCGATGAAGCCGGTGCCTATCTCTGGACCGACATGGCGCATTTTGCCGGACTGGTGGCCGCGGGACTGCACCCCAACCCGGTGCCGGTGTCCGACGTCGTCACCTCCACCGTGCACAAGACCCTTGCCGGGCCGCGCTCGGGAATGATCCTGGCGAAAAAGGAATACGCGAAGAAGCTGAACTCCGCCGTTTTCCCCGGCCAGCAGGGCGGTCCGTTGATGCACGTGATTGCCGCGAAAGCCGTGGCCTTTAAGATCGCCGGCACCGAGGAGTTCCGGGAACGGCAGGAACGCGTGCTCGAGGGTGCACGGATCATTGCCGACCGCCTGAATGCGCCCGACGTCGCCGAACACGGAGTTTCCGTGCTCACCGGCGGCACCGACGTACACCTGATCCTGGTGGACCTGCGGCACTCCGCCCTGGACGGGAAGCAGGCCGAAGACCTGCTTGATTCCGTGGGCATCACGGTGAACCGCAACTCCGTGCCGTTCGACCCGCGGCCGCCGATGGTCACGTCCGGCCTGCGGATCGGCACCCCGGCGCTCGCAACCCGGGGCTTCGGCGCAGCCGAGTTCACCGAAGTTGCCGAGATCATTGCCGCCGCACTGAAGCCCGCTCCCGACGTCGAGGCCCTCCGGGCCCGCGTGGGGGCGCTGACTGAGAACTTCCCGCTCTACCCCGGACAGGAGGAATGGTAACCGTGGAGAAAGGAACCAATATGGAGGGTCCCGCGACTGATGAGGCCGCCAGCGTCAACCTTGGCTGGGAGGTCAAGGAGAAAACCGAATTCGGCACTCCGGTCGCGGCGAAGATCCTGGACGGCCGCGCCGCCGCCCGGGAGATCAAGGAGGACCTGACCGAACGGGTGCGCGTGCTGAAGGAAGAGCACGGCGTCACTCCGGGCCTGGGGACCGTGCTGGTGGGCGACGATCCCGCCAGCCACTCCTACGTGGGCGGCAAGCATAAAGACTGCAAGCAGGTGGGGATTAATTCCATCCGCCGGGATCTTCCCGGCGACATCAGCCAGGCAGACCTGGAAAAGGTCATTGACGAGCTGAACGAGGACCCGGCGACCACCGGCTACATTGTGCAGCTGCCGCTGCCGGCGCATATCGATGCGAATGCCATCCTGGAGCGGATCGCCCCGGAAAAGGATGCGGACGGGCTGCACCCGGTCAACCTGGGCCGCCTGGTGCTCAACGTCAGCGAACCGTTGACGTCTCCGCTGCCCTGCACGCCGCACGGGATCGTGCAGCTGCTGGTCCGCAACGGGATTTCACTGAACGGCAAGAAAGTCCTCGTGGTCGGACGCGGCGTCACCGTCGGGCGGCCGCTCGGCCTGCTCCTGACCCGCCGTCCGATCAATGCCACGGTCACGCTGGCGCACACCGGGACCGCGGACCTGTTCGAGCACCTGCAGGCAGCCGATGTGGTGGTTGCTGCAGCCGGCTTCCCGGAAATGATCCGTGCCGAAGACCTCAAGCCCGGCGCCATCGTGCTGGACGTCGGCGTCACCCGGGTCACCGATCCGGAAACCGGGGAAACAACGCTGACCGGCGACGTCGAAGCAGCGGCGGCCGATGTCGCGTCCTGGATTTCGCCCAACCCCGGCGGCGTGGGCCCGATGACCCGAGCAATGCTGCTGGCGAACGTGGTGGAAGCCGCCGAACGGCAGGCCGGAATCCTGGTCTAGGGCCGAATTCAGCACCAACGGAACGGACCGGCGCGGCTTGATGCGCCGGTCCGTTCCGCGTCCACTATGCTGTCTCAAGTGTCACAGATCACATCAAGCAGAACCGTCCCCGAAACCCGCTCCGATTTCGTTATTTCCGCACGGAACCTGACCAAGTCCTACGGCGATTTCACCGCCGTCAACGGCATCTCCTTTGACGTTCCGCCGGGGGAGTCCTTCGGGCTGCTCGGGCCCAACGGCGCAGGCAAATCCACCACTATGAAAATGATCGGCGGAGTGTCCCAGCGCAGCGGCGGAGACCTCAGCATCATGGGGCTGGACCCGAACACCTACGGGCCGGAAGTCCGCGCCCACCTTGGCGTGGTGCCCCAGCAGGACAACCTGGACGAAGACCTGCGCGTGCGGGACAACCTCCTGGCCTACGGCCGCTACTTCGGCCTGCCCAAGAGCTACCTGCAGCCCAAGGCGGACGAGCTGCTGGAATTCGCGCAGCTCACCGACAAGGCCAAGGCCCGCGTGGATTCGCTCTCCGGGGGGATGAAGCGGCGCCTGACCATTGCCCGGTCCCTGATCAACGATCCGAAGATCCTGCTGCTGGACGAACCGACCACCGGACTGGATCCGCAGGCCCGGCACATCCTCTGGGACCGGTTGTTCCGGCTCAAGGAAGCCGGCGTGACGCTGATCCTCACCACCCATTACATGGACGAGGCCGAGCAGCTGTGCGACCGGCTGATCGTGGTGGACAAGGGCGCGATCATGGCCGAGGGGTCGCCGTCGGCCCTGATCCGTGAGCATTCCACCCGGGAGGTGGTGGAGCTGAGGTTCGGTTCGGAGCGCAACACCACCGTGGCCGCGGAGCTGGAGGGGATCGGCGAGCGGCTGGAGACACTCCCGGACCGGGTCCTGATCTACGCAGACGACGGCGAAGCCGCCCTGGAAGCCGTGACCGGCCGGGGGCTGCGGCCCATCACCTCGCTGGTGCGACGCTCCTCGCTGGAAGACGTGTTCCTGCGCCTGACCGGGAGAAGCCTCGTTGACTAGGCCGGAATCCCCTGCCCGGCCCGGAGCCGAGCGCCATGACGTGCTCGGGCTGAGGTCACCGCTGACGCCGATGGAAACGGCCGCCAAGGCGCGCCGTTTCGGCAGCCTTTACTACGCCGACATGTGGATCCGGCGGATGCGCGGTTACCAGTGGACCGTGCTGATGACCGCCGTCGGGACCCCGCTGGTGTACCTGCTGGGCATGGGCACGGGCCTGGCGGTGCTAATTGACGGGAACTCCAACGCGGGTTTCCCGGGCGGCAACGGCTCGACGGTGTCCTACCTGATGTTCCTGGGACCGGCCCTCGTGGCCACGGCAGCGCTGATGGTTTCCAGCGAGGAAAACACCTATACCGTCATGGGCGGGTTCAAATGGCACCGCACCTACTACGGACCCAACGCCTCTCCGCTCTCCAGTGGGCAGATTGCCCTCGGCCACGTCCTGGGGCTCACCGTCCGCATCCTGCTGACCACGACCATCTATTACCTTTTCCTGGTCCTCTTCGGGGCCGTGGCGCAGCCGGCAACCGGCTGGCTGATGATCTTCACGGCGCTGCTGGCCGGACTTGCCTTCGGTATGCCGCTGCTGGCGTTCAGCTCCACCCTGAAAGAGGACAAGGGGCAGTTCGCCATGGTCCAGCGGTTTATTGTGATGCCGCTGTTCCTGTTCTCCGGCACCTTCTTTCCATTGGAGTCGCTGCCGCTGGCCGTCCGCTGGATCGGCTGGATCTCACCGCTCTGGCATTCCACCGAGCTGGGCCGGGTGCTCAGCTACGGACACCCGGAAGCGGCAGCCATGACGGCCGTCCACGTGGTGTACCTGCTGGTCCTGACCGTCGGCGGGCTGGTTCTGGCCCGGCGGAACTTCACGAGGAGGCTCGACGGATGAGCACCGAAAACCGCACGGCACCCACGGCGCTTGTACCGCAGGACCGTTTCCTCGGCTCGCTGTACGGACGGAACATCCGGGCAGTAATTGCCCGCGGCCTCAAGGCCACGTGGGGCACCAACTGGAGCATCATGATCAGCGGGTTCGTCGAACCGGTGCTGTACCTGGTCGCCATGGGCATCGGCCTGGGCGCGCTGGTGGGGACGGTCTCCGGCCCCGGCGGCCAGGAAATGGAGTATGCCAACTTCATCGCGCCGGCGCTGCTGGCTGTGTCGGCGATGAACGGCGCGGTGTACGACTCCACCATGAACGTGTTCTTCAAGCTCAACTACGCCCGGCTCTACGAAGGCATGCTTTCCACGCCGCTGGGGCCGCTGGACGTCGCGATGGGGGAGATCTTCCTGGCCCTCCTGCGGGGCGCGATGTACGCCACGGGCTTCACCGCCGTGATGGGCGCGATGGGCCTGATCACCTCGCCCTGGGCGCTGCTGATGATCCCGGCCGCCGTGGTGATCGCGTTCGGCTTCGCCTCCTTCGGGATGGCAATAACCAGCTACATGAAGACGTTCCAGCAGCTGGACTGGGTCAACATGATCATGCTGCCGATGTTCCTGCTCTCAGCCACCTTCTACCCGCTGAGCGTGTACCCCGAAGCGGTGCAGTCGGTGATCCAGGCCCTGCCGCTGTGGCACGGCGTGGAACTGCTCCGGCAGATCAGTGTAGGTATCTTCAGCTGGGGGACGGCAGGGCACCTGCTGTACTTCGTGGTGATGATTGTGCTGGGCCTGACCTTGACCACTAACCGGCTCCGGGCGCTGTTCCTGAAGTAGGTTCCTGGTCAGCCGGCCAGCTGCTCATACTTGTTGGCGAAGATCCCGGCCAGGCGGTCGTTGAACAGGACGAACTCTGCCCGCTTCAACGTCCGCGGGGTATGGTCCAGGAGCTCCTGCAGCCCGATCCCGGCCACGGTCTCCGGGTCCCAGCCGTAAATACCGGCGCTGACGGCGGGAAAGGAAATGCTCTCGGCGCCCAGGTCCTCGGCCACGGCCAGGGCGGTCCGGAAGCATGACCTCAGCAGCTCCGGGTCCGTTTCCCCTGCCCCCGCGTTGGGTCCCACGGTGTGCACCACCCACCGGGCAGGCAGGTTGAACGCCTCGGTAGCGACGGACCTGCCGGTGGGCAGCCCCTGCGGCAGTGATGTCTTCCGCAGCTCCCGGCAGGCTGCCAGGAGCTGCGGGCCTGCCGCGCGGTGGATGGCGCCGTCCACCCCGCCGCCGCCCAGCAACGATGAGTTGGCGGCATTGACGACGACGTCGGTATCCCGGGTGGTGATGTCACCGGTGGCGATCGTGATCTGCATCGAGCCAGTCTGCCACTGCAGCCGCCCCGTTTTCCACCGCCGGGGGAGGCAGGCACCAGCGCAGAGCGAACGCGGCATCGGGCACCTGTCCGAGTTTGAGAGAATAAAACCATGCAGTCGATCCGAAACGGCCAGACGCCGTCGTCCTCGTCCTCGCCCGGCCGCGGCATTAGCCGCAAGATGGGCTCTACGGGCATCGTCGTGATGCTCATTGTCTTCCTGGTGGCAGTGGTTTTCGCCGCCAACCAGAATGACGTCATCGGTTGGCTAGTGGTCATTGTGTCCCTCGGCTGGCTGTTCCTCGCCACGTTCGTGGTGTTCTCCGTCCGGAGTGCCACGCGCAAGGCCACCGCGAAGCTCGCCGGCGCCACTGCCGGCCTTGCTCCCCGCGGCGGCGTCCAGGTTGTCGACGAAGCCACCACTGTGCGCGACCAGAAACTGGACCACAGCTTCAAGATCATCCAGGTCCAGGCGAATGTCATTGCCCAGAACCTGGACACTGACCGCGAAATGGTGGACCGCGCCCTGGAGACCATCGAGATCACGGCGCACAACGGCCGTGGCATGATCAAGAAGGACGACGGCGGGTCCGTCGAAGGCACCGTAGTCGACTAGTTCCCGCCAGCCGCTTCCGGAAGCGCCGCGTCGACGCGGCGTGCCGGACGGCCGTTTCGGGATGAACAGCTACTGAGGAGTATGGTTATTCGCGTGAGTTCGGCATCAACAGGGACGGCATCAACAGGGACTATGGACAGTTCCGGGGAAACACTGCGCATTGCGTCCGTGAACGTCAACGGCATCCGCGCCGCCTACAAGCGGGGCATGGCCGATTGGCTGGCAGGGCGCGATGTGGACATCCTCTGCCTGCAGGAGGTCCGCGCCCCCGACGCGATCCTGAAGGACCTGCTCGGTGATACCTGGCACGTCCAGCACGCCGAATGCCTCGACGCCAAGGGCCGTGCGGGTGTTGCCATCGCCTCCCGCACGGAGCCGGTCGCCGTCCGCGAACATATCGGCGACGAGTACTTCGCACGTTCGGGCCGCTGGGTGGAGGCGGACTTCAAGGTTGCCGTCGCGGGAGAAGAGAAGATCCTCACCGTCGTCAGCGCCTACGTCCATTCCGGCGAAGTGGATACGCCCAAGCAGGTCGACAAGTACCGCTTCCTCGACACGATGGCCGCCCGGCTGCCCGCCCTGGCACAGACGAGCGACTTCGTGCTGGTGGTGGGGGACCTGAACGTGGGACACACGCCCCTGGACATCAAGAACTGGAAGGGCAACGTCAAGCGCGCAGGTTTCCTCCCCGAGGAACGTGCCTACTTTGACCGCTTCTTCGGTGAGGAAATCGGTTACACCGACGTCCACCGATCCCTGGCCGGCGAGGTCAACGGACCGTACACCTGGTGGAGCTGGCGCGGACAGGCGTTCGACAATGACTCCGGCTGGCGGATCGACTACCACATGGCCACGCCGGAGCTGGCGGCACGGGCCGTCACCGCCGTCGTCGACCGTGCCCCCTCGTACGACTCGCGCTTCTCAGACCACGCTCCAGTAGTGATCGACTACCAGTTCTAAGGGTTTCCTCCATGACATCTGAGTCTTCCAGCAGCCGCCGGCGCATCCTCTCGGGTATGCAGCCGTCCGCCGATTCCCTGCATCTGGGCAACTACCTCGGCGCCTTGGTGAACTGGGTGAGGCTCCAGGACGAATACGACGCCTACTTCTTCATCCCGGACCTGCACGCCATCACGGTGCCGCAGGATCCCGAGGACCTGCGCAAGCGCACCCGCGTCACCGCTGCCCAGTACATCGCGGGCGGCGTCGACGTCGACAAGGCCACCCTGTTCGTGCAGTCCCAGGTGCCCGAGCACGCCCAGCTGGCCTGGGTGCTGAACTGCCTCACCGGATTCGGTGAGGCCTCCCGCATGACGCAGTTCAAGGACAAGCAGCAGCGCTTCGGGTCGGATTCGGCCAGCGTCGGACTGTTCACCTACCCGATCCTGCAGGTGGCCGACATTCTGCTCTACCAGCCGCACGGCGTGCCGGTGGGCGAAGACCAGCGGCAGCACGTGGAGCTGAGCCGGGACCTCGCCAAGCGGTTCAATACCCGCTTCGGCGAGACCTTCGTGGTGCCCGAGGTCTTTATCCAAAAAGCAGCAGCCAAGATTTACGACCTGCAGAACCCTTCGGCGAAGATGTCCAAGTCAGCCGCGTCGCCGGCAGGCCTGATCAACCTCCTCGATGAGGACAAGGTCATAGCCAAGCGGATCAAGTCGGCCGTGACCGACGACGGCAGCGAGATCCGTTTCGACCGCGACGCCAAGCCCGGGGTTTCGAACCTGTTGTCCATCTACTCCCTGATCAGCGGACGCAGCGTGGAAACACTGGAGAAGGAGTACGAGGGGAAGATGTACGGACACCTGAAGGTGGACCTTGCGGAGGTCGTCACCGAACACATCCGGCCCATCCGTGAACGTGCACTGCACCTGCTGGACGATCCGGCCGAGCTGGACCGCCTGCTCGCAGTGGGTGCTGCCAAGGCGCGGGAGTCGGCGTCGGTGACGCTCGCGGACGTGTACAACAAGGTCGGCTTCCTGCCGCTGGGCAGCGTTACCGCGTAATCCCATGAGAATCTCCGAATCCTACGACCAGGCCATGGCAGCAGGCAGCATGAACGGCAGCCACGCTCCTGCGTGCGATGCGCGCTGCGTGGGGATAGTGATTGCGGTTCCGGAGCCGATGGCGAGCGAGCTGAAGGCGGCACGGGCATCCTTCGGAGATCCCATGGCGGCGCTGATCCCTGCCCACATCACCTTGGTCACGACCACGGAAACGGACGACTGGGAAGCGACGTTGCAGCATGTGCGCAAAGTTGCCGCGGCGCAGGAACCGTTCCGGGTGACGCTGGAGGGGACCGCCACGTTCCGGCCGGTATCGCCGGTGGTCTTCCTGAACGTCGACGAGGGCTTCGATGAGTGCACGGCACTGCATAAGGAGCTCCAGAGCGGCCCGCTGGCCCGGGACCTGGCGTTCCCGTTCCACCCGCACGTTACGGTGGCGCACGATGTCAGCGAGCAGAGCATGGACGAAGCCGTTCGCCGGCTGGACAGCTATTCAGCAGGCTTTACGGTGGACTGCGTGGGCCTTTACGAGCACGATGCCACCGGCCTGTGGAAGCTGCAGGAGCACGTCCGGCTCGGATCCGGGAAGCAGCCGGACTAGGACTCCCTGCCCAGATCCAGATAGGTGCCGGCCCATGCGGCGATGATTGCCGCGGCACGTGCTGTCTGGGCCCGGTCCACCATCAGGTGGTCGCTGCCTTCCAGCGAAATGAAATTCCGGGGATGCCGCGCCGTCCGGAAGATCTCGCTCGCGTTGTCTATGCCCACGGTGTTGTCGGTGGGGGAGTGCATCACCAGCAGGGGCAGGTGCAGCTCCTTGATGCTGTCCGTGAGGTCATGACCCCGCAGGTCCTCAATCAGGTGCCGGCGGATTTCCAGTTCCCCGCCGCCCAGATCCACAGCTGCCGATCCCTGTTCGTGGATCCGGTCCAACTCTGATTCGAAGAGGTGGACTACATGTGAGGGACGGAAGGGCGCGGCGATGGTGACGACGGCGTCCAGTCCGGGAACCCGTGAAGCGGCCGCCAGGACGGCGGCGCCGCCGAGCGAATGTCCGACCAGCAGGGAGACCGGGCGTCCGCTGTCCGCCATGAAGCCGCAGGCACTGAGCACATCTGCCACCTTGGTACTGAAGCTGCCGTCTTCCCACCTGCCGGTGGAGCTGCCCAGCCCCGCGGCGTCGTAGCGGAGCACTCCGATGCCGTGGCCGGCCAGGGCCTTGGAGATCCGGGAGGCCGCGGCGCTGTTCTTTCCCAGCGTGAAGCCATGGCAGAAGACCGCCCAGGCGCGGGCTCCGCCGTCGGGGACATCAAGGGTTCCGGAGAGGGTGGTCCCGTTGACGCCGGAAAAGGACACAGATTCAAACGAAGGCATGGAGCAACTCTATCGAGTACGCAAAAGGCGCCGGTAAGCGGGGAAATCCGCTTGCCGGCGCCTAACGCAGGGAAGTACTTAGAGGGAACGGGCCAGGATGGCCTGCTTGACCTCTGAAATGGCCTTGGTGACCTGGATGCCGCGGGGGCATGCTTCCGAGCAGTTGAAGGTGGTGCGGCAGCGCCACACGCCTTCCTTGTCGTTCAGGATCTCCAGGCGCATATCTCCGGCGTCGTCACGCGAATCGAAGATGAAGCGGTGCGCGTTGACGATCGCCGCCGGGCCGAAGTACTGGCCGTCGGTCCAGAAGACGGGGCAGGAGGACGTGCACGCGGCGCAGAGGATGCACTTGGTGGTGTCGTCGAAGCGCTCACGGTCCTCGGCGGACTGCAGGCGTTCCTTCGTGGGCTCGTGGCCCTTGGTCACCAGGAACGGCATGATCTCGCGGTAGGACTGGAAGAACGGCTCCATGTCCACGATCAGGTCCTTTTCCACCGGCAGGCCCTTGATGGGCTCGACGAGGATGGGCTTGGACGTGTCCAGGTCCTTCAGCAGGGTCTTGCAGGCCAGGCGGTTGCGGCCGTTGATGCGCATGGCATCGGAGCCGCAGACACCGTGGGCGCAGGAACGGCGGAACGAAACCGAGCCGTCGTGCTCCCACTTGACCTTGTGCAGTGCGTCCAGCACGCGGTCCGTGCCGTACATGGTCAGCTTCCACTCATCCCAGTAGGCTTCGTCGGAAACCTCGGGGTTGTAGCGACGGACCTTCAAGGTGATTTCGAACGAGGGGATCTCTCCGCCGATTGACTCGGGGAGCTCCACCTTCGAGGCCGGCTCGGCGATTTCGGTTGTCATTAGTACTTCCTCACCATCGGCTCATAGCGCGTGAAAATGACCGGCTTGGTGTCCAACCGGATGCCGGCGGTGTGCTCGGTATTCTCGGCTTCGTCAACCTTGTAGGCCATCGAATGCTTCATGAAGTTCTCGTCATCGCGCTCCGGGAAGTCCTCGCGGAAGTGTCCGCCGCGGGATTCCGTGCGGTGCAGGGCGGCAACGCTCATGACTTTTGCCAGTTCCAGGAGGAAGCCAAGCTCCACGGCCTCGAGGAGGTCGAGGTTGAAGCGCTTGCCCTTATCCTGGACGCTGATTTTCTGGTAACGCTCCTCGAAGGAAGCGATGTCCTTCAGGACCTGCTGGATGGTTTCCGCGGTGCGGAACACCTGCATGTTCAGGTCCATGGTGTTCTGCAGGTCCCGGCGGATTTCGGAGACACGCTCGGTGCCTTCCGAATTCCGGACGTGGTCCAGCAGGTTGACCGTGTCCATTTCGGAGTTCTCCGGCAGATCGACGAAATCGGCGGTTAGGGCGTATTCGGCAGCGTAGATGCCGGCCCGCTTGCCGAAGACGTTGATGTCCAGCAGCGAGTTGGTGCCCAGACGGTTGGAACCGTGTACGGACACACAGGCGACTTCGCCGGCCGCGTACAGTCCGGGGATTACCGTGTCGTTGTCCTGGAGTACCTCGGCCTTGATGTTGGTGGGAATGCCGCCCATCACGTAGTGCGCCGTAGGGAACACCGGCACCGGTTCGGTGTAGGGCTCCACACCGAGGTAGGTGCGGGCAAACTCGGTGATGTCCGGAAGCTTCGCATCGATGTGTGCCGGTTCCAGGTGCGTCAGGTCCAGCAGGACGTAGTCCTTGTTCGGGCCGCAGCCGCGTCCCTCGCGTACCTCATTGGCCATGGAACGGGCCACGATGTCACGCGGCGCCAGGTCCTTGATGGTGGGGGCGTAGCGCTCCATGAAGCGTTCACCCTCGGAGTTGCGGAGGATGGCGCCTTCGCCGCGGGCGGCCTCGGAGAGGAGGATGCCCAGCCCGGCCAGGCCGGTCGGGTGGAACTGGATGAACTCCATGTCCTCCAGGGGAATGCCCCGGCGGAAGGCGATGCCCATGCCGTCACCGGTGAGGGTGTGTGCGTTGGACGTGGTCTTGTAGACCTTGCCGGCGCCGCCGGAGGCGAACACGACGGACTTGGCCTGGAAGATGTGCAGCTCGCCGGTGGCGAGGTCATAGGAAATGACACCCGCTACCCGCTTCTGGCCGTCGAGGTCGACGACGGTGATGAGGTCCAGGACGTAGTACTCGTTGTAGAACTCAACGTTGTGCTTGACGCAGTTTTGGTACAGCGTCTGCAGGATCATGTGGCCCGTGCGGTCTGCGGCATAGCACGCACGGCGTACGGGTGCCTTGCCGTGGTCACGGGTGTGCCCGCCGAAGCGGCGCTGGTCGATGCGTCCTTCGGGCGTGCGGTTGAACGGCAGGCCCATCTTTTCCAGGTCCAGCACGGCGTCAATGGCTTCCTTGGCCATGACCTCGGCTGCATCCTGGTCCACCAGGTAGTCACCGCCCTTGACGGTGTCGAAGGTGTGCCATTCCCAGTTGTCTTCTTCGACATTGGCCAGGGCCGCGCACATGCCGCCCTGCGCCGCACCGGTGTGGGAGCGGGTGGGGTACAGCTTGGTCAGTACCGCCGTACGTGCCCGCTGACCTGATTCGATGGCGGCACGCATACCGGCGCCGCCTGCGCCGACGATGACGACGTCGTACTTATGGACCTGCATAGCAGATGCTCTTTCTGTTGAAACTACTAGAAATTCGTGGGCGTACCCTGGTTGTCCTGCGCCGGCGTTAGCTGGCGCCGCAGAACTCCTGGAGCGTCTCAGCCGAGGCGCCTGCAAGGCAGGGGTCAAAGGTGAAGATCACCAGGGTGCCGAGCACGATGATCACGAAGGTCGCGACATAGAGGACAGTCTTGAGCCACATGCGCGTGGCCTTCTTGTCTGCGTAGTCGTTGATGATGACGCGGACGCCGTTGGTGCCGTGCAGCATGGCCAGCCACAGCATGACCAGGTCCCAGACCTGCCACAGCGGGCTCGCCCACTTGCCGGCAACGAAGCCGAAGTCGACGGCGTGGATGCCGTCGCCCAGGACCAGGTTCATGAACAGGTGCGTGAAGATCAGGACAACAAGGATCACGCCGGAGACGCGCATGAACAGCCACGCAAGCATTTCAAAGTTGCCGCGGCCCGAGGAATTGCGCGTGTAGCGCGGGGCGATGCGTCCTGACCGGGGTGCTTCGAGGGCGTGCGCTTCGTTAGTGGATGTGCTCATTGGTTATTAACCCCCGAAGACGTTGGGCAGGTGGCGAATAGAGAAGCCGATAACCGTAACGGCCCACAGGGCAACAACGCCCCAGAGCATCTGGCGCTGGTACTTGGGCCCCTTCTTCCAGAAGTCGATCAGGACTACACGCAGGCCGTTGAAGGCATGGAACACAATGGCAGCAACGAGACCAAGCTCGCCGATGCCCATAATCGGGTTCTTGTAGGATTCGATCACCACGTTGTAGGCCTCCGGCGAAACGCGCACCAAAGACGTATCCAGAACGTGGACCAAAAGGAAGAAGAAGATCGCCACGCCGGTGATACGGTGCACAACCCACGACCATTGGCCCTCACGGCCACGGTAGAGAGTGCCTGCTGGTAACTTCGACACTGAATTTTCCTCCCTGCATCGCAGCGGCGTTAGCGCGTGTTCCACGCAGTGATGACGCCGGTGCGACAGCGATATAAGCTCTACCATAATCTAGGCTTGCGTGACCGGGGTTTCAATTTAGGTTCGCCTATGGTGTGACGCTGATTACATTGAACCCGCAACGAAAACCCTGTATCAGGGGTGGTTCCTGATGCTCGCCGACAGGCTGGGCTAATCTTGGCTGTGATGAGTAACGAAAAGCCACAAGCAGATACTGCGTCCGCCGTTCTTGACCGTTTTTACGGAGTCATCCCGGCGGGCGGCGTCGGGACGCGCCTTTGGCCACTTTCCCGTGCGGCCGCACCCAAGTTCCTGCATGACCTGACAGGTTCGGGTTCCACCCTTATCCGGGCCACGTACGAGCGCCTGAGCCCGCTCAGCGGAGACCGCGTCATGGTGGTGACCGGGGCCGTGCACCGGCAGGCCGTGCGGCAGCAGCTGCCCGAGATCTCCAACAAGAACCTGGTCCTGGAACTCGAGCCGAAGGATTCGGCCGCAGCGATCGGCCTTGCAGCGGCGATCCTCTACAAGCGGGATCCGCAGATCATCATGGGATCCTTCGCCGCAGACCAGGTCATTGCCCCCGTGGAGGTCTTCCAAGCCGCCGTCCGGGAAGCCGTGCACACCGCGGCGCAGGGATATATCGTCACCATCGGCATCGAACCCACGCACCCATCCACCGGATTCGGTTATATCCGCGCCGGCGAGCAGCTCCGCGTTGCCGGCGCACCGAGCGCGCGCTCCGTGGTCGAGTTCGTGGAAAAACCGTCAGCGGACGTTGCGCAGACATACCTGGACAGCGGCAGCTACAGCTGGAACGCCGGAATGTTCGTGGCCCCGGTGGACCTGATGCTCAAGCACCTGGAAGCCAACGAGCCCGTGCTCTACTCCGGCCTGATGGAAATCGCCGACGCCTGGGACACCACCCGGCGCCGCGAAGTGGTCCGTCGGGTCTGGCCCACACTTCCCAAGATTGCCATTGACTATGCCGTCGCTGAACCGGCTGCCGCAGCAGGCGACGTCGCAATGATCCCAGGCGCCTTCAGCTGGGACGATGTAGGCGACTTCGCCGCGATCGGCCGGCTGAACCCCGCAGCGGAAAACAGCAACCTGACGGTGATGGGGGAGGGCGCCCGCGTCTACTCTGAAAACGCTTCCGGGATAGTCGTCTCCGATACCAAGCGTGTCATTGCGCTGATCGGGATCGAGGACATTGTCATCGTGGACACACCCGACGCCCTGCTGGTGACCACCAAGGAGCACGCGCAGGAAGTCAAGAAAGCCGTGGAACACCTGAAGGCCAGCGGCGACACCGACGTCCTGTAGCTCGTCCGCGGAACACCGTCACGCGGCGTCGTTTCCGGCGTCGCACATTCCCGCTTTGGCTCCGGAATTGGCTAACCTTGAGGTTGTGCAGACAATCCCTTTGAGCAATTCGCCAATCCCCTCAATACAGGGGAGCGTGGCGCCGCTCCTGGGCGGGTTGATCGAGTTCCGGCGGGACCTGCACTCGCATCCCGAGCTCTCGCATAAGGAATTCCGTACTACCGACCGCATTGTCGAAGCCCTGGAGCATGCAGGCCTGACGCCCAAGCGGCTCGACAACACGGGCGTTGTGGTGGACATCGGTGAGGGCCCCGTGCGCCTGGCGGTCCGGGCGGATATCGATGCCCTTCCCGTGCTGGAGGAGACCGGACTGCCGTACGCCTCGGAAAACACCGGCATAGCCCATGCCTGCGGCCATGACATCCACACCACGGTGATGCTCGGCGTAGCCAAGGTGCTCGCAGGGTTCGACGCCGCCGGCCAGCTGGGCGGACGGGTGCGCGTCATCTTCCAGCCGGCCGAAGAAGTCATGCCCGGAGGTGCCCTCTCGGTGATCGAGCAGGGAGCCCTGGACGGAGTCCCGCGCGTCCTGGCCCTGCACTGCGACCCCCGGGTGGATGTGGGGCAGGTGGGCACCCGCATCGGCGCGATTACCTCGGCGTCGGACACCATCCGGATCGAACTCACCGGCCGCGGCGGGCATACCTCCCGCCCGCACCTGACCGAGGACCTGGTCTTCGCGCTGGCCGAGATTGCCGTCAGTGTTCCGGCCGTACTCTCCCGCCGCATCGATGTGCGCAGCGGTGTTTCCGTGGTGTGGGGACAGATGCACGCGGGTTCCGCACCCAATGCCATTCCCGGACACGGATTCATGGCCGGCACCATGCGCTGCCTCGACGCCGAGGCCTGGCACGCCGCCGGCGAGCTGCTGGACAAGGTGGTGCGGGAAATCGCGGCGCCGTTCGGCGTCGACGTGCATCTGGAGCACATCCGGGGCGTTCCCCCGGTTATTAACGCCGACGCCGAGATCAGCCTGATTGAGGCGGCGGCCCGCGCCGAACTGGGCGAAGACGCCGTCGTGCTGGCCCCGCAGTCGATGGGCGGGGAGGACTTCGCCTGGATGACGCAGGCGGTTCCGGGCGCCCTGATGCGGCTTGGCACACGTTCACCGGGCGGGGAAACGTTCGATCTGCACCGCGGAGACTACAACCCGGATGAACGGGCTATCGGCTGCGGCGTAAGCGTGATGGCGGCTGCCGCCCTCCGCGCCGCCCGGGGCCTGCGGCACTGAATCAGCGGCGCCCGTTCCGGCCCTGCGGGCCGCGTAACCTGGCGACACAATAGGGGCTGCCGCTGCCCATGGGGCCGGGGCGGGACCATATCAGTCCGGTTCCGGCCGGAAGTGCCCGTTTGATAACAACATGTAAACAATGTTCCACCAGCACCGGATTTGGACTTGGTGTTGCCTCCGACACATTATGGTTATGTTGCTGCGGTCCAACGACGGACGGAGCGCTGCGCCACACGCTGCACCTTGAAAGGGCACCGTTCGGCGAAAACCATTTCTTTTCTGGAGGAACATTGAAGAATTACCCGCGCAGCTTTAAGCGCAACGCAGGCGTCTCCGCCGCCATGCTCGGCGTGTCAGCTCTCCTGCTTTCCGGCTGCGGTGCTGCACCGGAAGAGGAAGAAGGCGGCTCCGAAGCAGCCAACAGCGACTTCACCGGCTGCATTGTCTCCGACGCCGGCGGCTGGGATGACCGCTCCTTCAACCAGTCCAGCTACGAAGGCCTGATGGCGGCGAAGGATTCGCTGGGCATCGAGACCCGCGACGCTGAGTCCCAGGCTCCCACCGACTTCACGAACAACGTGGACAGCATGGTCCAGGCCGGCTGCGACCTGACCGTGACCGTTGGCTTCCTGCTTTCCGACGCCACGAAGGCCGCCGCCGAAGCGAACCCCGACGTGAACTTCGCGATCGTCGATGACAACGCCATCGAGCTCGACAACGTCAAGCCGATCATCTACGACACGGCCCAGGCTGCCTTCCTTGCGGGCTACGTCGCTGCAGGCTCCTCCGAGACCGGCACCGTCGCTACCTACGGCGGCATGAACATCCCCACCGTCACCATCTTCATGGAGGGCTTCGCCCAGGGCGTTGAGCACTTCAACAAGGAGAACGGCGCAGACGTCAAGCTCCTCGGCGCAGACTCCTTCGTCGACAGCTTCGACAACCGTGCCGCAGGCAAGACCCTGACGCAGAACTTCATCAACGAAGGCGCCGACGTCATCATGCCCGTCGCCGGTCCGGTAGGCCTGGGCACCATGGAGGCCGTGGTCGAGGCCAACGAAGGCGGCAAGAACGTCCGCGCCGTCTGGGTTGACTCCGACGGATACGAGACCGCCGAAATCGGTCAGGAATTCATCCTGACCTCGGTCATGAAGCTGATGGGCGACGCAGTCGAGGACGTCATCACCGAGTCCGCCGATGACAACTTCAGCGCCGAGCCGTACGTGGGCACCCTGGAGAACGGCGGCGTCGACCTGGCACCGTTCCACGACCAGGAAGCCAACGTCCCCGAAGACGTCAAGTCCGCGGTCGAGGACCTGAAGGCCAAGATCATCTCCGGTGAGATCACGATCGAATCCGAGTCCAGCCCGAAGCAGTAGCAGCGGACCGAACTGCCCTCAGACAACCGCCATGCCCCGCAGTTGCGACTGCCGGACATGGCGGTTTGTCTGTGCCGGACAGCCCTACCTCCCACACAGCACTTTTTAGAACAGATTGGTTGGGGTTTTGTGAAACTCGAGCTTCAAGGCATCACCAAGCGATTCGGTTCGCTGGTAGCCAATGACCACATCGACCTCGTGGTCGAGCCGGGGCAGGTACATAGCCTGCTCGGCGAGAACGGCGCCGGTAAATCGACGTTGATGAATGTCCTCTACGGCCTCTACGAACCGACCGAGGGACAAATCCTCATCGACGGGCGCCCGGTAACCTTCAGCGGCCCCTCGGACGCCATGGCCGCCGGCATCGGCATGGTGCACCAGCACTTCATGCTCGTACCGGTCTTTACCGTGGCCGAAAACGTGGCCCTCGGAAACGAAAAAACCCGGTTCGCCGGCATGCTGAACCTTGACGACACCCGCCGCCGGATCCGGGAGATCTCGGACCAGTACGGGTTCGACGTCGACCCCGACGCCCTCGTGGAAGACCTGCCCGTCGGCGTCCAGCAGCGCGTGGAAATCATCAAGGCGCTGATCCGGGACGCAGAAGTCCTGATCCTCGACGAACCGACCGCCGTACTTACCCCGCGCGAAACCGATGAACTGCTGGGCATCATGCGCCAGCTCACCAGTGACGGCAAGGGCGTCGTCTTCATCTCGCACAAGCTCCGCGAGGTCAAGGCCGTATCCGATGTCATCACGGTAATCCGCCGCGGCAAGGTAGTCGGCTCCGCAGAACCCAGCGCCGGCACCACGGAACTGGCAGCACTGATGGTGGGCCGCTCGGTCAGCCTGAGCCTGGACAAGGCTCCGGCCGTCCCGGGCGAAGAGACCTTCCGGGTACAGGACCTCACGGTTGTCTCCGCGAGCGGCCAGCCAGTGGTTAACGGCCTGAGCTTCGGCATTGCCAAGGGCGAAATCCTGGCCATTGCCGGTGTGCAGGGCAACGGCCAGACCGAGCTCACCGAAGCGGTTATGGGCCTGCAGGAACACGTGACCGGCTCCATCAAGCTGGACGGACGGGAACTCGTGGGCATGAAGACCCACAAGATCATCGACGCCGGCGTCGGCTTCGTGCCCGAGGACCGCAACGTGGACGGACTGGTCGGCACCTTCTCGGTAGCCGAAAACCTGGTCCTCAACCGCTATGACGAGCCGCCGTTTGCGCGCGGCCTTTCGATGAAGCCTGCAGTGGTCGGCGCCAACGCCGAGGAAAAGATCACCGAGTTCGATATCCGTACCCAGACTGCGGCCACCCCGGCGGGCACACTGTCCGGCGGTAACCAGCAGAAGGTGGTTATGGCCAGGGAACTGTCCCGGCCGCTCTCACTGTTCATCGCCAGCCAGCCCACCCGCGGGGTGGACGTTGGCTCAATCGAATTCCTGCACCGGCGCATCATCGCCGAACGGGAAGCCGGCACGCCGGTGATGATCGTGTCCACCGAACTGGACGAGGTCCTGGAACTCGGTGACCGTATTGCCGTGCTGTACGGCGGCCGCCTGATGGGCATTGTGCCCGGCGGCACATCGCGGAATGTGCTGGGCCTGATGATGGCCGGCATGACCGCCGACGAGGCGCTGGCCCGCGAGGCCGCGCCCGAGGAAACACCAATTATTGAGGGAGGGGCGCAGTGAGCCCGGAAAAGTCCACCACTGGTGGGCCAGCACCAGACCGCAAGACTTCGGCTGCCGACGAGGCACGCCTCGAAGTAGCTGCGGAGACCGCCGGAGGGCAGCTGGCGCCGCCCGCCGCCGCCGTCGGCAGCACCATCACGCCGGAGCCGGACGCCAAGCGCGGCGTCCTCGAGCGGATCGTGACCGGAAACGGGCTGGTATCCGTCCTCGCCGTCCTGATGGCCCTGGTTGTGGGCGGGGTGCTGATCGCCCTGACCAATGAGGAAGCCACTGAGGCAGCCGGCTACCTGTTCAGCCGTCCCGGCGATTTCTTCGCCGCAGCCTGGGACGCGGCGGCCGGAGCGTACTACTCGCTCTTCCAGGGGTCGATCATCAATCTGGAGGCTGAGACCTTCACCCGTGCGATCTACCCCCTCACCCAGACGCTGACCACCGCCACCCCGCTGATCTGCGCCGGCCTTGGCGTGGCGCTGGCGTTCCGTGCCGGCCTGTTCAACATCGGTGCGCAGGGCCAGATCATCATCGGTGCCGCACTGGCGGCGTGGGTCGGGTTCACCTGGCAGCTGCCCGCAGGGCTGCACATCCTCCTGGTGATCATCGCCGGCCTGCTCGGCGGAGCCATCTGGGGCGGCATTGCCGGTCTGTTGAAGGCCCGCACGGGTGCCCACGAGGTGATCGTGACGATCATGCTCAACTATGTGGCCATCCAACTGGTCGCGTTCCTGCTCACCACTCCCGGTTTCCAGCGAGAGGGCAGCAACAACCCGATCAGCCCGCTGCTGGCTGACAGTGCCATGTTCCCCAAGCTGTTCGGCGCGGACTTCCGCCTGCACTGGGGCTTCATCCTGGCGATCGCAGCCACGGTCTTCGTGTGGTGGCTGCTCAATCGCTCCACCATCGGGTTCGAACTGCGTGCCGTGGGTGCCAACCCCGACGCCGCCCGGAACGCCGGCATCAGCACCACGAAGGGCTACGTGGTGGTTATGCTCATCGCCGGCGCCCTGTCCGGCCTCGCCGGCGTGTCCCAGGTCTCCGGAACCGAGCGTGTGCTGACCACCGACGTGGCTGCCAGCTTCGGCTTTGATGCCATCACGGTGGCGCTGCTGGGCCGTTCGACGCCGTGGGGAACCTTCGCTGCCGGCCTGCTCTTCGGCGCCTTCCGCGCCGGAGGTGTCGCCATGCAGACCAACACCGGTACCAGCATCGACATTGTCCTGGTGGTCCAGTCCCTGATCGTGCTGTTCATCGCGGCCCCGCCGCTGGTGCGTTCGCTGTTCAGGATCCCGCCGCCCGGAGCCTTCCGCTCCACCCGCAAGCCCGCCGCAGCCGCCGGAGGAGCAGCATGAGCACCGCAACCACCACCACCGCCGCGCCAAACCCGGCGCCGGCCGCACTCGTGCGCAGCTGGAAGACACCCATCCTGCTGGGCGTGCTCGCCCTGCTGTCCCTGGTGTTCTTCGCCCTCGGGGCTCCGGCCACCGATGTCACCTTCCGACTGACCGACCCCGGGGCAGCCATTACGCTGCCGGACCTGGTGTTCTCCGCCAAGGCCTTCGGCTGGGCAGGCGCAATCGTGCTCGTCCTGGCCGCTGCCTGGGCCTTTGTCCTCGTCCGGTCGGGGCGGCGCCTGCCGCTCTGGCTCCCGGTTATTTTCGGCGTCGTATTCGTGGCGGCGTTCCTCTCCTGGTCCGTCGGCAGTGCAGGCACGCCCAACATTGCCCTCTACGGACTCCTGGCCGGCAGCATCACCCTGGCCGTGCCGCTGATCTTCGGTTCGCTTTCGGGTGTCCTGTGTGAACGCGTCGGCGTGGTCAACATCGCCATCGAGGGCCAGCTCCTCTTCGGCGCCTTTGCCGCCGCAGTGGCCGGCACCGTATCCGGCAGTGCCTTCGTCGGTTTGCTGGCAGCAGCCGTTGCCGGTGTGCTCGTCTCCCTGGTGCTGGCAGTCTTCAGCATCAAGTACGTGGTCAACCAGGTCATCGTGGGCGTTGTGCTGAACGTGCTGGTGTCCGGCCTCACCGGTTTCCTCTTCTCCACCGTGCTCAGCGCGAACCCGTCGGAATTGAACTCGGCGCCGCGCCTGCCGAACATCCGGATCCCGTTCCTGGCCGACATTCCGATCATCGGACCGATCCTGTTCGATCAGTCGCTGATCGGCTACTTGATGTACTTCGCTGTTGCCGCAGTCTACTTCGGGCTGTTCCACACCCGTTGGGGCCTGCGTACCCGTGCGGTGGGAGAACACCCCAAGGCGGCCGACACCCTGGGCGTCAACGTCAACCGGACCCGGTTCACCAACGTGCTGCTCGCCGGCGCGGTGGCCGGCGTCGGCGGCTCGTTCTTCACCCTCGTATCGGTCTCCAGCTTCGGCCAGGACATGACCGGCGGCCAGGGCTACATTGCCCTCGCGGCCCTCATCCTGGGCCGTTGGAACCCGCTCGGCGCCGCAGCCGCGGCCCTGCTGTTCGGCTTTGCCACGAACCTGCAGTACGTCCTGGGCCTGCTGGGCACCCCGGTGCCCAGCCAGTTCCTGTCGATGCTGCCCTACGTCGTGACGATCTTCGCGGTGGCCGGCGTCGTGGGCAGGTCCCGTGGACCGGCTGCCAGCGGCGTGCCCTACATCAAGGGATAGCTCTCAGGGGGACCTGCTGCCGGGAAACCGGCGGCAGGTCCCTCTTGGTTTCCGGTCCGACCGGACCGGAAACCCAATTGGAAGGAAGACATGACACAGACGACCCCCGGCCAGGTGGACTGGGACCAGCTCCTGGAAGCCGCACGCGCGGCCCTGGCCCACGCCTACGTGCCCTACTCGAAGTATCCGGTAGGTGCCGCAGCGCTTACCGACGACGGCCGGGTTGTTTCCGGCTGCAACATCGAAAACGCCTCCTACGGGCTGACTCTGTGTGCAGAATGTTCGATGATCAGCCAGCTGCGCATGACCGGAGGCGGCCGCTTAGCCGCCTTCGCCTGCGTGGACGGATCCGGCAATGTCCTGATGCCGTGTGGCCGCTGCCGGCAGTTGCTCTACGAATTCCGGGCACCGGGCATGCAGTTGATGACAGTAAGCGGCATCAGAAGCATGGACGAAGTCCTGCCGGATGCTTTTGGACCGCAGCACCTCGAAGGGCAGGACAAATAAACATGAGCGCTGAAAAGTTCGACGCCGTAGACATCATCGGGATCAAGCGGGACCGGGGCACCTTGACCCCGGAACAGATTGACTGGACCATCGACGCGTACACCCGCGGAGCGATTGCGGATGAACAGATGGCCGCACTCAACATGGCAATCCTGCTCAACGGCATGAGCCGCGCGGAAATCTCCCGATGGACCACCGCCATGATCAATTCGGGGGAGCGGATGGACTTCTCCTCCCTCGGGAAACCCACTTCGGACAAGCACTCCACCGGCGGTGTGGGGGACAAGATCACGCTTCCGCTGGCACCCCTGGTGGCCGTTTTCGGTGTTGCCGTCCCGCAGCTCTCCGGCCGCGGGCTGGGCCACACCGGAGGCACCCTGGACAAGCTCGAAGCCATCCCCGGCTGGCAGGCCGCACTGACCAATGACGCCCTGATGGCCCAGCTGCGCGACGTCGGCGCGGTCATCTGTGCAGCCGGTGCCGGATTGGCTCCGGCCGACAAGAAGCTGTACTCGCTGCGCGACGTTACGGGAACCGTGGAAGCCATCCCGCTGATCGCTTCCTCGATCATGAGCAAGAAGATCGCCGAAGGCACCGGTTCGCTGGTGCTTGACGTCAAGGTCGGAAGCGGCGCGTTCATGAAGAACGAGGCCCGCGCCCGCGAACTGGCCGAGACTATGGTGGCCCTGGGCAAGGACGCCGGCGTGAACACGGTGGCCCTGCTGACCGACATGTCCACACCGCTGGGCCTGACAGCCGGCAACGCCATCGAGGTGCAGGAATCCGTGGACGTCCTTGCCGGCGGCGGACCCGAGGACGTCGTGGAACTCACCCTGGCCCTCGCCCGGGAGATGCTCACGGCCGCCGGGCAGCCCGATGCCGACCCGGAAGCAGCACTGAAGGACGGCCGCGCAATGGACGTCTGGCGCCGGATGATCTCCGCGCAGGGCGGCGATCCGGATGCTGCGCTTCCCGTGGCCCGCGAATCCGAAACCATCTACGCGCCCGCAGACGGCGTACTGGTGGAACTCGATGCCCTCTCCGTAGGCGTTGCAGCTTGGCGCCTTGGTGCCGGCCGTGCCCGCAAGGAAGACGCGGTCCAGGCCGGAGCCGGCGTCGTAATGCATGCCAAGCCGGGCGCCACCGTCCGGGCCGGTGAGCCGCTGATGACGCTGCTGACCGACACCCCCGAAAAGTTCGACCGGGCCCGCGAGGCACTGACCGACGCCGTCGTCATTGCTCCCGAGGGGTCGCGTCCGGCCCGGAAGCTGATCATCGACCGGATCAGCTAGGGGATTCGGGGTTCGGGGCGGCGGCGCCCTCCAGACTCCGGCGCCCTCCAGACTCCGGCGCCCTACGGGCCCCGGAACGGCGGCAACGAAATTTCCGTGCTCGCAGAGCTCGCAGGAAATATTAAAGCCGCCTTCCTCCGGGGCCCTCCGGGGCCCTCCGGGAGTCGGGGTCGGCGTGGGTGCGCCTCGCCGGGAGGGGGCGCCGCAGGCATTGGTATCTGCGTGGCATGCTTGTAAGGGACCTAGGTAGCTAACTCAAGGAGCGGCAGCTGTTGGACGTTCTCAGTGCCACAGTGGACGGCATAAACAACTTCATCCTCTCCACAGCGGGTTCGCCGTGGGTCTACATCGGGCTCCTGGCCTGCTGCCTGATCGACGGCTTCTTCCCGCCGGTGCCCAGCGAGTCCCTGGTAGTCGCACTGGCATCGCTTGCGCTGAGCGGCGCCGGCGTGAATATCTGGCTGATCATTCCCGCAGCGGCCCTGGGCGCCTTCCTGGGCGACAACCTCGCTTATCTGCTGGGCCGCTGGATCGGAACCGAAAGGTTCCGCTGGATGCGCACGCCGAAGATGCGCCGTTCCTTCACGTGGGCGCGCCATGAACTCGACAAACGCTCCATGTCGCTGATCCTGGTGGCCCGGTTCATCCCGGTTGGCCGGGTGGTAGTAAACCTCACCGCCGGCGCGACAGGGTTCCCGCGACGCCGGTTCATCTCCCTGACCGCGATCTCCGGGATTGTCTGGGCTGCCTACAGCGTGGCTATCGGCGCGATAGCCGGTGCCTGGTTCAACGAGCACCACCTGCTCGGTGTGGTGGTGGGTGTCACCGGTGCCCTTGTCCTGGGCCTGATCATCGACCGCATCATCACCATGGTCCGGGGCTCCGCAGCGGGGACGGCACACGCGGCAGCGGACGACATGCCGAACGCCGATGACGACGAGAGCACGCAGAAGGCCGCCTGAAACACCGTAGAGTTGCCGTGTGACTGAGCCTACAAACCTCCCCGAATCCTCTTCCCTCAACGTGCGCAGCCTGCCGAAGGTATCGCTGCACGATCACCTTGACGGAGGCCTCCGTCCGGCCACCATCATTGAGCTGGCCGCCGCCGTCGGCCATACCCTGCCGAGCACCGACCCCGCCGCGCTGGGGGAGTGGTTCCGCGATTCGGCGGACTCCGGATCCTTGGAGCGCTACCTCGAAACCTTCGACCACACCATCGCCGTCATGCAGACGCGCGAGGGCCTGGTGCGGGTGGCCCGCGAATTCGTCGAAGACCTCGCAGCTGACGGAGTGGTCTATGCGGAGGTCCGCTGGGCGCCGGAACAGCATGTGCAGGCAGGGTTGAGCCTGGACGAAGCCGTCGAAGCGGTGCAGGCCGGCATCGAAGAAGGCGTTGCGAACGCGGAAGCCGCCGGAAGGTTCATCCAGGTGGGCCAGCTGATCACCGCCATGCGGCACGCGGACCGTGCCATGGAAATCGCCGAGCTGGCCGTGCGGCACCGCGACTCCGGCGCCGTGGGCTTCGATATCGCCGGTCCGGAAGACGGCTTCCCGGCTTCGCGGTTTAAGGACGCCTTCACCTACCTGGCCGAAAACCAGTTCCCGGCCACGGTCCACGCCGGAGAAGCAGCCGGAATCGAGAGCATCGTGGATGCCCTGGTACACGGCCGGGCGCTGCGGCTCGGTCACGGCGTGCGGATTGCCGAGGATATCGACGTCGAGTTCGAGGACAACGGCACGCCGGACGAACCCGAAGTGGGCATCGTGAGCATGGGCCGGGTGGCGAACTGGGTCCGCGACCGCGGTATCGCCCTGGAGGTGTGCCCGTCCTCGAACCTGCAGACCGGTGCCGTTGCCTCCTTCGGCGAGGACATCGAGACCCACCCGATCGACCTGCTCTACCAGACGGGCTTCGCCGTCACCGTCAACACGGACAACCGGCTGATGAGCTCGGTGACGCTCACCGGCGAGTTCGAGCTCCTGATGGACACCTTCGACTACGACCTCGACGATGTCCTGGAACTGACGATGAACGCCGTCAACGCGGCGTTCCTGCCGCTGGACGAGCGTGCAGCGCTTTCGGCCTACGTCACCGAGGGGTTCAACCGCGCCCGTGGCTGAAATCCCCCTTCCCGATGGCCTCGGTGAGCGGTTCACCCGCCTCGCCGAGGTCATCGGTGCCCTCCGGGAACGTTGTCCCTGGACCGGGGCATTGACCCACGAATCCCTGCTCGAGTACCTCGTGGAGGAAACGTACGAGCTCGTTGAAGCGGTGGAGGGCGGAACGTCCGGTCCCGTGCGCGCTGCGGAACTGCGCGGCGAACTCGGCGACGTGCTGCTGCAGGTGATGCTGCATGCCCGCCTGCAGCAGGAATCCGGCAGCTTCTCCGTCGCGGACGTGATCGATTCCCTTACTGCCAAGATGATCCGCCGCAACCCGCATGTCTTCCGTCCCGACGGCAGTCTCCGGGAAGAGCGCGATGACTCCGGTATTGCGGCAATTGAACAGGCATGGGACGAGGCGAAGAAGGCCGAGACGCCCTCCCGGACTTCGCCGTTCGAAGGAATTCCAGCAGGCCTGCCCGCACTCCTCCTGGCCGCCAAGACCCTTTCGAGGGCCCGCCGTGCCGGACACCCGGATCCACCGGCGCCGGCCTCCAACGCGGAGTTTTCCGACGAAAACGAGCTTGGCGATGTCCTGTTTTCGCTGGTCCGCCGCGCCTCGGAGCAGGGACTTGACGCCGAGGCGGCCCTGCGGGCGGCGGTCCGCCGGTACGTAGCGGAAGACACAGGCGCCTGATTCCGCGGCGCCGGCCTGCGGGAAGAGATCCTCGATATCCGTGATTCAGCTCACCGGGCCTTACTCGGAGCCGTGATTCTATTAGGCTAAGAGGCAGACACCGGAACCTGCCGGCCAGGCAGGTCTGCGGTTTTCTCCCCATTCGTTCCAATGAACAGGAGCAATTCAATGGCCATCATCGATGCCATCCATGCCCGCGAGATTCTTGATTCCCGCGGCAACCCCACCATCGAGGTGGAGGTGCTGCTCGACGACGACACCTTCGGCCGCGCGGCTGTTCCCTCCGGCGCCTCCACCGGCGCTTTCGAAGCCAACGAACGCCGTGACGGTGAGAAGAACCGCTACCAGGGCAAGGGCGTACTGCAGGCCGTTGAAGCCGTGATCGAACAGATCCAGCCGGCATTGCTCGGGTTCGACGCCGCCGACCAGCGTGCCATCGACCAGGCCATGATTGACCTGGACGGCACCGAGAACAAGTCCGGCCTGGGCGCCAACGCCATCCTCGGCGTCTCCCTCGCCGTCGCCCGTGCCGCCGCCGAATCCGCTGCACTGCCGCTGTACCGCTACCTCGGCGGTCCCAACGCGCACATCCTGCCCGTGCCGCTCATGAACATCCTGAACGGCGGTTCGCACGCCGATTCCGACGTCGACATCCAGGAATTCATGATTGTTCCCCTGGGCGCCCAGACCTACTCCGAGGGACTGCGCTGGGGCGTTGAGGTCTACCACAACCTCAAGTCCGTGCTGAAGGAAAAGAACCTCTCCACCGGTCTCGGCGACGAGGGCGGCTTCGCTCCGAACCTGCCCTCCAACCGTGCAGCCCTGGACCTGATCATCGAAGCCATCGAGCGGGCCGGCTACGTACCGGGCAACGACATCGCCCTGGCCCTGGACGTGGCAGCCTCCGAATTCTTCAAGGACGGCTCGTACGTCTTCGAGGGGCAGAACCGGTCCGCAGCCGAAATGTCCGCGTACTACGAGGAACTGGTCCGCGACTACCCGCTGGTCTCCATCGAGGACCCGCTGGACGAAGAAGACTGGGACGGCTGGAAGACCCTGACCGCGTCCGTCGGCGACAAGGTGCAGATTGTGGGCGATGACCTCTTCGTCACCAACCCCACCCGCCTGGAAACCGGTATCAAGAACAACGCCGCGAACTCGCTGCTGGTGAAGGTCAACCAGATCGGCACCCTGACCGAAACCCTGGATGCCATCACCATGGCCCAGCGCGCCGGCTACACCACCATCACGTCCCACCGCTCGGGTGAGACCGAAGACACCACGATCGCCGACATCTGCGTTGCCACCAACGCCGGCCAGATCAAGACCGGTGCTCCGGCCCGTTCCGAGCGCGTGGCCAAGTACAACCAGCTGCTGCGCATCGAAGAGGAGCTGGACGACGCCGCACGCTACGCAGGGCGCAGCGCCTTCCCGCGCTTCAACGCCAAGTAGCCGTACCGCCGCAGCGGATGCCGGCCCGATTCCGGGACGGTAGGCGTTGCGGAACAGGCTCCAAACACCGCGGGTGGGTAACCTCATAGGAGGGAACCCGCCCGCGGTTGTTTTTTGCCGCCTGCCCCGCCCTTTTTGACAGCACCGATTTAGACAGGAAGCGCATGCCAACCCGACGCCCCAAGGTGCCCCGGCCCGCGGCCCCAGCGAACCCGGACAGGGTAAAAGCCAGCGGAGGCAACGCGTCGAAACCGGTGACGGCGAAGCCGGCCGCCTCGAAGGCTGCGGCCCCCAGGGCTGCCGCCTCGAAGGCTGCGGCTAAGCAGCCGGCTGCCCCCAAGGCTGCGGTCAAGAAACCATCGGCCCCGAAGGCTGCCGCCCCGAAGACTGCAGCAGCCCCGAAGGCTGCCGCAAAGCAGCCGGCACCCCGGAAAACCGAAGCTTCGAAGGCCGGCGCCCGGCCGGGGAACCAGCGCTTCGGGAAGTTGTCGGCATCGGACGCCCGCGCAGCAGTGCGCTCCCAGCTTTCCGGCGCGATCCGCCGCAAGTCCGATCCTGCACCCGAAGCCAAAGCCCCCGCAGCTGTGCCGGAGGTGGAAGAGCCCGATGAGCTGCGTCCCGTACCAGCTAAGGCGTTCTCCGGACGGTTGCTGGTCCTGGCAATGGTGATGGTGGCCATCACCGTCCTGCTCGCACCGTCGGTACGGACGTACCTCCAGCAGCGCTCGGAGATCGCCGTGATGAAGTCGGAGATTGCCGAGGCTCAAGCAACACAGGCCGAATTGGAAGTCCAGCTTGGCCGCTGGGAAGACCCTGCCTACATCAAGCAGCAGGCGCGGGACCGAATTTTCCTGGTGATGCCGGGGGAGAAACGGTACCTGGTCAAGGGCGAAAACGGTGTGGAACAAGCAGAGGAGCTTGCTGCCGAAGAGGAGCCCGAAGACCTGCAGTGGGTCGATTCGCTGTGGGACTCGGTCAAGAAATCCGCCACGGCACAGTAATCTGGAGGCTGATAGAAGAAGCAGCCCGGGGCCCTCGCCGGCCCCCACGGAAGGAACCTCCTGCATGACCCAGGACCAGCTCGCCCCCACCCAGGAAGACCTGGAAACCCTGAGCCGGCAGCTTGGCCGCCCGGTGCGCGACGTCGTCGAAATCGGCGCACGCTGCGTGTGTGGCAACCCTCTGGTAGCCACCACGGCCCCCCGGCTGAGCAACGGCATCCCGTTCCCCACCACCTATTACCTGACGCATCCGGTCATCACGGCTGCCGTATCCCGGCTGGAAGCCGCCGGCCTGATGACCGATATGAGCCGCCGGCTGGAGGAAGACCCGGAGCTGGCGCAGCGGTACCGCAGCGCCCATGAACACTACCTCCGGGTCCGTGACGAGATCGGGGAGCGCACCGGCACCGGCCCGGTACCGGAAATCGACGGTGTCTCCGCCGGCGGGATGCCCAACCGCGTGAAGTGCCTGCACGTGCTGGTGGGCCACTCCCTGGCCGCCGGCCCCGGTGTGAATCCGCTGGGCGACGAAGCGCTGGCCGCTATTGAACAATGGTGGACAACCGACCGCTGCTACTGCGAAGGTGCTTGGGACACTGCGGCTCCCGCTCCGGCGCGTGACCTTAGCCGCCACACGAAGACGCAGGGCCTCAGCCCGGAAGAGCTCGAGAGCAAGAAGGCTGCACGCCGGCAGGCAACGGATGCCGCAATGAACGAGGGGGAACTGTGACAGGCCAGGAAGATCGCCGCGCGGAAAGCGTGCGGGTTGCAGCCATCGACTGCGGCACCAACTCCATCCGCCTCCTCATCGCGGACATCAGCCGGGACAACGGCGGCGCAGCCCAGCTCACCGACGTCGTACGCCTGATGCGGGTGAACCGGCTGGGACAGGGAGTGGACGCCACCGGACGGCTGGCCCCGGAAGCGCTGGAACGCACCTTTGCCGCGGCTGATGAGTATGCCGCCCTGATCCGTGAGCATGGTGCCTCCCGTATCCGGTTCGTGGCCACCTCCGCCAGCCGTGACGCCGAGAACCGGCAGGAATTCGTAGACGGAATCCGCGAACGCCTTGGCGTTGAACCCGAAGTGATCAGCGGAGACGAGGAAGCGGCGCTTTCCTTCGCCGGCGCGGCAAGCGTCTTCGCCGACGGCAACGGTGCGAAGACACTCGTGGTGGACCTGGGCGGCGGCAGTACCGAGTTCGTCCTCGGTGACGGCTCCGGCGTCCTGGCGGCGAAGAGCACCGACATGGGCTGCGTCCGCTTTACCGAACGGTACCTCCCGTCGGATCCGCCCACCGAAGCCGAAATCGCGTCCGCGCGCACCGAAATCCTGGACATGATTGCTTCCGCACTGGTCACCGTGCCGCTGGCCGAGGCCGATCGGCTGGTAGGGGTAGCCGGGACGATCACCACTGTTACTGCCGCGGCCTTGGACCTGGCGGAGTACTCTCCGGAGGCCATCCACGGGACCGAGCTGAGCCGGGAGCGGATTGACGAAACGGCCGACTTCCTGCTGCGGCAGGACCGTGCCGGGCGCGCAGCATTGCCGTACATGCATCCGGGCCGCGTGGACGTAATCGGGGCCGGAGCGCTGATCTGGCGCACCATCGTGGACCGCATCGACGAACTGACCGACGGCCGCGTGGCCACGGCATTCGCCAGCGAGCACGACATCCTTGACGGCATTGCGCTGAGCGCGTGAGGGCAACGGGAACCGCCCCCGGCCGCCGCCGGGGAGGCGCAGCACGCCTTAGGGCCGCTGCCGCAGCGCTCTGCGCAGCAGTGGCGCTGCCGCTTCTGGCACCTGCTCCGGCGCAGGCCGATGAATGGCGGGACAAACAGTATTGGCTTACCGACTACGGTGTGACCGAGGCCTGGAAGACCACCAAGGGCGCAGGCGTGAAGGTGGCCGTCATTGATACCGGCGTCGACGCAACTCACCCCGACCTTGCCGGTGCCGTCACCGGAGGGTTCGATGCATCAGGCGCGGGCGACCCGCAGGGCGCCAAGGGCCTGGGCACCACACCCGAGCACGGAACGCTGGTGGCGACCCTTCTGGCGGGCCGGGGGCACGAGAAACCCGAGGAGGACAAGGAAGCCGGCGAAGGGGACAAGAAGGAGGGCGAGGACAAGGAGAAGGACAAGCCGGCCGAGCGCCCCGACGGCATTATCGGCGTTGCCCCGGAGGCGGAGATCCTCGCCGTTTCCACCTGGATCGGCGGAACGAATCCCGGCGGAGTTCCGATTGACACGCAGATCCCTGCCGCCGTCCGCTGGGCCGTGGACAACGGCGCCAAGGTCATCAACATGTCCCTCGGCAGTTCCTCGACCGCCTGGCCCGAGAGCTGGGATGACGCGTTCCTCTACGCCGAACAGAATGACGTGGTGATTGTCGCAGCCGCCGGCAACCGCGGCGGCGGGATGGTCCAGGTGGGAGCGCCTGCCACCATTCCGGGCGTACTCACCGTCGCCGGGCTGAACCGGCAGGGCGAGGCGAGCTTCGATTCATCCTCCGAAGGCATCAGCATCGGGGTAGCCGCTCCGGCCGAAGACCTGATCGGGGGGATGCCCGGGAACACATCCCGGTATGCGAAATGGGAAGGCACCTCCGGGGCGGCGCCGCTGGTTTCCGGCGTCGCTGCACTGATCCGCGCTGCACACCCGGAAATGAGCGCGGCAGATGTGATCAACCGGATTGTCAGCACCGCGCGGGACGCCGGGGACCCCGGTACGGACACTATCTACGGTTACGGGATCCTGGACGCCAATGCCGCAGTGAACGCCGATGTTCCCCCGGTCACCAGCAACCCGCTGGGAACCATTGCCGAGTGGATCCGTGTGCACCGGCGGGTGGCGGAAGAGCCACCCGGCGCCGCGGACATTCCCGCCCCCACGGTCCCGGACCTGCCGGAGCCCGCTGTCCCGGTTGCGCAGGAGCCGGCGGCCGCGAACGGCACCCTTCCCGCCGTCGTCGTACTCGGATTCGGCGGGCTCCTGGTGGCCCTGCTGGTGGCCGGCACGGTGCATGTGACCCACGTCCGACGCCGCGGAAAGACAGCCGGCGGGACCCGGAACACCGAAGCGGGCTCCCTGGACGAGGCCGGGATCCGATAGCGAAAAGCCCTGTTCCCGGTTTGTCAAATGGTTCGTGAAGACTTTCACAAACTCAGGTAGGATTAGGGCATGGCATCGAACAAGCAGTTTTCTGATCGTCCCCGCGTTCTGGTGGTCGGCGGTGGTTACGTCGGTCTGTACGTGGCCAAAGACCTCCAGAAGAAGGTAAAGGAACAGGGAGGGATTGTTACGGTAGTGGATCCGCTGCCGTACATGACCTACCAGCCTTTCCTTCCCGAGGTTGCCGCAGGCACCATTGAAGCCCGCGACGCCGTTGTGTCCCACCGCATGCACCTGAAGAACACCGAGCTGATCAACGGCAAGGTGACTTCCATCAACCACGCCGCCCGCACCGCGACCATTGAGCCGGGCGACGGCAGCGAGCCGTTCGACCTGCCCTACCAGGACGTCGTCCTGGCCGCCGGTTCGATCACCCGCACCTTCCCGATTCCGGGCCTCGCCGAGGCCGGCATCGGCATGAAGAGCATTGAAGAAGCCATGGCCACCCGCAACCACGTGCTCGAGCGCATTGAAACTGCCTCGCTCATGCCCGCGGGCCCGGAGCGCGAACGCGCCCTGACCTTCGTCGTCGTCGGCGGCGGCTTTGCCGGCATCGAAACCCTGACCGAGCTCGAAGACATGGCCCGCGACGCGGTCCGTATCAACGACCGGCTTCGCCGCGAAGACCTCCGCTTCGTCCTGATCGAGGCCATGGGCCGGGTTATGCCCGAGGTCAAGCCGGACCAGGCCGAGTGGGTCGTCTCCAGCATGCGTGAGCGGGGCATCGAGGTCCTGCTGAACACGTCGCTGGCGTCCGCAGAAGGCGGCGTCCTCAAGCTGATCAACATGGCGGACAAGTCCCCGGCGGGCGAGTTCGGTGCTGACACGCTGATCTGGACTGCCGGTGTGCAGGCCAACCCGATGGTGCGCGCCACCGACTTCCCGATCGACGAGCGCGGCCGTGTCCGCGCCAACGCCGAACTGCGCATCACCGGCGACGACGGCCCCATCGACGGCGCCTGGGCTGCCGGCGACGTCTCCGCGGTTCCGGATCTTTCCGGCGGCGGTGTAGGCGGCTTCTGCGTCCCGAACGCGCAGCACGCCGTCCGGCAGGCAAAGCTGCTGGCCAAGAACATCATGGCTGCCCGCTACGGCGTCGGCACCGTGGAAGAGTACAACCACAAGAGCCTTGGCGCTGTGGCCGGTCTCGGCCAGTACAAGGGTGTCGCCAACATCATGGGCTTCGGCCTGAAGGGCTTCCCGGCCTGGCTGGCACACCGCGGCTACCACGGCCTGGCCATGCCGATGTTCGAGCGCAAGTTCCGCGTCATCTCGGGCTGGCTGCTGAACGTGAGCTACGGCCGCGACCTGACGTCGCTGCGCAACCTGGAAGACCCGCGCCGCGGCTTCGAGGAAGCAGCAACGCCGGCTAAGAAGCCGGCCGTGAAGGCCTAGTCTTCCGCATTCGTTCGTAGACGACGACGGCGGCCCTCCAGCAGGAGGGCCGCCGTTGTTGTGTTTCCTGCCGTCCACGCGTTTCCAGTAGGCTTGGAAGGCAATTGCAGAGCCCCAGTAGCCCAATTGGCAGAGGCAACCGACTTAAAATCGGTGTGTTGTCGGTTCGAGTCCGACCTGGGGTACCCCCTCCGTCAGGCTAGTCGCGTGAGCGGTTGCGATGGCGCAGCAGCAGTCCGCCGGCGAGCAGCCCGAGGATGACGACGGCCGCGATCGCCGGGAGCGCCAGATCCGAGGCGGTACGTTCCTCCTCTACCGCGTCCGTGGCGGACGGCGAAGGGCTGGCTGTCCGGCTGGAACTCGGTGACGGTGTGCCGACGGAAGAGTTCCCTCCGGCTCCGCCGCCGGTTGTTCCACCGGTACTGCCGGTGGAAGCCGGAGACGGCGGCACGGTGGACGGTGTGGCTTCCGGTGTGGGCTCCGCGGGCGCGGAGGGACCGGCCGGAACGGGGACCGCGGGAACCGCTTCCGAATAGTTGCCGGTCGACGGATCGTAGTGGCTTTCGCCCGGATTGTAGGACGGCACCGGCACTGCGGGGCTGTAGGTGCTGACGACGCAGGTCTCGACCCCGTCGACGACGGCGGGAAGGTAGCCCGGCGCGCACTCCAGGGCCTGTGCCGGAGAAGCAGGCCCCATCAGGAGCAGGGCAGCGATCGGAAGTGCGGAAGCGGCAGTGGACAGGCGCGGAATGTGCATTGTTTCCCCCAAGATAACGGTTCTACGGCCATCGTATAGGGCTAACGCGCACTTCCCGGCAAGGGGAACAATGTTGGAATGTGACGAGCGTTACAAGGCTGTAACCCCAGCCTCTTATATTCGACACAATGATCTACTAGCTTTTCTTCTAATCAGGAACACCTGGTATTTGCGTCAAAGGCACCCGCCTTTCGATCGGGGAGAAACTTTTATGACTGCACTACGCACTGCCAGTGGTCTTGGCATGGGCACGGGATACGCCCGCACCGCCAAGATCGCCGCCCTTGGGCTGGGCCTCGCAATGTTCGCCAGCGGCTGCAGCGGCGGCAGCGGGGAATCGTCCGCTGAAGAAACGTCCGCAGAGTCGGAAACCGCGGCTGCTTCGGGCCTGTCCTGCCCGGAAAGCCAAGGGGGAACGGGGGAAGACCCGGGTGCCAAGGGTGATCCTGCGGCAGTGCCCGCCTCCACGGGCACCACGGACGTACCGCTGAAGATCGGCACGCTGCTGCCCACCACCGGTTCGCTTGCCTACCTCGGCCCGCCGGAAATCGCCGGCACCAACCTGGCAGTTGAGGAAATCAACGCGGTTGGCGGTGTCCTGGGGCAGCCGATCGAGATCACCCACCGCGACTCCGGTGACACCACCACCGACATTGCCACGCAGTCGGTGAACGATCTGCTCAGCCAGGACGTCAGCGCCATTGTCGGCGCGGCATCCTCGGGTGTGTCCAAGACGGTGATCGGCAACATCACCGGCGCCGGAGTCATCCAGTTCTCGCCGGCGAATACCTCACCGGACTTCACCACCTGGGATGACAACGGACTGTACTGGCGTACCGCACCCTCCGACGTGATGCAGGGCCGTACGCTCGGCAACTACATCATGACCTGCGGCGCGCAGACCGTGGGCATGATCGTACTGAACGATGCCTACGGCACCGGCCTGCAGGGCAACATTAAAGACTCGGTGGAAGCAGCCGGCGGCCAGGTTGTTGTCGAGGAGATGTTCAACGAGGGCGACTCGCAGTTCAGCAGCCAGGTCGACTCGGTGGTGGCGGCAAAGCCGGACGCCATTGTGGTTATCAGCTTCGACCAGTCCAAGAGCATCGTGCCGTTGCTGTCGGCCAAGGGCGTTGACCCAGGCCAGCTGTTCTTCGTGGACGGCAACGCATCGGATTACAGCAAGGACTTCGAACCCGGAACCCTTGAAGGCGCCCAGGGCACCCGCCCCGGATCGTTCCCCTCCGAGGACTTCCTGGCCTCGCTGCTCGCCGTTGACCCGGCCCTGACGGACCTGACCTACGCCGGCGAAAGCTACGACGCGGTTACCTTGCTCGCCCTCGCAGCCGAGGCGGCAGGCAGCACGGACAGCAAGGCAATGGCCGCCGAGCTTGAGGGGCTGTCCAAGGACGGTGAAAAGTGCTTCGACTTCGCAGGATGCGTCACGATCCTGCGCGACGGCGGTGACATCGACTATGACGGCTACTCCGGCCCGGTTTCCTTCGACGAGAACGGTGACCCGACCGAAGCCTTTATCGGTATCTACCAGTACGACGCCGACAACAAGCCGCAGCCGAGCCGCTCCGAAGCGGGCCAGCTGTAGCTGAAGCAAAACACCAAAGAAGAAGCCCCCGCCGGTTCCGGCGGGGGCTTCTTCTTTGCGCCTGGCTGTCCTTTGACGGCGCCTTCCGCAGCCGCGGAGGGTTCCGGCGGGCCGGGGCTAGGCGGTGTCGGCCAAGGTGCCCAGGTAGAGCTGGATGACCTTTGGATCCTGCATCAGCTCACGCCCGGTTCCGGTGTAGGCGTCCCGGCCCTGGTCCAGCACGTATGCGCGGTCGCAGATCTGCAGGCAGCGGCGGGCATTCTGCTCCACCATGATCACGGAGACCCCCGCCCGGTTGATCTCATGCACTCGAAGGAACGCTTCGTCCTGCTTGACGGGGGACAGCCCGGCAGACGGTTCGTCCAGCAGCAGGACAGCGGGATCCATCATCAGGGCCCGGCCCATGGCGACCATCTGGCGCTCTCCGCCGGAGAGCGATCCGGCCCGCTGGGCGCGGCGCTTGCCCAGCTCCGGAAAAATCCCGGAGACAAAATCAAAGCGTTCCCGAAACGTCTTGGGCGCCTGGAAGACCCCCATCTGCAGGTTCTCCTCGATGGTCAGTGAGGGGAAAACGTTGTTGTTCTGGGGGACAAACCCCACACCCCGGCTGACCAGTTTGTTGGCCTTGAGCCCGGTGAGGTCCTGGCCGCGGACCACCACTGTCCCGGAATGCACCTTGACCAAACCGAACATTGCCTTGAGCAGGGTGGACTTGCCGGCCCCGTTGGGTCCGATGATCCCGATCAGTTCCCCGCGCCGGGCCTCGATGCTGCAGCCGTTGAGGATGTTTACCCCCGGCAGATATCCCGCCACGAGGTCGGTCACCTTGACGACGGAATCACCGTCGAATGCCTTGGCGCTCATGCCTGGTCCTTCCGTTCGTCCTGCCGCAGGGCTGATGCTCCAGCGGGTCCGCTGCTGCGTTCGGTTCCTACCGATGACTCGGCGTCGTGCTCCAGTTCCGCCTCCAGCTTTTCAAAGCCTTCGGAATCGGCGAGGTCGACGTCGTGGTGAGCGCCCAGGTAGGCGTCGATCACGGCCTGGTCCTTCATCACCTCGGCCGGCGGTCCTTCGGCCACCACCTTGCCCTCAGCCATAACGATCACCCAGTCGGCAATGTGTCGGACCATGTGCATGTCATGTTCCACGAACAGGACGGTCATGCCCTCGGCCTTCAGGTTCTTGATGTGGTCCAGCAGGGATTGGGTCAATGCCGGGTTCACTCCGGCCATGGGTTCATCCAGCATCACCAGTTTGGGACGGACCATCAGGGCCCGGGCCATTTCCAGCAGTTTGCGCTGTCCCCCGGAGAGGGAAGCAGCATAGTCGGTCCGCTTGGTGTCGAGCTTGAACTTGGCCAGGAGCACATCGGCCTGCTCGGTGATTTCCGTTTCCCGGCTGCGCCACAGCGGGGGCAGCAAAGCGCGCCAGAGGGATTCTCCGGGCTGCGACGACGCGCCCAGGCGCATGTTCTCCAGGACTGTCAGCTTGCCCATGACCTTGGTCAGCTGGAAGGTGCGGACCATGCCCAGCCGGGCCACCTTGTAGGCCGAAACCCCGGCAAGGTCCTTGCCCTCGAACTGCCAGCTGCCTGACTGGGGAGTGTCAAAGCCGGTCAGCAGGTTGAACAGGGTGGTTTTCCCGGCTCCGTTGGGACCGATCAGTGCCGTGATCTTGTGCCGCGGAATTTCCACATGCTCCACGTCAACGGCATTGATGCCGCCATAGGTCCGGGTGACGTTTTCCGCCACCAGGATCGGATCCCGCTTGGCACATCCCGGGCCGATCTCACCTTGTGCGATGGGGCGGGTGTCGGTCATGTATCCGGCTTCCCCGGTTGCCGGAGCATCCGGGCCGGCCAAGGGGGTCTCCACTGCCGGGGTTGCTGCGTGCGCTCCTGCGGTGCGGGCTTTCGCCCGGGGTTCGTCTGCCTGATGGCTCATGCGAACGACAGCTCCTTCTTGTTGCCCAGGATGCCCTGGGGCCGGAAGATCATCAGCAGCATCAGGGCCACGCCCACAAGGATGTAGCGGATCTGGCCTGCTTGAGAAATGGTGATGAAGGTGATGTACCCGGATTCAATGGCGCCGTAAAGCACGCCCTGGGTCAGGGACAGGATGGCCCAGAAGATCATGGAGCCCAGGACCGGGCCCAGGACGGTGGACATTCCGCCCAGAAGAAGGGCGGTGTAGAGGTAGAAGGTGAGTTCCGTGCCGTAGTTCGCCGGCTGCACCGCATCCCGGGGGAGGGTGAAGATAATGCCGGCGAGGGTGCCCAGCAGGCCACCGATAATCAGTGCCTGCATTTTGTAGGCATACACGTTTTTTCCCAGGGCGCGGACGGCGTTTTCATCTTCGCGGATGCCCTTGACGACACGGCCCCAAGGGCTGCGGATAAGCATCCAGACCAGGAGGCAGGCGAGAATCACCATCACCCAGGCCACGATGCGGATCCATAGGTCCCGCTCGTTCATCGAGACGGGGCCGAGGCTGTAGGAGCCGGCCGGGATCGGATTGAGGTCGTAGAAGCTGCCGGTAAACGCGGCGAGGCCGTTGGCAGATCCCGTTACCGGAGTCATGGAGTTGGTGGTGACGATGTACCGGATGATCTCGGCGGCTGCAATGGTGACGATTGCCAGGTAATCCGCACGGAGGCGAAGCGTGGGTATGCCCAGGATGACGGCAAACACTGCGGATGCCAGCAGGGCGATCAGCAGCGCCAGCGGCAGCGGGGCGTTAAAGGACAGGATAGGTATGGCGAAACCGTACGCACCGACGGCCATGAAGCCTGCCTGGCCGAAGTTCAGCAGTCCGGTGTAGCCGAAGTGCACGGCCAGGCCGAGGGCGGCCAGCGCGTAGGCGGCCGTGGTGGGGCTGATGATCTCGTTGAAGGCACCGAGAAGAATATTGGCGAAATCCATCTGTAACTAAGCCCCTAACCTATGCGCTCGCGGCGGCCGAGGAGTCCCTGCGGCCGGACCAGCAGGACAAGAATCATGATGACCAGGGCGCCGACGTATTTCAGGTCCGCCTCCAGCCAGAGGGTGGAAATCTCCACGAAGAGACCCACCAGGACGGAACCGACCAGTGCGCCGAAGACCGTGCCGAGACCGCCGAGGGTCACACCGGCGAAGATCAGCAGCAGGATCTGCTGGCCCATGTTGAAGGAAACACCCGGTCGGTAGTACGCCCAGAGGATGCCGCCCATGGCGGCAAGGGCTCCGCCGATGACCCAGACGAGCCGGATGACCCGGTCCACGTCAATGCCCGACGCCGCGGCCAGGGCGGGGTTGTCCGCCACGGCCCGGGTGGCCTTGCCGATCCGGGTGCGCAGCAGCAGGAGCGCGACCACCAGGATGACGGCCAGGCTGACGATCAGGGACACCAGGGTATTCCGGGGAATGGACACGGGTCCGAGTTCCAATATCGGACTCTGGGAGCCCGGCAGCTGCTGTGTACCGCCCCCAAAGAAGAACAGCACGGTGTAGCGGACCGCCACGGCCAGGCCGATGCTGACGATCATCATGGGCACCAGGCCCGTGCCGCGGCGCCGCAGCGGTTTCCAGATCCCGGCGTCCTGCACGTAGCCAAATGCCGCACCGCCCACTACCGCCAGCGGAAGCGCGACCCAGAGCGGCATGCCCAGTGAGGCGAAGGCGAAGGCCAGGATGGCGCCCAGCGTCACCATTTCTCCATGTGCGAAGTTGGTCAGGCCGGTGGTGCCGAAGATCAGCGAGAGCCCAACGGCGCTCAGCGCCAGCAGGAGTCCGAAGCTCAGGCCCGCCACGGCGCGCTCGAGAAGCAGGGACCCGAAGCTTTCCTCCTGCAGCACGATGCCTTCACCCAGCAGGAACAGGGTGGTGATGTTGGTGGTGTTGGCGAAGGTGACGGTGCGCGGGTTCTGCTGGCCTTCCGCCAGGGCGACACCGTCCGGAAGGGTGGATTCGTCCAGCTCCACTTCATACGCGCCCTGCTGCGGGACGCCGATGGACCAGGAGCCGTTTGCGCCGGTGACGGCTTCGCCCTCGTACCCGTTGCCGGTCGCGGTGATTTTCACCCCCTCCAGCGGAGTGCCCTCATTCTTGATGACGCCGCTGATCCGGTCGCGGTAGTCCGCCCCGTCTGCGGGGGCGGGACTGGTGGCTGACGGCGAGGCGTCAGGCGTTGCAGTTGTTGCGGACGCGGCTGGAGCCGCGAGCAGCAGGGCAGCAAACATTGCTGCCACGGCCGCTAGCATCCCCAGATAACGGGTCAGCGCCGATGTTCTTACCAAGTTTTGAAACCTCCACGCAGGGCTGCGGAACCGAAGGAACGGCGCGCAGGCGGGCAGATGTGACACAGGTCACCGATTGGAGAACATGGTACCTACAGAATGTTTCCGGCAGTGACCTTTCTCCCGGCGTGCATGTCGCAATCGGGTAACGACTCCGTTGCGGCAACGCAAGCGAAGCCTTCCCCCGTGGGGACCGGCGGTACCAAACTGTTACCGCCAGGCGGCAGTTCCGCGGGAATCCGCCGCCCCCTGTGCACGTTGTACTTGGTAGGCTGGGCTGAAACAGCCCCCAGATGGAGGACAGATTCAATGGCACTTGGCGGAAATCCGGTATTCAACGGAAAAAACTTCCGTTCCCAGACCCGCGGCGGTACCGCTACGGGCTCCCTGGCAACAGATAACAGCTACATGACCCCCCAGCAGCTGCAGGATCTTTACACGGCACCTTCGGCGAAGCCGTCCGACATGGGCCGCATGACCTACGACGACGTCATCATGAAGACGGTGTTCTGCCTGGCGATGGTCCTGGTGGGTGCCGCAGTTCCGACCTTCCTGCTGCCGGGAATGGGCGGCGGACTGATGATCCTGGGCGCCCTGGGCGGTTTCGTCCTGGGCCTGGTGAACTCCTTCAAGCGTGAGCCGGTTCCCGCACTGATCCTGGCCTACGCCTTCCTTGAAGGTATGTTCCTCGGCGGTCTCACCGCTGTCCTGGACAATGCCTACCCGGGCGTCGGCCTGCAGGCAGTGCTGGGCACGCTGGCAGTCTTCGCGGTCACCCTCGTGCTGTTCCGCAGCGGTAAGGTGCGCGCCACTCCCAAGGCCGTCCGCTTCTTTATGATCGCCATCATCGGCTACGCGGTCTTCTCGCTGCTCAACGTCGGGCTGATGATCTTCGGCGGCGTGCAGGACCCGTGGGGCCTGCGGGGCAGCGTGGAGATCTTCGGGATTCCCCTGGGCGTCTTCATCGGTGTCCTGGCCATCGGCCTGGCAGCGTTCTCGCTCATCATGGACTTCACGTCCATTGAGCAGGGCGTCAAGGCCGGCACCCCGGAGCGCTACTCCTGGACCGCTGCGTTCGGCCTGACCGTGACGCTGGTGTGGCTGTACGTGGAGATCATCCGTCTCCTGTCGATTCTCCGAGGCAACGACTAGACGTTCCCGGCGACGACACATCGGTAGTACTACCGGAAGGACCGCAGGCACTGCCTGCGGTCCTTCCGCCGTTTAAGAGGCTGGACTCTGGGCACCCTCCTCCTGCAGACGTACCATGGCCGCTGGGGGACCGGGAAAGGGGGCTTCGATGGCCGAATCTGAGCGGCAGCCGGTGGTCGAGGAGCTCGTTGCCGCCCTGTTGGCCGGAACGGATACCGAGGTATTCCTGTCCGTTGCCGCCGGCGTTGCTGCCCGACGGCTGGGCCTGTCTGCACCGGACGGCTGTTCGATCGCCGTGGAACGAAGCCGGCGGCCGCTGCTCACCGTCCGGACCCCGGGAATACCGGCAGCCCGTGCAGAGCATGGTCCAGGCAGCCCGGGCGGGACGGTGCTTGGCGGCGGACCCGACGTCGTGGTGACGGATCTGGGCGCGGAGCAGCGTTGGCCCGGGCTGGCCGAGGCAGCCGATAACGGAATCCGGTCGGTTGCCGCCGTCGCCCTCCCGCTGGAGGGGGACCGCGGCGTCCTCAGCTGCTATTCGGCGCGGATGCACGCGTTCGGCCCGGGCGAGATTGCCGGTGCGCGTGCGGTTGCCGCCGAAACGGCCAAGGTTCTCCGGCTGGCCCTGCAGATAGATGCGCAGGCCAACCGGGCGGCGAATCTCCAGGCCGCCCTGGAATCGCGGACGGTGGTGGACCTGGCAGCGGGCATCATCATGGGGCAGAACGGGTGCAGCCAGCAGGCCGCAATCGACATCCTCCGCAGCGTCTCGAACAGCCGCAACATCAAAATCCGCAATGTCGCGGCAGGCGTGGTGGCGGCCGTCAGCGACCGGGTCAACACGCATTTTGATGAGTGACGGCCAAGCGCACGGGTAAGATCGGGTGGCATGAACGCAACCGGCAGCGCACCGGCGGAGGCCAGCCCGGCCACCGGTGCGCAGTATGAAATCAGCCGCGGCAATGCCCGCGCCGTCATCGCCTCCCTGGCCGGCGCGCTGCGCCGGTACACGGTGAACGGGGTTGATCTGGTGCAGACGTATCCGGACAACGCCATACCCCCGTCCGCCAACGGGGTGCTGCTGGCACCTTGGCCCAACCGGACGGCAGACGGACGCTGGACCCTGGCGGGGAAGACCCAGCAGCTGGACATCACCGAGCCCTCCCGCGGGCACGCCAGCCACGGCCTGCTGCGCAATACCGGTTACACGGTCCGGGAACAGGTGTCGGGCGCCGTGGAACTCAGTGCGGAGATCTTCCCGCAGCACGGGTATCCCTTCCACCTCACCCACCGTGCGCGCTACAGCCTGGACGACGACGGCGGCCTGCGGGTGCAGCAAAGCCTGACGAATGTGGGTTCCACGGCCGCTCCCGTTGCCCTCGGTGCCCATCCCTTCCTTCGGCTCGGCGATGTACCGACCGAAGACCTGGTGCTCACAGTGTCCGCGTCCACCGTGCTGACCGTTGATGAGCGGCTCATTCCCAACGGGCGGCAGGAACCAACCGGAGCGGCGGACCTCCGCGGCGGGGCCCGGGTAGGGGATCTGGCACTGGACAGCGCCTACACGGACCTTTCGTTCGATGAGGCAGCCCCCGGCACGCACCGGCATACGCTCACCGCGCCGGACGGACGAACGGTGAGTCTCTGGACCGGAGCCGAATGCGGTTACGTCCACGTTTTCGTCACCGACAAGTTCCCCGGGGAGCGCCGGGCGGTGGCCCTGGAACCGATGACTGCACCGGCCAACGCCCTGAACTCGGGGGAGGGGCTGGCCTGGCTGCCTCCGGGCCAGGTCTTTTCCGCTCATTGGGGCATCCGCGCCGAGCTGGACCCGGCGTGAGGTAACAGCGGGGGATAGCCACGTAAAGAGGGGTCCCGGCCCTCGCCCGGTATGGAAAGATGGCCCCATGAAACCCCATGCGCGACGCACAGCGGCGCCCCGCGCGCTGCAGGCGGCGGCGGCGAATTCCAACCGCAACAACGACGAGGTCCCCTTCGCCCTGCGGGTCAGTGCCGCCTGGGCCTGGCGCCTCGGCATTGTCCTGATCGTCGGCGCCGGGCTTATCTGGATCCTCAGCCACTTCTCGCTGCTGATCATTCCGCTGATGATCGCCGCCCTGCTGGCCGGGCTGCTGTCACCGGTTTCAAGTTGGCTGCGGCGGAACCGGCTCCCCGGCGGCCTGTCGGTTGCCGTGACCATCGTGGCCTTCCTCGGCGTCGTTATCGCTGCCCTGACCTTGGTGGGACGGCAGCTTGCCCTCGGGTTCCGGGACCTCTGGGGAGAAACGCTTGCGGGGGTCCGCCAGATCCAGGGCTGGCTGTCCGACGGTCCGTTGAACATCACCGCCGGTGACATGGACTCGCTGTTCAACGAAGCCACCACAACGCTGCAGGACAATTCGGCGAACATCCTCTCCGGCGCCCTGAGCGTGGGCAGCAGCGCCGGGCACTTCGCCGCCGGCATCCTGCTGACCCTCTTCGCATTGGTTTTCTTCCTGCTGGACGGCCGCCGGATCTGGGAGTTCACTTCCGGACTGCTGCCGCGCCGGGCAAGGCCCGCCGCCTACGGAGCCGGCATCCACGGCTGGGAATCCATGGTCAACTACGTGCGGGTGCAGGTGGTGGTGGCGCTCATCGATGCCATCGGCATCGGCGGCGGCGCAGCCCTCATCGGTGTTCCCCTCGCCCTGCCTCTCGCGGTTTTGGTGTTCCTGGGCTCATTCGTTCCGTTGGTCGGTGCGTTCGTCACCGGCTTCGTGGCCGTCCTGCTGGCATTGGTGGCAAACGGCGGAGTCAACGCGCTGATCATGCTGGGCATCGTCCTGCTGGTCCAGCAACTGGAATCCCACATCCTCCAGCCGCTGGTTATGGGGAGGGCCGTCTCCCTCCACCCCCTGGCCGTGATCCTGGCAGTTACGGGCGGCACCCTCGCCGCGGGGGTTCCCGGAGCCCTGTTTTCAGTGCCGCTGCTGGCCATCCTCAACACGATGGTCCGTTACATAGCGGCCCGCGGCTGGGAGGACGACCCGGCTATGGACCCGGAGGGGCAAGAGAACGACGACGGCGATAACCCTGCGTCGGCGGAACACGGTTCCGACACGGAGGATACGTTGGCTACAAAGGAAGAGCGCCGCCCATGACCGATCTGTCGCAGTTGCCCGTCACCCTGGATGATATCCGGGCTGCGGCAAAGCTCCTCGACGGAGTCATTGCCCACACACCCGTCGAGTCATCACGGGCGCTGGCCCGCGAAACCGGTGCACCGGTGCACCTCAAATGCGAAAACCTCCAGCGGGCAGGGTCCTTCAAAGTCCGCGGTGCCTACGTCCGCATGGCCAAGCTGTCCCCTGCGGACAAAGCCCGGGGCGTGGTGGCCGCCTCTGCCGGCAACCACGCACAGGGCGTGGCCGTGGCTGCGGCGCGCCTGGGCATTTCCGCCCGGATCTACATGCCGCAGGGAGTGGCGCTGCCCAAGCTGGCCGCCACCCGGGGGCACGGCGCGGAAGTCATCCTTCACGGCCATACCGTCGACGAGGCCCTGGCAGAGGCCCAGCGGTACTCCGACGAAACGGGCGCCGTTTTTGTCCATCCGTTCGACAACGTGGACGTGGTGGCAGGGCAGGGGACTATCGGCCTTGAGCTCCTGGACCAGATACCGGACCTGGACACCGTGCTGATGGGGGTGGGAGGCGGCGGCCTCCTCGCCGGTGTCGCCGTCGCGATTAAGTCGCGTGCACGGGAACTGGGCCGTGAGATCCGGATCATCGGGGTGCAGGCGGAAAATGCAGCCTCCTATCCGCCCTCGCTGGCCGCTGACGCACTGGTGCCCCTCACCAGGGTCAGCACCATAGCGGACGGCATCGCCGTCGGGCGGCCCGGACAACTGCCTTTCTCGATCATCCGTGAACTGGTGGACGATGTGGTGACCGTGAGCGAGGATGCCCTTGCCCGCGCGCTGATTTTCCTCCTCGAGCGTGCCAAGATGGTCGTGGAACCGGCGGGGGCCGTGGGAGTGGCTGCGCTGATGGAAGGGAAGATAGAGAATCCCGGAAATACGGCGGTAATCCTGTCCGGCGGCAATATCGACCCGATGCTGATGCTGAAGGTCATCCAGCGGGGACTGGCGGCTGCGGGCCGTTACCTGGTGGTCCGCATCCTCCTTGACGACCGTCCGGGGTCGCTGGCAACCATCTCCCGGATCATCGCGGAATCGGACGCCAACGTCACCGGAGTGGACCACACAAGGGTAGGAGGATCAATCAGCATGGGAGACGTAGCGATCACCATCAACATGGAAACAAAGGGCCACGAGCACTGCGAACTGGTGCTGAAGAACCTGCGCACTGTTGGATTCCAACCCGTCGTACTGGCCGGCTAAGCCATGTTTGCCTCTCGTGCACGCACCGCCCTGGCCGGGTCGCTCCTGTTCGCCGCCGTGCTCTGGGCGGTCTACCTGCTCACGCTGCTCTTCAAACCGGTCCTCTTTCCGCTGCTGGGAATCCTGCCGAGGCAGCTTGAGGGGCTCGACGGCGTGGTGTTCGCCCCGCTGCTCCACGCCGGAACGACGCATCTCCTGGGCAACACGCTGCCCTTGATCGTCTTTTCGTTCCTGACCCTGCTGGAAGGGGTGCGGCGGTTTGTCGCGGTGCTGGCCATTTCCTGGCTGTGCTCGGGAATCGGAGTCTGGCTGTTCGGCAGCGGGCTGACCGTAGGCGTCTCCGGCGTGGTGTTCGGACTATTCGCGTATCTGATCGTCCGCGGCTTCTACAACCGCAACACCGGCCAGATCCTGCTCAGCGCCGTGCTGTTCCTGGTGTACGGATCAATTCTCTGGGGCCTTTTCCCCACCGCACTGGGCGTCTCCTGGCAGGCGCACCTGTTCGGGGCAATGGGCGGCGTGCTGGCCGCCGTCGTGCTGCGGCACGACCGCCGGGCATCAACGCAAAAGCGGGCTCTCCCGTAGGAGAGCCCGCCACCATCGAACCGGGAAAACCTACCCGGTGTAGGGCTTGGCGGAGATGATTTCTACGGAGATGTTCTTGCCGTTCGGCGCGGTGTAGGTAGTGCTGTCCCCGGCCTTGAGGCCCTGGATGGACGCACCCAGCGCAGACTTTTCACTGTAGACGTCGATGTTGCCGTCGCCGGCAATCTCGCGGCTGCCCAGCAGGAAGGTCTCCACGTCGCCGGCGACGCGGGCTTCCACCAGCATGCCCGGCTCTACGACGCCGTCGTCGGCCGGAGATTCACCAACTTGTGCACTTTCAAGGAGCTGCGTCAGCTGCCGGATCCGGGCCTCAGCCTTGCCCTGTTCCTCTTTGGCTGCGTGGTAGCCGCCGTTTTCCTTGAGGTCGCCCTCGGACCGCGCCTGCTCGATGCGGGCCACGATTTCGGTCCGACCGGGGCCGGACAGGTGATCCAGTTCCGCCTTCAGGCGGTCGTAAGACTCCTGCGTGAGCCAGGCGACAGATGCGCTGTTGGTTGACACGGGTATCTCCTTATATAAACGTCCGGGCCATCGATTGGTCCGGCATGGCTGAATGCCCGCCGGCCGGATTGGCCTGACAAGCAAAGACCCCGCCGGGCGGAGACCAACTGGTTTGGAATGTCTACCAAAGACCAGCCGGACACCTGGGCGGGGCATGTCGTAAGTTCCCATAGTAGTTTGCCCGCGCACATAACCCAATATGCCGGGCGGGACGTCTTATGGGGCTTTAGCCCTCATCCACTATCCAGCAGGAGGACACGCCGCCGGTCACCGCCGGGGAGTCCGTGCGGAGTTCAACCCGCTGGGTGCTGCTTTCCGGAGCATCCGGGCCCAGGACCACCGTCTTCCAACCCACGACGGCGTAACTTTCGTTGAGCGCCTGGATGGCGCAGGCAGCGGTGCTGCCGGCGGATTTGTCGACCTTGAAATCCACCGTCACGCGGCCGTCCTCTGGCAAGGTGTAGCCCACATCCTTGGACGTGACCGTTCCGGTGGATGCGGGGATGTTCATCCACGCCGCGGCCACTACGCCGGCGGTCACCGCGGCCGCCGTTCCGATGATCCGCGCCCGCCGAGACAGGCGCCGGTTTGGAGCGCCGTAGCGATTGGCTAATCTGGACTCGGACGTGGAAACGTCCGGCTGATGGGGTGCCGACGTCACGGGCTGACCTTCCGAAGTGCTCACAGGCCCATTTTAGCTTCTCGATTCCACCGCCGTTTTCCGCTTACCTCAGGAGTTGCCTTGTCTGCCCGCGAAAGCACCGATTCCCGGCCTACCGCCCCGCTGCGCCTGCTCGCGGTGCATGCCCACCCCGACGACGAGGCCAGCAAGGGCGCGGCCATGATGGCCTCCTACGCCGCTGCCGGCGTCGAAGTGATGGTTGCCACCTGCACCGGAGGGGAACGGGGATCCATCCTTAACCCCGGTGCCGAAGATGATCCCGCCGGCAAGCGGGACCTGGCCGGACTGCGCCGGCGTGAAATGGCTGCCTCACAGGCGGCCCTGGGGATCCAGCACCGCTGGCTTGGATTCGCCGATTCCGGCCTGCCCGAGGGGGATCCGCTGCCGGACCTGCCCTTCGGCTGCTTCGCGCTGCAGCCATTGGAACGGGCTGCGGCACCCCTGGTGAAGCTGGTCCGCGAGTTCCGTCCGCACGTCATCATCAGCTACGACGAAAACGGCGGCTATCCGCACCCGGACCACATCATGGCCCACAAGGTCGCCGTGGAGGCGTTCGCCGCGGCCGGCGATCCGGAGCGGTACCCCGGGACAGGGTCCGCGTGGGAGCCGTCGAAGCTCTACTACGACCGGGCTTTCAACCCGGAGCGGTTCCGTGCCCTGCACTTTGCCCTGGAAGAAGCCGGCCTGCAGTCCCCGTACGCCGAGCGGATCGCCGCCTGGCAGGAAACCGATGCGGAAGGCCACCAGCCGCCCGCTCCCACTCATGCGACCACCACGCAGATCGAGTGCGGCGACTTCTTCGAAGTCCGGGACGAAGCCCTGCGCAGCCACCGCACGCAGGTGGATCCGAACGGCTTCTTTTTCGCGGTCAGCCCGGATCTGCAGCGCAAGGTCTGGCCCTGGGAGGACTACTCCCTGATTGAGTCGCGTGTGGAAACCGAACTGCCGGAAACCGACCTGTTCGCTGGCATACGATAGACCCTAGGAACGTAGGTTCCGCCGCAGTATTGGCTAAAAGAGAGATATACCGTGAACTTCCTGTACAGCCTGGCTACGGCCGCCACCCCGGCACCCGAGGAGTCCCTCGCGCCTGGAGTTGCCGCAGAAGACGTCACCCCGGGCACGCTGGGGTTCCTCTTCACGCTCTTCGTGGTGATTGCGATCATTTTCCTGATCCGCGATATGACCAAACGGATCCGCCGGGTCCGGTACCGCGAACAGGTGCTGGCCACCCAGGAAGCCGCCGAGCGCGACGCCTCCGGCCGGCCGGATCCCTCCCGGACGGCGCTTCCCATGGACAAGGCCGTGGAAGATCCCGCGGACCGCGACACCACGTGGGACCACCTGCGGTAGCGGGAATGCCATGGCTGAAAGACTGAGGAACCAGGCGTCGGCCTACCTCCGCCAGCATGCGGACAACCCCGTCGACTGGTGGCCCTTCGGTGAGGAAGCCTTCGCTGAAGCCCGGCGCCGGAATGTTCCCGTCTTCATCTCCGTGGGTTACGCGGCCTGCCACTGGTGCCACGTCATGGCGCACGAATCGTTCGAGGATGCCGCCACGGCGCAGTACCTGAATGAGAACTTCGTGTCGGTGAAGGTGGACCGCGAGGAACGTCCCGACGTCGACGCCGTGTACATGGCAGCGACGCAGGCACTGACCGGCCAGGGCGGCTGGCCGATGAGCGTGTTTACCCTTCCGGACGGCCGCACCTTCTATGCCGGCACCTATTTTCCGCCCCGGCAGCTGCAGGGCATGCCGTCCTTCCAGCAGGTCCTGGAAGCTGTTTCCTCCGCCTGGCGGGACCGCCCGGCCGAAGTCGAAGCAAGCGCGGCGCAGATCGCCGCCCACCTGGCCTCCGCCCAGGCGGGAAACCGCCGGCTGATCGGGAGCCTCGAGGTGACTCCCGAATCCGGTCCGCTCTCGGGCGAAGTGCTCGAGGCCGCGGTGGACGCGGTTCTGGAACAAGTTGACCAGCGTTTCGGCGGCCTGGGCGGTGCACCGAAGTTCCCGCCGTCGCCCCTGCTGCGGTTCCTGCTGGTATACGGATCGACTGACCGGCCGGCCGCCGGCGCCGCCGCGTCCGTGGCTGACCGCACCCTGGAAACCATGGCCCGCAGCGGACTGTACGACCAGCTCGAAGGCGGCTTCGCCCGGTACACCGTGGACCGGGCCTGGGCCATTCCGCACTTTGAGAAAATGCTTTACGACAATGCCCAGCTGCTGCGCCTCTACGCACACTGGAGCCGCTCGGCACCCACGGAGGACCAGCGGAAGCTTGCGCTGCAGGTAAGCGCCGATACCGCAGCCTGGCTGGCCAAGCGGCTGCGCGTGGAGGGGGGAGGATTCGCGTCCTCGCTCGACGCGGATACCCTCGTGGACGGGCACCGCCGGGAAGGCGCCACCTATGTATGGACTCCCGACGAGCTCCGCACTGTCCTGGCCGATTCCGGCGCCGACGCCGATGCGGTCCTTGCCCTGCTGGACCTGGAAACCGGCCGAATGGCGGAGGGCGGGTCCACCCTGCACTTCGGCCGCAGCCTGGAGCCCGAGGAGGAGCAGCTCTGGCAGCGGATCCGGCCCGCCCTGCTGGCGGTACGGGACCGGCGGCCCCAGCCAGACCGTGACGACAAAGTGGTGGCAGGGTGGAACGGGCTGGCCATCGCGGGCCTGGCCGACGCCGCGCTGGCCCTCGACGACGCCGGGGACCCGGGGGACAAGGCAGCGGGCCTGCTGGACCTGGCACGGGACGCCGCGGGATACCTGCTGCGCGTCCACTACCGCAACGGTCTGCTGTCCCGGGTGTCCCATGCCGGCACCGCCTCCGGCATCGAGGGCCTGCTCGAAGATTATGCCGGTGCGGCCGAGGGGCTGTTTGCGCTCTTCGCCGCCACCGGTGAGGAACAGTGGTACCACGCGGCAGAGGAGCTGGTGCTGGCCGCCGAACAGCGCTTCATCGTGGACGGGGTCCTTCAGGACACCGCTGTACGCACGGACCAGCTGGCAGCCGCGCAGGGATCGCTCTCAGCAGCGGATCCGATGGACGGCCCCGCTCCCAGCGGCACAGCGCTGTTTGCCGGCGTGCTGGTGACGTATGCGGCCTATTCCGGTTCCTCCCGGCACCGCGCGCTCGCAGAAGCACTGCTGGCCCACGTCCAGCTGGTGGCGGCACGGGCCCCGCGCGCAGGCGGGTGGGCGATGTCCGTCCTCGTGCAGGCGCTGGAGGGACCGCGGGAACTGGCCGTCACGGGCAGCGATCCTGTGCTGGTGCGGCAGCTGCTCCGGGCCGGGCGGGCCGCGGGCGGTCCCGCCGTCGTCGTGGCCAGCGGACCCGGTGGGGAGACGGCGGTGCCGCTGCTGCGTGACCGGCCCGCACCGGACGGGGGAGCCTTGGCCTACCTGTGCCGCGGGATGGCCTGCAACCGCCCGGTATCCGACCCGGAGGACCTGGCGGCCCAGTTCAGCGCGCTGCGTTCCTAGCCGGTGACCGAGCGGACGGCCATCATGATGGCGATGTAGTGGGCGGCGAATCCAGCCAGGGTAAAGGCGTGGAAAATCTCATGGAAGCCGAACCAATCCACCGAGGGATTGGGCTTCTTCATGGCGTACATAACGGCACCGGCAATATACATGGCACCACCCACGCAGATGAGGATGGCTGACGTCGGGTTGGCTGCGTAGAAATCCGGAATGTAGAACAGCGAGGCGCAGCCCAGGGCAATGTACACGGGCGTGTACAGCCAGCGGGGAGCATGCAGCCACAGGAGCCGGAACGCGACACCGACCAGGGCGCCGGCCCAGATGATCGACAGCAGGGTCACGGCGGTGTCCCGGGGCAGCAGGGACCAGGCCAGCGGGGTGTATGAGCCGGCAATGACCAGCATGATGTTGGTGTGGTCCAGGCGCTTGAGCACCGTTTTCACCTTCGGGGACCAGTTGCCGCGGTGGTAGACGGCGCTGGTGCCGAACAACAGCACGCCGGTGAAGGCATAGATTGCGGAGGCGATCCGGGTGTCGGTCGTCGGAGCGAGGACTACCAGGATGATCCCGGCCGCCAGCGCGAGGGGAGTGGCACCGGCATGCAGCCAGCCGCGCAGGCGGGGCTTGATTTCCAGTTCTTCGGCTACTGCTTCAACCGCGTTTTCCAGGGGGCCGGGTGCGGCCTTCGATTCCGGGTCGTGCTGGGCTGGAACCCGAGAGGCAGGGGCGGAAAATGGTGACGAATCCATAACGGAAATTCTAACCTACGTTCGGGTAACTTATGGATGGGTAAGCCCGTGCCCGCTCCGATCTGCGCTTCGGCAAGCCAAGCTAGCGGTAGCCTAGGAGAAGATTTTTATCCTTTGGGCAGACCCGGGGTAGCGGGACCATTTGGTGGTGCCCGCTCCGGATCCCAGGTACGTGAGGCAAACAATGAAATTCCCCGGTGTTGTCTACGCCTACTACGAGCGTAAGCTGCGGCGGTCCCTGATTGGAGACCGCATCCCCGAACACATCGGGGTAATGGTGGATGGAAACCGGCGGTGGGCCAAGCTCGCCGGCGCGCCTACCAGCGACGGGCACCAGGCAGGAGCGGACAAGATCCTGGAGTTCCTGGGCTGGTGCCAGGAACTGGGTGTGCGGATGGTGACCCTCTACATGCTGTCGACGGACAACCTCAACCGTGACGCGGACGAGCTGGAACCGCTGCTGGATATCATCGGCAACACCCTGGACCGCCTGGGCGAAGAGGGCAACCTGCGGGTCCAGCCGGTAGGGGCCCTGGAGATCCTTCCGTCACGGCTGGCCAAACAGCTCACGGAGCTTGGCGAAAGCACCGGCGACGCCGACGGGCTGCATGTAAACGTGGCCATCGGCTACGGCGGCCGGCGGGAAATCGTCGACGCCGTCAAGGAACTCCTGCGGGACGCCGAAGCCGAAGGCAAGGGGATCGCGGAAGTCACCGAGGAAATCTGCGACGCCAAGATTTCCGAATACCTCTACACCCGCGGCCAGCCGGACCCGGAACTGGTCATCAGGACCTCCGGTGAGCAGCGACTCTCCGGCTTCCTGATGTGGCAGAGCGCCTACAGCGAGTTCTACTTCTGCGAAGCGCTCTGGCCGGATTTCCGCCGGGTGGACTTCCTGCGTGCCCTGCGCGACTACGCCAGCCGGCAGCGGCGCTTCGGCTCCTAACGGGTTACCAGGACACAGCCGCCAACGGCCGTGTCCTGCTGCGGGGCTGAGGCCTGCGGGCGTACTTTGGTGCTATCGGCCCGGCTGAGGCAGCGGGCGGAACATCCAACGCAACAGCGAGATGGAATATATCCAGCGACCGGGGCCCTGGGGCGCCCCTGACGGGAGTTCCACGTGGCAGCTGAACAGCAAGTACAGGAGCGGGCCAGCTTTGTGCTGGATACCTCGGTGCTATTGTCCGATCCGCGGGCGATCCTCCGCTTCGCCGAACATGAAGTAATACTTCCCCTGGTGGTCATCACCGAACTGGAGCGCAAGCGCCAGGATCCCGAGCTTGGGTATTTTGCCCGGAACGCGCTGCGGCTGCTGGACGACCTCCGGGTCCAGCACGGCGGGCTCGGGGCACCTATCCCGTTGGGGGAGAGCGGCGGCACGCTGCGGGTGGAACTGAACCACATCTCCACGGACGTGCTGCCCGCGGGTATGCGGGGCAGCGACAACGACAGCCGGATCCTCGCCGTGGCCAAGAGCCTGGCCGACGGCGGCCGGAACGTGACAGTGGTGTCCAAGGACCTGCCCATGCGGGTGAAGGCCTCGGCGATGGGACTGGCAGCGGATGAATACCGCAACGAACTGGTCCGGGATTCGGGCTGGACCGGAGTGGCGGAACTGGAAATCTCCGACGCCGATATGGCGCTGCTGTATGACCACCAGCCGCTGCTGATCCCCGAAGCCGCGGACCTGCCCGTCAACACCGGAACGGTGCTGATGGCCGGGCGGGCGTCGGCGCTGGGGCGGGTGGGCGCGGATAAGCGGCTGCGGCTGGTCCGGGGGGACCGGGACGTCTTCGGGCTGCATGGACGGTCGGCCGAGCAGCGGCTGGCTATCGACCTGCTGATGGACCGGGAGGTGGGCATTGTCTCGCTGGGCGGCCGGGCAGGAACGGGCAAGTCCGCGCTGGCCCTGTGCGCCGGGCTGGAAGCGGTGCTCGAACGCGGGGAACACCGCAAGGTGATGGTGTTCCGGCCGCTCTACGCCGTGGGCGGCCAGGAGCTTGGCTATCTGCCCGGCACTGAGTCCGAGAAAATGGGCCCCTGGGGCCAGGCGGTCTTCGACACCCTCGAGGCACTGGTCTCCGTGGAGGTGGTGGAGGAGGTCCTGGACCGCGGCATGCTCGAGGTGCTGCCGCTGACCCACATCCGGGGCCGTTCACTTCACGACGCCTTCGTGATCGTGGACGAGGCACAGTCCCTGGAGAAGAACGTCCTGCTCACGGTCCTGTCACGGATCGGACAGAACTCCAAGGTGGTCCTGACCCACGACGTCGCCCAGCGGGACAACCTGCGGGTGGGCCGGCACGACGGCGTGGCCGCCGTGGTGGAGACGCTCAAGGGCCATCCGCTCTTTGGACACGTGACGCTCACCCGGTCGGAGCGCTCGCCGATTGCCGCGCTGGTGACCGAGCTGTTGGAGGAAGGACAGATCGGCTAGCTTTTCCACAGCCGCCGGCCCGGCCGCCTGAACCGGCCGGGCCTGGGGCTACGGTGGTCCCATGGTGGGCATCCTGGCGGGCTATTGGGCAGCGGGCACAGGCGGTGGAAGCGGTGGTTTAGGTGGATCCGTTGCCGCGGTGCTCCTAGCTGCTGCGCTCGCCTGGTTTGCGGCCGTCGCCGTCCGGCTGGCCCTGATCGACATCCGTACCCGCCGCCTGCCCAACGCCGTGGTTCTGCCGTCCTATCCGGTAGCCGCCGTGCTGCTGGCCGGTGCCGCGCTGGCCGGCGGGGAACCGGAGCGTGTCGGCGCAATGCTGCTGGGGGCCGCTGCGCTGTGGATCGGGTTTTTTGCCCTGCGGCTGCTCAGCCCGGCCGGAATGGGCTTCGGGGACGTCAAGCTTGCCGGACTGCTGGGCCTCTATTTGGGATTTCTCGGCGCCGGCCACGTCCTGGCAGGGGTGGTGGCTGCATTTGTTTTCGGCGGACTCTGGGGGCTGGCGTTGATCCTCACCCGGCGGGGAACGGCGTCGTCAACGGTGGCGTTCGGCCCGTTCCTGCTCCTGGGAGCCGCCGTGGCCATGGCCGCCCCTGCCCTACAGTAGAAGCATGCCTACCCCTGATTTTGTCCTGTCCCTTCGGAAGCGGATAGGACATGATCCGCTCTGGCTTCCCGGTGTCACGGCCGTCGTGTTCAACGTGGAAGGACAGGTGCTGCTGGGCCGCCGCGCGGACAACGGACGGTGGGCCCTGATCACCGGAATGCTCGAGCCGGGGGAGGAGGCCGGGCCGGGAACCGTGCGTGAAGTCGAAGAGGAAACCGGTATCCGGGCCGAACTGGAGCACCTCATCCACGTCGGCGCCCACGGGCCGGTTACCTTCCCCAACGGAGATGTCTGCTCCTTCCTTAATCTGGCCTTCAGCTGCCGGTACGTTTCGGGAGAGGCTCGGGTGAACGACGACGAGTCCACCGATGTGGGCTGGTACCACCTGGATGCCCTGCCGCCCCTGAGCGAACGGCACCGAATGCTGATTGACCTGGCCCTGACGGCCGACGGCGTGCCGGTCTTCGAACGCTGAGCCGCTGACAACCCAAACAGTGAAGGGCCGCCCCGCAGCAGCGGGACGGCCCTTTCGCCGGTTAATGAAGCGAAGCTGCTACTTCTCCCGGTAGGGGTTCTCCGGAGCCTGCAGCGGAGCCTCTGAAGCTTCCGTACGGCCGGTTTCCTTGAGCGCGGCCAGGCGTTCGGCCTCCAGCCGGTCCGCCTCCGGACCGGCGACGGCTTCACCGCGGGCCACCATCCCGGCGACGTCGGACAACGGAATCTGCTTCAGGAAGAGGGCCAGGACCAGTGCGATGACCAGGAACGGGATCAGGTACCAGAAGACAGGGGCCAGGGAATCGGCATAAGCGGTGACAATGCCGTCCCGGATCGGTTCCGGCAGGTCATTCATGACGGACGGCTGCAGGGTCGCGGTGGCCTCGCCCGCAGCGGAAGGATCGAAGCCGGCCTTGGTGAAGACCTCATGCAGGTTCTCGGAAAGGCGCGAGGTGAACATGGCACCGAAGATGGCCACGCCCAAGGCGGCGCCGACCTCGCGGAAGTAGTTGTTGCTGGACGTCGCGGTGCCGATCTGGTCCACTGGAACGGAGTTCTGCACCACCAGGACAACCACCTGCATGATGTAACCGAGCCCGGCGCCAAAGACGAACAGCTGCGCGCAGATCACCCAGACCGGGGTGTCCGCCGAGAGGGTTGTCATCCACAGCATGGCAGCGATCACCAGTGCCGCACCCATGATCGGGTACTTCTTGTAGGTGCCGTGCTTGGTGATGGCGAGGCCGGAGTAGATCGAGGTACCCATCATGCCCACCATCATCGGCAGCATCAGCAGGCCGGAAACGGCTGCAGAGGTGCCGGTGGACATCTGCAGGAAGGTCGGCACGAAGGCAAGGGCGGCGAACATGCCCATACCCAGGGTGAAGCCGATGGCCGTGCTGTTGACGAAGATCGGGTTCCGGAACAGGCTCATCGGGATGATCGGGTCCGCGACGCGGTTTTCCACCATCACGAACAGGACTGCGGCAACCAGCATCCCCGCGCCGCAGGCCAGCGTCAGCGGGTCGGTCCAGCCGCGCTCGTCGCTGCCGCCGAAGTCTGTGAAGAAAATCAGGCAGGTGGTGGCAATGGAGAGCAGCACCACGCCGCCGATATCGATCCGTTTCGTTGCCTTCTTGCTCGGCAGCGTCAGGGTGAAGAAGGCGATCAGGAAGGCAACGATGCCGATCGGGATGTTGATGTAGAACGCCCACTGCCAGGTCATGTGGTCCACGAAGAAACCGCCCAGCAGGGGCCCGGCGACGGCGGACAGGCCGAAGATGCCGCCGAGCGGGCCGAGGTACTTGCCGCGCTGGTCGGCCGGCACGATGTCCGCGATGATGGCCTGGGACAGGATCATCAGACCGCCGCCGCCGAGGCCCTGAATGGCCCGGAAGATCACGAAGCCCCAGAAATCGGTGGCGAAGGCACAGCCGACCGAGGCCGCGGTGAACAGCACAATGGCGAACAGGAACAGGTTGCGGCGGCCCAGCACGTCACCGAACTTGCCGTAAATGGGCATCACGATGGTGGTGGCCAGCAGGTAGGCGGTGGTGATCCAGGTCTGATGCTCGACGCCGCCCAGTTCTCCCACGATGGTGGGCATGGCGGTGGAAACAATGGTCTGGTCGAGGCTGGCAAGCAGCATGCCGGCGATCAGGGCGGAGAAGATGATCCAGATGCGCTTCTGGGTCAGCAGGAGCGGCCCGGAAGCACGTTCGGCGGTGGAGGTCATTTACGTGTCCTTGGCGGTATCGGCAGGGGCGGTGGATGCAGGGCGGGGATCCGTCGGTTCGACGGGGAGTGGAGACGCAGTCGAAAACACTGCGATTGCGGCATTGACCTCGGTGACGAGGGTGCTGCGGTAGGAATCGGTGTTGGCCGGATCGAAGAAGCGGAGTCCGGCGCGCTGGACCAGGGCTCCAAAGACGGCAACCGTTGCCCGGACCCGCGGGTCATCGGCCGGCAGGGATTCACGGGCGGCCAATATCCGTGCAAAGGCTTCCTCGGTCTCCTGCGAGCCGTGCATGGCCTTCGAGATAAGGCGGGGTTCGGCGCTGACGGCTTCCTTCAACTGGGCCATCTCCGAGCGGGACATGGCCATGCGCTCGGTCATGCCGACGGCCAGGTCCACGAAGTCCGCCACCAGGGCAGGGGAGATGCCTTCGCCGGTGGAACCGGCTCCGCCGTCGATAAAGCGCTGGACCAGATCCTCCGGAAGGTCATCAGCGGGCGAACCCAGGATGGCGTCTTCCTTGGCGGGAAAGTAGTTGAAAAACGTCCGGCGGGAGATGCCGACCTGTTCGCACAGTTGCTCGACGGTGAAGCCGTTGACGCCGTGGGCGGCGGTCAGCGCCCGGGCCTGCGCCGTGATGGCGGCCCGGGTGGCCGTACGCTTGCGCTCGCGCAGGCCGCAGTCTTCTGTTGCACTATTCGGCATGGAGTAAAGTTTTGCACTCTGTGTCGGTAGGTGCAAATTTCCGGTTTGCCGGGGAAAACAAAGGAGCGCCCGGGAATCCGGACGCTCCTTCGGCGGGCCTGCCGTGCTGGGACGGCGGTGCTCCTTAGGCCTGCGGCGGCTTCGTCATGGACAGGACGTCAAGGGCCTTGTCCAGCTGCTCAACCGTGAGTTCGCCGCGCTCGACGTAGCCGAGATCCTCGACGGCCTGGCGGATGGTCTTGCCTTCCTTGACCGAGTACTTGGCGATCTTCGCAGCGTTTTCGTATCCGATGAACTTGTTCAGCGGAGTCACGATGGACGGGGAGGCCTCGGCCAGGTAGCGGGCGCGCTCGACGTTGGCTTCGATGCCGTCGATCATCTTGTCCGCCATCACGCGGGAGGAGTTCGCCAGGAGCCGGATGGATTCGAGCAGGTTCGCGGCGATCACCGGAATGCCCACGTTGAGTTCGAAGTAGCCGAAAGTTCCGGCCCAGGCCACGGCGGCGTCGTTGCCCACTACCTGCGCGGCGACCTGCAGGACGGCCTCGGAGATGACGGGATTGACCTTGCCCGGCATGATCGAGGAGCCCGGCTGCAGGTCAGGGATGGCAATCTCGCCCAGGCCGGTGTTGGGGCCCGAACCCATCCAACGGAGGTCGTTGGCGATCTTGGAGAAGGACACGGCGATGGTGCGCAGCATGCCGGACACCTCAACCAGTGCGTCGCGGTTGGCCTGTGCTTCAAAGTGGTCCCGTGCCTCGGTCAGCGGCAGGCCCGTGTCAGCGGCCAGCAGCTCGATCACGCGCTGCGGGAATCCGGCAGGAGTGTTGATGCCGGTGCCGACGGCGGTGCCGCCCAGCGGGACTTCGGCCACGCGGGGCAGGGATGCCTGCACGCGCTCGATGCCGTAGCGCACCTGCGCGGCGTAGCCGCCGAATTCCTGGCCAAGGGTGACCGGGGTGGCGTCCATCAGGTGGGTACGGCCGGACTTGACGACGTCCTTGAACTCTTCGGCCTTGCGCTCCAGGGACACGGCAAGGTGCTCGAGGGCGGGGATCAGGTTATTGATCAGGGCGGACGTGGCAGCAACGTGCACCGACGTCGGGAAGACGTCGTTGGAGGACTGCGAGGCATTCACATGGTCGTTGGGGTGGACGCTGGTCTCGCTGCCGGCTTCCTTCAATGCCCGGGTGGCGAGCTCGGCGAGGACCTCGTTGGTGTTCATGTTCGAGGAGGTGCCGGAGCCCGTCTGGAAGATGTCGATCGGGAACTGGTCATTGTAGGTGCCGGCGGCGACGGCGTCGGCGGCCTTTTCAATGGCCCGGGCGCGCTCGTCGTCGAGCACTCCCAGTTCCGCGTTGGCAGTCGCGGCGGCCTTCTTGATCCGGGCGAGCGCTTCGATGTGCGAGGGTTCCAGCGTGGTGCCGGAAATGGGGAAGTTCTCGACCGCGCGCTGGGTCTGGGCGCGGTAGAGGGCGGAGGCCGGAACGCGGACCTCACCCATGGTGTCGTGTTCGATGCGGTATTCGGAGGTGTCAGAAGTCATGCCCCCAAGCCTAATGTCCGAAGGCGCCGCAGTGATAACTGCTACTTGGGCAGCACCGAACGCAGGACGGCGGGGTGCTCGAGGGCGCCGAAGCCGGAGACGAGCTCCGCGTTGCCTTCCGCCAGCCGGTAGGACAGGCCGATGACGGCAACTTGACCTTCCTCCACTGCCGCGGAAATGAGGCGGGAACTTTCCACCAGGCGTTCCGCGGTCTGCTTGGTGTGTTCAACCACCATGTCATTGACTTCGTGCAGGTTCTTGCGCTGCGCCGCCAGCACGGACGGAGTGATCCGCTCGACGAGGGTGCGGACGTAGCCGGTGGGCATTTCGCCCGTGTCCACGGTGGCTTTGGCGGCAGTGACGGCGCCGCAGTTGTCATGGCCCAGCACCACAATGAGGGGCACGCCCAGCGTGCCTACGCTGTACTCCAGCGAGCCGAGCACGGCGTCGTCAATGACCTGTCCGGCGGTGCGGACCACGAATGCGTCCCCAAGACCGAGGTCGAAGATGATCTCGGCGGCGAGGCGGGAATCCGAGCAGCCGAAAATCACTGCAAACGGGTTCTGCCCCTCAACCAGCGAACTGCGCCGGGGTGCGTCCTGGTTGGGGTGGCTGGCGGTGCCGGCCACGAAACGTTCGTTGCCTTCGCGCAGCTTCTGCCAGGCCTGGGCGGGTGTGATGATCTTTTCGCTCGCTGTTTCCACGGTATCGAGGTTACTCCTATGGGGACGGGCGGGGCCTAAACGGGCACGCCCGCAGCCGCCGCGGTCAGTTGCTGCGAAGTTCGCGGACCACGTGGTCGGCCAGGACATCGAATTCCGCCAGGTCGGCGGAACCGGTGAGGATCACGGTTTGCCCGTCGATCTCCGCGACCAGCGTTGAGTCCGCGTTGGAGGAATCGCGCAGCTCCCAGGTGACTCCACCTGCCGGCCGTTCACCGGACACGGTTGAATCGCCGCTGTGTTCGAAGATCCAGGTGGGATTGGCGGCGTTGGTCTGTGTCAGGGAGATGAACTCGGTATCCGGAGTGACATATCCGACTTCCCAGTTCGGGACGCCGTTGTTGGTCCCGGCGTTCCAGCGGGCGTAGTTGGCACTCCAACCGTCCGGAAGCTCCAGAGCCAGCGGCTGGTAACCGGCGTCCCCGGCAGCCTGGTTGGCAGCGGCAGCAACATCGACGTTGCGGGCCTGCATCTTGGGTGCGGGATTAAGCAGCACCGGCACCAGGCACAGTGCCAGCGTGAGCCCGGTGGCGATCAGCATGCCTATCACGGTGGCATTGGCCCGCTTGGCCTGCTTGGCGGTCAATACCGGCGTTACGGGTTCATCGGTCTGCTGGGGATCGGGCTGCGTTTCACTCACCCATCCATAATCTCTTATTCGGAAGCGATGTCCTACTCCGAGTAGCGCACCGCCGCGGAAATCCGCTGGCTGAGGTGGTGACGGGAGGCACGCAGACTATGATCGGACAAAGGCCACCCGCTTTCGGCGGTGTCCGCAGACGTTTACAGCAGAGTTTTACATCATAATTTCGAAGATGAGGTTTGACGTGTCCAAAGGTGCCCAGTACTCCACACTTTCCCCCGCATTGGCAGTCGGGGACTCCGAGCCGGACCGCAACCTGGCCCTGGAACTCGTCCGCGTCACCGAGGCGGCGGCCATCGCCGGCGGCCACTGGGTGGGCTTCGGCGACAAGAACGCGGCAGACGGTGCTGCCGTGGACGCCATGCGTTCACTCATTTCCACCGTCCATTTCAACGGCGTGGTAGTGATCGGCGAAGGCGAAAAAGACGAAGCGCCGATGCTCTACAACGGCGAATACGTCGGTGACGGCACCGGAGCCCTGTGCGATGTCGCGGTGGATCCGATCGACGGCACCCGCTTGACTGCCCTGGGCATCAACAACGCCCTTGCCGTGCTGGCCGTCGCGGAGCGCGGCACCATGTTCGACCCCTCGGCGGTCTTCTACATGGAAAAGCTGGTCACGGGGCCTGAAGCCGCGGACATGGTGGACCTTCGCCTTCCGGTGAAGCAGAACCTGCACCTGATCGCCAAGGCCAAGGGCAAGAAAATCAACCAGCTCAACGTGATGATCCTGGAGCGGGACCGGCACAAGCCGCTGGTACAGGAAATCCGCGACGCCGGTGCGCGCACCCGGATGCTGATGGACGGCGACGTTGCCGGCGGCATCGCGGCCGCTCGCGAAGGCACCGACGTCGATGCCCTGATGGGCATCGGAGGCACCCCCGAGGGCATCATTACGGCCTGCGCGATCAAGACGCTGGGCGGCGTCATCCAGGGCCGGCTGTGGCCGACCTCCGACGACGAGAAGCAGAAGGCCATCGACGCCGGACATGACCTGGACCGCGTGATGTCCACCAATGACCTGGTCACGAGCGACAACTGCTACTTCGCCGCCACCGGGATCACCGACGGCGACCTGCTGCGCGGCGTGCGCTACAAGAAGGACCGGGTCCTGACCCAGTCGATCGTGATGCGTTCCAAGTCCGGCACCATCCGCGTGGTGGACGGCGAGCACCAGGCACACAAGTGGGAGTCCTACGCCCGCTCCAACTAGGCGTTCCTGACACAGTTGATGCTGCCTGGCTTCCGTCCGCAGGCAGCATCAACTGTTTACCGGGCTTCCTTTACGGAAGCCGACGTTCCCGGACCGCCCGGACACGGAAAACCACGGTGACTGCGGCTACCACCACGGCGGCGGCAACGGCGGCGACAGCGGTGGGAACCGATTCCAGCCCTCCGTTCAGCCGGGAAACGGCGATCCAGGCCAGCCCCCACACCAGCGACGCCGCCGGGGCAAGACGTCCGCGTCCGGCTGCAGCCAGCCCGGCGCCCACTCCGGCAGCCACGGCGAGCACACCGCAGGCCCAGACTTCCGGAGCAATACCGAATCCCCGGAATCCCTCGGCAGTCAGTGCCGAGGCCGTATTCGCGGCGGTGGCTACGCAGACCCAGCCCAGATACAGGCCAAGGGCTCCGTCCACGGCGATGGCTTCGAGCCAGCCGGACGCCCGGGTGGCGGCGTAGCGGCGGAAGCACAGGGCCAGGACGGCGAGCAGCAGCACAATCACCACAACGCTCAGAATGACCGCGCCGGCCTGGACGGTGAGGATCCAGGCGGCGTTAAGCACCAGCGAGGCGGCGACCAGCCAGCCCAGGGAGCGCTGCCGGTCCGACGTCCGCTGGGACGGGAACCACTGGTAGACGGTGTAGAGGCCCAGGCCCGTGTAAATCACTGACCAGATCGAGAAGGCAGAGCTGGCCGGTGCGAGGTACGTGGCGTCTGCGCTGAGGGCGCCGCCGGCCGCCTCTGCAATGGGTGTGCCGCCGAAGACACCCACGCCGATCATCGAACCGACAATGCAGGCCGCGAAACAGATACTGACGGTGCTGAGGCGGGCCAGGTCCGATCCGCCGGAATTGGTCCGAGACGTCCGGGTGTTGGGTGTGTAGGAACTCATAGTTGACCGTAACAAAGCAGCCAACCGCCCGGCAGTGGTGCGGGGAAAACCGGAAGCGGCCCGGTACCGCTGTTTTCGGGTGTGGCAACGGAGCCAAGTAGGCTGGAAGGCATGACACTGCGCGTTACCCCCTGCTCCGATGCCGCCGCCTGGAACGAAACCGTGAACCGCTTCCGCGGACACCCGCAGCAGTTGTGGGGCTGGGGGAAGACCAAGGCAGAGCACGGATGGAACGTAGACCGCGTCCTGGTGAGCGACGACGCCGGTACGGTCCTCGGGTGCGCACAGGTCCTGCTGCGTGCGCTTCCCTTCCCCTTCCGGGCCCTTGCCTACATTCCCCGCGGTCCGCAGGGTGAGCCCGGACGGGAACTTGAAGTCCTTGACGCCGTTGCGGATTACGTCAAGAGCACCCATTCCGCCGTGGCCTTGTCCATCGAACCCGATTGGGATGCGGACGGGAAGCTGGTGGCAGGGTTGCCCGGGCTTGGCTTCCGCAGCAGCGACAACACCATCCTCATCGGCCGGACACTGATCCTGGACCTGCAGCGCAGCCTGGAGGACCTGTCGGGGGACATGAGCAAGAAACACCGGCAGTACATCCGCAAGTCCGGACGCGAGGACCTGACCTACCGGCGCGTGACGCGCGGGGAAATTGCCAAATGCCTCGCGGTGTACAAGCTGACCGCCCAGCGGGCGAACTTCGGCATCCACGAGGATTCCTACTACCTGGATATCTTCGACAACCTCGGCGAGGATTCACCGGTCTACGCCGCCTTCAAGGGCGAGGACGTCGTCGCGTTCCTGTGGCTTTCCACCAGCGACTACACCTCGTTCGAGCTCTACGGCGGAATGACGGAGGAAGGCGAACGGCTGCGGGCGAACTACGCCCTTAAATGGCATGCCATCTCCGATATGAAGGAGCGGGGGATCACCCGGTACGACTTCAACGGCCTGCTCAATGACGGGGTCTCGAAGTTCAAGATGGGCTGGGCGAAACACGAGGATCAGCTGGCCGGCACCTGGGACAAGCCCCTCTCGCCGCTCTACCCGGTCTTCTCCACCGCGCTGCCGCTGGCCAAGACCGGAATGCGCAAGGCCCGCGGGGCAGCGGCCGCGCTGAAGGCCCGGCTGGGCCGCTAGCACCCACGTTGCATGCCGGGAGTCTGAGGCATGCTGCGCCACACTCGTTCAGGACAGAGTTGAGGCCAGATTCGCCGATCGCGAGTCTGGCCTCAACTTTAGAGATATGGCCGGGCGTTCCCCCGGTCATCAGTTGATCAGTTAATCGAGGATTTCCCCCGAACGGTCCTTGGCGAACAGCACGGCAACCACCGAGACCACGCTGCAGGCGATGATAAACAGACCGATCGGTATGTAGCTTCCGCCGAATCCGGTAAGAAGGGCTGTGGCTATGAGCGGTGCGGGGCCCCCCACCAGGGCTGCCCCGATCTGATAGCCGAGCGAAACTCCGGTGTAGCGGACGTCCGCCGGGTAACTTTCGGCAAAGAACGTTCCCAACACGGCCCCGTACATGGACCAGATGCAGCTGAAGCCGACAACTACGGCCACGGTGAGCAGGAGGAATGACTCCTGGTTGACGAGCCAAAAGAACGGAATAATGTAAATCATTATGAGCCCGGCACCCGTAAGGAACATTTTCTTGCGGCCCAATCGGTCAGAGAGCGCACCGACGCCGAGCATGACCGGGATCGCGATAATCGCTGCTATCAAAACTGCGTTCAGCGCCTCGCTGCGGGCAAACCCGAGGCTTACCGCGTAGGACACAGTGAAGGTCGCAAAGATAAAGAAGGTCGACGTTTCCACAAATTTCGCGCCAATGGTGATGATGACAGCACGCCAGTGATGGCGCAGTGTCTTCATAAGCGGAACCTTGACTGTCGAGTTTGTCGCTACAACATTTTGGAAGGAGGGGGTTTCCGCCACGCTGTGCCGGATCCACAGACCGATTCCGACCAGGACCACGGAGAATAGGAACGGGATGCGCCAACCGTAGGAAAGGAAATCCTCGTTGGAGAAAATCGAACTTGTTGCGGAGGCGGCCAGGTTCCCGAGGGCCAGTCCAAACAATGCCCCGGTCTGGGGTACAGCACCATAAAGGCCGCGCTTATTTCGAGGTGCGTATTCGACGGCCATAAGGAGTCCGCCACCCCATTCCCCGCCGAGTGCCAGGCCCTGTAGCAGGCGAAGCACGGTCAGCAGGATGGGGGCCCACATCCCGATGGTCTCGAAGGTCGGCATGAGGCCTATGGCTACGGTCGCCACGCCCATGATGGTTAGGGTGATAACCAGAGTCTTTTTGCGGCCGATGCGGTCACCGATGTGGCTGAAAATGATGCCGCCGATCGGGCGGATGAGGAAAGCCAAGGCAAATGACGCCAATGCGAGCATTTGGCTGGCCACCGGGTCGCCGGACGGGAAAAACAACGGACCGAACACGAGTGCAGACATGGTCCCGTAGAGGAAGTAGTCGTACCATTCGACAGCGCTCCCAACTGCGCTCCCAAAAAGGGCCCGCCGGCGCGTTGGGCCATCGATTAGCTCTGACTTGTCTCTTGGAGCCGAGGGCTGAGCGATTGTGCTCATGACGTGAACCTTTCGTCGTTGAAGGGTATGACTTCCGGCATTTCCGGCGGGTGTGGAAATGAGATGCGTGAGCGGCTTCCACGGCTTAATGCGCTGTATGGCATCGCGGTTAGCCGTTTGCCTTGAGTAGATCCAGGGCTACATCGACGATCATGTCTTCTTGGCCGCCGATCATTTTGCGGCGCCCGAGCTCGAGGAGGATTTCGATGGTTGGAATGCCGTACTTGGCGCTTGCTGTTTCAGCGTGAAGGAGGAACGAGGAGTAGACGTTGGCATAGCCGAGGCCCAGAGTCTCGCGATCAACCTGTACCGGACGGACTTGAAGAGGCCGAACGATATCGTCAGCTGCGTCCATAAGCGCCATCACGTCAGTTCCATGATTCCAACCGAGCTTGTCCGCGACAGCAACGAAAACCTCAAGGGGCGTATTGCCTGCTCCTGCTCCCATACCTGCCAGGCTTGCATCTACTCTGATGGCTCCTGCCTCAACGGCTGCCATCGAGTTGGCAACTCCCAGAGCGAGGTTGTGATGGGCATGGATCCCGATCTCGGTCTGTGGAGAAAGGACATCCCTGAGAGCGGTGATACGTTCCGTCACATCAGTCATTGTCTGACCTCCGGAGGAATCGACGACGTACACACACTGAGCACCGAACCCCTCCATGAGTTTTGCTTGCTGGGCAAGCTTTGCAGGCGTGGTCAGGGCACTCATCATCAGGAAACCGGTCGTGTTCAAGCCGAGATTCCGCGCCGTGTCGATGTGCTGTGCTGAGACGTCGGCTTCTGTGCAGTGAGTTGCCACGCGCACGTATCCGACTCCTGCGGACGCAGCCCTTTTCAGGTCGGATATCGTGCCGATGCCCGGGATGAGCAGGGTGGCGATGGCGATATTGTTTGCTGCCTCCGCTGCTGCTTCGATCAATTCAACGTCCGAGTGGCGTGAGAACCCGTATGTGATGCTGGAACCGTTGAGCCCATCGCCGTGGGAAACCTCCACGCTGTCGACTCCAGCCGCGTCAAGGGCCGAAACGACGTCGCGGACGTTCTTGACGGTGTATTGGTGTCGTACTGCGTGGCTGCCGTCCCGCAGGGTAACGTCCGAAATAAACAGTTTTTCCGGTACTAGGGAATCGTTCATGATGCCGCCCCCGCTTTCTGGACATGGGTTGCCACTATTTCTGCGGTGCGAAGCGCAGCGGACGTCATGATGTCCAAATTGCCCGCATATGAGGGGAGGTAGTCAGCAGCCCCTTCGACTTCAAGGAAAACAGTGGTTTTCAGGCCGGTAAAAGCCCCCAAATCCGGAACATTGACCGGTTCCAGAACGTCGTCGAACTGGACCTCCTGCTTCAGGCGATAGCCGGGAACATAAGCGTTTACCTTAGCCACCATTTCGCGTATGGAAGCCTCGATCGCGTCCCTGTCGGCGGCGGCTGGCGTCAGCACCAGAACGGTATCGCGCATTATCATCGGCGGCTCTGCGGGATTGAGGACAATGAGTGCTTTGCTTGCGGCGGCCCCGCCAACCAACTTGAGTGCCTCAGCGGTTGTTTCGGTGAATTCGTCGATATTGGCCCGGGTTCCAGGCCCGGCTGATCTGCTGGAGATGGACGCAACGATCTCGGCGTAGTGAACCCGTGTAACGGCAGAGACGGCAGCAACGATCGGGATGGTCGCTTGGCCGCCGCAGGTAACCATGTTCACGTTTAGTGAATCAACGTGCTCAGCAAGGTTCACGACCGGCACGCAATAGGGGCCGATAGCGGCCGGCGTGAGGTCGATTAGGCGAATGTCCGGCTTGGCCGACCTCAGTTTGTCGGCGTTGAAATGGTGTGCTCCGGCCGATGTCGCATCGAAAACTATCTGGATATCAGCGAAGACAGGCGACGCGATGAGGCCCTCCACCCCCGTGGAAATCGCTGTAACGCCTAACCTGCTTGCGCGTGCCAATCCATCAGACTCGGGGTCGATGCCGACCATGGCGCGGATGGAGATGATCCCGTTGCGCTGAAGAATCTTGATCATTAAGTCAGTTCCGATATTGCCTGAACCTATGATCGCTGCGGGAATGCCCTCAGCCATGCTCAGCTCCTGTCGTAGTGTTTAGTGCGCCTGCATCTGTTCGAAACTTCGGCACCTGTTCTAGGCATCGAACACGAGGCCAGGGGCAATGTCAATAGGTCCATTTGCAGCACCCTGAATTACCGGGTATCTATTGGGATATGGCCCGACTTACCCCCGCCGTGCTGCGGACACTCGACATTCTGGAACTGTTTCTTGATGACGGAGCACCGCTGAGCGCCCCGGATGTCGTTCGGAAGACAGGGCTTCCCCGCACTTCAGTGCACGAGCTCCTGGCAACCCTTGTTGCCAGGGACTACCTGCAGAAGGATGACGTATCAGGCACATTCCGCTTGGGGGTTCGACTCCTTCATCTGGGGAATGCCTATTCAGCCAGATTCGACATGCTCTCAGCCGCAAATGACGTTGCTCGTGAACTGGCGGAACGAAGTGGCGAGACTGTCAGCGTTGCCCTCCTCGAAGGTGGAGACGTGTTCTATCTGGCAAAGATAGAAAGCCGTGACAACCTTCGCCTTCCTTCCAGCATCGGCCAGAGGCTGCCTGCGAGTGTGACAGGACTAGGTAAGGCGCTGCTTGCGTATGCGTCTCCGCAGTCTCTCGCCACCCGGTTTTTGGACCCGGATAACCTGCCCCGGATGACGCAGAACAGCATTGGCACTCTCGCTGAACTCGAGGTCGAGCTTCAACGTATCCGGGAGCGCGGCGTCGCCTTCGAGAATGAAGAATCGACGCCGAATATCCGTTGTGTCGCAGCCCCCGTCCGTGACGGTACGGGGGCAGTCGTGGCCGCCATCAGCATGTCAGTTCCCGTGGCGCGATGGCAGCAATATCCGGAGGAGATCTGGATCGGGCTCGTTCTGGAGGGCGCTCAGCACTTCTCTTCCCTGCTTGGTTTCTCCGTTTCCCCGCAGGGGCAGGGGGCCGGCTCGGCAGGTAAGTCTGAGATCCCTTAGGGTTTAAGACCCTTAGGCCTCGATATCCAGCCGGGGGGCATCTGCTTCCCCGGCCGGAACCGACCCGACCGTCACGGCAAAGGCCAGGGCGCCGTCGTCGTGCTGGGCGGAGTCCGCAGCGAGCCGGGCCACCACGGGTGCCTCGAACGCTGGAAGGAAGGCACTGTCTCCGGGCTCGAGGGTGAGGCTGCCCGAGGTGGATGTCAGGGCAATAGTGCCCCGCACCGCGATGACCACCGCCGGTCCGTGCTGCAGTACCGGCGCTTCGGCCGGGAGCGAGTCTCCGTTGGCGCCGGAAGGTCCCTGAGCCAGTTCCAGGCGCTGGAGCGCAAACTCCTCGAACGGCGGGCGGAATACCTGCTGGCCTTCCCGCGTGTCCTCGGCCGCCACGTACGGGACGCCCAATGGGCGGAAATCGACGGTCCGAAGCAGCTCCGGTACGTCGATGTGCTTCGGGGTCAGCCCGCCCCGCAGGACATTGTCCGACGCCGCCATAACCTCCACCCCCAACCCGCTGAGGTAGGCGTGGACGTTGCCGGCCGGTAGGTAGACCGCTTCGCCGGGCTGCAGTGAAGCACGGTTGAGCAGCAGGGAGATCAGGACACCGGGATCGCCCGGGTAGTAGCCGTTCAGCTCGATCAGTGTGGACAATTCGCGGGCATATTCGCCTCTGTCGGTGAGCTTCGCGACGGCAGCCGCGGCAAGTTCAACGGCCTCACGCACGGCTTCGCCGTCATTAATGAGGGTGCGGAAGACGGACTGCAGGCGCGCCGGCGCGGGATGGCCGGAGGACAACTCGGCCGCGATCCATTCCAGCAGGTCGGGCACCTCCCGGCCGGCTGCGGTGACCGCAGCATTAACGGCCCGGAAGAGGTCCGCAGAATCCTCCGGCTCGCGGAAGCCGCACAACGCCTCGAAGGGCGTGAGTGCGAAAATCATCTCGGGCTTGGAGTTGCCGTCCTTGTAGTTGCGCTCCCGGGCGTCCCGGTCCACGCCGGCTTCCTCTTCCGCAGCGTAGCCGGCCCGGGCCTGCTCTGACGTGGGGTGGACCTGCAGCGACAGGGGAGCCCCGGCCGCCAGGATTTTTGCCAGGAACGGCAACTCGGGACCGAAACGCCCGGCGGTGTCGGCGCCGAGCATCAGCTCCGGGTCGGCCGCAATCAGCTCGTCGAGCGTTTCGCTGCCGTCCACCGGCGGAACCAGCGCCGAGGGTGCCCCGGGGTGCGCACCGATCCACAATTCAGCCTCGGGTCCGCCGGAAGGTTCCCGGCCGAACAGTTCGGCGATCGCGGTGGTTGATCCCCAGGCATAGGGTCGAAGGGTGTTCCGGAGTAGGTACACGGGCCTCTTTCGGGTGCTTGAGAATCGGGTCGGGTTGGGAAGGCGGAACTAGCCCACGCTGCACTCGCCGTTGTTGTTCAGGAGCGATCCGAGGGTGGCGTCATCTCCGATTTCCGCGAGGTACTGAAGATACTCCACCGTTATTTCGGTTTCCTCCTGCGGCACCTCGGTGATGGGAGTTCCGTCGGCTGCTTCACCGTCCGCGCCGGTGCCTGACTCCGGCGCCGGTGCGGCTTCCTCGGGTGCTGCTTCTTCCGGTGCTGCCGGGGCAGCTTCTTCCGCCGGAGCGGGGGCCGGAGCCGGCTCGGCCGGTGCGGCTTCCAAACCGGCCAGGAAGTCCTGCACCCGGGCGTGGATCAGGTTGAAGTCCGGATAGGTCACAAAGTTGTCCGCCGCCGTGCCGAAGTCCGGCGGGCCGATGGTCATCCGCTCCATGGGCTGGCCCTTGGCCTTCAACGCCAGGTCCACGAAACTGCCCAGCTGGTCCTGGGGGAGGTCCGTTTTCACGATCTCTTCACCGGCCGTGGCAATGGCCTGGAAGCGGGTCAGGAGCGTAGCCGGGTCCATCTGGGCCACCATGGCCTGCTGGACGCATTGCTGCCGGGCGATCCGGTGGTAGTCAGTCACGAATTCGCGAGAGCGGGCGTACCAAAGGGCATGGTAGCCGTCCAGGGTCTGGGTGCCCGGCGGAATCCAGCCGTCCGGGGGATAGTGCCGGTTGGTGCCGGGAATTTCCCCGGCAGTAATCGGCACCCAGCCGCCGGAATTGACGGTGACGCCGCCCATGGCGTCGACCAGCTGTTCGAAACCGCCCATGTCCACGATGACGTAGGCCTGCACCTCAAGCCCCAGGCTGCCGCTGACGGCGTCCATCATGGCTTCGGCGCCGGGATCAGCTGCCTCGGGGTAGAGATCCGCGTAATTCTCCGTCACCGTCTGGTAAAGGCTGTTGATGATGCACTCGTCGCCGCAGTTGTAGCCGTCGGGGTATATGTCGTGCAGCGGGGAATCCGTGGGGAACTGGGCGTTCTGGAAGTTGCGGGGAATGCTGAAAGTCACGGGCTGGCCCGTTTTCGCATCCACGCTGATCATCGAGATGCTGTCGGGACGCAGTCCGGTGCGGTCCTCGCCGGCGTCTCCGCCCATCAGCAGGAAGTTGTACCTGCCGTCTACCGGATCAAGGGACGGGCCCGAGGAAAAGATGGAGCCGAAAGTCTGCCGGCTGACGTTCATCAGGTAGGCGCCGTAGGCGAGGCTGCCGCTGGTTCCCACCATCAGCAGCACCAGGCAGGCGGCGACGAGCGGCCGCACCCGGCGCTGCAGCAGGGGAGGGCGGATGATGCGCAGGGTGTTCAGGAACAACAGTCCCCAGGCCACGGCCAGGGCGGCCAGGACGATCATGATTCCGAACGAGGCCCAGCCGTTGGCCAGGATGTTGATCAGCAGTGCTCGGTTGGTGACGGCCAGGACGATGGCCGCAATAGCCACCGCCCAGACTGCGAAGGTGACTTTCAGGGCACGCCGGCCGAGGCGCCGGTCCCCGGCTACCACCTGCGCAGACCCGGGAAGCACCAGGGTCAGCAGCAGGAGGATGAAGGCACGCTTGGTGCGCACCGCGGGGGCCGCGGTCTGGGGATACCGCACGGGATCGGTGAAGGAGCCGCCCGTGGGCTCGGAACGTTGCTGGTTCATTGCTGCTAGTCCGTTCCGAGCAGGGATGTGCGCAGTGCTGCGCCTTTGGCCATGGCGGACTGGCGCAGCCCGCCGGCAAACTCGATGAGCTGTTGCTGGAGGCTGGCAGCGAGTGGGTCGGTACCTGCTGCGAGTATCCGGACAGCCAGCAGTCCGGCGTTCCGGGCACCCCCGATCGAGACCGTGGCTACCGGCACCCCGGCGGGCATCTGGACGATTGAGAGCAGGGAGTCCATGCCGTCCAGGTATTTCAGCGGCACGGGAACTCCAATGACCGGAAGCGGGGTAACCGCGGCCAGCATGCCCGGAAGGTGGGCGGCCCCGCCTGCTCCGGCAATGATGACGCGCAGCCCGCGGCGGTGGGCGTCCTGCCCGTATTCCAGCATGTCGGCCGGCATCCGGTGGGCCGAAACGACGTCGGCTTCATAGGGGATGCCGAATTCGGCAAGGGCCGCAGCGGCTGCGTCCATGACCGGCCAATCGGAGTCCGAACCCATGACGAGGCCTACCAGCGGCGTGGCAGCGCGGTGGGACATGCTTCAGTTCTCCTTCAGGGGGTCGCGGCCGTCACGGATGATGGCTGCTGCCCGGCCGGCACTGCGGCGGAGGGCGGGGAGGTCGTCAGCGGAACCGACGGCATTAACGTGGCCGATCTTACGTCCCGGCCGGACGGATTTGCCGTAGGTATGGACCTTGACGGCGGGTTCGGCAGCCAGCGCCAGGGGATAGGCAGCAAACAGGTCGCTGTTGTCGCCGCCAAGGAAGTTCTTCATCACGGCTGTCCCGCCCCGCAGGGAGGTGGCGCCAAGAGGGAGGTCGAGGACTGCGCGCAGGTGCTGCTCGAACTGGCCGGTGACGGAGCCGTCCATGGTCCAGTGCCCGGAGTTGTGCGGGCGCATCGCCAGTTCGTTGATCAGGAAGCCGGGGCCGCGGCCGGGGGTTTCAAAGAGCTCGACAGCCATGACTCCGGTGACGCCCAGTTCCTCCGCCAGGCGCAGGGCTGCGGATGCGGCAGCGTCCGCGACGGCCGGATCCAGCTGCGGTGCCGGGGCAATGACCTCGTCGCAGACGCCGTGGACCTGGATGGATTCGACAACCGGCCAGGCACTGCTTTCACCGCTGGGAGTGCGGGCCACGAGGGCGGACAATTCCCGGTGGAACGGCACTTTTTCCTCGGCCAGCAGTGGTTCGGAGCCGAACCAATCGGCGCAGTCCGCGGCAGCGGCGGCGTCGTCGACTATGCGTACGCCCTTGCCGTCGTAGCCGCCCCGCGGTGTCTTCAGGACCACGGGCCAGCCGGCGGAGTTGCCGAACGAGACCAGGTCCCCGGGTGTGGAAACCGCGGCCCAGCGCGGATTGGGCAGTCCCAGGCGTTCCACGGCGGCACGCATGACCAGTTTGTCCTGGGCATGGATCAGTGCGGCGGGACCGGGCTGGACATTGATGCCCTTCTCCATGAGGGCCCGCAGATGTTCACCGGGCACATGCTCGTGGTCAAACGTGACAACGTCCACTTGGGCGGCAAAATCCGCTAAATCCTGCAGGTTCCGGTAATCACCCACTGTGGCATTGGCCACTGCCGCCACGGCAGATACCTCGGGGCCCTCGGCGAGCACACGCAGCTCAAATCCGAGGGCTGTGGCCGCCGGGGCCATCATCCGGGCGAGCTGGCCGCCGCCTATCACGCCGATAATTGGGAAATCCACGGCTTAAGCGTACCGAAAAGGGCTGTTATTCCCGCCTCGCGGCACCGTTGTCTCCCTGGACACTAAGCAGACTCCCATAAAGGCGCGGTAATATCGGCTGTTGACCGCCGCGCGTCCGCGCGTCGGGAACTGGCAGCCGCCGATTCTTCCATGAGTCTTTGGGGGTGCTGCCGTCGATCGGCCTCGGAGGGTCATGAATACATCGCTGTCAGATCGGCTTCGGGGCCTGGTTTCCCTTTTTTGGCGTGAGGTTGCCAAATTCGGCACGGTAGGTGCCGTGGCCTTCGTGGTGGACAACGGCCTTACCCTCTACCTGATGCACGGACCGATGTCCGGCAGTGAGGTCAAGGCTCGTTTCGTGGGCGCCGTCGTCGCCACCATGGTCTCCTGGGTTGCCAACCGCTACTGGACCTTCCGCCGCCGCCGCAGCGTGGACAACGTGGGCCGTGAACTGGGACTGTTCATTCTGATCAACGGCGTGGGCATTGTCATTTCCACCGGTTTCACCTGGGTTGCCCGCTATCCGATGGGTATCGAAGACAAGAACATGCTGTTCCTGGCCGGCGTGCTGGGCATCGCCGTCGCCACCATCCTTCGGTTCTTTGCGTACCGGTTCTGGGTCTTCAACGTTGAACTGGACCAGGAGCCCGGCTTCGAGAAGGACTATGAACTGATCGACGAGTCCATAGTCCCGCCCAGCAAGGTCAACCGGTACGGCGCCGTTAAGCCTCCAAGCGCTTCGTAACCTTCTCAGAGGCCAATACCCGTTCGTCCGGTTCCACGCCGGCCGCAGTAAGCACGACGGCGCCGCCCGAGGCCCAGGTTCCCACCGCCGCCTCCAGTACGAGCGGCAGGTCCGGAGCTGAAGCGAGCAGTACTTCGGCGGAACCATCCGATGCTCCGCCGAGCAGGGTCCCGAGCGATCCGTAGGACACTGTTCCGTTCAATTCGCGGGCGGCAGTCGGGCTTCCGACCTCAAGGGCCGGTTGTCCGTCGCCGGGCCGGGCGCCCTCCATGTACGTGTCGGCGTAGGAGCGCACCTCCGCCGCGTAATCGACGACGCCGGCCGGCAGCTCCGACGGGAACGCCAGGTCCAGTGCCCCCAGCGCGACGGCCACGATGGTCCCCTCGGCGCCGCCGTCCGCAGTGTCGGTGACCGTGATGTCCACCTGTCCTCCTTCGGCCGGGGAACCTAGAACCACGGTGCAGCCGGTCTGCCAGACAGCAAGGGCCCAGACCAAGGTCTTCCAGTGGATGGGAAGGTTCAGGCGGACGAGCCGGCCGGGCTCGGCGTCCAGTTCATCCACCAGGAAGTTCGAGGTCTTGGCCACCCAGTTGTCCAGCACCTTCCCTGAGAGCTCGATCCGTTCCCCTGCGGGGCCGTACCAGATCAGGGCAGGGGAAGTAGCCTGGCGAGTGCGCAGGCCTGACAGAAGGGTGCTTGCTGCGGACATGGTCATGGAGAGGGCCTCTTTCGTTGGTTCCTGCGTAGGCGGCACGGCGTGCATCGGCTTACTGCGAATGGCGACGCTGAATAAACGCGGATGATGCGATTCCCGCTTCCCGGGACGGGTAAAGTGCGACGCGCCCGGCTTAAGTGCGAAATCCCGGGCGTGGCGTTCCCGGCATCCGCTGATTGAACTCTATAGGATGCCTGAACAGCTTGACGGAGCCGTATTACACACGTGTAATTAGGTATCGGATTTGTTCCAGCCACATGGGAGGACCCGCAGGGCCCAGGCCCCGCCGGCTCGACCACACAGCCGCCGCTGGAGCAGTAACACCGGGAGGACTCCATGGGGCAAGCAGAAGAAACGCAGGACAACACGGTCATTGCCGGGCAGGCTTCGGCCAGCTACGGCTCAAGGGGCGTGCCCGTCGACTGGTACGTGGATCCTGCAGACCCGGCTGCTGCCGAGCGCTACCGCAGGGAAACCGCCGGCACCCTCGAGGACCAGGCCACTGCCTTCCTTGCTGCGCATGAGGCGCTGGCGGATGCTCCTGCCGACGAGGAGCTTGTCCTCGACCCGCCCGTTTCGTTGTTCCAGGCTCCGCCGGAGTCCGAAAGCCGGCCCGTCTGGATCGGACTGCCCGGCCTGGGCCAGGACTACGCCGACGAAGGCGAGTTGGGCTGGCAGGCGGATGCCCTCTGCGCACAGACCGATCCCGAGGCTTTCTTTCCGGAAAAGGGCGGCTCAACGAGGGACGCCAAAAAGGTCTGCGCCGCCTGCAACGTGCGTTCGCAATGCCTCGAATATGCACTGGCCAATGACGAGAGGTTCGGAATCTGGGGCGGCCTGTCCGAGCGCGAACGCCGTCGGCTTCGGAAGCAGGCAGTCTAATTCATTCGCAAGTCCATGTCTGCGCCGTTGTTATAGCCCATAACGGCGCCTCTTATCTGCCCGATACACTCTCCGCGCTGACGGCCCAGACCCGGCCTGCGGACTTCTGCATTGGTGTGGACGCCGGTTCCACGGATGCCAGCGCCTCGTTGCTGCAGCTGGGACTCCCGGTCGGCAGCCCGGTCATCGCAGTTCCGGCGCGGAGCGGCTTCGGAGCAGCTGTGACTGCGGGCCTGGCCGAACTCCCGGACAACCTGCGCGTCACCGGCAGCGGTGCCGCTTCCGGCAGCGGCACCGAGGACGGCGTCGGAAGCGTGCAGGAATGGATCTGGCTGCTGCATGACGACTCGGCTCCGGATCCAGGGGCACTGCAGGAACTGCTCCTTGCCGTTGAGCGCGCTCCTTCCGTAACCATTGCCGGTGCGAAGCAGGTGGAATGGGATAACGACCGACGCCTGGTGGACGTGGGTGTCAGCATCAACCGGTGGGCCGAAAGGCTCACGCTCATCGACGCAGATGAGCTGGACCAGGGGCAGTACGACTCCCGCAGCGACATCTTTGCCGTGAACTCCGCCGGCATGCTGATCCGCCGCGACGCCTGGGACCTGTTGGGGGGATTCGACCCCGCGTTGCCCGGAAGCGGAGACGACATTGACCTCTGCTGGCGGAACCGGCTGGCCGGAAACCGGGTGGTGGTGGTGCCTTCCGCACGGATGCGCCACGCGGGCAACCGTCCCAACCCCGCGGCCTCCGCATCCGCTGCCCGACGGGCGGAGATCTTCCTCCGGCTCAAGCACGCACCGTTGTGGCAGGTGCCGTTCCTTGCAGTAGGTGCGGTCCTGGGCGGCATTGGCCGCTTCTTCCTCGGAATGGTGGCCAAGGACCCCGCGTATGCGGTGTCCTCGCTGCTCACCAGTGCCGCAGCGGTCCTGCGACCGGTCGATCTCTACCGCTCCCGACGGCAGGCAGCGGTTACCCGGCGGCGCCCGCGTAACGCGGTCAATGCACTGCGCAGTGGCAGCAGGGAGGTCCGGGAGCACCGGCGGACAATGTACCGGGCCGCTTCGCCGGAAACTCCCGAAACAGGCAGCGCCGAATACGTCCCCAGCGGGGACACCAATAACGACTTTGCTGCCTTGGAAGGTCCCGGGCGCGCCTGGGTAGGGCTTGGCGCCGTTGCTGCTGTGCTGTTGCTGGCAGGGTTCTCCCTGGCCGGGCTGCACCGGTTGTTCGGTGCCTCGGCCGTGGCCGGCGGGGCGCTGGTGCCCCTGGGACAGGGTGTGGGCGAAGTCTGGGCCGCCGCTACCGGTTGGTGGGCACAGCTGGGGTCCGGAGCCCCGGCCCATGGCGACCCCTTCAACTTTGTCCTCACACTGCTGGCGATCGCCGGATTCGGCAACGGCAATGCCGCCCTGCTGATCCTGCTGTTCCTTGCGCTCCCGCTGGCAGGGCTGAGCGCCTGGTTCGCCGCCGGAGCCTTTACCAGCCATCGCGGGCTGCGCTTCTGGGCAGCCCTGTTCTGGGCAGCGGTTCCCGCGTTCCAAGTGGCTCTGGGCAGCGGCCGGCTCGGTGCCCTGATTGTCCATCTCCTGCTTCCCCTTACGGTGCTGGCGGTTGCCCGCGCCGTTGGCTCGGGTACAGCATCCGGGACCGCAGCACCCGGGACCGCAGCATCCGGGACGGCAGGACCCGCCGGGACGGCAGTACCCGCGGGAGCCGCGTCCTGGACCGCAGCCGCTACCGCCGGCCTTCTGCTGGCCGCCGTCACTGCTGCCGCGCCGTTGGTGTTCGTGCTGGCTGCCGCCGCGGTGCTCCTCCTGACGCTGGGACTGCGGCGCCGTGCAAGGACCCTGTGGTGGTCCCTGCTGCCCGGCGCTGTCCTCCTGCTCCCGCAGGTCCTCTCGGCGGCGCCCAACCTCCGCGCTGTCGTGGCGGATCCCGGCATGCCGCTGGCCTTCATCCGGTCCGAGGCCTGGCAGCAACTGCTCGGTTATCCGCTGGCCTTCGACATCAACGGCACCCTGGCGGGCCTGCTTCCGGTCGGACCCTGGAACCTGGCCCTGGCCCTGTTGGTCGGTGCTCCGGTTGTGTTCCTGGCTGCCCTTGCCCTTTTCCGCACCCGGTCCGCGCCGCTGGCGAGGCTGAGCTGGCTGCTGGTCGTGACGGCCCTGGCGCTCAACGCCGCAGCGTCCTACCTGGGAACCGCTGCCGCGCCGGATGCCGTGGTGACGGCATTCACGGGCCCGCTCGTCTCCGCCTGCACGCTGTTGCTTCTCTGCCCGGCGCTGGTCTTTGCCGGCGACCTCCTGTCCGGTGCTCGGCGCCGCACGGTTGCGCGCAGCAACCGCGTCCTGGCCGTGGTGCTTGGAACGGTGCTCGCGGCCGGTCCCGCCGCCAGCCTCGGCTTCTGGGTCATCCCGCAGTTCACCGGCAGCGGGTTCCCCGGAACCCAGGCCCCGGACGGGGCCGCCGCAGCTATCCTGCCGGGCACCAATCTGGAGGTCCAGAGTGCAGAAGACCGCAGCCTGCCCGCCACGGCAGCCGATGCCGGCAACGACACTACACAGTCACGCAGCCTCGTCCTTCATGTCGACGCGGAGGGCAATGTCTCGGCAGCGCTCATGCGCGGCGGCGGGACAACCCTGGAGCAGCTTTCCACCATTTACGCCGCCCGCGGAGTAAAGGGCGGTGCCGGCAGGGAAACGCTGGCGGACGACGATCCGGCGACTGCTGACCTGCGCCGAGCGGTGGCCGCGATTACCGCGGGCAGCGGAGTTGACCCGCGGGCAGACCTCGCCCGTCTCGGCGTCGCCTTCGTGGTACTGCAGGAATCCGATACGGCCGCCGAGCTGCTGGCCGGGCGGATGGACTCCGTACCCGGCTTGTCCGCAGTGGGACAAACCGACTCCGGCTGGCTGTGGCGGGTGAGCGAACCGCTCAGCGCAGCGGGTACGGAAACGCAGTCCGGCCTTGGTGCCAGGGCGCGCATCCTCAATGCGGACGGCAGCACCGCGGCGGCCGTGCCGTCCCAGACCGAAGACATCAGCACCTCCATCCCCGCCGGCGCGGAAGGCCGCCTACTGGTCCTCGCCGAACGCGCCGACGCCGGATGGCAGGCCAGCCTGAACGGCAGCCCGCTGACCGCGACGGATCATCAGTGGGCGCAGGCCTTCGAACTGCCTGCCGAGGGCGGAGAGCTCCGCGTGGACTATGCCAGCGCAGCCTCGCCGTGGCTTGAGGCGCTGCAGATCCTGGTGATCGGCCTGACCGTGCTCCTGGCGCTTCCCACGCCCACCGGCCAGACTGTCCGCCTTCCCGGCAAACGGGAATTGCCCGAGACGCCAACGGCGGCAAACGAGCCGCAGCCTACGGCCGGACCGGTACCCGGTCCGGCACAGACAGCTGCAAAAGAGGAATCGCCCGTGCCCTTCGGCGCAGGCCCGCACCGGGTTGACCGGACCCCGGAAGGAAGCCAGCAATGAGCAGGGACAAGTCCGGCAGCAAGCCGGGGGAGCAAGAACTCCCTTCTACGGAGGAAGAGGCTGAGCTGCGCCCGGAGGCACCGGAAACGCCTTCATCAACTTCGCCGACGCCCGCCGGCTCCAAACCTGGCGGAGCCACTGCCCGCAGGGCCGGTTCCGGCGGCGCCAGGACCGCCGGACGCTGGACAACAGGGATCCTGCTCCTGACTGCTGCCGGTGCCCTGGCGGCGGGGACATCGCTAGTTGGAACCGGTTCCGCAGGCGGGGCCGTAGACGTTCCCTATGCCGAAGTTCCCGCCGGGCCCCTGACCGGCGTGTGCCCGCAGCCGCCGCGGCTGCTCGCCGGCAACACGGCCGGTACGGACGCCGAGTTCAGCGCGGAGTCCACCTCTGCCAAGTCCGTAGTGAGCGCGGTTCTCCTGGCTGATGCGGGCAACCCGCTGCCGGCCGCCGAACTGTCGGCAGCCTCGGACGGTTCGGTCCTCAAGGGCATCGGCGGCGGCACGGACGCACCGCTCGCCGGAGAGCGGACCGCCGGCGTCGTACGCGAGACGCCGGTCTCCGCGGCGGCGCTTTTGAGCGCCGAGCCTGCCGGTGCCCAGCAGGTCACGGCCGGCGCCACCATGACCTATACCGCTGCAGACGGCGATCTGGCCGGACTCACGGCGGCCACCTGCCAGGCCCCGGCCAACGACCTTTGGCTGGTGGGAGCACGAACGAACGTCGGCGCCACAGCGGTGCTGCAGTTAACCAACCCGTCCCTGACCCCCGCCGATGTCGATTTGGAACTTTACGGCACTGCCGGTCCGGTGGAAGGGCCGGGCACCCGGGGCATCGCGGTGGCCCCGGGCGAAACAAAGTCAGTGGTCCTTGCCGGACTCGCCGCCAACCAGGACTCCCTGGCCGTGCGGGTGCGGAGCTCGGGCGGACCGGTTTCAGCGGTGATTTCGCAGAACCTGCTGCGGGGCCTGACCCCCGGCGGTGTGGAGCTGATCCAGCCCACGGCGGCTCCCGGCCCGGCACAGGTGGTCAGCGGCGTGCGCATCCAGAACCCGGAGGCTACCCGCAACCTGGCGAAGGAAGAGGGCTACGCGTCGGTGACGCCGTCACTGCAGATAGCGGTTCCGGGCGGCAGCGACGCCGTCGTGAATGTCCGCGTCTTCGGCAGCAACGGCGAAGCCGTCCTGGAGGGCGGCGGAAGCTACAACGCTGCGGCAGGCACGGTGACGCGCCTTCCGCTGGATACGCTGCCCGAAGGCACCTACACGCTGGATATTACGTCCGACGTCGCCGTGGCCGCGTCAGCCGTCTTCAGCCGCGGTTCCGATGCCGAGAAGGGGACCGATATTGCCGTTGCTCCTGCCGGCGAACGCCTTGGCAGCGAGCACCTGGCGGTACTGGCCTCAGGAGACTCCGCGCTCTCGTTCACGGCGCCGGAAGGGGCGTCCGAAGTGCGCCTCGCTGCTGTCACCGCCGACGGCGCCCTGCTGGCCGAGAAGACGGTGCAGCTCAAAGCGGCCTCCACTACCGTGGTCAACCCGGGCGATCTGGGTGGACCCGCCGCCGCGGTCCTGGTCAGTGCCACCGGAGCACCGGTTTACGGGGCACAGATAGTGACCGGGGGAGACACCGGGATCAGCGTAGTGCCCCTGCCCCGGGGCACCGTAGGCGGCAGCCGCGTACAGGTGGGTGTGGGGTACTAGACCTCAGTTACAGGGGGCGGAACCGGCCGTAGGCAGGATCAACGGTTTCCGGGTCCATTCCCATCAGGATCGCCAGCTGCTCCACGATGACGTCATGCACCAGCTCGCTGACGGGCACCAGGGAGCGGGCAGAGGTTTCGACGGCGTGCCGGTAGATGGTGATGACCGGCGGCCGGTTCGGCGCGGAGGCTGTCCCGGCGCCCAGCGGAATGGGTCCGCCGGAACGCGCCAGCTCCTCAAGTCCGGGAGGGATCTCCTCGACCACGAACTGGTAGGACTGGATCCGTTCGCCCCAGAGCCGTTCCAGTCGCTGCGCTGATTCCAGTACCCATTCGTCGAAACGTTCCGCGCGCGTGCGGGCACCGGCCAGATGCGGCGGGATCACGTCTCCCCGCAGGCCGCGCCCGTGCCGGTTGCGCCGCCGTTGCCGGAAGGACCGCGCCGGCGCACCGGGGGAGGAGGCGGCTGCGGCATTCGACTCATCATCGAGGCGCACCCGGAATGAAGATCCCATGGACATGTAAGAACTCTAACCGCTGGCCCCAGCCCCGGGGACCCCTTATTTTTTGTGCAACCGTCTTACGTCGCAGCCGGGCCCGGGGCCGCGGCTCCGGCGCGCCTGCACGGGCGCCGCGCAGGGAACGGGTAAAGTGATCCTCCGTGGAATCCTTACGCCAGTGCTCCCGGTCAGCCTGCCGCCATCCGGCGGTAGCTACGCTGACCTACGTATACGCCGATTCCACTGCAGTGCTTGGCCCGCTGGCCACCTACGCCGAGCCGCATTGTTACGATTTGTGTGCCGGCCACTCCGCCCGGCTTACCGCACCGCTGGGATGGGAACTCGTCCGCCTGAACCTGGAGGGCCAGCCCCGGACTCCGACCAGTGATGAACTCTCCGCTTTGGTGGACGCCGTACGTGAACAGGCGGCGAAGGCTACGGAAGAGGACGGCACGGAGCCGCAGCGCAGCGGAAAGCACACCCTGGAGCCACCCGCCGAAACCCCCGGGACCCGCCGGGCGCACCTGAAGGTGCTGCGCGAACAGAACTAGGCACCGCCCTGCGCCTTGGTACCTGCCTCCCAGGCGCTAGGCTTGGCTGTGATGCGCCGCCCACCGCGGCACCCGATTTCAAGGAAGTGCTGTATTAATGGCCAATCTGACAGCCGGACTCCTCGATGTCCTGCGTTGCCCTGCCACCGGATCCGTCCTCGTCCAGGACGGTGACGAACTCGTTTCGACCGTTCCCGACGCAAGCGGCGAACCGGTGCGGTACCGCGTGGAAGAAGGAATTCCGGTTCTGCTGAAGGCCGCCGCCACTCGGCAGGAGGGCTAACCGCCCGGACCCGCCGCGAACCCGTGAGGATTCCAGCGTGAGCATTGACTTCAAAGTAGCCGACCTTTCCCTCGCCGAAGCCGGACGCCACCAGATCCGCCTGGCCGAACACGAGATGCCAGGCCTGATGGCGCTGCGGCGCGAGTACGGTCCAAGCCAGCCGCTGGCCGGTGCCCGAATCGCCGGGTCCCTGCATATGACTGTGCAGACCGCCGTGCTGATCGAGACGCTGACGGCCTTGGGCGCTGAAGTCCGCTGGGCGTCCTGCAACATCTTCTCCACGCAGGACGAAGCCGCTGCCGCCGTGGTGGTAGGCGGGGGAACGGCGGCCGAACCTGCAGGCGTTCCCGTCTTCGCCTGGAAGAACGAGTCACTCGAGGATTACTGGTGGACCGCCGAGCAGATCCTTACCTGGCCCGAAGGATCCGGCGGCCCGAATATGATCCTCGACGACGGCGGTGACGCCACCCTCCTGCTGCACAAGGGCGTGGAGTTCGAAGCGGCGGGGTATGTACCGGAAAACCCGCAGGACGGCGACGAGGACTACTCCTACGAGTCCACCGTGATCCTCGACCGTCTGCGGCGCAGCCTGGCGGAGCATCCGGGGAAGTGGACCCAAATTGCAAAGGGCATCCGGGGCGTCACGGAGGAAACCACCACCGGTGTGCTGCGCCTCTACCAGCTGGCAGCCGAAGGCAAGCTGCTGTTCCCGGCCATCAACGTCAACGACTCCGTCACCAAGTCCAAGTTCGACAACAAATACGGCATCCGGCATTCCCTTCCGGACGGATTGAACCGTGCCACTGACACGCTTATCGGCGGCAAGGTTGCCGTGGTCTGCGGCTACGGCGACGTCGGCAAGGGTGCGGCGGAGGCACTTCGCGGGCAGGGCGCCCGGGTGATCGTCACGGAAATCGACCCCATCTGCGCGCTGCAGGCGGCGATGGACGGCTACCAGGTGGCGAAGCTGGAATCCGTGCTGGCGCAGGGCGATATTTTCATCACCACCACCGGCAACAAGGACATCATCATGGCCAGGCACATGGCCGCCATGAAGCACCAGGCCATCGTCGGCAACGTCGGCCACTTCGACAACGAGATCGATATGGCCGGACTCGCCCGGGTTCCCGGAATCCGCAAGGTCGAGATCAAGCCGCAGGTCCATGAATGGGTGTTCGACGAAGGCACTGACGCGCAGCGCAGCATCATTGTGCTCTCCGAAGGGCGGCTGTTGAACCTCGGCAACGCCACCGGCCATCCGTCCTTTGTGATGAGCAATTCCTTCGCGAACCAGACCATTGCGCAGATTGAGCTGTTCACCAGGCACGGCGACGGGACCTACGCCAACCAGGTCTACGTGCTGCCCAAGGTCCTGGACGAAAAGGTGGCCCGCCTGCACCTGTCCGCCCTCGGCGTCGAACTGACCGAGCTCACCAAGAGCCAGGCGGACTATCTGGGCGTCGACGTGGCCGGGCCCTTCAAGCCCGAGCATTACCGGTACTGACTGCCCGGGCTCAGTCGCTGAACGGCATCCGGTGCAGCCGTTCGGCCAGGGCCCGGGACTGCCACCGTTGGCGGTCCAGCCGGACGTAATCGCGGTCCCGGCGCTCGGCGACGACCGCCCGGAGGTAGGCCTCCGGATGCGTGCCCGGCGGCGGCTGCGGGGATACGTACGCAGTGGTTTCCGAGGCAAGTTCGGATGCAAGCGCTACTCTGGCCGTTCCGGTCATGTGTCCGCTCTGCGCCAGGAAGCGGGAGATGCGGCGGGCCAACCCGTCGGGCAGGCGGCCGATATCGGCCAGGTCCGCCCAGCCGGCAAGCTCAGGGGGAGCCGCGACCAGTTCCGGCAGCGGTGCCACCACCCGGTCCCGCAGGGCGTAGGTGCCGGCCATGAGGTCCCCGAGGCGCTTGGACTTGTCATTGAACAACGCCACCATGAAGGCCAGCGAACCGGCGAGCATGTAGATCTCCAGTACCGCGGTGAACGCCCGGATGAAGGCGTGCCGGAACCGCACCGAACCGCCGTCGTCGCGGACAATCCGCAGCCCCATGACCAGCCGGCCGAGCGACTTTCCCCGCGTCAGGGTTTCCACCGCCGCCGGGACCAACACAAACAGCAGCACCACAAGGCTCAGCGACAATGCCTGTGCCAGGGCCGGGTCCGACGACGCGACGGCCTGCGCAACGAGCAGCATCAAGCCGATAAACACGAGGACCTGGGCGATGACGTCGATGAGGGCGCTGACCATCCGCGCGGCGAAGCCGGCAGGACGGAGTTCAAGGACTACCGCTTCGCCGGTAACAATGCTGCTCATTCGTGTCCTCCTGAAGTGATGGGGACTACTGTACCGACCCGTTAGGGTGTAACCGTGGACCTCGATGCCTTCACTGCCGTGCACAGCGATGACTGGAAACGCCTCGACGAGCTGGCTGCCCGCCGCCGCTTAAGCGGCCCGGAAGCGGACGAACTGCTTCGGCTTTACCAGCGCGCCTCCACCCATCTTTCCATCGTGCGCTCGGTGGCCATGGAAGGAACGCTTTCCGCCTCCCTCTCCATGCGCCTGTCCCGCGCCCGGACACGGTTCACCGGCAGCCGGTCCAACTTCATGGAGGACCTGGCGAACTTTTTCGTTTTCTCCCTCCCCGCCGCCTTTTACCGCGTGCGCTGGCTCACCGTTGCGATAGGTGCAGCCTTCGTCCTGGTGGCCTGGCTGACCGGTTTCTGGGCCGTCAATACGCCGGGGGTGCTGGCAGCAGTGGGGTCGGACGAAGAGGTCCGACGCTATGTCGAAGAGGACTTCGTCAACTACTACTCCGAAAATCCGGCGGCGTCGTTCTCCGGCATGGTCTGGACCAACAATGCCTGGATCGCCGTCCAAGCGGTCGCGTTCGGCATCACCGGACTGTGGGTGCCCTGGATCCTGTACCAAAACGCCGTCAGCGTGGGCCTGTCCGCGGGCATGATGGCAGCACACGGCCGCCTGGACGTGTTTTTCACCTATATCCTGCCGCACGGATTCATGGAACTAACCGCCATTTTCATTGCCTCAGCCGCCGGGCTGCGGATTTTCTGGGCTTTCGCTGCACCCGGGCGGCGTTCCCGGATGACCGCCGTGGCGCAGGAGGGACGTTCCCTGATGACGGTTGCCCTTGGCCTGGTAGTGGTCCTGTTTGTCTCGGGACTGGTTGAGGGCTTCGTTACACCCAGCCCCCTGCCGGCCTGGCTGCGCCTGACCATCGGGTTCGGAGTATTTGCGGCGTACTGGGCGTACACGCTCATCCTTGGCGGAAGGGCCTACCGGGCCGGTCACCGAGGTGACCTGTCGGCGCGCGACGCCGGAGTGTATCTGCGTACGGCCTAGCCGCGGGGTGGCGTGCGGCCCACCCGGTGCTGTCCCGGTAGGGTCGAGTGTAAGACCAGCGGAGAACAGTTCAGGGAAGTGAAAGAGGAAGCAGTGGCAAGTCAGGACGAAACCCCCACGCATCGATCGACGGCCGGAGGGGAGCCGCTCAACGGAACCGAGGCTTCAGTGCCGCCGCAGGGGAGTGCCCCCAACGGATCGGGCTCCCACGCCGCTACTGCCCCGGAACCCGCCGGGACCAGTGAACACGCCGACTGGGACGCGGAGTTCGATAACCTCACCGCATCCCAGCGGGCGGATGCCGATGCGGAGGCTGCAGCAGATGAGGCAGGCGACGCACCCGTAGACGCCGAAGAGCCGGACGTCGAAGAGCCGGACGTCGAGGATGTCGAGCGGACCCCGGAGGCGCCGGAGCAGCTCGAGGACCCGAAAGATCCGGAGGGCCCGGAGGACGTTGAAGACGCTGACCTCGGGAACCGGGAAGCGGCTGAGAGCCCGGCTGCGTCCGGAAACCGTGATGCAGCGGGAACTGCCGGCACCGGTGGAACCGTCCCGGGCGGGCATCCGAAGGTTGCCCAGCGCAGCCAGCTTCCCATGCGCCGGGCCAGCACCCTGCCCGACCTGAGCGGTTATTCCTCCACCGACGACGACGACGACACCGACGACGCCGTCGACGCCGGCCCCGAGGACAGGGACCGCGCGGGTGGGGAAACGGCGGCAGCATCCGCTGAAACGTCATCCGGCGCGGTGGAAGCAGGGGAGGGCCTTCCGCATGCCGCGCCCTCCGGAGCGCATGAAGCCGGCCGGCATGAAGCCGACGGGTCCGGAGACTCCGAAACTGACTCCATAACTGACTCCGAAACGACGCCGGAGCGCGAACCGGAAACATCCGACGCCGTCGACGGCGAAGTGCAGGACGGCACTGCCGCGGAGACCACCGAGTCCACAAAGACTGCCGTCACACCGGTTATTGCCCACTCTGCCGAGACGGAGAGCGGGACGGAGCCAGCCATTGACAGGGCGGACCACGCCGACGACGTCGACCCGGCACTGGCTGAAGCGCAGCGCCGTGCACAGGAACGGGAGAAGGCAGCAGCGGGCAAGCCCGTCCTGGCCCGTGTCCTGCAGGTCATGATTGCCGTGTTCTTCCCGGTCATGGTGCTGGCCGCGGCCATCCGTGCCGTCGCGACGCCCCTGTTCCTGTGGGCGGAGTACCATCGGCCCGGTTTCCCGGCAGACAGTTACGGCTTCTCCACCGATGACCGGATGACCTACGGTTCCTACGCCGTGGACTACCTGCTCAACTTCAGCGGCTCCCGGTATCTGGGGGACCTGGTCGGGGACGGCGGGGAACCGCTGTACCTGGCCAGCGAAGTCAGCCACATGGCCGACGTCAAAACGGTGCTGACGGTGGCCTTCATCGCTGCGACAGTGATGGCGGTCCTGAGCCTCTTCGCCGCGCTTTATCTGCGCCGCCGCAGCCCGGGCGGCATCCGCCGGTCGCTGTTCTCCGGTGCGGTGGTCACACTGGTCCTGGTGGCGGCACTGGTCGTCCTCGCCGTTCTGGGCTGGGAACAGTTCTTCACCCAGCTGCATACCGTCTTCTTCGCGAACGGGAACTGGACCTTCCGGCTGGATGACACGCTGATCCGGCTCTTCCCGGCCCAGTTCTGGATGGACGCCGGGATCACCATTGCCGCGCTGGTGCTGCTCACCTGCGTTGTCGTGCTGGTCTGCTGCTGGCCGACCCGGGCACGCCGGGAACGCGTTCAGCAGGCCCGGGAAGACGCCCGCCGCCGTTACGCAGAGTCCCTCGAAGCACTCTAGGTCGAGCACCGGCAGTCCCGCAGCACAAAAATCCCCCGTACCGGTATCGGTACGGGGGATTTTTATTGCCGCTGTGTGCCTACTTGGCGTAGAGCTTGTCGACCTCGTCGGAGTAATCCGCAATCACCGCATTGCGGCGCAGCTTCAGCGTGGCCGTGAGATGGCCCGATTCCAGGGTGAAATCCTTGGGCAGCACGGTGAACTTGCGGATCTGTTCGGCCCGGGACACCGTTGCATTGGCGGCGTCGACTGACTCCTGCAGCAGCTGCTGCACCCGGGGATCCTCCGCAGCAACACCGTCCGGGGCGCCGTTCTCCCGGCTCCAGGCGGCGAGGGCCTCCTCGTCCAGGGTGATCAGGGCGGACACGAACGGGCGGCCTTCGCCCACCACGATGGCCTGTGAGACCAGCCGGTTCTCCCGGATCTTTTCTTCCAGCGGGCCGGGGGCCACGTTCTTGCCGCCGGCTGTGACCAGCAGGTCCTTCTTGCGGCCGGTGATGCGCAGGAAACCGTCGTCGTCCAGAACGCCTACGTCGCCGGTCTTGAACCACTCGCCCTCGAAGGCGTCCGCAGTAGCTTCAGGGTTGCGGTGGTAGCCCTTGAAGACCACGGCTCCGCGGACCAGGACCTCGCCGTCGTCGGCAATCCGGATGGTGGTGCCCGGCATGGGCAGGCCGACCGATCCCACCCGCGTGCGGGTTGCCTGGTTGACGCTTGCCGGGGCGGTGGTTTCGGTCAGGCCGTAGCCCTCCAGCACCGTGACCCCGCAGCCGCGGAAGAAGTGCGCGAGCATCGGGCTCAGCGCGCTGGCACCGGAGATGGCGAAGGCAGCGTTTCCGCCAAGGACCGCACGTACCTTCGGGTAGAAGAGCCGTTCAAACAGCTTGTGCTTCACGGTCAGCGCCACCGACGGGCCGCGGCCGCCGCGGGCGGCCGAGTCCTGCGCCTCGGAGTAGGCAATGGCGGTGGCGGCGGCAGCCTCGAAGGCCTTGCCCTTGCCGGCGGCTTCGGCCGAAGCCTGGGCGCCGGTGTAGATCTTCTCGAAGATCCGCGGCACGGCCAGCAGGAACGTGGGAGAGAAGGACTTGAGGTCCGACATCAGGTCGGACGCACTGCGGGAATGGCCCACCTTGACGCCCGCGTGCAGGCAGCCCACCTGGACCGCGCGCGCCAGCACATGCGCCAGCGGCAGGAACATCAGCGTGGTCGGGTTGGGGACCTTCAGCATTTCCGGCAGGACTTCAATGACGTTGACGCCGAAGAGGGCAAAATTGCCGTGCGTGATTTCGCAGCCCTTGGGCCGCCCGGTGGTTCCGGAGGTGTACACCATGGACGCGGTGTCACGGAGGTTCGCGGTACTGCGGGCCGTTTCCAGCGTGTCGTCGCTGACACTGCTTCCCGCGGCGGTGAGGCCGGTGAACGTGTCGGCGCCGTCGCCGTCGTTCATCAGCCAGATGGAGAATTCCCCTTCAAGGGCGGAAGCGGCGGCCAGCACGATGTCGGCCTTACGTGCGTCCTCCACGAACACGTGCCGGGCACCGGAATCCTTGAGGATCCACTCGACCTGGGAGGGGGAGGAGGTTTCGTAGATCGGGATGGTGACGGCCCCCGCGAACCAGTTGGCCATATCCGCCACGGTCCACTCGTAGGAGGTCCGGGACATGACGGCAACGCTGTCGCCGGGACGGACACCGGATCCGATCAGGCCTTTGGCCAGTCGGGTAACTTCTGCGAGGAACTGCGCGGCGGTGATGTCTTCCCAGCTGTCGCCGTTCTTGACCGCGTACAGGACGCGGGCGGGATCTTTTCGATGCATTTGGAGCAGGAGATCCGTAACATTCGAATCTTCGGGAAGGCTAACCAGGAGGTCAGTGGCGGACTCGCGCACTTATGACCCTCTCTTTCTGTGCGTTGAGCACATGGGTAATGAGACTAAATCCAGCTGGGCATCCACATACGCAGCCGCCAGCCAGAATACGGGATGGTTTCCGCTGTCCAGACCGGCAGGAAATATGCCGAGAGCGCCAGGACCCCCGCGACGAAGCAGCCGGTAAGCAGGATGCCGATCCGCCGGCGCTGTGGACTGTCCCCGGGCCGGCCGAGTATCAGGCCCAGCACGTAGACCAGGGCGAGGACGAGGAACGGTTCAAAGGACACCGCATAGAAGAAGAAAGTTGTCCGTTCAGGATAGGCGAACCACGGAAGGTATCCAGCCGCCACTCCGGACAGCACCGCACCGGCCCGCCAGTCCCGCCGGCCAGCCCAATAGAACAGCACTACCAGCAGCGACAGGGCGGCAGCCCACCAGATCAGGGGATTGCCAACGGAGGTGACCGCCGTGGAGCAGCTCTCCGCGGCGCAGCCGGCGTCGCCTTCGGCAGAGGACTCGTAGAAGAACGACGTGGGGCGGCCCATGAACAGCCAGGTCCAGGCGGTGGAGGAGTAGCTGTGCTCCGAACTGAGTCCGTTGTGGAAGGCATAGGCGCTGCGGTGGTACTCGGCCAGTGAACGCAGCGGAGCAGGAACCCAGCTCCAGCCTTCGTCCGGGTTCTCCTCGGCCCACTGCCGGTTGTACGCGTCGTCGGACAACAGCCACCCGCTCCAGCTGGCCACGTAGGTGATCAACGCGGCCGGGATGATCGTGAGGAACGCCGGCACGCCGTCCCGGAACAGGGCGCTTTCCCACTGGCGAACGCCTGCCACCCGCCGGGCGCTGACATCCCAGAGGACAGTCATCAGCCCGAAGACGGCAACGAAGGCCAGGGCTGACCACTTGGTGCCTACAGCGAGGCCGAGGCAGACGCCGGCAACGATCCGCCAGGGGCGCCAGAGCAGCCACGGCCCGTACAGCAGTGCCCCGCCGCCTGAGTCTGGGCGGTCCGGGGCGCCGGTGCCGGCCGTGCGGGCGAGGGCACGTGCCAACCGCAGCCGGCCGTCCCTTCGGTCCAGCAGGAGCGCGCCGAACGCGGCCACAACCCAGAACGTCAGGAAGACATCCAACAGGGAGGTGCGGGAATGGACCAGATGGTGCCCGTCCACGGCCAGGAACAACCCGGCCAGGGCGCCGAGATTCACCGAGGAGAACAACCGTGCGGCAATGAGCCCCAGGAGCAGGACAGTAAGGGCGCCGGTCAGCGCGGCGCCGAAGCGCCAGCCGAAGGAATTGTCCGATCCGAAAAGTGCCATCCCGAAAGCGATCATCCATTTGCCGACAGGCGGATGCACCACATATTCGGGCTCATCGAGCAGGACTTGGGGCTGGCCCGCAGCAAAGGAGTCGTTTGCATCTTCGGGCCAGGCACGTTCATAGCCGGACTGCAGCAGCGAGTAGGCGTCCTTGACGTAGTAGGTCTCGTCAAACACCAGGGTACCGGGCTCACCCAGGCGGGTGAAGCGCAGCACACCGCCCAGTACCGCCATCATCAGCGGCAGGATCCAGCCGGCCGCCCCCAGCGGAACCAGGCTGCTGCCCAGCAGGCGGTTCCGCAGGGCATCGAAGGTGAAAGCATGCTGTGGGGACTCGACCGGGGCCGGTGCCTCGCGGCGGGTCGTCGAGGAACCGGAGAGACTCACGCGCACCACTCTATAGCCTGTCGCGTAGGGTTAGAGGGTGGACTCGAGCAAGGTAACAGGCAGCATGACAGGCACCATGGCAGGCACCGCGAACAACGACGCCGCAGGGCCGGGGCAGATTGTCCTGGCGGCAACGCCCATCGGCAACATGGGCGATGCAACCAACCGGCTGATCGGATTGCTGGAAAGCGCCGACATCATTGCCGCGGAGGACACCCGGCGCCTGCACCGGCTGGTAAGCGCCCTCGGCATCACCACGCGGGGCCGGATCATCAGCTACCACGAGCACAACGAAGCTTCCCGCACTGCCGATCTGCTGGAGATGGTCCGCGGCGGCGCCACCCTCCTGATGGTGACCGATGCCGGCATGCCCGCCGTATCCGACCCAGGCTTCCGCCTGGTGGAGGCTGCAGCCGCCGAAGGGCTGACCGTCACCGCCGCCCCCGGACCCTCAGCGGTTTTGACCGCGCTGGCCCTTTCCGGCCTGCCGACGGACCGCTTCTGCTTCGAAGGTTTCCTTCCCCGGAAGCCCGGGGAACGCAGCAGCCGGCTCGCGAAGCTGGCCGGCGAGCAGCGGACCATGGTGTTCTTCGAGGCTCCGCACCGCCTTGAACCCATGCTGCGTGCCCTGGACGCCGCCTTCGGCGGGGACCGCCGCGCCGCCGTCGCCCGCGAGCTCACCAAGCTGCATGAACAGGTACTGCGCGGGCCCCTGCGCGAGCTGCTGGAATGGGCGGAAGCCGGGGATGTGCGCGGCGAAATCGCCGTGGTGGTGGAAGGCGCACCGGACGCCGCACCGGAACAGGCGGCGGACCACGTGGCCGCCGTCAATTCCCTGGTGGAGCAGGGCATCCGGCTTAAGGACGCCGTCGCCGCCGTGGCCGAGGATGCCCGGATCAGCAAGCGCGAACTGTATTCGGCGGTGCTGGAAGCGCGCAGCTAAGCACTCCGGCCCGGGACAACGCCGCGGGAACGCTGGGCAGATGCACAGTAGTTGCCGGGGAAGGTAGTGCATACCCGCATTTACAGGCAGTGCAGCCGAAGCCTACGGTTTAGTGAGACCACGGGCACGCCGCCCGAGGCGGTTCCGATGATTTTGGAGGCATTCCCTATGGGTATTCCCGCAGACCGTGAAGCCGAACTCCTGGCGCAGGTCCCCACCGGCCTGCTGATTGACGGCCAGTGGCGGGAGGCATCCGGCGGCCGCACGTTCGACGTCGAAGATCCCGCCACCGGCAAGGTGCTGATGAGCATTGCCGATGCCTCCACGGAAGACGGTGCGCTGGCCATGGACGCCGCCGCAGCCGCACAGGATGCCTGGGCGCGGACGGCACCCCGCGAACGCGGGGAAATCCTGCGCCGTGCCTTTGAACTGGTGACGGAACGCGCCGAGGACTTCGCCCTGCTGATGACGCTGGAAATGGGGAAGCCGCTGGCGGAAGCCCGCGGCGAGGTAGTGTACGGCGCGGAGTTCCTGCGCTGGTTCTCCGAGGAAGCCGTCCGGGTTTCCGGGCGCTACAGCACCGCTCCCGACGGTAAATCCCGGCTGCTGGTGAACAAGAAGCCGGTGGGGCCGTGCCTGCTGATCACCCCCTGGAACTTCCCGCTGGCCATGGCCACCCGCAAGATCGCCCCCGCTGTGGCGGCCGGCTGCACCATGGTGCTCAAGCCCGCCAAGCTGACCCCCCTGACCTCCCAGCTCTTCGCGGCCGTCATGATGGAAGCCGGGCTGCCTGCCGGGGTGCTGAACGTTGTCTCCACCACCTCTGCCGGCGACGTCACCGGGCCCATCCTCAAGGATTCCCGTTTGCGGAAGGTTTCCTTCACCGGTTCCACGCCCGTAGGCCAGGGCCTTATCCGGGATGCAGCCGAGAACGTCCTGCGGACCTCCATGGAGCTCGGCGGAAACGCCCCCTTCATTGTTTTCGAGGACGCAGACCTGGACAAAGCCGTGGAAGGCGCCATGACCGCAAAGCTGCGGAACATGGGCGAGGCCTGCACGGCGGCAAACCGCTTCATCGTCCAGGACACGGTGGCGCAGGAGTTCGCAGAGAAGTTCGCGGCACGGGTGGGTGCCATGACTACCGGCCGGGGTACCGAAGAAGACACCAAGATCGGGCCGCTGATTGACGCCAAGTCGCGGGACAAGGTGCACGCCCTCGTCAGCGAAGCGGTCGACGGCGGCGCAGTGGCACTGGTCGGCGGGGAACCCGTGGACGGCCCGGGCTACTTCTACCGCCCCACGGTCCTGCAGAACGTTGCCCCGGATGCCCGGATCCTGAAGGAAGAAATCTTTGGTCCGGTGGCACCGATCGTCACTTTCTCCACTGAAGACGAAGCCGTGGCGCTCGCCAACAACACCGAATACGGATTGGTGTCCTACGTCTTCACCCGGGATTTGAACCGCGGACTGCGGATCGGCGAAAAGCTGGAATCCGGCATGCTGGGACTCAACGCCGGAGTGGTTTCCAACGCCGCCGCACCGTTTGGCGGAGTCAAGCAGTCCGGGCTGGGCCGCGAGGGCGGTGCCGAAGGCATCGAGGAATACCTTTACACGCAGTACATCGGGATCGCCGACCCCTACGCCGGGTAGGTAACCGCCAACAAGGAACCCAGTGACGCCGCCGGTGTCACTGGGTTTCTTTTTGCCGCTTTTCGGTGCAGGTGGGTGTAGTCGTGCCTGTGTGCTCAGTCGTGCCGAAACCGCATGGCCAGCGACGGCGGGAGGAACCGCGCGTGCAGCTGCCCGAACAGGCTGGTGCCGATCCGCAGTTCGTCCTGCACTGTTTCGAGGTCCGCCCATGTCGGGGCGGCTCCCCGTCCGCCGCGGCCCGCCCCGGCGTAGGCCTCTTCCTCGAATGCGAGACGGATGCGGGTCAGGGCTTCCTCCGCCTGCGGGGAGAAGCCGGCCTCGCCTGCCAACCGGCGGGCGTACGTCCGGGGAGTGTCGGAGGTCCGGCCGGGATACCCGTAATCGATGCCTAGATCCGCTATTTCGTCCCAGGCCGGTCCAGAACGGGAGCCATCGGCGGCGGCCTTCCGCCGTCGGGCCGCACGGCGTCGCCGCATCGCCCAGGGCATCAGCAGTGCAGCCACTGCCGCCAGTGTTCCGAGGACGGCGCCCAGCCACGCCGTCGTGCCCGTGTCGCCGGCTTCGAGCACGGTTTCGGGTGCCAGCGGAGCTTCCGCCTGCGGGACGGCCGGCGCCGTCGCAAGCGCGTCAGGGACCCGGGGATCGTCGTCGTCGTGAATAGTGGCACTGCCCGGCGTCCGCTGCTGCTGGGCGTAGTCCGGCACCGATCCGCGGGAAGGGGTGGGCTCGAAGCGGACCCAGCCGGCTCCTTCGAAATACAGTTCGGGCCACGCATGGGCGTCCGTGGAATCGACCTCGAACTCGCGCAGCGGTTCTCCGTTGGGGCCGGTCCCGTCCGGGGTCTCGCCGGTGGCCTGGCCGGGGGCGTATCCCAGGGCCATCCGGCTGGGGATGCCCTCCTGCCGGGCCATCACGGCCATGGCTGCGGCGAAATGCACGCAGTAACCGCCCTTCCGCTCGAGGAATTCGGACAAGACCGAAATCCCGTTCCCGTCGTAGCCGCCCTCCACCGGTGCCTCCAGTGAATAGGTGAACTGCGGCCCGCGCAGATAACTCTGGATGGCCATGGCCTTGGCATACGGAGTGGCGGCGTCCCCGACTGCCTCCGCGGCTGCCTCCCGGATGTTTCCGGGCAGGTCTGCGGGCAGGTCCGTGAAAACGGGGTCCAGGCTTGTGGCGTCAGCCTCGGGAATCGCCGCCAGCTGCTCCGGCGTGAACTCGGCCGCGATACTCAGCACCTGGTAATCCTGCCGTGCTGCGCCGTCGGAATCGTCGTCCAGCACGGTCATGGTCTTGGGATCCCAGGACCAGCTTCCCTCGGCACCGGTAACGCCCAGCGGATAGTAGGGGGCCAACAGCCAAGGACTCGCATACGTGTTGGAGCTGATCCGCGTTACCACCGCCTCGGCCTGGCTTCCCCTCGGCGTTACGTAGGCGCCGCCCGACATGGTTGCCACGCCCTCGCGGCGTTCGTCCTCGCGCACATCGGGAGCCCAGCGGCTTCCGGAAAAATCCTCCAAGGTAGTGGAACGGAGATACACGGGTTCGACCGACGAGGTTGCGTAGGTGATCCGGCCTGCGGACTGGGGTTGGCGCAGGTCATTGCCCAACGTGACTATGGGGTTCAGCCCGGTGCTGCCGGAAAAGAAATTGAATCTGGTGCCTTCCGGGAAGGCGCCGTCGTTGAATCCCGGCAACACCGGAGGCAGCAGGAGCGCCAATGCCAGGGCAGATGCCGAAACTGCCGTTCCGCGTGCCAGCCAGGTCCGCGGGATGCCGGGTCGGTGCTGTTCCCTGCGGGCACTGACCGTGAGCAACAGCAGGTATCCGACCGCTGCGAGGAAGAAATATCCTGCTCCCAGGCTCGCGGGTTTCAGCACTGCCGGGATCAGCAGCACTGCAAAGAGGCCCAACCCGGCCGTTGCCGGCATCCGCAGTGTGGCTGCCAGAGTATCCGTCAGGACGGCTACCAGCCCGATGCCGGCACAGCACAGGAACAGGATGCCGGGCAATGGCTGCACGGGGGTGACTTCGGTGAGGACAACCGTCCGCGCCTCGGCCAACAGTGCATCCGCCCGGGCAAGGGTGCCCGGCCCGGGCAGGAAGCCCAGGAACGACGCCGATGAAGCGAACAGCCACGTCAGGGTGCACGCCAGGACAGCCATTCCTGCCACGGGAACCAGAGGTTGCGGCACCTTCAGCCGCCGTGCACCTGCGGTGGCCGCCAGCGGGACGAGGACGGCGAAGAAAAGCGGCGGCAGCCAGGACCAGCCTTCGATGACCCCGTGCACGCTGAGCGAACAAAGCAGGACCGCCAGCGCTCCTGCCCCGGCTACCGCAAGGTTGGCCGGTCGGCGGTCGCCCGGGGGTGCCGGGTCAGCGTCCTGCAGGTGGCCGGACGCCGGTGCGGCCTCCGGGCGGCTTAGCAGGGCACTCATACCCGCCCCCCGGCGGCGTGGACGCCCTGCGGGTCGCGGTCAAGGAGGGACCAGGCCGTGGGTACCGGAGTTGCCGGTGTTACTGCCGCGGCAATCCATCCGGCCTCCCGCAGGATTTGCAGGACAGGACGCAGGGCGGCCGGCCGATCCGTAACCAGCAGCACCAGCGGTTGGCGGGCATACCGGGCAGCCGGAGCCAGCGTATGCGCCTGTGCAGTGTCGATCCGGCCGGCGACAACGAGCAGGGGGCCGGGCGCTTGGCCGGAAACGTCCAGCGCGGCAAAGGGGGCAGCGGCATCGGTGCCCCGGGGATGGGCCGCCGGCGCGGGCGGCGGAGATTCCAGGCCCAGGGCGGCCAACCCTTCGGCGAGGTTTTGTACCCCGTCAAACCCGCGGAAGTCGGTCTCGCCGCCGTCTACGGCAGACGGGGAACGGGCCAGCCCGGGCCGGGAGAGCTCGTCGGTGAAGCGCACGCCGTAGCCGGACTCGGAGAAGAAAACGGCGCAGGAAACCACAGCCGAAACCGCCCATTCGAATGTTTCCGAGGTCAGCAGCTCGCCGTTCTCGGGATTCAGCGGTGATCCGTCATCGTAGGAGGCCAGGCGCTGGTCCAGCACGATGGAAGCGGTCGGAGCGGTCACCGGTTCCTCCTGCCGGACCATCAACTCCCCGTGCCTGGCCGTCGCCGGCCAGTGCACCCGGCGCATGGGATCTCCATGGCGGTACTCGCGGGTGGAAGCATCATCTTCGCTGGGTGTTCCGCGGCGCCTGCTCGGCGCACTGCCGTCGGTGCCCATGGCACCGAACAGCGACGACGGCGGAAGCTCAAGCGGGGCCGGCGCCACTGCCAACCGGTCGGTTCCGCCCAGCGTGTGCATTGTCCGTGCCAGGCCCAGGGGATCGACGAAGTCCGCGGTTACGGGGCCGATGCCGTAGAGGCCGCGACGGCTCGACCGCAGGCGGTACTCATAGGTACTGGAGCCGTTCTCCGCCGCGTAACCGGACGGAAACCGGAACACCGGGCTGGGTCCGAAACGGAACGGCAGTCCCTCGCGTATGAGTGCTCCGGACGCAGGCGTTCCGCGGCTGAGCACCCGCAGCGATACCGTGGCCGCCGTGCCCGTTTCCACCAGCGGGGGAGAGAACGTCCGCTCGACCTCAAAGCCGGGTTTGAACAGGCGAAGCAGTGCTGCGGCCAGGACCGGCAGCGCGATGAGCAGGACAGCGAGTGCCAGCAGGTCCCGGCGGCCCAGGCTGATTGCACCAAGGAGCGCCACCGCCCCGGCACACGCCAGGCCCCAGCCGCGCGGGGTGAAAAACCTCGTAACGGATGAGGTGTCCATGGGAGCCTTTCGCTCGGCGGTGCGGACTCAGTGCGGACTCGGTGCGGCGGGAAACAGGCTCGGGCGAAACCGTCAGCGGAGGCTAGCGGTGCAGCCGCTGCGGTGTACCGGCGGACCGCGGAACCGGCACAGCCGCAATCATGGACGCAATAATGCTCGTGGCGCTGATCCCCGCTCCGGCGGCCTTGCGCTGCAACAGGAGCCGGTGGGCGAGGACGGGATCCGCCAGCCTCGTCACGTCGTCAGGCAGCACGAAATCCCGGCCTTCAAGCGCTGCATAGGCCTTGGCCGCACGGAGCAGCTGCAGGAGGGCCCGGGGGCTGGCACCCAGCCGGAGATCCGGGTGTTCACGGGTGGCCCGGCCCAGGGAAACCGTGTACTCCTTGACGGCGTCGGAAACGTAGATGTCGCGGACCCTGGCGATCATGGCCGAGGCCTCGCGTATTCCCACCACGGGGGTGATGCTGTCCAGGGGCGAGCCGGATTGATGGTTCCCAAGCATTTCCACTTCGGAACGCGCGTCCGGGTAGCCCAGGGAAAGCCGGGCCATGAACCTGTCCCGCTGCGCCTCGGGCAGGGGATAGGTCCCCTCCATCTCGATGGGATTCTGCGTGGCAACCACGATGAAGGGGGCCGAGAGCCGGTGGGTGCCGCCGTCGACGGTCACCTGGTGCTCCTCCATGCATTCCAGCAGAGCGGACTGGGTCTTTGCGGAAGCCCGGTTGATTTCATCGGCGATGACCACGTTGGCGAACACCGGGCCCTGACGGAATTCGAACCGGTGGCTGTCCTGGTTATAGATGGACACACCGGTGACATCAGACGGAAGCAGATCCGGGGTGAACTGGATACGGCTGACTGTGCAGTCAATGGTCCGGGCAAGCGTCTTTGCGAGCATCGTCTTGCCGACCCCGGGAACGTCTTCGAGCAGCACATGCCCCTCGGCAAGCAGGACCGTCAGCACCAGCCGGGCCGCGTCCTCCTTGCCGTCAATCACCGTATTCACGGCGGCCAGGATCCCCTCTGCCGCTTCGGAGAAGGATTCGGCGTCGACCGTGGCGGGAGGGGAATGGAGCGTGGTGGCCGATGGCCGGGAAGGAAAGCCGTTAAGGGACGCTGCGGCGGCAGACGGGATCGGAGCGTCCATGGACACCTTCCATACTCGGCGGTTGCAGCTGCAGCAACCAGACCGCACCTGCGGTGACACGGCAGGTGCGAGTAGGCCCCGCTAGCCGTATTCGACCTGATTCGACCTGATTCGGCCTGATTCGATTCGACCTGCGGGAGCTCCAACAGCAGTTTGTCTGATCAGGCTACTAGCTCACCTAGGCTTAAGAACATGATTAATCGAAGTGGATTTGTCCCCGGCAGCACACCGACGGCTTACCTCCCGTCCGCCGAAGACGCCGGAACCGTCCGGCACAAGGGCAAAGGCTATCCGCCGGCGCCTGAGCCGCTGCCCGTGCCCGTAATGGATAACCACACGCATTTCGACTTTCCCGCCGGTGAGATTGCCGGTGATTTTACGGTTGCCCTCGCCGCTGCCCTTGACGCGGCGGAGGCGGCCGGCGTCCAAGGTGCCGTCCAGGTGGGCACCGATCTCGAGTCTTCCCGCTTCACGGCGTCCGCTGTCGACGCCGATCCGCGCCTGCTTGGTGCAGTGGCCATCCACCCGAACGACGCCCCCGTGCTGGCAGCGGAAGGGACGCTGGAGCCGGCACTCGCCGAGATCGAGGCGCTCGCAGCCCATCCGCGCATCCGGGCAATCGGCGAAACCGGGCTCGATTACTTCCGGACCGGGGAAGACGGCCGGGAACGGCAGCACTATTCGTTCCGTCGGCACATCGACATCGCCAAGCGCCTCGGCCTGGCACTACAGATCCATGACCGCGATGCCCATAACGACGTCGTCCGCCTCCTGAAGGAGGAGGAAGCCCCCGACACGGTGGTTTTCCATTGTTTCTCGGGGGACCGCGAGCTGGCCCGTATCTGCAACGAAAACGGTTGGTACATGTCGTTCTCCGGCACTGTGACCTTCAAGAATTCGCACGATCTCCACGAGGCCCTCTCGATCGCGGACCGGAACCTGCTGCTGGTCGAAACGGATGCTCCGTTCCTGACGCCCCACCCGCACCGCGGGCGTCCCAACGCCAGCTACATGGTCCCGTATACGGTGCGGTCCATGGCAGACCGCATGGGTGTCGACCTTTCCGAGCTGGGAGCAGGATTGGCCGCGAACACTGTCCGGGCCTACGGCTCCTGGGCCGAGCAGTAGGACACCAGGAAGCACCCGCCGAGGATCGTGCCGCGCCGCGGGCCGCCAAACTACCCGGGGACCCCTGTTTGCCCTCACATCACGGTTCGGTTACGGTAGGGAGCAATTAGCCGGGGTCGGGGAAGGCATCCGGACTATCACTGCATAAACACTGCATAAACACTGCAAACTGCAACAATTTGCGGGCCCATGGCGCCGAGCGGCGGCACGGACCTGTGAAACCATGTCCGCTTCAGTTCGCTGCTGCGGCTCTGGTTTTGTTCGCCAAGCCTGTGCCTGGCCGCGTTTCGTTTCCCTGCCCTCCGGCAGGTGCAACGGAATGCGCACGGCGCTTAAAGTCCCCGTGCCCGGATTCTTTGACCGTTTGGAATCTCGTGGCAAGAACACTTGCAAGGCGTGGGATAAAGCTCGTTGGCCAGGCAACCGTTATGGTGTGCCTCCTGCTTGGCATGGTCGCCTTTGTCGGCGCCAGCAAGTCGGTGGTGTTGACCATCGACGGTAAGAGCCAGGAGGTGCAGACCTTCGACGGTACCGTTGCGGATGTACTCAAACAGGCCGATGTGACTGTAACCTCCGTTGATCGGGTGACACCGGAGCCAACGGCAGCCTTGGAAGACGGCGCCACCATCGAAGTCCAGCGGGCCCTCGCAGTGGATGTCGTGGTGGACGGCAAGGGGACCACGGTCCACACCACCGGCGAAACCGTCGAGGACCTGGTTTCGGAGCTGCGGGTGGCCACCAACTCCGCAGTCTCCGCCCCGATGGATACCTCGCTGGACGGGCTGGACGGCAGGATCTCGATCTCCACTCCCAAGACGGTGTTTGTCACCGTGGACGGGAAAACCCACGAACACAGCACCACAGCGGGAACCGTGCGGGACCTGCTGAAGGAATCAGGGGTGCAGCTCGGCACCGCGGACCAGGTTTCGGCTCCGCGGAGCGCCGGCCTGGTGGACGGCATGGGCCTGAAGGTCACGCGTGTTTCCGCCGGCGTTGAGGAAACCGTCACGGAACCGGTTCCGTTTACCAGCTCCGAGGTTCCCAACGCGGACCTGCTGGAAGGCGAAAAGAAGGTCACCACTGCCGGAGTGGACGGGGAACGTTCCCGTGTCTTCTCGGTCACCCGCGTAGACGGCAAGGAAGTCAGCCGTACCCTCGTGAAGGAAAGCATGACCAGGGAACCGGTAGCCGAGGCCGTCGCCAAGGGCACCAAGAAGCGCCCTGAACCCAAGCCTGCCGCCGCTCCGGGTGCCGGCGGCGGCGAGGCACCAGCCTCCGGAACCTGGGCCGCCCTGGCGCAGTGTGAATCCGGTGGCAACTGGCATATCAACACCGGCAACGGCTATTACGGCGGCCTGCAGTTCAGCTCCGGCAGCTGGCTGGGTGCCGGCGGCGGTGCCTACGCTCCTGTTGCCAGTGACGCCACCCCGGAGCAGCAGATCGCGGTAGCCGAGAAGCTGCGGGCCAACGGCGGATGGGGCCACTGGCCCTCCTGTGCCTCGAAGCTCGGCTTGCTCTAACCCAACTGCTCAACGCCGGCTTGCCCTGCCTCACCCGGTCGCCATCTCGTGGGCCAGGGCCGCCGCGTGAGCTGCGCGGTCCTTGGCTCCGGCCGAGCGGAAGCGCTGTTCGCTATCCGCCAGATAGGCGGAACCGGCGTCGGGCCTGCCGGTTCGCGCCAAGGCCAGGCCGAGGTGGAGGGCCAGCTCGCCCGAGTCCTGGGGTGAGAGCTCACCCCGGTGGGCATACACGTCCGAGAGCATCCAGACAGCCCGCGCATGCTCGCCGTTGAGGTCCAGCCAGATTCCCCGGCTGTGGTCCGCTTCCAGCCGCTCGGGACCGTCCAGTCCGACTACCGACATGGCCGCCTCGGCATGCTCTATGCAGGTCAGCGTCTCGTTATCGTGGATGCCCGCCCCGAGCCGCATGGCAGCGGTGGCGTTATTGAAGCGGGCCCACAGCTCGACGTCGACGCCCGGCTCCAGGAGGTCCGCAGCAGTACGGTGGTGCATCAGCCCGGTGGAGATGTCCCCGCGGCGAAAGGCCACAGTGCCCACTGCCCAGCGGGCCTTACCCTCGATCTGCCTGCCAACCCCCGTCTCCAGCAGCGGCAGCAGCAGGGTGCGGCAGTAGGTCCATGCCTCGTCCAGTCCGCCCGCTTCGGCCAGTGCGGTGACCAGCGCTCCGCACGCGTCAAGGAAGGCAGCCGCACCGAGCCTGGATTCCTGCACCCGCGCCACGGCGCTGCGGGCATGGGCCACAGCCGAGCCCAGTTCGCCGGCGCCCTGGAAGGCGGTGGCGAGCAGTGTTTCCGCCTGTGCCCGGAGGCCGGGGTACTCCGCAGCCAGGGGATGGCTGGCCAGCAGGAACGCCTTCCCGATGCAGTCCCGGTAGGCGTGCGTGGTGCAAAGACAGCGGGCTGCCAGATAGGTCATATCCCACCAGGACCGCGGATGCCCCTGCGCGAGTGCCGCATCCGCTGCGGCATCTGCCAGTGAGCATGCCGCTCCGTAGTCGCGCTCATCCAGCGCCTGCCGGGCGGAAAGCTCCAGGAACAGGGCCGTCTGTTGCCCTGGCCGGCCCGGGATCGCGCCCGAGGCCAGGCGGTCGGAGAGCAGGCTGACCGCACCCGGAACGGGTTCCCTCCGGCCGACTTCCAGAAGCGAGATCTCACGGGGCCGAAAAGCCCCGTTTCCTAGCTGGGCCTGCGTCAGGTTTCGCTCCTGCCGCGCCGAACGCAGCTTTTCACCGAATGATTTGCCCATCGTCGATACCGCCGATCCCCGGGTGCGGCACTCTGTAACCGGTGCCGGCAATGCGCTCGATGCTACCGGTGGAAACCGGCCGTCGGCAGAGCAGTCCCCGCTTATGGAAGGCAAAACGGCGAACTCGATTCCCGCACCTTCGAGGCGCACCACTCAGGCAGCGGGAAGACGGTGAGGGGAGTGGACCGGAGGGCCGCACCGGGGTACCCGCGGCGTCGGCGGACACGCCCGCTCGGCTAGTATTACTGGGTGAGAGAATCCGAACCTGCCCCCCGAACACCAGTTCCCGCACTCCTCGGTGCCTCGGATATCCGGGCGCTGGCAGAGGAACTCGGAGTCCGCCCCACTAAGACCCTCGGCCAGAACTTCGTTATTGACGGAAACACCATCCGCCGGATTGTGGCTGCGGCGGACATCGCTCCAGGGGAAACCGTGTTGGAGGTCGGCCCCGGCCTCGGGTCACTGACCCTCGGGCTCCTCGACGCAGCGGAGTCGGTGGTGGCTGTGGAGATCGATCCCGTCCTGGCCGGAAAGCTTCCGTCCACGGTGGCGCAGCGGCGGCCGGAAGCGGCCGGCCGGCTGCACGTTGTGCTTGGCGACGGCATGCGGATCACCGAGCTGCCCAAGGAGCCGACCGCGCTGGTAGCGAACCTGCCCTATAACGTGGCCGTCCCGGTGGTGCTGCACCTGCTGGAGCATTTCCCGTCCCTGCAGCACGGCCTGGTCATGGTCCAGGACGAAGTGGCGGACCGGATGGCGGCCAAGCCCGGCTCCAAGACCTACGGGGTGCCCTCGGTGAAAGCCGCCTGGTATGCCCAGATGCGCAAGGCCGGCGTCATCGGCATGAACGTGTTCTGGCCGGCACCCAAGATCGCCTCCGGGCTGGTCGGGTTTGTCCGGCACGAACCGCCGCAGACGCGTGCCACCCGGCAAGAGGTCTTCGCGGTTATCGACGCTGCCTTTGCGCAGCGCCGCAAGACCCTGCGCGCCGCCCTGGCCGGATGGGCCGGCAGTCCTGCCGAAGCCGAAAAGGCCCTGCGTGCTGCGGGAGTGGATCCCAGCGCCCGCGGCGAGGTCCTGGACATCACGGCATTTGCCCGGATCGCCGAGGCACGGAAGCCGCTCATTGCCTGAGCGAAAGGAAACCGAAGAGATGGCCGCACCGCGCTCCGTCACTGTCCGGACCCCCGGCAAGATCAATGTGTCCCTGAAGGTGGGACCGCTGCGTCCGGACGGTTACCACAGCGTGGCCAGCGTCTACCTTGCGGTGTCCCTCTTCGAGGAGGTCACGGCCACGGCGCTGGAAACCGACGGGATCCGGTTGACGCTCAGCGATCCCGACGGCCGCCTTCCGCAGGGGGGCATACCCCTGGACGGGGACAACCTGGCCGCCCGTGCCGCCCGGGCCGTGGCTTCCCGGATCGGCAGGGAGCATCCCGGAGTCCACCTGCACATCACCAAGCGGGTGCCGGTGGCAGGCGGAATGGGAGGCGGCTCTGCGGACGCCGCCGCCGCATTGGTCGCCTGCAATGAGCTGTGGAACGCGGGCCTGTCTCCGGCTGACTTGGCCGGCCTGGCTGCCGGACTCGGGGCCGATGTACCGTTTGCCCTGCTCGGCGGTGCTGCTGCCGGGCTCGGCGTGGGGGACCGGCTCACCCCGGTACCGGCACCGCACCGGCTGCACTGGGTCCTCGTCCCGGCACCTTACGGGCTTTCCACCCCGCAGGTCTACGCCGCCGTCGACCGCCTCCGCACGGGAACCGACGTCGCCGAGCCCACCGAAGCTGACCCGGCGATCCTCGCCGCCCTCGCCGCCGGGAACACTGCCGCGCTGGCAGGCGTTCTAGAGAATGACCTGCAGCCGGCGGCATTGGAGCTTGCACCCGAACTTGGGACCGTTCTTGAAGCGGGGACCCGGCTCGGCGCCCTCGCCGGCATGGTTTCCGGTTCCGGCCCCACCCTGGCCTTCCTGGCCGCGGATGAAGCAGCTGCGACCGCCCTGGCCGCCGCACTGCGCACCGAAGGCCACTCGGCCCTGGCCGTTTACGGGCCGGCCGACGGCGCCGTGACGGCTGCCGACACCACCGCACCTCAGACGCACAGAAAGTAGTACCGATTGGCACACCTGCTTGGTGCTGAAAACCTCAGCATTTCCTTTGGCACGCGCACCATCCTGGACGGCGTTTCGCTCGGCCTCGAGGAAGGCGACCGGATCGGCATGGTCGGCCGCAACGGCGACGGCAAGTCGACCCTGATGAGCCTGCTGGCCGAACGGCAGACCCCCGACGACGGCCGCGTGACCCGCCGCCGTGATGTCACCGTGGGCTACCTGGACCAGACGGACGTACTGGACGGGGACCTGACCGTCGGCCAGGCCATCGTCGGCGACGCGGCGGACTACGAATGGGCGTCCAACGCACGGATCCGTGACGTGATGAGCGGCCTGGTGCAGGAAGTGGACTGGAACGCGCAGGTCTCCTCCCTGTCCGGCGGGCAGAAGCGCCGCGTGGCGCTGGCCAAGCTGCTCACCGGCGACGACGACGTCATCATGCTGGACGAGCCCACCAACCACCTCGACGTCGAAGGCGTGGCCTGGCTGGCCCGGCACCTGAAGCAGCGCTGGCGGCCCTCCGACGGGGGCCTGCTGGTGGTCACCCACGACCGCTGGTTCCTGGACGAAATCTGCACCCGGACCTGGGAAGTCCACGACGCGATGGTGGATCCGTTCGACGGCGGGTACGCCGCCTACGTGCTGGCCCGCGCCGAGCGTGACCGGATGGCCTCCGTGGTGGAAGGCAAGCGCCAGCAGCTGGTCAAGAAGGAACTGGCCTGGCTGCGCCGCGGCGCCCCGGCCCGGACCGCCAAGCCCAAGTTCCGCATCGAGGCCGCGAACAACCTGATTGCGGACGTCCCCGAACCCCGCGACACGCTGTCCCTGAACAAGATGGCCACCGCCCGCCTGGGCAAGGACGTCCTGGACCTGGAGAACGTCTCCCTGACGCTCGGGGATACCGACCTGTTCCGCAACATCACCCTGCGCCTGGCCCCGGGGGAGCGGCTGGGCCTGGTGGGTGTCAACGGTGCCGGCAAGACCACCCTGCTGCGCCTGCTCAACGGCGACATCGAGCCTACGTCGGGCCGGCTGAAGCGCGGCAAGACGGTCCAGACCGCCGTCCTGTCGCAGGAGGTCCGGGAACTGGATGAGGTAGCGGACCAGCGCGTCATCGAGGTCATTGAAAACGAGAAGCGGGTCTTCAACGTGGGCGGCCGCGAACTGTCCGCCGGCCAGCTGGTCGAGCAGCTGGGCTTCAGCGCCCAGCGCCAGTGGACACCGGTGCGCGAGCTCTCCGGCGGCGAACGGCGCCGGCTGCAGCTGCTGCGCCTGCTGGTGGGTGAACCGAATGTGCTGATGCTCGACGAGCCGACCAATGACCTGGACACCGACACGCTGGCTGCCGTCGAGGACGTGCTGGACGGCTGGCCCGGCACGCTCGTGGTCGTCTCCCACGACCGGTACCTGCTGGAACGCGTCACCGACCACCAGATGGCGCTGCTCGGCGACGGCAAGCTGCGCGGCCTGCCCGGCGGCGTGGACCAGTACCTGGAACTGCGCGGCGAAGCCCTGGCCGCCAATTCCTCGGCGTCCACTGCTGCCCGCGGCTCCTCTCAGGCGGCCCGCGCCGCTGCGGCCGGCGCCACGCGTCCCGGCGGCTCTTCCGCGGCTGCTTCAGCCGGCGCCCAGGGCGGAACGACGACGGCGCTGGCCGGCTCCGGTGCGTCCGAAGCTGAAAAGCGGGCGGCCAAGAAGGACCTCACCCGGATCGAACGGCAGCTGAGCAAGCTCACCGCACAGGCCGAAAAGATCAACGCGCAGATGAACGACGCGACCCAGAAGGCCGGCGGCGCGGACTTTGAACTCATCGGCGAGCTCAACGCCAAGCTGCAGGCCGTGGCGGCCGAGCAGGAGGAGCTGGAAATCCAGTGGCTCGAGGCTTCGGAGATCCTCGAGTAGGAACCGCTGCCCTGAGGCGGCAGCTAGCCCAGCAGCCGCGGCAGGATGTAGGTGCTCAGCAGCGGCGAGAGATCGGTGCGTTCCGCGGCGGCCGCGGGTGCCGCCCACAGCAGTTCCTCGATCTCCGCCGCGGCGGCGGGCTGCGGACCGTCTGCGGGGAGGGTCCAGGCATACAGGCCGGCGTCAATGAAGGTGTTTTCCTCATTCGCCGCCGGACCGTACCAGCGGCCCAGATCCTCGAGATCGGCGGCTGCTACGGAAAGTCCGAGTTCCTCGCCCACCTCCCGGGCTGCTGCTTCCGCAAAGCTTTCCCCGGGCTCGAGCTTTCCGCCGGGCTGCATGAAGCGCGAGGTGCCCCGCTTGCGCACCAGGAGGATCCGGCCGGCGTCGTCGGTGACCAGGACCGCGGAAAGCCGAAGGACGGTCGGGGCCTGCCCGCCGTAGCCGGCCTCCGGCACAGCGGTGCCGGCGGGCAGGTGGGGCATGTGGGAAAGCCGGGGATCCTTCTGCAGGCCGGCGAGGCCGTTCCAGGAAAGGTTCACCAGATGCGCGGCCACGGTGGCCTTATCCGGGGTCCGGGTGTCCAGCCACCACTGGCCGGTCATGGCCACCATGCCCACCAGCATCTGCGCATACATCCCGCCCACCTCGGCGCTCAGGCCGCGGCTGCCGAACTCCTTGGACAGGATGTGCTCCACATGGCGGGTGATCCGGGACAGCAGGGTGGAAAACGTCCCCTCCGGCTGCGACGGCGGCGCATCACGGGTAAGGATCCGGAAACCGTCGGTGTAGTTCTCGATGTAGTCCAGCAAGGCGTAGGCGGCCCGTTCGAGCAGCACCCGGGGGCCGGCGTCGGCGCTGAGTGACTCGGTCATCACTTCCAGCAGGCGGCGGAACTCAATGTCCACCACCTCCGTGTAGAGGCCTTCCTTGGATCCGAAATGCTCGTAGACGACCGGTTTGGAAACACCCGCCGCGGCGGCAATTTCCTCGATGGTCGCGCCGTCGAGGCCGCGCAGGGCAAACAGCCCGCGTGCCACCTCGATCAGCTGGGCGCGGCGCTGGACGCCGGTCATACGCAGGCGTGTACCGCCGGCGGAAGTCTTTACCACCGGACCAGTCTACCCACGCACCGCTGCCTGCTCGGCGGCAACGCCGCGCCTGCGGGACTCAACTCGCGAACGCATCGGCTCCCATGGCAGACTAAACTCTTGTGTGCGCGGCTAGCCGTGCACATGATCCGCCCTGGTGTAATGGCAGCACCCCGGCCTTTGGAGCCGTGGAGTATAGGTTCGAATCCTATGGGCGGAACGCTGTGCGGTGGACCTGTGACGGGCTGCCGCGGAGCCGATATACGCCGGCCGTACCACCGAGGAGCGCCATTTTCGTGACCACCAACGATGTCCGAACCAATGAGGCTTCCGCCGGCGCTTTGTCCGCGGTGATTGTCCTCGCCGCCGGCGCCGGAACGCGGATGAAGTCCCGGACCCCGAAAATCCTGCACCCCGTGGGCGGCATCTCGATGCTCGGCCATGCACTCGCCGCAGCCTCCGAGCTGCACCCCCGCTTCCTGGCCGTCGTGGTGCGCCACGAGCGGGACCTCGTCGCCGGGCATGCCGCCGAACAGGCGCCCGGGGCCGTCATCGTCGACCAGGACGAGGTTCCCGGCACCGGCCGCGCGGTCCAGGTGGCACTCTCGGCCTTGGACGCCGTCGCCCGGCTCGAAGGCACCGTCGTGGTCACCTACGGGGACACCCCGCTGCTTGAAGCGCAGACACTTCGCAATTTGGTGGCCGTCCACGAAACGGACGGCAACGCCGTGACCGTCCTGACCGCGCGGCTTGCGGACCCGACGGGCTACGGACGGGTCCTGCGGGCAGCAGACGGAACCGTGACCGGCATCGTCGAGCACAAGGACGCCACCGACGAGCAGCGTGCCGTAAACGAGATCAACTCCGGCATCTATGCCTTCGACGCCGCGGTGCTCCGCAGCGCGCTCGAATCGGTGACCACCTCCAACTCGCAGGGGGAAATGTACCTGACCGACGTCCTGGGCATCGCCCGCGCGGCGGGCGGACGCATCAGCGCCGTTGTCACCGACGACACCTGGCAGGTGGAGGGCGCCAATGACCGCGTCCAGCTCGCTGCCCTCAACGCAGAACACAACCGGCGCAACCTGGATCGGTGGATGCGCGCCGGTGTCACGGTCGTTGATCCGGCCACCACCTGGATCGACTCCACAGTGACTCTCGCTGAAGACGTCACGGTGCTGCCGGGCACGCAGCTGCACGGTTCCACCAGCGTCGCCCGGGACGCCGTCGTCGGACCGGATACCACGCTGACCAACGTGTCCGTGGGCGAGGGAGCTTCAGTGGTGCGGACCCACGGCAGCGATGCCGTACTGGGTGCCGGAACCAGTGTGGGACCGTTCGCGTACCTGCGCCCCGGAACGGTGCTGGGCGCGAAGGGCAAGATCGGAACCTTCGTGGAGACCAAGAACGCCGACATCGGCGCCGGGTCCAAGGTTCCCCACCTTTCCTATGTGGGGGATGCCACCATCGGCGAGCAGTCGAACATCGGTGCAGCCTCCGTTTTCGTGAACTACGACGGCGTAAACAAGCACCATACGACCATCGGTTCGCACGTGCGCATGGGCAGCGACAACATGTACGTGGCACCCGTCACGGTGGGCGACGGAGCGTACAGTGGAGCCGGAACGGTGATCCGCAAGGATGTCCCCGCCGGTGCCCTGGCGATCAATGTGGCGCCTCAGCGCAACCTCGACGGCTGGGTGCTGGATAAGCGCCCCGGTACGGCCGCCGCTGCAGCCGCCGCGGCTTCCACCACCAACACTTCTTCCTCCGAAACTGATTCCCCCACGCGAGAAAGCGATCATTAATGAGCAGCGAGATCACCGCACAAGGTGAAAAGAAGCTTGTCCTTGCCACTGGCCGGGCACACCCGGAGCTGGCGGAGGAGATTGCACGCTGTCTTGACACCGACCTGCTCCCGCTGGCGTCCTATGACTTCGCGAACGGCGAGATCTACGTCCGTCCCGGTGAGAGTGTCCGCGGCACCGACGCCTTCGTGATCCAGGCGCATCCGGCCCCGATGAACAACTGGCTGATGGAACAGCTGATCACCGTGGATGCGTTGAAGCGGGCTTCTGCCAAGCGCATCACCGTGGTCTCCCCGTTCTACCCGTACGCACGGCAGGACAAGAAGGGCCGCGGCCGCGAACCCATCTCGGCACGCCTGATCGCGGACCTGTACAAGACCGCCGGCGCAGACCGCATCATGAGCGTGGACCTGCACACCTCCCAGATCCAGGGCTTCTTCGACGGTCCCGTGGACCACCTGATGGCCATCCCGCTGCTGGCCGACTACATCCGCACCCGTGTGGATGTCTCCAACGTCACCGTGGTGTCTCCGGACACCGGCCGCGTCCGCGTTGCCGAGCAGTGGGCCGAGCGCCTGGGCGGCGCGCCGCTTGCCTTCGTGCACAAGAGCCGCGACCTCACCGTCCCGAACCAGGCCGTGTCCAAGCAGGTCGTGGGCCAGGTTGAAGGGCGCACCTGCGTGCTGATCGATGACATGATCGACACCGGCGGCACCATTGCCGGCGCTGTCCGCGTGCTCAAGGAAGCCGGTGCCAAGGACGTCATCATCGCCGCCACGCACGCAGTGTTCTCCGACCCGGCCGCGCGGACCCTGGCAGAATCCGGTGCCCGCGAGGTAGTTGTCACCAACACCCTGCCGATTCCGGCCGCCAAGCGTTTTGACCAGCTGACGGTGCTCTCGATTGCCCCGCTGATTGCCCGGGCCATCAAGGAAGTCTTCGAGGACGGATCCGTCACGAGCCTCTTCGACGGCAAGGCCTAGCACTTACAGCACCGGTGAACCCAACCGCCCGCCCGGACCGCACCTCAAGTGCCGTTCGGGCGGGCGGACTTGTGCTGGTAGCATTGAGACCGATGCCTAGGCGAGGGAGCGGCCCGGAGAACTCCGGACGAACTCCGTTATCGACGGTGGCTGGCAACTTCTGATCGTACAAAGGACCGTTATCCGGTCCGTACGGTGCACTGTTCCGAAACCGGCGCCTGAGGCAACCACGGAACACCACTTACAGGAGTAGCAATGTCTGAGCAGAAGCTCGCAGGAACCGTCCGCACCGAGTTCGGCAAGGGTGCAGCCCGCAAGGCCCGCGTCGCAGGCCAGATCCCGGCAGTCATCTACGGCCACGGCGCCGATGTTATGCACATCCTGCTGCCGGCCAAGGCCACCACGCTGGCCGTCCGCACCTCCAACGCCCTGCTGGAAATCGATGTCGACGGCGAGTCGCACCTGGCCCTGGCCCGCGACATCCAGCGCGATCCGATCAAGCAGATCATCGAGCACATCGACCTCCTGACCGTCCGCAAGGGTGAAAAGGTCGAGGTTGAGGTCAACGTGCACGTTGAAGGCGAACTGGCTGCCGGCGATTCCGTCTACAACCAGGAAGCCAACACCGTCCTGGTTGCCGCAGACGCCACCGACCTGCCGGAAACCATCGTGGTCAGCATCGAAGGCCGCAAGGCCGGCGAGCACATCTACGCCTCCGACCTCGTCCTGCCTGCCGGCGTCGAGCTCCTGCTGGATCCCGAGACCATGATCATCAACATCTCCGAGCCCACCGTTCAGGACCTGGGCGCTCCGTCCGACGAGCAGGTTGCTGTTGCAGCTGCTGAAGTCGGCGCTGAAGCGTAACCCACTTCCGGGGTCTGCTCCCCGTAACGGAGCCGTCCGGTTCTTAGTGAAGGAGCAGTACCCGTAGTGAACAGCAACACCTGGCTTGTAGCCGGGCTCGGAAACCCCGGGCCCGGCTACAGCCGTAACCGGCACAATATCGGCCAGATGGTCCTCGACGAGCTGGCCTCCCGGATGGGCGGAAAGTTCAAGACCCACCGGTCGCACGCGTCCATTGTCGAAGGACGCCTCGGCATCGGCGGTCCGCGCGTAGTGCTGGCCAAGCCGCTGACCTATATGAACCTGTCCGGCGGCCCGGTTTCCTCCCTGGCGCGGTTCTTCGATATCGACCCCGGACACGTGGTGGCGGTGCATGACGAGATCGACATCCCCTTCAACACCGTGAAGCTCAAGCTCGGCGGGGGAGAAGGCGGACACAACGGTCTCCGGGACATCAGCAAGGCCCTGGGCACCAAGGACTACCTCCGTGTGAGGGTAGGCGTCGGACGCCCGCCCGGGCGCATGGACACCGCGGATTACGTGCTCAAGGATTTCTCCGGTACCGAGGCCAAGGAGCTTCCGTTCCTCGTCGACGACGCCGCCGATGCCGTGGAGCTCCTCCTGTCCGAGGGCCTTACCACCGCTCAGCAGAAATTTCACGCCGCAGGCGCCTGACCTCAGAGCTAGGTAGCAGCGGGGCAGAATGGAGTAGTTTTCCAGCGTCCCGAATGCCGGGTGACCATTGTTTCGGTTCGGTTACCGGGCCTAAAATGGAATCAGCCTCAAGGGCTCCCAAAGCGGGGCCGACGTCGGGAGGCCTCCGAGACTGGGCCACCCCCATCCCGGCGTCGGTCCCTTATTCTTCCGAATTATTCTTTCGAATTTCCGCCCAGTCAGACATGTCCGCCCCAGCCTGATGTTCCAGGGCCCAGTTTTCATGGCCCAGTTCCACGCCTGCTCGACGCGTTCAGCGCGGGCGCGTCCAAATACATGTATTTGTATCTAGACGCCGCCTGCGCACGCGCGTAAGCTCCATTCCACTGAGCGGTTGCTACCGATAGCCGCGGCATCCGGCATCCGGATCCGTGCAGGCGTTGTGGGGGGCGTGGGCTGGCTGATGGAAAGTGTTTCACTTGTCGCCGGGCTGATCGGGCGAACTGAGCTTCTTGACGATCTGTGTTCGGCACTTGCTGCCGGCGGAGCCGGAGCCGTCATCCTCGGTCAACCCGGCGCCGGGAAAACTGCCGTGCTGCACGCCGTAGCCGACCGCCTGCGCGCAGACTTCCATATAATTCCGGTCCGCGGTACGGCCATCGCCGCCGGGACTCCTTACGGAGCCTTGGCCTATCTCATAAGCGGCCTGCCCGAAGGCGCGGAGCAGGATCCGCTCCAGCTGCTGCAGGAACTTAGCCGCTCCTTTGACGCCGAGGCACGGGAAAACCGCGTGCTGGTCACGGTGGACAACGCGGATCGGCTGGATCGGTTTTCCATCATGGTGCTGTCCCAGTTGCTTCGGCGGGGAAAGATTGCCGTGCTGGCGGCGGCGTCCATCGACTGGGAAACGGACCATGAGCTGGTGGGCCTTTGGAGCGAAGGGCTGCTGGAACGGGTCGACCTTGAACTGCTTACCGAGCGGCAGACCCGCCAGCTGATGCAGGAATTGCTCGGGGGACCCGTTTCCTCCCTTGCCGCAGGCACAATGTGGAAGGAAACACTGGGCAGCCCCCGGCTCATCCGGCTCATGACAGGTGCACAGGTGCGCTCCGGAACCCTGGTGCGGCGGGAAGCCGTATGGGTCCGGACCGCCCCCTTCGTCCGCACCGGCGAGGTCAGCGAGGTTTTCGACACCGTGCTGGACCGGCTGGGTGCACACGAACGCCGGCTGGTCGAGGTCCTGGCACTGTGCGTCAGCCTGCCTCTGTCCAGCGTCCTGGAGCTGGTACCGGCAACCGCCGTCGAGGCACTCGAAGAGCAGCAGATTATCTCTGTTGGCGGCAATCCGCCGTCAGTGCGGCTCGGAGGTGGAAATCCGGGGTCAGTGATAGCGGCGAGCATGGCGCCCGGCCGGAGGCGGGAACTGTGGGAAGACGTGGGAGTCCGGATTGACCCAACGGACATGGACGGCGAGGAACTGACCGGGTTCCTGGGCTGGGCCCTGTCCTGCGGCGAGGAGATTCGTCCGGCGGACGCCCTCCGCGCCGCACGTGCGGCCAACGACCGTGCGGATGCAGCGGCCGCGCTCCGGTTTGTCCGGGCGGTGGCCCCGAAAACGCCCGGCCAGGAAATGGTTCTTGAAGAGGTCCGCGCCCTGCACAGTGTGGGCCATCTCGACAAAGTACTCCGCGTCTTCCGCGAAGCCGAGCCCCGCTTGGCCTCGGAGAAGCGCTCCAGCTTCGTGCCGTTGATGCTGCTTTACAGCTATACCCTGGCCCGTGTTCCCGGATCGGGAGACCCGCAGGAGGCGCTTGCCGCGGTTGAGGAGTCATGCCCGGCAGAAGGGGAATCGCCGGAGCTGGAAGCGGCGCTGGTCTTGGCCCGCAGCGCACTGGCTGCGGACGGGGGGCGCCTTCCGCTGGTCCCGGAGCGGCTCACCAGCCTCGCCGGGGACGGGAAACTGGGGCAGGCCACCCGGATGCAGGCAGCCGCGTTGTCCGCCCATGTCCTCGCCCTGGCCGGGCGGACCGATGAAGCACTGCACATCCTCGACCAGCTGGGGCCGCCGGAGAATTACGCGGTCAATGGCGGGAACGCCGGGGAAGCATGCACCCGCATATTCGATACCTATGTCCTTTCGGGCGAGCTGGACCGGGCTGCCACGTTCGTCGAGGCCTTCGACGCGACCGGGGTCCGCCCTTCCTACCAGGGCAGCGCAGGTGAACTGGCCGTGGCCGTCCTGGCTGCCTGGCAAGGACAGGAGGGCATGGCCCGGGATGCGCTAACCGGCGCTATCGGGCAGCTCCGCGTCCACGACCCGCAAGACATGCTTCCCCTGGCCCGAACCCTGACGGCCTATATCCATCGTGAGCGGCGCCCGGAAGCCGCCGAGCTGCTTCGGCAGGCAGCCGCCGGCAGGCAATCTCCCAGTTACTTCCGGGGGTTCCTGCTCCGCTATTTCTCTATCCTGTCCGATGGTGACGACGGAATCCGCTGCGGACGCCTGCGCGCCGAAGCTGCGTCCGCACACGCGGCAGGGTACGCGGCACCGGCGCTGTTGTTCCTGTCTGCAGCTGTGCGGGCCGGTGACAGGGACGCTGCCGCCGATGTCATCAGGGTATCCAAGGACGTGAGCGGAAGGTTCAGCGAGCGGATGGCGGACTTCGCTGCCGGTTTGCTTAACGATGATCCGGTCCGGCTGGTCGCTGCGGCAAAGGGGTTCCTCGACTGCGGGCAGTACCTGCTCTCACGGGATGCCGCCAGGGCTGTCGAGCACAGCCTGGCAGAGTGCAGCGCAGATGAGCGGAAAAGACTGGCAAGAACCGCCCGTGAAGTGGCAAATGCGAGCATGCGCCGCATGGAGCATTCCGGCGGCCGCGCAGAAACGCTGGCAGAACTGAGTGAATTCGAGGCAGATCTTGCGCATCGGGCGGTTACGATGGCCACCACCACGCAGATAGCCAGGGAACTGAACCTGTCTCCCCGAACCATCGAGTGGCACTTGGGAAAGATCTTCGCGAAGCTCCATGTCTCCGGCCGTATCGAGCTCTCCGAGATCCTGGCCTAGGGACCAACGGGGGGAATGGGATGCACGGGTTGAACGCACGGTCGCTGACGGGCAGGGATACCGTCCTCGCCTCCGTGCTCCAGAGCCTGCGCCGCCCCGCCGGCCACGGTGCCGCCGTGGCGGCGGAAGCCGGGCTTGGCAAAACTGCCCTGGCAACGGCTGCCGTCCAGGAGATGCAGGCAGAAATGCCCGTTTACTGGGTGTACTCCAGCCCCGCCCTGAAGTCCGTGCCGTACGGTGCACTGGCTGCCCTCCTGCCTGACCTCGCGCAAGGGCAGACTGGGTCTGCCCTTGCGGTGATGCGTGCCCTGATGGCTCGCATCATTCCCCAGGCACCCGCGGACGGAGCACCCGCGGTCCTGCCGGGCCCGGCACCGTTGGTGGTAGTTGACGACGCGCACGACATTGACGGTCCCAGCTTCGATCTACTCGTCCAGCTCCTTGACGCCCGCCACATCAGGCTGCTCGTCCTGACCCGGACCTTCCAGGACATTTCGGGCGTGCTGCCGCACGTGTGGGATGGTCAGGTGACCCGCCACCACCTCCTGCCGCTGGACGAACTGGAGGTCCTTCAGCTGTGCCAGCAGGAGCTCCAAGGCCAGGTCAGCACCACGGCCGCGGTTGAGCTGGCCCGCCTCACCGGTGGAAATCCCATGTACCTGCTCGCGTTGCTTGATGAGGCGGTGCGCAGCGGTTTCCTGGTCCAGCGGCAGGGCATCTGGGGAACGACGGACAGCGAGACGCCCGTCGGAGGACGCGTGGGAGACCTCGTCAAGGCCCAGATCAGGGGTCTGGGCCCGGAAGACCGCACGGCGCTGGAGATCATTTCGCTTGCTGAACCGCTGCCCCTGCGGCTTGCCTTCCGGCTGGGGCTGCATGCCTCCGTGGACCGTCTGGCGAATTTCCTCCTGGTGATGGTGTCGGGGGCGTCCGACGCCGGACAGGTTGTGCGTCCGCTGCACCCGATCTATGGAGAAGTTGTCCGGGGGATGGTTCCGGCTGCCCGCAGTGCGCGCCTGCTTAAACAGCTGCAGGCCGTGCTGGCAGGCGTGGACATGGGGGAGGAGGGGCAGCTCCACCTTGTCTCATGGTCCTTGGCGCTCGGGGTGCAGGTCCCGGAGCAGGAGTTGCTGTATGCCGCAGAAACGGCAAACAACCGATCCGATCCCCGGCTGGCGCTGAGGGCTGCCGCTGCTGCCGGAAGAGGGGCGCTGCGCATACCGGCACGCGTACAGGAAGCGCGTGCACTGCTGCTGCTCGGCGAAGCGGGCCAGGCGACGGCGACGTTGGAAGGGACACTCGAACAGGCAGCGGACCTTCGCACCGTGAAGCAGTCGATGATGGTGCACGTCCAGCTGGCGCAGCAGTCCACATCCGGGACCGGCTGGGAGGTTCCCCTGGCCAGCCAGTGGAACCGGGCAATAGACCGCTTGTCCGGGAGCCAGCCGGCGGAAGCGGTTGAGGCGGCCCGCTGCGGGGCACAGATGCTCCGCCTGCTGTCCCGGGTTTGGGCGGGCGAATACGCCCAAACGGAACTGGAACTGGCGGAGGTGCTCCGCAAAGCACATGAAAGCGCAGACACCGAGGCAATTCTGTTTGCCGAAGCGATGACGGCCGAGGTCCAAGTGGCAACGGGGCGCGCCCAAACCGCGCTCGTTCACAGCACCGCTGCCATGGAACTGTTACCGGAAGCCACTGCCGGTTCAAAGCTCCTTGGCCCGTTTATCCTGCACCGGCATCTCACCGCGCTGCTCTGGCTTGGGGAATGGGAACAACTGCAGCGATCCGTTGCCTCCGCGGATTCACCCGTTCAGCGCACGCTGCTGCATTCCGGCGGTGTCGCCGATTTTGCGATGGGCCTGAGCCACCTGCGTTCCAATGCCCTGCACGAGGCCGTGAAGGATTTTTCCGCTGCAGTTCAAGCATCGACCGGCAACGATCCCGAAGGAATCCTTCCGCTGTCCCTGGCAATGGCTTCCTTTGCCGCTGCGAGCCTTGGGCAACGGGAAGCCGCCGGACGGCTGCTGGCCGCCGCGGGAAGGACTCCGCCGCGGGGACCGGAGCAATACCGGCTTCTGGCCGAGGGCATTCTCGCCGGGGGACGGTTCGCACTGGACTCCGACGGCACTTACCTGCAAAAGCTGCGCGACACGGCGGCTGCGGCGCAGGAGCGTTCCTTCACAGCGGTGGAGTTCACCCTGCGCCACCTGTCCATGCGGCTCGGGGACTTTTCCGAGGCAGGCCGGCTGCTGAAGGTGACGGAGGGATTCGAGGGACCGCAGGCTCTGGTGCTGAACCGGGTGACCCGGGCCGTCGTCGACCAGGACAGTGCGGCGTTGGTGGCACTGGCCTCGGACCCGGAGCCGGAGCTTGACCTGCAGCTGGCCCGGCAATGCCTGCTCGAAGCCCAGCGGCTGGCCCGCAGGAACAACGACCGCGCCTTGTTGAACCGGATCCACCGGCTGACCGGACGGCACGGCGGCGGGAACCGCGGCATGCTTCCGGAGCTGACCCGGCGGGAGCGCGACGTTGCAGCCCTGGTCGCCGCCGGCCAGCGCAACGCCGAAATAGCCAGCTCGCTGAACCTTTCCGTCCGTACGGTCGAAGGGCATATCTACCGGACGTACGAAAAACTGGGGATCAGCCGCCGGGAAGAACTGAGGGAACGGTTTCCCCTGCTTGACCGCCCTTCCGGAGGCTGGAACCGGACCACTCCGGCCGAGTAATTTCCGCAAGGAACACCAGTAGGTTTTACTCGGGCGCCGCCATTCCGGGGTTCGTAGCCTTGTGCATGTTACTCAAGGTTCAACCTGGTTACGGCAGCGGGTTTCCATCCGGTTCTGCCGCACCGGTACCTCGGGTCCCACATACGGAGCCGGCGGCGTCGATGCCCTCTGAGACCGGGGCGTCCCCCCAGCCGCCGTCGGCTCCTTCCCGGGCGCATTCATGCGCCCGCACCCCGCACTATGCGCGTGACGCCAAGCCTGCACGACGCCGGTGAAGGAGACGTTCGATGGAAGTTGCCGGACGCACCCTGACTCCAAGCAGCCGGGACCCTGGAAGGGAAACGGGAAACCAACTTCGCGAACCCCTGCTGGCGCAGGTGGAAAACGCGGTTGCAGGAGCCCTTGAAGCATTGTCCGAAGACCAGAGCGTGGTGCTGACGGGGGCAGCAGGAACAGGCAAGTCCACCGCGATGGCCGGCATCCTGGCCGGCCTCGGCGACCGCTATTCGGTGCTGCAGCTGCGCGGGGCGGCCTCATGGGCAGAAAAACCCTTCGCCGGATTGTTCTGGCTGCTCAGCGAGCTGCCGCCTGAGTCACTGTCCGATCCGGTTTACGTGCTCCAATTCCTCCGGCGGGTCTTTCAGGGCAAGGCCGCCGGACGGCGTCTTGTTCTTGCAATCGAAAACGTTGAGGACATGGATGCGGCAACCGTCGCTGTCCTTCTCCAACTGTGCAGGACAGGCAGTGCCCTGATGCTGGCAACTGTCCGGGATCTCTCCGCCTGCACCAGCGAGTTCGTCCGATGGTGGTCCGAAGAGTCAGTGCACAGGGAAGCCCTGGGGCCGTTGCGTCCCGGCGGAACCCGGGTGTTGCTCGAAGGACTGGCCGGGGGAACGGTTTCCAGCCGGCTGGTGGCCCAGGTGCAGTCGCGGAGCCGGGGCAACCCGCTGCTTTCTGCCGTGTTCCTACGGGAACAGATGGACGCCGGGACAGTGGTTCGCCGCCGTGGAATATGGGTATGGACAGGATCGGTGTCATATTCCGGTGCCTTGGCCGAGCGGGTGGAGGCGGAGACCGGCGGGCTGTCCACGGCGGAACGGTTCGCTGCAGACGTGCTCGCGGTCAGCGGTGCCGTGCCTATTCTTTTGCTCCTGCAGGTTGCCGACCCGCGAGCGGTGGAACGGCTGGAACAGGATCTCCTGGTCTCCTCCGGATCGGCCGGTATCCTTCGGTTCAAGGATCCGCTGCTCGCCGAGGCTGCGGCGGCACTGGTCCCGCCGGGCCGCGCTGCAGAGATCCGGTCCCGGCTCGCGTCGGCCCAGGGGCAGCAGGCAGCCGAAGACAACCGGGAACCCTCACATGCTGCGGAAATGGCCGCTGCATGGGTAGCAGCGCAGGAAGCAGGGAAATTGTCCCGCTCCGGCCGGTGGACGGAAGCCAGCGCAGCCGCGCAGGCAGGGCTGGAGCTGGCGGACAGGTGTGGAATAACCGGTCGCTGGCGGCGGGACCTCCTGTCGGAGCTGTTCTGCGTGTTCCTGCGCTGCGGCGAGCTGCGGCATGCTGCCGATGTCCTGGCCAAAACAGGCGAGGCAGTCGAGGGAATGGAGCTTCGAGGAGGCAACGACCTGTGTGAGGGCATCGTGCAGGTCCTGGGCGGCCGCGCCGACCGCGCCTTGGATTTCCTGCAGCGGGCGATCGTGCAGTTCGAGGAAGAAGAAGGAACAGAGGACCTGGTTCCCCTCGCGGAAACGGCCGCGGCTTATGCATGCGTCCTGCTTGACGACGGCGAGGCGGCCCGCGGCTACCTTTCGGCGGCCGGCGCAGGCACCGGGCACCGTACGGGCGGTGCCAATGCTCCTTCCGCCGGCGCACGGACCTTCGACTGGCAAACCGCGCTCACCCGAAGCTTTTCCGGGTTGTGCGCCGTTCACGGAGTGACGATCCCCGGAGGCGACGGGGAGTTCACTACGGTCGCTGCCGACGGAGGACCCGAGGGCTTTCCTGAGGCCATGCCGGTGTTGGCCGCTGCGGCACTGCACGGCAGGCCCGGGGCAGCCGAGGAACTGCGCGAGGCAGCGGCCGGCTGCAGCGGGGAATCCGCGCAGATGTACCTGGATTTGGCCGAGGGGCTCACGGCGCTCCGTCCCGCCAGCCTGCTCAGGGCAGCGGAGAGGGCGCACGGCCTGGGCCAGTATCTGATGGCACACGGGGCAGCCGGCGAGGCAGTCCGCCTGGCACGCACGCAGTCTGACCGTGTGCGGCTCCGTGCAGCGCGTCGACTTGAGAACGCCAGTTACCGTTTGCTGCGGGCGGCCAACTCGGTGGCCGACCGGTTACCGGAACTGTCCGACTTTGAACGGGAGCTGGCACTCGGGGCAGCAGCAGGGAAGAGCAGTTCACAGCTGGCCGGTGGCCTGCACCTCTCGCCAAGAACAGTGGACTGGCACCTTGGCCGCATCTTTCAGAAACTACGTGTTTCGGGGCGGGCAGAACTGAGGGAGTGCCTCGAGGCGGAGCGCCCCCGTAACTGATGAGTCGCCCCTTGCCCAGTGTTGGCAGCGTTACGGGTGGTTTGTACGGAAAAACCACGTAGGCACGAGCTGCCCCGGCACTATATTTCCAAGTAACCCAAGTGGCATCACTAGGGAGTGCTACTCGTGTAGCGCACACGCACCCTTTCTACTCTGGTGCACGGCAGCAGGGCCGAGTCCTACGCGGAATCCGCACACCAACGGTGCCTGGATGCGACAGCTCCCTGCCGAACGTGTTCCAGAACCGCTTGTACGTGAACCGAAGAACGTTAACCGACAGAAAACGGGTCTCAAAGTGCAGCCTCATGATGATCAGCCGGCCTTTCCCCGTCTTACCGCCGCAGATACGCCGGACGCGGCAGCGGGCACGGACGCCCGACAGCAGGCCCAGCCCGCCGTCGTCGGCAGGGAACAGGTACTGGAAGAAATACTGCAGAACCTGTCCGGAGGCGCGCAGGGAACCGGATGCCTGCTTGTGGGAGAGGCCGGTATCGGCAAGACCGCCGTAATGCAGCACGTGCTCCGCAACCTGCAGGAAGACACGTACATCGTGCAGGTCCGCGGCTCGGTATTTGCGGGGCGGACACCGTTTGGCGCACTGACGTTCCTGCTCTCGGACCTGGATCCGGAGCTTTCCAGCCATCCGGTGATGATCCTGCGCGGGCTCACGCAGCTGGTGTCGGAACGTTCCGGGGGCCGGCCGGTGCTCCTGTCCGTGGACAACGCAGAGGAGCTGGACGAGTTTTCCGCCATGGTGCTTACCCAGATGGTGCTTAACCGCAGTGCCGGCATGCTCGTGGCGTTCCGCGATTTCAGTTCGGCTCCGGCGGAATTTGCCGGCCTTTGGCGGGACGGCATCCTGGAGCGGGTGGATCTTGAGCCGTTGAGCGTACCCGAAACCGCTGCTTACCTCGGTTCCCTGCTGGGCGGTACGGTCTCGCGGGCAGCAGCAGCCGCAGTCCACGACCACGCCGGAGGGAACCCGCATCTGCTGGCACTGGCCCGAACAGACTTCCAGGATGCGGGACGGCTGAAACTGCATAACGGAAGCTGGATCCTTGCCCCGGGTGAAGAAATCCGCGGAGGGCGGGTGGCTGCAGCTGTCATGGGCAACCTCGCCGACCTGCCGCCCGCCCAGACCAAACTTCTCCAGTTGCTGTCAATGGCGCAGTCGCTCCCGTTGCCCGTGGTCCTTGCACGGTTGGACAACGCGGATCTGGACGCGCTGCAGGAAAAGGGAATCGTGACACTCGATGCCCGTCCCGTTGTTGACGTGCTGATCTCCAATCCCGTAGTGGCACGGTCCGTGCGGGCCAGCCTGACACCGGCGCGGCAGCGGCAGCTCTTCGAGGAACTTGCACCGGCGCTGAACACCGGCCTCGTCCTGGATCCGCTCGTCCTGGCCCGCTGGCTGAGTGCCATCGGCGAAGAGCCGGCCCTGGAGCTGGTGCTTCGGGCCGCCCGTCTTGCCACCGCCTCGGGGCAGCCGGAGACAGCTGTCCGGTTGCTTTCGGAGGTCATACACGGTGAGGAAAGCGCCGGGGCCGTCGTCGAACTTGCACGTGCACGCACAGCCCAGGGCGAATACGGGGCAGCAATGGGGGTGCTTGCGCGCTTCCGCGGCAGCGATTCGGTTCCGTCCGGCCAGGACCGGATCCGACTGCTGCTCGCTGAGGGCAAGGTGATGTGCATTGAAGCCACCGGACTGCGCGATCCCCGCTCCGCGGAAGCTCCCGCGGAGCCGGCCCGAATGCGGCATACGGATCTCTTTGAGCAGGCGGAACGGGAGATCGCTGACCTCCGTGACGGGAATGGGGGAGATACTGCCGATCTGGTCAGGGAACTTGCTTTGGCCCGTGCCGAATGCCATTCCGCTCATGGCCGGTTCGTGGCCAACGCCAGCTACCTGGCTGATCTGGACATCCCCGATGCGGGCTTCCGGATACTGCGTGCCGCCTGGCAGGCCGAGGCGTGGAGCATGACCAACCGCCAGGATGACGCCGTCGAGCAGGCGGGGAAGGTGGAGCGGCTGCTCCAAGGAGCGGAGCTTACTGCCGGTAACCGTGCCCGCGTGGTCAGCAGGCTGCTGCATACCTATGCGCTCACCGGGGCGTTGCCCGCCTGCGAGCGGTTGCTTGAGCGGTCTGCCGCCGAGGGCATGGAGGGCACGTACGCGGAATTGGCTGAAGGATTGCTGCATGCCTTCGCCGGCAAGCCGGAACCGGCGCTCGCCGCACTGACCCCCGGGGTCAGCCAGCTGACGGTTAGCGGACCCGCGGCGTTCCTTCCGCTCGCCGCTGCCGCGGCAGCGTACTGCCACGCTTTGGAGGGGCGCAGCGAGGAAGCGCGCCGGTACCTCCAGGTGCAGCGCTCGGCGGCGGACGGCGGCCCTTGGACGGTTCGCCGCGGTGCCCGGCACTTCGCGGCCCTGACCGAAGCAGCGCTTGGATCGGAGACCGGCAGTTCTCGTTTTTCCTCGCTCGCGGCCCAGGACCACCGGCGGGGGGCCTACGCCTATGAACTGTTGGCCCGGTTCACCGCCATGCGGCTGGGCGATGAGGAAAGCCTGGATGACGTCCTCTCGGTGGCGGCCAACCAGGAAGGGGACTTCGCCTCATTGTGCGAGCTTTATGCCAAGGGGCTGGGCAACGGGGACGCCCAGGTGCTGCTGCGGGCGTCTGAGGTGGCCGCCGGGGTCGGGCATGTGCTGCTGGCCCGGGAAATCTCGGAACATGCCTTGAGCATTGCCTCCGGAGCCGGGGACCGCGCCACCGTCCGGTTTATCCACCGCAGCCGCCGGGTGGCAGCTCCCGATTCTCCGACCGAAGCCGCGGACGAATTCCTTGGAGCACTCACCGCCAGGGAACGCTCCATTGCCCGGAAGGCCGTGGCGGGCACCAGCAACAAAAAGATCGCAGAGGAACTGGGCATCTCGGTCCGGACGGTCGAAGGACATCTCTATCAGGTGTACTCCAAACTCCATGTGGGAAGCCGGCGGGAACTGGCCCGAACTATTGCCGAGCAATCAGGGGCGAAGAAATGACGCACTGGGGACAGGGCCGCCGATTGTTCGGCCGCGAACGTGAACTTGCAGAGGTGACGAACAGGCTCCTGGACCCGGGGCTGCGCGGCGTCGTCCTGCTGGGAGCCGAGGGGATCGGCAAGTCCTCCCTCGCCGAACTGGCGGCTGAGCGCCTCAGCTCCATCATGGTTCCGTATTATGTCTGCGGGTCCCCGGTGTTGTCCCGGATGCAGTACGGCATCCTGTCCACGTATCTGGGTTCCGCCACGGCTGCAGAAATGGAGTCCCCGCTCGCGGTCCTGCGGACGGTGCGGGCGCATTTCCAGCGGCTGACGGAAACCAGCGGCATGCAGACCCTGCTGGTGGTGGATAACGCCCAGCACATAGACGAGGCCAGCGCGCACCTGCTGACCCAGCTGGCCATGTCCGGAGAACTACGTCTGATGGTCATTTCCCGCGCCCGGGCACCGCGGATCCATGAGCTGCTCTCACTGGCCCGGGACGGTCTGCTGGCCCGGATAGACCTGGGGCCGCTGTCCCGGCACGCCGTTCACGAGTTCTGCGTCAGCGTCCTCGGAGGCCCCGTGCTCCAGGCCTCGAGCACGCTGTTGAGCCGGATGTCCGGCGGCAACCCGCTTTACGTGAAGGAATTGTTGACCCGGGCCCAGCGGCAGCAGCGGCTTCTGGAAGTGAACGGTGCCTGGTATCTGGGGAAAGAGCCCGACAGCCTCGACACCTCGCTGGTGGATCTGGTCAAGGGCATGCTGGCTTCGCGCAGCCCCGCAGAACGCAATGTCCTGGAGACGGTGGCGCTCGCCGAACGGTTGCCGCGGTCCGTTGTGTCGGCGGTGTCCGACGACGAGGCCGTCCGCTCGCTCTTGATCGACGGGATCCTCGAAATCCTGCCGGACCGGGATGAATCCGTGCATCTGGTGCAGCCGCTGCACGAGCAGATCATCCGCAGCCTCGTTCCGGCCGCCCGCAGCGCCGAAATCCGTGCCCGGGTCCTGGGCCGCTACGAGCCCGGATCGCTGCTGGATACGGTGCAACCGGCCCGCCTGGACACCCTGCTGAGGTACACGGAGTGGGCACTCGACTGCGGCGAACGGCTTTCCGCCGAGGAGTTGCTGGCGGCGGCGCGTGCAGCAAACGGAATGTGGGACGCAGCACGCGGCCAGCGTTTCGCTGCCGCCGTCCACCTGCCTGCGTTCCGGAAGGCCGCAGAAGTGGAGCTTGCCATTTCGTCTGCCAAACAGGGCAGCTACGGACGTGCCCGGACCCATTTGGAAGCACTCAAGACGGGTGCGGGCGATACCTGGGATCAGCGGAGCCTGCAGCGAGCTGCCTTCACAAGTGCGCTGATGCTCCGCCAGAGCAACGCGGACGCCGAGGAATTGAATGCCCTGGCGCAGCGATGGACCGAGGTGGCCACCGTCATGGCCGCAAGGGAGATGGCGTCCGCCGGAACGCCGCCCGGAGTGTCCGCCGGGGCTGGAGTGCTCGCGGCCGCGGCACTGGTGCTCAACGGGGACTACGCCGAAGCCCGCACCCGGCTGGCCGCCCTCGCCGGCGACGGGGAAGAACCGCAGTCCGCCGACGACGTCGAGCGGGCCTTGATCATCCACGGGCTCTATGCGGAAGTGCTGGGGGCGTGCGGCGAGGTGGGACCGGCACTGAAACAGGCGCAGGCCGCCGCGAACCTCCTCGCAGGCAGTGCCGGCCGGTTCCGCTGCTATTCCGGGTTCGTTTTTGTGCGCCATGCCCTCGCCCTGCTCCACGGCGGCCGGTTTGCCCAGCTGGAACAGCTGATCGCCAAGATGCACACCGGACCCCAGCCTCTGCTGACCGTGCTGGGAGGAACATTGGGCGTGTTTGAGGCCGCCCTCGAAATCCACCGGGGGAGATTGCACGAAGGACTGCAGAGGCTGCGCCCTGCCGTGGAAGCGCTGCGCGACAAGGACCCCGAGCTGATGCTTCCCTACGCCCTCGGCTTGGCCTGCTACGCCTCGACGGTGGTCGGAGATGGAACTCCTGCTGCCGGGCTGGACACTCAGGTGTCCGCCGCGGGCTACCCGGGTCCCCGGCATTTGTGGCTTACCGCCCAGGCTTATGCGGCGGCTGCTGAGGCCTCCCAGTCCACCGAGGGCCCCACTTCCGGCAGGCTGGCGGTGCTGGCGGCCGAGGCCCGGGCGGCCGGGCTGCGCAGCAGCGAAAAGGACATCCTGGAACTGTGCCTTGCCGTGGGGGACCTGACCCAGGTTGGACGGCTGGCCGAGCTGACGGCGGATTTCGAGGGTGCAGAGGCCCAGGCCCTGCACGCCTATGCCGCGGCGGTCGCCTCCGGCAATCCGGACCGCATGGTTGCCGCCGCCGAGGACGCGATCGGAGCACAAAAGTACCTGGTGGCCGTGGAGAGCATCGGCCATGCGATCCGCTTCTACGGAAACCACGGAAACCTGCGCCGGCAGCGCGCCCTTATCCAGCAGCTGCGGCGGCGACGGGAGGAACTGGCGGGAGTAACCGTCTCCTACCTGAGTCCGTCTCTGCACCTGGTCCGGCTCACCCGACGGGAACACGAGATTGTGGCACTGCTGCTGTCCGGGGCAACTACCAAGGACATTGCCGGCCACTTCACGCTGTCCCAGCGGACCGTGGAGGGGCATGTGTACCGGATTTACGTCAAGCTGGGGATCAGCCGGCGGGCGGATCTGGAATCTGCCTACCGCGCCCTGGAACCGGGCCACCGAACTGCGCCTCTGCTGTAATCGACCGTCCGGAAAGCCGCTCTCGGAGCGTGCCGGAATACGTACACGTACAGGTACCGCGTATAAGGCAGGTACCGCCGCTTTCCAGGGCGAGTTCCGCCCGCTCAGTTGAGTATCCGTTACGCGTGTCCGCCATGCATTGCCGCTCCTAAGTTGATGTCAGCTGAGTAGACGTTGGAACGGAAAAGGGACGACGGTCTCGTTATGGGGGGAAAATGGGCACTCGTCTGTTGCCGAAAGAGCTCCGTCGTAAGGCGCCGAACGCTGTGCATGCCGAGGCAAAACACAGGGCAGCCGAACGAACGGTATCGGAACGCAAGGCGCCCGATCTGGTGCTTTTTTCCGCCACAGGTCCTCAAGGGGCGCTTTCCGACGGCTCCGTCATGGCGCAGGTCCGCGATGCAGCTGGATCCGTGCTGCCGGCGCAGCCTTTCGTCTTTCCCAGTTTCACCACGGCCAAGCCGTTCAGCAGGACCGGGCGTACCAGGAGCGCAGCAGTACTTTGGAACCGCCGTTACGCCCGAATCCTTTCGGTCTGTGACGCACTGATTGTGTTCGCTGCTGTCTTTGGCGGCTATCTCGTGCGGTTCGGGCTGGAGCCCGCCGTATTGCCGGTCGGCGTGTTCGAGACCAGCTACCTGGTGGTAGCGGCGGTCACGGGCTGCGCCTGGCTGCTGGCCCTGTCTGTCTACCGGACCCGGGATAAACGAATAACCGGAATGGGCACCGACGAATACAAGCGGCTGGTGAATGCCACCGTGGCCCTTCTGGGCGGGCTCGCCCTTGCCTCGGTAGCTTTCCAGTTCGACCTTGCGCGGGGCTATTTCGGCTTCGTGCTCTTCGCCGGCACTGCCGGGTTGGTCTGTAGCCGGTGGTTCCTGCGGCAATGGCTGGCCGGCCAGCGGCAACGCGGTCGCTACCTCTCGAAAGTGCTGGTTCTGGGCAGGCCGAGGGACGTACGCTACGTGACCCACCAGATCGGGAAGAAGTCACGGGCCGCCTACCAGGTGGTGGGGGTGGCGCTGACTGGAAAGCCGCGGACCTGGCTGGAAGTGGACGGCACGCGTGTTCCCGTGGTGTCGGATGAGCACTCGGTGGTCGACGCCGTGCGGCGCGTGGGTGCCGACGCCGTCATTGTCGCGGGTCCCACCAAGGGCGGCAGCAGGTATGTACAGGAGCTTGGCTGGCAGCTGGAGGAATCAGCCACGGAACTGATCCTCACCACAGGACTGACCAATGTGGCCGGCCCGCGGATTCACGCCCGCCCGGTGGAGGGACTGCCCCTGATGCACGTCGAGCTCCCGCAGTACGCCGGTGCCCGGCATGCCATGAAACGGACCCTGGACATAACCCTCTCCGGGCTGGCCCTGTTGGTGCTGTTGCCGATCTTCCTCATCCTGGCCGTGCTGATCAAGAAGGACAGTCCCGGTCCCGTCATCTTCCGCCAGGAACGCGTAGGGCGGGGCGGCCGGAAGTTCCTCATGTACAAATTCCGGTCAATGGTGGAAACCGCCGAAGACGATCTTGCCGGACTGCTGGACCGTAATGACGGAGACGGCGTGCTCTTTAAAATGCAGCACGACCCGAGGGTCACCGAGGTGGGTCGATGGATGCGCAAGTACTCCCTCGATGAGCTGCCCCAGTTCTGGAACGTATTCATGGGACACATGTCCCTGGTCGGCCCGCGGCCCCCGCTGCCCCGCGAAGTGGCCCGGTACGGCAACCGGGTGCACCGCCGCCTCTACATCAAGCCCGGCCTCACCGGTATGTGGCAGATCAACGGGCGGTCGGAACTGAACTGGAAAGACGGCGTCCGGCTGGATCTGTACTACGTCGAAAACTGGTCGCTTGCCGGCGACCTCATCATTCTCTGGCGGACGGTGCAGATGCTCCGCCGGCCAGTGGGCGCCTACTAGAGCGTTCCCCGCCGGCTTCGGCTGGTCTCCCTAAGCAGAAAGCGGAAACCATGGAATGTTTCGTTACCGGACCCGGCGGATCACGGCTGGTCGTCTCCTCCCGGGGGGACCGGCCTCGGCAATCCCGGGGGATACGCCGGAGGCCGCACGATGCTGCGGCATAAACCCCGTCCGGAGGGGGAGGACGACGGCGCCGTCATCGATTTGTCCAAGGCGCCCGGATCCAAGGAATCCTGGGGAAAGCCACTGTATGCGGTGGCTCTGTGGTCCGCGTGTGAACTGGTCTTTGTCACCAACCCGTGGCAGATCAGTTCCCGTCTGCGGGTCGCTGTGCTGCGGGCCTTCGGGGCAGAGATTGCCGACGGTGTGATCTTCCGTCCGCGCACCCGCGTCAAGTCACCGTGGAAACTCCACATCGGCCCCCGGTCCTGGATCGGTGAAGGCGTGTGGTTCCACAACCAGGACAACATCTGGATCGGAGCCGACGTCGTCATATCGCAGGAAAGTTTCCTGACCACGGGCAGCCACCGGGTCCGTACCGACATGGGGCTGGTGACCAGCCCCATCCGGATTGACGACGGCGCCTGGGTCACGTCACGCTGCATGGTGCTGGGGGGAGCCCGAATCGGTAAGTCCGCAGTCATCCAGCCAATGACCGTGGTCAAGGGGGCGGTCGCGCCGGGACAGGTCTTTGGCAGCGCCGTCGGACCGACCGAGCTGGGGGAACGGTTCCTCCCCGCGTCGGAGAGCAGCAACGTGGATCGGAAATCGTCGTGAGGACCGCAGCCGGGTACCCGCTACGCGGCGCGGACTTCGCGCAGTGCGTCCTCCAGCAGCGGAAAGATCTTCCCCGCCAGGTAGTCATGGCCAACGTCCGTGGGATGGACACCGTCTTCACTGATCAATCCGGTGTTGTCGCCGGCAAACCAGCCGGCCGCCAGGGCATCAACGTAACGGACGTCTTCCTCGCTGGCGGCCCGAGCCATGGCCTCGTTGTTGGCCTGGATGAAATCCGGAGCGGTGTCCTGGGGCCAGACGGGTCCGACGGCGACGATGCGGGCCCCCGGCGCACGGTCCCGGACATCCGAGTACAGCGACTTGGCAGCCGCGTACATGGCATCGTCCGTCTGGAGGCCGTCATTCCTGCTGCCGAAAACCAGGACGACATCCGTATCCTCCCTCAGCCGGAGAGTGGCGATCTCCCGGAAGGCCAGACCCTCGTTGCCGCGGGCTATGTAGCCGGACCCTGGCTGCGCCATGACGTTCAGTTCGACGGTATCGCCGCGGTCCGTGAACCGGGTGCCGACCAGCCGGGTCCAGTTTGCCGCGCCGCGGCCGCCTTCCACGGAACCCGCCGTGTAGGAATCGCCCAGGACATCGATTTTCACCACGGAATCTGCGAAAACCTCGCCAGTGCCGGGGCTTCCGGGCGTGGACGTCGAGGACGGACGCGGGGAAAGAGTCCGGCTGGTGGTCCCCGGGGCCTGGGAAAGTGCGTACGCCGAAACCAGTCCGGCAGTCACGGCAAGGACCAGGAACCAGACGAACTTCCGGCCCTGCCGTCTCCTCCGGGAACGGCGCTTGGATATGTGGCGTCCATGTCGAGTAGGCATTCCTGAATCGTAATCGAATAGTCCCGGAAATTGATACTAACTCGGTCCATAAATACTTAATCCAGGGGGAGTACGTGAGTAAAATACCTGTTTATCTTTTGAGCGATACAAGCTATGCAAGAAATGCCTCTGTAATGTTCCACGGAGCACACGGGACGTCCGGTCAAACATTCCTTCAGGGCGCCGCGCGAATGGGTCGAACCGCTGCGACTGCCGCGCCATACCGTGCATCTTTCGGTCGCTTCTCCGTTAATAACGGAGTTCAGCGGGAAAAGCGAGGCCGGTATCAAAACGTCGGGATTTGGGGCGGGCGGGTAGTCGGGGAATATGCTCCGGAGAGTTTTATGCGGCGTGCTGCCCTTGATTCACCTGCTTATTGCCGTTTTGCCGGACGGGGGCTGAAATCTGGCCACCGGGCGGTGCAGAATGCATTCCTCTCATTCGGTTTTACCGATATTCGCGGAATTCCCGAGGTGGACGGAGACTGCCGGGCCGGGCAGCAGCGAAACGCGGGGTCCACCTCTCCCGCAGACCAGGGGAGCGGCAAGTGAAGGCGAGGGGTCAGGGTGCCGCCGGTGGACTGCTTACCTCCGTGCCCAAGACCGCCGACGGACCTGCCGCGAGCCCGGCTATTCAAGAGCACCGGCGACGGGACCGTTCGGGTCCGGTCCCGGCCGTCCTGCAGATCGGCGGGCTCGCGGGTGCGGCAGCCGGCGGCGTATGGGTAGTGGCCCAGATGCAAAGTGATGCTCTGGCCGGACTGGGAGTAAAAGTCGACCTGGTTGGTGGCTGGTTAGGCGTTCCGCCGGCTACGCACGCCGGCGCCGCGGCGCCGCAGGCTCCGTCCATCCCGGCGGACCGGGGCCGGCCGGCGGTGGTACCCCGCCTCTTCCGGATGCGTCGGCCCGCACCGGGAGCCGGGCTGCGGGCCCCGGTCAGTCTGGCACTGCCGCGCTACGTACGCAGGGCCGCAGCAGGGGCCGATGTCGCGCACGTGCACCTCTGCCGGGACTTCGTGACCTGCGCTTCGGCGTTCCTGCTGGTCCGGGCCAAGGTACCGGTTGTGGCCCAGGCGCACGGGATGCTCCAGCCTTCCCGGCGCCCCCTGCTGCGGGCGTTCGACCTGCTGATCACCCGCCGCATCCTGCGGATCCCGACTCTCTGGCTGACCCTCACCGAGGACGAGGAACGGGGGTTGACTGAGCTGGGAGTGGATCCTGCCCGTTTCCACCGTGTCGTGAATGCGTCGGCGGAGCCTCGGCAAAGATGGTCGGACCCGGACACGGCCGTGTTCCTGTTCGCGGCCCGGCTTGCACCGCGCAAACAGCCCGGGGTTTTCGTGCAGGCTGCCATACAGGCCCTGGACGCGGGACTGGACGCCCGGTTCGTCGTCGTCGGACCTGATCAGGGCGAAGCAGCGAAGGTGCGCGCCTTGATTGCTGCATCCCGGCACGCGGACCGTTTCGAGTTCGTCGGAGAGCTGCCGGCGGCCGGCGTCCAGGCGCGGATGGCGGCGTGCACGGCCTACGTCCTGCCTGCCCTATCCGAGCCATACCCCATGACGGTGCTTGAAGCGGCTGCGCTGGGCACACCCCTGATCCTCACTGTGCAGTGCGGACTGGCTCCCCTAATGGCCCGGCAGGACGCCGCCGTGGTGGTGGAGCCGGATGTTTCCACCGTTCGGGACGCGATGCTTGAGCTGGCACGAAACCCCGCTGCCCGCGTGCGGATAGGTGGCAACGCCCGGAGGGTTCACCGGGATAACTGGTCCACCCGCGCACTGGCCGAAGACCTGCTCACAACCTATCGCGGCGTAGCCGCGTCGGAGGGAAGGCAGCCGTGACAACCCTCTTGCCCGCCGGTACCGAGATAGAGAAGCGCTCGAGCGCTCGGTCCGCCGCCGCCATGGTGGCGTTCCTCGCCTTTGGCGTGGTGCTCCCTCTGCTGGTCCGCGGCGCCAGCAACGTTTTTTACACCGACACGGATTTCCTGATCCGCTACGCCGTCGTGCTTTACGCCGCCGTGAAACTTGCCCTCGTGCTTAGCCAGCGGGCGATCCGCCCCGTCTCCGGTGTGTTCTGGATCTTCGTCTACACCTGTATGGGGGTGGCACCGCTCGCGCAGTTGACCACCGGGCGGTCCACAGCCCTCGCGATCCAAGTGGATGACCAGATGCTGACGGGGGCCAGCTTGCTCACCCTTCTGGGGTGCGTCTGTTTCGACATCGCCTACCACTCACGGCTGCGCCGGCCGCCGGCAGATATGACCAGGATGCGTGTGCACAGGCTGCGCGGCATCAGGGTCCTGCGCATATTTTCCATTGCTGCGCTGGCAGCGGGATTGTTTTATATCGTCCAAGTGGGCGGTGTGGCCGTCTTTTTCCTCAGCCGGCAGGAGGCCGGTGCGGCACTTGATGCGATCAACCCGGACAGCGGCCAGGCCTTGCGGGCGATCATCTCGGGCGCAGGGTCGGTGGCCAACCTCTGCGCGCTTATCTTCTACATTCACGTGGTGCGTACCCGGGAACATGCGCTGGCGATCCTTGACGTCATCCTCATGGTGGCGCTGGTGCTGATGAACGTCGTCGTAAACAACCCGATTTCCAACTCACGCTACTGGGTCCTGGCTGTGTTGTTCGGCCTGGTCCTCCCGCTGATCCGGGGACGCAAGGCGCTGTTCAACCTTGCCATCCTGGGCGGAACACTTGCCTCGATCTTCGTTTTCCCGCTGTCGGACATCACCCGCCGGGCCGCCGGTACGCAGGCGCCGCTGCAGGTCGATTCGGTGTGGACGATGATTGCCACGAAGGATTATGACCAGTTCACCATGCTGGCCAACACCCTCGGCTATACCGCTGACCACGGACTCTCCTGGGGTATGCAGGCGCTTGGGCCGCTGCTTTTCTGGGTGCCGCGGGTGGGCTGGCCGGATAAGCCGTACGACACCGGTGTTGAGGTGGGCATCTGGATGAACAACTCGAATCTCAACCTGTCGGCGCCGCTCTGGGCGGAGGCCTGGATCAATTTCGGACTGCTCGGCGTGGTGCTGGCCTTCGTCGGCCTCGGCGTCTTGGCCCGCCGCCTGGACACGGCGTACCGAGCGGACGTACTGGGCATGGGGTCCGTCGGGTATCTGGGGATCTCGATCTTTGCGGGCTACCTCTTCATCCTGATGCGCGGATCGCTGCTTCAGTCCATGGGCCGGCTGATGATCCTGGCGATTTCCATCCTCATCCTGACCACGGTGGCCAACGGCCGCGAAAGGAGCACACGATGAGCGGGCCCCTGCCACTGCCCCAGGCACCGGACCGCCCGGGGTTCCGTGCGTCCTTTGACCAGCTGAGACAGGCACAGAAAACCCGCAAGGGCGTTCCGTTGTATCTGCTCTACGTGAACCGGCCGGCCGGCCGCGCGGTCGCAGCGGCCCTTCGGAGCACCCGGGTTGCCCCCAACCACGTGACCTGGGCCGGAGCGGTCCTCACCTACGGGTCATTGGTCTGGCTGGCGCTGTGGGCGCAGCCCGAGCCGGCGGCCGCACTGGCGGGCCTGCTGCTCGCGGCCGGGTATGTACTTGATTCCGCGGATGGGCAGCTGGCCCGGTTACAGGGCAGCAGCTCGGCCTATGGTGAGTGGCTGGACCACCTGCTGGACAACGGCCGGATAACGGTAATGCATATTGCCGCTTTCTGCTTTCTGGCGCGGACAACGGACTACGACGTCGTGCTGCTGGCTCTCGGCTGCGGTGTTTTCCTGCTGGCCAGCTCAGTGATTTTCTTCGGGGGAATGCTTTTCGACCAGCTGGCGAGGAACGCCCGGACGGATCCCGGTCCTGGCGCCGGATCGGATGGGGGTTCCGGACCAGCCGCCGACGCGAAGCCGGATGCTGACCGGCGCCTGTTTATCCGTTCGGTGGTGATGCTCCCGGCGGATTATGGCATTACGTGCCTGGCTTTCCTGGCGGTGCCCGAGCCTTCGGTCTTCCTCACCGTCTACCTCATCCTGGCAGCCGCGCATGTTGTGCTCGGTGCGGCGTTTGTGCGGCATTGGCGGTCCAAGCTCCTCCGGCTGCGCTAATGGGAGCACTGCGACGCTTCGCCACCTTCGCCGACCAGGGCGTCTCGAGTGTGTCCAATTTTGTAGCCGTCGCCGTAGCGGCGAACGTGGCGGGCACCGGCGAGTTCGGCCAGTTTTCGCTCGCGTACGCCGGGTTGCTGCTGTTCCTCGGAGCGCAGCGCGCATTCGTGGGCGAAACTTTGCTGGTGCGCTACTCGCGCACCGGTGCCCTCAACGCACAGGTTATCGCCGCCAGCCTCGGCGGCTCGGTGCTCGTGGCCGTACCCGCGGCACTGTTCCTGCTGGGAGGTGCTGGCCTGGCAGAAGGGCAGGACGCACTCCTGTGGATGATCATGGCGCTGGCAGCACCGTTTATCCTGCTGCAGGACAGCCTGCGGTACCTCTTCATCTGTCAGGGACTGCCCGCACGGGCGCTGGCCATAGACGGACTCTGGGCGGGCCTGTCCATTCCTGCCATGCTGCTGGCGGCGAACGCTGGCTGGTCCCTGGTTCCGGTGCTCTTATGGTGGATCGCGGGTGCGGTCGCAGCGTTGGTCGTTGGCCTGATACTTGCCCGCAGTGTTCCGGCCGTGATCGCCGGAGCACGCTGGCTGTGGCTGAACCGGGACTGCGCATTCCGTTACCTGGCAGAGTTCGCTGCCCTAAACGCCTCAAGCTTCGCGGTGCTGTATCTGCTGGTCTTTCCATTGGGTGCCGCCGGTGTTGGGGCCCTGCGTGCGGCGCAGCTGCTGTTTTCGCCGCTGAACACCGTTTTCGGTGCAGTGAAGACGGCGATCATTCCAGAGCTGGTGCGCTCGCGGGGGACGGCAGCGTTCCGGCGGCGGATGCTGGAAGCCTCCGCGGTGGTGTGCGTACTCGCTGTGGCCTGGGGTGCTGCCGTGCTGCTTCTGCCTGATGCTGCCGGGGAATTTGTATTGGGTGATACCTGGTCCAACGCCACGGAGCTGCGCTGGCCGTATGCAGTTCACTATTTGGCCATGGTCCCTTACACGATCATGCTGGCCTATTTCCGGGCCTCCGAGGCCAACCGGCTTTCCACGCTTATGCGTGCAGTCCTTGCCGGCTTAACCCTCGTACTGCCGCTCTGTTTCGCCCTGACGGAATCAGTGGCGGCCACAGCGTGGGGCTTTGCGGGCGCCGTCGCTCTGGCCTCGGTCTGCGGCTTGCTCAGCCTGGTCGTCAGGCGCCGCAGCAGAGCTGAGGCAGCGACGGCGCAGCAGGTCTCCAGCAGGTAGACGCCCGGCAAAAAGCCCGGCACCTGATCAGGGTGACCAGGTGCCGGGCCTCTGCCTGCCGCATTACACAGTGCGGTCCGTCGGGACCGCGGGGGACGGGAGTCAGCTCTTTACAGGGTGCTTCCGGCGGGCGCTGCGGCCCTCACCGCCGTGCACGATAGCAGCTTCAGCTTCGGCGATCGGCGACGACGGCTGGCCGCTCTGCTCTCCGTCCAACGGTGACGCAGGAACCGCTCCGTAACCGGCGAGGTACGCCGAGTTCGCATCCGGGCCCTTCCGCGGTATGCGGTTCAGGACGACCCCGATGACGTTGGCTTTCACCAGGTTCAGCTGTTCAACTGCCTTGGACAGATTGTGCTGGCTGACCTTTGTGGCACCGACCACCAGCAGCAGGCTGTCCGTGTACCGGGTCAGAATAGTGGCGTCGGCCACCGGCAACACCGGCGGGGCATCAAAGATCACGACGTCGTATGCCTCCTCCATCTCCCCGATCAGCTTCTGCATGGTGGACGAACCCAGCAACTCCGTGGGGTTTGGCGGCAACGGACCCGAGGTCAGGACGGACAAGCCGCCGTTGCCCCAGTGCTGCGCCGCATCGGAGAGGTTGGTACGCCCGATCAACACCGTGGTCAGTCCCACGGTTTGCTCCAGGCCGGTGGCAGCGGCCACCGAAGGGAGGCGCAGGTCGGCGTCGACCAGCAGGACGCTGCGGCCGCTCTGCGCGATGCTCAGCGCCAGGTTCAACGCCACTGTGCTCTTGCCTTCTCCGGCCTGGGACGACGTGACGACTACGGACTGCATCTCATGCCCGACGGCGGCGAACTCCAAGTTGGTCCGCAGCTGGCGGAACGCATCGCTGCCCGAGCCGCCGAGCACGAACGGTGCGGAGGAGACCCCGGGGGTCGCCGATTCAGTGATACCGCCCAGCAGCGCCAGTGAGGTGGACCTGCGCAGATCGGCTTCCGTTCGGACATGCCGGTCCAGGACGTTCCGCAGGATGGCTACCACCAACCCGGTGGCCAGGCCGTAAAGCAGGCCGAGCAGCAGATTCAGGGAAGTCTTGGGGCTGGATGGGCTGACAGGTGCCTGCGCGGTGTCCACTGAGGACAGCCGGACCGGCGAGGGCAGCCCGTTGGTGGGACGCTCCAGGTCTGCCACGGACACAATCAGGCTTGAGACGACGCCATTGGCAATCTCCGCGGCGCGCTCAGGAGAGGAATCGACGGCTTCGATCTCAATGAGCACGGTGTTGCGGGAGGTTGAGGCTTTGACGTTCTTTGCCAGCTCCGGTGCGGTGGTGTCAAGGTTGAGCTTTTCAATCACCGGGTCCAGGACCTGCGGCTTCCGAACCAAATCCACATAGGACTGAACGCGCGCCAGTGCGAAGACACTGCCCTGCTGCAGTTCGGCCGATGACTCCACGTTTTGGGTCGAGACAAAGATACTGCTGTTGGCGGTGTAGGCCTTCGGCATGATGACAGACACCACGGCGGCCGTGATCAGGCCAATGAGAGCGAATGAAACGATAAGCATCCAATTTCGTCGCAGGACGAGAATCTGTTCGCGCATATCCATTGGTTACCCCTTCCCTTGGATAAGATGGCTGGTTGGTTGCGGTGCTTGGTGGATCCGGCGCCTCATGAGCGGAACCATGAGTGGCACTGGCTGGAATCCACCCGCGCGGCATCTGTCCCGATGGTGACCGGTGCGGAGCCGTCGTAGTTTCCGATCAGCGCGCCGGACCCGGTATAGATCGAGATGCTGCATCCGTCGATGCCTGTGTAGGCACGGTAGGTGCCCGGAGCAATGGAGGGTTCTTCTGCGTGCGGTGCGGGCTCGCCCACGTTGAAGACCCCGTCCGGGAATCCGAGTGCGGATGCCTCGAGCTCCGGCAGCAGGTCCGCGCACAGAGCATTGATCGCGTCGGTCATCTCGGCCGAGGGATTCGTAATCAGCTCGCTGACCACGGCCTCGGGATCGGACGCCTTTGCGCTCAACAGAACGTCGCATCGTTCCTGGCCGACCTGCAGCACGGCGTTAGGATCAACGCCCTCGGGCACCTTGCCCTCAAGGAAGACTTTCTCGGCGTCGTTGAACGTGGGCTGCGGTGCCGGCTGCGGGGACTGCTCGCCTGTGGGCTGTTCCTCCCCGCCAGGGGCCGCGGACGGGGCGCCGGACGGGGATTCGCCCGCAGCGCTGCCGCCGCCGGACGGGGAAGACGGCGCGGAGGGGATGGAGCTGGCCGTAGCCTTCGGGGTTCCCTGTCCGGGGTCGGAGGAACTGCAGGCTGTGGCCGTCCCCAGCAACGGAACCAACAGCCCGGCGGCGAGCAGACGTGCCGCCACGGGTTTACCGAGACCTGTTTTCATTCGATGTGCTTTCTCTTCTAGGCGGAACCTGTGCCCGCCGGCCGGATGTCAGGGGGCGAAGACGAGGGTCAGGACCGGACGGCGGGTGGATGATGCTTCCCTGGTGTAGAACCACGCATTGTCCGTACCGGTGCTGGTGATGCCCAGGTCCACGGATCCGGCCAGCATCGCGGAGATGGCCTCCGGATCAAGGTTGACGGTGTAGGGACTGTTGACAGCGAGAGGCGCAATGCTGCCCAGCAGGGTCGACGCCAATGCCGGCCGGGTGTTCCAACTGGTTGCCGCCTCCGACCAGCTGCCGGTAACGGGGTGGATCGTGTGCTGGTCCAGTGATCCCGCGATGGACTCGGTGGTGGTGTAGAGCCGGAGGGTGGCCGATTGCAGGCGCATCCCGTCCGGCACCTCGGCGCCGGGCAGGAACCGCACATACGAGGTGTAGCCTAGGCTGCCGCGGGAGGCCATGGTGACGGGGGAACCGAACGTCGAGTTCGGCGCTGACTGATTGACATAGGTGTCCGCCGACGGCGTCAACGTCAGCGTGACCGGCTCCGCAGGGACTTCGGCGTCGGGAACTGTTGCGGAGGCCGGTGCCGAGGCCGGTCCGCTGTTCTCCGCCGCGTCCACGGCCACGATCCGGTAATGGTAGGTTCCTGGTGCCAGTTCCCTGTCCTCGTAGGAGAGCGCCGTCCCGGGCACCGTGGCCAGCAGGGTTCCTGCGGACGGAGTGAAACCCTCCACAGCTGACCGGTGGACCTGGTACCCGGTGACTGCCACATTGTCGGTGGCAGCGGTCCAGCCCAGGTTCACGGCGGTTCCGGAGAGGGTGGCAGTTGCACCAGCCACCGCCGACGGCGGCGTGCTGTCCGGGGCCGGAGCGCCTCCGCCCGCGGCTGCGTAATGCGCCTGCACCATGGCCTCGCTCAGGGCCGAGGGGTAGACGGCGAATTCATCAACGCTGCCCTGGAAATACCGGCTGCGGGGCATCTGCGGCCAGGTCGAGCCCAGTTGGTCTCCGCCGACCCGCCAGGAACCGGCGACTGATTCGTTGGTGGTCACGTCGTTCGCACCCACCTGCTCGCCGTCGACATAGAGCACCATGCCGTCGGGTCCTTGGGTGGCCACTACATGGTGCCAGGCGTCGTCGTTGTAGGTCGCGGGAGAGATAAGCGTCTGGGCACTGCCGTTCCAGACCCCGAAGATGAGGTTGCCGGCGTTGTTCATGTAGACGTGGCGGTCGTAGCTGTTGCTTAGGCCGGGGGAAGTATTGTTTCGGCGCGGCTGGCCGCTGCCGAAGCCGAAGATCTTTCCGCCCGTGGTGGTGTCGGTACGGAACCAGGCCTCGGCACTGAACACCTTGGGCGGGGTGACCCGCTGCGGGCCGTAGACGTAATCGTCAACACCGTCGAAGCTGGTGGCCCTGTTGGTGTCGCCGGAAAGCGCTCCGGTGGCTGAGCCCATGACGGGAGAGCCGTAGGGCAGTCCCATCCGGTCGCCTGCGGAGTCCGGCGCGGCGGCAAAGGAGTCGCCGAGCCGCCAGTAGGTTTCGGCGCCGTCGGCGCGGACCCTGGAGGGGTATGCCTGAGCGGCGGTGGCCGTGGTGATCTGTACCTGGGCCGAGAGTGCTCCCACGTGTCCGTTGGGGTCGTTGGCGCGCACCCGGTAGGAGTAGCTGACCCCGGGTGCCGCGGTGGTGTCCGTGAAGGAGGCCTGCGGCAGGTTCCACCAGAGCGAGGACGCCGGCACGGTGCTCAACGGCGTGGAGGATCCGTTGCGGTAAATGCTGTAGGTAAGCTCCGAGTCATCGGCGTCCGTTGCGGTCTGCCAGCGGATGGTGTTCTGCCCGGCGGCGCGGGACTCGGCACTGACGAAACGGGGTGTGCCGGGGCCGGCGGCGCCGGGACCGGGACCGAACCGGGTCAGGCTTTGCTGTGCCTTGCCGTTGGTGGTGGTGAATTCACCACCGACCCACAGCACGTCGTTTGATCCGGTGGTGGTTTGTGCAAGGGTCCGCGGGCCGATGCCTTCACCCTGCCCGTCATTGGTGAGGGGGTTCCACTGCATCATGGGGGAGGGGTTGTCCACGTCCTGGGCGCTGAGGTGGATCCGGCTTCCATCGGTGAACGAACCCATGCTGCCGCAGTCGTGCGCATGGTGGGCGGAGTAGAGGCTGCGCTGGTAGACGGACACGGCCTGCGTGGCGCCGAGGCAGGTGTCCCTCCAAACCTGGTCATACGTGCCCAGATCGAGGCGGGCCCGTCCGTCGAAGACACCACCGCCGGTTCCTTCGTTGCCGATGTAGAAGCTGGTGGCATCCGAGGTGATGCTTTTCACCACTGATGTTCTCGGAATGAAGAAGTTCGGGTACGTCCTGATGCTGCTGCCCGAGACCGGGTCGACGACGGCCAGGGCCTTGGAATCGGTGCCGTTCATGGTCGTGAAGTCTCCGCCGGTGATGACAACGTTCTTGGCGGGCGGGACGTGCAGGGCCCGGACGGGCAGGTCCGCTGACGGGGCCCAGGGAAGCAGCGCTCCGGTCGGTGTGACGGCGGCGAGGCGATTGCGGGGGGTGTTGCGGACGGTGCGGAAGTCCCCGCCGAAATACACGGTGTCGCTGGTGGCGTCGATGGCGCGGACAGTAGCGGAAACGCCGCCGGGATTGAAGCTGGTTTTGACGGTGCAGCCGGGCAGGTTGATCGCCGCGATGCTTGAGGCATTGACGCCGTTGACGGAGCTGAAGCTGCCGCCGATGTAGAGGGTACGCCCGTCCGGGGAAACATCCATGGCGCGGACGGTGCCGCTGCCGCCGGTGACCGAGAGGTTGCAGTTGGTCGGGTTGCCTGTGTAGGCGTCGAAGGCGGCGAAGTTCACGGCGCTGCGTGTTCCGGTGCCGCCGGCGGTGGTGCCGGGCGGGCGGATGGCGGTGAAGGTGCCGCCGGCGTAGACGATGCCGTTGGACTGTGCCAGTGCCCAGACGATGCCGTTGGTCTGCCAGGTGGGCAGGTCGGTGGCAGAAAAAGCGACGCCGGGACTGATGGCCGACGCCGGCGTTGCAGTCCCTGCCAACGTGGTTGCTGCCAGGGCCGCAACCGTCAATAAAGCTGCTAGTGATTTACGCACGCCACGCCTCGTTTACATGGGGTCGGGACGATTTGCCCGAGACTGTGAGCATCGTAGCTGTGCCGAAGAGGCCGTTTGCACGGTGTCTATTACCCGACTTGTGCCCGGCGTTACGCGGCATCCGTGCACCGGTACCCGTGTTTGCAGTGAGGCTACTCGAAGCCGAAAAATGCCCTTTACCGCCGGTTCCCGGGACTGGAAGATAAGCCGGAAAGTCACCGTCGCAGCTGGGGGTCCATAGGTCATGCCTGTAAAAGTCGGTTACGCCTCGGGCGTCTACGATCTCTTCCATATCGGCCATTTGAACCTGCTGCGTGAGGCCCGGGACCGGTGTGATTTCCTTATAGCCGGCGTCGCTTCGGCGGAAATGTCCCAGCGGCTCAAAGGCACCACCCCGGTGGTTCCGCTGGCCGAGCGGCTGGAGATCGTGCGCAGTATCCGGTTCGTGGACGCTGTGGTGGTGGATGAACACGTGAACAAGGCCGAGACGTGGCGCGAAGTCGGATTCAACGTTTTCTTCAAAGGCGACGACTGGCGGGGCACACCGAAGGGCGTACGCCTGGAACGGGACATGAAGCTGATCGGTGTCGAAGTCGTCTACCTGCCTTATACGGCGACGACCTCTTCTACGATGCTGCGCCGCGCGCTGAGCGCCATCACCGGTTTACCCGGCGATTCGGCCCTGAACGCATGAAACACCGCGGCACTCCCGGACTGGGCGCCCCGGCGGCCTCCGGGCCGAGCCGCCGCAGCGTATTGGCCCTTGGAACCATAGGCCTGGCCTTGGCCGGATGCATGCCCAAGGACACGGATCCGGACGGTGCATCCGAAGAGACCCCCGCGGCAGCCCAGGTGCACACGGTGCGCTCACTCTTCGATTCGCATCCCTTCCAAGTGGCCCACCGCGGCTCCTGGGACAACTGGCCCGAACACACCATGACTGCATACCGGGAAGCGGCCCGTGCCGGCGCGCCGGCCTTGGAAGTTTCGGTGTGCTCGACGGCGGACGGCACCCTAATCTGTCATCACGACATCGATACCGGAAGAACCACCGGGCAGAACCTGGTCATTAGCGACACGACATGGAAAGACCTGTCGAAGCTGCGCGTCGACGCCCGGCCGTGGCTGGGGCCGCAGATGCCGGTGGAACCGATTCCGCGGCTGCAGGAGGTGCTGGATGCGTACGCCGGCACGCACGTGATCTTCCTCGAGGACAAGCAGGGCACCAACACCAAAGCACTCCTGGATCTGATGGACACCTATCCGGATTCGCGCCGGCACATCATCTGGAAGCAGTCCGCAGTGGCAAAACAGATCTGGGCGGTGACCGAGCGCGGATACGACAGTTGGGGCTACTTCACCGAGGAACAGATGTCCTTGCTGCCGGAAAGCTATGAGCGGTTCACGTTCCTGGGAATCAACACCCTCGCCACGGACGCGGAGATCACCGCCGCGGTGGCAACGGGGAAGCCGGTGATCTGCTGGGAGGTCCATTCCCGGGCGGAACGGGACCGGCTGATCGGGCTTGGAGTCGCGGGCCTCATGAGCGCGAACGTTCCCTATCTGTCGGTCCAGACGTCTCCGGAAACCGCCGATCGCTTCGGGGACGGTCTCCGCGCAGCCGGGGACCTTCCCTGGACGGTTAAACAAGGGTGGAACGTGCAGCCGCAATTGGATGCGGATGAGGGGGTGCTTCGGCTCCACGCCCCGGTGAACAGCAGCTACCGGATGGGGTCCATGGGGCCGGTGGAGCAGGACGTGTACAGCATCGAGTTCGAGATGCGCTGGCCCGGACAGCTCCCCGGCATCGAAGGGCACGCAGGCCTGGCGTTCGGGCAGGAGAACGATCTGCCCTACCGGGTGCTGATACCGAGCGAGGTGGGCGGCTACCACCTTGTGTTCCGGCCGAACGGGGAAATGGCACTGCTGCTGCGCCATTCAGGCGAACCAAACGGCCTGCGGCTCGCCGTCCTGGAGACCCAGCCGGCCAAATCCGGCGAATGGCTCTCCTTTAAAATCGACATAGCCCCCGACAGCCTGCGCTTCTCCCGCCGGGACAGCTCCGGATGGGGAGGTATGGCTGTTGAACGCAGCTACCGCGGCGGTTACTTCAGCCTTACCCGCAACTACGCCGGGGAATTCCCGGTTGAGTTCCGCAATGTGGCAATCACCTGATCGGCAGTTCCCGCCGCAAACCCCGCCGCAGCAACGCGGCCATTCCGATCCCGGCCAGCGCGCCGGCGCAGTTGAGCAGGACGTCCCTCGCATTGCCCACCCGTTCGGGAAGGAACAGCTCCTGGGCCAGTTCGCCGGTTCCGGACAGCATGGTGCAGAGCAACAAAGCGATCCACCACCGCTGCGGGGCCATAAGGCAGGCGGCCATGAAACCAAGCGGCACGAAGAGCACCACGTTTGCGGAGGCCTCCAGGGAGGCGTAGCTCAACCCGGGCAGGCCCAGCTCCTCGAGCCGGTGCAGCGCCCCCAGCAGCCGCCCGTACAACGGGCGGTCCACCGGTGTTGGCCACAGGACCACCGCAAGAATGCCGGTGGCAAGGACCACGGCAGCAGCAGCTTTGGCTGCCCAGCGGATCCGGTAACTTGGAGGGCGCTCGGTAGGTTTCCTGCGCATGTTCCTTCCCGGCTGTCCAAACGGCTTTGGCTGGAAACTTAGCGGGGAGGAGGAGGAACAGTAACGCGGGTGCATACCCGGTTTTGTGCAGGCCTTACTTACGCCTGCGGCGGCACCGCCCGGCGCGTCGCCGTCGCACCGCCCGGCGCGTCGCCGTCGTCCGGCCTGTGCCCAATCGATGCCGCTGGATTTGTAGTATTTCGCCCAGGGGCGAACGGAACTTAGGCCAGACTCAGATGCATTGCCCCCTGCTGCATGGGACGATTAGGGAAGATTTGTCTTGCGTAATGCAGGACGCCGCCAGCAGAGGAGTAACTAACGTGCCTGTGGTGACTACCCCCGCAACGTTGCGCCCGGCAACCGGGCCCATGGACAACGCCGAAGTGCTGCGCATCCGCAATGACTTCCCGATCCTCGACCAGGAGGTCAACGGGCACCGGCTTGTCTACCTTGACTCGGGTGCCACCTCCCAGAACCCGCTGAGTGTCATCGAAGCTGAGCAGGAGTTCTACGAGCAGCGCAATTCCGCCGTCCACCGCGGCGCCCACACCCTCGCCGTTGCCGCCACCGACGTCTACGAGCAGGCCCGCGAAACGGTGGCGGCCTTCATCAACGCCCGCTCCAATGAGCTGGTGTGGACCTCCAATGCCACCGAAGGCCTGAACCTGCTGGCCTACTCCTTCTCCAACGCTTCCCTGGGCCGCGGGGGAGAAGCGGCAGCCCGGTTCGCCTTGAAACCCGGGGACGAAATAGTCGTCACCGAAATGGAGCACCACGCCAACCTGATCCCGTGGCAGGAGCTCGCGGCCCGCACCGGAGCAACTCTGCGGTTCATCCCGGTGGATGACGACGGCGGGCTGCGGCTCGAGGAGGCCGAGCACATCATCGGCCCGCGCACCAGGATCCTGGCGTTCAGCCATGCCTCCAACGTGCTCGGCACGATCAACCCGGTGGAGACCCTGGTGGCCATGGCGCACCGCCACGGCGCCCTGGTGGTGCTGGATGCATGCCAGTCCGTGCCGCACCTGCCGGTGGATGTGAAGGCGCTCGACGTCGACTTCCTGGTCTTCTCCGGGCACAAGATGCTCGGGCCCACCGGCATCGGCGCCCTCTACGGCAAGGCCGAACTGCTGGATGCCATGCCGGTTTTCCTCACCGGCGGGTCCATGATCACCACGGTGACCATGGAAAAGGCCGCGTACCTGCCCGCACCCCAGCGTTTCGAGGCCGGAACGCAGCGGATCTCGCAGGCAATGGCCCTGGGCACGGCGGCGAACTACCTCACCGAGACCGGGATGGACCGTATCCATGCCTGGGAAACCACGCTCGGCCAGCGCCTGGTGCAGGGGCTGGAGGAGATTGACGGGATCCGCGTGCTGGGTCCGAAGGCCGGCGAGGAGCGGATCGGTCTGGCGGCGTTCGACGTCGACGGCGTCCACTCCCACGACGTGGGCCAGTTCCTGGACGACCAGGGGATTGCCGTGCGGGTGGGACACCACTGCGCCCAGCCGCTGCACCGCCGACTGGGGCTGGTCTCCACCACCCGTGCCAGTACGTACCTCTACAACACCACGGACGACGTTGACGCGTTCCTTGCCGCGGTGGCCGGCGTCCGTCCCTTCTTTGGAGTGAAGTAAATGAGCTCGGACCTGCAGCAGCTCTACCAGCAGATCATCCTGGAACACGCCAAGCGTCGCCGCGGCGACGGACTGGAAGCGGCCCCGGACGGCTTGGCTTCGGGGGAGTCCCACCAGCTGAACCCCACCTGCGGCGACGAGATCACCCTGCGGGCCGCCGTCGACGGTTCCACCGTGGACGGCATCAGCTGGGAAGGACAGGGCTGCTCCATCTCCATGGCGTCTGCCTCGGTGCTGACCGAACTTGTCGCCGGCCTGGAGCGGGACGAAGTCATCTCGCTGGTGGACGAGTTCCGGACGCTGATGCGTTCGCGGGGCAGCATTGAACCGGATGAGGAAGTGCTCGGCGACGCCGCGGCCTTCGCGGGCGTGGCCCGCTACCCGGCGCGGGTCAAGTGCGCCATGCTCGCCTGGGTTGCCTTGGAAGAAGCGCTGCTGGCGGCTAACTGACGCATCCGACCTCGCGCGGCTGCGCGACGGCGGATGACCCGACGTCGGTGACCCGACGTCGGTGACCCGACGGCGTGGCGGCGTGTCACCGACGTCGGGCGACGCATCCGGTCCGTACGCTGGCGGCATGATCAGCCAACTGGATACCTCCGCCTTCCGTGACCCCGTGCCCGCTGAGGAGATCGCAGCCCAGCGGCCCACCGGTATTGCCGGTCTGGTCACCGGGTCCCGGCTGTTCCTGGCGGGTTTCGCAGCCGCCTGCCTGGCAGTGTGGCTGGTCTGCTCGATGGGCATTGCCGAAGCGACGGTGGACTCCTTTATCCTGGACGCGTCAGCGGTCAATGTGGGATCGGGGATCTTCCTGGCCGGGCTCCTGGCCGCCGCGGTGGGTTTCCTCCTCCAAGGCCGGAAAGAGGATCCGCGGATCACTGCCGCAAAGCTGAGCCGGTTCGTACAGCGGAACGGGCTGTCCTACAAGGCGGACCCCAAGCTTCCCAGGATCGATGCCACCATCTTCGGGGAGGGCCACCATCCGCAGTCCTGGAAGCGGTTCCGCAGCGGACCCGCCCACCCCTTTCCCTTCGAGGTTGCCCATTTCTCCTACCGGACGGGCTCGCAGGCCCGGAACCGGAACGATCGGCCGTCCGTCACAGCCTGGACCTACGCCGCGGTCACCGCGGAGCGGCGGCTGCCCCGGATGCTGCTCGATGCCAAGGGAAACGATCCCATGTTTGGCTCCAGCGTGCCGGTCAGCCTGGCGAAGTCGCAGCAGGTCGCGCTGCCGGAGGACCTGGACCGCCACTTCACCCTGTACGCCCCGGAGGGGCACGAGGCAGCGGCCCTGGCCGTCTTCACGCCGGAGGTCCTGCGCCGGGTGCTCGCTGAAGCTCCGGGGTTCGACGTCGAGACCGTGGACGATTCCATCATCTTCTTTACCCGGAGGGAACTTGATCTGGGCAGCGAAGGAACCTGGGAACAGCTCTCACGGGTCATCTTCGGACCCGGTGCGGTGCTGGTGGGACTGGCGAACGGCCCGGTGTCCGCGCAGCGGTTCGCCAGTGGCGCCGCGCAGCCGGTGCCTCCGGAAGGCCGCACGCTCAAACGCCGCACCCTCACTCCTGCCCTGATCTGGACCGTGGGCGGTTTCGCCGTCCTCGTGCTCGCGCGGTTACTCCTGACCGGACCACTGAACGGACTGATCTAATGGGTTTCCTCGATTTCCTGGACGGTACCAAGCGTGCCGCCAAAGCCTCTGCGGCAGCCGCTGCGGAGGCACTGGCGGCAGAGATAACCGCTGCCCTTCCCGGTGGTGCGACTGTGTCGGCCGATTCCTGGAGCGTTGGCTTCACGACGTACACCGCAGCGATTACCGGCACCCGCCGGGAGCTGCCCCTCCTGGTCTCCCGGTTGAACGGTGCGGTCAACGGGCTGGGCCGCACCGACGATCTGGAGGTGCGGATCGTGGAGTCAGCTGCTCCCGATGCCCTTTTTTCATCGCTGCGGATTATCGGGCAAAACCGGGATGCGGACATGCTGGACTTCCTTGTGCGGACGCACGGGGAGTTGCTGGCAGGGTTCCCCGGGACGTCTGTGCTGGTGGACGGCTCCTACGGAGGCTTTACCGTCAGCGGGGTGGCGCGCGACGACGCCGTGCCCGCCGCCCGCCGCCTGATCAAATGGTGGGAGCACATGCTGGCCGCGGAACTGGAGCACTGGCCGATGTCCGAGGTCGAAATGACTATCGGCGGGACAGCCGAGGAACCGGAAATCAGCTACTCCGTGGCCTTGGATGAACCGGAAGACGATGCTGCACCGGTGCCCCTCGAGGAGAAGCGGCAGGAAGCCCGGCGGGCGGTTGACGCGTGGACCCGGAGCCTTCCTGATCTGGAGGCACTGGCCAAGATCCGGGTCCGCCCCGGCTACGCCGCGCGGTTCAGCTTCACGCCCACGAAGTTCAAGCCGCGGGTGGTTGTGGAGGACCTGGAAACCGGCGACGAGGATGAGGACGAGACCGCCGAGATGGTTGCCGCAATCCGGTTCCACCATCCTGCGTCGACGGTGAAGGGCTGAGTCCCGGGGGCAGTGTCAGGGCCGGCCCATACCGCGGTAGTTCCAACCGGCGGCCCGCCATGCGGCCGGGTCGAGGACGTTGCGGCCGTCGATAATGTTTTTATCCGCAACCAGGGCGCTGACCGACCCCGGGTCAAGGGACCGGTATTCCTTCCACTCCGTCAACAGCACCACGGCATGGGCGCCCAGCAGTGCGTTCCCGGTGTCCGGTTCGTAGTTCAGTTCGGGGAAGCGGCCCTTGGCGTTCTGCAGGGCCTGGGGGTCGGCCACGGTGACGGTGGCGCCCTGGAGCTGCATCTGGGCCGCGGCGCTCAGGGCAGGGGAGTCGCGGACGTCGTCGCTCTCCGGCTTGAAGGCGGCACCCAGGATGGTCACCCGCTTGCCCAGCAGGGAGCCGCCGCAGATTTCGCGTGTCATTTCCACAACCTTGGAACGGCGGCGCATGTTGATGGCGTCCACCTCGCGCAGGAAGGTCAAGGCCTGGTCGGCACCCAGTTCCCCGGCCCGTGCCATGAACGCACGGATGTCCTTGGGCAGGCAGCCGCCGCCGAACCCGACGCCGGCGTTCAGGAAGCTCCGCCCGATGCGCTCGTCCATGCCGATGGCGTCGGCCAGGGCCGTGACGTCCGCCCCCGACGCCTCGCAGACCTCCGCCATGGCGTTGATGAAGCTGATCTTGGTGGCCAGGAAGGAATTGGCTGCGGTCTTGACCAGTTCGGCCGTGGCGTAGTCGACCACCATGCGAGGGGTTCCGGTGGATAAAGGAATGGAATAGACCTCATCCAGTGCGGCGACGGCGGCGGCTCCGGCAGCGCCGTCGGGCACGCCGTAGACAAAGCGGTCAGGGGTTAACGTGTCCTGCACTGCGTGACCCTCGCGCAGGAATTCCGGGTTCCAGGCCAGGACCGCGTCCGGCGCGGTTTCGGCCAGCTGATCGGCCAGCCGTGCGGCGCTGCCCACCGGGACCGTGGACTTACCGGCCACAATGCTGCCCGGCAGCAGGTACGGCGCCAGCCCGGCGACGGCCGCATCCACGTACCGCATGTCCGCGGCGTACTCGCCCTTCCGTTGGGGCGTGCCCACGCAGACGAAGTGGACGTCAGCGCCGGCGGCGTCCGCCAGGTCGGTGCTGAACCTCAGGCGGCCGCTCTCCAACCCTTCCGCAAGAAGCTCGGGCAGGCGGGGTTCGAAGAACGGGGCGCGGCCGGCGGCGAGGTCTGCGATCCGGGCGGCGTCGACGTCGATCCCTACAACATCATGTCCAAGCTTGGCCATGGAAACCGCGTGTACGGCGCCCAGGTAGCCGCAGCCAATAACCGAGAGACGCACTGTTACCCCATAGGTTCGATAGCGGAAGACGGCTACCAGCCTATCCCTTGAGCCGTGTGCGCACGGAACCCAGGGCTGGGAAATTACCTACTGCGCCCATTTCCGGTACTCAGATAAACACTTGTTTTTTATTCAAGGGCACCCAACCACGCATTGCTGGTTCGAGTAGTAAGTGGAATTGAATCCATCGTTTCGGTCTCGTCCGACTGCTAGTCTCCCCATGTGATTCCAAATAACCCAAAAATACTAATTGCGGGCTTGAATTACAGCCCCGAGCCATCCGGCAACGCTCCATATATCTCTGGGTTGGCTACCGGACTTTCCGATAAGGGTTACCAAGTAAGCGTACTTACGGGCTTCCCGCATTACCCGGAGTGGCGGAGGCGCCCGGGATACAAGGGATGGAGCATTTCTGAAGCAATCGGCGGCGTATCCGTTCGCCGGCTAAACCATCTCGTACCTGCCAGGCCTCGGAGCTTCGCAAGGCTCTGTATGGAGGTTTCTTTTGGCCTTCGACTGGCCTTCGCACGCTGGGGTCAGCAAAGCGCGGTCATCCTCGTTAGCCCAGCCCTTTTCGCCACGGGGATCGCTCTGCTCCGCGCACGTATGGCCCCGGCAAAGCCTCCCGTCCTCATCTGGGTGCACGATCTCTACAGCCTGGGCATTACGGAGACCGGAACCTCCGGTTCCGCGGTCAGCCGGGTTATGAAATTGGTTGAATCGAAAATACTGCGGTCAGCAGACCGTGTTGTGGTCGTTCATGAGCGCTTCCGCAATTACGTGACCGGGCAACTCGGAGTGGATCCGCACCGAGTGGAAGTCGTCCGTAACTGGACACACCTCAAGCCGTTTAACCTTGAGGACCGGGCTGCGTCCCGTGCCTCGTTCGGATGGTTGCCGGACGACGTGGTTGTCCTTCATGCAGGGAATATGGGCGCCAAACAGGGGCTGGAGAACGTGGTGGAGGCTGCCCGCGTTGCCTCTCGCGAGGGTAGTGCCGTCCGTTTCGTATTGGTCGGCGACGGCAACCAGCGGAGCCGGCTTGAACAACTCGCACAGGGCGTTGACCAGATCGAATTTGTGGATTCACTTCCCGGTACTCGATTCCAGGAAGCTCTCGCCGCCGCGGACATCCTCCTGGTCAATGAACTGCCGGACGTTAGGGAGATGTCCGTGCCCAGCAAGTTGACCTCATATTTCAGCTCCGGTGTTCCCATACTGGCCGCTACCGACAAGGACAGCGTCACGGCCGAGGAGATCGCTACCGTGCAAGCCGGTATGCGAGTGGCTGCAGGGAGCCCGGTTGATCTTGTACGCGGCGCAGAGGCAATGGCGGCGGACAAGGAACAAGGGCGCCGTTTTGCTGAAAACGGCCGCCGTTTTATGGAAACGACATTGTCGGCGGAGCACGCAGTCGCTAAGTATGGTTCGTATCTCATGCATCTCACTGACCACCATCAGAAGGAACGCATTAAGTAATCGGGGGATTATCTTGTCTAAGCGCGCACTCATTACAGGAATAACCGGGCAGGACGGCTCTTACCTTGCGGAGCTTCTGCTAAGGAAGGGTTATGAGGTGCACGGGCTTATCCGCCGCGCCTCGACTTTCAATACCTCCCGGGTGGACCACCTTTACGTGGATCCACACGACCCCGAGGCAAAGCTTTTCCTGCACTACGGGGACCTCAGTGACGGGTCGCGTCTGGCGACGCTGCTCGCAGGCCTGCGGCCGGACGAGGTCTACAACCTTGCCGCCCAGTCCCATGTCCGTGTGTCCTTCGACGAGCCGGAACATACGGCAGACACCACGGGCATGGGTTCGGTTCGGCTCCTCGAAGCCGTGCGCCTCACGGGAATTGACACCAGGTATTACCAGGCATCGTCATCTGAGATGTTCGGCGCTACTCCACCGCCGCAGAACGAGGACACTCCGTTTTATCCACGGTCGCCGTACGGCGCCGCTAAGGTTTACAGCTACTGGATCACTAAGAACTACCGCGAGGCCTATGGCATGTACGCGGTCAACGGAGTTCTTTTCAACCACGAATCCCCCCGCCGCGGCGAAACGTTTGTCACCCGTAAAATTTCCCGCGCCGTAGCCGCCATCAAGGCCGGGAAGCAGCAGTACCTGTACATGGGTAATCTGGACGCCATCCGTGACTGGGGCTACGCCGCGGAATACGTGGAGGGAATGTGGCGCATGCTGCAGGCCGACGAGCCCGAGGATTATGTGCTGGCCACCGGTGGAAACTACACCGTAAGGGACTTCCTCACCATCGCCTTCGAACACGCAGGGCTCGATTGGGAAGAACACGTGAAGTTCGACGAACGGTACCTTCGGCCCACGGAGGTTGACGCCCTCGTTGGTGATGCCTCCAAAGCACAGGAGAAGCTCGGGTGGAAAGCCACGGTACATACCCCCGATCTCGCCCGCATCATGGTGGATGCTGACACCGAAATGCTCAAGCACTCCGGCCGTAATTGGGTCGATACCGTGAACCTCGAGTCTTGGAATGACTGACATGACGCAGCACTCAATCGCAGATAACACGGGCTTCGAACCCGGCCGCCTCGACCGCGACGCTCCCTTTTACGTCGCTGGACACCGGGGACTCGTAGGCTCGGCCATTTGGCGCAACCTCGAATCCGTTGGTTTCTCGAATCTTCAGGGTCGGACCTCCAGCGAACTGGATCTGTTGGACCGCCCGGCCGTCTTTGAATACTTTGCGGAGACCTCGCCCCGCTACGTGGTCCTGGCGGCAGCGAAGGTGGGAGGTATCCTCGCCAACAATACGTACCCGGTGGACTTCCTGACCGAGAACCTGCAGATCCAGATCAATGTGCTGGACGCCGCACGCGAACAGGGCGTGGAACGTCTTCTTTTCCTGGGATCGTCCTGCATCTACCCCAAGTTTGCCGAGCAGCCCATTCGCGAGGATTCGCTTCTGACCGGGCACCTCGAACCCACCAACGACGCATATGCGATCGCGAAGATCGCCGGAATCATGCACATCCAGGCCGTCCGCCGCCAAGACGGGCTGCCCTGGATTTCAGCGATGCCCACCAGCCTTTACGGTCCGGGGGATAATTTTTCCCCGGAAGGATCCCACGTCCTTCCGGCTCTCATCCGCCGCTATGACGAGGCGGCGCAACAGGGATTGAGCACCGTGACCAACTGGGGCACCGGTTCGCCCCGGCGTGAATTCCTGCATGTCGATGACATGGCAGCTGCCTGCCTGCACCTCTTGGAGAATTATGACGGACCGCAGCAGGTGAACGTAGGAACGGGGTCAGACATCACGATCAAGGAACTCGCCGAACTTGTCGCGGAGGCCGTGGGCTACAACGGGTCCGTGGAGTGGGATACCTCGCAACCCGACGGTACCCCGCAAAAGCTACTCGACGTCTCCAAACTGACCGCCACCGGCTGGACCGCACGGATCCCCTTCGAGGACGGCATTCGGGACACAGTGTCCTGGTACCGGAACCATTTGGCCACACTGCGCAGCTAGCTGGATCCGGGCAGCTCCACCCGGAACGTGCTCCCCGCACCAAGCTCCGAGCTGAACGAAATCCGCCCGCCGTGGGCTTCCACTATCGACTTGGTGATGACCAGGCCCAGGCCCACGCCCGGGATGGCCGCCTTCTTCACCTGGCCGGTGCGGAAGAACTTGGTGAACACGTCCCGCTGGTCGGCCTCACTCATGCCGATGCCGGTGTCCTCCACCTCCAACACCAGATTCCCGTCCTCCATCCGGGAACGGACGGTGACTTTGCCGCCGTCGGGGGAGTATTTGATGGCGTTGGAGAGCAGGTTGTCGAGGACCTGGGAGATCCGGCCCGGGTCCACCAACGCACGCAGCTCCGCTTCGCAGTCACAACCCAGGTCCACGCCGATGGCGGTGGCTCGGGGCCGGGCGGAGTCCAAGGCTACACGCACCAGTTCGGCGACATCGGTTTCGGAGCGCTGCAGGTGCATGGTTCCGGAGGCGGTGGTCAGCAGGTCCGCCACCAGCAGCAGCAGCCGCTCGGCGTTGCGCTGGGCCACCTGCAGGGCGTTCACGAGGTGCCCTGGAAGCCCGGAGGTCTCTTCATCATCGACGACGAGGTCGAGGTAGCCGATGATCGAGGTCAGCGGGGTCCGCAGCTCGTGGGAGACACTGGAGACAAAATCCTCCCGGGCATTGAGTGCATTGACCATTTCTGTGACATCGCTGTACGCCAGTACAGAGCCGGCGAATTCTCCCTGTTCGTGCATGGCGCGGGCGCAGACGGCGAGGGCACGCTGCCGCTCCCCGGTTCCAACCCAGACAATGACGTCCGAAAAAGATTCCTCGCGCATGGCCCGCTGCGAGGGTCTTTGTGCCAGGGGTACCGGTGTGAGCTGGTCCAGACCGTAAATCCGGGCGTCGCTGCCCGTGTCTGCTCCGTCGGTAAGGCCAGCCAACGCATGGTTGATCCGCTGGCGGCTGTTCATCAGGATGGTCCGACCCTCAGCATCTACCGCCATCACGCCCACATCGACCGTTTCCAGCACGGCGTCCAGCAACTGCGAGCGTCGGCGGGTCTCCTGCAGGCTGGCCTGCAGTTCGGTTTCAATCGCCACAAGCCGCTTCTGCTGGGACGTGGTATCCGATTCCATCGTCGAGATCACCACGCCCATGGCAAACATGACGAACGGGATAAGGAGGGGGGCCACCAGATCCTCCCGGGCGGGGAAACCGCCCGCCTGCATGAACAGCGGTGCCCACAGCAGCAACGTGGTGCAGAGATAGCTGAGTATCCATGCCCTTCGCGGCGCAGCGCCGGACCAAGACATCCAGAAAACGGGGAAGACCGCCAGGAAACTAAGCCCGATCACTGAGTTGCGGCCCTCGTAATAGAGGCCGCCCACAACAGCAAAGTCCAGTACGGGGATGCACCAATAAGCCAACGGTGGATACCGTTCCCACGGGACGGCCACGCATGCCAATGTCAGGGCGGCAAGGAGTACCAGCGCAAATTGGAAACTGTCGCTGCGCAATAGATCCGGGGACACGACAGCGGTAATCACGACCGCTATGGCAACCGATATCAGCATCGGCTGCTGGCTCACCAGCAGCCGGCGCCGAAGACTCAATTCATTAAACTGCGATTTGATACCAGGAAGCGTGGCCACTCGGTCTTTGAGACTGGACATGAAAAAAGGGAACCCCCGGATTCCTGTAGTGGTAGCTCAGAGTATAGGGGTGCTCCTGTAGGATACCGAGCAAGGGGAGCGGGGATTCAGAAGGTCTCGCAGGACAGGAAAAAATAAAACATGGAAATTCAACGCGTAGCCGTCATCATCGAGGACGATGCAGATATCCGCGATCTTCTTAACGCAGTTCTGCAGCAATCAGGTTTCAACGTCTTTACTGCCCCGAACGGCTCCGAAGGTGTTGAAGCAGTGCGGCTGCATAATCCCACCGTGGTCACATTGGACCTGGGCCTTCCGGACATTGACGGGTTTGAGGTGATCCGGCAGCTGCGGCAGTTCAGCGATGCCTACATCGTGATGCTCACCGCCCGCGCCGAGGAGCTTGACACCCTTATGGGGCTGGAAGCCGGCGCGGATGACTACATCACCAAGCCCTTCCGGCCCCGGGAACTGCGGGCCCGGATTTCAGCCATGCTCCGCCGCCCCCGCGGAGAGTCTGCAGGCGAAGCCGAGACGCCCGTTTCCGCTGATGCCCTTTCATCCCTCGGCGGAAGCCAGGGAACCACCCCCGCAGCGGTGCAGGTTCCGGCTCCCGCAGCCGCCCCGGGGACGCTTGCCCACAACGGCCTGACCCTGAACCCGGGGACGCGCACCACCGAAATCAACGGCAAGGGCGTAGAGCTGACCCGTACCGAGTTCGACCTGCTGCAGGCGCTCCTTGAGGGTGGCCGCCTGGTGCGGACTAAAACGGACCTGGTCCGGCGGCTGCGCGGCGAGGAGTATGACACCGGATCCTTCATCAGTGACGCCGATGAGCGGACCGTGGAAGTGCACGTCGGCAACCTGCGCCGCAAACTCGGGGACGATTCTAAGGCGCCGCGCTGGCTCGAAACCGTACGCGGCGTCGGCTACCGGCTGGCTCCGCAGGCCTGACCCGCCTGACCCGCCTGGCTCCGGCCGTGGAGCCTCCGGCCTTCGAGCCCCCGGCCCTCGATCCCGGCCCTCGATCCCCCCACCGGCTCCCTTGCCGGCGTGAGTACCGGCTGCGCTGCTAAGTGAGCGCCGGCACGCCGGCAGGGAGTTCGACGGTAAAGCTGGTGCCGCGGCCCAGCGTGCTCTCCACCCGGATGCTGCCCCCGTGCGCCTCGGCGATGTCCTTGCTGATGGCCATGCCGAGCCCGACGCCGGGGATACCCGCCTGCCGAACCGTGCCGGTTCGGAAGAACTTCTCGAAGACATCATCCACGTCGTCCGCGGACATACCCATGCCCGTATCGGATACACGGAACACAGCACGGTCCCCTTCGCGCCACGCGCTGACCGTGACCGTGCCGCCGTCGGGGGAGTATTTGACGGCGTTGGACAGCAGATTGTCCAGTACCTGCGCGATACGGTGCGGATCCGCGAACATCGGCAGCTCTGCCGGGGCATCGTTGACCAGATCGACGCCGGCCTCCCGCGCCCTGGTCTCCGCCGTGCGGAGGCTGTTGCGGATGATCTCCGCCAGGCACATGGGCCGGGATTCCAGCTGAACGGTCCCCGAGGCCGCGGTGAGCAGATCCGACACCAGGCGAAGCAGCCGCTCGCTGTTGCGCAGGGCCACCCGCATTGATCCGGGAATGGTGCCCTGCAGCCCGGTCTCTTCTGCCTCGTCCAGGGCCAGGTCCAGGTAGCCCATGATCGACGTCAGCGGGGTGCGCAGTTCGTGCGAGACGCTGGCCACGAAGTCGTCCTTCGCGGCCAACGCACCAACCATGGCCGTGACGTCGGAGAAAACGATCACCGCACCGTTGAAGCCGCCGGCGTCATTGCGGAGCACGGCCCCCGAGACGTTCATGGCCATCTGGCTGCCGGGCGGGCCCAGCCACAGCTGTAGGTCGTTGAAGTCCGAGCCGCGCAGGGCACGGGCAACGGGACGCTGTTCGAAGGGCACGGGAGTAGTGCGGTCAACTGTGTAGAGGAACAGGTCGCGTTCATGCGGATGTGCCGTGTCCGGCGGCAGCGCCCGTTCCTGCAGCATCCGCTGGCGGCGGTTCATATGCCGCGGCACGCCGTCCTCGTCCACCAGGAGGACACCGACATTGATGGCGTTCAGCACCCCGTCGAGCTGCTGGGATTGCCGTTTGCTCTCCGCCAGCGCGGCCTCGAGCAGCCGGTCCTTATTCTCCAGCGTCTCGCGCTGGGAACGGATGTCTTCGCGCAGCACGGACACGGTGATCGCGACACCCAGGCTGACCAGCGGAACGAGCAGGGGAGCGGAGAGATCCGCGCCGCTGACCGGACCGGACGCGTCCAGGATGAAGGGGTGCCATACGGACAGCAGGGGGCAGAGGAAGCTCAGGTACCGGGCGGCCGGCGGGGAGACTCGGGACCAGGACATCCAGAACACGGGGAAAACGTGGAGGAGGCTCAGCCCGGTAAGGATGCCGGCGCTGCCATGCTGCAGCTGGGCGATGGCCACGAAGTCGAGCAGCGGGATGATCCAGTAGGACGGATACCAGAGCCGGTTCCAGGGGAGGGCGATGCACACGGCGGTGACAACGGCGAGCGTGACCAGGCCGGCCACGAATTCCCGGCGGTGGAAGACCTCAGGCAGCTGCGAGGCGGCAATGGCGCAGATCAGGGCCACAACGACCACCAGCGGTGCCTGGCTCACGGCGGTCCGGTACCGCAGCGGCAGTTCGTGGAACTGGGAGGAAATGCCGAAAAACTTCAGCGTCGACTGCGACAACCGCGACATGCATGACCCCCTCGTAAAACACAACAGGGTCTAACGATACCGGTGGTAAGTCGCAGGCGTGACCGCGCTCACTTCCGCGGCACGGCGGCCGGGATGGGTAGGAGCGGCACTTATGCGGCGGAAAACAGGTCCGACTCGTTCAGATAGGCCATGGTTTCGGCGCCGCAGGTGCGGACGGCGGTCACCATCTCCTCGAGGCCCCGCACATCACGGCGTGCTACGAGGTCCTGCGCTGCGGCGCCAAGGGCCGAGAGCCGTTCGGCTCCGGCCATGTGGCTGGAAATCTTGATGCTGAGGACCACATCCATGGCGGCGTCGAAGTCCCGGCCCTGCACCGCTTGGTGAAGGCGCGTGAACCGGCCCTCCCACATCGATGTGAAGTTGGCGACGAACCGGCGGCAGGATTCCACGCCAACCTGGTCGCTTAGTTCCCGCAATCGGTCCAGGGAGATCAGCCGCGCCTCGAGTTCTTCCTGGGGCGTCATCAGCTGGCGCTCCTGAAGGGCAGGGCGGCGTTGCAATTCCGCGGTAATACTCGTGCAGCGGCGGACGGGCGCGGTGGCCAGACCGGTGGGGGCTGCGGGGGAGTGAGAGACAAACAAAATATCCTTCGGTGTGGGGTCGCCGTCGGGCGGTTCGGTGCCTGATGGAAGCCAGCCGAATACTCCCGGCTGATGCCCTACGGTCTCACCCCAACCTCAGGAAAAGTTGCCTGCAACGCTCAAGATCGAGGCAATATTGCGGGCCGTCGACTAATCGCCCTTCCGGCTGCGGAAGGCATAGACCACCAACGTGCCGAGCGCCGCACCCAGCGAATTGGCGATGACGTCGTGGATGGTGGCGTAGCGGGCCGGCAGGAACACGTGCTGCCCGGCTTCGATGGCGCAGGAGGCGGCCATGCCGACGACGGCGCCCAGCCAGGCGAAACGTTCGGTGAGGCAGGCGGCGGCCAGGACACCGAAGGGAACAAACAGGACCACGTTCGCGACGGACTCTAAGAGGGTGTAGTTGACCCATCCGGGCATGCCTCGGCTGTTCAGGGCAGCCAGGACTGCGCGCAGGGTGCCGGCCGGTCCGGCATCCACCGGGGAAGGCCAGAACGTGATGAGAGCCAGGGCGACTATATAGAGCAGGAAAAGGCCGGCCAGCCTGCGTCGTCGTTGTGTCCCCGGAATGATCACGTTCATCGGTAGCGGCGCTCCCAGGCGAGGAGGTTGCCCACCGCGGGACTCAGCTCGCGGACCATCTGCTGGTAGACGGCGTCGCTGCGGCGGTACGGGTCCACTACGTCGTCCTCCTGCGGTCCCACCGGATGGGCGCTGCGCAGCCGCAGCACCTTGGCCGTTGCGGCCTGCCAACGGTCGACGGCAGTGGCATCGGGGTCCGCGTCGACCAGCGGGAGCAGGCGGGCCAGCTCGCGCAGTGTGAAGGTGCGCCGCAGAAACGCCGGGGCGAGTTCCACGATCTTGCTCCGGTGGGCCCGGGTCATGCCCAGCACGAGGTCCTGGCCCTCGAGAATCTCCGCAGAGAGCTGCCGTGCGGCGAAGCCGGCGGAGTCGCCGCCGAAAATGTTCACGAAACCGGCCACATGAGGCTCGATGCCGGATCCGACCAGGGCACCGGTGCCTGCACTGGTGACTTCGAATTCACCGGGGGCAACGCTGTCCAGTCCGGCCTGCAGCAGGCGCTCGGCCATCGGGGAGCGGCAGATGTTGCCGGTGCAGACAGTCAAGATTCGGAACGGAGCAGCGGTGGGTCTCATGTCCTCAGGCTTCGGATAGGGCTGGTTCCCGGGCCGGATACGGCCGGTTGTGCTGGTGTTGAGGCTACCTTGTGTGGCGCTTGAGCTTTGCCGGAATGTTGCATGAACCCTGTGTTTGGGTGGCGTTGTTTCTTGAGGGGAGGGCGGCAAAGTAATACCCAGCGGCGAGGAAAGCCTTCCGAGCCAAAAGACTTTCGAACAAGGGGAACAGCGTGAACAAGATGGCTAAGGGTGCACTGGCAATCGGTATCGGCTCGGCAATGCTGCTCGGCGGCGGCGGAACGCTCGCCGTCTGGAACGATTCCGAGAAGGCGAACGCCGGCACCATCGTCTCCGGTGACCTTGACGTGACCGCCGCGGCGGGTAAGTGGACCAACAAGGCCGGTACCGAAATCGACATCACCAAGTACAAGGTTGTACCGGGCGATGAGCTGACCTTCACCCAGGATGTCAGCCTGCAGCTCGACGGTGACCAGATGAAGGCGACGCTGGTTATCAACGAGGACGTCACCAACGGCTTCACGGGCAGTGCCAAGCCGGTACCTACCCTGACCCAGGGCGGCAAGACCCTGAACGCGGCAAACCTGACCGCCGCCAACGACGTCGACACGGCGGGAGTGGTCACCGCCAAGGCCGTCTTCGTCTTCAACAAGGACACCGGCGCCCGCACGGACACCAACGCCAGCCTGGACCTCACCCGCGTGAACTACGTCCTGACCCAGGTCGCCAAGTAGCATTCCCGTAAGCCCCTTGTTCTAACCCCGGTTGTGCGCGGAACACATGTCCCGCGCACAACCGTTCCCCTGGAGGAAAAAATCCGTGAAGAGCTCCCGAGTACTGAAGGCAGCCGGCCTGATTCTGGCCGCTGTGGTACTCGGACTGATGACGGTCCAGGGAAGCTATGCCCTGTGGAACGCCGCCGCACAGCAGAACGCCGGCACCGTCCAGGCCGCCGATTTCAACATCCTGGTGAATGAAGCCAACATGGCCCAGACACCGACCCTGTCGTTGGACGTTGCCGGATTGCACCGCGGAGTACCGAAATTCACCGCAGTCCGGGTGACCAACAACACCAACGTCACCGCGCAGTCACCGCTGGTCCTGCAGCCCGCCGTTTCGCTCCCGGTACCCGGCAGCCTGCTCAACGGCAACCTGACCCTGCACACAGCGGTTGTCCAGGGATCGGCGATCTGCACCGCCAACCTGGCCTACCAGGCCGGAACCCCGGTCCTTCCGGTGCTGGCCACCGGAACCACCCAGACCATTTGCTTCAAGGTTGAAGTCAAGCAAAACACCCCGGCAAACCAGCTCGGAACGCCGATCAGCATCCCGGTAAACCTCAGCGTGGCGCAGCTCGCGCCGGCAGCTTAGTGATGGATAGGAACACCATGTCGAGTGGCCGTAGGACAGCAGAGAAGCCCGCCAGCCCGCTGCGCTTCATCGGAGCCGGTCTGAGCTACATCGCCCTGTGCGCCACGGCGCTCGTTGCCCTGGTCCTCGTAGTCATTCCCCTTGTGACCGGCTCGCAGACGTTCAGCGTCCTCACCAGCTCCATGGCCCCGCACTACGCCCCCGGCACCTTCCTGGTCGTCAAGCCCACCCCGTTCGAGGAACTGCGCGCGGGCGACGTGATCACCTACCAGATCGAGTCCGGCAGCTCTGCCGTCATCACCCACCGAATCACGTCCGTGGGCACCGCGCAGGACGGCGAACGCACACTGATCACCAAGGGCGACAACAATGACGTTGCCGACGCCGAACCCGTGCGCGAAGTCCAGGTCCGAGGCAAGCTTTTCTACGCCGTACCGTTTGTAGGTTTTGCCGCCAATGCCCTGGGTAACTCGGACCGCGGCGCGGCACTCCAATGGGGTGCTGTCGCACTTATGGGCTACGGGATCATCTCCATGGTCCGCGGCGCGTTGGCCAAAAAACGCGGTGACGGGGAAACCCCGCAGGCAGACAATGACGATCCGGATAATGGTTCCACCGACGACGGCGCGGACCCGTTCTTCGCCTTCCGCACCCAGGACCCGCTGGATCATGAGGATCCCGTCCTGGAAGAGTGCGAGCACTGCAACCACGACAGCGCCCACCCGCATGTCCGCAGCCGGCGGAAGCCCGTAGCCGTCTAATGCAGATTTCCAAACCGGTGAGGCACTGGCTGACAGTCGGTGCCGTGGGCGGAGCCGCGGCGACCATCACCCTCGCCGGCATCCCTGCCGCTTCCGCATCCGGCAGCTACCTCAGCTTCAGCCCCGACGGCGTCGGCTTTAGTCCGACACTGACCCAGCCAGTCTTTAACCAGGCGGTTCAACTGGTCCCGGGAGCATCCACGGACGGCAGCGTGTGGGTGCGGAACGACGGCGCAGAGGCAGCCTATCTCTCCGCCGGCGCCGTCAGCGCCGCGATGGACCCGGAGCTGGCGGGCCTGGTCAGCGTGAGCGGATCCGCCGGTGCCGCAGTCGGCGTCCCGGCCTACCTCGGCGCTGCCGGAGTATGCAGCGACCTTTACCGGGGATGGGAACTGGGCGCGGGCGACGCCGTCCTCGTACAGCTCACGGCAGGCCTTGCCGCGGAAGCTCCCAACGCGGCCATGAACCGCAGTGCCCGCTTCGACGTCGTGTTTTACCTGCAGTCCACCGACGGTGCAGGCACCGGACCCAGCGCCTGCGAGGCGCTGGGGAACAATGACGACAACGGCAACACACCGCCGTCGGATCCGGGGACACCCAACGCCGAAGTCCCCGGAACCGGCAACACCTCCGGGGACACCCGGAATACCGGGAACACGGGCCAGCAGGCTATCCAGGCACGGCCGGGTCCAGGCACGGATCAAGGCACTGCGCCAACCGACGGCACAGCGGCGCTGGCCGCTTTCCCGGCTGCCCCCGCACAGGCACAGGACTCGGGCTTCAATACCCAGGTCCCGCCGGTGGAAGCCGGACGGCTGGAAGCGGCTTCGCCGGCGTCATTCGAAAGCACCGTCGAACCCATCATCCGCTCGCTCTCCGGTACGCTCCTGATAGTACTGTCGGTGGCTTTCTTCGCCGCCGCCGGAATCCGACTACGAAGCAGGAGCCGATGAGCAGGAATACGCAGCAGGGGGCTGCGGTGGGCACCGACACCGTGACGGAGACCCGTCCGGGCCCGTTTAGGCGGCTTCGTGCCCAGCCGGGTATCCGGACCGCTGCGGTGGTTTTTGTGCTCACGGTTGTTCTGGGCCTGGGCGGCCCCGCCGCGTATGCGTACTGGAGCCAGTCGACCGCAGTGACAATCACCGGGCTCCCGACCGCAAAGGTGCAAACTCCCGCCCCGCCCGTTTGCACCACTCGGGCTTTGGCCAATGAGATCAGCTGGCCCGCCGTAACGGACGTGGACCCTGACGTGGTCTATGTGCTGTCCTTCGCCGTCAATGGGCGCACCAAGACCTACGCGGTTCCGCGCAGCACTACTACGGTCAAGCCCGTATACCTCAGCGGTCTGAGCGACGCGCTGGGCAGGACCCCCTATGACAAGGTGCCCCTGGCAGTCACGCTGCGGACCGCCACGGTCAAAAAGGATGTCCCGTCAGTGACGCCCATCAGCGAGGGCGATATCCTGGCCCCTTCCCAGGCGTCCACGCTCCAGATGTTCTATTACGCACCACCGGGACTGCTGGGCTACCCCTGCTCGCGCTAGTTCTCCCGGTCCTCGTACACGTCCGGAATGCCGTCCTGGTTGTCGTCGCGCCGGTCTTCGGCCTCGATGAGCCGGTAGCGCCGGTTCCGGGCAGTCAGCAGGGCTGAAGCCAGCAGGGCAGCCAGCACGGAGGCCACGAGGATGCCGACCTTGGCGTCGTCGTTGTGCAGCGAGCCGACCTCGAAGCTCAGGTCATTGACCAGCAGGGAGACGGTGAAGCCGATCCCGCCCAGAATGCCGATGCCTGCCAGATCGATCCAGCGCACATCCGGGTCCAGCTTTGCCCGCGTGCCCGCGGTGACTGCCCAGGTGGTGAGCAGGATGCCGATGGGCTTACCGGCCACGAGGCCCAGGATAATTCCGATCGCTACGGGGTCCGTAACCGCAGCACCGACGCCGCTCCAGCCGCCCAATGCCACGCCGGCGGAAAAGAAGGCGAAGATCGGAACGGCAAAGCCCGTGGAAACAGGCCGGAAGCGGTGCTCAAAGATTTCCGAGAGGCCGGGGGCCTTCGGATCGGCGGGCAGTTTCTGCCGGTCCGGACCGCGGCGCAGCACCGGAACAGCAAAGCCCAGCAGCACCCCGGCCACGGTGGCGTGGACGCCGGAGGCGTGCATCAGCGCCCAGGTGGCGACACCCAAGGGCAGCAGGATCACCCAGGCGGGCCAGCCCCGGGTGCCGAAGAAGCGCGGGACGCGCTGGACCAGCAGTGTGAATGCGGCGAGCGGCAGCAGCATCCACAGCAGGTAGCTAAGGTGCACGTCTTCGGAGTAGAAGAAGGCAATGATGGCGATGGCGATGAGGTCATCCACCACGGCGAGGGTCAGGAGGAAGATGCGCAGCGCGCTGGGCAGGTGCGAACTGATAACCGCCAGCACTGCCAGGGCGAAGGCAATATCGGTGGCGGTGGGGATGGCCCAGCCCCGCAGGCCGTCCGAACCGGATATCAGGTTGACGGCTACGTAGACCAGGGCGGGGACAATTACGCCGCCCACCGCTGCCGCGATGGGTACGATCGCCTGTTTCAGGTCCCTCAGGTCCCCGGCAATGAATTCCTTCTTCAGCTCGAGGCCGACCAGGAAGAAGAAGATGGCCAGCAGCCCGTCGGCTGCCCAGGTGCCGATGCTCAGCTTGAGGTGCCACGGCTCGTAACCGAATTCAAAGTCACGCACGGCAAAGTAAGTGTCTGCAGCCGGAGAGTTGGCCCAGATCAGGGCCGCGACGGTAGCGATCAGCAGCAAAATGCCGCCCACGGTTTCCTTGCGGAGAATCTCGCTGATGCGAAGGGTCTCTCCGTAGCTGCGCCTGCCGAGGACGGTGTGCGAACCGTTGGGCTTGGGGGAGGAGGGCTCAGAGGCCATGAAAGGTTCCTATCAAATTCGGGTACGGCAAAGTTATTGCCGACCAGACTTCCCGGCGCACCGTGTACCAGTCTAACTGCATCAGTCAGGCAGCGTGTGATGAGGGGCGAAGCAGGCAGCAAAACGCCCCGGCAGGAAACCTGCCGGGGCGTGCGTCATCAGGGAAAGTCAGCCGATCAGGCCGCGGATACCGATCACGAGGGTTGCCAGTCCGAAGACCATGGCCGTGCTGATCTTCATGAGGTTCGTGGTCATGTACCGGGTCGGCGCACCGTTGGTATCCCGCGCCTGCGGGGACTTCAGGACGTCCCGCAGATAGGGCGGCCAGACGATGAGGGACCAGAGGCCTGCGATCACCAGGACCAGAGCGAGGGGAGTGGAGAGGACCATGGGCTAGCTCTTCCGGCTTTCAATCCACTTGCCGGCCTGGCCTGCCTGGATCGTGAGGGCCTTGCCGATCATCGGTTCGGCGGCCTTGGCGATCTTGTCGCCCAGGAACGGAATGCTGGAGGCCACGTTGCCGTCAACATCGACGCGGGTGCCCTCGGGGGTGCTGATCAGTCGCTGCACGGCGTTGACCTTCAGCGGGACCCCGCCCACGGAGAGCTCCACGGCGGCTTCGCGGGATCCGTCGGCGGCAGGTGCGGCCCACTGCTCTTTCTGGGTCACGGTCAGGTTGGCACCAACAAACTTCTTCGCAATGTCCGGCAACCGGTCCGTGGGCATCGTCCGCACAGCGGTGAGGACAAATGCCCCGGCGGTGTCACCGTCCACGGAAGCGGAAACCAGGGAACCGCCTACGTGCTCGCTCATGCTGCGCAGGAAACCCTCGTCAGCGAACGTGTCCGTCACGGTCCGTACGTCGTAGGGCAGGATAGTTGATGCGTTCAGGGCCATAGGTCCTCCGTAAGGTGAGCGGTAATGCCGGATTCCGCGGGCTTGTACAGCCCGCCGGCCGGCCAACCCTCATCCTAAACCGCACGCGCAGCTGCCCCGAAACCGGGCCGGGGAGCTCCCGGCCGGGTCAGGGCACCAGATTGATGCAGCCCACGGGGCTTCCCGCCGCACCGCCCTGCCCCGCATCGAGGATGAGGAGCGACTCGGCGTCGTCGTCGGGCAGCGTCCACGGAACCGTGGTGCTCGCGGTGGCGTTGCCGGCGGTGTCGGTAGTGAAGTCCAGGGTGAGGCCGCCCTGGCTGCTCTGGTACTCCGCGCCGGCGTCCGTTGGATCTGCTCCGCAATCATCCTCGTGCAGCCGGGCGCTGTAGGTCGTGTCGGCGGCGAAGCTCTGTGCCTGGAGCTGCACGGTGGTGTTCTCCGCGCTTTCCTCGACGGTGACAATCGCTACGGACTCATCCGGGATCAAGGCGGTGCTGTAGGTAGTCGCGACGGCGTCGTCGCAGTACGGGCCGAACGTTCCCTCGATGATCCCGCCCGGAGTCGGGGACGCAGTGAACTTTCCGCATCGATCGGGGTTGGCAGTGCGGCCGGGAACGCCGGCTGCCTGGCAGTTTTCTCCGCTGGCGTTCGGGGAGTTGGTGCCGCAGGGCGAAGGGCTGGAAGACGATGAGGAAGGGGAACCTTCGGAATCGTTGGCGCCGTCTCCGTCGGAGTTGCCCGCGCAGCCGGTGAAGGCCAGCGCGAATACCGCACATCCCGTGGCCAGGAGGGTCGCTTTTGGTGCCATGGGCAGTCCTTACGTTGTCGAAAGGCGAGGCCGGCGACTGGATTACTGCCGTCTCCGGGTAACCCGTGCTTTTCCAGCGTGGCAGGCGACCCCACGAAAAACCAGATCCACCGGTGCTGCGGGCCGGGTCTGGATCTCCTCGCACATGTAGCCGGCTTCCCGCCTACGCTTACCCCGCGCGGGAAGCCGAGGTAGGTTGCGCGGCACGGTGCCAACGCCTGCGGGCGCGGTGCTGGACCATCACGCACGCACGGGGGACACACACCTAGGGGAACGATGAAGAGGAACAGGACTTTGCGTACGACGGCGCTCGCAGCGGCGGTTTTCCTGACGGCTGCAGCGGGAGTGCCGGCAGCGTCAGCGGACAACGGCAACGGAGCAGCGGACGGCCAGCAAAGCGTCCGTGACGCTGCAGCCGGAAAGGGCAATCCCGGCAAGGGCGGCCCGGACAAGGAGTCTCCCGGCAAGGGGAGCGGCAAGCCGGATGCCAGCGAAATGCTGCGGAAGAAAGTGACCGTCAAGAATGTGTTGCGGCACCTGGACGCCCTGCAGGCTGCCGCAGATGCCAACGGCGAAAACCGCGCGTCGGGAACTCCCGGATACGAGGCCTCCGGCCGATACATCGAGCAGCAGCTGCGCCGGGCCGGCTACAACCCGGTGAGGCAGCCCTTCTCCTACGACCAGTTCGAGCTGTCCGGCGAGACCTTCGAGCAGGTTTCCCCCACGGCGCAGGCGTACGTGGCAGGAACGGAATTCAGCACCATGAGCTACTCGGGCCCGGGAGACGTGACAGCCGGACTGACAGCGGTGGACATCAACCTCGGCGGCAACCGTGCCTCGAGCAGCGGCTGCGAGCCGGAGGATTTCGCCGGGTTCCCCGCCGGGAACGTCGCCTTGATGCAGCGCGGCACATGCAGTTTCGAAATCAAGGTGGACAACGCCGCAGCAGCCGGGGCATCCGCTGCGGTCATCTTCAACCAGGGCACCAATGTGGCGGGGGATGACCGCACGGGCCTGCTCAACGGCACGCTGGGCACCGAGCTTTCCCCGATTCCCGCCGTCGGTACAACATTTGCCCTCGGTGAGGCCCTGGCAGGCACTCCGGGCGTTGTTGTGCGGGTCTCGGTGGAATCCGGGGTGCGCACCATCAACTCCTTCAACATCCTCGCGGATACCCCCACCGGGGACGCGGACCGTACCGTGGTGGTGGGAGCACACCTGGACTCGGTCCCGGAGGGGCCTGGCATCAATGACAACGGCAGCGGTTCGGCAGCAACCTTGGAAACAGCCGTCCAGCTCGCCAAAACCAAGACGAAGGGCGGATTGGAGAACCGCGTCCGGTTCGCGTTCTGGGGCGGGGAAGAAGACGGGCTCGTAGGCTCGCGGCACTACGTCTCCACCTTGGACGAAGCCGGGCTGGCCGGAACGCTGCTGAACCTGAACTTCGACATGGTGGGTTCCCCGAACTTCGCCCGGTTTATCTACGACGGCGACGGCGACGCCTTCGGCCGGACAGGGCCCGCCGGGTCCGACGTCATTGAGGGGGTCTTCGAGGAGTACTTCGCCTCCCAGGGCCTGACCACGGCACCCACCGAGTTCAGCGGCCGTTCCGACTATGCCGGGTTCATCGAAAGGAACATTCCGGCGGGAGGGTTGTTCACGGGTGCCGAAGGCCTGAAGACACCGGAGGAAGCTGCACTGTTCGGCGGGGTGGCGGGTGAGCCGTACGACGCCTGCTACCACGCCGATTGCGACGACATCAACAACGTGAACCGCACTGTTCTCGACCAGATGTCGGACGCCGTGGCCCACGCCGTGGTCACCTTTGCCCTCACGGAGGAGGAGCTGCGCGGCGGCGGCCAGGGTGCCCGGTCCGTCCCGGCCGAATACGACTACCGCGGACACCTGCTGCGGAAGTAGGAGGCTTAATATCCAGCGTCACCGCCCGGGCGGATACCCGGTACGGGAGCGGGAGTCCGGTGTAACGGACTCCCGCTTCCTTATGTTTTCCGCTCTCAGCGCGAGCGCCGGACCGGCGCCCCGGCAGCAGGTAATGTGGAAGAAAACCCCGGGGTTCCGTTTGTGGACTTCGGGTATTTGCGTTGCCGTCATGAAGGAGAAAACACCCCATGAGCCTGAACGGACTGCGTGCCGCCCTCGCTGAGGACCCCTCGTACGCAAGGGTGCGGACTCTTTCCTCCCGGCCGCCCGCAGGCCGCAGCGAAGACCTGCAGATCGGGGCTCCGCAGGGCATGCGCGCCGCCCTGCTGGCCGAAGTCGTGGACGGCCTGGCCTCGGCCGGTACCGGTGACGGCGTTCCGCCGGTGGTGCTGGCCGTGACGGCGACGGGACGCGAGGCGGAGGACCTGGCAGCCGCGCTGCGCAGCTATCTTCCCCTGGCCGGCATTGAAGAGTTCCCCAGCTGGGAGACCCTGCCGCACGAGCGGCTGTCCCCGCGCTCGGATACCGTCGGACGGCGCCTGTCGGTGCTCCGCCGGCTGGCGCACCCGGAAACCGCCCCCGTGCAGATTGTGGTTGCCCCGGTGCGCGCCGTGCTCCAGCCGCTGGTGGCCGGACTGGGCGAACTCAAGCCGGTGGCGCTGAAGGTCGGCCAGGAACAGCCCTTCGACTCCGTGGTGCAGGCACTGGCGGAAGCTGCCTATGCGCGGGTGGATATGGTCTCCCACCGCGGCGAATTCGCCGTTCGCGGCGGCATCCTGGACGTCTTCCCGCCCACCGAGGACCACCCCATCCGCATCGACTTCTTCGGCGACGAAGTGGATTCCATGCGCTGGTTCGCGGTCGCTGACCAGCGGACCCTTACCGGGGAGCACATCACCCACCCCTCGGAGCTCTACGCCCCGCCGTGCCGCGAAATCCTGATCACGCCGTCGGTCATGAGCCGCGCCGCCAAGCTCAAGGACCAGATGCCGGCCGCCTCGGACATGCTGGAAAAGATCGCCGGCGGTATTGCCGTGGAAGGCATGGAATCCCTCGCTCCGGTACTGGTGGACTCCATGGTCCCGCTGATGGGGGAGCTGCCCCGGGGATCCATTGCCGTGGTCATCGAACCGGAAAAGGTCCGGGCCCGCGCCCACGACCTGGCCGCCACCAATGAGGAGTTCCTGGCCGCGGCCTGGGCCACGGCGTCCGACGGCGGTGCGGCACCCCTGGATCTTTCCGCCGGGCTGGCCTCGGACCTGGACGCTGCAAGCTTCCGTTCCCTGACCGATACGCGCACTGCCGCGCATGCCAATGACGTGGCCTGGTGGTCCATCACGTCCTTCAACCCCGACGACGAAACCGTCCTGGACATCGACACCCTGACCATCAATGCCCGCGAACCGCGCGGCTACCGGGGCGACGTAGCGGAAATGATGGAGTTCATCGGCGGCCGCGTCCGGGACGCCTGGCGTGTGGTGGTGGTGACGGAGGGACCGGGCCCGGCCTCCCGCCTGGCCGAACTGTTCCGGGAGAACGACATTCCGGCAGCGCTGGTGGAATCCGTGGACGAGGAACCGCGCCCCGGCGTCATCGCCATCACCACGGCCAGCGCCGGCCGCGGGTATGTCTTTGACACCCTCAAGACCGGCCTGCTGACCGAGGCGGACCTGCTCGGCCGCGCCAGTACCTACTCCACCCGCGACATGCGCAAGATGCCCTCCAAACGGCGCAACGCCGTCGATCCGCTGCAGCTGCAGGAGGGCGACTTCGTGGTGCACGAGCAGCACGGCGTGGGCAAGTTCATTGAACTGATCCAGCGTGCCACCGGTGCCGGCACCAACAAGACAGTGCGCGAGTACATGGTGCTTGAATACGCGTCCTCCAAGCGCGGAGCGCCGGGGGACCGGCTGTTCGTCCCCACCGACCAGCTGGACCAGATCACCCGGTACGTGGGCGGTGAAACCCCTGTCCTGTCCAAGATGGGCGGATCCGACTGGGCCAAGACCAAGAGCCGGGCGCGCAAGGCCGTCAAGGAGATCGCGGGAGAGCTGATCCGGCTCTACTCCGCCCGGATGGCGTCCAAGGGCCACGCCTTCGGCCCGGACACCCCGTGGCAGCGTGAACTTGAGGAAGCGTTCCCCTATGTCGAGACCCCGGATCAGCTGACCACTATCAACGAGGTCAAGGCAGACATGGAGCGCGAAATCCCCATGGACCGCCTGGTCTCCGGCGACGTGGGTTACGGCAAGACCGAGATTGCGGTCCGTGCAGCGTTCAAGGCCGTGCAGGACGGCAAGCAGGTGGCCGTGCTGGTGCCCACCACGCTGCTGGCCCAGCAGCATATGGAGACCTTTGCCGAGCGGTTCTCCGGCTTCCCGGTCCGGGTGGATTCGCTCTCGCGCTTCCAGACCGCCAAGCAGGCCAAGGGAACTATCGAGGACGTCAAGACCGGCGCAGTGGACGTGGTCATCGGCACCCACCGCCTGTTGTCACAGGAAGTGCAGTTCAAGGACCTGGGCCTGGTGATCGTGGATGAGGAGCAGCGCTTCGGCGTCGAACACAAGGAAGCGCTGAAGAAGATGCGCACCAACGTGGACGTGCTGGCCATGAGCGCCACCCCGATTCCACGCACCCTGGAAATGTCGCTGACCGGCATCCGCGAGACCTCCACACTGGCCACCCCGCCGGAGGAACGGCACCCCGTACTCACCTATGTGGGCCCGTACACGGACAAGCAGGCCTCTGCCGCCATCCGCCGCGAGCTCATGCGCGAGGGCCAGGTCTTCTTTGTCCACAACCGGGTGTCCACGATTGACCGGACGGCCGCGCATCTGCGGGAACTGGTGCCGGAGGCGCGGATCGCCGTGGCGCACGGCCAGATGAGTGAGTCCAAGCTCGAGCAGATCATTGTGGATTTCTGGGAGAAGCGCTTCGACGTGCTGGTGTGCACCACGATCATCGAAACGGGCCTGGACATCTCCAATGCCAACACCCTGATCGTGGACCGTGCGGACCACTTCGGCCTCTCCCAGCTGCACCAGCTGCGCGGCCGGGTAGGGCGCGGCCGGGAGCGGGCCTACGCATACTTCCTGTACCCGTCGGAAAAGCCGCTGGGCGAGGTGGCACTGGAGCGGCTGAAGGCCGTGGCCACGCACAACGAGCTGGGTGCGGGCATGCAGCTGGCCATGAAGGACCTGGAGATCCGCGGTGCCGGCAACCTGCTGGGCGGGGAACAGTCCGGCCATATTGCCGGCGTCGGCTTTGACCTGTACATCCGGCTGGTGGGCGAAGCCGTGGCCGATTACCGGGGTGAGGCCGAGGAGAAGGCAGCCGAAATGAAGATCGAGCTGCCGGTCAACGCCCATCTCCCGCATGACTACGTTCCGGGGGAGAGGCTGCGGCTGGAGGCCTACCGCAAGCTGGCATCCGCGCTCACCAATGAGGCGATCGACGAAGTGCTGGCCGAACTGGTGGACCGTTACGGCGAGCCCCCGCAGGAAGTGAAGAACCTGATCGATGTTGCCCGCTTCCGGGTGGATGCACGCGCCGCCGGGCTGACCGACGTCGCGCTGCAGGGCAACTTCATCAAGTTCGCACCGGCGGACCTGCCCGAATCGCGGACCATGCGGCTGCAGCGTATGTATCCCGGGGCGCTCGTGAAGCCTGCGCTGAACGCGGTGCTGGTACCTAAGCCGAAGACTGCCAGGATAGGCGGAAGGGATCTGGTGGACGCCGAAATCCTGGCCTGGGCCAAGCAGGTGCTCGACGCCGTGTTCAAGGAGTGAGCCGGAGGCTAGCCCGTCACCGCAATGACGAAGACAGCGGCGGCGGCCACTACGCAGGAGGCCAGTACCGAGTAACCGACGAGGACGATGCGCTGCTGCAGGGCCCGGTTGCGGCGCCACTGTCTGCGGGTCATGGTGGTAGTCATAAATCGAATCTAGGGACGGCGGGGCACGGCAGCTAAGAGTAGGACACACCTGCTTACCCCCGGCGAATACTCAGTTAAACAGTGATGCACCCCAGCCCGCGGACTGGGGTGCATCACTGTTTACGCAGGAAGACTACTCGTTGTGCGAGTAACCCTTGGCCAACTCCGTGGTGGTGTCGGAACGGCCGATGCTGAACGCAACGAGGTACATGCCGGTCGCGGCGACCAGCAGAATGGCCATCGGCCACACGTTGTCCAGAGTCAGCCAGTTCACCGCGTAGATGGCGCCCAGGAAGATGGCGAACATCACGGCAAAGATGAGGATGTTGCTGACCAGATGGCCCTCGCCCGAGTGTGAAGGCTGCTTTGACCGTGTTCCAACCATGAAGTTCTCCGTTTCAAAAAGTGTCAGTAGCTATGCCGGTCAGTAGTCCGACGTGGCTTTGCTTCCATTAACAATAGCGATTCCGGAGCTCGCTCCGATACGCGTGGCCCCGGCGTCGATCATTGCCTGCGCATCTTCGAGCGAACGGACGCCGCCGGAAGCCTTGACTCCGAGGTCCGGACCGACCGTCCGGCGCATCAGGGCAACGTCTTCGGCAGTGGCTCCGCCGCCGTTGAAACCGGTGGAGGTCTTCACGAAGTCGGCTCCGGCTTCGACGGAAGCTTCGCAGGCCAGGACCTTCTGCTCATCGTTGAGCAGGGAGGTTTCGATGATGACCTTGAGGATGCCGCCGGCAGCATGCACGGCATCGGCTACGGCTGCAATGTCGCGGACCAGGGCGGCGCGGTCTCCGCGCCGGGCTGCGGCGATGTCGATGACCATGTCAATCTCATCTGCGCCGTCCTGAAGCGCGCCCTGGGCTTCAAAGACCTTCACCTCGGTGGTGGTGGCTCCCAGCGGGAAGCCGATGACCGAGCAGGTGAGCACTCCGCTGCCCTTCAGTGCGTTGCGGACGGTGCCGACCCAGATCGGGTTCACGCAGACGGACTTGAACTGGTACTCAGCGGCTTCGGAGCAGACCCGGAGGATGTCGTCGCGGCTGGCCTCGGGTTTGAGGAGCGTGTGATCAATATACGAGGCAATGGGTGTAGACATGGGATCTATCTTGCCATAGGGCAGTGGTGCCGCGTGGTTGAGATCACGGTGGCGGCAGAGGGTGCGGGGCGTGGGGTGCGGGGTGCGAAAGCATGGAAAGAAAATCGGCCGGGTCCCGCAATGCGGAGCCCGGCCGATTCACTTATGTCAGAACAATTATCCTACGGCCGGCCAGTTGCCAAACAGCTGCACAGCATTCTTGCTGGCTCCAGCTACAGGAGCTGCGTCGGAATTCTGGGCCACGGCGCCCGCTCCGAAGATAAGGGCGGCCAGAAGTGCAGCTGCACCGAATTTTTTCATGTCGTGCTCCTTGAGAGAAAAGATGTGGTGGGGTGAAACACCTGAAGTATAGCTATGCTGAAGCTCTTATTGATATGCGATTGACCATCTTTGGTGAATTCTGAGTAATTATTGCAGAATGGCACCGGGCCTCTGTCGCTGGAAGGACCAGAATCCTTGGAAGATGAACAGGTGTATTTAGCCAACGAGTACAAGGCGCAACAAGCTAGCCAGCGTCGTGACTACGGCAAAGCGGTCGAATATTCGGTGCTCGCGCGTGAAGCTGCACTTAAGGCCGGTGATACCTGGGGATACTGTCGGTTGACGCTCAGCATCGCCCGGTACCAATACGACCTGGGGCTGATGGATGAGTGCATCCATACAATAAACGCGTTGACAGCTCATCCCGTCATTGTTGACTACCCGGAAACCGCTGCCCGCGCCCGGGTGATCCTCTCCGAAGCCTTGCGGAACAAGGGGGCAAGCGACCGTGCGCTGGTTGCGACAGAAGAGGCGATAAGTATCGTTCCAGATCGTTCCAAGGAATTGCGTACCGCTCTTCAACATTCCATGGTGGCAACCCTGGCGGAAGAGGGGGAGGTGGAGGCTGCGTGGCAGGAAGCCATGGTGCTGGACTCCCTCGTCGGTCCTGAAGCAGGCGCAAGGGCTAGCGGTATGGCCTACTGGACGATTGGAAATTCGGCGTTTATGTCCGGACGTATCGAGGAAGGGCTCCGGTTCCACCGGAAGGCAGCAACGGCCCTGACCCCGTTGGGGGACGTCAACCTATGGGCGCTGTTTAATAAGGCTTCGGCAAACCTGCGGATGGATGCAGGGGTAGTGCAGCCGGAGACCCTCGAATGCATTGAACGGGCGGAAGTAGCCATTTCGGTTTCCGAAGGCAACCTGGCCGACCGGCTGGAGATCCTTTTATCACGCGCCCACTGGGAACACTTGGCCGGAAATAACGGGGTAGCCGAACAAAAGCTCCGGGACGTGGCCACCAAGGCAGAAGAACTGTTCCCCTATACCCGGGCGCAGGCGCTGATGGTTTTGGCAAGATGCCTGTTCGACCTTGGGCGGGCTGGGGAGGCATTGGACGCGGCGCGGGAAGGTGAACAGCTATTCGACGGTTTAGGGGCGCCGGTCCAAGCGGAAAGGGCCCGGGAGATTATCAGGACCATCCTCCGAAATGACTCCATCGCCCAAACAGCTGAACACGAAACGAAAAGTCAGGCCGAGAAACTCGATATTTGAGAATCGAAGGCGCACAATACAAACACCGTCTTTCGACTTACCGGCGGCAATCACGGACGAGCCGTTCCAAATCGGCGAGGGAATCCGCTGCATTTGATCCTGCGCAGCGACTTGGGGGAAGCATGGCTAGAAGCGATAGATTGCAGTACGCAGGGACGCGCCCCCATGACGGGCCGCAGAACCCACCGGAAGGCAAGGGCGCGGTAACCGGGGATGAAAGGATTTCCCCCGGGAACATCTCGGTCGAATTCGCCGATGAGGGCCATTTGGTGCTGGTCCTGCCGCCAGGTGAAGTGATCACCGGGACGATGGCCCTGCTGGCGGCAGAGAAGATCCGGGCCTTCGCGGGAGCCAGCACCCTGCCTCTGCTCCTGGTCCTGACCGGGGTGGATTCAGTCTCCCGAAGCGCCCGCGACGTTTTCAGTGCGGCACGGTCGCTCTCGGCGGTTGCCGTCATGGGTGTCTCGCCGGTGGACCGCGTTATTGCTAATTTTCTGTTGGGAGGCGAAGTGCAGCCGTGCCCCACCCGCTACTTCTCGAGCGAGCCTGACGCGCTTGGCTGGCTGAAACGATTTGCGGTATGACACCTGACTCTGGACCTGCCAACCCGTCTGCCGAAGCTGTCCGGCTGAACAGGATAGTCGAGGGCATTGTCAGTATCGCGGCGGGAAACCTCACATCGCGGATTCCCGTTTCGCCCGCACGCGACCAGATTGATGCCGTCAGCACGGGCATTAATCTGCTGGCCGAAGAACTGGACGATATTTACCGGGACCTTGAGCAGCGTGTGCAGGACCGTACCCAGGAGCTCCGGGAAGCCCACGCCCAGATGCAGCACATGGCCCTGAGCGACCCGCTCACCGGAGCTGGAAACAGAACTGCCTTGATGCAGGCAGCTGAGGACGCGTTGGCGGTTTGGAACGACGAGCAAGTTCGGGATGCCGCGCCGGCGGTTTTGATGGTTGACCTGGATGGATTTAAAGACATCAATGACAGCTTTGGACACCAGGCCGGTGACCGGGTACTCCAGGAAGTGGCGACCCGATTGCTGGCCTGCGTGCCGGGGGATAGCACCGTCTCCCGGCTCGGCGGGGACGAATTCGCCGTCCTGCTCCCCGACGTCAGCCGCATGTCCGCCCGGGCGACGGCCGAGCGTGTGCAGGAAGCACTGGGGTTCAAAATGAAGGTGGAGGAACTGGATGTCTGGCCCCGTGCCAGCATTGGCGTGCACCTTGCCGAGGTTGGGCAATCCGCCAAGGACCTGCTGCTCCGCGCCGACACGGCGATGTACGAAGCGAAGGAAGACGGCCCGGGCCTGGTGCGGCTATTTGAACCGGTGATGCTCTACGCCCGCCAGCTGCGGCGCAAAATGTCCTCCGACCTGCGCAACGCCGTTGAACGCAACGAGTTTCGGTTGGCGTACCAGCCCGTTGTGGATCTGGTCACCGGCAAGATGCAGGGTGTGGAGGTGCTGCTGCGCTGGGAGCATCCGACGCAGGGACTGGTCATGCCGGACATCTTCATTCCGCTGGCCGAGGAGAGCGGAGCCATTCTGGGGATAGGACGCTGGGTGCTGCGGTCTGCCTTGGAGCAACTAGCGGAGTGGCGTAAGGCGGGCCAGGACCAGGATGGCTTCCATATCCGCGTCAACGTCTCCCCGTCCGAACTGCAGAGCATGGACCTGGTGGACTTTGTCCGGGCGCAGCTGCGGGAAACCGGCGCCGCACCCGGTGATCTCACTCTTGAGATCACCGAGAGCGCCTTCGTGGGCAGCGGGGACGTGGAGACTTACTCCATGAGATCGATCAAGGCCCTGGGCGTCCGTCTGGAAATCGACGATTTCGGCACGGGGTATTCATCCATCAGCTACCTGCGGCGCCTGCCGGTGGACACCGTCAAGGTGGACCGCGCGCTGATTGCCGAAATCAGCCGCGACGAAGGGCAGCTGCAGTTCGTGGACGCGGTCCACCGGCTTATCCAGGCTGCCGGGATGGAAGCCGTGTTCGAAGGGATAGAGACCCTGCAGCAGGCTGAACTACTGCAGGACATGGGCTGCTGCAGCGGCCAGGGCTACTACTTCAGCCGGCCGCTCACGGCCGGGCAGGTGGGGACGCTCCTGGCCAGCGGCAGCCGCCTGCCGCTGGCTACGGAACTGCTCGCGTAACCGGACGCCGGGGAGGGAAGCTCAGTTCCGGACCCGGTACCGCAGGAACACGACGCCGTTGGCGAATCGTTTCTCCTCCAGCAGCTCCAGGGCCAGCCGCAGACCGTCCGGTAGGAACGGCTTCCCGCCACCGACAATCACGGGGGAGAGCAGCTGCTGCAGCTCGTCAACCAACCCCGCCTGCAGCGCCTGGCCGGCGAGGTCCGCTCCGCCCACGGACACGTCGCCGTCGGACGCCTCTACGAGTGCCCGCACGGCAGCAGGATCGAACTCCCGTTCCAGCCGCGTGCGCGGCGCGGAGAGGTCGGCGAGGGTCCGGGAGAAAACCACCTTGTCCGCCGCCTGCCAGATCCGCGCGTACTCGTGGATGGCGGGCGGCTCGTCCTCGGCGGGCACGGCGTCCCAGGCAGCCATCACCTCATACAGCCGACGGCCCAACAGGTGCGTGCGTACGTCGCTCTCCAACCCGTTGACGAAGGAGTGGACCTCTTCATCGGGCATGCTCCAGTCAAAGGACCCGGACTCGTCCGCTATGTACCCGTCGAGTGACGTGATGCTGGTGTAGATCAGCCGTCCCATGCCGGCCTCCCGCCTAGGTTAGAGTCCCAGGGCCTTCCGAACGTCTGCCAGCACTGCGTCCAGGGTTGCACGTGCGTTGGAACGCGCAGCCGGCAGATCAGCCGCTGAACCAACAGGCTCAATTACCTCGAGATAGCACTTGAGCTTGGGCTCGGTTCCGCTGGGGCGGATGATGACCCGGGTGTTGTCACGGGTAATGTACCGCAGCCCGTCGGTGGGCGGCAGCCCGTTGGCGCCCTCGGAAAGGTCGACGGCGGTTTCCACCGGGGAGCCGGCGAAGGAGACCGGCGGGTGCTCGCGCAGCCGCTGCATCATTTCGGTCAGCAGGCCCAGGTTCTCCACTCGGACGGAGAGCTGGTCACTCTGGTGCAGGCCGTGCTCCAGGGCCAGCTCGTCGAGTTCGTCAAAGAGGGTCCGGCCCTTCGCCTTCAGGGCCGCTGCCAGCTCGGCCAGCAGCACTCCGGCGGAGATGCCGTCCTTGTCCCGGACCAGTCCCGGAGCCACGCAGTAGCCCAGGGCTTCTTCGTATCCGTAGGTCAGCTTCGGCACCCGGGAGATCCACTTGAAGCCGGTCAGGGTTTCCTGGTGCTCAAAACCTGCAGCGTCCGCAATGCGGGCCAGGAGGCGGGAGGAAACGATCGAGTTGGCGAAGACAACGCCGGAGCGGGCTTTCTCACCCCGCACCTTCCAGCGTCCGGCAGCGATCCGCCGGGCAATGTGGCGGCCCAGCAGGGCACCCACTTCGTCCCCGCGCAGCATGCGCCATTCGCCCGTGGCAGGGTCCTTGGCGGCGACGGCGGCGCGGTCGGCGTCGGGATCATTGGCAAGGACTAGGTCCGCGTTCCGTTCGGCGGCAAGCTTCAGGGCCAGGTCCAGCGCTCCGGGTTCCTCCGGGTTCGGGAAGGCGACGGTGGGGAAGTCCGGGTCCGGCAGTGCCTGCTCCGGAACCAGGGTCACCGAGGTGAATCCGGCGCCGCGAAGCACGGCGGACATGGTTTCGCCGCCGACGCCGTGCATGGGCGTGAGGACGATGTCCAGGTCCCGTGCCGGGTAGCCTTCGCGGTGCGCCAGGTCGTCGACGGCGCCGATGTAGTCAGCGATCAGTGACTCAGAAACCTCCGTGTAGCCGTCCGGTGCCAGCTCAATGGAGTCCAGCGGAACGGTGTAGTCGATCCGTGCGGCAATCTCGGCGTCGTACGGCGTGACAATCTGTGCACCGCGGCCGGGGCCCTTGACCGTGCGGCCGCCCAGGTAGACCTTGTAGCCGTTGTCGGCGGCAGGGTTGTGGCTGGCAGTGACCATCACACCCGCGTCCGTGTCCAGGGCGCGGACCGCGTAGGCGAGCAGCGGCGTCGGAAGCGTGCAGGGCAGCAGGAACGTTTCGATGCCGGCGGCGCCGAAAACGGCAGCCGTTTCCAGCGCGAAGTCCTTCGACTTGTGCCGGGCGTCGTAGCCGATCACGGCGCTGGGAGTCCAGTTGTCGCCGGCTGTGTCCTGCAGGAAGGAAGCGATGCCGGCAGCGGTGCGCCGCACTACTACGCGGTTCATCCGGTTTGAACCGGCGCCCAGCTCCGCACGCAGCCCAGCGGTTCCGAACTCGAGCGTGCCGGCAAACCGGTCCGCCAGTTCCGCCGCAGCGGCGTCCGCAGCGGCGTCCGCACCGGGGGCGTCCGTGTCCGCACCGTCCGTGTCCGCGAGGATGCGGAGGAGGGCGCGGAGCTCACGGGCGGTGTCCGGGTCAGGGTCACTGTCCGCCCACGCATGCGCGGCGGCGGTGAGTTCTTCGAGGTCGGCGGGGATCAGAGTCATGTGGATACCTACTGTTGCTGGTGCGGGTAGCTGTGCGGCGGAAAGCTGCTAGATCTTGTTGATGATCTCGGCGAGCAGCTTGGAGATGCGCGGTCCGGCGGCCTGTCCCGCTTCCAGGACCTCGCCGTGGCTCAGTGCCACCGGGCTGATGCCGGCTGCCAGGTTGGTGACCAGGGAGATGCCGAAGACCTCCATGCCGGCGTGCCGGGCGGCAATGGCTTCGAGCGCCGTGGACATGCCGACCAGGTCGGCGCCGATGGTCTTGGCGTAGCGGACCTCGGCCGGCGTTTCGTAGTGCGGGCCGGTGAACTGGGCGTAAACGCCTTCATCCAGGGTCGGGTCCACGCTGCGTGCCACGTCGCGCAGCCGCGACGAGTACAGGTCTGTCAGGTCAACGAACGTCGCGCCTTCGAGCGGGGACGTGGCGGTGAGGTTGAGGTGGTCGCTGATCAGCACCGGGGTGCCCGGCTGCCAATCGGGATTCAGCCCGCCGCAGCCGTTGGTGAGGACCATGACCTTGGCGCCGGCGGCGGCTGCGGTGCGGACGCCGTGCACGACGGCGCGTACGCCCTTGCCCTCGTAGTAGTGGGTGCGTGCGCCCAGGACCAAGGCACGCTTGCCGTCGGTGGTGAGGACGGAGCGGATGGTGCCCACGTGCCCCTGCACGGAGGGGGCCGAGAAGCCCGGGATATCGGAGGCGGAGAGCGTAGCGGTGGTCTCGCCGATCAGTTCGGCGGCTTCACCCCAGCCGCTTCCGAGAACCAGTGCAATGTCGTGGGATGGCACGCCGGTGTGCTCTGCAATGTAGTCGGCGGCCTGCTGGGCAAGTTCAAATGGGTCGTTAGTCACTTAACAAACTTACAGCCTTGCCGGCCTGCCGATGTCCGCGCCTGCACCGCCGTTTGAGCGCCGTCACTCGATGGGACAGAATAGAGCCTTGTGACCACCCAACTAGATTTTACTGCCCGGAAACTTGCGATTCTCGGAGGCGGCCCCGGCGGCTACGAGGCTGCCCTCGTGGCGGCATCCCTCGGAGCGGACGTAACCATCGTCGAGCGGCAGGGACTGGGCGGTTCAGCCGTGCTTACCGACGTCGTTCCGTCCAAGACCCTCATTGCCACCGCCGACGTGATGACCCGGCTGACTGCGGCCCGGAACCTCGGCGTGGAATTCGGGGACGTGGCCTCGCCGGTCTACGCAGACCTGAAGGTGGTCAATCATCGCCTGCTGGCCCTGGCCAAGGAACAGTCCAATGACATCCGCAGCACCCTGGAACGGGTGGGCGTGAAGGTGAAGATCGGCGAAGGCCGCCTGCTGGACAACACCACCATTGAAGTCACCGCCGACGACGGCACTGTGGAAACGGTCAAGGCCGAAGCCTTGCTGATTGCCACCGGCGCGAACCCCCGCGAGCTGGAGACCTCCGTTCCCGACGGTGAGCGGATCTTCACCTGGAAGCAGATCTACAACCTCACCGAGGTTCCCGAGCACCTGATCGTCATCGGTTCCGGCGTCACGGGCGCGGAATTCGCCTCCGCCTACAACGGGCTCGGCACCAAGGTCACGCTGATCTCCAGCCGCGACCGCGTGCTGCCCGGCGAGGACGCAGATGCCGCCGTCGTGCTGGAAGACGTTTTCCAGGCCCGCGGCATGACCGTGCTCAGCCGGTCCCGCGCCGATTCCGTGAAGAATACGGGCGACGGCGTGCTGGTTACGCTTTCGGACGGACGGACTGTTGAAGGCAGTCACTGCCTCGTAGCCGTGGGCGCCATCCCGAACACCGCGGGCATCGGTTTGGAAGAAGCAGGCGTGCAGCTGGACGAGCGCGGCCAGATCCGGGTTGACGGCGTCTCCCGCACCACGGCCAGCAACGTCTACGCCGCGGGCGACTGCACCGGCGTTTTCAACCTGGCCTCCGTGGCGGCCATGCAGGGCCGCATCGCCGTGGCACACCTCATGGGCGACGGCGTGAAGCCACTGAAGCTCAAGACCGTGGCCTCGAACATCTTCACCTCCCCGGAAATCGCCTCCGTGGGCGTTTCCGAGGCCGATGTTGCAGAGGGCCGGTACCAGGGCGACGTCATCAAGCTGTCCCTGCACACCAACGCCCGGGCCAAGATGATGGACGTCAAGGAAGGCTTCGTGAAGATCATTTCCCGCAAGGGCTCGGGCACCGTGATCGGCGGCGTCGTGGTGGGTCCGCGCGCATCGGAGCTGATTTTCCCCATCGCCATTGCCGTCACCCACAAGCTGCACGTGGATGATCTGGCCAATACTTTTGCCGTCTACCCGTCGCTCACCGGTTCCATTTCTGAAGCCGCCCGGCGCCTGCACGTGCACATGTAGCCGACTACTCTTCTTCCCGCGTCCGCAACGGTATATCCGTTTGCGGGCGCGGGATTTTTTGTGCCCGGATATCGGCGCCGCGAAACATTTGTCCATTATCCGGACACAAATCTCAAATAACGGACGGAAGCTCCTAGGATGTGGTTACTTCAATTCCTCTTGCGAAAGAGTTCCAATGTCTACTAAGAATCCCTCCGCGGCATCCACGCCGGCGCCGGTGCCGGCCAAGGCCAATTCCAAGGGCCGCGTGATTGTTGCCAGCCTCGTCGGCACCTCCATTGAGTTCTACGACTTCTACGTATACGCAACGGCTGCGGTCCTCGTCTTCCCCCGGTTGTTCTTTCCGAACGCCGAGGGGATCACGGCCCTGCTGAGCTCGTTCGCTGTCTTTGGGGTGGCTTTCATTGCCCGGCCGCTGGGCTCCATCGTCTTCGGGCACTTCGGTGACAAGGTGGGCCGCAAGGGAACCCTGGTGGCATCGCTGTTGACCATGGGGATTGCGACGTTCCTCATCGGTTGCCTGCCGACCGCGGAAAACGGCTGGACGATCCTCGCTCCCGCCATGCTGGTGGTGCTGCGGTTTGCCCAGGGCCTGGCCCTGGGTGGGGAATGGTCGGGAGCGGCGCTGCTCGCGACCGAGAACGCTCCGGCCAACAAGCGTGCCGTCTGGGGAACCTTCCCGCAGCTGGGCGCGCCGATCGGGTTCATCCTGGCCAACGGCCTGTTCCTGCTGCTGAGCTTCCAGCTGGATGCCGAGCAGTTCGACTCCTGGGGCTGGCGCGTGCCGTTCCTGGCCAGCGCTGTCATGGTGATCATCGGCCTGTACGTCCGGCTGAAGCTGGTTGAGACGCCGGCCTTCCAGAAGGTTGTGGATTCGGGCGAGGTCAGCAAACTGCCCCTGAGCCGCGCCTTCAAGTACAGCTGGCGCCAGATGATTGCCGGCACCTTCATCATGCTGGCGACGTATGTGCTGTTCTACCTGATGACCACGTTCACGCTGTCCTACGGGACCGCGGCCAAGAGCGCGGAAGCGGCGCAGGCCGCCGCGGAAAAGGCCGGCAAGGCCTTCGACCCGGAGACCTTCGCCGCCGGTCTGGGCTACGCCCGCAACGACTTCCTGATCATGCTGATCATCGGCGTGGTGTTCTTCGGGATCTTCACGCTCGTCGCCGGTCCGCTGGCGGAGAAGTTCGGACGCCGCAAGACACTGTTGGTTGTCACCGCCGGCATCTTCCTCTTCGGCTTCACGTTCTCGCCGCTGCTGGGCGGCGGAACCGTGGGGGTCATGGCGCTGCTGATCATCGGCTTCACCCTGATGGGCCTGACGTTCGGGCCCATGGGAGCCCTGCTGCCGGAGCTCTTCCCGACCAACGTGCGTTACACGGGCTCGGCCATCGCCTACAACGTCTCCTCCATCCTGGGGGCGGCCGTGGCTCCGTTCATCGCGGTTGCCCTGTGGCAGGCCGCGGACGGAAGCCCGTGGCTGGTGGGCATCTACCTGTCCTCCATGGCGGTGCTGACGCTGATCGCACTGTTCGTGACCAAGGAAACCCGCGACGTCGACTACGAAAACAATTCCAGTGAGGGCGTGAAGGTCCCCTAGGCCCTTCAAACACACAGCAGCAGGCCCGGTTCCCCCTGAGGGAACCGGGCCTGCTGCGTTTTGCGGTGCTGCTGCTGTTGCTCGGAGTTGCTCCCGGTTGCTCCAGGATCAGTCCAGGATCGAGGCGATGACGGCGCCGGCGGACACCGTCGCGCCGGGCAGGGCGGTCAGGCCGGAGATGGTGCCGGACTTGTGCGCGGTCAGCGGCTGTTCCATCTTCATGGCTTCGAGCACCACCACCAGGTCACCCTCGCGAACCGCTGCTCCGTCCTCGACGGCCACCTTGACGATGGTTCCCTGCATGGGTGAGGTCAGGTCATCGCCCGCGGCCGCGGTGGAGGCACCGCCCCGGGAACGCTTGCGGGCCTTGCCGTTGCCGCGGGTGCCGTTGGAAGCGCCGGCTGCGGGGCCGCCAAGGCCGGCCGGGAGCACAACCTCGAGCCGCTTGCCGCCTACTTCAACGGTGACGCGCCGGCGCTCGTCGTCGTCGTCGCCCGTTCCGGGTTCGCCGCTCCAGGCCGGGATGGTGTTCACGAACTCGGTCTCGATCCAGCGCGTGTGGACGCCGAAGGTGTCCTCGCCGGTGAAGGCGGGGTCCGCAGCGACGGCGCGGTGGAAGGGCAGCACGGTAGGCAGGCCGGCGACGTCGATCTCCGCCAAGGCGCGCCGCGCACGCTGCAGGGCTTCGCGGCGGGTGGCCCCGGTGACGATCAGCTTGGCGAGCATGGAATCGAAGTTTCCGCCCACGGTTTCGCCTGCTTCGATGCCCGAATCAACGCGGACGCCGGGGCCGGTGGGCAGCTTGAACTCGGAGACGGTACCGGGGGCGGGCATGAAGTTGCGCCCCGGGTCTTCGCCGTTGATGCGGAACTCGAAGGAGTGGCCGCGCACTTCCGGGTCGCCGTAGCCCAGGGCCTCGCCGCGGGCGATGCGGAACTGCTCGCGGACCAGGTCCAGGCCGGTGACTTCCTCGGAGACGGGGTGCTCAACCTGCAGCCGCGTGTTGACCTCCAGGAAGGAAATGGTGCCATCCTTGCCGACCAGGAATTCGCAGGTCCCGGCGCCCTGGTAGCCGGCTTCCTTGAGGATGGCCTTCGACGCCGAGTAGAGGCTGGCGTTCTGTTCTTCGGTGAGGAAGGGGGCCGGGGCTTCCTCGACAAGCTTCTGGTTGCGGCGCTGCAGGGAGCAGTCGCGCGTGGAAATAACCACCACGTTGCCGTAGGCATCAGCAAGGCACTGGGTTTCCACGTGGCGGGGGGCGTCCAGGAAGCGCTCGATGAAGCACTCACCCCGGCCGAAGGCAGCTGTGGCCTCGCGGACCGCCGAGTCGAACATTTCGGGAATCTCTTCGCGGGTGCGGGCAACCTTGATGCCGCGGCCGCCGCCGCCGAAAGCCGCCTTGATGGCGAGCGGCAGTCCGTGCCGGTCAGCGAAGTCCAGGACATCCTGGGCCGACTCGACCGGATCCGCCGTACCCGGAACCAGTGGTGCGCCGACCTTGGCGGCGATGTGCCGGGCCTGGACCTTATCCCCGAGTGAGGAGATGGCGGCGGGGGAGGGGCCGATCCAGGTCAGGCCGGCGTCGATGACGCGCTGGGCGAATTCGGCGTTCTCGGAGAGGAAACCGTAGCCGGGGTGGATGGCGTCGGCGCCGGCGCGTGCGGCGGCGTCGAGGATCTTGTCCATGTCCAGGTAGGACTCGGCCGCGGTGTTGCCGCCAAGCGCAAAGGCCTCGTCGGCGAGGCGGACGTGCAGGGCGTCGCGGTCGGGCTCGGCATAGACCGCAACGGCGGCAATTCCCTCATCGCGGGCGGCGCGGATGACGCGGACCGCAATCTCGCCGCGGTTGGCAATGAGGATCTTGGTGAGTGCCTTGGCGGGGGTCGCAGCAGGCGCGGGGATGTTCTGGCTCATTGGTGCACTGGCTCCTTTTGATCTGTTCGGAGCCTAGCGCGGTTTTGTGGTCTCGGGCCATAATGCGTGCTGTTTCTGCGTGGGAACCGCCCGTTCGTTGTGGGGATTCTACAAAAGGCCGGAGGTTCCCGGCTGCGTGCGCGTCGGTGGGGCTGACTGTGCAGTAGATGCTGGTTAAGCCCGAGGCAGGCAGCATCTGCTGCACATTCGGCCGGCTGAACTGCACAACGGCCTGTGGAAAAAAACCCAGAGGCGCCGGCACACCCCGTAATGGGTATATGACTAAGCCGAAACCGCTGCCCCCGCTCTTGGCCGCTGAGCCGTTCATTTTTTCGGCTGCGCTCCGAGCGGGCGTCACCGTTGCCCGGATGCGTGCGGGGGATCTCTCAGCTCCGACCCGGGCCATTCGCGTCCCGTCAGCCGCACGAATCGACTTGCCTGCGCGGTGCCGCCCGTATCTGGAACTGCTTCCGGATGCCGCGATCAGTCACGGGACCGCGGCCCTGTTGCTTGGACTGGTGGTTCCGCAACGGGTGGCACAGGAGGGAACTATTCATATCTCCCGCGACCCGGCCCATGCCGTTCCGCGGCGCCGCGGAATCACCGGCCACCGGCTGGTGCTCAGCGCGGAAGAACTCGGGACATTCCGGAACCTCCGGGTGACCGCCGTACACCGCACCTGGCTGGATCTGGCCACTGTGCTCACTGTGGACGAACTGGTAGTTGCCGGAGACCACATCATCAGCGAGACACGGAGGTCCTTCGGCATCCCTCGGACGGCTTTGGTCCGTCAGGCCGATTTCGAGAGGTACGTTGCCGGGAAGAATGGAGTCCGGGGAATAACCAAGGCCAGGGAGGCGATGGCCCTCATGCGGCCGGGTGTCGATTCTCCGCCCGAGACACGGGTTCGGTTGCTGGTGCACCGGGCGGGACTGCCGGAATTTACCCCCAATACGCCGATATTCGACGCTACCGGCCATCCGGCCGTGTGGACTGATCTGGGCTGCCGCCGCTACCGGACATGTATTGAGTACGAGGGGATACACCATCTAAGTCCCGGCCAGCAGAGCAGGGACCACGAGCGGGATCTCCTCACGGCCGAGCTGGGTTGGCACCAGGTCAAGATCAACCGGTTCGATCTGGCGCAGGGGAGCAATTGGGTGGTCGGGAAAGTCCGCCACGCGCTCCGGAAAGGCGGATGGTCTCCGGACTTGCCGGGAAATCCATCGAGTGTGCAGTAGATGCTGCCTCGCTCAGGGGGAGGCAGCATCTACTGCACACTCACGGAGGCTACTTCCAGAGGTCGATGATCCGCACATCGGCGCTGGCGAGGAGCTGGCGCAGCGTCGAAACCGAAAGTCCGACGACGGCGTGCGGGTCGCCGTCGACCCGCTCGATGAACGCCCCGCCCAGGGAATCGATGGTGAAGGAACCGGCCACCTGGAGCGGCTCACCCGTGGCGATGTAGGCGTCGATCTCATCCTCGGAAAGCTTCACGAAGTGCACCTCGGCGGAGGACACCGCTCCGAGGGTGGCTCCGGAGCCGTCCTCGTCGGTGTCGCGGCAGTCCACGAGCCAGTGCCCGGTGTGCAGTACCCCGGAGGAACCGCTCATGCGGCGGATCCGTTCGCGCGCGACGTCGGCCTCCCATGGCTTGCCGTGTGCCTCGCCGTCGAATTCGAAGACTGAATCGCAGCCGATGACCAGCGCGCCGTCGGCCTCGGGCAGGGAGGCTACGGCTTCGGCCTTGGCACGGGCCAGCAGCAGGGCCGTATCGTGCGGGTCGGTCAGGCCGTAGCGGGCGGTGACGGCGTCTTCGTCGACGTCGGAGACGAGGACGGTATGGCCGATGCCGGCATCGGTCAGCAGTTTGGTGCGGGCGGGGGACGCGGAGGCCAGGATGAGGCTCAGATTGGGGTTGGTCACGGGTTCAAGCCTAGTGCCGGGGCGGACCGGCCCGGAAACCAAAAACGCCGGGCCGCCCCCGAAGGGACAGCCCGGCGTCGTACTCCAGGGAGGATCAGCTCTTGGACTCAACGAGCAGGGGAACCTCGATCTGCTCGGAATCGTCCGCGAAGGGATCGCCCTGGCGGCGGGCGTTGTACAGTCCGCTGTCCAGCAGCCCGTTGCGCTTGGCCACGAGGGTGGGGACCACGGTCTGGCCGGCCACGTTCACTGCGGTGCGGCCCATGTCCAGGATCGGATCGATGGCCAGCAGCAGGCCGACGCCGGCAAGCGGCAGGCCGAGGGTGGACAGGGTCAGCGTGAGCATCACGACGGCGCCGGTGGTGCCGGCGGTTGCGGCGGAACCCAGGACCGAAACCAGTGCGATCAGCAGGTAGTGGGTGAATTCCAGGTCCACGTTGAAGAACTGTGCCACGAAGATCGCGGAGACGGCCGGGTAGATGGAGGCGCAGCCGTCCATCTTGGTGGTTGCACCCAGGGGTACGGCGAAGGAGGCGTAGGCCCGGGGTACGCCGAGGTTACGCTCGGTCACACGCTGGGTCAGCGGCAGCGTACCCACCGAGGAGCGGGAGACGAAGGCCAGCTGGATAGCGGGCCAGGCGCCGGAGAACCACTGGCGGACGGAGAGGCCGTGGGCCTTGATCAGCGCCGGGTAGACACCGAACAGCACCAGGAACAGGCCAAGGTAAACGGTGAGGGCGAACATGCCCAGGGATCCGATGGTGTCCCAGCCGTAGGTCGCGACGGCGGTGCCGATGAGGCCGACCGTGCCGACCGGTGCGAGGCGGATGATCCACCACAGGACCTTCTGGATGACGGCCAGGGCCGAGGCATTCAGGGCCAGGAACGCTTCGGCGGGCTTGCCCACCTTGAGGGCGGCGATGCCGACGGCGATCGCGATCACGAGGATCTGCAGCACGTTGAAGCTGACGCTGGTGGTGACGTCCCCGGACTCCGCCACCTTGGAACTGGCGCCAAGTCCCAGGAAGTTGGCCGGCACCAGCCCGGTCAGGAAGCCCACCCAGCTGCCCTGGCTGCCGCTGAACTCCTCGCCCTGGCTGACGTCGGCGTTGTTGCCGGGCTGCAGGAAGAAGCCGAGCAGGATACCGATGACCACGCTGATGAGTGCCGTAATGGCGAACCAGAGCAGCGTCTGCCAGGCCAGCCGGGCGGCGTTGGAAACGGCCCGGAGGTTGGCAATGGAGCTGACCACGGCGGTGAAGATCAGGGGGACAACGGCGGCCTTCAGCAGCGATACGTAGCTCGTGCCGATGGTGTCCAGCGTGGTGGTGAGCCAGTTCGGCTCATCGTCAACGGTGCCCATTGACTTGGCCAGCAGGCCCAGCGCCAGGCCAACAATAAGGGCGGCGATGATCTGCGGTCCGAAGGACGTTGCCCATTTGGGCAGCCGCCGGGCGGTGGATTCAGGGGAGGAGGTCTGTGAGGTCACGGGAAAGACTCTAGCGGTGCGTCATTACCAGAACCGCCTCCAAGTTGCGAAATATGACGTAAGGAAAAAGTTGCAGGGCTCACCTGGTGACCGTCAGATCCGCACCGTTGCGGGGCTTCATCGCAGTGGCCCGGAATATTTCCCGGGCCACTGTGACTAAGATCGCAGGCGCTTACTCGCCCAGCAGGGCCCGCCGCAGCGTGTCGAGTCCCACGGAGCCGAGCTGCAGCGCCCGGGTGTGGAAAGCCTTCTCATCGAAGGCATCGGCCTCACGGCTGCGGACCTCGTCGCGGATCTGTTCCCAGAGCCGCTGGCCCAGCTTGTAGGAAGGGGCCTGTCCCGGCCAGCCCAGGTAGCGGGTGAACTCGAAGTTGAGCTGCCCTTCGCTGATCGACATGTTTTCCTTCAGGAACGCGTAGCCCTTGTCGGCGGTCCAGGTGCCTTCGCCCCACCGTTCCGGGATTTCCAGTTCCAGGTGGACGCCGATGTCGAAGACCACGCGGGCGGCACGCATCCGCTGCGCGTCCAGCATTCCCATCCGGTCGCCCGGGTCGCTGAGGTAGCCCAGCTGCTCCATGAGCCTTTCGGCGTAGAGCGCCCAGCCCTCACCGTGGCCGGAAACCCAGCAGATGTTGCGCCGCCAGTCGTTGAGCAGTCCGCGGGATGCCGTTGCCGTCGCAATCTGCAGGTGGTGGCCCGGAACGCCCTCGTGGTAGACCGTGGTGGTTTCCTGCCAGGTGGTGAAGGTGTCCTCGCCGGCCGGCACGGACCACCACATGCGGCCCGGACGGGAGAAATCGTCGCTGGGGCCGGTGTAGTAGATCCCGCCCTCCTGGGTGGGAGCAATCATGCACTCGATCCGCCGCATCGGTTCGGTGATCTCGAAGTGGGATCCGGCGAGGTCTTCGACGGCACGGTCGGCGAGGTCCTGCATCCAGGCCTGCAGCTCGTCCGTTCCGTGCAGCTGGCGTGCCGGATCCTCATCAAGGATGCGCATGGCTTCCACCACGGTGGCGCCGGGCCGGATCTGCTCGGCTACGGCTTCCTGCTCGGCGATGATGCGGTCCAGTTCCTCCACACCCCACTGGTAGGTCTCCTCCAGGTCCACGGCGGATCCGAGGAACTGGCGGGACATCAGGGCGTAGCGCTCCCGGCCCACGGCATCTGCGGCGGGCGCAGCCGGACGCAGCTCCTCCTCCAGGAAGGATGCGAGGTTGGCATAGGCCCGGCGGGCGGATTCGGCTCCGGCCTGCAGGTCCGCGCGGAGCGCGTCGGGCAGCTCTCCGCCGCCGGACAGGGCGGCATTGGCGGCGAGGGCGTCAAAGAACCCGCCGTCCTCTGCATACGCGGAAGCCTGCTCCACCACGATCTTTACCTGCCGGCGGGCGGCCACCCGGCCGTGTCCGATGCCGCTGCGCAGGCTGGTGATGTAGCCGGCGACGGCGTCGTCCACGTTGTTCAAACGTCCGGCAATGTGGTGCCACTGCTCTTCGGTATCCGTCGGCATCAGGTCGAAGATGCTCCGGATCCCCTGCGCGGGGGAAGCAATGTTGTTCAGCTCCGCAAGGTCCCAGCCCGACTCGTGGATTTCGAGGTCCAGGCCGAGGCGTTCGTGCATGGCGTCAAGGGTCACGCGGTCGACGTCGTCCGCGGGCTCAAGTCCGTCCAGCCGGCTGAGCGTCTCCCGGACTGCTTCGGCATAGGACTCCAGGCCGGCCGGCGAGTAATCGCCGTATTCGGTTTCCCGGCCCGGGATGCCCAGGGACGTGGCGAGGGACGGATCCAGCTGCAGGAGCGTGGCGGTGAAGGCATCGGCAACGGCGTCGATAGCGGTGGGCTGGCGCACCGGGGCACTGCTGGCAGTGGCGGACACGGGCGCGGAGGAAGGTGTCTGTTGGGTCACAAAGGTAGCCTAACCGCACACCGGCCCCGAGGCCCTCATTGGGCCTAGCGGAAACTCCGCCGCCAGGACCCCGGCCCGGGCTTCGGGTCCAGGCGCAGGTTCCGCCGCCGTGCCCACGCGCGGTGGGCCGGGCGTGCGGGAGGCAGGGGTGCAGCCTGCGCTCCCAGCCCGGCGACGACGGCGGCCAGGGCCGCGAGTTCCTCGTCCGTCGGGGAGCCGGAAACCACGGAAAAGAGCGGCTCCGGAGCCGGTTCCGGGGCACTGCCGTCGATACTCACAGCGGCATGTTCCCGTGCTTCTTGGCGGGCAGGGACGCACGCTTGTCCCGCAGCGCACGCAGGCCCCGGATCAGCTGCAGGCGGGTGTCCGAAGGAGCGATGACGGCGTCCACGTAACCGAGCTCGGCCGCCTGATAGGGGTTGAGCAGCTCGTCTTCATATTGCTCAATGTATTGGCGCCGGACGTCCTCGACGTCGCCGCCGGCGTCGGCCGCTGCCTTGAGCGGTGCCCGGTAGAGGATGTTCACCGCGCCCTGGGCACCCATCACGCCGATCTGCGCAGTGGGCCAGGCGAGGTTGATGTCAGCGCCGAGCTTTTTGGAGCCCATCACGATGTATGCGCCGCCGTAGGCCTTGCGGGTGATGACCGTCAGCTTGGGAACCGTGGCCTCGGCGTAGGCGTAGAGCAGCTTGGCGCCGCGGCGGATGATGCCCTGGAACTCCTGGTCCTTGCCCGGCAGGAAGCCCGGCACGTCCACGAAGGTCAGGATCGGGATATTGAAGGCGTCGCAGTTGCGGACAAACCGGGCCGCTTTCTCGGAGGCGGCGATGTCCAGGGTGCCGGCAAACTGCATTGGCTGGTTGGCCACGATGCCTACCGTGTGGCCCTCCATGCGGCCGTAGCCGATGATCACGTTCGGGGCGTACAGTGCCTGCATTTCCAGGAAGTGCCCGTCATCCAGGACGGTTTCGATGACGGTGCGGATGTCATAGGGCTGGTTCGCGGAGTCCGGGATCAGCTCATCCAGGGCCAGGTCGGCGTCGGTGGTTTCCGGGTCCTGGTCAAACGCGGTCAGCGGTGCTTCGGCCAGGTTGTTCGACGGCAGGAAATCGAGCAGTTCGCGGACGAACTCGACGGCGTCCTCTTCGTCGGAGGCCAGATAGGCGGAGGTGCCGGTGTTGGCATTGTGCTGCCGGGCGCCGCCGAGGGTTTCCATGTCCACGTCTTCACCCGTGACCGTCTTAATGACGTCGGGTCCGGTGATGAACATGTGCGAGGTCTTGTCCACCATCACCACGTAGTCGGTGAGCGCGGGGGAGTAGGCCGCGCCGCCGGCGGAGGGGCCCATGATCAGTGAGATCTGGGGAACGACGCCGGAGGCGTGGACATTGTTGCGGAAAATATCGGCGAACATGGCCAGCGAGGCGACGCCTTCCTGGATGCGGGCTCCGCCGCCGTCCAGGATGCCGATCACCGGGCAGCCGTTGCGCAGGGCGAATTCCTGCACCTTGACGATCTTCTCGCCGTTGACCTGGCTCAGGGAACCGCCGTAGACGCTGAAGTCCTGGCTGTAGACGGCCACGGGGCGTCCGTCGACGGTGGCGTAGCCGGAAACCAGTCCGTCGCCGAGGGGTTTCTTCTTTTCCATGCCGAAAGCGGTGGAGCGGTGCACGGCGAGGGCATCGAACTCCACGAAGGAACCGGCGTCCACAAGGAGGTCGATCCGCTCGCGGGCGGTGTGCTTGCCGCGGGCGTGCTGCTTTTCCACTGCCGCCTGCCCCGAGGGCATCGCTGCCGAGGCCTGCCGGCGCCGAAACTCGGCAATCTTGCCGGCCGTCGTATGCAGGGACAGATCCTGGTCGATACTCAAAGGGGCCTCCGGGTGCTTCAGTTCAGACGCTGCCGCGTCTTCGGGGGATCCCGAGGAAGAGGCAGTGCAGGGCGTTAAGTAGGTTCCGCACAAAAAGCGGAACGGTTTACCCAGTCTAGTGAGCCACAGCAGGGGGACCGAGTGTAGAAAACCTACAATGTCGTCTCCTGCCGGTTGGTCCGGTCCCCGGAAGGGAAGCCCCGGAGACACTTTTGTTACTGGCTAGTAACATCGCTCGAGGGTGCATTACCCTGTGCCTATGAGCATCCCCAACAGCACCCCGGATACGGCGTCCAGGTCCCTCGCCGGACGCACCATCCTGATGTCCGGCGGAAGCCGCGGCATCGGCCTCGCCATTGCCCTGCGCGCAGCAGCGGACGGCGCCAACATTGCCATACTCGCCAAAACGGCGGAGCCGCACCCGAAGCTGGAAGGTACCGTCTACACAGCCGCCGAACAGCTGGAAGCAGCCGGCGGCAAGGCCCTGCCGATCATCGGCGACGTGCGCAGCGACGAAGACGTTGCCCGCGCCGTCGAATCCACCATCGAGCAGTTCGGCGGGATCGACATTGTCCTGAACAATGCCTCTGCCATCGACCTTTCCGGCACCGACGCCGTGTCGATGAAGAGCTATGACCTGATGGCCGACATCAATACCCGCGGCACGTTTATGCTTTCCAAGTTCTCCCTGGACGCCCTGCGCCGCTCCGGCAACGGCCACATCCTCACCCTGTCCCCGCCCCTGAACCTGGATCCCAAGTGGGCCGGCGGTTACCTGGCGTACACCATGGCCAAGTACGGCATGTCCCTCACCACGCTCGGCCTGGCCGAAGAGCTGAAGAACGACGGCGTGTCCGTGAACTCGCTCTGGCCGGTGACCGGGATTAACACCGCGGCCATCCGCAACATGCCCGGAGGGGACAAGCTCGCCGCGGCCTCCCGCAGCGCGGACATCATGGCGGACGCCGCACATGCCATCCTCACCCGTCCGAGCGGACAGTCCACCGGCAACTTCTACACCGACGAAGAGGTGCTGCGCGAGGAGGGAGTCACGGATTTCAGCCGCTACGCCCCCGGAGTGCCCGCGGACAAGCTGATGCCGGACTTCTTCCTCTAACCCGCGCTGCAGGACCGGGCGCGAAGGGAATGTCGGGGCGCCCGCGTAAGATCGGAAGAATGCAACTGCACTACTCCAGCATGGAAAGACCGGCCCTGGACCCCGGCCGCCTGAGGGCGGCACTGGTGGCACCCAACGGTCCCTTCGCTGCGCTGGAAGTGGTGGAGGAGACCGGGTCCACCAATACGGATCTGGCGGACGCCGCCCGGCTGCGCCCCTGGGAGGTCGCGGACCTGACCGTCCTGACCGCTGAACTGCAGACGGCAGGCCGCGGCCGGATGGACCGCAGCTGGGTCGCTCCCGAGCGTTCATCACTGTTCGTCAGCGTGCTGCTGCGTCCGGTGGGCCCGTCCGGGCGCCCCCTGCCCACAACCTCCTATGGCTGGTTGTCGCTGCTGGCCGCCCTGGCCATGGCCGAAAGCGTGGCCGCGCGCACCGGCGTCGAGGCCCGGCTGAAATGGCCGAACGACGTCATGGTGGACGGGCGGAAACTCGCCGGCGTGCTGGCCCAGTTGGTTCCGGCGTCCAACGGTGGCCCGCCGGCCGTGGTGGTCGGCGTCGGCCTGAACGTGAGCCTCACGGACGAGGACCTGCCCGTCCCCACCGCCACCAGCCTGTTGATGGAATATGCCTCCACGACGGACCGGAACATCCTCCTGCAGGATTATCTGTTGGCGTTGGCAGCCCGGTACCGGGCCTTCTGCTCGGTGGACGGCGACCCGGAGGCAGTGCCTGCCGGATCCCGGAAGGCACTGCGGGACGAGGTGTCGGCACGCCTGGGCACCCTGGGCCGGGGCGTGAGCGCGCAGCTGCCCGGCGGAAACGTCCTTACCGGCCGTGCCGTTGCCCTGGCGCCCACGGGTGCCCTGGTCATTGTCGACGACGCCGGCGCCACGCATACCGTCAGCGCCGCCGACGTCGTACACCTGCGCCCCGAGCAGCCGTGAGGGCCGAACCCACCCGCCTGCCGGGAGGCGACCCGTGCGCCTGAAGCTCTCTCCCGGCGAGCAGATCATCGCCGCCGGCCGCCCGCACGCCCGTTCCCTGTGGAAACCGCTGGTGCTCGCCGGAATCACCGGAGCCCTGGCCGGTTACGCCTTGGGATGGCTGGGACGGGACACGCTGCCCGGCCAGCTGGCCGAATTCAGCCCCTACCTGCAGCCGGCGGTAGTGGCGCTGGCCGTGCTGCTGCTGGCCCGCTACACCGTTCCGCCCGTGCTGCGCTGGCTGGCCGGGCGCATCATCCTCACCGACCGGAGGCTGATCCAACGGCAGGGAGTGCTGATGCGCCGCGAGCACGAGATTGCCCTTGCCGCCATCTACCAGCTGGAAATCCGGCAGTCCGTGACGGACCGGATGCAGCGCAGCGGGACCCTCATCCTCGACCTGGGACACGGGCGGATTATGCAGTATCCGGCGGTGCCGGAAGTGCACCGTTTCCGCTCCATGGTGGTCTCCGCCATCGGTCAGCTGCCGCTGACTGCCATGTTTGATGGTGTAGATATGGAAACAGATGGGGAATACGACTACGAAGGGAGGGACGATGACTGATACCGGCCACGGCGAGCTCGGTCCCGCGAGCCACCCCGAACCCATGACCCCGCCCGTGCAGCCCGTTCCGGTACCTCGGCCCGACTACTCCCTTGCCAGTACCGGCACCGAGATTGACCGGGAGGATGTGCGCAAGCTTGAGGCGCAGCTGCTCGGCGGACCGCGTACGCTTCGCCGCCGCGAAGCCGCCGCCGAAGCGGGCGTGTCCCTGCTTTCAGCCCGCAAGCTCTGGCGGGCCATGGGTTTCCCCAACCTCGACGACGACGCCGTTTTCTTCACCGAACAGGACCGCGAGGCCCTGAGCACAGTGATCGAACTGGTGCGCGACGAGCAGCTCACCGAGGAAGCAGCCATCTCCATCATGCGGTCCATCGGCCAGATGACGGACCGGATGGTGGTCTGGCAGGTCGAAGCGCTGGTGGAGGAAATGGTGGTCCGCCGCGGCATCACCGACGCCGAGGCCCGCAAGCGGCTCGTCGAGGCACTTCCCGATCTCATCGAGCCGCTCGAAAAGACCCTCGTCTACGCCTGGAAACGCCAGCTCAACGCGGCCATCCAGCGCCTGGCCCTGCGTGCGGAGGCAGGCCTGGCCAGCCACGACGACGCCGCCTCCGACGACGCGCCGCTGCCGCTGGCGCGCGCGGTTGGTTTTGCCGACCTCGTCTCCTACACCAGCCTTTCCCGGCAGATGAACGAGAAGACCCTGGCCCAGATGGTGCAGCGTTTCGAGCACAAGTGCGCGGAGATCATTTCGGTGGGCGGCGGGCGGCTGGTGAAGACCATCGGTGACGAGGTTCTTTTCAATGCCGAGACACCGGAGGCCGGGGCGGAGATTTCACTGGCGCTGGCGAAGGCGTTTACCGAGGACGATCTGCTGCCCTCTGCCAGGGTGTCCCTGGTCTGGGGCAGGGTGCTTTCCCGGCTGGGCGATATCTACGGACCCACGGTCAACCTGGCTTCCCGGCTCACCTCCCTGGCCGAACCCGGCACGGTCCTTACCGACGCCTCCACCGCTGCGGCGCTGAAGGACAACCCCAAGTTCGTGCTCATCCCGCACCAGCCGCGCAATGTGCGCGGGTTCGGCGAAATCCATCCGGTGACCCTGGCCCGGGGGACCGGGTCCGGCCTCGTACTGGACTAGCGGCGCCTTCGGCCCCTCAGCCTTTCCGGCCTGCGGGTGAGATGACTCACCCGCTCCTGAGATTTGTGCAACACTATGCGGTGGAACTGCTGTGCCCGCCGCGTTGTCCCCGGTGGATGCACGGTTCCGGTGCAGGTTCATAACCAGGGGGAAACATCGTGGCAGTGCTCGGGGGAAAAGCACGTCTGCTCAGCCGTAGGCGGCGGAAGGCAGTCTCGGCAGGGTCGGCTGTCGCCGTGACCACGGCGCTGGTCACCGGGGCGCTGCTTTACCCCGGCTTCGCCAGTGCCGATGTGGACCTGAACGACGGCGGCGTCTGGGTCACCAACCGGACCCAGGGCATGGTCGGCCACCTGAACTACCCCTCCAAGCTCCTGGACGGCGGCTACACCGCCAACAGCGACAATTTTGACGTCCTGCAGAACGCCGGCACCGTCTTCAACCTCAACACCGACCAGTCCAAGATCAGCCCCGTGGACGTGGCCAACGTTGTCCGCGGTGCGGAAGTCCAGCTTCCCGGTACGGCCGCTTTCTCTTTCGGGACCGAGACCGTGGCGGTCACCGACCCGGCACAGGGCAGGGTCTGGATTACCCCTGTCAGCGAGATGGGCTTCTTCAGCGACGGGGAAACCGAGCCCGTGCTGGAAGGGAACCCCGGGGTACTTGCCGCGGTATCCGCCGGTGACCACGTGGTGGTTGCAGCACCGGAAGACGGCATGCTCTACACCTTCGAGAAGGATGAAGACGGCGGCTACGGCGAACCCGAGGAGCAGGAGGCTCCGGCGCTGAAGGACTTCAAGGATGCGCAGATCGCCGCCGTCGGAAATCAGGCCGTGGTCCTGAACACGGAGACCGAGACGCTGCTGCTTCCCAACGGTGACACGGTCGGCATTCCTGACTCCAAGAACGCCAAACTCCAGCAGAGCGGGCCGGCGAGCGATTTCGTGGCCATAGCCACGGAGAAGGCACTTATCCTGCAGCCGCTCGACGGCGGGGACCCGGAAGTCACGGACATCGACGCCGGGGGCGGGGCCGCCGCACCGGTGAAGCTGGGGGACTGCGTCTACGCAGCCTGGGCGGGAGCCGGAACCCACGTGCGGAACTGCGGCAACGATGCCGAGGACGCCCGCGAAGACATCCCCGACCTCACCGCATCCTCCGAACTGGTGTTCCGGGTCAACCGGGACGTGGTGGTACTCAACGATGTCAACGGCGGTGACGTCTGGCTGGTGCTCGAAAACATGCAGCTGGTGGATAACTGGGGAGACATCATTCCGCCCCAGCAGGATTCGAGCGACGACGAGGAAGAGTCCGCCAGCGAAAACCCGGTGAACACCCTGCCTGACCGCACCACGGAAAACCGTCCCCCTTCAGCCGCCGACGACCAGGTCGGTGCCCGGGCCGGGCGCACCACCATCCTCCAGGTGCTGGACAATGACAGCGACCCGGACGGGGACCTCCTGACCGCTTCGGTGGTCGGCGGCCAGCCCCTGGTCGGTTCGGTACAGCCCATCTACAACGGTGCCGCCCTGCAGATTGTGATTCCCTCCGGCACACCGGCTGGAACCGGCAGCTTCACCTACGAGATCGCTGACGGCCGGGGCGGCACGGACACGGCCACGGTGACGGTCTCGGTGCCCGGCACGGGAACCAACACCCCGCCTGAGCCGCGCCGCAGCACAAAGATCCTGCTGGAACAGGGGAAATCGGTCAGCCAGAACATCCTCAACGACTGGAAAGATGCTGACGGAGATGACCTGGTCCTGACCGATGCCCAAATGACGGAAGACGGAGACCAGGTCCATCCGAACTCGGACGGTTTGCTGGATTTCAGGGACGTCGGCAAGACCCAGGGGATCAAGGAAGTGCCGATCACCGTTTCGGACGGCACTGACGAGGTGGAAGGCATCGTGACGTTCGACGTCCGCCCCACCGGCGTCCTGCCTCCCGTGGTGAACTTCGACCACTTCACCGCCACGGTGGACCAGCACATCCAGATGTTCCCGTTGAAGAATGACCTGGACCCGGCGGGCGGCCAGCTTTCGCTGGCCAAGGCGGAGGGGGAGAACGGCCTGGCACTGACGCCGGATTATCAAACGGGTTCCATTGGATTCCTGCCCACGGAGGCGGGGACTTACTACATCGAGTACCTGGTCACGAACGGTCCGCAGAGCGCCAGCGGCCTGATCCGCGTTGATGCACAGCCTGCCGGCCGGCAGGGAGCCCCGGTGGCCGTGCGCGACGTCGCCCTGCTTCCCAGCGGCGGCAGCGTGCTTGTGGACGTGCTTGGCAATGATACGGACCCGGCCGGCGGCCTGCTGGTTGTCCAGTCCGTTACCTCTGCACTCGAATCGCCCGTGAACGTGGCTGTCCTGGACCGCAACCTTCTGCAGATCCATGATGTGCGGGGGTTGAACCGGCAGATGACGATCGAATATGCCGTCTCGAACGGAACATCCACGGCAACGGGTGAAGTCAACGTCATCCCGGTTGACCGGCCTGAAACGGTGCTGCCCCCCGTCACCGGTCCCGACGAAGCGGTGGTCCGGGTAGGGGACGTGGTGACCATCCCGGTGCTGGACAATGATTCCTCGCCGGTGGGAGAGAAGCTGACGCTGAACCCGGTGCTTCCGCAGTCGGTGGAGCCGGCAGACGGACAGATGTTCGTATCGGAGGACAAGCTGCGTTTCGTGGCGGGCCCGACTGCGAAGACCGTGTACGCCATCTATGAAGTCTCAGACGAGTCCGGGCAGAAGAACTCGGCCCAGGTCCGCATCAACATCCGACCCCGCGACGACGAGAAAAACACACCCCCCATTCCGCAGAACGTGGAGGGGCGGGTGGTCGCCGGCGCCACGGTGCGCATCCCGATTCCGCTGGACGGGTTGGACTCGGACGGCGATTCCGTGGTCCTGAACGGTATTGGTTCCGCGCCGACCCTGGGAGCGGCGCTCGCGGGTCCCAACTACATCGATTACACGGCCCTTGCCCAGTCGGCCGGAACGGACACCTTCACCTATACGGTGCGTGACCGTCTGGGCCTGGAGAACACCGGCACGGTGCAGGTGGGTATCGCCCCGGCGGCAGAGGCCAACCAGAGACCGGTGGCCGTTGATGACGTGGTGGCGCTGCGGCCGGGCCGCGCCCATGCCATGTCCGTGCTTCGAAACGATTCGGATCCTGACGGGGACCCGGTTTCCCTTAACGTAGGGGCTATAACAAGCAGTGATCCGGCACTGGAAACCCGCGGAGATCCGCCGAGGCTGCTGTTCTCCGCCCCGGAGACACCGGGGGTTTACAGCATCAGCTATGGACTCAAGGACAACCGCGGGGCGTCGACAACCGGCAACGTGACGGTGACGTCGGACGAGAATGCCCCGCTGCTGCCGCCGCTCTCGCGCGATGATCTGGTGGATGTCAGCGAGATCCGGAACCAGAGCTTCGTGGAAGTTCCCGTACTGGAAAACGACGAGGATCCTGACGGGCTTGCCACGGAGATGGAGGTGCGGATCCTCGGCGACCATCCGGGTGCGTCCGTCTCCGGCGACGGCGTGGTCCGGGTCGACTTGGCGACAGAGGCACAGATTGTCCCGTACACGGCGGTGGACCAGGACGGCGGAACATCCAGCGCCATCATCTGGGTCCCCGGCCTGGGCACCCAATATCCCATGCTGCGGCAGGGCGAGCCGCTGGAAGTGCGCGCCGGAAGCACCCTGGACCTTAACCTCAAGAGTCTGGTGACCGTGCGGGACGGGCATACTCCGCGCGTCACCACAGCCGAACGCATCAAGGCCATCGGTACGAAGGACGGCGGGGTGCGGATCATCAGTCCGACGGTTCTTCGATATGCGCCCCATCCGGATTATTCGGGGCTCGGTTCGGTCACCTTCGAGGTAACCGACGGCGTGAGCGCGGAGGATCCGGAGGGTTTGAAGGCCACCTTGACCGTGTTGGTGAACGTTATTCCGCTGCCGGCCCAGAATTTCCCGCCCACCATCAGCTCGGGCTCCCTGGAAACCGCAAAGGGGGAAGCCCCGTCCGTGCTGGACCTGGCTTCCCTGGCCTCCGACCCGAACCCGGAGGACGCCGGCCGGCTCCGGTTCAGTCTGGAAGGATCGGTGCCGCTGGGCTTCGACGCCAAGCTGGACGGAAGCCTCCTTGAGGTAAGCGCACGCGATGACGCCGCCGTCGGCACACTGGGTGAGCTCTCGGTGTCGGTGACGGACGGCCGCGGGGACCTGGTCATCGGGCGGGTGGACCTCATCGTCCTGGCCTCGAACCGCCCACTTCCCGTCGCCAACGACGACATTGTTCCGGATGCGGTCCAGGGCCGTGCCGTCACGGTTCCGGTCCTGGCCAACGATGTCAATCCCTTCGAGGACAAGCCGCTCGAACTGGTCGACGTGGCAGCGGACGGAAACGGAACCGCTGTCCGCCAGGGGGACTCCGTCGTGGTCACGCCGGGGGCCGACTTCGTGGGCAACATGACCGTCAGCTACACGATCAGGGACCGGACCGGCGAACCCGGGCGTAACGCCGTCGGCCAGATTCGGCTGACAGTACAGGGAAAACCTGCGGCGCCCTCCACACCGGTGATTGAGTCCACCCGCAGCCGGACCGTGGTGCTGGCCTGGAATCCGCCGGCGGCCAACGGGTCACCCATTACCGGGTACACCGTGACAGCGGCAAACGGTTTCAGCCAGGCCTGCCCGGCCACCACCTGCACCTTGACCGGGCTGACCAACAACGTGGAGTACGTCTTCCGGGTCACGGCGACCAACGCGAACGGCACCTCTGCGCCCTCGCCCACCTCTGCAGTTGCCAGGCCCGACACGCAGCCGGGCCGCCCGGCACCGCCCGGCCTGGTCTACGGCGACAAGGAGCTTACGGTGAACTGGGTGGCGCCGCCCAACGAGGGCTCACCAATCACCGGTTACGACCTCCAGATTTCCCCGGCGCCGCCCAACGGGGTCTCGCAGAAGTCCGCTCCGGCGGCAGGGGGCTCGATCACGTGGGGTTCCCTCGAGAACGGGACCAGCTACCGCGTCCGCATCCAGGCGCGCAATCTGGCCCCCGACCCGTCGGAGTGGAGCGAGTATTCCGTCCCGGAAACCCCCAACGGGCTGCCGGGTGCCCCGGGGATACCGAACACTATTACCGCCCAGCCGGTGGGCACCGAATCCCAGCTCAAAATCGGCTGGGAGGCAGCACCGAACAACGGTGCTCCGATCGACAAATATGAGGTGCTGGTCTTCCAGAACGGCGCCCAGGTGGGAAGCTTCCCCGGCACGGCCGAGACGGGCACCACCATCACGGTGTCCAACTCGGAAGAGGATTACTCCTATGCAGTGCGTGCCCACAACCGTTCCGGCTGGGGCGAAACCGGACCCATGTCGGCGCCGCGGCGGGCACGGGGTAATCCGGAGCCCCCGCAGCCTCCCACGCTGGTTGCCGAGAACACGGACAAGGCCGGCGGAGCGGTAAAGATAACCTTCAGCGAGCTCAGCAAAGAGCAGCGGAACGGTGCCAAGGCGGGCGAGATTGTCTACTACGCGTACTTCAGCAACGGCACTACCGTCCCGGTGAAGAACAACCAGGTCCTGACCGGCTTCACCAACGGTAATGCCATCACGGCCTCGCTCACGGCCTCCGTCAGCTTTGACGGAGCCAGGTATGAGAGTCCGCAAAGCGCCGCGGCGGCAGAGGTGAAACCCTACGGTGCGGCGGGGAAACCCGTTCTCGGCGGGACCGACGGTAATCCCAAAAACATCCATGCGGTTGCCACCTGGCAGCCGCCGGACCCCAGCGTCCACGACACCCGCGAGGTCTGGATCCAGGTTAATGACGAGCCGTACACCCCCGCATACGGCCTTTCCGGCCAGCTTGAGCTGGGTAACGGGCTGAACCAGACCGTTACGGTGCGGGCCTACTCGGTGAACTCCCTGGGTACCAAGAGCGAGCCGGTGGAGAAGACGTACAAGACGGGTATCCCGTTCTCCGGCACGGTGAACAAGCTGACGTGCTGGAGCCACCCGCTGGGGCCGGTGAAACCCGTGGGCGAGTACTGCGTCACCGGCGCTCCGGCAATCGACACGACGGTAGAGGCCACCTGTAAATGGATCGGGGACAAGGACACCTGGCTTTACATTCCCAAAGGCGGCTTCTACGGGATGAGGTACCTGAATGCCAACGACGTTACCTACGTGTCCGGGCCCAATCCAGCCGTACTGCCCATGTGCAGCGAAGGCGATAACTGACCTTGCTGCACCCGCCGAACACCACCCCGCCGAACACCGGCCCGAGAACAACAACTGGAGAAATGACTACGATGGCAATGACCGAAGAGCAGGCAGCCTGGTTCGCGGAGACGTTTGAACGGCTCACGGCGAACGTCGGTGAAGCGGTGCTGGGTAAGAAGGACGTTGTCCGGCTGGTATTGACCGCGATGCTGGCTGAAGGCCACGTGCTGCTTGAAGATGCCCCCGGAACCGGCAAGACCATGCTGGCCCGCGCGCTGGCCGCCACGGTGCAGGGATCCAACTCCCGCATCCAGTTCACCCCGGACCTGCTGCCTTCCGACGTCACCGGCATCACCATCTACGACCAGAAGCAGCAGCTGTTCGAATTCCACCGCGGGCCCATCTTCGCGAACATCGTGCTTGCGGATGAAATCAACCGCGCGTCTCCCAAGACGCAGTCAGCGTTGCTGGAGGTGATGGAGGAATCCCGGGTCACCGTGGACGGGGAGACGTACACCCAGGACCGTCCGTTCATGGTGATCGCCACCCAGAACCCGATCGAGCAGGCGGGCACCTACCGGCTTCCCGAAGCCCAGCTGGACCGCTTCCTCATCAAGACCTCCATCGGCTACCCGGACCACGAGGCAACCCTGGAACTGCTCTCCGGTTCCTCCACCCGAGACCGCTCGGCGGCCCTCACCCCGGTGATCACGACGACGGCGGTCCGGGACATGGCCGAGCTGGGCACCACGGTGCACGTGGAACCCGCAGTGCTGGAGTACATCTCACACCTCGTGTCAGCCACCCGTACCGCAACCGAAACACGGCTTGGCGTCAGCGTCCGCGGGGCCCTGGCGATGGTTCGGGTCGCGAAGATCCGGGCAGCCTCCGAGGGCCGGAACTATGTCCTGCCCGACGACGTCAAGGCACTGGCGCCGGCGGTCTGGACCCACCGGCTGGTGATGGACCCGGAAGCCGAGTTTGCCGGAGCCAGCCCTGAAGCCGTCCTGCTGTCAGTGCTTGCCGACGTGGCTGCACCCCAGCAGCGGGCCCAGGCGCAGGCCTAGGGACGACCATGCCAAAGTTTTCCGGGCGCACCGGCCGCTGGAGCCGGCGCGCCGCAGTCAGCCTGCGCCGGCGCGCCCTGCGAATGCGCCGTGCAGTCCTCCGCTCCGCTTACTGGCGGGCCGCAGCACCCAAACTGGCGCCGGCCGCCCGGCGCCTGGCTCCGGTCCTGGCGCGGACGGGAGCCGGACTCGGTTCTGCAGGACGCCGCCTGCGTGCGGCCATGGCCGCCGTCAGCCCGCTGGGCTGGCTGGCCGTGGGACTCACCTTTGTTCTTGTTCTCCTCGGCACCGTGTTCAACTGGCAGGAGGCGCTGGTTGCCGCCGTAGGTTCCGGTGTCCTGCTGGTGCTGGGAACGGCGTTCGTCGTCGGCCGGCTCTCCTATGACGTGGCACTGGACCTGGCCCGCACCCGGGTTGCCGTCGGCGACGCCGCGGTAGGCAGCCTCAGCATCACGAGCACGGCCGCGCGGTCGATGCTGCCGGTGACCTTTGAGCTTCCGGTGGGCGGAGCCGTCGCCGCGTTCGACCTGCCCCGCATGCGTCCGGGACACACACATGAGGAACTCTTCAGTATCCCTACGCGCCGCCGAGCCGTCATTAAAGTGGGACCCGTGGAATCCGTACGCCAGGATCCGCTGCGGCTGATGGGCAGGCGGCTCATCTGGGCCGATCCCGTGGACCTGTACGTGCACCCCCGCACCGTGTCCCTCAGCGGTTCCACCACAGGATTCATCCGGGACCTGGAAGGCGAGCCCACTACGGACCTGTCCAGCTCGGACGTGGCCTTCCATGCCCTCAGGGCCTATGTTCCCGGTGATGACCGCCGGCACATCCACTGGAAGACCACCGCGCGGACGGGTACCCTGATGGTCCGCCAGTTCGAGGAAACCCGGCGTTCCCACGTGGCAGTCGCACTGTCCTTGAGCAGCGCCGAGTACACCTCCGAGGAGGACCTTGAACTGGCGGTGTCGGTTGCGGGTTCGCTGGGAATCCAGGCGTTCCGTGAACAGCTGGCACTGTCGGTGCTGACCCAGGACGGGCCGCTGCGCTGCACCACTGCGGGTGCCATGCTGGACGGCCTGACCGAGGCAGAGGGCCGGTCACGCACTTCCGGGATCGTCGACCTCGCCCGGATCACGGCGGATGCCGTGCCCAACGCCTCTGTCGTGTTCCTTGTAACGGGGACCGAACCCAACGGCGCCGCGCTGCGGTCCGCCTCGATGAAGGTTCCACCGGGCATCCGCTGTATTGCGCTGCGCTGCGGAATGGGCCTGGAACCCGCTTTGGCCGCCATCGGCGATCTTGCGGTTCTGGACATCGGGGACCTGGAGTCCCTCCCCGGCGTGCTGCGGAAGGCTATCGCGTGAGCATGGACGTAACCGGTCCGAAGGCGGCAGCCCTGCTGCCCCGGCTGGCTGACTGGGCGCTGCTCACGGCAGTGCTGACCCTCGGGATCCTGGGATTCGGGCCCACCTTCGGCTGGGATATGCGGTTCCTGGTAGCCGGGATCGGCGGCATCCTGCTGGGCCTGGGCCTGGCCGAAGCGTCCGCCCGGCTTCGCTGGGGATTCTGGGCCACCGCAGGCGCTGCGGCCGGCACCTATGTGCTGCTGGGCAGCGCCTTCGCGGCACCGCTCGAAGCCATCGCCGGCATCGTCCCCTCGTTCGCTTCCGTCCGGGTGCTGGTCCTGGGCATCGTTTTCGCGTGGAAGGACCTGCTGACCATCGCGCCGCCGGTCGGCCTCGCGGCGGGCATGCTGGTAGTGCCGTTCCTGCTTGGCCTGGCCGGCGGACTGGTGGCCGGGCTCCTCGCCTGGCGTGCCCGCCGGCCCTACTGGGTGTCGGTTCCTGTCATGGCCGTGTTCGTTGCAGGCATAGCCTTCGGCACGGACGAGGCGCCCCTGCCCGGCATCCGCGGGGCCGTGCTGATTGCCCTGACGATGCCTTGGCTCGCTTACCGGCGGGAGCTGGGCCGGTCCACGGTGGAAACCATTACCCTGGAGGGCACCGGCCCGGCTGCCGCGGCGTCCGCGGGGGAGGCTACCCGGCGAAACCTCCGCAGTGCGTCCGGGCAACCGTCCGCTGCGGCCCGCGCCGCCCGCGCCCGGCGGCTCGGTTTCGGGGCGGCCGTGCTTGCCGCAGCGCTGGCTGCGTCCCTCGGCGCGGCTCCGCTGCTGGACCAGGGCACCGACCGCCAGGTGCTGCGCGACGTCGTCGAGCCGCCCGTGGACCTCTTCGACTATCCCAGCCCGCTCACGGATTTCCGGCGGTACGTGAAGGACGAATCGGACACCACGCTCTTTACGGTGGAAGGACTGCCCGAGGGCCAGCGCATCCGCCTGGCCGCCCTGGACGCCTACGACGGCGTGGTCTACACCGTGGACCCGGGCAGCAACGGGAACTTCACCCGCGTGGGTGACGCACGCTCGGACCTGGCCCAGGCGGCCGACGAGGACGGCACCAAGGCGAACCTGAAGTTCACCGTTGGTGAGTACAGCGGCGCCTGGGTTCCGGCAGGCGGGCAGGCCACGGGCTTCAAGGTGGCGGGTGACCGGGCCGCGGACCTTGCCGCCGGCCTCTATTACAGCGAAGCCTCCGGTACGGCCTTGACGGTGGCACAGCTGCAGCCCGGGGACACCTATGAGGCCAGTGTCCTTTTCCCCGAAGAGCCCGACGACGCCCAGCTGGCCAAATACCGCTTCTCCTCCACCCAGCTTCCCCGGGTCTACAACGATCCGCCGATCCTGGGCTCGAAAGCGGCGGATTACGTGGGCGATGAGTCCCGCCCGGTCCAGCGCGTGCGCCGCCTGCAGCAGATCCTCGCCTCGGAGGGCTTCTTCAGCAACGGCAAGGAGGGGGAGACCCCCTCGCTGCCAGGCCACGGAGCCGCGCGGATGCTGCGGCTGATGGACGCGGACCAAATGGTCGGCGACGACGAGCAGTATGCCGTCGCCATGGCATTGATGGCACGCAAGCTGGGCATCCCGGCACGCGTGGTCATGGGCTTCTATCCGGATTGGGACGAAGTGAAGGATCCGTCGGCGCCGCTGGAAATCACCGGTGACGACGTCCACGCCTGGGTGGAGGTGGAGTTCGAACACGTGGGTTGGGTGCCTTTCTTCCCCACCCCGGATGAGGACAACGAACCGGTGCCGCCGCAGCAGCAGCCGAAGTCCACGCCGAAACCCCAGGTCCTGCAGCCGCCGCCTCCGCCGCAGGAACCGGCCGAGCTGCCTCCGGACACCGAGGCCGAGGCCCAGGACCCCGAGGAGCAGGAAGACGATTTCTGGGCCACGTTCCGGTACTGGCTGCGCCTTGTGGCCCTGGCCTCGCTGCCGCTTGTCATCCTGCTGGGCCCGTTGCTGCTGATCCTGCTGGTCAAGGTCCGACGGCGCCGGTCCCGGCGGAAGTCCGGCACACCCTCCCGGCGGGTCGGCGGCGGCTGGAAGGAAGTGGTGAGCCTGGCGACCGATCTCGGCAGCCGCCCGCCCAGCCACGCGACCCGACGCGAACATGCCGCCCTCCTGCAGCATGCGTTCCCGGTCACGGCGGATTCGACTGCTCTCCTGGCCCGGCGCGCCGACGCAGGTATCTTCGGCCCGGGTGAACCTTCCGAGGCGGAGGTGGAAGAGTACTGGAAGCAGGTCGAGGAGCACCTGGGCAGGCTTGCAGGATCCGTGGGTTTCTGGCGGCGCCAGCGGGCCCGCTATTCGCCGCGCTCCCTGCTGCTCGACGCGCGGATGTGGACCCGCCGCCTCACCCCGGACCGCTGGGCGCTGCCGTCGGCTAGGGTAAGCAAGAGAACTCGTAAGCCAGATCACTTTAGTGAACCTTCCGGATAGGGCGTGAATGAACTCCGACGAAACTGCATCCCCGGATACCGATATGCACGCCGTGTTTGGCTACGCCTCGGACCGCGGACTGCGCCGCGAACTGAATGAGGACTCGCTCATCGCCGCAGACCCGATTTTTGCCATCGCCGACGGCATGGGCGGGCATGAGGCGGGGGAGGTGGCCAGCAGCATCTGTGTCCGGACCCTTGGTGATTCCCCGATAGTGGGCAAGCACCTGCCGGAGTTCTCCGCCGAACAGCTGGAGGCCCTGGTCAAGGAGGCGGACCACCGCATCCGTGAAGCCACAGGCGGGCGGGCCGGCACCACACTGACCGGCGCCGTCCTTGTCCGGGAAGGGGGAAACCCCTACTGGCTGGTGTTCAACGTGGGCGATTCACGCACCTACCGGCTGAGCCACGGCGTGCTGGAACAGATCACCGTGGACCACTCCGAGGTCCAGGAACTGGTGGATCTGGGACAGATCACTCCGGACGAGGCCCTGGTGCATCCGCGCCGCCACGTAGTCACCCGCGCCCTGGGCACCGGCAATGATGCCGAGGCGGATTTCTGGCTGATCCCGGTGGAACCCGGGGACCGGCTCCTGGTCTGCTCCGACGGCCTCACCGGCGAGGTTGCGGACGGGCACATCCTGCAGATCCTGACGTCCGTCACCAACCCCCAGGACGCCTGTGCCGCCCTGGTGCAGGCTGCATTGCGCTCGGGCGGGCGGGACAACGTCACGGTTTTGGTCATCGACGCCGAGGGCGGACCGGACGGACACGAGTCCGCCGCCATCACATTGCCCGGAGCGGCCCAGGGCGAGCAGCCCACCGGCTCACGTCCCGTCGAAGGCGACCCGGCGGGTTCCGGCACTGACCCGGCGGTATCACGGAAGACCGCAGAGGAATGAAAGACCTGCGCTACCGCCCCGGGACGTGGCTATGCCTGGTTCGCGATTCGGTGCTGTGCCTGCTGCCCCCGGACACCGGGGAAGAGCGGATACGGGAGATCTGGTCCCTGCTGGGAACGACGCCGGCACTCGACCGCGTTTTTTCGGCTGTCTCCGGGGGACTCTCCGGCAGCCTGGCCGATATGCCTTCCTTCGGTGTGCTTTCCCTGAGGGACCGGGAGCGCCTGCATGTCATCCTGCGCGGTCCGCTGGAACTGCAGGCGGCCGGGAAGGATGAGCCGGCGGCGTCGGGCGAATTTGTCACCACCTGGAGCGAGCGGGTTCTGCCGGCCGGCGGCTCGTTCACCCTGAAGGCGGCGGCTTCGGACGGTGCTGCCGGAAGTTCCGCGGAGAAGCCGCTGCTGCCGCTCGAAAGCGGCGCTGCCCTGGTCTCGATGCTGGAATTCGGTTCGCTGGAAGTCGGCTCGCGGGGAACCGCCGGTGCGAAGCCCGCCGGGTCCCAGCCTACGCAGGTCCAGCCCGTGCCTGTCCTGTCGGGACCTGTCCAGCCCGTGCCTGTCCAACCCGTGGAATCCCAGCCGGCACCAATCCAGGCCCCTTCCCCGGAAGGGAAAGCTGCCGACCTTCTCAAACCCGGTCCGGCAGCGGAGCCTCTTGAGCCCGGTCCGGCAGCGGGGCAATCCGTCGAACCCGCGCAGGAGCCGGTTTCCGCGGAGGAGCCGGATCTGAGCGAGACCGTCCGTCCCCCGGAGGAGGCGTTCGTCCCGTCGGACACCCTCCAGCCTGCCGAAGCATCCCTTCCGCCTGCACCGAAGGCGGCTGACGCGCCGTCCGGTGCACTGATCGATTCGGTTCCGTGGCTGGGCAGCACCTCGACGGGCCCCGTCGGTGCCCCCGGGCGTCCGGCCACAGTCCCCGTGCCTGCGGTCCCGGTTCCGGCTGCGGCAGCCCCGGTAGCCCCGGCACCGTTGGCCCCAGCACCGGCGGCACCCGCCGCCCCGGCAGTACCGGCGGCAACACCGACGGCAACTGCCGGTCAGGCTCCGGAAGATCTGGACCACGACGGCGACACCATCATGAGCAGCGAACTGACGAAGGCAGCACCGGCGCCGGCCCCTGCCGGCCAGCCGAATACGGCCCCGACGGTTCTGGCCCGGACCTGCCCGCAGGGACATGCGAATCCGCCTACGCGCAGCGTGTGTGTACATTGCGGGCAGCAGCTGGGCGAAGAGCCCCACCCGGTTAGCCGTCCTGCCCTGGGACGGGCGGTGTTTTCCACCGGCCAGGCGGAGGTCCTGGACCGGAACATTGTTGTTGGACGCCAGCCGTCCGTGGCCAGGGCTCAGGGGTCCGACATGCCGCGGATGGTGCAGGTGCCCAGCAGCGGGGGCGACATTTCCCGCTCGCACGCCGAGATCCGGCTGGAGGGATGGCATGTGATGCTCCGGGACCTGTTCTCCACGAACGGCACCGTGCTGGTCCGCAACGGACAGCTGCCGCACCGCCTTGGCCAGGGTGAAGGGGTGATCGTGCTCGACGGCGATACCGCCGAGCTGGGCGACGACGTCTGGATCCGGTTCGAAGGACTGGCATGAAGAAGCGTGCTCCGGCACCCCCGCCGGAAATCACCGGCTACCGCTACCTGCGGCACCTGGGCTCCGGCGGTTTTGCCGACGTCTACCTCTATGAGCAGGACCATCCCCGGCGGCGGGTTGCCGTCAAGGTGCTCCTCTCGGACCTGCGCACCAACAGCGCCCGGCGCAGCTTCGAGGCCGAAGCGAACCTCATGGCCCAGCTGTCCTCGCACCCGTACATCGTCACCATCTATGAAGCGGACATCACTGAGGCCGGCCACTCCTATCTGGCCATGGAGTACTGCTCCCGGCCCAGCCTCGACATCAGGTACCGCCAGGGCGGCCTGCCGTTGGCCGAAGTACTCACCATCGGCATCCAGGTGGCTTCCGCCGTCGAGACTGCCCACCGTGCCGGCATCGCCCACCGGGACATCAAACCCGCCAACATCCTCACCACGGACTACAACCGTCCCGCCCTGACCGACTTCGGGATTTCCGGCACCACCGAGGCCGCCGAGGACGAGGACCTGGGACTGTCCATTCCCTGGTCGCCTCCGGAAGCGCTCACCGGCGGCCGGGCGGACGGAATCCGCGTTGACGTCTGGGCCCTCGGCGCCACCCTGTACACCCTGCTGGCAGCACGCTCGCCGTTTGTCCTGCCCGGGCAAGGCAATACCCAGCGTGAACTGATCGACCGGATTGTCAGCCAGCCGCTGCGGCCCACCGGACGGGCGGATGTCCCGGAATCGCTGGAACTGGCTTTGGCCACGGCGATGGCCAAGTCGCCCGAGTCCCGGTTCTCTTCCGCCTACGCCTTCGGGCTGGCACTGCAGCGGATCCAAGGTGAGCTGAACCTCGCCAGTACGCCGTTTGAGGTGCTGCAGGAACCGGACCCGACTGAGGAGAGCGGCGAGGACGAGGACCGCACCCGCATCCGGCGCGTGGTCTCCATCGATCCGGGCACCACAACGCCGCCGCGCCGGGCACCCTTGCAGCGCCCGACGTCGTCAGTCACCGGCGCACCCGGGACGGCGCGGGCGGCGGTCCCCGCTGCGGTTTCCCCGGGCCCCGCCTCCGGCGGCGGTGAAGCTGCTGCTGCGGTCCATGAGGGCACGGTAATGCGCTCGGGACTTGCGACGGCGGGACCGGCCCCGGGGGCCGTGGACCCGGCAGCCCCGGAGGCTTTCAGCTGGCCGGAACCGCCCCGGCGCCGGGGCAAGACTGCACTGCGCATCGGTCTGGTGACAGCGGCAGCGGCCGCCGTCGGCATTGTCGCCGCGGCCCTGCTGCTGCCCGAGACGGAGCCGAAGAGCGTCCTGCCCACGCCGTCGAAATCCGCGCAAAACCCCCTGGCGGGGACCGAAGGTGCGGTCCTTCCGCCGGAATCGCTGGCGGCCACGGTGGCGGACGGTTCGGTGTTGTTCACCTGGAGCAACCCGGAGCCCGCAGACGGGGACATCTATTTGTGGAGGACGGTCAGCGCCACGGCCCGGGGAGAGATGGTCCGGACACCGGAGACCAACGCACAGGTTCCGGCGTCGGACGGCGAGACCTGCATAGAAGTGCAGGTGGCGAGGGACAACGGAAAAGCATCGCCGCCGGTCGCGTTCTGCGCGCCGCAGTGAGAAGCAGCAGGTGCGGATGGACAATGAGGACGTAGCGGGGCCATGGGGGAGCCGCACGAAAGGCCGGGTAACCGGACGAGGGGGAGACGCGTGGGGGAGCTTGCCATAGAGTACTGCGGCGAATGGTACGAGCCGCAGGAGCCTGCCGTTTTCAGCATCGGCCGGGAGGGCGACCTGGCTATCGACGACAATCCCTACCTGCACCGGAAGTTCCTCAGCATTGCCAAGGACAACGGAATCTGGTGGCTGACGAATATCGGCAGCCGGATTTCGGCCACCATTGCGGACTCGGGCGGCGGTATGCAGGCCTGGTTGGCTCCCGGAGCCCGGCTTCCTGTGGTCTTTGAACAGACCCGGATCATCTTCAGCGCCGGTTCCACCACCTACGAATTCGATGTCCACCTGAAAACGCCCACCTTCCGGCAGGATCCCCTCAGCGCAGCCGACGGCGGGGACACCACCATCGGTCCCGTGCTCTTCACAGAGTCCCAGAAGGCAGTGATGGTGGCGCTGGCGGAACCGCTGCTGCGGCGCGACGGCACCGGCTACAGCGCCCTGCCGACATCCGCGGAGGCAGCGGAGCGGCTGGGCTGGTCGCAGACCCGGTTCAACCGGAAGCTGGATAACGTGTGCGACAAGCTGGACCGGGTGGGCGTGGCGGGCCTGCGCGGGGCCGAGGGAAAGCCGGCATCGAACCGGCGGGCCCGTCTGGTGGAGCATGCCGTAACATCCCAGCTCGTAACATCGGCCGACCTGGCACTGCTGGACCGACCTGCCGATGATCCGGCAGGGACCGCTCCCGGCCCCGAAAAAGTGCAGCAGCAGGCACCCGAAGCGGCATTGCCCGGGGCCCGTACTTCGATCAACAGAACGACAAGGAACACCTAGATGGCCTCCAGCACGAACCTCGTCAATGCCACGGCTTTCCAGCGCGTGGCAGCCAAGGCACTGGACGCGCTGCCGTCCGCGGTGCTGTTGCTGGCCGTGACCTGGCTGTTCCGGCTGGTCGGGGGCGACGACGCCCGGATGCTGGGGATGACAACGGGAGCGGTACTGGCCGGCGGATACGCGTTGTGGCTCTGGATCTGGGAAGCCGGTTCCGGCAAGACACCGGGAAACCTCGCCTTGGGCATCCGGACCACCGGCGGCAACGGACTCGCCCCGGGGCTGGTCCCCGTGCTGCTGCGAAACGCACTGCTGGGGCTGTCCGGCGTGGTGGTGGTAGGGCCGGTGGTTCTGCTGGTCTCCAACCTGTGGGATAAGAACCACCAGCGGCAGGGCTGGCATGACAAGGTTGCCGGCACCCTGGTGGTGGACGTTCGGGCCGGCCGTGATCCGCTGCTGACCGGCGGAATCCGTACCGCCGGTTCGGCTGCCCCGGAGCAGAGCGCCGGCCCGTCCTCGACGCCGACCGCCGTCCCTGCTGCCGGCCCGGTCACCGCGGTGCCGGGGTTCCCCGCCTCCGCCGTCCCCCAGACTGCTTCCTCCCCGTTCCAGACCGTGCCTGCCGCAACGGCTGGTGCGCCTGCCGCACCGGCGCCGGTCTCACCGCGGCGCGCGGCGGCTGCGGCGCTGACTGCCGGGGCGCTGCCAGCCCCTGTGCCAGCCCCTGCCCCGGCGGACGTTCCCCAGCATCCGGACGATGAGCTGGAAATGACCCGGGTAGCGGCCCGGCACCGCTCCACCGGCGTGTTGGTGCAGTTCGACGACGGTGCCGCCGTCGTCGTCACCGGCACCGCGCTGCTGGGGCGGAATCCCGCAACCAAGCCCCAGGAAACGGTGGGGCAGCTACTCGACTTCGCGGACATGGGCCGCTCGGTCTCCAAGACCCATCTGCACCTGCAGGCGGATCCGAACGGCGTCTGGGTGACGGACCGCAATTCGACCAACGGCAGCGCCGTCGTCACCGCCCAGGGACTGCGGGAGGAACTTGAACCGCTGCGCCCCGTCCTTGCCCCCGTGGGCAGCACCGTTTTCTTCGGTGACCGCAGCTTCACCGTTTCCCGGGCATAGGACTCCCGGGCGGCGTCCAGCCCGAACTCAGCGCCCCGGTTCTCCCACCAGCACGTCGCTGGCCGTCTCGTTCCAGAACAGCTGCAGGGTCTGTACCGGCCGTCCGGGCTGGACCAGCTGGGCGCGTCCCGGCGGCAGTGCCCGGGCCCGGACACCGTTGATGAGTGTGCCTTCCCCGCGGTCGCCGGAGAGAATCAGCGCCGCGGCACCGGAATCACGCAGGGCCGTGAAGAAGGACTCGTACATGCCCCGGCTGGCTCCGCGGACCCGGCGGGAAAGCACGGCGTGCAGACCGATTTCCGGGGCCAGCGGCAGGAAGGGCGTCAACCTGCTCAGGGGGGACGAGCCGCCGGCGGTCAGTACGTCATAGTCGTCGATCACCAGCACCACCCGGGGCAGGGCGGCGACCTCTTCGGGGGTGGCGCTGATCCGTTTCTGCAGCTCGCCGGCCACGGCAGAGGCCAGCTGTTCGGCCAGGGCCGCGCTGGTGGCATATCCGCCCAGGTAGTCGTCCGGGACCTCGTCCGTGAGCGTGCGCCGCGGATCGAAAACCGCGAACACAATGTCCTCGGCGTTGTGCTGTTCGGCCAGGCGGCGGATCACCGACCGCATGGCGTTGGTCTTGCCGGCGCCGTCGTCGCCCATGATCACCAGATGGCGTTCCTTGTTGTGCAGGTCCAGCAGTTCGGTGCCCAGGTCCGTCTCGCGCTGGCCCAACGGCACCGTGGCGGGGGCCGTCGGTGTGGGTGCGCTTGCTGCGTCCACCACTGCGGGGAGCACGCGAACCTGCATGGCGCGTTCGTCCGTGGAAGCGGAAACCGCGTCCACAAGATCCCGCATCCCGGAGTTGGCGGTGTCCGGGTCCGATTCGGAGTCGATGCGCGGAAGGGCGAAATGCCCCTGCAGCTTCCGGTCCATCAGCGCCCGGCCGGGCGTTCCCGGGCTCACGGCCTCGGCCAGTTTCCGGCCGTGCGCCGACTCCCCGGGATCGGATAGGCGCAGTTCAATCCGGTTACCGAAGAAGCTTTGCTGGGCAATGCGGATTTCGTTCATCCGCGAGCAGGTCACCACCACATGGATGCCGTACCCGCCGCCGCGGCTGATCAGGGCATGCACGGATTTTTCAATCTCTTCGAACTCGTCCGAGAGCTGCCCGTAGCCGTCCAGCACCATCACGATGTCCGCGCTGGGCAGTTCCGGGATGCCGCCCTGCGCACAGAGGCGGCGCAGAGTGGGCAGCGAGTCGATCTGGTACTTCTCGAAGATCCGCTCCCGCTGGGCGAGCATGGCCAGGATTTCATCCACCGTACGGCGGACCACCTCACGGTTGGTGCGTACCGCCACGCCACCCACGTGGGGGAGCCCTTCGAGCGGAACCAGGCCGCTGCCGAGGAGGTCAATGGCGTAGATACCCACTTCGGCCGGGGAATGGGTCAGGGACAGGCTGGAGACGAGCGTGCGCAGGGCGGTGCTCTTGCCGGTCTGCGGTCCGCCGACAATTGCCGCATTGCCGCCGTTGGCAGCCAGGTCCACTTCCCAGATACCCTGCCACTGCTTCGCCGGATCGTCGAGCAGCCCTACCGGGACCTTCAAACCGCCGCCGGTAGCCAGCCGGATGCCGTGGCTGGTGGCGTCCAGCCCACCCGCGGCGATGTCCAGCGCAATGCCTCCGGGGAGCGGCGGCAGCCAGATCGGTTCGACGGCGCGGGGGAATTTCGCGAGCGTGTCCATGAGGGTGGAGAGCACCGTGGGTCCGGTGGTCCGTTTGGAGCCGGAGGTCGACGCCGGTTTGGCGGGGTCCTGCTGTACGGCCTCTTCGAGGGTCGCGGCATAGCGCGGGACGCGCAGGACGGCGGGCCGCCCGGCGTCGTCGGTCTCCGGTTCGTCCTCTTCTTCCAGCTCAAGCGGGCCGGACACATACCCGGACTTGAACCGGGTGTACGTGGTGGTATCCACCTTCAGGTACCCGAACCCGGGGACCGGCGGCAGGTGGAAGGCGTCGGGGGTGTCCAGCACGGTGCGTGATTCAGCTTCGGAGAGTGTGCGCAGGCCGATCCGGTAGGAGAGATAGGTGTCCAGGCCGCGGAGCTTGCCGCCCTCGATGCGCTGGCTGGAGAGCAGCAGGTGCACGCCGATCGACCGCCCAATGCGGCCGATGGACAGGAAGAGCTCGATGAAGTCCGGGCGTGCGGTCAGCAGCTCGCCGAATTCGTCAATGATCACCACCAGGTGCGGCAGCGGTGCCAGGTCTTTGCCCTGGGCCAGCAGCTCCTGCCGGTGCAGCTGGTAGTCGGTGATGTTGGCGAGGTTGCCGGCTTCTTTGAGGACTTCCTGCCGGCGCTGGATCTCGCCGGAGAGGCTGGCGTAGACGCGTTCGATCAGGCTGACGTCGTCGGAAAGGTTGGTGATGACGCCGGTGACCTGGGGTGCGTTGGCGAAGGGGGCAAAGGTGGCGCCGCCCTTGTAGTCCACCAGCACCATGGCCAGCACCTCGGGGGAGTGCGTGGCCAGCAGGCCCACCACGAGGCTGCGCAGCATTTCGGACTTGCCGGAGCCGGTGGCACCCACGCACAGGCCGTGTGGGCCGTGCCCGAACTGTGCCGATTCCTTCAGGTCCAGCAGGGCCGGACGGCCGCGGTCATCGGGGCCCAGCGGAACCCGCAGGAAGTCCACCTCCCCGCGGGGCTTCCACAACCGGCGGATATCGGCTTCATCCAGCCGCGGGGAGAGGCCCAGCATTTCCAGGAACCCCTCCGAGTTTTCCGAGGAATCGTGTTCCATCGAATCGGGGGAGAGCCGCAGCGGGGCCAGGCTGCGGGCCAGGGACTGCGCGAGCGGGACCGGCAACTGGTCCAGGGTGCCCGCCTCAACCACCGGCTCCACGGGGTCGGTCCGGTAGTTTTCCACCCGGAAACCTTCGCCGTCCTCACTGATGCGGATGGCCACTTCGCTGGGTTCCTGCCGGCGTTCCTGCACCAGGAACAGCGTGGTGATCCCAAGGGCGCCGGGGGAGGACTGCTTGTCCGGGACTGCCAGCTCCACCGGCAGCTCTCCGTAGGAATCGGCAACCACCAGCAGGCGGGGCAGTGCCGTGCCCACGCCTCCGCGCAGGAAGTTTTTCCGGGACTCCGCGGCCAGGCTGGAACGTCCGTGGAGGTCATCGGCCAGCAGGTCCGACAAGACGTCCATGGACGGGGCGAGCCGCCGGACAGGCCCGGTGCGGTGGGTGCTTTTCTGGTCCGCCAAGTGCGGCAGCCAAGTGGCCCACTCCCAGTTTTCCCGTTCGGCCTCGGGCACGGCCAGGGCCAGGTGGAGGTCCTCCGGGGAATGGAAGGCCGCACCCTGGACCAGCAGCAGGCGGCTGACCCGCAGCACGAACTCCCGTGAGCCGACAATGCTGACATTCCCGGCGCAGTCCAGCGGTACCGTCAACGGCAGTTCGGGGCTGGACTCGTAGCGCCGCTTGAGGATCTCCAGTTCCGTCATCATGAAGGTGTCACTCTGCATCACCGCGGACCCGGAGTTCATGATCTGTACTTCCCGGTTCTGCCGCGGACCGGTGCCGATGCGCACGTCAAGGAAATCCTCGTTGTGGCGCCGCCGCTCCCAGATCCTGCGGGTATTGCGGATGATGTCGAACAGGGCGTCCGGCGGCGGGCTGGCAATCCGGGCCACCTTGACGGCCGTGTGTTCCTCGGCTCGGAGCGTGGCGCGGCAGCGTTCGAGGTATTCGAGATAGTTTTCCCGCCGGTCCTTGCGCTGGCGGCCCTGCTTTCCGCGCTGGCTGACCATCATGATGACGGAGGCCAGGATGGTGACCACCATGGCCAGTGCGCCCACAGCAGCCAGCGGGGATCCGCGGAAGAGCATCATGACCGTCATGGAGACGCCGGCGCCGAGGAGGGGTACCAACGACATCATGTTCATGCCGCCCTTGCCCTGTTCCATCTGCGGCGGGGCGTCCATGGTGAACGGTTCCAGGCCGCGGGCGGGCGCTGTGGTCCGGGCCGGCCGGTGCAGGATCCGGACGCTCATGCCGTGGCCCGAGCCAGGACGCCGGCGGCCAGGGCGGCCGCCTCGAGACGGGTTCGCCGGGCCAGCAGGCCAAGGCTGATTTCCACTCCGGCGGCGAGGTGCCGGTCATATCCCAGCCCGACGGCGTCGATACCCATGCGCGTCAAACGGCGCGCTTCGGCGTCGGCCCGGAACGGCCCGTCCGGCTGGTTCCGGACTACCACCACCAGCAGCGGCACGGCCGCCAGTGCCGGGTCCCGCTGCCAGGCCGTGGCGTACAGGCCGGCATCTTCCAGGCCTGCCACGGAGGCCGTTGTCGCGAAGACCGCCAGATGCGACTGGGAAAGCGCCCAACGCGTGCTGGGGAGATCCAGTCCGGTGCCGCAGTCCATCACGGTGATGGGGCAGTACCGGGAGATGGCCAGGGACAGTGCCTTGGCAGCGTCGTCGGCGGCCGGCCGTCCACCGGTGCCGCGGCGCCCGGTGACCAGCAGGTTACCGCGGCCGGCGGGGGTCAGCAGTGCCGAGAGGTCAGCCAGCGACGTCGGAGGGCGGCGGGACACCTCGGCTGCGGCGATATCCAGGGAGGCTGCGTCGGGGACGCCGGTGCGCAGCGCCAGCGTGCCGCCGGAGGGAGCGTTGTCCAGGACCGTCACGGCGTCGGTGCGCATGGAGGAGTAAACCGATCCGAGCAGGGCCGCCAGCGTGGTCTTCCCGGCACCGCCGCGGGAGCCGACGACGGCGATGCGCCGGCCGGTGGATACCGGTGCCTGCGCACCGGCCGCCGCCTCGGCCAGACGGTGCGGATAGTCATCCCCGCGGAAGAGGTTCCCCGCGGAGCTGACCGAGCGGCGGAGCAGGCCCTCGGCCGGACGGGTCCGCAGGGTGCGGCGGAGTCGCTGGGGCGTTGATTCGAAGCCGTCCGGAGTGGCGGTGCCAGGGGCACCGTAGGGCAGCGGCTCGGCGTTCACAGGTGAGCTCATGGCTATAGTCCTCCACCGGCCGCGGCGGCCGGATCAGCGGGATGAAAGGTGTCGGATGGCGGGCAAACCCGCGGGTGAAGCGATGCGCCCATCAGAAGCTGTCCAACAGCTGGGAGTAAATGCCGAACATCCCGATGACCAGGGGAATCGATGCCAGGATGGCGAAGGTCTCCAGGCGCTTGGCCAGCAGTCGAAGGCGGGCTTCGGCGTGGTCCGGCAGGTCAAGGGTCAGGCTGACCGCGATGCAGGCGGCAAGGATCAGCACCGCCAGGCCCACAGCCCAGGGCGCGGAGGAGAAAAACCGCAGGGACGCGAGGGTGAGGGCGGTCAGCCCCACACCGGACGCGGCGTACAGCGAAATGCGTTCGGCGGCGAGCGGGAAGGAGCGGGCCCGCAGGAAGACCGCCAGGGTCAGGGCGAACAGCAGCGGCAGCGTCCATTTCTGGTGCTCCGCGTCGGTACCGAGCACCCAGAGCCCCAACGCTATGGAAACCGACGTAAGGATCGCGCCCAGGGTGAGCCCCCGGTGGGCGCCGGCCACGGCCTCAAGCGCATCCGTCCTGCTGATGGTTCCACCGGTGGCACGCTGGTCATCCAGGGTTGCCAGGCCGGAGGCGGACAGCGCCAGCTTCGGGAGCAGGCCGAGCAGGAGGACGCTCGCCACGGCGGCCAGCGCTGCCGTGCGGGAAGGGTTCTCGGAAATGATTCCCGCCGCCGCCCAGATGACGGTGGCCAAGGCAAGGGTGCCGGCGCCCGTGAAGAGGGCCCGCGGGTTGGCTGCGCTCAGTCCCATTCCCACAAGGGTCAGCACGGACAGTCCGGCGAACAACAGCAGGGTTGTTTCCGGTTCCAGGTCGCCGCGCAGCAGGGCACCCAAGCCCAGCAGCCAGCCGGCCCCCTGCAGCGTGGGGCCGATGGCGGACGTCCGGGGCGGCCGTGCCAGCGCCGTGCCGGCCGTGAGGAGCACCAGGGACGCGGAGAGCAGCAGCCACCAGGCGTCGTCGGGGGCCACCGCGCCCAGGAGGATCTCTGCGCCTGCCCACAGGCCCACGGCAGCGAAGATGCCGGCGGTCAGTTCCCGGAACCTGTCGGTCCAGCGGCCCGAGACAGCCTCGGTTTCGCTGACCACCAGGTCCGTGACGTCATAGACGACGGCGGCGGGGGGAGCCTCGGACGCGTTGCAGAGCAGCAGCGAGGAACCATCGGCTATTGCCGCACTGCTCAGCGTGCTCTCCGCGGACAACTCGGTGCCGTCGGGTCCGACCAGGACCTTGGCGGCCACCTCATCTGCCGGCGGGTCGTTCAGCAGCTCCAGGACCTGCGGCATCAGTGCACCGACGGGCTGGTCCGACGGCAGGAGCAGGTCCAGGTGGCGCCGGGAACCGATCAGTGTCACTCGGGTGAAGGCATGGGCCATGGCGGCTAGGATCCTGTCTGCATCGAAAAGGCAACGTTGTACCGGCCGGCGGCGGGACCGGCGTCGTAATGCGCATCGCGGGGGTCCGAAGAGTGGTAGGCGGCCGAATTCTGCTGCCGGCGCTGCTCCTCCTGCTTTTGGCGGTTCTCTTCCAGCAGGTTGCTCACAAAGGAATACCCCACGCAGACCGCGGCGATGACCGCTGCAGCCGCCACGCTGAACAGGAAGAGGCGCACACTGTCCATCCACCGGCGCTCGTTCGGGTTTTCCCCGTACAGCAGGGCGCCGAGCAGCCGGTTCCGGCGCACGGTCACGGATTCGATCAGCTGATTGTCATAATCGCTCGCCAAAATAAGTCCCCCCACCACTTGGACAAGTACCGACATATCCTTACACGATCCGGGTGGGGTCTGCGTCACACGCGCCGGTGCCGCACCGTCGAAGCTGAGGCGTACGTTGTGGATGCCGGGCCGCGGGTGCTAAAGCTTGACTAATTAATCACCGCACACGCACCGATGAAGGAGCCGCAATGAGCACCAACCCGGAGATTGAAGAGCGCCGACTGAACGATTGGAGCAGGCGCCTCACCCAGGCCCTGCAGATCCTGGATCTTGAAGTGGACCACAAGATGCTCATGGAGCTGGGGGAGAAGTCGGCCCGGACCGTTGCAGACAACGCGGGCCTGGTCAGTGCCTTTGTGGTCGGGTATGCAGCCGGACTCACCACCACCAGCGGGCGGAAATCCTCTGAAGAAGCGGTCCAGAAAGCGGCAGACACCGCCTTCCAGCTGGCTGAAACCGGCTTGGAAGGGCCGGACCAGCCCGGTTGGAAGGGTTCTGCCCAGTAAGGAGACGTCGATACGCACAACAGGCCGGGACCGAAATCCTGGCCTGTTGTGCGTAGTGGCTGTTGCTGCCTACACGGGTGCCGTTTCGCGGCGCATCTTGTCTTCCGGGCCCGCAGTCTGTTGTGCGGCCGGTACCACCTTGACCAGCACGGTCTTGGATACCGGGGTGTTGCTGCCCTCGGCAACGTGGTCCAGCGGTACCAGCACGTTGGCTTCCGGGTAGTACGCCGCCACGCAGCCCTTGGGCGTGGGGTACGAGACCACCCGGAAATTGCGCAGGACACGCTTGGCGTCGTCGTGGTGGACACCGTGGATGTCGATGTACTGGCCGTCTGCCAGGCCGAGTTCCTCGATGTCACCGGAGTTCATAAACAGCACATGGCGGCCGCCCTTGATGCCCCGGTACCGGTCATTGTGCCCGTAGATGGTGGTATTCCACTGGTCATGGGAGCGCATGCTCTGCAGCAGCAGGGTGCCTTCCGGACGCTGCACCGCTTCCAGGTCATTAACCGTCAGGACCGCCTTGCCGGTGGGCGTGTGGAAGGTCCGCGAATCACGGGGGCCGTTGGGCAGTACAAACCCGCCCTCGTGGCGGATCCGCTCGTTGTAGTCTTCGCAGCCCGCGACTACGCGGGAGATGTGGTCCCGGATCAGGTCGTAGTCCTTCTCGAAGCCGGCCCAGTCGGCATCGATCCGGTCGCCGATCACCAGGGCACCGAGCCGGGCGACGAGGGCCGGTTCGGAGAGCAGGTTCTTGGAGACAGGTTCCACCCCGCCGTGCGAAGCGTGGACAACGCAGACCGTGTCCTCCACCGATACGAACTGCCGGCCCGTTTCCTGGACGTCGATTTCGGTACGGCCCAGCACCGGAAGGATCAGCGCTTCCTTGCCGGTGACCAGATGGGAGCGGTTGAGCTTGATGGACATCTGCACGGTCATGTCCGTCTTTTGCATGGCGGCCTCGGCGAAGTGGGTGTCCGAGATGGCGGAGATCAGGTTTCCGCCGAGCGCCATGAAGAATTTGATCCGGCCGTCCTGCATCCGGAGGAAGGTTTCCACGGCGTCGGCGCCGTGCTCGCGCGGCGGGTCGAAGTTGAACTCCTTGCCGAGCGAGTCGAGGAAGGTCCCCGGCATCTGTTCCCAGATGCCCATGGTGCGGTCGCCCTGGACGTTGCTGTGCCCGCGGATAGGGGCGGCGCCGGCGCCGGTCTTGCCGATGTTGCCGCGCAGCAGCAGGAGGTTGATGATCTCCTTGATGGTGGCGACGCCCTTTTTCTGCTGGGTGATGCCCATGGCCCAGGTGATGATTACCTTTTCGGCCCGCAGGTAGCGTTCGGCCAGTTCGTCGATTTCCTCGGCGCGCAGTCCGGTGGCTTCCAGCACTTCCTCATCATCGAGCAGCAGCAGATGTTCCTTGAGGTCTGCCAGCCCTTCGCAGTGCTCCTCGAGGAATTCGTGGTCAAGGACGGTTCCCGGGTTCTTGTCCTCCGCCTCGAACACCCGCTTGGAAATGGCCTGGAGCAGGGCCATGTCCCCGCCGAGCCGGATCTGCAGGAACTGGTCCGCGAGTTCGGTGCCCTTTCCTGCGATGCCCCGGGCCTTCTGGGGGTTCTTGTAGCGCTTCAGCCCGGCCTCGGGAAGCGGGTTCACGGCTACGATGTTGCCGCCGTTGCGCTTGCACAGCTCCAGTGCGGTAAGCATGCGCGGATGGTTGGTACCCGGGTTCTGGCCCATGAGGATGATCAGGTCGGCCTGGCCGAAATCGTCATAAGTCACTGTGGCCTTGCCGATTCCGATGGTCTGGCCCATGGCCCAGCCTGAGGACTCGTGGCACATGTTGGAGCAGTCGGGCAGGTTGTTCGTGCCATAGGCGCGAACGAAGAGCTGGTACAGGAAGGCCGCCTCGTTGGAGGTGCGCCCGCTGGTGTAGAACGCCGCTTCGTGCGGGGAATCCAGGGCCTTGAGCCGGTCAGCCACGATCCCCAGTGCTTCATCCCAGCTGACGGGCCGGTAATGGTCTTCACCAGCCGGCTTGTACAGGGGCTCGGTCAGCCTGCCCTGCATGCCCAACCAGTATTCCGAACGACCGCGCAGGTCCGTGAGGCTGTGTTCGGCCCAGAAGTCCGAGGAAATAACCACCGGGGTGGCTTCCCACGTGACGGCCTTGACTCCCTCTTCGCAGTATTCGAACGGGCTGCGGTCCTTCGGGTCCGGCCAGGCGCAGCTCGGGCAGTCGAATCCGTGCTTCTGGTTCATGCGGAAGGTGGTCCCCAAGGCGCGGGCGAGCCCCATGTGTTCAATCGCCGGCTTCATGGAGTGGTAGACGGCAGGAAGTCCCGCCGCCCACTCCTTCGGCTGTCCCTTGACCTCTATGTCGCTCTCGTTGACTTCTTTAACGCGGGGTTCTTTCCTGGCCACGCCGCACTTCCCTTCATCGCGATGTCTGCCGCTGGGGGCGGCGACTGCTTCTGTCGCAGTTTATCTACCAACAGGCCTAGCAGTCCGGGCGCACCGCCGCAAGGACTGTTGCCGTCCTAGCGGCGGCGGGTGCCTTGGGAATAGCGGAACATTATCCGCGGGCACCGGCCGCATGGGTAGTTCTGCCCATGTGTTTTCCTTGACCGGGTTGGTTTCTGTGGGTTTGATGGGGGTTACCGGCAAATGGAACGGGATTTACCTTTGGGTGAATTCGTCCGGCTGCTCGGGGGAACAGTTCGGACGAGGGCGCCGAGGGGTGCCGAAAAGGTGGTTTGCCATGAAGTTTGATATGGGTTCTTCGACCCTTGGGACGTTGACGCAGCAGACGGGTTCCTCCAATGAGGATCTGGGGCAGCTGGTGCGGAGCCTGATGGAGGCTGCGGCGCCGCTGGAGGGCAAGTTCAACGGTGCCGGCCGGGTGAAGTTTGACGAGTTCAAGGCCCGCACGGATGAGGTTGCCAATGAGCTCAACAGCTCCCTCTCGGCGATCCTGATGGGTCAGTCGGAGATGGACCGGCACTTCCAGACCGGTGACCAGGAGGCTGCGGACAACGCGGCCCAGCAGCAGGGCTCGGCGTCGTTCGACTCGGCGCGTTTCGGTTCCTCGCGCTAGTTCTTCTGTCCCTTTTCTTAGTTCCGTTGCTTTCCGGCACGTGGGTGCCGGTGTTGAAAGGATTTGCCATGTCCCAGGATCGTTTGAGCTATGACACTGATACTTCCTCTGCGGTGCAGGGGGATATCCAGTCGATTGTTGCCCGGCTGGAGTCGTTGATCGGTGAGCGTGAAAAGGCCGTGAATGCGGCTATGTCGGATTTCCAGGCTGATGGTGTGTCGGAGGATTACCAGGCGGTGGAGAACCGTTTCCGGAACGCGGCCAACGAGACGCGGAACATTATTGCGTTGGTGAAGCAGACGCTGTCGCAGAATGATGAGACGGCTGCGGGTGCGGGTGCGCGGGCGAAGTCCGCCGTGCAGAACATCGGCTAACTGCTGAGTACCAAAACAACGGCGTCGGACTGGGTCCGGCGCCGTTGTCGTTTTAACCCGACCCCCTGCCGGCCCTTTAGCCGAGCGCAGTCCCGATGGGTAGTTCTGCCCATGTGTTTTCCTTGACCGGGTTGGTTTCTGTGGGTTTGATGGGGGTTACCGGCAAATGGAACGGGATTTACCTTTGGGTGAATTCGTCCGGCTGCTCGGGGGAACAGTTCGGACGAGGGCGCCGAGGGGTGCCGAAAAGGTGGTTTGCCATGAAGTTTGATATGGGTTCTTCGACCCTTGGGACGTTGACGCAGCAGACGGGTTCCTCCAATGAGGATCTGGGGCAGCTGGTGCGGAGCCTGATGGAGGCTGCGGCGCCGCTGGAGGGCAAGTTCAACGGTGCCGGCCGGGTGAAGTTTGACGAGTTCAAGGCCCGCACGGATGAGGTTGCCAATGAGCTCAACAGCTCCCTCTCGGCGATCCTGATGGGTCAGTCGGAGATGGACCGGCACTTCCAGACCGGTGACCAGGAGGCTGCGGACAACGCGGCCCAGCAGCAGGGCTCGGCGTCGTTCGACTCGGCGCGTTTCGGTTCCTCGCGCTAGTTCTTCTGTCCCTTTTCTTAGTTCCGTTGCTTTCCGGCACGTGGGTGCCGGTGTTGAAAGGATTTGCCATGTCCCAGGATCGTTTGAGCTATGACACTGATACTTCCTCTGCGGTGCAGGGGGATATCCAGTCGATTGTTGCCCGGCTGGAGTCGTTGATCGGTGAGCGTGAAAAGGCCGTGAATGCGGCTATGTCGGATTTCCAGGCTGATGGTGTGTCGGAGGATTACCAGGCGGTGGAGAACCGTTTCCGGAACGCGGCCAACGAGACGCGGAACATTATTGCGTTGGTGAAGCAGACGCTGTCGCAGAATGATGAGACGGCTGCGGGTGCGGGTGCGCGGGCGAAGTCCGCCGTGCAGAACATCGGCTAACTACTGCCTGAAGGATGGCGGCCTGGATTTGGTCCAACGGAGTGGTTGGCTCCGACGTTCGGGTCCTGAGGCAGAGGCCAGGGCGGCGAGTACGGCTCGGGTTCGCCTCATCCAGGCCATGGACCTGTTTGGCTGGCGATCCCGATGCCGGACCGAACGTCCGGCGTCGCCGTCCCGCGCAACTCCCGCAACCGGGCGCTATACGGCAAGATTGGTTAGGTGAGCACAGCCAAGACATCCCCGGAACCCACGGACACAGAAGCCGCCGTCGAGTCGGTCAGCACGGACACCCCGCCCGCAGACGACCTGCGCGAGGAGTACCGGACGCTCTCCGAGCAGGTGCGCCGCTACCGCTTCGCGTATTACAACGAAGACGCACCGCTGGTTTCGGACGCCGAGTTCGACCGGTTGTACCGCCGGTTGGAAGAGATCGAGGCGCTGCACCCGGAGCTGGTCACCAATGACTCGCCCACCCAGGAGGTAGGCGGCGAAGTATCCGCGGCGTTCTCGCCGGTGGAACACCTGCAGCGGATGTACAGCCTCGAGGATGTCTTCTCCCTCGACGAGCTCGACGCCTGGGTACGCAAGGCCGAGTCCTCCGTGGCCAACATTGCCCCCGGTGCGCAGATCAAGTGGCTGACCGAGCTGAAGATCGACGGCCTTGCGGTCAACCTGCTCTACCGCGACGGCGAACTGGTCCGGGCCGCCACCCGCGGGGACGGCACGACGGGGGAGGACATCACCCACAACGTACTCACCATCGCCTCCATCCCGCGCACCCTCAAGGGCGAGGACCTCCCGGCGGAAATGGAAATCCGCGGCGAGGTCTTCATCCCCTCAAAGGAGTTCGCGCACCTGAACGAAACCATGGTGGAAGCGGGCAAGGCCCCCTTCGCCAACCCGCGCAACGCCGCCGCCGGTTCCCTGCGGCAGAAGGACCCCGAAGTCACCGCCCGCCGCCCGCTGAGCATGTACGTGCACGGCATCGGGGCGCGCGAAGGACTCAACGTGGCCAGCCAGTCCGAAACCTACGAACTGCTGAAGCAGTGGGGACTGCCGACGTCGCCCTATTACAAGGTGCTGGACACCTACGAGGAAGTGCTGAAGTACATTGCCGACAACGGCGAGCACCGGCACGATCTCTCCCACGAAATCGACGGCATTGTGGTCAAGGTCGATGACTTTTCCCTGCAGCGGGCCCTGGGCAATACCTCGCGTGTGCCGCGCTGGTCCGTGGCCTACAAGTATCCGCCGGAGGAAGTGAATACCAAGCTGCTGGACATCCGCGTGAACGTCGGCCGCACCGGGCGGGTCACGCCGTACGGGATGATGACGCCGGTGCTGGTTTCAGGTTCCACGGTGGAGATGGCCACGCTGCACAACCAGGACGTGGTGAAGGCCAAGGGCGTGAAGATCGGCGACACCGTGGTGCTGCGCAAGGCCGGTGACGTGATCCCGGAAATCGTGGGCCCCGTCGTCGCACTCCGTGACGGCACCGAACGCGACTTCGTGATGCCCACCCACTGTCCTTCCTGCGGCACGGAGCTGAAGCCGGCCAAGGAAGGGGACGTGGATATCCGCTGCCCCAACTCCAAGTCCTGTCCTTCGCAGCTGCGCGAGCGGGTGTTCCACCTGGCCGGGCGCGGTGCCTTCGACATCGAGGCGCTCGGTTGGGAAGCGGCCATCGCGCTCACCTCGCCGGCCGAGCCTGAAACCCCGCCGCTCAGCAGCGAAGCGGGTCTGTTCGATTTGAAGATCGAAGACCTGGCGGACGTGCGGATCGAACGGCCGAAGCGGGTGAAGGGCGTGGTGGACGGGACCGAACTCGTGCCGTACTTCTACACCAAGGGCACCGCCAAGAAGCCGTCCGTGCCCAGTGCCACTACGCACAAGCTGTTTACGGAGCTTGAGAAGGCCAAGGCCCAGCCGCTGTGGCGGGTCCTGGTGGCGCTGTCCATCCGGCACGTAGGCCCGACGGCGGCACGCGCCCTGGCCGGTGCCTTCGGTTCCATGGACGCCATCCGTTCCGCCACGGAAGAGCAGCTGGCGCACGTCGACGGCGTCGGCCCCACGATCGCCGCCGCGCTGAAGGAATGGTTCGCCGAGGACTGGCACCGCGAGATCGTGGACGCCTGGGCTGCTGCGGGGGTGCGGATGGCCGACGAGCGCGACGAATCCGTGCCGCGGACGCTGGAGGGCCTGACCGTCGTCGTCACCGGCACGCTGCCCAACTTCAGCCGCGACGAGGCGAAGGAAGCGATTCTGACCCGCGGCGGCAAGGCTTCCGGATCGGTTTCCAAGAAGACCGACTATGTAGTGGCCGGGGAGAACGCCGGCACCAAGCTGGACAAGGCAGAGCAGCTGGGTGTCCGCGTGATCGACGAAGACGGCTTCCGCACGCTGCTGGCCGAGGGATCGGTGCCGGGCGGCCCGCTACCCGAACCTGAGCCGGAGTCCGCGCTGGCCGGGGAGTCCGAATGATGCCGTTGCCCGACGCGGCGGACCCGCTGGAACTGCTCGAAGTGGCCCGCGAGGCTGCCGCAGCGGGTGCCGCTGTGCTGGCACAGCGCTCGGCCGGCGGACTCAATGCGGTGAACAAGAGTGCCGACGGCGACTGGGTCACCGACTTCGACACCGCAGCCGAGGTGGCGGTTCGGGAAGTCCTGGCCCGCCTGCGCCCGCACGACACAGTGCTGGGGGAGGAGCTCGAGCCGGCTGTCCCGGTGCATCCCTCCGGCATCCGCTGGTCCATCGATCCGCTGGACGGCACCACCAACTTCATCCGCGACATCGTCTATTACGGCACCTCGGTGGCAGCGGTGAACGACGACGGCGAGTGGCTGGCCGGCGTCGTCCACGCTCCTGCTCTGGTGCGCGTGTATTCGGCGGCCCGCGGGCATGGCGCCTGGCTGGCTGAGCACGGCAGCGTGCGGAAGCTAATCGGTCCCGATCCGCAGCGGGTCGGGAAGCTGCTCGGCACCGGGTTCTCCTATGACGCCGGCGTGCGGTCGGAGCAGTACGCGGCCCTGCCCCAATTGGCCGGGCAGTTCGCCGATGTGCGACGGCTGGGGTCCGCGGCATTGGACCTGTGCATGGTGGCGGACGGTTCCCTGGACGCCTATATCGAGCGCGGTCTCAACGAATACGACTACGCAGCCGGTGCCCTGATTGCCGAGGAGGCCGGTGTGCCTGTCCAGCGTCCGCCGCAGCCTGCCAACGACGCCGAGCGGCTCGACGCCGTCACTGTCGCCGGGGCTGCGCTTCTGGGCTAGCTGTCCCCGGACGCTAGTCTGCTGGGATGGAATCTTGGCATCGGAACCGGCTGAGCGCGCGGCAGGCTGAACTTGTCGAGGCTTGGCTCCCGGGGGTGCGTCTCGTTACCGATCTCTCCTGGAAGCTACTGGATACCGCGGTCCTTGAAGTAGAGGACGCACAGCGCAGGTACGTCATCAAAGCTGCCGGGCCTTCCAACCACCACATCGGCCGCGAGATAGACGCCCACGAGTCCTGGGTCAGCGTGTGGGCGCGGCTGGAGCGTGCGCCCATGCTCGTACAGTCGGACCGTTCCGAAAACACCTTGGTCACGGAGTATCTGGAAGGTTCTCTCGTTGAGGGGACCGCAGCTGAATACGACACGGAAACGTATCGGCAGGCCGGCAATCTTTTGCGGATATTCCATGAGCAAACTGCGCGTACTGACGTCGACTATGAGGTGCGGTCCACTGCCAAAGCGTTGTCTTGGCTGGAGAAGCCGCACCGCATTTCCAAATCCCACGTTAAACAGGCCGGGGCCATTCTCGGCGCCTATCGGCCCAAGCCGGTGGTTCTCGTTCCGACCCATGGTGACTGGCAACCTCGCAACAGGCTCATGGACGGCAGCGAGTTGAGGATCATCGACTTTGGCCGGTTCGAATTCCGTCCTGCCATGACCGACCTTTGTCGGTTGGCGGTGCAGCAATGGAGGTCTCGCAGCCATCTGGAGGCCGCCTTTTTCGAGGGCTACGGTACAGACTTCAGAGACAGCGAACTCTGGAACGTAGCGCTGCTGAGGGAAGCTGTTTCGACCGCTGCCTGGGCGTACCAATTCGGTGACCATAAGTTTGAGGAACAAGGCCACCGGATGCTCCGGGAAGCGCTGGGGAACTTCTGAAACGGCTCATATGACCGGAGTGAGTTTGACGAGGCAGCCTGAGAAGCGCTCCTTCATCGCCGCCAACCCTGCCAGGAGGAGGTCATTAGGTGCTGTTTCGGGGTTTGAACGGGTTTGGCTCAGCGCCGCCAGGGGCTTGGTTTGTGGGTAGGTAGTTGCGTTCGAAAGACGGGTATTTTCCGTTTCCGAAGGGGCCGGTTTTGGCCTGTTTTTGGACCGGAAATGTCAGTGCCGGATGAAATCCTGAGGTATGGATCAGCTCGGGAACACCGAACCGACAACCGAAGAGCAGGGCAGTAAAGACCAGCAGCCGGATGGCACCACTGGGGAAACAGATACGCCCAGTGCGGCCTGCACCCTGTCGGTGTACCGGGCTGAACTGGCCACCTCCGAGCCTGCCGAGCCTGCCAAGCCTGACGGGACCGCTGGCGCGGGTGCCGACACTTCCACTGCCACTTCGGAGAACGACGCCGAGGCCGGCGCCCAGTCAACCGAGAATCCCGTTCCCGATGCCGGCCCTCTTCATGCCGGCCCCTCCTCTGCCGAGCCAGCCGATCCCGAAGCTCCCGCCACCAACCTCAATCCTGACGGCGAGACCACTGATGCCGGTGCCTCCGGAGCCGATAGTTCTGCCTCCGATTTCCCAGACGGTTTCACCGGAACGCTGGCCCTGAAGAACGTTGAAGCCTTTGATGCGCAGACGGTCGCCGAGGCCCTGTCCCGGATGGCGCATTTGATGTCCTGGATGCAGGCGCAGGAAGCCCGCCTGGTCAACCGGATGGGGGAGCTCTTCCGCGACGACATGTATGCCGCTTTCAAATGGATCGACCCGGGGCTGGCCTTCAGCCTCGCAGCTTCCGAATGCGCGACCATCCTGAATGTCCCGCAGGTCACCGGACAGCGGCTCCTCAGCGAAGCGATAAGCCTGTGCACTTCCCATACGGCAACCCTGACCGGGCTGGAAGAGGGACGCCTTTCCTACCAGCACGCCCAAATGGTGCTGGACCAGTGCCAGAACGTTCCTGCGGAGAAACTCCCCGGGTTCGAAGCGGACCTGCTGAAGGCTGCGGAGGGCCAGACCCGGTCCCAGTTCTCCGCCAAGGCCCGCCGGCTGCGGGAGAAATGCTATCCGGAGACCGTCAGCACACGGCACCTGACCGCGTTCGAGCAGCGCAAGGTCACCCTGGACCGGGAAGAGGACGGCATGTCCTGCCTGTCGGCCTATCTGCGTGCAGCGGAAGCGCAGCAGATCTATACGGCGCTAAGCGCTGCGGCGCGGGGTGAGCAGGCGGGAGGGGATTCCCGGACCACGGACCAGCTGCGTGCGGATATTCTGGCGCAGCTGCTCATGGGCGGCAGCCGGGGACTTTTTACGGCGCCCGGAACCCGACCCGGCACCGGCCACACCAGTAATGACACTGGCGCAGCCGCCCGGGACGAGGCCGGAACCGGAGACGCGACCGGAACCGGAGACGCGACCGGAACCCGAGACGCGACTGGAACCCGACCCGGCACCGGCGACACCAGGAATGACACTGGCGCAGCCGCCCGGGACGCGGACGGAACCGGTCTTGGCAGCGGCCCCGAGGGCGCACACGATCGCCCAACCGGGCCGGACGAGGGGATCGTCCCTCGGGCGGAAATCATGGTCCTGATCAACGCAGAGACCCTCTTCGGAGCTGACGACCAGCCGGCTGAACTGCACGGTTACGGTCCGATCAGTGCCGAAGCGGCACGCAGGCTCGCCCGCAACGCCGCCGGCTGGACCGGACTGGCCCAGGACCCAAAGACAGGTGAAATCCTGGGCGTGGGACGGCGCAGAAAAGTCCCGGCAGGACTCCGCCGATGGCTCCGGGCAAGGGATGGAACCTGCAGGTTCCCCGGCTGCCGGGTCAGCACCGCAAATGCGGATATCGACCACACCGTCGACTGGGCCCGAGGCGGACCCACCGACCATGGAAACCTGGAGCACCTTTGCCGACGCCACCACCGGTTCAAGACGCTGGGTTTCTGGAAAGCATCCCAACCCACCCCCGGAGTGATCGAGTGGACTTCGCCTACCGGCCGGGTCTACCGCACAGAGCCGTTTCTGGAACTTGGACCACCGGACACAGCATCGGACCCGCGAAAGGACCATGGGCAGTTGGACCACCTGCGGAAGGATTATGTGCAGGCCGAACCCAATCAGGAACCAGCACCATTCTGAGCCGCCCAGACGTCGATCCCGGCGATCTTGAGCCAAACGAATCGCGCGCGGCCATGGAACGTCCTGCCCGGGCGGTGCCTCGTTGGGGGAACGTCCTGCCCCTGCCCCCGCGCCCCGAGAACGTGACAGTACAGCTAGCGGCACCTACTCCCGGGCTACCGCCGCGCGGCCACAATGATCTCCCGGCTGGACGCTTCCATGAACGGCCCGCCCTCCCAGTCTCCGTACCAGTCCACGAAGCCGAACCCGGCCCGATCCAGCAGCTCCTTCAGCACCTCTGCCCGAACAAACTTCAATGTGCTGCGGCTGACGAACCGCTCGCCGTCGGACCGGAAGACGGTGCGGTCCTCGAAGGTGACCAACGCGCCGTCGGGTTGGCCTTCCACCGAGATCAGCTCCCACTCCACCTCCAGAGTTCCCGCAGAAGATTCCTGGACCGACGGGCCAGCATTGCCGCTGTCCCACTCCAGCCAGGCCTTCGCCGCAGGATTCCGGGTCTCGAAATAGAAGGTGCCACCGGGCACAAGCCGCGACCGAACGGCCGTCAGCGTTTCGAGGATCTCGGCCTCCGTCAGGAGGCACTGAAACGCATGCCCGGTCATCAGGGCAGCATCAAACGGACCCGGAGGCAGATCCGCGGCGGTACCCTGCAGCCACGTAATCAGTTCGCCGCCGTCACGCGACCGCGCCATCTCCAGCATGCCGGAGGCCGGATCGACGCCGGTCATTGTGTGGCCCGCCTGCGCCAGACGCACGGCGAAACTGCCGGTACCGCATCCGACGTCGGCGATGCGGAGCGGTTTATCGCCAATCAAACCGGCGTAAAAGTCGGTGTCCCATTGCCCGGCATTGTCTTCGTCATAGAGAGCCACCAACCGCGGCTCGTTGTAGAACGTGTCAACCATCATTCCCCCGGATTTCGGACAGTTGAGCCGAATCTTACCGGGATTAAGCCCTGAGGAAAGGACCGTCCTGCGGGGCCCGTTTCCACACTCCGACGTCGGATAATTTATTCCCGATGCATCCCGTGCAGCACCGACTCACAGGAGGAAAACGCATGCCTAAGAAAGCACCCACGGCCCCCCGCAAAACCATCCGCGGAACGCCCGAGCCAGTAGCGGTCGCCCCGCAGGCGACGACCACCCAGACGCCCGCCCCGCAGACGCCCGCGCCGCAGACCCCCACACCACAGACCCCGCCGGAACTGGACGCGGGCTACTTCGCCCGCCTGATCGACGAGCGGATGGAACACGCCCGCGAGCAGATCAGTACGCTTACGGCCGTGATCCGCGAAGTCACCCTGGCCGCCAAGGACATTCCGGCAGACGACGAGCACGATCCCGAAGGAACCACGGTTTCCGTAGAACGGGCCAACGAGGTGGCACTGCTGGCCGCAGCGGAAACCTCGCTCCTTGAACTGATGGAGGCACGGGAACGCCTGAACACCGATAGCTACGGCATCTGCGAACGCTGCGGGACGGCGATCCCGACGGCCCGGCTCGAAATCCGCCCCGAAACCCGCTTCTGCGTGGAGTGCGCTTCAGTCCGCCGGAGGTAATCGCGCCGCCGACGGTGCGGTTGAACCTGTGCGCCTCCTCACCGCCGTCCGGAACCGCGGCGGGGCGGGGATAGAATCTACGTGCACTTCAACCAAGATCTTAAGGACTCGTACCACGCATGAGCATCACCATCCGGCTTGCCACCGAGGCTGACTTTGACGACATCCGCCGGATTACCCGTGAGGCTTACCTGCACGGCAATCACATCGAGGCCGACAACCCCTATGTCAAGGAACTGGAAAACGTCGAGGACCGCGCCAAGCACACCGAACTGTGGGTAGCAGAGCTCGACGGCAAGGTGGCTGCCTCCGCCGCAATCACCTACGCGGGCCAGCCCTACACCGACATCGCGATTGAAGGCGAACTGGAATTCCGGATGCTCGCCGTGGATCCGACCCTCCAGCGCGGGGGAGTGGGCCGCGCGATGGTTAACGCCATTGTCGATTACGCCCGGAACAAGGACGGTATCGAGGCGGTCAGCCTCACCAGCATGACCACCATGCTGAACGCCCATGCCCTCTACCTGTCCTGCGGGTTTGAACGGGCTCCGGAGCGGGACTGGACCGTTCCCGGCGAAGACTACATTCTCTGGGTGTTCCGCAAGGCCGTTTAGTCCTTCATCAGTACGCGGCCCCGGCCGTCCCGGTGCCCGACGGCGGCGGGACGGCTTTTGCGCGTCGGCAGCGTCGGCAGCGCGTCGGCAGCGTCGGCAGCGTGTGGCAGCGTGCCGGCAGGGTGTGGCGGCGGCCTCCATGCCCTGCCCCGAAACGCCGTAGACTGGAACGGATACCGGCGTAAAGCCGAAAAACGTTCCTAAAAGACGCATGGGAGACTCATGTCTGAGATCAATCGTGAGGCTGTGGCGCATCTGGCGCGGCTGGCCCACATTGAGATGACCAACGACGAGCTGGACAAGATGGCCGGCGAACTCGATGTCATCGTGGATTCGATCAAATCCGTAAGCGAAGTTGCCGGCGAGGACATCCCGGCAACCTCCCACCCCATCCCGCTGGTCAATGTCTTCCGTGAAGACGTTGTGGGGCAGACGCTGACCAATGAAGAAGCACTGTCCGGCGCCCCGGACAACGCCGCCGGCCGCTTCAAGGTCCCTGCCATCCTGGATGAGGAGTAAAAGCTTCCATGAGTGAACTGATTACATCAAGCGCCGCACAACTGGCCGCCAAGCTGGCTGCCGGTGAAGTGTCCGCCGTCGAGGTCACACAGGCCCACCTGGACCGCATCGCCGAGGTGGACGGCGCCATCAACGCCTTCCTGCACGTCAACACCGATGAGGCGCTGCAGGTTGCCGCCGAGGTCGACAAGGCACGCGCCAACGGCGAGGAACTGCACGAACTGGCCGGCGTCCCCATCGCCATCAAGGACCTGATCGTCACCAAGGGCCAGCCCACCACAGCCGGCTCCAAGATGCTCGAGGGCTGGATGAGCCCCTACGACGCCACGGTGATCTCGAAGATCCGTGCCGCCCGCCTGCCGATGCTCGGCAAGACCAACCTGGACGAGTTCGCCATGGGCTCCTCCACGGAACACTCTGCCTACGGCCCCACCCGCAACCCGTGGGACCTGGACCGCATTCCCGGCGGATCCGGCGGCGGGTCCGCAGCCGCCGTCGCCGCTTTCGAAGCTCCGCTGGCGCTGGGCACCGACACCGGCGGCTCCATCCGCCAGCCGGCATCCGTCACCGGTTCCGTGGGCGTGAAGCCCACCTACGGCGGCGTCTCCCGCTACGGCGCAATCGCCATGGCCTCCTCGCTGGACCAGATCGGCCCGGTCTCCCGCACCGTGCTGGACGCTGCCCTGCTGCAGGAACTCATCGGCGGCCACGATCCGCGCGACTCCACCTCCCTGACGGACCCCGTGGGGTCACTGGCCGACGCCGCCCGCAACGGCAGCGTCGCCGGCATGCGGATCGGCGTCATCAAGGAACTCCAGGGCGAAGGCTACGAAGCTGGCGTCCAGGCCCGCTTCACCGAGTCCCTGGACATGCTGCGGGATGCGGGCGCGGAAATCGTTGAGGTGTCCTGCCCCAACTTCAAGTACGCCCTCGGCGCCTACTACCTGATCATGCCGTCCGAGGCCTCCTCGAACCTGGCCAAGTACGACGGCGTCCGGTACGGCATGCGCGAGCTGCCCGCCGAGCCGCCGCTGACCATCGAACGTGTCATGGGGGCCACCCGTGCCGCCGGCTTCGGCGACGAGGTCAAGCGCCGTATCATCCTGGGAACCTACGCCCTTTCCGCCGGCTACTACGACGCCTACTACGGCTCGGCCCAGAAGGTGCGCACCCTGATCCAGCGCGACTTCAACGCCGCGTTCGCCCAGGCCGACGTGCTCATTTCCCCGACCTCGCCCAACACGGCCTTCAAGCTCGGTGAAAAGCTGGACGATCCGCTGGCCATGTACCTGAACGACGTCGCCACCATCCCGGCCAACATGGCCGGCGTGCCGGGCATCTCCATCCCCGGCGGCCTGTCCGACGGACTGCCCGTCGGCATCCAGTTCCTGGCCCCGGCCCGCGAAGACATCCGCCTCTACCGTGCCGGCGCAGCCCTGGAGGGCCTGCTCGAGCAGAAGTGGGGCGGCCCGCTGCTGGCCTCGGCACCCGTACTCGGAGGAGTGAAGTAAATGTCCGTCCATATCCAGGATGAAACCCTGTCCTTCGAAGAGGCCATGGAGAAGTACGACCCGGTGCTGGGGTTCGAGGTCCACGTGGAGCTGAACACCAAAACCAAGATGTTCTCCGATGCCCCGAACATCTTCGGCGACGAGCCCAACACGGCCGTCACCCCGGTGGACCTGGGCATGCCCGGCGTGCTGCCGGTGGTGAACAAGAAGGCTGTGGAGTACTCGATCCTCATCGGCCTGGCGCTGAACTGCAAGATTGCAGAATCCTGCACCTTCGCCCGGAAGCAGTACTTCTACCCGGACACACCCAAGAACTTCCAGACCTCCCAGTACGAAGACCCCATCGCGTACGACGGCTACCTGGACATTGAGCTTGAAGACGGCACCGTGTTCCGCGTCGAGATCGAACGCGCGCACATGGAGGAGGACGCCGGCAAGCTCACCCACATGGGCGGGGCCGCCGGCCGCATCCAGGGCGCCGACTTCTCCCTGGTGGACTACAACCGTGCCGGCGTGCCGCTGGTCGAGATTGTCACCAAGCCGATCGAGGGCGCCGGATCGCGTGCCCCTGAACTGGCCAAGGCCTACGTGGCAGCCATCCGGGAAATCGTGAAGAATCTCGGTGTCTCCGACGCGAAGATGGAGCGCGGAAATGTCCGCTGCGACGCCAACGTTTCGCTGCGCCCGTACGGCCAGGAAAAGTTCGGCACGCGTTCGGAAACGAAGAACGTGAACTCACTGCGCGCCGTCGAACGCGCCGTGCGCTTCGAGATCCAGCGCCACGCCGCCGTCCTGGACTCCGGCAACGAGATTGTCCAGGAAACGCGCCACTGGCACGAGGACACCCGGTCCACCACCTCGGGTCGGCCGAAGTCCGACGCCGACGACTACCGGTACTTCCCGGAACCGGACCTCCTGCCCGTGGTCACCACCACGGAATGGATCGAAGAGCTGCGCTCCCGCCTGCCCGAGCCGCCGGCCGAGCGCCGCAAGCGGCTCAAGGAAGACTGGGGCTACTCCGACGCCGAGTTCCGCGACGTCGTCAACGCCGGAGTCATGGAAGCCATCGAGGAAACCATTGCCGCCGGCGCTTCCGCACAGGTTGCCCGCAAGTGGTGGATGGGTGAGGTTGCCCGCCGCGCCAAGGAAGCCGAAGTGGATCCGGTGGACGTAGGCGTCACGCCCGAGCTCATCGTGGAACTGGACCGCCTGGTCCAGGCCGGCAAGATCAACGACAAGCTGGCACGCCAGGTCCTCGACGGTGTCCTCGCCGGCGAAGGCACCCCGGAGGAAGTCATCGATAAGCGCGGCCTGGCCGTGGTGTCCGACGACGGCCCCCTCCTCGAAGCGATCGACGCCGCACTGGCGGCCCAGCCGGACGTCGCGGACAAGATCCGCGGCGGCAAGGTCCAGGCCGTCGGCGCCATCGTGGGCGGCGTTATGAAGGCCACCCGCGGGCAGGCCGACGCCGGCCGCGTCCGCGAGCTGATCCTGGAACGCCTCGGCGTGCAGGGCTAACGCAGCGAGAGATTGACGGGGGACCCCGGTAGGCATTGTGCCTGCCGGGGTCCTGCCGTTTAAGCGGGAGCTTCCTCAAGGTGACCGGAGACACAGCTGCCGGGTAGGCTTTCGAAATGGCCAACCTTCCCGCAGCTGATATCTCCGCCGATCTGGCTTTGGTCCGTCAGCTGGTGCAGGAACAGCGGCCCGATCTGGCCGAATTGGACCTGCGGTCAGCGGGCAGCGGGTGGGACAACCACATTTACCGGCTGGGCACCGACTACGCCATCCGGTTGCCGCGCCGCCGCTCCGCCGCAGGGCTGACCGCGAACGAACAGCGGTGGCTGCCGGACCTGACCGCAGATGTGCCCGTCGCGACGTCGGCCCCCGTGTTCTGCGGCACGCCCTCCGCGCTCTACCCCTGGCCGTGGAGCATCACCAGTTGGTTTGACGGGCAGGATGTCTCGCTGCAGCCGCGGGACCGCAACGTGTGCCTGGCCTCCGGACTGGCCGGGTTCCTCAACGCATTCCACCGCCCGGCGCCATCGGACTACCCCCGCAACCCGTACCGCGGGGGGCCGTTGTCCAGCCGGTATGACTCCGTGCTGGAACGACTGGACAGCGGCATGGTGCCGCATGCCGCCCGGGTGGGGGAACTCTGGGACCAGGTGCAGCAACTCCCTGCCTGGCCCGGACCGCCGCTGTGGCTGCACGGGGACCTGCATTCCGCGAACCTCATTTCCAAGGACAACGCCCTGCAGGCCGTGATCGACTTTGGTGATATGACAGCTGGGGATCCAGCCACTGATCTGGCCACCGCCTGGCTGGTGTTCGAGGCAGAGGGCAGGCGCGCGTTCCGGGCCGCCCTTGGCCCGCAATACGACGGGGATCCCTATATCTGGGAGCGGGCCCGCGGCTGGGCCCTCTGCATTGCCACCATTCTGCTGGCAAACTCCGATGACGCTCCCGGGTTGAACCTGGTGGGCTCGGAAACCCTGATGGAGATCCTCACCGGCGACCGGGAGAGGTTCTAGCCCGGTGGCGGCCGGCAGCTGGAAGCACTCCGTCCGGATTTCCACTGAAGGCGACGGGCACGTGCAGGAGGACACCTGCGGCTACGCGGGCGCCACTGCCTGGGTGATCGACGGCGCCAGTGCCCTCTTGCCTCAGCTCGGACTGCCGGGCCCCTCGGACCCGGCCTGGTATGCCCGGAATCTCGACCTGTTGCTGACGGATGCCGCGGTGGCGGCCGGTGTTGCACCCGCCCCGCAGGTGCTGGCCGACGCCCTGACCCGGATGGACCAGCTGGCCCGCACCCTGGCCGGCGAGGAGCGGATCCGCTTCCCGTCTGCTGCCCTGTGCCTGGCGCAGCTGACCGGGGACGGCGTGGAGATCCTCACACTGGCGGACTGCCACGCCGTGGTGGAACTGGAGGACGGCTCATTGGTCCATGTCACCCACGAACCTGCCGATATCCGGATCGGCACCGAACTTTCGGCGGACCCGGTGCGGGAACGCGAGCTGCGGGTGCTGGACCGGGAACTGCGCAATACTCCCGGACGGCTGTGGGTGGCCCGGCGGGAAGCAGAAGCCGCGTACCAGGCACGCACTGTCCGGCTTGGCCCGGCACGGCGGGTAGTGCTTGCCTCCGACGGTGCGTGGCGGGCAGTGGATCTGGGCGTTGTCGACGGGCCGGGCGGCTTCCTGGCCGCGGCAGGCTCCGCAGTCCCCGCCCAGGAGATGCTGCTGGCCCTGCGCACGCTGCAGTCAGAGCTGGACGAAAGCGCTGACGATGCCACCATCCTTACCCTGGAAAGGACCTTCCATGACCGCTGACATTTCCTGCGACGTCCTGGTGATCGGCGGAGGAATTGCAGGCCTGTCCCTGGCCGCCGAAGTAGCCTCTCGGCTGGCGGCATCCCCGGAAACCCGGGGGAGGGCAGGCGGCGTTGTCCTGGTGGAAGCTGAACCGACATTGGGCTACCACACGTCTTCGCGCTCGGCCCGGCAGCTGATCCCCAGCTACGGTCCGCCCCTTATCCAGGACCTGACCCTGCGTACCCTGGCGTTGATTCGGGCAGCGGAAGCAGATCTGTCCGAGCCGATCCTGGCGCCGCGGAGCTTCCTGCTGATCGGGGATGAAGAGGCGGTGCGGGACAGGGCAAGCACCCACATGCATCCGGTCATGCCGGCTGAAGCCCTGGGGCTGGCGCCGGAGCTGCGGCCGGAGACTTTCAGCGCCGCCGGGTTGGATACCACCTCGGTGTCCTGCAACACGGACGCCCTGCTGGAATTCCATCGGGCACGGCTGCTGGCAGCGGGGGGAAGGATCATTACCGGGCAGCGGGTCGAAGCGGCCCGGCAGGCCCGGGAGGGGACGCGATGGAAGGTGTCTGCACCGGGCATGCGCTTCGAGGCTTCCACGGTGGTCAACGCGGCCGGCGCCTGGGCGGACACTCTCGCCGGTATCTTTGGGGCGCATCCCTTGCGGCTCACGCCTTATCGCCGCACCGCCGCCGTCGTCGAGGTTGAGCGACCGCTGGAAGCCGGTGCGCCGATGGTGGCTGACGCCTCTGACCGGTTCTACTACAGGCCGGAGGGCAGGCAGGTCCTGATCTCGCCGGCGGAGAGTGAACCAAGCGTGGCGGAGGATGCCCGGCCACGGAACGCGGATGTGCAGGCGCTCGTGGAGGTGGTGAACAGTGTCACAACCATGGGCATCACAGGGGTTGCCCGGGCCTGGACCGGGCTGCGGACGGAGGCGCCCGACGGGTTGCCCGTAGCGGGCTGGGATCCGGCTGTGCCGGGGTTCTTCTGGTTGGCGGGACAAGGCGGATACGGGTTCCAGACCTCGTCCGCCATCGCGGAGCTGGCAGCGGGAATCCTGCTTGCCGAGACCGGGGGAAATGATGCCCGGAAGGCCCTTAGTCCCGCCCGGGTGCAAGTGTGACGAAAGTCTCACCAGTCGGCGCGTAACGAATCAGCCAAGGTGCGCGCGTATGGTCATTAGGTTCCCGAGACATGCCTAGAGTTGTAGTAACAACCGCGTTCCCAAAAATCCGAATGCATTAAAAATTCGGTGCCCGAAAGGTCAGTCTCAGTGCCAGATTTCTTGCCGCCAAAATTTGTTGGCGTGCAGCAGCGTCCGCTTTACATCCGGGTTCGTTCCATCCTGGAAATTCTTAGTACGCTGTGGCTGATTTCTGCCGTTATCGGCATTGGTTTCTTTTCCGGCGGGACCACGTCGCTCGCCTTTTCCCTGATTCTTCTTTACGGCACGGGTGCGGCCCTGCTGATTGTCATTTCGGCGCTTTACCGCGTCCTCAACCGGGCCGCACGCGAGCGGGTTGAAGCCGCACCCGATGACAGCGCCGCCGCCGTGTTCGTGGACACCACGCGGTCAGCGACAGAAGAAATCATGGCCGCTCTCCGTCCGGCCTCGCCGCATGGCCGCCCCGGCGTATCCGTGCGGATGCCCCAGACGGTGGATGCCCTGGACGTGGCTGCCGCCCTGACGGCACGGACGGCTGCAATGACCTCTGCCGCGGCCGCCGAGAAGTCCGCCGCTGCGGCCGCTGCGATGGTTGCTCCCGGAAAGTCGACTGGCAGCACGTCCGCTGTGAACAAGTCCGCCGTGAACAAGTCCGCCGTCAAGAAGAAGGCTGCTCCGAAACAGCCTGCCCAGCCGAAGAAGGCCCAGGCTGCAAAGTCCCGCCCCGCCAACAACAACGGCTCGCGCGGCACCGTCGGCCAGGCCTCCACTGCTCCGAAAAAGAGCACCGGCGGCAAGAAGCCGGGGTCGGCAGGGAAGGGTTCCGGTGGGGGGAAGGCCTCCAACAGCGGGTCGGCCGGAACCAAGAAGCCCGAACGAGCCACGGCTCCGGAAGCGAAGGCTGCCCACTCCGAGACCGGCATGAGCATGCCCGGGATCCGCACGGCTCAGCAGGAAATTCTTCCCCGCCAGACAAGCGCACCGTCCTGTGGTCTCTCCGCCGGTGCAGCCCGTCCCGGTGGTCCAGTCGCGCGTCAGCTCGTCGCCGCCTGATCTTCAGCGGTGCCGCATACTCAGGTAGTTGTCAGGTTGTCTTCAGCACCTACCCAGACGGGCCGTTTATCGTCGTTAGTACCTCATAAGGGTGCGAGTGATGAATGGACCGAGTAGTGACCGGTCCGGACGCCGGCAGACTAGGGTTGTTTCCCCCAACCAGCCCCAAGTCTGCCGGCGTTTTCCCTTTTAACCCGCAGGTCTTGCGGCCCGGTGCTCGGAAGCAACCCGGCAGTGCAGTAATCGACTGTGCTATTCGGCGCTGAACTCGCGGAATTCTCCGGTGGCCGGGGAAAAGGATTCTTCGACGTCGGCCACCACGCCCGGTGCCTTCGGGCCGCGCAGGAATTCCCGAAGTCCGTCCAAGGCCGGTTCCCTGCCCTCGGCCACCACATGGACGGATCCGTCCGCCGCGTTGGAGACCACACCGGTCAAGCCAAGCTGCACGGCCTGCCGAAGGGTGCGGTACCGGAATCCGACACCCTGGACCTCCCCGGTAATCCGGGCCGTCAGCCGGCGGGCAGTTCCTTCCGGATGCTCTTGCTCATTCATCTGGACAGCGTAGCGCCATCTGCACAGCGTAGCGCCGGGGGAGCACCGAGGGATCGCCTCCGGACGGCGGGGAGTTCCTTCGGAGGGAAAATCAGTGCAGGCGGGTACCCAGCTGCGCCTCCACGGCTGCCAGCAGGGAGCCGCCGTCGACGAGCACCCTGAGAGCCTCGATTTCCGGGGCAAGGTACCGGTCCGGACCGGGGCCGGGGACAACGGTCCGAATCACGGCCCGTGCCGCCGTCACTGCGGGAGCGCTCCGGGAAGTGGCCGTGCCGCCGTCGCGCATATCCAGACCCCGCGCCGAGGTCAGCAGCTCAATGGCCAGTACCCGGGTCAGTCCGTCCAGTGCCCGGCGCAGCTTCAGCCCCGCCGCCCAGCCCATGGAAACGTGGTCCTCCTGCATAGCGGAGGACGGGATGGAATCCACTGATGCCGGCACCGCCAGGCGCTTGAGCTCCGAGACTATTCCGGCCTGCGTGTACTGCGCGATCATGTGCCCGGAGTCCACACCGGGGTCGTGGGCGAGGAAGGCATTGAGGCCGTGGCTGCGGGACCGGTCCAGGAACCGGTCGGTGCGCCGCTCGCTCATGGAGGCCACGTCCGCGACGGCGATGGCCAGGAAATCCAGCACATAGGCCACCGGGGCGCCGTGGAAGTTGCCGTTGGACTCCAACCGTCCGTCCAGCGTCACCACCGGGTTGTCGATGGCCGATGCCCGCTCGGCTGCTGCCACGGCTTCGGCATGCAGCAGCGTGGAGCGGGCGGCGCCATGAACCTGGGGCGCACAGCGCAGCGAGTAGGCATCCTGCACCCGGGTGAATCCGCCCGTCTTCTGTTCTTCGATCAACGCCGATCCGGACAGGACCGAGCGGATGTTCTCGGCTGATTCGCTTTGCCCGGGCTGGGGCCGCAGCGCCTGGAGGTCGGCGGCAAACACACTGTCGCTGCCGAGCAGGCCCTCCACGCTCATGGCCGCGGCGAGGTCCGCCGTGGCCAGCAGCCGGTGCAGGTCCGCGATGGCCAGGGTCAGCATGCCCAGCATCCCGTCCGTGCCGTTAATCAGGGCCAGCCCCTCCTTCTCCTGCAGCTCCACCGGTTCCAACCCGGCCGCGGCGAGCGCTGTCGAAGCGGGCACCAGCTGCCCGCCGGCGTCGCGCACTTCCCCTTCACCCATCAGCGCCAGGGCACAGTGGGAGAGGGGAGCAAGGTCTCCGGAGCAGCCCAGGGACCCGTATTCACCGACCACAGGGGTGATGCCCGCGTTGAGTATCCCCGCGTAGGCCAGTGCGACGGCGGGACGCACTCCGGTCCGGCCCGTGGCCAGCGTGGCCAGGCGGTTGAGCATCAGGGCACGCACCACCTCCCGGTCCACTTCGGAGCCCGACGACGCCGCGTGGCTGCGGATCAGCGAGCGCTGCAACTGGACGCGCTGCTCCGGCGGGATCTGCTTGACCGCCAGGGCACCGAACCCGGTGGAGACGCCGTAGTGCGGCTTGTCGTCTGCGGCAAGGGCCTCGATGACCCCGCGCGAGGAGGCCAGGGCAGCCAGGGCCTCGGGAGCCAGCGACACCCGCACCCCGTGCCGGGCGACGGCGAGGATATCTTCGCCGGAGAGCGGACCGACCCCCAGCTCCACGGCGGCCGTGCCCACGTTGTCCCTTGCCTGCATGCTTATTCCTCCTGCGCTTCGGCAACTTGGCGGTCCGGGCTTAGGTGCCCGGCCTGCTCGTGCCGGTGGTTGCTATCCATCTTGCCCTTTCAATCCGGTGCGGGGAGGGACCCGGGCAGATTCGGCTTCTGGGATCCCAGACACTGGCCTAGACTCTGGACATGCCCGCCGCCTATACCCGTGTCCAGGTCCCGGCCGCAGCCCAGGTCCTGGCCATCCTGCGCTATCTGGGACAACAGGCCGGACCGGTCAGTGCGTCCGCCGTCGCGCGGGACCTTTCCTTGCCTCGCTCCACCACCTACCACCTGCTCGCAGCACTGGTAGGCGATGGGTTTGCCGTGCACCTGCCGGAAGAACGCCGGTATGCCCTCGGCGCTACGGCACACGAACTGGGCACCGGCTATGCCCGGCAGGCTCCGCTGCAGCGCATTGCCCGGTTCCCGCTGCGCCGGCTGGTGGCGCAGACCCGCTTCACCGCGCATCTGGCAGTGCTGCAGGGAACGGACGTGATTTACGTGATTGAGGAACGGGCTCCGCGCCAGCAGCCGCTGGTAACCGACGCCGGCATCCGGCTTCCGGCACACCGCACTGCCAGCGGCCGGGTCCTGCTGGCCGGGATGACCGGTGCACAGCTGCGCGCGCTCTACCCGGACCCCGGGGCGGTGCGGTCCTCCCGCAGCAGCGGTACCCGCCTGCCGGGCCTGCTTGAAGAGGTCCGAAGGCGCGGTTATGCCTGGGAGGAGGACGAAGTCACTGAGGGATTCTCTTCCATTGCCGTGCCCGTGCCGGACCGCTCCGGGCATGCGGTTGCCGGCCTGACCCTGACCGCACCCAACCGTGCACCGGTACCGGGCATCGAGGCTCTGGCGGACCAGGTCCTGCCCGCTCTGCTGCGGTGCGCCGCAGAGCTTTCCCGCCGGCTCGGTGCCCGGCCGCAACCTGCTTCCAATGTGTCTGGCATCCCAGACGTCACCACCGGGGCGGATGTACCCTGAACCGCCCGGGGGCTACGGTCTGGCTATGTCTTCCACCTCTGACCCGTCCCGCCGCATCCGGGCGCCCCGCGGCACCACCCTCACCGCGCACAGCTGGCAGACCGAGGCGCCGCTGCGGATGCTGATGAACAACCTGGACCCGGAAGTAGCCGAACGGCCCGAGGACCTGGTGGTCTACGGCGGCACCGGGCGGGCTGCCCGCAGCTGGGAAGCCTATGACGCCATCATCCGGACCCTCTCCACGCTGGCCGACGACGAAACACTGCTGGTGCAGTCGGGGAAACCGGTGGGGGTTTTCCGCACCCACGAATGGGCGCCGCGTGTCCTGATCGCCAACTCCAACCTGGTGGGGGACTGGGCCACTTGGCCGGAGTTCCGCCGGCTGGAAGCGGAGGGCCTGCTGATGTACGGCCAGATGACCGCCGGTTCGTGGATCTACATCGGCACCCAGGGCATCCTGCAGGGCACCTTTGAAACCTTCGGGGCCGTGGCCCGGAAGCTCTTCGGCGACGAAAACGCCACCCTGGCCGGCACCCTGACCTTGACCGGCGGCTGCGGCGGCATGGGCGGTGCGCAGCCGCTGGCTGTCACCCTGAACGGCGGGGCGGTCCTGATTGTCGACGTCGACGAGTCACGCCTGCGCCGACGCGTCGGGAAGCGCTACCTGGACGAGGTGGCACCGGACCTGGACACCGCCGTCGCCCGCGTTATGGCTGCACGGAACGAAAAACGTGCCCTGTCCGTGGGGCTGGTGGGCAACGCCGCCGAAGTGTTCGAGGAGCTGCTGCGCCGGCAGCAGGCCGGGGAGGTCACCGTCGACATTGTCACCGACCAGACCTCCGCCCACGACCCGCTGAGCTACCTGCCCGCCGGTATCCCCGTGGACCGCTGGCAGGCCGAAGCCGCCGCGGATCCGGAAGGCTTCACCAAGCAGGCCCGCGAATCCATGGCCCGGCAGGTTGCCGCCATGGTCGGATTCCAGGACGCGGGTGCCGAAGTGTTCGACTACGGCAATTCCATCCGCGACGAAGCACGCCAGGGCGGCTATGCGCGGGCCTTTGACTTCCCCGGCTTCGTCCCCGCGTACATCCGTCCGCTCTTCTGCGAGGGAATGGGGCCCTTCCGCTGGGTGGCGCTCTCCGGCGATCCGCAGGACATAGCGGTGACCGATGCAGCCATCAAGGAGCTGTTCCCCGAGAACCTCCGCCTGCACCGCTGGATCGACGCCGCGGCCGAACACGTCGAGTTCGAAGGCCTGCCCGCACGCATCTGCTGGCTGGGCTACGGTGACCGTGCCAAGGCCGGGCTCCTGTTCAACCGGCTCGTCGCCGAGGGCAAGGTGAGCGCCCCCATTGTGATCGGCCGTGACCACCTGGATTCGGGGTCGGTGGCCTCACCCTACCGGGAGACCGAGGCCATGGCCGACGGGTCGGACGCCATTGCGGACTGGCCGCTGCTCAACGCCCTGCTGAACACTGCCTCCGGCGCCACCTGGGTGTCCCTGCACCACGGCGGCGGCGTGGGCATCGGCCGATCCATCCACGCCGGCCAGGTGGGCGTGGCGGACGGAACCGAGCTGGCCGCCCGTAAACTGGAAACCCTTCTGACCAATGATCCGGGCACCGGCGTGATGCGGCACGCGGACGCCGGCTACTCCCGGGCAGCGGACGTCGCCGCCGAACGCGGAGTACGCATCCCCATGAACGAATAAGCATCCCGCCTGGAGAAAACCATGGACACTGACACTGTTACCGGCCTGCTCGCTTCCATTGCCGACGTCGGACGGGATTCCCGGCGCGGCGGCTACTCGCGCCCGGTGTTCTCCACACCGGAGCTGACGCTCCGCGAGTGGTTCGTCCAGGAGGCACAGCGCCGTGGCCTGGACGTGGAAACGGACCGCAACGGCATCCTCTGGGCCTGGTGGGGAGAACCCGAACGAGGGGCACTGGTGACCGGCAGCCACCTGGACTCGGTGCCGGGCGGCGGAGCCTTCGACGGGCCGCTGGGGGTGGCCTCCGCGCTTGCCGCCGTGGACCTGCTGCGCGGGCGCGGGATTAGCCGGAACCGCTCCCTCGCCATCACCGTCTTCCCGGAAGAGGAAGGATCCCGCTTCGGGGTCGCCTGCCTGGGCTCGCGGCTGCTGACCGGCGAAATCGATGCCGACAAGGCCCGGAACCTGCGCGATGCCGACGGCACCACCTTCGCCGACGCCGCCCGGGCCAACGGACTCGACCCCGCACGGCTGGGACGCGACGACGAGGCGCTGGCCCGGATCGGCGACTTCGTGGAACTGCATGTGGAGCAGGGCCGCGGGCTCGGCGAGGACGGACCGGCGGTGGCAGTGGGCGGATCGGTGCTGGGCCACGGCCGCTGGCGGATCAGCGTTTCCGGGCAGGGAAACCACGCCGGCACCACGGCCATGGCGGACCGCGCCGACCCCATGGTTGCAGCCGCGCAGATCATCGTTGCCGTCCAGAAGGCCGCCGAAGCCGTCGACGGTGCCCGGGCCACGGTGGGCCGCATCGCTCCGGTGCCCGGCGGCACCAATGTCATCGCCTCCCGGGTGGACCTCTGGCTCGACGCCCGGCACCCCGACGACACCACCGCTCTGGCCCTCGTGGAAAACATCCACGGCAAGGCGCAGAAAATCGCTGCGTTCGAAGGCTGCACCGTCTCCCTGACACCGGAATCGTGGACCGGCGCAGTCAGCTTCGACGCCGCACTGGGCCGCAGCCTGGAGCTGGCTCTTCCCGGGGCCCCGGTGCTGGCCACGGGGGCGGGGCACGACGCCGGCATCCTCGCCGGACACGTGCCTTCCGGAATGCTGTTTGTCCGCAACCCGACCGGGATCTCGCACTCCCCGGAGGAACACGTGGAGGCCGAGGACGCCGATGCCGGCGCCGTGGCGCTTGCCGACGCGCTGGAGGCGCTGCTGTGAAAGATGCCGCGGGTCCTTCGGTCGAGGGTGCCGCCGTCTGGTGCGAGGCCGGGTGGTACGAGGGCAGTATCCGGGAGGGCATCCGGCTGACGGTCGGCTCCGCCGGCGAAGTCACGGCAGCCGCACCCGGAACGGAAGCCGAACCCGGGGACCTGGTGCTGTCCGGCGTCGTCTATCCGGCAGCCGCCAACGCCCACTCGCATGCCTTCCACCGGGTGCTGCGTGGACGCACCCACACCGCCGGGGACTTCTGGAGCTGGCGCGAGCAGATGTACTCGGCCGCGGGCACCCTCACGCCGGAACTCTACGAGCAGCTGGCGACGGCGGTCTTCGCGGAGATGGTGGTCTCGGGATACACCAGCGTGGCCGAATTCCACTATGTGCACCATGCGTCGGACGGCTCCGCGTATCCCGGGCACGCAATGGAACTGGCCCTGGCCCGGGCCGCAGTTGCCGCCGGCATCCGGCTGACCCTGCTGGACACCTGCTATCTTTCCGGCGGTTTCGGACCAGGCGGTTCCGGGACACGTAGTTCGGGGACACCGCTGGACGCCCGGCAGCGGCGGTTCGGGGATGCCGACGCCGATGCCTGGCTGGAGCGGTTCGCGTCGCTGCAGGTGGTGGTCGGGGAGCGGTTCGATCCGGAGCAGGTGAGTGTCGGGGCCGCCCTGCACTCGGTCCGCGCCGTACCGGAAGCTGCATTGGCCCGCATCGCGGAGCGGCTCCCGGCCGGGATTCCGCTGCACATCCACCTGTCCGAACAGCCGCAGGAGAACGCCGACTGCCTCGCTGCCACCGGGCTGACCCCCACCGGGCTGCTGCACCGGCACGGGCTGCTCGGGCCCCGACTCTCCGTGGTCCACGCGACGCACCTGACCGACGCCGACATCGCCCTGCTGGGAGACGCCGGCGCCACCGCGGTGTTCTGCCCCACCACGGAGGCCGACCTCGCTGACGGACTCGGACCGGCGTCAGCCCTGCGGAAAGCCGGAGTTGCCCTGGCGCTGGGCAGTGACCAGCACGCCGTCGTCGATCCGTGGCTGGAAATGCGGGCGCTGGAATACGGAGAGCGGCTGCGGAGCGGCAAGCGCGGGGCCTTCGCTCCGGCCGCCCTGCATTTCGCTGTGTCCGAGGCCGGTGCGCGCGCCCAGGGACGGACAGCGCCCGGGCTGGAACCGGGGAAGGCCTGCGACCTGATGGCCGTGGACTCCCACAGCCTACGTACCGCCGGGTCACGGCCCGACCAGCTGGCCTTCTCCGCCACCGCTGCGGACGTAACCGCCGTCGTCGTCGGCGGCCGGCTTCGCGCCCGGAACGGTTCGCACACTTCACTCGGAGACCCGGCCGCCCTGCTGCGGGAGGCCATTGCCGCCGTCGACTCTGCGGCCGTACCGGGGGACGAAACCCGCTTGGAAGGAACCCGGCGCCCATGAGCTCCGCTTCAACACTGATCACGAACATCGGCGAACTATCCACCCAGGACGACACCGCGGATACCCCCGTGCTGCGGGACGCGGCCGTGGTGTTCGAGGGGGAACGGATCAGCTGGATCGGCCCGGCGGGGAACGCTCCGGCGGCTGACGAGGTCATCGACGCCGGCGGGCGGGCCGGGCTGCCGGGCTGGGTGGACTCGCACACCCATCTGGTGTTTGCCGGGGACCGCAGCGCGGAGTTCGAGGCACGGATGGCGGGGCAGGCCTACGAAGCAGGCGGGATCGCCGTCACGACGGAAGCCACCCGGGCGGCGTCGGACTATGACCTGACCCGGATGCTCCTGGCCCGGGCTGCCGAAGCGGCGGCGGGCGGGACCACCTACCTGGAAACCAAGACCGGCTACGGGCTGAGCGTGGAAGAGGAACGCCGGCATGCCCGGATCGCTTCCACGGTGGCGGACACCGTCACCTTCCTGGGCGCGCACCTCGTTCCGGACGGAGCCGACGCCGACGAGTACACGGAGCTGGTCTGCACCGACATGCTCGCTGCAGTGCGCCCGTATGTGCAGTGGGCAGACGTTTTCTGCGAAAAGGGAGCCTTCACCGAGGAACAGTCCCGCCGGGTGCTGCAGGCGGCCCGGGATGCGGGCCTGGGGCTGCGGGTGCACGGCAACCAGCTCGGCCCGGGGGCCGGTGTGCGGCTCGCCGTGGAGTTCGGGGCGGCCAGCGTCGACCACGTGAACCACCTGTCCGACGACGACGTGGCCGCGCTCGCGGACACATGGTCCGGGTGGGATGCGGGTACCGGAGTTCCCGGCACCGTGGCAACATGCCTGCCCGCCTGCGACCTGTCCACCCGGGCACCGCTGGCTCCGGCACGGCAGCTGCTGGACGCCGGCGTGCAGGTGGCATTGGCGTCCAACTGCAACCCGGGAACGTCCTTCACCAGCTCCATGGCCTTCTGCGTGGCCACCGCTGTGCTCCAGATGGGACTGACCGTGCAGGAAGCCGTCCGGGCCGCCACTTACGGCGGCGCTCTGGCACTGCGGGTGCACACCGGGGAGGACCGGGACGGTGCACGGGCTGTCGGGTCGCTCGCCGTCGGGCACCGTGCCGACCTGCAGCTGCTCAACGCTCCCTCGGCCGCCCATCTGGCGTACCGGCCCGGCATGCCGCTGACCGGCATGGTGTTTCGAGCCGGGGTGCCGGTGCGCCGCTGATCGCACCCTTGTCCTCCGCTGATCGCACCCTTGTCCTCCGCTGAGGTGCCGGGTTGAGTTGACGCATGGGAAAGATCATCTATTCGGTTTCCTCAACCCTGGACGGCTACATTGCAGATGCCCAGGGCGACTTTTCCTGGGCCTTTCCCGCCGAAGCAGTGATTGCAGCGCTCACCGAGGACATGGCGAACGTGACCACGTACCTGTACGGACGGCGGATGTACGAAACCATGGCCGTCTGGGAGACCGACCCCTCCGCAGCCGACGAGTCACCGGAATCGGCCAGCTTCGTCGAGGTCTGGAAGCGCGCCCGAAAGGTGGTCTTTTCCAGGACGCTGGACGATGTCTGGACGCAACGGACCCGATTGGAAAGGGAACTCACGGCTCAGGCCGTCGAGCGGGCGCAAGCCGAAACGCCCGGCGACCTCACCATTGAAGGCCCCACCCTGGCCGGAACCGCCCTCCGGATGGGACTCGTGGACGTGGTGGAACTGATGATCTGGCCCGTGACGGTGGGCGGCGGAACCCGGGTGTTTCCCGAGGGGCTAAGGGCAAACCTCCGGCTGGCACGGGAACGGCGCTTCGATGGGCAAGGCATGGTCCAGGTCCGATACGAGACGGGGTAGGCCCGCATCCGGGCAGCTCCGCACCGGGATCCACCCGGCGGCGTCCGGCACAATGGTGTCCATGCGCGCTGCCTTCCCCTCCGCCCCCGCCGAATCCCTGGATCCGCGGGCACGCCGGATGCTGGTGTTCGAAATCCTGATTGTGCTGGGGCTTTCGCTCGGCAGGTCCGGGGTCTACGCCGTCGTCGAACTCATCGAAAAGGCCACCGAGGCGCCCTTGGGCGACCAGACCACCACGCTGAATCCCGTCCTCGATGACCGGCCGTACTTCGACCTGGTGTACCAGCTGCTGGGGATCTTCTTCTCCCTGCTGCCCGTGGCGCTGGTCCTGTTCCTGCTGACCGAACCGGGGAAGTCCGCGTTCCGCCGGATCGGGTTCACGTTTGCCCGGCCGCTTCGGGACTTCGCGTTGGGGGCGGCTCTGGCAGCGGTCATCGGTATCGGCACGCTTGGCGTTTACGCCGCCGGACGGGCCCTGGGCATCACCACCGCCATTGTCCCGGCAGCCCTGGACACCTACTGGTGGACACTGCCGGTGCTGATCCTCTCTGCCATGCGGCACGCCGTGCTCGAGGAAGTCATTGTGGTGGGCTACCTGTTCCTGCGGCTGCGGCAACTGGGCTGGGGGACGCCGGCGATCATCCTCACCAGCGCCCTGATCCGGGCCAGCTACCACCTCTACCAGGGCATCGGCCCCGGTATCGGGAACTTCCTGATGGGCCTGCTCTTCGGCTACGTCTACACCAAGACGCGGCGGGTGATGCCGCTCGTGATCGCGCACGCGCTGGTGGACGTTGCCGGGTTTGTCGGGTTCGCCCTCTTCGGTTCGGCAATCGGGATCGGCGACTAGCGGGCACTGCGACTCCTCGGGCACTGCGACTCCACGGGCACATAGTATGGCCCCGTGACACTGATGACCTCCTGGGGTGCAGCCCTGGACCCCGAATCCGTCCTGCCGGAATACCCCCGACCCCAGTTGGCCCGCGACAGCTACCTCAATCTCAACGGCTACTGGCAGTATGCCATCACAGGCACCCGTCGGGAGCAGCCGCCCCGGGACGGGGACTGGGACGGGCACATCCTGGTGCCGTTCTCACCCGAAGCGCCGCTCTCCGGAGTGAACCGGTACCTCCAGCCGCAGCAGCTGCTCTGGTACCGGCGGACCGTGACCCTGCCCGAGGGCTTCGCGGGGGAGCGGGTACTGCTGCACTTCGGCGCTGTGGACTCCAGCTGCCGGGTCACGGTCAACGGCATTTCCGTGGGCGGGCACGACGGCGGCTACCTGCCGTTCTCCCTGGACATCACCGACGCGCTGGCTGCGGGTCCGGACGGCGGTTCCCCCGGGGCTGAGCACGAAATCGTGGTCCGGGTCCGTGACCTAAGCAACGCCGGTTCCGCCAGCCGCGGCAAGCAGACCCTGGACCGCGGCGGGATCTGGTACACCGCACAGTCCGGGATCTGGCAGACGGTCTGGCTGGAAGCGGTGCCGCAGGCGAGCATCACCCGTCTGGTCCTTGTTCCGGACCTGGACTCGGTGACCGCCACGGTGCTGGTCGACGATGTCCGGTCCGCCCCGGACAGCACTGACCTGCAGGCGGAAGTCACCGTGACCGCGGGCGGGCACCCGGTGGCGGCCGCCGTCGTCGTTCCCGGTACCCCGGTGCGGATCCCGATACCGGATCCGCACCTCTGGTCCCCGGAGGACCCGTTCCTTTACGACGTCACCGTGCGGCTGCTCACCGGCGGGAAGGAAGCGGACCGTGTGCGCAGCTATACGGCGCTGCGGACCGTAGGAACGGGACCCGACGACGCCGGGCACCTCCGGCTGCTGCTGAACGGGCGGCCGTATTTTCACGCGGGCCTGCTGGACCAGGGGTACTGGCCGGACGGGCTGTACACCGCGCCGTCGGACGAGGCCCTGGCCTCCGACATCCGTGCGGCGAAGGACCTGGGCTTCAACATGCTGCGCAAGCACATCAAGATCGAGCCCCTGCGCTGGTATTACCACGCAGACCGGCTGGGCATCCTCGTCTGGCAGGACCTGGTCAACGGCGGCACGACCTATAAACACTCCGTGGTCGCTGCCCCCGCGGTGGGTGCGGCGCACCGGGCCGACGACGACTACGCGGCCTTCGGGCGGGCCGACGAGCAGGGGAGGAAACAGTTCCTGGCCGAACTGCACGGCACGGTGGAGCTGCTGGACAATAGCCCCTCCATCGCGGTGTGGGTGCCGTTCAATGAAGGATGGGGCCAGTTCGATGCCAATGCCGTCGCCGAACTGCTGCGGAGCCTGGACCCGACCCGGACCATCGACCACGCCAGCGGCTGGCATGACCAGGGCGGGGGAGACCTCAAAAGCGTGCACGTCTACTTTGTGCCCTTCCGGCTGCGGAAGGGCTGGCTGGCCGGCGGCCGTGCAGTGGTGCTGTCCGAATACGGCGGGTACAGCCTGCGGATCCCCGGGCACACCTTCAACAACAAGGAGTTCGGTTACCGGCGGTTCCGGTCCCGGAGTGCCCTGGCCCGCGCCTACGAGCGGCTGCACCGGCGGCAGATTGAACCTGCGGTTGCCGGCGGGCTGGCCGCCACGGTCTACACCCAGCTCACCGACGTCGAGGACGAGGTCAACGGGCTGCTTACCTATGACCGCCGGGTGGTAAAGCTCGACGCCGAGCTGGTGCGGGGGATCAATGCGGGGCTTCGCCGGGCTGCCGGGGGCTGACCCGTCTTGCTGCGGGTTTGCCTCGTTTTGTCCGGATCCCTGCAGATTGTCCGATTCCCTGCACCGCGCGGCGCAGGGATTGCCACAAACCGCAGGGATTCGGACAATCCGGAGGGAATCAGTGGCGTCGGGCGCGGGGGAGACCCGCGCGGAGCAAGCGCTGTACCAAGGACTCAGGGTGCTGGGGCTCTCTTGAGATGTCGTCCCAGGACCAGCGTATAAAACTGACCCCCGTTGCGCGGAGGGCATCTTCACGCCGTTTCTCCTGACGCAGCGTGTCCCACGAAGGGGCAAGGGCTGCATCGCCCCGACCGTATTTCACTGCGCCGTCGAATTCCCCAACGAGCCTCTGCTCGCGCCAATAAAAGTCGACGCGGAAGCGGCCGGCGGACGTGTTGAACTGTTGCTGGAGTTCCGGCGGAAGGAAACGGTGCCGGTGAATCACTGCCCGGGAGTAGGACTCACCCGCCGATTCGGAATGTGGATCGGCGAAGTCGACAACCCGCTGAGCTCGGAGCTGCTTAACCTGACCGGGCAGGTTCCCGGCTGTTTCCCGCAGGCGGTCCTTTGCCAGGGGAGGCAAACCACGAACGGTATCCGGCCGTAGCACGTGGTCCATGGCCGGAACTGCGTGCTCGAAAGGGAGATAGGCAGCCATGTCCAGGACGGTCTGCGCCCGGGACGTCAGGGCCACCTCATCCAAGGTGGTGACCGGTTCCAACAGCTGACGCTCCACCCAGCGGAGCCCACCACGGCGCTGGCCATGAGTGGGAGGTACGGCCAACAGCAGAACCTCAGCAGAGTGTCCAATGACGGGCAGCCCCCACATGACGGCAGCAGATTGCTGGATAAGGATGCGCTGACCGTGTCCCTGTTCCACGGCCGCCCGGATCCGCACCCGTTGCTGTTCCCAGGGAGAAAGATGCTGCCACTCATCCGCCTTCATGTAGGCACCATGACGGACGCGAATCAGCTGACCGGACCGGCAGCTCGAGGCTAAGGCACGGCGGTCAGCACCGTGGGCCTCCGCATCGGCTGTGAAAATGAGCTCCGGATCCATGAACTCAAAGGTGGATGGGTAACAGCGGACCCGCGAGGGTATGCCCCCCTATTGTGGAAAACCCTCGGGCGCCTCGGTCTGGCGAAGCCCTGCGGTTTGTCGCGATGCCTGCGGTTTGTGGAGCCCCATCGGCGTGGCGAAGCCCTGCGGTTTGTCGCGATCCCTGCGGTTTGTGGAGCCCCATCGGCGTGGCAATGCCCTGCGGTTTGTCGCGATCCCTGCGGTTTGTGACAATTCCTGCGCCGCGCGGTGCAGGAATCCGGACATACCGCAGGGATCCGGACACAGCGCAGGGACAGACCGCAGGGATCCGGACACAGCGCAGGGACAGACCGCAGGGGTTCGGACTCAGTGCGGGGACAAACCGCAGGGAACCGGACATACCGCAGGGGGTCCGGGCACCGTGCGGGCACATTTTGGGGAAAAGGCTGCCGGTTTGGGAAATTCCTGCCACGGCGCAGCGCAGGGATTTCCCGAACCGGCAGGAAAACCCCAAAACGGCAGCAGAAGCAGCAGAAACCCAGTGCTAGATCTCTACAGGACCGTTCGCGGTGTCGAAGGTGACGGACATGATGCCCGGGGTGCCGGCCGGGGCAATCCACGTGACATCCACGTTCTCCAGCGGCTTCTCCACGGGATGGCCCAGCCAGTCAGTGACGCGTGCGGCGGACCCGGCAATGGTCAGGGACTTCAGCTTCACCGAACCGGGCATTCCCGGAATGGCGTTGGAGGGGTGCAGCTCCGCTGTGCCGTCGTCCCAGCGGAGCAGGTAGGGCACCTGCGGATCGGCAATCAAGCCGTTGATGCCGATCTGCCGCCAGGTCAGCTCCTGGCCGTCGGGGAACTTGCGGTTGCCCGGGACGGACTGCCGGCCGAGGCGTTCCTCGAAGGGCGAGAGATCGTCAACGGCAACACACCAACCCATCCAGCCGCCGCCGCATTCGGAGCGCTGGCGCACGGCCTGGCCGAACGGCGCCTTGTCCGACGCCGGGTGGTTCAGGACCTCCACCACCTCGACGTACTGGTTGTTGGCGAGGGGCAGGATCATATTGCGGGTACCGAATCGGGGGTGGACGCCACCCTTCACGAAATCGGCGCCGAGAGCAGCAGCAATCCTCTCGGTAGTGGCCAAAAGACCGTCAGGTTCACAGGCATAAGAAACATGGTCCAAGCGCATGCGGCCCATTGTGACACGTTGTGATACCCGTCTCGACCAAGGAAAGCCTAAGTGCGGAATGTTCCCCGACGCAGTACCGGATTACAGCCAAAAGGCTCCCGCATTTCACGGTGCGTCACAGAGGTTGCGCGACGGCGGCATATCGGTTTCCATAGGTGCAGGTCATGAGTGCCAGCAGATAGCCCCGGCTTGCTGGCCGGCAACCCTCCAACCGCGGTGGGGTGCCCCGGGTGAAGACCTGGCCGTACGCCAAACGGGCGTCCGGCAAGCGCGGGTCCCACGACCCCACCGGACATCCGGCGTACCCGGATGCACCCCGGCGGCGTTGTGCGGCCCCTGGTTTGAGGGAGCATCATGAGTGCAGACTGGTCATTTGAAACCCGCCAGATCCATGTAGGCCAGGAGCCCGACGCCGTCACCGGCGCTCGTGCCCTGCCGATCTACCAGACGACATCCTTCGTTTTTCCGAGTGCAGAGGCCGCTGCGAACCGGTTTGCCCTGGCCGAACTGGAACCGATCTACACCCGGATCGGCAACCCTACCCAGGAAGCGGTGGAAAACCGGATCGCCTCCCTTGAGGGCGGCGTCGGCGCCCTGCTGCTGGCGTCCGGGCAGGCGGCCGAAACCTTCGCGCTGCTGAACCTGGCGCAGGCCGGTGACCATGTGGTCGCCAGCCCCAGCCTCTACGGCGGGACCTACAACCTGCTGAAGCACACCCTGAAGCGGTTCGGCATCGAAACCACCTTCGTGCAGGACCCGGACAACCTGGACCACTGGCGCGATGCCGTCCGGCCCAATACCAAGGCCTTCTTCGGCGAGGTGGTCTCCAATCCCCGCCAGGATGTCCTGGACCTGGAAGGCATCAGCGCCGTGGCCCACGAGGCGGGCGTGCCGCTGATCGTGGACAACACGCTGTCGACGCCGTACCTGATCCGTCCGATCGAATGGGGAGCCGACATAGTGGTCCACTCGGCCACGAAGTACCTCGGCGGGCACGGGACGGCCATTGCCGGCGTCATCGTCGATTCGGGCAACTTCGACTTCGCCGCGGATCCGGAGAAGTTCCCCGGGTTCAATACCCCGGACGAAAGCTACAACGGGCTCGTCTACGCCCGGGACCTCGGCGTCAACGGGGCCCTCGGGGCGAACCTGGCTTTCATCCTGAAGGCGCGGGTGCAGCTGCTGCGGGACCTCGGGTCCGCAGTGTCGCCGTTCAACGCGTTCCTGATTGCCCAGGGACTGGAAACGCTGAGCCTGCGGCTGGAGCGGCACGTATCCAACGCCGTCGCCGTAGCGAACTGGCTGGAAGGCCACGACGACGTCGTGTCGGTTGCGTACGCGGGCCTGGAGTCCAGTCCGTGGTTTGAGCGTGGCCGCAAATACGGGCCGCGCGGCACCGGCGCCATTGTGTCCTTCGAGATCGAGGGCGGCATCGACGCCGGCAAGCGCTTTGTGGACGGACTGGAGCTGCACTCACATGTGGCCAATGTCGGAGACGTCCGTTCCCTGGTGATCCACCCGGCGTCGACCACCCACAGCCAACTGGGTGCCGAAGCACAGCTCGCCGCAGGGGTCAGCCCCGGACTGGTGCGTCTCTCGGTCGGCATCGAGCACATCGACGACATCCTCGCGGACCTTGACGCAGGGTTCCGGGCCGCCAAGGGAGCATAGCGCCCGTGTCACGGCACCCGGCACCCCGGCACGAGCCGCTGACGGTGCCCCCGCTGCAGCACCCCTCCAATCAGGATGGGGTGCTGCAGTACGCCTCCATCGGCGGACTGGAGCTGGAAACCGGAGGGTACCTGCCCGACGTCGTCCTGGCCTACGAGACGTGGGGGCAGCTGGACCCGGACGCCGGCAACGCCGTGCTGGTCCCGCATGCGCTGACCGGCAGCACCCACGTAGCCCGCGGGAGCAGCACCGAACCGGGCTGGTGGGAGGAGCTGGTGGGCCCGGGCCGGACTGTGGACACTCGCCGGTACTTCGTGGTCTCGGTCAACATGCTGGGCGGTTGCTACGGCTCCACGGGACCTGCCTCGGCTGACCCGGACGGATTGCCGTGGGGCTCACGGTTTCCGTTCGTCACCGTCCGGGATTCGGTCCGGGCGGAGGCGCGGCTGGCGGACCGGCTGGGCATTGCACGGTGGCATGCCGTGCTGGGCGGTTCGCTCGGGGGAGCGCGGGCGCTGGAATGGGCGGTGACCGAACCGGACCGGGTGCGGCACTGCGGGGTGATCGCAGCCACCGCAGCCAGCACGGCCGAGCAGATCGCGTTTGCCCAGGCGCAGCTGGCCGCTATCCGGCTGGATCCGGATTTCAACGGAGGCGACTATTACAACGGCACGCCTCCGCTGGCCGGCCTCGGCCTGGCCCGCCGGATTGCGCACATCACCTACCGGTCCGAACCGGAACTGGAATACCGGTTCGGACGCAGTTCCCAGGCGTCCGAGGACCCTTTCGGCGCCGCCTACGCGGCCGGAAGGGGCCGGTACTCCGTGGAGAGCTACCTGGACCACCAGGCCCGGAAACTGGCCGACCGGTTCGATGCCAACAGCTATCTGGCGCTCACCGAAGCCCTGGTCAGCCACGACGTCGCCCGGGGCCGGGGAAGCCTGCGCGCGGCGCTCGCAGGCACGACGGCGGACTTCTTTATTGCCGCGGTGGAATCGGACCGGCTCTACTTTCCCCAGCAGTCGGCGGATCTGGCAGCGGCCCTGCCCCGGGGAACGCAGGTCCATCTCATTCGGGCACCCATCGGGCATGACGGTTTCCTGACCAGCGTCCGGGAGATTTCCGGCGCCTTGAAGCGGGAGGTGTTCGGGTAGGACGCTCAAGCGTCCGGGGCCTCCATCAGCCAAAACGCTGCTCCGGTGGGGTCGGCCAGCTGGACCATCCGGCCGAAGTCGGAATCCTCCGGCACGCTTAACACCGATCCGCCCAGCTGCTCCGCCTGCTCGGCCGCGGCGTCGATGTCCGCGTGGCCGAAGTAGATCTCCCAGTGGGAGGGGACGTCCTCCGGGAGTTCAGCGGCGGCATCCATCACCCCGGCCACCGGACGGCCGTTGCTTTGCAGCGTGGAGTAGCGGAACTCGTCGGTGTCTGACAGGACCTCTGTTTCCCAGCCGAACACGTTCCGGTAAAACGCCAGGGCCGCCGGATAGTCATTGGTCATGAGCTCGTACCAGACCGGTGCCCGGGTCTCATCGATCCGCGCGAATCCCCGGTGGCTATCCGGCTGCCAGACACCGATGGCCGCTCCGGTGGGGTCGCCAACCACTGCCACCGTGCCCTGGTCCAGGGCACGCGCCGGGTCCAGCATCACCTGCCCTCCGGCGGCGGCAGCGGAATCGGCTGTGGCGCCGGCGTCGTCGGAGGCAAGGTACACGGTCCAGAAATCCGGGAACGTGTTCTCCGGCGAGTTCTGCATCATGCCGGCCACCACGTCCCCGTTGTGCCGGAAGTGGAGGTAATGTCCGGATTCCCTGCCCAGGTCCACGGCGTCCCAGCCGAGTAGTCCGGCATAGAACTCCCGGGCCCGGGCAGGATCGGAGGAGGCCAGATCCGCCCAGCAGGGGGAACCGGCAGGGAAACGATCGGGTGCAGCAGGCATGGCGGGCCACCTCTTTTTGGAGGAACTGCAGGGATATCCGCTGTTATACCAACCCCGTTCGGCGGACAACAGGGGCCTACCCCTTGCCCGCCGCGGCAATTCATGGGAGAACATTCCCCATGGCAGATCGGATCTCGCTTTCCGGCCGGGCGCAGTGCACACCGGAGGTTCTCTGGCACGTGCTCGTTGATAACCGGGCGGCCTGGTGGCCGGACATGGACTTCGCTGCGCATCCGGGAGCGCCCCTGAAGGAGCGGTGGAGCGAGGACGGAGTGGAGCACACAGCCACCGGTACGGTCCTGGCCGTCGCCCCCGGCCGGCTGCTTTCCTTCCGCTGGACCGCACCCGAATGGGGTGCCCACACAGTGGTCAGTTTCGAACTGACCGACGAAATAGATGCCACGGGGGTGGCAGTGACCGAGAGCGGCTTTGCAGCGCTCGACGCCGGAGTGGGTGCCGAACTCTCCGCAGCCCACCGGGAAGGGTGGGCCTTCCACCTGGCGAACCTCATTGAGCAGGCCGAAAAAACCGACCAGGCACAGCAGGCGGGCGGCTCCTGAAAGCAGGTCTAGTCTGCTGATCCCTGCGGCATCCGCTGCCCGAACATCGGTCCGGCCTCGGGACGCTTGGCGGAGATCCCGTCACCCGAGGACTGGTGCCGCACCCGGCGGACCACCCACGGGAACAGGAACTCGCGGGCCCAGACCATGTCCTCGGAGCGCGCCGTCCGCCAGTTTTTTGCAGGCAGCGGTTTGGTCTCCAGGGGCTGCAGTGAATGCGGTACCTGCAGGGTATCCAGCACCATCGCGGCAATGGTGTGGTGTCCCAGCGGAGAGAAATGCAGGCGGTCCGGAGCCCACATCTGCGGATCATTCAACTCGCGCAGCGCCCACATGTCGGCAATGACGGCGCCGTGCCGCTTGGCTACGGTCCGCAGGTTTTCGTTGTAGATAGCCGCCCGGCCCCGGACACCGCCCAGCACAGGAGTGCTCCCGAGATCAGGGCCGGTAAACAGGACCACCCCGGCACCTGATCCGCGCAGCCGGGCCACGGCGCCGTCCATGCGTTCGGCCAGCCGGTCCGGATCGCCGCCGGGACGGATCACGTCGTTGCCGCCTGCGCAGATGGTGACCAGATCCGGCTTCAAGGCGAGGGCCGGCTCCAGCTGCTCGTCAATGATCTGGTTCAGCAGCCGTCCCCGGATGGCGAGGTTCGCGTAGGAAAAGTCGGGCTGCCCCGAAGCCAGTTCCTCCGCCACCCGGTCCGCCCAGCCGCGGTTGCCGCCCGGACTGTCCGGATTGGGATCGCCGATGCCCTCGGTGAAGGAATCGCCCATGGCCACGAACCGGGACCAGAGGTGCAGCGGCTGCTGCGCCTGCCGGGAATCGGGGGCGGAAACGGCTTCGGGCAAGGAATTTGTACTCACCGGTCAATACTTGCAAACCGACCCTTGGCTACGCGACCGTAGGTTGTAAATACCGGCATGCCAGAATAAATGCATGACGAAATCCGCGTGGAATCCTGTTGTCCTCTGGTCCAAACCCGAAGCCGAACGGGCCGGCACCCCGCTGCTGGTGCTGTTCCACGGTTACCTGGCCAATGAAGAGGACCTGATGGGGCTGGCCGATTACCTGCCCTCTGACTTCACCATCGCTTCGGTCCGGGCACCGCAGGCCTCCGGGCCGGGCTACACCTGGTTCCCGCTGATGAGCGACGCCGATTACTCAGTGGACGCAGTGGTTGATTCGGTAGCGGACGTCGCCGCATGGCTCGACACCGTTCGGGACAATCACACCAGCGTCAGCCTCTTGGGCTTTTCGATGGGGATGGCCGTGGCCACCACCCTGATGCGGCACCGGCCGCAGGACTTCGCCGCCGTCGTCGGACTCTCCGGTTTTGTGGTCCCTTCGCAGGACAACCCGTTCTTCCACGACGACGAACTGCAGCCGGGCGGCATGCAGTTCTTCTGGGGACGCGACCAGGCCGACCCGGTCATCGACGCGCCGCGGATCGAATACACGCACGCGTGGCTCAATGCCCACACCGCACTGACCAAGATCCTCTATTCGAACATGGGCCACGGCATCAACATGCAGGAGCTGGGCCATGTGAAGGAGTTCCTGGTGCATACGGTGCTGCGCGCCAACACCCGGGCGAACTAGCCCTCGCGGGTAACCCGCACCGTTTCGCCGTTGACGGAGACGAGGTCGCCGGCGTGCAGCTGGCGGCCGCGGCGCTCTTCAATGTCGCCGTTGACCTTGACCATTCCGTCTTCGATCAGCTGTTTGGCCTGGATGCCGTCTTCGGCCAGGTTGGCGAGCTTGAGCAGCTGGCCCAGGCGGATCATTTCGTCGCGGATGGGAAGGTCTTGGGCATCGGAGGAACTCATGCCTCCATTCTGCCCGACTTTCCCGCCGCTGCTTCCGCTGGCCGGTCCGAGCCGTTGACGGTTGTAGGGTAGTCGGGTGCCAAATGCTGTGCGGATGTCCCCGCTGATCGGTCTGCCCCTGTCCCTGCTCGCCGGGGTTGCCATCCCGTCCCAGGCCCGCGTCAACGGCGCCCTGGGGGAACGGCTCGACGACGGCCTGGCCGCCGCCCTGGTCAGCTTCCTGGTGGGGCTGGTGGTCATGATCGGCATCAGCCTGGCCCTGCCCCGCGGCCGGGCCGGCACCGGACAGCTGATTCCCTCGCTGCGGGAACGGCGGTTCCCGCGCTACTACGTGCTGGCCGGCATGATCGGCGGCTACTTCGTGCTCTCCCAGACCCTGACGGTGGCCGTCCTGGGCGTGGCAGTGTTCACGGTCGCCGCCGTCGCCGGGCAGACCCTCACCGGGCTGGTGGTGGACCGGCTCGGTATCGGACCGGCCGGCAAGAAGGCGCTGACCGTGATGCGCGTAGTCGGCGCGGTGCTGACCATTGCCGCCGTGGCCTGGGCCGTCAGCCCGAAGCTTGGGGGCGGGGGAGAGCCGTCCGAATGGCTCCTGCCGGTGCTGCTTCCCCTGACTGCCGGCATGCTGATGAGTTTCCAGCAGGCCATGAACGGCACCACGGGCATGCATTACGGCACCCCCATCACCGCCACGCTGGTGAACTTCATTTCCGGCACCGTCCTGCTGGCCGCGATGTGGGGAATCAAGGTGGCGGTTTCGGGACCGGGCAATCCGCTGCCCGGCGAGTGGTGGCTGTACCTCGGCGGGCCGCTGGGCTGCATCTTCATCGGTGTCGGTGCCCTGCTGGTGCGCAGCCTGGGAGTCCTGCTGACCAGTCTCGGGCTCATCGGCGGACAGCTGATCGGCTCGCTGCTCCTGGACATTGTCTTCCCCGCGCCCGGTTCGGTGGTAGTGGCGGCAACGGTACTCGGCACGCTGCTGACACTGGTCGCCATCGTGCTGGCCACGCTGCCGTGGAACATGCCCGGCGGCGGCCCGTTCCGCCGTCGTCGTACCGGCCGGACCAACATCGGATCCACCCCGCGCTGAACCCGGAAAACGCCGCTCGCGCGGGCCGGTAGGTAAGCGGGGCGTCGCCGCCTTAAGCTGGTAGTTGTAGCTTTGCCCGGGCGGCTCAGAACCGTGCACCCGTTTCGCGGTGGTACGGATGCCCAAGGGACACCAGAAGAGGACCGCACCCAGCGGCCCCCTCGACACGAAAAGAACGGCGGTACCATTCCATGGCTTCGACCAAATCCAAGCTGGATCCCATCATCTCCCTGGCCAAGCGCCGGGGGTTCGTCTTCCAGTCGGGAGAGATTTACGGCGGGTCCCGGTCCGCCTGGGATTACGGCCCCCTGGGTGTCGAACTCAAGGAAAACATCAAGAAGCAGTGGTGGCAGCACATGGTCCGCGGCCGCGACGACGTCGTCGGGCTGGATTCCGCCGTCATTCTTCCGCGCCAGGTCTGGGAAGCTTCCGGCCACGTTGAGGTGTTCTCGGATCCGCTGGTGGAGTGCCTGAGCTGCCACAAGCGCTACCGGGCCGACCACCTCGAAGAGGCCTACGAGGAAAAGAAGGGCCACGCACCCGAAAACGGCCTGGCCGACATTGCCTGCGCCAACTGCGGCACCAAGGGCCAGTGGACCGAACCGCAGGAATTCTCCGGCCTGCTCAAGACCTTCCTCGGCCCCGTGGCCAATGAAGAAGGCATGCATTACCTTCGCCCCGAAACCGCGCAGGGCATCTTCGTGAACTTCAACAACGTGCTGACCACTTCGCGCAAGAAGCCGCCGTTCGGCATCGGCCAGATCGGCAAGAGCTTCCGCAACGAAATCACGCCGGGCAACTTCATTTTCCGCACCCGCGAGTTCGAGCAGATGGAAATGGAGTTCTTCGTCGAGCCGGGCACGGACGAGGAATGGCACAAGTACTGGATCGAAAACCGGTTCAACTGGTACACGGAGCTGGGGATCAACCCGGAGAACCTGCGCCTCTTCGAGCACCCGCTGGAGAAGCTCAGCCACTACTCCAAGGGCACCACCGACGTCGAATACCGCTTCGGTTTCCAGGGCTCCGAGTGGGGCGAGCTCGAGGGCATTGCCAACCGCACCGACTTCGACCTCGGCACGCACTCCAAGCACTCCGGTACGGACCTGAGCTACTTCAACCAGGCCACGAACGAACGCTTCACCCCGTACGTGATCGAGCCCGCCGCCGGCCTGACCCGTTCCTTCATGGCGTTCCTCGTGGATTCCTACACCGAGGATGAGGCACCCAACGCGAAGGGCGGCGTCGACAAGCGCACCGTCCTGAAGCTGGATCCGCGCCTGGCACCGGTCAAGGCTGCCGTGCTGCCGCTCAGCCGCAACGAAGACCTTTCGCCCAAGGCCAAGGACCTCGCCGCGCAGCTGCGCCGCAACTGGAACATCGACTTCGACGACGCCGGCGCCATTGGCCGCCGGTACCGCCGGCAGGACGAAATCGGCACCCCGTTCTGCATCACCGTCGACTTCGACACGCTCGAGGACCAGGCTGTGACCGTCCGCGAACGCGACACCATGGCGCAGGAGCGCGTGAGCCTGGACAAGGTTGAGGGCTACCTGGCCGAACGGCTGATCGGCGCGTAATGGCTATTTCGTTCCGCGAATGGCGTGAAGACGACGATCTCAAGCTCAACCAGCTCTGGGGCGACCCGGAGAGTGCGCAGGCCGGGCAGTTCCGTGCCGTGCTGCGCCCGTCCTCCAATGAGCCGTGGAGCCGCTGCATCGTGGCCGAAGACGACGGCATTCCGGTAGCAGCCGGCGTTGTCTACGAGACGAGCCTGCACCCGGACCGGCTGTGGGCCTACGTGGAGGTAGCCCGGGAAAACCGGCACGCCGGCCTGGGCACCGCCCTGCTGGGCATGCTGCGCAAGGAAGCCGAGTCGGCGCCGTCGGGCGTGACCAAGCTGCGCGCGAAGGTGGAGCCGGGCACCCCGGCCGCCGGGTTCGCCGAAGCAGCCGGGCTCACCCCGATCCAGCGGTCCTGCGTGGTGCTGGTGGAACCGGGCAAGCTGAAGCTGCCCGTATTCACCGACGACGGACCCCAGCTGGACGAAGCAGCCACCGGTTCGGTGGAACTCACCCAGTCAGTCACGCAGTTCTACAACGCCGTGCATGACTGGGACCGCGCCGACATGACACTCGGCAAGGCCCAGCAGATGCTGCTGAATGACGCCACCGGAGCTTCCGGCGCTGTCGTCCTGCGGGACAAGCCGAAGAAGGACGGCGGGAAGATCGCTGCCTTCGCCGTGAGCTACACGCAGGAACGCACGGACGAACCCGCCGATGTGCTGGTGGGGTATGACACCACCCTGGACCTCGACGAGGCGCAGGCCGCAGTGGAGTCCCTGGTGGCGATGCTCGCGTACCAGTACCCGGTGCAGCTGGAAGTGGATGAGTCCATGACCGCAGTGGTCCGGGCCCTGGAACCGCTGATCAAGGCGGGTGTGGCCCGGCAGGTCGGCAGCGAAACGCTGATCCTCAGCGACTAGCCTTCCTCAGCAGAACGAAAAGAGGCGGCCCCCGCACCATGCGGGGCCGCCTCTTTTCGTGTCAGGACTCAGGACTGCAGCCGCCCGGACAACGCATAAAGCACGGCTGCGGCCACATCATCCACGGAACGTTCCGGATCGAACACCAGCCAGTCAAGCGCACCCATCAGGGTGGCGCCAAAGACGCTGCCGGCAATCAGGGTCAGCCGGTCCGTTCCGCCGTCGGGCAGGCCGTCGGGCCCGCCGGTCTGACGGATGGGCTCCACGAACTCGGCCAGCGCCTCCTGCCGCAGCAGGTGCAGGGAGTGCTGCCAGGTCCGGTCTGTGCGCAGGATCTCCGCAGCCATGAGCTTGGCCAGGGCGCGGTTTTCGGACAGCAGCTCCAGCAGGGCGCGGACCATCGACTCGATGGCCTTCCAGCCGGCCAGGCCGCTGCGCGCATTCCGGAGGCACTCGGTCAAGGCGCCCACACCCTCCAGCAGGAGCTTCTCGAAGAGCTTGTCCTTGGAGGAGAAGTTGTAATAGAGGCTGCCCTTGGCCACCCCGGCCCGTTCGGCCACGTCGTCCATGGTGGTTCCGGAGATGCCGTTGGCGGCGGCCAGGTCCAATGCGGCGTCGAGTATGGCGCGCTTCGTGCCGGATTCGCGTGGCATGCGGCAATGGGTCCTTAGGCGGAAGGGAAATACTGTCCCTTCGATCTTAGATGCCGCCGGGCCCGGGCCGGACTACGGTGCCGGTGCGGGTGCCTCCGGAGGGATCACGGGAGGTTCGAAGCTGAAGGTCATGCCCAGCAGCCAGACCAGCAGCAGCACCACCGGGAGGTGGATGGTGAACTGCAGGAACGTGAATCCCACCAGGTCCCTGGCCCGCAGCTTCAAGACCGCCAGCAGCGGGAGCATAAAGAAGGGATTCACCAGGTTCGGCAGGGCCTCGGCTACGTTGTAGATCTGTACGGTCCAGCCCAGGTTCATTTCGACGTCGGTGGCGGACTGCATCACATAGGGTGCCTCCACCAGCCACTTCCCGCCGCCCGATGGAACAAAGACGCCGAGGATGACGGTATAGACCGCAATCACCACGGCAAAGCCGCCCCCGGAACCGATGCTGGTGAAGAACTCGGCCAGATGTTCGGAGACGGTTATGCCGCCGGACCCCTCAGCCTTCGTCAGGATGGCCGCCATGGCCGCATACAGGGGGAACTGCACCAGGATGCCGGCCGTCGCCGGAACGGCCTTGGTTACCGCCTGCAGGAAGTTGCGCGGGGTGCCGTGCAGCACCAGGCCCAGGATCAGGAAGACCAGCAGATAGCCGTTCAGGCTCGAGATCACCGTCAGGAAGGGCTTGGTCACGAACTGCGATACCAGCCAGCCGACGGTGAGCAGGCCGAGCAGCACCGGCAGGATGCGGCTGTACTCCAGCCACTCGCCTGGACGCTCGCGCTTGGCCGCCGGCTCCGGGGAATCGTCCAGGTCCACGCCCAGGTCCTGCGCCGTGCGGATAGCCGCCCCGCGCGGAGCGGAGAAGTGGGCAATGAGGGTAGTCAGCACGATGAGGATGGCGCAGGTCAGCAGGGACTGCCACGTGAAGATGGTCTTGCCGAAGTCCAGCACCCCGGTGACCTCCAACAGCGCCGGCGGCAGGGAGGCCGCCGTTGCCTGCAGCTGCGCGGCTGAGGAAGAGAGCCCCAGCGCCCACACGGCGCCCAGCCCCATAAACGCCGCTGCTCCCAGGGCGCGGTAGTCCACTTGGAGGTCGCGCCGGCGGGCAATCGCACGTGCCAGCAGCCCGCCGAAGACCAGGCTAAGCCCCCAGTTCAGGAAGGACACGGACATGGACAGGAAAGCCACGAAGCTGACGGCGGTTGCCGCCGTCTGCGGAACAAGCGCCAGCCGGGCGATCAGCCGTGCCACCGGCGGGGACGTGGCCACGGTGTAGCCGGTGAGCACCACCATGGCCATCTGCAGGGTAAAGGCCGTGAGGTCCCAGAAGCCGTTCCCGAAGGAGTCCACCACGGCCTGCGGCGAGGAACCGTTCAGCAGGGCAGCCAAAGCGACAAGAACCACGCCGCCGAGGGCGAAGACATAAGCATCCGGGAACCATTTCTCCGTCCAGCGGGCCATCACCTGGGCTACGCGGGCCAACCCCTTCTCGGACGGTGCGGAGGTGCTCTTGGCAGCGGTGGTCATGGGAAACCTCGAATCTTCGGTTGCAGCGGCGAAACCGATTTGATGCTGAAGTGAAAAGTGATGCAGATCACCAGCACGCTAGGGTGGCAGGGAACCGGTGTCAATTCCCCGCGCCGTCAGCTTTCCCGGGCTCGGCGCCGGGCGGTACCGGATTTGCATCGGCTTGCGAGAATAGAGGGGTGACTGTTTTATCTCCGGAACTCAAGCTTGAGCTTCCCCCGCTGCAACTAGGCCCGATCACCGTGGACACCCCGGTGATCCTGGCACCCATGGCCGGCATCACCAACAAGGCCTTCCGCCGGCTCTGCCGCGAATACGGGGGAGGGCTGTACGTGACTGAGATGGTCACCTCCCGCGCCCTCGTGGAACGTTCGCCGGAATCCATGCGGATCATCAAGCACGACGACGACGAAAAGGTCCGTTCCGTCCAGCTCTACGGCGTGGACCCCAAGACCGTCGGTGCAGCCGTCCGCCTGCTGGTCGAGGAGGACCGTGCCGACCACATTGACCTGAACTTCGGCTGCCCCGTCCCGAAGGTCACCCGCAAGGGCGGCGGTTCGGCCCTGCCGTGGAAGCTGGACCTGTTCACCGCCATTGTGCAGACGGCGGTGAAGGAAGCCTCCCGGGGCAACGTGCCGCTGACCATCAAGATGCGCAAGGGCATTGACGAGGACCACCTGACCTTCCTTGATGCCGGGAAGATCGCCCGCGACTCCGGCGTTGCTGCCGTGACCCTGCACGGACGTACCGCGTCGCAGTTCTACTCCGGCAAAGCCGACTGGTCCGCCATCGCGGAACTGCGCGAAGCCCTGCCGGACATGAACGTCCTGGGCAACGGCGACATCTGGTCCGCTGAGGACGCCATCCGCATGGTTCGCGAAACCGGCGTTGACGGCGTCGTCATCGGACGCGGCTGCCAGGGCCGCCCGTGGCTCTTCGGTGACCTGGAAGCGGCTTTCGAGGGACGCACCGAGCGGCACCGGCCCGGATTGAAGCAGGTATCCGACAGTGTGTACCGGCATGCGGAACTGCTGGTGGAGACCTTCGGTGACGAAGTGATTGCCCTGCGCGACATCCGCAAGCACATGGCCTGGTACTTCAAGGGCTACGTAGTAGGGGGAGACCTCCGCGCTAAACTGGCCACGGTACCGTCCCTGGCGGTACTCCGTGAACTGCTGGACCAGCTGGACCCCGATGCTCCCTACCCCGGCACAGACGCCGAGGGACCGCGCGGACGGGCCGGAACACCCAAAAAGACAGCGCTGCCGGAAGGCTGGTTGGACGGGCGGGAACTCAACGCCGCCCAGAAATCCATCATCTCGGCAGCCGAACTCGACGTATCAGGCGGCTAAAGCAACCCATGACCTTCCCGCAGGCAGTCCAAACCGCAGGCTATACCGAAGTTGACCTGGCCCGCTGGGTTACGGAACCGGCGAAAAACACCAACCGCACGCAGTTCGGCCGAGACCGGGCACGGGTGCTGCATTCCTCCGCCCTGCGCCGGCTGGGTGCCAAGACTCAGGTGGTCGCCCCGGATACGGACGACTTCGTCCGCACCCGGCTGACGCACAGCCTCGAAGTGGCGCAGGTGGGCCGGGAACTGGGCAATGCGCTCGGCTGCGATCCCGACGTCGTCGACGCCGCGTGCCTGTCCCATGACCTGGGCCACCCGCCCTTCGGCCACAACGGCGAGACCGCGCTTAACGACATTGCGCATGCGATCGGCGGCTTCGAAGGCAACGCGCAGACGCTGCGGCTGCTGACCCGGCTGGAGCCGAAGATCATTGCTCCCGACGGCACGCCTGCCGGGCTGAATTTGACCCGGGCAAGCCTGGACGCCGCCACCAAATACCCGTGGTCCATTGCAGACGCTCCGCTCGTCAACGGGCACCGCACCACGAAGTTCGGTGTCTACGAGGATGACCTGCCCGTCTTCACCTGGCTGCGCGACGGAGCTCCGGACGGACGCTCCTGCCTCGAAGCGCAGGTGATGGACCTGGCGGACGACATCTCCTACTCGGTGCACGACGTCGAAGACGCAATAGTCGCCGGCCACGTCCAGCTCAAATGGCTGGACAATCCCGACCAGCGTGCCCGCGTGGTCGGCTACACGCAGCAGTGGTACCTGCCGGGCGTCGAGGCCGCCGCCATTGAAGCCGCCCTCGCACGGCTGGAAGCCACGAACGTCTGGGTGCGCGAATCCGACGGCAGCCGCCGTGCGATGGCTGCCCTGAAGGACATGACCAGCCAGCTCATCGGCCGGTTCTGCAACAGCGCCCTCGAAGCGACGCGGGGCATCTACGGCACCGATCCGCTGACCCGGTACAACGCCGAAATGGTGGTCCCCGAGGACACCCAGCTGGAAATCGCCGTTATGAAGGGCCTGGCCACCACGTTCGTTATGACCACTGACCAACGCCAGCCCCTGTACGAACGCCAGCGTGAGATTCTCACTGCCCTCGTCGCCCAGCTCTCCGCCACCGGGGATAAGCACCTGGACCCGATGTTCGCCGCAGACTGGCGGGACGCGGCCGACGACGGCGCCCGGCTGCGCGTCGTCGTCGACCAGGTGGCCTCGCTGACGGACGGTTCGGCACTCGCCCTCCACGAGCGGCTCGTAGGTCCGGTTCCGGCGCTCTGGTAGGGGTTCCGGTCAACTCTCTGGCGGTGGGGTGCTTGCCCCGTTAGCCTTTGGCGCGGGGTGGTCCAGCGTCCGGTGATTCACTATCGCCGGGCGGTCGGCCGAACACGCGCACCCGAGGACCGCCAATGAGCACACAGCAGTCAACCCGTTCCCGTCAGATACGTCGCGTCAGGAAAGGAAGCCGACGGTTCCACTCTCGGAGCCTCCTGGTTTTCCTGCTGGGCCTGGCGATGTTGCCGCTGGGGCTGCCCGCGCAGGCCGCCGTGGATCCCGGGCCTCTTCTTGGTGCGCCTTCTGGCAACAACTCGAACACTGACATCGTGATCACCTCGCTGGGTGCCGGGACAAGGGTGTCGGGAGGGCTGCCGCCCCTGGGGCAAACCTGGCCCATTGACGCGTATCCCGCCGGTGTTCCGGCCGGGTACCAGACGGAAAACGTCAACTTTGCCGGCATCATCAATACCCAGGACGCCAGCGGCACCACCACTGCCGAGATGTACTGCATCGACCTGCGCACCTCCACGAGAGCGGGAATCGGCTACGAAAACGGCTCGTGGGATGAGTCCAACGTTCCCAACATCGGGTACGTCAACCGGATCCTGAACAATTATTATCCGAGTACGAACCTCCCCGCCGGCGTGAATAACAACACGAGGGCGGCCGCAGTGCAGGCAGCCATCTGGTTTTTCACGGACGGCTACGTGGTAAATCGGCAAAGCAGCATCTACTCCACAGTTGCGTCGATCGTGAATGCGACCATCGCAGCCGGGCCGCTGGAGGAGCCGGACCCTCCGGCGATCGCCATCACTCCGCCCACTACCGGAGCACCCGTGACCGGAGTCGCCGGACCGCACACGGTGACGTCGGAAGCGGATGAAATCGAAGTAACGGTGGACGAAGGCTTCAGCCTCTACGCCGACGCCGACGGGACCGTTCCGCTGAACAGTCCAGTTCCCAGCGGAACGCAGATCTGGGTGCGAAGCGACACGGGCGCAACGGGACCGGCAAACCTAACGGCCCGGGCCGCGGTCACCGTACCCACTGGCAACGTCTATCTCTACGACGCGGCAACGCCGGGGGTGGACAACGCCCAGAAGCTGATCCTAGCTGTCACGCGGGAGCTCAGCTCCAACGCGACGGCGGCCGCAGCCTTCACCGAGGTGGGCTCCCTTACCGTCACGAAGACGATTGCCGGACCGTCCGCCGGCAGCCAGGACGCCGTCGTTATCAATATCGACTGCGGCACCGGGACCCCGTTCACCTTCACCATCGACGCGCAGGCCACCGGGACAGCGTCCGAGACGTTCAACGACATTCCCGCGGGTTCCACCTGCACCATCACCGAACCGACCACCGGAGCCAATGACAGCGTCCAGGTGAGCACTATCCTGCCCGGCGCCGTCACGATCGTGTCCGGCAGCACTGCGACGGCGGCGGTCACGGACACCTATACCTTTACGCCGGGAACGCTGGTGGTAACCAAGACCAATACCGGGGAGGCTGCCGGCGCCCAAGGCGAGGTGACCATCTCCGTCGTCTGCACCCTGGACGGGACCACCGTGCTGGACACCACGGTAAACATTCCGGAGGGAACCATTACCCCCGAGGCGGCCGAATTCCCCGACCTTGCCGCCGGCACCAGCTGCACCGTGACGGAAACGGCTGATGGTTCAAGCGAGGCCGTGGCCGTTACCGTGACCGGGGAAGGGACCGTAACGGTTCCGCCCGCAAGCAGCGTTACTGCCGCCCTGACCAATGACTACACCTTCACCACCGGAACCCTCGCCGTTAGAAAGGACATCGCCGGGGCCGGGGCAGGACGGCAGGGGGTCGTCACACTGCAGGTGACCTGCACCGCTGCAGGCGCGACGGTCCTGAACGAGACCGTGACCGTTGCAGCCGGCACCACTGAGCCGACCACCGAGGAGTTCGAGGACCTGCCTGCGGGAGCCACCTGCACGGTCACCGAGACCGCCAACGGCGCCACCACCGAGGTCAGCGTCACCACTGTGGTTGATCCAGCGGGCGGGACTGTCACCATCCCTGCCGACGGCGGCGCGGAAGTGGTTTTCACGGATACCTACACAGTGAACCCCGGTGCCCTGACCGTGGACAAGGTGATCGCCGGCCCGGCAGCCCGGGAGCAGGGTCCCATCACGGTCGAGGTCGTCTGCACCGCAGACGGAGAAGAGGTGGTCCGGCAGGAAATCACCATCGCAGCAGGCGCCGAAGGAACCGTTCCCGGCACAGTCAGCGAAATTCCGGAAGGTGCCAGCTGCGCGGTCACCGAACCAGCAACAGGTGAAACGTCCACGGTGGGTGTCACAGTGGACCTGCCCGAAGACGTGACCATAGCCGCCGGGGAAACGGCGGAAGCCACCGTCACCAATACCTACGCCGTGAACCCGGGCTCCCTGACCGTCACCAAAGTCATCGCCGGTAATGCGGCTGGAAACCAGGATTCGGTGGAGGTCGATGTCCTATGCACCCTGGACGGGGTGACGGTGTTTGAGGAGATCTCACAGGTTCCGGCCGGAACCACCGAAGACGTGGGCGCGGTGTTCTCGAATATCCCGGCAGGCGCCTCCTGCGCCATTACGGAACCGGTGACCGGAGCCACTGCGGCAGTCACCGTGGACACTGATTTGCCCGGCGACGTCGAAATCCTGGCGGGCGATACCGTCGACACCACGGTGACGAATACATATGCGTTCCTCCCGGGCACGCTTGCGGTCACAAAGGTCATTACCGGTGAGGCAGCGGGGGAGCAGGGGGAGATTATCCTGCAGGTCCGGTGCGGACCGGACGGCTCGGTGCTGGACGAAACCGTAAGGATCCCTGCCGGCGCCACGGGGGACGTGACCGCTGAATTCGATGGTCTGGCTGCGGGCAGTGAATGCACGGTGACGGAGATAGCCAGCGGGGCTACGTCTGCGGTGCAAGTGGTCTCGGCCCTTCCGGCTCCGGTCACCATCCCCGCCAGGGGTACCGCCACGGCAGAGGTGTCCAATACGTTCAGCTTCGCAGCGGGTCCGGGTCCGGCGGATCGGCCGGCACCGGCCGGGTACAAGCCGAGCCGGCCGTACCTGCCTGCCACCGGGCTGGAGGTATCCGCCGGTGCCTATCTGGCGCTGGGCGCGGGGCTGTGCCTGATCGGCGGCCTGGGGATCTTCCTCGGCCGGCGTCCGGAAGAGGAGAACTAGGGAATATCGGAGGCGTTCGGCGCCCGCGGCTTCATTCGCGGACGCCGAGCGCATCTTCCCCGCTTCGCCGGGGCTTCCCGGCCGGTTTGGCGGGGAAGAATAGACTGGATGCTATGGCCGGACTGATCAAGCGTGAAGACATAGATGAAGTGCGGCTGCGCACTGATATCAAGGCCGTGATCGATGGTTACGTGACCCTGAAATCGGCGGGTATCGGCTCCTTTAAGGGGTTGTGCCCTTTCCACGACGAGCGCTCGCCGTCCTTCCATGTCCGTCCGCAGGTGGGCACCTACCACTGCTTCGGCTGCGGTGAGAGCGGCGACGTCATCTCCTTTGTGCAGAAGATGGACCACGGCACCTTCTCCGAAACGGTGGAGAAACTCGCCGCCCGGCTCGGCTACGAACTGCACTACGAAGACGGCGGCACCGGACCCCGCCGCGAAGACGTGGGCAAGCGCCAGCGCCTGCTTGATGCGCACAAGGTAGCGGCAGAGTTCTTCCGCAGCCAGCTCGGCACCCAGGGAGCCGCCGCGGCCCGGAACTTCCTCCAGGAACGCGGCTTCGACCCGGCAGCAGCGGAGCACTTCGGGGTCGGCTATGCCCCGCAGGGCTGGGATTCGCTGCTCAAGCACCTCACGGCCAAGGGCTTCACCCGCGAGGAACTCGCCGAAACCGGAATGTTCTCCACCGGCTCGGACGCCTCCCGGTTCTACGACCGCTTCCGCGGCCGGCTCATCTGGCCCATCCGGGACCTCACCGGCGCCGTTATCGGCTTCGGCGCACGCAAGCTCTACGAAGACGACCAGGGCCCCAAGTACCTCAACACCCCCGAAACGCCGCTTTACAAGAAATCGCAGGTCCTTTACGGCATCGACCTGGCCAAGCGGGACATTGCCAAGACCCGGCAGCTGGTGGTCGTGGAAGGCTACACCGACGTTATGGCGTGCCACCTGGCCGGCATCACCACCGCCGTCGCCACCTGCGGCACTGCCTTCGGCACCGACCACATCAAGATCGCCCGCCGGCTGCTCTCCGACGACGGCACCGGGGGAGAGGTCATCTTCACCTTCGACGGCGACGCCGCGGGACAGAAGGCGGCACTGCGCGCCTTCGAAGAGGACCAGCGGTTCACTGCCCAGACCTACGTGGCCGTGGACCCCAACGGCATGGACCCTTGCGACATCCGCCAGACGCACGGCGACTCCGCGGTTGCCGAACTGATCTCTTCCCGCCGCCCGCTGTTCGAGTTCGCTATCCGCTCCACGCTGCGTAAGTTCGACCTCAACACCGTGGAGGGCCGCGTTTCCGCACTGCGCGCCGCGGCGCCGGTGGTGGCGGACATCCGTGACCCGGCCATGCGGCCCGCGTACGCGCGGGAACTCGCGGGGTGGCTCGGGACCGACGTCGACGACGTCAGCCGTGCGGTCAATGCCGCTGCCAAGCGCGGAACGGCAGGTCCGGGCGGAGACAATGCCGGACAGGCAGCACCGGCAGGGCGGCGCCAGGAAGGGCAGCCGGGGCGGCAGCAATACGGCCAGCGCGGCGGCCAGCAGGGCGGGGGTCAGCAGCAGTACGGCCAGCAGCGTGGGGGCCAGCAGCAGTACGGCCGGCGCGATGAGCAATCGCCGCGGCAGTGGCAGGGGCAGCAGAGCGAGCAGCAGGAGCCGGAGCGTTCATCCGGGTTCAGCCGTCCCAACCCGAATGATCCCGCCGCCCGGATGGAACGGCAGGCGCTGGAAGTCGCCCTGCAGCAGCCGGGCATGCTCGACGCCGGACAGTGGGAACGCTTCAAGGCGGCCCGGTTCACGGTTCCGGCCTATGTGGCTGTCCATGACGCAATCCGTGCTGCCGGTGAAGCCGGAACCGCGCCCGCCGCCTGGGTGGAACGGGTGCGGGAGGAACTGCCGGAGCCGATGCGCGGTTTCGTCAGCGAGCTGGCCGTGACGCCGCTGCCGGCCCGGGACGCCGATGCGCTGGCCCTGTACTGCCGGGACATTTTGAACCGGCTCTTCGAGCTCCAGGTGACGCACCTCAAGGCCGAAAAGCTGGGGCAGCTGCAGCGCCTGGATCCGAACGCCGATCCGGAACTGTTCCACCAGCTCAACCGTGAGCTCATGGAGCTGGAGATGCAGCGCCGGGCCCTGCGGGGAGACCAGTAACCGCCCCGATTCCTCCGGCAGGGTGCCGATTTCGTTTCGGCGCAGAATCTCTGTAAAGTAAAACCTGCCGCTTTCCCCCGTAGCTCAATTGGCAGAGCATTCGACTGTTAATCGAAGGGTTACTGGTTCGAGTCCAGTCGGGGGAGCAACTAAGAAGGCCCCTGATCTGCAGCTATGCAGGTCGGGGGTCTTTTTTGTGCTGCCCGAGCCCGCCAAGCATTGCGCCGAGGCCCGCGGCGAGGACGTGGGCCTGGCTCAGCGGCATCCACCAGCAGGTCCAGGCTGCGGGTGGCCCGCCGTGCTCCGGATCCGGCTCGCCGGCGTCCCAGCGGGCGGCCGGATCCATGGACGGAACCTCCAGCAGGAAGAAGTGCCGGGTCGCAATCTCCTGGCGCATCGGCCGCAGGTCGTACCGGGACTCGCCGAGATATGCCGCAACCTTGCCGGGTAACCCGGTTTCCTCCCGCAGCTCGCGGACTGCGGCATCGGCCGCCTTTTCACCGGGCCGGATCGTTCCCGCCGGAACCTGCACGCCCGTGACTTCCAGGGGCACCTCCTTGTGGGTGAAAACCAGCAGGTGGCCCTGCTGCACCGCATAGCAGACGACTTTCCGGACCTGATTGACCATGCGCAACTGTCTCACGGGCCCAGCGTCCGTGGCCCGCCAGCACACCGGAGTGCCTTAAGGGAGGTGTGGTTCGGAAGGACCGGAAACTTCCTGTATAGTTGAGGACGCCGCTTTCCCCCGTAGCTCAATTGGCAGAGCATTCGACTGTTAATCGAAGGGTTACTGGTTCGAGTCCAGTCGGGGGAGCCAGCAAAGGGTCTGTGACCGGGTTTCACCCGTGTTGCAGGCCCTTTTTCGTGGGAGCTCCAGCGGCCCTCCCGCGGTTTGTCTGGATCCCCGCACTTTGTCCGGTTTCCTGCGGTGCGCGGCGCAGGGATCTGCACAAAACGCAGGGATGCACCCGCACCCGGGGGATTCGCTCGCGCGCCAAGTTGCAGGCTGGCCCATTCCTGCGCTTAGACTGGCAGTCATCGCGCCCGGCAGGGCAGTTCCGGCATCCCCGGACCCCGCCCCCGGCCGCTAAGGCATCCCATCCTGTTGCCTCTGGCCCGGAGCCCTACGGCTTCCGGTATCCGCCGTCCCTGCGCCCGTTCATCCCGGGCCCGCACGGCGGGACCTTCCCTGGAACCAACAGCTGGAGCACACCGCTATGCCTACACCTGAAACTGCTTCACCCGCGCCCGTCGCCGCCAATTTGAACAGTGCCGATCCCATTACGGCCGAAGAAATCCTTGCCGCGCACGAGGGAGGGAAACTCTCCGTGGAAACCCGGCTGCCGCTGGATTCCAAGCGGGCTCTGTCCATTGCCTACACGCCGGGTGTCGCCCAGGTCAGCCGGGCCATCGCCGCCGACCCGGAACTGGCCGCAACCCACACCTGGGCCTCCCGGCTGGTGGTGGTGGTCAGCGACGGCACCGCCGTCCTGGGGCTGGGGGATATCGGTGCCGCCGCATCCCTGCCGGTGATGGAAGGGAAATCTGCACTCTTCCGCACCTTCGGCGGCCTGAACTCGATTCCGTTGGTGCTGGATACCACCAACGTGGACGAAATCATCGAAACCCTCGTCAGGCTGCGGCCCAGCTACGGAGCCGTGAACCTGGAAGATATCTCCGCGCCGCGCTGCTTCGAACTGGAGCAGCGGTTGATCGAAGCGCTGGACTGCCCCGTAATGCACGACGACCAGCACGGCACCGCCATTGTGGTGCTGGCGGCACTGCGCAATGCCGCCCGGGTGACCGGCCGGGAACTGCGGAACCTGCGGGTGGTGATTTCCGGCGCCGGCGCGGCCGGGGTCGCATGCGCCAATATCCTGCTGGAAGCGGGAATCGCCGACGTCGTTGTGCTGGACTCACAGGGCATCGTTTCGGGTTCCCGGAGCGGGCTCACCAGCATCAAGGCGGACCTGGCTGCCCGGACCAACCCCCGGGGCGTCGACGGCGGCACGGCCGAGGCGCTGAAGGGAGCAGACGTTTTTATCGGCGTCTCCTCAGGAACGGTTTCGGAGGAAGTCCTTTCGGGCATGGCACCCGAGGCCATCATCTTCGCCCTGTCCAACCCCGATCCTGAAGTCCATCCGGACATCGCCCGCCGCCACGCCGCCGTCGTCGCCACCGGCCGCAGCGACTTCCCGAACCAGATCAACAACGTCCTCGCCTTTCCGGGCGTGTTCCGAGGCGCGCTGGACAGCGGCTGCCGTCGGATCACCGCCCGGATGAAGGTTGCCGCGGCTGCGGCAATCGCGGATCTCGTGGGGGAGGACCTGCGGGCGGAATACATCGTCCCCAGCGCGTTGGATCCCCGGGTGGCACCTGCCGTGGCAGCAGCGGTCGCGGCGGCATCAGGATAACCGCCTGCGGTCGGAGCAGCGCCGGGGCCCTGTGAAGTGGACGACATCGGGTATGTTCCCCTTCCACGGTTCCGGCGTCCCGACGGGGCGCCCCGCCCGGTGCCTGCGCCGGAATACCAGGGCGGGGACCACCAATCTGCGCGTTTCGATGGGTGCGTATCTGTTGCTGGAGGCGTGCTCCGGCTACCGTGCATGAACAAGCATGCTTAGTGTTGTGCGTAGGCTTAAGTGTTTTGACACCAGTCACGTGTACGCAGCTAGTTGAGTAGAAAAAGAGGAACGGTCGATGGGCGCGACGCAGCCAGGACCTAACAAAGGCGGATCCGAACGGGTGGCCCACCCCGGCAAGGTGATTGGTGTCACCGTTGCCGCAGCGGTGGGCGGATTGCTCTTCGGGTTCGATACTGCAGTGATCAACGGCGCGGTGGATGCCATCGGCGAGGAATTCACCCTCAGCCCGGGCATCCTGGGCTTTACCGTGGCCATCACGCTGCTCGGCTGTGCTGCCGGTGCATGGTTTGCCGGCCAACTGGCGGACAAGCTGGGCCGCAAATTGGTTATGGTCGGTGCCGCCGTGCTGTTTGCGGCCAACTCCGTGGGCTCGGCACTGGCCTTCTCCGAGTGGGACCTCATGCTCTGGCGGCTGGTCGGCGGCCTGGCCATCGGTACCGCGTCCGTCATCGCCCCCGGCTACATTGCCGAAGTTGCCCCCGCCAAATGGCGCGGCGCGCTGGGTTCAGTCCAGCAGCTGGCAATCACGATCGGCATCTTTGCCGCCCTGCTCTCCGACGCCTTCCTGGCGAACACCGCAGGCAGCGCGCTCGGTGAACTGTGGTGGGGCCTGCCGGCCTGGCGCTGGATGCTGCTGGTCGGCGTCGTCCCCGCCATTGTCTACGGTGTCCTGGCGCTGACCATTCCGGAATCCCCGCAGTACCTGGTCCGGAAAAACCGCGACGCGGAAGCCGCCAAGGTGCTCACCTCCATCTCCGGTGTGACGGATACGGACCGCAAGATCGCCGACATCCGCGACAGCTTCAAGAGCCCGCAGCCGACGTTCCGGGACCTGCGCGGACCCAAGTTCGGCCTGCAGCCCATTCTCTGGGTGGGCATGGCCATCGCCGCGTTCCAGCAGCTGGTCGGCATCAACGCGATCTTCTACTACTCCACCACCCTGTGGAAGTCCGTAGGCTTCAGCGAGAGCGATTCCTTTACGACGTCGGTGATCACCTCGATCGTGAACGTGCTGATGACCCTGGTAGCGATTGCCTTCGTGGACCGCATCGGCCGGCGCAAGCTGCTGATGATCGGCTCCGCCGGTATGTTCGTGGGCCTGCTGGCAGCCACGGTTTCGTTCTTCCAGGCCGTGGACGTAGACGGCGAAGTCTCCCTGCCCGGTATCTGGGGCCCGGTGGCCCTGGTGGGCGCAAACCTCTTCGTGGTCTTCTTTGCGGCCACTTGGGGTCCGGTCATGTGGGTGACGCTGGGCGAGGTCTTCCCGAACAACATCCGGTCCCTGGCCCTGGGCCTGGGCGCCATGGTCAACTGGATCTTCAATTTCATTGTTACCCTTGCCTTCCCGTGGGTCAGCGATAACTTCGGGGTCTGGATTATGTACGCCATCTTTACCGCGTTCGCGGTGCTGTCCTTCTGGTTCGTGAAGACCAAACTTCCCGAGCTGTCCGGCCGCGAGCTCGAGGACCGTGAGGGCCTCGAAACGTCCTGACGCGCAGCTGGTGCGGATGGGCAAACTGATAACGCTGAGGAGAATGGTAATTTGGGGTTATGGCAACGGTGAATACTGAACAGGGGACGGAGGCTGGGCGCATGAACCGCTCCGCTAGCACTCGGACACAGCGAACGGCGGGAAGCTCGTCGCTGGTTGGGCTGGCGAAGGTCATGGCCCGCCTGACGCCGCGTCAGCTGAATGACGAGTTCGCCCTCGCCACAGCCGAAATGAAGCAAAAGGGCATCAAGGCAGGCATTGCTGCGGCCTTTATGGTCGTGGCTCTGCTTATGGTTGCCGCACTGGCCATTTCGCTGCTGGTAGCCGGCATCCTGGCACTGTCGCTGGTCCTGCCGGGCTGGCTGGCCGCCCTGCTGGTCGCCGCACTGTTCCTGGTGATCGCAGGCATCGCCGGACTCATTGGCTACAGCCGCTTCAAGAAGACCCTCCCGCTGCTTCCTGAGGAAGCCATCCGCGGCATCCGCTACGACGTCGGCGTGCTGAAGGAAGGCCGCAGCTTCGATCCGGCCACACTGGACAAGCCCAAGGAACCGAAGGAAAAGAAGGACAAGAAGGCCGAGAAGGACGACAAGCCTGAAGGTCCGAAGCAGCCCACTCCCGAGGAACTGCGCACCCGTGCGCGGCAGCGCCGCGAGCACCTCGCTGCGGTCCGTGACGGGCTCGGCGAGAAGGTGGACGTCAAGGCGCGCATCCAGGAGCTGAAGTCCCGCCGTGCTGCCGCATCCCGCGGCAAGGAAGCCAGCACCGCCGGTCCCTCCACGTCCGACGATGTGCTGGCCATGATCAAGGAACGCTGGCAGCCGCTCTCGGTAATGGCCGCCTCCCTGCTGGCACTGCTCCTCATGTCCCGTCGGCTCGCGCGAAAGTAAGCTGTACTCGTACATCTTTGACGAGGGGATCGGACCGTGATCAGATTTATCGGTGCCGGAGCGCGTCCCGATACGGAAATTACCGTATCGGAACGGTTCTGGACCCTACCGAATCTGGTCACGGTCCTTCGCTTTCTCGGCATCCCCCTGTTTGTGCTGTTCATCAGCCAGGACCGCTACGGGAGTGCGTTCCTCACCCTGGTGGCAGTGGGCTGTACCGACTGGATAGACGGCTACCTGGCCCGCCGGCTGAACCAGGTCTCCGCTACCGGCCAGTGGCTGGATCCGGTAGCCGACAGGCTGGCACTGATCATTGTGGCCGCCGCCTTTGTGGCAGACGGCATCGCGCCGGCCTGGTTGATCCTGAGCATCGCCATCCCCGACGCCGTCCTGATCGCCAATTCGCTCCTGCTGTTCCGGGGCAACCCCGATCTGCCGGTAAGCATCGTCGGCAAAATCCGCACCGCGTTGCTGCTGCTGGGTGCGCCCCTGCTGCTGCTGGAACGGGTGGAGGGATTTGACCATCACTGGCTCTTGGCGGCCGGTTCCGCCGTACTGGCACTGGGCTGCATCGGTCACGTGGCGGCGGCCGCCGGATACCTCGTGGCTGCGTGGCGTAAATACCTGCACCAGCGCGAGCATGTACCGGCCGGAACCGGGACCGGCCATGCACCCTAGGGCACACTCCGTTTCCCCGCACTGCACGGCAGCTCCTGGACCGGGCCGATGGTAGGGATCGCCGTAGCCTGCGCCTTGGCCAGCGCTTTTTTCCTTGCCTTCGGTGCCCAGCGCCAAGGCAGCGCCGTCAAGGCGGACACTGGCGGCCTGGGCCTGAACTCCTCCCAGATCAGCCGCCTGCTGCGCAACCCCCGCTGGCTTTTCGGGCTTTTGCTGCTGGGGACGGGCATGGCCCTGAACGTGGCTGCACTGTCAATGGCTCCCCTGACGGTGGTGCAGCCGATTGGTTCCATCGCACTGGTCATCACGACAGTCGTGAATTCACGGGACCAGGGCCTGCACATGAACCGCATTACGGTCGCGGCCATTACTGCGTGCGTTGCCGGCAGCATGCTTTTTGTGTCGCTGGCCATCATGGTCACCCGCTCAGAGCAGGTAGTGGAGCCGCGGCAGGAAGTGACTATTGTCCTCATCCTCGCCGTCGTCGTGATCTTCTTCGGCGGCCTGAACGTGTTTTTCGGCAAGCGGCTGCGGGCCATCGTGCACATCCTCGGCGCCGGCATCCTGTTCGGCTTCGTTGCCGTCCTGACCAAGGTTATTGCCGGGGACCTGCTCAACCCGAACGGCCGGTTCCTCCTGAACGTGCCCTGGTACACCATCGTGGCGATCGCCGCTGCCGGTGCGCTTGGTTCCTGGTTCGTGCAGAACGCCTACTCGAGCGGCCCGCCGGACCTGGTGATTGCGGGGCTGACGGTAATCGACCCCATGGTGGGAATCGCCATCGGCATTGGAGTCCTGCACGAATTGCGGCCGGATGTTCCCGCCGTCGCCGCGGTGGCCATGTCCGTGGCGGCCCTGATTGCTATTGTTGGGGTCGTTGCCCTCTCGAGGTATCACCCTGACGTTATTCAACGTCGGAACGAAGAGCGGAGGCGGCAGAAGCCGGCCTCAAAGAATCCGAAAGCAGGACCTACAACGTGACCGACGCCCCGGTAGACAAACCGCTGACTGTCCTCATCGCTTGTGACACTTATCCTCCCCACCTGAACGGCGCCGCGCAGTTCGGCTACCGGCTGGCCCGGGGGATGCACGGGCGTGGGCACAACGTCCACGTACTGGCTCCCAATGATGTCAACGGCGGCAGCCGAAGCGACCTTGAGGGAGAGTGGCCGGTCCACCGGCTCCGTTCCCACGGGGTTCCTACCCATGAATACTGGCGGATCTGCCTGCCCTGGGAGATCAAGAAGGAAATTGCGCTGCTGTTCGACCGGGTGCAGCCCGACGTCGTGCACATCCAGTGCCACTACATGGTGGGGGAGTACACGCTCTACGAAGCCCGTAAGCGCGGCATCCGCGTCATCGCGACGAACCACTTCATGCCGGAAAACCTGGATCCGTTCCTGCCCTTCCCGAAATGGGTCAAGCGGATTGTCGCGACCAACTCCTGGAAGGACATGGGCAAGGTCATGGGCCAGGCCCACGTGGTCACCACGCCGACGCCGCTGGCTGCCGAGGCGATGTACCGCCACGCCTTCCTGCACGACGTGATGCCGTTGTCCAACGGTATTGACGCGTCGGTTTACGAGCTCCGTGACGGGGAGCAGATTCCCCCGCACGAAGCGCCCACGGTTCTGTTTGTCGGCCGGCTGGCCGAGGAGAAGCACGTGGATGTGCTGATTGACGCCGTAGCGAAGACTCCGGCCCACCTCGGAGTGCGGGCGGAAATCATCGGCGGCGGCGAAGTCCGTCCCGGGCTGGAAGCCCAGGTGCAGCGGCTGGGATTGCAGGACCGGGTGGTCTTCCGCGGACTGGTCTCCGATGAAGAACTGCGCGAGGCGTACCTCAAAGCCGACCTGTTCTGCATGCCGGGTACCGCCGAGCTTCAGTCGCTGGTGACGCTGGAGGCGATGTCGGCGTCGAAACCGGTACTGCTGGCCGATGCGATGGCGTTGCCGCACCTTGTGGACAAGGGGCGCAACGGCTACCTGTTTACGCCGGGAGACAGCTCGGAGCTTGCCGGGCGCATCACGGAAATCCTGGAGCTGCCCGCCGACGAGCGGGCGAAGATGGGCCGGACCAGCCGCGAGATGGTGGACCGGCACAGCCTGGAAGCCACGTTGTCCACCTTTGAAGATCTCTACCGCGGGGATCCGGGGAAACGCGTGAACGCGGGCTGATTGGTTGTCCAGTCCCCGGACCCACTAGGATGGCATCGTTGCCTTCTTGGGCACCCGGGGCTGTAGCTCAGCTGGTCAGAGCAGCGGACTCATAATCCGTGGGTCGTGGGTTCAAGCCCCACCAGCCCTACCCGAAACGGATCGGACGAACGTCCCGGTCCGCCTTAGTAAACGCCCCTGTCTTCGGACCGGGGCGTTTTCTTTTGCCTGGACATGATTCGCCGGAGGCGCCCCGTAGGCCCGCTATCTGTACTCCCAGTGGGCCTAAGCAGACACACGCCGGCGAGGCAATTTTCCGCAGACGTTGTGATCGTTGTTACTGGTGGGTAACATGGGCTCAGCCGGTTCCCGGATGGGCACCAGCGGATCACCGATGATCAGCAGCGAAGGACATTCTCCATGGCACTTATCGACGTCGACAACCTTCCGTACCCGGACGGCGACTTCTACGCATTCGAAGACCTGCTCACCGACAAGGAGCGCGACCGCTTGCACGAGATCCGTGCCTGGCTCGCCGCCGAGGTCAAGCCGCATGCCGCTGATTGGTGGAACGCCGGGGAATTCCCGCACCACATGATCCCCAAGATTGCCGAACTGGACGTTATGAGCCCGGTTTACCGACAGGGCTACTCCAACCTTTTCGCGGGTCTTTGCCATGCCGAGATCACCCGTGCCGACACGTCCTTCGCCACCTTCCTGGGTGTCCATGACGGTCTCTTCACCGGCTCCATCGAGGCACTGGCCTCCGAGGAGCAGAAGGCAGCCTGGCTGCCGGACATCTACGCCATGAAGAAGATCGGCGCCTTCGGCCTGACGGAGCCGCTGGGCGGTTCCGACGTTGCCGGCGGCACCCGCACTACCGCCCGCCGCGAGGGGGACAACTGGATCCTCAACGGTGAAAAGCGCTGGATCGGCAATGCGACCTTCTCCGACTGGGTGGTCATTTACGCCCGCGACCTCGAGGACAACCAGGTCAAGGGTTTCCTGGTCGACACCAAGACCCCCGGCTACACGGCGACGAAGATCGAAAACAAGATCGCCCTGCGCACGGTCCAGAACGCTGACATTGTCCTCGACAACGTAGTGGTGAGTGACGACTTCCACCTCAAGGGCGCAAACAGCTTCCGCGACACCAACAAGGTCCTGAAGGTTACCCGCCTGGCCGTGGCCTGGCAGGCCGTAGGCCAGCAGATGGCTGCCTTCGACGTCGCCCGCAAGTACGCGGTCGAGCGCAAGCAGTTCGGCAAGCCGCTGGCATCCTTCCAGCTGGTGCAGGAACAGCTGGTGAAGATCCTGGGCAACACCGTCGCCTCGCTGGGCATGATGGTCCGCCTGGCGCAGCTCGAAGACCTCGGGCAGGCCAAGGATGAGCAGTCCGCCCTCGCCAAGGCCTTCACCACTGCCCGTATGCGCGAGTCCGTTGCCTTGGGTCGCAGCATCCTGGGCGGAAACGGCATTGTCACCGACTTCGGCATGGCTAAGATCTTCGCTGACGCCGAGGCCATCTACTCGTACGAAGGCACGTACGAGATCAATACTCTGGTCACCGGACGGGCGATCACCGGAGTGGCTGCGTTCGTATAGCCCCTTTCGGAATCAACGTCCGCTAGACCAGCAAAGAACCCCGGCCGGATCCTGCAAAGGGTCCGGCCGGGACGTTTAACCGGGGTCTGAAGTCGGCGGGATCGTCGGAGGCACCGGAAGGAGGATCGAGGGCCGGCGGTCGGTCACATAGTTGAGCGGATCCACGTAGTCCCCGTCCAGCCGGACGCCCCAATGCACGCATCCCGGACCGCAGTGCGGACCCGATCGGACGGAACCTGCCACCGTGCCCTTTGACACTGCGGTGCCCACCGGCACGGACGCCTCGACGGGTTCGAAACTGCTCAACAAGCCGCCTCCGTGGTCAATGGTCAGGACCGGCCGGTCCACCACCCGGCGGGCAAAAACGACGCGCCCGTCCGCAGGGGCCAGGACCCCGGCGCCCTCGGCCGCGGCGACGTCGATACCGCGGTGCCCCGCCAGCCAGGGCTGTGCCGGGGGATCGAAGGACCTCAGGAGGGAAGGTTCCGGGTTCAGGGGCCAGGTCCAGGGCGGGGAATAGGCCGACGCGGTGACAGCGGACTGCGGGTCGACTGCCACCGACGCGGGGGCAAGGACGGTCAAAATCGCCGCGAGGGGCAGGGCGGGTGTTCGCTTCATGGAGCAACCCTGCGTCCGCGCGGGCTCCAGTTGCCGATTTCCCGGGCGCCGTGGTCGAAGTCCGGCTGCGGAAGACGGGTGGGGAGGAAAGGTTGACACCGGATGGCAGGGGCCCGGCGCTGTAGTACACTTGACGGAGCAGCTTGCTGTGCCATGGGACCTGCCCGGACGTTTTAGTCCAGGTTCGGTCTCGGGTTTGTCCGGCCGGATTCAGTCCGGCGGTTCGGCCCACAGGCATGGAGGCTGACTACGCGTATCCCAATTATCCCCGTCACCGGGGGTGCATCTCCAACGGTCCGGCAACGTCGGCAGGGGAAGCATGCCGCAGCTCCTACGGGGCAGCGGCTGATGGATACCAGGAGCTTCGCCCGCCCGGGCGTACAGCTAAAACCGTCAATTGGCAGTAGGACCAGTGCGCCGTGCGCACGGCTGCTGCCGGAAGGAGTGACGACATGCCCGTCGTTACAATGCGCCAGCTGCTCGACAGCGGCGTTCACTTTGGTCACCAGACCCGCCGTTGGAACCCGAAGATGAAGCGTTTCATCTTCACCGAGCGCAACGGCATCTACATCATTGACCTGCAGCAGTCGCTGTCCTACATCGACCGTGCATTCGAGTTCGTCAAGGCCACTGTTGCCCACGGCGGAACCGTACTGTTCGTCGGTACCAAGAAGCAGGCACAGGAAGCCATCGCCGAGCAGGCCACCCGTGTTGGCCAGCCGTACGTGAACCAGCGCTGGCTCGGTGGCATGCTCACCAACTTCCAGACTGTCGCCAAGCGGATCCAGCGCATGAAGGAACTCGAAGAGATCAACTTCGAGGACGTCGCTTCCTCCGGCCACACGAAGAAGGAGCTCCTGCTTCTCCGTCGTGAACTGACCAAGCTGGAAACCAACCTCGGCGGCATCCGCAACCTGACCAAGGCTCCGTCCCTGCTCTGGATTGTTGACACGCAGAAGGAACACCTCGCCATTGACGAGGCCAAGAAGCTGAACATCCCCGTTGTTGCCATCCTGGACAGCAACTGCGATCCGGACGACGTCGACTTCCCGATCCCGGGTAACGACGACGCCATCCGCTCCGTCAACCTGCTGACCCGCGTCATTGCCGACGCCGTGGCCGAGGGCCTGATCGTCCGCCACAACAAGTCCGGCAACACGGAAGCCCCGGCCGAGCCGCTGGCCGAGTGGGAGCGCGAGCTCCTCGAGGGTGCTGCTGAGACCCCGGCCGCTGACGCCGCTGCTGAAGCTCCCGCTGCTGAAGCCGCTCCGGCCGCTGAAGCTGCTGAGGCTCCCGCCGCTGATGTCGACGCCATCGTTGACGCCCCGGCCGCTGAAGTAACCGAGAAGTAAAGAACGTATTTCCTTAGTCCGGGGGATCCCCTGGACATGGGTTGTGGTGCGGCTGGCCGGTTTACCGGCCAGCCGCACTGGCAGAACCGCACCAATACTTATTACGGGAGGACTGGAGTCCAAATGGCGAACTACACTGCTGCTGATATCAAGGCACTGCGCGAGCGCACCGGCGCAGGCATGATGGATGTAAAGAAGGCTCTGGACGAGGCCAACGGCGATGCCGACAAGGCCATGGAGCTTATCCGCATCAAGGGCCTGAAGGGCGCGACCAAGCGTGAAGGCCGTTCCACCGCTGAAGGCCTGGTTGCCGCCAAGGTCATCGACGGCACGGTTGGCGTCATGATCGAGCTGAACTGCGAGACCGACTTCGTTGCCAAGTCCCCGAAGTTCATCGAACTGGCTGACAAGGTCCTGGCCGCTGCAGTTGAATCTGCTGCTGCCGACGCCGAATCCCTCCTCGCCTACAACGTTGACGGCAAGCCGCTGTCCGAGGTTGTTGTCGAAGAAGGCGCCATCCTGGGCGAGAAGGTTGTCGTCCGCCGCGTGGCACGCATCGAAGGCAAGACCGTCGACGCGTACCTGCACAAGACCTCCAAGGATCTTCCGGCACAGGTCGGCGTGCTGTTCGCCGTTGACGGCGAAGGCGCAGAAGCTGCCACCGCCGCCCACGACATCGCCGTGCACACCGCTGCATACGCTCCGACCTACCTGACCCGCGACGAAGTTCCGGCAGAGACGGTCGAGAACGAACGCCGCATTGCAGACGAGACGGCACGCGCAGAGGGCAAGCCCGAGGGTGCACTGCCGAAGATCGTCGAAGGCCGCCTGACCGGTTTCTTCAAGGAAATCGTCCTGGTGGACCAGCCGTTCGCCAAGGACGCCAAGAAGACCGTGGGCAAGGTTCTCGAAGAAGCCGCTGTTGCACCGGCAGGTTTCGCCCGCTTCCGTGTAGGCGCCTAATTAGTTAGGTAACAACGGTTTCGACGGAAACGTCATCATGGCAAAGGGGGTGGTCACCACGGGTGACCACCCCTTTTCTCTGCCCAGAACAGCTCACTAGTCTTAAAAGCAGCACCAGCACCTATGCCCGGGAGGCACAATGGCCCACGTATTGAAAGAAACCGATTCCCCGCGACGACGCGTCCTGCTGAAGCTCTCAGGAGAGGTGTTCGGCGGCGGCAAACTCGGGGTGGATCCGGATACCGTGCGGGCAGTGGCCAAGCAGATCGCTGCGACCGTGGGCGAGGTTGAGGTGGCCATCGTCGTCGGCGGCGGCAACTTCTTCCGCGGCGCGGAGCTGTCCACCAGCGGCATGGACCGCTCCCGTGCGGACTACATGGGCATGCTCGGCACAGTAATGAACTGCCTGGCACTGCAGGACTTCCTGGAGCAGGCCGGCGTCGAGACCCGCGTCCAGAGCGCCATCACCATGGGACAGGTGGCTGAGGCCTACATTCCGCGGCGCGCCATCCGGCACCTGGAAAAGGGCCGTGTGGTCATCTTCGGTGCCGGCGCAGGCCTGCCGTACTTCTCCACCGACACGGTAGCCGCCCAGCGGGCGCTGGAAGTGCACGCAGACGAGGTGCTGATGGCCAAGAGCGGCGTGGACGGCGTCTACACCGCCGATCCGAACAAGGATTCCAGCGCGGTACGGCTGGAGACCCTGACCTACGACGACGCCCTGCGCCAGGACATCCGCGTTATGGACCAGACGGCCATGACCATGTGCAAGGACAACGACCTGAACATGGTGGTGTTCGGCATGGAGGGTGAAGGCAACGTTACCCGCGCCCTCCGCGGCGAGAAGATCGGCACCATCGTTTCCAACTAGCGTTGGGCAGCTTGTCCCTGCGGGACCTGGAACGGCGGCAACGAAATCCCCTCGGCCGCAGGCGGCCTCCGGAATTTAAAGCCGCCTTCCTCCAGGTCCCTCCGGGACTGGCCCCGCAGGGTGCGGGTTCCCCTACACCTCGCAGGCTCGGTGCAGGGAACCTGCACCCTTTTGCGCCGAAAGGGTTCCCCTGCACCTCGCAGGCTCGGTGCAGGGAACCCGCACCCTTTTGGCTTAGGATGATAGAAGAGTCCGGCCACTAAGCCGACAGCGCTTGGTGGACACTGTTTTATGAGGAGAGACCGTGATCGAAGACACCTTGAAAGAGGCCGCCGACAAGATGGACAAGGCGGTGGAAGTTGCTAAGGAGGACTTCTCCTCCGTCCGCACAGGCCGCGCCAACCCGGCGCTGTTCAACCGGGTGCTGGTGGACTACTACGGTTCCCCGACGCAGCTGCAGCAGCTGGCATCCTTCGCCACCCCTGACGCCCGCACCCTGCTCATCACCCCCTACGATGTCAGCGCGCTGCGCGCCATCGAGCGGGCACTGAGCGACTCCGAGGTCGGCGCCAACCCGTCCAACGACGGTAAGGTCATCCGGGTCATCATGCCCGAGCTGACACAGGACCGCCGTAAGGAATACGTCAAGATTGTCCGCGGCAAGGCCGAGGACGCCAAGGTTTCCGTCCGCAACATCCGCCGCAAGGCCAAGGACGGCATTGACCGCCTGGTGAAGGACAGCGAAGTGGGCGAGGACGACGGCGCGCGTGCCGAAAAGGATCTCGATGCACTGACCAAGGCGCACACGGATTCCATTGACGAGCTCCTCAAGCGCAAGGAAGCCGAGCTTCTCGAGGTCTGATGAGTAACGCCCAGCCTCCCACCCAGGCTGGCGGTTCACCGTCCGTCGAGACAGTTCCGGCAGCAGCAAAGGCCAAGGAAATGAGCGCAGCTGATTCAGGACAGGTCGGCGGCCGCACCGCCCGGGGCCGCCGGTCCGCCGAGAAACCCGTAAAGGTTTCGCGCGCCGGACGCAATCTGCCTGCTGCCATCGCCGTAGGCGTGATTCTGCTCGGCTCCCTGCTTAGCGGCCTGCTCTTTTTCCCTTTCGCCATTGTGATTATTGCGGTTGGCTTCGCCGCCGTCGGTGTCTGGGAAGTCAACCGTGCGCTCGAAGTGCGCGGCATGAAAGTGCCGCAGGTGCCGGTGCTGGTCGGTTCCGTGGCGCTGCCGTTCGCGGCGTTCTTCGGCGGCACGGAAGCATTGGCCTTCGCGATGGTCGCAACGTCGGTTGCCATTCTCCTGTGGCGGAGCATCGACACCGCTGCCGAAGCGATCCAGAGCATCCTCGCCGGTATTTTCGTGGTTCTCTGGGTGCCGTTCCTGCTGAGCTTTGCACTCTTGCTGCTGCGCGAACCCGATGGACAGGTTCGAGTCGCCGTACTGCTCCTGCTCGTGGTCTCCAACGACACGTTCGGCTACCTGGTAGGTGCCTTCTTCGGTAAGCACCCGATGGCGCCCAAGATCAGCCCGAAGAAGTCCTGGGAAGGCTTTGGCGGCTCTGCCGTCGGTGCCGCCGTCGTAGGCGTCGGCGCTGCCGTCCTGTTCCTGGACCAGCCCTGGTGGTTCGGCGTTGTGCTTGCTGTGGCGACAGTGGCCGCGGCCACCGCCGGTGACTTCTCCGAGTCCATGGTCAAGCGGGAACTGGGGGTAAAGGACATGTCCAACCTCCTGCCGGGACACGGCGGAGTAATGGACCGGCTGGATTCCGTGGTGTTCGCCTCCCCGGTGGTATTCCTGCTGTCGGTGCTGCTTTCCACGGCTTCCTAGCAGGAGCAACCGTAACGGTCCGGCAACGGCCGGTGTGCCGGATCACGTCCGCGGCACGGGCATCGTAAGATGTTTCAGAGTTTTCAGACGATGCCCGGCAGGCGCCCTGTAGGGACAACCGGATCCAGCGGGAATTACTCCGCGGGGAAAAACCACAGAGGAACAATTTATTCATGGACGATGTGCGGCAGGCCAGTGCCCCTTTCGAACGCGTGGGACGACGGGACTACGGCTACAACATCCGCCAGGTCGATGAGTTCCTGACGAAAGCCAGGAACTACTACAACTCGGATTCCACGTCGGCTAATCCGGTGACCAGTGCGGACGTCCGGTCCATGGCGTTCGACCCGGCAAAGGGCGGTTACGAGCCGCAGGCGGTGGACGCCGCACTGGATCGGCTGGAAGACGTTTTCGCCCAGCGGGAACGGGACCGCCTGATATCCGACCGCGGCGAAGAAGCCTGGCTGCTGCAGATCGGACGGATGTCCGCGGTCCTTAGGGCCCGCCTGCACCGCAAGCCGGGGGAGCGGTTCCGCCGCCCCGGCAGGAAACGCGTCACCAGTTACAACGTCGAGGACGTTGACGCACTGTGCAACGAGCTCCTTGGATACTTCGAACACGACCGGCCCCTCAGCGTAGATGTGGTGCGCCGCGCCGTCTTCCGCGAGGCCAAAGGCCAGCAGGGATACGAGGAAAGCCAGGTGGATGCCTTCCTCGACCGCGTGGTCGAACTGATGGCTTCCATAGACTAGGCGGTCCTAGCGCGCCCCTGTTCCGGTTCCCGGGCGGGGCCGATCCAGCGGTTCCGGCGTGTGCAGCTGCGCCATGAACTTCGCCGTCCCGTCCGGCGCTGATCCGGCCGTCAGTCGGGACACCGCCACCATCACCGCAAACGCTGCGGGAACCGTCCAGGCCGCGGGCTGTTCGATCCAGGCGGGAATGCCGGCGCCCATCCGCGGCAGGACGGCCGCGGCGGCCATTGCCCCGCCGCACAGCAGCGCGCCGGTCAGCATTCCCGCTCCGGCGCCCGCCGCCGTCAGCCGGCGCCACCAGATGCCCAGCACCAGCAGCGGGCACAGGGTGGAGGCAGTGAATGCGAAAACCGTGCCGATGCTGCCGGCCAGTGCCGAGGATTCAGTCAGCAGGGCGATGACCAGGGGTACGACGGCGGCCAGCACGGCGGAGACCCGGAACCCGCCGACACTGCCGCGGAAGAACTCCTGGCTGATCACTCCCGCGAGCGAGACCGTAAGACCGCTGCTGGTGGAGAGGAACGCCGCGAATGCCCCAGCCGTGGCCAGGGCCGCGAGCAGGTCGCCGGTGGCGCCGTCGAACACCCGCCCCGGCAGCAGCAGCACGGTCGCATCCGCGGCACCGCCGGCGGCCAGGTCCGGGGCATAGATCCTGCCCAGCACGCCGTAGGTGATCGGGAAGATGTAGAAGAGCGAGAGCAGGCCCAGGACAATCAGGGTGGTCCGCCGGGCCGAGGGGCCGTCGGGGTTGGTGTAGAAACGGACCAGCACGTGCGGGAGTCCGAGTGTGCCGCAGAGCAGGGCGATGCTCAGCGAAATATTGCGGTACAGCGGAGCGTGGGTTTCCGGGTTCAGCGCCTCCGCCAGGATCTGCCCGCCGCCGGCGGGCGGGCCGTCACCGGCGAGGCGGAAGAGGATGAACAGCACCGGTACGGCAATCGCCACCAGTTTCAGCCAGTACTGGAAAGCCTGGACAAACGTGATGGAGCGCATCCCGCCGGTCACCACGCTGAGGCAGACGACGCCGGTGACCACCAGGCAGCCGATCTCGGCGGGCAGCCCGGTGGTGATGCGCATGGTCAGCGCCGCACCGTGCAGCTGCGGCACGATGTACAGCCAGCCGATGGCGATCACCAGCAGGCTGGTGAGGCGCCGCACGGGGAGTGACTCCAGCCGGGCGGAGGCGAAGTCCGGCACGGTGTAGGCGCCGGACCGGCGCAGCGGTGCCGCGACGAAGAGCAGGAGCATGAGGTAGCCGCCGGTGTAGCCGATGGGGAACCAGAGCGCGTCCACCCCGGAAGCGACAATCAGCCCCGCCACGCCCAGGAAGCTGGCCGCCGAGAGGTACTCGCCGCCGATGGCCGAGGCGTTCCACCAGGGTTTCACCGTCCGGGAGGCCACATAGAAGTCGCTGGTGGTCCGCGAGATCCGCAGGCCGTAGAAGCCGATCAGCAGGGTCGCGGCGGAAACCAGTGCCAGCGCCGTGTACCCGATGCCGGGGTTCATGCCTGCGGCCACATCCCAGTTCACCGGCTACCGTCCGTCCACCAGGTCGCGGTACCGGTTTTCGTTCCGCTGGGCACTGAGCACGTAGAGCAGCCCGCAGCCGATGACCAGCGGATAAACGCCGACGCCGAGCAGGATCCACGGAGCAGGGACACCGAAAACGGACAGCTCGGCAATCACGGGCAGGAAAGCCAGCAGGACCGGAACGCTGAGCAGGATCAGCAGGAAGCCGCCGCCCACCACCAGTGCCAGCCGGAGCTGGCTGCGGATCAGGGAACCGATGATCAGCTCGCCCACCTCGGACTGCTCGTCCAGCTCCCGGGACACCGGGAACGGGGCTGCGCCCGTGCCCGGCGCGGTCACCCGGACGCGCCGGGAACCAGGTGAGGCGGCGGGAGTGGAATCCCCGTTCACTGCGTGGGCCGGACGCGGCCGGCGGCGAGTGTGTTGCGCACGGCGGGCAGGTGCCGCCGGCTGACGGGAAGGTCCACCTCGCCCAGCCGCACGCTTGCCCGCCCTCCGGTCAGCCGCACCTGGCGGATGTGGGTCCGGGCCACCAGGAAGGACCGGTGGATGCGCACGAACCCGGCACCGGCCCACTGCTCCTCCAGATCCGCCAGCGGAACCCGGATCAGGTAGCTGGCGTCCGCGGTGTGCAGCCGGGCATAGTCGCCCTGCGCCTGGACGTAGCGTATGTCGCCGCGGGGGATGATCCTCGTCGTCGCGCCCTGGACCACGGTGACGACGTCGGCATCCTCCGGCTCGGCGTCGGCCGCGAGCTCGCAGATCCGGCGGACCGACTCGGAGAGCCGCTCCGGCCGGACGGGTTTCAGCAGGTAGTCGAGGGCGGCAAGATCAAAGGCCCGCAGTGCCTGGTCCTCATCCGCGGTCACGAAGACGACGGCGGGCGGACGCTCGCGCCGGCCCAGCGCCTTAGCGATGTCCAGGCCGGAGAGGGCCGGCATGTGGATGTCGAGGAAGACGGCATCGATGTTGCGGGTCTCGATTTCGTGCAGCGCCTGGGCGCCGCTGGCAGCCCGGTGGACCGTGCCGATCCGGGCGTCCAGGCCCAGGAGGTAGGCGAGCTCCTCGACGGCGGGGGCTTCGTCGTCGGCCACTACAACGGTGAGTGGCCGGAGAGGTTTGCGCATGGAGAACAGATTACGCGTTCGTGGGCCGGTTCTCCGGCTGCGACTTGGGTACCCGCATGGTGATCAGGGTGCCGGCCCCGGGTGCCGTGTCAATGACGAGCCCGTGCTTTTCGCCGTAGACCTGCCGCAGCCGCACATCCACGTTGCGCAGGCCCACATGGTCCCCGTCGGCGTGGCCGGCCAGGACGGAGCGGAGGTACTCGGGGTCCATGCCCACCCCGTTGTCCTCGATGGTGATGACGGCGTCCGCTCCGGCGTCGACGGCGGCAATGCTGATCCGGCCCTGCCCGTCCTTGGTCTCCAGGCCGTGGCGGACGGAATTTTCCACCAGCGGCTGCAGGGACAGGAACGGAATGACCGTACCCAGCACCTCGGGAGCAATCTGCAGGGCCACTTTGAGCCGCTCGCCGAAGCGTGCCCGTTCCAACAGGAGATACCGGTCCACGGATTCCAGTTCCTGGGCGATGGTGGTGAAGTTGCCGTGCCGGCGGAAGGAATAGCGGGTGAAATCCGCGAACTCGACCACCAGCTCCCGGGCGCGGGCCGGGTCCGTATTGATATAGGACGCGATCGCGTTCAGCGAGTTGTAGATGAAGTGCGGGCTGATCTGTGCCCGCAGCGCCCGGACCTCGGCCTCCATCAGCTGCGCACGGGAGGCATCCAGCTCCGCCAGCTCCACCTGCGTGGCAAGCCAGGCCGCCACCTCGTTGGCCGCCCGGACCAGGCCGGCGCGGACGGTCGGGGCGAACACGGCGACGGTGCCCAGGGTCTGGCCGTTGACCGGCAACGGGGAGACCAGCAGCTCGCCGCAGTCCTCCAGGCCCAGGGCGCGCACTGCGGCGCCGCGGAAGACGCGTGTCCGGCCGGATTCGAGCACCAGCGCCGCTGCCGACAACAGCCGTTGGCGGCGGAACGGAGTGTCACTGACCGCACCGTCCCACGCCAGCACGGCGGATGCATCGGTGATCACCAGGGTGTCGCAGTCCAGCAGGTCGCGCAGGTGCCGGCTGGCCTTGCGGGCGCCGGCCGGCGTCAGGCCGGCCCGCAGATGCGCCGAGGCGAGCGACGCCGTGTGGAGGGTTGAGTAGGTGGCCTGCTCGGCGTCGGACCCCAGGTCCCGCTGCGATCGGCTGAGCCGGAAGCCGAGTGCGCCCACGACGGCGACGGTCAGGACGGCAACGGCGCAGACCAGGGCAATATCGACGGCGGGACTGAGCATGGACCAACCCTAACGGCCCGGCGGACGTCTCGGCCGTTCGACGCCGCGTAGAGCGCCGTCGAACGCCGTTCAGCGCTGTTCGTCGCTGTTCACCGCCGTTCACCGCACGGAACCAACCGTTCACCGACGCCGCGGGGCGGCGGATCGACACCGCCCCGGGACTGTAGGAAAGTGATCAGCGTCACAGCTTGCACAGCGTCGTGTCCTGACCTCCACAGGTGGATGCCGCGCGGCGGGCCCCACTAGAGGAGGAACAATGGCTGAAGAGCAGCCGGTTTCACACGCTGCGCACCCGGAACAGGTGGACTTCCGGGACGTCCAGAGCTCGCCTGAGTTCCAGGAACTGCGCAAGCGCCAGCGCAGCTTTATTTTCCCCATGGCCGTGGTTTTCCTGGTCTGGTACTTCGCGTACGTCCTGCTGGCCGACTACGCCCACGAATTTATGTCCACCCCGGTGATCGGGAACATCAACATGGGCCTGATCCTCGGCCTGCTGCAGTTCGTCAGCACATTCGGCATCACCATGTGGTACGTCAGCTACGCCAACCGCAAGATGGACCCCATTGCGGCGGACCTCCGCCGTGACCTTGAGGCCCACGGAGTGAGCCGCCCGGAGGAGACCAAGTGAACAGCCTGCACATTTCCGCCGCCACCGAAGTGACGGCCGAGTCCATCAAGGACACCGGCCTGCTGAACATGGTCATCTTCGGTGTCTTCGTGGCCGTCACCCTGGTGGTGGTGCTGCGCGCCAGCCGCAACAACAAGACCGCGGCCGACTACTACGCCGCCGGCCGGTCCTTCACCGGACCGCAGAACGGCACCGCCATTGCCGGTGACTACCTCTCGGCGGCGTCGTTCCTCGGCATTGTCGGGGCCATCGCCGTGAACGGCTATGACGGCTTCCTGTACTCCATCGGCTTCCTCGTCGCCTGGCTCGTCGCCCTGCTCCTGGTCGCTGAAATGCTGCGCAACACCGGCAAGTTCACCATGGCCGATGTGCTCTCCTTCCGCCTCAAGCAGCGGCCGGTGCGCATTGCCGCAGCCATCACCACGCTGGCGGTCTGCTTCTTCTACCTGCTGGCCCAGATGGCCGGTGCAGGCGGACTGGTCTCCCTGCTTATGGGTATTGACAGCAAGGTCGGACAGTCCGTGGTCATCACAGTCGTCGGCGCCCTGATGATCATCTACGTACTGGTCGGCGGCATGAAGGGCACCACCTGGGTGCAGATCATCAAGGCCTTCCTGCTGATTGTCGGCGCGGCCGTTATGACCGTCTGGGTCCTGGCCCTGCACGGCTTCAACCTCTCCGAACTGCTGGGTGCCGCCGTCGAAACCACCGGCAACCCGGCCATCCTGGATCCGGGACTGCAGTACGGCAAGTCGGACACCTCCAAGCTGGACTTCGTCTCCCTCGGCCTGGCACTGGTACTGGGTACCGCCGCCCTGCCGCACGTGCTGATGCGCTTCTACACGGTTCCCACCGCCAAGGAAGCCCGGCGGTCCGTTGTATGGGCCATCTGGCTGATCGGCATCTTCTACCTGTTCACCCTGGTCCTGGGCTACGGCGCCGCGGCCCTGATCGGCTCGGACGCCATCAAGGAAGCTCCCGGCGGAGTGAACTCGGCTGCACCGCTGCTGGCCTTTGCGCTGGGTGGTCCGGTGCTACTGGGACTGATTTCCGCCGTCGCCTTCGCCACCATCCTGGCAGTGGTGGCCGGCCTGACCATCACGGCAGCGGCCTCCTTCGCGCATGACATCTACGCCAACGTCATCCGCAAGGGACAGGTGGATGCAGACGGCGAGGTCAAGGTAGCCCGCACCACGGTAGTGGTGATCGGCATCATCTCGATCCTCGGCGGCATCGGCGCCCAGGGCCAGAACGTGGCCTTCCTGGTGGCCCTCGCCTTCGCGGTGGCGGCCAGTGCCAACCTGCCCACGATTGTCTACTCGCTCTACTGGCGGAAGTTCTCCACCCAGGGCGCACTGTGGAGCATGTACGGCGGCCTCGGCTCCGCGATTGTGCTCATTGCCTTCTCGCCGGTTGTCTCCGGTGCGGAAACCTCAATGATCGTCGGCGCGGACTTTGCCTGGTTCCCGCTGAATAACCCGGGCATCGTGTCCATCCCGCTGGCCTTCTTCCTGGGCTGGCTGGGTACCGTGCTGGACAAGAACACCGAATCCGCCATCAAGCAGGCGGAGATGGAAGTCCGGTCACTGACCGGCGTCGGCGCCGAGAAGGCCGTCGACCACTAGGGGGCAACAGCCTCAGCAAAGGCAGGTTCCGCTCAGGCGGGGCCTGCCTTTGCCGTGGCCGGTGCCTGCTCCCGCCGTTCGGGGCTCGACGACGGCGGCTGCGGCAGTCCTGCCCCGCGGCGCAGCAGGGGAGCGGCGCGCAGGGGGATGAGTTCACCCATGGCCAGGTTGGTGTCGCAGCGCTGGACGCCTTCAACGGCGAGGATCTGCTTGTTGATGCGGAACAGGTCTTCGGCGTCTGCAGCTACGACGCGCAGCAGGATGTCGGCGTCTCCGGTGAGGCCGTGGGCTTCGACAACCTCGGGCAGTCCGGCCAGGTCTTCGGTGATCCGCGCCAGGCTCGGCTGGTGGACATGGACATGCACAAACGCCATCAGGGGGTAGCCGAGCGCGGCAGTGCTGATCCGGCGTTCAAACGGCAGGAACGCCCCTTTGCGTTCCAGTCCGGCCAGCCGGGCCTGGACGGTATTGCGGGAGAGGCCGAGGACTGCCGCCAGGGCCACGGCCGTACGTGTTGAATCCTCCGCCAGGGCAAGGAGGAGACGTAGGTCGGTGGTGTCGAGGGGCTGCATAGTGCGCAACGCTAGCACGGCGTTTTGGCCGTTTACAGGGCAGGATGCTCGGTCTTTGCGGGAATGGTTGTGCCGGGTGCTGGGTGTGAGTAGGGTCACATGTACCCGGGCAATGGAGCCCGGGGTCGGTTTGGCCCCGCCACCCCAGAGGCCCAAACACGGAAGGATGCGTATCCAAGTGTCCCTGCATACCCCGGTGCGGCACCCGGAAAACTCCGGCAGCTCACCCACCGACCCTTACGTACAGCTCGTCACCCCCGACGGCGTCCGTACCCCGGACCCCCTGTATGACCGCTGGGTCGAGGATATCGACGGCGCCCGGCTGCAGGAGCTCTACATCGACATGGCGGTCATCCGCCGGATCGATACCGAAGCCACGGCCCTGCAGCGGCAGGGCGAGCTGGGGCTGTGGCCTCCGCTGCTCGGCCAGGAAGCCGCACAAATCGGCTCCGTACGGTCCCTGCGCTCCTCCGACTTCGTTTTCCCCAGCTACCGGGAGAACGGCGTGGCATACTGCCGCGGTGTGGAAGTGGGTGACCTGATGCGGGTCTGGCGCGGCAACGCCGGCGCCGGCTGGGACCCGCATGAAGTGAACATGGCGCCCACCCAGGTCATCATCGGCGCCCAGGCCCTGCACGCCGCCGGCTACGCCATGGGAATCACCCGCGACGGTACCGATGACGCGGTGATCAGCTACTTCGGCGACGGCGCCACCAGCCAGGGAGACGTCCACGAGGCGATGGTCTTCGCCTCGAGCTTCAACTCCCCGGTCGTTTTCTTCTGCTCAAACAACCAATGGGCCATCTCCGAACCGGTCACGCTGCAGGCACAGGTACCCATCGCCAACCGCGCCCCGGGCTTCGGCATCCCGTCCATCCGGGTGGACGGCAACGATGTCCTTGCGGTTATGGCCGCAACCCGGGAGGCGCTGGACCGGGCCCGCTCCGGCAACGGGCCGACCTTCATTGAAGCGGTCACCTACCGGATGGGTCCGCACACCACGGCCGACGATCCCACGCGCTACCGGGACTCCGCCGAACTGGAACGGTGGCGGCGAAAGGATCCGCTGTCCCGGCTGCAGGCGCTGCTGGCTTCCATGGGACTGTTCACCGAAGAGTTCGCCGCCGAAGCCGGCCGCCGGGCCGACGACGTAGCTGCCGAGCTGCGCGCCGCGTGCCTCGGTATGCCGGACCCGGTGCCCGCAGAAGTTTTTGCCCATGTCTATTCCGAGCCCCACTCCTGGCTGGACCGCCAGCAGGAGCAGTACTCGCGTTATCTCAGCGGTTTCGCTGGCGAGGAGAACCGGTAATGACCAGCATGACCTTCGGGCGGGCGATCAATGCCGGCCTGCGCCGGGCAATGGAACAGGATCCCCGCGTCCTGATTATGGGTGAGGACGTCGGCAAGCTCGGCGGCGTCTTCCGGATCACAGACGGACTCCAGAAGGACTTCGGTCCGCTGCGCGTCGTGGACACCCCGCTCGCCGAGTCCGGGATCATGGGCACAGCAGTGGGGCTGGCGTTCCGCGGCTACCGCCCCGTAGTGGAGATCCAGTTCGACGGCTTCATCTACCCGGCGTTCGACCAGATTGTTTCCCAGGTGGCCAAGATGCACTACCGGACCCGCGGAGCAGTGAAACTGCCGCTGACCATCCGGGTTCCCTTCGGCGGCGGCATCGGATCACCCGAACACCATTCCGAATCACCCGAGGCCTATTTCACCCATACTTCGGGGCTGCGCGTCATCAGCGTGTCCAACCCGCAGGACGCGTACACAATGATCCAGCAGGCCATCGCTTCCGACGATCCGGTGCTCTACTTCGAACCGAAGCGGCGCTACCACGTGAAGGGGGAGGTGGACGAAGCAGCGGCACCGCAGCTGCCCATGGGCTCCGCCCGGGTGCTGAACGAGGGCAGCGACGTAACACTGGTCGCCTACGGCCCACTTGTCCCCACCGCCCGCGACGCCGCAGTGGCGGCCTCGGACGAAGGCGTCTCGGTGGAGGTCATCGACCTGCGCTCGCTCGCACCCGTCGACTTCGCCACCGTGGAGGCCTCCGTGCGCAAGACCGGGCGGCTGGTGATCACGCACGAGGCAGCCCAGTCCGGCGGCCTGGGCGCGGAGATCGCGGCCAGCATCACCGAGCGCTGCTTCGAGTACCTCGAGCATGCTCCGGTGCGGGTTACAGGCTTTGACATCCCGTATCCGCCCTCCCGGCTCGAGTCCCACCACCTGCCGGACCTCGACCGCATCCTCGACGGAGTGGACTGTGCCATGGACCGGCCCAGTTCCCTGGCCGGCGTCGTTTCCGGATCGGCGGCGAGCTGATGCTGCGCGAATTCCGCCTCCCGGATCTGGGGGAGGGGCTCACCGAGTCCGAGATCCTGAACTGGCACGTCAGCGTGGGGGATATCGTCCAGCTGAACCAGGTGATTGCCGATGTTGAGACAGCCAAGGCGGTGGTGGAGCTGCCGTCCCCCTACGCCGGGACAGTGGCCCGCCTGCACGAACAGGCCGGAACGGTGGTCGAGGTCGGATCCCCGATCGTTTCATTCGAGGTAGCGGTGCCTGCGGGTGCCGAGGCAGAAGCGGCCGGCGAGCCGGTGCAGGCCAAGCGGGAGCCGAACCTGGTGGGGTACGGTGCGGTGCCGGATGCCACCGGTCGCCCCGCCCGACGACGCCGCGGCCCGGCTCCTGCCCCGGGACCCGTGCCTGCCGCGGTGCCTGCGGCTGAGGCTGCCCCTGCTGCGGCTGCGGCTGCACCCGTGCCTGCCCCCGTGCAGGAGCGTCCGCGATCCACCCCGCCGGTCCGCAAGCTGGCCCGGGATATGGGAGTGGACCTCACCCAGGTACACGGCTCCGGCCCGGGCGGGCTCGTGGTGCGTACCGACGTCGTCCGTGCTGCTTCACCCGCCGCCGAAACGGCGCCAACATCCGCAATGAACTCCGCCGCTGCCGTGCCTGCCCCGCCGGCGCCGGAGGGGCGGGAGGAACGGATCGCCATCTCCGGCATGCGGAAGCATACTGCTGCCGCCATGGTGGCCAGCGCCTTCACTGCTCCCCATGCCACGGTGTTCCTCACGGTGGATGTCACTCCCACCATGGAGCTGCTGGAACGGCTCCGGCAGCAGCCGGCCTTCAACGGCTTGAAGCTGTCTCCGCTGACGCTGGCGGCCAAGGCGGTTTGTCTGGGGCTGAAGCGTTTCCCGTCGCTGAATTCGCGGTGGGATGAGTCCGCACGGGAAATCATCCGCTACAACTACGTGAACCTCGGCATTGCCGCGGCCACGCCGCGCGGGCTGATGGTTCCCAACATCAAGGATGCCCAGACACTGAGCCTGCATGGCCTGGCTGCTGCGGTGACGTCCCTGGCGCAGACCGCACGGGAGGGCAGGACGCAGCCCGCGGACCTGGCGGGCGGGACCATCTCCATCTCCAACGTGGGGGTGTTCGGCGTCGACACCGGAACGCCCATCCTGAATCCGGGAGAGGCAGCCATCCTGGCGCTGGGGGCAGTCCGCCGGCAGCCGTGGGAGTACAACGGAGCCATTGCCCTGCGCTCGGTAATGACCCTGAGCCTCTCCTTTGACCACCGGCTCGTCGACGGCGAGCAGGGGGCAGGGTTCCTGAGCGAAGTGGGAGCCGTTCTGGCCGAGCCCGCACTGGCACTGGCCATGGCTTAGGAGCAGAAAGGGGCTTAGACGCATCAAGGGCCGCCTGCGGAGAAATCCGCAGGCGGCCCTTTACCCTGCTGCAGCCCGGGCCGGCGACGGGGACGGAGACAGCTTCGGTGTCCGCTTCGGTGCCCGGAAAGGCGGCAACGAAATCCCTTGCTCGCAGAGCTCGCCGGGATATTAAAGCCGCCTTATCCCGGCGCCTACGTCGGACCCGCCCTGTGGCGGTGCCCGGGGCGGACGCTGCCCCGCCGTTCCTGCGTTTTGTCCAGATCCCTCCGGATTGTCCGGATCCCTGCGCAGCGCGGCGTAGGGATTGCCACAAACCGAAGGGATTCCGACAACCCGAAGGGAATCCGGGCCCGGTGCCCTGAAATCACGCGCTTCCCGGTCCGGCGTGGCAGGAAAAGCGCGGGAGCTAGGCCAGTTCGAGCTCGAGTTCCTTGACCACGGCGCCGCGGGCATTGGCGAAGCCCTGCGTTTCACCGATAACGGTGAAGCCGTATTTCTCCAGGATGCGGATGGAACTGACGTTGTCCGCAACGGCACGTGCCCGGATCGGGCGTTCGGCGAATTCCTCCAGGAACAACCCCACCGCCGCGGTGGTGATGCCCTGCCCCCAGTGCGCCTTGTCAATCCAGTAGCTGATCTCGGGAATGTCACCGTCACGGTAGGCGAGGATGCTGCCTACCACTTCGCCGTCGGCCACAATGGTGCGCACGGTGACGGTCGGATCGTTCAGGATGCTCTGCCAATGGTGGTCAAAGACGCCGCGGTCCGCCGGGTTCTTGGCGCTGAACGCGGCCATATGGTTGGCACTCGGGTCCAGCTGGTGGGAGAAAAACTCCTCCAGGTCGGCGGGAACTACGGCACGAAGCTCAATCACGGCAGGTCTTTCTGCTCGGGGGGGTGGAGTTCTGCCTGCCGGGAACGCCGGCAGGCCTGACAGCTATTGGACGTTCAAGGCCGCCCACGCCATTCTATCGAGCAGCGTACGAAGCCTTGCCGTCTCGCGGGCGCTGATCCGGCCGCGGACGGTATGGGAGGTGGAATTGATCAGGCCGAAGACACCTTGGGCCCGGTGCCGCAGCAACGGCAGGTCGGAGCCGGGGTGCAGCGCGGAAAGCGCGTCCACCCAGACCTCGACGTACTGTCGCTGCAGGGAGCGTACCCGCCGTTCGTCGCCTTCCGGCAGGCTGCCCAGATCCCGGTCCTGGACCCGGATCACGTCCGCCTGGCGCAGCGCGAAATCAACCTGGAATTCCACCAGGCCGCGCAGGGCGATTTCCGGGGTCGAAGATTCGGCGACCACCGCCTTCCCGCCCTCCAGCAGGTCCTCGCTGACACCGATCAGCAGGGCGGAGAGCACTGCGGGTTTGCCGCTGAAATGCCGGTAGACCGCCGGTCCGCTGACCCCTGCGGCGGCACCGAGCTCCTCAATGGAGACACCGTTGTAGCCGCGTTCGGCAAACAGGGATGCGGCGGCGTCGAGCATTACTGCCCGACGGGAGGCCTTTGCCTGGCTGCGCCCGGTCATTCGGGCCTCTGCTGTTGCTTCGTCTTTTGCTACGTCCATTCCCACCCCTTCTGATTGGACTGCGCATTTATTCCTATTGTGGTGGACAGGTGAGTTAATAACCAATAACCTGACTTGGGTTAGGGGTTATTAACTCAGCTTAGTGCAGGGTTTTCCCTCGCCACTGTTGCAGAAAGACGTCAATGGAGACACTGAAATCCGGGTTGGATACGGCTTCGGCCGCGTTTGCCGCAAATGCCGCGGCGCAGCAGGCGCTGGTACAGGAGCTGCGCGGACGGCTGGCGGACGCCGCCGCCGGCGGACCGCAGCGTTCCCGCGAGCGGCACACGGCACGCGGAAAGCTGCTGCCCCGCGAGCGGGTCATCCGTCTCCTGGACGAGGGCAGCCCCTTCCTTGAAGTGGCGCCGCTGGCCGCTGCGGACATGTACGACGGCGAGTGCCCCGGTGCGGGACTGATCGCCGGCATCGGCCTGGTGCAGGGCCGGCAGGTGATGATCCTGTCCAATGACGCCACGGTCAAGGGCGGAACGTACTACCCGATGACGGTCAAAAAGCATCTGCGGGCACAGGAAATCGCTTTGGAAAACCGGCTGCCGTGCATTTACCTGGTGGACTCCGGCGGAGCTTTCCTTCCCCGGCAGGACGAGGTTTTTCCCGACCGGGAGCATTTCGGCAGGATTTTCTTCAACCAGGCGCAGATGTCCGCGCGGAAAATCCCGCAGATCGCCGCCGTCCTGGGCTCCTGCACCGCCGGCGGCGCCTATGTGCCGGCAATGAGCGACGAAACCGTGATTGTGCGCAACCAGGGGACCATCTTCCTGGGCGGCCCGCCGCTGGTGAAGGCAGCCATCGGCGAGATCGTCACCGCGGAGGAACTGGGCGGCGGAGACGTGCACTCCCGCATCAGCGGCGTCACCGACCATCTGGCCGAAAACGACGCCCACGCCCTGGAGATAGTGCGCAGCATCGTGGAGACCTTCCCGCAGCAGGAACCGGTAGGGGACATTGCGGAGTCCCGGCCGCCCGCCGAGGACCCGGCCGAAATCTACGGCACCGTTCCCACCGATCTGCAGACCCCCTATGACGTACGCGAACTGATCGCCCGCCTGGTGGACGCCAGCGAGTTCCACGAGTTCAAGAAGGAGTACGGCACCACCCTGGTCACCGGGTTCGCCCGGCTGCACGGCCACCGGATCGGCATCGTTGCCAACAACGGCGTGCTGTTCAGCGAATCAGCACTCAAGGGTGCCCACTTCATTGAGTTGTGCGACCAGCGCGGCATCCCCCTGGTGTTCCTGCAGAACATTTCCGGGTTCATGGTCGGCCGGGATTACGAAGCAGGCGGAATCGCCAAGAACGGCGCCAAAATGGTCACCGCGGTGGCCACCTGCCGCGTTCCCAAACTGACGGTGGTGGTGGGCGGTTCCTTCGGAGCCGGCAACTACTCCATGTGCGGACGGGCGTACTCGCCGCGCTTTATGTGGATGTGGCCGGCCGCCCGGATTTCCGTCATGGGCGGAGCCCAGGCATCGTCGGTGCTGGCCACCGTCAAGCGGGACCAGCTCGAGGGCCGCGGCGAGGAATGGCCGGCGGAGGACGAGGAAGCCTTCAAGGCCCCGATCCGCGAAACCTACGAAACCCAGGGCAGCCCGTATTACTCCACGGCACGGCTGTGGGACGACGGCATCATCGACCCACTCGACACCCGCACCGTCCTGGGCCTGGCCCTGGACGTCTGCGCCAACGCACCCCTGCCGGAGACCTCCTTCGGCCTGTTCCGGATGTGAGCGACTATGACCCCGCAGCCCTATAACGCCGCACCGCTTTTCGACACCGTCCTGGTCGCCAACCGCGGCGAAATCGCCTGCCGTGTTATCCGCACCCTGAGGACGCTGGGGATCCGGTCGGTGGCCGTCTACAGCGACGACGACGCCGGTGCCCGCCATGTGCGCGAAGCCGACCTCGCGGTCCGGCTCGGCCCGGCACCGGCCCGGCAGAGCTACCTCTCCGTGGACGCAGTGCTCGCCGCCTGCCGCAGCACCGGGGCACAGGCCGTGCATCCCGGCTACGGGTTCCTGAGCGAAAACGCGGACTTCGCCTCCGCCCTGGCTGACGCCGGAATCACCTTCATCGGCCCGCCGGTCCGGTCCCTCGATCTGATGGGGGACAAGATCCGCGCCAAGAACCATGTGCAGGCACACGGCGTACCGGTGGTTCCCGGGATCGCCGAACCAGGCCTGGACGATGCCCGCCTGCTGGCGGCCGCAGCCGACGTCGGCTATCCCATCCTGATCAAGCCCTCCGCCGGCGGCGGCGGCAAAGGCATGCAGGCCGTGCAGAATCCCGGCGACCTGCCGGCAGCACTGCAGACGGCCCGGCGGGTGGCCGCGTCGGCCTTCGGCGACGACACCCTGTTCCTGGAACGGCTGGTCTCCTCACCCCGGCACATCGAGGTGCAGATCCTCGCGGACACGCACGGGAACGTCGTCCACCTGGGGGAGCGGGAATGCTCGCTGCAGCGGCGGCACCAGAAAGTCATCGAGGAAGCACCCTCCGTGCTGCTGGACGCGGCCACCCGGGAACGCATCGGCGAGGCGGCGTGCAATGCCGCCCGCTCCGTGGATTACACCGGGGCGGGAACCGTGGAGTTCCTGGTTTCCGACGCCGCTCCGGACGAGTTCTTCTTTATGGAAATGAACACCCGCCTGCAGGTGGAACATCCAGTGACCGAAATGGTCACCGGCGTGGACCTGGTGGCCGAGCAGATCCGGATTGCCGCAGGGCATCCGCTGTCCCTCAAACAGGAGGATGTCACCCTCACGGGGCATGCGGTGGAAGCCCGGATCTACGCGGAGGACCCGGAGCGGGACTTCCTGCCGACGTCGGGCTCCGTGCAGTGGCTGCGCGAACCCGCCGGCGACGGCGTGCGGGTGGATTCCTCCCTGCTGCCCGGACTGGCCGTTTCCTCCAGCTATGACCCGATGCTGGCCAAGGTCATCGCCTGGGGGCCTGACCGTGCCGCCGCACTGGCCCGCCTGGACACGGCGCTCGCGGGTACCGCAGTGCTGGGCATCGGCACCAACGTGGAATACCTCCGCCTGCTGCTGGCCGATCCCGATGTCCGCGCCGGGCGGCTGGACACCACCCTGATCGAGCGGCGCCTGCCCGGACTGAAGTTCCGGTCGCCGCAGGTCCCCGAACTCGCCGCAGCCGCCCTGATGTACGTGCAGGAGCTGGCGGACACGGCGTCGGGTTCTCCCTGGCGGCGGGCGGACGGCTGGCGGATCGCCGGAAGCGGTGCGGGCGGCGGGAACGGCAACGCCGGCGGAACGCCCCTGCACCTGGTCTTTGCCGCCCCGGCACCCGGCGGCAACGACGTCGAAGTGGTCGTTACCGGCACCGCTCGGGACGCAGCGGTGCGGATCGGCGGGATAACGCACACCGCCTCCCTGCTGGCCGGCAGCGGGACCCGGGACGGGGGACGCGTGAGCGTTTCCCTGGACGGGGTCCTGCACAGCTTCACTGTCGCCGCCGAACCGGAAACCGGGGCGTTCTGGCTCGCCGGAGGAACGGCCGGCGAGCTGTTCACGGTCCGGTTGCGCCTGCGCAGCCGGCGCGAGCAGCTGGACCGGCACCTGGCGGCAGCCGGACGCGTTGCCGGCGAAGCGGACCCGGTGGTGCGCTCGCCGATGCCGGGCACCGTCGTCGCGGTGGCCGTGGCGGACGGTGACCGGGTACCCGCCGGGGCGCCGCTGCTCAGCGTCGAAGCCATGAAGATGGAACACCAGCTGCGGGCACCCATGGCCGGCATCGTCTCCCTCAGCCTGAAGCCCGGAGACCTGGTGAAGGCCGACCAGGTCCTGGCCACCCTCACGCCGGAAACGGAAACGGAAACGGATTCCCGCACCGACGCCGCAACAGACCCGCACAACGAACAAGGAGCAGACCATGCCCGACTTTGAACTCAGCGAGGAATACCAGGACCTCTCCGACACGGTGCGCGACTTCGCTGACGAAGTCATCGCCCCCGTGTCCGCCCAGCACGACGCGGAGCACAGCTTCCCGTACAAGGTCATCGCCCAGATGGGGGAGATGGGACTGTTCGGGCTGCCCTTCCCGGAGGAATACGGCGGCATGGGCGGAGACTACTTCGCCCTGGCCCTGGCGCTGGAACAGATCGCCCGGGTGGACCAGTCCGTGGCCATCACACTGGAAGCCGGGGTCTCGCTCGGCGCCATGCCCGTCTACCGGTTCGGCAACGAGGAGCAGAAGCAGAAGTGGCTGCCCCTGCTCGCCAGCGGCGAAGCGCTCGCAGGCTTCGGCCTCACAGAACGCGAGGCAGGCTCCGACGCCGGCGGCACCAAGACCACCGCCCGGCTCGAGGACGGGCAGTGGGTCATCAACGGCAGCAAGGAGTTCATCACCAACTCCGGCACCGACATCACCCGCCTGGTGACCGTCACGGCTGTGACGGACACCGTCACCGAGCCGGACGGTTCCGTCCGGAAGCTCATCTCCACCATCCTCGTGCCGACCGAAACGCCCGGCTTCACGGCCGAAAAGCCGTACAACAAGGTGGGCTGGAATGCCTCGGACACGCATCCGCTGACCCTCACCGACGTCCGGGTGCCCGAGGCGAACCTGCTGGGTGCCCGGGGGCGGGGCTTCGCGAACTTCCTGCAGATCCTGGACGAGGGCCGCATCGCCATCGCGGCGCTGGCCACCGGTGCCGCGCAGGGGTGCGTGGATGAATCTCTGCGATACGCCAAGGAACGCGAGGCGTTCGGTGCGGCCATCGGCACCTACCAGTCGATCTCCTTCAAGATCGCGCGCATGCAGGCCCGGGCGCACACGGCCCGCCTCGCCTACTACGACGCCGCCGCCCGCATGCTCGCCGGACGTCCCTTCAAGACGCAGGCCGCGATCGCCAAGATGGTGGCCGGCGAAGCCGCCATGGACAACGCCCGCGACGCCACCCAGATCTTCGGCGGTTACGGTTTCATCAACGAGTTCCCGGTGGCCCGGCATTACCGAGATTCCAAGATCCTTGAAATCGGTGAGGGTACTACTGAGGTGCAGTTGATGCTGATTGCCCGCAGTATGGGCCTGTGACAACCGACGGTGACTTTGCCAACTGAGAACGAACGGACACTGCCATGATCAACAAGGTGTACCCCGGTGCGGCCGAGGCCGTCGCCGATATTCCGGACGGCGCTTCCCTGGCCGTGGGCGGCTTCGGCCTCTGCGGTATTCCGGTGGCGTTGATCGATGCCCTGCATGCCGCAGGCACTACGGACCTGGAAACCGTCAGCAACAACTGCGGCGTGGATGACTGGGGGCTCGGCCGGTTGCTTGCCGACCACCGGATCCGGCGTACCGTCAGCTCCTATGTCGGGGAGAACAAGGAATTTGCCCGCCAGTTCCTCTCCGGCGAATTGGAAGTGGTGTTGACCCCGCAGGGCACGCTCGCCGAGAAGCTGCGCGCCGGCGGCGCCGGCATTCCGGCCTTCTACACCCCGGCCGGGGTAGGCACGCAGGTGTCCGAGGGCGGCCTGCCGCAGAAGTACGACGCCGAGGGGTCCGTGGTGCTGGCCTCCGACCCGAAGGAGGTCCGCAGCTTTCACGGCGCGGACTATGTGCTGGAGGAATCGCTGACCCCCGACTTCGCCCTGGTCCATGCAGCGAAGGGAGACCGGCACGGAAACCTGGTCTTCCATGCCACGGCCATGAACTTCAACCCGCTCTGCGCCATGGCCGGGCGCATCACCATCGCCGAGGTCGAAGAGCTGGTGGAGCCCGGGGAGCTGGATCCCGAACACGTCCACGTCCCCGGGATCTTTGTCCAGCGGGTGGTCCTGGCACCCGACGCGGAGAAACGCATAGAGAAGCGGACGGTTACGGCCGGCGCGGGCAGCACCAACGGAAGCAAGGAGTCCTGAGATGGCACTGAGCCGGCAGGAACTGGCCACCCGGGTAGCCCGTGAGCTGCACGACGGCGAATACGTGAACCTCGGCATCGGCATGCCCACGCTGATTCCGAACTACATCCCCGAAGGCGTGGAAGTGGTGCTGCACTCCGAGAACGGAATCCTCGGCGTCGGGCCGTACCCCACGGAAGACCAGCTGGACCCGGACCTGATCAATGCCGGAAAGGAAACCGTCACCGTGAACAGCGGTGCGTCCTTCTTTGATTCCGGCGCCTCCTTCGGCATGGTGCGCGGCGGTCATGTGGACGTCGCGGTACTGGGTGCCATGGAAGTGGCAGCGAACGGCGACCTGGCCAACTGGATGGTGCCCGGAAAGATGGTCAAGGGCATGGGCGGGGCAATGGACCTGGTGTTCGGTGCCAAGCGCGTGATCGTCATGATGGAGCACCTGGACCGGGCGGGCCGGCCCAAGATCGTGCGCGAATGCTCCCTGCCGCTGACCGGAAAGGGATGCGTGGACCTGATCGTCACCGACCTGGCCGTGATCGAGGTTGGCCCGGAGGGGCTTGTGCTGCGCGAGACCGCTCCCGGCGTCAGCGTCGAGGAAGTAGTTGCGGGCACGGATGCACCGTTGGAGGTTTCCCTTGACGTATGAGGAGCCCGACGCCGGCACCGAGGAGGTCGCGATGGCCCCTCGGGTCATTGAGCAGCGCGGCCTCTGGTTCGAGGAGTTCGAGCCGGGAGCGGTTTACCGCCACCGGCCCGGCCGCACCGTCACCGAGGCGGACAACGTCCTGTTCACCACCCTGACCATGAACACCCAGGGCCTGCACCTGGATGCCGCCTACAGCGGGGCCTCTCCGTTTGGGCAGCGGCTGGTGAACTCCATGTTCACCCTGGCCACGATGGTGGGCCAGTCGGTGGGGCAACTGACGCAGGGCACCCTGGTGGCGCAGCTGGGGCTGGGGGAGGTCGGCTTCCCGCACCCGCTCTTCCACGGCGACACCCTGTATACCGAAACCGAAGTCGCGGACAAACGGCTCTCCTCTTCCCGTCCCGGGCAGGGGATCGTCACGCTGACCCACACCGGCAGGAACCAAAACGGGGACATTGTCGGGCGGTGCACCCGGACCGCCCTGATGTGGACGGAGGAGGGCTACGCCGCACATGAGGCAGGCGCCGGCACGCGATAGGTTGGATCGGCAAGCACAACAGGAAAGACCTAGGAGTACAGCGATGACCACCTTCCCCATGGGACCAGCCCTGCTTTTCTGCCCGGGGGACCGGCCCGAACGCTTCGGCAAAGCTGCCGAGCGTGCGGACGCCGTCATCCTAGACCTCGAGGACGCCGTCGCTCCCCGGGACAAGGAAGCGGCCCGGAAGAACATCATCGCCGCGGAGCTGGACCCCGAACGCACCATTGTCCGGGTCAATCCCCTCGGGACGGAGGACTTCGAGAGAGACCTCGCCGCCCTGTACCAGACCCCCTACCGCACCGTGATGCTGGCCAAGACGGAGGACGGACCCGCCGTCGCCCGGGCGCTCGCCGGTTTCACCGTCGTCGCCCTGCTGGAAACGGCGCTGGGCGTGGTCCGGGCCGCGGAGATAGCCGCTACGGAGAACGTGGCTGCCCTGATGTGGGGCGCCGAGGACCTGCTGGCTTCGCTCGGCGGGGAATCCAGCCGCCACCAGGACGGCACCTACCGCAGCGTCGCCGTGCAGGCCCGCTCCACGGTGCTGCTCGCAGCCGGCGCCTTTGGCAAGGGGGCCATCGACTCGATCTACGGCAACATCCCGGATACCGAGGGGCTGGAAGTCGAAGCGCGCGACGCCGTCGCTTCGGGGTTCGCAGCCAAGGCCTGCATCCATCCCGGCCAGGTCGCTGCCGTGCGCGCCGCTTACGCACCGGACCCCGCAGACGTCACCTACGCCGAGCAGGTGCTGGCCGAGGCCAGGAACCACGGGGGAGTGTTTAACTTCCGCGGCCAGATGATCGACGGTCCGCTGCTGAAGCAGGCCGAGCAGACGCTGCGCCGCGCGCAGGGCTGAATCCCGCCGTGACGGCCGCTACTCTTTCATCATGCGCATAGTCATAGCGGGAGCCCACGGAAAAATCGCACGCGAACTGGGACGCCTCATGGCGGCTGACGGACACGATGTTGCCGGCCTGATCCGCAACCCGGACCAGGTAACGGACCTGGAGGCGGACGGCGTCGCACCGGTGGTGCTGGACCTGGAGAACAGCACCCTGGAGGACGTTGTGCAGGTCCTCACCGGTGCGGATGCGGCCGTCTTTGCCGCCGGCGCCGGACCGGGAAGCGGTGCGGCCCGCAAGGACACCGTGGACCGCGCCGCCGCCGTACTGCTCGCCGACGCCGCCGAGCAGGCAGGAGCCGGCCGGTTCCTCCAGGTCTCCTCCGGCGGCCTTGACGCCGTCAGAGGCGGCGCCCGCCCGGAGTCGATGGACGAGGTGATGTACGCCTACCTGGTGGCCAAGCTCGCCGCCGAAGAAGACCTGATGGCACGCAGCCAGCTGGACTGGACAATTGTCCGGCCGGGCATCCTGACCAACGACGCACCCATCGGCCTGGTGGAACTCGCCCCCGAGGTGGACCGGGAGTCCATCCCTCGCGCCGACGTCGCCGCCGTCCTTGCCGAGCTGCTCAGGACCGGCAACGGCGTCCACCAGGCGCTGGGCCTGGTCTCCGGGACCACGCCTGTTCCCGACGCCGTGCAGGCACTGCAGCCGGCCCGCTAGTTCCGGCCTCCCGGCTTCCCTGCTTCCCTGCTTCCCGCTTCCCTGGTTCCCCGACGCGCAGCAATGCCGAAGGTCGCCGGGCTGCGGGATACTGGAGGCATGCAGCCTTCCGACTCGATGTCCTCCGACCACGACTACGTCCGTTCCCGCCGACCCGGTTCGGACCATCTTCCCCGGCGGATAGTTTTGCTCGGTTCCACCGGGTCGATTGGAACGCAGGCCATCGACGTGGCCGACGGCGCACCGGAGCGGTTCCGCATTGTGGCACTGGCAGCCGGCGGGTCCAACCTGGAGCTCCTGGCCCGGCAAGCCGTGCACACCCGGGCGGAGGCGGTAGGCTGCGCCGCCGTCGACCTGCCCACCCTGCACCGGCATATTTCGGACGCCGCAGCCGCTGCCGGCATCACCGGATATACACCTGAACTGTTTGTCGGAAAGTCCGCGGCCACCGCAATCGCCGCCTGGACCGAAGCCGACGTCGTGCTCAACGGCATCACCGGGTCGATCGGACTGGAACCCACGCTGGCCGCCCTGGCTGCGGGGCACCTGCTGGCCCTGGCAAACAAGGAATCCCTGATCGTGGGCGGAGAACTGGTCAAGCGTGCCGCTGCTCCCGGGCAGCTGGTTCCGGTGGACTCCGAGCATTCGGCACTCGCCCAGGCCCTCCGCTCAGGCACCCACGGCGAAGTGGACCGGCTGGTGGTGACGGCCTCGGGCGGTCCGTTCCGCGGGCGCAAGCGCTCCGAACTGGCGGACGTCACGCCGGAACAGGCACTGGCGCACCCGACCTGGAACATGGGCCGGGTGATCACCACCAACTCGGCCAGCATGGTCAACAAGGCCCTGGAAGTCATCGAGGCGCACCTGCTGTTCGACATCCCGCTGGACCGGATCGACGTCGTCGTCCATCCGCAGTCCATGGTGCATTCCATGGTGCAGTTCGTGGACGGCTCCACCATTGCCCAGGTCTCACCGCCGGACATGCGGCTGCCGATCGCGCTGGGCATGGGCTGGCCGCACCGGGTGCCCGGCGCCGCACAGCCCTGCGACTGGACCCGGGCCACCGAATGGACCTTCGAACCCCTGGACGAGGAAGCCTTCCCCGCCGTCGCGCTGGCCAAGCAGGCGGCCGCTGCCGGGGGCACGCGCATGGCCGTCTACAACGCCGCCAACGAGGAAGCCGTGGACGCGTTCCATGACGGGTTGATCGGTTTCACAGACATCGTTGATACGATCGCCGCCGTACTTGAGGAAGCCCCGGACTCGGGGCCGCTCACCCTTCAATCGCTGCTGGCGGCGGAGGAGTGGGCACGTGCCGCTGCGCGGAAGCGTTGTGGAAGATGACAAGAGCCGCAGTTGAACTGAAGGAAGCCCGTTGACCATTCTGCTTTTCATCCTTGGCGTGCTGTTCGTGGCGGTCGGCATTGCTGCCTCCATCGCCCTGCACGAGGTAGGCCACCTCCTGCCGGCCAAGGCCTTCAAGGTGCGGGTCACCCAGTACATGATCGGGTTCGGACCCACGGTCTTCTCCCGGACCCGCGGCGAAACCGAATACGGTGTCAAGGCACTGCCCCTGGGCGGCTACGTTTCCATGGTCGGCATGTTCCCGCCCAACAAGGAGCACGACGGCGAGGTGCGGCGTTCCAGCACCGGCATGTTCCAGCAGCTCGCCACCGAAGCGCGGCAGGCCGAGACCGACCGCCTGGTCGAGGGCGACGAAAACCGGGTCTTCTATAAGCTTCCCGTGTACAAGCGGATCATCATCATGCTCGGCGGGCCGTTCATGAACCTGCTGATCGGCGTCGTGCTTTTTGCGGTCCTGCTGATGGGCTTCGGTACCGCGCAGACCACCACCACGCTGGCGGAAGTCAACAAGTGCGTGATCACTGCCGAGCAGCAGGCGGCCACCGGCCAGACCGACTGCACGGAAGCCGATCCTGCCGCCCCCGCGCATGAGGCCGGCCTGCTTCCCGGGGACACCATCACGAAGTTCGACGGCCGGGACGTTACGTCCTGGGAAGAGCTGACGGGCTGGATCCGCGAGGCTGCCGGACGCACGGTTCCGCTGACCTATGAGCGGGACGGTGTCGAAGCCCAGACGAGCATCACGCCGCTGCTCACCGAACGCCCGGTGGTGGGCGACGACGGCGCCGCCAAGACCGACGACGCCGGCAACTACCTCACGGAGGAAGTGGGCTTCATCGGAGTCGGCGCAGAGCAGGAACTGGTGAACCAGCCGGCGACCGCTGTGCTGCCTGCGGTGGGGGACAACCTGGTCAACATTGCCGGCGTCGTGGTCAACCTTCCCCAGCGCCTGGTGGACGTTGCCCAGGCAGCGTTCTCCTCCGAACCGCGGGACCCGAACGGACCCATGAGCGTGGTGGGCGTCGGCCGCATTGCCGGGGAGATTTCCGCGGAGGAAGCCATTCCGCTAACGGATCGGGTGGCAACACTCATTGGACTCGTTGCCAGCGTGAACCTGGCGCTGTTCGTCTTCAACCTCATTCCGCTGCTGCCTCTGGACGGCGGCCACGTTGCCGGGGCGCTGTGGGAGGGACTGTGGCGCCGCATGGCGAAGCTGTTCCGCCGTCCGGACCCGGGGCCCTTCGATATGGCGAAGCTGCTTCCGCTGACGTACGCCGTGGCGGTGCTGCTGATGGGAATGGGCGCGCTGCTGATCTACGCGGACATCGTGAAGCCGGTCAGCCTGTTCAACTAGGTTTCCTTGTTTCCGTGTGTTCCCGGGTCCGGGGTCCGGCGCGGGCCCGGCGCGGGCCTGCTCCGGTGCCCGGAACGGCGGCAACGAAATCCCTCGCTCGCAGAGCTCGCCGGGATATTAAAGCCGCCTTATCCGGGCACCTGCGCGGGCGCTGACCCGGTGACCCCGGGTGCCCGCCTTATCCGGGCGCTTGCACCGACCCCGGTGATGACCCGGGGGTGCCCGCCTACTCCGGGCGCCTGCGCGGACCCCTGTCCCGGGTGGCCGCCTTATCCGGGGTCACCGGCGCGCGTCTGCCGGTACCGATCCGGGTAGGCCTGGAAAGTGTGCAGATCCGGGTGGCGGTGGTATTCGCTACCGAGATTCCGTATCGGGACATCACTCGGGCTTCAGTAGGACCGGTCACCGGGCTGGCGGAGGGTATGGGGCTCCGGATCCTGCCGGATGCCACAGGCTACCTGGTTGGCGGACCGTCAGCTCGGATCGAATGCGGGCAGGGCGCCGTGCTGGTGTCCTGTCGTGAACCGGAACGCCTCCTGTCCTGCCTGGCCAGTCAGAACGTGCCTACGGCCTAGGACTTCGAGCTTCCAACCCGGGTCCGGCTCCCGCAGAGGGTCCCACGGTCTGGGACGGGTGAGCGCTTCTGGGGTCACATCCGCCACAGCATCACCACCGGGTGGGACGCTGTGTCCGGGGGAGGTGCACTCAGGCGGGGGAACCGCAGAGGGTCCCACGGTCTGTGACGGGTGAGTGCTCCTGGGGTCACATCCGCCACAGCATCACCACCGGGTGGGACGCTGTGTCCGGGGGAGGTGCACTCAGGCGGGGGAACCGCAGAGGGTCCCACGGTCTGTGACGGGTGAGTACTCCTGGGGTCGCATCCGTCACACCAGTACCATCCGGTGGGACGCTGTGTCCGGGGGAGATGCACTCAGGCAGGGGAACCGCAGAGGGTCCCACGGTCGGGGACGGGTGAGCGCTCCTGGGGGCACATCCGCCACAGCAGCACCACCGGGTGGGACCCTGTGTCCGGGGGGAGATGCACTCAGGCAGGGGAACCGCAGAGGGTCCCACGGTCTGGGACGGGTGAGTACTCCTGGGGACACATCCGCCACAGCATCACCACCCGGTGGGACGCTGTGTCCGCCAGGTTGGGCCACCGCAGCCCAGCCCCAGTTGCAAATGAGAATGAACCCGTAAACGGTTGCAATCTGATTTACATACGCTTACGGTTGCAACATGTTCGTCCTCACGATCGACCAGCGCAACAGTCAAGGCAGCGGCGACAAGGTGCCGCAGCTCCTGGCTGCCCTCGCAGACCTGCCGATGCTGCTGGCCTTCGAACGGTCGGTAGGCGATGAAATCCAAGGCGTCTGCGACTCGGCCCAGACCGCTACCGACGCCGTTCTCCGGGTCCTGCGGGACGGTGACTGGTACGTGGGTGTCGGCGTCGGAGGGGTCCTTGAACCCCTGCCGCCCAGTCCCCGCGAAGCTGGAGGACCGGCTTTCGTGGCAGCCCGTCGGGCGGTAGACCGGGCCAAGAAAAGCGGTGACCGGCCGCCCGTCGCGGTGGAGGGATCGCCGGGTGCTCCCGAGGCGGAGGCGGTCCTGGTCCTGCTCGGCCGCCTGATCGCCGAACGCACGGACGCGGAATGGCGGATCCTGCAGCACGTGGACCCCGGCAAATGGGGTTCGCAGACTGCTGCTGCCCGTAAGCTCGGCATCAGTTCCCAAGCGGTGAGCAAGGCGGCTAGGCGGGGCGGCTGGCAGGAGGAATGGGCTGCACGGCCCGCAGCGGCAGTATTGCTGGAGCGTGCCGATGACCTCGCCGGCGGAACGGGATCAGCTCAACGAAGGACGGATAAATGACGATTGTGTGGGTCGTGACCGGACTCCTGGCCGCCGCGCTGCTCGGCTGGCCCGTGACCGCCGGCGTGCTGCGCCTGGCCAGCGCGGTCCAGAACCCGCCGCCTCCGCCACCGGCTGCCATCCTCCGCGGCGGGCTGGCGATCGGCGTGCTGGAACGCCTCGCGGTGGCCGCAGCGGTCCTTGCCGACGAGCCGGTGGCGATCGCCTACGTCGTCGCAGTCAAGGGACTCGGACGGTACGCCGAGCTCAAGGAGACCCCGGCGGCGGCAGAGCGCTTCATCATCGGCACCCTGGCCTCGATGCTGTGGGCGGTGGCGGTAGCCGTTCCCATCCGGCTGCTCCTGCTCTAATCAAGGGAGCCCGGACCGCCTTACTGCAGCAGTCCGGGCATCCCGTAGGCTTGAGGACATGAGTATTTTTGCAGTTGAGTATGTCTACGACGCCGATTCGGCCGAACTCCGCGACCAGCACCGTCCTGCACACCGCCAGTGGCTGCAGCAGCTTGTGGATGAGGGACATGTCCTGTCTGCGGGCGCGTTCGTGGACGGCGCCGGAGCGCTGCTTTTGGTTGTTGCAGAGGACGAAACCGGCCTGCTTGCCCTGCTGAAGCAGGATCCGTTCGCCGTTGTCGGCGCTATTTCCGGCATGAAGACCACTGCCTGGAAACCTGCCCTCGGCGCGTTCTCCGACCTCGCGTAGCCCTGGCGTTCTAAGCCCACAGTGATATTCGCCCGCCCCCAGCAGTCTCTGTCCGGGGCGGGGTGATAATAGGAAGTGCGCGTTTGAATAGCGCGCGCTTCACAGCCTAATACCTGCCGTTTCGGCACATGGAGGACGTTTTGACCTCGGTCAACCTTGGAATGCCAGCTGCACCGCCGCCCACGCTTGCGCCCCGCCGCAAGACCCGCCAGATCAAAGTGGGCTCCGTTGGAGTCGGCTCGGACTCGCCGATCAGCGTTCAGTCCATGACCACCACCCCCACCACGGACATCAACGCGACCCTGCAGCAGATCGCCGAACTGACGGCGTCCGGCTGCGATATCGTCCGCGTTGCCTGCCCCAGCGCCGATGATGCGGCCGCGCTGCCGATCATTGCGAAGAAGTCCCAGATCCCCGTGATCGCTGACATCCACTTCCAGCCGAAGTATGTCTTCGCAGCGATCGACGCCGGCTGCGCGGCGGTACGTGTGAACCCCGGAAACATCCGAAAGTTTGACGACCAGGTCAAGCAGATCGCCAATGCCGCGAAGGACGCGGGCGTCTCCATCCGCATCGGCGTCAACGCCGGGTCCCTCGACCCGCGGCTGCTGGCCAAGTACGGCAAGGCAACGCCGGAGGCGCTGGTTGAATCCGCCGTCTGGGAAGCATCCCTCTTCGAGGAACACGACTTCCACGACTTCAAGATCTCCGTGAAGCACAATGACCCTGTGATCATGGTGCGCGCCTACGAGCTGCTGGCCGAACGCGGCGACTGGCCGCTGCACCTGGGCGTGACCGAAGCCGGTCCCGCTTTCCAGGGCACCATCAAGTCCGCCACCGCTTTCGGTGCGTTGCTGTCCAAGGGCATCGGCGACACCATCCGCGTTTCCCTCTCCGCTCCTCCCGTGGAGGAGATTAAGGTCGGAAACCAGATCCTGCAGTCGCTCAACCTGCGGCCCCGCAAGCTCGAAATCGTCTCCTGCCCGTCCTGCGGCCGCGCCCAGGTGGACGTCTACACGCTGGCCGAGCAGGTCACCGCAGGCCTCGAAGGCATGACCATCCCGCTGCGTGTTGCCGTGATGGGCTGCGTAGTAAATGGACCCGGTGAAGCGCGCGAAGCGGACCTGGGTGTAGCCTCCGGTAACGGCAAGGGCCAGATCTTTGTCAAGGGTGAAGTCATCAAGACCGTCCCCGAAGACCAGATTGTGGAGACCCTCATCGAAGAAGCGATGAGGATCGCAGAAGATATGGGAGAACCCGATGGCGAGGATGCTGGGACGGGTGGCCCCATGGTTACCGTCAGCTAAGTCCGATATCCGCAGCGCCTCCTCGAGTGCGGCGCTGCGGATCCTGCGCGACGACGACACTGTTGCACTGTGGGATCTGGCCGCCGCTGACCCGGTCGCCAACATCTTCATGCTTTCCCACTTGGAGACGGCCCGGACGGCAGCACCCACCTCGGCGGGTGGACGGATTGTGGGAGTGTTCGACGGCGGCACGCTGATCGGTGCGTGCTGGTCCGGTGTCAATGTGGTGCCAGTTGGTCTCGATGCCGATACCGGCCCCGAGGTCGGACAGTATCTGGCCAAGTCGCGGAACCGGTTCTCGTCCATTTTCGGTCCCTCAGAGGCGGTGCTCTCCCTCTGGTCCGAACTCCGGAACGTTTCCCCGCAACCGTTCGACGTCCGTCCGGAGCAGCCGCTCCTGCAGATTGCCGAGCCCTCCGCCGTCGTTGCGGCGCCGGGACTGCGTCCCGCCCGCCTTGAAGAGCTCGATGTGCTCCTGCCCGCCTGCACGGCGATGTTCGAGGAAGAAGTAGGCTACTCGCCGGTCTCCAACGGAGACCGGCACTATCGGCAGCGGGTCAAGGGCCTGATCGAACGGCGTCAGTCGCTGGTGGACTTCGACGCCGCCGGCCGGGTGGTGTTCAAGGCCGAGCTCGGTACGGTCTCCAGTCAGGCCGTGCAGGTACAGGGTGTCTGGATGAATCCGGAATACCGGGGACAGGGGCTGAGCCGGTCCTACATGTCCGCCGTCGTTGGCGCCGCCCTGGACGTTGCCCCGGTTGTCAGCCTGTACGTGAACTCCTATAACGCTCCGGCCCGTGCCACGTATGAGGCCGTCGGCTTCAATCAGGTGGGTACCTTCGCGACCATCCTGTTCTAGCCTGCCCTGCCCGGTCTGGTCGGCGCAGTGTCCGGAATGCCGTAGGCTCTGGGGCACGCACTCGGCACGCACTCGGCACGGGGGAGCAGGTGCAGTGCGCCTGGCGGCACCCCCGCAGCCCCGTCCCGAGGTGCAGGCGCGGCCAGGCACCCTGTCCGCCGACAACGACGTTGGGGGATCAACAAGATGGCTGCTTTCACCACAAAAACAACAAGATCCGCATTCCGGGCCGGATCCCGGCGGGCAGGAGCCGCAGGTGCGGGTCTGGTGCTGGCCTTGGTCCTCACCGGCTGTGGAGGAGGCGATGAGCCTGCTGCCCGGGACGGCGGAGCCGCCACCGAAAGCGGGAAGCCGTCGCCGTCGAAGCCCGCGAAGTCAGCCAAATCAGCGAAGCCGTCCCCGTCCGCCACGACCAAGGGTGCCGCTGGAACCGGTGCGGGTGCACTCAGCGGCGCGGAGCTGGCCGCCGTCCTGAGCGAGGTGAACACCGATCTGGACATCGGCGGCACTGTGCTGGAAGAGGCACAGCTGAAGCAGAACACGGCCCAGGGCGTGGAGGCCCTGAAGGGTGTCGAGTACAGCCCCTGCAACCCGACCGAAGGCATAGATCCGACTAAGGCTCTCCGCGAGGCCAGTATGGGTGCCTTGGCTATCGAGGGCAACGCCCCGGGCATGCCGGACACCATCTCCGTCATCAGCTGGTCCAGTGAGGAGGCCGTTGCGGAAGAATCCAAGATGAGTAAGCGGCAGTTCGCGTCCTGCCCCGAGTACAGCCTGACCGCCAACGGGCGGACAGTTTCCCTGGCTGGTGAAGCGCTTGACATGCCTACCGTCGGCGACGCGTCGCAGGCATACGTCACCCGCCAGAGCATCGACGGCGTCGCGCAGACCTCGGTGGTACTGACTGCTTGGTCCGGCACGAGTTCAGTCCAGATCACCCTCCACGAGGCCGACCCCCAGGACAGCATTCGCTACGTTGCTCGGATCCTCGAAGAGGTATTGGACCGTGTGGAGGGCTAGCGCCGATTTAGGGTGAGCGGGATCACGTGGTTAGGATTCTCAGTGGACTTCCTATCCGGAAGCCATGGCACCAATGTCGGCAGCAATCGGCAACGATGAGACGGTGCGTCCGGACATGATGAGCGCCGTCGATCCCCTGGAAGGCATCACCATCGCGCCGGCAGCCTGTGACGTGCTGGCCTCGACGAACATCAACAAGGTGCTGGACAACGCCTATATTGCAATCCTGCTGCTCAACGAGACCGATTCACTGACAGTCGTCAGCCACTCGGACCCGGCCGTCCTGGAGAAGCAGGTCGTGGACAACGACAAGCTGTTGGGCGAATGCGCCCAGTACACCATGGAAGGTCCGGGAGGACAGGCGACGGTGGTCAATGAAGGCATTGACGCGTCGACTGACGCGGATACCACCCAGGCCTTCCACTCGATCACGACCAACGGAACCATCGAGGAAGGCATCACCCAGGTTGCAGCCGCCAGCGGCACCACGAATATCGCAGCCCGGTTCGTGAATGCTTCCGATCCCGAGGCTTCCGTAGCCGAGGCCGAGGAGATCATCAACGCGGTGTACGCCGAGCTGGAAAAGAAGTAGCCGGCGCTTCACCCCGCGTGACACGATTCCGGCGGGGCCGGACCTGCACTGCAGGTCCGGCCCCGCCGTCGTCGTACGCCTGTCAGGTATCGACAGCCGGGCGCGTTAGATTAGTAGGGCATACATTCTTGAGCAGATGCAGCCGACTGGCTGCAGAAACGGATTCCCAGCGTGGTCCTTCGACTTTCCACCCTTTTCCTGCGCACCCTGCGCGAAGACCCGGCCGACGCCGACGTCGCCAGCCACCGGCTCCTGGTCCGTGCCGGCTACATCCGCCGGGCCGCGCCGGGCATCTACTCCTGGCTGCCGCTGGGCCTGCGGGTGCTGGGCAAGGTGGAGAACATCATCCGTGAGGAAATGGCCGCCATCGGCGCCCAGGAAGTGCACTTCCCGGCGCTGCTGCCGCGTGAGCCGTACGAAACCTCCAACCGCTGGACGGAATACGGCGAGAACCTGTTCCGCCTGCAGGACCGCAAGGGTGCCGACTACCTGCTGGCACCGACCCATGAGGAAATGTTCACCCTCCTGGTCAAGGACCTCTACAACTCCTACAAGGACCTCCCGGTGTCCCTGTTCCAGATCCAGACCAAGTACCGCGACGAGGCACGGCCGCGCGCCGGCCTGCTCCGCGGCCGCGAGTTCATCATGAAGGACTCCTACTCCTTCGACATGGATGACGAAGGGCTGGACGCCAGCTACCAGGCGCACCGCGAGGCCTACCTGCGCATCTTCGAGCGCCTGGGCTTGGAAATCGTCGTCGTTTCGGCTGTCTCCGGTGCCATGGGCGGGTCCAAGAGCGAGGAGTTCCTGCACCCGATGGCCGTGGGTGAAGACACCTACGTGCGCTCGGCCGGCGGCTACGCTGCCAACGTCGAAGCCGTCACCACCGTGGTTCCCGCGGACATCGATTACACCGGCGCGCCGGCAGCCCGCGTGGTGGACACTCCCGACACCCCCACCATTGAAACCCTCGTGAACGACGTCAACGCCCGGTTCCCGTGCGAAGCAGGCGAATGGTCTGCTGCGGACACCCTGAAGAACGTGGTCCTGGCCGTCACCCTGCCCACCGGGGAACGCCGCATTGTGGTTGTCGGCGTTCCGGGCGACCGCGCCGTCGACCTCAAGCGCATTGAAGCCAACATCAGCTCCCACGTAGGAATGGGCGGCGAGCTGGCCGTCGACGCCGCCACGGACGAAGACCTCAAGAAGCACCCGGGTCTGGTCAAGGGGTACATCGGCCCGGGCCTGAGCACCGACGAGCCTGTCCTGGGCACCGAATCCGCCACCGGCCTGCTGTACCTCGTGGATCCCCGCGTGGTCACCGGCACCAGCTGGATCACCGGCGCCAACGAGTCCGGCAAGCACGTCATCGGCCTGGTCGCAGGGCGCGATTTCACCTGGGACGGCACCATTGAGGCCGTTGAGGTCCGCGAAGGCGACGAGGCTCCGGACGGCTCCGGCCCGCTCGAAGCAGCCCGCGGCATCGAAATGGGCCACATCTTCCAGCTCGGCCGCAAGTACGCCGATGCCCTGGGCCTGAAGGTCCTGGACCGCAACGGCAAGCTGGCCACGGTCACCATGGGTTCCTACGGCGTCGGCGTGACCCGCGCCGTCGCTGCCCTTGCCGAATCCCACCACGACGACAAGGGGATCATCTGGCCCCGCGCGGTGGCACCGGCCGATGTACACGTGGTGGCCACGGGCCGCGGCTCCGAGATTTTCGACGCCGCCGCCCAGCTGTCCGAAGAGCTCGAGGCTGCGGGACTGGAAGTCATCTATGACGACCGTCCCAAGGTGTCCCCGGGCGTGAAGTTCGGCGACGCGGAACTCATCGGCGTCCCGACCATCCTGGTGGTCGGGCGCGGGCTGGCGGACGGCGTTGTGGAAATCAAGGACCGTGCCACCGGGAACGCCGAAAACGTTCCTGTTGCTGAAGCGGTGGAGTACGTGCGCCGCGCCGCAGCGCAGTAGCCCTTCGTGGTCTCCGGTCTCGAGGAGGTCACGCTTGCCACCATCGCTCTTGTGGTGGTGGCAGGCCTGGCCGCCGGCTGGGTGGATGCAGTGGTGGGCGGCGGCGGGCTGATCCAGCTTCCCGCGCTCCTCCTCGTACCGGGGATCAGCCCGGTCCAGGCCTTGGCCACCAATAAGATGGGCTCCATTTTCGGCACTACCACCAGTGCCGTGACCTATTATCGGCGAGCCCATCCGGACCTGCGGACGGCGCTGCCGATGGCGGGCATCGCCTTGGCCGGGAGCTTCGGCGGGGCCATCCTGGCCGCCTCGCTCCCGTCGTCGGTCTTCAAACCCATCATCGTGGTGGCGCTTGTGGCGGTCGCGGTGTTCACTGCAACCAAGCCCACCGTCGGCGAGCTGACGAAACTGCGCCACACCGGGCGCCGCCACTACGGCACCGCCGCCGGTATCGGCCTGGTGATCGGCTTCTACGACGGACTGATCGGCCCGGGGACCGGTTCCTTCCTGATCATTGCCATGGTCACCCTGCTCGGGTACAACTTCCTCGCCGCCAGCGCCAAGGCCAAGATCGTGAACATGGCGACCAACCTCGGGGCCCTGGCATTTTTCCTTCCGAACGGATCGCTGCTCTGGGGGCTGGGCCTGGTGCTCGGCTTCGCGAATATGATCGGCGGCTATCTCGGTGCCCGGATGGCGGTAAAGCAGGGCAGCAAATTCATCCGGATAGTTTTCCTGGTGGTCGTTGCCGCCCTGATCGTCAAGCTTGGCCACGACGTCTGGGTGGAGAACATCCGCGCCTAGGCGGCCGGCAGCTCCTGCACCGGCGGAATGCCCGGATGCCGCCGGCCGGTCAGTGCCGATGCCACCCAGACGGACCGCTGGGCGTCCCCGTGCTGGCCTTCGCGCACGTAATCCAGAGCATTGGTCACCTCACGCAGGACGCTCCAGTCCAGGGCCGCGTCCCGGTCCAGGCCCGCGGCGGTGCACAGCCCGTCCAGCCGTGCCAGCAGCGCCTCCTCCGGTGCCGAGGCATCCAGATCATGCAGGCGGTTCCACAGCATCGGAGCCACGGCGTACTCGGCCTCGCCGAAGACCGCCTGCGGGTCGATGGCGGCGTAGTCACCGGATTGTCCGGGACGGGCCAGGACGTTGGCATAGTGCAGGTCCGCGTGGACCAGGACGTCCCGGCCGGACCGCCTTCCCACCGCGCCGCGGGTCTGGCAGACCTCCAGCGCGGCCTCCAGCAGCCAGCGTTCAAACGGACGCCCCAGGGCGTCCCACTCCGCGGGCAGCTCGTCCGAGAGCTGCTCGGCGTGCTGGGCGAGGGAGGGGACAGCGGCCCAGTGGGGTGAATCGGATTCCGGCAGGCTCAGCCGGCGCACGAGCGCACCCCAGACCCGCACGGCAGTGTCCATGTCCACGGACAGCAGTGTGCGGTCAGGGTCGAGGCGTTCCAGGACCAGGCAGGTTCCGGCCGCGTCCCGGTCCAGCAGCCGTACGGCCCCTCTGCCGTCCCACAGGGCCAGGGCAGCCGTCTCGGTGGCTGCTTCCGGATGCGGAAACGGGAACTTCAACACAGCGGGGCTGCCGTCGGTGGAACGCACGGGCAGCACCAGTGCTCCGTGCCCGTGCCAGGGTGCGGCCCCGGGCGGATCCGGAACGAGCCGGAAAGCGGCCAGGCTGGTCTCCACCAGTCCGGGCAGGTCCGCCAGCCAGGTACGGCCGTCCCGGGTGCCCAGGTAGCGTCGGCGCAGGGCCTCAGGTACGACGACGGCGGGTGCCATGCAGTTCTCCTAGCAGGTTGCAGCTACGGTTGCGGCGGGGTGGCGGCCGCCGGAACGGGGGAGTGCGTGCCGAAGGATCAGTTCCACGGCAGATCCTCCGGGACGGCGTCCAGGCCGGGCGTTGCGGGGACGGTATCCGCCTGCAGATACAGTTCCGCTGAGACGGCGGCGAGCCGGCCGATCGCCCAGCCTCGGAGGTCTCCTTCGCTCAATGCCACGAGGTCAGCGTAGACCGCCGGGAACTGCTGTTCCAGTGCGGGCAGTGCGCCGGCGGGGTTGCGCAGGAAACCCGCATCCAGGCGGTAGGCGGCCACCGGAGCAACCGCCGGCCGGCACAGATCGGGCAGATAGGCCACCGCGTCCGTGCCACGGGATTCGTGTGCGGACATGCGCGTCTGCCACTGCTCGCCGAGGGTTACTGCGGAAGGATCCTGCGCCAGGGCGACCTCATAGGCATAGGCGGCACCGAATTCCGCGTCAATGGCAGCCTTCAGGGCAGCGGCTGCATCGGGGGCCGCGGAACCGGCTGAGGCACCTCCGGATGGAGTTCCCGCTGCCGTTTCCACGGCCTTTCCTCCGGCGCCGGCATCCGGACAGTTCGACAACTTCTTTTCCTTTGCCGGCTCGTCGGTCGCGTCGCTTGCGGCCACCGGATCTCCGGTGCGCGGGCCGTTGGTCTCCGGCAAGGTCAGGCCGTAAAGGCCCGCGGCACGAGCGGCCCAGACCTGCTGGGCGGCACCGGTCGCCGCAAGCAGGCGCGCCGTGCCGGCGTCCGCCCGCCACGCGGCCTGCAGGTTGGCCTTTGCCGACGCCGCCAGCGCCCGCACATAGGGCTCGAGGTCCTTGGCATCCGGTGCCTCGGGAGCTCCGGGGGAGCCTGCCCGGCCCTTTCCGGCAGTGCCGGAAACATCGAGCGGTTCCACGAAAGTGTGCCGGGCAGCTGCCGGTTCCCGTCCGGTGCTGGTCAGCAGGGCAGCCTGACTGCGCAGTCCCTCGGCCTGAGCCAGGAGTTCGACTGCTTCGGGATTTTTCCCTTCAGCGGCCAGCACCCCCGCCTCGGCGGAAAGGGCCCGCGCGCTGTTCCGGGCCTCGGCCAGGGCAATTTGCGAAAAGGAACGGCTGCGCTCCGTTGCGTCCCCGGTACCGGCGACCAGGCCGAGGCTGAGGATCACCGCTCCCAGTGCGAGGAACAACACAAGACGCCGCGCACCGGCACCCAAACGGCGTGGCCAGCGGGCAGGCGCGGGCTCGGGGCCGGGGTTTTCCAAGGGCGCATCCACAACAGTCGATGATGTCACGAACGCGCTCTCATCTGCATCGATGCCTCAAGGACACAGGAATGTCGGTAGTCTAGGACTACAACAACATCTAGTGGGAGGCAGCTATGGCGGTTCGGCCCAACCCCAAAAAAGACACGTCGTCGGATTACCGCAGGAATGCGATGCGTGCAGAAGTAGCCGCGGAGACGCAGCGGCTCAAGAATTATCTGGCCCCCACGGTAGAGATGCAGGATTTGTTCCTCGAGGACATCGAGATCAAGCTGGCAGGTGCCCACCGCACTGTCCACGTCATCGTGGACCTTCCCGAGGACCAGCCCGGAGGCGTCAGCCTGGACAGGATTTCGTCCGCAGCCCAAGTGATTTCCGAAGCCATGGACAACGATCCGGGCGATGACGGACGCCCCTACAACCTCGAGGTTTCGTCCCCCGGGGTTTCCCGTCCCCTCACCGAGCCGCGCCACTGGCGCCGCAACGCAGGCCGGATGGTGTCCGTTTCCGTTGAGCGCGGAGACGACGTGATGGGGCGGATCGTCTCCGTCGAAGACGACGGCATTACGTTGATACCGGAACTTCCGGTCAAGAAAGGGATGAAGGCCAAACAGGGGGACCCGGTCCGCCTGGCATTCGCCGACATCCGCAAGGGGCGCGTTGAAGTCGAATTCGCCCACCTTGAAGACGACCCGGCCGGCGAGGACGCCCCGGATGATGAAACCACAGCTGAGGAGGCCTAGATGGAAATAGATATGAGTGCGCTGAGGCTGCTGGAACGCGAACGGGAGATCCCCCTGGATCTGCTGGTGCCGACCATTGAGCAGGCTCTGCTGGTTGCCTACCACAAGACCAACGGCGCCCAGGAGCAGGCACGGGCGGAACTGGACCGGAAGACCGGTCACGTAACCATCTGGGCTGCTGAGCTCGACGACGACGGATCCACGGTGGGGGAGTTCGACGACACCCCGGCCGGCTTCGGTCGGATCGCCGCCAGCACGGCCCGGCAGATCATCCTGCAGCGGCTGCGCGATGTCGAGGACGACAACATCCTGGGCGAGTTCAAGGGCCGTGAAGGCGAACTGGTCTCCGGCCAGATCCAGCAGGGCAACAACCCGCACATGATCCAGGTGAACCTCGGCTCGGTGGAGGCACTGCTGCCCCCGCCCGAGCAGGTTCCGGGGGAGAAGTACCTCCACGGTTCCCGCCTGCGCGCGTTCGTTGTGGACGTGCGCCGCGGCTTCAAGGGTCCGTCCATCACGCTCTCCCGCTCCCACCCCGGCCTGGTCCGCAAGCTTTTCGAACTGGAAGTTCCGGAAATCGCCGACGGCAGCGTGGAAATCGTGGCACTGGCACGCGAAGCAGGACACCGTTCCAAGATTGCCGTCAAGGCCAATGTCCCGGGCATCAATGCCAAGGGTGCCTGCATCGGCGAGATGGGCTCCCGTGTGCGTGCGGTCATGAACGAACTGCATGACGAGAAGATCGACATTGTCGACTTCAGCGAGGATCCGGCGACGTTCATCGCCAACTCCCTCTCGCCGTCGCGCGTGAACTCCGTGACCATCACGGACGAGGACCTGAGGTCCGCACGCGTCGTGGTTCCCGACTACCAGCTCTCCCTGGCGATCGGCAAGGAAGGCCAGAATGCCCGCCTCGCGGCCAAGCTGACCGGCTGGCGGATCGATATCGTTTCCGACGCGAAGGCCTCCTAGGCTCCGGTGCCGGAAGCGGATGCAGCGCCGGACAAGAAAGGCGCTAGAATGTATAAGGCCGGGTCACCCTCCGCGTCCCATTCATCGGCAGCCGCTTCCGGCGCTGCCGCGGGAAATCGGGTATCCAGGCACGTTCCGTTGCGAACGTGCATAGGGTGCAGGAAAAAGGATGACCAAGCTGTTCTGCTGCGGTTGGTCCGTGTCAGCATGGAAGGCGGCAACGCCGTCCGTGTCGATGAGGACCACCGAATGCCTGGAAGGGGTGCCTGGTTGCACCCCGACACGGCATGCCTGAGATTGGCAGTGAAACGTTCGGGCTTTCCGCGGGCCTTTAGGGGTTCCGTGGAAATATCGGACGTTGAACGTTGGTTCAAGGCCCTTGAGGACGTTCCGACCGGGAACGGACTCAAAACCGTCCAACCTGAAAGCGGGTCAGAAATCTGATGGAAACCCGATGAGTACCCAGCGATGAGTACTTTGTTGTGCTCTGTGATGGGCCCCGCTGCAACTGCAGTGGAAGCCCGCAGTAAATAGACGGTTCGTACCTGCCTCGGTGCGGACCGAGACAGGAGAAATGTGGCCAAGGTCCGCGTACACGAGCTTGCTAAAGAGCTCGGCATTACCTCGAAGGATGCAGTTGCAAAACTGCAGGAACTGGGCGAATTCGTCCGTTCCGCCTCATCAACTATTGAGGCCCCGGTAGTCAAGAAACTTCGAGGCGCCTTCCCGGCGTCTGAAAACAAGGCTGCTTCCCCGGCAGCCCCCGCCAAGGCTGACGCTTCCGCGTCCAAGCCTTCGGCCCCGTCCCCCAAGCCCGGCTCCGCGAAGCCTGCCCCGGCAGCTCCCGCAGCAGAGCAGCCCGCCGCTGAGGCGCCGGCAGCTCCCGCTGAGGCCGCTCCGGCACCGGCAGCGCCGGCTGCACCCGCAGCCGAGGCACCGGCAGCACCGGCTCCGGCCGCGGAACCCGCTGCACCCGAAGCCGGCAAGGAAGACGCCGCCAAGGCATCCGCCTCTTCGGCACCTCGTCCCGGCGCACCGCGCCCGGGCGGTGGCGGACCCCGCCCCGGCAACAACCCGTTTGCACCTTCCCAGGGCATGCCGCGTCCGCGTGGCCGCGGCGACGGCGAACGGGGTGCCGGCGCACCGCGTCCGGGCAACAACCCCTTCGCTACCTCGCAGGGCATGCCGCGTCCGGGTGGACGCCGCGATGAGGCCGAACGTCCCGGTACGCCGGGTGCCGCAGGCCCCCGTCCCGCAGCCGGTGCAGGTGGACCCCGTCCCGGCGCACCGCGTCCGGGTGCTCCGCGCCCCGGCGCTCCCCGTCCCGGCGCACCGCGTCCGGGCACTCCCCGTCCGGCAGGAGCAGGCGCCGGCGGCGCACGCCCCACACCGGGCATGATGCCCAACCGCACTGAACGTCCGGCAGCTCCGGGACGTCCGGGCGCAGCAGGACCGCGCCGCGGACCGGGCGGAGCCCCGGGTACCGGCGGCGGCGGCGCCCCGGTTGGCGGCGGCTTCGGTAAGGGCGGCCGCGGACGCGGCGGCACTGCCGGTGCTTTCGGCAAGGGCGGCGCAGGCCGCGGCAAGCAGCGCAAGTCGAAGCGCGCGAAGCGGCAGGAACTGGAGCAGATGTCTGCTCCGTCGCTGGGTGGCGTTTCGGTACCCCGCGGCGACGGCAACACTGTTGTCCGGCTGCGCCGCGGCGCGTCCATCACGGACTTCGCCGACAAGATTGAGGCCAACCCCGCAGCACTGGTGACCGTACTGTTCCACCTCGGTGAAATGGCAACGGCCACGCAGTCCCTGGACGAAGAGACGTTCGGTGTACTGGGTACGGAGCTGGGCTACAAGATCCAGGTTGTCTCGCCCGAAGACGAAGAGCGCGAACTGCTGAGCACGTTCGACATCGACTTCGAGGCAGAACTGGAAGCCGAAGGCGACGACCAGCTTGAGGCACGTCCTCCGGTAGTCACCGTCATGGGTCACGTTGACCACGGTAAGACCCGCCTGCTGGACGCCATCCGCAACTCGAACGTTGTGGAAGGCGAACACGGCGGTATCACCCAGCACATCGGTGCCTACCAGATCGCCTTCGATCACGAGGGCATCGAGCGGGCCGTCACCTTCATTGATACTCCGGGCCACGAGGCGTTTACCGCCATGCGTGCCCGTGGTGCCAAGGTCACCGACATTGCGGTCCTGGTTGTTGCAGCCGACGACGGCGTTATGCCGCAGACGGTGGAAGCACTCAACCACGCACAGGCAGCCAACGTGCCGATCGTGGTCGCAGTGAACAAGATCGACAAGGAAGGCGCCAACCCGGAGAAGGTCCGCGGCCAGCTGACCGAATACGGACTGGTTCCTGAAGAATACGGTGGCGACACCATGTTCGTGGAGGTCTCTGCCCGCCAGAACCTCAACATCGACGCCCTGCTCGAGGCCGTTCTGCTTACCGCAGATGCTGCCTTGGACATGCGCGCCAACCCGAACAAGGACGCCCGCGGTATCGCGATCGAAGCCAACCTGGACAAGGGCCGCGGTGCAGTAGCAACTGTGCTGGTCCAGTCCGGAACGCTGAAGGTCGGCGACACCATCGTGGCGGGTACGGCCCACGGCCGTGTCCGTGCCATGTTCGACGAGAATGGCGACAACGTCACCGAAGCCGGGCCCTCGCGTCCGGTCCAGGTGCTCGGCCTGTCCAACGTTCCCCGCGCCGGCGACACGTTCTTCGTTACCGACGACGAGCGCACTGCCCGCCAGATCGCTGAAAAGCGTGAGGCTGCGGACCGCAACGCCGCACTGGCCAAGCGCCGCAAGCGCATCAGCCTCGAGGACTTCGACCAGGCCGTTGCTGACGGAAAGGTCGACACCCTCAACCTCATCCTCAAGGGTGACGTTTCCGGTGCAGTCGAAGCCCTGGAAGACTCGCTGCTCAAGATCGACGTCGGCGAAGGCGAGCAGCTGCGCGTCATCCACCGCGGCGTCGGTGCCATCACGCAGAACGACGTCAACCTGGCGACGGTGGACAACGCCGTCATCATCGGCTTCAACGTCAAGCCGGCCGAGCGCGTTGCCGACCTGGCAGAGCGCGAAGGCGTCGACATGCGCTTCTACTCCGTCATCTACGCAGCAATTGATGACATTGAGCTTGCACTGAAGGGCATGCTCAAGCCCGAGTACGAAGAGGTCCAGCTCGGCACCGCCGAGGTCCGCGAAGTCTTCCGTTCCTCCAAGTTCGGAAACATTGCCGGCTCGATCGTCCGCTCCGGTGTCATCCGGCGCAACGCCAAGGCGCGGGTCACCCGCGACGGCAAGGTCATCGGTGACAACCTCACCGTTGAATCGCTCAAGCGGTTCAAGGACGACGCCACCGAGGTCCGCACGGACTTCGAGTGTGGTATCGGCCTGGGCTCGTTCAACGATGTCAACCAGGGCGACATCATCGAGACCTTCGAGATGCGCGAGAAGCCGCGCGTCTAATCTGTGGCCGCAGGCCGCCGGGTCTCCCGGCGGCCTGCGGGTACTTTGTTTTCCAGTCTTAGTAAGGAGAGGTAATGGCAGATCCAGCACGCGCTGCGAAACTCGCTGACCGTATCAAGGTAGTAGTTGCCCAGGCGCTTGAGCGGCGGATCAAGGATCCCCGGCTGGGATTCGTGACCATCACCGATGCACGGGTCACCAATGACCTGCAGCACGCCACTTTGTACTACACGGTCTTCGGCGACGAAGAGCAGCAGGCAGATACCAAGGCAGCCCTGGAATCCGCACGCGGAATCCTGCGCGCCGAGGTGGGCAAGAACATCACTGTCCGCCTGACACCAACGCTTGAATTCGTTCCCGACGAGATCCCGGTCAACGCCGGTCACCTCGAGGAACTGATCCGGGCAGCCAAGCAGCGCGATGCCGAACTGGCAGCGCTCAAGGAAGGTGCCAGCTACGCAGGCGACGCCGATCCGTACCGCAAGGACGAAGAGGACTTCGACGAAGACCTCGAATCCGATGCTCCGGTCGACTCGGACGCGAAGTAGGTCCTAGACCGTCGAAAAGGGAGCGGTTCCGTTTTACGGAGCCGCTCCCTTTTTGCTGCCCCGGCACGGGCAGCCTCAACTTCACGCAGGCTCAGGGCGCCGGGAGCCGGCTCACGCCTTCCAGCAGCTCCTCGCGGTCCCCGCACAGCGCAATCCTGATCCAGCCCTCACCGATGGATCCGAACGCAGTGCCCGGCGCAACGGCGACGCCGTCCTCCTCCAGAAAGCGGAGAGTCCAGTCCCGGACGTTTCCTCCCGTCGCATGGGAGACATCCGCCCAGAGGTAGAACGCGCCGCGGGCCTCGAGATACCGGATTCCCTTACCGGCCAGGACGGAGCAGGCAGCATCCCGGTTAGCCCGGTAATGCGCGGAGGCCATGTCTACGTAGTCCTGCGGCCCGGTGAGTGCGGCCAGGGCCGCATACTGCGAGGGAGAGGCCACGCAGGACACGATGGACTCCATGACCGTGCTGAGGACCGGTTCCAGCCCTTCGGGCAGCACCAGCGCACCGATGCGCAGGCCGGTCAGGCCGTAGGTCTTGGACAAGGTGAGCGAACTGATCACGCGTTCCCCGGCGTCGCCGTCGAACGCCAGGGGACTCACATGGGGCACATCGAACGTGAAGGCCTCGTAACACTCGTCCGAAAGAATCCACAGGTCGTGCCGCCGCGCCAGCTCCACCAGCGCACGGGTCAGTTCCCCGCTGAACACGGCCCCCAGCGGATTGGACGGGGAATTCAGCAGCAGCACCCGCGTACGCGGCGTCAGCAGGGCTTCGATGTCTTCGATCCTCGGCTGGAACCCATGCTCCGGATACAGGGGGTACTCCACCGGCACCGCGTGCAGGAGCTCGGCCGTCATCGCGAACGTCGGATATCCCGGGTTCGGCACCAGGATCTCGTCTCCGGCGTCCAGGAGCAGGCTCATGGCCAAATGCAGGCCCTGCTGCGCCCCCGACGTAACGAAGACCCGCTCAGGGCTGATCTCTTTGCCGCAGGCCGCACCCGCATGCCGCGCGAAGGCGGAGCGCAGGGGAGCGATGCCCGCATTGGGGGTGTAACCGGTTTCGTCCCGGTCCAGCGTGGCCCGGGCGGCGTCGAGGATATGCCCCGGGGTGGGGAAACCGGGCTCGCCGATGCTCAGGACAATCGCATCCGGCTTCGCCCAGGCGGCCTGGGTGATTTGGCGGATCTGGTTTGCCGGGACTTTCCGGACGTGCGGTGAGAGCTGTGCCATATCCGAATGCTATCGCCGCCTGCGGACGGCAGCGGTGCGGAACGGACGCCGCGCGCCGCAACATATACTGAAAGGCGTGAATTCAGGGCAGGTCCGTTCAGGACTGATTATTGTGGACAAGCCGCAGGGATGGACGAGCCATGACGTGGTCGGACGCCTGCGGAGGCTGGCAGGCACCCGGAAGGTCGGACACGCAGGCACCCTGGACCCGATGGCCACCGGCGTGCTGGTGGTCGGCATCAACAAGGCCACGCGCCTGCTGACGTACATTGTCGGCACCACCAAGACCTACGAAGCCACCATCCGGCTCGGCCAGTCGACCGTCACGGACGACGCCGAGGGTGAAGTCACGGCCGAAACCATTGCCGCCGCCGTAACGGACGAGGAAATCCGGGCTGCGGTGGCGAACCTGACCGGCGACATCCAGCAGGTCCCCAGCAGCGTCAGCGCGATCAAGGTCAACGGCGAACGTTCCTACGCGAAGGTCCGTGCCGGCGGCGAAGTGAACCTGCCCGCGCGGCCGGTTACCGTCTCCCGGTTCGAGGTCCACGCCATCCGGCGCGAAAACGGCGGGCGGCTGCGCGACGTTGACGTCACCGTTGACTGCTCCTCCGGCACCTACATCCGCGCCCTGGCCCGTGACCTCGGTGCCGCGCTCGGCGTCGGCGGGCACCTGACCGCGCTGCGCCGCACGTGCGTGGGACCGTTCAGCCTGGAGCAGGCCTCCACCCTCGAGGAACTGGCCGAGGACCTGCGGGTCCTGGACCTCGACGACGCCGCCGCGGACCTCTTCCCGGTTCGCAGCCTGTCCGCGGCCGAAGCCGAGGACCTTTCGCACGGCCGCCGGATCACCGCCACCGGCACCGGACAGCCGGGACCGGTTGCAGCCATTGATCCGGACGGCCGGGTGGTGGGACTGCTCGAGGACAAGGGCGAGCAGGCGAAGGCACTGCTGGTCTTCACACCCGGAAACGAGAAGGCGTAAATGGACCCGCTGTTCCTAGTCGGTTCCCTCGTCTGCCTGGTGTCCGTGGTGCTGTGCATCGGTGCCGCCGTCCTCAAGCAGGGACCGAACGACCTCACCATCCTGTCCGCGGCCGCCGTCGAGCTCTTCCTGCTGGTCTACGGCGCCGCCTCGCTGATCCGCCTCGCCGGAGGGGAGGGGATCGCCGGCGAAGCCTGGGAGTTCTGGGGCTACCTGCTGACCGCGCTGGTCATCCCGGTCGGTGCGGTCTGGTGGTCGCTCCTGGACCGCAGCCGCTGGAGCAACATCGTGCTTTCCGCCGTGGGAATCACCGTATTTGTCATGCTGTTCCGGATGGAACAGATCTGGGACGGAGCAACACTTCTATGAACCGCAGCATAAATCCCGACGACGCCGAGTCGGCGGACAGGTCCGCTCCGGCGGCCCGCAACGCAGGCCCCGGCCGCCTGCTGGTAGCCGTTTACGCGATTTTCGCGCTGGCGGCGTCGGCCCGCGCTGCCTTCCAGATCCTCACCAAGTTCGAGCATGCGCCGCTGGCCTACCTGCTGTCCGCTTTTGCAGCCGTGGTCTACATCGTGGCGACCGTCGGCCTGGCCCGCTCCGGCGCCACCGCCTACCGGATCTCCGTGGCGGCCGTGGGAGTGGAAATGGTCGGTGTGCTGGCTGTCGGCGTTTTCGGCCTGATTGATCCCGCCGCACTGCCCGAGGACACCGTCTGGTCCGGCTTCGGCAGCGGTTACGGGTATGTGCCGTTGATCCTGCCGATAATCGGGTTGTGGTGGCTTTACCGGCACCGCGCAGACGCGCGCCGATGAAATAAGTATGCTTACCTGTTTCGCGCGAGTGCGTGAGACGATGGCAGGAACAACTTCAGTTCCAACTCCGTCAAAGGGGAGTCATGAGCAACGCAGCGCCGACACCGGGCGACAGGAACAGCCCCATGGGCACGGACGGGCCGGGAAACCAGGCACCAAAGGCGCCGGGGGCATCGACGCCGGGGACATCAACACCGGGCGTGCCCGCGTCTGACGCCTCGACCCGCCGTGAGCGGTCCGGCAAGCCGTCCACCGGCAAGCCCGGCAGGGCGGGAAAGCAGCCCAGGGCGGCCAAGCCCTACAAGAGCAGTGACGACTGGGGCGTCTTCCGCGCCGTCGTCATCGGGGTGGGCATTCTGGTGGCCGGTTTCGGCCTCTATAACCTCATCACCGGCACGGCCGGCCTGCCGGACAGCTCCGGGGGAGAGGTCGATCCGACCCTGGAGAGCCAGTACCGGTTCTTCGCCGCCATGATGGTGGGAGTGGGTGCGGCGTTCGTGGCCATTGCCGTGAAATTCCAGTGGGCGAACATGCTCTGGCTCGTCTGCCTGATGGTGTTCCTGGGCGGCATCGGCCGGGTGCTTTCCTGGGCCTTCTCCGGAACACCGCACTTCACCTTCATTGTGTTGATGATCGTTGAGCTGGCCTTCCCGCCGGCACTGCTGGTCTGGCACCGGTTCATTGCCAAGACCTCCGACCTGCGCCGCGAATACAGCCAGCAGGCCGGAGGAGATACCGGGATTGCGGGCGGTTCCCGGTAAGCGGCGCAGATCGGACATAATGGATAGGTCCCGGCGCGGCGAAAGCCGCCCGGAAACCTGGACCAGCCGTTCGACCGGCGCTGGAAAATGCTGTTAAGGAGCCTGTGTGTACTACTGGAATGACCTGGCGGAAATACCCGCCGATATTGGTCCGACAGTAATCACCATCGGCAACTTCGACGGGGTGCATCTGGGCCACCAGCATGTGCTCAACCGCCTGGTCAAGGTGGCCCGCGCCCAGGATGCCGCCGCCGTGGCCATCTCCTTTGATCCCCATCCGGCGCAGGTGCACCGGCCCGAGAGCGCACCGGAACTGATCATGGGCCTCGTGGATCGGGTGCAGGCGCTGGCGGATACCGGGCTGGACGGCCTGCTGATGATGCATTACACGCTGGATCTGGCTTCCCTGACCGCCGAGGAATTTGTCCGCACGGTCCTGGTTGAGGCGCTCCACGTCAAGACGGTCGTCATCGGCCACGACGTCCGCTTCGGACGGGGCAATGCAGGAGACCTGGACACCATGCGCGGACTCGGCCGCGAGCTCGGGTTCGACGTGGAAGCGGTGGAGGATTTCGGCGCCCTGCCCGACGGCCCGGACTCCGGCCGGCGCTGTTCCTCCACCTGGATCCGCGAGGCACTGCGGGAAGGCGATGTCCGCACCGCCGCCCGCCTGCTGGGACGCACCCACCGGATGCGCGGCGAAGTGGTGCACGGGGCGGCACGCGGCCGCGAACTGGGTTTCCCCACCGCCAACCTCGCCCCGGAATCCTCAGGTCTTATCCCCGCCGACGGCATCTACGCCGGGTGGCTGGTGGACGAGGCCGGCGTCCGGTGGCCCGCCGCCGTGTCGGTGGGATCCAATCCCACCTTCGAAGGTGTGAGCCGCCAGGTGGAAGCCCATGTCATCGACCGCCCGGCCGAAGAGGTCGAGGACTTCAACCTCTACGGCCAGCACGTTGTGGTGGAATTCGTGGACCGGCTCCGGGGCATGGTGGCGTACACCGGCCCGGACGCGCTGGTCGCCCAGATGCGCCTCGACGTCGAACGCACCCGCGAGGTCCTTTCGACAGAAAGCGGCACGGGCAGGTAAACTGGTTTCAAATTCGGCTGCGGTCCGTGGCGGCTGAATTTCTTTATGTTCCGGGGCTGGCGCCCCAGGACAGAAAGATTCCCGGCAGCGAAGTGCTGACTCGGGCCTCACGGCACAACTCTAGGAGTTACATTGGCACTCGATCCCGCCGTCAAGCAGGAAATCATTCGGGAATTCGCTCGCGCTGAAGGGGACACCGGTTCCCCCGAAGTTCAGGTTGCTGTGCTTTCACGGCGCATCCTCGACCTGACCGAGCACCTGAAGACCCACAAGCATGACCACCACACCCGCCGCGGCCTGATGGCCCTGGTTGGTCGTCGTCGTCGCATGCTTACCTACCTGCGCGAGACCGACATCGCCCGCTACCGTGCGCTCATTGAGCGTCTCGGCCTGCGTCGATAGTCTTTGTGGAAGGCGGCACCTGTGCACTGCACGGGGAGCCGCCTTTTGCGCAGGCAGGCATGGACACCGGGAAAGCCGGAAGCGCACCTGTCTGATTTCGGTCTCCCTCGAAGGGGACCGGCGAAGGTAGTTATGCAGTAAAGAAGCACAGCAGTAAAGAAGCACAGCAGTAAAGAAGCACAGCAGTAAAGAAGCACAGCAAACATCACAGGAGTCAGCCAGCATCGCAGCATTCGCGGTCCTCGGTAGTGGTCTCCGGGAGTATCTGCCCGAGGACCTCGATCGAAGACCGGGTGTTGAACGTGCTGCCCGTGCCGCACGGAAAGAAGTTCGATACGGTGCTGGGTGCCTCCGCCACAGAAGAAACGGAGGTGACTCTCATATGGAGGGTCCCGAAATTCAGTTCTCAGAAGCCGTTATTGACAACGGCAAGTACGGCAAGCGCGTTATCCGGTTCGAAACCGGCCGCCTTGCCCAGCAGGCAGCCGGTTCGGCGATGGTCTACATTGACGAAGACACCGCCCTGCTCTCGGCCACGTCCGCCGGCAAGTCCCCGCGTGAAGGTTTCGACTTCTTCCCGCTGACCGTGGACGTCGAGGAGCGTATGTACGCTGCCGGCCGCATCCCGGGCTCGTTCTTCCGCCGCGAAGGCCGCCCGTCCACCGAAGCCATCCTGGCCTGCCGCCTGATGGACCGCCCGCTGCGCCCCGCGTTCGTCAAGGGCCTGCGCAACGAGGTCCAGATTGTCGTCACTGTCCTGGCGATCAACCCGGACGTTCTCTACGACGTGGTTGCGATCAACGCTTCCTCCATGTCCACCCAGCTGAGCGGCCTGCCGTTCTCCGGCCCGATCGGCGGCGTCCGCGTTGCCCTGGTCGACGGCCAGTGGGTTGCCTTCCCGAAGCACTCCGAGCTGGAGCGCGCCGTGTTCTCCATGGTGGTTGCCGGCCGCATTGCCGGTGACGACGTCGCCATCATGATGGTGGAAGCCGAAGCCACCGACAACGCCTGGAACCTCATCAAGGAAGAGGGCGCCACCGCCCCGACCGAAGAGGTTGTTGCAGAAGGCCTGGAAGCGGCGAAGCCGTTCATCAAGGTCCTGTGCGACGCCCAGTCGGACCTGGCTGCCCGTGCCGCCAAGCCCACCGTCGAGTTCCCGATTTTCCTGGACTACCAGGACGACGTGTACGAGGCCGTTGAAGCCGCTGCCGGCGAGAAGCTGGCCAAGGTCTTCTCCATCGCCGACAAGCAGGAGCGCGACGCCGCTGCCGACGAGTTGAAGAACGAAGTCAAGGCCGCACTGGCCGAGAAGTTCGAAGGCCGCGAAGGCGAAGTCTCCGCCGCATTCCGTTCCGTCACCAAGCAGGTTGTGCGCCAGCGCATCCTCAAGGAGCAGGTCCGCATCGACGGCCGCGGCCTGACGGACATCCGCCAGCTCACCGCCGAGGTAGAGGTCCTGCCCCGCGTGCACGGTTCGGCCATCTTCGAGCGCGGCGAAACCCAGATCATGGGTGTCACCACGCTGAACATGCTGAAGATGGAACAGCAGATCGACTCGCTGTCGCCGGTAACGCGCAAGCGCTACATGCACAACTACAACTTCCCGCCGTACTCCACCGGTGAGACCGGCCGCGTGGGTTCGCCCAAGCGCCGCGAAATCGGCCACGGCGCACTTGCAGAGCGCGCCCTGATGCCGGTGCTGCCCACGCGTGAAGAATTCCCGTACGCCATCCGCCAGGTCTCCGAAGCCCTGAGCTCCAACGGTTCCACCTCCATGGGTTCGGTCTGCGCCTCGACGCTGTCCATGCTCAATGCCGGTGTGCCGCTGCGCGCTCCGGTGGCAGGCATCGCCATGGGCCTGGTCTCCGACCAGGTTGACGGCGAAACCCGCTACGCAGCCCTGACCGATATCCTCGGCGCCGAAGATGCCTTCGGCGACATGGACTTCAAGGTTGCCGGTACCTCCGAGTTCGTCACGGCCATCCAGCTGGACACCAAGCTCGACGGTATCCCCGCCTCCGTGCTGGCAGCAGCACTGAAGCAGGCCCGCGAAGCCCGCCTCCACATCCTCGACGTGATGCAGGCTGCGATCGACGCACCGGACGAGCTCTCCGAGTTCGCGCCGCGCATCATCTCGGTCAAGATCCCCGTGGACAAGATCGGCGAGGTCATCGGCCCGAAGGGCAAGATGATCAACCAGATCCAGGAGGACACCGGCGCTGACATCTCCATCGAAGATGACGGCACCGTCCTCATCGGCGCAACCGACGGCGGCTCCGCCGAGGCTGCCCGCTCGGCGATCAACGCGATCGCCAACCCGCAGGTCCCCGAGATCGGCGAGCGTTACCTCGGCACGGTAGTCAAGACCACCACCTTCGGTGCTTTTGTCTCCCTGACCCCGGGCAAGGACGGCCTGCTGCACATCTCCGAGCTGCGTAAGCTCGCCGGCGGCAAGCGCGTGGACAACGTCGACGACGTCGTCTCCGTGGGCCAGAAGGTCCAGGTGGAAATCACCAAGATCGATGACCGCGGAAAGCTTTCGCTCTCCCCGGTGGTTGCCGAAGACGCCGAAGGCGAAGAAGCAGCAGAAACCGAGTCTGCAGAGTAGATGCCGGACTACTCCGATGGAAACCGTCCCGTGTCCCCTTCCTCACCGAAGGGGCACGGGACGGTTGTCCAGCTTCCGCTGACCACTCTTTCCTCCGACCCGACCCTTGTCGTCGGCACTCCGGGAGGCGCCGTCGTGCGCCGTTCGGTATTGCCCGGCGGCGTCCGGGTCCTGACGGAGGAAATGCCGGGCCAGCGCAGCACGGCCATCGGATTCTGGGTTGGTGTCGGCTCGCGGGATGAAGCCGCGGGCCGGCATGGCTCCACACACTTCCTTGAGCACCTGCTGTTCAAGGGCACCAGCCGCCGCTCGGCGCTGGATATCGCCTCGGCGTTTGACGAGGTAGGCGGCGAGTCCAATGCGGCCACCGCCAAGGAAAGCACCTGCTACTACGCACGGGTGCTGGATACCGATCTTCCGATGGCCATTGACGTCATCACCGACATGGTCACGTCCGCCGTCCTGGATCCTGAGGAACTGGAACAGGAACGCGACGTCATCCTCGAAGAGATCGCCATGGACAATGACGATCCGGCCGATCTCTGCCACGAAAAGTTTTCCGAGGCGGTCCTCGGCGACCACGCCCTCGGCCGTCCCATCGGCGGCACTCCCGACGCCATCCGGAGCGTGTCCCGCGAAGCGGTCCTTGACCACTACCGGCGGTACTACCGTCCGGAGGAACTGGTGGTCACCGCCGCAGGGGGACTGGACCACGAGCAGGTCTGCGCACTTGTGCTGCAGGCGCTGCAGACCGCCGGCTGGGAACTGGACCCGGCGGCAACGCCTGCGCCGCGTCGCGAGACTGCGCCGGCGTCGATCTCCGGCACCGCCGGAGTCCACGTCATCAACCGTCCGGTGGAGCAGGCCAACATCGTGATGGGCTGCCCCTCGCTGACCGCAACGGATGACCGCCGCTTTGCCATGAGCGTGCTGAACACGATCCTCGGCGGCGGCATGTCCTCCCGCCTGTTCCAGGAGATCCGCGAGAAGCGCGGACTGGTGTACTCCACCTACTCCTTCTCGGCGTCGTACGCCGACGCCGGATACTTCGGCATGTATGCGGGCTGCTCGCCCGCCAAGACCCGCCAGGTCATCGACCTGCTCGGCAGCGAGCTCGAGCGGCTGGCCGCCGACGGCGTCGAGCCGGCCGAACTGGCGAAGGCCCTGGGCCAGATCTCCGGCGGCATGGTGCTCGGCCTGGAGGACTCCGGCTCGCGGATGTCCCGCCTGGGCCGGGCCGAGCTGGTCAGCGGCGAGTTCATCGACATCGATGAGTCCCTGCGCCGGATCCATTCCGTCACCGCGGAACAGGTCCAGGAGCTGGCCGCCGAACTGGCCGCCGCACCCCGCACCATCACCGTGGTGGGTCCGTTCGAATCAGCGGCGGAACTGGGCTTCTAACCTCTTTGCGAAAGGCACACCCGAACCGCGCCAAGCGGATCGGGTGTGCCTTTGCCGGTTAACCGCCGGCTCTGCCTTTATCCGCCCGCGAAGGGCGGGAGGATGTCCACGACGTCCCCCGGCTGCAGCAGCAGGTCCGGGTTCCGGGCAGCCGTTTCATTGACCAGGAACGTGCTGCGCGCAATCACCGTCCCGAGAGCGGGGATGCCTGCACCCGGTGAGGGGTACCGGGCGGCAAGCTTTTCTGCCAGCTCGGCCAGCGTCAGCGGCCCTTCATCCAAGTGTTCTTCTTCCGTGCCGGCTGCTGCCTTCGCAGCGCCGAAGTATCTGATCAGCACTTAGCCGCCTATCGCACTCATGGTTCGTTCGGGCTGGACATAGTCGGAGTCGCCGAGCCCGGCATGGCCCATGCCGTGTGCCTTGGGCTTGCCCCACATGGCTTCCTGCCAGCGGCGGACGACCGCGTCGTCGTCCACACCGCTGCGCAGCAGTGCCAGCAGGTCCGTCTCTTCGTGGGAAAACAGGCAGCTGCGGACCTTACCTTCGGCGGTAATCCGGGTGCGGACACACTCGGCGCAGAAGGGTTCGGTGACGGAGGCAATAATGCCGACGGTTCCGACAACCGTTGCCGGGTCCGCGTGCCGGCGGACCTCCCAGCGCTGGGCCGGTGCGCCGTTGCGCTCCCGGGGATCGGGCGTCAGGACGAAGTCCCGTTCCAGCAGGGACCGCATCTCGGCGGCGGTGATCATGCCGTCCCGCGTCCAGCCGTGGTCCGCGTCCAGGGGCATCTGCTCAATGAACCGCAGTTCGAAGCCGCGGCTGACCGCCCACTCCAGCAGGTCCGGCGCCTCGGCGTCGTTGATTCCCCGCATCAGCACGGCATTGATCTTGACCAGGCCCAGGCCCACCCGGGCGGCTTCCTCCACCCCGCGCAGCACCCGGTCCAGGAACGGGCGGCGGGTGAGCTGGGCAAAGGTATCCGGGTGGAGGGAATCCAGGGACACGTTGATGCGGGTCAGGCCGGCGTCCTTGAGCGCCTGGGCTTTCTTGTCCAGGCCGAGCCCGTTGGTGGTCAGGGAAATCGGCAGCTCCGGGTGGTTGGCACGGATACCGGCAACAATGTCCACCAGATCCGCACGCACCAGCGGTTCACCGCCGGTCAGCCGCAGCTCGCGCACACCCAGCCGGTCGACGCCGAGCCGGACCAGGCGGACGATTTCGTCCCGGCCAAGTACCTTGTCCCGGGCCAGCCAGTCGAGCCCTTCGGCAGGCATGCAGTACGTGCAGCGCAGGTTGCACTTGTCCGTCAGCGACAGCCGCATGTCCGTGGCCCGGCGGCCGTGCCGGTCCAGCAGGCCGTCTGCCGGGGAAAGCGCCAGGGCAGACGCGGGGGAAGGCAGTGCCGAGGCGGCAGCGGGAGAACCGCTGCCCGGTGCCGCGGCTTCCGCCGTGCTGATTTCTGGTGTACTGGGGGAAGGGCGTACTGCAGGCATTCCCAGCTGTGTTCCCATCCCTCGAGGTTACGCCCTTTGACAGTTAGGCTCTATAAATGCGCTTTGTTCCCCGGGGCCGCCGGACCCTGGCAGCGTGCGCCGTGACGGTTCTTGCCGCTTCCACAGCCGCGTGCACCTCCGCGGACACCACCGGCGCTGCCGGCCGCGGCGGAACCGGCATCACGGTCTTTGCGGCTTCCTCGCTCACGGACGTGGTCGGGCAGCTGAATTCGGCTTACGACGGCGGCGGGCGCCTGCGCGTCAACATCGGCTCCAGCAGCCAGCTCGTGGCGCAGCTGCAGTCCGGCGCGGAAGCAGACGTGGTGATTACAGCCGATCTCGAGGCACTCGAACCCCTGCGGACCGGGCTGGACCGGGAGACAGTGCTGGCCAGCAACAACCTGGTGCTGGCCCTGGCCGCGGACAACCCCGCCGGGATCCAAGTGTTACGCGATGTTGCGGGCGACGGCGTCCGGGCCGCCCTGTGCGCACCCTCCGTTCCGTGCGGGCGGGCAACATCACGCGTCCTTGAGGCAGCCGGCGTAGCCGTTCCCGCCCCGAGCCTGGAGGACAGCGTCCGCTCGGTGCTGACCAAGGTCGCCACCGGCCAGGCCGACGCCGGCTTTGTCTACCGGACCGATGCCCTGGCCGCAGCCGGGTCCGGCGTGACCTACCTGGCGCTGGAGGATCCTGCCCCTAACCGGTATCCGGCGGGACTGACCGCGGAAGGGGCCGCCAACGCCGAGGCGGCAGCATTCTACGAGTGGCTTACGGGCCCGGAAGCGGCAGCAATCCTCGCCGAGGCAGGGTTCGGTCCGGCGGACCCGGGGAGCAACGATGCCCCTTAGGACGCAGGAATTCGAAGCGGCGTCCGGCTCGGCGTCTGCCATGAGCCGGGAGGCACGCGCCACGACGCCCGCCTGGCTGTGGCTGCCGGCCGGCATCGCCCTGCTCCTGTGCACCGGACCCGTCGCGGCGCTGCTGCTCAACGTCCCCTGGACGTCGCTGCCGGAACTGCTCAGCTCCGACGCGGCCCGCACTGCGCTGGGCCTCTCCCTGGCCACCTCGGCGTGCTCCACGCTGCTCTGCGTCCTGCTGGGGCTGCCGCTGGCCGTGCTGCTCAGCAAACTGGAGGGGCCATGGATCCAGCTGATGCGCGGAATCCTGCTGATCCCGCTGGTGCTCTCACCCGTTGTCTCCGGCATCGCCCTGCTGTATTTCTGGGGCCGGCAGGGGATTGCTGGAAAGCTGCTCGGCGCCGTGGGACTGGACGTGGGGTACTCGCCGGCCGCCGTCGTTATTGTCCAGGTATTTGTTTCCCTGCCCTTCTTCGTGGTCGCATCGCTGAACAGCCTGTCCGCCGTGGACCGGGACCTGGAAATGGCCGCCGCCACGTCCGGGGCAGGTCCCACCGCGATCCTGCGCCACATCACCTTGCCGCTGGCGCTGCCGGGCATCGTGGCGGGCACGTTGCTGGCCTTCGCCCGCTCGCTGGGCGAATACGGTGCCACCATCACCTTCGCGGGAAGCATTGAAGGGAGCACCCGGACCCTGCCGCTGCAGATCGAACTGAGCCTGAACTCCAACCAGCCCCAGGCGGCCCTGGGCATCTGCCTGATGCTTATTGCCCTGTACCTGCTGGTCCTGCTGCTGGCCCGCATCGCCACCGGACGGCTGCTGCCGCGATGAGTACCCGGGAACGGCTCACCCGGGGGTCTGCCGGCGGTCCGGAGCGGGCAAACCGGTGGTGGGCGGCGGCTGCAGGGCTGGTCGCCGCGGGACTCGGCGTGGCTGCCGGGGAGTTGCTCGCCGCCATAGCCAGCCCGTCACTGTCCCCGGTTTCCGCCGTCGGTTCGGTGGTCATCGATGCCGTTCCGGGCCCGGTCAAGGACGCCGCGATCAACCTCTTCGGGACGGCTGACAAGGCCGCGCTGCTGGTGGGGATGGGACTGATCATCGCGCTTGCCGCCGCCGCTGCCGGCGTCCTGGAACTGCGCCGTCCGCCGACGGGCGCGGCGGTGCTGGGACTCTTCGGGGCAGCCGGGCTGGCGGCAGTACTTACCCGGCAGCAGTTCTCGCTGCTGGCCCTCCTGCCGCCGCTAGCCGCTGCCGGCGTGGCCGTCCTGGTCCTGCGGGCACTCACGGCGCGGATCCGGGACCTGGCCGCGGCGCAGACGAACGACGACGCCGCGGTGCGGCGCCGTACGGTGCTCACCTCGGTGGGCGGGGGAGCGGCGGTGGCCCTGCTCGGTGCCGCGCTGGCCGGCATAGCCCGAGGGGGACAGGTGGGCGTCACGGCCCTGCGCGAAACGGTCCGGCTGCCGGTACCGTCCCGGCGTGCGGCAGCGATACCCGCCGGAGCCGAGCTCGCCGTCGACGGCCTGGCACCGCTGGTGACACCCGCTGCCGATTTTTACCGGATCGACACGGCCCTGAGGGTGCCGCTGATCGACCCGGCGGAGTGGCGGCTGCGGATCACCGGCATGGTGGACCGTGAAGTGGAACTGGACTACTCGGAACTCCTCGCTGCGCCGCTGCAGGAAAGTTACGTCACCCTCGCCTGTGTTTCCAACGAGGTGGGCGGGAACCTGATCGGCAACGCCCGGTGGCTGGGAATGCCCGTCAGGGACCTGCTGGCCAGGGCAGGGGTGCAGCCGGGTGCGGACATGGTGCTCTCCACGAGCCGGGACGGGTGGAGCGCTTCCACCCCTTTGGAGGCATTGACCGATGACCGGGATGCGCTGCTGGCCGTAGGCATGAACGGGGAACCGCTGCCGCTGGAACACGGCTTTCCCGTCCGGCTGGTTGTGCCCGGCCTGTATGGATACGTGTCTGCGACCAAGTGGGTCACCGAGCTGCGGGTCACCCGCTTCGCGGACGAGACGGCCTACTGGACGGACCGGGGCTGGGGCGAGCGCGGCCCGGTCAAGCTCTCCTCCCGCATCGACGTTCCCGGCCGTACACCGGTCTCCGCCGGCACGGTCACCGTGGCCGGCGTGGCGTGGGCGCAGCACACCGGCATCAGTGCCGTACAGGTGCGCGTGGACGACGGCGGCTGGCAGGACGCGGAGCTGGCTCCCGGGATCTCCGCAGATACGTGGCGGCAGTACCGGATCGCAGTGGAGCTGGCACCGGGCGGGCACGACATCGCGGTCCGGGCCGTGGACGCAAACGGCGTCCGGCAGGCGGAAGAAAAACGGCCAGTGCTTCCCGACGGAGCCACCGGACTGCATACAATTCGGGTGACGGTGCGCTGAGGTTTTTCGTGCCCTCGACGCCGCCCCATCTCCCAAGGAGGACCATGTCGGTAGAACCGGCTCCACAGAGTGTCCCGGCACCGGCACCCGCTGCTCCGGCCGGACCCCGGCAGGTAGCGGCGCACCGGCAAGCCGTGGAGGACCTCCTGCGGACCTGGTTCCAGGCGCATCCGCCCGCCCACGAGACCGTGGCACTGAACTCCGCAGCCGGGCGGCTCCTTGCCACCGCGGTGCGGGCACCGGGGAACCTGCCGCCCTTCACGAACTCGCAGATGGACGGTTACGCGGTCCGGGTTGCCGACCTCGCAGCAGCCGAGGACCTGCCGTCAGCCCCCGGCAGGGTCCGCCTGGCCACGGCCGCACCCATTCCGGCCGGTTCGGCACCGCCGCCGCTGCTCCCCGGCACGGCCGCACCCGTCATGACCGGTGCCATGCTGCCCGAGGGGGCCGACGCCGTCGTCCCGATCGAGGCCTGCACACCCAACACCTTCCTGCCCCCCGGGGAGCCCCGTAGCACCGTGGCCGTCCCCGCGGAGGTGCCCGCCGGGCAGTTTGTCCGCAGGGAAGGCAGCGATATCGGCGCGGGAACCCCGGCACTGCCCGCCGGAGCAGTGCTGGGTCCGCTGCAGCTGGGCCTGCTCGCGGCCCTCGGCCTGGACCGCGTCACCGTCCGGGCACGGCCGCGGGTGCTGCTGCTGACCACCGGAGACGAAGTCATTGAACCGGGCCGGCCGCTCGGGCCGGGCCAGATCCATGACGCGAACACCACCCTGCTCCGGAGTTCGCTCGAGGAGGCGGGCGCGGAGGTGCTGCGCTCCCGGATCCTGGCCGACTCCCCGCAGGAGTTCACCGACCGGCTCCGTGCCGACGTCAATGCTGACGCCCCGGACCTGGTCCTCACCTCGGGCGGCATCAGCAAGGGAGCCTACGAGGTGGTGCGCCAGGGCCTCGCCTCGCAGGACGTGGCGTTCCTGTCCGTGGCCATGCAGCCGGGCGGCCCGCAGGGCATCGGCACGGTCGACGGCGTCCCGTTCCTCGGGTTCCCGGGCAACCCGGTCAGCTCGCTGGTGTCCTTCGAGATGTTCCTGCGCCCGGCCCTGACGGCCGTCACCGGCGCGCCGCGGCCGCGGGCGGAAGTGCCCGCCCGGCTCACCGCCCCGCTCGGCAGTCCCGCCGGCAAGCACCAGGTGCGCCGCGGCCGGTACACGGCCGGAACGGTGGAGCCGGTGGGCGGGCCCGGGTCCCACCTGGTCCATGCCCTGGCCTCCTCCAACGCCCTGATCTCCGTCCCCGTGGGGACGGAGCACCTCGAGGCCGGCGCAGAAGTGACAGTATTGCTACTGGAATAACCGCAACTGTGTCCCGCCCGGACGCCGTGCCCGAAAGGACCCTGCCGTGAGCGCCGAACCCGAAGACCTCCACCCCGCCGGCCTGACCCACGTCCGCGAGGACGGCTCCGCGCACATGGTGGATGTATCCGCCAAAACCGAAACCACGCGCCAGGCCACGGCACAGGCCGTGCTGCGCAGCACCGCCGAGGTGGTACGCCTGATCGCCGACGGCGGGCTGCCGAAGGGTGACGCACTCGCCGTGGCCCGGGTAGCCGGCATCATGGCCGCCAAGCAGACGTCCAACCTCATCCCGCTGTGCCATCCGCTGCCCCTGACGAAGGTCACCGTGGACTTCACCCCGCGGGAGGGCGACGTCGTCGTGGAAGCCACCGTGAAGACCAAGGCACTCACCGGCGTCGAAATGGAGGCGCTGACCGCAGCCTCCGTGGCCGCGCTGACGCTCTACGACATGATCAAGGCCGTCGACAAACATGCCCGCATCACCGACATCATGGTTCGGGCCAAGTCCGGCGGCAAAAGCGGAGACTGGGCGTTGTGAGCACTCCGTCATCCCGCCGCACCGCAGGGGTCCTGATCGCGTCCACCCGCGCCGCGGCCGGCACCTACCAGGATGAATGCGGCCCGCTGATTGCCGACTGGCTGTATGCCCTGGGCTATGACATCGTGCTGGCCGAAGTGGTGCCCGACGGCGTTGAGGTCGCCGCGTCGCTGCAGCGCATCCTCGCCCTCGAACCTTCGGTGCTGCTCACCAGTGGAGGCACCGGGCTCAGCCCGGACGACGTCACCCCCGAGTCCACCGAGCCCCTCCTGGACCGCCACGTGCCCGGAGTCATGGAAGCCATCCGTGCCAAGGGGCTGGCCTCGACGCCGATGGCCGCCATCAGCCGCGGGTTCGCCGGCACCGCCGGCCGCACCTTCGTGGTCAACCTGCCCGGTTCCCCGGCCGCGGTGGCTGACGGACTTGCCGTACTGGAACCGATCATCGGCCACATCTGCGGCCAGTTGGAAGGAAAGCGTGAACACTAGCGAAGTGGTCCGTGCCACCGTCTCCGCCGAGCCGCTGAGCAGCACCGAGGCCGAACAGAACGCATGGTCGCCGGACTGCGGCGCCGTGGTCCTCTTCAGCGGCATCGTCCGCAACCACGACGACGGCAAGTCCGTCACGGCACTTGCCTACAGCGCCCACCCCACGGCACAGTCCGTGCTGGGCGAGGTGGCCGCCGCAATCGCGGCGAAGTACGACGGCGTCCGGATCTGGGTGGCCCACCGCACCGGAGACCTGGACATCGGCGACGCGGCCCTCGTGGCTGCCGTCGCCTCGGCCCACCGCGGCACCGCGTTTGCGGCCTGCTCCGAGCTCGTGGACACGGTCAAGGCGAACGTGCCCATCTGGAAGGAGCAGGGCTTCACGGACGGCAGCACCGAGTGGGTGGGCGTCAGCGACCGGCCCTGACCGGTAATCTGGAGCCTATGAGCGAAAAACTTGCCGTAGCGGTCCTCGGTGCCGCAGGCCGCATGGGGTCCGAGGCCGTTGCCGCCGTCGAGGCCGCCGAAGACATGGAACTCGTTGCAGCGCTGGGCCGTACCGACCCGCTGGAAACCCTCGTCTCGGCCGGTGCCCGGTACGTAGTGGACCTGACCGTGCCGGACAGCACCGAGGCCAACGTCCGCTTCGCCGTCGAGCACGGCATGCACGCCGTCGTCGGCACCACCGGATGGGACGCCGAGCGGTTGGGCCGCCTGGCGGAGCTGCTGGAAACGTCCCCCGCCACCGGTGTGCTCATCGCGCCGAACTTCGCCCTCGGCTCGGTGCTGGCCTCGGCCTTCGCAGCCAAGGCCGCCCGCTACTTCGAATCGGTGGAACTGATTGAGCTGCACCACCCGGACAAGGTGGATGCCCCCTCGGGAACGGCCGTACGCACCGCCCAGCTGATCGCCGCCGCGCGCGCTGAGGCCGGTGTGGCTCCGTCTCCGGACGCCACGGCCAAGGCACTGCCGGGAGCGCGCGGCGCGGAGGTGGACGGAGTGCACGTGCATTCAGTGCGGCTGCGCGGGCTGGTTGCCCACCAGGAAGTGCTTCTGGGCGGGCCGGGCGAGCAGCTGACCATCCGGCATGATTCCTTCGACCGCGCCTCCTTCATGCCCGGTGTCCTGCTGGGCCTGCGGCAGGTCGCCGGCCATCCCGGACTGACCGTCGGACTTGACGGCTACCTCAACCTGAACGACTAAGGAACACGTTGTCTTTCTTCACGGGCCTTTTCTCCAACCGCGCCAAGCTCGGCGTGGCCCTGGTGACCCTGCTGCTCTTCTTCTATCTGTGGGTCTCGGCGCAGCGCGGCTGGCTGCTGCTCACTTCTGACGAGATTTCGGCCAAACTGATGGGCCTTGCCTACCTGGTGCTGCCGGTGGTCGGCGCGTGGGCGCTCATCCGCGAGCTGATGTTCGGCAACCGGACGGAACAGATGGCCCGGATCCTGGCCGAGGAAGGCCGGCTGCCGGTGGATGACCTCCCGCGGACGCCTGCCGGACGGATTGTTCGCGAAGCCGCGGACGCCCAGTTCCCTCAGTACAAGGCAGAAACCGAGGCCGCGCCCGAGGATTGGCGCAGCTGGTTCCGGTTGTCCTGCGCCTACGACGCCGCCGGAGACCGCACGCGCGCCCGGCGCACCATGCGGCAGGCCGGCAGGCTCTACGCGGGAACCCGGAACCAGCCCGGAGCCTAGCGCTTCTGCCGGGCCGGGGGCGTGGCCCGGCCGCTCTTGCCGCGGGCCAGCCGGGAGGCACCCGAGGTGACCAGTTCCAGCGGACCGCGTGCGTCGATGCGCTGGAACAGTACGGCCAGGACCACCAGGATAGCGACTTGGATCCAGTACACCGGCAACGGTTCCAGGGGCGGGCTCTGCTGGTCCACCATGGTCATCACCCATACATGCAGGCTGTACAGGGTGAGGGTCATTGCTCCGGCCGCGGACAGAGGCAGCAGGAGGTTCGGCCGGGCACGCGTCAACAGCAGGCAGACGCCCAGCACCGCGGCTGCGGTGCCTGCGGTGTGCAGCATATCGAGGCTGGTGTTGGAATGCGGTCCTGCCAAAGCGAGCCACCACCAGGAACCGGTCTGCTCCACCGAACTGAGATTGACCTCCAACATCCGTGCCAGGGGCCACCGCTGCCCGGACTCCGTGGCCCTGAGGACATCAAAACCGCCCAGCTCGCCAAGCAGGTAATAGGAGACCAACTTGGCGGTCACGGCGGCAAACACCCCGCCCGTGAGCAGTCCCACCTGAACCGGCAGGCTGGTCAGCGCCAGGCGCCCGATCACCAGCCCCAGCAGGATATAGCTCAGCCACTGCAGCACTGGATAGAACCCCGTGACGAAGACATCGGCTGCCAGCGCGGCGGGGGAGAGGAACGCGTCCCAGGTGATGTTTCCATCGACATCCGACGGCGAGAGGTTCCGCAGCAGCCAGTCCCGCGCCACGTAGGCAAGTACCGGGGACAGCAGCAGCCAGGCCCCGGCCCAGACGGCCAGCCGGCGCAGCGGCATGCCCAGGAACGGCAGCGCCAGCAGGAACAGGACGGCGTAATGGAAGAGGATGACGGCGATGGTGGTTTCCAGTCCGCCCAGCACCAGGCCCACCAGGGCGATGATGAGTGCGCGCACCGCAATTCCGCGCCGGTCCCGGTTCACTGCCTTCGCCTCATGGGGTTCGCTGCCGCCGGTCAGCAGTGCCAGCCCGACACCGGCAACCACCGCGAACAAGGCCGAGGAACGACCGGAGAACACAAGCCCGGTCAGGCTGGGATCGCCGGTTTCCTGGTTGTAGAGCGGCAGCACGTGCGTCGCGATCATGCCCAGCAGGGCGATCCCGCGGGCAGCATCGATGCCGGTCAGGCGGCGTTGGTTCATGCACAGAATCGTCTCACAGGACACTGCAGGCGGCCGTCGCCGCCCTGAAGCTCGGCCGGCTTCTACTTCCTACGCCTTGTTGTCCCATTGCGCTGCGTAACGGGTAACGTTTTACCCATGGATTTCCAAAACAGCACGCTTCCTTTCGGCACCCTCGTCACCGCCATGGTGACCCCGTTTACCGAGGACGGGGAAGTGGACTTCGATGCCACTGCCTACCTCGCGAACAAGCTCGTCGAAGACGGCTGCGACGGCCTGGTGGTTTCCGGCACCACCGGTGAAACCTCCACGCTGGAAGACAGCGAGAAGGAAGACCTGTTCCGGGTGGTTGCCCAGACCGTCGGCGGCCGTGCCAAGGTCATTGCCGGCACCGGCACCAACCACACGTCCCACTCCGTGGAGATGGCCCGCCGCGCAGAGCGTGCCGGGGTTGACGGCCAGCTCGTGGTTACCCCGTATTACAACAAGCCGACGCAGGCGGGCGTGATCGCGCACTTCGACGCCGTCACCGCCGCCACCGACCTTCCGGTCATGGTGTACGACATTCCCGGCCGCGCCGGCATCGCCCTGAGCACCTCCACTATCTTCAAGCTGGCCGAGAACCCCCGGATCCTGGCGCTGAAGGACGCGAAGGCGGACTTCGCCGGCATCACCCGCGTGCTGGCCAACACCACCCTGGATGTCTACGCCGGTGATGACGGGCTGACCCTGCCGTGGATGGCCGCCGGCGCCGTCGGCGTCGTCAGCGTGTCCGCGCACGTAGCCACCGCGCAGTTCCGCGCCTTGGTCGATGCCGCGGCAGCAGGGGACTTCGCCACCGCCCGCCGCATCCACTTCGAACTTGATCCGGTGGTCCGTGCAGTCATGACCCACATTCCCGGCACCGTTTCGACCAAGCAGATCCTGGCGATGCAGAAGGTCATTCCCACCGCAACCGTCCGGCTGCCGCTGGTGGCGCCCGACGCCGTCGAAATGGAAACCATCCTGACCGATCTGGCTGAAGCCGGCATGGACTTCTCCCGGACCGAGGCGTAGGCAATCATGAGCGAATTCCCCGAAACCGCCGGACCCGGCCTGCTGACCCCGCCGCCGCTGGAGGCAGGAACCCTGAGGATCGTCGCGTTGGGCGGCCTCGGGGAAATCGGCCGGAACATGGCCGTCTTCGAAATCGACGGCAAGCTGCTCATCGTGGACTGCGGCGTCCTCTTCCCCGAGGAAACCCAGCCCGGCGTCGACCTCATCCTGCCGGACTTCTCCTACATCGAGGACCGCCTGGACGACGTGGTCGGCGTCGTGCTCACCCACGGACATGAGGACCACATCGGCGCGGTGCCGTACCTGCTGCGGCTGAAGAACGACATCCCGCTGATCGGCTCGCAGCTGACGCTGGCGCTGGTGGAAGCGAAGCTGCAGGAACACCGCATCAAGCCGTTCTCCCTGACTGTCACCGAGGGGCAGATCGAGCAGCTCGGCCCGTTCGAGTGCGAATTCGTAGCGGTCAACCACTCCATCCCCGATGCGCTGGCCGTGTTCATCCGCACCGAGGCCGGCACCGTGCTGCACACCGGCGACTTCAAGATGGACCAACTGCCCCTGGACGGCCGGATCACGGACCTGCGCGCCTTCGCCCGGCTGGGCGAAGAGGGCGTGGACCTGTTTATGGCCGACTCGACCAACGCCGACGTCCCCGGGTTCACCACCGCGGAACGCGAAATCGGCCCGGTGCTGCAGGAACTGTTCGGCAAGGTGGACAAGCGGATCATTGTCGCTTCCTTCTCTTCCCACATCCACCGCGTGCAGCAGGTCCTCGACGCCGCCGCCGCGCACAACCGCTTCGTCTGCTTTGTCGGCCGGTCCATGGTGCGCAACATGGCCATCGCCGAAAAGCTCGGCTACCTCCACGTGCCCGAGGGAATCCTTGTGGACCTGAAAAACGTCGACGAGCTGCCGGACAACAAGGTGGTGCTGATGTCCACCGGGTCGCAGGGCGAACCCATGGCGGCCCTGTCCCGGATGGCCAACGGCGACCACCGTATCCGGATCGGCAAGGGGGACACCGTCATCCTGGCTTCGTCCCTGATTCCGGGCAACGAAAACGCCGTGTTCCGCGTGATCAACGGACTAATGCGCCTGGGTGCCGACGTCGTACACAAGGGCAACGCGAAAATCCACGTCTCCGGGCACGCAGCCGCCGGGGAACTGCTCTACTGCTACAACATCCTGCGGCCGAAGAACGCCATGCCGGTGCACGGCGAGACCCGGCACCTCATCGCCAACGGCCGCCTGGCCGCCGCCACCGGTGTCCCGGAGCAGAACATCATCCTGGCCGACGACGGCACAGTGGTCGACCTGCGCGACGGCAAGGCCCGCGTGGTCGGGGAAGTGGAATGCGGCTTCGTCTACGTGGACGGGTCCAGCGTCGGAGCGATCACCGACACCGACCTGAAGGACCGGCGGATCCTCAGCGAGGAAGGCTTCATCTCCATCATCTCCGTGGTGAACCGCAGTACCGGCACCATCGTCTCCGGCCCCGAGATCCACGCCCGCGGCTTTGCCGAGGGCGACGCGGTCTTTGACGAGATCATCCCCAAGATCAGTGCGGCCCTGGAAGAAGCGGTGCGCTCCAACACTGACCACACCACCTACCAGCTGCAGCAGGTGGTCCGGCGGGTCGTGGGTACCTGGGTCAACCGCCGGCTGCGGCGCCGTCCCATGATCGTGCCGGTGGTGGTCGAGGCCTAGTTCCCGCCGTGCTACGCGGTGGGTAAGTAGTCCCAAAGCCCCTCCCGGCCGCGTAAATTCAGGGTATCGGGGGCGGCATCGGGTAGCGTGGCTGGTATGGCGACTCGTACTTCCCCTGCCGCACGCAGCGGTGCCTCCGGCCGGACAACGGCCCGGAGCGCCGGCGGCAGCTCAAGCAAGACATCAGGCAAGTCCAGCGCGCGCGGTGGATCCGGAGGCCGGGGGACCTCCGTGTCGCGCCAGGCGCCCCCGGACCAGCTGCCGCTGCCTCTGCGCGCGGTGGAGAGCGCCTGGATGGGCATCTCCCGCATCGCCGGGGCCGGCGTCCGCAAGCTCGGCGCCGATGTATCTCCCGAGCGCGAAATCCGCCGCGACGGGACCGGATTCTTCCTGATCCTGCTTGCCCTTGCGGTCGCCACCGTTGAGTGGTGGGCCCTGCGCGGTCCCGTTGCCGACGTGATCCACGCCGGCGCGGCCGGCACATTCGGCTGGATGGCCGTGGTGCTGCCCTTTATGCTCACCGCCGGCGCAGTGCGCCTGTTCCGGTACCCGGAGCGGCACCGAGCCAACAGCAGGATCAGCATCGGCCTCGTGATCATGCTGCTCGCCGGCTCCGGCATAACGCACATTGCGGGCGGCCTACCCGCATTGTCCGACGGTTTCGACCGGCTCTGGGCCTCCGGCGGCATCGTCGGCTTCCTCGTCGCCGGGCCGTTGTCCGCCGCACTGACTCAATGGCCGGTGCTGGTCCTCCTTTCGCTGCTGGTGTTCGTGAGTGTCCTGATCATCACGGCCACGCCGTTCCGCCATATTCCGCTGCGCCTGCGGGCCATGTATGAACACCTCATGGGCCAGGACCTGGACCCCGATGATCCTGAAGCGCACGACCAGAGCTACCTCTACGGCACGCATAAGCCGGAAAAGGTCCGCAAGCCGCGCAAGAGCCGCCGCGAAAAGGAAGCGGAGGCCGCTGCCGCGCAGGACGGTTTCGCCGGCGACGAAGCATTTGAACGCGCGCTGCTGCAGGACGAGGAAGACGAAGCAGCAGCCGCTGCCGCGGCCGCGCCGGCAGTACCCCCGGGAGTCCGGCGTCCCACGCAGTCCGAACTGGCCACGCAGAAGATCCGCCGCAACCAGGGCCTGCCCGTTGACGGGGGCACGGACACCGCCGAGCCGCCCACCGAGGCCATCAGCACCGTCCCCGGCGCCACCGAGGTCCTGAAGCTGGCCGCCGTTCCGCCCGTAGCGCCCGTGCCGTCCCGACCGGTCCAGCCGGTCCCGCCGAACACGCCCATCCCGCAGCGCACCGAGCAGCTGCAGCTCTCCGGCGACATCACCTATACGCTGCCGCCGTCGGACTTCCTGCCCCCGGGACCGCCGGCGAAGGAGCGCTCCGAAGCCAACGACGCCGTCGTCGCCGCACTGACGCACACGCTCGAGCAGTTCAACGTGGACGCGAAGGTCACGGGATTCTCCCGCGGCCCGACGGTCACCCGCTACGAGATCGAACTCGGCGAAGGCACCAAGGTGGAACGCGTCACCGCGCTGTCCAAGAACATTGCCTACGCCGTGGCGAGCTCCGACGTACGCATCCTGTCGCCCATTCCGGGTAAATCCGCCATCGGCATCGAAATCCCCAACGCGGACAAGGAAGTTGTTGCCCTGGGCGATGTCCTGCGGTCCAACTCCGCACGGAAGACCGAACACCCCATGGTCATGGGCGTCGGCAAGGACGTCGAAGGCGGCTTCGTGGTGGCCAACCTGGCCAAGATGCCCCACCTGCTGGTGGCCGGAGCCACCGGTGCCGGTAAGTCCTCCTTCGTGAACTCGATGATCACGTCCATCCTGATGCGCTCCACGCCGGACGAAGTCCGCATGGTGATGGTGGACCCCAAGCGCGTGGAACTGACCGCCTATGAAGGCGTCCCGCACCTGATCACCCCGATCATCACCAACCCGAAGAAAGCCGCGGAAGCGCTGCAGTGGGTGGTCCGCGAAATGGACACCCGCTACGACGACCTCGCGAACTTCGGCTTCAAGCACATCGACGATTTCAACAAGGCCGTCCGCAACGGCAAGGTGGTGCCCCCGGCCGGATCCAAGCGGGTCATCCGGGCCTACCCGTACCTGCTGGTGATCGTGGACGAGCTCGCCGACCTCATGATGGTCGCCCCGCGGGACGTCGAAGACTCCATCGTGCGCATCACCCAGCTTGCCCGTGCCGCCGGCATCCACCTGGTGCTGGCCACCCAGCGGCCGTCCGTCGACGTTGTGACCGGCCTGATCAAGGCGAACGTACCCTCCCGCATGGCGTTCGCGACCTCCTCGGTCACGGACTCCCGCGTGGTGCTGGACCAGCCCGGCGCGGAAAAACTCCTGGGCCAGGGCGATGCGCTGTTCCTGCCGATGGGATCCAACAAACCCATCCGTGTGCAGGGTGCCTGGGTTACCGAGTCCGAGATCCACCGGGTTGTTGAGCACGTCAAGGGCCAGCTGCAGGCCGTCTACCGCGAAGACGTAGCCGTCACGGCACCGAAGAAGCAGATCGACGACGACATCGGAGACGACCTCGACGTCCTGCTGCAGGCGACCGAACTGGTGGTGACCACGCAGTTCGGTTCCACCTCCATGCTCCAGCGCAAGCTGCGCGTGGGCTTCGCGAAGGCCGGCCGGCTCATGGACCTGCTGGAATCCCGCGGCGTGGTGGGACCGTCCGAAGGTTCCAAGGCCCGCGACGTGCTCGTGAAGCCGGATGACCTGGCCGCCACCCTCGCTGCCATCAGCGGCGGCGAGGCTCCGGCGCCGTCCGGGGGAGCCGGAGCCGCGGCACTGGCGGACAACGCCAATGCCAACCACGGCTTCGACCCGGCCGGGCCGGTGGACCTGGTTGCCGCGGACCTGGAGGGCAGGCCGCAGGCGAGCGACTACCACGACGACGCGGACGACCCGGACGGTTCCGAAGATGCCTGGAACCTCACCGGCCGGTGAATCTTCGCTACGCTGAAGGCGTGAGCAATTCTCCTACCGATAGGGTTCCGACCCTTAATATCGCCAATGCCCTGACGGTGGCGCGGATCCTGATGGTTCCGCTCTTTATCTGGTTCCTGGCGTCCGACGACGGCCGTGACGGCCTGTTCCGTTGGCTCGCCGTGGCAACCTTCGCCGTCGCCATCTACACCGACAAGCTCGACGGAGATATTGCCCGCAGCCGCGGGCTGATCACCGACTTCGGCAAGATTGCCGATCCGATTGCCGACAAGCTGCTGATCGGCTCCGCGCTGGTGATGCTTTCCCTGCTGGGCGAGCTGTGGTGGTGGGTCACCATCGTGATCCTCGTCCGTGAACTGGGCATCACGCTGATGCGCTTCGTCGTGATCCGGTACGGCGTTATGGCCGCCTCCCGGGGCGGCAAGCTCAAGACCGTGGTCCAGACCTTCGCCATTTTCGTGTTCCTGCTTCCGCTGACCGCTTGGCTGGGTGCCTGGGCATGGTGGATCGGCGCCGTCTTCATGGCCGCCGCGCTCGTCATCACAGTGGTCACCGGCGTCGACTACGTCCTGCAGGCCGTCAAGCTGCGCCGCGCCGGCAAGCGCGCATGAATGACGCGCCTGCCGCCGGCCTGGCGGGCGAGGTTGTGGCCGCGGCCCGGGACGCCGGGCTGACCATCGCCACTGCCGAGTCGCTCACTGCAGGCATGCTCTGTGCCGAGCTGGGGTCAGTTCCCGGTGCTTCGGCGGTTTTGCAGGGCGGCGTGGTTGCGTATCAAAATGGAATCAAGCTGTCCGTCCTCGGGGTTCCGGCCGAGCTCCTGGCCCAAGCCGGATCCGTCGACGGGAGGGTGGCTGAGCACATGGCCGCCGGAGCGCGGCGGGTTCTTGGCGCCGACGTCGGGGTCGCCACCACCGGCGTCGCCGGACCTGAAACGCACGACGGCAAGCCGGTTGGTACCGTGTTCCTGGGGATCGCTACTTCCGAAGGGACCTCCGTCCGGGAGTTTCTGTTCGCGGGGGACCGTACGGCCATCCGAACAGCGGCCTGCAGTGAAGCACTCTCCATGCTGGCGTCAGTGCTGGAAGACCGGTAGCGGGGCGGAAATCAGGAAGCTGCGCAGGCGGGAACAAAACCGGCAGGGCGTCAGTTGTTAGTATCAGGAACCGCCAAGGTTCCTTTATTACGATCTTTGGACAGTCTGCGGTACCGCCGCAGTCCGTACTCACAGGGAGCAGGACGATACACATGGTTAAGCAACCCGTATCCGTGAACGGCGTGATCCGCTGGCGGGATGTAGGGTTGGCGGAAGACGCACACCGGGAGCCTAAGGAGCGCAAGATGGTAGTTCTTCGTCACGAGATTGGTGATGTACTCCGCGACGTGCGCCAGCGCCAGGGCCGGACCCTGCGCGAGGTGTCGCATAGCGCCCGCGTTTCTCTCGGCTACCTCAGCGAGGTTGAGCGCGGACAGAAGGAAGCATCATCCGAACTTCTGTCTTCAATCTGCAGTGCCCTCGATGTGCCCCTGTCCCTGATGCTCCGAGAGGTCAGCGACCGGGTGGCAAACGCCGAAGGCGTTGCCATTCCAGACACCGTGCCATCTGAGTTTTCCCGGGAGTTCGCCCGCGAATTCCCCGAAGACCTGGCACGGGACCTGGCCCGCACATCCTAGAAACCGCACACCGCACACCGCAGCGCGTCACGCCGGCCGAACGGAATCGGCCGTAGTGACTGTGTTGCCCCATAGACATACTCCTTGACGCTGTTGCATCAAGGCGAAGAAATCTCCAGAGGAAACCCCCGCAGGCGCGGTGCCTGCGGGGGTTTGTTCTGTCCGGGGCCTGTTCTGTCTGGGGCCTGTTCTGTCCGGGGCCTAGCGGCCGTCCGGGCCGGGAGGTGTGTCCTCCACCTGATCCCCGGCGCGCCGGACGGAAGCATTCAGTTTGTGCAGCAGCCGGACCAGGGTATGGAGTTCCTCCGACTCCCACCCCGTCCAGGTACGTCGGAAGTGCTCCTTGCGCGCAGTGGCCGTTCCTTCCAGGCGCGCAGCACCAACCTCGGTGAGATTGATCGGCTGCGCCCGTCCGTCCTCCGGGTCCGCATGCTTTTCCACCAGCCCCAGCGCCTGCAGCATGGCTACCTGCCGGCTCAGGGAGGGCTTGCCCACGCCGACCGCTGCTGCCAGATCCGTCAAGCGCATGGGCCCCTGCTGGTGGAGCAGGACCATCAGGCCGTAGGCCGAAGGTTCCATATCCGGGTGGACTTCGCGGGCGATCCGGTGGGAGCTGGCCCGGGCACGGCGCCACAGCACGCTGAGTTCCTGCTCAAGGTCCTCTATTGCCGTGTCCTTGTCCGGTTCGGCGCCGGAGGGAGGGTTGCCGTCGGTTAAATCGGCGGGACCGGATGTTTCGGTCATCCTCCATTGTAGGATCGCGGCCCTTCCACGGCACTGGAATACCTCGGGCTTTTGGGGCCGCGGTGCGGTTCGCTGCCGTGTTTCGTGCGTGAGAGGATTAATTGATGCGTATCAGCGATTTCTGGCGGCTTATGGATGACGAGTTCGGTGCGGCCTACTCCAGGGTCCTCGCCGCGGACCTGGTGCTCGGGCAACTCGGAGGGGTCACGGCTGCACAGGCCTTGGACAAGGGCATGGAACCCAAATCCGTATGGCTGGCCGTATGCGACATCCAGGACGTTCCGCCCGAACGCCGGCTGGGCCGCGACGTCAAGCCCAAGGCAAACTAGGGCAGCCGCCGCTCCCGGCGAACGGACACGCCGGGTCCGCTGTTCGAATATTTGTTCGGATAAAGATATGCTCCTACACAGGGGCCCGTCCTAGCCGATGCGGCCCGGGAATATCCACAAGACAACGAGTTATACGTTCCGGTCAGCCGTTTTGTCAGTGCCGCCGGATAGGGTCGTAGATAAGAAATGACGACCGGCCTACGGGCCGCCCACAACCACAACACGAGGTGAAGAATGGCTGCTCCAGCCGACCGCGCAAAAGCCCTAGAGGCAGCGCTGGCCCAGATTGACAAGCAATACGGCAAGGGCTCGATCATGCGCCTGGGCGACGAAGTGCGCGCCCCTGCCGAAACCATTTCCACCAGCTCCGTCGCGTTGGATGTTGCGCTGGGTATCGGCGGCCTGCCGCGCGGCCGCGTGGTGGAGATCTACGGACCTGAATCTTCCGGTAAGACCACCCTGGCGCTCCACGTTGTCGCCAACGCGCAGAAGAACGGCGGCATTGCCGCGTTCATTGACGCCGAGCACGCCCTGGACCCCATCTATGCAGCCAAGCTGGGCGTGGATACGGACTCGCTGCTCGTTTCGCAGCCGGACACCGGCGAGCAGGCCCTGGAAATCATGGACATGCTGATCGGCTCCGGCTCGGTCGACGTCGTGGTCATTGACTCCGTTGCCGCACTGGTTCCGCGTGCCGAAATCGAAGGCGACATGGGCGACAGCCACGTGGGCCTGCAGGCCCGCCTGATGAGCCAGGCGCTCCGTAAGATCGCCGGCCGCCTGAGCCACACCAATACCACCGCAATCTTCATCAACCAGCTGCGTGAAAAGATCGGCGTCTTCTTCGGTAGCCCGGAAACCACCACCGGTGGCAAGGCGCTGAAATTCTACGCTTCGGTCCGCATCGACGTCCGCCGCATCGAGACGCTGAAGGAAGGCACCAACCCGGTTGGTAACCGTACGCGTGCCAAGATCGTCAAGAACAAGATGGCTCCGCCCTTCAAGCAGGCCGAGTTCGACATCATGTACGGCGTCGGCATTTCCCGCGAGGGCGGACTGATTGACATGGGCGTGGAACACGGTCTGGTCAAGAAGTCCGGTGCCTGGTTCACCTACGACGGTGACCAGCTGGGTCAGGGCAAGGAAAACTCGCGCAACTTCCTGAAGGACAATCCCGATCTGGCGGACGAGCTGGAGCGCCGTATCCGTGAAAAGCTCGGAATCGGTGTTCCTGCCGCTGAGGAGCCCGCAGCACCCAAGCTGAAGGCAGTCGGAAAGGACTCCTAGCAGCGGCCCGCGGACCCGGGGACACCGGTCCCGGGACAGCAGGATCAGGGAAGCCGCTCCCGCATGGGGGCGGCTTTCCGTCTGGTCAGCCAGGTCGGCCCGGAAAGGCGCGCTACGGCGCAGCTACTCTCCGCGGTCCGGGGGAGTGGAAGTCCGGGAGGAATAAGGGAGCAAAGTCCCTGGAGCGGATGGCTATGGATACCTCGCAGGAAGAGACCCTGTCAGAGCTGAAGCGGCGGCTTGCCGAAATCAGCGCGGCCGCGTCGGCAACCGCGCCCGCCGGCGGCGGGACCGCTCCGGGCGGCGCGAAGACACCGCGCACCGCACCCGGGCCGGTGGACGCCAAACCTGACGCTTCCAAACCTGCCCGCCGCCGGAAGCCGCCCGCAAAGACCCCCGATGCCTTCAAGGAAGACGGTTTCGGCGAGGAAGCCCCCGCCGACGAGCCCTGGGCGGAACCCGGGACAGGCGGCTCCGGGTCGAAGCGGGGCGGGAAAAAGTCCGGCCGCGGGCGGCAGGGCTGGGGGCAGCAGGATGCAGAGGCGGACCAACCGGAGGAAACTGTCCCGCTGACGCCCGAGGAAGCTTACGCCGAGGCGAAAGCCATCGTCCTGCGCCAGCTGACTGCCTCGCCCAAGAGCCGCAGACAGCTTGAAACCAAGCTTGCGGAAAAGGAAATCCCGCCGGAAGCCGCAGCTGCGGTCCTTGACCGTTTCGAAGAAGTGCAACTCGTGGATGATGCCGAGTTTGCGCGGCTGTGGGTCCGTAGCCGCTCCCAGAGCAAGTCCCTTGCCCGCGGGGCCCTGCGGCGCGAACTGACGGAAAAGGGCATTGCACCGGATCTCGCCGCCGAAGCGCTTGAACAGGTCAGCGCCGACGACGAACTCGAAGCGGCGCGCGCCTTGGCGAGGAAAAAACTCCAGGCCTCTGCCGATCTTTCCGACCGCGGCGTGCGCGACAAACAGACCCGCCGACTGGTGGGGATGCTGGCCCGGAAGGGTTATTCCCCGTCGCTCGGCTTTCGGGTAGCGGCCGAAGTAATCGGTGAAGGCCGGGATGCCAGGGGGGACTCCGTCTAACCTGCGGACTGCGGGCCGGAGCCCGGCCGGCCGGCGGCGCATGGCGAAGCGGGCCTGAATGTACCCGGGCGCAGTGCGCCGAACAGGAAATAACCGGCGCCATTAGTCGTGGTGTCAATCCGACGCGCCGTATCGTATGCTGTGCCAACCATGTTAAAGATGAGGTTGGCGGGGCCCATGTTGCATCCAGTAGGTCGATTCTCTCCGTTGCGTGCCCGGAGAACCCCGTTCTATGCCCTGGTCCTTACGGGCGTCCTTGCCTCGGCGGTCCTCACTGCCTCGCCCGGTTCCGCGGCGGATCCCTACCCTTCCTGGGAGGATATCCAGCAGGCAAAATCCTCTGAATCGGCCAAAGCCGCTGAAGCAGAGAAGCTGGAGGGTCTGCTTACGGACCTGCGCGAGGACGCCGGATCCCTGGGCGATGCGGCAGTGGAGGCAGCGAACCGCCACAACGAGGCCAAGGATGCCCTTGCCGCCAGCGACAAGGAGCTTGCGGCCCTGGCCGCGCAGCGGGAAGCGGCCGCGCAGCAGTCCGCTGACTTGATGCGGCAAGTCGCCGGGCTTGCGGCCGAAACCTACAAGTCCGGCGGGTCCGCTTCCGACAGCATGACGCTGATGCTGCTCGACACGGATGCCTCGGCAGATGCCCTGCACGGCGCGGACCTTATGGACAGGGTCTCGTCTCGGGCGGGCAACCTGTATGCCGGTGCAGTGGCGTCCGAAAAAGTTGCTGACGGATTCCGGGAGCAGGAACAGGAAGCAAGGAATGCCCGGGCCGAGCTTGCCGCCGAAGCGGAAAAGGCACTCCAAGAGGCAGGAGCCTCGGCTGCGGGCGCAGGCAAGGCAGTACAGGATGAAGAAGCCCGCAAAGCCGTCCTGCTTGCACAGTTGGCAGATCTCCACGGCAGCACAGCCGCCGCGGAGGAGGCCCGGCTCCGCGGGATAGCCGCCGAGAAGGTGTTTCAGGAACAGCACGACGCCGCGGAACGGGCGGCTGCAGGAGAGTCCGCGCCGAAGGGGCAGCAGCCGCCGAATCCGCCGGTCGGGGCGGCACCCAACCCGCCGGGAACCCGGCCCCCGGCAGTCACGGTGCCTGCGCCTCAGCCCGCACCCGCACCCGCCCCCGCACCTGCCCCGGTCCAGCCTGCCCCTCCGCCCGCGCCCGCACCGGGGCAGCCGGTGAACGATCCGGCGGGTGCACAGAACTACGCATCCGGGCGCATGGGCGACTACGGCTGGGACGGGAACGAGTTCCGCTGCCTGGTCATCCTCTGGAATCACGAGTCCAACTGGCTAACCACCGCGGACAATCCCTACAGCGATGCCTACGGCATCCCGCAGTCCCTGCCGGGAAGCAATATGTCGAGCCACGGTTCCGACTGGCAGACCAACTACCGGACCCAGGTCAATTGGGGACTGGACTACATCAAGTCCCGGTATGGCACACCGTGTGCGGCCTACGCCTTCTGGCAGCGCAATAACTGGTACTGACCGGGTACCTGTGCGGGCAGGTAGGTTACCTGGCCAACGTCAATAGCACCGTTACCGTTTTGAGACTTTTCCCAGAAAACTCCGATACGGTCCTGCGCTTGTGACTTCAACTAACTTCACCCGACGCGACCAGACCCGCATCCGACGAGCCGTGCGACGCCGTCGGCGGCTCCGCCTAGGTGCCGCAACCGCGCTGGGTTCCCTGGCCGTGGCGAGTGTCTCCGGCGCTGCCCTTGGCACTGCCGGAGCAAACCTCCGGGCCACGGCCGGTATCCAGCTGGTGAACCTGGCCGAGCCGCTCCTTGCCGCCGCCGAGGACGCAGGCAACGCAGATGACGCCGACGACGGCAGGGACAGTGCAGCAGGACCGGACGAGCACCCAGCCACTGGCAAAGTGCCCGATCGGCAGGCGGCGGAGAAACCCCTGGCGGCCGGAGCAGGGACGGGAACAGAGGGTGAGGACCCGGACCACCGGGAGCCCGCAGCGAAGGCCGCAGCCGACGAGGCCGCACGGAGCACTGCAGTGGAGGCAGCCGCGCAATCGGCTGCGGAAGAAGCGGCCCGAGCCGCCGTACCGCTGGACGATCCAGCCGGAGCCAAGGCCTACGCTGCCGCGGCCCTGCCCGCCCGCGGCTGGGATGCGGGCCAGTTGACCTGCCTCGACACGCTCTGGACCAAGGAATCGGAATGGCTGACCAGTGCCCTCAATCCCAGCAGCGGGGCCTACGGAATTGCGCAGTCCCTCCCGGCGGAAAAGATGCAAGTGGCCGGAGCCGACTGGAAAGTCAGCTATTCCACGCAGATCAACTGGGGCCTGGACTACATTGCGTCCCGCTACGGCAGCCCCTGCAGCGCACTCAATTTCCATTACGCCAACAACTGGTATTAGGAAAAAGTCTGCCGCGGGGCATACCGGACGGTACCGCCGATGGACGTACCCTAGGAGGGTGAGTTTGACTGTTTCTTCTCCCGCCCCCGAGGCCCCTGCGGCCCAGCCCCGCACGTACGAGGTGCGTACCTTCGGCTGCCAGATGAATGTGCATGATTCCGAGCGGATTTCGGGATTGCTGGAAGGCGCGGGTTATGTGCCGTCCGACGGCGAACTGGCGGACATCGTTGTGTTCAATACCTGTGCCGTGCGGGAGAACGCGGACAACAAGCTGTACGGCAACCTCGGGCAGCTGGCGCCGGTCAAGGAAAAGCGGCCCGGGATGCAGATTGCCGTGGGCGGCTGCCTGGCCCAGAAGGACCGGGATACGATCCTGCGCAAGGCCCCCTGGGTGGACGCCGTCTTCGGCACACACAACATCGGTTCCCTGCCGGCACTGCTGGAACGGGCCCGGCACAATGCCAAGGCCGAGCTGGAGATCCTGGAGTCGCTGGACGTCTTTCCCTCCACGCTGCCCACCAAACGCGATTCCGTGTATTCGGGATGGGTCTCGATCTCCGTGGGCTGCAACAACACCTGCACTTTCTGCATCGTCCCGTCGCTGCGCGGCAAGGAACGCGACCGGCGGCCGGGGGAGATCCTGGCGGAAATCCGGGCCCTGGTGGACGACGGCGCCATCGAGGTAACGCTGCTCGGACAAAACGTAAACTCCTACGGGGTGGAGTTCGGCGACCGCGGGGCCTTCGCCAAGCTGCTGCGTGCCTGCGGCGACATCGAGGGCCTGGAACGGGTTCGGTTCACCAGCCCGCACCCTGCGGCTTTCACCGACGACGTCATCGAGGCCATGGCCGAGACGCCCAACGTGATGCCGCAGCTGCACATGCCGCTGCAGTCGGGCTCGGACAAGGTCCTCAAGGACATGCGCCGCTCCTACCGGTCAAAGAAGTTCCTGGGCATCCTGGACAAGGTCCGCGAGCGGATGCCGCACGCGGCCATTTCCACGGACATCATTGTCGGCTTCCCGGGGGAGACGGAAGAGGACTTCGCCGCCACCCTCGACGTCGTCGAGCGGTCCCGCTTCGCCACCGCCTTCACCTTCCAGTATTCGAAGCGTCCGGGCACCCCGGCGGCGGAACTGGCCGACCAGCTTCCCAAGGCCGTGGTGCAGGAGCGCTATGAACGCCTCACCGCGCTGCAGGACCGGATTGCCGCCGAGGAAAACGCCAAACAGGTGGGCACCACCGTCGAGGTCATGGTCACCGCCGCTTCGGGCCGCAAATCCGGCGAGACCGGACGTCTCTCCGGACGTTCCCGGGACCAGCGCCTGGTGCACTTCTCGGTGCCCGACGGCGCGCCGGCACCCCGCCCGGGCGACCTCGTAACCGTGCCCGTCACCGGGGCCGCTGCGTTCCACCTGATCTCCGACCCCGCCGGACCTGCGGACTACTCGCTGCGGCGTTCGCGCGCAGGTGATGCCTGGGACCGCTCGCAGGCCGAGTCCTGCGGCGTACCGGCCGGACCTGCAGGCACGCGCACCGGTGTGTCCCTGGGCATGCCCGCGCTGCCGCCGCGTTCCTGAGTGCCCGTGAACCCTTCCCAAAGTCTCCCCAAGTCCCCGGCGGTAACCCCCTTGAGTGCTTCCATACCGTCCGCTTCCGTGTCGTCCGCTTCCGTGCCGTCCGCTTCCGTGCCGTCCGCTTCCGTGCCGTCCGCTTCCGTGCCGTCCGCCGACGAACGGCCGGTGATCGCCGTCGTCGGGCCCACCGGGTCCGGAAAATCCGACCTAGGCGTTGCCCTGGCCCTGGAACTCGGCGGGGAAGTGATCAATGCAGATTCCATGCAGTTCTACCGGGGGATGGACATCGGCACCGCGAAGATTTCCGTAGCCGAACGCCGCGGCGTGCCGCACCACCTGCTGGACATCATGGACGTGACCGAAGAGGCAAGCGTCTCGGCCTTCCAGGCGCAGGCACGGGAGCTGATTTCCGAAATCCGGGCTCGGGGCAGGTACCCCATCCTGGTCGGAGGTTCCGGCCTGTACGTCCGGGCCGCACTGGACGTCCTGGAATTTCCGGGCACCGACCCGGCGGTCCGCGCCGGGATCGAAGCCGAACTGGAAACCCGGGGCCTGTCCGTGCTGCAGGACAGGCTGCGGGAAGTGGACCCCGTCTCGGCCGAACGGATCTCCGATGCGCGCCGGGTGGTACGCGCACTGGAGGTGGTCGAGCTGACCGGACGCCCCTTCAGTTCCTTCATGCCGGTGCGCCAGTACGTCTCGCCGGCCGTGCAGATCGGCCTCAGCGTGGAACGTCCGGTGCTGCATGAGCGCCTGGCCCGCCGGGTGGACAAGATGGTGGAACAGGGGCTGCTCGAAGAAGTCCGGCGGCTTGAGCCGGCCGGACTGCGGACCGGCCGGACCGCCTCGCGCGCCCTGGGATACGCACAGTTCCTGGCCGTCCTGGACGGGAAATCGTCCGTGGCGGAAGCCTCGGCGGCAACAGTGGTGGCTACCCGCCAGTTCGCCCGCCGGCAGCTGACCTGGTTCCGTGCGGATCCCCGGATCACCTGGCTGGAGCATAACGACCCCCGGCTGGTGGCCCGGGCGGCCGCGGCCGTCCGGGAAGGGCACCCGCCCAGTATCCTTGGTAAGTGACCAATACTTCTGCCTCCTCCGCCGCATCCCTGTCCGCCTCCGGCCTTCCCTCTTCCCTTGCGGGACTGCCCTTCGCGAAGGGGCACGGCACCGGCAACGACTTTGTGCTGGTAGCCGATCCCGACGCTGCGCATGACCTTGCCGCCGACGAGGTAGCCGCTGTCTGCGACCGGCACCGCGGTGTGGGCGGCGACGGTTTCATCCGGGCCGTCCGGTCCGAGCATCTGCCTGAAGGCCGTGCCCTGCTGCAGACGGCTCCGGAAGCCGAGTGGTTCATGGACTACCGGAACTCGGACGGCAGCATCTCCGAAATGTGCGGGAACGGGGTGCGCGTCTTCGTGCACTTCCTGCTGGAAGAGCGGCTGGTGGAACTGGCCGAAGGCGCATCTTTGGTGATTGGTACCCGCGCGGGGATCAAGACCGTAACCCGGATGGCCGGCGGCTATGCGGTGGACATGGGGCCCTGGGAGTTCATTTACCCCGACCATGCGGCTGCCAAATCCATGGACACGGTGGTCAACGCAGACGGACTGGAAGTGCCCCGCCCGGGCCTGTCCGTCAGCATGGGCAACCCGCACACCGTCGTGGCCCTCGCGGAACTGGATGAACTGGCAGCCACCAACCTGACCGCAGCACCGTCAGTGCAGCCGGAGCCGGAGCACGGAACCAACGTGGAGTTCGTGGTCCCGGCCGAGCCGCTCGTAGAAGACGGGGTAGGGCTGCTCACCATGCGCGTCCACGAGCGCGGCGTCGGCGAAACCCTCTCCTGCGGTACCGGCGCCTGTGCGGCCGCCGTAGCCACCCGGTTCTGGGCCGGAGCCGAAGCACCCGATGACTGGGCCGTGACGGTGCCGGGCGGCGTCGTCGGCGTCCGTTTCCTGACCGGGCCCGACGGCCGCGAACATGTGGAGCTCAGCGGACCGGCCGTACTGGTGGCACGCGGAACCCTGCTCTAGGCGCTGCGTTCCACCTTCAGGGTCCGGAAGGACTTCGCGGTGCTGTGGCGGGAGACGGTGAATCCGGACGGCAGGGTCTCCGCCAGCCAGCGCTGCAGGGAATCCGCGCCCAGGTTTTTCTGCACCACCAGCCAGGCAGTTCCTCCCGGCGCCAGGCGCGGCAGCCAGAGCAGCAACAGGGCGTGCAGCTCCTCTTTGCCGATCCGGATCGGCGGGTTGGACCAGATGGTGTCGAAGCGTACTTCCGGGTCCACCTCCTCCGGCAGGGAGGCCGTGACGTTTCCACAGCCCAAGGCCGCTGCGTTATCCCGGGTCAGCGCGATGCAGCGTTCGTTGACGTCGACGGCGTAGACCCGGGCCGCCGGGGATTTCAGCGCCAGGGTCAGGGCGATGGGTCCCCAGCCGCAGCCGATGTCCAGCAGGTTGCCGGTTTCCGGCGGCGCGGGAACTTCCTCCAGCAGCACCATCGTGCCCTTGTCGATCCCATCGGGGCTGAAGATCCCGCCCGCTGTCTGCAGGGTCCGTTCGGCCCCGTTGAGGCTGACGCGCAGCGGTTTGCGGACCTCGGGCCCGGACGGTGTGGAGGAGAAGTAGTGCTCTGTTGCCATAACAGTCCAGATTAGTCGCTGCAGGCGTGTGGCATGGAATTTATGGGTGGCCGTACGGGTTGTAAAGGACAGCTGGCGCGGTAGGGATCCATTGCGGAGAAGGTTGTTTTCCTGAGGATTTGTCGGTTCACTGGCCTACCATGGAAAGTACGTTCCAATAAGGAGATTATGACCATCAACAACTCCCGTCCCGTGCATTCGACGGACAGTTCCACACCCGAACTGAGTCCTTCGGATATCCAAGGTGTCATCGACAGGATTCTCGCCAAGGACAGCGCGGTCGAAGCAAAGGCCCCCGGCGACAAGCAGCGGGGCCGTGCCCAGGCACTTTCTGACGGCGACAGCGAGCACTCCGTCCACGACGGCGAGCAGCAGGACCTGGAAGAACGCCGTGCACTGCGCCGCGTTGCCGGGCTCTCCACGGAACTCGAGGACGTCACCGAGGTCGAATACCGACAGCTGCGGCTGGAACGGGTCGTCCTTGCCGGGCTCTGGAGCGAGGGCACTGCCGCCGACGCCGAAAACTCGTTGAAGGAACTTGCGGCACTGGCTGAGACTGCGGGATCCGAAGTCCTGGACGGCATCATCCAGCGCCGGCTCAAGCCGGACCCCGGCACCTTCCTCGGTTCCGGCAAGGCCCAGGAACTCAAGGACATTGTGACGGCCACCGGTGCAGATACGGTCATCGTAGACAGTGAGCTGGCTCCGTCCCAGCGCCGCGGGCTGGAAGACATCGTCAAGGTCAAGGTCATCGACCGGACAGCGCTGATCCTGGACATCTTCGCCCAGCATGCAAAGTCCCGCGAGGGCAAGGCCCAGGTGGAACTGGCACAGCTGGAATACCTTCTGCCGCGCCTGCGTGGCTGGGGCGAATCGATGTCCCGGCAGGCAGGCGGCCAGGTCGGCAGCGCCAGCGCCGGCATGGGTTCGCGCGGCCCCGGTGAAACCAAGATCGAATTGGACCGCCGGAAGATCCGCACGCGGATGGCCAAGCTCCGCCGCGAAATCGCGGCTATGAAGCCGGCACGCGAAACCAAGCGGGCCAACCGCCACCGCAACTCGGTGCCCTCCGTCGCCATTGCCGGCTACACCAACGCAGGAAAGTCCTCGCTGCTGAACCGGCTCACCGATGCCGGGGTACTGGTGGAGAACGCACTGTTCGCTACCCTGGATCCCACTATCCGCAAGGCCCAAACCGAGGACGGAATCGGTTACACGCTCGCGGACACCGTAGGGTTTGTCCGATCGCTGCCCACCCAGCTGGTGGAAGCCTTCCGCTCCACCCTTGAGGAAGTAGCCGACGCAGACCTGATCCTGCACGTGGTTGACGCTTCGCACCCGGACCCGGAGGGCCAGATCGCGGCCGTCCGGACCGTCCTCACCGAAGTCGACGCCCGCAAGGTGCCCGAAATTATCGTGCTGAACAAGGCCGACGCAGCGGATCCGTTCGTGCTTGAGCGGCTGCGCCAGCGCGAGCCGCGGCACGTGGTCGTCTCGGCGCGTACGGGCGAGGGTATCCCCGAGCTGCTGCAGGCGATTTCCGAGGGCATTCCGCGCCCCGGCGTGGACCTGGAACTGCTGGTGCCCTACGAGCGCGGCGACGTCGTCTCCCGCCTGCACCAGGAGGACGCCGAGATCCTCTCCCTGGAACACGGCGAAGCCGGCACCCAGCTCCATGTGAAGGTTCGTGAAGGGCTGGCAGCAGAGCTGGAGCAGTTCGTGACCCATGGGTAGGAAAGCGCCGCAGGGACCGGACCAGGTCCTGGATCTGCTTGACACGGCGGTAGCGGCCATGGGCGGGCAGAACAGGCCCGGCCAGCACGAGATGGCACGGCAGGTGGCCGAGGCCATCGAGTCCGGCGACCACCTGCTGGTGCAGGCCGGAACGGGTACGGGCAAGTCGCTCGCCTACCTGATCCCGCTGATTGCACACGCCTTGGAGAGCAGCAAACCCGCGCTGGTTTCCACTGCCACGTTGGCCCTGCAGTCACAGATCGTCGGGCGTGACCTCCCGCGCCTGCTGAAGACCCTGGAACCGAAGCTTCCGCGGGAAGTCGACGTTGCCTTGCTCAAGGGCCGCAGCAACTACGTCTGTGTCCACAAGACCGGCGGCGGATTCCCCGAAGAAGACGAAGCCGGAACACTGTTCCTGCTTGGCGACGAGCAGGCTGTCTCCCATCCCGCTCCCGCCGGCGGGCCCACCTCGGCGCTGGGGCGCGACGTCGTGCGCCTGCAGGAATGGGCGCAGGAAACGGAAACCGGCGACCGGGACGAGTTGCTTCCCGGCGTCAGCGACCGTGCCTGGCGTCAGGTGTCCGTCACCTCGATGGAGTGCCTGGGGGCGCAGAAGTGCCCGGTGGCGGAGGCCTGTTTCAGCGAACAGGCACGGGCCAAGGCCGCCGTTGCCGATCTGGTGATCACCAACCACGCGATGCTGGCCATCAGCGCGTTCGAGGGACTGGCCGTCCTGCCGGACTATGACGTGGTGGTGATCGACGAGGCACACGAGCTGCAGGACCGCGTCACCGGAGCGGTCACCGGACAACTCTCCGGAACAGTGATTTCCGCGGCGGTCTCCGCAGCACGCAAGCACACGTCCGCCACCATGGAGCCGCTTGCCGCTGCCGGCCGGGCTTTCGACTCCGTGTTTGCCCCGGTGCCCTCCGGACTGCTGGCCGCCGGGCTGTCCGAAGACCAGGAACTGGTCCTGGGCGCAGTGCGGGAAGCCTGCCGCACCGCGCTGTCAGATTCCAAGCCCGAAGGCTCCGACGCCGTCGACGGCGGCCGCCAGATGGCACGTTCCCGCCTGATGGCCGTCCTGGAACTGTGTGAACGCATCCTTGACGCAGTGAATTCAGGGGAAGTGCTGTGGGCATCGCGTGCCAGCACCTTCTCACCGGGCACCGGCTACACCGCTCCGGAAGACGACGCACCGCCCACCATCAACGTTGCACCGCTGTCCGTGGCCGGACGGCTGCGCGAAGGCCTGTTCGACGGACACACCGTCGTGCTTACCTCGGCCACCCTCGCCATCGGGGCGGAGTTCGGTCCGGTCGCCGGAGCCCTGGGGCTGCTGGGTGCCGGTGCACCGAAATGGACGGGGACCGACGTCGGCAGCCCCTTCGACTACCCGCGGCAGGGAGTCCTGTACGTAGCCAAGGACCTGCCGAAACCGGGACGCGGCACCTCCCCGGAGCAGCTGGATGAGCTGGAGTCGCTGATCAAGGCCTCCGGCGGCGGTGCCCTGGGTTTGTTCTCTTCCCGCCGTGCCGCGGAGGAAGCTGCGGAAGCGCTGCGGAAGCGGGTCGACTTTCCGATCCTTTGCCAGGGCGAATCCACCATGTCCGCCCTGGTCCAGCAGTTTGCTGACGAGGACGAGACCTGCCTGTTCGGCACCATGTCCCTCTGGCAGGGCGTGGACGTCCCCGGAGCCTCCTGCCGGCTGGTCATCATTGACCGGATTCCGTTCCCGCGTCCCGACGATCCGTTGATGACCGCCCGCACCCGGGCGGTTGCCAAGGCCGGGGGCAACGGCTTCATGAGCGTCTCGGCGACCCACGCAGCCGTCCGGCTCGCCCAGGGCGCAGGACGGCTGATCCGCGCCTCCGGGGATAAGGGAGTGGTGGCCGTGCTTGACTCACGCCTGGCAACCGCGCGCTACGGCAGTTTCCTGCGGGCCGCCCTGCCGCCCTTCTGGTCCACCACCGACCGTTCCGTGGTGCTTCAGGCGCTGAAGCGGCTCGCGGCGGAACCCGCGGGCGCGAAGAAGTAAAACCGCCGGGGAAGGGGATCCCGGAAACAAAAAGCAGCGCCGCCGTGTACCGGCGGCGCTGCTTTTGCATGGTCCTTTTGACGTCTGACCAGGACGTTCTGCTTGTGCCTAGAGCGAGCGCATCACTGAAACGACTTTGCCCATAATGGTGGCTTCGTCACCGAGGATCGGCTCGTAGCGGGTGTTCTGAGGCAGCAGCCAGGTATGTCCGTTGCGCTGCCGGAAGGTCTTCACGGTTGCTTCGTCCTCGAGCAGGGCCGCGACAATGTCACCGTTTTCGGCGGTGGGCTGGCGGCGGACAACCACCCAGTCACCGTCGCAGATGGCAGCATCCACCATGGAGTCGCCCGCCACGCGAAGCATAAACAGGTCGCCGTGCCCTACGAGCTGGCGCGGAAGGGGAACCATCTCTTCAACCTGCTGGTCGGCGAGGATGGGTCCGCCTGCGGCGATCCGTCCGACCAGCGGAACCATCGCCGTGTCGATTGCTGTGGTGAGGTCGGAGACGCTGCCGGAACGTTGCGTGCGTGAGCTGCCGCCGCCGGATTCCGGGACGCCCTTTGCTGCACCTTCAGCAGCCTCCGCGGCGTTCCCGCCGTTCGCCGCCTTGCCGTTGCCTCGGCGCACAGGAGCATCGCGGAGCAGGAGCGGAACCAGTATCTCCATGGCACGCGGGCGCTTGGGGTCCCGGCGGATATAGCCCAGCTTCTCCAACTGGCTCAGCTGGTGCGTAACGCTGGAAAGGCTGGCCAGCCCCACAATGTCGCCGATCTCCCGCATGGAGGGCGGGTAGCCGTTCGCATTCACCGAACGCTGGATGGTCTCCAGGATCTTCGTCTGCCGGGCGGTAAGGCCCTTGGTGCGTCCTGCCGGCGCGGGCGCGGCAGGGGAGGGGGTGCTGCCATTGGTAACACGGGCCACGTCGGCTTCCCTTCACAGTCGGCCCGTGGATGCGGGCCGGATGGTTCTAGCGGTGTATCTGGTTTGTCCTGCGGTGATTCGATGCGGTGGTTCCCTGCGGTGGTCTATCCCGCCAAGCCGTTTTGTCAGTGCCGGATGGTTAGTTGGTTCCAGCCGCTTCCAACAGGTTCAACGCTAGGGGAGCGCAGGCATATTTTCAAACATATATTCGAGCGAGTCTCGACAATGTTCGTAGATAGGTGCTAGAAATGTTCGAGTACAGCTTCGAACATATGTTCGACCCTGAGTAGAAAAACGGTCCGCCGACACCTCGGCGGACCCACCAGATGTTCGAATGCAGTTTCGAGCCACACTGTTTTTCCCGGTGCTTTTACGGGAAGCGGGGGAATCGGCGGAGCTGCTCTTCGGACCGGAAAGGTATTGACATGTCAGTACACGTACTTCCCCTCACTGCACAGAGCTTCACCGCACAGAGCCTCACTGAATCTGCCCCCGACCGGGCCGCTGACCCCGCCCGCATAGCCAACACCGCGGACACCCAGGCGTCGGTCCCGCTGCGCCTGACCCGCCGCGGCCGGCTCGTCCTGGTCGGCGCCCCGCTGATGATCGTGGCCGCTGCACTGCTGGTCTTCATCGGATTCTTCACCGCACCGGCTATGGCCTCGGGGGGCTCCCCGGAGCAGACACACACCATCCAGGTGGGTGTATCCGCCGGGGATTCACTGTGGTCGCTCGCCACCGAGTTCGCCCCGGACCGGGATCCCCGCACCGTGGTCGCCGACATCGTGGAACTCAACAACCTGGCGGACGCCACCGTCCCCGCCGGCAGCCAGATTTACATCCCGGTCTCGCGCTGATCCACCGGCCAGCGCGCTCCGATGATCCTTACCTGCGTGCCCGTAACAGAGGCGTGCTGGAAGTCGCTCAAATACAACGTCACCGCAGAGCGTCCTAAGCTGTAGAAGTGAACGAACAGCTGGAAAACCTGAACAGACTTCCCCTGCGCGATGATCTGCGGGGCCTGACCCCGTACGGCGCCCCTCAGCTGGATGTGCCCATCCTGCTGAACGTCAACGAAAATACCCACGGACTTCCGGAGCATGTGCGCCGGGCCATTCTGGCCGAGATTGAATCAGTGGTCGCCGGCCTGAACCGATATCCCGACCGCGAATTCACCCTGCTGCGGGAAAACCTGGCCAAATACCTCGGCCACGGACTGGCTGCGGAGAATATCTGGGCCGGTAACGGTTCCAATGAGGTTCTCCAGCAGATCCTGCAGGCGTTCGGCGGACCAGGGCGGACGGCCATGAGTTTCCCTCCGACGTACTCCATGTACCCGCTGCTCGCCAGCGGCACCGGCACCGCGTACGTCACCGGCACGCGGGAGCGGGACTTCTCCCTGACCCCCGAATCGGCTGCGGAGCAGATCCGGGCGCAGGCACCCAGCATCGTGATCCTGTGCACCCCGAACAACCCCACGGGTACTGCCCTGGAACTGGACGTGATCGAAGCCGCCTATGAAGCGGGAGAAGCTTCGAACGCCATCGTCGTGGTCGATGAGGCGTATGCAGAGTTCTCCCACGCCGATACCCCCAGTGCACTGCAGCTGCTCCCTGGCCGGGAACGGTTGATTGTTTCCCGGACCATGTCGAAGGCCTTCGCACTCGCCGGGGCCCGGATCGGCTACCTTGCCGCAGCGCCGCAGATTGCTGACGCCCTGCGACTGGTCCGCCTGCCCTACCACCTCTCCGCCATCACGCAGGCGACTGCGAATGCTGCCCTCACGCACGCCGATGCGCTCCTCTCCAACGTGGAAGACATCAAGGGCCAGCGGGACCGCATAGTGGCGGAACTGCGTGCGCTCGGACTGGAACCGGCGCCGTCGGACGCCAATTTCGTGCTGTTCAGCGGTATGGAGAATCCGCGGGCGGTGTGGGAAGGCCTGCTCGAAGCCGGCGTACTCGTCCGCGACATCGGCATCGAGGGCCACCTGAGGGTCACAGCCGGCACCGAAGCCGAAACCACTGCGTTCCTGACCCGGCTGCGGGAACTGCTCGCTGCCTGAGCGGAAGCCGGGCGCCCAGGATGTCCCCGGTTTCAGTGAGTCGGGGCGTTCGGGACTAAACTGATGACCTGCCGGGGCTTTGCCTATTGCCCCGCTTCCAATCTTCGTGAAGGAACCCCATGACTGTGGAGACCGCCACCGGACGCACCGCCCGCCTTGAGCGGACCACCAGCGAATCGTCTGTCTTCGTCGAGCTGGACCTGGACGGCACCGGCCGCGCCGACATCAGCACCTCGGTGCCGTTCTATGACCACATGCTGACCGCGCTGGCCAAGCACTCGCTGATGGACCTCACCGTCCGGGCCACCGGCGACACCCACATCGACGTGCACCACACGGTCGAGGACATCGCGATCAGCATCGGCGAGGCGCTGAAGACCGCCTTGGGTACCAAGGCCGGCATCCGCCGCTTCGGGGAAGCCACGGTACCCCTGGACGAGGCGCTGGCAAACGCCGTCGTCGATATTTCCGGGCGTCCTTACCTGGTGCACTCCGGGGAACCCGCCGGCCAGGAATACCACCTGATCGGCGGACACTTCACCGGATCCCTGACCCGCCACGTGTTCGAAGCCATCACCCTGCACGCGCAGATCTGCCTTCACATGCGGGTCCTTGGCGGACGCGATCCGCACCACATCGTCGAGGCCCAGTTCAAGGCCTTTGCCCGCGCCCTGCGCGCAGCCGTCGAATCCGATCCGCGCGTCGAGGGCATCCCCTCCACGAAGGGAGCACTGTGACTTCCCGCAACGTCACTGTCCTGGATTACGGATCCGGCAACATCCGTTCGGCTGTCCGCGCCTTGGAGCACGCCGGCGCCAACGTCACGCTCAGCGCCAAGCCTGACGACGTGCTGAACGCCGACGGATTGGTGGTGCCCGGCGTCGGAGCATTCGCGGCGGTAATGCAGGGCCTCAAGGACGTGGATGCGATCCGCATGATCGGGCGCCGCGTAGCCGGGGGCCGGCCGGTCCTGGGTATCTGCGTAGGCCTGCAGGTCCTCTTTGACGAAGGCGTGGAACACGGTGTCCGGACCAAGGGGATGGGCGAATGGCCCGGCGTGGTCGAGCGCCTGGCCGCCGACGTCGTGCCCCACATGGGCTGGAACACCGTGACGCCGCCCGAAGGATCGGCCCTGTTTGAGGGCATCGAGAACGAGCGGTTCTATTTTGTGCACAGCTACGGCGTGCAGAAATGGGACTTCGACGTCACCCAGCCGGCAATGCGCCCGCCGCAGGTCACCTGGGCGGACCACGGCGGCCCGTTCATCGCCGCGGTGGAGAACGGCGCCCTGTCGGCCACCCAGTTCCATCCGGAAAAGTCCGGTGACGCCGGCGCGGCGCTGCTGAACAACTGGCTGAAGACCCTGGGCTAGGCGCCGATATGTGGAGCGTTATCCTCATGGGCCTGGCCGGACTGCTCATCGGCGGTGCGGTGTCTTTCCGCAGCCAGGGCATGTCCAAAATCATCGTTATCAGTTTCTGGGTCCTGGCCGGAATGGCCCTGCTGGGCGCGTACCTGCTGACCCTCGACCTTTCCTGACCCCACCACCGAAAGCATCCAAATGCCCTTCAGCGAAACCCCTGTCCTTGAACTGCTGCCCGCCGTAGACGTAGCGGACGGCCAAGCCGTGCGACTGGTGCAGGGCGAGGCAGGCAGCGAGACCAGCTACGGCGATCCGCTGGACGCAGCCCTGGCCTGGCAGAACGACGGCGCCGAATGGGTCCACCTCGTGGACCTCGACGCAGCGTTCGGGCGAGGTTCGAACCTTGACCTGCTCAGCCGCGTAGTGAAGTCCCTGGATATCAAGGTGGAACTGTCCGGCGGGATACGGGACGACGAGTCGCTCGAAAAGGCCCTGGAGCTCGGCGCTGCCCGCGTCAATCTGGGAACCGCGGCACTGGAGAACCCGGGGTGGACCGCCAGCGCCATTGCCCGCTACGGCCAGGCCATCGCCGTCGGCCTCGACGTACGCGGCACCACCCTCGCCGCACGCGGCTGGACCCAGGAAGGCGGGGACCTCTGGGAGGTCCTGGCCCGGCTGGAAGAGGCAGGCTGCGCCCGCTACGTGGTTACCGATGTGACGAAGGACGGCACGCTGCGCGGGCCCAACCTGGAACTGCTCCGCGAGGTACTGAAACGCACCGACCGTCCGGTGGTCGCCTCCGGCGGCATCTCCAGCCTCGATGACCTGGCCGCGCTCCGGGAACTGGTTCCATTGGGGCTCGAAGGCACCATTGTGGGCAAGGCACTCTACGCCGGCGCGTTCACGCTGCCCCAGGCCTTCGACGTCGCCGGCCACCCGGAACGCTAGGTATGGCAGCACGCGAACTACCCGGCCACATTGCGGCGGCCCTTGCCGGCGCCGGCGGCCCCACCGATTCCGCGGGCCGGCCGTGGTCCGGACGGGACCTGGCCGGTGAGGGAAACCCGCTGCACAACTTCGATTCAGACAGCGGACGGACCGACCCGGGATACGCGGCGGCCCTGGCGAAACTGATTGCCGGGAGCGGAAGCGAAGCGGAAGTCGTAGCCTCCCTGGCCACGGCCCGCGTCTTCGTGCCGATCATCGCCGTGCTGGGGGAGGAAGCCGAATCCGACCACGGGCTGACCGCGGACAAGCAGGCCGATATGGCGCTTGTGACGCTCAACGCCCCGGACGGCCGCAAGGCGCTGCCGGTATTCACCTCCGTGGACGCTTTGGAACACTGGCATCCCGAAGCCCGGCCGGTTGCGGTCTACGCCAACCGCGCCGCACTCTCCGCCGTCGCCGAAGACGCCCAGCTGCTGGTTATCGACCCGGGAGCCGAGTTCACCTTCGTGGTGCGGCGCCCGGCCATGTGGGCCCTGGCCCAGCAGCAGGAGTGGGTGCCCTCGTACGCCGACGCCGGCCTCGTCGCGGCGGCCGAAACCGCCGCCGGGCCGGACCCCCGGATCCTGGCCGTCACCCTCCAACAGGGGCCGGGGACCGCGTCCAGGACTGCCGCCGGTGCTCCGGTGGGCGGGGGAGGGACCGGCCCTGAGCTTAGAATGGTGCTTCAGCTAGCGCCCGGACTTGATCCGCAGGACGTTTCTGCCCTGGCGGCCGGACTGCAGCAGCGCCTGACTGCCAACCCCGAGTTTGTTGAGCGCGTGGATTCACTTGACCTGAAAATCACGCGCTGACCCGTCCGGCGTAGCCGCCAGAAGAGAACTGCCGTGAATTTTGGCCTGTACCGCGAGATGCTGCGGATAGCTCCTATCCGCCGTGTGCTGCTCATCGGGATGATCGCCCGTTTCCCGCATTCCGCCGCCGGAGTGCTGCTGACCCTGCACGTGGTCAACACCATGGACAAGGGCTACGCGGCCGCCGGCGCGGTAGCCGCCGTCGTCACCATCGGCATAGCAGTGGGTGCCCCCTGGCGAGGCCGCCGCGTGGACACCGTGGGCCTGCGGCGGGCCCTGATTCCCTCCGTTATTGCCGAAGCTGTCATCTGGAGCCTTGCTCCGCACGCCAGCTTCGAATGGCTGCTGGTCCTGGCGCTGATCGGCGGCGTGTTCACCCTTCCGGTCTTCAGCGTCGTGCGGCAGTCGCTGGGCGTCCTGGCCACCGGCGAACAGCGGCGCACCGCCTTTGCGCTGGATTCCATCGCCACCGAGCTTATTTTCATGATGGGTCCCGCCCTGGGCGCAGTTATAGCAACGCGCTCGTCCGTCGTCGGACTGACCGCCGTCGGGGTGTCCGCCGCAGTAGCGGGACTGCTGCTGATCTGGTTCAACCCGCCGACCCGGTCCGTGGAACCCCGGAACGCCGTGACCGCCGCAGACGAGCAGGATGCCGCTGCGGCCGCCGCGGTGGCCGTGGCCCCGGCCAACGTGCAGGAAGCACCGATGGAACTCACCGGGGCGGGACTGCCGGACGGGCCGCAGAATCTGTTCGGCAGGCTGCGAAACGGCGTCGCGGGGAACTTCGGCTGGTTCACCCCGAGCGTGGCCGTGGTCTTTGCCGTCGCCGTCGGCGCCGGCCTGCTGCTGTCCAGCACCGATGTCGGCATGGTGGCGCTGGTGGAAGCAGGCGGAAACCCGTCAGAGGTCGGCATCGTGTTCGTCGCGTGGTGCGCAGCCTCCGCTGTCGGCGGGATTCTCTACGGTGCCATGAACCGGCGGATCTCGCCGATGCTGCTGCTCCTGACGATGGCCGTCCTGACCATGCCGATGGCTTTCGCCACCAGCACCCTCAGCCTGGCGCTGCTTTCCATCCCCGCAGGCCTGCTCTGCGCGCCGGTGCTGTCTTCGGCATCCGAGCGGGTTGCCGACCTCGTGTCGGAGGAACGGCGGGGTGAAGCGATGGGCTGGTACGGCTCGTCAATGACCGCCGGCACCGCGCTGGGCGCGCCGGTGGCAGGCCTGGCTATCGACGTCATTGGCCCCTGGTCCGGCTTCCTGATGGCCGGCGGCGCCGCATCGGTGCTGGTGCTGGTGACGCTCACGGTCCGACAGTTCGCCCGGCGCTCGGCTCCGGTCAGCTAGCTTCCGGGCACGAAAAAGCCCGAAGGGCCTGCCGCGGATTCCGCGGTGCCGGCAGCTGCCGGCGTCAGGACCTTCGGGCGTTCAATGGTGTGGGGGAGGAGGCTAGTCCTAGCTGACGGGACCGGTGAACTTTTCGCCCGGACCCTTGCCCGGGGCATCCTGGATAACGGAAGCTTCGCGGAAGGCCAGCTGCAGGGAACGCAGTCCATCGCGCAACGGACCGGCATGCTGGCTGCCGATCTCCGGAGCGGCGGCGGTGACGAAACCGGCAAGGGCGGTAATCAGCTTGCGGGCCTCGTCCAGGTCCTTGAGCTCGTCGGCGTCATCGCCTTCGGCCAGGCCGCACTTCACGGCTGCTGCGCTCATCAGGTGCACGGCCGCCGTCGTAATGACCTCGATGGCCGGCACCTCGGCAATGTCGCGCATCTGCTCGACGACTTCCTGCTGTGCTGCTGCCGCAGATTCGGACTCTGCTGGTGTTCCCGGGAAGGAGTGGCGGGTTGCCTCGCCTGCCGGATTGCTCTGTGGGGTACTCATACTGGTAAGCTTGTCACAGACCGACTGGTTGTCGTTACTTTCAATGCCCATCACGGGCGGGATGAAAATCACACTTTCCTCCTGGAAGCCTACGGCGCCGGTATGCAAGCGGAGACCCCTCCCACCCGCGTCAGCCTGACCGCCCTCGTTGGCGCCAGAGTTGCCGGGTTCAGGTCGGCCCCGGACGGGCTGCAGTGTTACTGCGGTTTATTCCGGGAGCTAACTGCCTTCGAACTGGTTTCGAAGCAGTTGCTGCCGACCCCCAAAGGGCCTTCGATTGCGCTTGCAATTGGAGGCCTTCTTCATTTGCAGGCGGTAGCCGTTTTGAAGAGCACAGGAGCTGCAACATTAGCGAGCCAAGAATCAATGATCGGATCCGCGTCCCCGAGGTGCGGCTGGTAGGTCCGGCAGGTGAGCAGGTCGGAGTGGTCCGGATTGAGGACGCGCTTCGCCTGGCTGCCGAGTCTGACCTGGATCTTGTTGAGGTAGCACCGCAGGCCAAGCCTCCGGTGTGCAAACTAATGGACTTCGGCAAGTACAAGTACGAAGCCGCCGTCAAGGCACGCGAAGCCCGGAAGAACCAGACGAACACCGTTCTGAAGGAAATCCGCTTCCGCCTGAAGATCGACACCCACGACTACGAAACCAAGCGCGGACACGCCATGCGCTTCCTGGCCGCCGGTGACAAGGTCAAGGCCATGATCCAGTTCCGTGGACGTGAACAGCAGCGCCCGGAAATGGGTATGAAGCTGCTGAACAAGTTCGCTGAGGATGTTGCCGAGGTGGGTGTGGTTGAGTCCACCCCGCGTATCGACGGCCGCAACATGGTCATGGTCATTGGCCCGGTGAAGAACAAGGCCGAGGCCAAGGCAGAAGCGCGCCGGGCAACACAGCGTGCCGATGCCAAGGCAGCGAACGAGGCAGTTCGGAACGGGGAGGCACCCGAACGGGTGAACACCTCCGAGAAGGCTGCTCCCATGACGCAGAGCCTCGCGGACCTGCTTCCGGACGGACTGCGTTTGGGTTCCTCCGCTGAAGCTGCCGACAAGGCCCGCGCCGAGCAGGAGCAGGCTGAAAAGGAACAGGCCGCAAAGCGGGCCAGGGCTGCAGCTGCCGAAAAGGCTGCAACCGAGGCACGCCGTGTGGCTGCAGCCAGCAAGCCGGCCGCAGCGCCTGCCGCTGAAGCTGTCGCTCCCGCCGCTCCGGCCGAGCCCGCGAAGCCGGCAGAAGCAGCGAAGCCTGCCGCAGCGCCTAAGCCTGCAGCGGTTCCGAAGCCGACGGCGGCAAAGCCTGCGCCCAAGCCTGCAGCCCGGCCCAAGCCTGCCGCAGCACCGAAGCCTGCCGGCAAGCCGTCCTCCTCGCGGGGGACCACCGGCCAGAACAAGCCCGGAACTGCAGAGTAGTTTCACTGCACTGCGCCTCGTTCCGGCGTCCAGTAATAAGCCCTGGCACCCGCAAGGTGTCCGAAGCCCCGCGGGCCTGCCCGCGGAAACCTAAAGGAGATCGGTAGACATGCCGAAGATGAAGACCCACAGTGGCGCCAAGAAGCGCTTCAAGCTGACCGGTACCGGCAAGCTCAAGCGCCAGCAGGCTAACCGCCGCCACTACCTGGAGCACAAGCCCTCCACGCTGACCCGCCGCCTCGCCAACGACAAGCTCGTGGCACCGGCGGACGCCAAGGTCATCAAGAAGATGCTCGGCATCTAGCCAGTCCCCGATAGCCGACCCGTCCGGGCCGGCATCACCCATCAAGCTTTCCCCGCCTGGGATCAACAGGTGCAGAGACTTTTTTGAAGTCGGGGAGATTTACCAAAAGGAGTACGCACGTGGCACGTGTGAAGCGGGCGCTTAACGCCCACAAGAAGCGTCGGGTTATTCTCGAGCGCGCCAAGGGTTACCGCGGACAGCGTTCGCGCCTGGTCCGTAAGGCCAAAGAGCAGCTGCTGCACTCGTTTGTGTACAGCTACGGCGACCGCCGCAAGCGTAAGGGCGACTTCCGCCGCCTGTGGATCCAGCGCATCAACGCTGCTTCGCGCGCCAACGGCCTGACCTACAACCGCCTGATCCAGGGCCTGAAGCTGGCCGAGATCCAGGTTGACCGCCGCATGCTGGCTGAACTGGCCGTCAATGACGCTGCTGCCTTCGCCGCACTGGTCCAGATTGCCAAGGACGCACTGCCGTCCGACACCTCCGCTCCGGCCGTCGCGGCCGCTCCGGTTGCCAAGGCTGCAGCTCCCGCCGCCAAAAAGCCGGCTGCTGCCGTTGCCACCGCTCAGGGCGGATTCAAGGCTTCCGAGGGCGACGCCCCGGAGGGCTTCGTTATCAAGGGCAACCTGGGTTCGGGCAAGTACCACGTCCCGGGTTCCACCTGGTACGAGCAGACCGTTGCCGAGTACTGGTTCAACTCCGTTGAAGCAGCCAAGGCTGCAGGCCTGGAGCCGGCTGGCGGAGAATCCCGCCAGAAGTTCCAGGGCTAAGTCGGTTCCTAAAAGCCGATGAACCTTGAAGGGCGCCCGCAGGCACCGCTTATGTCCAATCCCCGAGCCGATCGGGTCCGTGATGTAGCGAAGCTTGCCGGGCGCTCTTCGCGCTTAAAATCCGGCAGTTTCCTGGCCGAAGGGCCGCAGGCCGTACGGGAGGCGCTTTCCGCGCACCGTGCGGCCGCGGTCGACGGCGGCCCCGCCGTCGTCCACGAGGTCTATGCCACCGAGGCCTGCCTGGATCGTCTGCCCGAGCTGGCGGATCTGGCCTCTGGCGTGACGCTCCGCCTGGCCACGGACGAAGTCCTGGCCGCCATGGCCGACACCGTTTCCCCGCAGGGCATCGTGGCGGTCTGCCACACCTCCACCACCACGCTCGAGGAAGTCCTCGCCTCAGGTGCGAAGCTCGTTGCCGTGTTGTGCGAGGTGCGGGACCCCGGCAATGCGGGCACCGTGCTGCGGGCAGCGGATTCCGCCGGTGCCGACGCCGTAGTGCTTACGGCGTCCAGCGTGGACATCTACAACCCCAAAGCGGTGCGTTCCACCGCGGGGTCACTCTTTCACCTGCCGGTGGTGACCGGCGCCGACTTCGGCGACGTCGTCCACGCCCTGCATACCGCAGGCGTCACGGTGCTGGCAGCCGACGGCTACGGCAACGTCAATCTTGACCGGCTCCAGGACCTCAGTGCGGTGCGCCGCTTCGGCGGCGCCGCGGAGACCGGCAGTTCCGGCCCCGACGGGGCGGACGGAGCCGCGGAGGCCGCCCTTCCACAGCTCGAGCAGCCCACAGCCTGGCTGTTCGGTAACGAAGCCCAGGGCCTGTCCGATGCAGAACTGGCCGCAGCCGACCACCGCGTGGCCGTCCCGCTCTACGGCCGGGCAGAAAGCCTGAACGTCGGGACCGCGGCAACCGTCTGCCTCTACGCCTCGGCCCGCGCGCAGAACAGGTAAGCAGAACAGGTAAACCCGGCGGCTAACCGGCAGCGGTTGTGCACCGGCGCATGGCTGTCCCTTCTCCCATGTAGCGTATTGGTAACAGTTGTTTCCAGACAGCTGAACCAGCCAATCCACGTACAAAGCGAAACGGGTCTTATATGTCTGCCAGCGGCGGTAATAAGGCGATTATCGCGGCACTGAGCGCCAACTTGGCCATTGCGGTCATGAAGTTCATTGCCTTCGCCTTAACGCGTTCATCCTCCATGCTCGCGGAGGCTATCCACTCGGTTGCCGACTCCGGCAACCAGGCCCTGCTGCTCGTGGGCGGCAAACGCGCACGGCGCCAGGCCAGCCCCGAGCACCCCTTCGGCTACGGCCGTGAACGCTACGTTTACGCGTTCATCGTCTCCATCGTCCTCTTCAGCGTCGGCGGCCTCTTCGCCCTCTACGAGGCGTACCACAAGTGGCAGGATCCGCACCCGATCGAAGGCCGCTGGTGGTGGGTACCGCTGGCAGTGCTCGTCGGTGCGATCATTGCCGAAGCGTTCTCCTTCCGCACGGCCATCAGGGAATCGAACCATACGCGCGGCAAGCAGAGCTGGAAGCAGTTCGTGCGTACGGCCAAGGCACCGGAACTGCCGGTTGTCCTGCTCGAAGACCTGGGCGCCCTCCTCGGCCTGATCTTCGCCCTGTTCGGTGTGACCATGACCCTGGTGACCCACAACGGCATGTGGGATGCGCTGGGCACGGCCATGATCGGCGTGCTGCTGGTGGTTATTGCCGTAATCCTGGGCATGGAGACGAAGTCCCTGCTGCTCGGTGAGTCTGCAACGCAGGACGACGTCCGCAGGATCGAAGCGGCCCTCCAGGAAGATCCCGATACGCGGATCATCCACCTCAAGACCCTGCATCTGGGTCCGGAGGAACTTCTCGTGGCCGCGAAGATCACCATGGCCAAGAGCGACACCGGCCAGGAAATTGCCGACGGCATCAACGCCGCCGAAGCACGGATCCGTGCCGCGGTACCGATCGCTACCGCTATTTACCTGGAACCTGATGTATTCGCTTCGAAGAACGCGCAGGACGCCGGTCAAGTGACCCGCTGATCAGCGCAATAGCCAAACCAAGCAGGGCGAGTACCGCTCCCACCACAGCGGGGGAGCGGTACCCCCAGCCCCAGGCGATCACGACGCCGCCCAGCAGGGCACCCAGCGCATTGGCCAGGTTCAGGGCCGCATGGTTCAGTGACGATGCAAGCGACTCGGCGCCCGGCGAAACATCCAGCAGCCTCGTCTGCAGGGGCGGCGTCAGCATTGACCCGATCAGCCCCACCAGGAAGACCAGCACCATCGCAGTCACCGCGTACTGCACTGCCCACGCGTAGGCCAGCAGGATTACCACCGTGCCGCCCAGGATCGCGTAGATGCTGCCCATGACGTTGATGTCGGCCAGCCGTCCGCCGGCCACGTTGCCGATCACCTGGCCCACACCATAGAGCCCGACGACGACGGGCAGCACATTCTCGGAGATGCCTGCCACTTCAGTCATGGTCGGCGCGATGTACGAATACACCGCGAAGAATCCGCCGAACCCGACGGTGCCCACCAAGAGGGCCAGCCAGACCTGGGCGCGCCCGAGGGCACTGAGCTCACTCTTGATGCTCGCCCCGGCAAGGGTCGGCTGATACGGGACGAAACGGGCGACCATGGCGACCGTCAGGAGCCCGATGGCCGCGACCAGGACGAACATCCACCGCCACCCGGCCTGCTGGCCCAGCCAGGTAGCAAACGGCACACCCACCACGTTGGCGATGCTCAGGCCCAGCATGACCATTGAGATGGCCCAGGCCCGCCGCGTCGGAGCGACCAGCGAAGCAGCAATGACCGCTGCCACGCCGAAGAATGCGCCGTGGGGCAGGCCGGACAGGAACCGGGTAAAAAGCAGCCAGGAATAATCTGCGGCAAAGAACGAAGACAAGTTGCTCAGGGCGAAGAAGAGCATCAGGCCCAGCACCAGCATTTTCCGCGGCACACGTGCGCCGAGAGCCGCAAGCACGGGGGCGCCGACCACCACGCCGAGGGCATAGGCCGAAATGACGTGGCCGCCCGCGGGAACGGAAATGTCGAGGTCTTCGACCATCTCCTGCAGCAGGCCCATGATGCTGAATTCGGTGGTGCCGATGGCAAATCCTCCCACGGCCAGGGCAACTATGGCCTTGGCGGCAGAAGTGCGGCGGTGTGAGCCCTGGCTGGACATGGAAATGGGCGCGGTACTGCTCCGGGACATGCTTCGCTTTCACAAGGTGGGGGATGCGGCTGGGCCGCTGCGGACGGCGCTCACGGTCAATGAGCAGGAAAAATGCTCCTGCCGGACGCCGGGACGGCTTCGTCTCCTCCAGCCTAGTGCAGGGGCACCCCCGGTGTAGACCTGTGCGGACGGATCATCCCGGCTGAGCAGGCACAGGCGGCCTGACCGTACCGAGCGTCCGCATAGACTTCTTTCGTGGCCATTGAATCAACGCAAATCACTAAACAGGTTGTGGGCGGTGCGCTGGTGGACAGCCTCCGGCAGCCTTCCCGGATATTGGCGGCCCGCCGGAGCGCCCCGGAAACGCTTGCCGGGTTGTGGGAGTTCCCGGGCGGAAAAGTGGAACCCGGGGAAAGCTGCACGGAGGCCCTGCACCGAGAACTCGCCGAAGAGCTGGGCATCCGGGTGCAGTTGGGTGCTGAAATCACCGGGCCGCTGGACGAAGGGTGGAGGCTGAACGACGTCGCTGCCATGCGGGTCTGGTTCGCCGAGATCACCGAAGGAACAGCCGAGCCCCTCGAAGACCACAGCGAGCTCCGCTGGGTTGACCTCAACGCAGAGGCACTGATGGGCCTCGCCTGGATACCGGCGGACCTGCCGATTGTCACCGCGCTGCTGGAGGCTGTTACTGCGGCTTAGCCGCGGTGGCGCGCCAGGGCTGTCCGGGAACGTGCTAGAACAGGGCGTCCTGGGCCGGGGCCGCGGTGGCGGTTTCCTTCCCGGTCACGGCGCGGGTGGCCTGGGTGCCGGCGGGCCGCAGGAACCGTGCCCCGCCGGTGAAACCGTACTTGGCCTTGAAGAACCGGATCCGCCCGGCCAGCCAGTCCCGGTATTCCTTCGACGCATACGTTCCCTTGCCGTACAGGTCAGCGTATTTGCCGGAGAGCTGCGGGTAGTGCCGGGCAATGAACTCGAGGTACCACTCGCGGGCACCGGGCCGCAGATGCAGCGCACCCGCCGTGACCCCCGTGGCGCCGGCCGATGAGAGCGCGGAGAACAGGGCATCGAGGGATTCGTCGCCGTCGGTCAGCCAGGGCAGGATCGGCATGGCCATGACCGAACAGGGGAGTCCGGCATCCCGCAGCCGGCTGATCAGCTCCAGCCGCGCACGGGGTGTGGGCGTTCCCGGTTCCGCCCGCTTAGCCAGTTCGGGGTCCACCAGTGCCAGCGAAATACCCATGCCGATTTCGGTCTGCCCGGAGGCCTCCTTCAGGAGCGGGATATCGCGGGCCAGCAGGGTGCCCTTCGTCAGGATGGAGAAAGGCGTGCCGCTGTCCGCCAGGGCGCGGATGATGCCGGGCATGAGCTGGTAGCGGCCCTCGGCCCGCTGGTACGGGTCCGTATTGGTGCCCATGGCCACATGGTGGTGCTGCCAGGAGGGCCGTGCGAGTTCCCGCTGCAGGACTTCGGCAGCATTGACCTTGACCACCAGCTGGCTGTCGAAATCGGCGCCGCTGTCCATATCCAGGTAGGTGTGGGTCTTGCGGGCGAAGCAGTAAACACAGGCATGGCTGCAGCCGCGGTACGGATTGACGGTCCATTCGAAGGGCATATTAGAGCCGCCGCCCACCTTGTTGAGCACCGACTTGGCCACGACCTCGTGGAAGGTCACGCCCGCAAAGTCCGGCGTACGCACGGAGCGGACCAGGCCCTGCAGCGGGATGAGCGGATCCGTGGTGCCCGAAACTGCGGTAAGCGGCAGCGCTGTAAGCGGCAGCGCTGCAAGGGGTGGTCCTGCAGGGGACGTTGCTGCACCGGGAGTTTCTGCAGTCCCTCCCGCAGGGGGCACTGCCGAAGCGGCCTGGAGCGAACCGGATGCCGTAGCCGGCCCGGGCTCCCCTTGGGCGGTTCCGGGTTCGTTGCCCTTCGCGGGTGATGCCTTCAGTTCCTGACCTTGCCACCTCATCCCATTATTAGAACATATGTTCGAATCAGGGGGTAGTGCCGCTGGGCGGGCGGCGATGTCGGACTGCCGGGGAAACGCGGGTCCGGGGGCGCCGCCGCGGCCTTCCGGGGTTCGGCCGGTACCCGCCGTCGCGCAGTCCGGCCAGCCGTTCAAACGGATTCGCCGACGCCGGATCCCCGGCAATCATGCGCGAGAGGGCCGCAGCCGCAGAGTACGCGGGCAGGAAGAACGGACCCAGGAGGGCATACTGCGTGCTGTGGCGCGTCTCGTGGCGCAGCAGCGGACTGTCCGGCGCGTGGATGCGGCGGGCCGAGGAGGAACGGTAGAGGACCACGTTGCCGACGGTGAACGCGGCCGCACGGGGGAGTGGCAGCGGATAGCCCTCGGCGAGGGTGATCTTCTGCGGCCCCGGGGTGATGCTGCACCCGGTGGCACGCGCCAGCAGCACACCCGCAGGGGTGGAGAGATTCAGCAGATTGATCCAGCGGCGGATAGAGACTGCGCGCGGTCGGAGAACGATCGGTACGGACGGCATGGAACCTCCCAGCGGCAGTATGACGGCCCGGTCGGGGGCGTCTACTAGACTTGCAATGATAAGCCAGAACCCAACTAGGGCCGGAAACAGGTAAGAACAGTACATGTCTAACTCCACACCGGGGACCGGTTCCCCAGATACTTCCCCTGAGGGCACCCAGCCCGAGCCGCCGAATCCGCTGGATGAAGCCGCCATAGCCGCCGCCGTCGAGCAGGCGCTCGCCGCCATTGCCGCGGCCGCGGACCTGAGTGAGCTCAAGGAAGTCCGGATTGCCGTCACCGGCGAGAAGTCGCCGCTGAGCGGAGCGAACCGGACCATCGGCAAGCTCCCCAAGGACCAGAAGGCCGCCGCCGGCAAACTCGTGGGCCCCGCCCGCGGCCGGATCAACTCCGCGCTCGCCGCCCGCACCGTTGAGCTCGAAGCGGAGCGCGACGCCCGGATCCTCGTCGAAGAGGCCGTGGACGTCACCGCAGCTCCCCGCCGCCGGCACATCGGCGGCCGGCATCCCATCTCCACCCTGCAGGACCGGGTGGCGGATGTGTTCGTCGGCATGGGCTGGGAAATCGCGGAAGGCCCCGAAGTGGAATCCGAGTGGTTCAACTTCGACGCGCTGAACTTCAAGCCGGACCACCCGGCCCGCGAAATGCAGGACACCTTCTTCGTGGAACCGCCCGAGGCGCACCTGGTTATGCGTACGCACACCTCCCCGGTACAGGTCCGCTCCATGCTTGAGCGCGACCTGCCGATCTACGTGCTCTGCCCCGGCAAGGTGTTCCGCACCGACGAGCTGGACGCCACGCACACCCCGGTCTTCCACCAGTTCGAAGGCCTGGCCATCGACAAGGGCCTGACCATGGCTGACCTGGTCGGCACCCTGGAGCACTTCACGCGTGTTCTTTTCGGCGATGAAGCGAAGGTCCGGCTGCGGCCGAACTACTTCCCCTTCACCGAACCCAGCGCCGAGCTGGACATCTGGCACCCGGGCGCCAAGGGCGGCCCGCGCTGGATCGAATGGGGCGGCTGCGGAATGGTCAACCCCAACGTGCTCCGCGCCGCCGGGATCGACCCCGAGGTCTATTCAGGTTTTGCCTTCGGCATGGGCATTGACCGTGCCCTCATGTTCCGCAACGAGGTTTCGGACATGCACGAAATGATTGAAGGCGACGTACGTTTCAGCGAACACTTCGGGATGGAGATCTAAGTGAGAATCCCACTTTCCTGGCTGCGCGAGTATGCCCAGGTGCCGGCGGACGCAACCGCCGAAGACGTGATGGAAGACCTCGTGCGCGTTGGTCTGGAAGAAGAAGACGTCCACCGTCCCACCGATGACCTGCAGGGTCCGATCGTGGTGGGCCAGGTGCTCAGCATGGAGCCGGAGCCACAGAGCAACGGCAAGACCATCAACTGGTGCACGGTCCGTGTGGTGCCGGAAGGTGCCGAGCAGCCCCTGACCGGCAAGGGCATCGAGCCCTCCGGCGTGCAGGGCATTGTCTGCGGCGCGCACAACTTCAAGGTAGGGGACAAGGTTGTTGTCACCCTGCCCGGTGCCGTGCTGCCCGGAGACTTCCGCATCAGCCCGCGCAAGACCTACGGCCACGTCTCGGCCGGCATGATTGCCTCCGTGCGTGAACTCGGCATCGGCGAGGACCATGACGGCATCCTGGTGCTCTCCACCCTGGGGCTGGACCCCGAGGTGGGCACGGACGCGATGGAACTGCTCGGCCTGTACGACCAGGCGGCGGAAATCAACGTCACTCCGGACCGCGGCTACGTTTTCTCCATCCGCGGCGCCGCGCGTGAATACGCCCACGCCACGGGCACCAAGTTCACCGACCCGGCTGCCGCCGTCGTTGTTCCGCAGGCAGACGGCAACGGCTACCCGGTGCGGCTCGACGACGCCGCGCCCATTTACGGCAAGCCCGGCTGCGACCGGTTCGTGGCCCGGACCGTCCGCGGCGTCGATACCTCCCGGCCCACCCCGCCGTGGATGTCCTCGCGCCTGCGCCTGGCGGGCATGCGGTCGATCTCGCTGGTAGTCGACATTTCCAACTACGTGATGCTCGAACTCGGCCAGCCGCTGCACTTCTACGACCTGGATAAGCTCACCGGCGAGATCGTGGTCCGCCGCGCCGCCGAGGGCGAAACCCTGAAGACCTTGGACGAGAAGGAACGCCGGCTTTCCCCGGAGGACCTGCTGATCACTGACGGAACCGGTGCCATCGGCATCGCCGGCGTGATGGGCGGAGCTGCCACCGAGGTTGCCGACGGAACGCAGAATGTCCTGATCGAAGCCGCCCACTTCGAGGAAGTCAGCATTGCCCGCTCCCGCCGCCGGCACCGGCTGCCCTCCGAAGCGTCCAAGCGCTTCGAACGCGGCGTGGACTGGAACGTTGCCGACGTCGCCGCGCAGCGTGCGGTGGACCTGCTGGTGGAACTCGCCGGCGGCACGGCCGATGAGTCCATTACCGACGTCGGCTCGGCCCCCGCGCCGCGGCGTATCGAACTGCCCGCACAGTTCCCGGCCCAGCTGATCGGCCTGGACTTCACCGAGTCCCAGATCACCGGGACGCTGGAGGACCTGGGCGCTACGGTCGAGAAGACCGACGACGGCTACCTGGTGACGCCGCCGAGCTGGCGCCCGGACCTGGAGACGCGCGAGGACCTCACTGAGGAAATCATCCGACTGGTGGGCTATGACAAGATTCCGTCCACCCTGCCGGTCGCCCCTCCCGGGCGCGGCCTGACCCGCCTGCAGCAGCAGCGCCGCCGGCTCATGCAGTCACTTGCAGCAGCCGGCCTTACGGAGGTATTGGCCTACCCGTTCGTGACCGAGGTGGACAACAACACCTTCGGTGCTCCGGAACCGGGCACCCGCCCGGCCCTGAAGCTGGCCAATCCGCTCAGCGCCGAGTACGGCTACCTGCGCACCTCGGTGCTGCCCGGCCTGTTCGAGGTTGCCAAGCGCAACATGTCCCGCGGCTTCCGGGATCTGGCACTGTTCGAATCGGGCACGGTCTTCCTGCCCGGCGAGCACCTGGGCACGGAGAGCATCCCGCCGCTGGGTGCCAAGCCGTCCGAGGAAGTCCTGGACGAGCTCTACGCCGGAATTCCCGACCAGCCGCTGCATGTGGGCGTCCTGCTGGCCGGCCATGAGTCCGCTCCCGGTGCCGGCAACACGCCCCGCGCCTGGGACTGGGCCGACGCCGTCGATTACGCCCGGTTGATGGGCGACGTCCTCGGCGTGGAACTCGTGGTGGAACAGGGCACCCACCAGGCGTTCCACCCCGGCCGCACCGCACGCATCGCACTGCGCAGCGGCGAGACCGTGGGCTACGCCGGCGAACTGCACCCCAAGCTCCTGGCCGCACGGGACATGCCTGCCCGCACGGTGGCTGCGGAACTGAACGTGGATGCGATTTTCGACGCCGCCCCCGACGTCATCGTTGCCCGTCCGATTTCCAGCTTCCCCATTTCCACGCAGGACGTGGCGCTGGTGGTGGCAGAGGACGTTCCCGCCGAGCAGGTCCGCGAGGCACTGCGCGAAGGAGCCGGGGAACTGCTCGAAGATGTGTCCCTGTTCGACGTCTACGCAGGGCAGGGCATTGAGCCCGGGCACAAGTCGCTCGCGTTCGCGCTGCGCTTCCGCGCGCCGGACCGTACCCTGACCGCGGACGAAGCCTCCGAGGCCCGTGCCGCAGCCGTCTCGCTGGCCGCCGAACGGTTCGGTGCCGTTCAGCGCTAGGGTTATCCAACCAACCAGCAGGCTCCGCCGGATGTCGTTATCCGGCGGGGCCTGCTGCGTTTAAGCCCTGCCGTTTGGGTAAGCCCTGCCGGATTCCGGCGGGAACTGAACACAGCTGCCGCACTCCGGACCGTTCGCTAAGCTGTGGCGATGACATCCTCCGGCCCGCACTGGTACCTCTTCGACTACGGCATGGTGATTTCCACCGCCCCCGCCCCGGAGGACTGGCGGTTGCTGGAACAGGCCACCGGCCTCCGGGAGCTGGCGGCCGGAACGAGCCCGTATTGGGAAAGGCGCGAAGACTTCGACGCCGGCCGGCTGACCCCGGCGCAGTACTGGGGAAGCGTGCTTGGCCGGGATCCGGTCCCGGCAGAGGTGGAAACCTTGGAGGAACTGGACGCCGCGCAGTGGTCCCATCTGAATCCCCGGACAGTGGAGGTATTGCAGACGCTGCACAGCGACGGCGCCAACCTTGCCCTGCTCTCCAACATGCCGGCGGGCATGTCGCGGCGGTATTCCACCGAATCGTCCTGGGCGCAGTATTTCTCCAAGCTGTACTTCAGCGGGCAGATGGGCCTGGTGAAGCCGGACCGGCGGATCTTCGACCGGGTGGTTGCCGGCCTTGGTGCTGCGCCGGAGGGCATCGTCTTTATCGACGACAACCTGCAGAACATTTCGACGGCTCGGGCCATGGGGTTCCACACGGTGCTCCACACCAGCGGGACGGACCTTCGGGCCGAGCTTGCCGGGCGTGGCCGGTAAGAGCGGGCTCCGCCGGCAGCACCGGGACGGGCCGGCTGCACTTGGCGGAGCCGCTTCCGGCTTACGGAACCAGTAGTACCTTTCCGGTGGTCTTCCGTCCTTCAAGGTCAGCGTGCGCACGGGAGGCCTCGGCCAGCGGATAGGTCTGTCCGATCCGCACGTCCAGCTTGCCGGCCAGAACCGCGTCAAACAGTTCCCGGGCCCGCCACCGGCGTTCTTCGGGTGTGAGCAGGTAATGCGCAATCGTGGGCCGGGTCAGGAACAGGGAACCGGAGGAGTTCAGCCGCTGGATGTCGAACGGCGGGACCTGCCCGGAGGCAGCGCCGAAGAGCACCATCATGCCCCGGGTGCGCAGGCTGGCGAGCGAGCCGTCGAAGGTGGCCTGCCCGACGCCGTCGTAAACCACGTCCACTCCCTGCCCGCCGGTGAGGGCACGCACCTGACCGGTGAAACCGTCATAGCGCAGTACATGGTCGGCCCCGGCGCCTTCGGCCAGGAGCTCCTTCTCCTCGGTGGACACGGTGGTGATCACCGTCGCGCCCTTGGCCTTGAGCAATTGGATCAGCAGCAGTCCGACGCCGCCGGCACCGGCATGCACCAGCGCCGTCTGTCCTTCCTGCACCGGAAACGTGGAGTTGCACAGGTAATGCGCGGTAATACCCTGCAGCAGCAGTGCCGCAGCGGTGTCATCCCGGATGCCCGCGGGCACCGGCAGCGCCACGTCCGCGTCCAACAGCATGTACTGCGCATAGGCCCCGCCACCTTCTGCCGTGGCTACCCGGTCACCCTCCCGGAAGCCGGATTCAAGCCCTGCGGACACCACGGTCCCAGCGGCTTCCGAACCGGGTATGAAGGGATATGACATCGGATAAATGCCACTGCGCTTATAGGTGTCGATGAAGTTCACGCCGGTTGCGGCGACCTTGACCAGCACCTGCCGCGGGCCGGGCTGCGGCAGGTCAACGTCTTCATAGCGCAGGATTTCCGGTCCGCCCGGCTGCGGGACGACAATGGCTTTGTGCATGGCATGGCCTCTTTTGCTGGCTGGAACGTACTGGCTCGATATGGTCCCCATCATACGGTTTGCATAAATATTGGAGACAGTGCATAAGTGTGCTGTAGGGTGGGGACATGACGATTTCCGTAGCAGTCTCGGGCGCCAGCGGCTATGCCGGGGGCGAAGTGCTGCGCCTGCTGGCCGGCCACCCGGAGGTTTCCATTGGTGCCATCACGGCCCACAGCAATGCCGGCAGCCGGCTGGGGGAGCTGCAGCCGCACCTGCATTCCCTCGCCGACCGGGTGCTGGCGGACACCACCGTCGAGACGCTGGCGGGACACGACGTCGTTTTCCTCGCCCTGCCGCACGGTGCCAGCGCGGGGATTGCCGCCCAGCTGGATCCAGACACGCTGGTGATCGACGCCGGTGCCGACCACCGGCTCGAAGATCCCATCGCGTGGGAAAAGTTCTACGGTTCTCCGCACGCGGGTACCTGGCCCTACGGACTGCCCGAACTGCCCGGACACCGTGACCGGCTCAAGGGCGCCCGCCGGATTGCCGTCCCCGGCTGCTACCCGACAAGTTCCCTGCTCGCACTGACACCCGGCTTTGCCGCCGGCCTGCTGGAGCCGCAGGACGTCGTCATCGTGTCGGCCTCCGGCACCTCGGGCGCCGGCAAGGCCGCCAAGCCCCACCTGCTGGGCTCGGAAGTCCTGGGCGGCATGAGCCCCTACGGTGTGGGCGGCACCCACCGGCACACCCCTGAAATCGAACAGGGCCTGTCCGCCGCCGCCGGAGAGCCCGTGTCCGTGTCCTTCACGCCCACGCTTGCTCCGATGGCCCGCGGCATCCTTACCACCGCCACCGCGAAGGTCCGCCCCGGCGTCGACCCTGCGGCCCTGCGCACAGCGTGGGAACAGGCATACGCGTCGGAACATTTCGTCCGGGTGCTGCCGGAAGGCCAGTGGCCCGCCACCAAGATGGTGGTCGGCTCCAACTACGCCGTGATGCAGCTCGCCTACGACGCCCACGCGAACCGGGTGATTGTCAGCTGCGTCATTGACAACCTCAACAAGGGAACAGCCGGCGGCGCCGTGCAGTCCATGAATATTGCCCTCGGTCTGGATGAAACCGCGGGACTGACCCAGCAGGGAGTGGCACCGTAATGAGCGCCGAATCAACGACCAGTGCGACCACCGAAAGCACCACTGGACCCATCACCGGCATCACCGCCCCGGCGGGTTTCCGTGTCGCGGGCGTGGCCGCAGGCCTGAAGGATTCCGGGGGACGCGACGTCGCCCTGGTCGTCAACGACGGTCCGTCGAAGGCTGCCGCGGCCGTCTTCACCCGTAACCGCATCACAGCCGCTCCGGTGCTGTGGTCCCGGCAGGCAGTGTCCGATGGACGGGCAGACGCCGTCATCCTGAACTCCGGCGGCGCCAACGCCTGCACCGGCAGCGAGGGATTCCGGAACACCCACACCACCGCTGAAAAGACCGCGGAACTCCTGGGGCTCAGCGCTTCCGACGTGCTTGTCTGCTCCACCGGCCTGATCGGCGTCCAGCTGCCGATGGACAAACTGCTTCCGGGCATCGAAGCGGCAGCCGGGCTCCTGTCCGCCGACGCAGGCGCAGACGCGGCGCATGCCATCATGACCACTGACAGCGTCGCCAAGCAGGCAGTCTTCACCGGCACGGACAGCGCGGGCCGGACCTACCGCATCGGCGGCATGGCCAAGGGAGCCGGAATGCTCGCGCCCGGACTCGCCACAATGCTGGTGGTCCTGACGACCGACGCGGATCTCCCGGCACCCGCCCTGGACTCGGCGCTGCGGGCCGCAACCGCTGTGACCTTCGACCGGACCGATTCGGACGGCTGCATGTCCACCAACGACACCGTGATCCTGATGGCCTCCGGCGCCTCAGGTGCGGCACCTGAAGCAGGGGAATTCGCCGGCGGACTCACGGAGGTCTGCTTCTCGCTCGCGCAGCAGCTGATCACCGATGCCGAAGGCGCCAGCCACGACATCGCCATCACCACGGTCAATGCCGCCACGGTGGCCGACGCGGAAACCGCTGCCCGCGCCGTCGCCCGCTCCAATCTGTTCAAGACAGCCATCTTCGGCAACGATCCGAACTGGGGCCGGGTGCTGTCCGCGGTCGGAACCACCGATGCAGCATTCGAACCGGACCGGATCGACGTCACCATCAACGGCGTGCAGGTCTGCCGGAACGGCGGCATCGGAGACCCCCGGGAGAACGTGGACCTGGCACCGCGTGCGGTCAGCGTGGAAATCGACCTGCACGCGGGTACGGAAAGCGCCACGATCTGGACGAACGATCTCACCACGGACTACGTCCATGAGAACTCTGCGTACAGCAGCTAACCGGGGGACAGGCATGATCACACCAGCAGCGGCCGGCGAACGGCTGCGGGCACAGGACAAAGCGGCAACGCTGATCGAAGCACTGCCCTGGATCCAGCGCTTCGCGGGCACCACCATGGTCATCAAATACGGCGGCAACGCCATGGTTAACGACGACCTTCGACGGGCCTTTGCCGAGGACATCGTGTTCCTCCACCACGCCGGCGTGCACCCGGTGGTTGTCCACGGCGGCGGCCCGCAGATCAGCGCCATGCTGGACCGGCTCGGTATCGCCTCCGAATTCCGCGGCGGGCTGCGGGTGACTACTCCCGAGGCGATGGACGCGGTGCGCATGGTCCTGACCGGCCAGGTGGGCCGCGAGCTCGTAGGCCTCGTTAACGCGCACGGTCCCTACGCCGTCGGACTGTCCGGCGAGGACGGCGGCCTGCTGGAGGCCGTACGGACCGGCATCGTGGTGGACGGAGAAGAACTGGACCTCGGCCTGGTCGGGGAAGTGACGGGGGTCAACCCCGGCGCGATCCTGGACATCATTGCCGCCGGACGGATCCCGGTGATCAGCACTGTGGCACCGGAGGTGGATGCCGACGGCGGCCCCACCGGACAGGTGCTCAACGTCAACGCCGATACGGCCGCCTCTGCCCTGGCCGTAGCCCTCGGCGCGTCGCGGCTGGTGGTCCTCACGGACGTGGAGGGCCTCTACGGAGATTGGCCGGACAAGTCCTCGCTGATCTCCTCCCTGACAGCCGGGGAACTGCGGGCCATGCTGCCCGGCCTCGAAGCGGGCATGATCCCCAAGATGCAGGCATGCCTCGCCGCCGTAGACGGCGGCGTTGACCGCGCCGCAGTAGTGGACGGCCGGATGGCGCACTCCATGCTGCTGGAAATCTTCACCGAAGCCGGAATCGGCACCCAGGTAGTACCGGAGGACAAAGATGCATAACCCGGATACCCGGGGCGCAACGCCCGGAACGGCAGCCCAAGGCACGCAGGAGGAATGGCTGAACCGCTACGGCTCCTCCCTGATGGGCGTCTTCGGTGCTCCGCAGCGGGTGCTTGTCCGCGGCAGCGGCTGCTATGTGGAAGACGCCGACGGGAAGCAGTACCTCGACCTGCTGGGCGGCATTGCCGTCAACTCCCTGGGCCACGCCCATCCGGCACTCGTGGCAGCGGTGTCCGATCAGCTTGCCACCCTCGGCCACGTGTCCAACTTCTTCACCAGCCTTCCGCAGGTGGAGCTGGCCGAACGGCTGCTGGCGCTTGCCGACGCTCCGCAGGGTTCGAAGGTGTTCTTTGCGAACTCCGGTGCCGAAGCCAACGAGGCAGCCTTCAAGCTGGCCCGGCGGAACTCCGACCCCGCTGCCGGACGCACCCGGATCCTGGCGCTCGAAGGAGCTTTCCACGGCAGGACCATGGGAGCGCTGGCCCTCACGGCAAAACCTGCCTACCGGGAACCCTTCGAACCGTTGCCCGGGGGAGTGGAGCACCTTCCGTTCGGGGACATCGACGCACTGCTGGGCGCAGTAGATGAGACCGTAGCCGCTGTTTTCCTGGAACCGATCCAGGGCGAGGCAGGAGTACGGATGCTTCCCCCGGGCTACCTGCAGGCCGCCCGCGAGGCCACTCGCGCTGCAGGCGCGCTGCTGGTCATTGACGAAGTGCAGACCGGCATCGGCCGTACGGGCAAATGGTTCGCCTCCGAAGGCGTCCTTCCGGATGCCATGACCCTGGCCAAGGGACTCGGCGGCGGCTTCCCCGTCGGCGCCATGATCACCTTCGGCGAGCGGACCTCCGGGTTGCTGGCGGCCGGAATGCACGGAACCACGTTCGGCGGGAATCCCGTGGCTGCCGCTGCAGCCCTGGCTACCCTGTCCGTGCTGGAATCGGTGCTGGCCAATGTGCGCAGCACCGGGGACTACCTGCGCCGGGAACTCGCAGCTCTGGATTTCGTGGCCGAGGTGCGCGGGGAGGGCCTCCTCATCGGTATCGACCTGGTCGACGACGTTGCTCCCGCCATGGTCGCGGCCGCTCTGGAAGCGGGTTTCATCATCAACAGCACCGGCCCGGGAACGCTGCGGCTGGCCCCGCCGCTGATCCTGACTTCGGAGCAGGCCTGCACCTTCCTGGACGCACTGCCGGGTATCCTGCGAGCGGCCGCTGGTGGTGCCTCGGACACGGGTGCCGCTTCCGCTTCCGTTCCCGCCGCCGCGACCACCCCAGACTCCGTACCCGGTGCCACCGGCACAACCACTGAAGGAAAACCATGACCCGTCATTTCCTGGTCGACACCGACCTCACGCAGGCGGAACAGGCCGAAGTCCTGGATCTGGCCGATGCGCTCAAGAAGGACCGCTACAAACACCAGCCGTTCGCCGGCGAATCCACCGGCCGCAAGACTGTGGCCGTCATCTTCGACAAGACCTCCACCCGGACCCGGGTGTCCTTTGCGGCCGGCATCTCCGATCTGGGCGGCGTTCCGCTGATCATCGGCGCGGGGGAGTCCCAGCTGGGACATAAGGAGAGCGTCGCGGACACCACCAAGGTGCTGGAACGCATGGTTTCCACCATCGTCTGGCGGACCTACGCACAGGCCGGCCTGGAGGAAATGGCTGCCAACTCCTCGGTTCCGGTCATCAACGCGCTGTCGGACGACTACCACCCGTGCCAGCTCCTGGCGGACCTGATGACCATCCGCGAGCACAAGGGCAGGCTCGCCGGCCTCACGCTGGCCTACCTCGGTGACTGCGCCAACAACATGGCCAACTCCTACCTGCTCGCCGGCGTGACAGCCGGAATGCACGTCCGGGTGGCCGGCCCTCTGGGCTACCTGCCCGATCCGCGGATTGTCGACGCCGCTGCGGCCCGTGCCGAGGAGACCGGCGGCTCGGTGACCATCACTACCGACGCCGTCGAAGCGGTGGACGGTGCCGACGTCGTCGCCACCGACACCTGGGTGTCCATGGGGCAGGAAGCCGAAAAGGCCGCCCGGCAGGAGCTGTTCCGCAGCTACGCCGTGGACGCCGACGCGATGGCGCAGGCGGCGGACGACGCCGTCGTGCTCCACTGCCTGCCCGCCTACCGCGGCTACGAAATCTCCGCCGATGTGCTCGACGGACCGCAGTCGGTGGTCTGGGACGAAGCGGAAAACCGGCTGCATGCGCAGAAGGCCCTGATGGTCTGGCTCATGGCGCAGTCCGGCCTCACTGGAATTCCGGAGGCACGGGCATGACCATGCCGGCAACGAAGACGGCGCGCCAGGCGCGCATCCGCACCCTCCTGACGGGTCTTTCCATCCGTTCCCAGGCCGAGCTCGCGGCACTGTTGGCCGACGACGGCGTGCAGGTTACGCAGGCGACGCTTTCCCGCGACCTGGTGGAACTCGGTGCCGTGCGCATGCGCGGCAAGGACGGTGCCCTGGTGTATGCCGTTCCGTCCGAGGGCGGGGAACGGGCGCCTAAATCCGGAGTCACGCAGGAAGTGCTGGATGCACGGCTGGCCCGGCTCTGCGGTGAACTGCTGGTTACCGCCGAGGCGTCTGCGAATATCGTGGTGCTGCGGACTCCGCCCGGAGCCGCGAACTTCCTGGCGCTGGCCATCGACCATTCCGTGCTGCCGTCGGTACTGGGCACCATCGCCGGCGACGACACGGTGATGATGGTGACCCGGGACCCCGAGGGCGGCCCCGACCTCGCGGCCCGTTTCCTGCGGATCGCCGACGAAGCCAGCAACAACGGCTCCGCACCCGAAAGCCGGATCCTGTAACCAGGTCCCGGCCCGCTGCACCACAACCCAAGACTTTCATCCTGAACCAACCAGCGGCCCCGTACGGGCCGCAACCAATGCAAGAGGAGCGAAATCCGTGAGCGAACGTATTGTTCTGGCCTATTCCGGTGGCCTGGATACGTCAGTAGCCATCGGCTGGATTGCCGAGGCAACCGGCGCTGAAGTTATTGCCGTTGCCGTAGATGTAGGACAGGGCGGCGAGTCCCTGGAAACCGTGCGCCAGCGAGCCCTGGACTGCGGCGCCGTGGAAGCCTACGTTGCCGATGCCCGCGAGGAATTCGCCACTGAGTACTGCATGCCGGCGTTGAAGGCCAACGCCCTGTACATGGATGCCTACCCGCTGGTGTCGGCACTCTCGCGTCCCGTCATCGTGAAGCACCTGGTGGCTGCTGCCCGCCAGTTCGGTGCCACCACCGTCTCCCACGGCTGCACCGGCAAGGGCAATGACCAGGTGCGCTTTGAAGTCGGCATCCAGACCCTGGGCCCGGACCTGAAGTGCATCGCACCGGTCCGCGACCTGGCCCTGACCCGCGACAAGGCCATCGCCTTTGCCGGGGAGAAGAACCTGCCGATCGTCACCACCAAGAAGAACCCGTTCTCCATTGACGCCAACGTCTGGGGACGTGCCGTGGAGACCGGCTTCCTCGAAGACATCTGGAACGGCCCCACCCCGGACGTGTACGAGTACACCTCCGATCCGGCGTCGGCTTCCGCCCCGGATGAAGTCGTCATCACCTTCAAGGAAGGCGTGCCGGTCGCGATTGACGGCAAGCCGGTCACCCCGCTGCAGGCCATCGAGGAAATGAACCGCCGCGCCGGCGCCCAGGGCATCGGCCGGATCGACATTGTCGAAGACCGCCTCGTGGGCATCAAGAGCCGCGAAATCTACGAAGCCCCCGGCGCCATGGCGCTGATGGCTGCGCACCGCGAGCTGGAAAACGTCACGGTGGAGCGCGAACAGGCCCGCTTCAAGAAGACGGTCGGCCAGCGCTGGACCGAGCTGGTCTACGACGGCCAGTGGTTCTCCCCGCTGAAGCAGTCCCTGGACGCCTTCATCGGCGACACCCAGCAGTACGTTTCCGGCGACATCCGCATGACCCTCGACGCCGGCCGCCCGGTGGTTACGGGACGCCGCTCCGAGTCATCCCTGTATGACTTCAACCTGGCCACCTACGACACCGGCGACAGCTTCGACCAGTCCATGGCCCGTGGCTTCATCGAGCTGTTCGGGATGTCCTCCAAGGTGGCCTCCGGCCGCGACCAGCGCCTAGCAGAAGGTAAGTAAGCACATGACAGACGGCAAGTCGCCAGAAGAAGCAGCGGGTACCGGGACCTCCGGTTCAACCGTCCAAGGTGCCCTGTGGGGCGGCCGGTTCGCCGGCGGCCCGGCAGACGCCCTTGCCGAGCTGAGCAAATCCACCCACTTCGACTGGCGGCTTGCCGGCTACGACATTGCCGGCTCGCGTGCCCACGCACGCGTGCTGCACAAGGCCGGCCTGCTCGACGACGGCGAGTTGGAGGGGATGCTTGCAGCCCTGGACCAGCTCGACGCCGATGTGAAGTCGGGTGCGTATGTGCCGGCGGAGTCCGACGAGGATGTCCACGGTTCACTGGAACGCGGATTGATTGAGCGGGCGGGAACCCAGCTGGGCGGAAAGCTGCGCGCAGGCCGGTCCCGCAATGACCAGATCGCCACGTTGGGGCGGATGTATCTACGGGACCACGCCCGCATCATCGGCGCCGGCGTGCTGTCCGTCATCGACGCACTGGTGGGCCAGGCGCAGGACCACCTCGGCGTGGCGATGCCCGGACGCACCCATCTGCAGCATGCCCAGCCCATCCTGCTCAGCCACCACCTGCTGGCGCACGCCTGGTCCCTGCTGCGCGATGTGCAGCGGCTGGCCGACTGGGATAAGCGTGCGGCAGTCTCTCCCTACGGTTCCGGTGCCCTGGCCGGCTCCTCGCTGGGCCTTGACCCGAACGCCGTGGCGGAGGACCTGGGCTTCGATTCCGCTGTCTGGAACTCCATTGACGGAACTGCTTCCCGAGATGTCTACGCCGAGTTCTCCTGGGTTGCCGCCATGATCGGCGTTGACCTGTCCCGGGTCAGCGAAGAGATCATCATCTGGGCCACGAAGGAGTTCTCCTTCATCACGCTCGATGACGCCTACTCCACCGGGTCCTCGATCATGCCGCAGAAGAAGAATCCGGACGTTGCCGAACTTGCCCGCGGCAAGGCCGGACGGCTGATCGGCGACCTTGCCGGGCTGCTGGCCACGCTGAAGGGCCTTCCGCTGGCCTACAACCGTGACCTGCAGGAAGACAAGGAACCGGTCTTCGATGCTGCCGATACCCTCGAGGTACTGCTTCCGGCGGTGTCCGGGATGATCGCCACCCTGAAGTTCAACACCGAGCGGATGCAGTCGCTGGCGCCGCAGGGCTTTGCCCTGGCCACCGACATTGCCGAGTGGCTGGTCCGCCAGGGCGTGCCCTTCCGAGAGGCGCATGAGCTCTCCGGAGCCGCTGTGCAGCTGGCCGAGGGGCGCGGCGTCGAACTCTGGGACCTGACCGATGAAGACTATGCCGGAATCTCTCCGCACCTGACGCCCGAGGTGCGCACCGTGCTCAGCACCGAAGGCTCGCTGGACAGCCGCAGCTCCCAGGGCGGTACTGCCCGGTCCGCTGTCGAGCTGCAACTGGCGGAGCTGATCCGCCAGATCGGCGAGGTGCGCGGTTACGTAGGCTGATTCTGCGCGACCAGAGACGGACCCCGATGGAGTGCACCTCCCCGGGGTCCGTTTCTTTTTCGGTGCCGGGCTAAGGGGCAGGCGGGCGGGCAGGCGGCACGGCACACGGCTACGCTGGGCGGCATGACTGATTCCTTCCGGGCCCGGCTGCGTGCCCTTCCGGACTTTCCCGTGAATCTTCCCGACTTCGATCCCTCTGCCGGGCCGCAGGACCCCGCGGAACTTTTCCGCGAGTGGCTTTCCGGTGCGCTGGCCGCCGGGGTGCGGCAGCCGCACGCGTTTTCCCTTGCCACGGCCGACGGAGGCGGGCACGTCTCCTCCCGGATGCTCATCCTCAAGGACATCGACGACGACGGCGGCTGGCAGTTTGCCACTGCCCGTACCTCGCGCAAAGGCGGAGAACTGGCCGAGAACCCGAATGCTGCAATGAACTTCTACTGGCCGGAACTCGGCCGCCAGATTCGCGTTGCCGGAGCCGTAGTGGAACTCTCCCGGCAAGCATCGGCCGCCGACTGGGATGCCAGGCCGGCATCGGACGGGAGCTCGAACCCGCAGTGGCAGCTGTATGCGCTGAAGCCGCGGGAAATCGAATTCTGGCAGGCACGTGCCGACCGGCATCACATCCGGCATCGGATGGTCTTCTGAGGCTCCGTGACTCCAGTGACTCCAGTGGCTCCGCGGCTCCAAGCCGGCAGCCGAATCGCAGGAGACATTCCGTTCCGGCGTTAGAACGGCGGCGTCTTGTGCGGCGGCGTCTCAAAGTGCGCTCTCTCGTGCGGCGGGGTTTCGTGGGGCGGCGTCTCGGTGGGGAGGCGCCTCGTGGGGTGGTGGTTCCGCCCGGCGGTCAGGAGGCTCGTGGCCGGTGACGCGCAGGCGGAGCTGGGGTGAGGTCTGGTAGGTCCGGCCGAGCGGTGAGGTCCATTCCAGGATCCCGGAGCTCGGTCCGTCGGTGGATTGGTGTGCTTTCCAGTGGCCGAGGGTCTTGAACCGGTGGTGTTTCCGGCACAAGTGGGAGAGGTTCGTATGCGTGGTTGGTCCGCCGTTTGCCCACGGCAGGGTGTGGTCGATTTCGGTGGTGGTGTGTCCCGCCGCGGGGGTGTCGCATCCGGGGAAGCGGCACGTTCCGTCGCGCGCCTGGAGCCAGCGCCTCAGGCCGGGTGGGATCCAGCGCCGTTTCCCGACACCGAGGATGTCCCCGGTGGCCCGATCCTGCACGAGGCCGGTGAGGTGGGTGGCGTTTTCGGCCAGCCTGCGGGCGGTTTCGGCACTGATGGGTCCGTAGCCGTTGAGCTCCGCGGGCTGATCGTCCAGGCCCAGAAGGGTGTCGGCGTTGACCAGCACCATAACCTCGGTTCGTGCACCGGCGCCGGTACCGGGTGGCGTCGGTTCGCTGACCGGACGGCCGTGTCCTGCCCGTCGCCGGTGCGGTGCCTGCGGTGCCTGCCGTGCCTGCGGTGCCTGCGGTGTAGGCGGGTCCGGCGCGTCGTGCCTGGTAACCGGTGCGCCGGTCAGTAACGAAGTCAGAATGTCGGCGCGGAGCTGGCCGACGCTGCGGGGGTCTCCGGCGGCCTGTTCGCCGCGGGCCGCAGTGGTCAGGGCACCGTAGATCAGCTGTCCCTGTTCGGCGGCGAGGTAGGCGCCGAGTTCCGCCATCCCGTCGGGACGGGCTTCGAACCAGACCTTCCGTGCCTCCAGGGCTTTGCGGTGGCGGGGGATGAGGGTTTCGGGGTGCAGGCGTTCTCGCAGCCCTACCGCGGTCCGGGTGAACTGCGCGTCTGTATGTCCGGGTGCGCGGGCGAGCAGGTCCGTCTCGAAACGGGTTTGCTCGGCTCCGTCCAGGAACCGGCATTGGTCCAGGATGGTTCCGGCCTGCCGGCAGGTCAGATTGCCGGCTTCCAGGGCGCTGAGGGTAGCCGTGAACCCGGTGCAGAGGTCCAAGGCGTCGGCCAGCAGCCGGGCGGCTGCCTGGTGGGAGAGGCACAGCAGGGTCTGGGCCTCCGTGACGGTCAGGCTGAACACCTGCGAATGGTCCGCGCTGTGTCCCGCACCCGCTTTCCCCGGGGTGGTGCAGGCATCCCGGACGTGTTCGTGCAGACGCTGCAGGCTGCGTGCCTGCTGGGCGTACCGCCAGGCGTCCAGCGTGTGCAGGCGCTGAAGGACGGCCGACGTGGCTTCCTCGTTCAGGCGGGCAGGGTTCTGCAGGGCCAAGGTGCCGGTGAACCCGTCCGGGAACCTGGTCCGGCGTTCCGGGTTCTTGGGCCTGGCATAAAACACCCCGGCAGCGACTCCGCCGCCGACCCCGCCGCCCGTTTCGTCTCCGTGCTTCTCCATACCCCAAGGCTTTCAGCCCGCACCGACATTTCCGGCCCGAAAACCTGCCGGATCACCGCGGGACCGGACACCCCGGATACCCGTCTTTTCGCTTCGACTACCTACCCGACCCTCCCGGTGGCGCCCCCGCCGAAGCTACCCTTGGAAGAACCCCAGGAGGACGCGCCATGACCGAGTCCAACCCCGTCGAAACGCCGGTTCCCACCGGAAGAATCGAGCGCCGCCCCGACGGCTACACCCTGGTCTTTGAGCGCCGGTTCGATTTTCCCGCGGGCTACATCTGGGAGGTGTTGACCAACGGGGACAAGGTGGCCCAGTGGCTCGGCACAGTGACTCCCGGCTGGCAGCTCGGCAAGGAATACCGGCTGGACATGGGCAACGCGGAGGTCACCGGAACCGTACTGCAGATGAGCCCCGGACTTAGCCTGCAGTTCACCTGGGAGGATCCGCTGGGGGACGAATCCGTCCTCGACTGGCAGGTGCTGGAAACCCCCGACGGTTCATTGCTGCAGTTCCGCACGCATGAGCCCAGTGCGGATTTCCTCACCGAAGGCGCCGCGGGGTGGCAGGGGATCCTGGACGTGTTCGACGACGTCGCCGCGGGCCGGGAACCTGCCCGCGCGTCCATGGACCAGTGGCAGGCCCTCCGCGACGCGTACGCGGAGGAATTCGACGTCTCGCCCACGATGGGTCAAGTGGATGCCGCCGGGATCGTCTTCGAACGCTGGTTCAACGCACCCGCCGGCGATGTCGGCAGCGCACTGGACCGTGCGACGTCGGAACTCGGCATCGGTGCGGAGGCCTCCGTTGACATTACGGACGACGGCGGCCGGACCCGCGTCGTCGTCCGGCAACCGCTGGGCGGCGGAAACGGCGGATCAGACGAGGCAGCGGCCCTGCTCGCCGCGTGGCACCAGGCACTGGACGCCGCCGGCGACCACGTTGCCGGAAACCCCTGGCATCCCAGCTCGCGCAGGCTGGCGGCCCTGAAGGAGTTCTACGGAGCCTCTGCCGGGAGCTTCTGAGCAGCAGCACGGAAAATCTCACCAATGAACCTTGCTACCGTCGGGAGTATGGCTTTTGCGAGTGAACGAGAACGTCTTGCCGTCCCGGCCACCTCCGCCGCACCCCAGCTGTTGGGTGCGGTCCTGACCCACGACGTCGACGGCGAACGCGTCAGTGTGCGGATCACCGAGGTGGAGGCCTACATGGGCGACGCCGATCCCGGCTCCCACGCGTTCCGCGGCCAGACGGCACGAAACGCCACCATGTTCGGGCCGGCGGGACACCTCTATGTGTACTTCACCTACGGCATGCACTACTGCGCCAACATAGTCTGCGGAACGGAAGGCGATGCCACCGGGCTGCTGCTGCGCGCCGGCGAGATCATCGAGGGCGCGGACATTGCCGCCGTGCGGCGCGGAAACCCGCGCAACCCGCTGGACCTGGCACGCGGTCCGGCACGCCTGGCCCAGGCGCTGGGCATTTCCCGGCCGCTGGACGGGGCGGATGTGTTCGCCCACCCCCTGCACCTGGCACTGCCCGCCGAACCGGCGGGCCGTGAAGTCCTGTCAACCGGACCGAGGGTGGGAGTCAGCGGCCCCGGCGGCTCGGACGAATATCCGTGGCGGTACTGGCTCACCGGGGACCCGACCGTGTCCAAGTACCGTCCCGCCCAGCCGCGCAGGCAGCCGGCCTCCGCGCCAGCTACGGCCCTGCGGACGTGAAACGCAGAACGGCGTTCCGGGTAACTGTTACCCGGAACGCCGTTCTGCGAGGCTGCTGCTAGGAGCGCGGCAGCGGAGCCTGCGCGGAAATGAGCTTCTTTTCCAGCAGCTCGTCCCAGAAGGCACCCGGGATCTCGGCCTTCATCGCCGCGATATCCTCCGCGACACGTTCGGGCCGGCTGGAGCCCGGGATGACCGCAGCTACAGCGGGGTGAGCAGTGGAGAACTGCAGGGCAGCGGCTTTCAGGCTTACATCGTGCCGAGAGGCAACCGAGGTCAGCTCAGCAATCCGTGCCTTAACCTGCGGAGGGATCTCGGCGTAATCGAAGTAGTCGCCGCCCAGCAGGGCACCGGAGTTGAAGGGGCCGCCGACGACAATGCCCACTCCCTTTTCCTGCGCCATGGGCATCATGCGCTGCAGCGCACGCTCATGCTGCAGCAGGGTGTACTGGGTGGCGGAGAGGTTCATGGTCGGCGCGGCCTCGTCCATGTCCATGGCCAGCTCGATGGGCTCGGTGGTGTTGACGCCCAGCCCCCAGCCGTTGATGACGCCCTCGTCCTGCAGGCGGGCGAGTACCCGGAACGCGCCGGTCCGCGCCTCCTCGAACTTGGAGATCCACTCATCACCCAGGAAGTCCCGGGACGTGTCGTGGATGAACACAAAGTCCAGGCGGTCCGTCTTGAGCCGGTTCAGGCTCTCCTCGATGGACCGCAGAGTGGCGTCCGTGCTGTAATCCGTGGCGATCTTGTTCGAACGCCCGTGGGTGAAGAGGCCGGAGCCCTTTTCTTCTTCCTCGTCCAGGATCAGCCGTCCCACTTTGGTGCTAAGCGCATACTCATCGCGGTTGTGCTGCGAGAGGACCTCGCCCAGACGGGATTCCGCCAGGCCGGCTCCGTAGAAGGGAGCTGTGTCGAAGTAGCGGATGCCTGCGTTCCAGGCCGCTTCAACCGTCGCCAGCGCCTCTTCCTGGGGAATGTCGCGGAACATGTTTCCCAGCGGCGCTGTGCCGAATCCGATCTTGTTCTTAAGCACGTCGTGCAGGTTAGCCATATGTGTTGCAGTCCTTGACTGTTGGTGCGGGTAGATTCCGGTCCCGTCCGAGGGGCCCGGGACATGGAACCGCCTCCGGTTGCCGTTTATTCCTCTACCGGCCCGGACCGACAGCGCCGGATAGCCCGCGAGAGAAGTGCCACAGGAGCCCGTGCGGCTCCGGCGAAACGGGGTGGAACGGGTAAGGTAGACGGGTGAAAGATGCCCCGGCAGAACCGGATAACCACGAGTCCATTGAACAAACCATCGAACGCCTGGGCGCTGTAATCCCTGATTACCCCAAGCCCGGGATCGTTTTCCGGGACCTGACCCCGGTCTTTGCTGACGGGCCCGCCCTCCGGCGCGTAGTAGATGCCCTCATTGCCCCCTTCGAGGGACAGTTCGATTTCGTGGCAGGGGTGGAAGCACGTGGCTTCCTGCTTGCCGCCGCCGCTGCCTATGCCTCCGGCAAGGGCGTCATCACCGTGCGCAAGCCCGGTAAGCTGCCCCGCGAAGTGTTCTCCGAAAGCTACTCGATGGAGTACGGCGAGAGCACCCTGGAACTGCACCGCGACGACATGCCCGTCGGCTCGCGCGTCCTGATCCTCGACGACGTGCTGGCCACCGGTGGAACCCTCGGTGCCGCAGCACGCCTGATCCGCAAGGCAGGCGCGGAAGTGGCCGGATTCGGCGTCGTGCTGGAACTGGGCGACCTCGGCGGCCGGGACCGCCTCGGCGACACCCCGGTTACCGCCCTGATCCGCTACTAGGCCCGTCCCCTCAATGAGGGGAAGGCCCGTACGACACGCGTTCCTCGCAGGCAGCAGCTGAGAGAGAAACCGCATACATTAGGGACCTGCAAAAGTCCAAATGCACTGTAAGATTGACGCTCTGCCTTTGCGAGAGGGAACGCGAACATGCCTGAAACACCTTCAGCTTCTAACGAGCTGGAACACGAGCGTCAGTACGTCGCCGGACTGTACTCACGCCTCGATGAGCTGCGTGAGGAAAAGCGGGAACAGCTGGCCGCAATCCGGCGCAGCCACGCCTCGGGTTCGCACCAGAACCGTTCCGAGCGGGACGCCTTTGCCACCATGTACGAGGACCGCCTCGCGCAGCTGAACGCCGTCGACGACCGGCTCGTTTTCGGCCGTCTGGACCTCGACGACGGCGAAGAACGCTACATCGGCCGCATCGGCCTTTCGACGGCGGAGCTGCAGCGACTGATGGTCGATTGGCGCGCCCCCGAAGCCGGTACGTTCTACCAGGCCACCGCTTTCGAGCGCCAGGGCGTACGACGCCGCCGGCACCTGATCCTGAAGGGCCGCGACGTGCAGGCCATCGAGGATGACGTGCTGGACTACTCCATGCTGGAAGAAGGCGAAGCCCTCCAGGGTGAAGGTGCGCTGCTCGCGGCGCTGAACTCCAAGCGGACCGGGCAGATGTCCGACATCGTCGGCACCATCCAGGCCGAACAGGACCGCATCATCCGGGCTCCGCTTTCCGGCACCCTGGTGGTCCAGGGCGGTCCCGGTACCGGCAAGACCGCCGTGGCGCTGCACCGCGCAGCGTACCTGCTCTACACCCACCGGGAACGGCTGAAGTCCGCCGGCGTGCTGCTGGTGGGGCCGTCCAATGCCTTCATCCGGTACATCGAACGGGTGCTGCCTTCCCTGGGCGAGACCGGCGTCGTGATGTCCAGCCTGGGCCAGTTGATGCCCGGCATCACCGCAGCGCATGAAGAGGACCCCACCACGGCCGAGGTAAAGGGACGGCTGTACATGGCCGACGTCGTCGCGCGTGCGGTCGCCAACCGGCAGCGGCTGCCCGCCGGTCCGCGGAAGCTGAACGTCGAAGGCACCATCCTGACCCTGACCCCCAAGCAGGTGCAGCGCGCCCGTGACAAGGCCCGCGCCACCGGCAAGCCGCACAACGAAGCCCGCGTCACCTTCGTGAAGATCCTGCTGCGCGAACTTACCGAGCAGTTGACCGAACAGCTTGAGGAATCGGCCGGAGCCGGGAACAGCACCGACAGGGCCTACCTCGCGGAGGACGTCCGCAGTGCCCGCGACGTGCGCGTGGCACTGAACCTGTGCTGGATGCCGCTGACCCCGGAAAAACTCATCACCGAGCTGTTCAGCAAGCCCGGACACCTGGAAGCGGCTGCCCCGGACCTCTCCGACGCGGAACTGGACCTGCTGCGCCGCAGCCCCGAGGCACCGTGGACCGAATCCGACGTGCCGCTGCTGGACGAAGCCGCCGAGCTCCTCGGCGAGCTTGACGCCTCCGCCGGCCGCGAGAACGCACTCCGTGAGGAACAGCGCAAGCGCGACCTCGCCAATGCCGAAAGCGCCATTGCCAATACGGAGGGCTTCCTCGAGGACTCCGGCGCCCACGGCATCCTCTCCGCGGAAGACCTGGCAGACCACAACGCGGTGGGGGAGCAGCGCCTGACCGCTGCCGACCGTGCCGCCGTCGACCGCACCTGGGCCTTCGGGCACATCGTGGTTGATGAAGCGCAGGAGCTGTCCGCCATGCAGTGGCGGCTGCTGATGCGCCGCTGCCCGCTGAAGTCCTTCACCGTGGTGGGCGACATTGCCCAGACCAGCTCGGCTGCCGGGGCAACGTCCTGGCAGGCGGCACTGGATCCGTTCGTGGGGGAGCGGTGGACGCTCGAAGAGCTCACCGTGAATTACCGCACCCCGGCGCAGATCGCGGAGGCCGCGGTGCGCATGGCCAACGCTGCCGGCCTCGTGGTCTCCGCCCCGAAGGCCGTGCGCGAAGGGCGCTGGGCTCCGTTCATTGACGAGGTGCCCGAAGACGGCCTGATCCAGCGCCTGCTGGAGACCCTGCCCGAGGACCTGGACGCGCTCGACGGCGGCCTGCTCGCCGTTATCGCCGAGGACCACCGGCTCGCCGCGGTCCGCCGCGCGCTTTCCGGGGTGTACGGAGCCCGCGTGGGATCCGGCGCCGGCGGCCTGGAGCAGGACATCGTGGTGACCTCGCCGCGGGAGGCGAAGGGCCTGGAATTCGACGGCGTCGTCATCCTCGAACCGTCCGAACTGCTCACCGCAGCAGCCGGCAAGGTCGGCGACCTGTATGTAGCCATGACCCGCCCCACGCAGCGGCTGCGACTCATCGCTGCAAACGGGATCCCGGCAGGCATTCCCGAAGACTGATAATTTAGAAGGCGTGTCAGACAATATCGTGAACCCCGAGGGCCTCGACGCCCAGCAGAATGATTCCTCCTTCGCCAACATCTGGCAGGAACTCCAGTGGCGAGGCCTTGTGCACGTCTCCACCGATGAGGCGGAACTGGAAAAACTCCTTGCCGGGGGACCGATCACGTATTACTGCGGCTTCGACCCGACGGCACCGAGCCTGCACCTTGGCAACCTGGTGCAGTTGATCACCATGCGGCGCCTGCAGCTTGCCGGCCACCGGCCGCTGGCCCTGGTCGGCGGTTCCACCGGGCTGGTCGGAGATCCGCGCCCGACGGCGGAACGCACCATGAATACCAAGGAAACCGTTGGCGAGTGGGTCGGGTACCTGCAGGGACAGGTGCAGCGCTTCCTTAGCTTCGAGGGTGACAACGCCGCCCGCATGGTGAACAACCTGGACTGGACCGCTCCGATGAGCGCCATCGATTTCCTGCGCGACGTCGGCAAGCACTTCCGGGTGGGCACGATGATCAAGAAGGAAATCGTCTCCTCTCGCCTGAACTCCGATGAAGGCATCAGCTACGCGGAGTTCAGCTACCAGGTCCTGCAGGGCATGGACTACCTCGAGCTCTTCCGCCAGTACAACTGCGTGCTCGAGACCGGCGGGTCCGACCAGTGGGGCAACCTCACCAGCGGCACCGAACTGGTACGCAAGGTAGAGGGCAAGACGGTCCACGCACTGGGCACCCCCCTGATCACCAACAGTGACGGCACCAAGTTCGGCAAGAGCGAAGGCAATGCGGTCTGGCTGGACGGGAACATGACCAGCCCGTACGCCATGTACCAGTTCTGGCTCAACACCTCGGATACCGACGTGGTTGACCGGCTCAAGGTCTTTACCTTCATGAGCAGGGCACGGATCGAAGAGCTGGCGCGTGCCGTGAAGGAAGCGCCGCACAAGCGGGAGGCACAGCGGGCCCTGGCCTACGACGTGACGTCACTGATTCACGGCACCGAGGCAACCGACAAGGCCATCGCTGCTTCGGCCGCACTGTTCGGGCAGGGTGACCTGACCGAACTCGACGAAGCCACCTTGAAGGCCGCGACGGAACAGCTGCCGACTGCCGTGGTGTCCCCGGATTCACTGGGCATCATTGACCTGCTTGTTGCGTCGGAGCTTTCCAAGACCAAGTCCGAAGCACGCCGCACGGTGTCCGAGGGTGGTGCCTACGTGAACAACGTCAAGGTCGCTGACGCCGACGCCGTAGTGGACTCGAAGGACCTGCTCCACGGCCGGTACCTGGTACTCCGGCGCGGAAAGCGGACCCTTGCGAGCGTTGAGGTCTCCGCCGTATAGTTTTAATGCTTCCTTCGAGGGGCTTCCAGTGGGGGACTTCCAGTGGGGGACTTCCACAGGGGACACTCAGTGGGGACTTCCAGGGAAGCAAGGGGCCGCTTCGGCGAAACCCCTGCAGGACTTGGGGCAGTCCTCGCCGGTCAAAGGCGAGGCTGCCGGCCCTGAATAAGGGGTGCGGAGGCTTGTGCGGCGGATCACTTCGATCCGGTTTGCAAGGACCGGAAGCGATGTGTAAAGTTACATGAGTCGCCGCGGCCGGGACGCTGGAAAAGCGCCCGAGCATGGCGGCCAAACCCCAACAAAAAACAGAGTCCAACCAGTGCGCGCCCTTTGCAGGGCCGGTGGAAAAGACTCCGTTGGATGCTGGGTCCGGAACGGCGTAAAACGCTTCTCACGGGCTCCCGACAAGGGAAACCGCGAATTGCAAATAACGCCGGAATGGAATAAGATATAAAACATTGCAGCGAAGAAGAAAAGGAAAACATTGTTTTCCCGAGTATTTTCGGATTGCGTCTGTTGTTTGAGAACTCAATAGTGTGCCAAGTTTATTGATACCAATTTATTTTGATTGGTTGAACAGGCCGTTTCCGCCCACCCCGTGGGTATGGGACGGTTTTTTTAGCCGGTTTCGAATTTAGTGCAGTGTCTGCAGCCAATTTTCCTTGGCTTCGGCACTGTGTCTGTAACACATTTACGGAGAGTTTGATCCTGGCTCAGGATGAACGCTGGCGGCGTGCTTAACACATGCAAGTCGAACGATGACTTCTGTGCTTGCACAGAATGATTAGTGGCGAACGGGTGAGTAACACGTGAGTAACCTGCCCCTGACTTCGGGATAAGCCTGGGAAACCGGGTCTAATACCGGATACAACGGACCACCGCATGGCGGTCCGTGGAAAGCTTTATGCGGTTTTGGATGGACTCGCGGCCTATCAGCTTGTTGGTTGGGGTAATGGCCCACCAAGGCGACGACGGGTAGCCGGCCTGAGAGGGTGACCGGCCACACTGGGACTGAGACACGGCCCAGACTCCTACGGGAGGCAGCAGTGGGGAATATTGCACAATGGGCGGAAGCCTGATGCAGCGACGCCGCGTGAGGGACGAATGCCTTCGGGTTGTAAACCTCTTTCAGCAGGGAAGAAGCGAAAGTGACGGTACCTGCAGAAGAAGCGCCGGCTAACTACGTGCCAGCAGCCGCGGTAATACGTAGGGCGCAAGCGTTATCCGGAATTATTGGGCGTAAAGAGCTCGTAGGCGGTTTGTCGCGTCTGCTGTGAAAGCCCGGGGCTCAACCCCGGGTCTGCAGTGGGTACGGGCAGACTAGAGTGATGTAGGGGAGACTGGAATTCCTGGTGTAGCGGTGAAATGCGCAGATATCAGGAGGAACACCGATGGCGAAGGCAGGTCTCTGGGCATTAACTGACGCTGAGGAGCGAAAGCATGGGGAGCGAACAGGATTAGATACCCTGGTAGTCCATGCCGTAAACGTTGGGCACTAGGTGTGGGGGACATTCCACGTTTTCCGCGCCGTAGCTAACGCATTAAGTGCCCCGCCTGGGGAGTACGGCCGCAAGGCTAAAACTCAAAGGAATTGACGGGGGCCCGCACAAGCGGCGGAGCATGCGGATTAATTCGATGCAACGCGAAGAACCTTACCAAGGCTTGACATGAACCGGAAAGGCCTGGAAACAGGTCCCCCACTTGTGGCCGGTTTACAGGTGGTGCATGGTTGTCGTCAGCTCGTGTCGTGAGATGTTGGGTTAAGTCCCGCAACGAGCGCAACCCTCGTTCTATGTTGCCAGCGCGTTATGGCGGGGACTCATAGGAGACTGCCGGGGTCAACTCGGAGGAAGGTGGGGACGACGTCAAATCATCATGCCCCTTATGTCTTGGGCTTCACGCATGCTACAATGGCCGGTACAAAGGGTTGCGATACTGTGAGGTGGAGCTAATCCCAAAAAGCCGGTCTCAGTTCGGATTGAGGTCTGCAACTCGACCTCATGAAGTTGGAGTCGCTAGTAATCGCAGATCAGCAACGCTGCGGTGAATACGTTCCCGGGCCTTGTACACACCGCCCGTCAAGTCACGAAAGTTGGTAACACCCGAAGCCGGTGGCCTAACCCCTTGTGGGAGGGAGCCGTCGAAGGTGGGACCGGCGATTGGGACTAAGTCGTAACAAGGTAGCCGTACCGGAAGGTGCGGCTGGATCACCTCCTTTCTAAGGAGCACCTCGAAGACCATGTCCTTCCACAGTGTTGGATGTGTGCTTTGCAGGAGATGCCCATATCGGAGACATATGTTCTCCGGTGGGTGCTCAAGGGTGGAATATCAATGGATAGGCGCCGGCATGCCGGCCGCAACGGATCAGTACGTTCCCTCCTTGGAGGGTTCCTGGAACCTCCTCTGCGGCCCTGGTAAGACCGGTTAGTCGTTTGGCACACTGTTGGGTCCTGAAGCAACAGGCACCCGGGTCTTCTCCTTTCCAAGGGGAGGTACCGCGGGTTTGCCGGTTTGTTTCTGTTTGTTCCTGCGCAGGCCGGAACCGTGTCATTGGCAGTCCCTTGCGGGGTTGCCGGGTGCGGGGACGGGTGTGACGGGGTTGTTGTTTGAGAACTACATAGTGGACGCGAGCATCTTAAAATATTAAGTGCAATTTCAGAAAAACCTGGTAGATCCGGGTGCCCCTTACAGGGTGCCTGGTGAGACCGTGGTTTTCTCGATAGCGATAATAAATTGATCTTTTGTGGTCAAGTTTTTAAGGGCACACGGTGGATGCCTTGGCATCAGGAGCCGAAGAAGGACGTAGGAATCTGCGATAAGCCTGGGGGAGTTGATAACCGAACTTTGATCCCAGGATGTCCGAATGGGGAAACCCCGCCCGGCGCGCGAGTGACCGGGTGACCCGCATCTGAACACATAGGGTGCGTGGAGGGAACGTGGGGAAGTGAAACATCTCAGTACCCACAGGAAGAGAAAACAACAGTGATTCCGTTAGTAGTGGCGAGCGAACGCGGAAGAGGCTAAACCAGTGGTGTGTGATAGCCGGCGGGCGTTGCATCACTGGGGTTGCGGGACTTTCCGTACCGATTCTGCCGGATCGGTGAAGTGAGTGCAGATGTATAGGTGAACCGGTTTGAAAGCCGGGCCGTAGAGGGTGTTAGCCCCGTAACCGGAATGCATGCTGCCGCTTGGAGAGGATCCCAAGTAGCACGGGGCCCGAGAAATCCCGTGCGAATCTGCCAGGACCACCTGGTAAGCCTAAATACTCCCTGATGACCGATAGCGGACAAGTACCGTGAGGGAAAGGTGAAAAGTACCCCGGGAGGGGAGTGAAATAGTACCTGAAACCGTGTGCCTACAAACCGTTGGAGCAGCTCTGATTGCTGTGACAGCGTGCCTTTTGAAGAATGAGCCTGCGAGTTAGTGTTACGTCGCGAGGTTAACCCGTGAGGGGAAGCCGTAGCGAAAGCGAGTCTGAATAGGGCGATGCAGTGGCGTGATCTAGACCCGAAGCGGAGTGATCTACCCATGGCCAGGTTGAAGCGACGGTAAGACGTCGTGGAGGACCGAACCCACTTCAGTTGAAAATGGAGGGGATGAGCTGTGGGTAGGGGTGAAAGGCCAATCAAACTCCGTGATAGCTGGTTCTCCCCGAAATGCATTTAGGTGCAGCGTTGCGTGTTTCTTACCGGAGGTAGAGCTACTGGATGGCTAATGGGCCCTACAAGGTTACTGACGTCAGCCAAACTCCGAATGCCGGTAAGTGAGAGCGCAGCAGTGAGACTGTGGGGGATAAGCTTCATAGTCGAGAGGGAAACAGCCCAGACCACCAACTAAGGCCCCTAAGCGTGTGCTAAGTGGGAAAGGATGTGGAGTTGCCCAGACAACCAGGAGGTTGGCTTAGAAGCAGCCACCCTTGAAAGAGTGCGTAATAGCTCACTGGTCAAGTGATTCCGCGCCGACAATGTAGCGGGGCTCAAGTACACCGCCGAAGTTGTGGATTTCAGATATAGATAAGCCTTCGTGGTTCAGTCGTCTGGAGTGGTAGGGGAGCGTCGTGTGGGCAGTGAAGCTGCGGTGTAAACCAGTGGTGGAGCCTACACGAGTGAGAATGCAGGCATGAGTAGCGAAAGACGGGTGAGAAACCCGTCCGCCGAATGATCAAGGGTTCCAGGGTCAAGCTAATCTGCCCTGGGTAAGTCGGGACCTAAGGCGAGGCCGACAGGCGTAGTCGATGGACAACGGGTTGATATTCCCGTACCGGCGAAGAACCGCCCATACCAAGCAGGGGACACTAACCGTCCGGAGCCTGCCCGATCACCCTTGTGGTGTGAGGGTTTTGGCCGAGCACGGGACCTGATCCTGGGAGGTAAGCGTATTAACAGGTGTGACGCAGGAAGGTAGCCGGGCCAGGCGATGGTAGACCTGGTCTAAGGACGTAGGGTCCGTGATAGGTAAATCCGTCACGGTGTCTTTGATGACGAACCTGAGATCCGACGGGACCCCCTCACGGGGGGATCCGGTGATCCTATGCTGCCTAGAAAAGCATCGGCGCGAGGTTCCAGCCGCCCGTACCCCAAACCGACACAGGTGATCAGGTAGAGAATACTAAGGCGATCGAGAGAATTATGGTTAAGGAACTCGGCAAAATGCCCCCGTAACTTCGGGAGAAGGGGGGCCCCAACCTTGATGGACACTTGCTGTCCGGAGGGGATCGGGGCCGCAGAGACCAGGGGGAAGCGACTGTTTACTAAAAACACAGGTCCGTGCGAAGTCGCAAGACGATGTATACGGACTGACTCCTGCCCGGTGCTGGAAGGTTAAGAGGACCGGTTAGCCCTTACGGGCGAAGCTGGGAATTTAAGCCCCAGTAAACGGCGGTGGTAACTATAACCATCCTAAGGTAGCGAAATTCCTTGTCGGGTAAGTTCCGACCTGCACGAATGGAGTAACGACTTCCCCGCTGTCTCAACCATAAACTCGGCGAAATTGCAGTACGAGTAAAGATGCTCGTTACGCGCAGCAGGACGGAAAGACCCCGAGACCTTTACTATAGTTTGGTATTGGTGTTCGGTGTGGCTTGTGTAGGATAGGTGGGAGACTGTGAGACCCGGACGCCAGTTCGGGTGGAGTCATCGTTGAAATACCACTCTGGTCATACTGGATATCTAACTTCGGCCCGTAATCCGGGTCAGGGACAGTGCCTGATGGGTAGTTTAACTGGGGCGGTTGCCTCCTAAAGAGTAACGGAGGCGCCCAAAGGTTCCCTCAGCCTGGTTGGCAATCAGGTGTCGAGTGTAAGTGCACAAGGGAGCTTGACTGTGAGAGAGACATCTCGAGCAGGGACGAAAGTCGGGACTAGTGATCCGGCGGTACATTGTGGAATGGCCGTCGCTCAACGGATAAAAGGTACCTCGGGGATAACAGGCTGATCTTGCCCAAGAGTCCATATCGACGGCATGGTTTGGCACCTCGATGTCGGCTCGTCGCATCCTGGGGCTGGAGTAGGTCCCAAGGGTTGGGCTGTTCGCCCATTAAAGCGGTACGCGAGCTGGGTTTAGAACGTCGTGAGACAGTTCGGTCCCTATCCGCTGCGCGCGCAGGAAATTTGAGAAGGGCTGTCCTTAGTACGAGAGGACCGGGACGGACGAACCTCTGGTGTGTCAGTTGTACTGCCAAGTGCACCGCTGATTAGCTACGTTCGGATGGGATAACCGCTGAAAGCATCTAAGCGGGAAGCCCGCTTCGAGATGAGATTTCCATACACCTTGTGTGTGAGAGGCCCCCAGCCAGACCACTGGGTTGATAGGCCGGATGTGGAAGCGGGGACTAAAGACCCGTGAAGCTGACCGGTACTAATAGGCCGATAACTTACACCACACCAGCACCTGGACGGACACGACTTCAAACGGTCCGTCAAAGTATAAAGGGTGTTGTTAGATCATGCTGCTTGCGTCCACTATGTGGTTCCCGGACAACAACCGTTGGTTGCTGCCCTGGAACACTGAATCCTTGCCCCTTGTCCAGGGGGCGGGTTCACAATTTACCGCACTGCCGGCACCCCTCATTGCGAGGTGGTTCCGGGACGTGTTGTAACCATTGTTTTCCCCACGCATACCCTGTTTTTAGCGGGTGTGTGGTGCGGGTAGAAGGGTTACGGCGGTCATAGCGTGGGGGAAACGCCCGGTCCCATTCCGAACCCGGAAGCTAAGACCCACAGCGCCGATGGTACTGCATCCGGGAGGATGTGGGAGAGTAGGTCACCGCCGGACAATAATTGAAGGTTGAGCCCGTACCAGTGTTGGTACGGGCTCTTCCTGTTTAACCCGCAGGACCTGCCAGGGATGCCGAAACGGCGGGGTCGGCGTCGTGCCCCGTACCTGGACCTTGGATGCCCGGCTGCGTTGGTGTCGAGACTCACTCACCAACAGGGCGTCAATGAGGCCGGCGGAATCGGCGCCAGGCAGCACACTGCACTAGAATTACCCAGAGGCATGATCGCCTCCCATAACTTTTACATCTTCATTACAGGTACATAGTGACGAGCGACTGCAGTAATTCCGTTGGTCGGCTCACGACGAGAGGAACTCAGCAGCATGTCAGAGCAAGATAACAGGGATCAGCGGGGCAGCGACGCAAACAACGCAGCCCGGAACAGCAACTCGTCAGACCGACGCGATGACCGCGGCCGTCCCGCCACGAATGACCGTAACGCGCCCAAGCGCTTTGAAGATCGCAAGCCGTCGTTCGGCGGCCGTCCCGCTCGTGACGGCGAACGTAAGTCTTTCGGAGACCGCGGAGCAGCCGGTAAGCCGTATTCGAAGGATCGCAAGCCGTCCTTCGGCGATCGTCCCGCACGAAGCGGCGATGACCGCCGTCCCGCACGCGACGGTGAACGTAAGCCCTTCTCTGAGCGAAGCGGCGAGCGTAAGCCCTTCGGCGACCGCAGCGATCGCAAGCCGTCGTTCGGCGGCGACGATCGTCGTCCTGCCCGTGACACCGAAGGCCGGACCCCCTTCAGCGATCGTTCTGACCGGAATGACCGTGCCAGCCGGGGGAGCGATGACCGTCGTCCGCCGCGTGATGGTGAACGGAAGTCGTTTGGTGATCGTGGGGATCGTAAGCCGTTCTCGCGCGATGATCGTCCGCAGCGTGATTCCCGTCCGCCGCGCGATGGTGAGCGTAAGCCGTTCGGTGACCGCGGAGACCGCAAGCCGTCGTTCGGCGGCGATGACCGTCGTCCCGCACGCGATGGTGAGCGGAAGCCGTTCTCCCGTGATTCCCGGCCGCCGCGTGATGGTGAGCGGAAGTCCTTCGGTGACCGCGGCGATCGTAAGCCGTTCTCGCGCGATGATCGTCCCCAGCGTGACAGCCGTCCGCCGCGCGATGGTGAGCGTAAGCCTTTCGGTGACCGCGGCGATCGTCCGCAGCGTGATTCCCGTCCGCCGCGCGATGGTGAGCGTCGTTCCTTTGGTGATCGCGGTCCGTCCGCTGAGCGTAAGCCTTTCGGTGACCGCGGAGACCGCAAGCCGTCGTTCGGCGGCGATGACCGCCGTCCCGCACGCGACGGTGAGCGGAAGCCGTTCTCCCGCGATTCCCGTCCGCCCCGTGATGGTGAGCGGAAGTCCTTCGGTGACCGCGGCGATCGTAAGCCGTTCTCCCGCGATGATCGTCCCCAGCGTGACAGCCGTCCGCCGCGTGACGGTGAGCGGAAGCCCTTCGGCGACCGCCCCTCACACGGTTCCGACCGTCCGTCGTTCCGCCGTGATGACGCCCCGGCAGCACCTCGTCCCCGTAATGCCAAGGACCTGCGCAGCGCCAACCGGCCCGACCGCGAACGCTCACCGGAAATCGATGAGGACGTTACAGGGCAGGAGCTGGACAAGGTCACCCGTGCCCAGCTGCGCAACTTGGAGGAAGTAAACAGCGAGTGGGTCGCCAAGCACCTGGTGATGGCCGGTCGCTTGATTGACGACGAGCCTGAGCTGGCTTTCCAGCACGCACTGGCCGCCAGCCGACGAGGCGGACGCATGGCAGTGGTCCGCGAAGCTGTCGGCCTGACCGCCTATGCAGCCGAGCACTTCGGTGAAGCCCTGCGCGAGTTCCGCACCTACCGCCGGATCAGCGGCTCCAATGCCTACCTGCCGATGATGGCCGACTGCGAACGCGGTCTGGGCCACCCGGAAAAGGCACTGGACATGGCCCGGTCCGACGACGCCAAGGACCTGGACACCGCCGGTCAGGTAGACCTCGCCATCGTCGTCTCCGGCGCCCGCATGGACATGGGCCAGTTCGACGCTGCTGTTGCCGCACTGGAGATCCCGCAGCTGGACCGTAACCGGGCCTTCTCCTACAGCCCCCGGCTGTTCCGTGCGTACGCGGACGCCCTGGAGGTTGCCGGCCGCAACGAAGAAGCACAGAAGTGGCAGAAGCAGGCCCTGCGGGCTGACGAAGCCCTGGGCTTCGGCGACTTTGCAGAGCCGGAAATCTTCGACCTGGTCCCTGAGGAAGAAGAACGCCCCAAGCGCCGTCCCGAGGCCCGCGAGGACCGCTCCGGCGCCTACTTCGCACCGGCCGAGGAAGCCCCGAAGGACAACCTCGACCCGTCCGACGACATCGACGCGCTGCCCAGCGACGAGCAGGAAAACCTGCTCACCGAGGACAGCGACGTCAATGACGACGGCGAGGCCGTGGAAGTCGTAGTCTCGGACTTCGATTACGACGATGAGGACGAGGAAACCCCTCATGAAGACGCCGACGAGACGGAGCAGCAGCGCACTGATGGCTAATCCTTCACTGGTCTCCGGTTACGACGCGGTCTTTTCCGATCTGGACGGCGTTGTCTACGCCGGACCGCACGCGATTCCGGGGGCCGTGGAGGCCCTCGGCAGGCTGGCTGATGAATCGGTCCAGCTTGCCTACATCACCAACAACGCATCGCGCTCCTCGGAAACTGTTGCCGACCACCTGCGCGAACTCGGAGCACCCGCCACCGCGGAAAACGTGTTCGGGTCCGCGCAGGCGGGTGCGGAGCTCCTGGCAACCAAGGTTGCCCCGGGAGCCAAGGTCCTGGTCACCGGCAGCGCGACCCTGGCCGCCGCCGTCGACGCGGTGGGCATGGTGCGCGTTGCCTCAGCCGACGACGCTCCCGACGCCGTTATCCAGGGGTTTGATCCCTCCCTGGGATGGGCCGACCTGGCTGAGGCGGCCTTCGCCGTAGGACGCGGAGCTGTCTGGGTGGCCACGAACACGGATCTCTCCATCCCACAGGCCCGCGGCATTGCGCCCGGCAACGGGACACTGGTGGCCGCCGTCGGCTCCGCCACGGGTCGGGTTCCTTTTGTTGCCGGCAAGCCTGAAGCTCCGCTGTTTACGACGGCGGCACGCCACCTGGACGTTCACCGCCCTCTGGTGGTGGGGGACCGGCTGGACACGGACATCCTGGGCGGCACCAATGCCGGTTTCGATACCGCGCTGGTACTCACCGGCGTCGACACCCCGCTGACGGCGCTGGCCGCACGGACGCAGGAGCGGCCCGTGTACCTCATTGAGAACCTCGAAGCGCTGTTTGAACCGTATCCGGTACCCGTTTTCGAGAGCGGGCAGTACCGCTGCGGCGCAGCTGCCGCCTGGGTGGAGGACACCGCTCTGGTCATTGCCGGCGATTCCTCGGACCTGGACAGCTGGCGCGCCGGCTGCGCCGCCTGGTGGGCCGCCTTCCCGGAGTTGGAATCGGCCCAGGCTCCCGAGATCCGCTGGACTGTCACCGCCCGCGGTTAGGCTTCCAAGAGAAGCTCCGTTCATCATTTACGCATTCACCGTCAATGCATCCAGCATGCAACCGCAGGAGGAAGACCGATGCCTGAATCCCAGCCGTCAAAGCCATGGCCGCAGACACCGGTCTCCACGGACGACGCCGCCGTCGATTCCCTGCTCGACGCCCTCGATCCGCTGGGTGCCCAGCCCGTGGCCGGCCACGCAGCGGTCTACCGGGAGCTGCACGATGCCCTGCTCACCGAACTGAACACCGAACCCCCGGCAGCGCCACCGGCGCCCGGCGACCACCTCGGGACTGCAGGCTAGGCATGCCCAGGCTCGACCAGGAACTCGTCACCCGAGGACTCGCCCGCTCCCGGACCCAGGCCGCCAAGCTGATTGCCGCAGGGCGGGTGCTGCGCGCCGGGAAACCCGCCGTCAAACCGTCGGCACCGGTGGATGCCGGCGAACGCCTTGTGGTGCTCGACGACGGTCTGCCGGACTATGTCAGCCGCGCCGGGCACAAGCTGGCCGGCGCACTTGCTGCCTTCCCTGCCGTGCAGCCGAACGGACTGCGCTGCCTGGACGCCGGCGCCTCCACCGGAGGCTTCACCGACGTCCTGCTCCGCTCCGGCGCCGCACACGTGGCCGCCGTCGACGTCGGGCACGGGCAGCTGGTGGAACCGCTGCGGCAGGATCCCCGGGTCAGTGTCTACGAGGGCATGAATGTGCGTTACCTCGACCCGGCGGACATCGGGGGGACCGTTGACCTGACGGTGGCGGATCTGTCGTTCATCTCCCTGACGATGGTCGTTGGACCGTTGGCGGCCGCCACCCGCCCCGGCGGAAGCCTGCTGCTGATGGTGAAACCCCAGTTCGAGGTGGGGCGTGAGAGGCTGGACCGGACGGGGGTCGTCACCGATCCGCTCCAGCACCGCTCGGCCGTAACGTCCGTAGCGGCGGCTGCGCTCGGTGCGGGGTTGGACATCGCAGGCATTGCACCAAGCCCGCTTCCCGGCCAGAACGGCAACGTGGAGTTCTTTATGTGGCTGCAGGTGCCCCGGCAGCACTCCGCCTCCACAGCTGACCAAACCGCGGGAAGCGAGCATGGCGCCGGCCCGTCGCCGGCCGCTGCCGCCGCCGAACTGGTAGATACGGCGTTTGCCGGGTTTGCGGAGCGGAAGCCCGCCGTAGAAGACTGACGGATGGGCATGCCGCAGGCATTCACCCGTAGGACGAAGAGGATGAAGACGGACATGAGCAGACGCATACTGGTTTTGGCCCACACCGGGCGGCGGGCCGCCATGACCGCTGCCCAGGAAGCCTGCACCCAGCTTCATTCCTCCGGACTTGTTCCGGTGATGCGGCGGAGCGACCTTGAAGACATCCAGGCCGAATACGGAGTGCTCACCGCCCCCACGGAAATCCTCGACGAGGATGTTGCACTGGACGACGTAGACCTGGGCATGGTGCTTGGAGGCGACGGGACCATCCTGCGTGCCGCGGAACTGGTCCGCGGAACCAGCGTGCCCCTGCTGGGCGTAAACCTCGGACACGTAGGCTTCCTGGCCGAAAGTGAGCGTGCGGACCTCGCCCAGACCGTCCACTGGGTGGTGGAACGGGCCTACACGGTTGAAGAACGCATGACCATTGACGTCAAGGTCTGGCTCGGCGGAGAACTCGTCGCCCGGACGTGGGCGTTGAACGAGGCAGCCGTGGAAAAGGCCGACCGCCAGCGGATGCTCGAAGTGGTCATTGAAGTAGATGCCCGCCCCATCAGCTCCTTTGGATGCGACGGTGTCGTACTGGCCACGCCCACCGGCTCCACCGCCTACGCCTTCTCCGCCGGCGGCCCCGTGGTCTGGCCCGAGGTGGAAGCCCTGCTGCTGGCACCCATCAGCGCGCACGCTCTGTTCGCCAAGCCGTTGGTCGTGTCGCCGGCGTCCGTACTGGCGGTGGAGATCCTGACCCGTACCGACGCTGCCGGTGTGCTCTGGTGCGACGGCCGGCGAAGCGTCGATCTGCCGCCGGGATCACGCGTGGAGGTGACCCGGTCCAAGACACCCGTCCGCCTGGCACGCACGCATCTCACCCCGTTCTCGGAGCGGCTGGTCCGTAAGTTCCAGCTGCCCACCCACGGATGGCGCGGACCGGCTCCGGTACCCGCCGTCGGGACCCAGCTTAGCCCTGCAGTAGACCAGGCGGATCCTCGCGGGAACCGTGCCGACGGCGGCGCAGCAAATGCCCGGCCGGCAGCCAGGGACGCAGCAGTTTCGGACAGCGGAGGCATTGTCGAATGATTGAGGAAATCCGTATCCGGGACCTCGGTGTCATCACCGACGCCACCCTGGAACTAGGCCCGGGGTTCACTGTGGTGACCGGTGAAACCGGCGCCGGCAAGACCATGGTCATTACCGCACTGGGACTGCTCCTGGGTGCACGTTCCGACGCCGGTGCCGTCCGCATTGGTGCCAAGTCCGCCGTCGCCGAGGCGCTCGTGCATGTGGATCCGCAGAGCGCAGCGGCCATCCGTGCGGCCGAGGCAGGAGCCGAACTCGAAGAGTACGACGGCGCCGCCGAACTTACGCTGGTCCGTACCGTCAATGCAGACGGCCGCAGCCGTGCACATGTGGGCGGACGGTCGGCTCCGGTGGGCGTGCTGGCGGAAATCGGAGAGCATCTGGTGGTGGTCCATGGACAGACCGACCAGCTGCGCCTGAAGAGCGCTGCAGCCCAACGGGAGGCGCTGGACAAGTACGCCGGTTCCCCGCTTGCTGCCGAACTCGGCACCTACCGCGAGGATTACGCCCGCTGGCGGACTGCGGCAAAGGAACTCGCGGAACTGCGGGACCAGGCCCGGGACCGGCTGCGTGAAGCCGAATACCTGACTGCCGCGCTGGAGGAAATCGAAGCGGTGGATCCGCAGCCGGGGGAGGACGATTCCCTCAAGGCGGAGGCCATGCGCCTGAGCAACCTCGAGGAACTGCGCACCGCCGCGGTGAGCGCCCACGCGGCCCTGATCGCGGACGACTTCGCCGACGGCGGCGACGCCACGTCGCTGGTGGACGCAGCCAAGCGGCAGCTGGAATCGGCAGGGGAGCACGATCCGGCCCTTGCCGCTTCCGGGCAGCGCCTGGCCGAGGTGGGATATATCCTGGCCGACATCGCCACCGAGCTTGCCAGCTACGGGGCTTCACTGGACTCCGAGGGACCGGAACGGCTGGCCGAGGTGGAGTCACGCCGGGCGGAACTGGCAGGCCTGGTCCGCAAATACGCCCCCTCGATCGACGGGGTCCTGGAGTGGAGCGGCGAAAGCGCCAAACGCCTCGCCGAACTCAGCTCCGACGATTCCCGGATCGAAGCCCTGGAGGCGGAGATCGGCGCCCTTGGCGAACGCCTGGCAACCCGCGGTGCGGCCCTGACCAAACTGCGGACCGAGGCGGCCGCGGAACTCGCCCAGCGGGTCAGTGACGAACTCACGGCCCTGGCGATGAAGGACGCCAACCTGGTCATCGAGGTGGAACCCACGGGGGAGCCGGGACCGCACGGCGCCGACAGCATTTCCTTCCTGCTCGCACCGCATCCCGGTGCCCCGGCCCGCCCGCTGGGGAAGGGCGCGTCCGGCGGTGAACTCTCGCGCGTAATGCTGGCGATCGAAGTGGTCCTGGCTGCGGTGGATCCGGTCCCCACCTTCATCTTCGACGAAGTGGATGCAGGCGTCGGCGGCAAGGCGGCGGTCGAGATCGGCCGCCGGCTGGCCATGCTGGCGAAGCATGTGCAGGTGATCGTCGTGACCCACCTTCCGCAGGTGGCTGCGTTCGCCGATCATCACATCCGCGTGATCAAAACCTCCACGGCAGCCGACGACGGTTCGGGCGTCACCGCCAGCGACGTCCGGGTGCTGGGCCAGGAGGAGCGGATCAAGGAACTCGCCCGGATGCTTGCCGGGCAGGAGGATTCGGCGTCGGCCCGTGCCCACGCCGAGGAACTGCTGGATTCAGCGGGGCATCTTCAGTGAAGTCCCGCAGGAATCCAGACACAGGTCAAACCCGAAACGACAAAAGGTGATAGGCTCGAACTCCGTGGTGCAGCGATCAAATTCCAGGTTTCCCAAGTCGTCTTCTACGACCAAACACATCTTCGTCACCGGTGGCGTGGCGTCCTCACTTGGCAAGGGACTGACAGCGTCAAGTCTCGGCCATTTGTTGAGGTCGCGCGGCATAGCGGTGACCATGCAGAAGCTCGATCCGTATTTGAATGTGGATCCGGGCACAATGAACCCCTTCCAGCACGGCGAAGTCTTCGTGACCGACGACGGCGCCGAGACCGACCTCGACATCGGACACTACGAGCGGTTCCTTGATGAGAGCCTCGACGGTTCCGCCAACGTAACCACCGGCCAGGTGTACTCGACGGTCATCGCCAAGGAGCGCCGCGGCGAATACCTCGGCGACACGGTCCAGGTCATTCCTCACATCACCGACGAGATCAAGCGCCGGATGCGCCTGCCCTCCGAGGCGAAGAAGACCCCCGACGTCATCATCACCGAAATCGGCGGCACGGTGGGCGACATCGAGTCCCAGCCGTTCCTGGAAGCGGCCCGCCAGGTCCGCCAGGACATCGGGCGCAGCAACGTCTTCTTCCTGCATGTTTCCCTCGTGCCGTACATCGGCCCGTCGCAGGAACTGAAGACCAAGCCGACCCAGCATTCCGTGGCCGCCCTGCGGTCCATCGGCATCCAGCCGGACGCGATTGTCATCCGTTCGGACCGTCCGGTGCCCGATGCCATGCGCAACAAGATCGGCCGCATGTGCGACGTCGATGTTGATGCCGTCATCGGCTGCCCGGATGCCCCGAGCATCTACGACATCCCCAAGACCCTTCACTCCCAGGGCCTGGACGCGTACATCGTCCAGCACCTGGACCTGAAGTTCAAGGACGTCAACTGGACCAAGTGGGACCGCCTGCTTGAATCCGTGCACAACCCGAAGCACCACGTGGACATTGCCCTCGTGGGCAAGTACGTGGATCTGCCGGACGCCTACCTGTCGGTTACCGAAGCACTGCGTGCCGGCGGCTTCGCCAACAAGGCCAAGGTCAATATCCGCTGGGTGCCCTCGGATGACTGCGATACCCCCGAAGGTGCAGCCAAGGCCCTGGCCGGCGCGGACGCCATCTGCGTTCCCGGCGGCTTCGGTATCCGCGGCCTCGAGGGCAAGCTCGGCGCCCTGACCTACGCCCGTGAGAACAAGCTTCCGACGCTGGGCCTGTGCCTTGGCCTGCAGTGCATGGTCATTGAATACGCCCGCAACGTGGTTGGCCTGGAAGGCGCTTCCTCCTCCGAGTTCGAACCGGATACCCAGTACCCGGTTATCGCCACCATGGCCGAGCAGAAGGACATTGTTGCCGGCGGCGGCGACATGGGAGGCACCATGCGCCTGGGCCTGTGGGACGCGAAGCTGGAACCGGAATCCGTGGTTGCCAAGACCTACGGCAAGACGGAGGTGGCCGAGCGCCACCGCCACCGCTACGAGGTCAACAACCAGTACCGCGACCAGATTGCCGACGCCGGCCTGGTGTTCTCCGGAACCACCACTGACGGCGGCCTGGTGGAGTTCGTCGAGCTTCCGGCCGATGTGCACCCGTACTACGTGTCCACGCAGGCACACCCGGAGCTCAGCTCCCGTCCGACGCGTCCGCACCCGCTGTTCGCCGGACTCGTCAAGGCTGCCCTGGCCCACCAGAGCGGCAAGGCCTAGCCATGGCACCGGGGTTCGCCGACGAACAAAGCCCGCGCCCGCTGCTGGAATCGGAAACGGTTTACAGCGGTCCGGTGTGGGACGTGGTCAAGGAGAAATTCCTCCTGACCGACGACGGCGAACCCCTGGTCCGTGACTACATCGCCCACCCGGGGGCGGTGGCCATCCTGGCCATGAACGACGCGGGGCAGGTGCTGCTGATCAACCAGTACCGGCACCCGGTCCGGATGACCCTATGGGAAATCCCGGCCGGGCTGCTGGACGTGGACGGTGAAGACTTCCAGGTCGGCGCCGCACGCGAACTGGCCGAGGAAGCAGACCTGGAAGCCTCCGAGTGGCAGGTCCTCACGGACCTGTTCCTCTCACCCGGCTCCTCCCGGGAAGCCTTGCGCATCTACCTGGCCCGCGGCATCTCCGAGGTCCCGGAGGCACAGCGGCACACCAGGACCCATGAGGAAGCCGAAATTACTACCGCATGGGTGGATTTGGATGAGGCCGTGCAGGCAGCCCTGCAGGGACGCATGCACAGCCCTTCCGCAGTGGCCGCCGTCCTGGCCGCCGCCGTCGCCCGCGGCAACGGGTACCGCGACCTGCGGCCCGCCGACGCTCCGTGGCCCGAACACCACTCGCAGCACTCCTCCTGGGCCAACGGCCCCGTGCGCTAGGAACCACAATGCCCGGCGCTGATGCTGATGCCAGTTCTACGATTAACGACACCGTTGCCATTCGCCTGCACGGATCCCTGAACCCCACCCTCAAGCTGGACCTGGAATCGGAAGAGGCCCGCAGGCTGCGGGACGCAGACCTGGCCGAGCTGGACCGGACCGGATCCATGCAGCCGCCGCCCCGGAACCCGGCGGTCCCGGAGCCCGGGACCGAGGCCGAACCAAACCCGGCGCCCGCCCGCAAAACCCGAGCCGCATCCGCCCCCAAGCCTGCCACCCAGGCACGCTCCCGGGCTGCAACCATGATTTCGGCGGCTGAGGAACTGCGCTCCACGCCGGCCGGACGGGCCATCGGCAGCTATCTGCAGCACATGGCCGTTGAACGCGGGCTGGCGGTCAATACCCTCGATGCCTACCGCCGGGACCTGCTGCGGTACGCCCGCTTCCTGAGTGCCCGGGGCGTGGAGGATATTTCGCGGATCTCCCGCCACGACGTCACAGCGTTTGCCCAATCGATTTCCGAAGGCTCAGACGGTGCCTCCGCACTGAGCGTCCGCTCCGCTGCCCGCACCATCGTGGCGGTGCGCGGACTGCACCGGTTCTGGGCGCTCGAAGGCATGACCGCCGCCGATCCGGCGTCGGACGTACACCCGCCCATGCCGGGCAAGCGGCTGCCCAAAGCGATCAGCGTCAATGAGGTCACGCGCATCCTGGAGGCTGTCAGCCTTGATACGCCCTCCGGGCTGCGGGACCGCGCCCTGCTGGAGTTCCTGTACTCCACCGGAGCGCGCATCAGCGAGGCCGTGGGTCTGGACGTCGATGACCTGTCGCTGGAGCGTATCCCGGCCAAGGGGCCGGATGTCGTGCGGCTGTTCGGCAAGGGCTCCAAGGAACGGCTGGTTCCGCTCGGTTCCTATGCCGCCCGAGCCCTGGACGAGTACCTGGTCCGCGGACGCCCGGCGGCCTCGGCCAAGGGCAAGGGGACACCTGCCCTCTTCCTGAATGCCCGCGGCGGACGGCTGTCCCGGCAAAGCGCCTGGACCATCTTGAAGAACGCCGCCGAGAAGGCCGATATCGGCCGGGATGTTTCGCCGCACACCCTGCGGCATTCGTTCGCCACGCACCTGCTCGAAGGCGGTGCGGATGTCCGTGTGGTCCAGGAGCTGCTCGGCCATGCCTCGGTGACCACCACGCAGGTCTATACGCTGGTGACGGCGGAAACACTGCGCGAGGTCTACGCCGCAGCCCACCCGCGGGCACTGTAGTGGAGTTCCGCGCCGCGCCGGTTGTCCTCTGCTTCCTGTTCCGGGAGACGCCGGACGGTCCGCAGGTGCTGATGGGATTGAAGAAGACCGGCTTCGGCCTGGGCCGGGTCGTGACCCTGGGCGGACACATCGAAGCCGGAGAAACCCCGGAGCAGGCCGCCGTGCGCGAGGTGGAGGAAGAATCCGGCGTCATAGTCGCGGAGAACGACCTGCAGCCGGCCGGGACCATCGAGTGGATTTTCCCGGCGCAGCCCGGCCTGGACATGTCCACCGTGCTGTTCCGTGCACACCGTTGGGACGGCGAACCCGGGGAGAGCGACGAGATCCAGCCGGCCTGGTATCCGGCAGGGGACATGCCCTACGCCAACATGTGGCCGGATTCGGCCCTCTGGATGCCCCGCCTTCTGGCCGGCGAATATTTCAACGCTGTCATCACTATCGCTGCCGACAACGTCAACGTTTCGAGCGTCGTCTTTTCCTAGGCAACGACATAACACCGTCGCGAAAAGGCGGGGTCTGGAGCAGCGCGGACCCGGAGATGGAACCGGGCCCAGGGATGCGGCGGCGTTCGGGAGGCGCCGGGGGAGGCAACGTGCCCCCTGGTGAGGCGCCTGATACACGCACAGGGGACCCCGGATAAGGCGGCTTTAATATTCCCTGCGTGCTCTGCGAGCGGGGAATTTCGTTGCCGCCGTTCCGGGGCCCCCGATGGTGCCCCGGCGCCGGCCCCCAACGGGACCCGGCGCCAGCCAAAAGGACGAAGACTACGGCAGGTGCCGCTCCTCGGCCCCGTTGTATTCGCTCAGCGGGCGGATCAGGGAGTTGGCTTCGAGCTGCTCCATGATGTGCGCCGTCCACCCGGTGATCCGGGCGGCCACGAACAGCGGTGTGAACGTCAGCGTGTCGAAGCCCATCAGGTGGTAGACAGGCCCGGCCGGGTAGTCCAGGTTCGGCAGGATGTTCTTGCGCTCACCCATGGCCGATTCCAGGGCCGTGTACAGCTCGCCCATGTCCGGACGGTCGTAGTACTTGACCATGTTGTCCAGGGCGGCCTTCATGGTCGGCACGCGGGAGTCGCCGTTCTTGTAGACCCGGTGGCCGAAGCCCATGATCTTCTTCTTCTCCGCCAGCGCCTCGTCCAGCCAGGCAGCCGCGTGGGCCGCGACGTCGCCGTCGGCCGCGCTCTCGGTGATCTCCGCGAACGTGTGCATTACTGCTTCGTTCGCGCCGCCGTGCAGCGGGCCCTTGAGCGCGCCGATGGCCCCGGTCACGGCCGAGTGCAGGTCCGAAAGCGTGGAGGTGATGACGCGGGCGGTGAAGGTGGACGCGTTGAAGGAGTGCTCCGCGTACAGGATCATCGAGACGTTGAAGGCCTCCACAACCTCGGGGGCGGCTTCCTCGCCGAAGGTCATCCAGAGGAAGTTCGCGGAGTAGTCCAGGTCGTCGCGCGGTTCCACGACGTCCTCGCCGCGGCGGCGGCGCTGGTCGTAGGCGACGACGGCGGGCATTGCCGCGAAGAGGCTCACGGCCTTGTCCATGTTGGCCTGGACGGAGGAATCCCCGGCCTGCTCGTGGGACGCGCCCAGCACGGATGCCGCGGTACGGCAGACGTCCATCGGGTGGCAGGTCACGGGCAGCGCGTCAATGACGGCCTTCAGCTCGGGGGTGAGGGCGCGCTGGCTGCGTTCCCCTTCGGTGAATTCGGCCAGCTGTCCCTCGGTGGGAAGCTCGCCGTTCCACAGCAGGTAGGCCACCTCTTCGAAACTGCAGCGGGCGGCGAGTTCCTGGACGGGATAGCCGCGGTACAGCAGGGAATTGGTTTCCGGGTTGACCTTGGAAACGCGGGTGGTGTCTACGAGTACCCCCGCCAGGCCCTTGTGGATCTGGGTGTCTGTCATTGGTGCTGACTCCTTCGTCGTGCAGGGAAATGCGGAGCGGGTCCTAGCGGGTGCCCGGAACCTGGAAGTTGAAAACGGACGTGTCGAACTGGTTGTACGCCTCATAATCCACCAGTTCGTACAAACGCGCACGCGTGAGCATATTGGGTACATCGGCCTGCTGGGTGCCGTGCGCCTTGATGGTCTCCAGCGTGCGTTCGGCGGCACCCATGGCGCTGCGCAGCAGGGTGACCGGGTAGATCACCATGTTCACGCCTGCCGAGGCCAGCTCGTCGTAGGTGAACAGGTCGCTCTTGCCGAACTCGGTCATGTTCGCCAGGATCGGCACGTCGACGGCGGCACGGATGGCCGCGAACTCCTCCAGGGACTTCATCGCCTCCGGGAAGATGGCGTCCGCTCCGGCGTCGACCAGGGCGCGGGCACGGTCCTGTGCCGCTTCCAGGCCGTCCACGGCGCGGATGTCGGTGCGGGCCATGATCAGGAAGTTCGGATCCCGGCGCGCATCGGCTGCTGCGCGGATGCGCTTGACCGCGGTATCGGTGTCCACCACGTTCTTGCCGTCCAGGTGCCCGCAGCGCTTGGGGTTGAACTGGTCCTCGATGTGGCAGCCGGCGAGGCCGGCGTTTTCGAGTTCCTGGATGGTGCGGGCCACGTTCATCGGTTCGCCGAAGCCGGTGTCTGCGTCCACGATGGCCGGGAGGTTCGTCATCCGGGCAATCTGTCCGGCGCGGGTGGCCACTTCGGTGAGCGTGGTCAGGCCGATGTCCGGCAGGCCCAGGTCATTGGCCAGGACGGCGCCGGAGATGTACACGCCGTCGAACCCTTTTTCCTCGATCAGGCGTGCCGAGAGCGGGTTGAAGGCGCCCGGGAACTGCTGCAGGGTGCCGGAGGCCAGTCCTTCGCGGAAGGCAATCCGCTTGGCCTCGGGGGTTACGGAGGAGTACAGCATTTAGAAGAGTCCCTTCGGTGCGGCGGCGGGGTCGATGACGCCCTCGGCAGCGGTGATGTTCAGCTGGTCCAGCTGGCCGGCGGCCAGTTCGGGCAGCCGCTGGACAGTGGTGAGGAAGCGGTCGATTTCCTCGGCGGAGACCAGGCCTTCGGCCAGGGTGCGGAACTTGTTGATGTACTGCTCGCGGGTGAACGGCTTGGCACCGAGCGGGTGGGCATCGGCGACGGCGATCTCGTCGGTGATGACGGTGCCGTCGGTCAGCACGATGGTCACCTTGCCGCCGAAGGCCTTTTCGCTGATGTCCAGCGAGTGGTAGCGGCGGGTCCATTCCGGATCCTCCACGGTGGTGACCTTGTGCCACAGCTCAACGGTGTCCGGGCGGCCGGCGCGTTCGGGGGAGTAGGAGTCCACGTGGTGCCAGGCGCCGTCCTGCAGGGCGACGGTGAAGATGTACGGGATCGAGTGGTCCAGGGTTTCGCGCGAGGCGGTGGGATCGTACTTCTGCGGATCGTTGGCGCCGGAGCCGATCACGTAGTGGGTGTGGTGCGAGGTGGCGATCAGGACGCTTTCCACGTTGGCCGCTTCCGCTGCCTCGGGGTGCTCGGCGTGGATCCTGCGGGCCAGGTCGATCCAGGCCTGGGCCTGGTATTCGGCGGAGTGTTCCTTGGTGTAGGTGTCCAGGATGGCGCGCTTGGCTTCGCCGTTTTCGGGCAGCGGCACTTCGTAGGCGGCGTCGGGGCCGTCCAGCAGCCAGGCAATAACGCCGTCCTCACCCTCGTAGATGGGGGTGGGGGAGGTCTGGCCGCGCATTGCCCGGTCCACGGCCTCGACGGCCATCTTGCCGGCGAACGCCGGAGCGTGTGCCTTCCAGGTGGAGATCTCGCCCTTGCGGGACTGGCGGGTGGCCGTGGTGGTGTGCAGGGCCTGACCGACGGCCTGGAAGATGGTGTCGACGTCGAGCCCCAGCAGGGTGCCGATGCCGGCGGCTGCGGACGGGCCGAGGTGGGCCACGTGGTCGATCTTGTGCTTGTGGAGGCAGATGGCCTTGGCCAGGTTGACCTGGATTTCGTAGCCGGTGGCGATGCCGCGGATCAGGTCCCGGCCCGAGGCGCCGGTGTGCTGTGCGACGGCGAGGACGGGCGGGATGTTGTCTCCGGGGTGGGAGTACTCGGCGGCCAGGAAGGTGTCGTGGTAGTCCAGTTCGCGCACGGCCACGCCGTTGGCCCAGGCCGCCCATTCGGGGGAGGTCTTGGCGAGCACGCCGAACACGGAGGCGCCCTTGCCGTGGGCGGAGGGGGAGAAGGACAGTGCCTGGGCGCGGGCGGCGACAATCGGACCGCGGTTCAGGGATGCGACGGCCACGGAGGCGTTGTCGATGATGCGGTTGATGACCATGTCCGTGACGTCGTCAGTGACCTCGACGGGATCGGCGGCAACTTTGGCGATCTTGTAGGCCAGCTGGTCTTCGCGGGCCAGCTTTTCGTCGCTGCGGTAGACGCGTACTTTGTTCAGGTTCAAGGTGTTGTCCTTATCTCGGGGGTGGTGATCCGGGCGGATCGAAGGTGTTCAAGGCTTTTGTGCAGGTGGACCGATACCGAGGCGCTCGCCAGGTCCGGGTCGCCGGTTGCCACGGCGGCGGCGATGGTGGCGTGTTCGCCGGCGGTTTCCAGCAGCCGTTCGGGGTTGTCCTTGGCCAGGCGCCGTACCCGGGCCAGGTGCAGCCGGACGTTGCCCAGCGCCTGCGTGAGGTAGGAATTCGCGGCGGCGGTGTCGATGGCGGCGTCGAGTTCGGCCACCAGCTCGTAGTAGCCGCTGCGGTTCTGCCGGTCCGAGGTGCTGATGAGGCTGCCTACCGCGCGGAAGCGGGACTGCAGCTCTTCAAAGACCGCTGCCTGCCCGCGTACGGCTGCAAGGGCTGCGCTTTTGCATTCCAGTGCCTGGCGCAGTTCAAAGAGCTCGGCGACGGTGTCGAGGGAGATGCCGGTAACGACGACGCCGCGTCCGCTGTGCGGGGCGGCCAGGCCGTCCGCGGTCAGCCGGCTCAGTGCTTCCCGCAGGGGAGTGCGGGAAATACCGAGGCGTGCGGACTGCTCCACTTCGCCCAGGACGGTGCCCGGCGGGAGTCTCCACTCCACGATGTCCTGCCGCAGGGCGGCGTACGCACGGTCACTTGCCCGCATAGTGCGCCTCCTCACGACTGATAACTGCGTCACGTTACCCGTCAGTGTATACATGAGCTGGCTCATATGCGTACTGTGGAGCCACAGAAGGCACCCGGGAGGCGTCGCTGTATACACAATCGCCCTTGTGAGGCCCGCAGAGCATCAATTAGCATGGCGGGTCCCACTGGAATCAAGGAGGATTCATGGACGCGCAGAGCACCGGAGCCTACGAACGGGCGTATGCCCGCAGCAGCACCGATCCGGAAGGCTTTTGGCTGGGCGCCGCCGCCCTGGTGGACTGGGACACGCCGCCCGCCCGCGCCCTGGAAGACGCCAGGGCGCCGCTGTACTCCTGGTATCCGGACGCGGAGCTGAACACCTCCTTCAACGCCCTGGACCGCCACGTGGCGGCCGGCCGCGGAGACACCGCGGCGCTGATCTACGACTCCGCGATGCTGGGCACCAGCCGCACCTACACCTACAGCCAGCTGCTCGCCGAGGTGGAACGCTTCGCCGGCGTGCTGCGCGGGCTCGGCGTCGGCCCGGGGGACCGGGTGATCATCTACCTGCCGATGATCCCCGAAGCCGTGATCGCGATGCTGGCCACCGCGCGGCTGGGCGCGGTCCACTCCGTGGTGTTCGGGGGATTCGCCCCGCGGGAGCTCGCCGCCCGGATCGACGACGCCGGTCCCACGGTCATCGTGACGGCCAGCGGCGGACTCGAACCCAAGCGCGCCGTCGAATACCTGCCGGCCGTCGCCGAGGCACTGGAAACCGCCACGCACCGGGTGGCCGCCGTCGTCGTGGCCGAACGGACTGGCTTCACGGCTACCCGCGAGGAGTTTGACGGCACCGGCGGGGCGGCCTGGCATGACTGGAACGCGCTCGCCGCAGACGCCGTGCCCGCCGGGCCGGTCTCCGTGGCCGCCGCCGATCCCCTGTACATCCTCTACACCTCCGGCACCACGGGCTCGCCCAAGGGCGTGGTGCGGGACAACGGCTCCCACGCGGTGGCGATGGCCTGGTCCATGGAGAACATCTACGGGGTGGGACCGGGGCAGGTGATGTGGACCGCCTCGGACGTCGGCTGGGTGGTGGGCCACTCCTACATCGTCTACGGGCCGTTGATCGCGGGAGCTACCACCGTGCTGTACGAGGGCAAGCCCGTGGGCACCCCGGACGCCGGCGCGTTCTGGCGGGTGGCGGCGGAGCACGGCGTTGACGTCCTGTTCACCGCGCCCACCGCACTGCGGGCCATCCGGAAGGCCGACCCCGACGCCGTCGAACCGGGCCGCCACGATCTCTCCCGGCTGCGGCACCTCTTTGCCGCCGGCGAGCGCCTGGACCCGGCCACGCTGGAGTGGGCGGAGGCTGCGCTCGGGGTGCCGGTGATTGACCACTGGTGGCAGACCGAAACCGGCTGGGCCATCTGCGCCAACCCCGTGGGGCTGGAGGAGCTGCCGGTCAAGGCCGGGTCACCCACCGTCCCGGTTCCCGGGTTTGCCGTGCGCGTGCTCGGGCCGGACGGGAAGCTGGTACCGGCGGGGACGGAGGGCAACATCGCCCTGGAACTGCCGCTCCCGCCGGGAACCCTGCAGACCCTCTGGGGCAGCGACGAACGCTACCGGGCGGCGTACCTGGAGGTTTTCGACGGCTACTACGCCACCGGGGACTCGGGCTACGTGGACGAGGACGGCTACGTGTTCGTGATGGGTCGTACCGACGACGTCATCAACGTCTCCGGCCACCGGCTCTCCACCGGTGCCATGGAACAGGCGGTGGGCTCCCATCCGGCCGTCGCCGAAGCCGCGGTAATCGGCATCGCCGATCCCGTGAAGGGCCAGCGCCCGTCCGGCTACGTGGTGTTGAAGGCAGGAGCGGAGATCGATGCCGACGTGCTGCGCGCGGAACTGGTCGAACGGGTGCGCTCGCAGATCGGCCCGGTGGCGGACTTCAAGGACGTCTACGTGGTGGACGCCCTGCCCAAGACCCGGTCCGGGAAGGTGCTGCGCAAGACCATGCGCCAGATCGCCGACGGCGTTCCGCACACGGTGCCCTCCACCATCGAGGATCCCGGCGTGCTCGAGGCCCTGACCGCGGTGCTGCGTCCGGTTCCCTAGGCCGGGGCTAAACGCCTCAGCGGCGCCAGCTGTACTCCAGCTCCGGCCGGCCCCGGGTGCCGTACCTCGGCGAGCGCAGCACCGACTGCTGGTCCGCCAGGTACTCCAGGTAGCGGCGGGTGGTGATCCGGGACATGGCCAGCGACTCTGCTGCCTCGGTGGCGGAGAGCGGTGCCCGGGCACCCTTGAGCAGATCCGCCACGGCCTCCAGCGTTTCCGCGGACAGGCCCTTGGGCAGCTGCCCCGTCACGGCAGGACGGAGGGCGGCAAAGGCGCTGTCCACCTCGCTTTGCGTGGTGGAGGCGGCCTGCTCGGTCATCCTGCGCCGGTACTCGGCGTAGGCGGTGAGCTTGGTGCTGAACGCCGAATACGTAAACGGCTTGATGAGGTATTGGACAATGCCGCCGGACATGGCGCTGCGCACCACCGCCAGGTCCCGGACCGCGGTGATGGCTATAACGTCCACGGGCAGTCCCGCCCCGCGGATCCGGCGCAGCAGGTCCAGCCCGTGCAGGTCAGGCAGGTTCATGTCCAACAGCACCAGGCCGATCTCCGCTTCGCTGCCGGGCGGTGCCGACTCGGCTGCCTTGAGCGCTTCCAGGGCTTCGGCGCCGGTGCGTGCGATACCCGCCAGCCGGAAGCCCGGCGCCCGGCGGACATACTCTGCGTGGGCCTCGGCGGGGATTTCCTCGTCCTCCACCACCAGCACGCCGACGTCGGGGGAGTGCCGGGTCACGATGCTGCCTCCGCCAGGGGGACCGGGGCGGAGGCCGAATCCGGCAGGGGGAGTTCCACGCTGAAGCAGGCCCCCGGGCCGCCCAGCACCTGGATGCTTCCGTCCAGGCGCGTCACGGCCTGGCGGACCAATGCAAGCCCGATTCCGCGGCCGGACAGCACCCGTCCCTGCGGCAGCTCCTTCGTACTGAACCCCTGTTCGAATATATGTTCGATTATCTGGGGGTCCACGCCCGGACCGTCGTCCTGCACCTCGATGAGCAGCTGGCCGTCGCCGCTGCCCAGGTAGAGGCGCACGGAGTCCTCTGCGGCGTCGAAGGCGTTGTCCAGCAGATTGCCGATGATGGTCACCAGCTCCACCGGTTCCAGCCCGGCCCCGCTGAAGCGTCCTGTTTCCGGACCCACCGCTATGTCCAGCTCGATGCCGCGCTCGCGGGCCTGTGCCGCCTTGCCCATCAGCAGGGCGGTCACTGCCGGTTCCTCCACCACGGCCAAGACCTCGTCATTGAGTTGCTGTGACTGTTCCAGATCGGCAGTGGCAAACCGCAGGGCTTCGTCGCTGCGCCCCAGTTCGATCAGGGACGCCAGGGTGTGCACGCGGTTGGCGTGCTCGTGGGCCTGGGCGCTCAGGGCATCAGCGAGGGTCCGCATGGAGGCCAGCTCGCCGGTGAGGGATTCGACGTCGGTATGGTCCAGCAGCGTAGTGACCGTGCCGAACCGCCGGCTGTGCGGCCCTGCGGACACCGCTGCGGACTGGTTGACCACCAGGATGCGCTCGCCGGTGAGGTGGATTTCCTCCCGGGCGTCCCGGCCGGAGCGCAGCAGCGATGCCAGTGGTCCGGGAAGATCCGGCAGTTCCCGGCTCCGCACGGCGGTATCTGTCGGCGGCAGCCCCAGCAGGACGGCGGCTTCGTCGTTGTAGAGCACCAGCTGTCCCCGGTCATTGAGCAGCAGGAGCCCTTCACGCACCGAGTGCAGCGCCGAGTCGTAGAAGGCATACATGTGCGTCAGCTCCGCGGGACCGAGGCCGTGGGTGGCCCGGCGCAGATAGCGGCTGAGCAGGTATGACCCCACCGCTCCGGCAGCGAGCGCGGCGGCGTCGATGGCGAACAGTTCCGGCAGCCGTGCATCCCGGGCAATGGCCACCCGGTCCACCGTGATGCCGGCGGCGACGAGCGCGGTGACGTTGCCGGCGTCGTCGTACACGGGGGTGACGGCGCGGACCGAGGGTCCGAGCGTGCCCGTGTAGGTTTCCGTGAAGCTCTCCCCGGCCAGGGCAGGGTCGATGGACCCGATGTAGGGCTTGCCGATCTGGTCCGGGTTCCGATGGGTGAACCGCGTCCGGTCGGTATCCATGATGGTCAGGAAATCAACGCCCACGCGCTCCATCACCTCACGTGCGTAACTTTGGAGGACCTCGGGCTCCGGGGAATCGACGGCGGTGCGGACCGTGCTGCTGGCAGCCGCTGTCCCGGCCACTGCCAGCATCCGTAGACCGGTCTCCTCGCGGGTGTTCTCTTCCGCCTGCTGGTACAGGCCCCAGGCGATTCCGCCCGAGACGCACAGGATGAAGGCAAGCTGGGCCAGGAACAACCGGCCGGCCAGGCTGCCTCGATGCACTTTCGATCCTTTGGTTGCGAGTAGTTACACGGTGTAAGCGGTTCCACTGGGAACAGTATGAACACAAGGGTGACTGTGATCACATCACCCAACGAAGATGGAAGCCGACCAATTGCACAAGGAGTACCGCCATGGCAGCTGCCGCCAATCCGTATGCCGGTTCACAGAAGAGCCGGAAACCGGACAGAACCCATTTCCTCTACATTGCCGTCATTGCGGCGGTTGTGCTCGGTGCCGTTATCGGTCTCATGGCGCCGGAGTTCGCGAAATCCCTGAAGCCGCTCGGAACAGGGTTCATTAACCTCATCAAGATGATGATCGCTCCGGTCATCTTCTGCACCATTGTCCTAGGCATCGGATCAATCGCCAAAGCTGCCACCGTCGGCAAGGTCGGCGGCCTCGCGCTGGGCTACTTCATCATCATGTCGACTTTCGCCCTGGCCATCGGCCTGGTCGTGGGCAACCTGATCCACCCCGGTGAAGGCTTGGACCTCCAGTCCGCGGGCGACGCTGCCCCCGCAGCACCGGAGGAGGGCGACGGCATGACCGGCTTCCTCCTCAGCATCATCCCCACCACGCTGCTGGCCTCCCTCACCGGCGAGTCCATTCTCCAGACCCTCTTCGTTGCCCTGCTCGTAGGCTTTGCGCTGCAGAAGATGGGCGCCGCAGGCGCCCCCGTGCTCAAGGGCATCGGCTACATCCAGGCCCTGGTCTTCCGCATCCTGATGATGATCATGTGGCTGGCACCCATCGGCGCGTTCGGTGCCATTGCCGCCGTCGTCGGCGAGACCGGCATCCAGGCGATCGTCAGCATGGCAACTCTGATGATTGCCTTCTACATCACCTGCATCCTCTTCATCGTGGTGATCCTGGGCGGACTGCTGAAGCTGGTCACCGGGTTCAGCATCTTCAAGCTCATGCGCTACCTGGGCCGTGAATACCTGCTGATCTTCTCCACCTCCTCCTCCGAGGTGGCCCTGCCGCGCCTGATCGCAAAGATGGAACACCTGGGCATTTCCAAGCCCGTGGTCGGCGTTACGGTGCCGACCGGTTATTCCTTCAACCTCGACGGAACCGCCATCTACCTGACCATGGCCGCACTGTTCGTGGCCTCGGCCATGGGCAAGCCGCTGGAGCTGGGCGAGCAGATCTCCCTGCTGGTCTTCATGATCGTCGCGTCCAAGGGCGCCGCGGGCGTCACCGGCGCCGGCCTCGCCACACTGGCCGGCGGCCTGCAGTCCCACCGCCCCGACCTGATCGAAGGCGTGGGCCTGATTGTCGGCATCGACCGCTTTATGTCCGAGGCCCGCGCCCTGACCAACTTCACCGGCAACGCCGTGGCCACCGTGCTCATTGGCACCTGGACCAAGGAAATCGACAAGGAGCAGGTCAAGGCGGTCCTCGACCGCGAACTGCCCTTCGACGAAGCGAGCATGAACGTCGACGCCGGCACGGACGAACCGCGCCAGACGGCGGAATCCGCCGAACTGGCCGCCACGGTTCCCGGCCCCGCCGGCAGCTCCGCAGTCGCCGGCACCGCCGGCGATCCGCGGCGCTAAGGACAGCGGCGCCGCAACACCCGCAGCAACTCAGAACGCGCCCCGCCCCGGAAGACACCGGGGCGGGGCGCGTTTTTGCGCGTGCTGCGGCGTCCGGCGGGAATCCGCGTGAGTGCATAATGGTCCTCGATGCCCGCTCTACGAAACGGTGGTCTTTCGATGACAGCACTTGGCCCCTATCTGCCGCGCGGGACATTGAGCAGCCAGGTGCAGCCGAGCCTCGACGCGGACGGCCTGGTGCTGCGGCCCTGGCGGGACGACGACGCCGCCGTGGTGGCGAAGGCGTACGGCGAGCCGGATATCTCCCGCTTCAACCGGCGGACGATGGCCACCGAAGCCGAAGCGCTCGAGTGGATCCGCCGCTGGGGTGCCCGCTGGCAGGAAGAATCCGGGGCCAACTGGGCCGTCTGCACCAGCGGCCGGAACGTGGTGGGGCGCGTGGCCCTCAGCCGCGTCAATCTGTACGAAGGCGATGCTGAACTGGGCTATTGGGTGCTGTCCGGGGATCGGGGAAAAGCCGTGGCATCACGGGCCGTTGACGCGCTGACACGCTGGGCGTTCGGCTCGGCAGGCCTCATGCGCCTCCAGCTTTCCCACTCGGTGCACAACCAGGCCTCCTGCGGCGTTGCCCGGAAGACCGGCTTCGCGTTGGAAGGAACCAAGCGCAGCGCCCTCAGGCATGCCGACGGCTGGCACGACATGCATCTGCATGCTGCCGTCCGCCCTCAAGGTTCGAGTTCTACTTGAGCGTCAAGGCTCGCCGGTCATCACGGCCCTGATTCGCGGGATGGCCGTGGCGCGGCTGTAACCTTGACAAAGACAGCCCGCAGCAAAGCTAGATACGGAAGCGTGGATTTATACGTGAGCAGCGAACAGGGTTCATCAACTCTGCAGGACGCAACCGGAGCCGAAACGGTGATGGGTCCAACCGGACGTCCCCTGACGGTATTCCCCGAGCCTCCCGTCCTCACGTCCCATGGTCCTGCCCGGATCATTGCGATGGTGAACCAGAAGGGCGGGGTCGGCAAGACCACCTCCACCATCAACCTCGGCGCAGCCCTCGCGGAAGCCGGCCGCCGCGTACTGCTGGTGGACTTTGATCCGCAGGGTGCCCTGTCCGCAGGGATGGGAGCCAACCCGCACGAACTGGACCTCACCGTCTACAACGTGCTGATGGACCGGAAGGTGGATATCCGCGAGGCGATCCACGAAACCTCCATCGAGAACATCCACCTGCTGCCGGCCAATATCGACCTTTCCGCAGCCGAGGTGCAGCTCGTGAACGAGGTAGCCCGCGAGCAGGTGCTCGAACGCGCCCTGCGCCGGGTGTCGGATGACTACGACGTCATCCTCATCGACTGCCAGCCTTCCCTGGGCCTGCTGACCGTCAACGCCCTGACCGCCGCGCACGGCGTGATCATCCCGCTGATCTGCGAGTTCTTCGCCCTGCGTGCGGTGGCCCTGCTGGTGGAGACCATCGAGAAGGTCCAGGACCGGCTCAACCCCAGCCTGCAGGTGGACGGCGTCCTGGCCACCATGTACGACGCCCGAACCCTGCACAGCCGTGAAGTGATTTCCCGCCTGGTGGAAGCCTTCGGGGACAAGGTCTTCGAAACGGTCATCAAGCGGACCATCAAGTTCGCCGACGCCACTGTGGCGGCCGAGCCGATCACCTCGTACGCCGGCAACCACCCGGGCGCCGACTCTTATCGCCGTCTCGCCAAGGAACTGATTGCCCGCGGCGGCGCGCCCTAAGCCGGCGCCCGCCCACCCGGCGGGGCCGGACGCCAGGGAGCCGGGACCGCAGGATCCGGCCTCCCGTGCCGGCTTCGAAGTCCGTCTGGCAAACTTCACCGGGCCCTTCGATGTCCTGCTGGGGCTGATTTCCAAGCACGAGCTGGACATTACCGAAATCGCCCTCGCTGCCGTCACCGATGAGTTCCTGGGCTACATCCGGGAGCTCTTCGGCACCGGACCCGAGGTGGCATTGGATGAGGCCAGCGAATTCCTGGTTATCGCCGCCACCCTCCTGGACCTCAAGGCTGCGCGCCTGCTTCCGGCCGGCGACGTGGAGGACGAGGAAGACGTCGCCCTGCTCGAGGCCCGCGACCTGCTGTTCGCGCGGCTGCTGCAGTACAAGGCGTTCCGCGAGATGGCCGCCCTGTTGGGGGACCGGCTGACGGACGAAGCACGGCGTTTCCCGCGGCAGGTATCCCTGGATCCGCACTTCGCGGCGATGCTTCCCGAGCTGGTCTGGCGGACCACGCCGCAGCAGTTCGCGGACCTTGCCGTCCGTGCCCTGCAGCCGCGGGACGAGCTGCCTCCGACAGTGGGGCTTGAACACCTGCACGCACCCAAGACCAGCGTCCGGGAACAGGCCCTGATCCTCGCGGAACGGCTCGCTGCCGACGGCGCGGCCACCTTCGGGGCCCTGGTGTCCGACGCCGACGGTCCGGTGGCGGTGGCCCGGTTCCTCGCGCTGCTGGAAATGTTCCGTGACGGAGCCGTCAGCTTCGAACAGGTTGCCCCGCTGGGGGAGTTGCTCGTGACCTGGACCGGAGGGGCGGATCCGGCCGCCGGTGTTGCCCCCGGAGGAGATGAAGATGACCAGGAGCGCACCGGCGAAAACGGCGGGCCCACTGGCGCAACAGCCCAACACAAGACCCTGGAAGGGGACCGGTCATGACGGCGGAACCTGGTTTTGGTCCCGGGAAAAGCGGCGGGGATGACGGCGGCGAAGACATTGCAGCACTTCCCGGGGGAGTGAAGGCCGCTGTGGAGGCGGTGCTGATGGTGGTGGACGAACCCGCAGCCCCCGCGGTGCTGGCCTCGGTGATCGGCGTGCCGGAGCGGGAAGTGCTCGCGGCCCTCACGGAACTGCAGCGCGAGTATGACGGTTATACTGGGGATGGACCCGAGGGCGCACCGCGTGGTTTTGAACTCCGCGACGTAGCAGGCGGATGGCGGATTTTTTCCCGCGCTGACTATGCGCCCGTTGTGTCGAAGTTTGTACTGGAAGGCCAGAGTGCACGGCTGTCGCAGGCCGCACTGGAAACACTGGCGGTGATTGCCTATCGGCAGCCCGTCTCCCGGGCCCGGGTCTCCGCGATCCGGGGAGTAAACGTCGATTCGGTGGTCCGCACGCTGGTTCAGCGTGGATTGATCGTCGACGCCGGCACCGAACCGGAAACCGGTTCGCTGCTGTACCGGACCACGCCGTACTTTCTGGAACGGCTTGGTCTGGGCAGCCTCGACGAACTTCCACAGATTGCACCGCACCTGCCCGGGCTGGAAAACCTGGCCGAATATGAAGACACTACTTATTAACCGCTACACCCAAAGGACTTACTCATGACACCAGCACCCCGTTCCGGATCCGGCCGCAATACCCCTCGCGGCGGCGGACGCAGTGCCGGTGGCCCCGCCGGCGGCAAGAGCTACGGCCGCGGCTCCAAGCCCACCTCCAACCGCACCGGCGGACCCCGCTCGGCATCGGGCCTGAAGCCCGGTGAAGACCGCGCCAACGGTTACCGGCCCGTCAGCCCCGAGGCAGCCCGTCCCGAGAAGTTCAAGTCCGACGCCGTGAAGGCCTTCGGCTCGAGCCCGGACAAATCCGGCAAGACCGGTGCACCCCGGACCGGTGCCCCGAAGTCCGGTGCTCCCAAGTCGGGCGGCTTCAAGCCGGGCGGTTCCAAGTCCGGTGCCGGCAAGTTCGGCGGTCCCCAGCAGGGCCAGCGTAAGAGCGGCGACCGCGCCTTCCGCGGTGAGCGCTTCGGCCAGAACCTAGGCCCCGTACGCCGTTCCACCACCCGCCGCCCCGCGGCCCCGGTGATTTCCGAACAGCACAACCCCGAAGGCGTCCGCCTGCAGAAGGTCATGGCCAGCGCCGGCGTCGCCTCCCGCCGCGTGTGCGAGGAAATGATTGCCGAAGGCCGCGTCGAGGTTGACGGCCAGGTTGTCACCGAGCTCGGCGTCCGCGTCGACCCGGCGACGGTGGCCATCCACGTGGACGGCATGCGCCTGCAGCTGGATGAAACCCAGAAGTACTACGTGTTCAACAAGCCCCGCGGCGTCATCTCCACCATGGAAGACCCCGAAGGGCGTCCCTGCATCAGCGACTTCCTGAAGGCCACCAGCAAGAACGAGCGTTTGTTCCACGTTGGCCGGCTGGACAACGAAACCGAGGGCCTGCTGCTGCTGACCAATGACGGCGAGCTGACCAACCGGCTGACGCACCCCTCCTACGAAGTGCCCAAAACCTACCTGGTGCAGGTCCGCGGACCGATGAACCACGGCGTGGGCGCACAGATGCGGGAAGGCATCGAGCTGGAAGACGGTTTCCAGAAGGTTGATTCCTTCAAACTCGTCGACTCCACCCCGGGACACCTCCTGGTCGAGGTAGTCCTGCACTCGGGCCGCAACCGCATTGTGCGCCGGCTGTTCGACGCCGTCGGCCACCCGGTAGAGCGCCTCGTGCGCACCAAGATCGGCCCGATCAGCCTGGGCGACCAGCGCCAGGGCAGCATCCGCGTCCTCGGCCGCGGCGAGGTCGGACACCTGCTCGCCTCAGTAGGACTGTAGCCAATGGCCGCTGCCGCTGACGGGGGCACCCACCTGTCCGGATCCGTGCTGATTATCGGTACGGGACTATTGGGCACCAGTATCGGCCTCGGGCTTTCTGCCCGGGGTGTCGACGTGGTGCTCTCGGACCTGTCTCCCTCGACAGAGGCAGTGGCCCGCGACATCGGCGCCGGACGGCTGCTCAGTGACGCCGGTGAAGGCTTCGAGCCGGACCTTGTCGTCGTTGCTGCTCCTCCGGACGTGACCGCGGCCCTGGCCGCGGCAGCGCTGAAGGACTGGCCGGCCGCCGTCGTCGTCGATATTGCCAGCGTCAAGTCCGCCGTCCTGGCTGACCTGCGGGAGCGCGACGCCGACCTCAGCCGTTATGTGGGTACGCACCCGATGGCCGGCCGGGAGAAATCCGGGCCGGTAGCTGCACGGGCAGAACTGTTCAACGGCATGCCCTGGGTGATCTGCCCGCCGCAGGAAGCGGCCCCGGAAGCCGTGCGCCGCGCCGAGGCCCTTGCCTTCGACCTGGGGGCCGTGGTCTCCCGGATGTCCGCCGAGGAGCACGACGCGTCCGTGGCGCTGACCTCGCACCTGCCGCAGGTCATGGCTTCCCTGGTGGCGAGCAGGCTGCAGGAAACCCCGCCGCAGTCCCTTGCCCTGTCCGGCAACGGCCTGCGGGACGTGACCCGGATTGCTGCAAGCGATCCGAATCTGTGGGTGCAGATCCTCAGCGGAAACGCCGGGCGGCTGGTGCCGATCCTGCACGGGGTCCGCGAGGACCTGAACCGGCTGATCCGCACGCTCGAAGACCCGGTGGCGGACGGTGCGCGCCTGGACATGGCGCAGCTGATTGCCGAAGGCAACGCGGGGCAGGCCCGGATTCCGGGCAAGCACGGCGGACCGGCGCAGGCCTTTGTGTCCTTCACCGTCCTGGTGGATGACACGCCGGGCCAGATTGCCCGGCTGCTCACCGAAATCGGTGAGATCGGCGTGAACCTGGAGGACCTCCGGCTGGAGCACGCCTCCGGCCGGCAGGTGGGACGGGCGGAAATCTCCGTCCTGCCCGGCCGGGTGAATGACCTTGTTTCTGAATTAAGCGCCCGCGGGTGGAAGGTAGTGCAGTGAGTTCTAATGTGGATCCGGCCCAGTTCCGGCAGGGCAAGCCGCTGGTTGTGGCCATCGACGGACCGTCGGGTTCGGGCAAGTCCAGCATCAGCCGGGAAGTGGCCCGCCGCCTGCACGCCGCCTACCTCGACACCGGTGCCATGTACCGTGCGGTCACGCTCTCCTGCATGGAGGCCGGCATCGACCTGGCCGATTCGGTGGCCGTCGAGGCCGCCGCGGAAAACGCCGACATTGCCCTGAGCCTGTCTCCGGACGAGGAATGGGTGCGGGTCAGCGGCCGGGACGTCACCGACGCCATCCGCGAGCCCGCCGTCTCGTCCTCGGTCAGCGCCGTCGCCACCACCTTGGGTGCCCGGGCGGAACTCGTCCGACGCCAGCAGCAGCTGATTCGGGACTCCGGCCTGCGGATCGTGGCCGAGGGCCGGGACATCACCACCGTGGTGGCTCCGCATGCCGAGGTGCGGATCCTGCTCACCGCCAGCGAAGAAGCACGGCTCCGCCGCCGCGGCATCCAGCTGGGCGGCACGCAGACCGCCGCGGCGCTGAAGGAACAGGTCCTGGTCCGCGACGCGAAGGACTCCACCGTGGTGGAATTCCAGCAGGCCGCCGACGGCGTCGTCACCATCGATTCCTCCGACCTGGACTTCGAAGAGACGGTCTCGGCCGTACTCGAAGTGGTTTTCACCAGTACCCATTAGCTCCCTGCCGGGGGACCCGGCACCAACTACGGGCACCCGCCCGTGTTTCAATGGGAGGAGGACATCCGGCGGCAACGCCGCAAGGTATCCTCCCTCACACTTACCGGGCTGAACGTCCGGCGACGGCCTGTACGCAGTGCTGCAGACCTCAACGGAAAGAAAGCAATTCAATGAACGGAAAACCTCTCAACGACGACACCGCCGGTGACGGGATCTCCACGGACGAGTACGTCCCGTCCGGAGAAGACCAGATCGACGAGCGCCTCGCGGCAATGGATGACGACGAGGCCGATATCCGCGCCCGTTCCCTCCGCGCCGGTCTCGACGACTACGAACTTGATGAAGAAGATGCCGCGCTGCTCGCCGGCGGCTTCGAAGAATACGACGAAGACGCACCCCTGCGCCAGGATCCGGTGGTCGCCATCGTGGGCCGCCCGAACGTGGGCAAGTCCACCCTGGTGAACCGTATCCTCGGCCGCCGTGAGGCCGTCGTGGAGGACACCCCCGGTGTGACCCGTGACCGGGTTACCTACCCCGCGACCTGGAACGGTGTGAACTTCACCCTGGTGGACACCGGCGGCTGGGAGCACGACGCCCGCGGCATCCACGCCCGGGTAGCCGACCAGGCCGAAATCGCCGTTGACCACGCCGACGCCGTCATGCTGGTGGTCGACGCGACCGTCGGTATCACCGCCACCGACGAGGCCGTGGTGCGGATGCTGCGCGGCAAGGGCAAGCCCGTCGTCGTCGTCGCCAACAAGGTGGACGATATCCAGAACGAAGCCGACGCTTCCTCCCTCTGGGGCCTGGGCTTCGGCGAGCCGTACCCGGTCTCGGCGCTGCACGGCCGCGGCACCGGTGACATGCTCGACGCCGTCCTGGACGTGCTGCCCGAGTACTCCGCGTACGGCGGACTGGACCGCTCCGGCGGCCCGCGCCGCATCGCCCTGATCGGCCGCCCGAACGTGGGCAAGTCCTCGCTGCTGAACAAGCTGGCCGGCTCCGAGCGTGTAGTCGTGGATGACACCGCGGGCACCACCCGTGACCCGGTGGATGAAATGATCGAACTCGGCGGCCGCACCTGGCGCTTCGTCGACACCGCCGGCATCCGCCGCCGCCAGCACATGGCACAGGGCGCCGATTTCTACGCCTCCCTGCGTACCCAGGCTGCCCTGGAAAAGGCCGAGGTCGCCGTCGTGCTCCTGGCCGTGGACGAGGTCCTCAGCGAGCAGGACGTCCGCATCCTGCAGCTGGCCATCGAATCCGGCCGCGCACTGGTTCTCGCCTTCAACAAGTGGGACCTACTCGACGACGAGCGCCGCCGCTACCTCAAGATCGAGATCGAGCGGGACCTGGCCCACGTTGAATGGGCCCCGCACGTCAACATCTCGGCCAAGACCGGCTGGCACAAGGACCGTCTGGTTCCCGCACTGGATACCGCCCTGGAGAACTGGGATAAGCGCATCCCCACCGGAAAGCTCAACGCCTTCCTGGGCGAGCTTGTGGCAGCCCACCCGCACCCCGTGCGCGGCGGCAAGCAGCCCCGCATCCTCTTCGGTACGCAGGCTTCCTCGCGTCCGCCGAAGTTCGTGCTGTTCACCACCGGCTTCCTGGATCCCGGCTACCGCCGCTTCATCACCCGCCGGCTGCGTGAAACCTTCGGCTTCGAGGGCACGCCCATCGAGGTCAGCATGCGCGTCCGCGAGAAGCGCGGCAAGAACAGCAAGCGCTAAGTCTCTTGGCGTAAATCCCCGGTCCCGGTCCCTTTTGGGGGAGCGGGGCCGGGGTTTCTGTGTTTGAGGCCTGTTTCGGCGGGGCTGCGGAATCCTGTGCTCACCGCGCGGTGAATCGTTCATAGTGCAGCAGATGCTGTCCGACTGGTTCGCAGGCAGCATCTACTGCACTATGAAAACTCACGTTGCGCCGCCCGCGAGCCCCGATGCGGCGGAACGGCCGGTTGTGGTGTAAGGTATTTGAGGTGGTTCGGCCGGGAGACATTCCGGAAGAACTGCGGGTTGTGGCGCAGCTTGGTAGCGCACTTGACTGGGGGTCAAGGGGTCGCAGGTTCAAATCCTGTCAACCCGACGGTAAGCCTGATGAAACGCGAGTTTCGTCAGGCTTTTGTCGTTAACTAGGGCGCCAGGCTGAGCCTGCCTCGAGACGGCGGTAGTTCCTAGTCACCACCCTCAAGGAAGCCGCCGTCGAGGACCCAGTTGTAGCGCAGCCTCAGTGCACGCTCGGTGCTCGCGGCCAGCGTTGCCAGCACCAGCGTTATGTTCGCCGATGCCGGAAGCTGGAACGGGCTGGAGAAGGTGCCGATGCTCTCCGCGATGGGCGGGAGCTGCATGATCTGCTCGACGATCTGCGGAACGCCGAGCACGAGCGCGACCACGAGTACGCTGGCCGATACGATGCCAACGGCACGGCTCAGCCCGGGGTTGGTCCGTTCCAGGCCGGCTCGCAGTCCTTCGGCCGAGGCAGAATCAGGTAGAAGCTGTCGCTCGTACCCGTCGGGCGTCACATAGTGGCAGCGTCTGAGCCCGTAGATGCTGACCTCGACCTCGATGACACCACCCGGCACCTCGAACACTGCCGGAAGTTTTGATCCGGCCTGGTTGACCCCGTTGCGGTAGAGCTGCGCGCGCACTTCGCCGTCCGCATCACCTCCGAGCCGGACGTCGACGGACCAGATCTCCGGTGCACCGTCCTCGCCGGTGAGCTGCAGATGAAAGAGCGACCGCGAGAACAGCTGCCACCATCGATAGCGCGGAAGCGTATGGCCGTCCCCGGGTTCCAGCGTCTCTTTGGGTGTCACTTGTCCCTCCCGGAATCGCTTCTTCGGAGCTGCCCTGCCGGCGCGGCTACGTTCCGCCGATGGAGATTCGATCCGGCCTTTCATGTGACTCAGACCCCGACGACGAAGGTGAGGGCGGCCCAGAACGAGACGGTGGCCACTGTCGTCCATATGACGATTGCCACACCTTGCCAGAGCAGCACCCAGCCACGGGGGGTTCCGCCCGCGATGAGGATCGCGGATGTGAACTGGGTCGGGATCGCGAGGGGACCGAGGATGCTCGCGCCGGGGACGCCGAAGCGGACGAGCCACTTCATGAAGCGCTGGCGCCCCTTTGATACGGGCTTGGCCGGCGCCGTCTCCTCGAACGCAGCGGACCCCTGGTAACCCGGGGAGGCCGGGACGCGCTCGGCGCTCCGGGCAGCCGAGACACGGTCCCTGTTGTGATTGGTGACCGCTGTGCGGGCCCGTGACGTGAAGAGCACCACGAAGACCACGCTCAGGAAATTGCCGACTGCGCCGGCGATACCGGCAACGATAGGGTGGAGGCCGCCGAGGATGCCGATGATGGAGGCCCCTTCGGTCTCGATGAACGGGACGGCCCCGGCGAGCATCACGATGAAGGGACGGATGATCTCGGGCACTTGGGCCGCCAGTTCCTGGAAGTTGATGATCAGTTCCTGAATGGGGTTCATGGTTCGGCGCTTCTTTCTTATGTTTTATGCGGGTCGTGGATTCGTGCGATTCTCGAAACGGTCCAGCACAAACCGTGTTCCCAGGTCTGGGCTGGGCCGTACTGCTTCGCCTGCACCGGAGTCTTCAGATTCGCAGCGGCGGCGGGGTCTTCGCGTCGGTGGAAACCCCTGCCTCTCCGCCGGTTTCCGCCTAGCTGCTTGGGCCGGAGCGACTTCGATTGCGTAGGCGAAAATTGCCTACTAAGGTGCCGTCATGCTCTGAAGGGAGCGACACTGATGGACTTCCTGGGCCGCTCCGCGGACCGCGCAACGGTCGACAACCTCCTCTCGCAGGCACGAGCCGGGCTGAGCGGGGCAGTCATCGTCCGAGGGGAAGCGGGTATCGGAAAGACGGCGTTGCTCGAGTACGCCCGCGGCAGGGCTGATGCCTCGGGGTTCCGAGTAGTGTCCTCGGTCGGGGTGGAGTGCGAGACGCAGTTCGCTTTTGCGGGCCTGCATCAGTTGTGCGCGCCCCTGCTGGACCGCATGGGTGCCCTGCCCGAGCCGCAGCAGACCGCTCTGGGCGTGGCGTTCGGGCAGCGAAGCGGTGCAGTGCCGGATTGGTTTCTGATAGGGCTGGCCACTCTCAACCTGCTGGCCGAGGCCGCTGAGGAAGGGCCCCTTCTGTGCCTCGTTGACGATGCGCAGTGGCTTGACGAGGCGTCGGCTCAGGTCCTCACATTTGTGGCACGGCGGGTCGCCGCGGAGCCGATGGCGCTGGTGTTCGCCCTGCGGGAGCCCACCGACCGCCATGTGCGTGGGTTCGACGGCATACCCGGCTTACGCTTGGGCGGGCTCGACGAGGCCGACGCGCGGGAGCTGCTGGCAGCAGCCGACTACGTACCCCTGGACGACGGGATGCGCGAGCATGTCGTCGCGGAGGCGCACGGGAACCCTCTCGCGCTGCTGGAGCTGGCCCGAAGCGCGCCGGCGGCATGGGTGGCCGGCGGGTTCGAGCCGGTGCCGGGCATCACGCACCGCATCGAGGACACCTTTCGGCGCCGCGCGGACAGCCTGCCGGCACCTACTCGACTATTGCTGCTGGTTGCTGCGGCCGATTCTAGCGGCGAGGTGGCGCTGCTCTGGCGTGCGGCCGCGCACCTGGGGATCGCCGGCGAGTCTGCCGCGCCCGCAGAGGCCGCCGGACTCCTGGAGATTGATACACGGGTGAGGTTTCGCCATCCGCTGGTGCGTTCAGCTGTGCTTCGGTCCGCCGCCCCGCTGGAGCGTCGCCGTGCACACGACGCGCTGGCCGCTGCCATCGATCCAGACGTCGACCCCGACCGCCGCGCCTGGCACCGGGCCCAGGCCGTGCTGGGCACCGACGAGGACGCCGCCGCTGGGCTGGTGCGGTCAGCAGGCCGGGCGCGCGCCCGCGGCGGGCTGGCCGCTGCGGCGGCGTTCATGGAGCATGCGGCCAGACTGACCCCTGACCCTGCCACCCGCGCGAGCCGGGCGCTGGAGGCCGCGCAGGATAAGCACGAGGCTGGTGCGAACGCCTCCGAGTTGCTGACGCTCGCTTCGGCCGGGCCGCTCGATACCCTGCAGCAGGCTCGCCTCGAACTGCTGCGCGCGCGGATCGCGTTCCACTTCGCGCGCGACGCCGAAGGGCAGAGGATGCTGCTGGAAGCCGCTAAGAGCCTGGCCCCGCTGGACCCGGTGCTGTCCCGTGAGACGTATCTGCGCGCGCTCGAAGCGGCGATCGTCACCGGTGACTTCCGCCACGGCCGCGGCATACCGGAAGTGACCGAGGCTGCCCTGACGGCGCCCGTCGCGACGGGGTCTCTGCGGCCTGCGGATCTCCTGCTCGACGGGCTTGTGATGACCTTCACTCAGGGGTATTCGGCCGGTGTGCCGGGGCTGCGGCGGGCGCTGGCGGCCTTCGGAGGCCAGGAGCAGGATGTTGATGCGCTGAGCGTCGTCGACACCTGCCGCTGGGGGTGGCTCGCCAGCCGAACCGCAATGTCGGTGTTCGACGACGAGATGCTCCACGCCGTGTCCATCCGTCATGTCCGTCTGACCCGTGAGACCGGCGCGCTTGCCGCACTCCCGGACGCACTTCTGGGCCAATCCGTCATACAAGTGCTCTCGGGTGAGTTCGACCGCGCAGCCGAGCACGCAGCGATCGCAGCCGCGACCGAGGCTGTGCCCTTGCTGCACTCGCAGCTCCTCCTGTCTGCCTGGCGCGGCCGTCCAGACGAGACCGCCGGGATGCGCGCGAGCATTGTCCGCAAGGCTGCCGGACAGGCGCACAGCACCGAGGATGCCCTGACGCAGTACGCCATGGCGGTGCTGCATAACGGTCTGGGCGACTACTCCGCAGCTCTTGCCGCGGCGGCACGGGCCTTCGACACCGAAGCGGTGAGGTTCAACAACCTGGCCCACTCTGAACTCGTCGAAGCGGCGTGCCGTTCCGGCGGGCCGGAGAGTGCGGCCGATGCGCTCGAGCAACTCACTTCCCGCGCCCTCGCCAGCGGTACGCCGTGGGGGCTCGGTCTGGCGGCGCGTTCACGGGCTTTGACCTCTACGGGGACAGCCGCTGAGGAACACTTCCGCGAGGCGATCGAGCAACTCAAACGTTGCCGGATAACCACTTATCTCGCCCGAACGCACCTCGTCTACGGCGAGTGGCTCCGCCGCGAGGGCCGCCGCCAGGACGCCCGCGAACAGCTCCGCACCGCGCACGGGATGCTGTTGGACATGGGCGCCGAGGCGTTCGCCGCCCGCGCCGCCCGCGAACTTCGCGCCACCGGCGAGCACCCCCGCAAGCGAAGCGCCCAGCCGGCCGACTCCCTCACCGCCCACGAGATGCACATCGCCCGGCTGGTGGCCACCGGTGCAACCTCCCGCGAAGTTGCCACGGAACTCTTTCTCAGCCCACGGACGATTGATGCCCACCTCCGCAATATTTTCCGCAAAATGGGCGTCACCTCTCGCCGTCAGCTCCGCGAGCTGTCCCTTTCCTGAGGCCCGCGGGCGTGACGGTCGAGGCCTCGCCTCTAGCCCGCGAGCGTGCCGACGTCGCCGGCCACCGCCGCCATCCGCCCCTCGAACTGGTGCCCGCCGGACGTATGTCGGCGGACTTGCGCCTGCGGCAACCGGGCCGCGTGCCGGTCCAGGTGGTCGATGGGCACCACCTCGTCGTCGACGCAATGGTGGAGCCAGACCGGAAAGCCGGTTGGCAGCTTGGCGTCCGCAGGCAGCGTGTACTCCGCCTGCCAACCCTCCGACCCCCAGAAAGGCATTGCCAGGAGGACGAGTCCCAGCGGCGGGGTGCCCTGAAATTCGTCGGCGAGGTGAAGCAGGGCCATCGACGCCCCGAAGGAATGCCCCACGATGACCAGGTCAGGGGCGAGGGTGTTCCGATGCCGTTCGATTTCGCTGCGCCAGCCCGCGGCCGACATGTCCGCGTCGGGGAATCGGGGCGTCGTAACGGGCAGGCCGAGGCGGGTGTGCAGTTCTTCTGCGAGGGGTAGGTCGTCCTGGTAGCCGCCGGCTCCATGGACGAAGAGGATCTCCATGCGTTCTCCTGGGAATTCAATGCCGTGCCGGGTTTGGGTTGAGAACGTTTCCTGCAAGCCAGCTTGGCCTTCTGCCCGCTAGTCGGTCAAGGGAAGGCGGCCCCGGATGACTCAGGGGTTCTGCCCTGTTAGCCTCGTCCGTCCGGGCGGTCCGGCGTCCGCCATCCAGGTTGCATCGGAGAAGGAGCGGGTCCATGGCTGCGGAAATCCCATCCCGGAAGGTCATTATCCATGGCGCCGGCGGGGCGATCGGCGGTGCCGTAGCGGAGGAATTCGCCCGCCGCGGGGCGGAGCTGTTCCTCGCCGGGCACCGCCTGGACTCCGTTAATGCAACGGCGGACCGCATCCGCGCCCTGGGCGGCGGGCCGGTGCATGCGGCACAAGTCGACGCGTCCGATCCGGCGGCCGTAGACGCGCACGCCGACGCCGTCGTCGATGCCGCAGGAAGGATCGACGCCGTGCTCAACGCGGCCGGCCTCCCGGCGGTGCAGGGGGTCCCGCTGCTCGATATGTCCGTGGACGACGTCGTCGCGCCGGCAGCGGGCTGGCTGCGCACACAGTTCATCACCTCGCGGTCCGCTGCAGTGCACATGGTTTCGCGCGGAAGCGGAACGGTCCTGATGCTGTCCGCCTCGCCGGCAAGGGTCTCCATTGCCGGAGTGGGCGGCTTCGCAGCGGCTTGTGCCGCCGTCGAAGCACTCACCCGGACCCTTGCCGCGGAGCTGGGTTCCTCGGGAGTGAGGGTTGTCTGCCTTCGCCCGCAGCGCATTCTGGAAACCATCGGAAGCATCCCGGACCTGCCGATGGCACCGCACGAGTTCACCCGCTTCCTTGAGTCACTCACCACCACGGGGACCCTCCCCACCCTCGGGGAGGTGGCCAAAGCAGCAGTCTTTCTGGCCGAGGGCGGCGCGGGGAGCATGAACGGGGCCGTCCTGAACCTCACATGCGGGATGAGCGTCGATTGATACCCGGGGGATCGCTGCGAAATGGAACCATGAGGACTGCGGCAACTGTCGCCGTCGCGGTGGCTGTGCTGACCGGATGCACCGAAGACGGCGGACCGGGACCGGAGACGCCGATTTCCGTTTCGCCCGAACCGTCCGTGGAGATACTTAAAAGCGATCCGGAAGTTCTCGCCACCGGTCTCGACGCCCCGTGGTCCCTCGCGTTCCACGAGGGCATCCCGCTGGTCAGTGAGCGGGACTCCGCCCGCATCCTGGAGCTCGACGCCGGCGGTATAGCCCGCGAGGCCGGCACCATCGAGGGCGCCGGAGGCAGGGGAGAGGGCGGACTTCTCGGTATCGCCGTCCAGGACGGGTACCTGTATACCTATTTCACCGGGGACGGCGGGAACCGGATCGAACGCCGCAGCATCACCGGCGAACCGGGGTCATTGGCGCTGGACGAAGCGGAAACCATCCTCGACTCAATCCCCTCCGGCCCGGTCCACAACGGCGGACGCATCGCCTTCGGCCCCGACGGCATGCTGTACGCCACCACGGGCGACGCCGGCAACCGGGACAGCGCCCAGGACCGGGAGTCACTCTCCGGGAAGATCCTGCGAATGAACCCGGACGGCAGCGTCCCTGAGGACAACCCGTTCCCGGGAACACTGGGCTACAGCTACGGGCACCGCAACCCGCAGGGCATCGCCTGGGACAACGACGGCGTCCTCTACGCGAGCGAGTTCGGGCAGAACACCTGGGATGAACTGAACGTCATCGAGGCCGGCGGAAACTACGGCTGGCCCGAGGTCGAGGGCATCGCCGGGGAAGAGGGTTTTATCGACCCGGTGCAGCAATGGACGCCCGGGGAAGCCAGTCCGAGCGGCATCGCCGTCGCGGACGGCACCCTGTACATTGCCAACCTGCGCGGCGAACGGCTGCGGCAGGTCCCGCTCGATAATCTCGGTGCCTCCGCCGAGCAGCTGGCCGGCGAGTACGGCCGGCTGCGCGACGTCGTCAACGCTCCGGACGGCAGCGTGTGGATCCTGACGAACAACACCGACGGCCGCGGCCGTCCCGGGCAGGATGACGACCGGGTTCTCCGATTGGACACGGATTAGGCGAGGCTTCTCCGCATCAGCCACCGGGTCTTTCCTCCGGATTTCGACGCCGTCGCCACCACGCGTTCGAAGCCGGCTGCCTCGAACAGCGCAGTAGTGCCCACGTATGCGAGCGGGGAACTGATCCGGCCGCCGGCGGCATCGACCGGGTAGGCCTCCAGCGCCGGCGCCCCGGCGGATCGGGCGTAATCAACGGCGCCGTCGAGCAGATGCCCGGCCAGTCCCTGCCGCCGGAACTGCGGACGGATAAGCAGACAGACCACGCTCCACACCGGGACATCGTCGACCGCGGGGATGGTCCGTGAGGACCGCAGCCGGTGGTGGCTGGCGCGAGGACCCACCGAACACCAGCCCGCGGCCTCACCGTCCACATACGCGAGGACGCCGGGCGGGGTGCCCTCCTCCGCATACCGCCGCAGCCGGTCCTGCTGGTCGGGACCGGCGAGAGCACGGAACTCGGACGTCGGGAGGCGGTAACTGAGGCACCAGCAGGCCTGGCTGTCGGGGTTCTTCGGGGCCAGGACTGCGGCAACGTCGTCGAACCGGTCCGCGGTTGCAGGGTGGACCTCGATCATTTTCGCAGGCTCCTCGGTCCAGGGAACTGGCTACACTTTCGGCCCCAATCCCTCGTACCGTAGCCTGCGCGCCGACCCAACGGAAGCAGGCCCGGGGCGGCCCGGCAACAGTGACGAAGCCTGCCGCGAGGCACGCCACCCCGGGGAAAGGCAAAACCATGCGCGAAGACTCGAGGGAAGTGATTATCGCCGGCGGCGGGCCGACCGGCGTTATGCTCGCCCGCGAACTGCGGCTGCACACGGCCGCAGATATCCGCTCGGCGGATTCTTCGCCGGCATCCTGCGGATGGCCGGCGAATGACCGGAATGGATTCCCGCTGGCACTCGGCAGCCGGTACTACTGAGGACTCTGGGGCTGGCGTGACACTATGTCGCTTCATTACGCTTGTGGAGAACAAGGCAGGGTGTAAGCCTCATCCGCATGCACACAAAACGCCTCCCACATGCCCTTGCCACCACATCGATCTGCAGCCTTGCGGCTGCTTTCGCCCTCGTCGGTTCCCTGGCCACAGCCCCGACGGCTGCAGCACTGGATCCGGCCGCCTCCATGCGGGTCAACGCTGCCGCGCCAATGGAATCCGGTGTACTGCTGGCCGTTTCCGACCCTACGCCTACGTGCCAAATGACGCCGACCCCGACCCCGACCCCGACCGGGACGCCGACACCCACGGTCACTCCGACACCCACGGTCACTCCGACGGGTACCCCAACACCGACGGGAACCCCAACACCGACGGGAACCCCAACAGGTACCCCAACACCGACGGGAACTCCGACGAAGACACCATCCCCGACAACTACACCGACGCCGACGGGAACTCCGACGAAGACACCATCCCCGACAACTACACCGACGCCGACGGGAACCCCGTCCCCGAGTGACACTCCGTCCCCGAGCGAGACGCCGTCCCCGAGCGAGACGCCGTCGGAAACCCCGTCGGAATCCTCGTCTCCGACAGAGTCGGAGACTGCTTCCGGGATAACCATGGTCCAGGTAGTGTCCATCACCCCGCCGTGCATGGGGGCCGGAGGAACGTCCACTGGTGTGAGCCCCGACTTGGCCGGCACCGGTGCGACCGGCACGCCGCTCGCCCTGCTCGGAGCCGGAGGCCTTCTTGCTGCCGGTGCTGCCGGCGTGTACTTCACGCGCCGCCGCGGAGTCCAGGAATCGTAGGGACAGCCGCGCTCAAGAACCCCGTAGCCGAACGGCAGCCGACCCAATCCCGGGGCCGGCTGCCGTTTATCCATGCGCCGAACACGTCGCTCCCTCTGGAACCGTCGAGCCGGTCGCCGTATCCTCCTTCCTATGACTTCCACCTGTAGGACTTCCTCCCGCGCATTCGGCTGCGGGTTCTTCGTACGCGACCGCCGCCGCTGACGGCGAGCGGCGCCTCCACTCGCGGTACCGCGCGCCGTCGTTCCGGATGCCAGGCACCCTTCAGGGCGTCGTCTGCCTGAAGGGTGCTCCATGTCGTGGCGATTGGAGCGCTCGTGGGAGCGAGAAGCCAGTATGGCGGCCGGGAGGAGCTCGGCCAGAATTTCCTGATCCACCAACCCACCATCCGTTTGGTCCTTGGCCTGGTCCGTTCCTCGGGCGGCGGAAGCATTCTGGAACTCGGCGCGGGCGACGGCGCCCTGACCCGTCCGCTTGCAGCCCTCGGCCGCGACCTGCTGGCCATTGAGTTGGATTCAGGCTGCGTACGGCGACTGCAACGGCGCTTGCCCGGAGTCCGGGTGCTGCAGGCTGATGCCTTGACCGTGCCCTTTGACCGTCCGGTGATTGTGGGCAACATTCCCTTCCACCTGACTACCCCGATCCTGCGCCGCCTGCTGGCAACGGGTACCTGGACCCAAGCGGTGCTGCTGACCCAGTGGGAGGTTGCCCGCAAGCGGGCGGGAGTAGGTGGCGGAACCCTGCTGACGGCCCAGACCTCTCCCTGGTTCGAATTCGACCTTCGCGGCCGGGTGCCGGCAGCCGGGTTCCGCCCCCGGCCCGCCGTCGACGGCGGCGTCCTGCGGGTCCGGCGTCGCCCGGTCGCGCTGCTGGACCCGCAGGACCGGGCAGCCTACGAGCGGTTTGTGCGCGGCATCTACAACGGGCCCGGAGCAGGGCTGGGGGAGATCCTTGGCCGGTATCTTGGGTCGGCACGGAGCGCACGGACCGCATTGTCCGCTGCGGGAGTCCCGGTGCAGGCGCTGCCCAGGGATGTAGCTGCCGCGCAGTGGCAGCGTTTGTGGGGGGCCGCCCGGAACACCCGTGTCCAAGGGTAGGGCACAGTCGCCGCGTGCTTTTCCGCACCCGGAGCGACCTCAATGGGTCCGCCGTCGTCGTCCACCGGCACCGTTTTAGCATCGGCAGCCGTGGCAGTGACGGTACTGGGATATGGACGTCCCGTGGCTTCCTTTACGGGTGTTCTCGATGCGCTTCGCACCAGTTGCGGAGTCTTCGGTTGTCCTGTCCAAACCGCGGTGCCAGTATCCCCGGCATGATCACGAGACGATTCGCAACAGTCGGAGCCGTATCAGTCTGCCTGCTATCGGGCGGGCTGATACTGGCCGGGTCGATAACGGCGTCCGCACAGATAGCCGGAATCAATCCGGTGACCATCGATGCCGCGAATCCCGCCAATTCAGGGTTTCTCGTGGTGGTCGAGGGCGATACGACGCTCAACGCCGACGAGTCGGAGGGATCCATAGCAACCGGAGGAAACCTCGCCTTCAACGCGTCCTACAACGTGGGCGTCGCGGGGCCGCTGCAGACTCCCACTCCGCCCGGCGACCCGGCACCGGTGGCCCTTTGGGTGGGTGGGGGAATTGTCTGGCCGGAGGCTGGATACATAGTCAGTGTGCAGCAGGGAACAACTAAGGTGGCGAACACGGCGACCTATACGGCATACGACACCGATAGCAACGGCGCAGCCGTGAACTACCGGCTGGTTGAACCCGGGCAGCCCTACGAAGCGACGCCCCATATAGCAGGCACACTCCAGCAGACACCCGCTTCGGTAGCTGCCGTCGAGGGCATTATTGACCTCGGAACTGCCTTCGCTTCGTACCGCACCCTGACACAGGAGATGGGTGCCTGCTCGGACACCGTAGTGCTCCGGGATGCGGCGGGCACGCCGATCCAGCGGCCCGTCACGCAGGGCACCACGGCCTATATCACCCTCGATGAAGGCGTGACCAACGTTTTGAACATTAGTGCAGATGAGTTCGCTGACCTCGCCGGAATCACGTTCACGAACCTCCCCTCGGCGCAGACACCGTTACTGGTGAACGTCACAGGCCCGACATTCTTCGGAACCACGCCGAACCTTGCCGGTATCAGCCGGGCCCAGGCGCCGTACATGCTCTGGAACTTCCCCGATGCCACCAGCGTGGTGGCCACGGGAGGAGCTGCCATACAGGGAACCATCTACGCCCCCAACGCAAGCCTCGAGTGGGGGACAACGCAGAACATTGAAGGGAACATCATTGCCGCTTCCTTCACCCACGGCCAACTGGGCCCGCGGATAAGCCCACGGGAAGTCCATAGCGAAGCCTTCGCCACCACTTTGAACTGCGAAGCCGAGCCGACTCCAACCCCAACCCCGACCCCCACCCCGACCCCCACTCCAACCCCCACCCCAACCCCCACCGAAACCCCCACCGAAACCCCGACCCCCACCCCCACCGACACCTCTACGCCGGCTCCCACGCCTCCCGGTCCGGACGCAGGCCCGACGTTCAATCCTCCTGCCGGTGCATTCGGCGGAACCAGCCGCGGCGAGTTGGCCGACACCGGAGCCGACAGCGCGCCACTGCGCTGGCTCGCCGGCGTTCTCCTCGCGGCCGGAACGGTCATTCTGCTTCTATCCCGGCGGCACCGCGCCTAGTATGCCGCCGTGTGCGCGGGGCCGCCGGCATCCGCCGTAAGGGCGGTTCAGGGTGACGGGCCAAGGCTGTCCGCCCCGCACACCCTGTTGATCGGCCCGCCCATGTTGAACGTAGTACCCGTAAACCAGTGCCGCGCAGGCACAGTTACAGGTAGGCTGATACAGCAGGTAAGGCAGAAACAGTCATCGGAACCGGGTCAGCCAGATATTTTGGCTGATCAGTTTTCTTTTTGGGGAGGAAATTGCACATGGCGGGCGAGCAGTACAGCGCCGAACGAGCGGGCGACCGACGGGCGCCCAGCGCGGAAGACACCACATCCATCAGTCTTCCCCCGATGTCCGATGCCACATCGGTTGAGCCCAAGCTGACTCCGGACGAGCGAGCCGCCGTCGCGGCCCTCCCTGCGCGCTCAGCCCTGCTAATTGCCCACAGCGGTCCGAACGCCGGTGCACGCTTCCTGCTGGACCAGGACGTCACTACTGCCGGACGGCACCCCAACGCGGATGTTTTCCTCGATGATGTAACTGTTTCGCGCAAGCATGTTGAGTTCCGCCGCACCCCCGAAGGGTTCCGCGTGGTGGATTCCATGAGCCTGAACGGCACGTACGTCAACCATGACCGGGTCGACAGTGTGCTGCTGCGTACCGGGAGCGAAGTGCAGATCGGTAAGTTCCGACTCACTTTTTACGCTGCCCGCCCCGCAACTGCCGGAAACTAGGCTCAGGCCCCGGCGTAGGGCAGATAAGGTAGTAGACATGTCAGCATCACAGTCCGTCAGGCGCACCACCGGACCGGAACGGCTGCGTGGCAGGGTGCTGAATATCGGCGAGGTCCTGGGCGAGCTAAGCACGGACTTCCCTGCCATCAGTGCGTCCAAGATCCGTTTCCTCGAGGAAAAAGGCCTGGTGACGCCGCAGCGCACGGCTGCCGGTTACCGCAAGTACAGTACGGCCGACGTCGAGCGTCTTCGGTTTGTGCTGGCATTGCAGCGCGACCAGTACCTGCCGCTGAAGGTCATCAAGGATTATCTGGACGCGATCGACCGGGGAGAGCGGCCCGAGTCGCTTCCCGGCGGTATGTCCCTGGCGCCGCGCGTGGTTTCGGACCAGTTGGCCGGAGAGCTTGCTGCCCGTGCCCATGCCCGCACCTTGACCTTCGAGGAACTGGTGAAGGAATCCGGCGCGAGCACGGAATTGGTGCACAGCCTGGTCAGCTACGGACTGATCACCAGCGGTGATGAAAACTATGACGAGCATGCCCTGAAAGTGGCCAAGGCCTGTGTCCAGCTCGAGGCGCACGGCATCGAACCGCGGCACCTGCGTCCCTTCCGGGCGGCAGCGGACCGCGAGATCGGACTGGTTGAGCGTGTGGTTGCCCCGGTAGCCTCCCGCCGGGACGTCGCCTCGAAGGCCCGCGCCGCTGAGACCGCCCGTGAGATCAGCGACCTGTGCCTGAGCCTGCACAGCGCTTTGGTGCATGGGCAAATAGCGCGGATGGAGGGCTGAGATGCAGGAAGTCGAAGTTGTCGGCGTGCGGATTGAACTCCCGTCCAATCAGCCGTTGGTCCTGCTTAAGGAAGTCAACGGTGAACGGCACCTTCCTATCTGGATCGGTGCTCCGGAAGCCAGCGCCATCGCCTTTGTGCAGCAGGGGATCGTGCCGCCGCGGCCGATGACGCATGACCTGCTGGTGAACCTGATCCACGCGTTGAAGCGCGAAGTGACACTCGTCCGGCTGATCTCCGTGGAAGACACCGTGTTCCACGCGGAGATCCTTTTCGAGGACGGCACAGCCGTGAATTCGCGGGCGTCCGACGCGATTGCCGTTGCCCTGCGGATCCCGTGCCCTATTTACTGCGCGGACGAAGTCCTCAATGAGGCCGGTGTCCGGATTGCCGACGCGGACCCCGAGGACGAAGAAGAGCAGGACAACGCGGAGCAGGAGATGCGCCAGTTCCGCGAATTCCTAGCCGACGTCGAGCCTGAAGACTTCGAACGCTGACCGGTTTTCCGTCTCTGCCTCCGACACGCCTGCGGAAAAGTTCCCGGCATCTTTGACCTTGGTGCCAGTCGGTTCTAACGTCGAAGAATAGAGTTCCCATTGCACCGGGGGAGTTCTCGGGGCACACTGAAGAAGCCCTGACAGCTCCGGCCTGTGCCGACCCCCAGGGGAACCGTTACTAGGAGGCACAAGTGAGTCCGAAAGGCGATGCCGGCGAACACGCCGCAGCACCGGGGGGCATCCCTTCCCAGAGCGCCCAGGGCTTGCTGTTCACCGAGGACCTGCCTCTTCTCGACGAAGACGCAGGGTACCGTGGGCCTACCGCCTGCAAGGCTGCAGGGATAACTTACCGCCAGTTGGATTACTGGGCGCGCACCGGGCTCGTGGAACCTGCGGTACGAGGTGCCTCCGGTTCCGGCACGCAGCGCCTCTACGGTTTCCGCGACATCCTGGTCCTGAAAGTCGTCAAGCGGCTGCTGGACACCGGTGTATCGCTCCAGCAGATCCGAACTGCCGTGGAGCACCTGCGGGAACGTGGAGTCGAGGACCTGGCACAGATCACCCTGATGAGCGACGGTGCCAGCGTTTACGAGTGCACCTCCGCCGACGAGGTTATCGACCTGGTCCAGGGCGGCCAGGGTGTCTTCGGCATAGCCGTGGGCCGGGTCTGGCGTGAAGTCGAGGGCAGCCTCGCACAGCTGCCCAGCGAGCACGTCAACGAGCAGGACTTTCCCGGCGACGAACTGAGCCAGCGCCGCATCGCCCGCAAAATCAGTTAGGGCGCACAGCTCAGCTAGGGCAACGCACAATTTAGACAGACCATTAACGTTGAAGGGCATCCCCGCGGGGATGCCCTTCATCGTATGTTCAGCTGCTCTAGCCTGCCCGGACTAGGCCACCGGGCGGCGCATCACGCGGTTGCGCACACTGCCGGAATCCATCAGGTTCTTCATCAAGGCGTCGAAGGTTCCGGCGGCCTGTTTGGCTGATTCGCCCGGCCAGTGATGCACCGAATGGGCGGCACCCTGGATCTGCTGCCAGTTCGCCTGTTCCGCAATGGTGGGAGTCAGCAGCAGGTCGCCGAACATCTGCTTCATTTCGGCCAGCCGGAAAACGTGCTCGTTGGAGCTGGGCCGCACCCGGTTGGCGATGATGCCGGCGGGGGCCAGATTGGGAGCGAATTCCTCCCGGAACAGTTCGAGCGCACGCATGGTCCGCTCGGTGCCGGCCACCGAAAACAGTCCAGGCTCCGCAACCAGCAGCACCCGGTTGCTGGCGGTCCAGGCCATGCGGGTGAGGCCGTTCAGCGACGGCGGGCAGTCGATCAGGACCAAGCCGTATCCGGACACGCGGGACAGCAGGGTGGTCAGGCGTCGAAGATCGCGCTTGCCCAGGTCCGGACGGTCGTAAATACCCGAGTAGGCCGAGCCCATGGCAACATCCAGGACGGGCTTCCGGCCTTCTGAATTCTTCGCAAGGCGCTGGGCGTTCGCTACCCAGCCGCTGGGGATCACGTGGTCCGAAAGCTGAGCCCGACGGGCTGTCCGGAGCATCTCTCCGATTCCCAGCTGGTTGCCTGCGCTAACACCCAAACCGGTGGTGGCATCGGCGTGCGGGTCCAGGTCCACGACGAGCGTAGGAATGCCGGCGGCCAGCGCTGCGGATGCCAGGCCGAGGGTGACGGAGGTCTTGCCGACGCCGCCCTTCAGGCTGCTGATGCTCACTACTTGCACTTGATGAACCAAAACCTAACGTGTCTAGGGATCACTGGACGCTGCTGACTCATTCTATGTGACGCATACCCGTTACCTTGGCAGCGGGCTTTTGCAGGGGTGGCGCTTAGACTGGTGCCACTGTGATGTCGAACACGGCAGCTCCGGAGTCCGCCCGTCGGCGGGACCCCGGTCCGGCTTGAGGCTTTCCTCTCGCGCCGTGGGTAAAATCCGTTAATGGCGGTATCTGTCCGGGTGCCCCACCGCAATTGATCCAGGAGACCCATGTTCTCGAAGATTTTGGTAGCGAACCGGGGCGAGATCGCCATTCGCGCCTTCCGCGCCGCCTATGAGCTCGGCGCCAAGACCGTGGCCGTGTTTCCCCATGAGGACCGGAATTCCATTCACCGCCAGAAGGCCGACGAGGCCTACCTGATCGGGGAAGAGGGACACCCGGTCCGGGCGTATCTGGACGTTGACGAGATTATCCGGGTAGCCAAGGAGTCCGGTTGTGACGCCATCTACCCCGGTTACGGATTCCTTTCCGAAAATGCGCACCTGGCGCGGGCTGCCGCCGACGCCGGCATCACCTTCGTAGGTCCCGCAGCGGACATCCTGGAACTGGCCGGCCACAAGGTCCATGCCCTGAACGCGGCTCGGAAGGCAGGCATCCCGGTTCTGCGCTCCACCGAGCCGAGCGACGACGTCGAGAAGCTGCTCAGCGAGGCGGAGGACATCGGGTTCCCCATCTTCGTCAAGGCAGTGGCCGGCGGCGGCGGCCGCGGCATGCGCCGGGTGGACACCGCGGACAAGCTGCCCGAAGCCCTGCAGGCGGCCATGCGGGAGGCTGAAACAGCCTTCGGCGACGCCACCGTATTCCTGGAGCAGGCTGTCCTGCGTCCCCGGCACATCGAAGTGCAGATCCTGGCCGATGCGGACGGCAACATCGTGCACCTGTTCGAACGGGACTGCTCGCTGCAGCGCCGCCACCAGAAGGTGGTGGAGATAGCGCCGGCGCCCAACCTGGATGAGAACATCCGCCAGGCCTTGTACCGGGACGCGGTGAAGTTCGCCAAGGCCCTGAACTACGTCAACGCGGGAACCGTGGAGTTCCTCGTGGACACCGTCGGTGAACGCGCCGGCCAGCACGTCTTTATTGAAATGAACCCCCGGGTCCAGGTGGAACACACCGTTACGGAGGAAATCACCGACGTCGACATCGTCCAGTCCCAGCTGCGGATCGCCGCCGGTGAGTCGCTGGCCGATCTGGGCCTGCAGCAGGATGAACTGCAGATCCGCGGCGCCGCCCTCCAGTGCCGGATTACCACCGAGGACCCGGCAAACGGGTTCCGGCCCGACGTCGGCCGGATCACCGCGTACCGTTCCGCCGGCGGCGCCGGGGTCCGGCTCGACGGCGGCACCGTCTACGCGGGCGCTGAAATCAGCCCGCACTTCGATTCGATGCTGGTGAAGCTGACCTGCCGGGGACGGACCTATCCCATAGCGGTCAACCGGGCCCGCCGGGCGCTGGCCGAGTTCAGGATCCGCGGCGTCGCCACCAACATTTCCTTCCTGCAGGCGGTCCTGGACGACCCGGACTTCGTCGCCGGCGACGTAGCCACGTCGTTTATCGAGGAACGCCCCGAACTGCTTAACGCCCGCGGCTCGGCGGATCGGGGTACGAAGCTGCTCAACTGGCTCGCCGACGTCACCGTCAATAAGCCCTACGGCGATCCCGTGGCACACATCGACCCGTCGGAGAAGCTGCCCGCCGATCTGCCGGAGGCCGCGCCGGGCTCCCGGCAGCGGCTGCTGGAACTCGGCCCCGAGGGTTTCGCGGCGGACCTGCGGCAGCGGACCGAGCTGGCCGTCACCGACACCACTTTCCGCGACGCCCACCAGTCGCTGCTGGCCACCCGCGTGCGGACCAGGGACCTGACCGCTGCGGCACCGGCGGTAGCGGCCCTGACCCCGGAACTGCTGTCCGTGGAGGCCTGGGGCGGTGCCACGTACGACGTCGCCCTGCGCTTCCTGGGCGAGGACCCGTGGGAGCGGCTCGCCGCTCTGAGGCACCAGCTGCCCAACATCTGCATCCAGATGCTGCTGCGCGGACGGAACACGGTGGGCTACACGCCGTATCCGACCGAAGTCACCGAAGCCTTCGTGGAGGAAGCGGCGGCAACCGGCGTCGACATTTTCCGCATCTTCGACGCGCTGAATGATGTGTCCCAGATGGAGCCTGCCATCCGGGCCGTCCGCAAGACGGGCACCGCCGTCGCCGAAGTAGCCCTCTGCTACACCGGCGACATGCTGAACCCCAAGGAGGACCTCTACACGCTGGACTACTACCTGGACCTGGCGCAGAAAATGGTGGACGCAGGCGCCCACATCCTGGCCATCAAGGACATGGCAGGCCTGCTGCGGCCGGCTGCAGCCGCCAAGCTGGTCGCCGCGCTGCGGGAGCGTTTCGACCTGCCCGTCCACCTGCACACGCATGACACCGCCGGAGGCCAGCTGGCGACCCTGCTGGCCGCTGCCGAGGTGGGGGTGGACGCGGTGGACGTTGCCAGCGCGCCGCTGGCGGGCACCACCAGCCAGCCGTCCATGTCCTCGTTGGTCGCCGCGCTGACCAACACCGAACGGGACACCGGCATCAGCCTGGACGCGGTGGGCGCGCTCGAACCGTATTGGGAGGCCGTGCGGCGTGTCTACGCGCCGTTCGAATCCGGGTTGGCGGGTCCCACGGGTCGCGTGTACCGGCACGAGATTCCGGGCGGCCAGCTTTCCAACCTGCGCCAGCAGGCGATTGCCCTGGGGCTGGGGGAGCGGTTCGAAGCCATCGAGGACATGTACACCGCCGCCGACCGGATCCTGGGCCGCCTGGTGAAGGTCACGCCGTCGTCGAAGGTGGTGGGTGACCTGGCCCTCCAGCTGGTCGGCTCCAACGTCTCCCCGGAGGACTTCGAGGAGAACCCGCAGAACTACGACATTCCGGATTCCGTGATTGGCTTCCTCAGCGGTGAACTCGGCGATCCGCCCGGAGGATGGCCGGAGCCCTTCCGGACCAAGGCGCTGCAGGGCCGTAAGGTCAAGGCCCGCGACGTCGAACTGACCGAGGTGGACAAGGCGGGGCTGCACTCCGATTCCGCCACCCGGCAGGAAACCCTGAACCGGCTGCTCTTTGCCGGCCCGGCAAAGGAATTTGCGACCGTCCGTGAAACCTACGGAGACGTTTCCGTACTGGAGACCCGGGACTACCTGTACGGGCTGCGGCGCGGGGAAGAGCACGTCATCGAACTGGAAAAGGGCGTGCGGCTGATCGCCGCGCTGGATGCGGTGTCCGAGCCGGATGAAAAGGGCATGCGTACGGTCATGACCACCCTGAACGGGCAGATGCGGCCGGTCTCGGTCCGGGACCGCAGCATCGAAAGCACCACGAAATCGGCGGAACGGGCAGATCCGGCCGAAGCCGGCCACGTAGCGGCACCGTTTGCCGGTGCAGTCACGGTCACGGCAAAGGAGGGTGCAGAGGTCGCCGCAGGGGAAACCGTCGCCACCATCGAAGCAATGAAGATGGAGGCCTCCATCACGGCCCCGGTTGCCGGAACCGTGGAACGGGTCGCGATCTCCCGGGTGGAGCAGGTCCAGGGCGGGGACCTGCTGCTGGTCATCGCCCCGAAATAAGCACCGGCTCCACCGGTGCGAAATGAACGTTGGAGCGTGACTGCATAGACTGAAGAGCGTGACTCACTTCGATCTGGCCATCATTGGTTCCGGCTCCGGCAACTCGATCATCACCCCGGACTGGGACGGTAAAAAGGTAGCGATTATTGACGGAGGCACGTTCGGAGGAACGTGCCTCAACGTCGGGTGCATCCCCACGAAGATGTTCGTGTACCCCGCCCAGCTCGCGGCCGCCGCAGTGGACGGTGCGCGGCTGGGCGTGGACACGGTGTCCGCCGGGGTCCGGTGGCGGGACATCCGGGACCGGATCTTCACCCGCATCGACGCGATTTCCGACGGCGGGCGCCGCTACCGGGACGAGGAGCTGGACAACGTCACGCTGTTCAGTGAATACGTCCGCTTCGTCTCGCCGCACGCACTCGTCACGGCGTCGGGGCAGGAGATCACTGCCGACGAAATCGTGGTGGCCGCGGGTTCCCGTCCGGTCCTGCCGGATGTGCCGGGGATGGACCTTCCGCAGGTGCATACCTCGGACACGGTGATGCGTATCGATGAGCTGCCGGCCCGGGTGCTGATCATCGGCGGCGGGTATATCGCCGCGGAGTTCGGCTTCGTCTTCTCCGCCTTCGGGTCAGACGTCACCCTGGCCGTGCGGTCGGGGGCGCTGCTTCGTTCCCTGGACGAAACCGTGTCCGAACGCTTCACCGCGGAAGCCTCCAAGCAATGGGACGTGCAGTTCGAAACCACCGTGGACTCACTGGTGGAGAACGCTGACGGTTCCGTGCACGCCGTCCTCTCCGGTCCCGCCGGAGAGTCGGCCCTGGATGTGGACCTGGTGCTGGTGGCGACCGGCCGAACCCCCAACACCGACCGGCTGGACGTCAGTGCCGCCGGTTTTGACCTCACCTCGGACGGCCGGCTGGCTGTGGACAGCTACGGCCGGGTGCTGGCGTCCGGCGCTCCGGTGCAGGGAATCTGGGCGCTGGGCGACATCAGCAGCCCCTACCAGCTCAAGCACGTGGCCAACCACGAGGCGCGCGTGGTGGCGCACAACCTGGTGCACCCCGGGGACCTTCGCGCCATGGACCACCGCTTCGTGCCGGCTGCCGTCTTCAGCAGCCCGCAGATTGCAAGCGTCGGGATGACCGAGGACCAGGCCATCGCTGATACGGAAGCCCGCGGCGTCGAACTCGCCTTGGCCGTGCAGGAATACGGGTCGACGGCGTACGGCTGGGCAATGGAGGATTCCACCGGGTTCGTGAAACTGCTGGCGGAGAAGGAAAGCGGCCGGCTGCTTGGTGCCCACATTGTGGGACATGAGGCGTCCATGCTGATCCAGCCCCTGGTGCAGGCGATGGAGTTCGGGTTGGACGCCGCCACGATGGCCCGCGGGCAGTACTGGATCCACCCGGCGCTGACAGAGGTGGTCGAAAATGCGCTGCTTTCGCTGAAGACAAAGGAAAAGCCGGGCAGGAACCGCCTCTAGGGGAGTCGGTTCCTGCCCGGCGCGGATAAATCAGACCCGCTGCCCGCTGTAGATATCGTCGATGACGTCCGAGAAGTCCCGGAGCACCTGGGCCCGCTTGATCTTCAGGGACGGTGTCAGGTGTCCGCTGGTCTCGGTGAAGTCGGTCGGGACCACGCGGAACTTCTTGATCGCCTCGGCGGAGGAGACCTTCTTGTTGGCGCGGTCCACCAGGGCCTGGAGTTCCTTCTGCAGCTCATCGGTCTTGGCCACTTCGGTCACCGTCATGGTGGCCGGCAGCTTGTGCCGCCCCAGCCAGCCGGGCAGTGCCTCTTCGTCGATGGTAATGAGGGCCGAAATGAACGGCTTGGCATCCCCGACCACCACGCACTGGGACACAATCGAATCGGCGCGGATGGAATCCTCCAGCTGAGAGGGAACCACGTTCTTGCCGCCGGCCGTGATGATGATTTCCTTCTTTCGGCCGGTGATCTTCAGGAAGCCGTCCGAGTCGAGTTCGCCGATGTCACCGGTGTGGAACCAGCCGTCGGTGAATGTGTCCTCCATCAGTTCCGGGCGGTTGTAGTAGCCCTTCATCACGCTGATGCCCTTGGCCAGGATCTCGCCGTCGTCGGCGATCTTCACGCTGTTCCCGGGAAGGGGCGCGCCCACGGTGCCCAGCTTGACGAGCTGCGGGGTGTTGGTGGTGAGCGGAGCCGTGGTTTCGGTCAAACCGTAGCCTTCCAGCACCAGCAGTCCGATGCCGTGGAAGAAGTGCCCCAGCCGTTCGCCGAGTGGAGCTCCGCCGGAAACCGCGTATTCCACCTTCCCGCCCATGGCCTCGCGGATCTTGCCGTACAGCAGGCGGTCGAAGAGGGCATGCTTCAGGGTCAGGCCCAGCGGCACCTTGCCCTCCTGCTTGGCCTTGGACCAGGCAACTGCCGTGGCGACGCCGGCGTGGAAGATCTTGCCCTTGCCGCCGTCTTCGGCCTTCAGCATGGAGGCGTTGAACACCTTCTCCAGCACGCGCGGAACCACCAGGATGAAGGTGGGCTTGAAGCTCTGCAGGTCGGGAAGGAGGTTCTTGACATCGGGGGTGTGCGCCACGGTGGCACCGGTAGCCACGCTGAGCACGGAAATGAAGCGGGCAAGGACATGCGCCAACGGCAGGAACATGATCGTCTGCGAGCCCTCGGTGGCCACCTCGGGCTCCGCCAGCTCCGAGTTGCGCGAAAGGTTGACGAAGTTGGCGTGCGTGAGTTCGCAGCCCTTCGGTTTGCCTGTGGTTCCGGACGTATAAATGATGGTTGCCAGGTCGGCCATCTGGGCGGTCGAGCGACGTGTCTCGAGATCTTCATCACTGACCGAAGCGCCGTCGGCGCGCAGCGTGTCGAGTCCGCCGCCGTCGATCTGCCACACATTGGCGACCATGGAAAGGTCTTCGTCCGCTGCGGCCGTGCGGACAATGTTCTCGTGCCGGGCGGCTTCAACCACAATGCCGACGGCGCCGGAATCGCTCAGGATCCAGGCAACCTGCGAAGGGGACGAGGTCTCATAGACGGGAACCGACACCGCTCCGGCGAACCAGAGGGCAAAGTCCACCAGGGTCCATTCGTACCTGGTCCGCGACATGATGGCCACGCGGTCGCCTGCCTTGATGCCACTGGCCATGAAGCCCTTGGCCAGCGCCCGGACGTCCTTGGTGAACTCGGTGGCACTGATCCGCTGCCATTCGCCCTGGCCGTTCCGGACGGCAAAGAGAGCGGGGTTGCTTGGCTTGGCTGCCTGATCGAGCAGCATGTTTGTGATGTTCGTCTGCGGCGGGGACTCCGCTAGGACGGGAACGCTGAATTCTCGCACGATAGCTCCTTTGATATCCGATACGCCCGTAGGCACTGTTCAGCCTATAACCTAGATCACATTTTCTTACCCGTCGGTAACCTTGCAGATTCATAACGAACGCGTCGCCGCTCTTGCCGTTTCCCTAGAATAGGTTTCTGATGCGTCCAGTTACCCCAGCACCCGTTCCCCGCCCCCTTTCCACCCCGCTCCAACGCAGGCTTGCTGCCACGGAACCCTTCCGGCCGCGCAGGCCCATGCGGCTGCCGAACCGAATGCGGCGGCGCGGGCTGGCCATCGGGATAGATATCGGCGGGACCAAAGTGGCGGCCGGGCTCGTGGACGGCGACGGACGGGTGCTGAAGCAGGCGCGCCGGTCGACGCCGGGGCAGGATCCCCGGGAAGTCGAAGCGGTAATCGTGGACCTGGTCCGGGAACTCTCGGCCGAGCACCACGTGTGGTCCGTCGGCATCGGTGCGGCCGGGTGGATGGACCTCGCCGGCAGCACCGTGTTGTTCAGCCCGCACCTGGCCTGGCGCAACGAACCCCTCCGCGAGAACCTGGAGAGGCTGCTGCGCAGGCGCGTCTTCCTGGTCAATGACGCCGACGGCGCCGCCTGGGCGGAATACCGGTTCGGAGCCGGTGCGGGGGAGAGCAGGATGGTCTGCGTAACCCTCGGAACCGGAATCGGCGGGGCAATGGTGCTCGACGGCCGCCTTGAGCGCGGCCGGTACGGCGTGGCGGGGGAGTTCGGGCACCAGATCATCATGCCCGGCGGGCACCGCTGCGAATGCGGCAACCGGGGGTGCTGGGAACAGTACGCCTCGGGTAACGCCCTCGGCCGGGAGGCCCGGGAACTGGCCGCAGCCAACTCCCCGGTAGCCCAGGAGCTGCTCCGGGCGGTGAACGGCAATGCGGATCAAGTGACCGGCGCCGTCGTCACCCGCCTGGCCCTCGAAGGCGACCCGGCCTCCATCGAACTCCTTGACGAAGTGGGGCAGTGGCTCGGATTGGGGCTGGCGAACCTGGCCGCTGCCCTGGATCCGGGAATGTTCGTCATCGGCGGCGGGCTGAGCGATGCCGGAGACCTGCTGCTTGTTCCGGCGCGGCGGTCCTTTGCCCGGAACCTTACCGGGCGGGGCTTCCGCCCCGCGGCCAAAATGGAGCGGGCGGCCCTGGGCCCCGCCGCGGGGATGATCGGAGCCGCGGACCTGTCGCGGATCGCCGCACGCCGCTGAGCCGGGGCGTCCCCGGAGGAGGAAGCCGGGCCTAGACGGCCGCGCCGTCGTCATCCTCATCGCGGTGCTGGGGTAGCCGGAAAAGCAGATAGGCCGCGGAGCCCGCAAACACGGCGATGGTGCCGAGGATGACCGGCAGCGGCGCGCTGCGCCAGAACATGGCGAACACCAGGAGCAGGAGCGGTCCGGCCAGCGTGCCCAGCCAGCTGAGCACCACCAGCGGTTCCCCGGTGCCAAGCGGCGGCGGTTCGGGCGGCACAAACCCGCCGTCGTCCTCATCCTCGTCCTCGGCCGTATAGTCCCGGGGCCCCGCCGATGCCAACGGCTGGTTCTCGAAGATGGCGCGGGTCCGTTCGGCCGGCGTCGGTGCCGCCGGATCGCGGGGCGGGGTGGCTTCTCCCGGTTCCCCGCCGCCGTGCGGGGCAGCGGCATCCGGGGCGCCGGCGGAACGGTCCGGTTCCGGACGTACCGGATCGCTGGCGTCCATATGTTCAAGGCGGGCCACCAGGTCCAGCCAGACTTCTTCGTCGGTGGACTCGTTATGTTCCGGCTCGCGTTCGCTCATGCCCGCACCCCGGAACTGACGCGGTGGATGAATTCAGCGGAGCGGTCAAAGATCAGCGGCGCATCGTGGTCCATGGTGGCAACGTGGTAGCTGTTCTCAAGCGGCACCACCTCGAGCTCTGCGTTAAGGAGCCGGCGGCGGAGCAGTTCCATGCTGGATTCCGGCACCACAGCGTCCACCCGTGAACGGAATGCCAGCACGGGCGCCGTAACGTCGGGCAGGGCGGCGGCAGTGTTCCGGAAGAGCCTGCCAAGCTGGTGCACCGAGCCGACCGGCGTCCGCGGGTACGCACCCTCATCCTGTCCTTTGAGCCGGATGTCGTTGCCAATGGCAGGAACGGATCTCAGGAAGTACTTCAGCAGGCCGGAATAGCGCGCCCGGGGGTCGGCGAACGTCAGGCCGGGGTTAACGACGACGACGCCGGCCACCGGCTGCCGGGCCGCAAGCCGCAGCGCCAACGTGCCGCCCATGGAAAGGCCTGCCGATACAACACAGTCCGTCCGCTCACGCAGGTCCCGATAGGCGCTCTCGTAGTCCTCGTACCAGCGCTGCCACGGCGTCTGTGCCAATTCCTGCCAGCTGGTGCCGTGGCCGGACAGCAGCGGAAGGCTCACGGCGTAGCCGCGGTCCGCCAGGTGGCGTGCCCAAGCCGCAAGGCTCACCGGGGATCCGGTGAATCCGTGGCTGAGAAGCACGCCAACGCCCGCGTTGGGTCCGTGCCCCTCAGAGTGGAAGGCATCAGCGCCGGGGAGGGAAGTCATGTGTCTATGGTTGCATTAGAGGGGACTTTTTGGACCCTGCACGGGGGAAACTCCCGGGAACCCCGGTACGCGCCAAATTCACCAGCAGGGATAAGCGCGCATACAGTAGAGTCTGGGGAACCAAACGGGTCCCCCGTTATTGTCTTGTCCGGACAGGAGATCAAGCCGCGTGTTCTATTGGGTGATGAAGACTATATTCATCGGGCCGGTGGTAAATCTTCTCTTCAGGCCTTGGGTCAAGGGAATGGATAACATCCCCGAATCCGGGCCTGCCGTCCTGGTGAGCAATCACCTTTCGTTCTCCGATTCGATCTTCCTTCCACTGGCCGTACCCCGGCCGGTGAGCTTTCTCGCGAAGAGCGATTACTTCAACGGCAAAGGCATCAAGGGCAAGCTCACTGCAACCTTCTTCCGGCTCGCGAACCAGCTGCCGATGGACCGCTCGGGCGGAGCGGCGTCCGCTTCCTCCCTCAAGGCAGGCGTCGATGTCCTGGAAAACGGCGGCCTGCTGGGTATTTACCCGGAAGGCACCCGCAGCCCGGACGGGCGGCTGTACCGCGGCAAGACCGGTGTAGCCAAGCTGGTGCTCTCTACCGGCGTTCCCGTCATCCCCGTTGCGATGATCGGAACCGACAAGGTCCAGCCCATCGGCCGGCGGATTCCCAATATCCGTCGGATCGGCATCATCGTAGGTGAACCGCTGGACTTCTCGCGGTACGCCGGGCTGGAAAATGACCGCTTTATCCAGCGCTCCGTGACCGACGAGATCATGTATGAACTCATGCGTCTTTCCGGCCAGGAATACGTGGATGTATATGCCAGCACCGTCAAGGAAAAGATGGCCGCTAAGAAGGGCGTCAAGGCCGCACAGGCACGCAGCGCGGCTGTCCGCCTTTCCACCGGATCCGATTCCGGTGCAGTACCCCCGGCCGGCGGATCGGAACTGCCTGCCGAAGCAGGCGACAAACTGCCCGGCGCCGTGACCGTCATCGGTTCGAGCGCGGCGAAGGGCATCCGCAAATCCCCGAAACCGGCTGCAGCCGAAGCCGACGACGCCGCGGGCGAAGCCGGAAACAAGCGGCGCCTGAAGTTCCGTGGCCGGAAGTCCGGTGCCAATGGAGCCCGCGCTGCCCGGACGGACGCTGCGGAAACCAGCGGTGCCGAATCCAGCGGTGCCGAATCCAGCGGTGCCCGATCCGATGACCGCGACGCAGACCCGCGCTCCCATACTGCCTAGCTACCCCTCGGAGGCTGGCTGGAGCGTGCCTGTGTTGCGTGCTCCGGCGGCGTTTGTGACGGCGTTGTTCGCTCCAGCCGGGCAACTAGTAGGATTTAAGCCGTGACTGACACCCCCGTACACCGCGAGTCCATTCCGACCATGCTCTCGGGCGCGGCGGCCACTTCCGCGACCCACCCCGAGTTGGACAACTGGCGTTCCCTGCCGATCTCCCAGCAGCCGACGTGGCGGGACGATCCGGGGTATGACGCGGCCATCGCCGAACTGTCGATGGTGCCGCCGCTGGTTTTCGCCGGCGAAGTGGATGTCCTCCGCAGCCGGCTGGCCGAGGCCGCCCAGGGCCGTGCCTTCCTCCTGCAGGGCGGCGACTGCGCCGAGACGTTCGAAGCGGCCACCGCGGACAAGATCAGCGCCCGCGTCCGGACGCTGCTGCAGATGGCAGTGGTCCTCACCTACGGTGCGTCCGTTCCGGTGATCAAGATGGGCCGGATGGCCGGTCAGTTTGCCAAGCCGCGCTCCTCCAACGAGGAAACCCGTGACGGCGTGACGTTGCCCGCGTACCGCGGCGACATGGTCAACGGCTACGACTTCACGCCCGAATCGCGTCGGCACAACCCGGCGCGGATGGTGCGCGCCTACCATACCTCCGCGTCCACGCTGAACCTGATCCGCGCCTTCACGCAGGGCGGTTTCGCCGATCTCCGGCTGGTGCACCACTGGAACAAGGGCTTTACCTCCAATCCGGCGCACTCCCGCTATGAATCCCTGGCCCGGGAAATCGACCGCGCCGTACGCTTCATGGAGGCCTGCGGCGCGGACTTCGAAGCCCTGAAGCGAGTCGAGTTCTTCGCCAGCCATGAGGCGCTGCTCCTGGACTACGAACGGGCCCTGACCCGGGTGGACTCCCGAACCGGCCAGCCGTACGACACCTCCGGTCACTTCCTGTGGATTGGAGAGCGCACCCGTGATCTGGATTCCGCGCATGTGGACTTCCTGTCCCGGGTGCGTAACCCCATCGGCGTGAAGCTCGGCCCGAAAACGAGCGCCGAAGACGCCTTGGCCCTGATCGACAAGCTGGATCCGAACCGGGAACCCGGGCGGCTGACGTTCATCACCCGGATGGGTGCCCGCAACATCCGCGAGAAGCTTCCCGCCCTGGTGGAGAAGGTGACCGCCTCGGGCGCCCAGGTTCTCTGGGTAACGGACCCCATGCACGGCAACACCGTCACCTCGCCCAATGGCTACAAGACCCGCAACTTCGACGATGTGATGGACGAGGTGCGCGGCTTCTTCGAAGTGCACGATTCCCTGGGGACCTTCCCCGGCGGCCTGCACGTGGAGATGACGGGCGACGACGTCGCGGAGTGCCTGGGCGGTGCGGACCCCATTGACCAGGAAGCGTTCGTTGAGGGCTACGAATCCGTCTGCGACCCCCGGCTGAACCATATGCAGTCCCTGGAGATGGCCTTCCTGGTTGCAGGTGCCCTTTCCCGCAGGAGCTGACAGGCGTAGGGTCGCCCCGGGGCTACACCACCTTCAGGATGACGGTGGAGCCTTCGGGTGCGGTACCTGCGCCCGGTTCCTGGTCCCGGACCAGGCCTAGCAATCCGCCCAGGAGGTTCTCCACCTCAACGGTGAACCCGCGGCTTTCCAAGTCGGCCCGCGCGGTCTCGGCGCGCTGCCCCACATAGTTCGGAACCTCAACCATCCGCGGACCGAGGGAGATGGTCAGCGTGACGGTGGATCCCCGCTCCAGCAGCCCGGATGCCGGCGTCTGGGCAACGACTGCGCCCGCCGGGACGGAAGGGCTGTTCACTTTTTCCGGAGCGACGGCAGCCGTGAGGCCGGCGTCTTCAATGGCTTGCACCGCAGCGTCCTCGCCCAGCCCGGTGACTGCGGGGACCTCAACGGGCGCCGGTCCCTTTGAGACCGTGACGTCCACCGGAGCCCCCAGCCGCAGCAGGGTGTCCGGCAACGGCTGCTGGCTGATGATGCTGCCCGCTTCTATGCTTTCGCTGTACTCCTCTGTGACTGCGCCGAGCGTGAGCTCGTCCGCTTCAAGGTCTGTCCGGGCGGCGTCCAGCGTGCGCTGGAGAACGTTGGGCACGGAAAACAGCTGCGGTCCCTTGGAGACGAGCAGCGTCACCGGCTGGAAGCGGCGGATTTCCCGGGCGGCGCCGGGATCCGTGCCGACGGCGAGCCCTGCGGCTACCACTTCGTCGAACACCTCATCGGTGGTGTAGTTCAGGCCGGCGTCGACCAGCTGTGTGCCGGCTTCCTCGACGGAAGCGTTGCTCACGTCCGGTACGGAGACCAGGGCGCCGGGTCCGGCACCGAAGAACCAACCGGCAAAGGCAACCGCCGCGAGCAGTACAGTCAGCAGCACGGCCAGCAGGATGCCCCGGCGGCGCGGCTTTCCGCTGCGAAGGGATACCTGCGGGCGGTGGGCTTCACGGTCGTTTAGCCGTTGCCGGTCGCGTTCATCCCGCTGGGCTCTGCGCCGACGCGCGTTCGGGCTGAGGCCGGCTTCGTCGTCTGTGGCATAGTCGTCGTCCGGGCCCTCGGCGTCGTATCCGTCCCCGTGGTCCGCACCGTCATCGCCTGCACCGCGGCTGCCGGCAGGAAATACCGTGGTGGCGTTGTCGTTTCGGTGGATGACCTCGGTGTGGTTCCCGCGGGGATCGCCGGGGCCTAAGGCGGCGGACGTGTCCATGACGCTCGTGGCGGCACCGGCGGCAGTAAGGACCTCCGTGGCGCCGGACAACGCTTCGGTGGGCGTGCCGGCGTCGGACGGTCGGCTGCCCGGCCCCGGAGCGCACCGGAAGTCAAGCTCCGCGTCGCTGAGGGAGGTGCGGATGTGCCGCAGTTCGCCCAGCAGGGCGCGGCCGTTGACGGGGCGTTCCTCGGGGTCCTTTGCGGTGCACCAGCGGACAAGCTCGTCCAGGTCCTGGGCCAGTCCCGGGCACAGATCCGAAGGGGCGGGAACGGAGGAGTGGACATGCGCGAAGGCCACCTGGATGGGTGAATCTCCCGTGAAGGGCTGCCGGCCAGTGAGCATCTCATAGAGCATGATGCCGGCTGAATAGACGTCACTGCGTTCGTCGGCACCGCCCGCCGTAACCAGTTCGGGTGCGAGGTAGGCGACGGTGCCCACCAGTGTTCCGGTGTTGGTGCTGGTGGACACGGCACGGGCCAGTCCGAAGTCAGCAATCTTGATCCTGCCGTTGTCCGCGAGGAGCACGTTCTCCGGCTTGACGTCGCGGTGGACCAGTCCGGCGTCGTGCGCAGCAGCCAGCCCTTCAACCACCGCATCCATCAGGGCCAGCGCCAGGCGCGGCGAGAGGGGTCCGCGCTCGTCGAGCAGCCCGCGCAACGTCCGTCCGGGCACATACTCCATCACGAGGTAAGCCAGGCTGTCGGTGATGCCCTGGTCCAGGACGCCCACCACGTGGGGGTGGGAAAGCCGTGCAGCCGATTTGGCTTCGCTTTCGAAACGCCTAAGGAAGCCGCGGTCCGCGGCCAGGTGCGGGTACAGCACCTTGAGGGCCACATCGCGGTCCAGGCGGCGGTCGGTGGCCAGGTAAACACTGGACATTCCGCCGCGCGCCACCAGGGACCTGACGAAGTAACGGTCGTCGACCAGCGTCTCAACGAGGGAGTCTTTCACGGGCTCATGCACCCTTCGATCCTAATGGCGGTACGCGGAAGGGTCCGGATCGACACCCGATCCGGACCCTTTCGATGCACTCCTGGACTGCCTTACTGGAAGGACGCCCGGCGGGCAAGCACGGAACTGACATAGTTGCGGGTATCCGCGAACATGCCGTGCGTGGTCACCGAGTACTGGCCCTGGTAGTAGGACGCGATTGCGGTTTCCAGGCTGTCGCTGCTGCGGATCAAAGCGCTGATGATCGCGACGCCGGCCGTGGCATTGTCATACGGATCCAGCAGGTTCAGCTGCCGTCCTACCAGCTGCGAAGCCCATTCCCCGGAGGAAGGAATAACCTGCATGGTGCCGATGGCGTTGGCCGGGGAGACCGCCCGCTGGTCGAAGCCGGATTCCTGGAGGGCAAATGCCTGTGCCAGGGCCGGGTCGACGCCCATCTGTGCTGCCGTATCGGCCACGATCTGCTGCATCTGCGCCCGGCTGGGAACGGGCATTGAGTTGAGGGTCTGCTTGTTGAGGTTGGCGTCGGCGACAGTGTGCTCGGGGTAGGTGTAGTGCAGGAAGGTATTGGGAACCAGATCCGTGGGTGCGGCTGCCACGGGTGCGGAGGCAGTGACGCTGACGGTGCTGCCGTCGACGGTGATCTTCTGGCCCGGGCGGATCACCGAGGTCTGCGACAGGCCGTTGGAGGCCATGATGCCGGAGAGGCTGACGCCGTGCTTGGCAGCGATTGCGCTGAGGGTATCCCCGGCGGCAACCGTGTACGAGCTGCCGTTGCCGGGGGCCGGCTGGGCGCCGGTAGGTGCCGTGGGAGCGGCCGGCGCTGCGGAGGGTGCCTGGCCGTCGATGCGGATCGACTGGCCCGGGTAGATGACGGAGGTGAGGGTCAGGCCGTTCGCGGCGAGGATGCTGGAGAGGCTGACGCCGTGCTTTCCGGCAATGGCGCTCAAAGTATCGCCGGAGACCACCGTATAAGTGCCTTCGCCGGCAGCCGAAGCGGCAGCGGGAGCAGCGGGTGCGGATGCCCCGCCAAGGCGGAGGTCGTCGCCTGCGAAGATCAACGAGGACGGCTGCAGGTTGTTCACGCGCAGCAGTTCCGTCACGGACAGTCCGTACTGTGCGGCAATTGAACTGACCGTGTCGCCGGAAACGATCCGGTGCGTGGCAGGAACAGCCGACTCTGCCGGCAGCGTCGCGGGAACCTGGGTGGCCAGCTGCGAGGCGGTAACGCCGGTGGCAGCCCCGGTGTTCAGGTTCTTGATGGCCTGCAGGGGGAGCTGGGGAAACAGGGTGTTCTGGGGTGCGGCGGGGGCAGCGGCAGCCGGCTCGGCAAGAGCCAGGGCGGACATCATCACTGCAGGAATGGCGGCGGTCGTCACGGCAACACTCAGTTTGCGCGGTATTCCTGTAGCAACGGGACGCGCCTCTGGCGTTCCCGTGGTGGACTGAGCGTTCATATGGTGATGTTTCCTCATCTGTGTTGGCCGCGGCCTTTACCGCAAATCCTTGGATTAAAAACAAGTAATGGAACGGGTGTTACCACTGTTCTTTATGTGACTAGTGGTGTGCTAGTTACGCATGTGATTACAGGTACTAATGTGAATTTACACTAACCAGAGTCCGGCACAATACCCGAGTAGTGCTTTTTGTGTTTCAGTTCAGTCGCCAAACGGCAAAGTGGCCCGGGCGACCCCGGACGTGGCACCCTTGAAGGGTGAATGAACTCGAGGAACTTGTTTCCGACTGGCTGACCCTGCCCGATGTGGCTGAACAACTCGATCTCCCTATTAACAAGGTGCATAGCCTGCTGGAGGAGCGCGCCCTGCTGGCTGTGCGCCTCGGCGACCGGAAGATCCGCAGCATCCCGGCTGCCTTTATCGCTGACGGCGCCGTGCTGGACAGCCTGAAGGGCACCATTTCGGTGCTCAATGACGCAGGCTTCCACGACGACGAAATGATCCGCTGGCTCTTCACGGCCGACGACACGCTGCCTGGCCGTCCCGTGGACGCGCTCCGCGAAGGGCGCAAGACGGAGATCCGCCGCCGTGCACAGGCCTTGGGCTGGTAGCAACGCCTCACGCAGCGCCTGAATCACGCAGCACCTTAATAAGGAGCTGCCAGTCTCCGGACTGGCAGCTCCTTATTCGTTTGGGATCCTTCTCTTGTTCGTGCCGGCTCCCTAGGAGCTGCGCCGAACGGCTGAGTGGGCCAACGCGTCAAGGGCGGCCCGGGGTACGCCGTCAAGGGGGAGTGCGGCCAGTGCGGAAAACGCTGTTTCCGTATGCCTGGAGATGAGCTCCTCCGTCGCGGCCAGTGCCCCGGTATCGACGATGATTCCGCGGAGCAGGGCCACGCCGTCGTCGTCCAGCCCCGGATCCCCGAGCCGCGCCGTGATCTCTTTCCGGGCGCTCTCGCTTCCGCTGGACAGGGCGTAGGCAATCAGGACCGTGCGTTTACCCTCACGGAGGTCGTCTCCTGCCGGTTTTCCCGTGGTCCGGGGATCTCCGAACACACCCAGTACGTCGTCCCGCAGCTGGAATGCTTCGCCCAAGGGCAGGGAGAAGCGGGAATAGCCTGCCAGGATCTCTTCGCCGGCACCGGCCAGGGCGCCGCCGAGGGTGAGGGGATGCTCCGTGGTGTACTTCGCTGCCTTGTAGCGCAGGATATTCAACGCCCGGACGACGGCGTGCTCGGGGTCGTGGCCGGGACCGACAACCTCTTCGAGGATGTCAAGGTACTGCCCGGCCATGACCTCAGTGCGCATGCGGTTGAAGATGCGCCGGGCTTCGGTGCCGTGCGCCGCGCGCGGACCCACGGCGGAAAACATTTCCTCGCTGAGGGACAGGCAAAGATCACCGGCAAGGATTCCGGCCGATGAACCGAAATGGAATCCGTCCAGGTGCCAGTTGGCGTCCGCGTGCGCCATCGAGAAGGTGCGGTGAACGCTCGGGCCGCCCCGGCGGGTATCGGACCGGTCAATGATGTCATCGTGGATCAATGCGGCACTCTGGAACAGTTCCAGTGCGACGCCGGCCCGGACGGCTTCGGGATGCAGGGGAGTTCCTCCGGCGCCGCGCCATCCCCAGTAAGCAAGGAGGGCCCGCAGCCGCTTCCCTCCACGGGCAAGGTTGTGTACTGCGTCCAGGAGGGGAAGCGCCTCGAGGGAAACCTCGGCAAGCACCGAGTGCTGGACTGCCAGGAAATCCTCGAGTTCCGTGCCCAACAGGTCTCGGTATGCGGCCTGCTCCTGCTGTGCGGATTCGGCCGGGGTAGCGGACACCGTTATTTCACCGTTTCTGCGAGGACCGTGGCGCCGACAGTCACCGTCGCCGGGCCGCCCTCCTTGGTAATCGCGGTGATGTTGACCGTTTCGGGCTCACTGGTGCCGGTGCGGACGTAGTCGCGCGAGGATGGGGAACCGGTGGCCGCTTCGGCCGCAGTGAAACCCTGCGCAACCAGCTTGGCATCGTAGAAGGCGAGGATGTCGGCTGCGGGAGCATCCGAGGACTCCACTAATACGGCGGTGAGCGTGCCGTTGGCCCGGTCCACGCTGCTCGAAAGCAGCTCCGCGCCATCCATCACCGGAATGAGATCGGACGGGAACCCGTCCGCGAGGGCAACGGCAGACGCCGTAGGTGTCGGGGTGGGGGATGCAGCCTGCGTGTCGGACGGGGAATCTCCGTCCGCTGCGGTGCCGGTGGAGCATCCGGCTGCCGCCAGGATCAGGGCCGCGGCAGAGAGCATCGTGAGCGTCTTTTTCATCGGGTTCCGCTTCGGTGGGGGTCAGGGTCCTGCCACCCAGTCTAGGCGAACCGAAAACCGCTCCAGGGAAGGTGGTTAGGGCGCCGAAAAGAAGCGATGAAGCAGGAAAGGCAGGAATGGGGGCGCGGCTGGCTACGATGATGGAGTGAGCAATGGTCCCGACGCCGGCAGCGGCAACCGCGACTGCACCATAATGCACGTGGACATGGACGCTTTTTATGTTTCCGTGGAGCTGCTCAAACGGCCCGACCTGATTGGCAGGCCGGTCATCGTAGGCGGCCTCGGGGGTCGGTCCGTCGTCCTGTCCGCATCCTATGAGGCGAGGCGTTACGGTGTCCGTTCTGCCATGCCGATGGCCGTTGCCCGCCGGCAGTGCCCGCAGGCAGTGGTCCTGGAGCCGCACCAGGAGGTCTACCGGACCTTCTCCGCCCAGCTGATGCAGATCTTCGAATCCATTACTCCGCTGGTGGAACAGCTCAGCGTCGACGAGGCCTTCCTTGATATCGCAGGAGCCATGCGCAGGCTCGGGCCGCCCCGCGCGATCGGTGAGCATATCCGTGAGCGTGTTGCTGCCGAACTGGGCATGACCGCCAGTGTCGGCATTGCCGCCACCAAGTTCGTGGCCAAGATCGCTTCCACCCGATGCAAACCCAACGGACTGCTGCTGGTACCAAAGGAGCAGACGGTGGACTTCCTCCACACTTTGGACGTTTCTGCGTTGTGGGGAGTAGGGGCCAAGACCCGCGAGGTGCTGGCCCGCGTCGGCATTGCCACGGTGGCGGATGTGGCCAATACTCCGCCGACTGTGCTCCGCCGGCTGCTCGGGGCCGTGGGGGACCACGTGTATGAATTGTCCTGGGGGCGGGATGGCCGGGCTGTAACACCCGTACGGCGCGAAAAGAGCATCGGCGCCGAGGAGACCTTCGCGTCCGACGTCAGCGACGACGACGTGCTGCACACGGAGCTGCTTCGGCTCGCGCACCGCAGTGCTGTCCGCCTGCGGGCCGCCGGACTCCAGTGCAGGTCGGTTTCCCTGAAGCTGCGTTATGCGGACTTCACGACGCTGACCCGCACCCGCACCCTCCCCGAGCCGGTGGGCAGCGCCCAGATGATCTACGAGACGGCCAAAGGGCTGCTGACCGCCCTGGGGCCGCGGCCGCAAAGCGTCCGGCTGATAGGGCTGCGGGCCGAACAACTTGAATCCGCAGAAGGTGCTGCCATGCAGCTGACCCTGGACGGACGGGAGGACAGTTGGCGTTCGGCAGAGGACGCGCTGGATCGGATCAACCGGCGGTTCGGCGAACTGGGCGTTGTTCCTGCCCGGCTTATCGCTCCGTCTCCCCGGAAGCCTCCGGCGGAACCGGACCGGTTCGAGGACTGAACGCCCCGGGTCGCTCTGCCCGGAGCCGGACCGGCTTTGCGTCGGGGCTGGTTTCCTACCCGGTGGAATACGTGGACCGGCCGCTTTCGTGCGGACCGGTTGCCACCTATCCTTGGACTAAGTGCAAAGCAGCAGCGAGCCTGCGCGGGAACATCCGTCGCCACACGTTCGTTGGTTGGTTTACAGGGGCAGGACCGGACGGCAAGGAGGCAGCAATGGCACTGTCGGAACACGAGCAGCGCTTGCTGGATCAACTGGAGCAGCAATTACACGCAGAAGATCCAAAATTCGCGAACTCAATGGCGACGTCCGCGGGCCGTGGGATCTCGACCAGGCGGATAGTCCTCGGCGCATTGCTGGCTGTGGTGGGCTTGGGTGTGCTGCTTCTGGGAATTACGGAAGCGGGCATCCTGGTCGGTGTACTGGGGTTCCTCATCATGGGGGCAGGCGTGTACTACGCAACCACCCGGGGACGGAAGAATCCGCCGGCGGCAACGGACGGGCGCAAGGAGCGCGAGTCCAGTACGCAGCGTGGATTCATGAATAACCTGGAAAGCAAGTGGGACGAACGCAAACGCGACCAGCCGTAGGAACACCCGCTCGGTGCCGCAGGCCCTGGACCCCGTAAGACTCCAGAACCAAAGGGTGGCAGGCAGGTAGGAAGCGCAAAAAGGACCCGTTTCGGCGGGTCCTTTTTTGTGCCCTTTTTCCTGTCCGGAACGCGTTTCCCGAGCCGATGCCGGTCGCGTAAACCCCTCCACTGCACTCCGCCCGCAAGAATCCGCTCCAACCCGCGGATTTTGAATGCGACGCGCCCGGAATACAACGCGCCAAGGCGTTGACTGTGGAGGGAAGTGGAGTAAAGTGGGGGACATAAGAGGGTAGGGGCGGTACTCAAGGGGTTTACCCCCAATCGGACAGGGCGGTGCGGGATGTTCCTAGGAACACATTCGCCGCGTCTGGACGAGAAGGGGAGGCTGATCCTGCCGGCCAAGTTCCGCGAGGAACTGGCCGACGGCCTTGTCCTGACCAGGGGTCAGGAGCGCTGCATCTACGTCTTCAGCCAGAAGGAATTCGAACGGGTCCACGACCAGATGCGGGAAGCTCCACTTTCCTCCCGCCAGGCGCGTGACTACATTCGGGTCTTTCTCTCAGGAGCCTCTGACGAAGTTCCAGACAAGCAGGGCCGGGTAACCATCCCGCCGGCGCTGAGGTCGTATGCAGGGCTCGGACGCGAACTGGTCGTCATCGGCGCCGGTACGCGGGCAGAGATCTGGGATGCAACCGCTTGGCAGAACTATCTGGCAGAACAGGAAACCGCGTTCTCGGAAACAGACGAAGACGCGATTCCAGGGATTTTCTAGCAGTACCGCCCGCTACACGGACAACCCGGGCCGGGTCTTGAATGAGATCTCCCGCCGCCCCACCGCAAGACCGTCTGGCTTCCCTTCCCCGGAGCCAGAAGGTGTGAAGCGGTGAGGCGCGGATGGGGGTCTGGTTTAAGAACCGGCCGCACAGCAAAAAACACTACGAATGGAAGGAAGCCTCAGATGAGCGAAGAGCGCCCCACCGAGGAACGGCATGTTCCGGTGCTGCGCGACCGCTGCATCAACCTCCTGGCTCCTTCCATCGAAAGCGCCGTAGCCGACCACGGCCGTGCCGTTGTAGTGGATGCCACCCTGGGCATGGGCGGGCACACCGAAGCCATGCTGCAGCGGTTCCCCCAGCTCCACGTGATCGGTATTGACCGGGACCGGCAGGCACTGGCGCTGGCCGGCGAGAGGCTGGAACCCTTTGCGGACCGGATTGACCTGGTCCATGCGGTCTACGACGAAATAGCAGACGTCGTTACGGACCTTGGATTCGAGGGTATCGACGGTGCGCTGTTCGATCTGGGCGTTTCCTCGCTGCAGCTCGATGAACGGGACCGCGGCTTCGCCTACTCCTACGACGCACCCCTGGATATGCGGATGGACACCACCCGCGGGCGTACCGCTGCAGACATCGTCAACACCTACGGCGAGGCCGAGCTGGTAGGCATCATCCGGAAATGGGGCGAGGAGAAGTTCGCGGGCCGAATCGCCTCGGCCATTGTTGCTGCACGTGCTTCGAAGCCCTTCACCACCACCGGCGAGCTTGTCGAAGCGATCCGCGGGGTTGTCCCGGCGGCAGCTGCGCGAACCGGCGGGCATCCTGCCAAGCGAACGTTCCAAGCGCTGCGCATCGAAGTGAACGAGGAGCTCGATGTCCTCGAGCGGGCCATTCCGGCATCGTTGTCGGTGCTGAACATGGGTGGACGCGTGGTCGTGATGTCCTACCACTCGCTTGAAGACAAGATCGTCAAGGGCGTCTTCGCCGCGGGCGCGCGGTCCTCCGCGCCCAAGGGGTTCCCGGTTGAACTTGAACAACACAAGGCCCAGCTCAAGAGGCTGACCAAGGGCACCGAGGTGCCTACGGACGAGGAAATTGCAGAAAATCCCCGTGCAGCCTCCGCAAAACTCCGTGCAGTAGAACGAATCCGCAAACCCATGGATGGGGCCAGGAAATAATGAGCGAACGTCGGCCATCGGCCCGATTCAGCACCATGGCGTCAAGCGCCGTCGTCGGCAACACGGCGCGCGCGCTTGATTGGGATGCTGCGGCGCCTGCCACCACCGTCAGGCGGCGCACCCCGCTGTCGCTGGTGCCCGCCGCCTCGCGCCGCAAACGTGCCCCGTTCGCGGTTTTCTGCTTCGCTGCCCTCGTTCTCGGACTGGCCTCGGTGCTGTTGCTGAACATCTCGGTTTCCAGCGGCCAGTACGAGCTGGTGCAGCTGCAGAGCCAGAAGGCCGAGCTGGCCCAGCGCAACGAAGCGCTGACCCAGAAGATCGAAAACCATCAGGCACCGCAGGTCCTGGCTGCTTCCGCGGCAGACCTCGGCATGGTTTCTTCGCCCAGCTTCGGCACCATTGACCTCCAGACACTTGCAGTCACCGGCAGCCCGGAGGCAGCCAAGGAAGGCGAGCCGGCCGAGCTGCTGATCGGGGCGCCGAGTGTCCTGACCCAGCCGATCACCCCCGCACCCTCCGTGGTTCCGGCAGAACCGCAGGAATCGGTCCGGGCACTTGAGGAGCGGGAGGAAGCAGCGGCAAGCGAAGCAGCGGCCGCCGCAGCAGCGGAAGAGGCCGCCCGGATTCCGGAAGCGGATCCGGCCCAGCCCTCGGACGTCGTCCCTGAAGGCGAATTGAACGGCGGAACCATCCCTGCCCCCGTGCAGCGAAGCGGAAACTGATCCAAGCGAAGCAGTCATCAAAACTTAGGCATGAACGAGGACACGTTGTGGCACAAAAATCCGGCCCGGACAACCACAGGGTGGCCATCGTTACCGGACGGCTGCGCGCCGGACTGATCCTTGCCCTGGTGTTGCTGACCGTTCTCGGACTTCGGCTTTTCCACGTCCAGGCACTGGACCCGGACGGCATGGCACAGAGCGCCGTGGATAACCGGCTCGTGACGGTGACCGTGCCGGCCCTGCGCGGCAGCATCCTCGACTCCAAGGGCAATTACCTGGCCCGAAGCGTGGAGCGGTTCGACATTGTGGTGGACCAGCGCCTTTCGCAGGACATCGGCGAGGAATTCAAGCGCCGCGACGCCGAGGGGAAACTCCAGGACGTTACCTTCGACCAGGCGTTTGAGGAACTTGGAGCCATCCTCGGGCAGGATCCGGAAACCCTGCGCTCAGCACTGCTGGGGGAGAAGGGCTTCAACTTCGTCGCCAAAACCGTCACCCCCGAAGTCAAGGAAAAGGTCCTCGCCGTAAAGTTCCCGGGAATCTATGCGGACCGGACCACGCTGCGGACCTACCCCTCCGGCTCGGTGGCCGGGTCCATTGTGGGCTTCCTCGGCACCGAAGGCGCGCAGGAAGGCCTCGAGCTGACCCAGGACGAGATCCTCGCCGGCGAGGCCGGCAGCAAGACCTACGAAATCGGCGGAGACGGCATCCGCATTCCTTACGCCACCAATGAGGACGAACCCGTCCACGACGGGGAATCGATAAAGCTGAGCATTGACCAGGACCTTCAGTGGTTTGCCCAGCAGACCATTGCGGCGCAGGTGAATGAATACGACGCCGAGTGGGGCAACATCGTGGTCATGGAGGCCGATACCGCCCGGGTGATCGCGCTGGCGGAATCCACCACTGTGGACCCCAACAACCCCGGTGCGACCCCGGCGGAGTCGCGCAAGGCGAGGTCCGTCACGGACTTCTTCGAGCCCGGTTCCACCACCAAGGTCATCACCATGGCCGCCGCCATCGAAGAAGGCATCACCACCCCCGAAACGCGGCTGGAGATCGAACCCACCTACACCGTCGACGGCCAGACCTTCAAGGACGCCGTCCCGCACGGGACCGTCCAGATGACCGTAGCGGGTGTGCTGGCCAAGTCCATGAACACCGGAACGGTGATGGTCGGACAGCAGCTGACGCCGCAGCAGCGGTACGACTGGCTGCGGAAGTTCGGGATCGGCCAACCGCTGAACGTTGGACTCAACGGGGAAACCGCAGGCCTGCTGCCGGAACCCGACGCCTGGGACGGACGCCAGCAGTACACCGTGCTGTTCGGACAGGGCCTGACGCAGACAGCGCTGCACACGGCAAGTGTCTTCCAGACGATTGCCAATGACGGCGTCCGCGTCCAGCCGAGCATCATCGACTCCGTCATCAAGGAAGACGGTACGGAGCAGCCCATCGAAAAGGAACCGGGTACGCGGGTTGTCTCCGAGGACACCGCGGAGCAGGTCCAGCACATGATGGAAACGGTCACCAAAGACGGCTCCGGCAAGACCGGCGAGTTGAAGCAGTACCGGGTCGGTTCCAAGACGGGAACGGCTGAAGCCCCCGGGCCGAACGGCGGCTATTCAGGCTCGACCCTCTCTTATGCTGGTATTGCACCCATGGATGATCCGAAGTACGTGGTTGTGGTGACCCTCCAGCGGCCCCAGGGCGACCTCTACTACATCATTCCGGGCCAGTCCTTCCAGAAGGTCATGGAACAGGCGCTGGTGAGCAACAACGTGCCGCCTTCCACGGGTGAACCCGAGACTTACCCCATTGAGTACTAATTCCTGGAGCATTGAAGTGCCAATAAGTGAAAATCCCCCCGCCGGATCCGGTCTCCGTCCCGGTGCCGTCGATCCGGTTACCGTGCGTGCCGCCGTGCAGGCGCTGCCTGCGCAGGTGCGGGACGTTGCACCGGCCGCAGGAACGGCGGAAGCAGCCTGGGGTACGGAGCTTTCGGGACTCACGATCAATTCCCGTGAGGTGCTCCCCGGTGACCTGTATGTGGGCATTGCCGGCGCCCGGCACCACGGCGCCAGCTTCGCAGGAGCAGCGGAAGCGGCTGGAGCGTCGGCGGTCCTGACCGACGAGGCAGGGCTGGCGCATCTTGCCGAGCTGCACATTCCGGTCTTCGTCGCCGGTGATGTCCGCCGGCTGGTCGGGCCGCTGGCCGCCGCCGTCTTCAACAGCGTTCCTTCGGACGGCCCCCGCCCCACCCTGTTCGGCATCACGGGCACCAACGGCAAAACCACCACTTCCTACTTCGTGAATTCGCTCCTGCAGGCGCTCGGGCGTACCACCGGGCTGATCGGCACGATCGAGATCCTCGCCGGCGGGGAAGCCATTCCCAGCGTCCTGACCACGCCCGAATCACCGCAGGTGCACGGGCTGCTGGCCTTGATGCGCGAGCGGGGCCTGGACGCCGCCACCATGGAGGTCTCTTCCCATGCGATCACCTACCGCCGCGTTGACGGTGTCCGCTTCGACGTCGCCGGGTTCACCAACCTCACCCAGGACCACCTGGACCTGCACGGCTCCATGGAGGAATACTTCGCTGCCAAGGCAGCACTGTTCCAGCCCGACCGCGCCCGCCGGGCCGTCGTCACGGTAGACGACGAATGGGGAGTGAAAATGGCGGCCCGGGCGGGGGTACCCGTCCTGACGCTTGCAACGGACGGCACCGGCCGCGATGCCGATTGGTTCGTCACGGACATTGAGCCCCGCGGGCTTGGACACTCCTTTACTATCCGCGGTCCGGAAGGGGAGCAGCTGCGGGCCTCCACGGCACTGCCCGGAACTTTCAACATCTCCAACGCCGCGCTGGCCACAGTGATGGTGCTGGCCTCCGGCGTTCCCGCAGAAACCGTGCAGGCAGCGCTGGACTCCTCTGATCCGTTTACCGTCGAGGTCCCCGGCCGGATGCAGCTGATCGGTGAAGAACCGGCGGCCATCGTTGATTTTGCCCACAACCCCGATGCCCTGACCCGCACCCTCGCCTCCGTTCGGCGTCCCGACGGCGAGTCACGGGTGATCATCGTCTTTGGAGCCACCGGCGAGAGGGACCAGACCAAGCGCCCGCTGATGGGGGCCATCGCGGCCCGCCTTGCCGACGTCGTCGTCGTCACCGACGATGACCCGCACGGCGAAGACGCCGCCGCCATCCGCGCGGACGTCCTGCGCGGTGCCGAGGGCGCACGGACCGGGGAAGACCTGGCGTGTGTCATTGAGGAAGTCGCGCCCCGTGCAGCTGCCATCGACCGTGCCGTTGAACTGGCGCGTCCGCAGGACACCGTGCTGGTGGCCGGGCGCGGCCACGAAGTGTGGCAGGAAGTCATGGGGGAGAACCTTGCCCTGGATGACCGGGTGGAACTGCGCCGGGCTTTGACAAGATACGGATTCAGTGCCCTTTCGAGCGACGGGGTAGAGTCCTAAATCGTCATGATTGAACTTAATGCAGCCGAAATAGCGGCAATTACAGGCGGCGAGCTGATCGGCCCGGCCGCACAGACGCCGGGTCTTGTCGTGACTTCCGCCACCACGGATTCGCGCGACGCCGTACAGGGCTCGCTCTTCATCGCCAAGCCCGGCGAGAACTCGGACGGCCACCTGTTCGTGGGCGCCGCTTTTGCCCGCGGCGCCATGCTGGCGCTTCTCGAACGGCCGGTGGCCGACGACGCCGGAGCGCTCTACCCGGGCGTGATGGTTCCCGACGTCGTCCTGGCCATGGGCACCCTTGCCGCGGAAATTGTCCGCCGGCTCCGGGCGCACGGCGAACTGACCGTCATCGGCATCACCGGATCAGCCGGTAAGACCACCACCAAGGACCTGCTGGCCGGTGTGCTGAGCGAGTCCGGTCCCACCGTCGCTCCGGTAGGTTCCTACAACGGCGAAGTCGGCCTTCCGCTGACCGTGTTCACTGCCGGCTACGGAACCCGCTACCTCGTGATGGAAATGGGTGCCACCCGCATCGGCAACATCCGTTACCTGGCGGAGATGGTGAAGCCGGATATCGGCGTCGTCCTCTTCGTGGGTTCCGCGCACGCCGGTGAGTTCGGCGGCGTGGACAACATTGCCGTCGCCAAGGGAGAGCTCGTCGAAGCGCTGCCCGCCGGCGGGACCGCCATCCTGAACGCCGACGACATCCGCGTTGCGGCGATGGCTGATCGCACCGACGCACCGGTCCTCTACTTCACCTCCTCGCCGGAGGAAGCGCACGGTGCCAAGAACGCCGTCCGTGCCCTGCATGCACGCACCGACGCCGAGGGCAGGCCCGTCTTTACGCTGCTGCTGCCCGACGGCAGCCGGCACGAAATCCGGTCCGGCCTCATCGGCGCCCACCACACGGCGAACCTGCTGGCGGCCGCTGCCGCAGCCTACGCAGCGGGCATTCCGGGCGAGCAGATTGCCGCAGGGCTCTCCGGCCGCGCGGCGGCCAGCCGCTGGCGCATGGAGCGCACCGACCGCGCCGACGGCGTCACAGTGATCAACGACGCGTACAACGCGAACCCGGAATCCATGCGTGCGGCCCTGCGCACCCTGGCCGAACTCGGCCGGGAACGGCGCACCTGGGCTGTCCTGGGCGAAATGCTGGAGCTGGGCGAGGATGCCGTCACCGAACACGACGCCATCGGCCGCTACGCCGTCCGGCTCAATATTTCCAAACTCATTGTCGTGGGCACCGGTGCCCGCGCCATGCACACCGGCGCGGTCATGGAGGGCTCCTGGGGGGAGGAATCCACCTTCGTGGAGACGGTGGAGGACGCCGAGCGCATCCTTGCCGAATCCCTCGCGCCCGGAGACCTTGTCCTGTTCAAATCCTCCAACGGGGCGGCCCTGCGCTTCCTCGGCGATCGGATAGCCTTGACCCCTGTACCACCGTCCGCAGCAACTGATCCGGCGACCGCGCCGGCGCGCACCGAAGGGACCGGAGGAGAGAACCTGTGATCTCCCTGCTTGTAGGGTCTTCGCTGGCTCTGGTCTTCGCCTTTGCCGGAACACCCCTGTTCATCCGTTTCCTGGTGCGGAAAGGGTACGGCCAGTTCGTCCGCGACGACGGCCCCACCTCCCACCACACCAAGCGCGGCACCCCCACCATGGGCGGCGCCGTCATCGTGGCGTCGGTGGTGGCTGCGTACTTCCTTACCCACCTCATCAGCGGCATGCTGGGCTTCGGCTCCTTCAGCCCGACGGCGTCCGGACTGCTGGTCCTGCTGCTCACCGTGGGCATGGGCATGGTCGGCTTCATTGACGACTACACCAAGATTTCCAAGCAGCGCAGCCTCGGCCTGAACGCCAAGGCAAAGATCATCCTGCAGGCAGTCGTCGGCATCACCTTTGCCGTGCTCGCCCTGCAGTTCCCCAATGAGCAGGGGAGGACGCCGGCGTCGACCGCGGTCTCCTTCATCCGGGACACAAACTTCGACCTTGCCTTCGCGGGAACGGTGATCGGCGCGATCCTGTTCGTGATCTGGTCCCTGGTCATCATCACCGGCACCACCAACGGCGTGAACCTCGCCGACGGCCTCGACGGCCTGGCTGCCGGTGCCTCCGTGCTGGTGTTCGGCGCCTACTTCCTGATCGGGATCTGGCAGTACAACCAGAGCTGCGGTACACCGGGCGCAGAAGGCGTCTGCTACGAAGTCCGCGACCCGATGGATCTTGCCCTGCTGGCCGGAGCCATGGCGGGTGCCCTCATCGGTTTCCTCTGGTGGAACACCTCGCCCGCGAAGATCTTCATGGGCGACACCGGCTCGCTGGCGATCGGCGGCGCCATTGCGGCCTTCGCCATCCTCTCGCGGACCGAACTGCTGCTGGTGATCCTTGCCGGCCTGTTCGTGATCATCACCCTCTCCGTCATCATCCAGGTGGGCTACTTCAAGCTCAGCGGCGGCAAGCGCGTGTTCAAGATGGCTCCGCTGCAGCACCACTTCGAGCTCAAGGGCTGGGCCGAGGTCACCGTGGTGGTCCGGTTCTGGATCATCGCCGGCCTCTGCGTGGCCGTAGCGCTCGGAATCTTCTACGCCGAATGGGTGGTGGGACAGTGAGTGCACCCCTTGCCGAACTGACCACATGGGACGCCGACTGGAGCGGACTGCGCGTAGTCGTCACCGGCATCGGCCTCTCCGGCTTCTCCGCAGCGGACACCCTGATCGAACTCGGCGCCCGGGTTGTCGTGGTGGATGCCAGGGACACCGAGGAGAACCGCGCCAAGGCGGACACCCTTCGGATTGTCGGCGCCGCGGACATCCTGCTCGGCGCCGACGCGGTAGCCGGGCTTCCCGAGGTCGACGGGGCTGCCCCTGACCTCGTGGTGACCTCACCGGGCTTCCGCCCCACCCACCCGGTGCTGGCCGCAGCCGCCGCAGCGGACATTCCCGTCTGGGGCGACGTCGAGCTGGCCTGGCGGGTGCGTATCCGCGAAGGCCGCAAGACCGCCCAGTGGCTGGCCATCACCGGCACCAACGGCAAGACCACCACGGTCTCGATGACCGAAAGCATGCTCCGGGCCGCCGGACTGCGCGCCATCGCGGCCGGCAACGTCGGAACTCCGATCCTGGATGCGATCCGGGATCCGGAAGGCTATGACGCCATTGCCGTGGAACTCTCCAGCTTCCAGCTGCACTGGACACACTCCATGTCCCCGCTGGCCAGCGTCTGCCTGAACATCGCCGAAGACCACGTGGACTGGCACGGCTCCTATGAGGCCTACCTCGCCGACAAGGCAAAGATCTACGAAAACACGCAGGTCGCCTGCATCTACAACGCCGAGCAGTACGAGACCGAGCACATGGTCGAGGAAGCCGACGTCGTGGAAGGCTGCCGTGCGGTCGGCTTCACCACCTCGGTGCCGGCGGTCAGCATGGTCGGAGTGGTCGAAGGACTGCTGGTGGACCGGGCCTTCATTGAACAGCGCAAGGACTCCGCGGCGGAGCTTGCCGCCATGGCCGACCTGGGGGAGTACGCTCCCCGGCACATGGTGGCCAATGCCCTGGCCGCGGCTGCGCTGGTGCGTGCCCTCGGCGTCGAACCCGCCGCGGTCCGGGACGGACTGCGCGCCTATGCACCGGGAGACCACCGGATCCAGCCGGTGGCCCGCCTTAACGACATCCTGTGGGTCAATGACTCCAAGGCGACCAATCCGCATGCCGCGGCGGCGTCGCTGGCCGCCTTCACCAGCGTTGTCTGGATTGCCGGCGGCCTGTCCAAGGGCGTTCACTACAACGACCTGGTTGCTGAGCACCGGGGCCGGCTCAAGGCAGTGGTGCTGATCGGAGCGGACACCGCGGACCTGCAGGCAGCCCTGGCACAACACGCACCCGATGTACCGGTCATCCACGCCCTTGTGGAGCAGACTGGGGAACGGCCGCTGACGGCGGCACCGGTCACCAGTGCTGAAGAGATCATGGTCAGGGCAGTCGCCGCGGCGGCTACCGTGGCCGAAGCAGGAGACACGGTGCTGATGGCGCCGGCAGCAGCTTCCATGGACCAGTTCACCTCCTATGCCCACCGCGGCGAGGCTTTCATCGAAGCCGTCGCAGGATATATGAGCGAACAGCAGGCACCGGGACAGGCACAGACTCCGAAGGAGCCCTAGATTGGTCACCACGCCCACCGGCAGCAAACGCAAACCGGTCCTGCGCCGGAACCCAGCGGCCACAGCCAATACCGGCACGGGCGCGGTGACACCGAAAACCGCTCCGGGGAAGCCCCCGGCCGGCAAGGCAGCGCCCAAGCCGGCCAAACCGGCGTCGCGCCTTGAACGTTTCCTCGTCTTCCTCGAGGGCAGCGGACGCAGCGCCACCGGCTCCAGTTACTACACGATCCTCGGTGCCACCCTGGCTTTGACCGCCATCGGCCTGATGATGGTGCTTTCGGCATCCTCGGTGGAATCCATTGCCGCCGCTGCCGGCAGCGATGCAGGCGCGGCTACGACGTTCGATCTGTTCCTGAAGCAGTCCATGTTCGCTGCGGCGGGCGTTGTGGCCATGCTGGGGCTCTCGCGGCTCGGGCCGCCCCACTACCGCTTCCTCTCCTGGCTCCTTTACGGCGTTGCCGTCCTCCTGCTGGTGCTTGTGCTGGTGATCGGCAAGGAAGTCAACGGCAACAAGAACTGGATCGAGATCGGGCCCATCACGGGTCAGCCCTCCGAAGCCGCGAAGCTGGCCATGGCCATCTGGTTCGCGGCGGTCCTGTCCCGGAAGGGGCGGCTGATCAACGAATGGAAGCACGCCCTTATTCCGGTCGTGCCCGGCGGCGGGCTCCTGATCCTCCTGGTCATGCTCGGAAGCGACCTCGGCACCGTGATCGTGATGGGCATGATCATGGTTGCGGCCCTGTTCTTCGCCGGTGCCCCGCTGCGCTTCCTGGGCGTCCTTGCGGGCGGAGCAGCCGTGGGAGCGGTACTGATGTCCCTGGTGAGCAGCAACCGTTCCAGCCGGATCAGCGCCTGGCTCCAGCTGGACTGCAGCACCGGCCTTTGCGACCAGGCCAACGCCGGCATGTACGCGCTGGCCTCCGGCGGCTGGCTGGGAGTGGGCATCGGCCAGAGCCGGCAGAAATGGAACTGGATCCCGGAAGCCCACAACGACTTCATCTTCGCCATTATCGGCGAGGAGTTCGGCTTGCTGGGAACGCTCGTCGTCGTTAGCCTCTTTGCCGTCCTCGCGGTCGCGACGGTCCGGGTCACCATGCGCCACACCGACCCGTTCATCCGCATTGTCTGCGGCGCCATCCTGGTCTGGATCATCGGCCAGGCCTCCGTGAACATTGCGATGGTGACCGGGTTGCTTCCCGTCATCGGCGTACCGCTGCCGTTCATTTCGTATGGCGGCTCCTCGCTGACCTTCACGCTCGCCGCCGTCGGCGTCCTGCTTTCCTTTGCCCGTAAAATCCCCGAAAGTGAACCAACAGCTCCATGACGCAGCCTTCCCTCTCCGTAGTCCTGGCCGGAGGCGGCACCGCCGGGCACATCAGCCCTCTCCTGGCCATTGCAGATGCCGTTACGGCACTGCGCCCCGACGCCCGCATCACAGTGGTGGGGACCGCGTCCGGAATGGAAACACGCCTGGTGCCCGCAGCTGGCTATGAGCTGGCCACCATTGACCGGGTCCCCATGCCCCGGCGGCCTTCCGCGGACCTGGTGAAACTGCCGGGCCGGCTAGTCCGTGCCGTGCGGCAGGCGGGCGAGATTCTGGACTCCGCACAGGCCGACGTCGTTGTGGGTGTGGGCGGCTACGTTTCCACACCGGTGTACCTGGCGGCACGCCGCCGTTCGCTTCCCGTGATCGTGCACGAGGCCAACGCGCGTCCCGGGCTGGCCAACCGTGTGGGTGCCCGCTTCGCGGCCGTGACAGGCGTGGCCTTCGAATCCACCAGCCTGCCCCGGGCGACGTGGGTCGGCATGCCCATGCGCCGGGAAATCTCGGGGTTGGACCGCAACGCTGCGCGGAATGCCGCACGGTCCGCGCTGGGGCTGGAGCAGGACCGGCCCACGCTGGTGGTGACCGGAGGTTCTTCCGGAGCCGCAAGCATCAACCGGGCCGTGGAACAGGCCCTTCCGGCATTGGCTGCGGCCGGCATCCAGACACTGCACATCACCGGCCGTGGAAAGTCCCTGGTGGACGCCGACGGAAAACCGATCGCCGCCCGCGGCTACACGCAGGTGGAGTACGTCGACGGCATGGAGCAGGCCTACGCGGCTGCGGACCTGCTGCTGGCCCGCTCCGGGGCAGGAACCGTCTGTGAAATCAGCGCAGTGGGGCTGCCTGCCGTCCTGGTTCCGCTGCCGCACGGCAACGGCGAACAGGCACTCAACGCCGAAGCCCTCGTGGCTGCCGGCGGGGCGCTTACGGTTGCCGATGCCCTCTTCACAGCCGAGTGGATTTCCGACAGGCTGATACCTTTGCTGGCCGATCCGGCGGCGCTGGAAGCCATGGCAAAAGCATCGTCGGCGCTGGGCATCCGTGACGCGGACTCCCGGATGGCTGCATTCATCCTCGAAGCAAGCGATAGGTCAAAGGCATGAACCGGCTGAACCCGACAGACCTTGGGAAAGTACACTTCATCGGCCTGGGCGGTGCCGGTATGTCGGCCGTTGCCCGGGTACTCCTGGCCCAGGGCATTGAAGTCTCCGGCTCCGATTCCAAGGACTCGCAGGGACTGCGTGCCCTTGAAACGCTGGGGGCCGAGGTGTTTGTGGGGCACGACGCCGCACACGTTGCGGGCGCCGACACGGTAGTCGTGTCAACGGCCATCCGCGAGCAGAATCCGGAACTTGCGGCGGCGCGTTCCCGCGGGCTGCGGATCATCCACCGCTCAGTGGCGCTCTCCGCGGCCATGGGCGAGCAGGACCTCATTGCGGTGGCGGGTACCCACGGCAAAACCACCACCACGGCCATGGTGACCGTGATGCTGCGGGAGGCCGGACTGGATCCTTCCTTCGCCATCGGCGGCGACGTTGCCGCCCTTGGCGTCAATGCCGCCCACGGGGCGGGACCGGTCTTCGTGGCGGAAGCCGATGAATCGGACGGTTCCTTCCTCAACTACAATCCGCGGATCAGCGTGGTCACCAACGTCGAGGCCGACCACCTGGACCACTACGGCACGGAGGAAGCGGTCTTCGCCTCCTTCGACGCCTTCACGGCGCTGCTGCCGGCGGAGGGGCTGCTTGTGGCCTGTGCGGACGACGCCGGTGCCGTAGCCCTCGTTGAACGCTGCCCGGGCGTCCGGGTCGCCACCTACGGTTACGCGGCCGGCGCGGACGTGCGGGTCACGGACACCCGTCCGGCCGGTGCCGGCTCGGCCAGCACCCTGCAGTACAACGTGGACGGCCGCGACGGCGAGGTGCAGCTTGTCCTGCAGGTTCCGGGCGCGCACAACATCCTGAACGCGGCTGCCGCCTTTGCCGTCGCCCTGGAACTGGGCGTTGATCCCCGGGTGGCCGCAGCGGGGCTGGCTACGTTCTCCGGGGCCGCCCGGCGGTTCGAATCCCGCGGCAGCGCACGCGGCGTGCAGGTGTTCGACGATTACGCCCACCATCCCACCGAAGTCGACGCCGCACTGAAGGCTGCCCGCACAGTGGCCGGAGGGCACCGGGTGCACGTCTTGTTCCAGCCGCACCTGTTCAGCCGCACCCGCAACTTTGCGGCCGAGTTCGCGGCCGCCCTGGATCTGGCCGATACCGCCACCGTCCTGGACATCTATCCGGCACGGGAAGATCCGATTGAAGGCGTCACCAGTGAGCTGATCACCTCCCGGCTGCACGTCCCGGGCGGCTATGCCGACAGTCCGGAACGCGCGGTGGCCCAAGTTGCAGACAGCGCCCACGAGGGAGACATCATCCTGACCGTCGGCGCCGGTGACGTCACCGTGCTCGGATCCGAACTGGTTGCCCGCCTGGCCGCCGTTCCGGCCCGTTCAGCCGCCGGAGCGGGGAAAGCCGCCAATGGCCGGTAGGAAACGCTCCGGGAGCGACGACGAGACCATTACGGCCACACGTGCCCTGGATCCGGAAGACCAGGCGGTCGCAGACAGGCCTGCCGCCGGTTCCACCGTCGTCCGGCCTGCTGCCGGCGCGTCCAAGGCGAAGCCGGCGGGGAAGCGGAAATCCGCAGGGAAGCCTGCGGGCGCTCCGGCCGACAAGGCCCCGCGCCGCTTTGCCGGCAGCCGGCGCTCCGCAGGCAAGTCCCCGGTGCCGGGTGCCTACAGTGCAGGCAGCGACGGAACGGTCCTGGCATTTCCGGAACCGCCCGGCAAGCGGCGGCGCAGGGCAGCATGGATCACGGTCGGCTCCGCGCTGTCCGTCACCGCACTGTTCTTTGCCCTGCTGTTCTTCTCACCGATGCTTGCCCTGAAGACCGTAGTGGTCGAGGGCACCATGCTGCTGCCCCGTGAACAGGCTGAAGCAGCGCTGGAACCGTTGAAGGGGCAGACCCTGCCCACCATTTCCGACGCCGACGTGGAAGGGCTGCTGAAAGACCGCCCGGAAATCGAAAAGGTCGAGGTCGCAGCACAGCCGCCGTCCACCCTGGTGGTTACGGTCACCGAACGCATTCCGGTGGCCGTACTGCAGGACGGCGACACGCATGTCCTCATCGACGAAGAGGGTCGCCGGCTGGCAGTAGCGGCTGACCGGGCAGCGGTCGCCCTTCCGCTTATCGCGGGCGGAAGCGAAGCCATTCACGCGAGTGTCTTCCCCAGTATTACGGCCGTACTGGCGGCGCTGCCGCCGGAGGTTCTTGGCCGGCTGGAGAACGCCTCCGCCCAGACGCTGGATTCGGTCGAACTGAAGCTTAAGAGCGGGCAGACAGTATTCTGGGGGAGTGCCGATGCCAACGAGGCAAAGGCGCGGGTGCTTGAGGCGCTCCTGAAGATGGAGCCGTCCGATCCGCCGGTGCAGGTTTACGACGTCAGTACCCCCGACCGTCCGGTGACACGTTGACCGGCGCGGAGGACGGCTGAAAACCAGGTGCCGGACCGGAGCCTCCCTGAGGGCATCCCCAGGGGGCGGAGCAGGTAGCGTGCCGCGGGCGTGACGAAAGAATCCTCCGACACGCGGGGGCGGTATTTGCGGAAGCGGCGCTGGCCCCATAGCGTCTCAAGTAATGGATTACTTGACATAACTATAACCCTCAAGTTGAGGGTTAGGGTTGTGTAGGTTCAAGGTTTTCGGCCGGGCGTCCAGTGGAGATCTCCGGGATTCCGCTGGAAACCACGGGGGCGTCGGCGGCCGGGAACCGGTTTGTACGCAGGCCGGTTCAGCAAGACACATGCAGCTGCAGAATGAACGCAGCTGCGAAAACATAAAAGTTGCAGAGATTCGAACAAGGGACACAGGACGTGGCAGCACCGCAGAATTACTTGGCCGTCATCAAGGTCGTCGGCATCGGCGGCGGTGGCGTGAACGCCGTAAACCGGATGATCGATGTAGGCCTCCGCGGCGTGGAGTTCATCGCCATCAACACCGATGCACAGGCACTGCTGATGAGCGACGCCGACGTCAAGCTCGACGTCGGCCGCGAACTCACGCGTGGCCTGGGCGCCGGCGCTGATCCCGAGGTCGGCCGCAAGGCCGCCGAGGACCACGCCGAGGAGATCGAGGAAGTCCTTCGCGGAGCGGACATGGTCTTCGTGACCGCAGGCGAAGGTGGCGGAACCGGTACCGGCGGCGCTCCCGTCGTCGCCCGGATCGCCCGTTCGCTCGGCGCCCTGACCATCGGCGTGGTTACCCGTCCCTTCACCTTCGAAGGCCGGCGCCGCTCCAACCAGGCCGAATCCGGTATCGATACGCTGCGCGACGAAGTCGACACGCTGATCGTCATCCCGAATGACCGGCTGCTGTCCATCAGTGACCGCAACGTCTCCATGCTGGATGCCTTCCGCTCCGCGGACCAGGTCCTGCTCTCCGGTGTTCAGGGCATTACCGACCTGATCACCACCCCGGGCCTGATCAACCTCGACTTCGCGGACGTGAAATCGGTTATGCAGGGTGCAGGCTCGGCGCTCATGGGTATCGGTTCGGCCCGCGGCGAGGACCGTGCAGTCAAGGCTGCCGAGCTGGCAATAGCTTCTCCTCTGCTCGAAGCTTCGATCGACGGCGCCCACGGCGTGCTGCTCTCCATTCAGGGCGGTTCCGACCTCGGCCTGTTCGAGATCAACGAGGCAGCGCGCCTGGTCCAGGAAGTTGCCCACCCCGAAGCCAACATCATCTTCGGCGCCGTCATTGACGACGCCCTGGGCGACGAAGCGCGGGTCACCGTTATTGCGGCAGGCTTCGACCAGGTGGATGTCACCTCGCAGCCGGCGCAGCACAACAAGCCGGCCGAGCCGGCCACGCCGCCTGCCTCGGCAGCGGCTGCAGGCGGCTTCGGGGCTGCCGCTCCGGCTTCCGCAGGCCTGTCGGCCTGGTCCCAGCGGTCGCACCAGCACAGTGATGTCCCGGCCGACGCCGGCTTCGACATCGATCTTCCGGCAGTCGTGGAATCGGATCTGTCCACCGGCCGTCCGGATGACCTGGACGTGCCGGACTTCCTGAAGTAGGAAGACCGGCAGGCAGAACAGCAAAGCAAGAACAGCTGAGCATGACAGCGGGGTTGTCCCGGATGTTTTGGTGGCACCGCCAGGTTGGCGACAACCTGTGGGCGGGATTCACCAACGCGTCCGCGGGCAACCTCGCTTTGCATGTGGGGGATGACCCGGATGCGGTCCTGAAGCGGCGTGCGGAACTCGAGTCCGCGATGGGCGTCCGTCCGGGCTCCCTGCGGTTTATGAACCAGGTCCATTCCGCACTGGTGGCAGAAGCAGCAGGCCCCGGCTCCGGTGCTCCCACGGCGGACGGCCTAATCAGCGCCGACGGCGCAGCCCCGCTGGCGGTCATGGTTGCCGACTGCGTGCCGGTCCTGCTGGCCGGTGCCGGCCCGGACGGGAGGCCGGTTACCGCCGCCGTGCATGCCGGCCGCCGCGGCCTGCTGGATAACATCCTGCCCGTCGCCGTCGACCGGATGCGTTCCGTCGGCGGAACCGGGCTCCGGGCCTGGATAGGACCCTGCGTGTGCGGGAAGTGCTACGAGGTTCCGGCTGCCATGCAGGCCGAATCGGTTGCCCTGCTGCCGGCTACTGACGCAGTAACCCGCAGCGGGACCCCCGCGCTCGATCTTCCCGCGGGAGCCCAGGCGCAGCTCCTCGCCCTGGGGGTATCAGTAGAACGGGTCGAGGGCTGCACCTTGGAGAACGACCAGCTGTTTTCCCACCGCCGGGACCCCGCCACCGGACGGTTCGCCGGCGTGATCTGGCAGCGTTCCTGAATCCACACCGGCGCATCGAAGGCCGGCGGGCCGGAGATAATGGAAAGACCATGACTTCAATATCCGAGAATCCCACCCGCGCCGATGAGCTACGGGACAGGCTGCAGCGCGTCCGGAACCGCATCGCCGCAGCCGAGCGCCCCGCCGGTGCCGCAGAACCGCACCTGATTGTGGTTTCCAAGTATTTCCCCGCCTCCGACGTCGGGATCCTCGCCGGGCTGGGAGTCCGGGACGTGGGCGAGAACAAGGACCAGGAAGCCGCCGCAAAGGCCGCTGACCTGGCGCATCTGGACCTGGACTGGCACTTCATCGGCCAGCTGCAGTCCAATAAGGCAAAGTCCGTGGTGCGTTACGCCGCGTCCGTCCACTCGGTGGACCGCCGTTCCCTGGTGACTGCACTGGGCAAGGCGATGGCAGCAGAGCAGCGGCGCCGTGATTCCGAAGGGCTGGTTCCACGCGGGGACCTGTCCTGCTTCCTCCAGGTGGATCTGCGGGACGATGCCGCACGGGCTGCGGATCCCGGCCGAGGGGGAGCGCTGCCCGAGGATCTGCCGCTTCTGGCCGAGTCCGTTGCCGCTACTCCGGGGCTGCTCCTGTCCGGGCTGATGGCCGTTGCGCCGCTCGGCGCGGATGCCGGGGAGGCCTTCGCGCGCCTCCGGGAACTTTCGGGGCAGTTGCAGGCGCAGCACCCAGGGGCGCGAAGCATCTCCGCCGGCATGAGTTCCGACCTCGAGGCCGCCCTCGCACACGGGGCGACACACCTGAGAATCGGGTCCGATGTTCTGGGCCCGCGCCCGCCGGTACGGTAGCGTCAAAGTACGAACACCATACAGCCGCCGCGCAGCACCCTGCAGTACCGTGCAGTAACAGTACAGTAATGGGCAGCTAGGCGTTGAAGGATTAAGAGGAGCAACCATGGCTGGCGCAATGCGCAGGACAATGATCTACCTTGGGCTCGCCGACGGTGACGAGCACTACGAGTCCGAACAGCGGCACCTGCGGGAAGCCCCTGCCCGGGAGGAAGACTTTGCTCCCGTCCATGAGCCCGATGAGGAAGCGCCGGAAGCGGTTCCTGCCCCCGTCGTCCGTAATGCAGTGGAGGAGTACCGCGCACCCGTGACACCCATCAAGCGTGCCCCGTCGTCCCGTGAGGACGTATCCGGCCTGCGTCAGATCACCACCGTCCACCCCCGCTCCTACAACGACGCCAAGATCATCGGTGAGAGCTTCCGTGACGGCATCCCCGTCATCATGAACGTCACCGATATGGGAGAAGCGGACGCCAAGCGCCTCGTTGATTTCTCCGCCGGCCTCGTTTTCGGCCTGCGCGGTAGCATTGAGCGTGTCACCAACAAGGTCTTCCTGCTCTCGCCGTCCTACGTTGAGGTTTTGGGCGACGACAAGAAGATCAGTGAATCACAGTCCACTTTCTTCAACCAGAGCTAGCCCACGGCCCGCACCGACGGGCCGCGGGGGCTGCCGACCGACTTCGGAAATGAAACCCTGCGCGTGAATATCATTCTTCCCCTGGTGTACCTGGTGCTGGTGCTCTTCCAGCTCGCCCTCATCCTGCGGATCGTGTACGACGCCGTGCAGATGTTTGCCCGGCAGTGGCGGCCAAAGGGGCCGGCACTCGTGCTCGCTACCGGCGTATATGGTGTTACCGACCCGCCCGTCCGGCTGTTCAGGCGCATCATCCCGCCGCTGCGGCTTGGGGGAGTGGCCCTGGACCTTGCTTTCCTGGTCCTGTTTATCCTCGTATCGATCCTCACGCAGATTGTCGTCGGCGTCTCGCGCTAGCGTTCCGCGCCGCAGGGGTCCGGTTAGTTTTCGGAAACCAAACGATATAGTGTGAAACCGAATACAACCCTGCATTTTTGTATGTCCGTAATTCTCTACGTAGAACCGCCTGCTTGACTCGCAGGCGAATCTTATAATCCAGTATGAGGTGACCAGATGGCTCTGACGCCAGAAGATGTTGTCAACAAGCGGTTCCAGCCGACCAAGTTCCGGGAAGGCTATGACCAGGATGAAGTCGATGACTTCCTCGACGAGATCGTGGTGGAACTGCGCCGGCTGAACTCCGAAAACGAAGATCTCCGCAGCCAGCTGGCTGCAGCCGCAGCCGGTGGGTCCACCGCTTCGGCGAACTCGGTCCCGGCTCCGGTAGCCGCCGCACCGAAGATCGAAAAGGTTCCGGAAGAGCCCAAGCCCGAGCCGAAGGTTGAAGCTCCGGTCGTAGAAGAGCGTCCGGCACCCGTCGAGGCCAAGCCGGAGCCCGTTCCGGCTCCCGCCGCCAACAACACGGAGACCGCTGCCGGCATCCTGGCCATGGCCCAGAAGATGCACGACGACTATGTCGGTGCCGGTATCGAGCAGCGCGACAAGATCATCGCCGAAGCGCAGATTGAGGCCAGCGGCCTCGTCACCGACGCCCAGGAGAAGAGCCGCAAGATCCTCAGCACCCTGGAACAGCAGAAGGCTGTCCTGGAGCGCAAGGTCGAGCAGCTGCGCGGCTTCGAGCGGGACTACCGTTCACGCCTGAAGGCTTACATCGAAGGCCAGCTGCGCGATCTGGATGCACGCGGTTCCGTAGCTTCGGAAACCGCCGACGCGTAATTGCCTCGGGCACGGCGCTCCTGGAAGATCGGTTAAACTGATGTACAGGCAGCAGCCGGCATTCCAGAAGTCGAGTTATTGAAGAAGCTGAACAATGCAGAAGTTAAGCAGGGTATTAGCTGAATAAAACCTAAGGGCCGGCGGCCGGGTCACCCCGGCCGACGGCCCTTAGGTTTTATGCACGAACATTCGTTTCACCGCGCAGTTCAGCCGGCACCTGATTCCCGCCGGCATTCCGATCACGAAAGCACCATGACTCCTTCCTCACCGCAGACCCCGGACAGCACGGGAGCCGGACGCAGCCGTGCCCGCAGGGGCAAGCCCGCTGCCATCATGCTTGCCGTCGCGGTCATCGCCGTTATCGCCGACCAGCTCACGAAACTGTGGGTGGTCAGCACCATGGCCGAGGGCCAGATCACCGATGTCCTGCCCCCGATCCTGCGGTGGCACTTCATCCGCAATCCCGGTGCAGCGTTTTCGATCGGCACCGACTACACCTGGGTCTTCACGATCATCATGGTCCTCGTGTCCGGTTTCCTGGCCTACCTGATGTTCCGGGTCCGCTCCCTGGCCTGGGCCACGGCCCTGGGTTTGGTGCTCGGCGGCGCGCTGGGCAACCTGACCGACCGGCTCTTCCGGGAACCGTCCTTCGGCCAGGGCCATGTCGTGGATTTCATCGCCTTCCCGAACTTCGCGATTTTCAACATCGCCGATTCCTGCGTGGTCTCCGGCGTGATCCTGGTCTGCCTGCTCACGCTGCGCGGAATCGGCCTGGACGGCGTACGCACGCCCTCCGGCAAGACAGTTACGACAGACCAGCGCAATGACGACGAGGCAACACGATGAACGAGCTCCACACAGTATTCGCAGTCCCCGAGGAAGCCGACGGCAAGCGGGCCGACGCCGTAGTGGCAGGCCTGCTTGACGTCTCCCGTTCCGTCGCCGCCACCTGGTGCACGGACGGCTACTTCAGTTCCAACGGCAAGGTGCTGACGAAATCGGACAAGCTGCACGCCGGGCAGGAAATCACCGCGGACGTCCCGGAACAGCGGGACCCGCTGGCCGTCGTCGTCGAACCGGTTGACGACCTGCTGATCCTGGCCGATGACGAACACTTCGTCGTCATCGACAAGCCGGTAGGCGTGGCCGCGCATCCCTCGCCCGGCTGGGTGGGGCCAACGGTGGTCGGGGCGCTGGCCGCTGCCGGCTACCGGATCTCCACCTCCGGCGCCCCCGAGCGGCAGGGCATTGTCCACCGGCTCGACGTCGGCACCTCCGGGGTCATGGTGGTTGCCAAGACCGAGCACGCCTACACACTCCTGAAGCAGGCCTTCAAGGACCGCACCGTGGACAAGATGTACCACGCAGTGGTCCAGGGGCTGCCCGACCCGCTCAAGGGCACCATTGACGCTCCGATCGGCAGGCATCCCGGCTACGACTGGCGTTTCGCCGTCGTGGAGGGCGGCCGGCCGTCGGTGACGCATTACGAGGTGCTGGAAGCCTTTGGCAAGGCCTCGCTGGTGGAGGTGCACCTGGAGACCGGCCGCACCCACCAGATCCGTGTCCACTTCTCGGCCCTGCGCCATCCCTGCGCCGGCGACCTGACCTACGGTGCGGATGCAAAGCTGGCCGCGGAGCTTGGCCTGACCCGACAGTGGCTGCACGCCCGCAAACTGGGCTTCACCCACCCCGCCTCGGGGGAGTACGTGGAGTTCACCAGCGAGTACCCGCAGGACCTGCAGTACGCCGTCGACGCCCTGCGCAGCGGCGAGGTCTAGGCCCGCTCGAGAGCGGCGGCACACGTGCCGGCGGCCCGGCGCGGCGGCGTCCGACGCGCCGCGCGCCGGGGCCTAGAATGTACAGGTGGCTTCAGCAACTAGTACGTCGAAATCGTTTGTCCATCTTCACAACCACACCGAATATTCGATGCTCGACGGGGCTGCCCGGCTGACGGATCTGTTCAGCCACGCCGACGAGCTGGGCATGAACGCCCTGGCAACGACCGACCACGGTTTCGTGTTCGGCGCCTTCGACTTCTGGAACAAGGCCCGCAGTGCCGGCATCAAGCCGATCATCGGTGTGGAGGCCTACCTGACGCCCGGTACGGCGCGCAGGGACAAGACCCGCGTGAAGTGGGGCGACGGCGGCAGGAACGACGTTTCCGGTGCCGGTGCCTACACCCACATGACCATGTGGGCCGAGAACACCGAGGGCATGCACAACCTCTTCCGGATGTCCTCCCTGGCTTCGCTGGAAGGCTACCTCTACAAGCCCCGCATGGACCGGGACCTGCTGCAGACCTACGGCAAGGGACTGATTGCCACCACCGGCTGCCCCTCCGGCGAAGTCCAGACCAAGCTGCGCCTGGGGCTGTACCGGGAAGCCGTCCAGGCGGCATCGGACTTCCGTGACATCTTTGGCAAGGAAAACTTCTTCTGCGAGCTGATGGACCACGGGCTGGACATTGAGCGCAACGTGCAGGCGGACCTGATCAAGCTGGCCCGCGAGCTGCAGCTGCCCCTCGTGGCCACCAATGACCTGCACTACACCCACGCCGAAGATGCCTCCGCGCATGCTGCGCTGCTGTGCGTCCAGTCCGGCTCCTCGCTGGCCGACCCCAAGCGCTTCAAGTTCGACGCCGACGAGTTCTACCTCAAGTCCCCGGACGAAATGCGGGCCATCTTCCGCGACCACCCGGACGCGTGCGACAACACCCTGCTCATCGCCGAGCGCTGCGACGTCGAATTCAATACCAAGGCGAACTACATGCCGCGCTTCCCGACTCCGGAGGGTGAGAACGAGGAGTCCTGGTTCGTCAAGGAAGTCGAAGCCGGACTGCATCGCCGCTACCCGAACGGGATCAGCGACGCCGTGCGCAAGCGCGCCGACTACGAAGTGGGCATCATCGCCCAGATGGGCTTCCCGGGCTACTTCCTCGTGGTGGCCGACTTCATCAACTGGGCCAAGGAAAACGGAATCCGTGTCGGCCCCGGCCGCGGCTCCGGTGCCGGCTCAATGGCCGCCTACGCGATGGGCATCACCGACCTGGACCCGCTGCAGCACGGCCTGATCTTCGAGCGCTTCCTGAACCCGGACCGCGTCTCCATGCCTGACTTCGACGTCGACTTCGATGATCGGCGCCGCTCCGAAGTGATCCACTACGTCACAGAGAAGTACGGCGACGAGCGCGTTGCGATGATCGTCACCTACGGCACCATCAAGGCCAAGCAGGCCCTGAAGGACTCCTCCCGCGTGATGGGCTACCCCTTCTCGGTCGGAGAGCGCCTGACCAAGGCCATGCCGCCGGACGTAATGGGCAAGGGCCTGTCCCTGGCCGACGTGCACAACAAGGAAGCCAAGCGCTACGGGGAGGCCGAGGAGCTGCGCGAACTGCTGCGCACCGACCCCGATTCCCAGCGTGTGTTCGAGACTGCGCTGGGACTTGAAGGCCTGAAGCGCCAGTGGGGCGTCCACGCCGCCGGTGTGATCATGTCCTCAGACCCGCTGATCGACATCATCCCGATCATGCGCCGCGAGCAGGACGGGCAGGTCATCACGCAGTTCGATTACCCCACCTGTGAAGGCCTGGGGCTGATCAAGATGGACTTCCTCGGCCTGCGGAACCTGACGATCGTCTCCGACGCGGTGGAGAACATCAAGAAGAACCGCGGCGAGGACCTGGTCCTGGAGGACCTGCCGCTGGACTTGAAGGAAGCCTACGACCTCCTTGCCAGCGGTGACACGCTGGGCGTGTTCCAGCTCGACGGCGGGCCCATGCGGTCGCTGCTCAAGAGTATGCGTCCGGATAACTTCGAAGACATCTCCGCTGTCATCGCCCTGTACCGGCCGGGTCCCATGGGTGCGAACTCGCACACGAACTACGCCCTGCGTAAGACCGGCCAGCAGGAAATCACCCCGATCCACCCGGAGCTCGAGGAACCGCTCGCGGAAATCCTGAACACCACCTACGGCCTGATTGTCTATCAGGAGCAGGTTATGGCCATCGCCCAGAAGGTGGCCGGCTTCTCGCTGGGCCAGGCAGATATCCTCCGCCGTGCCATGGGCAAGAAGAAGAAATCGGAGCTGGATAAGCAGTACGCCGGTTTCCACCAGGGCATGGTGGACCGCGGCTACTCCGAAGCGGCCATCAAGGCGCTCTGGGACATCCTGCTGCCATTCTCCGACTACGCCTTCAACAAGGCGCACTCCGCGGCCTACGGCGTCGTCTCCTACTGGACCGCCTATCTGAAGGCCCAGTATCCGGCCGAGTACATGGCGGCCCTGCTCACCTCCGTGGGCGATGACAAGGACAAGCTCGCCCTGTACCTCAACGAATGCCGCAAGATGGGCATTACGGTGCTTCCGCCGGACGTGAACGAATCGTCGGTGAACTTCACCCCTGTCGGCAAGGACATCCGCTTCGGTATGGGCGCCATCCGCAACGTCGGTGCCAACGTGGTGCAGGCCATGGTCGCCGCCCGTGAGGAAAAGGGCGCGTACACCAACTTCAAGGACTTCCTGATGAAGGTGCCGGCGGTGGTCTGCAACAAGCGCACCATCGAGTCCCTGATCAAGGCGGGTGCCTTCGACTCGATGGGCCATGCCCGGCGTCCGCTGGCAATGATCCACGAAGAAGCGATCGACTCCGTGGTGGTGCTCAAACGCAACGAGGCCGTAGGCCAGTTCGACCTCTTCGCCGCCATCTCCGACCAGGAGCCCGAGGACTCGATCAGCATCGATATTCCGGACCTGCCGGAGTGGGAAAAGAAGGACAAGCTGTCCTTCGAACGCGACATGCTCGGCCTCTACGTCTCGGACCATCCGCTGCAGGGCCTGGAAGGCATCCTCAGCCAGCACGCGGACTCCACGATCACCAACATCGTGGGGGAGGAAGGCCCGCCCGACGGCGCCATCGTCACCATCGCGGGCATGATCACCTCGCTGCAGCGGCGCATTGCCAAGAACAGCGGCAATGCGTACGCCCGCTGCGAGATCGAGGACCTTGCCGGGTCCATGGAAGTGATGTTCTTCGGGCAGGTGTACGGGCCGATTGCCGCCGTGCTGGCCGAGGACCTGATTGTGGTGGTCCGCGGCCGGCTGCAGCGGCGCGACGACGGCGCCGTCACGCTGAACGCGCAGGAACTCACCGTTCCCGACCTCAGCGAAGGCCATTCCGGACCCGTGGTGATTTCCATGGCCACCTACAAGGCCACGGAAACAGTGGTCTCCCAGCTCGGCGACGTGCTGAGGACGCACCCGGGTACCTCCGAGGTGCAGATCCGGCTCAACGGCTCCCGCACGGTGGAAGTGATGAAGCTGGGCGTGGACATGCGGGTGAACCCCACTCCGTCGCTGTTCGGTGACCTGAAGGTGCTGCTCGGCCCTGCCTGCCTGGACGGCTAGGCCCGGCCGGGCGCCCCGGCGTCATTGCTCCGTCCGGCGACATATTCGCCGTCGGCCGTGAACAGGGCTGGGTAGAATGGTGGTGTGAATTCATCCAGCCCCGCAGCAGCCTTTGATTCCTTCCGCACGATTGACCTGCGCGGGCAGCATCTCAGCCCCGCTGAACTGAAGGCTGCCATGCCGCGGGCCGAAACCACGTTCGACGCCGCGTCGGACGCCGTCTCCGCCATCATTACCGATGTCCGCACGCGGGGCTTTACCGCATTGACGGAACTGGCCCAGCGGTTCGACGGCGTGGACCAGCAGGAGGTCCGGGTGCCGGCGGCCGCGCTCGACTCGGCGCTCGAGCAGTTGGACCCGGCCGTGCGTGCCGCCCTGGAAACAGCTATCGAGCGCACCCGGATCTTTGCCCGGGCCCAGCGCCCTGCCGATGCCGAGGTGGAAATCCGTCCCGGTGCGGTCCTGACGCACAAATGGATGCCCGTCTCCCGCGTAGGGCTCTATGTTCCGGGCGGGCTGGCGGTATATCCGTCTTCCGTGGTGATGAACGTGGTGCCTGCCCAGGAAGCGGGCGTCGCCTCGCTGGCGCTGGCCTCTCCGCCGCAGAAGGAATTCGGCGGACTGCCGCACCCCACCATCCTTGCCGCCGCCAAGCTGCTCGGCATTGACGAGGTCTACGCTGTGGGCGGTGCCCAGGCTATTGCCGCGTTTGCCTACGGCGTTCCTGCGGACGACGCCAATGCCGCCGTCCTGCCCGTAGATGTGGTGACCGGTCCCGGCAACGTTTTCGTGGCGACTGCCAAGCGATTGGTCAAGGGCGTGGTCGGCATTGATTCCGAGGCGGGTCCCACCGAGATCATGGTCCTGGCGGATGAGACGGCCGATGCCCGGCTGGTCGCAGCGGACCTGGTCAGCCAGGCCGAGCATGATCCCAACGCCGGATCCGTCCTGGTCACTGCGTCGGAGCAGCTTGCCGGGAAGGTCCGGGAGGAACTGGGCCGCCAGGTCGCAGACACCAAGCACAGCGAACGCGTGCGCACGGCCCTCTCCGGAGCCCAGTCCGGGGTAATCCTGGTTGACGGGTTGGAGCAGGGCATTGCCGTCTGCGACGCCTACGCCGCCGAGCACCTCGAAATCCAGACGGCCGACGCCGAGGCCGTGGCGGCACGGGTCCGGAGCGCCGGTGCCATTTTCGTGGGGGACTACAGTCCCGTCAGCCTGGGCGATTACTGCGCCGGTTCCAACCACGTGCTGCCCACCGGCGGCACGGCGGCTTTTTCCTCCGGGCTGAACGTCACCACCTTCATGCGTGCCATCCAGGTGGTCAACTACAACCGCGAAGCGCTGGAGGAAGTGAGCGCCGACATCGTGGCCCTCTCGCGGGCGGAAGACCTGCCGGCGCACGGCGACGCCGTCAGCATCCGCTTCGAATAGCGCACGGGTCGGGCCGGGGCGGCTTCGGAGCCTGGAACGCTTCGGCGCACGGAACGGCGGCAACGAAATCCCTTGCTCGCAGAACTCGCCGGGATATTAAAGCCGCCTAACCCTGCCGCCTACGTGTTCCGGGGCCGTGGTTTCCCCTCGGTTTGTCCGGACCCCTGCGGTTTGTGCTGATCCCTGCGTCGCGCGAGGCAGGAATCGCGACAAACTGCTGGGATTGCGACAAACTGTGGGGTTTTCCTCAACGGGAGTGGTTCCGGCCCGGGCCCCGGCACCCCTGACCCGCGCGCTTCGCAGTCCGGCACGTGGCGCTACCTACATGTAGTAATACCGGCACTACATGTTGTGGTTACGCACTTGGTGATGCGGTGGCGCGGGCCCTATAGTGAGAGCACCATAAGGCCCCTTCGCGAAAGGACGGGACATGTACTGTCCGTTTTGCCGCAACGCTGATTCCCGCGTCGTGGACAGCCGCCTTGCCGACGACGGGTCGGCGATCCGCCGCCGCCGACAGTGCCCGCAGTGCGGGCGCCGTTTCTCCACAGTGGAAACCACCAGCCTGAGCGTGATCAAGCGATCCGGGGTGGCAGAGCCCTTCAGCCGCAGCAAGGTGATCAACGGCGTGCGCAAAGCCTGCCAGGGCCGTCCCGTTAGCGAAGACGACCTCGCCATGCTGGCTCAGGAAGTGGAGGAGTCCATCCGGGCCAGCGGGGTAGCGGAGATCGATGCCCACGAAGTGGGGCTGGCCATCCTCACTCCGCTGCAGAAGCTGGACCAGGTGGCGTACCTGCGCTTTGCCAGTGTCTACCAGTCCTTCGACTCCCTCGAGGATTTCGAGACCGCCATCGAGAAGCTGCGGACCGAGGCCCGGGAAAACTCGGGACGGGTCCCGTCCGGCGCCCAGCGCCCGCTCACCGCGCAGTAAACGGACCCCGCGCAGTAAATGGACCCCGCAGTAAAAAAGGCCCTTGCGCAGTAAAAAGAGCTCGCGTCGTAGACGGGCACCGCACAATAACTGATTTCAGGCATAGCAAAAGCGGCGGAAGGAACCCCTTCCGCCGCTTTTCGGCTGTAACAGCTACTTGATGTACTTGAAGTGCATGGCTGCCTGCAGGGCGGCGCCGACAATACCCGCGTTGTTCTTGAGGTTGGCCGTGACCATCGGAGTCCGCAGCTCGAGCATCGGCAGGAAGTCTTCGCTGCGCTTGGAGATGCCGCCGCCGATCACGAACAGGTCGGGGGAGAAGAGGAATTCCACGTGCGAGAAGTAGCGCTGCAGCCGCTGGGCGTATTCTTCCCAGTCGATCCCGTCGCGTTCCCGGGCTGAGGCGGAGGCCTTGGTTTCGGCGTCGTGCCCGTCGATTTCCAAGTGGCCGAGCTCGGCGTTGGGAACCAGCATGCCCTTGTAGATCAGGGCCGAACCGATGCCGGTGCCCAGGGTGATCACCAGGACAGTGCCGTCTACTTCACGGCCTGCACCGTAGCGGGCTTCCGCGAGTCCCGCGGCGTCGGCGTCGTTCATGACCTGCACATCGCGGCCGAGTGCCTTGGTGAGCAGTGTGTCGACGTCGGTGTCGATCCAGCTCTTATCCACGTTGGCCGCAGAGCGGGCAATGCCGTGCTGGATGATGGCCGGGAAGGTCACGCCCACCGGGACCTCGGGGCCGGGACCGCCGGGACGGGAGGACAGCTCCGCGACGATCTGGCCCACCACTCCGGCCACTGCCTCGGGCGTTGCAGGCTGCGGGGTGGGAATGCGGAAACGATCGCCAATCAGCTTGCCCTTGGACAGGTCGACGATGCCGCCCTTGATGCCCGTGCCCCCGATATCAATTCCAATGACGGCGTCGACGTGCTTGTCGGACTTATGCTTCTTGGCCATGATTCTCCAGTAGTAGTTCTGAGCTCGGGTCGGCAGATCAGGGAAGGGTCAGAACTTCGGCGCCGTCATCAGTGACGAGCAGGGTGTGCTCGAACTGCGCGGTGCGTTTGCGGTCCTTGGTGAGGACTGTCCAGTTGTCATCCCACATGTCCCACTCGATGGTGCCGAGAGTGAGCATAGGTTCAATCGTAAACACCATTCCCGGTTCAATCAGCCTGCTGTAGGCGGGCGCGGCGTCGTAATGCGGAATGATCAGGCCGGTGTGGAAGGCTTCCCCGACGCCGTGGCCGGTGAAGTCACGGACAACACCGTAGCCGAAACGCTTGGCGTAGGACTCGATGGTGCGGCCGATGACATTGATTTCCCGGCCCGGGGCGACGGCCTTGATGGCCCGGCGCAGCGATTCCTGGGTGCGCTCCACGAGCAGCCGGGACTCGTCGTCGACGTCTCCGACGAGGAAGGTCCAGTTGGTGTCGCCGTGGACGCCGTTGATGTAGGCGGTGATATCGATGTTGATGATGTCGCCGTCCTGCAGCACCGTGGTGTCCGGAATGCCGTGGCAGATGACTTCGTTCACGGAGGAGCACAGGGACTTCGGGAATCCGCGGTAGCCCAGCGTGGACGGGTAGGCGTTGGAGTCCAGCAGGAACTGGTGGCCGATCCGGTCCAGTTCGTCGGTGGTGACGCCGGGAGCAATGTGCCGGCCGACCTCAACGATGGCCTGCGCGGCAATCCGGCTGGCGATCCGGATCTTCTCGATGGTTTCCGCGGACTTAACCTCGGACCCGGTGAACGGTGCGGGTGCTTCCCTGTCCACGTATTCGGGGCGGGGGATCGACGCCGGAACCCGGAGCCGGGGGCTCACGCTCCCCGGTGTCAGGTGTCCAACGGGTGCAGTGGCAAGTTTCTGGGGCATACCATCGATCTTATCGCCAGCGCGCCCGAGGGTGGGACGGGACGGCCGGCAGGGCACGTCCGATCCATGCGCAACGCACACGCACGGGATACGCAAGGCATCAGCAAGTTCCAAGGCACGTCAACAGGAGGACCCCATGACCGATTACTGGTTCAACGTAGTGACCCACGAGGTGGAGGAGGGCCCGCAGTCGGACTGGACAAAGCTGCTGGGGCCGTACCCCACCCGCGAGGAAGCCGAGCTCGCGCTGCAGAAGGTGCAGGCACGGAACAAGGCCTGGGACGCCGACGAAGACTAGGGGCTAGGCCCCTAGAAGCTGTGCTCCGGGCCGGGGAAGGAACCGCTGCGTACCTCATCGGCGTATTCCTTCGCCGCCCGGGACAGTTCGGTCCGCAGGTCCGCGAACGCCTTGACGAAACGCGGCTGCTTCCCGCCGCGCAGGCCGGCCATGTCCTGCCAGACCAGCACCTGCCCCGTGGTGGCGTTGCCCGCGCCGATCCCGATGGTGGGTACCCGCACTGCGGCGTCGACCTCCGCGGCGACGTCGGCGGGCACCATTTCCATCAACACGCAGAACGCGCCGGCCTCCGCGAGGGCGACGGCGTCCTGCACCACTGCGGCTCCCGCATCGCCGCGGCCCTGCACCTTGTAGCCGCCGAGCGCGTGCTCGGCCTGCGGAGTGAAGCCCACGTGCGCCATGACCGGAATGCCTGCCGCTGTCATGGCGCGGACATGGTCAACGTAATGCCGCCCGCCTTCCATCTTCACCGCATGGACCAGGCCTTCCTTCATGAGCCGCACCGAGGACTCGATGGCCTGGGCGGGGGAAACCTCGTAGGAGCCGAAGGGAAGGTCGCAGACCACCAGCGAGTGGCTGGCTCCGGCGGTAACGGACCGGGCGAAGACGATCATCTCGTCCATGGTGATAGGCAGGGTGGTGGCATGGCCCATCACATTGTTCGCGGCCGAATCGCCCACCAGCAGCACCTCGATGCCGGCTTCGTCGAAAATGCCGGCGGCGTACTGGTCATAGGCGGTCAGCATGGCGAACCGGCCGCCGTTGTCTTTCAACTGCTGCAGGTGCGAGATGCGGATTTTCTTCAGCACCGGTGCTTCAGGAACGGAAGGGTCCGCGGGACTGGCTGCGTACGGGGAGGGCTGTTCGGCACTGGTCATGCTTCGAGCCTACTAAACAACGCACCGCGGGGACCCGCCCGGCGGGTTCGTTGCGGGGATCCCCGCGGGCTGCCGACCAAATCCTGCACACGTAGGTAGAGTGAAGAAGGTTTCACATGTCTCTGAGCCGTGTACAGGAAAGAAGGTAAGGATGAACCGCCAGCAGGAATTCGTTCTGCGCACCATCGAGGAGCGCGATGTCCGGTTTGTGCGGTTGTGGTTTACCGACGTCGTCGGCCAGCTGAAGTCCGTGGCGCTGGCGCCGGCGGAAGTGGAAGGCGCCTTCGAGGAAGGCCTGGGCTTTGACGGTTCCTCGGTCGAGGGCCTGGCCCGGATCTTCGAGTCGGACCTGCTGGCCCAGCCGGATCCCTCCACCTTCCAGATCCTGCCCTGGCGCGGCGACGAGGAGCAGACCTCACGGATGTTCTGCGACATCCTCACCCCGGACGGCCAGCCGTCGGCTGCCGACCCGCGGAACGTGCTCAAGCGCCAGCTGGCGAAGGCCGCGGACATGGGCTTCACCTGCTACACCCACCCCGAGATCGAGTTCTACCTGCTGAAGTCGGACGAACTCGGCGAAGACGGCCAGCCCGTTCCCGTGGACCAGGCCGGCTACTTCGACCACGTCCCGGGCGGCGTCGCGCAGGACTTCCGCCGCACGGCCGTATCCATGCTTGAAGCAGTGGGTATCTCCGTGGAGTTCAGCCATCACGAGGCCGGGCCGGGTCAGAACGAGATCGACCTGCGCTATGCCGATGCCCTGCAGACCGCGGACAACATCATGACCTTCCGCACAGTGGTCAAGGAAGTCGCGTTGATGACCAACTGCTACGCGAGCTTTATGCCCAAACCGTTCTCGCACCATCCCGGTTCCGGCATGCACACCCACTTCTCCCTCTTTGAGGGCGACAGCAACGCCTTCTTCCAGGCCGGTGCCGAGTTCCAGCTCTCCACCACCGCACGCCAGTTCATGGCGGGCATCCTGCGGCACGCCCCGGAATTCACGGCAGTCACCAACCAGTTCGTGAACTCCTACAAGCGGCTTTGGGGCGGCGGCGAAGCCCCGAGCTACCTGTCCTGGGGCCACAACAACCGGTCCGCACTGCTTCGGGTGCCGCTGTACAAGCCGAACAAGGGGCAGTCCGCCCGCATCGAGTACCGCGGTATCGACGCCGCAGCCAACCCGTACCTGTCCTACGCGGTGCTGCTCGGGGCCGGCCTGAAGGGCATTGAAGAGGGCTATGACCTGCCCCCGGGCGCCGAAGACGACATCGAGAGCCTGAGCGCCGCAGAACGCAGGGCCATGGGCCACGACCCGCTGCCGGCGTCCCTGCATGACGCCGTGCGCGTTATGGAGGAGTCCGAGCTGGTGGCCGACATCCTGGGCGAGCAGGTCTTCGAGAACTTCCTGCGCAACAAGCGTGCGGACTGGAACGAATACCGCCAGCAGGTGACCAGGTTCGAGCTGCAGAAGAACCTGGGCATCCTCTAGGAAGGGGCCGGCACCGATGAGCCTGACTCGACGGCTGATCGCCACGGGTTTCCGCGACCTGGAAAAAAGCACGCGGTTCCTGGCGGCTTCGGAGCTCGAGGGCATCGATGAGGACGCGCTGTTCGCGGGCTTCAACTGCTCGGCGGATCCGGACCTGGCACTGCAGTCGCTGGTTCGGCTGATCGGCCGTGCCCCGGAGCTGGTGGAACTGGTCAACGGCGGCGCCGAGCGCAGCGAAGCCCTGTTCCGGCTCCTGGGGGCCTCGGACGCCTTGGCGGAGTTCCTGATGCGGCATCCCGGGGATGTCGGCGTGCTGCACCGCGAGCTGCGCGCCGAACCGGGCAGCACGGATGAACCCACCCTGCGGGCCTCGCTGCTGGACGCCGTACATGCGGGCAGCGGCGCAGCACCCGTGGCCGGCCTGACGGGCACCGAAGCCTACGTGGCGCTGCGGGCCCGGTACCGCCGGCACCTGCTGGACCTTGCCGTGCGGGACCTTGGCGCGGCGTCGCCCACTGACTTCCTGCCTGCGGCCGGACGCGAGCTCGCTGACCTGGCCGGCGCGGCCCTGGAAGCTGCGTTGGCGGTCTCCCGGGCGGAGCTGACGGCAAGCTACCCGGCCGAAGAAATCTCCGCCGTGCGCCTGGCCGTCATCGGGATGGGCAAGGCCGGCGCGCGCGAACTGAACTACATCTCCGACGTCGACGTCATCTACGTGATCGAATCCTCCGGGCTGCCGGAAGAGCGGGCCTCCGCCATCGGCACGGCTCTGGCCGCCGGGATTTCCCGCGCCATCAACGCTTCAGCACCGGAGCCCCCGCTTTGGGAGGTGGACACCAACCTGCGTCCCGAGGGCAAGGACGGCCCGCTGGTCCGCACCTTGGACTCGCATCTGAACTACTACCAGCGCTGGGCGCACAGCTGGGAGTTCCAGGCGCTGCTGAAGGCCCGCGCCATGGCCGGGGACAGGGACCTGGGCCGGCGCTACGAAGAAGCCGTCGCCCCCTTGATCTGGAGCAGTTCCGAGCGGGACGGATTCGTCGAATCGGTGCAGGCCATGCGCCGCAGGGTCACCGACAACATTCCCGCCCACGAAGAGGCGCGGCAGCTGAAGCTGGGCAGCGGCGGACTGCGCGACGTCGAATTCACCGTCCAGCTGCTGCAGCTGGTGCACGGGCGGGTCGACGAATCCCTCCGGGTGCGCACCACAACCGCTGCGATTGCCGCGCTCAGCGACGCCGGGTTCATCGGGCGTACCGATGCCCGGGAACTGGACGAGTCCTACCGCTACCTCCGCGTGCTGGAACACCGCATCCAAATGGTGCACATGCGCCGCACCCACCTGATGCCCGAGAGCGAAGCCGCACTGCGGGCCCTCGCCAAGTCCAGCGCCGGGTCCCTTTCCCCTGAGCGGCCCAGCGCCGAACGCCTGCAGGAACAGTGGCAGCGCCGCAAGCGCCTGGTGCGGCGGCTGCATGAGAGTATCTTCTACCGCCCGCTGCTGAGCACCGCGGCGAACCTGAGCGCGGACGAGGTCCGGCTGACACCCGAGGCAGCCCAGGCCCGCCTGGCCGCACTGGGCTACGCGGATCCCCGCGGCGCCATGCGCCACATCGAGGCGCTGACCGTGGGAGTCAGCCGCCGTGCCGCGCTGCAGCGGCAGCTCCTTCCGGTGCTGCTGGCGTGGCTGGCCGACGGCGTGGACCCCGACGCCGGCCTGCTGGGATTCCGGCGGCTCAGCGAAAACCTGGGCGATACGCACTGGTACCTGGGCATGCTGCGCGACTCTTCGGCCGCGGGGGAGCGGCTGTGCTCCATCCTGTCCTCGAGCCGGTTCATTACCGACCTGCTGGAGGTCTCGCCGGAATCCACCTCCTGGCTGGCCTCCGACAAGGACCTGGTGCCGGCGTCCTTTGACACGCAGTGGCAGGAAATCCAGTCAAAGATGTCCCGCCATCCCCTCCCTGCGGAGGCCATGCGGCTGATCCGGCTGATCCGCCGGCGGGAGATGCTGCGCATTGCCATCGCCGACAGCGCTGGCCTGCTCAGCCAGCAGGACGTCGGCCGTGCCCTGGCCGATGCCGACCGTGCCGCTGTCCTTGGAGCCCTGCATGTTGCGGAGTCGGAGGTGTTCGGCAGCAGCGAGAAGCTCACCGATCTGCTGGTAGTCGCGATGGGCCGCCAGGGCGGACGGGAGATCGGCTATGGTTCCGACGCCGACGTGATGTACGTGCACCGCCCGCTGCCCGGCGTCGACCCGGCGGCAGCGCAGGCGCAGGCGGAGAAGGTTGTCTCGCAGATCTCCACTTTCCTGCAGCAGCCCTGCAGCCCGGCCGTCCAGGCCGAACGCCCCCTGGTCCTCGACGCCGGACTGCGCCCCGAGGGCCGGCAGGGGCCGCTGGTACGCAGCCTGGAGTCGTACCGCGGCTACTACGAGCGCTGGTCGGTGATCTGGGAAGCGCAGGCCCTGCTGCGGGCGCGTCCGATGGCCGGCAGCGATGCTCTTGCCGAGGACTTCATGGCCCTGATCGATCCGGTCCGCTACCCGGAGGAGGTCACGGTCAAGGACGTACGGGAAATCCGCCGGATCAAGGCCAGGGTGGAAGCCGAACGGCTGCCCCGAGGGGCCGATCCCTCCCGCCAGCTCAAACTCGGACGCGGCAGCCTCAGCGACGTTGAGTGGCTGGTCCAGCTGCTCCAGCTGCAGCACGCGCACCGCGTGCCGGAGCTGCGGACGACGGCGACCCTTCCCGCACTGGACGCGATCGAGGCGGCGGAGCTGCTTCCCGCCGTCGACGTCGACACCCTCCGCCAGGCCTGGCTGCTCGCCAGCCGGGTCCGAAGCGCAAATGTTATCCGCGGCGGACGGAACCCCGACGTGCTGCCCTCCTCCCGCCGGGAACTGGACGCCGTGGCCCGCTGGTGCGGTTACGGCGCAGGCCAGGGCGGAGTCCTGGAGGAGGACTACCTCAAGCTCACCCGGCATGCCCGGGCCGTTTTCGAACGGTATTTCTACGGATACGGGACCTAGGTCACGCTCCTGAAGGCCCTTCCAGTTCGTTGCATTGCCACTGCTCTAGGTACGCTCTATGAGGGCATTTGCGGCGTGGGCCGCAGTGAAAGAGCTAGGAGACGTTTACTTTGCTTAGTGGCAAACGGGCCTTAAAGGGCCCGGCTAAACTGGCCGTACCGCTGACCACCTTCCTCGCAACCCTGGCTTTGCTGCTGGGGATACCTGCGGCCGGAGCCTTTGCAGCGGACGGCGTCGAGGGTGAGACCTTCGTCATCGGCACCGATACCACCTTCGCACCGTTCGAATTCCGTGAAAACGGCGAACTGGTCGGTATCGATATGGACCTTCTCAACGCAATCGCCGAGGAGGAGGGCTTCAATGTCGAAATCCAGTCCCTCGGCTTTGACGCGGCACTGCAGTCGCTGCAGTCCAACCAGGTGGACGGCGTCATCGCCGGCATGTCCATCACCGACGAGCGCCGGCAGGTCTTCGACTTCTCGGATCCGTACTTCGAGTCCGGCATCCAGATGGCCGTCGCCGAGAACAACGACGACGTCGCCGGGTACGAGGATCTTCGCGGCAAGCGCGTAGCGGTCAAGACCGGGACAGAAGGTCAGACGTTCGCCGAGTCCATCAAGGACGAGTACGGCTTTGAGGTGGTTGCGTTCGCGCAGTCCGCCCAGATGTACGACGACGTCAAGGCCGGCGGCTCCGTGGCCGTGTTTGATGATTACCCCGTGCTTGCCTACGGTGTGGCTTCCGGCAACGGCCTGAAGACCGTCACCGAGAAGGAAGCCGGCAGCTCGTACGGTTTCGCCGTGAACAAGGGTGCCAACCCCGAACTCCTCACCGCCTTCAACGCCGGCCTCGCCGACCTGAAGGAAAGCGGCGAATACGACGAAATCCTGGACACCTACCTGGAAGCCGGCGCCAAGGACTCAAGCTTCTGGTCCCTCATCACGGACAACGGCCCGGCCTTCGCCAAGGGCATGGGGCTGACCCTGCTGGCAACCGCACTGTCGTTGCTCTTCGCGCTCGTCCTGGGCGTGTTCTTCGGCTTCCTGAAGGTCGGCTCGTCAAAGATCCTGCGCGGCATCGCCACCGTGTACGTGAGTATTTTCCGCGGCACCCCGGTGCTGGTCCAGGCCTTCTTCTTCTACTTCGGCCTGCCGCAGATCATCGGCCAGCCGGTGGACGTGCTGACGGCCGGCGTGCTGACCCTGAGCCTCAACGCGGGCGCCTACATGACCGAGATTGTCCGCGGCGGCATCCAGTCCGTGGATCCCGGCCAGATGGAAGCGGCACGCAGCCTCGGACTGGGCTACGGGAAGACCATGCAGAAGGTCATCATTCCCCAGGCCATCAAGATCATGACGCCTTCCTTCATCAACCAGTTCGTCATTACCTTGAAGGACACCTCCCTGCTTGCCGTTATCGGCTTTGCGGAGCTGACGTACCAGGGCCAGCAGATCTACGCGGTGAACTTCCGTACCGCAGAGGTCCTGATCATCGTGGCGGCCCTGTACTTCATCGTCATTACGCTGCTGACCAAGCTGGCGGACGTCCTGGATAAGAGGTTTAACAAGTGAGCAAGATCCAAACCATCGGACTGCGGAAGTCCTACGGATCCAACGAGGTCCTCAAGGGCCTGGACGTCAGCGTGGCCGAAGGCGAAGTGGTCTGCGTGATCGGCCCCTCCGGCTCCGGCAAGTCCACGTTCCTGCGCTGCCTGAACAAGCTCGAAGACATCACCGGCGGCACGGTGAAAGTTGACGGTTTCGACCTCACCGATCCGAAGGTGAACCTGAACGAGGTGCGCCAGCACATCGGCATGGTCTTCCAGCACTTCAACCTGTTCCCGCACATGAGCGTGCTGGACAACATCATGCTCGCTCCGGTGCAGCTGAAGAAGGCACCGAAGGCCGAGGTCCGCAAGACCGCGCTGGCACTGCTGGACCGGGTTGGCCTGGCAGACAAGGCCGACGCACGCCCGGCTCAGCTGTCCGGCGGCCAGAAGCAGCGTGTGGCTATTGCCCGCGCGCTGGCCATGCAGCCTGACATCATGCTCTTCGACGAGGCCACCTCTGCCCTCGACCCGGAAATGGTGGGCGAAGTGCTCCAGGTCATCCGTGACCTGGCCCGGGAAGGCATGACCATGGTCGTTGTCACCCACGAAATGGGCTTCGCCCGCGAAGTCGCCGACCGCGTGATCTTCATGGCCGACGGCCACATTGTCGAAGAGAACACCCCGGAGCTGCTCTTCGGCAGCCCGCAGGCTCCGCGGCTTCAGGACTTCCTGGCCAAGGTGCTCTAGCGCTCCACCCCGCCCCCGCAGTGGCCGCCGCCGGTATTCGTTATGCTCTTATCAATGAGCGAACTAACCGGTACGGCGGCCACTGTCGTACTGCTGCGGGATTCCGACGCCGGCCCCGAGGTGCTGCTGCTGGAGCGGCCGACCGCGGGCTCCTTCGGCGGTGCCTGGGTCTTTCCTGGCGGCCGGGTGGACCCGGACGACCGTGTGGAGGGAGAGCCGGAAGCAGCGGCCGCCCTGCGGGCCGGAGTACGCGAAACCGCTGAAGAAACCGGGCTGGTCCTTGCTGCCGCGGACCTCATGCCGCTGTCCTGCTGGATTCCGCCGGAGAACATTCCCCGGCGCTACCAGACCTGGTTCTTTGCCGCGAAGGCTCCTGCCGGGGATATCCACCTCAACCCGGGGGAGCTGCTCAACCACCTGTGGCTCCTGCCGGCGGAGGCTTTGGACCGGCACCGCAACGGGCTGATGCAGCTGGTTGCGCCGACCTGGGTCACGCTGCACTCCCTGACCTCCGATACCTCCGTCGGTGCGGCCCTGGCCCGGCTTGCGGGTGCTGAACCGGAAACCTTCCGGACCCGTCCCCTCACCGGATACGAGCCCATGACGGTCCTTGCCTGGGCCGGTGATGAGGAGTACGACGCCGTGGGCGGCACTTCCGGCGCGGCTGCCGGCGGGGCTTCTGCTCCAGCTTTGGATGCTTCCAGGCCGGCACGGCACCGGCTCGTGATGGACAAGACCTCATGGCGCTACGAGCGCACCCCGTAGTTCCGGGATGGGCCCGGAGCTATTGGCTCAAGACTGCAGCAGCTCCAGAATCTTCTTCCGTGCGGCCCGGCCTTCGGGCACGGGAAGCAGGGGGTAGACATGGACAGCGCCGTCAGCAACGTGCAGCGAAACAGGGATGCCGGCAGACCTCATCAGACTTTCCAGCCGGAGCACATCGGGATAGGGCAGGTCATGGGTTCCGACAAACACATCCGTCGGCGGCAGCCCCGAGATTATGCCGTTGACGGGACTGATCCGGGGATCTCCGAGGGGATCACCGGACGCCCAAGCACGTGCCGCAACCCGAAGTCCGGCACGGCTTAGCCACGGATCCACCGCTTCAACCGCGGCAAGCTCCGGATTTTCCATCGCCACGTCCACCCATGGGGAGAGCAGAATCAAACGCCGCGGCTGAGGCAGAGAATATTGAGCTAGCCGCTGGGAAAAAGCCAGGGCCAGCCCGCCACCGGCTGAATCGCCCATAAAAGCCACATCCTGTGGCTCGTAGTCTTCAAGGAGCCTCCGGTACACGGACGCCAGCAGTGCTGGTGCATCACGATGGCTGTAGTCCGGCGCCAGACCGTACAACGGAACTTCCACCCGGTGGCCCGCTGCCGCAAGACGGCCGATGAACCGCCAGTGCCAGGCGCTGATCGGACTGATGTAAGAACCCCCGTGCAGGTACAACACCGCTCGGGCGGCAGTTCCGGGCACGGAGGTGCCCGCGGACCGGGGCACCACCGAATAGCAGGAGAACCCCTCGACGCTCCTCTGCTCCACGCGGTACTTCCGCAACAGCCTTCGGGGTGGCGGGGCAGCCTGTTTGCCCCTCGCCAGTCTCGCCTCCGCGCGTTCCGCAGTGGCGGTCAGAGGCTTCCGAGTCAGCCGCAGATACGGCGTCAACAGCCTCATCCCAATACTGGGTGTCATTTCCTCCCGGCCTGCAGTTTCGTCGGGCGACACGGCGCTCACGGCTTCGCGCCGTCCCGGATAAAGTCGAGGACCGGCGCAGCCAGAGAAGCTCCGATCGCCTCCGGCGTGCGCTTCTGTCCGCGGACCTCAAAGGAGTGGTTTCCGCCTTCCACGCGCTGGACGTGCGCGTTCGGGCCAATGCGCTCGGCCACCGGTTCCAGCTCGCCGGGCAGGGCAAAAGTGTCACGTGTGCCCTGCAGGAACAGCATCGGCAGGGTCAGGCCGTATAAGTGCTCGTCACGCAGCTTCTCCGGCTTACCCGGCGGATGCAGCGGATAACCCAGGTACACCAGGCCGGCCGCAGGCATACCCTCCGCCACCGCCATGGACGCCATCCGGCCGCCGAATGACTTCCCGCACGCCCAGACCGGCCCGCCGCCGTCGTGCTCCGCAGCAGTGTCCATAACGGCCTTCCACGTCTCGACGGCCACGGGAGCCCGGTCCGGAAACTTCTTCCCGGCTTCGCGGTACGGAAAGTTGAAGCGCAGAGTGGCCGCGCCGCCGTCGTTCAGGGCGCCGGTGAACCCGGTGAGGAAGGGGTGCTCCATCCCGGTTCCGGCTCCATGGGCGACGACGACGGTGACCGCCGAGCCCTCGGGACGGGACAAAACGGCCGATACGTTCGCCTCGCCGACGGGAATGGTCAGGTCAAGATGATCAACTTGCATGTGTTCAAACGTACTGCCATCCCGGGCTTCGCACCTTGAGCACAGAAGGTAATACCAGTAGACTTGATAGCGGACAGGATCCGAAGGCCCCATAAGCGCAGCCAGTAAGTGCAGCACGCGCAGCCTCTCCTGAATTCCGCGGTCCGCCTTGGGCGACGAACCGCAAAACCACCACTCCGGCGCAGAAGCCACCGCTTTTCGGCACATCGATTCAGTGTGTCCGGAGTGCTATCCCATGCCTCTCGAAGGGAGCATCAAGCTATATGTTGAAGCACGTCAATGTCACACGCAGCAGGACCACCACTTCACGATTCACCGCACAGATCACGGCCATTGCCGCCGGATGTGCGCTGGTTGCCGGGGGAGTATCGGCAGCCGAAATCGCGATGCTGAACGCGGAACCGGCCACGAGCCAGGTCATCGCCGAAGCAACCGCGTAACGCACAAGGCACAGCGCAGAAGAAGTCTCCGCCGTCGTTCCCGCCCGGGAATGGCGGCGTTTTGTGTTTCCGGGCCGGAACCGTTGAACTCCTAGAATGGGAGGACACCACTTCTACATCCGGGGAGCACCGTGCCCAGAGGCAAACACCATCCGCCGCGTCCCAAACCGGCAAACAGCGAGGGCATGCTCATCGCCAATGACCTGAAGAAGGAGCGGGGCTGGACCGACGGGCAGATCAAGACCTTCCTGCCCGAACCGGACAAGACGGCACGGAACCCGTTTTCCCGCAAGGCAGCCCCCATGAAGCTCTACGCCCTGGAACGCGTCGAAGCCATCGAGGCCACCCCGGAGTATGCCAAAGCCCGTGAAGCCTCCCGCAACCGGCAGCTGGCGGCACGGGAACGTGCCTTGGTGAAGAAGAAGGCAGCGGTCGCCGTCGCCGAAGCGCTGGAGCTGCGGATTGTTCCCGAGCCGTGGGAAACCATGCAGCGTAAGGCGATCGAGCATTTCAACGGACGTCTCCGCGGCAAGCAGTCGCCGGCCAGCCTCTCCACGGCACCGTCGCGGCTGAACCGGCTGACCGTGAACTACCTGCGCCACCAGCAGACCTCCTACGAGGAGGAGCTTAAGGAATTCAAGGGCGTGGTGGGCGTCGGGGAGGCCTATCTGGTGGTCCGCAACCGCATCCTTGACCTGATTGCCGCCACCTACCCGCAGCTGAAGGCCGAGTGTGACCGGCAGAAATTCGATGCACCGGACCTTCCCGACGGCGTGACGCTGTAGCCGCCGGGAGGTCCTGCAGGTCCTGCAGCGGGTTCGGCCGCCGGCACAGCATCCCACGGAACGGTACGGATGTTTCCCGAAGTGGTTACAGCAGTCACACCGGCCCCACTTCGTGGGACACCCTGCGGACGCCGAAAAGCCCGAGGGAAGACAAAACCGCCCCCGCCCGGTGACGGGCGGAGGCGGTTGGGGTGTCCGGGCTGCGGCTGGAGGCTGCAGCTTGGAGGCGGATTAAACGCCGTAGTACAGCTCGAACTCGAACGGGTTCGGGCGCAGTGCCAGCGGCATGATTTCGAATTCACGCTTGTACGAGATCCAGCTGTCGATCATGTCCTGGGTGAACACGCCGCCGGCCTGGAGGAACTCGTTGTCGTTCTCCAGGGCAACCAGTGCCTCTTCGAGCGATGCCGGTGCCTTCTGGATGTGCTTGGCCTCTTCGGGCGGCAGCTCGTAGAGGTCCTTGTCGATCGGGTCCGCCGGCTCGATGCGGTTCTTGATGCCGTCCAGGCCCGCCATCAGCTGTGCGGAGAACGCCAGGTACGGGTTGGAGGAGGGATCCGGAGCGCGGAACTCGAGGCGCTTGGCCTTCGGATTGGAACCGGTGATCGGGATGCGGATAGCGGCGGAACGGTTGCCCTGCGAGTAGACCATGTTCACGGGAGCTTCGAAGCCCTTGACCAGGCGGCGGTAGGAGTTGACCGTCGGGTTGGTGAAGGCAAGCACGGCCGAGGCATGCTTCAGCAGGCCGCCGATGTACCAGCGGGCCAGGTCGGACAGGCCGGCGTAGCCCTTCTCGTCGTAGAACAGCGGCACGCCGCCGTTCCACAGCGACTGGTGGCAGTGCATGCCCGAACCGTTGTCACCGAAGATCGGCTTCGGCATGAAGGTGGCGGACTTGCCCCAGGCATCGGCCACGTTCTTGACGATGTACTTGAACTTCTGCAGATCGTCGGCCGCATGCGTCAGCGTGGTGAACTTGTAGTTGATCTCAGCCTGGCCGGCACCGCCGACCTCGTGGTGGGCACGCTCGACTTCGAGGCCCACGTTGTCCAGCTCCACGCTGATGGCGTCACGCAGGTCGGCCTGCTTGTCCACGGGTGCCACGGGGAAGTAGCCGCCCTTGTACGGGGTCTTGTTGCCCAGGTTGCCGCCCTCTTCCTCGCGGCCGCTGTTCCAGGGCGCCTCCTCGGAGTCCACCTTGTAGAAGCTGCCCTTGGGGGAGGACTCGTACTGGACGTTGTCGAAGATGTAGAACTCGGCCTCGGAACCGAAGAAAGCCGTGTCGGCGATGCCGGTGGAGGCCAGATAGGCCTCGGCACGCTCGGCAACGCCGCGCGGGTCGCGGTGGTACGGCTCGCCGGTGCGGGGGTTCACAATCGAGAAGTTCAGCGCCAGGGTCTTCTCGATGCGGAAGGGATCAATAAACGCCGTCGTGACATCCGGGATGAGCTGCATGTCGGACTCTGCAATGCCCTGGAAGCCGCGGATGGATGAGCCGTCGAACAGCTGACCGTTGACGAAGAAATCGGCATCTACGGTTTTGGCCGGCACATTGAAGTGCTGCTGCACTCCGGGTACGTCGGTGAATCGGATGTCGACGAACTTCACTTGCTCGTCAGCGATGAACCTGAGGACTTCGTCCGCGTTCTTGAACATCGTTTATGTACTCCTATACAACTGTTTGGGTGGAAGACCTCGGGCTGCAAGACCTGGCTGGCGCCGGGCCCTTTGAACGTCCGGCGGCTCACCTTGACCCTAAAGGGGTCGGGTTTCCCGGCGGTGACACATGTGTTTCCGGTACGTTACGCAGTCGATGGTCTCTCTTCCACCCTATCCGCAACCTCGGGGGACAGTGATAACGGAGTGTTTATTTCCGCCGTTGCCACCCGGGTAGTCTTTAACCGTGGTCGATAGAAGCGATATAGGTTCCTGGCTGGAAGGCCCTCCCTCCGACGAGAGTACGTGGCCGGGCAAACGCCTCGGCCGCCCGCGTACCGGCCCGGGGTCCATTGCGCGCGTCGGCCCCCGCCTGGGCGCCTTGGTGATCGACTGGGCCATCGCCTCGCTCATTGCCTACTGGCTCTTCGGCGGAGATGACTTCGCCATCCTGGCGATCTTCGCCGTCGAGCAGATCCTGCTCGTCAGCCTGCTCGGTTACAGCATCGGGCACCGTGTGTTCAGCCTGCAGGTGCAGAAAATGGACGGCCGCGCGGCGGGAATTCCGGCGGCAGTGGTCCGCACGCTGCTGCTGTGCCTGGTGATTCCGGCGGTGGTGTTCGACGCCGACCAGCGCGGCCTGCACGACCGGGCACTGGGCACGGTGCTGGTGAAGGTTAAACACTAAGCTTCCCTGAATTGCCGGAATCTGGCAGATTCCTGCATATGAAACTACTGATTCTGGGCGGAACCGCCTGGCTTGGCCATCAGACCGCCGTCGCCGCGCTGGCCGCAGGCCACGACGTCACATGCGCCGCCCGTGGAAGCTCGGGCGAGCCGCCGGCTGGAGCGGATTTCCTGCGGGTGGACCGCGACGCCGACGACGGCCTCGCAGCCGCCGCAGGGGAGCAGTGGGACGCTGTCATCGACGTCTCCCGCCAGCCCGGACAGGTGCGCCGCTCCGTCCGCGACCTGAGGGCCGCCGGGGGCTTTTACGTGTTTGTTTCCACCGGCAACGTCTATGCCGGCCAACGGGAATTCGGCCAGGAGGAGGACGCCCCGCTTCTGGCACCCCTGGCGGCAGACGTTATGGACAGCATGGAAAGCTACGGTCCCGCCAAGGTCGCCTGTGAGCAGGCCGTCGCTGCAGGCTTTGGCGCCGGCTCCCATGCCCTGGTCCGTGCCGGGCTGATAGGCGGCCCGGGGGATACCTCGGGGCGCAGCGGATACTGGCCGCTGCGTTTCGCCCAGGGCGGCCCTGTCCTCGTGCCGGATGTGCCGGGACAGCCTACGCAGCTCATTGACGTCCGGGACCTGGCGCAGTGGCTCGTGCAGGTGGCTGAGCAGCGGACCGCCGGAGTGTTCAATGCCGTGGGGGAGACGGTGCCGTTCTCGGAGCACCTGGCCGAGGCAGCGGCGGCAGCAGGAGTCGGGGAACCAGATGCACCGAACTCCCGGGTGGCAGAATCACCCCTTCCACGGATCACCGTCCCGGCAACGCCGCAATGGCTCCGCGAGCAGGGCGTGAACGAGTGGTCCGGTCCCCGGTCGCTGCCGCTCTGGCTGGAAGATCCGGACTGGCACGGCATGAACGCCCGGTCCCATGCACGGGCGCGTTCCGCCGGACTCCGGCTTCGACCGCTGCGGCAGACGCTTAAGGACACCCTCGCCTGGGAGGAAGCCGCCGGCGTCGGACGTCCGCGTGGAGCGGGACTCACCCCCGCGGAAGAACACGACCTGCTGGCCCGGCTGGCGGACGCGGCTTCCCTGCTGCCGGAAGGGAGCTAAGGGCAAAACAAGCTAAGGGCAAAACAAAAGGGCCCCCGGTAAGGGGGCCCTTTTGGTGGAGAATCGGCTAGCGTCCGCGGGTTGCCTTGCGGTCCGGACGGGCGCGGTAGGGGTCGATGCCCTTGGGGATCGGCAGCCGGGTGCCAAGCGCCGAGAGCCGCTTGTTGACGGTGGCGACTTCCTGCTTGGTCAGTGCCTTGGGGAGCTTCTTGGCCGTGGTTGCCACCTTGGACAGCGGAACCTGGCCCTCGCCGCGGCCGGTGTGGATGACCGTGATCGGAACCTTGGGGACGATCCGGTTCATCCGGCGCCGTTCGCCGTCGGCAAGTGCCTTGGCGCGGGCGGGCGAACCTTCGGTGACCAGGACGATGCCGGGACGGCCGATGGCCCGGAACACGGCTTCCTGGGTCCGGGGGTTCACGGCGACGGGCTGTTCCTCAAGGATCCAGCCGCGGCGCAGCACGCTCAGGGCAGCGCCGGAGGCTCCCGGCTGGCCTTCAATCTGCGTGAATGCCGCCCGTTCTGCGCGGCGGGACAGGATGAACACTGCCGCGAGCAGGCCGAGCGGGATGGCGATGATGAGCATCGTGATCCAGTTGTCGATCAGGAAGCCGATCAGCAGGCCCACGGCGATGATGCCGAGGAACGCGCCGATCATCAGCCACACGACGTTGGGATCATTGCGCCGGGTCATCTTGAAGACCTGGGCAATCTGCTTCATGCGCCCTTCCTTCTTGGGCTTCTTTTCCCCCTTCGGCTTGCGGGAAAAGACGCCTTTGCGGGCGCTCTGGGATGCGTCTGAATCGGTGCTTTTGGCCATAATGAGTTCATTCTACGTGATGTAAGGCGTGCGGTTAGGAAGGCTGCACGGTTAGGCGGAAGTCGGGGACGCAGGGGTTGGCGCAGTGCCCGGGTAACCGGGCCGCCGTCACCCGCGGGCGAGGATGGAGGAAGCTTCCTGGAGCGTGCTTCCCGAATCCTCGATGTGCGCCAGCTGCGGAGGAAGCTCGCGCCCCTTGCGGCGCATGGCCCCGGCCCAAAGCCTTCCGGCACGGTAGGAGGACCGAACCAGCGGGCCGCTCATCACGCCGAGGAAACCCAGTTCCTCTGCCTCGGTGCTGATCTCGACGAATTCCTGCGGCTTGACCCAGCGATCCACCGGCAGGTGGCGTTCGCTGGGACGCAGGTACTGCGTGATGGTGATCAGGTCGCAGCCGGAGTCCTTCAGGTCCTTCAGCGCGCCCGAGATTTCCGCGCGCGTCTCACCCATCCCCAGGATCAGGTTGGACTTGGTGACCATGCCCATGTTCTGGCCCTGCGTGATGACGTCCAGGGACCGTTCGTAGCGGAAGGCGGGGCGGATGCGCTTGAACAGGCGCGGAACCGTTTCCACATTGTGGGCGAAGACCTCGGGCCGGGCTTCGCAGATGTCGATGATGTGCTCCACTTTCCCGGAGAAGTCCGGAATCAGGATCTCGACGCCGGTGCCGGGGTTCAACTCGTGGATTTTCCGGATCGTTTCGGCATAGAGCCAGACGCCCTCGTCCGCGAGGTCGTCGCGGGCCACACCGGTGACCGTGGCGTAGCGCAGGTTCATCTGCTGGACGGAGCGTGCCACCTTGGTGGGTTCCATCAGGTCCAGCGGCGAGGGCTTACCGGTGTCGATCTGGCAGAAGTCGCAGCGCCGGGTGCATTCGGACCCGCCGATGAGGAACGTCGCCTCGCGGTCCTCCCAGCATTCGAAAATATTGGGGCAGCCCGCTTCCTCGCAGACCGTGTGCAGGCCTTCCTTCTTCACCTGCTTCTTCAGCTCCACGTATTCAGGGCCCATGTCTACCTTGGCCTTGATCCATTCGGGCTTTCGTTCCACGGGGACGGCGGCGTTGCGCTGTTCAATGCGCAGCAGGCGCCGGCCTTCAGGGGCGAGGGTCACAGCAGGGCTCCTTTCGGCCGGCTGCCGGCAGGGAGGGCGCCGATGCCGGGGAAGTTCTTCGAGGGGGTGGTGCCGGTCAGGTCCGCCTCACGGGCGGCAAGTTCGTCTTCCACTCGGGCGACGACGTCGGCCGGGGACACTGCTTGTCCCGTCTCGACGCTGATCGACGTGGTGCCCGCGTCGCTGATACCGCAGGCGATGATCTGGCTGTAGGGGGCCAGATCGTTGCTGCAGTTCAGTGAGAATCCATGCATGGTGACGCCCTCGTGGACGCGGATCCCGACGGCTGCAATCTTGCGGTCCGGACGCCCGAAAGGTTGCCCGTCTCCGCGGATCCACACACCCGAACGCCCTTCGACGCGGACGCCCGGGATTCCGTAGTCCTGCAGCACGCTGATGACCGCCGCCTCCAGGCCGTCGACATAGGCCAGGACGCGTGCGGGATCGGCGAGCTTCAGGATCGGATATCCCACCAGCTGTCCCGGACCGTGCCAGGTCAGCTTCCCGCCGCGGTCCACGTTGACTACTTCAGTTCCGTCGAAAGGCCGCTCGTGCGGCTCCGTACGCCGCCCGGCGGTATAGACAGGGGTGTGTTCAAGCAACAGCACCGTGTTCGGTGCCTTGCCCTCACGTACCTGCCGGTGCAGTTGCTGCTGGAGGTCCCAGCCTGCTGAATATTCCACGTAGTGCGGAGACAGGCCTACGCGGGTGAACTCCAAAGCCATGGCCACTAGCCTAGACCCCCGCAGACGTAATGTGGACCACACTTCAGGGCTGCTCGGCCGGGGGTGTTTTCCTGGTCTTCCCGCTGGTTTAGCTACCTTGTGGATAACTGCTCCGCGGCCTGGGTGGAGGGTAAGACTTTGCTTTTATGGACACGACCCAGCCGGCGGAACATCCCGCGACCAGTGGCGGCATTCCAGTACCTCCCGCACCCGAGGTGCCCGGTTTCCGGGTAGAGCGATTGCTGGGAGTGGGCGGCAGCGCCGCCGTGTGGCTGGTGCGGGACGACGACGGCGCTCCGTTCGCCCTCAAAGTCCCGGTAACCGGGGGAGACGGGGCGCTGAACGCCTTCGAAGCCCGACGGGAGGTGAATATCCTTGCCCGCCTGGAGCACCGGCATCTGCTGCGGATGCACGCGGTGGTCGAGACGAATCACGGCGCGGGCCTCATCTGCGGATACGCGGCCGGCGGCAGTGCTGCCGGTCTGGTGGCTGCCCGGGGGCCGGTGCAGCCCGGAGAAGCGGTCAGTATCCTCGTGGGAATAGCCGAAGCCCTGGGGTACCTCCATTCCCGGGGTGCGGCCCACGGGGATGTTTCACCGGGAAACATCCTGTTCACTTCCGAGGGCAGGCCGCTACTGGGGGATTTCGGCTCGGGACGGCTGCTGGGAGAGCCGGGGGCGCAGCGCCTGGGGACACCCGGGTTCTCTGCGCCGGAGAGCACGGACGATGCAGAGCCCGGGCTGGGTGCGGCAATGGATATGTATGCGCTGGCCGCCGTGGGCTGGTTTCTGCTAACCGGACGGACTCCTCCGCCCAGCCGCGACCGTCCCCCGCTGTCGATCCTGGTACCGGATGTGGGCCGGGAGCTGCCGGCACTGCTGGAGGCGGGATTGGCGGAGGATCCTGCCGATCGGCCCGCAGCCGACGAATTTGCGGCGGCAGCGTACCGTGGCGCTCCGGCGCTGCCGGTAGACCTGGTGGCCGCAGTCCATCCGGATGTTCATCCCGAGCTGCTGACGCGCCGGACCGGCTCCGCCGGATCCGGGACGGAGAAACGGAAGCGCCGGCGGGGCAAGCGGGGTCCGTCCGGAGTAGTTGGAGGAACGGAACTGGAACGGGGCCGCAGCAGGGCACTGGGGCGAAGGCGGGGGCGCGGACTAAGGCAGGCGCACGGAGGAAGGCAGGCGCGTGGAACGGGCGGGATGCCGGGTGCAGCGGGAAGGGAATGGTGGGGAAGCGGTCGGCGGGGGAACGCTTTGCCAGGCGGCGGGGCTGACGCGGATAGGGCACCGGCTGTTCGGGAGCGGAGCATCGAAGGAAATGCCGCGCCGGACCAGGCACTGAGGACCCGCAGGGACGCTCAGGGCACTGTACGCGGCCGCGGATCCCGCAGTTCCCCCATGAGTAGCAGGGTGTTCCCCGTGGCAGCCGCGGTGGTGGTTGCTGCTGTCCTGCTTCTTGCCGGGATAGCGCTCGCCGCCCCTGATCTCCTGCGTGCCCGTGGTGCCGGTGCCCCGGATAAGTCCCCCGGCGGTTCCCAGGCGGCTGCCCAGGACACCTCAGCTCCTGCGCCGGCACCAACGCTCGAAGCCTCAACACCCGAAGCTCCAACACGACCCGCACCGGTGGACCCCGCAGAAACCGTGGAATCGCTCCGGGCAGTGACCGCGGCTGAGGATCCGGCACAGGCGCTGCCCGCGCTCGCCGAACTACGGAGCCGGGCCTTTACCAGTGCGGACCCGGCGCTGCTTCACTACGTGAATGCTCCGGGGTCGGAAGCGCTGCAGGACGATCAGGAGCAGATTGCCCGGCTCGCTGCTGAAGGGCATGCCCTGTCCGGACTGGTCACGGAAGTAGCCGTGGTGGACGGCAGCGGGGCTGCCCGGGCGGCGCAGGGAACAGCAACGGCGGAACTGCGGGTTCGGATGCAGGTTTCCGGCTACACGCAGGTAGACAGTGCCGGTGCGGTGCTGCGTTACGGGCAGGCACAGCAGCAGGAGGTGCTGCTGGTGCTGGTGCGAAGCGGGGGAGAATGGCGGATCAGCCGGATCCTGGCTCCGCCATGAGGCAGCACGCTACACGGACAAGTCAGCGGCGAAAGATAGGATCGTCACATGAGTCCAACCGCATACCTCCGTTACCCCGACCTGCACGGGAACCTCGTCACCTTTGTCGCCGAAGACGATGTCTGGATGGCTCCCGTGAGCGGTGGCCGCGCCTGGCGGGTTTCCGCGATGCAGCTGCCGGCCCGTAGCCCGAAGTTCTCCCCGGACGGAACCCGGCTTGCCTGGCAGGTGGTCCAGGGCGGGGCACCTGAAATCGTCACGGCAGACGTCGACGGCGGGGACTTCCGGCAGCTGACCTTCTGGGGCAGCCAGAGCACCCGCCTGAAGGGATTCAACTCCGCCGGAGAGGCCATTGCCACGTGCTCCGTGGAACAGGAAGATAACCGGCTCCGCTGGGCCTTCGCGGTTCCTCTCGACGGGTCGGCGCCGGTCAAGCTCCCGTACGGCCCGGTGGAAACCATTGCCGAGGGGCCCGCAGTCGGCGACGAACGCCCGATGGTGATCGGCAGCCTGCTCACCCGGGAGCAGGCATGGTGGAAGCGCTACCGCGGCGGCACCGCAGGAAAGCTCTGGATCGACGCCGACGGCAACGGGGAATTCCTCCGCCTCGTGCCGGAACTGGACGGCAACCTGTCGGACCCGATGTGGATCGATGGCCGGGTGGTCTTCCTTTCGGACCACGAAGGCTACGGCAACCTGTACTCGGTGACACCCCGGGGGGAGGATCTCCGCCGGCACACCGACTTCGAAGGATTCTATGTTCGGCACGCTTCCTCCGACGGCAGCCGCATCGTGTTCGAATCCGCGGGACGTATCTGGCTCCTTTCCTCGCTGGACGCCGAAGCAGAGCCGCTGGACATCGTCCTAGGCTCGGCCGGCACTGCCCGCCGGCCGCGTCCGCTCAACGTCGCAAAGCACCTGTCAGCGGTTGTTCCTGATACCAAGGGAACCGCCAGCGTGGTGGAGAGCCACGGAACCCTGCACTGGCTGACCCACCGGGACGGGCCGTCGCGCGTGATCGAGGCAGATTCGACCGTCCGCGCCCGTCTGGGCAGGCCGTTGGACAGCTCCCGCGCCGTGTACGTGGCGGACCGCAACGGCGAGGAAGCGATCTACATCAAGGACGTTTTCGCCGGGCTCGGCACGGTTGCGGCCACTCCGGCTGCCCAGGCAGGAGTCTCCGAAGGGATTCCGGCTGCCGGTGCCGGTGAGGACAACGGTTTGGTTCTGCCCAGCCCGGTGTCCGCTTCCGGAGCTGCCGTTTCGGCCGTTCGGGAAACCGGTAGCAGGGGATCGGGGCACGACGGCGGGACGGAGAGCGCCGAACCGGCACCTACAGGAGCACCAGGGGATTCTGCGGCCGCTGCCGCGACCATCCGGGTAGGGTTCGACCGCCCCACCCGCGTCAGCCAGCTCGTTCCCAGCCCGGACGGACGGCACGTAGGCGTCTCCACCGAATACGGTGAGGTGTTTGTGCTGGACGTGGCGACGGCCGAGCTGTTCCCGGTTGCGTCTTCCGACTTCGGGGCCGTCGACCAGCTGGCTTTCTCACCGGACTCGCAGTGGCTCGCCTGGGCTGAACCGTCCAGCGGCGAAGGCCGGTCGCGGATCCGCCTGCGGTCCGTGCGGGATGCAGCAGCGCCCGTAGTGGATATAACCGACGGCCGGTTTAGCGACCATGATCCTTCGTTTACCACCGACGGCCTTTATCTGGCGTTCCTTTCGGAGCGCAGCTTCGACCCGGTGTACGACACCCACCGGTTCGACCTCAGCTTCCCGTCCTCCACCAAACCCTTCCTGGTGGCACTGGCCGCCGGGACGCCTTCGCCGTTCGGGCCGTCGGTATCCGGTACTTCCGCAGCAGCCTCCAAAACCACGGCGGCGTCCGGAACCGAGGCAGACACGTCGCAGGACACGGTGCCGCCTGTGCAGGTGGACGCCGAGCGGATCGGGGACCGCCTGATTGCCGTGCCGGTACCCCAGGGACGCTACGAAAAGCTCCGGGCTGCAGAGGGTGGACTTCTCTGGCAGTCCTCGGACATCTACGGGGTGACCGGTGACGGCCGCGCATCGGCAGCGGACCGTGATCCGGCCGCCAGGCTGGAGCGCTTTGACCTGGAGAAGAAGGACGTATCCGTCCTGGTTGCGGCGCTGGACGATTTCGAAGTCAGCGGCGACGGCACCAAGGTGGTGCTGAAGCACGAAGGCAGCGTCCGCATGGTTCCAGCAGTTTCCCGAGTGGAAGAGGACTCGGCCGAGAACATCCGCGTGGACCTGGAACGGATCCGGATCCGGATTGATCCCGTGAAGGTGTGGGGACAGGCCTTTGACGAGGCCTGGCGCCTGCAGCGCGACTTCTTCTGGGCCCCGGACATGGGCGGGCTCGATTGGGAAGGTGTCCATGCCCGGTACCGTCCGCTGGTCCAGAACCTCGGAAGCCATGACGACCTCGTGGACCTGCTTTGGGAAATGCACGGGGAACTCGGCACTTCCCACGCCTATGTCACTCCCGTTCCGGTCACCGAGCAGGGCTCGGGCGGTCAGGGTTTCCTCGGTGCGGATCTGCGCCCCGGCGCCGGCGGCTGGGAAGTGGTGCGGATCCTCGGCGCCGAGTCCTCGGACCCGGCGGCCACGTCTCCCTTGAGCGCGCCGGGTGCCGACGTCCACCCCGGTGACGTCATTGCCGCAGTGGACGGGCAGCCGGTTCCCCCGAACGAGGGACCGGCCGTCCTGCTCGCCGGAGCAGCCGGCAGGACTGTCGAACTGACTGTTGTGTCCGCCGGCAGCGACGGTGCGCCGGAACAGCGGCGGATCGCCGTCGTTCCGCTGCGAAGCGAGGAACGCCTGCGTTACCAGAACTGGGTCAGCGCCAACCGCCGCCTCGTGCGGGAAGCCTCCAACGGTGAGTTCGGCTACCTGCATATCCCCGACATGATGGCCAACGGGTGGTCCCAGCTGCACCGGGACCTGGATCAGGAAGCGTCCCTGCGTGGCCTGGTGGTTGATGTCCGGCGAAACCGGGGCGGACACACGTCCCAGCTGGTTGCCGAGCTGATCGGGCGGAAGGTCACCGCGTGGAGCGTTCCCCGCGGCGGCACTCCCACCCCCTACCCGGCGCATGCGCCTCGCGGCCCCGTAGTGATCCTGACGGACGAGTTCGCCGGGTCCGACGGCGACATCGTCACCCAGGTGTCCAAGCTGCGCGGCATCGGCCCGGTCGTGGGCACGCGGACCTGGGGCGGCGTCGTCGGAATCGACGGACGTTTCAACCTGGTGGACGGAACCATGGTGAACCAGCCGAGGCACGCCTACTGGTTCACGGGCGGTGTCGGCTGGGACGTGGAAAACCGCGGAGTGGAGCCGGACATTGAGGTGGCCTTCCCGCCGCACGCCTATGTGGCCGGGGACGACCCGCAGCTGGAACACGGTGTGGGCATCCTGCGCGAAATGCTGTCTGAGCTGCCTACGGACGAGCCCCCGGCCATGTCCGGCTACCGTAATCTCCAGCCCGCTCCGTTGCCGAAGCGGCCCCAGGAGAACACGGAAGAGGCGGACCCGTCCTTGCCTGCACCGGTGAGTGCCGGTACCGGAGCGGACGGAACGAGCCGGGACAACCGCCACTAGCCACCACATAGGCTACGGAAAACCCGGTTTATGGGCCCGGACCGCTGCACCAGCGGTCCGGGCCGTTCCGCACGGTGCCCCGGTCATGGAACGCGGCAGGCCGGAGACATACCCGATTGGCGCCGCACAGTGGACCAAGGCCTGCCTGCCGTTGAAGACAGGAAAAGGCAGGAGTAGCCTCAAACGTGGGGAATTTCCCCCGATTCCCCGCGAAACCACGCCTTATTCTCAGGCGTGGCCCCGGACAACCCGTGCACGTGTCCTGCCAAGCAGTCCGCGCCGATGCCACCCATCCTCGAAGCAAGGAATGAGTACCGGAATGCGCCCACAATACCTGCGCTGGGGCCCCATCGGACTGGTCGCCCTCGGAGGCGGAGCCGGTGCTGCCAGCCGCGAGGGCCTGTCCCTGGTCATACCGAACCTCGGTGAAGTGCCGGTGGCGATCCCGATCATCAACGTGGTCGGTGCCTTTCTGCTCGGCTACCTCTACGAGGCTGTGACCCGCTTCGACAGGTCGGGCCCGACCGGGAAGAACCTCAAACTGCTGCTCGGTACCGGCTTCTGCGGCGGCTTCACCACTTACAGTTCGCTGGCCACCGACACCGCTGTACTCTTTCGCGACGGTTTTCCCTGGACCGCCATAATCTACGCCCTCGGCACGGTAATCGTCGGTGCCTGCGCCACTTGGGCGGGCATCGCCGCCGCAAGCGGTCTCCACGCCCGCGGCTCGGACCCGCAGCATAAGCAGGAGGATGCTTCATGACCCCCGGAATTTTCCTGCTGCTGGCGCTGGCCGGCGGGGTAGGTGCAACGGTGCGGTTTGTCATCGACGGACTCATCCGAGCCCACCTCAAGACGCGGTTTGCCTGGGCGACGACCATCATCAACGTCTCCGGTTCCGTGGTGCTCGGCCTGCTCACCGGCCTCACCATCGAGCACTTTGTGTCGACCGACCTCAGTATCGTGATCGGGACCGGCTTCCTCGGCGGCTACACCACCTTCAGCACTGCGAGCTACGAGACGGTGCAGTTGATTAAGGAGGGCCGCTACGGTGCATCCTTCATCAGCGGTATCGTCATGCTCGTGCTCTCAGTGGCGGCCGCCGTGATCGGCCTCTGGGTGGGTGCCTCGGTGTAGGAAGAAGCGAAGCACAAGGGGCGCTTATGTGCGCTTGGCGGCGGGAATGTAGTGGGCGATGACCAGGAACACCCACGTTGTGAGAATGTACGGCCAGGTGTAGGTGGGAGCTGAAAGATCATGCATGATCACTGTCACCACCGCAGTGACCACCGTGCCGATCACGGCCAGAACCCACGAGAGCGTGCTGCTGCGGAGGAAGACCACGGCGAGGGCAATCGCGGTGAGGACACCGGAGTAGCCGGCCAGGCCGTTCGCGGTCTCGGTCAGGTTCTCGCCCATTGCCAGCGCGCACAGGCTCCCCACCACGCTGCCAAGGAGCCCGGCCAGCCCCACTTTCCAACTCGCCACGAACAGCCCGAGCAGAATGAGGGCTCCCGACCATTCGTTGTTGATCAGCACCACTTCGGACACATTCGTCAATAACGAGCGGACGAAGGCCAGCGGCTCCGAGTCGATGGTGGCCGACGGCGCCGAGGTCACGTGCAGTGCCTCCGTGCTGAGCAGAATGCCCGTCGCCACGATGCAGAACGGTGCCGTCGTGGACGGCAGGGAGAACACCCTCAGCGGTGTCCTGGTGAACAGCGCAACCACCAGCCACGTCACCGTGGCACACAGTAAGCCGCCGATGAGCGCGATGGGATACGCCGCCCACTGACCCCCAATGGTTGAGAACGTCGCAGCCCCAGCGAGGGCCCCGCAAAAACCCTGCAGGCCTGATGTCACCGAGGACGGGTCGGCCTTGAGCAGGCGCCCTCCCACTGTGTTTCCCGCGCAGCCAATCAGCACAAGCACGGCCATGCGCCAGTCGGCCACAACGAAGGCAGCCAGAATAAGCAGAGCGGTGTAAATGTTGCTTTGGAAAAAGATCTGCGATAGCCCTTGGCCCCACCCCTTCAGCCAGCCAGCACTCGAGATGGATGGGTTCGGCGAGGCCGCACTTGCGCTGCTCATCCTTGCTCCGTTCGCGGGGCGTCGTCAGGCGGCGAGCCCTTTCCAGGCCTCTGCCTCAACTCCGGCCCGCCGGGCGCGGTTGAGGCGCCAGATGCGCCCGCCCCGCCTGCCAGCGCCCATCGTTCCTCCACATGGCCCAACCGCCAGTAGGCGGTAGAGGTCAACCAGACCAGTATCAGCGTGGCCACGACAATGTAGCCCACGTTCTCAAGGTCGATGGCGGCTACCCAGCCGGTGAGTGGATCCCTCAGCCCGAGCTTCTCATTCAGCAACCCGACCAGCTCAATGCCACCGATCATGACGGCAATCATGACTGAGAGCCCGGTAATGGTGAGGTTGTAGTACAGCTTGCGAACCGCGTTGACGCTCGCCCAGCCATAGGCTTTCACCATGACGGCTGAATCGAGGGTGTCGAACAGGCTCATGCCTGCGGCAAAGATCAGGGGCAGGCAGAGGACGGCATACCAGGGAAGCCCCGTCGCTGCCCCGGTTCCCGCCAGCACCAGCAGGGCAATCTCGCTGGCGGTGTCGAAGCCGAGCCCGAACAAAAAGCCAACGGCATACATCTTCCCCGGGCGGTCGATGGTACGAAGCATCGGCCGGATGAGGCGGCTGATGAGGCCGCGGCCCTGCAGATGCCGCTCCAGCTCCAGCTCGTCGAGGTCGCCGTTGCGCGAGGCCCGCCAGACCTTGAGGATTCCGATGAACGCGACGGCGTTGATGAGTCCGATGAGCAGCAGGAAGACCCCGGACACCACCGTGCCGAAGACTCCGAGGCCGGCGCGTACACCGTTGCCGTCATCGCTGAGCCCTACCGCCCAGCTCACCCCGAGGGCCAGAAGCGCAGCCATCAGGAACACAATGGTGGAGTGCCCCAGGGAGAAGAACAATCCGACCCCGGCGGCCGGCTTGCGCAGGTCCACGAGTTTGCGGGTGGTGTTGTCGATCGCAGCGATGTGGTCGGCATCGAAGGCGTGCCTCACGCCGAGCACATAGGCCACCACGGCGATGCCAACCCCGAAGACCGAGGAGCCCAGCTGGAGATGCAGCGGTTCGACCAGGAAGAAGAACAGTCCGAAGCCCGCGATGTGCAGCAGCGCGACCGGAATGAAGGCGAGCACCACCTGCGCCCGGTAGGAGCGTCCCGGGCCCACAGCCTTCTCTTGCGTGTTCGCTTGTTCACTCACCGTTAGACCCCTCTCTAGCTCTTCCGAATTGCGGGTGCCCGCTTCCCGGTCAGCAACTCGTGCACCGCCGATGCGGCGGCCGTGTTTGCGGCCGCGACAGCCACGGTGTCGTTGCCTACCAGCCGCATCCAAACGCCGGCATCACCGGGTAAGGTGCTCACCCCGAAGATCAGGTCACCGCCGCTCTCGGTGAGCGCCCGGTGCAGGGTATCTGCGAGCTGGGCCGCCGGAACCAGGGGCGTGAAGACGTAGAGCATGGCGAGCACGTCGTGGTTGGCAAGCACGCCCAGCCCGCCGACGCCGGAGACCGCTCCGTCGGCTCCCGGGCTGAGCCGAACCCGGTCCAGGGCAACCAGCCCGCCGTCCGGCCGCCGCACCTCGAGGTCGGAGGCGTACACATCGTAGGCGTGCCGCTCCCCGCGGGCGAGCCTGCCCGCATACATGGTGTCGCCGAGCACCAAGGTTGCCGACTCGTCGATCACCACCGATGTCTGCTGGTAATAGCGCGAAGCGGCGAAGGGCACCACTGGCTCGGGCAGGTACTCGACATGGGCGCCTTCTCCGACCGTGATGTTCATCAGCGCGGAGGCATAGTCATGGTCCATGCGGTAGACCCTGGTCTGGGTCTGAGTGGTGATGTGCGCCGAAGTGCCGGGGCCGAAGCTCAGATCGGTGCGCAGCCGGTCTCCCTGCAGAATGCCGCCGCCCGAGGACATGAGGTAGGTGTAGGCCATGTCGGGGCGCAGCGGGTTGAAATAGAGCGGATGCATGATCTGCAACGGTGACTTCTGGTAGTGCTGCACCAGCTCGGTGCGGCCCCGGTTGCAGGCGAACCCAAGCTGCAGGATGCCGACTTTGCCCGGGCTGCCGACCGGCAGATTCCTCCACTCTTCCTCTGTGTGCCGCCGAATTTCGGCTGGCACCCGGACGGGCTCATAGAACGCCGGCTCGAGTCGGTAGCCGCCCGCGTTTGGTTCCCTCCGTCCGGCGTCGCGGGAAACCGGAGGACGGGGGAGAGGGCTCTCGCTCGCGAGACCGTCGGCACCCGTCACGGTGTTCCCGCCGGGTGCCGGCGCACTTCGCTGTTCCGTCGCTTTGAGGATCATCCGATGAGCTCGGTTCTGGCACCGTTCCACTGCGACATGATTTGCTGGTGGAGTTCATCGACGCCGAACCCGGTGAGTGAATTGGTCAGCACCACGGGCCGATTCTCGCGGACCCGGTGGGCGTCGGACTCCATCACGTTGAGGTCGGTGCGGACGTACTGCGCGATGTCGATCTTGTTGATCACCAGGATGTCGCTGTCGGTGATGCCGGGACCGCGCTTGCGCGGCATCTTCTCGCCCTCAGCGGTGTCCAGCACGAACACAAACACATCGGCAAGCGCGGGGGAGAAGGTAAGCGTCAAGTTGTCGCCGCCCGACTCGTAAATGAGCGTGTCGATGTCGGGAAACCGTTCCAGCATCTCCGCGCCGACGGCGAGGTTCATGGTCGGATCGTCGCGCACGGCCGTATGCGGACAGGATCCGGTCTCGACGCCCATCACCCGCTCGGGGTCGAGGATGCCGGCCAGCTCCCTGCGCACGTGGTGGGCATCCTCCTGGGTATAGATGTCATTGGTGATGACGCCGGGGGTGCGCCCGGCCTCGATCAACAGCGGCACCAGCGCTTCCGTCAGCGCCGTCTTGCCGCTGCCCACGGGCCCTCCGATGCCAATCCTCAACACGTTCTCACTCATGAAGTCCTCGTTTCCGGTGGATCTGCTGTTTTCGTGCGGGCGCCCATCGGCGCCGTTTCGTTCGTGTCCGGACTGTGTCCTAACTGGCGAACAAGCGTGCCTCGGCTCTCTCATGCTGTGCTGACATGACGTCCGCCATGGGCGCAAAGCCGCCAAGATCGGCGAGATTGCGCTCCAGGGCGGCCTCCGTCACCTGCTCCATGACAGGGGATGTCTGAAGCAGGATGGCCTGCGCCTGCCGGTGGTCTGTCAGCCGCAGGCGAAGGGCGGCCCCTACGAAGCTCGCCGAGAAAGCGAACAGGTCCGATGCAACGGCCTGCCGGGTCGCGACTCCGTTGGCTGCGTACACCACCGCCGCCGCGACTGGCTGGCAGCCGGGCGTGCTACGCAGCCGCACACGCTCGCCATACGCGGCGAGGAGTCCCTGGTCGATCAATTCGGCCCCCAGATCAATCAGCTGGTGGCCGCTGCGTACGGAGGCGGTGCGCATTTCGGCGTTCAGTTTCGAGGCGAACAGCCGCTGGTCGACTTCCTGCACGAGGTCGATGTCGCCGTTGTCCGCTGCGCGGTGCGCTGCAGCAAGTGCCGTTGCGTCCCCGGGGCCGACGGAGTGCAGCAGCAGCTCGGCCAGCAGCTGCTGCACTCCGTCAGCAGACACGAGCCGCGCCTGCCTGTAGCCCTCGAGCCCGTGCGACATCGTGTAGAAGCCGCTGGGAAACGCCGAGTCAGCGAACTGCAGGCTGGTCAGCAATTGGCCTACATCCGACATGCCGTGTCCCTACGCGAGAAAGAACAGCTGGGTCATCGGCAGGGACTGGGCCGGCGGGATGGTGGCCAGCGTGCCGTTGTACGTCACGTCGTATGTCTCCGGGTCCACCTCGATCACAGGCGTCGCGTTGTTGCGGACCATGTGCTCCTTGCCGATGCCGCGGCAGCGTTGCACCGGCAGCACCTGGCTCTCCAGCCCGAGCCGCTCCGGCACGCCCTTGTCGATGGCCGCCTTCGACATGAAGGTCACCCGTGTGCTCTGCAGCGCCTTGCCCTGCGCACCGAACATGGGCCGGTAAAACACGGGCTGCGGGGTGGGCAGCGAGGCATTCGGATCACCCATCAGCGCCCAGTTGATTAGGCCGCCCTTGACGATCAGCCGGGGCTTGGCGCCGAAGGACTGGATCGGCCAAAGCACGATGTCGGCGATCTTGCCGGCCTCCAGCGAGCCGATATAGTCGGACACTCCCTGGGTGATGGCCGGGTTGATCGTGATCTTGGCGAGGAAGCGCAGCACCCGGAAATTATCGTTGTCGCCGCTGTCCTCCGGCAGCGCGCCGCGCTGGTCCTTGCAGTGGTGGGCGATCTGGAAGGTGCGCATAAACGATTCGCCGATGCGACCCATTGCCTGGGAGTCGGACGAGACCATCGAAATGATCCCTTCATCGTGGAAAACCGTCTCCGCGGAGATCGTCTCGGCCCGCACCCGGGAATCCGCGAAGGCGACGTCTTCGGGGACGTCGTGGGAGAGGTGGTGGCAGACCATCACCATGTCGAGCAGCTCATCCACCGAATTGACGGTGTAGGGCAGCGTCGGGTTCGTCGAGGACGGGAGCACGTTCGGGTGGCCGGCCACCTTGATGATGTCCGGGGCGTGGCCGCCGCCGGCACCCTCGGTGTGGAAGGTGTGGATGGTGCGGCCGTCGATGGCGTCAAGGGTGTCCTCCACATAACCGGCCTCGTTGAGGCTGTCTGTATGCACCGAGATCTGCACGTCGTAGTCATCGGCCACGGAGAGTGCGTTGCTGAGCGCGGCCGGCGTCGTGCCGTAGTCCTCGTGTACCTTGAGTCCGCATGCGCCGGCCTCGACCTGTTCGATCAGGGCATCGGGCAGCGAGCCGTTCCCCTTGCCGAGGAAGCCCATGTTGACCGGCATCCCTTCGGCCGATTCCAGCAGCCGGGCGAGATTCCAGACGCCGGGAGTCGTGGTGACGCCGTTGGTGCCGTCGGTGGGTCCCGTGCCGCCGCCGAAGAGGGTCGTGATGCCGTTGGAGAGGGCGGCCAGCGCCTGTTCCGGCGAAATATAGTGCACGTGTGAGTCGATGCCGCCGGGGGTGGCGATGAAGTGCTCGCCGGCCAGCAGCTCGGTCCCGGGGCCAACCACCAGGCGCGGATCGACTCCGCTCTGGGTGTGCGGGTTGCCGGACTTGCCGATACCGGCGATCTTGCCGTCACGCACACCGATGTCGCCCTTAATGACACCAAGCACCGGGTCCAGGATGATTGCGTTGGTGATCACCAGGTCAAGTACGCCTTCCGCGGAAGTTGCCTGGGGATCGGCCGCCATGCCGTCACGCGCGGTCTTGCCGCCGCCGTAGACCACCTCGTCACCGTAATGGCCCTCGTTGTAATCCTTCTCGATCTCGATCACCAGATTGGAATCGGCCAGGTGGACCCGGTCGCCGGTGGTCGGACCAAAGAGATCGGTATACTGCTTGCGCGAGATTTTCGCCATCACTTCTTCCCCTCTTCTGGGCGGCCCGTTTGTGCTGCAGGGCCCGCGTTGTTTGCACTGGGTTTGGAGCTCGGTTTTCCGTCCTGGAATCCGAGCTCCTTCATCCGCGCCATGGCCCGGATCTTCGTTGCCGCAGAGTCGAGCCCGCCGTCGACGAGGTTGTTGAAGCCAATGACCCGCCGGTTTCCGGCGTACGCGGTGAGGGTCACCTCGCGGGTGTCACCTGCTTCGAAGCGGATTCCGGTACCTGCCGGCACATCGAGGTGCATTCCGTAGGCCAGTTCGCGTTCGAACAAAAGCGCCTTGTTGGTTTCGAAGAAGTGGAAATGAGAGCCGACCTGCACCGCCCGGTCGCCGGTGTTGCTCACCAGCAGGGTGACGCTCGGCCTGCCGGCGTTGATCTCGATGTCTTCTTGCTTGTGGTGGTAGGTGGGGCTGCCCAGCATGGTTTTTCCTTCCCTTGCGGCGCAGCATCGCTGCACGTGGTGTGTTTAGATGCGATTCCGGTCAGCTCGTACCGATCGGGGTGGGGTGGTGATGCGCGTGGCCGTCGGCCGCCCCGTGGTTGTGGGAATGGCCGTTGTCCGCGTCAAAGGCGTGTGAGTGGGCGTAACCGTGACCGTGATCAGCCTGCAGCCCGGCGTCAACACCGGTGGAGCCGTGGCCGAGGTTGTGCAGTGCATCGCGAACACGCTCGCCGATAACGCGAAGCACCGCCTGCTCGCTCAGCAGTGCACCGTAGAAACGGGCCTCGGTGAAGCCTCCCTCGCCAAAGGGCACCGCTTCACCGTGCACGGTGGGCACCCGCCGAAATCCTGCGGGAACAACCACCGTTTCCGTGCTGCCGAGAAGACCCAGCCGCCGTACGGCCTCCAGGAGTGCCTCCGCGTCGGTGACAGCGGCAACCTCCACCAGGTTGCCGGCCCCGTGCGTGCGTACCAGATGCGCGATGCGGTAGAGCTCCGCATCATCGAAGGGGTTGGCGGCGTCCGCGACGATCAGCACTGCCGCATCCGGGGCCAGCCTGCGCACCTCCACGGCGGCGGCCCGGAGCCACGCCGTGAGATGGTCGGGGGTGCCGAATTCGTCCGCCAGGGCCAGCGGGGCTGGGGCGGCACCGTGCGGGACTGCCCCTGCTTCAAGCCAGCGGAGCGTCTTCGCCGTGTCCGCAACGAGGGTCGGGTTGCGGCCGAAGGTCATCGGCAGCACGACTACGGGCGCCGTGTCCGCCCTGTCGGCAGTGTCCTCGCGCAGCCGCGTGAGGACATTGTGCAGAGGTCGGCCGGCGGGGGTAATGAGGGCGTCCGGAAAGGAAGCCGAGACGAATGAAAGATCCGTCCCGTTGCCGCTCTCATGTCCTCCGACCAGCACCACCGTTGCATCCGGCTCGGTGGGCCAGGTCAAGTCACACCCCGATGGGATCGTGACAGGAGACGAGCTTGCTGCCGTCGACGAAGGTCGCCTCGATCTGCAGGAGGGGCAACCGCTCACGGACGCCGTCCATGCACTGGCTTTCAGAGACGATGGTCTTACCGAGTTCCATCACCTCTGCGACGGTCCGGCCGTCGCGGGCACCCTCCAGGATCGCCTCGCAGATGAGGGCGGTGGCCTCGCTGACATTGAGCTTGGTGCCCCGCTCACGCCGCTTACGGGCCAAATCCGCCACTTGGTATACGTAGAGCTTGTCTATTTCCTTGGGAGTGAGGTTCATACCTTCACCTTCAGACGCAGTTGCGATCGAATCTGGCCCGCTTGCCCGGCGCACCGGCCTGGCTCGCTTACAGAAAACCGTACGCGCACGTACCAGCCACGACCACCCGTTCCAGTCCATCTACGCCCGTATCCGGGAAAAGGGGACCCGCACGTCCAGCAGCGCAGAGGGCCCCTGTTCCGTCCGGAACAGGGGCCCTCTGCGCTGCTGGTAGCCGGCTCCTAGGACTCCAGCGTGGCGTCCATGGTGATCTCGATGCCGGCCAGGGCCTGCGAGACCGGGCAGCCGGTCTTCGCCGACTCGGCAATGTCGTCAAACTGCTCTGCCGTCAGTCCGGGTACCACGGCGGTGACCACAAGGTGGCTGCCGGTGATGCCCGTACCCGGAACGAAGGTCACGTCAGCGGATGTGGAGATCCGCTCCGCCGTCTTGCCTGCCTCGGCAAGCGCGTTGCTGAAGGCCATGGAGAAGCAGGCCGAGTGGGCCGCGGCAATAAGTTCCTCAGGGCTGGTCTTGCCGTTGGCCTCTTCGGCGCGGGCCTTCCACGTGACGTCGTAGGTGCCGAGTCCGGAGGAATCGAGGGTGACATCTCCCTTGCCGTTGAAGAGGTCGCCGTTCCAAACGGTATGGGCTGAACGGACTGTAGCCATGGGGGTCTCCTTAAACAGTGATGGGACGGGGCCGGCAACAAGCCGGCGCACCATCCCATCCTATTTCCGCTGTTGTGCGGACTACCACATAGTGGCTACGGCAATGTTGATGACCGCGAGGATGCCCACGCCGTTTGCGAGTCCGGAGGAGACCGGCTCGTCCTTCTTGTAGCGGCGCTGTCCGATGAAGGCCAGCACGGCAATCACCAGGGTGATCAGCAGCTTGATGCCCACCTTCAGGTGGTTGACATCGCCGTCGCCCATCTCATTCAGCGCCACCAATGCCAGGCCGGTGACCAGCTGCAGCAGTGCTGCGTGGAACTGGCCGGGCAGCACGGTCGGATTCTTGATCCGGGCAAACCAGATGCCGACAATGATGGCTGCACCGAGGATGTGCAGGAAAACAAGGAAGCTGTGAAGGAAGTCCATACGGCCAGTTTACCGACTGGAAGTCGGGAACCCAGGGGAAAGCACGGGAGGCGGGTAACTTTTCTACAACATGTAGAGAAGTGCCGACGGGACGGTTCCCCGGAGAAACGGCGCAGGGCGCCCTCCCGGTAACGGGAGAGCGCCCTGCCAAAGCGGAACCGGAACTAGAGTCCCAGGTCTGCCTCGAAGTTGCCTTCTTCCAGGCGTGCCTTCAGCGTCTGCAGGAAGCGGCCTGCATCGGCGCCGTCCACCAGGCGGTGGTCGTACGTCAGGGAGAGGTACATCATCGAACGGATGGCAATGTTGTCATTGCCCTCGGCGTCGGTGACGACCATGGGACGCTTGACGATCGCACCGGTGCCCAGGATGCCGACCTGCGGCTGGTTGATGATCGGCGTGTCGAAGAGGGCTCCGACGCTGCCGATGTTCGTGATGGTGAACGTGCCGCCGGAGAGCTCGTCGGGGCCGATCTTGTTGTTGCGCGTACGGCTGCCGACGTCGGCAATCTTCTTCGCGAGACCGGTGATGTTCAGGTCACCGGCGTCGTTGATGACCGGAACCAGCAGGCCCTTCTCGGTGTCCACGGCAATCGCGAGGTGCTCGGCGTCGTGGTACGTGATTTCCTGCGTCTCGTTGTTGTACGAGGCGTTGAGGACCGGGTGCTGCTTCAGGCCCTCGACAACTGCCTTGGCAATGAACGGCAGGAAGGTGAGCTTCGCGCCGTTCTGCTGCTGGAAGTTGCCCTTGGCCTTCTGGCGCAGGGCTGCAATGCGGGTCATGTCGACCTCGTGCACCTGGGTCAGCTGTGCCGACTCCTCCAGGGACTCGCGCATGCGGCGCGCGATGGTCTGGCGGATGCGCGGTGCCTTGACCGTGGTGCCGCGGAGCTTCGCGCTGGCTTCGCTGATCTGCGCCGGTGCTGCCTTTTCGGAGGCGGCGGAGGTGGCAGGAGCGGAAGCGGAAGCGGCAGGCTGCTGCGAGGCGGCCTTCTTGGCCTCAGCGGCTTCAAGCACATCCTGCTTGCGGATGCGTCCGGCAACGCCGGAACCCTTGATGCTGGAAAGGTCGACGCCGTGTTCGTTGGCCAGCTTGCGGACCAGCGGGGTCACGTAGGTGCCGCCGTCGTTGGAACCGCTGGAAGCTTCCTGCTCGGGAGCTTCAGCCTTCGGGGCTTCCTGCTTGGGAGCTTCAGCCTTCGGGGCTTCCTGCTTGGGGGCCTCCGCCTTGGGTTCTTCCTTCTTTTCCGGCTCGACGGCCGGCGCCTCGCGCTCGTCCTTGGAAGCGGCCGCTACGGGCTCGGCTCCCTTGGGCTCGGCCTTGGCGGGGGCAGCAGCACCGGATCCGATGACGGCCAGTACGGAACCAACCTCAGCCGTGTCGTCTTCGTTGACCCGGATTTCCAGCAGCTTGCCGGCTACCGGGGAGGGGATCTCGGTGTCGACCTTGTCGGTGGAAACCTCGAGCAGCGGCTCGTCCATTTCGACGTCGTCGCCAACTGCCTTGAGCCAGCGGGTGACGGTGCCTTCGGTAACGGACTCGCCGAGGGCCGGGAGGGTGACCTCGGTGCCTTCGCCGGAGCCGCTCTCCGCGGGGGCTTCTTCAGCGGCAGGAGCCGCCTCTTCGGCCGGTGCTTCCTGGTTGGCGGCGCTGCCGCCGTCGTCCAGCTGTTCGCCGGAGCCGGAGCCGTCGCCGATGCGCACAAGTGCTGCGCCGACCTCGGCGGTTTCGTCTTCGGCTACGAGGATTTCCTCGATGACGCCGGCAACGGGGGAGGGGATTTCGGTGTCGACCTTGTCGGTGGATACCTCGAGCAGGGGCTCGTCGACCTCGACGCGGTCGCCCACGTTCTTCAGCCAGCGGGTGACGGTGCCTTCGGTGACGCTTTCCCCGAGGGCTGGTAAGTTCACGGTTTCAGACATATTGTCCCCGTTTCTCCTTGTTAGATCTTTTGTGACCAGCCGTGCCGCTGGTGCTGGTGATGAGTTCCCCCGGGCCGCAGCCGCAGACCGGATGCGGCCCGGGGGAGTGAATCTTAGGTATTAACCGTGAAGGGGTTTGCCGGCCAGGGCCATAGCGGCTTCGCCCAGCGCCTCGTTCTGCGTCGGGTGCGCGTGGATCAGGCTGGCAATATCCTCAGGGTACGCCTCCCAGTTGACGATCAGCTGGGCTTCACCGATCTGCTCGCCGATACGGCCGCCGATCATGTGGACGCCCACGATGGGGCCGTCCTTCTCGCGGACCATCTTGATGAGGCCGGAGGAACCGAGGATGGAGGTCTTGCCGTTGCCGGCCAGGTTGTATTCCTGGACCTCGACGTTCTCGGCGCCCAGCTTGTCCTTGGCCTTGGCTTCGGTCAGGCCGACGGAGGCGATTTCCGGCTCGCAGTAGGTGACCTTGGGGATGTTGACATCGTCAACCACAACGGGCTTCAGGCCGGCGATTTCCTCGGCAACGAAAATGCCCTGCTGGAAGCCGCGGTGGGCCAGCTGCAGGCCGGGAACAATGTCGCCCACGGCGTAGATGTTGCCGACGCCGGTGTGCAGGCGGTCGTTGGTGATGACGAAGCCGCGGTCCATGGTCAGTCCGGCTTCTTCGTAGCCCAGGTCGGCGGTGACGGGGCCGCGGCCCACGGCAACGAGCAGCAGGTCGGCTTCGAAGGTCTTGCCGTCGGCCAGCGTGACGACGACGCCGTCGTCGTTCTGCTGGACGTTGTCGAAGAAGATGCCGGTGCTGAACTTGATGCCGCGCTTCTTGTACGCGCGTTCAAGCTGCTTGATGATGGCTGCGTCCTCGTTGGGAACAAGGGAGGGCAGGCCCTCGACGATGGTGACGTCCACGCCGAAGGAGTTCCAGACAGAGGCGAATTCGACGCCGATGACGCCGCCGCCGAGGATGACCGCGCTCTTGGGCACGGTGTCCATCTTCAGTGCCTGGTCGGAGGTGATGACCTTGCCGCCGATTTCCAGGCCCGGCAGTGAACGGGAGTAGGAACCGGTGGCCAGGATGATGTTCTTGCCGGTGTAGGTCTCACCGTTGACCTCGATGGTCTTTTCGCTGGTGAGCTTGCCTTCACCCTCGATGACCGTGATGCCCTTGGACTTGATCAGGCCCTGCAGGCCGCGGAACTTGCCCGCAATGATGTTGTCCTTGTAGGAGTTCACTGCGGTCATGTCGATGGAGTCGAAGGTGGCGTTGATGCCGTACTTCGAGGCCGTCTTGGCGTTCTCCGCGATTTCAGCGGAGTGCAGGAGCGCCTTGGTGGGGATGCAGCCGTTGTGAAGGCAGGTCCCGCCCAGCTTCCCCTTTTCAATCAGACCTACGGAGAATCCCAGCTCCACGGAGCGCAGTGCCGCGGCGTAGCCGCCGCTGCCTCCGCCGAGGATCAGGATGTCGAACTCTTGCGCAGCTGCCTTATCGGCCACTTGGACGCTCCCTCGCGTATTCGTTGACGCGCCCATGCGCGCCGATGAGTTATTGGGCGTTTGTGATCAGTCCTCACCCTATCGCCCCCTACCACCGGCATCCACTTGAACACAGGCAGTAGGGGGCGAAGTGTAATGAGAAACACCTGCCACAACCGTCAGTTCCGTTTCACGGAACAGTATTGGATGCTATGAGGCGCGCGCCACGACGTCTTCGGCGTAGGCCACCAGGGTGCGGACGGCGACGCCGGTGCCTTCCTTCGGGGTGTAGCCGTAGGGGGCGCTGTCGTTGAAAGCCGGTCCCGCGATGTCCAGGTGTGCCCACGGGATCTTGGTTCCGTTGACTTCGCCGACGAATTCCCGCAGGAAGGTGGCGGCGGTCATCATGCCGCCGAAACGCTCCCCGTGGTTGGCGATATCCGCCACCTGGGAATCCAGGCTCGCCCGCAGCTCCTCCGGAATCGGCATCGGCCAGAACAGCTCGCCGGCACGGTCCGCAGCTGCCTTGACGGCGTCCCGAACGCCTTCTTCGCCCATGACTGCACAAACGCGTCGGCCCAGGGCAATCATCTGGGCACCGGTCAGCGTAGCGACGTCGATGATCGCGTCGGGGGCTTCCTCGCTGGCAGCCACGAGGCCGTCGGCCATGACCAGCCGGCCCTCGGCGTCCGTGTTCAGGACCTCGACGGTGCGGCCGCCGTAGGTGGTCATGACGTCGGAGGGACGCTGCGCAGTGCCCGAGGGCATGTTCTCGGCAATGCAGAGCCAGGAGGTCACCTTGATGGGAAGCCCCAGTTCGGCGATGGCCAGCAGGGCGTTGAGTACGACGGCGGCCCCGCCCATGTCCGACTTCATCGCCTCCATGCCGGCGGCCGGCTTGAGGGACAGTCCGCCGGAGTCGAAGGTGATGCCCTTGCCGACGAGGGCCAGCTTGACCTTCGAGCGCAGCGGCGCGTATTCGAGCTTGACCAGGCGCGGGGGACGGGCCGATCCCTTGCCTACCCCGAGGATGCCGCCGAAGCCTTCGCGTTCCAGCTTCTTTTCGTCCATCACGGTGACCTTCACGGGCAGCGACTTGGCCAGGTCCTTGGCGGCGGCGGCGAAGCTCTCCGGGTAGAGGTGGCTCGGCGGCTGGTTGACCAGGGTCCGGGTGGCGTTGACCGCGCGGCCGAGGATGCGGGCGCGTTCGAGGGCGGGCTTGAGGCCCTTCTCGTCAGCGGCTGCAGTGATAACGGTGATCTCGGAAACCGGCGCCGGAACCTTGTCCGCGGTGGCGGCACTGCGGTGTTCGGTGAAGCTGTACGCGCCGAACAGGGCACCTTCGGCGACGGCGGCGGCGTCGGCCACGGTGCCGGCCGGCAGTGCGAGGGCGACGGACGCGGTGCCGGCGATCTGGCGGACGGCTGATCCGGCGGCGCGGCGCAGGGCTTCCTCGGTCAGGGCGACGCCGGCCGAAACCTTGCCGAGGCCGGTAAGGACCAGCATGTCGGCGTCGGCCTCGGGCAGGCCGGGCAGGCGGTGGACTTCGTCAACGGCACCGGTGACGCCGAGCAGCGGCAGGGAAGCAGCCAGGGCGGCAGACGCCTTGGGGGAAAGCGGGCTTTCAATCAGGACGGGACCGTCGGGGGTCTGGCCGACGCCGATCACGAGTGCGCTGGCGGCAACCTTCCGCCCGTCCCTGGATACTGCCGACAGGCTGGGTTCACTGGCTTTGTTCACGAAGCTGCTTCCTCACGGTTCTGTGTTGCTCTGCGTTTACCACACCGATCGTAGTCCGAAGAACGTCCGCATGCCGCAACGCTGCTCCTTAGCTGCTGCACAAGGCCGGCAGTAAAGGCAGGTCCCGGTCCCGGAATGAAACGCACGCGTCCGGGCGTTTACCCTTGAGTAAGGGCACAGCAACGGTTTAAAGCAGCCGGATTCACCGGTCTACACCTTCCTGTGCCGAGAGCGCACGTGAGTTCCCGGGAGGGGTAAGACATGCTGGATCCGTTGACCCTGTTTAATCTGAATCCGGAGGTCGCGGAATCCGGGGACCTCTCCGGCTTGAAGCTCCTGGTCGGTTTCACCGGCTTCGCCGAGGCCGGCCACGTGGTCAGCCAGATCCGGGACGAGTTGTTTGATGCCCTGGACCATGACCTGGTGGCTACGTTCGACTCGGACCAGTTGATCGACTACCGCAACCGCCGGCCGCAGATTTCCTTCGTCGAAGACCACCTCAGCGACTACGAGCCGCCGCGGCTTGAGCTGCACCGGATGTACGACGGGCTGGGCGAACCGTTCCTGTTCCTGACCGGCTTCGAACCGGACCTGCAGTGGGAACGTTTCACGGCGGCCGTGGTGCATCTTGTGAAGGCCTTCGACGTGAGCCTGGTCTGCTGGGTCCATTCGATACCGATGCCCGTCCCGCACACCCGCCCGATCGGCGTCACCACGCACGGCAACCGCCCCGACCTGGTCGAAGGGATCAGCTCCTGGACGCCGATCGCCCAGGTCCAGGCCGCCGTCGGACACGTCCTGGAGCTCCGGCTCGTCGAGGCAGGGGTCGACGTCGTCGGCCACGTGGTGCACGTACCGCATTACCTGGCCGAGGCGGAGTTCCCGCCCGCAGCCGTCGCCGGACTCGAGTACCTCGGTGCAGCCGCCTCACTGGTGCTGCCCACGGACCGGCTCCGCGAGGCAGGCCGCGACGTCGAACGCCAGATCACCGAACAGGTCGAGGCGTCTGCGGAAGTTAAGGGCGTGGTGGCAACCCTCGAAAAGCGTTACGACCAGTACACCGAAAGCACCGTGCGGCGCTCCCTGCTGGTCAAGGGCAACGACGAGCTGGCAGACGCCGAGGAAATCGGGGCCGCTGTGGAGGCCTACCTGGCCAGCCCGCAGGCGGAAGAAGAATCCGAGGCACTGTGGCCCGAAAACCAGCATGAAGCCGAGAACGGCGAACCGAGCGAAAACGCGGATCAGGAGAATGCACCAAATGCCACCGAGGGCACGGTTGAGGGCCACGGCAGTGACGACGGGAACGGACGGACCGGCACGGCCTGACGCGGCGCGTCCCCGCTCCTGTCCGGGGCAGGTGTGCCGGTGAACGGAACACGGGCCTGGATTGTCTGGGGCGTAGGCGTCTTTGCCTACATGGTGGCGGTGACCCAGCGGACTTCATTCGGAGTGGCCGGCATCGAAGCCACTGAACGCTTCTCCGCGACGGCGTCCGTCCTGTCCGTCTTTACGGTGGTGCAGCTGCTGGTCTATGCGGGGCTGCAGATACCCGTAGGGGTGCTGGTGGACCGCTTCGGCCCGCGGCTGCTGATCGCCGGGGGAGCGGCGCTGATGCTTGCCGGACAGTTCCAGCTGGCTACCGCCGATTCCGTCGGCGCCGGCATCCTAGGGCGCTCCCTGGTAGGCGCCGGCGACGCGCTCACCTTCATCTCCGTGCTGCGGCTGCTTCCGGCCTGGTTCTCCGGCAGGAAAATCCCCGTCCTGACCCAGTACACCGGCATCGTCGGCCAGCTGGGGCAGATTGCCAGCGCCATTCCTTTCGCCTATGTGCTGCACCGCTTTGGGTGGAGCACGGCGTTCGTCTCCGCGGCCTCCCTGTCCCTGCTGGCCCTGGTCCTGACCCTGGCCTGCGTGCGGAACCGGCCCGACGGCGGTGAGGCCCCCGTCCCGCTGCCGCTGCGGCAGACGGGTACGTCACTGGCGGAGGCGTTCGCCCAGCCGGGGACGCGCCTGGGCATGTGGACCCACTACACCGTGCAGTTCCCCGGCACGGTGTTCGTGATGATGTGGGGCTTCCCGTACCTCGTCAGTGCCGAAGGCGTGTCTTCCGCCGTTGCATCGGGCCTCATGACCTTCTTCGTGGTGGTCGCGATTGTCTGCGGGCCGTGGATGGGGTCCTGGGTGGGCAGGCATCCGCTGCGCCGTTCCACTATGGTGCTGCTGATCGCAGGTGCCATGGCGGCCGGGTGGGCCGCCGTGCTGCTGTATCCCGGCCCGGCGCCGCTGTGGCTGTTGGTCCTCCTCGTGGCGCTGCTTGCCGTCGGCGGGCCCGGATCCATGATCGGGTTCGATTTTGCCCGGACGTACAACCCCAGCGCCCGGCTGGGAACTGCCACAGGGATTGTGAACATCGGCGGCTTTATTGCCTCGCTGGTCAGCATGTACCTGATCGGCGTGGTGCTGGATGTGCTGGACAACAGCGGCTTTTCAGGGGGGAACCTGTACGCCCTGGATTCCTTCCGCATTGCCTTGTCCGTGCAATTTGCCGTGATGGCGGTAGGTGTTGCGGGCATCCTCCGGACCCGGGGACAGATCCGCTCGCGGCTGGCCGATGAAGGATCCCCGCTGCCGCCGCTCCGTGCAGCACTGGCCCGCGAACGGCAGCGCCGCCGCGGGGAACGCGGAGGTCAGGGTCCGCAGTAGCAGTGCGGCGCCCTCCACCCTTGACCCCTGAGTAGCCCCGCCGCCACAATGATCCGCATGACCAGGGCACAGGTGCCTGCCGGCACGGTGGTTAGCGTGAGCGGGATATCCAAGGCTTTCCGGCATGTCGCGGCGCTCGAGGACGTCACCTTTTCGATTGACGCGGGTGAAGCCTTCGGAATTCTCGGTCCCAACGGCGCCGGCAAGACCACCACGGTGGAGTGTGTGGCCGGTACGCTGCGGCCCGACGGCGGACGCGTCACGGTGCTGGGCGTGGATCCCGCAGCGGACCGGGCAACCGTGCGTGAGCGTGTCGGCTATCAGCTCCAGGCCGCCGCCCTGCCGCCCGCCCTGCGCGTCGAGGAGGCGCTGCGGCTGTTCGCCGCTTTCTATCCTGCGCCTGCCGATGTGCCGGAGCTGCTGCGCACCGTAGGGCTGCACGAACACCGCAAACGCCCCTTCGGCAAGCTTTCCGGCGGGCAGCAGCAGCGCCTGTCGATTGCCCTCGCGCTCATCGGCAATCCCGACGTCGTCGTGTTCGACGAGTTGACCACGGGGCTGGACCCGCAGGGCAGGCGCGATGTGCGGCAGCTGATTCAACGGGTGAAGGACGGCGGCATCACGGTTGTCCTCGTCACCCACTACCTTGACGACGTCGAGCGCCTCTGTGACCGCTTGGCGATTATCGACGCCGGCCGGACCCGGTTCGTGGGCACGCCGGCGGAACTGCTCGCCGTTTCCGGCAGGAATGCCGCCGAGCCCGGTGCTCTCGAGGATGCGTACCTGGCCTTCATTGAGCAGACGGCAGCCGAGTGAAGGGAACGGTGGAGCATGCGGGCGCTGGGAGCCCTGACGCGCACTGAAGCGACACTGTATCTGCGCAATCCGGTGAGCATTTTCATGGCATTGGTGCTGCCCTCGGCCATCCTGCTGCTCCAGGGCTTCGTCATTCCAAACACACGGGTCCCGCTGGGAGGCACGGATCCCGTCTATGCGGCCCTGCGTCCCATTGACCTGCTCGTGCCGCTGTCCATAGCGGTGGCACTGGCCAGTGTGGCGGTGACCAATTACCCGTCCGCGATCAGCGGCTACCGGGAGACGGGCGTGCTGCGCCGGCTGGGGGTGACGCCCGTCGGCGCGCACCGCATCCTGTTTGCCCAATGGATCGTCAGCGGCGCAGCGCTCGCCGTTGCGGTGACCGTCACCGTCCTGCTCGCCAGGGTTGTCTTTGACAGCCGGATGCCGAGCAGTCCCGGACTGGTTGTCCTCGTGGTGGTCTTCGGCGTCGCTGCCATGATGGCCGTGGGATCACTCATTGCCGCCGTCGCCGGCACCGCCCAGAACGCCTACGGCATCGGATTCCTGGTGTTTATGGGGTGCATGTTCACTGCCGGATTGTGGACGCCCGGGCCCCTGATGCCGGAAGGCGTCCGGCAGGTCGCGTCTTTCACCCCGCTCGGTGCCATGACCCAGGCACTGACCGCCGCCTGGTACGGAGGGACCGTGACGGTTGCCCCCTTCCTTGTGATGCTTGTCTGGACCGTTTCATGCGCGGCGTTGGCCGCGAAGGTTTTCCGCTGGCAATGACCTCTCCGTGACTGCCGGGCTGCATGCCTGCCGGCCTGTGTCGCACCTGGCCACTCTTCCTCCACCGCTGCCGGAGCGGCGGCTCGCACGGCACCGGATGCACAGGCCCCGGGCCGGCTCTGCAGCGACCGCGGATTCCCGGGGAACCTTGGGCCATGAGCACAGAACCGGCCGACGGCACCCCGCGCAACCCCTACCGCATCAACGCTCCGGCAGACATCCTCAGCCTGATTCCACACACGTTGGGCTTCGAGCCGCGCGAGTCCCTGGTGCTGATGGCATTATGCGGTGGCCGGCTCGGCGCGACGCTGCGGCTGGACCTGCCTCCGGTGCCGGGCAAAGGACCGCGGCAGGGGCCGGGAGCCAAAGCCGGAGCGAATGCCGCCTATGCGGCCACGGCCTGCCGGTTCCTGGCGTCCGACACCGAGGCTGACGGGGTACTGCTGGCGCTGTATACGGACCGGCCCTGGAAGGACCCGGCGCATCCGCCGTACCGGCCGCTGGTCCGCCGCCTCGGGAAGGACCTGGCCGCGGCCGGCATCCCGCTGCAGGATGGCTGGCTGGTCGGTCCGGACACCTGGCGGGACTATTTCTGCACCCGGCCTGACTGCTGCCCATGGCCGGGCGCGCCCAGGTCGCAGATTGCGGACAGCATGCTGAACACGGAACTGGTGTACCGGGGAAGTGCCTTTGCCTCATCGCTGGAAAGGGCGGTGGGGGAGTCTTTCCCGATGCAGTGGCCCAACAGGGGTGAGGTAGCGGACAGCCAGGCACGCTTTGGGGAACAGGTGGGTGCACATTGGTGCGAACGGGACCAGTTCCACCGCACCTTGGAGTTGTGGGGCAAGTGTTTTGCAGGCGGCGGCCTCGACACCGGTGCTGCGCCGTATGCCGAAGACACGGTCGAGCCGTTCCCCGGTTCCCGGAACCGGCTGCACCTCGATCCTGAATGTGCCGGGTTTCTCCTGGCCAGCCTCTGCGACCGCGGTATCCGCGATGCCCTGCTGGTCCTGACTGCTGCGGGCCAAGCCGCCGCTGTTTACGGAGCAGAGGCCAACGGCCTGGTCCGCCGGCAGGTGCATCCTGTTGTCCTTCCCGGTTCCGTAGACCACGGCGTGGCAGCATCCGGCGTCATACCCCTGCTGCCGCGCCCTCGAAGGCAGTCCACGGCCGCCGCGGATTTCCGCAGCATCCTGGTGGGCAGAGGGGGCGCCCCGGATTGGAGCCTGCTGGACCGGGCGTACGCCGTTTTCTCGGACCTCGTGCCCGCGGCGGACGAAGACGCCAAAGCGGCGCTGCTTTCGCTGCTTGCCTGGATGGAGTGGGCCAGGGGGCGCGGCTCTCGTGCCCACGTCCATCTGCAGCATGCGCTCGACGAATGCCCCGGATACCGTCTTGCCTTGCTGCTGCGTGAACTGCTGGGTACGGGAATCCTGCCGGACTGGACCGGCTCCCGGGACGGGTCATGGCCGGGCACGCCGGACGGCTAGCCCGAGACCCGGATGAACCGGTGCTGAAAGAGAACCGGCGGGGAAAAGCCACGCGGCGGAACACGGCCCGCGGAGTGTGCCGACGAGGTGCGCCGGTGCTGTGGCGGGACGGAAAACGTGCGACAATGGGAACCGAGACCCGGTCGGGTTCGTGTATCAAGTGTCCTTTGAACTGCCAGTCCTTGTGGCCAGCGGAACAATACACCGGCACGGCGTGTTCTATTCAGAGCAAGCCAAACCGAACACTTGGATAGAATCACGGACTTGACAGGGTCATAGTGGTGTTGCCCCCAATGGCGGTGCCACAACCCGCCGTATGAAAGGTTTTCTGTGTCGCCGAGAAAGACAACTGCAGTCGAAGAGACTGACACTGCAAATAAGCGCACTGCCGCAACTGAGGCCCCGTCAGCGGTGGCCGACAAGGAGGCTGCTTCCGGCGAAAAGACCGCTGCCAAGACGGCCCGCAAGCCGGCTGCCCGGAAGGCTCCGGCGAAGGCCGGCACCACTGCAGCAGGACGAAAGACCGCTGCGAAGACCGCCAAGGCTGCCAAAGCCGAGGTTGATGAAGAGGTTGACTCTGCCGACGTTGAGCCGGACGCAGACGCCGTTGAAGGTGCAGACACTGCAGCAGCACCCACCGGATCCGGTTTCGTGTACTCGGATGCCGACGATGACGACGCGCCTGCCCAGCAGGTCGTCTCCGCCGGCGCCACGGCCGACCCCGTCAAGGACTACCTGAAGCAGATCGGTAAGGTCGCCCTGCTGAACGCTGAGCAGGAAGTCGACCTCGCACTGCGGATCGAAGCCGGCCTGTACGCCGAAGAGAAGATGGCAGCGGATCCCGACATGGACCCCAAGCTCAAGCGTGAGCTTCAGTGGGTGTCCCATGACGGAAAGCGCGCCAAGAACCACCTGCTCGAAGCCAACCTGCGCCTCGTGGTGTCGCTGGCCAAGCGTTACACCGGCCGCGGCATGCTCTTCCTGGACCTGATCCAGGAAGGCAACCTTGGCCTCATCCGCGCCGTAGAGAAGTTCGACTACACCAAGGGCTTCAAGTTCTCCACGTACGCCACGTGGTGGATCCGCCAGGCCATCACCCGCGCCATGGCAGACCAGGCCCGCACCATCCGCATCCCGGTGCACATGGTGGAAGTCATCAACAAGCTGGCCCGTGTGCAGCGCCAGATGCTTCAGGACCTGGGTCGCGAGCCCGCTCCCGAAGAGCTGGCGCTGGAACTGGACATGACCCCTGAAAAGGTCGTGGAGGTGCAGAAGTACGGCCGTGAGCCGATCTCGCTGCACACCCCGCTGGGTGAAGACGGCGACTCCGAGTTCGGCGACCTCATTGAGGATTCCGAAGCCGTTGTCCCCGCCGATGCGGTCAGCTTCACGCTGCTGCAGGAGCAGCTGCATTCGGTGCTGGACACGCTGTCCGAACGCGAAGCCGGCGTTGTCGCCATGCGTTTCGGCCTCACCGACGGCCAGCCGAAGACCCTGGACGAGATCGGCAAGGTTTACGGCGTGACCCGTGAACGGATCCGCCAGATCGAATCCAAGACCATGTCCAAGCTGCGCCACCCGTCGCGTTCGCAGGTCCTGCGGGACTACCTGGATTAGGCACCTGCCGGTTCGCCGGCAACCCGCTTCACCAACAGCACCCCGGCCCGCGTCTGCGGACGGGGTGCTGTTGTGTGCGGGCCCGGCGGACCCAGGTGCAGTTGGACAAAAAGAAGTCCCCTTCCGACACGGAAGGGGACTTCTTCAAGCTTGGTACGCCGCGTCGACGCGGACATTACTCCGTGGCTTCGCTGGCCATTCAGCCGACTGCGTGTTTACTCTGCAGAGACCGGTGCCTTCTCGTTCAGGCGCGAGGTCTCATCCTGCCATTCCGAGGTGAGCGGACGGAGGTTCGCCTCCACCGCACGGGCGTGGTGCCCGCAGAAAAGCAGTTCCCCACCGGAGGATTCCAGTACGGCACGTACGTATGCCTGTGCGCCGCAACGGTCGCAGCGGTCCAGGCTGTTCAGCTCACGGGTTGCTACTGCTGCTGTCATGAGTTGCCTCCTCAAGGGTGTTGATACTTCATATAACCACCTTTGGCACCCCGTCCCTTGCAGGTTGGCCCGCCTTTCGCTCTACGCGTACCGTTCCGGCGTGGTCGCCGTGGGCAAACTCACGCAACTGAGTCGTTGGGCGGAAGTGTCACCGCCGGGGATTAACCTTGTAGGAGTTCCTGATTGTTCCCGGCTATCCCTACCGGCGAAACAGCCGACACCAAGGAGTTTCAACGCACGTGGCGCCCCCTAGTTCTGATTACACTGCCCGGCACCTGTCCGTCCTGGAAGGATTGGAAGCCGTCCGCAAGCGTCCCGGCATGTACATCGGGTCCACCGACTCCCGCGGACTGATGCACTGTCTCTGGGAAATCATCGACAACTCCGTCGATGAAGCCCTGGCCGGCTTTGGGCAGAGCATCAAGATCATCCTGCACCCGGACGGTTCCGTGGAGATCCACGACGACGGCCGCGGCATCCCGGTGGATATTGAACCGAAAACCGGGCTCTCCGGCGTCGAAGTCGTCTTCACCAAGCTCCACGCCGGCGGCAAGTTCGGCGGCGGGTCCTACGCTGCCTCCGGCGGCCTGCACGGCGTCGGTGCCAGCGTGGTTAACGCCCTCTCCTCCCGACTCGACGTGCAGGTTGACCGGGCGGGCAAGACCTACCAGATGGCCTTCCGCCGCGGCGAGCCCGGGCACTTCGACGACACCGGCAAAAAGCCCGGCCCCGAGGCCAAGTTCTCTCCGTTCCTGGACAGCTCGCGCCTTGAGGTAGTGGGCAAGGCCAAGCGCGGCGTCACGGGCACGCGCATCCGGTACTGGGCGGACCGGCAGATCTTCACGCCGGACGCCAAGTTCTCCTACACCGAACTGCAGGCCCGCGCCCGCCAGACTTCCTTCCTGGTCCCCGGGCTGCGCATCACGCTGCGCGATGAACGGCGCCTGCCCGGAACCCCGGGCGAGAACGGCCCCGTGGAGGAAGTCTTCCACCACGACGGCGGGATCGCCGAGTTCGTCGACTATCTGGCCGCCGACGCCGCCGTCACCGATATCTGGCGCCTGCACGGCTCCGGCAAGTTCAAGGAATCCGTGCCCGTACTCGATGAAAGCGGACATAGCCGGATCACCGAGATTGAACGCGAGGCGGAGGTGGATATCGCCCTGCGCTGGGGGATCGGCTACGAAACAAATATCCGCTCGTTCGTAAACATCATTGCCACGCCCAAGGGCGGAACGCACCAGACCGGCTTCGAGCAGGGCCTGCTGAAGACCTTCCGCAAGGTCATCGAAGCCAACGCCCGCAAACTCAAGGCCGGCAACGACAAGATCGAAAAGGACGACGTTTTCGCCGGGCTCACCGCGGTGCTGACGGTCCGCCTCGCCGAACCGCAGTTCGAGGGCCAGACCAAGGAAATCCTCGGCACCTCCGCCGTCAGGGCCATCGTGAGCAAGGTGGTGGAGAAGGAAATCACCGCCCGGTTGAACTCCACGGCGCGTGCCGACAAGGCGCAGTCTTCGCAGCTGCTGGAAAAGGTGGTGGCGGAGATGAAGTCCCGGATCTCCGCCCGCGTGCACAAGGAGACCCAGCGCCGGAAGAACGCGCTGGAAACCTCCACCATGCCGGCCAAGCTGGCTGACTGCCGGATCGATGACCAGGAACGCTCTGAACTGTTCATCGTGGAAGGCGACAGCGCCCTGGGCACGGCCAAACTTGCCCGGTCCTCGGACTACCAGGCGCTTCTGCCCATCCGCGGCAAAATCCTGAACGTGCAGAAGGCGTCCGTGGCGGACATGCTGTCCAATGCCGAGTGTGCCGCGCTGATCCAGGTGGTGGGGGCCGGCTCCGGCCGCAGCTTCCAGCTCGACGCCGCCCGGTACGGCAAGGTTATTTTCATGACCGATGCAGACGTCGACGGCGCGCACATCCGGACCCTGCTGCTCACGCTGTTCTTCCGCTACATGCGCCCGCTGGTGGATGCAGGACGCGTCTATGCAGCCGTTCCGCCGCTGCACCGCGTGGAGGTCATCAATGCCGGCTCCAAGAGCAATGAGATGGTCTACACCTACAGCGAAAAGGAACTGCACCAGGTCCTTGCCCGTCTGGAAAAGGAAGGCAAGCGCTACAAGGAACCGATCCAGCGCTACAAGGGCCTGGGTGAGATGGATGCAGGCCAGCTGGCCGAAACCACCATGGACCCCCGGCACCGCACCCTGCGGAGGGTCCGGATTTCCGAAGCAGCTGCGGCCGAGCAGGCATTCGAGCTGCTGATGGGCAGCGACGTGGCGCCGCGCAAGGACTTCATCATCGCCGGGGCGGCCATGCTGGACCGGGACCGGATCGACGCCTAGCCCGGACCCGAGACCCGGGGACCAGCCCCCGGTCGGCCCGGGGCCGCACCTCACGGAAGGCGCGGCCCGGGGCCGCACCTCACGGAAGGCGCGGCCCGGGCCTAATCCAGCAGCCCCGGGGCGATCAGCAGGGTGGTCGGTACTGCCAGCAGCAGGGCCGAGAGGCACAGCACGCTCCACTGCTGCCAGCGGGGCAGGGGTGGCTGCGGTGTGAGCAACCGGCTGAGCCTGCCGGCAATACCCAGCGGCTCTGACCCCTCGGGTGCACCCAGAGCGAGCGGGGACGTCCCGCGCAGGCGGCCCTGCGGATCGGCCGGAGGCGTCGGTGCCCCGGGTGCGGCGGGGGACCCGGACCCGACAATTGCCACGGCGCGGACGAGTGTCATCCGGTCCACCTTCCGCAGCGCCTCGTCATCGGCGAGCATCTCGATCAGCTCATTGACCGAGTGCTGGGCCAGCATTGATGTCGGCAGCCAAGGCAGGGCCGCACGCCAGGCCGCGAAGGCCCACAGCAGCAGGTGGTGGTGCTGGGCCAGATGGGCGCGTTCATGGGTGAGCACCGCGGAAAGCTCATCCTCGGAGAGCATGTTCAACAGTCCGTCAGAGAGGACCGTGACGGACCGTGCACCGCCGGGCAGGCAGTAGGCCACCGGGGTTGGATGCTGGATGACCAGGGTGGCAGGCGTGTCAGCGGAAGGGGAACTGAGCAGGTTGAGCATGTCCCGGTGCCGATGCCGGCCGCGGAGGATCCGGTAGTACGTCAGCAGCAGGGTGAATACCAGGTGGGCACTCAGCAACATTGCGGCGCTGAGTGCGAAAACGTGGACCAGTCCGAGGGTGCTGGCCGGAGCGCCCTGCAGAAGGATGCGCCACAAGCCGTGGAGTCCGGCCAGGAGATTGTCCCCGAGCGGCTCCAGGCCCCAGGTAAGCATGGCTCCGATCATGGACAGGCCGCCCGCAAGGGCTATCGCCTGCCACAGAACCATTGCGGTGAAGGGGGAGCGGGCCGGCCAGGCTGCCCGCGAGAGAAGAATCGGAACGGGCCACGCCAGCACGATCGCCAGCGCCGCCAATGCATAGGAGGCCCAGAACACCGCAGGTGCCGGTGCCTAGGCGCCGAGCAGCCTGCGCAGCATTTCGGCCTCGGTGTCGGAGACGGAACCGACGAACCGGGCCAGCACGGCTTCGCGGTCATTGGCGGTACCGAGGGCTTCATGCATGAGTTCGGCCGTGTGTTCGGCCCGGCTGGTCACGGCACGGTAGCGGTGGGGGCGGATGTCGCGTTCACGCTGGACCAGCGATTTCTTTTCCAGCCGTGACAGCACGGTCAGCACGGTGGTGACAGCGAGGCCCTTGCCGTCAGCGGAAGCCTCACGCTGCGCCAGTTTCTCGCGGAGTTCATTGGCGGTGGCTGCTTCGTTTGATTCCCACAGCAGATCCATCATTGCGCGTTCCAACTCACCGAGCGTTGCCATGTGCATCCTTTTTCGATCGAGACCCCGGCGGACCCCTGTATCGGGTCCAGACTTACTAATGTACCCCGTTCCGCCCGTTTGTTCTACATCACGTAGAAATCTTGGCCGACTTGTTCTACGCTGTGTAGAAGTTAGGAATTCTACAACGCGTAGAAGAAACTGCTCAACTGAAGGACTACAAGCGTGGAAGCACTGGATATCGCCCGGTGGCAGTTCGGCATCACGACCGTCTACCACTTCCTCATGGTCCCGCTGACCATTGGGCTGGGGATTGTGGTGGCAGCCATGCAGACAGCCTGGGTGCGCACCGGCAAAGAACAATACCTGCGAATGACGAAGTTCTGGGGAAAGCTGTTCCTCATTAACTTCATCCTGGGCCTGGCCACCGGCCTGGTTCAGGAGTTCCAGTTCGGGATGGCCTGGAGCGAGTACAGCCGCTTCGTCGGCGACGTCTTCGGCGCCCCGCTGGCACTGGAATCACTGTTGGCGTTCTTCACCGAATCAGTGTTCCTGGGATTGTGGATCTTCGGCTGGAAGAGGTTGCCCCCGAAGATCCATCTGGCGTGCCTGTGGATCACCACGCTCGCCTCCATGCTCTCGGCCTACTTCATCCTCGCCGCTAACTCCTGGATGCAGCACCCCGTGGGCGTGGAAATGGTGGACGGCCGCCCGGTCATGAACGACATCTGGGCCGTCCTGACCAACAACACCCTCCTCGTCGCGTTCCCGCACACAATCTTCGGTGCCTTCGCCGTTGCCGGCGGGTTCCTACTCGGCATCGCCTGGTACCACCTCTGGAAGCGGCGCCGCGACGGCATCGACACCGTGGATGACCGGGGCTACGTGGTGGTTGGCGAAAACGCCGCAATCGGCCGCGACAAGACCGACCACGCCGTGTGGCTGCGCTCCCTGCGCATCGGCGCCGTCGTTGCCATGATCTCCTTCGCCGGCGTCGCCGTCAGCGGTGACCTGCAGGGCAAGCTCATGTTTGAGCAGCAGCCCATGAAGATGGCGGCCGCGGAAGCGGCGTGCCATGACGGCACCGGCTTCTCCGTCCTGTCCATCGGTGACCCCGGCGCGGAGAACTGTGAAGACGTGGACACCCTGGTCGAAATCCCGGGCATGCTGTCCTTCCTCGCCAACGGCGACTTCGACACCGAAATCCGGGGGGTAAACACCCTGCTGGAGGAGTACCGCGACGCCTACGGCACGAACCTGCCGGACAACGAAATGTACGGCACCAACTCCGGCATGGAAATCGACTACACGCCGAACTTCGCCGTCACCTACTGGGGCTTCCGCATCATGATCGGCTTCGGCAGTGTTGCCGCCGTCGCCGCCGCCTACGCCCTGTGGGCGGTCCGCAAGGGCACCGTCCCCGAGTCCAAATGGCTGATGCGCCTGGCCGTCTTCGGCATCCTGGCACCGTTCGGCGCCAACTCCGCAGGCTGGATCTTCACCGAAATGGGCCGCCAGCCGTTTGTGGTGGCTCCGAACCCCACCGGTACCGACGGCGTCTTCATGTTCACCGCCGCAGCCGTCTCGCCGGGTGTGAGCATGGCGGAACTGCTGTTCTCCGTCATCACCTTCACCGTCGTGTACCTGGCCCTGCTGATCGTGGAGGTGCGGCTGCTGTTCAAGTTCGTCCGCGGCGGCGTTCCGGCAGCGATGCCTGACCTGCTGCACGGCGACGACGGCGGCACGGGCGGCCTGGACTCCGCCGGCGGCGATCCCGACGGCAGCCCCGGAAAGAAGAAGCATGATGTCCTCGACTTTGCCTACTAAGGCGCCCCGGGGGGAGGCCGTGCACACGGCCGCCCTCCGGGTCCTCCACCCTGCAATCTGCCGGACACCGGCACTTCTGGAGCTCTGAAAGTAATGTCGCTACCGCTGTTCTGGTTTATCGTGATTGCCTTCCTATGGGTCGGGTACCTTTTCCTGGAGGGCTTCGACCTCGGGGTGGGCATGCTTATGAAGCTGATGGCCCGCGACGAGAAGGACCGCCGGGTACTGCTGAACACCATCGGCCCGGTGTGGGACGGCAACGAAGTCTGGCTGATCACGGTCGGTGCAATGACTTTCGCGGCTTTCCCGCTGTGGTACGCCTCGTTGTTCTCCGCCCTGTACATCCCCTTGGTCATTGTGCTGCTGGGGCTCATCTTCCGGGCCGTGTCCATCGAGTACCGCGGCAAGCATGACAGCGACAGCTGGCGCAACCGCTGGGACTGGGGCATGGCCCTGGGCTCCTTCGCGGCTGCCTTCGGCGTCGGTGCCGCGCTCGGACTGACCACCACAGGCCTGCCGCTGAATGAGAACGGCGACCGCGTGGGCGGGGCGTTTGCCTGGCTGACTCCGTACGCGGTGCTGGGCGGAGTGGCCGTGGTGGCCTTCTGCCTGATTCACGCCTGCGTTTTCCTGATGCTCAAGACCGACGGACAGATCCGTGACCGCGCCAAGCGCATCGTGACCCGCTGGCTGCCCGTGGGCATCCTGCCCTTGGCGGCATGGGCCATCATCGTGCAGTTCATGAACGGCAAGGCCGCCACGCTTCCCCTGTTGGTGATCGCGGTGGTGGGAGCCCTCCTGGCCTGGATCTACGCCCGCCGGGGCCGTGACGGTTTGAGCTTCATCAGCCTTGGGATCTTCCTGGTGGCCGGAGCGGCGACCATCTTCGCCTCCATGTACCCCGTGGTGCTGCCCTCCACGCTGGATGCAGCCTGGAACCTGACGGCGGAAAACGCTTCCGCGTCCCCCTACGCCCTGAAGGTCATGAGCTGGGTGGCCCTGTTCGGCCTGCCGGTAGTGGTGCTGTACCAGGGCTGGACCTACTGGGTGTTCCGTAAGCGGGTCACCACCGAGGCCATCCCCGCCCCCCACAGCTTCAAACCGCAGTGAAGCCGGTCCTTCCGGTCAGCGCCACCAGCCGCCGTGCGCTGTACCTCCTCGGGCTGCTGGCAGCCATCAAGGCTGCGGGGCTGGTACTGCTGGCCGACGCCGTAGCCATCGGCATCGCCGGCCTGGCCGCCGGCGGTCCGGAGTGGAACCGCGTGTTCCTGCTCGGCACCGCCGGCGCCGTGCTGCGGTCCGTGGCTGTATGGGGCCAGGACACCGTGGCCCAGCGTGCGGCCGCAGGGGTGAAGGACGAACTGCGCCGGCAGCTGTCCGTACGGGTACTGGCCGACGGCGGCACCGTCCCGGGGATGGGCAGCGGTGCGCTGAGCGTCCTGCTTACCCGCGGGTTGGACGGACTGGACAACTACTACTCCAAGTACCTGCCCGCACTGGTGACCTGCGCCGTCGTCCCCCTGCTGGTGGGTGCCCGCATCCTCGCCGCGGACTGGATCAGCGCCGTCACGATCGTGCTGACCGTACCCCTCATCCCGGTCTTCATGATCCTGATCGGCCTGCACACCGAGGACAAGACCGCCGCCGCGGTGGACGCGCTGAACCGGCTCTCGGACAACATGCTGGAGCTGGCCAAGGGCCTGCCCGTGCTGGTGGGCCTCGGCCGCGCCCGTGCGCAGACCCGGGCACTGCGCGACGTCGCCGACCGTTACCGCACCACAACGCTGGCAACCCTGCGGGTGGCGTTTATGTCCTCGCTGGCATTGGAACTCATTGCCACTATCTCGGTGGCCCTGGTGGCGGTATTCATCGGTGTCCGGCTGGTGCACGGCGGCATGCCGCTGGAATTGGGGCTGCTGGCCCTGATCCTTGCACCGGAGTGCTACCAGCCGCTGCGTGACCTGGGTACCGCCCACCACGCCAGCGAGGACGGCCTCGAAGCACTGAACCGGACCAACGCGGTGCTGGACGCTCCGGCGGCCGTGCCGCTGGCGGACGCTTCAGCCGCCGCTGAGGAAACCGCCGGGTCGGCGCTCGTGGTCCGGGATTTGACCATCGCCTACGAAGGCCGGCCGCATCCTGCCGTGGAGAACCTCAGTTTCACGGTCCCCGCAGGTGCCATTGCCGCCCTGACCGGTTCCAGCGGGGCAGGAAAAACCTCCGTGCTGGAAGTCCTGGCCGGGCTCCGGCGGAACGGCGGCGACACCCGGCTGGACGGCAGCGTGCAGGGCATCAGCCGCGAAACGCAGGCGTGGATACCCCAGCATCCCGTCCTGGTCGAGGACACCGTTGCCGAGGAGATCGCCCTCTACGCGGGTTTTCCGGTGACCGGGTCCGGCAGTGCCGAAGGCCCGGACAGTGCGGGCCGCACGGCCGCCCGCCGGGCACTCGACCGCATTGACGCCGGGCACCTGCTCGATTCCGCCACCGCGGACCTGAGCCCGGGTGAGCAGCGCCGGGTGGCCGTGGCACGGGCACTGGCCCGCATCGAAGCGAATCCCGGCGTCCGGATCCTGCTGGCGGATGAACCTACCGCACACCTCGATTTCCGCAGTGCCTCGGCTGTCCGTGCAGCCCTGTCCGCCCTGAGGGGACGGACCACCGTGCTGCTGGTAGCCCACGACGCCGCCACCGCAGCCATCGCCGACACCGTGATTCCGGTTGAAGCGGCGGCGGGTGCAAGCCTGCCCCGGGAACGCGTCAAGGGCAAGCATGCGGCATCCCTGGCAGCTGCTGCCCGCAGGGCCCCGGTGGAGGTTCCTGCCGGTTCCGGTCCGGCAGTTGCCGCCGACGCCGGTCCCGGGAAAGAGGGCGGCTCGGCATCCGGCAGCCAGGCAGCCGGCACAGCCGCGGAGCCGACCTCGGGCCATGAGCCGCTGTGGAAGAACCTCCTGGTGCTGAAGCCGTGGAGCAAGCAGTTTGTCCTGGCCCTGGTGCTCGGCACGGGGGCCACCATGTTCGCCGTCGCGCTGACGGCCCTGTCCGCCTGGCTGATCGTGCGTGCCGCGGAGCAGCCGCCGATCCTGTACCTGCTTATGGCGATTGTCGGCGTGCGGTTCTTCGGCATCGGCCGGGCATTGCTGCGGTACCTGGAGCGGCTCTCCCTGCACGACGCCGTCTTCCGTGCCACCAACACGCTGCGGGTCCGGCTCTGGAACGGGCTGCTGCAGCGCCCCGAAGGCTGGCGCCGCGTGGCGCGGGGTTCGGGTGCCCTTGAACGCCTAGTGGGTGACGTGGACGAGCTGCGGGACATCGCGCCCCGGGTGGTCTTCGCACCCCTGACCGGCCTGCTGACCGCCGTCGGCGCCTGTGTAGTGACCTGGCTGCTGGTCCCGGAAGGCCTGGCAGTGCAGCTGGCGCTGACCGTGGTGGGGATGGTCATCGCTCCGCTGCTTGCCCTGTTCGCCGATTCCGCTGCCCGCGCAGCCACTGTGAACCTCCAGGCCCGGTCCATGTCCTCCATGGCACGCCTGCTCACGGCTGCCCCCGATCTGGAAGCCAACTCAAGCTCGGCCCCGGTCCTGGCCCGCCAGGAGCAGTTCGAAGCAGCCGCGGCTCGGGCGGTCCGGCGCAGCGCCTGGGCCCAGGGCCTGGCCAATGCCGTCACCGCCCTCGCCTGCTCCCTTGCAGCGCTTTACATGATCAGCGCTTCGCAGGACGGGCCGGCCACCGTGGCCGCGGTGGTGGTCCTGGTGCAGCTGGCGCTGATTGAGCCTTTTGTCGCAGTCAACGGCTCCATCCAGCAGTTCTCCGCGTGGCGCACCCTGGGGGACAAGGTGCTGCCGGATCTGGGCACGGAAGACGTCGCGCCCGATGACACCGCAGGGGAAACCGCTGCCCGGAAGAGCTTTGGCAAGGTCCACGTACTGGAACTGGATAACATCAGGTACCGCTATCCCGGCGCTGCCGCAGATGTGCTGACCGGCGTGGACCTCAGGGTCTCCGCAGGGGAGTGGGTAGCCGTCACCGGTCCCTCCGGCAGCGGCAAATCCACCCTGCTCGGTGTGCTGCTCGGCTTCCTGCCGCCCCGAAGCGGTACCTATCTGATCAACGGCGTTCCTGCGCAGTCGGTCCCGCAGGCAGCCCGGCGGATGGCGTGGTGCCCGCAGGAGGCGCACCTGTTCGACTCGACCCTCCGCGGGAACCTGCTGCTGGCCCGTGACCGCGCCCTTGCCCCGACGGAAGCCGAAATGATCGGCTCCCTTCGCGCTGTTGGCCTGGGGCCGCTGTTCGACACCCTGCCCGACGGCCTGGATACAGCCATCGGCGCCGGCGGGCATTTCCTCTCCGGCGGCCAGCGCCAGCGGCTTGCCGTGGCCCGTGCGCTCCTCGCGGCGGCCGACGTCGTGCTCCTGGACGAGCCCACGGCCCACCTGGACGCGGAGGCGGGGGCGCAGCTGATGGCCGACCTGAAATCCGGCCTGCAGGGCAAAGCCGTTGTGGTGGTGACCCATAATCCGGCCGATGCTGCCTGGTGCGGGCGGGAGGTCTCACTGGGAGCGGTGCTGTTGTCCTAGGGTGGATGGATGCAGACGCCTTCCCCACCCCTGTTCCCCGGGCCCGAAACCGGCCTGCGCTGGCGCTCCATCGGAGCTGACGACGTCGACGCCTGGTATGCCCTGATCCGCAGGATGGCGGAGGCGGACAAACCCGGATGGGTGGAGGACCGCAGGGACCTGGAGCAGGCGCTGGAAACCACCTCCGGGGATCCCGCAAAGGACACGCTGATCGGGCTGGACAAAACCGGTGCGGCGCGGGCGTACGGCCGGATCGCCTTGAACCCCGGGTCGGAGACCGGCTCGGGCTTCGGCGGCGTCGACCCGCAGTGGCGGCGCCGGGGCATCGGGTCGAAGATCTACCGCTGGCAGGAAACCCGCCTGCGCCAGCGGCTGCTCACGGAGCACCGGAAACACGGCGTCCTGCGCACCTACGCCGAGGAATCCAACGCCTCCCAGGTGGCACTGCTGCAGTCCGAAGGCGCCCACGTGGTCCGCTACTTCACCGAGATGAGCCGGCCGCTGACTGGCGGCCTGCCGGACGCCGTACTGCCGGAGGGTATGGAGTTCCGCACCTTCTCCCCGGAGATTTCCGACGCCGTACGCCGGGCGCATAACGAAGCGTTCAAGGACCACTGGGGGAGCGAGCCGCGGAACAAGGAGCGGTGGGGATTCACCATCGACCATCCCCAGTTCCGGCCGGACTGGAGCTTCGCGGTGGTGGATACCGGGTCCGGGGAAGTTGCCGCCTACCAGTTGGCGAGCTTCGACCCGGAGAGCAAGGACATCCACGGCTACAAAGAGGGCTACACCATGCTCCTCGGGGTGCGGCGGGACTGGCGGGGACGGAAACTTGCTCCGGCGATGCTGCGTGAGGCAATGCGCCGCTTCCGGGAAGGCGGCATGGACAACGCCGGGCTCGGCGTGGACACGGAGAACCCGTCCGGTGCCCTGGGGCTGTATGAAAGCCTGGGCTATAAGCCCACGCACCGGGAAGTGGTCTTCGACAATACGGTCCTGTAGCAGGGGCCGCGGGAAGAGCGCGCTACCGGTCCGAGGGGGCCGTGTCCGGGGACGTTGCCGAGGGGACCGTGTCCGGGACCGTGAGGATCCAGATGGCTTCCGCTGCGGGCAGGCCCAGGTCCAGCGTCCGGCCCCCGGCTTCAATAGTCAGCGTGCCGGCATAGGGCTGGCGCTGCACCACGGACACCATGGTGTCCAGGTGAAGGCCCAGCCCGGCGAGGTAGCGCAGCAGTTCGGGTTCATTGTCGGAGACACGGGCCACCGTTCCGCGGGAACCGGGTTCGCACCGGCTCAGCCGCTGTGCATCAAGGACGGGGAAACTGCCGTCGCGGGCCGGGATCGGGTCGCCGTGCGGGTCACGCACGGGATTGCCGAGGCGCGCCGCCAGGGCATCCACCATCTTGTCCGATACGGCGTGCTCGAGGTGTTCGGCTTCGTCGTGGACTTCGTCCCAGCGGTAGCCCAGGTACTCCACCAGGAACGTCTCGATCAGCCGGTGCCTGCGGACCATGCCCACGGCGGCCTTCTCGCCCGCGTCGGTTAGGGCAATCGACCCGTAGCGGGCGTGCGTCAACAGGCCCTGGCCGGTCAGTTTCTTTACCGCCTCGGAGACCGACGACGGCGAGAAGCCCATGTGTACGGACAGCGCGGACACCGTCAGGGGTTCATCCGTCCATTCCTGCGCGGTCCAAATGACCTTCAGGTAATCCTGGCTTGCTGTCGAGAGTTCGCTGTGTGCCACGGGTTCCACCTTACTGGCAGGACTCCGCCCATCGGGAATAAATACCCCCTAGGGGTACTTGAATTGATACCCCGGCAGGGTATAGCTTGGATGCAGTCAAGGATTGGAGCAGAGGCAATGGACGCAGTGACGCAGAATGTTCCGGAAACCGTGGAGACCCACGACGGGCCGCATGGTTACGCGTCGGATAAAGACGCCTACCTCCGCCGGCTGCGCCGGATTGAGGGCCAGGTGCGGGGAATCGCCCGCATGGTCGAGGAAGACAAATACTGCATCGACATCCTCACCCAGGTCGCAGCCATCAACAAGGCGCTGCATGCGGTCAGCCTTGGGCTGGTCCAGGACCACATGTCGCACTGCCTGGTGGATGCCGCGCAGGAATCCGAACGAACCGGCAATCCCGAGATTGTTACCGCCAAGGTCCAGGAAGCGGCCGACGCCATCGGCCGCCTGCTGCGGTAGGACCGGCACCCGATCCATTCACCCATCCAAGGAAGAAGATTCGCATGGAAACCACCACACTGAACATCTCAGGCATGACCTGCGGCCACTGCGTCGCCTCCGTGACCGAGGAACTGGAGGCACTCGACGGCGTCGACAAGGTCTCCGTGGACCTGAACGCGGGCGGCATCTCAACCGCGACTGTCACCGCGAACCGAAACCTCAGCACCGCTGAACTGGGCGAAGCGGTTGCTGAAGCCGGTTACCTGGTGGTCGACGCCGACGCGTAGCGGCTGTACCAAGCGCGTCGAAGCGGATACTGCGCACAGGAAGTAGGAGAAGGGAACCATCATGGACACTCGCGAACAAGCGGCAACCAGGGCAGTCGAACTTGAGATCCAGGGCATGACGTGCGCTTCCTGCGTGGCGCGGGTGGAGCGCAGGCTCGGAAAGATCGACGGCGTCGAGGCCTCAGTCAACCTGCCGCTGGAAAGTGCGCGGGTCACCGCCCCCGCAGCCGTTTCAGACCAGCAGATTGTCGACGCCGTTAATTCCGCCGGTTACAACGCCCGGCTGAAAACCCGGCACCCTGCCCGGCCGTCCGCCCACGGAGGGCACGCCGCCGCGGCACCGGGAGCGGACGCCGGTAATGAAACGCCGGCGGAACACGGCGAAGGGCACATGCCCGGCGAACACCACATGTCCGGCGGCGACCACATGTCCCACGGCGGAACTGCCGCACAGCTGCGTCCCCGGCTGATCCTGGCAGCGGTCCTCAGCGTTCCGGTCCTGCTCATCTCCATGGTTCCCGCACTGGCATTCCCGAACTGGGGATGGGTGGTGGCGCTGCTCGCGCTGCCCGTGGTGACCTGGTCCGCGTGGCCCTTCCACCGTGCGGCGGCCATCAATGCCCGGCACCTTGCCTCCACCATGGACACCCTGGTCTCCATCGGCGTCGCGGCGGCCTACCTGTTCTCGGTAGGACAGCTGGCCGTCGATCCGGGACTTACCGCGGATCCGGGCATGGGATCGGACCCGCACCTGTACTTCGAGGTCGCCTCGGTGGTGGTCACGTTCCTGCTGCTGGGCCGCTATCTGGAGGCCAACGCCAAAACCAAGGCAACGGATGCGCTGAAGGCACTGCTGAACCTGGGCGCGAAGGACGCGACGGTGCTGCGGGACGGAGCGGAAGTCCGCATCCCGGCGGACCGGCTGGAAGTCGGCGACGTGTTTGTTGTCCGGCCCGGGGAAAAGATACCGGCTGACGGCGTGGTACTCGAGGGCCGCTCGGCGGTGGATGCCTCCTTGATCACCGGCGAGTCGCTGCCCGTGGAGGTGGATGTCAACAGCCCGGTCACGGGTGCCACCATCAACACCTCCGGCCGCCTGCAGGTGCGGGCCACCCGGGTAGGCAGCGAGACCACCCTGGCGCAGATGGGCCGCCTCGTCAGCGAGGCCCAGTCGTCCAAGGCACCGATCGCCCGGCTTGCGGACCGGATCAGTGCCGTGTTCGTTCCGGTGGTCCTCGGGATCGCGGTCCTGACCTTCGTGTTGTGGATGCTCCTCACCGGCGACCTGCAGGCAGCCTTCACTGCCGCCGTCACGGTGCTGGTGATCGCCTGCCCATGTGCCCTGGGCCTCGCCACCCCGGTGGGCCTGCTGACCGGAACCGGCCGCGGCGCGCAGCTGGGCATCCTGATCAAGGGCGCCCAGGTGCTGGAGGATACCCGCACAGTGGACACCATCGTGCTGGACAAGACCGGCACCATTACCTCGGGCCGGCTGTCCGTGGCCCGGATCCGGCTGCTGGACAATGAATCAGCGGACCTCACCGCGGATGACGTGCTGCGCCTGGCCGGCTCGGTCGAGGATGCCGGGGAGCACCCGATTGCCCGGGCCATCGCCGCGTCCGCACGTTCCGGTCCAGGCACCGTGCCGGTCACCGACTTCGATTCGGCACCGGGCGGGGGAGTCCGCGGCACCGTGGACGGACACCGCATCGTGGCCGGGCGCCCGGCCTGGCTGGACGAAAACGGGGTTGACCTGCCGGATGCTGCCTACGCCGCGCTGCGGGAAGAGCAGGAAGCCGGCGCCACTGCCGTCCTGGTGGCGGTCGATGACCGGGCGGCGGGAATCATCAGCCTGCAGGACACCGTCAAGGAAGGCTCCGCGGAGGCCATTGCAAGGTTCCGCAGCCTGGGCCTGCACCCGGTGCTGCTGACCGGCGACAACGCCGTGGTGGCCGCCCAGGTCGCGGAACAGGTGGGAATCCCGGCCGAGGACGTGCTTGCCGATGTCCGTCCCGAAGGGAAGGTCGACGCCGTCCGGCGGCTCCAGGCACAGGGACGCACCGTTGCGATGGCCGGGGACGGCGTGAACGACGCCGCGGCACTGGCCCAGGCGGATCTGGGCATCGCCATGGGCTCCGGCACCGACGTCGCCATGGAAGCAGCCGACCTGACCGTGATGGGCAGCAGCCTGGGACAGGTGGCCACCGCCGTCGAACTCTCCCGGCGGACGCTGGCGACCATCAAGACCAACCTGTTCTGGGCGTTCTTCTACAACGCGGTGGGCATCCCGGTGGCAGCCTTCGGACTGCTCAACCCCATGATCGCGGGGGCGGCGATGGCGGCGAGCTCGGTGCTGGTGGTCGGCAACTCGCTGCGGCTGCGCAGTTTCGGTAAATAGGAAGGCCGACAGGCAGAGAGCAAAAAACGGGCCGGTCAGCGGAGCATGCAGCTCCCGCGGACCGGCCCGTTCTTCGTTGTTGCTGTCTGCCGTCGTCAGCCCTGGCTTGGTCCCACGGCATCTACCGCGTTGGCCAGGGGCACCCCGGAACCGTCCCGCCGGCCATGCTCGGTGGGCAGGGCCCGCGCCACGCCGTTGGCCGCGGACGCCTTCGCGGGACCGTGTCCGGCCCAGGCCACCGACAGTGAATCTTCGCCCTTCAGGAAGCGGTGCGCCCGGACGCCGGCCGTGGCCCGGCCCTTGGCCGGGTATTCGGCAAACGGTGTCACCTTCACCGAGCCGCCGGGGGTACCCGGCAGTGCCTCGGTGGTGGTCGAAACGGTGACGACGACGGCGTCGGGATCCTCCGCGGCCACGGCACCGAAGAACACCACGGCGTCGTCGGCGGCCAGTTTGATCCCGGCCACGCCGCCTGCAGTACGGCCCTGGGCACGGACCGTAGAGGCAGGGAAGTGCAGCAGCTGCGCCGACCGGGTGATGAAGACCAGTTCATCCGTCTCGTCCGCAGCCACGGACACCCCGATGACCTCGTCCTTGGGCTTGAGCGTGATGGCTTCCCAGTCATCGCGGTTCAGCGGGTAATCGGGATTGACCCGCTTCACCACGCCGTTGCGGGTGCCGATGGCCACCACGGCGTTCAGCGGAACGAGTCCCACCAGCTTCTCGCCCTTGCCCAGGGTCATGAATTCCTTGACCGGCACGCCGCCGGCAAGGTTCGGCAGGCCGGCGGTCGAGGGCAGGGCAGGCAGGTCAAGGACGGAGATCCGGATCATCCGGCCCGAGGAGGTCAGTGCCCCGATCTCGCCGCGGGCGGTGGTCTTCACCACCGAGCGGAACACGTCGTGGCGCACCCGCTGCCCTCCTTCGGTGAGCGGTTCCTGGTCCGAGGTCCGGGCCACCTGTCCGGAGGCGGACAGGATGGCCCAGCAGGGATCGTCCGGGATCTCCAGCGGAAGGATGGCCTTGGCGCCCTTGCCTGCGACGCCGGCGGCAGCGGTCACTGCCGCACCCTTCAGGGGTGAAGCGGCCTCCGATTCGAGCAGCACCGTACGCCGCGGCGTCGCGTATTTGGCTGCCACTTCGCCCAGTTCGTCCGAGACCAGGGAGCGCAGCCGCTGCTCGGAGCCGAGGATCGCCTCAAGCTCCTCGATGGCTTTGCGCAGCTCGTCCTGCTCCTTTTCGAGCTCGATGCGGGAGTACTTAGTCAACTGCCGCAGGCGCAGCTCGAGGATGTGGCTGGCCTGGACTTCGGTCAGGTCGTACACGGCCATCAGCCGTTCCCGGGCCTGGGCCGTTTCGTCCGAGGAGCGGATGATCTGGATGACCTCGTCAATGTCCACAATGGCGATCAGCAGGCCCTCGACCAGGTGCAGCCGGTCCTTTTTCCGGCTCAGCCGGTAGGCGGTGCGCCGGCGGACCACGCCGAGGCGGTGTGCAACGTAGACCTGCAGCAGTTCAACCAGGCCCAGGGTCCGGGGCTGCCCGTCCACGAGGGTGACGTTGTTGATGCCGAAGGAATCCTCCATGGGCGTGAACTTGTACAGCTGGGCCAGCACCGCGTTGGGGTTGAACCCGTTCTTCAGCTCGATCACCAGGCGCAGGCCGTGGCTGCGGTCGGTGAGGTCCACAATGTCGGAGATGCCCTGCAGCTTCTTGGACGTCACGGCGTCCTTGATCTTTTCAATGACCTTTTCCGGACCGACCATGTAGGGCAGTTCGGTGACCACCAGGCCGGTGCGGCGCGCGGTGAGCTGCTCCACCTCCACCTTGGCGCGGGTCTTGAAGGAACCGCGGCCGCTGGCATAGGCATCGCGGATGCCGTCCAGCCCGACAATCCGTCCGCCCGTGGGCAGGTCCGGTCCGGGGATGAAGCGCATCAGCTCCTCCAGCCCGGCGTCCGGGTTGGCGATCAGGTGCTGGGTGGCAGCAATAACCTCGCCGAGGTTGTGCGGCGCCATGTTCGTGGCCATGCCCACGGCAATACCCGTGGCACCGTTGACCAGCAGGTTGGGGAAGGCCGCGGGCAGCACTTCGGGCTGCTGGAGCTGGTTGTCGTAGTTCGGGACAAAGTCCACTACGTCTTCGTCCAGGTGATCCGTCAGGGTCAGGGCCGGGGCCGCCAGCCGGGCCTCCGTGTAACGGGCGGCGGCCGGACCGTCGTCGAGCGAGCCGAAGTTGCCGTGGCCGTCGATCAGCGGCAGGCGCAGTGCCCAGTCCTGGGCCATGCGGACCATGGCGTCATAAATGGCCGTGTCACCGTGCGGGTGCAGCTTGCCCATCACCTCGCCCACCACCCGGGCGGACTTCACGTGCCCGCGGTCCGGCCGCAGCCCCATGTCGGACATCATGTACAGGATGCGCCGCTGGACAGGCTTCAGGCCGTCGCGTGCATCGGGGAGGGCACGCGAGTAGATCACCGAGTAGGCGTATTCGAGGAAGGAGCCCTCCATCTCGGTGGTGACATCTATCTCGATGATGTTCTCGGCGATCTTTTCGCCGGGTACGGATTTGGAGACGGGTTGGCGCCGGGCCATGCTTTTGTCGAATCCTTGCAGTGTTAGGGGACAGGGATTGCGCGCCGTACATAGTCCACGCGGTGGGGAGCCACGCTGTACAGAGCGGGTGGATGACTATGGGGAAGTTTGCCCACTACTCTGATTCTATGGTGGAGCAGGGACATTACCCCGAATATTGGGAAGCCGACGTCGTGTTGCGGGACGGGGGGACCGGCCATCTGCGCCCCGTTTCCCCCTCCGATGCGGACGCGCTGCAGGCCTTCCACATGCGGCAGTCGCAGAGTTCCATCTACCTGCGGTTCTTTACGTATAAAGCCAAGCTCACCAATAAGGAGCTGGAGCGCTTCACCAACGTCGATTACCGGGACCGGGTGGCGTTCGTCATCACCATTGGTGATGAAATCATCGGCATCGGCCGCTACGACCGCCTCGACGATCCCACCGAAGCCGAGGTTGCCTTCAACATAGCCGACGGCCACCAGGGCCGCGGGCTGGGGTCCATCCTGCTGGAGCACCTGGCCGCCGCCGCCCGCGAAAACGGCATCCGCCGGTTCTCCGCGGAAGTCCTTCCCGAGAACCGCAAGATGATCGACGTCTTCGCCGACGCCGGGTACGAGGTAAGCCGGCACTTCGACGACGGCGTGATCGCCCTGGACTTCAACATCGACCCCACCGAGAAATCGCTGGCGGTCATGGAAGCCCGGGAACACCGCGCCGAGGCCCGCAGCGTGGCCGACCTGCTCTCGCCGTCGTCCATCGCCGTCATCGGAGCCAGCCGCGAATGGGGCTCGGTGGGCTACCAGCTGCTGGAGCACATCATCGAGGGCGGCTTCAAGGGATCCGTCTACGCCATCAATCCGGAAGCCTTCGAACTGGCCGGCATGATTTCCTACAGCCGGATCGCCGAAGTGCCGGAAACGGTCCAGCTGGCCGTCATTGCCGTGCCCTACGAACAGGTCCTGGAGGTGGCGGACGAGTGCGCTGCCGCCGGGGTGAAGGCCCTGCTGGTGGTGACCGCCGGTTTCGGACCGAAGGGCCCGGAGGGGCTGGCCCGGCAGCGGGCCCTGGTCCGACGCGCACGGGCCCACGGCATGCGCGTGGTCGGGCCGGCGTCGCTGGGCCTGATCAACACCCGGCCGGACGTGTCCCTGAACGCGTCCATGGCGCCGGCCCTGCCCCGGCGCGGGGGACTGGGGCTGTTCAGCCAGTCCGCTGCCATCGGCGTCCTGCTCTACGCCACTGCCCAGCGGCGCGCGCTGGGGCTGTCCTCCACCATCTCCGCCGGCAACCGGGCCGACGTCTCCGGCAATGACGCCATGCAGTACTGGGAGGACGATGCTGATACCCGCGTGGTGGCCATGTACCTGGAATCGGTGGGAAACCCGCGTAAGTTCTCCCGCCTGGCCCGCAGGCTGGCGCGCACCAAACCCGTGATTGTCGCCAAGTCGGACGTGACCGGCCTCCAGCTTCCGCCCGGCCACGCCGTGCGCACAACGCAGGCCCCTCCGGGCGCCCTGGACGCGATGCTCCGCCAGTCCGGCGTCATCCGCGTGAGCACCAACGAGCAGCTGATCGACGTGGCGCAGATCGCTGTCAGCCAGCCGCTCCCGCGCGGGCGCCGGGTGGCTGTTTTCAGCAATTCGGCGGCCCTGGGCCGGGTCCTGGCCGATGCCTGCACCGGACTGGACCTGGACATCACCCGCCTCGAGACGGAACTGGCCCTGGACACCGGGATGAGCGTGGCACTGCCGCAGCTGCGCCGCACGGTCACCGAGGTGCTGTCGGACGATTCGGTGGACGCCGGCGTCGTCGCCATCCTCCCGGCGCCGGGACTGAGGACGGAAGCGATAGCCGCCGTTCTGGCCGAATGCGTGCAGGAGACCGGCAAGCCCCTGGTCGCTGCCTTTACCGGGATCGTGGATCCCCGGGCGCATGTCGAGGGCCTGCTCGCGGCGGACCCCGACGTTCCAGGCGGCGGGTTGCCCTGCTTCAGCAGCCCCGGCGCAGCGGTCACCGCCCTGGCCTCGGTGGTGCGCTACACGGAGTGGGCGCACCGGGACCACGGCAGTTTCGTGGAACCTGCCGGTCTTGATACCGAAGGAGCCTCGGCCTACCTCGACTCGTTGATGGACCGGGTGGAAGGCGATGCCCTGACCCGGCTGGACCAGGAGCAGACGGCAAGGCTCTTGGAGTTCTACCGCATTTCCGTGCTCCCCGCCGTCAGTTTTTCCACGCCGGAGGAAGCAGTGGCCGCGGCCGAACAGCTCGGCTGGCCCGTGGCGGTCAAGACCCGTGAAGGGCACCTGCGCCACCGCCTGGACCTCGGCGGCGTGCGGCTGAACATTTCCACGCCGGAAGCGCTGCGGACCAACATCGAGCAAATGCACCAGGCCCTGCGCCGCTACGGCGAATTCGAAATGGAAGTCCAGTCCATGGCCAACAGCGGGCAGGGCTGCCGCATCCGGGCCATCGAGGATCCGCTGCTGGGACCGGTGATCTCCTTCGGACTCGCCGGTGACGCCACCAGCCTGCTGGATGACTGGGCGCACGGCGTTCCACCCCTGACGGACCGCGACATTGCCGACCTGGTGCGGGCACCCCGTTCCGCTGCCAAGCTCTTCGGCTACCAGGGACTGCCCGAAGCGGACATCGCGGCACTGGAGGACCTCATCGCCCGGCTGGCCGTCCTGAAGGATGAGCATCCGCAGATCGCACTGATCGACATTAATCCGGTCCTGGTCTCCGCCGACGGCGTGACGGTGCTGAGCGCCGACATCCGGCTGGGGAACCCGCAGCGCCGCACCGACAGTGCCCGGCGCGCAATGCGGGACTGATCTTTTCCACCACCCGCGCGCCATTTAGGCATGTAGGGGCGGTCTGGGGGAAACTGGAAGCATGTCGCCGTTACTTTCCGCTGAACGCCGCAGCCTTGACGCATCCATGGAACGGGCAGGCTTCTACCCGACGCTTTTGGCCGACGTGGTCCACGATGCCCTCGACGGCCGCGAACCGCTGTCCCACCTGATCCACCTCGAAACCCATTTTGAGCGTACCGAGGTGCACCGCCACATCACGGTCCTGGTGCTGACCGAGGACATGCTCGTCATCACCCACGTCGATGACCAGCAGCTGGACGAGGCCGGCGAGCAGATGATGGCGCAGGTCTCCACCGAATCCGTGCCGGTAACGCAGATCCGTTCCGTGGTGCTGGGCTACATGTACGCCCAGCCGCAGAACTACAAGCCGTCGGACCCGGCGCGGGAAATGACCCTCGCCATTGCCTGGTCCGGCGGACAGCGCCTGGACATGGGTCCCGCCGGCTGTGCGGATCCCCAGTGCGACGCAGACCACGGCTACACCGGAACCATTGCCCAGGAAGACATTGTGCTGCGCGTCAGTGCGGAGGCCGACGGCGCCCAGGCCGTCCAGAACGCCAAGGCCTTCGCCCGCGCCCTGCGCAAGGTGAATACGGATACCACTGCGGCTCCCCGCCCGATGGACGGCGGCGACCCGCGCCAGCGCATGCCCGGCATCGGCGGACGCTTCAACCGCGCCCACCCGCAGCGCTAGCACCGTGGCATCAAACCCCGCTGCTCCTGACCTCCTGCCCGCAGCACCGGCCTACGGAACCCGTTCCGTAGCGGACGTGCTGTCCAGCGCCGCGGCCGTGCTGGGCGTGCCCGGCTATGAAAACCTGCTGTCCCTTCCGGCGGCCCGGCGGGTGTGCGTGGTGATGGTGGACGGGCTGGGCCTGTCGCTGCTCAAGAAGCGCGGCGGGCATGCCCCCTTCCTGAAGGGATTCCTGCCTGCCGCGCGCACCCTCAGCGCATCCTTCCCCACCACAACGGTTGCGTCGCTGGCTTCCCTGGGCACCGGGCTGCCTCCCGGCCGGCACGGACTCGTGGGATACGACGTCCTGGATCCGAACCAGGACAAGGTAGTAAACATGCTCGGTTCCTGGGATCCGGGGGTGGACCCGCTGCAGTGGCAGCCCTATCCCACCATCCTGGAGACCGCCGCGGAGCACATTCCGGTGGCTACGGTCAGCCTGCCGCGCTTTGCCGATTCCGCGCTGACCCGGGCCGCGCTCCGAGGCGGCACATTCATCCCGGCATCCGGGGTGCACGCCCGGGTATCGGCCGCTGTCGACGCCCTGGCAGGTGCGGACCGGATGCTGATGTACCTCTACTGGAATGAACTGGACAAGGCGGGGCACCGGTACGGTGCAGCTTCCCCGGAGTGGGGCAACGAGCTGGAAGAACTCGACAGCGCCCTGAAGCGGCTCGTGGCAAGGGTGCCTGCCGGCACCCTGGTGGTGCTGACCGCAGACCACGGCATGGTGGATGTCCCTGCTTCCCAGCGGTTCGATTTCAGTACCCAGCCGGAACTGATCGACGGCGTCCGGCACACGGCAGGCGAGCCGCGCATGGTCCATCTGTACCTTGAACCTGACGCAGCAGGAGATGATGCGCTCAGCCGGCTTAAAGCCGCCTGGCAGGCTGCCTACGGCACCCGGGCATGGATTTTCACCCGCGACGAAGCAGTGCGTGCAGGTTACTTCGGACCCGATGTGGATGCTGCCGTCCTGCCCCGTATCGGCGACCTCATGATCGCCGCACGGGAGCGGATTGCACTGTTCGACACCCGCCGGGTTGCTGCCTCGGCACTGGAGGTCACCGGCCAGCACGGGTCGCTCACCAAGGCAGAGTGCGAAGTCCCCCTCCTGGTCCTGGCGCAGCCTGAAACACGCAAGCGCACGTCCTCTCCGGCGCAGGGAGGAAAGTAGCCATGGCGGAACTGGTCTTTTTCTCAGGCACCATGGACTGCGGCAAATCGACGCTCGCGCTCCAGATGGATTACAACCACAGCGCCCGCGGCCGCGGCGGAATCCTGTTCAGCCGCAATGACCGGGCGGGAGAGTCCATGATCTCCAGCCGCCTCGGACTGCAGACGCCGGCGGTTGAAGTGCGTGACGACACGGATTTCTGGGCCGAGGTGCTGCGCTGCAGGGCAACGGGGCACAACGTGGACTACTTGATCTGCGACGAGGCACAGTTCTACAGCGCCGCACAGGTTGAGCAGCTGGCCTCCATCGTGGACGAGATGGACATTGACGTGTTTGCGTTCGGCATTACCTCCGACTTCCGGACCCGGTTGTTCCCGGGGTCGCAGCGCCTGGTCGAGTTGGCGGACCGCATGGAGGTCCTCCAGGTCCGCGCCCTGTGCTGGTGCGGGCGGCGCGCCACCCACAACGCCCGCACCGTGGACGGGGTAATGGTGACGGAGGGGGACCAGGTGGTGGTTGGCGACGTCGAGTCCCGCACCCCGGCGCCGGCCGCTGCCGCCGAAGCGGAGCTGCCGCTGTTTGCGGATGAGCCGTTGTTCGAGGACCGGCCCTTGTATGACGATCAACCGTTGTTCGACGCAGATGACCTGCTGGCTCCCGGAGCTGCAGGGTCTGCGGCCGGAACGTCGGCGGAAGCCGCCCCCGTTATCGGTTACGAAACACTGTGCCGCCGGCACTACATGCGCCGGGTTACCGCACAGCAGGCAGCCGCCCTCACAGACGCAGAGGAATCAGCGTCGGTGTGTTGCGTGGAGTCCACCAGGGCGGAAACGCCCTAGGCAGGACCTTCGCGCAGGGCGGTCCGTTCCGGTGCCCCGGTTCAGGGCCGGGTGCACCGGGCCACTAGCTCGACGGCGGCCGGATAGTTGGCCCGGCCGCCCCAACGATGCCGATGGTGGTTGTTCTTCGGGACTAGTCGCCCTTGGTGCCGAAGACAATCTCGTCCCAGGACGGGACCGAGGACCGCTTGGGCTTGATGGCGCGCCGTTCCTGGGCGCCGTCGTCCTTGCCCTCTGCCTTATCGGCGTCGGACGGCTGCTGGCCCTTGCCTCCGCTGGGCAGCCGGTCCCACGGGAAATCGCGTCCGGCGTTCTTGCGGGCGGAAGATTCCACCGGTGCCTCGTCCGGAACAGTGGTCTCTGCTTCCGCAGGCGGGTTGGGCGTTTCCTCGTCGGTAGCGCCCGCGGCAGGTTCTTCGGTACGGGTTGCACGCCGGCGGAAGGGCCGCGCCAGTACGCTGATCTCCCGGGTCTGGGTAACGCTGCCGGGAAGGGCTACCGGATCTACCGGATCGTCGCTGTCGGAGTCGACCGACGGCGCCAGGGTCAGGCGGCCGGTACGCGGCCGCTTGCCGTTGCTGTCCTCATCCTCCGTATCGGGGCTGCCCTCCCGCGGGTGCGCCGCGGGGACGCTGCCCTTGGACAGCAGTGTTGCCAGGGCATCGTCGCCGTCTTCATCGCTGCCCAGCCGCTGGCCGCGCCGCGACCGCAGGACTTCGAGGATGTCGTCGGTGTCGTCGGAGGACGCACCGCCTTCTGCTTCGAAGTCGAAGACGCGGTCCGCGACGGCGGCCAGGCGGCGGGTGGGCACGGGTGTGTCCAGTGGTTCCAGTTCGCTCAGGACCTGGGCCCAGCGGTTGGTGTTCGTAACGCTCTTGCGCAGCGGGCTGAAGATCCAGCGGGCGGGCGGTTCCTCGCCGACGGCGACCCGGGACTTCTCGGTGAGCTCGAAGCGGGCCACCACTTCCCAGGTTCCATCCGGGCGGCGCCAGGCATCCCACTCGACGGAATCGGGGTCAACTCCGAAGGAACGCAGCCGGTGCAGCACCATGTCGCCGAGGTTTACCGGATTCTCGCCAAAGGCACTGCGGTAACCGTCATGGGTGGCGGACATGGGCGCAGCAACCTCAACGCCCTGCGCCTGCCTGGCAACGTACTCACGCTCAGCGAGCACGGGACCTTCGTAGCGGCGGATATGCGCCAGGTCGTGGCCGGAAAGTTCGGCAACCTCTTCGGCGCTGGCGCCGGATCGAATGCGGGCCTGGATATCCCGCGGAGTCATGGTGGTGCCGGCTGCCGGAGCAGCCTGCGGTGCGGACCGGTGTACGGGGCGCGATGCCGCCACCCGGAGGGCTTCATCAATCCGAAGACGGAAGGTTTCCCCGCCCTTGCCGCTTAACAGCAGATGTTCGCCACCTTCATGGACACCCACCAGCCGTAGATCCTGCATCAAAAAGTCCTCCACCCGATAGCAATTCCTTCTTGAAACAATGCCATCCCCGGCGCCGAAAACCTAAGCTTTGGCCGGGTGTGGCGCATTTGGAAAGGGGGCAGGATTGCCGTCCCTGCGCGGGAGCGCATGTGCCGAGCAGCAGCCGGTTCGCTTTTTGGCCCTTTGTGGGTAAAAATCTGTGCTTTACGGGCACAAAACAGGTATCCGTGGCGTTGATATCTCCGAGTCACCGACGCGGGTCCGGAAGGGTCGGTCCAACCCGGGGCTCAGGCAGTAGCGGACACCACTCAAACGGACGGCGAGATAAGACACTATGGCGACAGATTATGACGCCCCGCGCAAGACCGAGGAAGACGCCGGAGAAGAGTCGATAGAGGTGCTCAAAACGCGGCGCACCCCTGTGCAGACAGCGGTCGTGGACGAAGACGAGGCAGAAGCGGCCGATGGCTTCGAGCTCCCGGGGGCGGACCTTTCCGGCGAGGAGCTGCTGGTCCGGGTCCTTCCGGCGCAGGCCGACGAGTTCACCTGCGCCTCATGCTTCCTGGTCCGTCACCGGTCACAGATAGCCCTTGAAAAGAACGGCATGTTCTACTGCGTGGACTGTGAGGGCTGATTCAGCGCCCGGAGGTGAGTGCCTCGACCAGCTTTTCCGGACGGCGCGTGGAGGTCAGCCAGTACGGCGTGCGGTCCGCCGGATCTGTGATTTCAATACGGACCACGGGGGAGATCCAGCCGCGGATGCACATGTAGGCCGTAGCGTTCAGTGCCGGACCGCGCTGCATGGTGGCGTCTTCGCCCCGGAACGCCTCGACCTTGCCGATGAAGCGCCGCTCAATCTGCGCCCGTCCAACCTGCAGGGTTTCCGGGGTAACCCGGATCTGGGGAGTCGAGATCACCAGGAGTACTGCCAGGATGACTGCGGCGACTACGGCGCCGGTGATGCCAGCCGCCAGGCTGATCGGGACAAACACAAGGATGCAGGCCGCGGCGAGGAGGGCGGCGACGAACCAGATCCCGAAGGAAGGTGTGAGGCGTTCGGAGTACAGCACGGTGCCGGCCGAGCTCTTTGAAGAAGGGCTCTTTGCAGAAGGGGATGACATACCCCCAGCTTTTCACCTTTGGCGGAGCATTTCATCCCGCGCCGTGCCGGTGGGCAAATGCCCGGCGACCGTACAGGAAAACGCGCTAAAGTGTGGTGGTTGGCCCGGGGGCCTGGGCCGAACGGCCCTGCCTCCCGGATGCTTCCACCGCCCCCGCAGCCGTCCCGGCTGCTGTTGTTGGAATCTATTGAAACCGGAGAAACTGGTGCAAGATGCAGGGACCACGCTGAAGGTACAGCTGAAAATGCTCGACGACGGGCTGGAACCGCCGTCGTACGCACACCCCGGCGACGCCGGAGCCGACCTTCGCTCCCGGATCGATTTCACCCTTGCGCCGGGGGAACGGCAGCTCATTCCCACCGGTGTTTCGCTGGCCCTGCCTTTCGGCTACGCAGCCTTTGTCCACCCCAGGTCCGGGCTCGCCACCAAGCACGGCATCAGCATCGTCAACGCGCCCGGGACCGTGGACGCCGGCTACCGCGGAGAAATCTCCGTCACCCTGATCAACACGGATGCGACGCAGCCGGTGACGCTGCGGCGCGGCGACCGGATTGCCCAGCTGGTGATCCAGCGCGTGGAAACGGCCGAGTTTGTTCCCGTCGATGAGCTCCCGGATTCCGTCCGGGGAGCCGGGGGATTCGGATCCACCGGAGGATTCACCGCAGTTCCAGCCTGACCCGCAACCGGACCGCGGACAGCGGCCGTACTAAGAACTTGCAGACAAGAGAGAAGGAACTTCGGTTATGGCATTTGGGCGCCGTAAGAAAACCAAGGCAGAGGAAACCGCCGGGCCGGAAGCAGCAGCGGCCGCGGACCCGGCAAACGCCGACGCCGGCAGTGACGCCGTACAGGCTCCGGCCGCCGGTGGTCCCTACGACCTGAGCGAGCGTCCCTCCGAGGAGGGCTATGTTGATCTCGGAGCGCTCCGGATCGCCGCCTCCCAGGGGCTGCAGCTTCGCCTGGAGGTTGAGGAAAAGACCCAGCGCGTGGTTGCCGTGACGCTGGACCTGGAGGGATCCAGCCTTCAGCTGCAGGCCTTCGCCGCTCCCCGCTCGGAGACCCTTTGGGACGACATCCGGGACCAGATCGGCAAGTCCGTGGGGTCGCAGGGCGGCACAGTGGATGAACTCTCCGGTACGTTCGGCACCGAGCTGCTGGCCCGGGTGCCCGCGCAGGCACAGGACGGCTCCAAGGGCTACCGTGTGGCCCGCTTTGTCGGTGTTGACGGTCCCCGCTGGTTCCTCCGCGGAGTCTTCGGCGGCCCGGCGGCCATGAATCCCGAAGCCGCCGGCCCCCTCGAGGAAGTCTTCCGCAACGTCGTGGTGGTCCGGGGCGAGCAGCCCCTGCCGCCGCGCGACCTGCTGCAGCTGCGCCTGCCCCGCGATGCTTCCCCGCTCCCGCGTGCCGACAAGGGTGCCGCCAAGCCGGCCGCACCCGAGCGCGGCCCGGAAATCACGACGATCGGCTAACCGGTGCCAGCCGTTACCGCTTCCACGCACTGCGCGAGCATCAAGTCCCTCCCGGAGCGCGGCCGGGCATACTGCCGCGGCTATGTCTCGGCCATCACAGTGGTTCCGGCCAACGACCCGCCGCGGTTTACCGCCGTGGTGGAAGACTCGATGGCCGCCTACCGCGAAAGCCCCCTGGCGACCCGGGCGAAGGTGCGCCTGGTCTGGGTGGGCCAGCGCAGGGTGCCGGGGATCGAAGCCGGAACCTGTCTGGCCTTCGAGGGCATGGTGTCGAATGTTGACGGCCGCCCCACCATCTTTAATCCGCGATACGAAATCATTGGACGCCCGGAGGCCGACGCATGAGCACACCCAAGCAGCCGGAAGAGGGCCAGCCGGACCTGAACCAGCTCGCCGGACAATATGCGGCCCGGGCCGGAGTGGAACGCCGCGATGACGGGCAGATCGATGTACTCAAGTCCGTCGGCGGCATCCGGGGACTGGCCGAGGCGATTGTTCCCGGGCTTCTCTTCACCCTGCTTTACACCGTGGGGGCGGAGCTGAACCTCTCGCTGGGTGCGGCCGTAGCCGCAGCAGCCGTGTTTTCAGTGGCCAATCTTCTCCAGCGGCGCCCGTTGATGCAGTCGCTCACCGGTGTGGCAGGCGTCGCCATCTGCGCCTTCGTGGCACTGCGCAGCGGTGACGGCGCCACGTACTTCGTCCCCGGGTTCTACCTGAACGGCGCCTACATCCTGGCGTTCCTGATCTCGATCGCAGTCAAATGGCCGGTTGCCGGACTGTTGTTCGGGATGATCCGCGGCGAGAACCTGGACTGGCGCGCCGCGCCGGTCCGCCTGAAGGCCTACACCTGGGCCAGCTGGATCATCGTGGCGGTCTTCGCCCTCCGGCTGGCCGTCCAGCTGCCCCTGTTCCTGGCGGACAATGTTGCCGCGCTGGGCACCATGCGCCTGGCTATGGGTGTGCCGCTTTATGCGCTGGGACTTTGGCTGGCATGGGTGGTCTCCCGGCCCTCGGCCGTCGTGGCCCCTGAATCCGCGAGCGGGTCCGGCCCTGCTGCGGGGGACTCCTCTGCTGCGGGGGACTCCGCCCCACGGGATTCGGCAGCGCCCGACTCGGCGTCCAGGGATTCCTGACGGGCGTGTGCGGCCGCCGCGGCCGCGGCCGGGGATAGGACTGCCCGCAGTTCGTCTTCGGCCGCAATCGTGGTGATGAAGAACAGCTCGTCACCCGGCTCCACGACGTCGTCGTTGCTCGGCGTGATGGGTGCGTCGTCGCGCAGGATCGCAACCACGGTGGCATCCAGCGGCCAGTCGATCGATCCCAGGGTCCGGCCCGTGAGATGCGAATCGGCGGGAACGGTGAACTCCACCATGGAGGACACCCCGGTCTGCAGGCTCAGCAGCCGGACCAGGTCGCCGATCTCCACGGCTTCTTCGACCAGGGCGGTCATCAGGCGGGGCGTGTTTACGGCCACGTCCACCCCCCAGGAATCATCGAACATCCAGTCATTCTTCGGATTGTTCACGCGGCCTACAGTGCGCGCAACGCCGAATTCGCTCTTGGCCAGCAGCGAGACCACAAGGTTGACCTTGTCATCGCCGGTGGCGGACACGACGACGTCGGCTTCCTCCAGCTGCGCATCCTTCAACGTGGTCAACTCGCAGGCATCGCCGATCAGCCACCGCGCTCCGCGCAGGCCGCTGCGGCCCACGCACTCGGGCTTCTCGTCAATCAGCAGGACATCGTGGCCATGGGAGAGCAGTTCCTTGGCGATGGACGAGCCCACGCTGCCGGCACCGGCAATAACAACTTTCACAGGGACTCCTTGGCTGGTTCCTTGGACAGGATCTTGCTGATTTCCGCGGTCCGGTCAACGGACATCATCGCGTGCAGGACATCACCCTCCTGGTAGCTGCTGTCCTGGCGCGGCAGGGTCCCTTCCCCGAACCGGGTGACATAGGCAATCCGCACACCCGCGGCAGTCTCGATGCTGACCAGCGACCGGCCCAGCCAGCCCTCGTGCAGGGACAGCTCACCCAGGATCAGCCGGCCGGAGGACTCCCTGAAGTCGCCGTTGATGCTCTGCTCGGGCAGGATCCTGCGCAGCACCTGGTCGGCGCTCCACCGAACGGCCGCAACCGTGGGGATGCCGAGCCGCTGGTAGATCTCCGCACGTCCCGGATCATAGATCCGCGCGACGACGTGGCCTACGTGGAAGGTCTCACGCGCCACGCGGGTGGCCAGAATGTTTGAGTTGTCGCCGCTGGAAACGGCGGCAAACGCATAGGCCTCTTCGATGCCCGCTGCCTTCAGCGTCTCGCGGTCAAAGCCGACGCCGGTCACCTTGCGTCCGGTGAAGGTCTGCCGCAGCCGGCGGAACGCCCGCTCGTCCTGGTCGATGATGGCGACCGAATGGCCGGCATTGTCCAGGGTATGGGCGAGGCTGACGCCTACGCGCCCGCACCCCATGATCACGTAATGGGCCAACTGCCCTACCTCGGTTTCGGTTTGGTCCTGCCGCGGACTGCCCGCCGCGGAAAAGCGGCCGCGCCGCTGTCCGCGCATTAAAAACAATCAACGCCAGCTTAGTCCCGACGGCGGCCCAAATAGCACCGCGCTCGGCTCCCGTGGTGAGATGGAGTTTTAGGTTCCATGAAGGAAGTACAACCACCCCATGTCTATTGAACTCACCATCGGCGCCCCGGCCCACGGCGGCCACTTCGTTGCACGGCATGAAGGGCGCGTCGTCTTTGTCCGGCACGGCCTGCCGGGGGAGCGGGTCCGGGTCCGGCTCACCGAATCCGGCGAGGACGCCAAGTTCTGGCGGGCCGACGTCGTCGAGGTCCTCGAGGCTGCAGAGGGACGCCGGGAGCATTTCTGGAAGGACGCAGACGCCCTGCGCGCCGCGGCACGGGGAAAACTGCCCGTGGGCGGCGCGGAGTTCGGCCACATTGACCTGCCGGTCCAGCGCCGGCTGAAGGCGGAGGTCTTCGCCGAGCAGCTGCGCCGGCTCGGCGGGACCGACCTGGTCCCGGAGGTCGAACCCGCACTCGAGGAAAGCGCCGACGGACTGGGCTGGCGTACCCGGGTCAGTTTCTCGGTGGCGCCCAGCGGCCGGCTGGCCATGCACGCCCACCGCTCAGATGAACTCATTCCCGTCGAAGAAATGCCGCTGGCCTCCGCGGCGATCAACGCCCTGCGTCTGTGGGAGACGGATTTCACGGGCATTGACCGCGTGGAGGTAGCCGCTCCGGCTGTCGGCGGACAGCCCCTGGTCCTCCTGATCCCGGCGGCGGGAACCCACCCGCGGATCCCTGCACGGATTGCCGGCAACCTGCCGGACGGCGTGTCCGTGGCCGCCTGGGACCCGGAGAGCCACGAGCTCACCCGGCTGAAGGGACGGACCTGGGTGCAGGAAACGGTGCTGGGCCACGACTACCGGGTCACCGGTGCCGGCTTCTGGCAGATCCACCGTTCGGCACCGCAGACGCTGGCCGCAGCGGTCCTCGAAGGGCTCCAGGTGCAGTCCGGGGAATCCGTGGCGGACCTGTACGCAGGTGCCGGGCTGTTCACCGCTCCGCTGGCCGCGGCGGCCGGGGAGTCCGGCCGGGTGCTCTCGGTGGAAGGATCCCCGGGTGCCAGCCGTGACGCCCGGAAGAACCTCTTCGCCGCACCCCAGGTGCAGATCAGCCAGGGCCGGGTGGACAAGATGCTCCGCGAAGCCGGGGACCTCGACGTCGTGCTCCTGGACCCGCCCCGTGTCGGAGCCGGGAAAGCGGTGGTGCAGCAGATCGACGCCGCCGCGCCCCGCGTGGTCGGCTACGTGTCCTGCGACCCGGCGTCGTTCTCCCGGGACCTCGGCTACTTCCGCGCCGCGGGCTGGGAAATGGACAGCCTGCGGGTCTTCGACCTGTACCCGCATACCCACCACATGGAGTCCTTCGCCGTCCTGCGCAAGCGCTAGCGGTACCGTCGCCGGCGCCGGAAACGCCGCCGGCGACGCCGGTCACGACGCGTCGTGGCCCATATCTCCTCCGGGCGCCCCTGTAAAGGCTAGGATGGGAAGCAGTTGTCCAGTACTGCGCCTTTTATGGGGGAGTTCTCCGGAAGTTTCGGTTTTTCGGAGGAGTCGTTGCCCAGGCAGGGGGCCTGTGTCGGCAGGAAATGAACCACCGGTTTCCAAGCCGCCCCCTTTGCCCGACTTTTTAGGGAAACCTAACTGGCGGGCAGTTGTGACCTGGACAAAGATAACAAGGTGGCGAGAGGAGTCCTGTTATGACTAATGTGGACAGCTTCGGATCCAAGGGCGTCTTAGACGTCAAAGGTTCCGAGTATGAAATTTTCCGGCTGAATTCCGTCGAAGGCGCCCAGAGCCTTCCGTTCAGCCTCAAGGTCCTGCTGGAGAACCTGCTCCGCACCGAAGACGGTGCAAACATCACGGCAGACCACGTACGTGCCCTGGCGCAGTGGGACGCAGACGCAGAGCCCAGCACCGAAATCCAGTTCACCCCTGCCCGGGTGATCATGCAGGACTTCACCGGCGTACCCTGCATCGTTGACCTGGCTACCATGCGCGAGGCCGTTGCCGCTCTCGGCGGGGACCCCAAGCGCGTGAACCCGCTGGCACCTGCCGAAATGGTCATCGACCACTCCGTGCAGATCGATGCCTTCGGCAACTCCGGCGCCCTCGAGCGCAACATGGAGATCGAATACCAGCGCAACGGCGAGCGGTACCAGTTCCTCCGCTGGGGCCAGACGGCATTCGATGACTTCAAGGTTGTTCCCCCGGGCATGGGCATCGTGCACCAGGTCAACATCGAGTACCTGGCCCGCACCGTCATGACCCGCGAAGTTGACGGCGTCCTGCGTGCCTACCCGGACACCTGCGTCGGCACCGACTCCCACACCACCATGGTCAACGGCCTGGGCGTGCTCGGCTGGGGCGTTGGCGGCATTGAGGCTGAAGCAGCAATGCTCGGCCAGCCCGTCTCCATGCTGATCCCGCGCGTTGTCGGCTTCAAGCTGACCGGTGAGATCCCCGCCGGAGCAACGGCCACCGACGTCGTCCTGACGATCACCGAAATGCTGCGCAAGCACGGTGTGGTCGGCAAGTTCGTCGAGTTCTACGGTGAAGGCGTCGGCGCTGTTCCCCTCGCCAACCGCGCCACCATCGGCAACATGAGCCCCGAGTTCGGTTCCACTGCGGCGATCTTCCCGATCGACGACGTGACGCTGGAATACCTGCGCCTCACGGGCCGGTCCGAGGAGAACGTAGACCTCGTTGAGGCCTACGCCAAGGAACAGGGCCTCTGGCACGACCCGTCCAAGGAAATCAAGTACTCCGAGTACCTGGAACTGGACCTGTCCACCGTGGTTTCCTCCATCGCCGGCCCGAAGCGTCCGCAGGACCGCGTGGAACTGACCAACGCCAAGACGCAGTTCCGCAACGACCTCAAGAACTACGTCCACGAGACCGTAGAGGCCGAGAACGGCACCGTCGACGAGACGCTGGAAGAGACCTTCCCGGCCTCCGACGCCCCCTCGTTCAACGCCAACGCCACCACGGTTGAAGACCATGACCACGACCTGGTTGCCGAGGCGGATGCTCCCGCCCACCGCGCCACCAACTCCGTCCCGGTCACCATGGCCGACGGCCGCAGCTTCGAGCTGGACCACGGTGCGGTAACGATCGCCTCGATCACCTCCTGCACCAACACGTCCAACCCCTCCGTGATGATGGCCGCCGCCGTGCTGGCCCGCAACGCGGTGGACAAGGGCCTGGCGTCCAAGCCGTGGGTCAAGACCTCCGTCGCTCCGGGCTCCAAGGTTGTTACGGACTACTACGAGAAGTCCGGCCTGATCCCGTACCTCGAGAAGCTCGGCTTCTTCGTGGTGGGTTACGGCTGCGCCACCTGCATCGGCAACTCCGGTCCCCTCGAAGAGGAGATCTCCGATGCGATTAACGAAGCCGACCTTGCAGTCACCGCCGTACTTTCCGGCAACCGCAACTTCGAAGGCCGCATCAACCCGGACGTGAAGATGAACTACCTGGCCTCCCCGCCGCTGGTAGTCGCCTACGCCCTGGCCGGCACCATGGACTTCGACTTCGAGAATGACCCGCTGGGCCAGGACGAAGCAGGCAACGACATCTTCCTGAAGGACATCTGGCCGAACCCGGTCGAGGTCCAGCAGATCATCGATGCCTCCATCGACAAGAAGATGTTCAGCGACAGCTACGACACCATCTTCGAAGGCGACGACCGCTGGAAGTCCCTGCCCACCCCCGAAGGTGCAACCTTCGAGTGGGACATGGAGTCCACGTACGTCCGGAAGCCCCCGTACTTCGAGGGCATGAAGGCCGAGCCGGAGCCCGTCTCCAACATTGAAGGCGCACGCGTGCTGCTGAAGCTGGGCGATTCGGTCACCACCGACCACATCTCCCCGGCCGGTTCCTTCAAGTCCGACACCCCGGCAGGCAAGTACCTGCTGGAACACGGTGTGGCCCGCAAGGACTTCAACTCCTACGGCTCGCGCCGTGGCAACCACGAAGTCATGATCCGCGGCACCTTCGCCAACATCCGCATCAAGAACCAGCTGCTCGACGGCGTTGAAGGCGGTTTCACCCGTGACTTCAGCCAGGCCGATGCACCGCAGGCTGCCGTTTACGATGCCGCGATGAACTACCAGGCCGCCGGCACCCCGCTGGTTGTCCTGGCCGGCAAGGAATACGGATCCGGTTCCTCGCGTGACTGGGCCGCCAAGGGCACCGCACTGCTGGGCGTCAAGGCCGTTGTTGCCGAGAGCTACGAGCGTATCCACCGCTCCAACCTCATCGGCATGGGCGTCCTTCCCCTGCAGTACCCGGCCGGCGTCAATGCCGAGTCCCTGGGCCTGACCGGTACGGAAACCTTCTCGGTTGAAGGTGTCACCGAACTGAACAACGGGACCACGCCCAAGACCGTAAAGGTCACGGCCACCCCCGAAAACGGCGAAGCCATCACGTTCGACGCGGTTCTCCGCATCGACACTCCGGGTGAAGCCGACTACTACCGTAACGGCGGCATCCTGCAGTACGTACTGCGCCAGATCTCCGCTAAGTAGCAGTAAACGCACCACGTTCAGGGCTCCGTTTCCCCGATCCGTCCAAAGGGCGGTGGAGGGAAACGGGGCCCTGAAGCGTTGGGTAGGAACCGCGGAGCGCACGCCGCGCGTTAGAGTTAATCCATTGCGACGGTGTGCAGTGCCGCCGATACGACTCAAGGGAGGCACCCCTGTTGGGACTTCTGGAAACAATCCGGGATCCTCGGGACCTCGGCAGGCTTTCGCTGACACAGCTGAAGCGGCTTGCTGAGGAGATCCGATCATTCCTGATCACTAACGTCGCGCAGACCGGCGGGCATCTCGGGCCGAACCTGGGCGTGGTGGAACTGACCATGGGCATCCACCGGGTCTTTGATTCGCCGCGGGACAGCATTGTCTTTGACACCGGGCACCAGTCCTACGTGCATAAGATCCTCACCGGGCGCCAGGACTTCGCCACGCTGCGCCAGCAGGGCGGCATGTCCGGCTATCCGTCGCGTGCCGAGTCGGTCCACGACATCGTGGAAAGCTCCCATGCCTCCTCCTCCCTGTCCTGGGCGGACGGCATCTCCCGTGCCCGGCAGCTCAGCGGCGAAGGCGACCGCTACACCGTGGTCATGGTGGGCGACGGCGCGCTGACCGGCGGCATGGCCTGGGAGGCCCTCAACAACATTGCCGCGGACCAGCGCCGCCGCGTGGTGATTGTGGTCAACGACAACGGCCGCTCCTACGCCCCGACCATCGGCGGCCTTGCCGACTACCTGGCGTCCCTGCGTCCGACCATCGACGCCGTCCGCACCCATCACGCCTACGAAAACACCCTGGACTGGTCGCGGAAGCGCCTGCAGCAGGGCGGCCCTGCGGGTCGGTTCGCCTACCGCAGCCTGCACGCCGCGAAGAAGGGAATCAAGGACTGGTGGTCCCCCCAGGGCCTCTTCGAGGACCTCGGCATGAAATATGTGGGACCGATCGACGGCCACGACCTCGACGCCGTCGAACGCGCCCTCTACAAAGCGAAAAACTACGCCGGCCCCGTCATTGTGCACGCCATGACCGAGAAGGGACGCGGCTACGCTCCGGCGCGCGCGCACGAAGCAGACCAGTTCCACGCCGTCGGGATCATCGACCCGGAAACAGGCGCCCCCGTGGAACCGGGCGGCAAGGAATCCTGGACGTCCGTTTTCGCCACCGAGATCGCGGAGATCGCCGACGAACGTGCGGACATCGTGGGGATCACCGGTGCCATGCTCATCCCGGTCGGCCTGCACCGGTTTGCCGAGCGGCATCCGGACCGGGTGTTCGACGTCGGCATCGCCGAACAGCACGCCCTCACGTCCGCCGCAGGCATGGCCTTCGGCGGACTGCACCCGGTGGTGGCGCTGTACGCCACCTTCCTGAACCGTGCCTTCGACCAGCTGCTGATGGACGTCGCCCTGCACAAGGCCGGGGTGACCATCGTCCTGGACCGGGCCGGCGTCACCGGGCCGGACGGCGCCAGCCACCACGGCATGTGGGACATGTCCATGCTGCAGATCGTCCCCGGGCTGCACCTGGCCGCGCCGCGCGACGCCACCCGGCTGAAGGAGGAGCTGCGCGAAGCCGTGGCCATCTCCAACGCCCCCAGCGTGGTGCGCTTCTCCAAGGGCACCGTGGGAAGCGACATCGACGCCGTGGAGCGGACCTCCGACGGTGTGGACATCCTGGCCCGGCGCCCCACCGAAGACAGCTCCAATGACGTTTTGATTGTCAGCGTGGGCGCCATGGCGGGCATGGCCCTCGACGTCGCCGAGAGGCTCGGCGCGCAGGGCATCAGTTCCACCGTCGTGGATCCGCGCTGGGTGCTGCCCGTGCCGCAGTCCATCATCCGCATTGCGGCCGACCACCGGATTGTCATCGTGATCGAAGACGGCGTCCGGGCCGGCGGCGTGGGCTCGCGGATCCGGCAGGAAATGCGGGCCGCGGGCGTGGACACCGCGTTGAACGAGGTTGGACTGCCGGCCGAGTTCCTGGACCACGGCAGCCGCAGCGAGGTGCTGGAGCGGGTCGGGCTGACCGCCCGGCAGATTGCCAACGACGTCGTCGCCCAGGTCCTTGGCACGAAGGTGCCGTTTGCCCGGCCGCTGCCGGGCTCCGAAATGCCGACGGGGCAGGTACCGAAGATCCAGTAGCCGCGCAGGGTCCGGCGTGGCCGGACCACTCTGAAGGGGTGTAAGCCATGGCGGATAACGTTCCTGCCCTTGCCGTTACGGGAGCCACCGGTGCCTTGGGCGGAGCGGTTGCCCGGTTGCTCGCAGAAGCAGGTGTCCGGCAGCGGCTGCTTGCGCGGCGCACCGCCCGCCTGCCCGAGCTGCCGGATACCCCCGTCTTCGCGGCCTCCTACATGGATAGGCCACAGGCGGTAAGTGCCCTGCGCGGCGTGCACACCCTGTTTATGGTGTCGGCCGCTGAAAGCCCGCACCGGGTGGAGGATCACTGCACCTTTGTGGACGCGGCCGTCGACGCCGGCGTGGAGCACATCGTGTACACGTCCTTCATGGGTGCGGCGCCCGACGCCGTCTTCACGCTGGCCCGTGACCATGCCGCCACCGAGGAGTACATCGCGTCCCGGCAGGGCCTGGAGCACACGTTCCTGCGCGACTGCCTCTACCAGGACGTACTTCCCACCTTTGTCCACCCCGACGGCGTCATCCGCGGCCCGGCGGGAGAAGGGCGTTTCGCCCCGGTGGCGCGGAGGGACATTGCCCGCACCGCCGTGAAGATCCTGCTGTCGCCGGGGCAGCACCGGAACCGCACCTACACCCTGACCGGTCCTGATGAGCTGAGCATGGAGGATGTTGCCGGCATCCTGGCCCGGGTCACCGGAAGCCCCGTGAGCTACCAGGCGGAAACCTACGACGAGGCCATGGCCTCCCGAATGAAGGCAGGGGCCGCCCGATGGCAGGCGGAGGCGTGGACCAGCAGCTACCGGGCTATTGCTGAGGGCCAGCTGGCGCCGGCCAGCCCGGACATCGAACAGCTCACCGGTATTGCCCCGGTGGGGTTCGAGGATTACCTGCAGCAAACCCGTAAGTGATCACCGCATGGGAGTGCCCGACGAGGCCCGCAGGGGATAGGGTCGAATGTATGGAACACCACATGCCCTCGGACGTCCCACGCTTTCTCGCTGAATGCACTGTGGGCGATCTGGATGACGAAACAACACCGGTAGCCGACCTGTACGGCATGTACATTATCTGGAGCGAGCAGCAGGGGACCGAGCCGCTGGCAGTTCAGGCGTTTTCCGCCGCCGTCCAGGAAGAGGGCATCGAGGCCGAGCGCCGGCGCAGCGAGCAGGTCTACACCGGACTGCTTCCCACCGGAGCCATTCCCATCCAGTACATCCTGGAAACGGATAAGGCCCCGGGTCCCAACAACAGCCTGGACACCTTCCTGGGCTAGCGCATTCTGCTGCCGGTCCGGGACTTTGCTGCCGGTTTGGGAAAAGCCTCCGCTGCGCAGCGGCAGGGATTTCCCAAACCGTAGGGTTTTTCCCAAACCGCAGCGATTCGGTTGCCGTGAATTCCGGCTGGAGCCCGAATCCCTGCATTCTGTCCGTTTCCCTACGGTTTGTCCGGGGTTCCCGCGCCGCGCGGAGCAGGGATCCGGACAAACCGCAGGGTTTCCCCCAAACCGCAGCGATTCAAGGGTCCGCACAAGGAGAGCGGTTCACGGGGGTAGCGTAGCTTCCATGACTTCTTACAACAGACTCGGAAATTCCGGCCTGACCGTCTCCACGGTCGGACTGGGCTGCAACAACCTGGGCCGTCCGGGGACGCCCACCGAATCGCAGGAGGGCACCGACGCCGTCGTCAACGCCGCCGTCGACGCCGGCATCACCCTGTTCGACGTTGCGGATGCCTACGGGCGTACCCCGGGGCTCAGCGAGGAAATGCTGGGCAAGGCGCTGGGCAACCGCCGCGACGACGTGGTGGTAGCCACCAAATTCGGCATGGATATGAAGGGCGTCAACGGCGCAGACTTCGGTGCCCGGGGATCCCGCCGCTACATCGTCAAGGCTGCGGAGGCTTCCCTGCGCCGCCTGAACACGGACTGGATTGACCTCTACCAGTTCCACACGCCGGACCCGCTGACTCCCATCGAGGAGACCCTCGCGGCCCTGGATGATCTGGTGACCAGCGGCAAGGTCCGGTACATCGGACACTCCAACCGAGCGGGCTGGCAGATTGCCGAAGCGGAGTTTGTGGCCCGGATGGGCGGCTTCACGCCGTTCATTTCCTCGCAGAACCATTACAACCTGCTGGACCGCCGGGCCGAGCTGGAGGTCACTCCGGCCGCCGAAGCCTACGGACTGGGCGTGCTGCCCTACTTCCCGCTGGCCAACGGCCTCCTCACGGGCAAGTACAGCAGCGGCAAGGCTCCCGAAGGCAGCCGGCTGACGCACTCCCGGACCAACCTCCTCGAGAACGCGGACTTCGAGCAGCTTGGCGAGTTTGGCCGGTTCGCGGCCGAGCGCGGCCTTACCGAGGTCCAGGTGGCCTTCTCCTGGCTTGCCGCACAGCCGTCCGTGGCCTCAGTGATTGCCGGTGCCACCAAGGTGGAGCAGGTGCAGCAGAATGCCGACGCCGTTTCCTGGGTCCCGTCCGAGAAGGACCTGGAAGAGCTGGACCGGATCTTCCCGCGGACGCCGAAGGTTGCTTTGTTCTAGGTTCCGCTCGTCACCTTGGAGGGTCCGGTGGGTCCGGAACGGCGGCAACGAAAATCCCTTGCTCGCTTCAGCTCGCCGGGATTATTAAAGCCGCCTAACCCGGACCCACCAGCTCCTCCGGGCAAAACCGAGGCGCAGGGGAGGTACCCGAAAGCCGCTGGGACTGTTCGATGGCGTCTATGCCGATGGACCAGGTAATCCAGAGGGCCAGCGCTGCTGCCGCAAGGAGTACCAGGGACGGGGCGAGCCGTTCCTGTTGCCAGGGGCGGAGGACCAGGGCGAGCACGGCTGCTGTGGCCGCGGTAGCCGGGGGTACCAGAGAAACTGCCAATACCCATTGGCGCCTCGGCACCTGGTGGCGGTAGAAGCAGGCGCTGTGATCGGGATCCATTTCGAATTCATAACCGAACGCCGCGACTGTAGAAAAACCCGTCAGCATCAGGCAGATAACACCGACCGTCAGTAACGTCCCGGCGTTCATGCGTGTGCTCACGCGCAATAGTCAAACATACGAGCGAAGATTTGCCGCTCTGTTGGGACGCAATCCTGAGTGGGCCGGTGGGGTGATGGGTTCATTCCGGCTTGGTTGCTTTGCCGTCGAGCCAGAGGGTGTCGGAGTTGTCCCGGTGCGTTCCCGTGGTGCCGACATGTTTCTGATCTATGGAGGCGCCGTTCTTAATGACGTGGACGAGTGCCATCCCGTGTCCGCGTCCGATTCCATAGTCGGTCTTGAGCCATTCGAGGATCTCCCCGGCCTTGACCTTCCCGCCGCTGAACCCTTTCGTTGCGGCGATATCCATAAACTGGCGGGGCGTTAATCCTGTTTTTTCTTCAACGGCGTCGAGGTAGGCCTGGAAAGACATGGTTGTTCTCCTAAATCCTGAGCTGACTTTGCGGATTCGCGGGATCGCTAGCCGCCGGTCTCTTCCCGGCGTTCCTGCCGGTAACCCTCACGCTGATGTAGGACGAAGCTTGCCAGCAGCCTGATGAAAGCAGCGCCCAGTACCAGGAAAAGACCTATCAATAGCCAATTCCACGGCTCGTCGAACGGTAGGAGAAGAACCAGCCACAACGAGACGCAAGCACTGAGCATGAACACGACCATTCGCTTTGTACGCGTCTGCGGCCATGCTGGGCCCTGACTCATGCAGGGAGGCTAGCGCGGCAGCTGCCCGCTGACCAGACCCGAATGAAATGTACCGGGACAGGAACGCAAAAGCGCCGGACGGACCGGGTTAGGCGGCTTTAATAATCCTTGCGAGCTCTGCGAGCAGGGATTTTCGTTGCCGCCGTTCCGGTCCGCCCGGCGCGGGCGATACCTTGGGCTACAGACTAAGCAGCCACAGCCGCCCCATGGAACTTCTTGCCGTTCACGCGCTCGGAAGCCCCGACGCGGTCCAGGTACGGCGTGATGCCGCCCAGGTGCATTGGCCAGCCGGCACCGAGGATCATGCACAGGTCGATGTCTTCCGGAGCTGCCACAACGCCCTCTTCGAGCATGAGCCCGATTTCCTCGGCCAGGGCATCCTGCGTGCGGCGCAGGACTTCCTCGGAGGTGGAAGGCGTGGTGCCGAAGTCCAGCATCGCCAGGGTTTCCTCGGGGATGTAGGCCTTGCCGTCCTCGTCCTTCTGCCACAGGGACTTGATGCCGGCGTCGATGAGCTTCTGCGAGTTCTTCGAGAGCCAGAAGCGCTCACCGAAGGCCGAGTGCAGTGATTCCTGCACATGCTGTCCCACCGGCAGGCCCACGAGGGCGAGCAGGGTGAACGGAGACATCGGCAGGCCCATCGGACGCAGCGCATTGTCTGCGGTGGCGGCGTCGGTTCCCTCGTCAAAGACCATGGTGATCTCGCCGAACATGCGGCCCAGGATGCGGTTCACCACGAAGGCGGCGGCATCCTTGACCAGCACGGCGGTCTTCTTCAACTGCTTGGCGAGGACAAAGGCGGTGGCCAGCACGGCGTCGTCGGTCTTGGGAGCGCGCACGATTTCCAGCAGCGGCATAACGGCGACCGGGTTGAAGAAGTGGAAGCCCACTACCCGCTCCGGGTGCTGCAGGTCCGCGGCCATTTCCGTCACGGAGAGCGAGGAGGTGTTGGTAGCCAGGATGCATTCGGGGGAGACCACGGCCTCCACCTCGGCGAACACCTGCTTCTTCACGGAGAGTTCCTCGAAGACGGCCTCGATGACGAAGTCGGCGTCCGAGAACGCCTCCTTCGAGACCGAACCGGTGACCAGGCCCTTGGTGCGGTTGGCGGCGTCGGGGGAGATGCGCTTCTTGGCCAGGAGCTTGTCCACCTCGGCGTGCACGTAGCCCACGCCCTTGTCCACGCGCGCCTGGTCGATGTCCGTCATCACCACGGGCACCTTGAGCTGCCGGGCGAAGAGCAGGGCGAGCTGGCTGGCCATCAGGCCGGCGCCGACCACGCCCACCTTGGTGACCGGGCGGGCCAGCTTCTTGTCCGGCGCGCCGGCGGGGCGCTTGCCGCGCTTCTGGACCAGGTCCAGGAAGGCGTAGACCGTGGAGCGGAACTGCGGGGTCTGCATGAGCTCGGCCAAGGCATTGCACTCGGCCTCCCGGGATTCCTCGCGGGTCCAGGTCTTGCCGGCTTCAAGCAGGTCCAGGACCAGGGCCGGGGCGGGGGCCGCGTTGGAGGTCTTGGCCTCCACAAACGCACGTCCCTTGGCGACGGCGGCGTCCCAGGCTTCGCCGGCGTCGGCGGGTTCGACGGCGTTGGGCCGGGAAACCTGCTCTTCGCCGCTGATCACGCGGGAGGCCCAGGCCAGGGACTGCTCCAGGAAGTCCGCCGGCTCGAACAGGGCATCGGCGATGCCCAGCTTGTAAGCGGCAGCCCCGGAGAGGGTGCGGTTGTTGCTGAGCGGGTTCTCGATCATCACCTTCACGGCGTTCTCGGGTCCGATCAGGCGCGGCAGCAGGTACACGCCGCCCCAGCCCGGAACCAGGCCGATGAAGGCCTCCGGCAGCGACAGTGCGCCGGCACCGGTGGAGACCGTGCGGTAATCCGACTGCAGGGCGATCTCCAGGCCGCCGCCGAGGGCAACGCCGTTGATGAAGGCGAAGCTGGGCACGCCCAGGTTGCCGAGCTTGGCGTAGACATCGTGGCCCAGGTGGGCCATCGCGGCGCCGTCTTCGTATTCGGAGATGGACTTCACGGCGGAAAGGTCGGCGCCGGCGACGAGGTAGAACGGCTTGCCGGTGACGCCGACGCCGACAATCTCGCCCTTGTCCGCACGGGCCTTGAGCTCGTCGAGCTTTTCGCCCAGCTCCAGGAGCGTGTTCGGGCCGAGCGTGGTGGGACGTGAGTGGTCGACGTCGTTGTCCAGGGTGATCAGGGCGAAGGTGCCCTGGTTGCCCGGCAGCTGGATGTCGGAGACGTACGAGTGGGTGATGACCTCGGTGGGGAAGAGTCCCGCGAGGCGCTGGTAGTCAGGAGCAGACATTACTTCGTGGCCTCCGTGGAATCGGTGTTGTAGTCGGGGTGGTTCGGGTTTTCCCAGATCACGGTGGCGCCCATGCCCAGGCCGATGCACATGGTCGTCATGCCGTAACGCACGCTCGGGTCTTCCTCGAACTGGCGGGCCAGCTGGTTCATCAGACGGACGCCAGAGGAGGCCAGCGGGTGGCCGACGGCGATGGCGCCGCCGTAGCGGTTCACGCGGGGATCGTCGTCGGCGATGCCGAAGTGGTCCAGGAAGGCCAGGACCTGGATGGCGAAGGCCTCGTTGATCTCAAACAGGCCGATGTCCTCGATGGACAGGCCGGTCTGCTCCAGCACCTTTTCGGTGGCGGGGACCGGGCCGTAGCCCATGACCTCGGGCTCGACGCCGGCGAAGGCGTAGCCGACCAGGCGCATTTTGACGCCCAACCCAAGTTCCTCGGCCGCTTCGGCGGAGGCCAGCAGGGCGGTGGTGGCGCCGTCGTTCAGGCCGGCGGCGTTGCCGGCGGTGACCCGGCCGTGGGCGCGGAAGGGGGTCCGCAGCTGGGCGAGGTCTTCAACGGTGGTGCCCGGCCGCGGCGGTTCGTCCACGGTGTTCAGCGTCCAGCCGGAGCCGGGCTTCTTCGTGGCGACGGGGACCAGGTCCGGCTGAATGGCGTTATCGGCGTAGGCCTTGGCCAGCTTCTCCTGGCTGGCGGCGGCGTACGCGTCGGTGCGGTCCTTGGTGATGTGGGGGAAGCGGTCATGCAGGTTTTCCGCGGTGTTGCCCATGTTCAGGGCGGCCGGGTCCACCAGCCGCTCGGTCATGAAGCGGGGGTTCGGATCAGCGTCCTTGCCCATCGGGTGGTTGCCCATGTGCTCCACGCCGCCGGCGATGACGACGTCGTAGGCGCCGAAGCCGATGCCGGACGCGGTGGTGGTCACGGCCGTCATGGCGCCGGCGCACATGCGGTCAATGGCGAAGCCCGGGACAGTGCGCGGCAGGCCGGCCAGCAGCGCGGCGGTGCGCCCGATGGTCATGCCCTGATCGCCGGACTGGGTGGTGGCTGCAATGGCAACCTCGTCAATGCGTTCCGGAGGAAGGGAGGGATTGCGGCGCATCAGTTCGCGGATGCACTTGACCACCAGGTCGTCAGCCCGCATGCCGGCGTAGATGCCTTTTTCGCCTGCTTTGCCGAACGGGGTCCGCACTCCGTCAACGAAAACTACGTCCCTGATCTGCCGTGATCGGCTTTGTGGGCTCACGTACTTACTCCTCTTTGAGATATGAAACGGAACAACGTCCGAGTCGATGTTACTCGTGAGTAACATAGGCCGCAAGGACATCGACGGACAGCCGTGGACTGATCCGCTATGGCGTGGATCACGCCGGTTCCGAATCGACCCTACCCACATACCGGCGTTCGACAAACCCGTGGTCCGGCCGGGATTCCGGCGCACCGGGCAGTAACGGAACAGGTGACACGGGGGAGCAGGGCTATGCGCGTCCGGCCGCCTGGCCCGGGGAGCCCCCGCGACGTGAGGCCAAAACCTGGGCAACCGCTGATCCGGCCGCTGATGCGACCCAGAGGATGAGAGCCGAAAGGATCCAGTTGCCAATCCCGGTGTTGCTGACTCCCGCCGGGATAGCACCGGCTATAACCAATGCCAACAGGGCAGCAACGAGCCCCGTCCCGCCGAGGAAAGCAGGCGCGTAGCGCTTTGCCGCCCAGTTGGTCAGCGGTGTCATAACGGCCTGGGCGAGCACCACCACCAGTACCGTCGTGACGAATCCGGCCCACTGGACGCGGAACCCGGGCACCCACCACATACTCAGCAGAAGGGCTGCGCTTGCCGCAAGTATCTGCAGCAGGCAGGTCATCAGCAGATTTTTCACGAGGCCGGGGTCAGGCGGAAAGCGCCATGGACTTCAGCCGGTCAAACTCGGACTCGGTGATGCTCCCGTCGGCAAGGAGGCTGCGCGCGGACTCAATCTGCTGGGCGGGGGAAGCTGTTCCGGCGACCCGCCGTACATAGCTGTCGGTTGCCTCCGCCTCCTCCCGGGCCCGGGTCTCACTCCGCTCAGCCATACCTCCGCCCCGGGCGATGATGTACACCAGCGCCGTAACAAAGGGGGCGACGAACAGAAAGAAAATCCAGGCCGCCTTGGCGAAACCGCCAAGTTCCCGGTCCCGGAAAAGGTCCGCCAGGATCTGGAACAGCAGGATTAGATAGGCCACGAAAAAGAACGCCACAACGATGCTCCATATGGATTCCCAGAAGCTCATGTCAATCTCCTTTGATAATTCCCCCGGGGGTGCGTGGCCTGCCCGCCGTACGTGGCCATGTATATGTCGAAGTGCAGCCGGGGAGCCCGCTGGTGTCCTCATTTTCCTCCCGGCGGACGCCGGTTGGAAGGTGTCCCGCTAACGGCGCTGGTAGGTTGTGCGCATGGAGTCCATAGCTGATCCAGCCTTGGCTGCCTGGTTGGATGGGATACGTACCGGCGAAAGCGTGCAGCCGTCACTCGAAACCATCCGTTTGCTGCGGAAGGACCGTGCCCGGCCGCCCGGCCCGGAACTTGCCCGCGTCACCGACGTCACCATCCCCGGAAGGCTCGCGCTTCGGGCCCGGCTGTACCGCTCTTCTGCCGGAATCCAGCCACTGACGGTGTTTGTGCACGGCGGCGGGTTCGTGTTCGGCGGGCTCGAGTCACACGACAGGCTCTGCCGCCGCCTCGCACTGTTGGCCAACACTGCGGTACTGGCGGTGGACTACCGGCTCGCCCCCGAGCATGCCGCGCCGGCGGCGGTGGATGACGTAGTGCGTGCCCTGGCGTGGGTTGCGGACGGTCCGGGGGAACTGGGGCCCGTCCGTCCCGGCGTCGGGCTGGCCGGTGACAGCGCCGGCGGCCTGATTGCTTTCCTGGCCGCAGACAGGCTGGCCGGTAACGCGTTGCAGCCTCAGTTGCTCCTGCTGGCCTATCCCAACGCCGACCTGGCCCTGGGCCTGCCCAGTGCCCGCGAAAAGGCTGAGGGATGGGGTCTGTCGGTGCGGGATCTGACGTTTTTCATTTCTCAGTGGGTGCCGGCGGCGTCCCCGGAGATGTTTGCCGAGTACAGTCCGTTGGCTGTCGCCGCTGTCGCCGTTGCCAGTGGACGGCGGTCGACGTCCGTGCGGACTCTGCTGGCTACTGCAGAGCACGATCCGCTGCGGGATGAGGGGCAACTGCTGGCTGAAACCCTGGTGCGCGGTGGAACCGACGTGGACTATGTGGCCCACCCCGGTTTGGTGCACGGCTTCCTGACCCTGGACACCGTGTCGCCGGCCGCCCGGCAGGCGGGTGATGCCCTGCTGCGGCGTTACGGGACGGCGCTGCGGCGCGTCAGTGACGCCAAGGGGTAAGAACGTTCCGATCCGGAGCTCACGCTCTAGGCGGAAAGCATGCTGATCATTTAGTCCCGGGGGCAGGGGATCGGTAACCTGTTGATGATGAGTAGCGCGAAAACTTCCCCGGAATCTGCCCCTAATCTGCATGCCAGCGGCATGGTGCGCGTGCGCGGAGCGCAGGAGAACAACCTGCGCAACGTCGACGTCGACATCCCGCGCGACGCGATTGTCGCCTTCACCGGGGTTTCGGGTTCGGGTAAATCTTCCCTGGCCTTCGGCACCATCTACGCCGAGGCTCAGCGGCGCTACTTCGAGTCGGTGGCCCCCTACGCGCGCCGCCTGCTCTCGCAGGGGCACAACCCCAAGGTGGAGGAAATTGCCGGGCTGCCGCCCGCCGTCGCCCTGCAGCAGCGCCGCGGAGCCCCCAGTTCGCGCTCCACCGTCGGCACCCTCACCACGCTCTCCAACTCGATGCGTATGCTCTACTCCCGCGGCGGCACCTATCCGGCAAACGCCGAACCAGGCAGCCTCGACTCTGATGCCTTCTCGCCCAACACCGCCGCCGGTGCCTGCCGGGAGTGCTCCGGACTGGGCATTGCGCATACCGTCACCGAGGAGTCCCTGGTACCGGATCCCAGCCTCAGCATCCGGGACGGCGCGATTGCCGCCTGGCCGGGTGCCTGGCAGGGCAAGAACCTGCGTGACATCCTCATCCAGCTCGGCTACGACGTCGACGTGCCCTGGAAGAAGCTGCCGAAGAAGGACCGTGACTGGATCCTGTTCACTGAAGAACAGCCGGTAGTCATGATCACCCCGCAGCGCGACCGCGTAGCCAAACCGTACAAGGGGCGGTTCTGGAGCGCCAAGAGCTACGTGATGCACACCCTCGCGGATTCCGGCAGCGCCCAGATGCGCGAACGGGTCCTGGCCTACATGGTGTCCGGTCCCTGCCCGGTCTGCGGCGGAGCGGGCCTGCGTCCCGAGGCTCTCGCCGTCACGTTCGCCGGCCGGAACATTGCCGAGTTGAACGGCGCCACCCTGGCGGAGCTGGCCGAAATCATCCGGCCGACGGCGGAACTGAAGTCTGCGGGCACCGCCTCCCGTGCGGCGGCCTCCAATGAAGACACTGAAGTTGCGGTAACCATTACACGGGACCTGCTGGGCCGGCTGGAGGTGCTGATCGGCCTGGGCCTCGGCTATCTCAGCCTCTCCCGCGCCACCCCCACCCTTTCACCCGGTGAAATGCAGCGTCTCCGGATCGCCACCCAGCTGCGCTCGGGCCTCTTCGGGGTTATCTATGTCCTGGACGAGCCCTCTGCCGGGCTGCATCCGGCCGACGCCGAGCCGCTGCTGACCGTGCTGCAGGAACTCAAGGACGCCGGCAACTCCGTGTTCGTGGTCGAGCACAACATGGACGTGGTGCGCAGCGCCGAATGGATTGTGGACGTAGGTCCCCAGGCCGGCGACGGCGGCGGAACCGTGCTCTACAGCGGACCGGTCGAGGGCTTGGCCGAGGTTGAGGAGAGCGCCACCCGTCCGTTCCTGTTCGGGGAAGCCGAAACAGCAAAGCCGGCCCGCCGTACGCCCGACCAGTGGCTGAGCCTGAAGGGAATCACCCGGCATAACCTGCGCGGACTGGACGCCGAGATTCCGCTCGGCGTGTTCACCGCGGTGACCGGCGTCTCCGGCTCCGGTAAATCCACCCTGGTCAGCCAGGTCCTGGCTGAAACGGTGGGCCGGCAGGTGAACGGCGTGCCGACCGAGCCCGAGGACCCGGAGGCTCCCGAAGAACATGATCCCGGGGCCCACGTGCGCAGCATCGCCGGACTGGAGCACCTGGATCGGCTGGTACGGGTGGACCAGCGGCCCATCGGCCGCACCCCGCGCTCCAACCTGGCTACCTACACCGGACTCTTCGATGCGGTGCGGAAGCTTTACGCCGGCACCGACGAAGCCCGCGCCCGCGGCTACAACGCCGGACGCTTCTCCTTCAATGTGGCCGGCGGACGCTGCGAAACCTGCCAGGGTGAAGGCTTCCTCGCCGTCGAACTGTTGTTCCTGCCCGGCACCTACGGCCCCTGCCCGGTCTGCCACGGCGCCCGCTACAACGAGGAAACCCTGCAGGTCACCTACCGCGGCAAGAGCATTGCCGACGTCCTGGCGATGCGGGTGGAAACCGCCGCCGAGTTCCTGGCTGACGTTCCGGCGGCAGCCCGGAGCCTGCGGACGCTGCTCGACGTCGGACTGGGCTACCTGCGTCTGGGCCAGCCCGCCACCGAACTCTCCGGCGGTGAAGCGCAGCGGATCAAGCTAGCCACCGAACTGCAGCGCGCCCGCCGCGGCCATACGCTGTTCCTGCTCGACGAGCCGACCACCGGTCTGCACCCGCAGGACGTGCAGCTGCTGCTGCGGCAGCTGAACCGGCTGGTGGACAACGGCAACACCGTGGTGGTGGTGGAGCACTCCATGAACGTGGTCGCCTCCGCGGACTGGGTCATCGACATGGGCCCCTCCGGCGGCGAGGAAGGCGGCCGGATCATCTGCGCCGGCACCGCCGACGACGTCGCCGCGTGCGATGCCAGCCGGACGGCACCCTACCTATCGGCGGCGCTCAAGCTGCTCCCGTAACCTAGGGCGCGGTGCGGAAACGTTCCCATGCGGATTGGCGGGACATCCCCAGCGACGCGCCGATGACGGCCCAGCTGATGTTCCTGTCCCGGGCCACTGACACCCAGCGCCGAAGATGCTCCTCCACTTGGTCCCGTGCTTCCGCCACCCGGGGGAGCCGTTCCAGCAACTCGTCATTGCTCAACGCCTCCCACGGCGTGGCCGGCAGCGGATCGGGATCCGCCGGGCGAGGGGTTTCCAACAGTTTGAGGGCCCCTTCCGCGCAGTCCCGGCAGATGGCTGCCGTGGGGGCCGCCGCCAATACTCCGGTTTCCTGCCGCGGCCGCAGGCAGAACGAACACATGAAGGGCTCGTTTTCCCGGTGATCACGGTCCGCGCCGCTCAGTTCAGAAGGCATGGCCCCAGTCTAGCCAGCGGTCCATCGAACCTACCCCTTGCGCTGTCAGGTAAGCCCTGACAGTATGTCAGGCATTACCTGACACCGATGAGGGGGAGCCGCGTGGCAACTGAACAACTTCCGGAGCCGGCGACGGCCCGGTCCCAGAGCGGACGCCCTTTCCGGTTCCTCGCCTCCACCGCCGCGGCGGAGGGGTTCGGCGACGCCCTGACCCGTACGGTCCTGCCCATCCTTGCGGTTGCGGTGCTGGGTCTGGGACCGGTATTTGTGGGTATTCTCAACGCCACCGGAATTGCAGCCTTCCTGCTGCTGGGCATGAGCGCCGGAGTGGCCGTGGACCGCATCGGCAAACCGCTGCTTGCGATGGGTTCAGCTTCCCTGCTGCGATGCGGAGTCCTGCTGTTCCTCGCAGCCGGCGTCTGGCAGGGGTGGCTCTCCGGACCCGGGCTGTTCGCTGCGGCCGTGCTGATCGGCATCGCGGACCTCCTTTTCACCACCGCCCATTCCACCGTTGTCCCGGTGGTGTCCGGACCGGAGGGAATGAAGCGGGCCTACTCCCGGCTGGCCATGATCAACCAGGCGACGACGGCCGGCGGCGCTGCGACGGCCGGCGCTGTCCTGGGCCTGGCGGGGATGCCGGTGCTGCTCCTGGCCGGTGCTGCGGCCTATGCCTCGTCCTGGCTGCTTCAACACGGAATCCGGCTGCCTGCGGCTGCGCCTGTTTCCGGGCGGCCCGCACGAGGGCGGGCACGCCGGGGTTTCGCCGCGCTGCGGCGCACCCCGGCGCTGCGGGCGTTGTCTCTGTCCGCCTGCCTGACGAATGCCGGCGCCATGGTGGGCAACACCGTCCTGCCGGTCTACGTGCTGCGAGACCTGGCTGTCCCGGCGTCGGCCTTTGCTGCACTGGGCGTGCTGTCCGCTCTCGGAGCCGTTTCCGGTGCTGCGGCCGCACCGTACCTCAGCGGCTGGCTGGGGCTGAAAGCGGTCAGGAGCGGTGCCGCCCTGCTGTCGGTGCCCGCCGTCCTGCTGGCGGTGTTCTGTTCCGTTCTCCCCGGTCCGGCGCTGGTGTGGCTAGCGGGCTCCACCCTGGCCTGGGGCTTCCTGGTGGCTCTGTCCGGCGTGGCCGGTGCGGAAGTGCTGCCGCGGACGGTACCGCGGAATGAACTGGCCACGGTGGGTGCTGCGCAACGGACGCTGACCCTCGGCGTGATGCCCGTGGCAGCGCTGCTGGCCGGGCTGGCGGCAGCGGCAGCGGGCACCCTGCCAGTGCTCTGGCTGTGGGCAGCGCTGGCCGGACTGGCCGCGCTGCCGGTCGCCTTCACCAAGTCGCTGGCCGGGTTCCGCTAGAAGGGCCAACCCGGCGTCGAGGACCTAATGACGGGATGACCCCGGACGGCGGAAACGCACATAGCTGTAAACAATCAGGGCCAGGCCGATGACACCCGACGCAATGAGAGTTCCACCGGTGACCCACCCGCCGGGCAGCCACCAGGAATCCTGCAGCGGCCACCAATGCGGCACCTGCCGCCAAAGCCCCCAGATCACGCCGGCGGCCATGACTGCCAGGCCGCCGCTGACAGTCGCGACAATCCGCGGCGTGGTCTGCACCCCCTGTGCGGCCGCACGGAAAGCGCGTGCTTTCACCGGATGCAGCCAGCGGTGGGCCCACGCATAGCGCAGGGACAGGACGGCCAGCCCGGCCACCACCATGAGCAGGCCCGGGCCGGGGAGCACCAGGGCGGCCAGGCCCAGGATCACCAGGGACCATCCGGCCACCTCAATGCCGGTGCGGCGCAGCCACGCTGGAATCCGTTCCGTCCTATTCATGGGGCCAGCTTTCCACACCAACCTGCGAGTTGGCCGCGCTGCCGCCCGCAACGACCCACAGGAGGGAACCGGGTATGGGCGGCAGGCGCCGTGGGTGGCAGACTGGGCCGGTGATCGCCCTCCTTTCGGCACCCTCGAACCTTGGCCTCCGCCCGCCGCAGACGGGCAGCGTACCCGGCTGTGCCAAGGCTCCGGAGGCATTGCGCGAGGCAGGGTTGTTCCGCAGCTTCCTGGACGCCGGCAGCATCGACGCCGGCGTGGTGCTCAGCGGCCGGTACGCCGCCGACTGGGTGCCGGGAGAGGGCCGGGTGCGGAACCAGGAAGCGCTGGTTGATCATGCAAGGCGCTTAGCGGACCGGCTGGGAGCGCTGCTCGACGACGGCGGCTCACCGCTGGTCCTGGGCGGGGACTGCAGCATCCTTTTGGGCGCCGGCCTCGCCCTTGCCCGCCGCGGCCGCTTCGGCCTGGTCCATGTTGACGGCCACACCGATTTTCGGCATCCGGGCAACAGCAGCGTCTGCGCGAGCGTGGGCGGCGAAGATCTGGCCGCCGCCGTCGGCCTGCACTGGCCCCGGCTCGCGGACCTCGACGGCTATGGACCCTACTTCGCCCCTTCCGACACAGTGCACATCGGCTGCCGGGACAACGATGAGGAACTCCACGAGGCAACTGCCCTGCTGGGAGCCACCATGCCGACAAGCCACGTCCGCAGCGCTGGTCCGGCGGCGGCAGCGGACCGGGCCGTAGCTGTTGCCGGCCGCGGCAGCAACGGATACTGGCTGCACATCGACGTGGACGTCCTGGACCCGGCCTACCTGCCGGCAGTCGACAGTCCCGATCCCGGCGGCCTCACCCCGGAGGAGCTGACCGAGCTGCTGCAGGCATTGGCCCCCGGGGCCGTGGGCGCAGAAGTAACCATCTTCGATCCGGACCTGGATCCGGACGGTGCCTACGCCCGCCTGCTGGCCGAAGTCCTTGCCGCAGGACTCCGGGACCTGGGCGCTGCCTCCGGGGATTAGCCGGCTGACGCTCCAGAGGCGACGCGCGGGGGGTATGCGCTTAACGCAGTGACCGGGAACATGGCGGCTACCCTGAAGTGTGCTTAGCGAACCTTTTCCCGCCACACAGCTGCTGCACGGTGTTCGGCTTCGGGTCGCGGACTTGTCCGACGCCGATGCGCTCGCCGCCGCCTACGACCGGAACCGGGCCTACTTGGCGCCCTGGGAACCGCTCCGGGAGGATACGTTCTTCACTCCTGCAGGCCAACGCTCGGTCATCCGGTCAAAGCTGGTCCAGCATGCCGCGGGAACGGAGGTTCCCTGGGTCCTGGTTCATCAGGAGCGGATCATCGGGACCATCACCCTCACCGGGATCGTCGGCGGTCCCTTCCAGTCGGCCAACCTCGGCTACTGGGTTGACGGCGACTACGCCGGACGGGGGATCGGCACAGCAGCGGTGGCGGCAGTCGTCGAATTGGGTCGAAGCCAGCTCGGGCTGCACCGGATCCAGGCGGCAACCCTGCTGGAGAACGCTGCGTCGCAGAGAGTCCTGGACCGCTCCGGGTTTGAGCGGATCGGCATGGCACCGGACTACCTGCGAATTGCCGGAGAGTGGCAGGACCATCTGCTCTTCCAGCGGATCCTTTAAGGGGGGAGCGATGCGAGGTAACCTGCGGGCCGCCCTGATCATCACGGAGCGCTTCACGCTGGAGCCTTTGGGTGTGCACCACGCGGCGGAAATGGCGAAGGCGTTAGCCGGCACAGCCATCTACAAGTACATCGGCGGTCAGGCACCGACAGCTGAGGAGCTGGAGAAGCGGTATGCCGCCCAATCGGTGGGATCCTCGCCGGACGGCCGTCAGACCTGGCTCAACTGGATTATCCGTGAACAGGGCAGAAGCATCGGATTTGTCCAGGCCACGGTGGAAGCGGACGGGCCGACGTCGGACGTTGCGTGGGTGGTGGGTGAGGCGTTCCAGGGCCGGGGTGCTGCCACCGAGGCCGCCCGAGCCATGGCCGCCTGGCTCCGGCACCACCAGCCATCGGTCCGGATCACGGCTTCCATCCATCCGGAAAACACTGCCTCAGCCTCTGTCGCCCGCCACCTGGGCCTCACCCCGACCGGCCATTTCGATGAGGACGGCGAAGAACAATGGGATGACTCCCTCCTAACGGCTTAAGGACGTAGCACCAACGAAACGGCAGGGCCTCGAAGCGTATCGAGGCCCTGCCTTTTCGATCGTGCGGTGACGCTGCCGGGTTAGCCGTAGGGTCTGGCGGAGGCGGCTTTAATATTCCAAGCGAGCTCTGCGAGCTTTGGAATTTCGTTGCCGCCGGAGTCAGGCCCGTAGGCGGGCCAAGCCGCTGGAACCAGCCAGGGGTGAACTAGTTCACCCGCACCGTCATCATGCCTTTCGGATTACTGTTCACGACGGTGATCTTCGTGCCCGTTCCGGCCACCACCACGCTTGCCTGCGGGTTCGCCGGATCGTAGTAGGCGTTCGGATTGGTGTCATCGAATACCGGAACGCCGGGACGGGACGGTGCCTGCAGAGTGGTCATCACGGTGGCGGTTTCCCGGTGCAGGAGGATCGGGTCGGTGGCTTCCTTGCCGAAGGTGGCATCGAAGCTCTGGATGCGGTTGCGGGCGATGGTGCCGTCGGACCACCGCAGGGTCTGCGGATGCGCATCAACCGGAAGGATCAGACCCGCACCCGGGTGCTGGCGGGTGTTGTTGTTCCGCTGTCCGGCGTTCCAGTAGGTGACCAGCAGGCCGTCCTGGTAAGGGTAGTGCTCCACCCGGTCCGGGGCGCTGACGGCCCAGCCGAAGTTGTACGGTCCGGTCCGCAGTGTGTCGTCATAACCCATGTACTGCCGGTTTTCGGCAATGTAGTAACGGCCGTTTCCGGCGGCATCCCGGGGCAGCGTAACCACCAGGGCCTGCTGTTTCTTGGTTGCGTGGAAGGCCGGGCCGAGTTTGTGGGTGGACTTTGTGCCGGCGGCCGCGGTGTCGTAGTCCAGCCAGCCGAGCTGCAGCTTTTCCCAGGCCCCCATGTGGTTCGGCGTGGTGCCGATGGTTCCGTCGCCGTGGCCCAGCCAGGAACCGGAGCTCATGAGCGTCCAGAATCCGGTGCTGTTTTCGCCGCCGCTGGTGTCGTAGAGATCCGGAAGGCCGAGGTCATGGGCGTACTCGTGTGCAAACACGCCGAGGCCGCCGTTTTCCGGTTCCGTGGTGTAGTCGCGGATCCAGACCTTGGAATCGCCGATCCGGATACCTCCGAACGGGTTGGTCGCGGGTCCCTGCGTGCCGGCGCCGGCCTGGCCCACTGACCAGCGGTGTGACCAGATGGTCGACGTCGGAGCGCCGGCCTCTTCGCCCTCGCCTGCGTGAATTGCCTGGAAGTGGTCGATGTAGCCGTCGGGCTCATCGAAGTTGCCGTTGTTGTTGTAGTCGTAGCGGTCCCACTGGTCGAACCCGGCCAGGTAGGCGTCAATGTCAGCGGCGCTCTTGCCGGCAGCAATCTGCGCTTCGTACCAGGCATCGGCGGCGTCCTGCACGAAGCGGGTCATGTCCTGCTGGCTTTCGGTCTCGCCGTAGCTGGCGGAGTTGTAGGGGACCGTAACCCAGTCGCTGACATCGCCGTCGACCGTGTAGCGGCCGCTGGACATCTCCTCATAGAGGGTTTTCAATGATTCTTCCTGCGGATCGAAGAACATATCGAGATAGTGCTGCCTGTCGAAGTCCGGCTCCCAGTACGTCGAGTTGTCCACCGCGCGGTTCGGTTCCGGAATCTGGTTGTGCTGCGGCCCGGCGGGCGCAGTAGGGAAGCGCGGATCCACCTGGTTGCCGAAATCGATGAGGAAGGACAGGATCTGGTCGCTGTCCTCCAACCCGTACTCCGCCCACTGCCCGGGCGCCACCTGCACGGCCTTCGAACCGCCGCGTGTCTGCACGGGCGCTTCTGAGCGGAGGACCTTTTCAATAGCCTGCTGGTTCAGTTGACGGCGTTCGTCGGCCGCGGGATCGGAACGGTCGTCTGCTTTGGCGGCGTTCCCGTCCGGCCCCGGTGCGGCGGAGAACCCGCTGGGAGCCGGCGCCGGTTTGGCCGGGGCGGCTACGGCCGCCACCGGGGAGAGGACAACGGCACTGCCGATGGCCAACACCAATGCGCACCGGAAACTCCGGTGCCTGTTTTCGTTTTTCAAGGCTTCCCCTTAGTGCAGCGTGTGAGTGAGGTGGGATTACGTTACGTTTTGGATGTCGCCTTTCGGGCGAGAAGGGCCGGTGTTTTTTTATTTGGGAAAAAGTGGAAGCAAAAGAACACCGAGGTCTTCCGGAATGGGACTTTTACCTGTAAGGGTGCCTAAGGGGACATTTACACGCACTATGAGGAGTTGTTTAGTTTGATGCATTCATCCGTCCGTCGCCGGGGTGCTGCCACCGCAGTCACCGCGGCCGTGGCAGTTACACTCGTGTCGATGACACCCGCAGCAGCCGCGCCGCCTGAGCATGCCGGCAAGGACCAGAAAACCAGTGTCACGGTTATGGGGACCTCCGACATGCATGGCTATGTCGAGAACTGGGATTATTTCAAGGACGGCGAATACGACGACGCCGCACACAACGACGTCGGATTGGCAAAGGTCTCCACTCTGGTGGACTCTGTCCGTGCTGACCGCGGCGTGGAATCCACCATGCTGATAGATGCCGGTGACACCATCCAAGGCACCTCCCTGACCGACTATTTCGCCAACACGGAGCCGATCACCGAGACCGGGGAAATCCATCCCATGGCTGCGGCAATGAATTCCATGGACTACGACGCCGCGGCGCTGGGTAATCATGAATTCAACTACGGCCTCGAATTGCTGCGCGAGTTTGAAGGCCAGTTGGACTTCCCGCTGCTCGGAGCCAACGCCGTAGACGCCGCAACGGACAAACCTGCCTTCACCCCGTACATCATCAAGACGGTCAAGACCAAGGGCAACAAACCCGTGAAGGTCGGGGTTCTGGGACTCACCAATCCCGGGGTGGCCATTTGGGACAAGAACAACGTTGACGGGAAGCTCGAATTTCCCGGCATCGTGGAGCAGGCACAGAAATACGTTCCGGAAATGAAGGCCCGCGGCGCCGACGTGGTGGTGGTGAGCGCCCACTCGGGAACCTCCGGCACCTCCTCCTACGGTGACGACCTGCCGCTGGAAAACGCCTCCACCCAGCTGGCTGAAACCGTGCCCGGCATCGACGCCATCCTGGTGGGCCATGCCCATCAGGAAATCCCGGAACGCTTCGTGGCCAACAAGACCACTGGCGAGAAGGTCCTGCTGACCGAGCCGCTGAACTGGGGCATGCGGCTGTCCGTAATGGACTTCGAACTGACCAAGGTGCGCGGGCAGTGGGACGTGACCTCGGCGTCGGCGTCCCTGTTGAACGCCAACACCGTCGAGGCGGACCCCGTGGTCTCCAAGCTGGTAGCCGAACAGCACCAGCGCGTGATCGACTACGTCAACACGCCCGTCGGCAATGCCACCGAGTCGATGCCCGCGGAGGAGTCCCGGTACCGCGACACCGCCGTGATGGACTTCGTGAATTCCGTCCAGGCCCAGGCGATGGACCGGGCGCTCGACGGCGGCCCCAACGCCGACCTGCCGGTGCTCTCCCTGGTGGCACCCTTCAGCCGCACCGCGGAAATTCCCGCCGGTCCGGTCACCATCCGGGACCTTGCCGGTTTGTACGTCTTCCCGAACACCCTGTTCGGCGTCGAAATGACCGGTGCACAGGTCAAGGAGTACCTGGAGTACTCGGCGAAGTACTTCACCCAGACCGCCCCCGGCGCACCGGTGGATCCCGCCACGCTGACCAATGCGGGCGGCACCCCCGACTACAACTACGACATGATGTCCGGCGTCGACTACGACATCGACATCAGCCGCCCGGTGGGGGAGCGCATCGTCAACCTGAGCTTCAACGGGGCTCCGGTGGATCCGGCCCAGCGGTTTGCCGTGGCAACCAACAACTACCGGCAGTCCGGCGGCGGGAACTTCCCGCACATTTCCACGGCTCCGGTGCTGGTGAACCAGCAGACGGAAATCCGGCAGCTGCTCATCGACTATGTGGTGGCCCAGGGGACCGTGGATCCGGCTGATTTTGCCGAGAACAACTGGCGACTGGTACGCAACGGGGTGCCTGTCTTCGAATAGCCGGGCGCCGGGCAGCTGACAGGGCCGGGATGGCCGGACCCAATCGTCCGGTTATCCGGGCGTGCCCAAGCCGAATTAGACAGCACGCTTAGGAAATCCAGCGGGTTTTGTCTAAGCTTAACTGCAGAACGCGCGGGCGCCTCGTGCTCCCGTTGCATGCACCGCTACGAAGGGACCAGAACCATGATCGGATTCATCATTGCAGGGCTTGTCATCGGAGCCCTCGCGCGGCTGATCAAGCCGGGCCGGCAGAACCTGGGAATCGTTGCGACTCTCCTTCTGGGCCTTGTCGGCTCCGTCATCGGCGGAGTCATCGCGAGCCTGCTGGGCACCGGCGACATCTGGGAGCTCAACATCCTTGGCTTCATCGTCGCCGTTGTCGCCGCCATCCTGCTGATCGGCGTCGCCGAGGGCGTTGCCGGGCGCGGCAAGGGCAACCAGGTCCGCCGCTAGACCGCACCATTAACCAAGCCGTCCCGGCACTCGACGCGTACAACGCGTTGAGTGCCGGGACGGCTTGGTTTAAGGCTGCTTTTTCAGCCGGAAACAATGCTCAGGGTTCGGGCCCGGTCTAGGCCGATACGGGCTGCCGGCTGCTCTGCCGTTGCGCCGGGAGTTCCGACCTCGGTGCGGCCTGGGCCTCACGATCTTGAATCTCCGCTTGAAGGGAGAGGTAGAACGCCAGAAGCCCTTCAACGAGGGGGCCGTCTTCAAGTTGGATAAACGCCTGATCGCACAGGGATTCAAGCGTGCTGTCCGTCATTGCGGAAAAGTCCGCAAACAGGTCAATGGAAACAATGGGACGTTGGGTCATTGAGCATCCTAAACAGAGGAACCCGGGCCCGCGTCTAAACCAAGGGATTACCACCCTAACCTGTTCGGCACCCTATGTAAATACGGCCGATAGGGGGAAGGTTCACTTAGATTGGGGCCATGGAAAATGACACCCGAGTGGAACCGCCCGAGACAGCAGGCGAACGTGAGACCCTGATCGGTTTCCTGGACTACTTCCGGGCCACAGTGCACCTGAAGGCGGCAGGACTCAGCGACGCCGACGGCGCCAAGCAGCTACTGCCGTCCCTCACAACGGTCTCCGGACTCGTTCAGCACTTGACCGACGTCGAGCAGTTCTGGTTCCTGGACCGGATAGACGGACAGCAGGGGGTGCCGACACGGTGGTCCGAAGAGGACCCGGACGGCGAGTTCCGCGTCTCCGAGTCAGACAGCCTGGCCGGGCTGCTCGCCGACTATGGCGCTGCCTGCAGCCGGTCGCGGGAAGTGTTGGCGCGGTACGACCTGGAGGACCGCTGCCGGGGCGGCAACGGGGGACAGAGCGTGCGCTGGGTGCTGGTGCACATGATTGAGGAAACCGGCCGGCACTGTGGACACCTGGACATTCTGCGCGAGCTGCTGGACGGCTCCACCGGCGACTAGTCCGTCAGGCGAGCACCGTCCGAACCGGATCTGGTCCAGTAGTACATCTTGACGAGTGCACCGCGCTGGCGCTGCTGCTCGGTCCGCACCGGATGGAATCCGGCCCTGCGCGCAACCGCCTCACTTAGGCTGTTTCCGTAAATGGTGCGCAGGGCGACCTGGGGAATGCCGCTGGCCAGTGCCCAGTCGCTGAGTCCACGCGTGGCGGCAGTGGCGGCGCCTCGGCCGCGGCCGGAGGGCAACAGTGCATACATAAGCTCCGGCGTGCCGTCCACCGTGGATGAGATTCCCGCTGTGCCCAGCACCTCATTGCCCTCCCGCAGCGAGTACCGGGCCAGGAGGCTCTCGCCGCGGGCTTCCGCTGCCCGGCTCATACGGTAACGGGCCCGATCCTCGCTGAGGTCCGGCGGGAAAAGGGTCCAGCGGATGACGTCGCCGTCCCTGGACAGGGCCTGCTCAAGGCGCCAGTCCGCCGCCGTCAGGATGTGGAGGGTGAACCTCCCCACCTGGATTGTGTCCGGGGTCTGCGCGAGAAGTGGCATCCGCCATTATTGCGCCCTCAGTCAGGGCTACCCAACCCCTCAGGCAGGTTCCGCGTGTCCGGCCACGGGAACTGCTTCCAACAGGGTCTTCAGCCCCGCGTAGATGCCCGGTGTGTCGTGGTCCACGGAAACGGCAGAGGCTCCGTGCAGCCCGGTGATGCGGACGGTCAGATCACACCCGTCTCCGGCTTGTTCCAGGGTGTATTCGAGGACACCGGGAGATTCGCCGGCCACCGTTCCATCCCATTCCGGGTTAAAGGTCAGGGCCAGGCGTACGGGGGCCTCCACTGCCAGGACCGTTCCGGTGATCAGGTCCTCGCCGTCGTAGCGGAAGGCATAGGAGCTGCCCTCCGCCAACGATCCGGTCAGGACCGAGTCCCACATCCAGGCCTTCGGGGTGTCGGCGGCAGTCAACTCTGCCCAGATCCGGCCGGGAGGTGCTGCGATGTGCGTGCGGTAGATCGTCGAAGCTGTCTCGTCCATAGTGGATCCGCTTTCCTGTGGGGTGGCACTACCGGGTGCCGTCGCGGGTGACGATAATCCATACATGCCCGAACCGCTATCCCTCCGCCCACGTACCGCCCAGGACCTGGACACCATCATCAGTTGGATTCCCGACGACGCCGCGCTTTTGATGTTTGCCGGCCCCCGGCTGTCGTGGCCGCCAACCGGTGCACAGTTCGCGGAACCGGCTGCCGTGCCGGGACTCACCTCTTGGGTAATGTGTGCCGGGCGGACACCGCCGCTTGGGCATGCCGAGCTGACCGTACGGAACGGGCACGCGCATATTGCTCGGGTCATCGTAAACCCGTTATTTCGGGGGCAGGGGCTTTCGAAACGGTTGATGCGGATGGTCGTGGGACGAGCCCGCGCCCAGGGCGCCCGGAGCGCGGGGTTGAGGGTCATCAAGGGGAACACCGTCGCCCTGCGGGCCTACCAACAGCTGGGTTTCGTGATCGATCCACGCGGGGAAACCGCGGAGGCCTGGGTGCTTGAACTGGATCTGGGGGAGCCGGCAGCCAACGGTTAGGCAACGGGCGCCGTCCCGTGCATGGCGGTGCGGGCAGGCCGATGCCACACTGCTGGTACTGTAAGACGCCGGGATTTTTCGGGTTAGGTAATGGGGGACGAGATCAGAACAACAGCCACCGACGAACAGAGCACCGCGCTCCCACGTCATTTGTCGTCCTCGCATCGGGCTCCGCGCCGCACCAACCGTGCCACATTCACGTGGGTGTTGGTCGCCCTGGTTTGCTCCGCTGCCGGGTTTGGGACAGTCGTGGCAGTCCGGGGAGCCGGAGGCCTCGTCGGATGGGGCAGCTTGGTTCTGTTGGCCGGGATGATCATGCTTACTCCCGTAGCCAGGTCTTTTTCGCTTCGGATCCTGCTCGGCATCATCGGATTGGCCGGTATCTCCCCGTTTCTGTGGTGGATCAAAGCCGACGTGCTGTTTACGGACCGGGGCACTATCCTTCTGGCGCTGGCAGCGGGGGCCCTGTGCGGTTCAGCCGGCGCCGGGGCTGTCAGGGGCTTGTCCCTGCGGAGGCTGCTGCCGGAGTTCCGTTCCATGGACGCCCTCCCGATCCTTGCCGGCGCTGCGTCTACCTGGGTTGTCCATAATTACCTCTTGTCCAGAAGCCTCGACTCCACCCTGTTCCTCCTGACGCGGTCGTGGGATTTTGCCCCGCACTTCAACATGTTCAACATGATCCGGAACCACGGCTCAGTGATCGCGGTGCTTCCGCCGGCATTCGACGGCAGCGCGTGGACCGCCTCAGCCTATCCGCAGGGGTATCACGCCCTGCTGGCGTCCCTCGCGGAGATTTCCATGGGCAATGAAGCCATGGACGTTGCCGGTGAAGCTACCCTGTTCCTCAAGCTTGTAGGGGTCAGTTCCATCCTCGGGACCGTTCTGGTGGTTTCGGCGCTGACTGCCCTGCCGGTATTCCGGCGCCGTCTGGCAGTGACGGCACCGTTGACGGCGTTGGCGTGCGCCGCCTGGGTCGTGGGCCCGGGAGGCATCCCGGTGTTCAACGCGTTCCCCAATTTTGGACTCGCCGTGGCCCTCTCCATTGCTGCCATAGCGCTGGTACACCTGCGGACACTCCTGCATCCCCTTGTCTCGTCAGCGGCTTTGGTGCTTGCCGTCGTAGGAGTGGCACACGGCTGGATCCTGCTGCTCGTCCTTTGCCTCCCGGCGGTTATCGTCTATGCCGCGTATCTGCTGTCGCACCGCCGCGACTGGCGCTGGCCGGAACTCACGGGCCAGGTATTGATTATCGGCATCGGCCTTGCAGGCGTACTGGCGGCGGCCTGGCAGCTTCGGAAAATGTCCGCCGGGGAAGTGCTGAACACTGATGGCGGGATGCATGAAACGGATCCCGGCCTGACCCTCATTTTCGTTTTCGCGACTGCCGCGGTGGTCTGGGCGCTGGCAGCGTCACGCGGGACCCGATCCCGCACCATGCAGAGGCATTCTGCCTGGCTTCTGGCCACACCGCTTTACGCGGCCGTGCTGCTCATCGCCTTGGCGGTGTTCCAGCTGACAAGCGCTGACGAGATCACGTATTACTTCCACAAGTCGATGCTGGCAGTGGAACTGGTTGCGGTGGTCTGCGCAGTCATTGGCGCCGGTGAACTTCTACTCCCGCGGATCCGCGCAATGGCGGATCGGCGTACGGTTACCGCGGCATCCGTCCTTGCAACGCTCTGTGCCACCCATTTCTTTGGTGCCCCGTACACGGGCCTGGACGAAAAGGGACTGAAGGCCTCGGCATTTGGCTCGGAGGTTGCTGTCAACCAGGACAAGTCACTGTCCGGGCCGCTCCCTAAGCCAATCGAGAAGCTTGAGGCCATGGCCGTTCCAGGCAGGCAGCCGTTTATCTATGTCGGGCACGATGTCGGCACTGATCCGCTGCTGATGGCCCAGTGGTCCCTGACGCTGCAGGGTATCTGGTCAGAAGGCGTCCAGCCGGCAATTCCCATGCTGAAGCCGTTGTACAAGGGCCCGAACCAGGTACCCAACGCCGTCGAGCCGATCCTGGAGTCCTCCATGGACCTTGACGTCGTTGTGGACCCGGAACTGGTGGCTCCCCTTCAGGAGTGGCTGCCGGAGCATGCCCACCGGATTACCACCTGGAAGCAGTAGGGAAGCAGTAGGGAAGCAGTAGGGAAGCCTGCCCGGGGCAGTACCCGCTAGCGGCCGCGGTGGCCGGCGGATTTGTCCTCAGCCGGCTTTTCCTCCAGCGGGTCCGGATCGAGGAAGGCCACGGTGAGGACAGCGGCGGTCTGCTCGATCTGCCACTCCCGGGCACCGAGTTCGCGCAGCGCGGCGCCCACGGTCTCCAGGTTGATCTCGGCAGGCGGCCGCCAGGCCAGACGCCGCAGATGGTCCGGCGTGAGCAGGTTCTCCAGCGGCAGGTTCAGCTTCTCGGCCAGCGCGGTGAGCCGCGGTTTGGCGGTCTGCAGGCGGGCAGCGGCAGCCGGATCATTCTTGGCCCAGACGCGGGGAGGCGGCGGGGCATGGGTCGGGATATGCAGCGGGGGCAGGTCCGCAGTAGAGCGCGCCGCGGAGATGCAGCGGAGCCAGCGCGGTGCCTCCTTCTGCGCGGCACGGCCGTGGAAGCCGGGGGTCTTGAGCAGCTGCGGCACCGTCGTCGGCATGGCCCGGGCGGCGGCGACAATAGCGGAATCCGGAATGAGCCGGCCGGGGGCGGTGTCCCGCAGTTCGGCCAGGTGCTCGCGTTCGGTCCAGAGTTCGCGGACGGCGGCCAGCTGGCGGCGGTCCCGGAGCTGGTGCATGCCGGAGGTGCGGCGCCAGGGATCCACCCGCGGGGGCGCCGGCGGAGCGGTACGGATGGCTTCGAATTCCTCCTCGGCCAGTTCCAGCTTGCCGGCTTCCTCCAAAACGCGGATCAGTTCCAGGCGCAGCTCGGCGAGGACCTCGACGTCGAGCGCGGCGTAGCGCAGCCACGGTTCGGGCAGCGGGCGGGTGGACCAGTCCGCAGCCGAATGTTCCTTGGCCAGCGAGAAGCCGAGCAGGGTTTCGATGACGGCGGCCAGGCCCACGCGGGGCAGTCCGGCGAGGCGGGCCGCCAGTTCGGTGTCGAAAAGCTTATCGGGCCACATGCCCAGGGCCGAAAGGCAGGGCAGGTCCTGGGTTGCGGCATGCAGGATCCACTCGACGCCGCTCAGGGCCTCGTTGATGATGCGCAGGTCGTTGAAGGCTTCCGGATCGATCAGCCAGGTACCGGCACCTTCGCGGCGGATCTGGACCAGGAACGCGCGCTGGCCGTAGCGGAATCCGGAAGCGCGTTCGGCATCGACACCGGCCGGGCCGGTGCCCGCGGCCAGGGCGGCGGCGGCCCGTTCGAGGCCGCGCTGGGAATCAATGACCAGCGGCACGCCGTCCCGCGGCATTTCCAGCACCGGAATCGGCTGTGGCTCCGGCTGTTCCCCGGCTGAAGCGGGTGTGGTGCTGGACTGGTTTTCGGTCGTGCCGGGTATGTGCGCGGTCATAAGGATTCCATTCTACCGAGGAAGCCAGCGGCTGCGGACAGCGGGGACAGCCCACGGGTCCGCGCCTGCGGCAGGTGCGGCGCTCAGCTCCGGCGTCGGCCGGGAAGGGGGGTGACGCCGTCGGGCAGCGGGGGCAGGCCGGCGAAGGTGCAGACCATGTCCGACCAGGCTTCCAGATGGGACTGCACGTCGGCGTCGGCCGGAGTCCAGGAGGCGCGGAGTTCAATGTCGATCGAATCATCCCGGCGCTCGAGGGTGCCGTAACTCTCCGACAGCACCCGGGTGGCCGTTCCGCCGGCCATGGAGTATCGGGCGTTGTGCTGCTCCAGCGCTTCCACCAGCCAGGTCCAGGCGACGGAGCCGAGCAGTTGGTCATTGCCCATGTCCGGTTCCAGTTCGGCGCGGATATAGGTGACGATGCGGAAGGTGCCGTTCCAGACGGGGGAGCCGGCGGGATCGTGGAGCAGGATGAAGCGTCCGGTGGCCAGCTCCAGCTGGTCGGGGACCGGCGGTGCGGCGGGTCCGTGCAGGCTGCCCGGACCGACGGGGCCGGGAGCCAGAACCTCGGCGCCGAGGGAGACGGCATACGGGGCCAGCCGCGTGGGTGCCGGAATTTCTTCCAGCTTCAGCTCCGCCCGGCAGGCCGCCCGGCGCAGGGCACCGAGCGCGGTCAGGAAATCCGGGGGCACCTGGGACAGGTCACCTATTGCACTCACCTCCGCAGACTACGGGCTGTGCAGCGCCGGGGGCGGGGCAGGCTCGCCGCTGTGGCCGTTTCGTTACCTGCCGTCCATGCCGCGCAAGCGGCCGGACAGCAGGCAACGGAAGGCTCAGCGTGCGGCCAGCGGTGCCGGATCCGCAGCGACTTCGCGGGCGATGGCCGCAGCGAAGGCATCAACATCATCCTCGGAGGTATCGAAGGTGCACATCCAGCGCACCTCACCGGTGGACTGGTCCCAGTCGTAGAACCGGAAGTCGCCGCGCAGCCGGTCGGCGACACCGGCAGGCAGCTTGGCGAAGACAGCGTTGACCTGGCTGGGCTGGGTGATTTCCACCCCGTCGATCTGCTCGACGGCGGCTCGCAGACGACTCGCCATGGCATTTGCGTGCGAGGCCGAGCGGTGCCACAGGTCCGTACCGTACAGGGTGACGAACTGGGCGGAGATGAACCGCATCTTGGAGGCCAGCTGCATGTTCATCTTGCGCAGGTAGTCCAGTCCGGGGGAGGCTTCCGGGTCGAAGGTGATGATGCATTCGCCGTACATCATCCCGTTCTTGGTGCCGCCCAGGGAGAGGATGTCCACGCCGGCGTCGGCGGTCATTTCCTTGAAGGACACGCCCAGCGCTGCGGCCGCGTTGCCCAGCCGGGCGCCGTCCATGTGCAGCTTCATTCCGCGTGCGTGGATGTGGTCCGCTATCGCGGCGATCTCCTCCACTGTGTACAGCGTGCCGAGCTCGGTGGACTGGGTGATGGAAACGGCCAGCGGCTGCGCGCGGTGCTCGTCGCCCCAGCCCCACGCCTCACGGTCGATCAGCTCGGGCGTGAGCTTGCCGTCGTCGGTCGGGATGCCCAGCAGCTTCATGCCGCCGATCCGCTCCGGTGCGCCGTTCTCGTCCACGTTGATGTGCGCCGTCGTCGGGCAGATGACCGCACCCCAGCGGGGCAGCAGGGACTGCAGGGCGGTGACGTTCGCGCCGGTGCCGTTGAAGACCGGGAACGCGCGGATGTGGTTGCCGAACTGGTCGGTCAGGACCTCTCGCAGCTTCGCGGTGTACACATCTTCGCCGTAGGCCACCTGGTGGCCCTGGTTCGCGGCGGTCAGTGCGGCGAGGATTTCCGGATGGACACCGGAGTAGTTGTCGGAAGCAAAAGCCTTAATTGCGGTGTCGTGCAGGGGGAGTATGTCAGTCACGGTTCCTAGTATCTCTTACGTTGATGTAGTTCAGGTCACGTCGACGGTACGAGGCGAATCCGCTGCCCGTTGACCTCTGCGGCATCCTGCTGGAAGAGCCGGACGACGGCGGCCGCCAGGTCCGCGACGTCGGTGTAGCCGGGGAACCTGCGGTCCGGGGCTGCGGCGCGCTCAGCGGAGTCCACCAGAGCCTTGACCACGAAGACGACGGCGGCGGCGCGCTGGGGTTCCGGGTTATCCTTCCGTCCGGACTGGGCGCCGCGGAACCCTGCAGCGATGGCCCGGACCCAGGCTTCGGCCGCGGCTTTGGCAGCCGCGTATCCCGCGCCGGCGGCCGTGGGGGACTCCACCGCCGTGGAGGAGACGATCGCCAGCCGTCCGCCCGGGGAGGCCTCGAGCTGGTCGTAGAAGCTGCGGCTGACATTTCGCAGGGTGCGCAGGATGTTCGTTTCCAGGAAGTCCCAGTCCTGCTCGCTCTGGGAGCCGATGCCGGTGCCGGCCCGCCAGCCGCCCACGAGGTGGATCAGGCCGTCGATCCCGCCGTAGATATCCTGCATGTCGGCCGCCAGGGCCGCCACTTCGCCGGCGTCGCTGAGGTCGCAGGTGCGCAGGTCGGCGTCGTACAGGTGGAACAGCGTGTTCTCGAGCCGTGCAGCATCGCGGCCAACCGCAACCACCTTGGCACCCCCCGCCTCCAGGGCTTCGCAGACGGCGGTGCCCGAGGGGCTCCCGGCGCCGGCCACCAAGACGGTCCGGCCCTTCAGCGGGGCCGCGGCTGCCGTGCCGGGTTCAGTGCTCATTCGGGGGTGCCTCCCGTGCTGTAGCCGGTGATCCCGGCCGTGGATTCGATCACCGGGGCCATCTTCTTGGACAGGGCTTCGTAGAACATGGAGAGCGGGAATTCGTCGTCGAGCACCTGGTCGGTAAGGCCGCGCGGCGGTCCGTCCAGCGGCAGGGCCTGCGGGCCGCGGGCCCAGACCGAGGCCGGGTTCGGCGTCAGTGTTCCTGCCACCAGATCGTACGCCGCCAGCCAGTGCGCCGTCTTGGGCCGGTCGATGGAACGCCAGTAGAGTTCCTCGATTTCGGCACCGAGCCGGACGACGACGTCGGCCGCTTCCTCCCAGTCGATGCTGAGCTTTCCGTCGGTCCAGTGGAGTACGTGGTTCTGGTGCATCCAGGCGAAGAGCAGCTGGCCGCCGAGGCCGTCGTAGTTGCGCACCCGGCTGCCGGTGATCGCGAAGCGGAAGATGCGGTCGAAGATCACTGCGTACTGCACCAGCCGGGCGTGCCGGCGGGTTTCCTCGGGGGCGTCCTCGTTGCGCTGGATCTTCACGGCTTCGCGGAACGCGGTGAGGTCGCAGCGCAGTTCCTCCAGGGAGTAGAGGAAGTAGGGCATGCGCTGCTTGATCATGAACGGATCGAACGGCAGGTCCCCGCGCATGTGCGTGCGGTCGTGGATGAGGTCCCACGTGATGAAGGTTTCCTCGGTGAGCTGCTGGTTGTTCAACAGTTCGGCGGCCTCGGCCGGCAGCTGCAGGGAGGTGATGTCCGCGGCGGCGGCCAGGACCTTGCGGAAGCGGGCGGCCTCGCGGTCGGCGAAGATGGCGCCCCAGGTGAAGGCGGGGGTTTCGCGCACGGCCACGGTTTCCGGGAAGAGCACGGCGGAGTTGGTGTCGTAGCCCGGGGTGAAGTCCAGGAAGCGGATGGGGACGAAGAGCCCGTTCGAGTACTCGCCGGCCTCGAGCTCGGCGACAAACTCAGGCCAGATGACCTCGATCAGCACGGCTTCCACGAGGCGGTTGGTGCTGCCGTTCTGGGTGTACATGGGGAAGACCACCAGATGGGACAGTCCGTTCACGCGGTCCCGCTGCGGGGCGAAGGCCATCAGTGAATCCAGGAAATCCGGTTCCTTGTCCAGTCCGCCGTCCACCCAGCGCTCAAAGTCTTCCACCACCAGGCGCAGGTACCCGGCGTCGTGCGGGAAGGCCGGCGCCAGGGCCGTGACGGCAGCGGCAATGGTTCCGATCAGTTCGACTGCCTGTCCGTGGTGTTCCGGATCCACGGAACCGTTCTTGTTCTGCAGGGGCTGCAGGGCCGTGGCCGCCGCCTTCAGCGCCTTCCAGGCTTCGGATTCCTCGGGCCGGACGTCGGAGGTAACGGCGGCGAAAACCGGGCGGGAGAGTGAGGGGAAAACTGGGGAGGACATGGTGCAGTGCCTTCCGGGAAGGGCCTTCCCGTGAGACCGGGGGCGGCAGGTGGAGTAGTTGCGGCCAGCATACTCACAAATTCCTAACGCTTACCTGAAAGCACCGGATAAATTAGCAATCCTTATGCTCAACGAGATGTGGCGGGGGTCACTCCGATGGTCTCGCTTGGGTCCGACGGCGAATGGCCGCCTTCTCGCCGGGGTTCGTTCTCGATGGGCATCTCGGGGATGGCGCTGTCCATGCGCTCGGGTGTCCAGTACTCCAGCGCCTCGGCAGCCTCGCCGGGTTCGGCGGTCCGGGAGACAGACAGCGCGCAGGGGTCGGGGTCAGTCGGCGTTGCCTCGGGGGCAGCCTTGTCCGGCGGGGTCGGCTGTTCCGGGACAGACTGGCCCGCAGGCACGGGATCTATGGCGTCCACCGGTCCAGCCGGCGCTGCGTCCGCGCCGCTCGGGCACTCGATCTGCGGGCCAGGGAGGACCGCCGGTGCGGGTTCGATGCTCCGGGTCTGCTCAGCCGGCGCCGAGCCCGCGCCGCCCCCGCATCCAGTGGTTAGCAGTGCGGCAGCCAGGAGTACCCAGCATGCCGCTATCCCTTTACGCATCATTCGGGCAGGCTAGCGCAGTTGGGCAGCCAACGGTGCGGAATGCGGAATCAGTTCGGTTTCTTTTGTGGACGCGGCCTGTCCTTCACCTGCTGTACAGGTGACTGATGCCTAGTAGCCGCGGCTGCTGTTGGGCGATTCGGTTCCGATGACCGTCAGGGACACCTCCGGGTGGTTCTTTTCCACCCGGCGCAGCGCCCAGACATCGTTGAAAACGGCCACGTAGGCGCCGTCGGTGCGTACCAGGACCTCGGCCCCATGCACGTTGGACAGGATTTCCACGGCGTCCACGGTGGTCAGCCGGGCCAGCGAGTAGGAGAGCTGCTCGTAGCGCATGGGCGCATTGAAGTCCTGCGTCATGCGGTCCTCGACCACTTCGAACTGCATCGGGCCGACTGCTGCCAGGACAGGTGCCTGATCGCCGCGCCGGTCCGAGCGCAGCACCTGGATGATGCCCTCGTGCTCGAGCTGGTCGATGCCGCGCCGGAACTGCTTGTACCGGCTGGGGTCCTGGGACCGGGCCACGCGGAAGTGTTCGGGGGAGAAGAACGGAATGGGCGGGTATTCCACCGGTTCCTCGACGTAGAGGCTGTCGCCCACCCGCAGGGCGGAAGCGTTGACCAGCCCGACGACGTCGCCCGGGTAGGCCTGGTCAATCACTTCGCGTTCGCGGCCGAACAGGTGCTGGGCGTACTTGGTGGCGAAGGTTTTGCCGGTGTTGGAGTGTGTGACCACCATGCCGCGTTCGAAGATGCCGGAGCAGACACGGATGAATGCCACGTGGTCGCGGTGGGCCTTGTTCATGCCGGCCTGCACCTTGAACACGAAGCCGGAGAACGGCGCCTCGACGGGGCGGAGCCCGCCGTCCTTGTCCTCGCGGGCGGAGGCCGACGGCGCGAGATCCACCAGGGCGTCCAGGATCTGCTTGACGCCGAAGTTCAGGGCTGCCGAGGAGAAGAGGATGGGGGTGGCCTTGGCGTCCAGGAACTTGTTGCGGTCGAACTCGCGGCCGTCGATGACCAGCTCGGCTTCGTCCAGCGAATCGGTCCAGGCGTCGCCTTCGCGGGCCAGGGCGTCTTCGGGGCTGAAGTGTTCTTCCTTCGCCAGCGAGGCGCCGGAGTTCTGCCGTTCGAAGTGGACGTATTCGTCCTTCTGCAGGTCCCAGACGCCGCGGAAATCGCCGGCGATGCCCACGGCCCAGGTCAGCGGCATCGGCTCGAGGCCGGTGCGTTCGGTGATCTCGTCCATCAGGGCCAGCGGATCCAGGCCGGGCCGGTCCCACTTGTTGATCACGGTGATGATGGGCAGGTTCCGGGCACGGCAGACCTCGAAGAGCTTCATGGTCTGGGTTTCCAGGCCCTTGGCGGCGTCCACCAGCATCACGGCGCAGTCCACCGCGGCGAGGACGCGGTAGGTGTCCTCGGAGAAGTCGGCGTGGCCGGGCGTGTCCAGCAGGTTGATCACGGTGTCGCGGTAGGCGAACTGCAGGGCCGTGGAGCTGATGGAGATGCCGCGGTCCTTTTCCATCTGCATCCAGTCGGAGACCGTTTCGCGGCGGTTTTCCTTGCCGTTGGTGGCACCGGCCGTGCCGATCACCCGGGCGTGCAGGGCCAGCGCTTCGGTAAGCGTGGACTTACCGGCGTCGGGGTGCGAGATCACGGCAAAGGTACGCCGGCGGGCGGACTCCTTGACGATCTCTTTGGTGGCGGTGGCGCTGACGGGGGTGGAAACCTGTTGGGACACTCCGCTGCTTTCAGACTCTGGTGGGTGGGACTGCCGGCGGGGGAACTGCTTACTGCCGGGCAGTCGGCTGCTCAGAACACAGCTTTTTCATTCTACCCGCCCTGTGTCGGGCACCCGGACGGGTGTGTCGGTGCCGCCGTCGTCGCCGTCACCCGCGTTGCCGGCCGGGTGTGCGTGCCGGGAGAGCAGGGGCACTCCCGCAAGCAGGCACACGGCGGCCATGGCCGTCACCAGCACCTGGTAGGGCAGGATCCCGATGAGTACCGCCGCAAGCATCGAGGCCCCCACCTGGGGAAGGTTGGTCATTACCTGCGTTACGGCCGCGGTCCGGCCCTGCATGCCCGGCGGTGTTTCTTCCTGCCGCAGCGTGACAAAGGCGATGATCATCCAGGAAGCGCCCGTGCCCACCGCCGCGACGCCGGCCATCACCAGGGGCAGGAAGGCAAGCGCGGTGGTCAGTACGCCGCCGGCAAGCAGGGCGACGCCGAAGACCATGCAGCGACGGATCCCGAAACGCCGGATCACCAGGCTTGCCGTGAGCCCGCCCAGAACCGCCATGACTCCCTGCGCGCCCAACAGCACGCTGAGGAACTCCGGCGGCTTCCCCAGGCCCTGCTCCACCGTCGCGAAGACCGTCACGTTGAGGATTCCGGTGGCTCCCATGGCGATGCCCAGGGTCAGCAGGGCGCGGCCGAGCAGGCGGTGCCGTGCCATGGAACGGACCCCCGCCGTCGTGCTCTGCCAGAACGTCTCACCGGCATCCCGGACGGTGACCGTTTCGGCCAGTTTCAAGGTGGCCAGGATCAGCGCGGCCACAAGGAAGCAGGCGCTGGCGAGCAGTACAACGGTGTGCATTCCCCAGAGGGCGAGCATTCCGGCTCCTGCCAGCGGCGAGACGATGCGCAGGCCCTGGTCAATGCTGCTCAGGATGCCGTTTGCCGGGGCGAGGAGGCGGGTGTCCAGCAGGTCGCGGAGCAGTCCGGATTGGGCGGCTGCAGTGATGTAGGAGGAAATGGCGTAAACGAAGATGACGGCATAGACCAGCCACACGGTGTCGACGCCGCGGACAGCCAGGAGGGCCAGGACGACGACGCCGGCGCCCAGGTTGTTGATGATGAGCAGCGGTCGACGCCGGTAGCGGTCTGCCAGCCGGCCGGTGAAGGGTGCCAGCAGGGCCGGGAGGCCGAGGGCCGCGAAGACGAGGCCTGCGGCGGCGTCGCTGCCGGTGAGCTGCTTCACCCAGATGGCGGCGGTCAGGAACAGCACCGAGTCGCCGAAGTTGGAGAACACCCAGGCGAACGCCAGTCTTCGGAAGCCGGGAACGCGCAGGACGTCGCGGTTGGTTCCCACTGCCGGCGGCGTCGTTGTCATTCCGGCCCCGGATCAACATTGAGGACGGAGAACAGGCGGACCGGGACCGCTCCTTCGGGGCGTTGGACCGGGTTCTCCCAGCGGCCTTCGAAGCGTCGGGCCAGCTGCCACAGGTCTTCGCGCAGCTGCAGGATTTCTTCGTGGGTGGCGTAGGTGCGGGCCTCGTGCACCGTGGACACCTCGAGGTCCTCCGGGGGAAGTGCGGGGGAGCGGCGGAGCCAGGACTGGATGCGTGCCAGCTGGCGGTCCACCTCTATGGCGGCCACGGCGGAAACCGCGTGCACGGAGCCGGGCGCCTCCGGATCGATGACGTGCGAGCGGTGGAGTGCAACCGTCTTCCACGGCTTTTCCCGCCCTGCCTGCTGGACCTGTTCGATGAAGCCGTGCCTGGCCAGGATGCGCAGGTGGTAGGAGCAGCTGGCTACGGATTCGCCGATGGCTGCGGCGCACTGAGTTGCCGTGGCCGTCCCGGCGTCGTCCAAGTGGCCGAGCAGTTCCAGTCGGACCGGATGCGCCAGGGCCCGGATCTGCACCGGATCGGCGAACACTTGCTCGCCGGGCGCTCCGGGGGTTGCCGCGTGCTGTCGAGGGCCGGGTTCGGCCGGGTCCGGGGTCTGGGTCATGGGTTGAGGCTAGGTGCTAAAGGAGTCTTTAGCAAGGGTTCTTTAGGTTGGGGTGTGGGGTTGCTGGTGTGCGGGGATGGCGTGGATGGTGCTGGGGTCGCGGGGGTCGGGCTGGGGTTGCGGGGCGGGGTGGGGAGGGTGCTGGTGCTGGTGTGCGGGGATGGAGTGGACCGGTGCTGGGGCTGGGGTCGCGGGGCCGGGGTTGCGGGGCGGGGTGGGGAGGGTGCTGGTGCTGGTGTGCGGGGATGGCGTGGACCCGGTGCTGGGGCTGGGGTCGCGGGGCCGGGGTTGCGGGGCGGGGGTGGGTGGCGTGGATGGTGCGGGGCTGGTGCTGAATCCCTGCGATATGTCGCAATCCCTGCGGTTTGTCGCGATCCCTACGCCGCGCGGCGCAGGGATTGTCACAAAGTGAAGGGGTCTGGACAAACCGGAGGGACTCGGGCCGCGGGGCCAGGGTGGGTGCTGGTGCTGGTGTGCGGGGATGGCGTGGATGGTGCGGGGCCGGTGCTGAATCCCTGCGTTATGTCGCAATCCCTGCGGTTTGTCGCGATCCCTACGGTTTGTCGCGATCCCTACGCCGCGCGGCGCAGGGATTGTCACAAAGTGAAGGGATCTGGACAAACCGGAGGGACTCGGGCCGGGAATCTGGACAAAGCGCAGGGACATGGACAAAGCGCAGGGATTCGGAGTGGGGGACGTGGACAAGCCGCAGGAATCCGGACAAACCGGAGGGACTCGGGCCGGGAATCCGGACTAACCGAAGGGATCCGGACAAAGCCAGGGATTCGGAGTGGGGACGTGGACTAACCGAAGGGATCCGGACGAAGTCAGGGATTCGGAGTGGGGGACGTGGACTAACCGAAGGGATCCGGACGAAGTCAGGGATTCGGAGTGGGACAAACCGAAGGGATCCGGACGAAGTCAGGGATTCGGAGTGGACAAGCCGAAGGGATCCGGAGGGCGGAGCGACACGCACGGACCGGCACGACGGCACGGCCGGACACATACCGCCGGTCTGGTTACCGGCGCGCCGGAATCGCTTATTGTGGTGCACGGCACATGCCTTGCGCATCGCGTGCCGCCCCGGGTCCCGAAGACTTGGCGACCAACCTGCCTTACAACGACGAAAGGCCCTCGACCATGGCTGAAGCGTTCATTATTGACGCCGTCCGCACTCCCGTCGGCAAGCGCAACGGGGGGTTGAGTAAAATCCACCCTGCCGACCTCGCCGCGCACGTGATTGCCGAAACGGTTCGGCGCACGGGGATCGACTCCGAAGAGTATGACGAGGTCATCCTCGGCGCCATCGACCAGGTGGGACCGCAGGCCATGGATATTGCCCGCACCTCCTGGCTCGCGGCGGGCCTGTCCGAACGTGTCCCCGGCACCACCGTGGAGCGCCAGTGCGGCTCAGGCCAGCAGGCCGTGTCCTATGCGGCGCAGGCCGTCATGAGCGGCACCAGCGATCTGGTGATCGCCGGCGGCGTGCAGAGCATGTCCTCCGTCCCGTTGTCCTTCGCCAACTCAGCGGCCAAGGAGCTGGGCTTCCCGAATCCGTTCGCCGGTTCCGTGGGATGGGAAAAGCGCTACGGGAACCAGCAGATCTCACAGTTCATCGGTGCGGAAATGATGGTGAAGCAGTGGGGGCTGAGCCGTGAGGAGATGGAGGACTTCGCCGTCGAATCCCACATCCGCGCCATCGCCGCGCAGGCCGAGGGACGCTTTGACCGGGAAATCCTCGCCATGAACGGGGTCACCGCAGACGAGGGTCCCCGCGATCCCGACCGCGCGAAGATCGCCACCCTGGCTCCGCTGGCCGAGGGCGGGCACCTCACTGCAGCCACCTCATCGCAGATTTCCGACGCCGCCGCCGTCCTGCTGCTTGCCTCCGAGGATGCCGTGCGCCGTTACGGCCTGAAACCGCGGGCCCGCATCCACTCCATCTCCGCCCGCGGGGATGACCCGGTCATGATGCTCAGCGCCCCCATCGAAGCAACCCGCCATGCATTGAAGCGCACGGGGATGAGCATCGAGGACATGGACCTGCTGGAAATCAACGAGGCCTTCGCCTCCGTGGTGCTGGCCTGGCAGCGTGAGCTCGGCGTGGATATGGACAAGGTCAACGTCAACGGCGGCGGCATCGCCCTGGGCCACCCGATCGGCGCCACCGGTGCGCGGATCATGACCACCCTGCTGCATGAACTCGAACGCACGGGCGGCCGCTACGGACTGCAGACCATGTGCGAGGGCGGCGGCCAGGCGAACGTCACCATCATCGAGCGGCTGGACGAGGGCTTCCGGCTGTAGGCGGTGCGGGACGGGGCGGCACGCGCGGGTCGGCTACCACTGGGCCGGCCCGCCCCGTTTGACACGTGACAGCGCTCACATCAGACTGGAGCAAGTTTTCTAATACGCACCACTTGTTTCCAAGGTGTGCGTTTCGAAGAAACACTCCATCCGCTCACGCTGTGCGCAGCCCGTTCCGAAAGGCTGGCCATGGATACCCCCACTCCGGCCCGGTCCCTGTCCGAAAACGATGTCCTCGAAGCCGCGGCACGCCTGGTCGGCGCGTTCTCCCGCACGGGCACCGAGGAGTACTTCGCGGCGTTCGCTCCGGACGCAACCTTTGTCTTCCACACGGAGCCGGCCAGGCTGGAAAGCCGCGCCGAATACGAGGCGCTCTGGGCGTTCTGGCTCACTGAAGGCTGGTCCGTCTCGGCGTGCCAGAGCACCGATGCACATGTGCAGGTGTACGGTGCCAGCGCCGTATTCAGCCACACGGTGCTGACAACGGCGGGTACGCCGGGGGCAACGGCGACGACCAGGGAACGGGAAACGATTGTCTTCGTCCGGTCCGGTGACCGGATCCTGGCTGTCCACGAGCATCTTTCGCCGGTGCCGGACCCCGGCTTCAGCCTTGAGCCGGCGGATGCGGGTGCCGCAGAAGGCGCCGACGCCGCCGTCACGCCCGTCGTCGTTGTTGCCTAAGGGGAATCCGATGTCAGCAACCGCGCAGCCGTCCGCCTGGGCCCGTCTTTCCCGCCGCCTCGACAAGGACGCCGAGGGCTACGGTCCGCTCCGCGGCACCCTCGGCGTCGGACGCATCGGCATGATCTGGCTGGCCGCGAACCTGGTGGTCACCACTCTGCTCACCGGTACCCTCTTCGTTCCCGGCGTCAGCTGGCCCATGGCACTGGGCATGATCGTCCTGGGCACCCTGATCGGTGGCACAGTGCTGGTGCTGGTGGGCAACATGGGCACCCGCACCGGGCTGCCCACCATGTCCCTGACCAAGGGGTCTTTCGGACTGCGTGGCTCGTTCCTGCCCGTGGCCGCAAACGTGGTCATCCTGATGGGCTGGAGCTGGGTCCAGGCCATGCTTGCCGGAGTCACGGTGAACTTCCTGGTGGAACGCGCCACCGGTTTCTCCAGTCCCGTCCTCTTCTCCGTGCTCTGCCAGCTGCTGGTGGTGGCCCTGGCCATCTTCGGCCATAAGGGCATCGCCCGGGTGGAGCCGTGGCTGGCCCTGGTGATCCTGGCCATCATGGCCTACGTCTTCGCCGTCGCGTTCCGGGAATTCCCGGTGGCCGACTTCGCTGCCATTCCCCGGGACGCCGACGCCGGGATGTCAGCGATCTCCGTGCTCGACGTCGTCATTGCCACAGCCATCTCCTGGACGGTCCTTTCCGCCGAGTTCAACCGGCTGGCGAAGTCCCAGACCGCCGGCGTGGCCGGCTCCGCCGTCGGTTACGTGGTCTCGACAGTTCTGGCCATGGCGCTGGGCGCCACCGCGATTGGCTACGTTGTGCTCGACGGCGGCGAGGCGGTGGGCTTTGATCCGGCCCTGATCGTGGCGATCTTCGGCGCGCCGCTGGCCGTGGTGATTTTCCTGTCCGTGATGGCTACGAACACCATGGTGGTGTACGGCATGGTCTCCTCCGTGGTGAACATGGTGCCGTCCCGGCGGATCCGCTTCCTTCCCACGGCCGTGGTGCTGGGTGCCGTGTCCGTCCTCGGTTCCACCTGGCTGGGCCTGCTGGACAGCTTCACGTCCTTCCTGACCGTCATCGGCGCCCTGTTCATTCCGGTGTTCGCGGTGATGATCGCGGACTATTACGTAGTGCAGAAACGTTCGTACAGCGCGGACATCCTGCTTGGCGACGGCGGGCGCTACTGGTTCCGGCGCGGCATCAACGCCGCGGCACTGGTGGCCTGGCTGGCGGGCGCGGGTGCCTCCGTGCTCCTGACCTATGTGCTGCCCAGTCCGCTCGGGGCCACCATTCCCACCTTTGCGCTCACCTTTGTCCTCTACCTCGGCTGGTGCGCGGTGACCGGCCGCGTGGTTGCAGGCCGACCGCAGTCCCTCCACCTGAGCGAGCCCGCCCCGGTTGCGGACGGAACGGTGTAGCCGATGCAGGTTGTCGACCTCAGCCATCCGATCCGCACCGGAATGCAGGTTTTCCCCGGCGACCCGTCCGTGGAGCTAAACAGTGCGGCCACAGTAGCTGCGGACGGCTTCGCCGTGGCGCAGCTGCACTTGGGCAGCCATACCGGAACGCACCTGGACGCGCCGCTGCATACGGTGCAGGACGGTACTGCCGTGGACGCGATGCCGTTGGAGGCCCTCATGGGTCCCGCACGGATAGTCTCCCTGCCCGAGCCCGCCGCCAACACCGTCCTCCGGTGGAAGGACGTGAGCGGGCAACTGGCGGGCCTGCTGCCCGGAACCATCGTGCTGTTCTCCACGGGCTGGTCCCGGTACTTCAACACCGGTACCTACCTGCAGCACCCGGCCTTCGACGCCGAAATCGCCGAACGGCTCGTAACGGCGGGGGTGCGGCTGGTCGGAGTGGATACCCTCAACCCGGACCCCACGCCGGGACCGGCCGAATCCGGGCAGGCCCAGGGTGGGACGTTCCTGCCGTTCCACGATGTGTTCCTGGGTTCAGGAGGCGGGATCGTCGAGAACCTGACGAACCTGGACGCGGTGCCGTGGCCGGAACCGTGGTTCTCGGCGCTGCCCCTGCGGCTGGAGGGACTGGACGGTTCGCCCGTGCGTGCCGTGGCGCTTAAGCCCTGACCCGATCCCGGTTCCGGCGGTCCTGCACGCGGCCGAGCAGCCGGTCACCCAGACAGGCTCCCGCGGCACCCACCAGATACGCGGGAAGGTCCCAGGGGTTGAAGGTAGTGCCAAACACCAGCCGCAGCGGCGGCCACGCGGTTCCCCACGTCGTCGGATAGCCGGTGAGCTGGAACAGCTCGACCAGGACGCAGAACACGACGGCGGCACCTGCTACCCGCCACAGCCGTGCCCCCGGGAGAACGAAGGCCAGCAGCAGGTACAGAAGCGCGGCATACAGGATCCCGCCGGACGCGTCGCCCAGTATCCCCGGCAGCCCGGTGCGGGCGACCAAGCCCAGCACCAGGACCGCGACGGCGGCGCAGGCAAGGGCAGCGCGGCGGCGCAGGCGTGAAGTTTCGATGCCGCCACTGTATGCCATGCGCTGCCTGCGCCGGACGGGTCTGCGGAGCAGGAGGACTGGCAAAGGCCGGGTAAGCGCCTTGTTCGGCACCTACCCGATAGGCTGAGGCCCCGGGACACGCCTCCCCGGCCAAGAGTCGAATTACACCTGGAGGAATCAATGAAGACTGTGCCCTTCGGCAGTACCGATCTTTTGGTGCCCAACGTCGTTGCGGGAATGATGCGCATCGCCGATGACACCGATGAGCAGATTCGTGCCCTGTACACGGCGTCCCGCGAGGCGGGAATCGACTTCTTCGACCACGCCGACCTGTACGGGTTCAACCACCCAAGCGGTGGCTACCACCTGTGCGAACGCCGTTTCGCCGAGGCGCTGCAGCTGACCTCCTCGGAGCGCGGACAGATCAACCTGCAGACCAAGACGGGCATCGTCGACGATCCGTGGGGCTATGACCAATCGTACGAACACATCGTCTCCTCGGCAGAGGAATCACTGAAGGCGCTGCGCACCGACTACCTCGATGTGCTGCTGCTGCACCGGCCTGACGCCTTGGTCGAACCCGAGGAAGTCGCCCGTGCCTTCGACCATCTCGAGTCCAGCGGCAAGGTTCGCTCCTTCGGCGTCTCCAACCACACCCCGCGCCAGATCGACCTGCTGAAGACCGCGGTGCGGCAACCGATCGTGGCCAACCAGGTGCAGCTCTCCATTACGCACTCCACAATCATCGCCCAGGGCCTGTCATCGAACATGGCCAGCCATAACGACTCGATCACCCGCGACGGCGGCGGCCTGGTCGACTATGCCCGGATCAACAAGATCACCCTGCAGGCCTGGTCGCCGTTCCAGAGAGGCTTCCAGGGCGGCGTCTTCTTCGGCTCGCCCGACTACCCGGAGTTGAACGTCGAACTCGACAGGCTCGCGGTGAAGTACGGGGTGACCCCTACCGCGATCGCGGTCGCCTGGATCACCCGGCATCCGGCCGGGATGCAGGTGGTCCTCGGGACCACGACGCCGCAGCGCGTCACCGATGCCGCACAGGGATCGGACATTCCGCTGACCAGGGGCGAGTGGTACGGACTCCTTCAGGCGGCCGGCCACAACGTGCCCTGAGCGGGTCCTTGTCCCGCTGAAGGTATGCCCTCACATCAGCCCGGCGGCCCAGCGCAGGCGCAGGCTCTCCTCCAGCTCCTGCTCGGCGATCCGGCGTTCGATAGCAGTCAACTGTTCCTCCAGTCGGGGGATCCACCTATTCTCTACAGCCCGCTGCCGCGTTCGGGTGGCCGCGAGTTCCTCCGACACGAGCAGCAACGCCCGTTGCCCGGCCGCCGCGGCCACGGCCGCTTCCAAGGCTTCCCGGTGCGCCGACGCCGCAAACGCCAGGGCGGAGCTGCCGCCGGCCGGCGGAGACGTCGGCACCGTGCAGGACGCAGATTCGGGATACGAGATGCCCATCGCCCCGCCCCACTGCACCACGGCGACCGCCGGGTCCGGTGGGGCCGCCTCCAGCAGCCGGTCCGCACCGTCCAGCCCGGTACTGCGCTGCAGCCACACCGCAGCCGTCCGGGCGCTGGTTTCCCAGGTACGGATACCCGCATCAGCGCGTTCCTGCAGCCCGTCGATGGCTGCCTGCAGGATGCGCTGCTTCCGGTCCAGCAGCTCGGCCCCGCGCCGGGCCGTGGCGAGCCGCCGCTGCACCTCGGACCGCTCGGCGCGGCTGCCGCCGGACCGGAACCCGCTCACAGCTGGACTCCGCTCATGGCACCGTCGCGCCCGTCCCGGGCAGGTACCGGTCCAGGAATTCGGCGGACAGCATGGTCAGTTCCCGCCGCGGCAGCAGCGACAGCGCCTGCCAGGCAAGGTCCAGCGTCTGCTCCAGGGTGCGCAGCTCGTCCCGGCCCTGGTTGAGCAGTTCCTTCTCCACCACGGTGCGGAACTCGATGTAGGCCTTGTCGGTCTCGCTCAGCGCGGCGGCTCCCACCAGTTCGGCCAGTTCCGCTGCGGACCGGGCGCGGGCCATGGCGGACAGGATCTGCGCGGCGACGTCGAGGTGGTCCTCTCGGGTGCGTCCCCGCCCGGCACCGCTGCGCATCAGTCGTGACAGGGAGGACAGCACATCCACCGGGGGATAGATGCCGCGCGCGTCGATATCGCCGTCGAGCACCACCTGCCCCTCGGTAATGTAACCGGTCAGATCCGGCACCGGGTGGGTGATGTCCCCGGCGGGCATGGTCAGCACCGGCACAATGGTCACCGATCCCTCCCGGCCCCGGACGCGTCCGCAGCGTTCGTACAGGGTTGCCAGGTCGCTGTAGAGATAGCCCGGGTAGCCGCGCCGGGCCGGGATTTCCCGGCGCGCAGCGGACACTTCGCGCACCGCCTCGGCGTAGCTGGTCATATCCGACATCACCACCAGCACGTCGGAACCGTCGTCATAGGCCAGGGACTCCGCGATGGTCAGGGCGATGCGCGGGGTCAGGATCCGTTCAATTACCGGATCGTCCGCGGCGTTCAGCAGCAGCACCAGCTCACCGGCGGCGGAACGTTCCTCCAGCCGGTCGCGGATATAGGCGATATCGGCATGCGTCATGCCCATGGCCGCGAACACCACCCGGAAGGCCCGCCCGGAGGATGCGGTCGCCTGGGCAGCGATCTGCGTGGCCAGGGTGAGGTGCGGCAGCCCGGGGATGGAGAAGATCGGCAGCTTTTGGCCGCGGACCAGGGTGGTGAGGGCATCCACCACGGAGATGCCGGTGATTACCGGGTCCTGCGGCGGTTCACGGAAGACGGGGTTCAGCGGCCAGCCGCCCACCGGGGAAGTGTGCTCCGCGGTGACCGGCGGGCCGCCGTCGAGCGGCTCTCCCCGCCCGTTGCATACCCGGCCGAGCCAGCCGGTGCCCACCGGGACCGCCAGCGGCCGGCCCTGGAACCGGACCTCCACTCCGCCCAGTGCCATGCCCTCGGTGCCTTCGAGGACCTGCAGGGTGGTCTCGTCGCCGTCAATCTCCAGCACCAGTCCGTGCCGCTGGGGACCGCCGTCGACGTCGACGGTAGCGAACTCGTCCCAGCCCACGCCCTCCGTGTCGCCAAGAACCAGCAGGGGTCCGCGCAGTTCACGCACATCGCTGTGGCCCACCCGTGCCCGGTTGCCGCTAGCCATGGGCATCTCCCGTCGATGGCTGATCCAGTGTTTCGGTAAGCTGCCGCACGAAGGCCCGGCCGCGCTCCTGCACGCCGGCGGCATCCGTGGGCCCGGTATCCTCGCGCAGGCGCAGGATGGGGGAGAAGTCATAGCGGTCGACGTCGGCCGGCGGCACCCCGCGGGCCACCAGGGTCTGGCAGGTCTCCACCACGTCCAGCACCGCCTGCAGCAGGGCGGCGCCCTTTTCCTCGGAGCTGTAACCGTCATTGGGGCTGAGCGCGTTCTGCAGCAGCACCCCGTCACGGATCAGCCGCCCGCCCAGGAGGACCATCTGTTCATGTCCGGGGAGGGAGGAGGCACCGATGATTTCCGCCAGGGCAGTCAGCCGGTCAGCTTCCGAGAGGAGCAGGGAGGCCTGCGCACGGCGCTGCGCCCACTGCGGATCCCCGTGGGCGGAGTACCAGCGGCCCAGCGACTCGGCATCCCGGGAGAAGGAGCCGCGCCAGCTGACGGCTGGGTAGTGCCGGGAGTAGGCGAGGTCCCGGTCCAGCAGCCACAGCGTGCGGACAAAGCGCTGGGTGCCGGTGGTCACCGGTTCGCTCATGTCCCCGCCCGGAGGGGAGACCGCTCCGATCACGGTGACCGACGCCGTCGCCCCGCCCAACGTGCGTACCCGGGCGGCACGTTCGTAGAACGCCGCGAGTTCGCTGGCCAGGGAAGCCGGATACCCTTCCTCGGCGGGGAGGTCGCCGTTGCGGTTGGCGAACTCGCGCAGCGCCTCGGCCCAGCGGGAGGTGGAGTCGGCAATCACGACGGCGTCGTAACCCATGTCCCGGAAGAACTCGGCCACGGTGACTCCGGTGGCGATGGACGCTTCCCGGGCCATCATGGGCATGTTGGAGGTATTGGCGATGATGACGGTCCGGTCAATCAGCTTCCCGCCGGTACGGGGATCGTCCAGCCCGGAGAGCCCTTCCAGGACGTCGGCCATCTCGTTGCCGCGCTCGCCGCAGCCCACATAGACAATCACATCCGCATCGGACCACTTGGCGATCTGCTGCAGGGTGAGGGTCTTCCCGGTGCCGAAGCCGCCGGGTACCGCGGCTGCCGCGCCGCGGGGAACCGGGAAGAGCAGGTCCAGCACCCGCTGCCCGGTCTGCAGCGGAACCACATCGGTGATGCGCTCGCCGAAAGGCCGGGGGCTGTGTACCGGCCAGCGCTGCGCCAGCGGCACCTCCACGCCGCCGATCCTGGCCACGGGATCCAACGGCCGGACCTTGCCCTCGGCCAGCCAGGTCAGTTCCCCGGAGACCGACGGCGGTGCCAGCACGCGGAATTCGATCGTTCCCACGCCGGGCACGGTGCCCAGGACCTGGCCGGCCCGCACCATGTCGCCGACGGCTACCGACGGCGCGAACTCCCACCGGGTTTCCAGCACTGCCGGGTCTTCGGCCGAGCTCTGCCGCTCCTGCGTGAGCCACAGCGGAGCCGAGGACAGGGGGCGCAGCAGCCCGTCGAAGACCGTGCCCAGCAGTCCCGGCCCCAGCAGCCCGGCCAGCTGATGGCCGGTCCGCTCGGCACGGTCGCCGGCCTTCAACCCGCCGGTGTATTCATACGCCTGAAGGGTGGCTTCGTCGCCGTTGATGGCGATCGCCTGCGCGGCAATGCCGTCCGGACCGATGTTGACCACCTCAAGCATGGACAACCCCGGCAGTCCGCTGACTTCCACGAGCGGTCCGCTCACCCGGGTGATCCGGCCGTCGCCTGCTGATTCAGCCGGGCCCGGAGTCCTCACGCGTCGTCCCATAACCGCCGCACCTCCCCGGCGTGGTCCTCCAGTGCCTGGTCTGCCAGGGTGGGCAGCGACAGGTCCAGCCGCCGCGAGCCGGCTGTTCCGATGACGCCGCCCTTGTAGCTTTCGGTCACGGATGCCATGGGGCCGAGGACGCGGCCCGCCTGCGCGGTCAGCCGCCGCAGGATCTGCGGGTAGCGCGGGTCCCTACGGACTTCATGCACCTGTTCCTGCACCTGCTCGGCCAGCAGCGACCGCAGGCGTTCCTGTTCGGCCAGCACCGTCCGGCGTGCCTGCCGGCGGGCGCGGGCGGAGGACGCAGCGGCGTCGGCCCTGGCCGCCTCGGCCCCCTCGCGCTGCGCAGTTCGGCGGATCGCGTCCGCCTCCGCCTGGGCCCGGCCGAGCAGATCCGCCGCCTGCTGCCTGGCCTCGGAATCCAGCCGGGCGGCTTCCGTCCCGGCGTTTCGGCGCAGTGCCTGGCGCACCGGGTCCAGGGCTGTCTCGGCGCCCTGCGGCAGCCGGGTCATGAAGGCAGCACCGCAGTGAGGGGCGACGCCGGATCCGTCAGTTCGATGCCCAGCTCCGCGGCGGCGTCGGGCGTCAGCAGGACAACGCACACCGAGTCGGGCAGGTTGGCCCAGACCGCCCGGACGTCCGCTGCTCCCGCGGCCGGGTAGAGCACCGCTCCTGCCAGCCGGTATCCCTCCAGCAGGGCAGGGTTGCCCACCGCAGCGACACTTCCTTCCCGGCGGGTCATGCCTGGCCAATGAGGATGATGGAAATGATCAGCCCGTAAATCGCGATGCCTTCCGCCAGCCCAACCACCACCATGGCGCGGCCGAAGATTTCCGGCCGCTCGCTCATCGCCGCCAGGGCAGCCGAACCGGTGTAGGCCACGGCGATGGCCGCGCCGATGGAGGACCCGGCGACGGCGATGGCGGCGCCGATCAGGGCCGCACCGCTGCTGTCGCTGCCATCGGTCGCTGCAGCGACCGCGGTGGCGGCAGCTCCGCCGTCGCCTGCCGTGGCCGGGGCCGCATTCAGGGCGGAGACCAGCAGGGCCAGTGCTCCGGCCATCAGGACGCCGTTTAACCCGAGCAGCGCGCGGACCCCCGCCCGGCGGCGGCGGCGCATCAGGGCCAGGGCGCCCCCGGCCAGCAGGACGGTAAGGAACAGGGCCAGTGGAAGGACGGCAAACCAGGGATTCACGGCAGAGGCCTTTCAGCAGGGGCGGGGGACGCGGGGCCAAGCTCGGGGGCCCAGGGACGGAACCGGCGTCCCTCCTCGGTGAAGACGCGGGAGAAAAGCTCGTAGTACTCCAGCCGCAGGGCCTGGATTCCGGCAACGAGGCCTTCCAAGGCGAAGGTGAGCACGTTGCCCAGCACGAACATCAGGATGGCGGGAATGATCCGCCAGCCCGGTTCCCAGATGGCCGTGGTTGCCTGCCAGACCACCATCATCAGGGCAGCGTGGGTGAGGCCGAATGCGGCCAGCCGGGTAAAGGACACCAGGTTGGAAGCGAGCTGAACCACTGTGTCCACCAGTTCCACGGTGGCCTGCAGCCCGCCGGTGGGCCCGCCGCCGGATTCCACGAACAGGCCGATGAAGATGAACACCAGTGCGATCAGTGCCGCGGTTCCGGCGGCCACCAGGATCACTGCGCTGCCGGCCAGCAGACCCCAGGCCACCAGCCCGATCGCCGCGAACAGCAACGCGCCGGCCAGCCCCGAGCGGGCGTAGAGGGCGTACGCCCAGCCGCCCTCGCGGACCCGGTTGATGGTCCCCAGCGCGTAGGACCCGGCCAGCAGGACGGCGCCCAGCACCAGGGCGGCGACGATCAGCGGGATGGGTTCTTCGAGCGGTTCCAGCCACAGCACCGGCAGCACATGGGTGGGACCGAAGAACTCACCGTACAGGAACCCGAAAAACACCGCAGCGGCACCCGCGCCGGTAATGAACAGCCAGGTGCGGCGGTAGCGGTCCAGCCACGGCACGCGTAGGAACCGGACCAGCAGCCCGGCAATGACCAGCAGCGCCCCCTGCCCGGCGTCGCCGAACATCATCCCGAACATCACCACGTACGCCACGGCGGCTATCCGCGCAGGGTCCAGGTCCGCATAGGGGACGGTGGTGTAAGTGTCCACCAGCAGCCGTGAGAGCCGGGGCCTGCGTCGTTCCTCGCCGGTGAGCTGGGTGGGTGGCTGCACGCCGTGCGGCCGGCGCAGCGGAACCGCCGAGGCGCCGTGCGGTTCCAGGGCCTTCCGGAGTTCCGGCAGCTGCCGGGTGGGGGACCAGCCAACCAGTGCGGCCACGGGACCGTGCACGACGGCGGCGTCCGCGGCGCGGTCCAGCTCGTCGGGTCCGTCGCCGGGGTCGTAGGGAAGATCCAGTTCGACGGCGGCGCTGCCCGCCACCTCGGTCAGCACGGGACGGCCGGCGTCCAGGGGCCAGACCAGGGCAATGCGTTCCATCCGGACCGGGCTGAGGGTTTCACGCCACGGCATCGAGCACCTCGCTTCTCCCGGTGCCGGCCGCTGCGGCGGCCAGGGCGGCCCGGACCCGCCAGGCATCCGCGGCCAGGACCGCCATGGCCCCGACAATGACGTCCGGGCCGGGCAGGCCGGCCCGCAGCAGTCCGAAACCGTCCGTTTCCACCTGCGCGGCGAGACGGGCCTCCGCCCGCCACAGCTCCTGCGGTTCCTGCACCTCGCCCAGGACCTGTCCGGCAGCCGGGCTCAATGCCGCGGTCAGCTCCGGCAGCGACGCAGCTTCGGTCCATCGGGTGCCGATCAGCGGACGGAGCAGGGATACCAGCCGGTCCGTGGTGCCGGTTCCGGTCACCAGCAGCAGGCGGGCGGCCAGCAGCACGGCACCGGCAACAGCCCACGGGCGTGTTGCAGGGGCGGCCGAGGCCAGCCGGCGCAGCCAGACGGCCGTGAGCATATCCGGCAGGGACACGGCGGGGCCGGGGTCACCCCAGGGCGACGCGGCCAGCATCGCCTGCAGCGTCTCGGGGGAATCGGCGGTCTGCAGCCGAGGCCAGGCCGTGGCCAGCCCGCCCAGGTCGAACACGGGGGCCGAATCGGCGCCCGGCTCCAACCCGGCCCCGGTGCCGGTGTTCCGCCGCAGTGCGGCGGCCAGGGCAACGATGTTGTCCGCCTCGTACCGTGCGGCGGCGGCCCGGACCAGCTGTGTGTCCTGGCCGGCCGGCAGCCAGCCCGCCAGGACACGCAGCTGCCAGAGCACGGTACGCCGGGTGGCCTGCTGCGCAGCTCCAAGTGTGCGGGTGCCGGCCAACTGATCGGCGTACACCGATCCTTCCAAGGCCTCTACGGCGGCCGGCAGGTCCGGCAGCGCGGAGAGTTCCCGGCAGGTGCCGGCGCCTACCCTCCGCTGCGCCATGGACCGTGCCCTCACGGTGGCCGCCACCCAGTCTGCTCTCATCAGCCGGTGTCCGTTCCGCGGCCCAGCAGGTCCTGTACCAGGTCCGCCACAATGGCGGAAGCGAGTTCCGGCACCCGTGATTCGCCGTGGCTGCGGAGTCTCTGTGCCTCTTCCCGGGCTTCGCTAAGCAGGTGTTCATTTTCGCTTGCGGCTTCGGCGGAAACCCGCGCTGCGGCTTCGGCACGCACGGCACCACTGTTCATCCGGGCCTGTTCCACCAGGGCAGCGGCCTGGCGACGGGCAGCGGCGACGGTCTGCTGTGCCTGGGCTCCGGCGGTTCGGGTCTGTTCGCTGCCCTCGGCGATCGTTGGTTCAAGTGCTTCGAAGACGGGGATGAGCTCCGCGGCTGTGCCTTCGTCGTCAGTAGCCGGGACGCCGGCAGGACCGGCCGGTCCTGGCGCGCCGACGGGTCGGAAACGGTCCAGCAGGCTGTTGCGTGCCATGCGGCACCTCCCTGAGCGGAGGGATAGTTGCGGGTTGCTGCAAGCTAGTCTCCGGTGGCTTCGGCCTCCGAAGCCTCGCCGTGCCGGACTATGTCGCCCTCTGTGAAGAGGATGCCGTGGGCGATTTCCCGCCAGAGGGGAGTCCGGCGAAGCAGGAATTCAAGCTCCATGCTGAAGTGCTTGAACTCCTCACCGAGCGAATCAAGCATGATGGCCCGCGACTCGGCGTCAGGCTCCACGGCCATCCGCTGGACATACCAGCCGATGGCTTCGGCTTCCTCCGCCAGGCTGGCGCACATGCGCGCAAAGGTCCGCGTCTCGGCGGGAAGTTCGGAAGGCGGCTCATGGTACTGGTCTGTGCCCATTTGTCTCTCCTGAGGACCGGTGGCTCCGCAGCGTCCAGCCGGCTGCGAAACGTTCCCCCGTTGATCGACGTTACGGGGGGCACGGTGGGGAAACAATGGTTTAGGCCGGGTCAGGCGGCCGCGCCGGACGGATCAAAAGCTCAGCGGGCCAGCCGGGCGTAGGCGGAGGCGAAGTGCAGCAGCGGGTCGGCCTCGTCGTCGGCCCCGGCTCGGCGGCCCATGGACACCACCTCGCCCACGATCAGCTGGTGGGTGGCCGCCGTCGTCACCTGCGTGGTGCGGACCTCGAACCAGGCGATGGAATCCTCGATGACGGCGGCACCGGTTTCCGGCGCCCGGCCGTAATTAACCTGGTTCAGCAGGCCTTCCAGGGGCGAACCGGGACTGGCCAGCCAGTTGGCAGTGCCCCGCAGCCGCGCCGGCAGCAGGCTCAGGGCCCAGCTGCCGGCGTCGATCACCGCCTCGGCAATGCGTGCCTCGGCGTACAGGCTCACCAGGAGGGTGGGTGGATCGTAGGAGACGGAGAGGAACCCGCTGACGGTCGCCGCGTAATCGCGCCCGCGAAGGCGGGTGGACACCACGCCGACGCCGGACGCGATGTCCGCGCTCAGCTCCCGGTACCGGTCGATCACCTCGTCCGGGACGTCGGGCCCGGCAACCGGTTCCCCGGGAAAGACTCCGTGCTCCATGACTCCCTATTCCGCGGTATCGGCGGCGGGAACCAGCTTCACGGAGATGGAGTTGATGCAGAACCGCTGGTCGGTGGGCGTGTCGAAACCTTCGCCTTCGAACAGGTGTCCCATGTGCGAATCGCAGTTGGCGCAGCGGACTTCAATCCGGTCCATGCCCATGCTGCGGTCATGCAGGTAACGGACCTTGCCCTCGGCCAGCGGGGCGAAGAAGGACGGCCAGCCGCAGTGCGAATCGAACTTCTCGCTGCTGGTGAACAGATCGCTGCCGCAGGCACGGCACTGGTAAACGCCGGCGGTCTTGGTGTCCCAGTACTCGCCGGTGTATGGCCGTTCGGTGCCGGCCTTGCGCAGCACGGCGTACTCCTGCTCAGTGAGTTCCTCGCGCCACTGCTCGTCGGTTTTCTGGACCGGGACGGTTCCGGTGTTCTCTTCGGTAGTCATGTCAGCGTCAACGCTTAAGAGTCGCCAATAAATCCCGAGCCGCTGTACAGGTGCAGCACGGGAACGCCGAGCCGGTCCTGCGCCTCATTGGCCCAGTCCGTACGGAAGGTGTCTTCGACGGCGTGCGGCGTGGTGACCACTACAACCTGGTCCGCGTGCGTGCGCTTGGCGGTTTCGACGACGGCGGCAACCGGGTCTTCGCCGGTGACCGTGCCGGTGGCCTCGAGGCCGGCTGCCTGCAGCTGTTCCAGGGAGTCGGCGAGCGAGGTGACCGCTTCTTTCACCTCGTCGGCCTTGGACGGCCGGCCGCCGGTCAGGTTCCGGAAGGCTTCTGCAAAATCCAGCAGGCTGAGGTTGTCCAGCACGTCCACCAGCAGGTTCCGGCCCGGATCAGCGGGCACCAGAACCTCAAAGCGGACGGGGTTCTCTCCTGCAACGGCACGCAGGTTCTCTATGTCGCGGCTACCCAGCGATTCTTCCGTCAGCACCACAATTGTCGAAGTCATGCGCACCAGCCTAGTACGCCTGTCCCGGCAGGCCGCCCAAGGCCGCACCGGCCTGCCGTTACACGGACCCGGCACCCATCCGGTAAAAATGTTCTATGGCTATCTCCGTTCCTTCCGATGCATCCTCCGGCACCACCCCGGTTCTCTCGGTTCCGTGGGTCCGTTGGACGGCGTTCGGCGCCGGCGTCGGTGCTGCGGCTTCCACCGCCGTCGTAGCGGCCGCCTCCGGACTCGGCATCTACTTCGCGCGCCAGGTGGTCACCCCGGCCCGCACGCGGGACGCGAACCTGGAGATCCTGGCCGTCATGGACAGCGAGCACGGCCGGCAGGTCATCCTGCCGGCAAACCTGGACACCACGGTCGAAGGCACGTACAGCCTGTACTTCGACAACGGCAACGGGCATGCCCGGATCGGAGCCATCCGTTCCTATGTGCCCCGTGAGGGCACGGTGCAGCGGGATGTGGAAGAGGTGTACAGCGGCGACCTGAGCAAGGCGCGCCGCGGCTGGTGGAGCGGTTCCATCTATCCCTCGCCGGCCGCCGTCGGGCTTCCCGAGGAGGAAGTCGACATCCCGGTCGAAAACGGAACGGCACCGGCCTGGCTGGTGCGTACTCCCGGTGCCGACACGTGGGCGATCATGGTCCACGGCCGAGGCGCCCGGCGGACCGAATGCCTGCGGGCGCTGCGTACCGCCCGGGAAGCCGGGCTCACCAGCCTGGTGATCTCCTACCGGAACGACGGCGAGGCCCCCTACGCCTCCGACGGCCGGTACGGGCTGGGCCTGACCGAGTGGCAGGACGTGGAGGCGGCCATCCGCTACGCCCTGGACCACGGGGCCCAGGATGTGGTCCTGTTCGGCTGGTCCATGGGCGGGGCGATCAGCCTGCAGGCTGCGGACCGCTCGCCGCTGCGCCGGTACATCCGTGCCATGGTGCTGGACGGGCCGGTGATCAACTGGGTGGACGTGCTGGCCCACCATGCCCGGGTGAACCGGATTCCGGCGCAGGCCGGCAGGCTGGGACAGTGGCTGATTTCCAACGCCGCCGGACGGGCGCTCACCGGGCTGGCTGCTCCGCTGGACCTCAAGAGCATGGACTGGGTGACCCGTGCGGAGGAAATCCGGATCCCCACCCTCATCCTGCACAGCAAGGACGACGATTTTGTGCCGTACGGGCCATCTGCGGAACTGGCGGAGAAGAACCCGGAGGTCATCACGTTCGAGGCGTTCACCAGGGCACGGCATACCAAGGAATACAACGTGGATCCCGAGCGGTGGGAGCGTGTGGTCCTGGGCTGGCTCAATGACGCCCTTGGCCGCACCCGGCATCCCTCGGAGCACCGTCTCGACGCTGAGTAGCGGGTTACTTCAGCGGTGCGGATTACGGCCGCGCCGAGTGCACGAGCGCTCTCCTGCCATGTACTACCGGTAGTTTTCCTGCGCTTTGGGGAAAACCCTCCGGTTTGTGACGATCCCTGCGCGGCGCGGCGCAGGAAAATGCACAAACCGCAGGGAAATGCCCAAACCGCAGGGAAATGCAGGCCGGGCGTCGGACCGGACCCGGGACAGTGTCAGCGCACAGAGTAGGTTAAAGGCGCACTGACACATTGACGGGGGACCAATAATGTACGACCAACAGGGGACCGCTCCACTGGACGACTTTTTCCCGGCCTGGAACCAGGGTGCACATCCCGATCTGTATGAGCTGGAGAACCGGGCCTTTGACCGCGAAGGGACGGTCTGGGACGCACTTGCCAGCCTGGCGCCCTGGGCCGGGCGGACTCTCCTCGATCTCGGCTGCGGCACCGGTTTCTGGCTGCCGCGCTATGCCGAACTCGCAAAGTCCGTCATCGGCGTCGAACCCGATCCGCGCCTCCTGACGGCCGCCCGGTCCAGGCCGGGTGGAGCAGAGGTCCTGCACGGCTCGGCCGAACACATCCCGCTCCCGGATGCCTCGGTGGATGTTGTCCATGCCCGGTTCGCCTATTTCTTTCCCTCGCCCCAGAACGACTGCTCCGCGGGGCTGGCGGAAGTCCTGCGGGTCCTGCGTCCGGGCGGATCGCTGGTCGTCATCGACAATGACCAGTACGACGGTGACTTTGCGGCCCTGCTGGAGGCGGCCAACGCATCGGCGTATCAGGGTGAGGGCAAATACATCAACGACTGGTGGGCGCAGCAGGGTGCCTCCACGTCCCTGGTCATGAGCACCTGGACCTTTGACAAGCCGCAGGACCTGGTAGACGTGATCAGCATGGAATTCCCCAACGGAACCGCAGATGCATGGCTAAACGAGGACCCGCAGCGGGTCCGGCTGAGCTACGGTTACGCCCTGCACCACCTCTGCAAAGGAGAGCGGAACCGCCGCTAGGCAGGCGCGGCGGCGATGGGGGCCGTGACGGCGTGCGTGAGGCGGAGCAGGTCAAAGGGCGAGAGCCCGATCTGCAGCCCCCGCCGGCCTCCGGAGACATACACTGTGTCCAGCAGTTCCACCCGGGATTCGATTCCGGCAGGGGAGGAGTGTTTCTGCCCCAGCGGTGAAATGCCGCCCACCACGTAGCCGGTGCGCCGCTCCGCGTCCCGTCGGTCGGCCATCACGGCCTTGCGTGCTCCCATCAGGGCCGCGAACTTCTTCAGGTCCAGGTTCAGGGCTACCGGCACCATGGCTACCGCCAGATGTCCGCCCAGATCCACCATCAGCGTTTTGTAGACGGCTTCGGGCGGCAACCCGAGCTTTTCGGCGGCTTCCAGCCCGTACGACGGCGCGCCGGCGTCGTGCTCGTAGTGGTGCACTGTGTACTTGACCCCGGCGTCGTCCAGTACCTTGGTGGCCGGCGTCGCGCCCTTACCCGGATGCTTGTCGCGGTTTCCTGCCATGGCTGCGCCTCCTGTGCTCCTGCGGCCGCCGCACACCCGGCCGGTTACGGGCTACGCCGGCTGCTGTGCCAGTTTTTCGTGCTGGGCGAGCCGACGCTTGATGCGTCCCAGCATGGCGGACATTCCCCGCATGCGCAGCGGGGTGATGGCCCGGGTGAGGCCCAGACGGTCAGGAACATCGGCCGGAACCGCCAGGATGGCAGCGGCCGGAAGCCCGTTCAGGCCTTCGTAAAGCACGCTGGCGAACCCTCGGGTGGTGGGAGCCTCCGGCGGTGCCTTGAAGAACAGCGAGACCAGGTGCTCGGGGGAGTCGTCCACGTCCAGGCTGAGGAACACCGGCGACTGGCATTCCACCACCTGTTCGAGGAGCTCGGGCCGGTCGGCGATTTCAGCCGGCAGGTCGGGCAGGCTGCGGGAGAATTCAAGCAGCAGTTCCAGGCGGTCGGATTCCTCCATGGCCTGGAAGTCGTCGATGATCTCGGCCAGGGAATCCGGGACAGCGTTTTCGGGTGTGGCAGTCATGGGTAAATCTCTCTTACTTGGTGCTTCAGCTGGGGGCGTTGCCGGGTTCTTCACCGCGGGCAATCGGGACGCGTACGGCGTTGCCCCATTCGGTCCAGGATCCGTCATAGTTGCGTACGGACTCGAAGCCGAGCAGGTGCTTGAGCACAAACCACGTATGGCTGGAACGTTCGCCGATGCGGCAGTAGGCCACGACGTCGTCGCCTTCCTTCAGCCCGGCGTCGTCCTTGTAGAGCGCTTCGAGTTCCTCGCGTGTGCGGAAGGTTCCGTCTTCGGCGGCGGCCTTGCTCCACGGGACGGACTTCGCGGTGGGGATGTGCCCGCCCTTCATGGCGCCCTCGTCCATGTAGTCGGGCATGTGGGTGCGTTCGCCCGTGTATTCGGCGGGGGAGCGGACATCGATCAGCGGTCCCTTGCCCAGGTGTCCGACGACGTCGGGCAGGAACGCGCGGATCTTCTCGTCGTCACGCTCCACCACGGGGTATTCGGCCGGTTCCACGGAGACCTTGTCGGTGGTGACCGGACGGCCTTCGGCAATCCACTTGTCGCGGCCGCCGTCCAGCAGCCGGACATCCTCGTGGCCGAAGAGGGTGAAGACCCACAGGGCGTAGGCCGCCCACCAGTTGCTCTTGTCGCCGTAGATCACCACGGTGGAGTCCCGGGTGATGCCCTTGCGGGCCATCAACTGGGCGAAGGCCTTACCGTCTACGAAGTCCCGCGTATCGGCATCGTTGAGGTCGGTGTGCCAGTCGATCTTCCGGGCACCGGGGATGTGTCCCGTTTCGTACAGCAGGATGTCCTCGTTGGATTCAAGGACCACCAGGTTCTCAGCGTCCAGGTTGTCCGCCAGCCACTGTGTGGAGACCAGGCGTTCCGGATGGGCATAGGCGGAGAACTTGGGGCTGCTGTCAGCTGCGATCGACATACGCGGAACTTCTTTCCTCGGCAATTGGGCTTCTTCCTAGCCTAACGATGACGGGGGTCGAAAACTTCCATGCGCCGAACCTTGGCGGGATTCCTGGTCGGCACGCTGTCCCACGGTTTGGGGTTGCTGGTGTCTGTTGAGGTCCCACTGGCACCAGGAGCACCACCCGGTGGGATGCTGTGCTGGCCTGGGTGAACCCGTCCGGCACAGGTGTCCCACGGTTTGGGGTTGCTGGTGTCTGTTGAGGTCCCACTGGCGCCAGGATCACCACCCAGTGGGATGCTGTGCTGGCCTGGGTGAACCCATCCGGCACGCTGTCCCACGGTTTGGGGTCGCTGGTGTCTGTTGAGGTCCCACTGGCACCAGGAGCACCACCCAGTGGGATGCTGTGCTGCCAGTCTTGGGCGGGCGCCAAAGGCTCTCGGTAGGCCAGCTTCCCGGCCGCACCGGAGACCCGAGGCGGAAGGCCTGAGGTCCTATTCGGTTGGGGCCGGTGTGGGCGCGCTGCCAGGTCAAAATGCCCGGTTTTCGCAGCACGTAGCCGTCTCAAAAAGACGCGTATTTTAGGTTTCCGTAAGGGCTCGTTTGGGCCTGTTTTCAGCCTGGAAATGTCAGTGCCGGGTGAAATCCTAAAGGCATGGATAAGCTCGGGAACACCGAATGGACAACCGAAGAACCAGACAGTGAAGACCCCCAGCGGGAAGGCAATGTTGGGAAAGCGGATGCGCCCCGCACAAGTTGCACTCTGTCGGTTTACCGGGCGGAACTGGAAGCCGAGCCTTCCGTGGCCGCTGAAGCCGTCCCCGGCACCGAGCCAGCTGACCATCCCGCCCCTGCCGAAGGTCCCGGCCCTGCCGAGCACGCCAAGGCCGACCATCCCGGAGCTCCTGCCGCCGCCCCCGATTCTGACGCCGGCCCCGCCGATCCCGAAGCTTCCGCCGCCCCCGATTCTGACGCCGGCCCTGCCGACAGTTCCGGAGCCGATAGTTCTGCCTCCGATTTCCCAGACGGTTTCACCGGAACGCTGGCCCTGAAGAACGTTGAAGCCTTTGATGCGCAAACGGTCGCCGAGGCCCTGTCCCGGATGGCGCATTTGATGTCCTGGATGCAGGCGCAGGAAGCCCGCCTGGTCAACCGGATGGGGGAGCTCTTCCGCGACGACATGTATGCCGCTTCCAAATGGATCGACCCGGGGCTGGCCTTCAACCTCGCAGCTTCCGAATGCGCGGCCATCCTGAATGTCCCGCAGGTCACCGGACAGCGCCTCCTCAGCGAAGCGATAAGCCTCTGCACTTCCCATACGGCAACCCTGGCCGGGCTGGAAGAGGGGCGCCTTTCCTACCAGCATGCCCAAGTGGTGCTGGATCAGTGCCAGAACGTTCCTGCGGAGAACCTCCCCGGGTTCGAAGCGGACCTGCTGAAGGCTGCGGAGGGCCAGACCCGGTCCCAGTTCTCCTGCAAGGCCCGCCGGCTGCGGGAGAAATGCTATCCGGAGACCGTCAGCACACGGCACCTGACCGCGTTCGAGCAGCGCAAGGTCACCCTGGACCGGGAAGAGGACGGCATGTCCTGCCTGTCGGCCTATCTGCGTGCAGCGGAAGCGCAGCAGATCTATACGGCGCTAAGCGCTGCGGCGCGGGGTGAGCAGGCGGGAGGGGATTCCCGGACCACGGATCAGCTGCGTGCGGATATTCTGGCGCAGCTGCTCATGGGCGGCAGCCGGGGACTTTTTACGACGCCCGGAACCCCGGACGAGGCCGGAACCGACGGCAGGACCGGAACCGGACGTGGGAGCGGCGATCCCGGTGAAACTGGCGGGTCCGGGTATCCTGGCGGGTCCACCGGCGGGCCTCGAGACTACCGCGGTTCCGGGCGCACCGGCGACGACACTGGCGCAGCCAGCCAGGGCGAGGAAGACACCGGTTTCGGGGGCGGCTCAGAAAGAGCCCCCGATCGCCAACCCGGACCGGACGAAGGGATTGTCCCGAGGGCGGAGATCATGGTCCTGATCAGCGCCGAAACCCTCTTCGGAGCCGACGACCAGCCGGCAGAGCTGCACGGTTACGGACCCATCAGCGCCGAGGAAGCCCGCAGGCTGGCTAGGAACGCGGCGGGCTGGACCGGGCTTGCCCAGGACCCGCAGACAGGTGAAATCCTGGGCGTCGGTCGGCGGCGGAAAGTACCTGCCGGGCTGAAACGTTGGCTCCGCGCCCGCGACGGGACGTGTAGGTTCCCCGGCTGCAGGGTCAGCACCGCAAATGCGGATATCGACCACACCGTCGACTGGGCGCGGGGCGGACCCACGGACCATGGAAATCTGGAGCACCTGTGCCGTCGGCACCACCGGTTCAAGACGCTGGGTTTCTGGAAGGCCTTCCAGCCCACCCCCGGGGTGATCGAGTGGACTTCGCCTACCGGCCGGATCTATCGGACCGAACCGTTCCTGGAACTGGATCCATCGCAGGCCCCGGCACCGGGGCGGAGCCCGGATTCAAAGCGGGAGGATCCGAGACAGGCAGAATCAGCGCCGAATGATCCAGCGCGGAATTATTCAGTGCTGGAAGAAGTGCCGCCGTTCTGACCAGTTCGCGTCAGGGTTGGGTGCGCCTGCAGGGCGCGCCCTCCCGGGGCAGGCGCAGCGCCAGCACGACGACGGCAGCACCGATTCCCACGAACACCGCTTCCAGCGGCTGGAACTCAATGACCGCTATTTCCCAAGCCTCGAGACCTATCAGGGCGAGCCCGGCGGCGATGGAAAGCGGCCGTGCAGCCCGGTGGCACCGAAGGTGCAGCATGCCGGCGGTGAGGTAACCGCCGCCGCAACCCACGGCAAGGAGGAGGCCCGGAAGCCGCCAGTCCCGAAACGGGGTCCGTCGCAGTACGGACGGATCAGCGTGCAGGAAGGCGCCGTCAGGCTGCAGGGCCAGGAGGATGCCGCCACCGAGCGCTGCTCCAGCTGTGCCGAACTCCAATCCCATCAGTGACCGCTCTTCGCGGGAATACCTTGGAGCGCCCACCGCGTCCTGATGCCGCATCATGCTCCGACTATGGACTGCAGACACAGTCGCGGTCCACCGGCCGCAGTTCCAAATTCCCGAACGCGTTGGCGTATCGTAGCGATGGCGGCAGAACGCCGCAGAACCGGCACGTTTCGTGCCGGAAGCAGGCATCAAACGGACGGAAAAGCGCGCAGTGGCACAACTCGAGCACCTGACAGAACGGACTCCCCAGGTATCGGTGGATGAACTGCTGCAGGGATTCTTCCCATCGCCCCGGTTCGGCAGCGTGTCCTTTGATTCCTACCGTCCCGATCCGGAACAGCCCTCGCAGGCCAAAGCCGTGGGCGCGATGCGTTCCTTCGCGGCCGACGTCGACACCCCCGAGCCAAGCGGCCTGCGGAAGTTCTTCGGCGGCAAGAAACCCGAGAGCAAAGCCGGGTTCTACCTGGACGGCGGATTCGGCGTCGGCAAGACCCACCTGCTGGCCTCGCTCTGGCATGCCGTGGAAGGGCCCAAGGCCTTCGGCACGTTCGTGGAGTACACCAACCTCGTGGGTGCGCTCACCTTCCGCAAGACCGTGGAGGCGCTGAGCGCCTACAAGCTGGTCTGCATTGACGAATTCGAACTCGACGATCCGGGCGACACGGTGCTGATGTCCCGCCTGATGCGTGAACTGGCCGACGCCGGCGTGAAGCTTGCGGCTACGTCCAACACCCTGCCGGGTTCCTTGGGTGAGGGCCGTTTTGCCGCCGTCGACTTCCAGCGCGAGATCCAGGTCCTGGCGGACCAGTTCGACGTCGTCCGCATTGACGGTGAGGACTACCGCCACCGCGGTCTGCCTGAGTCGCCTCAGCCGCTGCAGGACGGGGAGCTGGAAGCGCGGATGGAAACCGAATTCTCCGGCCGGACCGTCGCTGTTGATGACTTCTCCGAACTCATCAACCACCTTTCCCAGGTCCACCCGAGCCGGTACCGGCAGCTGCTCGACGGGGTGGAAGCTGTTGCCTGGCACAACGTCCAGACCATCACCGAGCAGTCCGTGGCGCTGCGCTTTGTGGTCCTTGCCGACCGGCTGTACGACAAGGACGTGCCGATCCTGGCCAGCGGGGTGCCGTTTGATCAGCTGTTCACCAAGGAAATGATGGCCGGCGGGTACATGAAGAAGTACTTCCGCGCCGTCTCGCGCCTGACCGCACTGGCCCGCGAGGGCCAGACGGGCGAAGCGTCGTAGCAGGACCCGCTTAAACGGCGGAAGCGCCGGTGCCGCCTCTCGGCGGGACCGGCGCTTCTTTGTCGTGCTCTCGGGTTGTTAGGCCGGAGGCGTCTGCCCGGGACCGTTGCCGGTTCCCGGCTCGCGGTTGCGGTTGGTCTTATCAACTGCTTCCGAGGCCTTGTTCTGGAAACCATCGATCTTGCTGGAGTACTTGCCGCCGGTCTTCTGGTCGACGAAGTTCCCTGCCTGATCGATGCCGCCCTTGATCTTGTCGGCATTCTGTCCGACATATCCGGTGGCCTTTTCCTTCAGCTCACCGGCCCTGCCTTTGAGCTCGTCAAATACAGACACGGATCACCTCCTTTCACAGGGGAAACCCGCTCGTTTCCCGTTCGCCTCCATGTTAGGTCCCGCAGGGGTTGGAGGAAAGGACTTTCCTCTGCGGGCATATCCTTCGCTATTCCCCGGACCCGTCCTCCCGGACGCCGTCACCCGAATGCCGATCCGAACCGCCATGGTGGTGATGGTAGCCGCGGCAGTTGTCGTCGAGTTCGATCCGGATGATGCTGGCAGACGTCGGAGCCGGTTCTGCCGGAGGCTCCGCAACCGGCGGGGCCTCGGGGCCTGGTCCGGCCGGGAATCCGGCGAGAGCATCCACTGACGCGTACAGGGCATCCCCCCGCAGTTCCAGGGCGGCCGGTTGATTGGCCTCCAGAAACAGCTCGGGGGTCCCTGATCCGGCCGGCACTACCGAAATCCGGTTGCCGAACAGTTCCGCCACGAAGATGTCTCCATTGTCGTTGACGGCGAGTCCGGTGGCTCCGGCAAAGCCGGTGGCGACGAGTTCCGTAGCACCGGTGGATCCTTCTACACGGAACACGGATCCCGGAGATCCTCCCTCCGGCCCGCCCGGCAGCGAGGTCACGTAAAGGGCGCCGTCGGGTCCGCGTTCGACGTCGGTCGGCACCGGTTCCAGGTTGTAGTTGAGTCCCACCGTGCAGGCCGGCAGCCCGAACCCTGCGGCCGTTTCGGCGGTAATCGTGAATGGCACAGGAGGCAGCACCGCGATCGTCACGATTTCGCCGTCGTCGCCTACCTGGATGAGGGCGTTCATTCCCGCGTCGGCCACGATGGTTCCGCCGTACCGGCCGGGAAGGGAGGCTACCGGGTTGGAGTCCGGCAGGCCGGTGTACGGAGCAGGGGCAACACCGGGCGGCAGTTGTGCCGCGCATTCGGCGGGAAGCGCCTCCTCGAAGCCGTAAGTGTTGATGCTGTCCGGATTCTCGGCGAATTCGTAGGCGGAAATGTCCGCGACGGTCTCGATGTTGCCGTCCCGGTCAATGGACTGCAGCAAGGTGACGTTGGCTACCGGGTCGTTGCTTCCGGCGCCGGTAGCAACCGTGTAATAGGTAGCTCCGCGGTCGCGGGAAACGGAACCGGGGGAATAACCGTCGGGTGCCGTTGCCAGGACCTCGGGTTCTCCGCCGTCAGTGATGCGGGTCAGGAGCGTAGTGAATGATTGGGCTACGTCGAGGGTGCCGCCACGGCCGACGGCGAAACTCAAGGGACCGAGCAGCCCCTCGGCAACGGTGGTCACCTCCCCGGCAACAGGTACGGGTGATGGTGATGGTGGGTGGTGCCGTCCGCCGGCGGCCGCAGGTGAGGCTGCCAGCCCCAGAGCTGCGGTTGCGGCAAGGACAGCGAGGGTAGGTGATGATTTCTTCACGGTGATCTCCTCAGCATTGGTGCGGTGCAATGCGAGACTCGCCTCTTGGCCTCCCGTGGTTCCCGGCCACGCCCCCGGCCAAGGCATTCAAAGCCTAGGGGCGGCCGACTATGCCGAACACGTAGTTTTGGCACATGCGACGCCGAGGCGGTCAGAAAAACCAAGTAGTCGACGGGGTGCCTATGCGAGTAATTTTTACGGTCCCGCCCCACCGTCACTGAACTGATTCGAACTGCCACCGTTGCGGTCGCCGCGGCAATCACCCCAGCGGGCGTGGCTGCGTAGACTGCCCGGGTCTTCGTGGTGGACTGGCGTCGATCCTGCACTACCGCCCCGACGCGATAAATGAGGACCCTCGATGCCTGCACGAATGCTGCCATCCGCGACGCCGTCTCCGCTTTCGGAACAGGCACGCCAGCCGATCGAGCGGGGACGCGCACTTCGGGCTGCGCTCCTTGGATGGGTGTTCCTCGGCGTCGCCCTTGGAGCCGCCATAGGGATTGCCGAAGCCCTGGGCCTGGCTTTTGGCTGGGGACGGCTGGATGAAGTCCTGTTGCAGGCGGTCCTGATGTCCGCCGTCGTGGTGCCGGGTATCGTGCTGCTGCGTCGCCGGCTGGACCACCGCCGCTTGGAAGGGCTCGGTCTCAGCCGCTCAGTCGCCCGGCCGCTGGCCATGGGCGTGGCCGTCGGCGCACTCACCGGCCTCATCGTCTGGCTACCCGCCGGCCTGGTCGGATGGATACGGGTGGAAGAGCTGAACGTGGCCGCCTTCCTGGGCTTCCTGCTCCTGAACGGCGTGGTGCTGGCCCTCTATGAGGCGCTTCCGGAGGAACTTGCCTTGCGCGGGTACGTCTGGACGAACCTGCGGGACGGCTGGGGCCTGGCTGTTGCGACGCTGGTGACGACGGCACTGTTCCCGTTCATTGGACTGGTGGTCGGGCCGGTGCGGTGGGCTATCACCACGGTGCTTGGCGGCGACGGAGGGGGAATCGAAGTGTTTCCCGCAGGCAATGACCCCATCATCTACATCGTGCAGCTGGTTCTGTTCGGGCTGGCGCTCGTGGCGGCCCGGCGTATCCCGGTGCCCGGGGCGTTGCTGGTGGCGGTCGCCTTCCACTGGACGCAACTGACCGTCACCCGCACGATGCTCGGCGGAACGGGATGGCTTGACTCGGGATGGACCATCACCTGGGTGGAGCCGGATGCGATTGCCCTGGTCTTGGTGCATATCGTTCTTGCCGGCGTGGTCTTCATAGCCGTACGCCGCATAAAACGGCGTTCTGTTTACTGAAGCCATCGGGGGAGTAGTCAATGGGCGTCCGCGGTTCAAACACTTCAATGCCCGGGTCCGGTGACCCATGAAGCAGGTACCCGGAGGAATGGACGAGCAGGTCCAGGAAGGCCCAGATAGGCAGTCCCTTCGGCGGCAGGAACCACCCACCGTCGGCGGCCGCGGCAGCCAGTACGATTCGATCTCCTCCATGGCGCCACCCTGGACCTGTCGCTTTCTGGCCGGCTGCCTGAGAGTTCCTGGCTGAACCGGAAGAGCGGATGCGGTAGGCGGCCGCCTCCAGGGCGGCAGGGGAATGAGGTAGCGTTCCCTAATCAGGACCGCCCGCGCAAACGATGAGGGGGAAGGCCATGGCGCCGCAGGCACCGGCAAGCAGTGTCAGGTTCGTGGAACGTTCGCCCGGTTGGCTTAGGTGGGGAGGCGGCGCGTTGCTGGCGGCAGTGGGTTCCGCGCTGGCCGTTGGGGCAGCCGCCGAGTCGGTCTGGCCGCTGTATTTAGCTGCTGCGGCGCTCCTGCTCGCTGCCGGCTGGTGGTGTTTCCTTGCGCGGATTACGGTCGCAGTGGACCAGCAGTACGTCACCCTGAGGGGACCGCTGTGGAAGCGCTCCATTCAGCGCCGAAACGTCCAGGACATCACGGTGGCCAAAGACAACGGGCTGAACTCCGGGCTCGTGAACTGGCCGGTGACGCGGCACGCACGCGGCTCCCTGACGAGACTGAACATGGGCGGCACCGGTGCCGTCACGTTCTCCGACGCCGCCGGCCACCGCTACCAGGTGGTGCTGGCTGATCTCCCGTCCGCCGAACAGATGGCACTGGCCATCGGAAACTGATCGGTGCTGCGAACACGCCGGTGTGCCACAATCGTGGCCATGCCGCTCACTTCTGTTTCGACCGCCGACGGTACTCTTCGGATTTCCTGGACGTTTCCCGCCCCCGCGCAGGCCGTCTGGGCGGGGTTCACTGACGCCGCCCTTTTGTCCCAGTGGCTGGGCCTTCCTGTGGAATGCGACGTGCGAACGGGCGGAACAATCGTCGTCGACCATAGCGGAGGCTACTTGTCCCGTAGCGTCATTACTGACATGGACGAGCCGCGCCGCTTGGCGATGAGCTGGGAGTTTCCCGAGGAACCCGAATCGCGGATCCAGATCCGGCTGCGTGACGCGGAGGAGGGGACCGGACTGGACTTCAGGCACCATGATCTGGGGGCCCTCGTCGATTCCTACGGGCCCGGCTGGATTACCCACCTGACATACCTGGAGGGCGCCGTTGCCGGGGCCACCATTCCTGCGTCCCGGTTCTGGCCGTTGCATGCCACTTTCGAGACGTTGTATGCCGCACGCGTGGCAGCGGACGCGATCAAGGGCTGACGGTTTCCTTCTGCAGGATGAGCTCGGTCTCCACGGGCGTGAACCCGAGGCGGGTGTTGATGGAACGCATCCATACATTCCGGTCATCGCTGCTGGTCCTGACTTTGCGGACGTTTCCCAGTTCGACGGCGCGGTGCAGGGAAGCCAGCTTCACGGCCGCTCCGAGGCCGTGGCCGCGGTGGCCGGAGACCACGAGGGTCCCTTCGATGTGCGCCGGCCGTTCGGTATCGGCATCAGCGACCAGGCAGGTCCAGGCGGCAACGTTTCCGGCTGCGTCCACGGCGATCGACTCGAATACCGTGGATCCCTGGGCAACCCAGAGGTCCATCTCGGCGGCATACTCACCGGGGGATACGGGTGTCTCGCCCCAGGCGAGCTCGCCGTTGGGCGCCTCGGCATCCACGAGGCCCTTGATCTGCCCTACCTGTTCCCGGAACCGCTCAGGGACGCCGTTGACGTGCGTTGAGATTTCGTAGCCGGGCGCCGTCGTCGGGCCGGCAAGCTGTGTGTCACGGAGATCCAGTTCGACGACGGTTTCGGTGGTTGCCGGGGAATAGCCAAGAGGGGAAGCAAAATTCTGCATAAGAGCGCCCATTTCGGCCGAGGTCGCCCGGATGGCGCTTGCCACGAACCTGACCGTGGACGCAGGACTGGCGTCTTCGGCGGCACGTGCCAATGCAGAACCAACTCCTGCGTTTTGGTAAACGGGGTCGACCCAAACGAATATCCATGTGGTGTCCGGAGTGTCGGGTGAATGCATGCCGGCCGCGAAACCAATCAATGTGGTGCCGTTCCATGCGCCAAGCAAATGGTTCTGCCATCCGTTAGGTGTGCGCCAGCCAAGAATCCGGGCTTCCTTGCTGGGGGAAATCCAACCGGGCCTTACGCTTTGGTTTGCCGCGCATTCAATGCGGTAGGCCTCGGCCATGGCGCTGTCATTATCGAGGTCCAGCGGGCGGATTTCCATAGGCCACACTCTAAGGTCTTCAGGGATGTTTATCGGCGCCGAACCGCGGGAAAGTTGCCTAGGGCGAAAGGCCAGCTTAAAACAAAACCGGCGTGAAGCTCAAAGAGCTCCACGCCGGAATAGGCGTCCGGCTCAAGGCCGGAAACGCGTGTTACGCGTTGTGGTTGTTGTTACCGCGGTGGCCGGACTTGGCCAGGCCGCGGGCAACCATCAGGCCGACCGTGAGGAAGGTGATGTACTGCATTGCCTGTGCGGCGTTGAATGCGTCAAGGCCATTTTCGCTGGCGTTGTCGCCAACGACAGCTGCCGTGATGATCGTGGCGATAACGGCCAGGACGTAAACGGCGAATTCGAGGGTCCGCGTGGACACCTTGATGTCGTTGGCGTTGCGAACGGTGGTGTTCGTGTGATCGTTGTGAGTCTGTGTATTAGCCATGTGGTTCTCCTCAAGTAGTGGTGTGAGCGGCCTGGTGGCCATGCAACTTTGATCCCGCTACTGAAACCATGTCGGCATTTTCTCTACTGGAAAGACTTTATCGATAGGCCGGCTAATAAGCAAACTTAGTTTTATCGCCGAGCAGACCAGGCCGGGATGACCTGCGGCTTAAACAAAAGAAGGAACAGGCAAAAACCTGTTCCTTCTAAGCCGGCAATCAAGGCCGGGGGAGAGCGGACGACGGGATTCGAACCCGCGACATCCACCTTGGCAAGGTGGTGCTCTAGCCAGCTGAGCTACGTCCGCAAATGCAAACAGTCGAAACTGTCCGTGCGCGATACTGGGATCGAACCAGTGACCTCTTCCGTGTCAGGGAAGCGCGCTACCGCTGCGCCAATCGCGCCCTAAACTGCTCGGCCCGTTCAGGATTACTCCTGGAAAACCATAAGCAGAAGGGAGAGCGGACGACGGGATTCGAACCCGCGACATCCACCTTGGCAAGGTGGTGCTCTAGCCAGCTGAGCTACGTCCGCAAGAAAAGCACTGAAACAGTACTGTTCGTGCGCGATACTGGGATCGAACCAGTGACCTCTTCCGTGTCAGGGAAGCGCGCTACCGCTGCGCCAATCGCGCCCATAAATGGGTTTCTTGCAATCCACTGTGGAGGTGGGGACGGGATTCGAACCCGCGTATACGGCTTTGCAGGCCGCTGCCTCGCCTCTCGGCCACCCCACCGTAACCGCCGCATAAAGCTTTGGAGAACCGAACCCGGCGAAACCGGGAGCGGCTTGTACAGTGACTTGCGAGCGGACGACGGGATTCGAACCCGCGACATCCACCTTGGCAAGGTGGTGCTCTAGCCAGCTGAGCTACGTCCGCATGTTGATCAGGTGAGGGAGCTATTGCCCCGGATTGCTTGCGCTTTCCGCGGCGAACCCCCGCTTTCCAACGAAGAAAAACTCTATAGGACGTTTGCGGGTTCGTCCAATCGGTCCCGGGTTCGGCCCAGGTTTGGACTGGGGCGGGATCTGGGCTAGCATCTTTAGACGTTGGAGTGCTTCCGGGCGCATCAACGTGATTTAGCAAAAGAAGGGCGATTGGCGCAGTGGTAGCGCGCTTCGTTCACACCGAAGAGGTCACTGGTTCGAACCCAGTATCGCCCACCCTTCAAAAGACCGTCACTTTCCTCCGGGGAGGTGGCGGTCTTTTTGCGTCTGTCCGGCGGACGGCCGAAAGCAGACTGTCACCGCCGGGTGGCAGACTGGAGACATGACTGAACCAGCACTGGGACACGCAACCGAATACGGACGCATGTATTCGCGGTCCCTTTCCGAGCCGCCCACGGTCCCGTCCATCACCACGGTCATTTCCCAGGGCTCAACGTCCCTGGACGGCTGGCACAGCTATATGGCAGCCTCCGCCGTCGTCAAGGATCCCAAACTCACCGCCGCCCTCGGGAGTCCGTCGCAGCTGCGCTCCGTGGTCAAGGAGGCCTCCTCGGCCTCCGAACGCTACCGCGACGCCGCCGCGCAGCGGGGCACACGCGTCCATTACTACTGTGAGCAGGTGGCGCTCCGCGCCCTGGACCGCCCGCATGAACTCGAGCGTGCCCGCGAGGAGCTTGCCGCCCGCGGGGAGCACCAGTTCGCGGACCGGTTCGACGAATGGTGGAAGCTTTACGACGTCCAGCCCATCGCCCCGGAAATCACCGTGTGGAACGCCGAGCTTGGCTACGCCGGCACCCTGGACCTGGTGGCTCGGATCGGTGGCCGGCTGTGCCTGATCGATTACAAGACCAAGAACACCGACCGCGACGGACAGGTGAAGCAGTTGGACGACAAGGTCGTGATGCAGCTCGTCGCTGGGATGAAGGCACAGGAATCGCTCGTCGACGCCGGTGCCGGCACCTGGGAGCCGTGGGCCTACGGACAGGATCCGCTGCTGCTTGGCGTCGCCGTGGGCCAGACCGAGGTGCGTCCCATGCGCGCAAACCCGGACGTGCTGCCCCAACACTGGTTCAAGTTCTGCGCACTGCGCCGGGTCTGGCAGACCAACATCGACGCCGTTGCCGCAGGCCGTGCCCTGCTGCCCGTGCCGCCGCCCCCGGTCGGAGCGCACGAAGCCCCCGCTTCACAGACTTCAACCCTGCAGGCTGCACCGACGGCAGATCCGCAGACTTCGGTGGCAGCGGGCGCTCCTCAGGCCTGAGCGTCCCGGCGGGCGGCGGAGCCAACTAGACTGGATTCCGATCCCCTGCAGCAAGAGTAAGGAACAAACCCCCGATGGCCATCCTGACTATCCGCACGCTCGGCGACCCGGTCCTGCGGACCCGCGCCGAAGACGTGACCGACTTCGGCCCCGAACTGGCGAAGCTGGTAGCGGACATGGAGGAAACCATGGAGGACGTCGAAGGTGCCGGGCTGGCAGCACCCCAGGTCGGCGTCAGCCTGCGCGTATTCACCTACCGCGTGGAGGGCCAGGCCGGGCATGTGGTCAATCCCGTCCTTGAACTGAGCGACGACCTCCAGCCGGACCATCTGGAGGGTTGTCTGTCCATTCCCGGGCTTGGCTACCAGACGCCGCGCTTCCGCTGGGCCCGCGTCTCCGGCCAGGACCTGCATGGAAACCCCATCAGCATCGAAGGGGAGGGCATGCTGGCCCGGTGCTTCCAGCACGAAACGGACCACCTGAACGGCGCCCTCTATATCGACCGACTCGAAGGCGAGCACCGCAAGGAAGCACTCCGGGCCATCCGGCAGCGCGAGTACGACGCGATCGCGGACCGTACCGCAGCGCAGCGTGCCCAGAGCGTGGGCTCCAGCTTCGGTACCTTCGGCCAGGCGGCCAAGGGTACGTTCGGCACCCAGGCCGGAGCCTAGGTGGCCGCGGCACTTCGCGTCCTGTTTGCCGGCACCCCCGCGGTCGCCGTACCGTCCCTCGACGCGCTGATTGACGCCGGGTTCGACGTCGTCGGCGTCCTCACCCGCCCCGACGCTCCGCTGGGCCGCAAGAAGGTCCTGACACCATCGCCGGTGGCCGCCCGCGCCGAGGAACTGGGTCTGCCCGTGATCCGCGCTGCAAAGGTGGACGACGAAGCCATCGCGGCCATCGCCGCCCTGGCGCCCGACGTCGCAGCCATCGTTGCCTACGGTGCCCTCGTTCCGGCGCGTGCCCTCACCGTGCCGAAGCACGGCTGGATCAACCTGCACTTCTCACTGCTGCCGGCCTGGCGCGGCGCCGCCCCCGTGCAGCACGCCGTCATTGCCGGTGACGACATCACCGGTGCCTCCACATTCCTGCTCGAAACAGGCCTGGACACCGGCCCGGTCTACGGCACGCTCACCGAAACGGTGCGGCCCGAGGACACCAGCGGTGACCTGCTCGAACGCCTCTCGCATTCCGGTGCGGTGCTGCTGGCCCAAACGCTCAGCGCAGTCGACGCCGGCGCAGCCGTGCCGGTGCCCCAGCAGGGGGACATCACCCTGGCACCCAAGCTCAGCATCGACGATGCCCGCGTGGACTGGCAGCAGCCCGCCCTGGCTATCCGCCGCCGCATCAACGGTGTCACCCCCGAACCCGGCGCGTGGACCACCTGGGACGGCGCCCGGTTCAAGATCGGCGCGGCCACGCTGCGCTCCGACGTCACCGACCTGCGCCCCGGCCAGGTCCGCTTCACCGGCGGCGGGGACGCCGCCGCCGTCGTGGGCACCGGCTCACACGGACTCGAACTGCTGCGTGTCCAGCCCGCAGGCAAGAAAATGATGCCGGGGGCCGACTGGGCCCGCGGCCTCGCCAACCGTGAGGACGTGGTCTTCGAATGACCCCCCAACCTGAAAAACACCGCAACGACAAGGGCCACGAACGCCGCCGCGCCGCAGTGAAGACTCGCACCGCCGCCGCCCCCGGCCAGCGCACCCGCGCCGCCGATCCGGCCCGGCTGGTTGCCTTTGAAGTGCTCCGCGCCGTTTCCGGCGAGGACGCTTACGCCAACCTCGTGCTGCCGAAAAGCATCCGCAAGCACCGCCTGGACAAGCGCGACGCCGGCTTTGCCACCGAGCTGGCCTACGGCGCCCTGCGCGGCCAGGGCACCTATGACGCCATCCTCGCCAAGTGCGTGGACCGCCCGCTGGAACGCCTGGACCCCGCTGTCCTGGACGCCCTGCGCATCGGCACCCATCAGCTGCTGGCCATGCGCGTCCCTGCGCACGCCGCCCTCGACCAGACCGTCGGCCTGGCCCGTGCCGTCATCGGCGCCGGACCGTCGGCACTGATCAACGCGGTGCTTCGCAAGGTCGCCGCCCGCAGCCTGGACGAGTGGGTGGAACTGCTCACCGAAGGCGAAACCGACGCGGTTAAACGCTCCGCCATTGAACACTCCCACCCGGAATGGATCGTCCGGGCACTGCGCCAGTCACTCGTGGCCCACGGTCGCAGCGTCGATGAGATCACCGACCTGCTGCGTGCGGACAACGACGCTCCCGTGGTTAACCTGGTCGCCCTGCCCGGCCTCGGCGACCTCGATGAAGCCCGTGCCGCCGGAGCGACGGACGGCGAGCTCGTGAAGGATTCCGCCCTGTTCTCCGCCGGCGACGTCGGCCGGCTGGACTCGGTCCGCGCCGGCACCACCCGCGTGCAGGACGCCGGCTCCCAGCTGGTCGCCCGCGCCCTGGCCGAACTGGACCTCGGCGGCGCGTCCGTCGATGAGGACGGCGTGGAAAAGTGGCTGGACATGTGTGCCGGCCCCGGCGGCAAGGCAGCACTGCTCGCTGCCCTCGCCCACGAATCCGGCGCCGTGCTGCTGGCCAACGAGCCCGCCCCGCACCGCGCGCAGCTGGTCCGCCAGGCCCTGGACGCCGTGCCCGGGGAAACCTGGAACGTACGTACCGGAGACGGCCGCACCATCGCCGAGGACTACCCGGAAACCTTCGACCGGATCCTCGTCGACGCACCCTGCACCGGTCTGGGCGCCCTGCGCCGCCGTCCGGAGTCCCGCTGGCGCCGCAAGCCCACCGACGTCGGCGAACTCGGCATCCTGCAGCGCGAGCTGCTCACCACCGCCGTGGACGCGGTTAAGCCCGGGGGAGTGGTGGCCTATGTAACGTGCTCCCCGCACCCTGCGGAAACCACCGCCGTCGTCGCCGACGTGATGCGCAAGCGCAACGATCTGGAACTGCTCGACGCCGGCGCCGCACTGGACGCCGTCAGCCTGCCCGGCGCGCTGGAGGCCGGCCACGAATCCACCGCCCAGCTGTGGCCGCACATCCACGCCACCGACGCCATGTTCCTGGCGCTGATCCGCCGCAAAATCTAGGAGACCCTTCGTGAGCAAGTGCTGCATCAACCCGAGCATCCTCTCGGCCGACTTCGTGAACCTCGAAGCCGAGCTGCAGCGGATCAGTGCCGCGGACGCCGTGCACGTGGATGTTATGGACAACCACTTCGTGCCGAACCTGACCATCGGCCTGCCCGTGGTGGAACGGATCCAGCAGGTGTCCAAGCTGCCGCTGGACGCGCACCTGATGATCGCCGACGTCGACCGCTGGGCGCCGCTGTATGCCGAGGCCGGACTCGCCTCGGTCACGTTCCACGTAGAAGCATCGACGGCCCCGATCAAGCTCGCCCGCGACCTGCGGGAGCGCGGCGCCAAGGCCGGCATGGCCCTGCGTCCGGCCACCCCGGTGGAGCCGTACCTGGACATGCTGTCCGAGCTGGACATGCTGCTGATCATGACCGTGGAGCCGGGCTTCGGCGGACAGAAGTTCCTGGACGTGACGCTGCCCAAGATCCGCCGGGCCGCCGAGGCCGTCCGCGGCTCCGGGTTGCCGCTGGCCATCCAGGTGGACGGCGGAATCTCCGCGGAGACCATCGAACGGGCTGCGGAGGCCGGAGCGAACGTGTTCGTGGCCGGCTCGGCCGTTTACGGGACAGGTGATCCCAATGACGCTATCCGCAAACTGCGCGCATCTGCCGAAGCGGCTGTGCAAGAATAGTTAGCAACAAACGTGCTCCGGGGTCGGTGTAATTCCGAACCGGCGGTTATAGTCCGCGACCCGCACTGCTGATCCGAGAAATCGGGGCAGCGGTTCGGTTGAATCGGTGAAACTCCGATACCGACAGTTAAAGTCTGGATGGGAGAAGCACGTGCAGTTTGTTGTTCCGCCGGCTTTGCCGACCCTTCGAGGTCCCCTTTTGCAGGGGTGACCCCTCGAACCGGTCGCACCCCGGCGACGCATCGTACTGTCGTACCCCCGGAGCACCCGCTCAGGGATAGGACGACATGGATTTTCTACGGTGGCTCTTCGAGGCACAGCTTCCGGTGGGCTCAAGCTCACTGCTGGTGCGCGAACTTGTGGGCAACATCTTCGGGCTGCTCAGCGCCTTCGGCGGTATGCGCCGGAAAGTCTGGGCCTGGCCCGTCGGCATCCTGGGTAACCTGCTCCTGCTGACCGTCTTCCTCGGCTCCGTCTTCGGCGGCGCCGATACCGCCACACTGCTGGGCCAGGCCGGCCGGCAGATCATGTTCATCGCAGTATCGATCTACGGCTGGCGGCGCTGGCAGCAGAGCAAAACCAAGGGCGAGGCCGCCGTCACCCCGCAGTGGGCCACCGGCCGTCAGCGGATCGGGCTGGTCACCATCATGCTGCTGGGCACCGTCGCCCTGACCCCCGTTTTCGCCCGGCTGGGTTCCTACGAACCGGTGTGGGCGGATGCCTGGACCTTTGTCGGGTCGCTGCTGGCCACCTACGGTATGGCCAAAGGCTGGGTTGAGTTCTGGTTGATCTGGGTGGCCGTGGACATAGTGGGTGTGCCCCTGCTCTTCAGCACCGGCTACTACGCCACTGCCTTTATGTACCTCTTCTACGGCTGCTTCACCCTTGCCGGGTTCTTCGTCTGGTGGAAAGCCAAGCGGAACGAGAAGCCGCAGGTGGAGGTCCTGATGCCGGACCCGCGGACCCGGTAATGCCCGGATTCGGCGCGGCCGAAGCAGCGGCCATGGAAACCGCCCTGGGCCTCGCGGCCCAGGGGGTGCGCGGCGCCAATCCACTGGTGGGCGCGGTGATCCTCGACGCCGACGGCGGCATCCTCGCCACCGGTTACCACCGCGGCGCGGGCACGGCGCATGCCGAGGCCGACGCGCTGGCCCGCGCTGCAGCATCGGGAGTGGAGGTTCGGGGAGCCACGATGATGGTCACCCTGGAACCCTGCAACCACACCGGACGCACAGGACCCTGTACGCAGGCGATCCTTGCCGCAGGCCTGGCCCGGGTGGTCTTCGCTGCCGCGGATCCCACGCAGGCCGGCGCCGGGGGAGCAGCCGCGCTTCGGTCCGCCGGCGTGGAGGTGGCTTCCGGGCTGCTGGCCGGACCCGCCGAACAGCTCAACGCCCGCTGGTTCCGCGCCGCTGCCGAGCATCGCCCGTTTGTGACAGCGAAGATCGCCCAGAGCCTGGACGGCCGGATCGCCGCCGCAGACGGCACCAGCCAGTGGATCACCGGGCCCGAAGCGCGGCAGGACGGCCAATCGATCCGCTCCCGGGTGGACGCCATCCTGGCCGGCACCGGCACCGTGCTGGCAGATGATCCCCTGCTGACCGCCCGGACCCCCGACGGCGCGGAGGACACACGGCAGCCGCTGCGCGTCGTCGTCGGCCGGCGCCCGGTTTCGGCGGACGCCGCCGTCCGCGGTTCCGACGGCAGGTTCCTGCAGCTGCAGGAACACAATCCGGCCGTCGTGGCCGCCGGCCTGTACACCCGCGGGGTCCGCCACGTGCTCATTGAGGGCGGAGCCACCCTGACCAGCGCCTTCCTGCGGGCCGGACTGGTGGATGAACTCGTGGTTTACACCGCTCCGCTGCTGCTTGGCGCGGGGACTGCCTCGGTCGCCGGCCTAGGCGTGCAGACCCTCGGCCATGCCCCGCGCTGGCGGTGGGACACCGCGGCCGGCGGCGCCGTCGTGCAGCTGGGCCGGGACCTGCGCCTGCGGCTGGAACCGGAGCCCGACTCATTCAACAACCCCCACACAAAGGACTCATAGATGTTCACCGGCATAGTTGCTGAACAGGGCAGCGTGGTCTCCCTGTCCCCGAATACCGACGGCGACGGCGCGGTCCTGGTCGTCACGGCACCCGCCGCCGGCGCGGCCCTGGAGCCCGGCGGATCCATTGCCGTCAACGGCGTGTGCCTGACCGCCACCCGGATCGAGGACGGGACCATCAGCATGGATGTGATGGGTGAAACCCTCGCCCGCACCACCACCGGAGACCTGCAGGCCGGCCAGAACGTAAACCTGGAACGCTGCGTGCCCGCCGCCGGACGGCTGGACGGGCACGTGGTGCAGGGACACGTGGACGGCGTGGTGACGCTGCTTGAGCGCGAATCCCTAGGCAGCTGGGACCGGCTGCGCTTCGCCGTGCCTGCCCGGCTGGCTCGGTACATCGCGGAGAAGGGATCGATCGCCGTCGACGGCGTTTCCCTCACCGTTACGGCGGTCAGTCCGGCCGACGCAGGGGAACACTGGTTCGAGGTCGGCCTGATTCCCACCACGCTGGCCGAAACCGGACTCGGCGCGCTGGAACCCGGCGGACGGGTGAACCTGGAGGTGGACGTGCTGGCGAAATACGCCGAACGTCTGCTGGCATTTACGCGGAGCCCGCAGTGAGCGCGCAGGCCATCGTGCTGAACTCCGTGTCCGAGGCCGTCGAGGCCATCGCTGCCGGCCGCGCCGTCGTAGTCGTGGACGACGCCGACCGCGAAAACGAGGGCGACATTGTCTTCGCCGCCCAGCACGCCACCCCCGAACTGATGGGCTGGACCATCCGCCACAGCTCCGGCGTCGTCTGCGTTCCGCTGCCCGGCAGCTACGCGGACCGGCTGGAGCTGCCGCCCATGACGGCCGTGAACCAGGACGCCAAGGGCACCGCCTACACGGTCTCCTGCGATGCCGCCGCGGGCACCAGCACCGGGATCAGCGCCTCGGACCGCTCGCTCACCGCCCGCGTCCTGTCCGACCCGGCCGCAGATCCGGGATCCCTGCACCGCCCGGGCCACGTCTTTCCGCTGCGCGCCGCCGACGGCGGGGTCCTGGTCCGCCGCGGGCACACGGAGGCCGCGGTCGACCTCGCGCAGCTGGCCGGCTGCACCCCGGTGGGTGTGATCGCCGAACTGGTCCACGACGACGGCGAGATGATGCGGCTGCCGGCCCTGCGGAAGTTCGCAGACGCGTACGCCCTTCCGCTGATCTCCATCGAGGACCTGGCCCAGCACCTGCACCTGCACCTGCGGAAAGGAAGCGGCGAATGAGCGAAGCAGCAGCTTCCGCGCCTGTCCTGCCCGGACCGCCGGTGCAGCTGCCCACCGCCTTCGGCGACTTCACTGCCACCGCGTGGACGGACACGCGCACCGGCGTCGAACACCTGACTCTCTCCGCGCCCGGCACCGAGACTGAGCTGGCCGGCGGCCTCGGCGAAGGCGCCCCGCTGGTGCGGCTGCACTCGGAATGCCTGACCGGGGATGTCTTCGGGTCTTTCCGCTGCGACTGCGGGGAACAGCTGGAGCAGGCGATGGAACTGGTGGCATTGCACGGCGGCACCATCGTGTACCTGCGCGGCCAGGAAGGCCGGGGGATCGGGCTGGCCAACAAGCTGCGGGCCTACGCCCTGCAGGAAGCCGGGGCGGACACGGTGGAAGCCAATGAACAGCTCGGACTGCCCGTGGACGCCCGTGACTACCAGGCCGCCGCGGACATCCTGCACCAGCTGGACCTGCACCGGATCCGGCTGCTGACCAATAACCCCGCCAAACGGGACTGGATGCGCCGCTTCGGCATCGAGGTGGAAGCCATGGTGCCCTCCGAGGTGCCCATCCGGGCCGAAAACGAGCGGTACCTGCAGACCAAGCGGGACCGGATGGACCACCACCTCACCCTGCTGCGCACCAAACCCGTGCAGCAGAGTTAACCGACTTCGAGCAAGGAGCAATACATCATGAGCGGACACGGCGCACCGGAAAACGACGTCAGCAGCATCAAGGCGCAGGGCCTGGAGATTCGGGTGGCGATCGTGGCCGCCAGTTGGCACACTCAAATCATGGACGGCCTCATCGGCGGGGCGCTGCGTGCAGTGGAAGATGCCGGCCTGCGGCCGAAACTGATCCGGGTCCCGGGCAGCTTCGAACTGCCCGTCGCCGCCGCCCGGCTGGCCCCGCACTACGACGCCGTGGTGGCACTCGGCGTCGTGATCCGCGGCGGCACGCCGCACTTCGACTACGTCTGCTCGGCGGCCACCACCGGCCTGACCGAGGTCAGCGTCCGCACCGGCACCCCGATCGGTTTCGGCGTGCTGACCTGCGACACCGAGCAGCAGGGCCTGGACCGCGCCGGCCTGCCCGGTTCATCCGAGGACAAGGGCTACGAGGCGGTTGCAGCTGCGGTGACCACCGTGGCTGCGCTGCGCGGGGCGGGGGTCTAAACCGGCACGGCAACAAGGAGGCACATCATGGAACCAACAAGCACCAGCGTCAGCAGCTTCATCGACGGTGTGGCATCGCCCGTACGCCGGCGCGACGCCCAAACGCTGGTCCAGCTGATGACGCGGATCACCGGCGAGGCGCCCGCCATGTGGGGGCCGTCGATTGTCGGCTTCGGCAGCTACCACTACAAATACGCCAGCGGCCGGGAGGGGGACGCCGGCGCGGCGGCATTCTCGCCGCGCAAGGGCGCCACCACGGTTTACCTTCCTGACGGCCTGGACGCGTACACGGAGCAACTGTCCCGGCTCGGCGACCACAAGACGGGTGCGGGGTGCCTCTACCTTACGGATCTCGGCAACGTGGACATGTCCGTGCTGGAGGACATTATCGCCGAGTCCTACCGTCGCGTCAGTGCAGATGATTTCGGCAGCGGCGGCTGAATCCGGTAACCAGTAGATTAGGGATAGGCCTACCCGGCTCGAGCAAAGGGCAATCGGATCCAGTTAGCTGCCCGCCGGATATCAGAGGCAATGGAAAACGGGGGAGCACCATGGGCGCGATGGATGATTTGCTGGGGCCGAACGAGGTGAAAGTGCTGCATGATGCGCTGGCCTCTGCCGCTCCGGGCGTGAACTGGGGCGGTGTGCTGGCCACCCGGGCCCGGCTGGAACCGTTGTCGCTGCGCGGCCGGACCGACGCCGTCGCGTCCGTCCTCGTTGACGCCCTGGGCACCTATCCGGCAGCTGCCACGGCGTTCCGTTCCGCACTGGAGGATCCGACCTTCACCGGCTGGGCGCTGTGGCCGGTCACCGAGGCAGCAGTCACGTTGGCACTGGCCGACGGCGGCACCCCGGCCTTCGACGATGCCCTGGCCCTGCTCGCGGAACTGACCCCGCGGCTCACCAGCGAGTTCGCCATCCGGCGGCTGCTGCAGGCCGACCACGAAAGGGCGCTGGACATCATCCGGACCTGGACCGCCCACCCCAACGAGCATGTGCGCCGGCTGGCCAGCGAGGGAACCCGGCCCTACCTGCCCTGGGCCGTCCGGGTACCGTTGCTGCTCGCTACATCCGGGGCCACGCTGCCGATCCTGGATGCGCTGCACAACGACGAGTCCGAATACGTGCGCCGGTCCGTCGCCAACCACGCCAACGATCTCGCGCGGCACGCGCCCGAGCTGGTGCTGACGGCTGCCGCACGCTGGCAGCAGACCGGCACGCCCGGCGCCGCCTGGGTGGTCCGGCGCAGCCTGCGCACCCTGGTTAAAAAGGGCCATCCCGTCGCACTTGAGCTGATGGGTTTCACACCGGCGGAGGTGGGCATCACCGAACTGCGGGCTGAAACAGCTGCCCTGCAGTTGCCCGGTGTGCTCGCTTTCGACTTTGTCCTGACCAATACCGGCGACGCTCCGGCCCGACTGTCGGTTGATTACGCCGTGCATTACGTCAAGGCGAACGGGTCCACGGCAGAGAAGGTCTTCAAGCTGACCACCGTGTCCCTGGAACCGGGGGAGTCCCGGCCGCTGCGGGGCCGGCACGGCTTCCGGCAGATGACCACCCGGCGGCATTATGCCGGAGCGCATGCCCTGGAGGTGCAGGTCAACGGCGTCCGGCACGGGCGGCTGGAGTTTGATCTGGTGCTCTAGTTTCCGGCGCCCTCCCCGCTGCGCGGCGGGGAGAAACCGACGAGGCTGTCGTTGATGCCGGCCAGGAACCGTGCGCCCACCGCGGTCAGCGAAATCTCCTTGCGCTTGGCTCCGGTCCGGGGTGCGGCAACCTCCGCGCTCTGTAGGAAGCCGGAATCCTGAAGCCGCTTCAGGCTCCGGTACATGCTCCGTTCGGTGATCGTCCATCCGGTGGCCGACGCGACGCCGGCTGCAATCCGGGCGACCGTCACCGGCTGCGCAGCTTCAACGACCCGCAGGATCACCGGCGTCAGCATCGATTTCTTATACGTCTCCACCCAGGACTCGATCCGGGCTTCCACCCATTCCTCGTTCTCCGTGGGGCGGGCCATGCTCAGTCCTCCCAGCCGCGGCCCAGGACCGCGCCGGTGAGGTGGATCAGCAGGCCGAGCCCCCATGCCGCGCTCATCACCAGGGTCGCGCCGAACCAGGGGGTTGCCAGAAGTTCGGCGGCAGCAGCTCCGTCGCCCCCGGCGGTGAACGCCCGCAGCACGGCGTGCACATTGAACGAGGTTGTCACGGTGACGAAGGCGATCGCATGCGCGACGGCGAAACCGAAGCGGATCCGGGTGACCTTCCGGGCGTTTCGCCACATCCAAAGGGCAATCCCCACGGCGACGACGGCGGTAAGGCCCCCTGCGAGGAGGTCGACATCGCCCCCGGTCAGGGAGATCACCGCCTGGACGAGCAGCATGGCCGCAACCAGGGCGAGTGTGTACGGCAGCAGAATCGAGCGGGCATTGACGGTTGCCTGAGGCAGGGTGTTTGTGTCCATGCCGGGGACTGTACCAGTGGAACAGTACCGGCGGTAGGGGTAATTGCCGCGGCGCTTTAAGTGCTGGGATGCCCGCGTTGATACAAGCTATTCTCGGGGGATGAAGACCAACGTGCTGGACGAGGCGCGCCGCGTCTCAGTTCAGCGGCGTACCCTCGCCGTGGTTGTCCTCAGCCAGATTCTCGGCGGGGCGGGACTGGCCGCAGGTGTCACGGTGGGGGCACTTCTGGCTCAGGACATGCTTGGATCGGAGGGGTTGGCCGGTCTGCCGGCGGGGCTGATCACACTGGGCTCCGCACTGGCTGCCTACCTCGTAGGAAGGGTTACCCAGCGGGCCGGACGGCGCATTGGACTCGGAGCCGGTTTCCTGACCGGCGGCCTCGGTGCCCTGGGCGTGGTCCTGGCTGCCGTGGTGGACAACCCCCTTCTGCTGTTTGCGGCCCTGTTCCTTTATGGGGCGGGAACGGCCACCAATTTGCAGGCCAGATATGCCGGAACGGACCTGGCGCTGCCGGACCGCAGGGGACAGGCCATCAGCATTGCGATGGTCTCGACGACGTTCGGGGCGGTTGCCGGACCCAATTTGGTGACGCCCATGGGCCGCTTCGCCGAGGACCTCGGTATCCCTGCCCTGGCCGGCCCCTTCCTCCTTGCCGGAGCAGCGTTCCTGGCCGCCGGCGTCGTCCTGCTGGTACTTTTGCGCCCGGATCCGTTTTTCCTGGCACGCCGGTTGGAGGACCGGACGGCGGACACCGTGCCGGGCGACGTCGGTGCGCCGGCAGCCCGGCCGGGGGTCGGAGTCTACGTGGGTGCCGCCGTGATGGTGCTGACCCAGATCGCGATGGTGGCGATCATGACCATGACGCCGGTGCATATGCGGGCCCATCACCATGACCTTGCCGCGGTCGGGATGGTCATCGGGGTGCACATCGGCGCGATGTATCTGCCGTCGCTTGTCACGGGTGTCTTGGTGGACAAACTCGGACGTACTCCAATGGCTATCGCCTCCGGGGTCACCCTGCTCTTGGCCGGAGTCACTGCGGCCCTCGCGCCGGGTGGATCCCTGGGCCTGCTGCTCCTCGCCCTGGCACTGCTCGGCATGGGCTGGAACTTCGGCCTGATTGCCGGCACGGCACTGGTAGTCGATAACACGTCGCCGGAGATCCGTCCCCGCGTCCAAGGCAAGATCGACGTGCTGGTTGCCTTGGCCGGGGCCGGTGGGGGAACCCTGTCCGGTGTGGTTATGGCCGGCACCAGCTACGCCGTACTTGCCCTCTCGGGCGGCATCCTGGCCTTGCTGCTGATCCCGGTGCTGTTTTGGGCCCGGCGCAGCAAGGCAGTGGAAAGGTACTAGTCGCGGACGGCGGCTACCGCTTTGATCTCCGGGCCGGTCCCGCTCCCGTGGTTGAGGGGCCGACTTAGTCGGTTCCGGCGGAACCGCTGCGCCGTTCCAGGAACAGGGTGTCCCGCCATTCACCGGCGTGCGGTCCGTGGCCCATTTTCGCCACGCGCTGGCGCCTGCCAACCACGCGGAAGCCCGCTGCCTGGTGCAGGGCGAGGCTGGCCATGTTCTCCGGAAAGATACTGCACTGAAGCGTCCAGATTCCCGAGGTCTCCGCGGACGCCACCAAGGCACGCAGCAGAAGCCTTCCGATGCCGCGTCCTCGGGCGGCGGGGGCGATGTAAACAGAATGTTCGACGACGCCGCGATAGGCATCCCGGGTGGAAACGGGTGAGGCCGCTGCCCATCCCAGGATGCCGCTTCCTGTGTCGGCGACAAGCCGGAGTCCGGCCAGATGGGCGGAATCAAAGGCTTCCCATTCGGGTACCGCGCTCTCGAAGGTGGCCTGCCCGGTGGCAATCCCCGCCGCGTAGATGCTGCGCACCGCGGGCCAGTCCGAAGCCAGCAGGGGCCGGACGAGTACCGCGCCTTCCGGCACAGCGGCAGGTGTGCTGCTCACCGGGGAGAGAGGACCGCGGCCGCCCGCTCCAGCGCACCCGGCACGATGGAGTAGTAGGCCCAGACGCCGCGCTTCTCGCGGTGCAGGATGCCGGCGTCGACCAGGATCTTCAGGTGGTGGGACACCGTCGGCTGCCCGAGGCCGATCGGTTCGGTGAGGTCGCACACGCACGCTTCTTTGTTCTCCTGGGCAGCGATCAGTGAGACCAGGCGCAGGCGGGTCGGCTCGGCCACGGCCTTGAGCAGCTGGGCGAACCGCTGGGCGTCTTCGATGCTCAGCGCTTCGGAGGTCAGCGGGGTGCAGCAGGCCTCGACGGCGGGAGCGGGAACTGTCAGTGCAGAGGTCACCTGCCCATTATGCACAGATTGACAGGTATCGATATATCCCGGAATACTCGACATCGAAGGATATCGATATTCTTCAATATAGTTCGCCTGTCGATGTCCCGCCGAGGAGCTTTGTGAGCACGTCCACCGCACCACCCCAGGCCGGCCAGGTCACTGCCCGGCTCTCCACCCTGGACCGCTTCCTGCCGCTCTGGATCCTCGCCGCGATGGCTGCCGGGCTGCTGCTGGGCCGGCTGGTTCCGGGCATTGGTCCCGCACTGGACTCGGTGAAGGTGTCGAATGTGTCGCTGCCCATCGCCGTCGGACTGCTGGTGATGATGTATCCGGTGCTGGCCAAGGTCCGGTACGACGAAACCTCGCGGGTGATTGCCGACCGGAAACTGATGGTCACCTCACTGGTGCTCAACTGGGTCGCCGCTCCGGCATTTATGTTCGCCCTGGCCTGGATCTTCCTGCCCGATCTGCCCGAATACCGCACCGGGCTGATCATCGTGGGGCTGGCCCGCTGCATCGCCATGGTGATGATCTGGAACGACCTGGCCTGCGGTGACCGCGAAGCCGCCGCCGTGCTGGTCGCCATCAACTCCGTCTTCCAGGTTTTGGCCTTCGGCGCGCTGGGCTGGTTCTACCTGCAGGTCCTGCCCGGCTGGCTCGGCCTGGAAACCACCAGCGCCGGGTTCTCCTTCTGGGCCATCACGGTAAGCGTGCTGGTTTTCCTGGGCATCCCGTTGCTGGCCGGCTTCCTCACCCGCACCCTTGGCGAAAAGGCGAAGGGCCGTGACTGGTACGAGGCCACGTTCCTGCCGAAGCTTGGCCCTTGGGCGCTCTACGGCCTGCTGTTCACCATCGTGCTGCTGTTCGCCCTGCAGGGGGATGAAATCACCTCGAACCCGCTCGACGTCGCCCGCATCGCCCTGCCACTGCTGGTCTACTTCCTCGTGGTGTTCGGCGCCGGCATGCTGCTGGGCAAACTGCTGGACCTGGGTTACGCCCGCACCACCACGCTGGCCTTCACCGCCGCCGGGAACAACTTCGAACTCGCCATCGCCGTGGCGATCGGCACCTACGGCGTGACCTCCGGACAGGCGCTGGCCGGCGTCGTCGGCCCCCTGATCGAAGTGCCCGTTCTGGTCGCCCTGGTCTACGTGGCCCTTTGGACGCAGAAGAAATACTGGCCCGCCGCCACCACTGCCCTTGCTCCCTCTCCAAACGCTTCCACAGAAAAGACGAACCGATGAGCACCGAAACCGCCGCCAAGCCCTCCGTCCTGTTCGTCTGCGTGCACAACGCCGGACGGTCGCAGATGGCCGCCGCGTACCTGCGACACCTCGGCGAGGGACGGATCGAAGTCCGCTCCGCCGGATCCGCGCCCGCCGACTCGGTCAATCCCGCCGCCGTTGAAGCCATGGCCGAAGAGGGCATCGACATGTCCGCCGAGCTGCCGAAGGTGCTGACCACCGAGGCCGTGAAGGAGTCCGACGTCGTAATCACCATGGGCTGCGGCGACGCCTGCCCGATCTTCCCCGGCAAGCGCTACGAGGACTGGAAACTCGACGACCCCGCAGGCCAAGGCGTCGACGCCGTCCGCCCCATCCGCGACGACATCAAGACCCGGATCACCGCACTCATCGCCGACCTCCTGCCGGCATAGCAAAACCTTCGTACTCCCTGAGGAAAAGCACCAATGAACACTGATCTGTCCCAGCTTCCCGTCGCCGTCATCGGCTCCGGTCCCGTGGGCCTGGCTGCCGCCGCGCACCTGCTCGAACGCGGACTGACGCCGGTCATCTTCGAATCCGGCGACGCGCCTGCCGCGGCCGTCCGCGCCTGGGGACACATCCGGCTGTTCTCGCCGTGGCAGTACGACGTCGACGCCGCCGCGCGCCGCCTGCTCGCCGACACCGGCTGGCAGGAACCGGACGCCGAAACCCTGCCGACCGGTGCGGAACTTCTCGAGCAGTACCTGCAGCCGCTGGTTGCCGTCCCCGCCATCCGGAACGCCCTGCACACGAACAGCGAGGTTGTTGCCGTCAGCCGGGAAGGCCTAGACAAGACCCGCACCGGCGGACGGGATACCACTCCGTTCCTGGTCCGCGTCCGGACCGCCGACGGCACAACCGCCGATCACCGGGTCCGCGCCGTCATCGACGCGTCCGGCACCTCGAACTCCCCGAACCCGCTGGGCTCGGCCGGACTTGCAGCACCGGGGGAGTCCGCCGCCTATGCAGAGGGCTTCATCACCGCTCCGCTGCCGGATGTCACCGGCCGGGCCCGCGACCGGTTCGCCGGCAAGCACATCCTGGTGGTCGGCGCAGGCCATTCGGCGGCCAACACGCTGCTGGCACTGGGGGAGCTGGCCGAGCAGGAACCGGAAACCCGGATCAGCTGGGCCATCCGCCGGTCTTCGGCGGCAAGCGTGTACGGCGGCGGCGATCTGGACGGACTGCCGGCCCGCGGCGCGCTGGGCAGCCGCCTGCGGACCCTGGTCGAGGAAGGCCGCATCGAACTGCACACCTCGTTCACCATCACCGGCTTCAAGAGCGCCGACACCTTGACCGTCGTCGGGAGCACGCCGTGCGGGGAATCGCAGTTGGACGTCGACCTGCTGGTTCCGGCCACCGGCTTCCGGCCGAACCTGGAGATGCTGCGCGAAATCCGGCTGGATCTCGATCCCGCCGTGGAAGCACCGCGGGCGCTCGGGCCGCTCATTGACCCGGAATTCCACAGCTGCGGCACCGTGACGCCGCACGGCGCCCGGCTGCTGTCCCACCCCGAGAAGGACTTCTACATCACCGGAATGAAGTCCTACGGCCGGGCCCCGACGTTCCTGATGGCCACCGGGTATGAGCAGGTCCGTTCCATTGCCGCGGCCCTTGCGGGGGACCAGAAGGCCGCCGACGACGTCGAACTCGTCCTGCCAGAAACCGGGGTCTGCTCCACGGACCTGGGCGGCAGCTGCGATACGGTGGCCGGCTGCGATACGGATGCCGCTGCTGCGCCTGCCGCTGAGTCTTGCTGCGGGACACCGGAGCCGGCTGCTGCGGCGCCTGCCGCTGAGTCTTGCTGCGGGACACCGGAGCCGGCTGCTGCGGCGCCTGCCGCTGAGTCCTGCTGCTCGGCGCCGGAACCGGCGTTCCTGGGTATTCCTACCGGTCTGGAACACGGCCGCTCCGGGGAACAGGGGAACTAGTTCCGGGATACGATGCGGCAGTCCGCCCGCTACTACGTCCCGGAAGGAACCGGCCGATGAACAACACCGCAAAAGGGTGGCTGCTCCTGGTTGCCGCCATCCTGGCCGAAGTGACTGCGTCGCTCTCGCTCAAGGGTGCGCTGGAGCATGCCGGTCTCTATGCCGTGGTTGCGGCCGGCTATCTTGGCTCCTTCATCCTGCTCGCCGGCGTGCTGCGCGCCGGCATGGCCTTGGGTGTGGCTTACGGCGTCTGGGGTGCAAGCGGTGTCGCCCTGACCGCTATCGGCTCCCTGGTCTTCTTCGGAGAACCGCTCACCCTGCTGATGGGCATTGGTATTGCCGTTGTCATCGCCGGGGTGCTCTGCGTTGAACTCGGGTCCCAAGCGGCACATGAGAAAGCCGAAACGGCGTAATGGCCTACCTGTTCCTGATCGGCGCGATCCTCTTCGAGGTGGCGGGCACCGTCTGCCTCCGCCTCGCCGTCGACGACAAGCGCTGGTACGCCGGAGTCGCCGTCGGCTACGTGGTGGCGTTCGGCATGCTCACTCTCACCCTCGCCAACGGCCTGCCGTTGGGTGTCGCCTACGGGATCTGGGCTGCAGCGGGCGTCGCCCTGACTGCGGTCATCGGCAGGGTCTTATTCAAGGAGCCCTTCACCTGGCTGATGGGCGTGGGAATAGTCCTTATTGCCGGCGGCGTCCTGCTCATCGAGCTGGGCGCCGTGAACGGCACGTGACGTCTCCCGGTTTGCGGGTGAGCGTCTCCTGAAGCCTACGAAAGATGGCAGCATGCCCTTCGGTGTCGGGGTGGAGTCCGTCGGTTAGCCGTTCCGGGGCACCGATGAACAGATCCCAGAGCAGTACCCGGGGGACCCCTAGAACACCACAGGTTTTGGCGAGATGCATTTCCACTTCCCGTGCCGGTTCAGCGTCGAAATAATCTCCGAAGATCGGCGTGGTGCGGGACGTGTCCGGAGGAATTAGACCGACAGCGCATACGGCCGCTCCCATAGTTCTCAGGTGCTCCACATTGGCGGCGAAGCCGTCCGCAACCTGTTCCGGCGTCGCGGGGCGAGGACCGTCCGGTGTACCAATTCGCCGGGAATCATTGATTCCGTAAGCCAGGATGACCAGATCCGGCGTGCGGAACGGAATTTCGGTCCGGACAATCCGGGAGATTTCAGCCGTACCGATCCCGGGTATGGAGAGGTTGAAATAACGGTGCTGCTCCGGGTTTCGCACCAGGTGGGCTTTCTGCAGCATTCCGGCCCATCCGGTTCCGCAGCCGTCTCCGCGGCCGTAGGCGATGCTGTCCCCGGCCACGACAATGCGCTCAACCTGCTTGCCTTCAGCTGTAATCACGGGCGGGCCTCGAACGCATCGGCCGTAACTGTATTCTGTGGCGGCAACATTAGGACTCCTCTGTGACTGGACTCAGGTTTGAGCTTGCAGCATTCGCTCGACGGCGGTGACGACGGCTTGCCGGCGAGCGGAAATTTCCTCACCTCTGGCCGGGTTTTCCGCGAGGCCGGTGAGCCCTTCCGGAGAGAGCTGCCAAGCCTGCGCGATGGCGTAGATGAAGACTAGGACGTCGACGGCGGACAGCGGGTGTGCGGCAGCCGTCGCGACGGCGAGCGTTTTGTTCCGATAGATATCGCTCGGCTCGGCGGTGGCCTCCGGCCGCTCGAGCTGAGCCCACATGCTCAGGCGGAGGACCTCGGGGAAGCGCTGATGATGGTCGAACACGTCCCCGGCCCAGCCTGCGAGGTCGTCGGGGCGCGGCGGGACGTTCTCGGCCATGCGACGCAGCGCGTCAGCAACCGTTGCATCGAACAAGCCGCTCTTGCTGCCGTAGTACGCGTAGATCATCCGAACGTTGCTCTGCGCCTGGGAGGCTATCCGCTCCACGCGCCCGCCGGCGAAACCGTGGGCCGCAAACTCCACGGTCGCCGCGGCGAGTATCCGCTCCCTCGTGGCTTCAGCGTCACGTGCCATGCATTTCCCCTCGGGTAGGTATTGACGGGTCAGTGTTCGAACACTAGCTTACAAGTAAGTATCCATTTACTTATAGGAGACGCCATGACCCGCATTGCCCTCGTGACCGGAGCCAACCGCGGACTGGGACGAGCCACAGCGCTTGCTTTGGCCCGGAACAAGATCAACGTCGTCGCTGCCTCGCGGGGTGGAGCGGGTGACGTCGTGGACGAAATCGTCGAATTGGGCGGCGAAGCCATTGCGGTCCGGTTGGATGTCGCAGACCTGCCCTCCATCGAGGCGGCCCGCGTCGCGGTGCTTGCTGGCATTGAGCAGGAATGGAACGCCAGCACTATCGATGTCCTGGTCAACAATGCGGGGGTGGGACTGTTCGCGCCGCTCGGCGCGATCACGGCAGAAGACTTCGACGCCACCTTCGCCGTCAACGTCCGTGGTCCTCTTTTCGTCACGCAGGCCTTCCTGCCCCACCTGTCTGAGGGAGCAAGCATCGTGAACGTGTCGAGTTCGCTCAGCCGGCACGTCAGTCCGGCGACCTCCGTCTATGCGGCATCGAAGAAGGCACTCGAAGCACTTACCCGGAGTCTCGCCGTCGAGCTGGGCCCGAGGGGCATTCGGATCAACTCGATCGCACCCGGGCCGACCGCGACCGACTTCAACGGCGGAGCCATGCGCGATAGCGAAGACATGCGTGCGGCACTGGCCGGGCAAACCGCTCTCGGGCGAGTGGGTGAGCCGGAGGAAATCGCCGACGCGATCTCTGCCCTGGTGTCCCACGAGTTCCGCTGGACCACCGGGGAGCGCATCGAGGTGTCCGGCGGTGTGCTGCTGTGACCAAGCCTGGACCCGGATCTCGGGGGTCACTGAACTCCCGTCCGTAGCGGACCCGTGTGGGCACCGCCGGGTACCGGCCTGCCTGCGTTTCGGAATTGCCGGCTCACGGTGGAGGATTGCCCCGGGGCTTCCGTCTCAGCCATTGCGTCCTGGAGCTTGATCCGGGACCTCAGCGGTGAACTCGGCGCTGGGAAGACTGAAAAGGGGGAGTTGATGAGTGAGACGCCGCGGGAGCAGGGAATGCTCAATGTTGGAAACGGTCAGAGCATTTACTGGGAAGAGTGGGGGCAGCCCGACGGCGTGCCCGCGCTCTATCTGCACGGCGGCCCCGGTGGCACGCTGGGAACAAGCGGGTACCGGCACCGTTTCGACCTCACGCGCACCCGACTGCTCGGTCTGGATCAACGCGGCTGCGGACGTTCCCGCCCGCATGCGTCGGATCTTTCCACACCCCTGGAGACTCACACAGTTGCCCACCTGATTCACGACATCGAAACCCTGCGCGAAGCCCGCGGCGTCGAGAAGTGGATCGTCAACGGAGTGTCCTGGGGATCGACCCTTGCCCTCGCCTATGCGCAGGCGCACCCCGAACGTGTCCTGGGTATGGTGCTGGTGGCGGTCACGACGACGAGCCGGCGGGAAGTGGACTGGATCACCGAAGGCGTCGGTGCGATCTTCCCGGAAGCCTGGGATCGGTTCGCCGTGCACGCCGAGCGAAGCGGGATTGGGTATGAGCGCGGACACGGACGGCTGGTCGAGGCTTACCTGCGTCTCCTGAACTCACAGGATCCTTCCATCCGCGACGCCGCCTCCCGCGAGTGGGCTTGGTGGGAGGACACCCATATCTCCATCGGCACAGGCGGCTTCCGCCGCGATTCCCGATGGAACGACGACGGCTACCGGACCGCCTTCGCCCGACTCACGGCGCATTACTGGACTGCTGCCGGCATCAGCGACCCGCCGATCCTGGCCGCCATGGACCGCCTGCACGGCATTCCGGGGATACTCATCCACGGGCGCCGCGACATCTCCGGCCCAGCGCTCACAGCCTGGGAGCTCCACCAACAGTGGCCGGGATCAAAGCTCATTATCGACGAGGGGGACGGCCACGGCGGCGGGAGCATCGTGAAGCACTGGGACCAAGCCAACGCGCAGCTCGTCAGCGGGGGAGTCATTAAAATGAAGTGAGTTCTCCGCTGCCGGAATGCTGCTGGTGCCCGCGGATCTCATTGCTGCTCGTCGGGAAAGAAAAGGTCCTCGATTGTGCAGTTGAAGACGGCGGCGATCCGAAAGGCCAGCGGCAACGAAGGGTCAAAACGTCCGCGTTCGATGGAGATGACGGTCTGGCGGGATACGCCCAACTCGTCAGCGAGCCGCTGTTGGGACCAGGCCAGGCGCTGACGTGACTCATGTACCAGGTTCTTCACGTCAGCCTTTCCACCGCAGCACCAGGTACCGGATGCCGAAGGAGGCGAAGCCCAGAGCGATCACGGCCGGAAGGACGAGCTTCAGGTCGACGGAAATGTCCCTGGGGATGAAGGCCAGAACGGTAGCCGCGACCCCAAGCACCAGGATCAAATCCGTGAATGACCCCGAAGCCGCCTTATCGAACCACCCGGATTCGACGGAGTCGTCAGGCCGTTCGGTTGCACCTATCAAAGTGTTTCGATCCACGACCAGGACATAAATCAAGGCCGCAGCGGGCATGGCGATGCAGGCAAAAAAGAGCCAAAAGCCGAGGGCAGGATTCGGATCGGTGATGCCGAGCAAGACAGACAGCAAACCTCCTGCTGCTCCCAGAGCTAACCCACAGGGAACAGCGATGGCCGCGGCCGGTATCCGGCCGGTTCCGAACTTGGCATATCCCCAATTTGTGCGGGTTTGCTCAACAGACATTGCCGGCCTCCTCGGATGTACAGCTTGCTTTACATGTCTAGTTTCCTTTACATGTTTGCCGCTGTCAAGAGTGCTGTGGGGGCCCCGGTCGCCCGGCAGGACCGGCGTCGTCCTCATCTTCCTTGCGCCGATTATGCTTCGTCGTATCCTTTCCATCCCTGCACCAAGAAACGGATGAAAATGTTCGAGAACATGTCATGGCTGAACGAGCCCGCGAGCTGGAAAGTCGGCAGGGATTCGTTGGCCCTGGAAACTGCTGGCTCCACGGATTTCTGGCGCGAAACCCACTACGGATTCATCCGCGACACCGGACATTTCTTCTCGACTGAAGTGACCGGCGACTTCATGGCTACCGCGACATTTTCCGGCGATTTCACCACGCTCTATGATCAGGCGGGACTGATGCTCCGGACCGACGAGCGGACCTGGCTGAAGACGGGAGTCGAGTACAGCGACGGCGCGCTTCAGCTCAGTACGGTGATTACCGACGGCACTTCCGACTGGTCTCTGCGTCCTCTCGGCACAGGCCGGGACGAGATAACCCTGCGGCTGACCCGGCAGGCCACCGCGGTCCATGTGCAGTACCTGGAACGCGGCGGCACGGACGGGCAGCAGTGGAGCAGTCTGCGGCTGGGCTACCTTCCCCTGGAGAGCCGTTGCAAGGTAGGGCTGATGGCCTGCTCTCCGGAACGCGGCGGCTTAAACGTCCGTTTCACGGACTTCAGCATTGCGCCCTCAGACGGGATCAATCTGCATCCCTGAACGAAGAGCAGTAGCGGACTTCCGTCAGTGTTGAGTCCCCAATCAGCTCTTGCTTAGTTGTTCCGTCCGGGGCCATTCCCATTCGTTCGTAGAAATTCCTTCCGCGCTGGTTTGAATCCAGCACCCACAGTGACAAAGCGGTGTGTCCGCTTTCGCGTAACTGGTTCAGCGCTGCCTCCCACAAGCGGCGCCCGACTCCCGTACCGACAAATTCCTCCAGGAGGTAGAGGGCGGTGACCTCTCCGACCTGCGGATCGGCGTCGTCGTCGCCGCTGGTGTCCGCATGGGCGAATCCCACGACGTTCGAGCCGATCAGGGCCAGATGCGGTTGCGGCACCAGCCCTTCGTGGATCATCCGCTTCCAGCCCGCAGCCCTCCGCTCAAGGTCCAGTCCATCGAGGAGGGAATCGGGCATCAATCCGCGGTAGGCCCATTGCCATGCTTGGACATGGACCTGCGCGAGGTCGTGGGCGTCATTTTCGGTGGCTCGGCGGATTTCAACGGCTGGCATAAGCATTAGTCAACAATGAGAAGGCTATTTGCGCTAGGAGATTCTTATGGGTTAACCAGCCCGGACAAAACGGGCTTTATCGGCAGGCGACCGGCTGCTGCTCAAACTCTGTCGGTCCCACCGCCACGTAACCGCTGAGCTCGCTGCCGTCGGCGTCGAGCTGCACGGTGTATTCGCTGGCTTCAACCAGCCGGTATCCGTTGACGGTGGAAGCGCCGTCGACGGTGAGCTCTCCGCCGGTGGCGCTCCACTCCAGGGTGTAGTTGCCCGCTTCGATCGGCCGGTAGCCGTCGTCGGTGTTCCACTCACCGGCCAGCCTGCCGATTCCGTGGCTGCCTACCGCGTAAACCTTGCCGCCTCCTGACATGAGGAAAGCGGACTCCCGCACTGCGGCGCGGCAGCCCTCCGGGCCCTGGGGATCCAGAATGAAGCTCTCGGTCCCTGCGTCGAGCAGAGATCCGACGGCAATTCCGACCCCCACGACGGCGGCCGCCAGCAGTGCCAGAACGGGGGAGTGCAACCGGGGATTCTTGCGGTCGCCGGTCCGGTTCCGAGAACCTAGCCACCGAATCGCCACGGAGGCCAGCAGCAGCGCGGCGGCCGCCAGCCAGGGGCTGACGACGTGGGAGCCGATGACGAGGATCCACCCGGTGGGAGATGACAGGACAAACGCGAGCCCAAGCAGCAGGCAGGCGCCGGGCACAACAACGCGCAACGCAACTGTCCGGTAGCGAGGTTCGTTGGAGTCCACCGGTTACAAGCTTTCCCGGAGCCAGGCGTTTGTCCGGGCGACCGCTTGCGAGTCCGGGATGCTGTCCACCAGCTGCTGCTCCGCAGCCGCCCGCTGGCGGCCGGCATGCGTGCGGGCCTTCATCCGGTTGCCGCAGACGGCCATGGAACACCACTTGGCGGTGCCCGGCCTGCTCCTGTCGATGAGGAAGAGGTTGCACTCGTTGTTGGCGCAGGGACGAAGACGGCCGGGGAGCTCCTTGAGCACCCGCGACCAGGCAAGGGCAGCACGGAAGGCTAGCCGCTCGTCCTCCGGCGCACGCACTTCCCAGCGGAGTCCCTCCGGAGTGACCCGGGGGACCAGGACCCCGTCGCCCAGCGCTGTCGAAAGGCGGGACAGTGCATCCCCGGACCCCCGGACGGCGTCCTGCAGGCACTCCCGCATCCGGCGAAGATGTTCAAGCTCGGCTGGGGAACCCGTGCCACCGTAGCGTGCAACGAATCCCTTGCCGGAGGCGCCTGCCAGTTCGTCCGTGGAACGGCCTGAGACAACGGGTGTGCTGTTCAGCAACGCCAGCAGCAGGTCTTCATCCTCGAGCATCGGGTTCCTTTCTCGGGAGCACGGCACGCTTTCCAGGTTCACGCGGGTGCACGGCACTCGTTCCATGGTAGCGTGCCGATAACCACTAAAACGATTGATAGGGGTTAGTCCATGGTTGCCGTCCATCACCACACCGTTTCCGTCAACGGCCTAGACGTCTTCTACCGCGAAGCCGGGCCCGTGGATGCCCCGGTGCTGTTGCTCCTGCACGGATATCCCACAAGCTCGCACATGTTCCGCCACCTCATCCCCAGGCTCGCCGAACAATACCGGGTGATCGCCCCGGACCATATCGGCTTCGGCCGGTCGTCGGCGCCGTCAGTTGAGGAGTTTACGTACACATTCGACGTCCTGGCCGACGTGACGCGTGCTTTCCTGGCGGAACTCGGCGTGGACGCCTACACGGTCTACACCCAGGACTACGGCGCCCCCATCGCCTGGCGGCTGGCGCTGACCAACCCGGCAGCGGTGGAAGGGGTGATTTCGCAGAACGGCAACGCCTACGAAGAGGGTTTTGTGCCCGACTTCTGGGCTCCCATCTGGGCCTACGGTGCGGACCCTTCGCCGGAAAACAAGGCGGCCCTGCGTCCGGCCCTGGGCCGGGAGGCAGTCGAGTGGCAGTACAAGCACGGCGTTCCGGATCCCACCACCGTGGACCCGGACGCCTGGGAGCACGATCTGGCGCTCCTGGCCCGCTCCGGCATCGACGAGGCCCAACTGGCGCTCTTCGGCGATTACCACACCAACCGGGCGCTGTATCCGGCGCTCCACGAATGGCTGCGTTCCAGCCAGGTTCCGGTGCTTGCCGTGTGGGGGCGGAATGACGAAATCTTCGGTCCCGCCGGAGCCGAAGCGTTCCTGCGCGATGTCCCCAAGGCCCGCGTGGAACTGCTCGACGGCGGCCACTTCCTCCTGGAGTCACACCTCGACGAGGTTGCGGACATCATCCTCGACTGGCGTTCCCGGTTCTGACGGAGGGCTTGGGCGGGGGACAGATCCGGGCCGTTCTTAGCCAGGGTCACCGGACTGGTGCTCATCAGCCGTTCAGCCCTGCATCTCATCACTGGGTATGCGCCACAAGATTGCGGTTGCGACTTCTTCTGAGAGCCCCGGCGTAATCAGCCCTCAGCAGTTCCGGGCGTCCCTTCCATTTCCGCCGGCCTGGCGAGGTTGAATCGCTCCACCAGAAGTGGAAGTGAGTCGAAGTCCATTTGCAGCCCGTATTTTGCATTCGCTGCTGCTAGCGTGTCGAGATCCGGAGGGGCGTCCTCAGGGAAACACGCGCTGATCTCCTGGAAATACCCGGCGAAACCCGCAGGCGAGATGATTTCCAGAACGCGCGCCGGTTCGTCGTCGGCGTTCCAAAAGGTATGCCACTGGTTCCTGGGTTTCCTAACAAGTTCGCCGGGGCCGGCGTAAAAGACCTCATCTCCTAGGAGGAAGCCAATTCTTCCCTTCGTGACTACGGTGAACTCATCCTCGCGGCTGTGCATGTGAAAGGGCGCTGCAAGTTCTCTCGGCGCGATCAAGTGTTCGACAACCGAGAAGGAGTCCGCCGTTGATTGCGGCCCGAGAACCGTCCGTGCCGTCATCGCGTCATTGAAGCGAATCAGGAGTCCCTCGTCCTCACCGACAGGTCCGTAGTAACTGGTGCTCATGGGACCATGTTCCTTCCATTTATGACAGTACGGAAGAAGGGCCGGAATTCCGGTAGTCGGCAAACTAGGGGGATTTGGGACGGCGTTTTCCGGACGGGGCGCGTCGGTACTCCAGCACGGAGCAGATTAGGAGCGCAGAAGCTGCCAAGACCATGACGAGGATCGACGCTGGGCTCCACCATTCCGGCAGCTGCTCGACAGCATCATCGTGCCCACCGCGAAAACGATCGAGACCCCGAACGGGTAGCGGCTCCATGCAGTCATAGCCACAGCCTAACCGCGGCAGAGATTCCAAGACGAGGCACACGATAGGCGATCCTTCACAGCACCACCTGCGTCAGGAACGGCTACGAAAAAAGGTTACTGGTGCTAGTCGAACTTCCCCTCGTTCTGTGGTCGACTAGCGTTGCGACGATCGTCACAGCCCATCCCGTCCTACGCCACCTTTGGTCGACACTGGCTCCGTCACGGTTTGGAAATCCGGCCCGATCCGAAGGAGACGACATGTGCCGTTGGCTAGCGTATTCAGGTTCCCGCGTCCGATTGGATGACCTTCTCTACAAACCGGCCAACTCCCTCGTCATGCAGAGCAAACACGCGCGTATGGGAGCCGAGACCACCAACGGGGACGGGTTCGGTGTCGGCTGGTACGGCACCGAACCGATTCCCGGGATCTTCCGCAGCACGGAGCCTGCCTGGCACGACCGCAACCTGCGCGAGCTCGCAGGGCAAGCCTCCGCAGGCCACGTCTTTGCGCATATCCGCGCCACGACCGGCACGGCGGTCCAACAAACGAACTGCCACCCGTTCCGCCACGGCCAGTGGCTCTGGATGCACAACGGGGTGCTCGCGGACTTCCCGAAAGTGAAGCGTGATCTGGCCATGGCGGTCGAGCCCAGCCTCTATCCCGAGATCGAAGGGTCAACAGACTCCGAGTTGTTCTTCTACCTCGCGTTGACCTTCGGGTTGGAGCGGGACCCCCGCGCGGCGGTCGCCGAGGCAGTGGGTTTCATCGAGGATGCCGGACGGCGCCACGGCGTCGAGCACCCCATTCAGATGACGGTCGCAACCACCGACGGTGACTCGACCTGGGCCTTCCGCTACTCCAGCGAAGGTAACTCGCGATCGCTCTTCCACAGTAATGACATCGCGACCCTCCAGGCCCAGTACCCGGACCATGCGATGCTCCATGGACTCTCGGACGACACTCGGTTGGTGGTCTCCGAACCGCTGGGGGATCTCCACGGAGCGTGGCAGGAAGTACCGGACGCCACGTGCGCCGTCGTACACGGAGGCGAGGTGGAGCTGTACCCGTTTGCGCCGTCGGCTCCGATCGCCGCAGCAGTCTGAGCCGGCGGTGCGGCGTCGAGATGAGCGCGGCGGACGCACGTCCGCTCCACGAAGGAGTCCTCGCCATAACCAGGAATTAGTGGACCGAAAAACCTCCATCAACGGTGATCAACTGCCCGACGACGTACGTCGACGCAGCGCTGGCCAGGAACACAGCTGCGCCTGCGAAGTCCTCGGGCATGCCGTTTCGCCCGGCGAGTGTGCGCCTGGCCAGTGCTTGGACGGTAGCTGGGTCCGCGCTGAGCCGCTTGTTCAAGGGGGTTTCCACGAAGCCCGGCACCAATACGTTTGCGGTGACACCGTATGGTGCCCAGGCCTCGGATTGGGACCGGGCCAGAGCCTCGATGGCTGCTTTCGATACTCCGTAGGCACCACTTGACGCGAACGCCCGATGTGCCTGCTGAGAGCTGATGTGAATGATCCGGCCGAAACCGCGTTCGGCCATTCCGGGCGCAAAGCGCTGACCGAGGATGAATGGCGCCTCGAGGTTGACTCGCATGGTCTTATCCCAGGTGACCTCGTCGAGCTCGGGCATCAGCGGGCGAAGATTGATACCGGCTGAGTTGACCAGGATGTCGACGTCGCCGGCAGCATCGGCGAGAGCATGTGCTCCCTGGCGGGTTGAGAGGTCCACGACGACGCTGTCGGCGGACCCTCCCGCCTCGCGTATTTCCTCTACCGTCGCGTCGATCGCCGCCGCGGTCCTGGCCGCGATGAGGACGTGTGCGCCGGCTGCGCTGAGCGCGAGTGCGATCGCTTTGCCAATGCCTGAACTGCCTCCCGTCACGAGTGCCACGCGCCCATGCAGGCCGAAGAGATCGCGAAGATACGCTGCTGAGTCCATCGCATGAGCGTAACGCCGGGCACCGTGCCCATAACCTTTTGCTGATCAGAACCATGCCGCTGGGATCGTGGTCCCGACGAATGCTCAAGCGGCTGAGCCAGTGCGCGGATGACAACCGCCGCGCCGATCAAAGGTTTTGCTTCCTCCGACTTCTATCGGTCGGCTGCCTTGCGGCTCAGAGACTTGCCGGGTCCGGGCAATGGTCCTCTGGGAACTACTTGCTGCTATCCCCACCACGGTGGATTTGCCAGCACACTAGCTGTAGGGACAGCTAGAGGACGGGGAGGCTATGAGCGCGGAGTTGGTCATCAGTGTTCAGGGACTGGAGAAGTCTTTCGGGAAATTCCAGGCCCTGAACGGGCTGGACCTACAGGTTCAGCGTGGGCAGGTACACGGTTTTCTGGGGCCAAACGGTTCAGGGAAGTCAACAACTATCCGCGTGCTCTTGGGGCTGTTGAAGGCCGACGCCGGCGACCTGCAGGTCCTGGGAAAGGATCCGTGGCGGGAGGCCGTGCCCCTGCATCGGCGGCTTGCCTATGTGCCCGGCGATGTCGCGTTATGGCCGGGCATGACCGGCGGCGAGGCCATCGACCTGCTGGGATCGCTCCGCGGCGGGCTGGACGAGCGGCGGCGGGCGGAACTGATTCAGCGGTTTGAGCTGGATCCCGCGAAACGGGGCCGCCAGTACTCCAAAGGTAACCGGCAAAAGGTAGCCATCGTCGCCGCCCTGGCCTCCGACGTCGAACTCCTCATCCTGGACGAGCCAACCAGCGGTCTGGACCCGCTGATGGAGAACGTCTTCCAGGAAGTCATCGGTGAGGCGAAGCAACGCGGCACCACGGTGCTGCTCAGCAGCCATATCCTCGCCGAAGTCGAAACCCTCGCAGACCGGGTGAGCATCATCCGGGACGGACGGATCGTGGAGGAAGGCACACTGGCCCGGCTTCGCGGGCATACCACCACCGCCGTCCACGCCACTCTGGAACGGAACCCACAGCCCGGCCAGCTGGCCGCATTCGAAGACGTACACCTGGACGGCGGCAAACTCACGGCTGTGGTGGAGTCCGCACGGGTGGGTGAGGCAATGGCAGCACTCACCCCGTTCGGCATCACATCGCTGACCGTTGAACCGCCCTCGCTGGAGAGCCTCTTCCTGCGGCTGTACGACGACGACACCCCCTCCACACGGGCACGCCCATGAGCAACGCCCTGACGGGTACCGGGCCCCTGCTGCGTGCTACTGTCCGCTTCGACGGACGTAGCTTTGTACCGTGGATCCTGATCGCGACGGCGCTCTCTGCGTCCTCCGTGCTTGTCTACCCATGGGTTTTCCCCACCCAGCAGGACCGCCTCGGACTAGCCCTTGCCATCGGCTCCAACCCGGCACTGGGCCTGATCTTCGGACCGGCCTACGATCTGAGCACCGACGACGGTTTCAACGCCTGGCGCAGCCTCGCCCTGGGCGGGTTCCTCGCCGCACTTGGATCGATTTTCACCGTCACCCGGTCCAGCCGGGGCCAGGAGGACTCCGGACAGGCCGAGCTTCTGGCATCCGGTGTACTGGGCCGGAGCAGCCGCCTGCTGGCTGGAGTGAGCCTGGCACTGATCGGCTCGGTTGCTCTGGGAGGCGTCGCCGGAGTCGTCACTTCCTGGTGCGGCGGCGGCTGGAATGCCTCCCTGCTGCTGGGAGCAACGTTCACTGCCACCGGTTGGATGTTCGCTGCGGTCGCCGCTGTGACCGCGCAGCTAGGATCCGATGCGCGGACGGCCAACTCGCTGGCCGTGGGTACCTTCGGCGCGCTGTTCCTGCTGCGGGGCTTCCTGTATTCGGTGGATGCACCGGACTGGACGTCCTGGATAAATCCATTGAGTTGGATGACGGAAACCCGGCCGGCCAGCGGGAGCCACTGGTGGCCGCTGCTCCCTGCAATGGCCCTCACCCTGGTCCTGCTCGGTATAGCGTTCCTGCTGCAGTCGCGGCGCGACTTCGGGCAGGGGGCAATCGCCCCCGGACCAGGCCCCGCCCGGGGCAGGGTTGGAACTCCGTGGAGCCTGGCGGTCCGGGTGAACCGCGGCCCGCTGCTGACGTGGACCGTTGCCTTCCTGATTATCGGGGTGGTCTTCGGGTTTTTTGCCCGTTCCTTTAAGGACATCCTGAGCGGTGACAGTGCAGCCGCCTCGGTTCTCGCATCCGGTGCGGCCACACCGGATGGCCTCGCGCCGGCCTTCCTGGTGACGATCCTGAGCCTGGTCGGTATTCTCGCCGCCATCCCCGGCGTGCAGATCCTGCAGAAGGTGCGGATCGAGGAACTGGAGGGCCGGCTGGAACCCGTTCTGGCCGCCGCTGTTCCGCGCTCCCGTTACTTCACGGCAAACGTCATGCTCGCATTGGCCGCACCAACCATCTACTTGCTTCTCGCTGGAGCCATCATCACGGCGCTGGCCTCTGGGGACCTGGGCATCGACGCCGGCAAGGTTCTGCTGCAGGCCGTGGTGACGGTTCCGGCCGTCTGGACGGCCACCGCCGTTTCGGTGGCGGTTGTCGGTGCGCGGCCGCAGGTGCTGATCGCGTCCTGGGCTGGTGTGTTTATTTCCTTCGTACTCACGTTGCTGGGTCCGACGTTCAGGCTCTGGGACTGGGTCCTGGCGATCAGTCCGTTCTGGCACGTTCCCAACGTTTCCGTCGACGACGCCGGGTGGGCCGGGTTGGCGGGAATCTCCGCCGTCACCGCTGTGTTCCTGCTGATCGGCTTCACTGGTTTTCGCCGCCGGGACCTCGATGGGTAGCCGCGCTGCAGGCTGCTGCCCTTCTCGATTCTGGTTCTCTTTGCCCGGGAACGACGACGGCGCGGCCGCTGCGTGTCACCCGCCAGGGGAGGGCGGGGCCGCCGTCGTCGGATTCCGGATCCCCAGGAACGCGACTGCCCCGGCCGCCAGGAAGAGGCACGCGGTGACCAGTACCGTCTGCCGGAAGCCCGGAAAGTCCAGGGCGCCGCCGGACACGGTGCCGGCCAGCGCGATCGCAATCAGCCCGGCCACCCGCGAGACGGCATTGTTGACCGCGGAGCCGATGCCGGCGTCGTCCTCGTTCAGCGCGCCAAGCACCGCGGAGGTCAGCGGCGCCACCATCAGGGCGAGGCCCAGCCCGCACAGCAGCAGCCCGGGCAGCAGATGGGTAAGGAAATCCAGCGGCGGCTGGACCGCGAGCATCAGCAGGAACCCGGTCCCGCAGATCACCGGCCCGGCGGTCATAAACAGGCGCGGCCCGTAAATTCCGGCCAGCCTGCCGACGCGGGCCGACAGCAGCAGCATCGCCACCGGCAGCGGTAAGGCAGTGAAGCCGGCGGCCGTGGCGGAAAACCCTGCGGCTTCCTGGACGAAAACGGTCACGGCGAAGGTCCCCAGCGAGAGCCCGGCGTAGGCGCCCGCGGTGACGACGTTGCCGTAGCGGAAGTTCCGCGCCCGGAAGAGAGACAGCGGCATCATCGGAGCCGGCGCCCGCGCCTCGCGCAGCACGAACAGCACCAGGGCCAGCAGCCCTGCGGCCAGGGGAACAACGACGGCGGGATGCCCCCAGCCGAGCCGTTCCTGCTCGATCAATGCATAGACGGGACCGGCAAGTCCGGCGACCGCCAGAACGACGCCGGGCAGGTCGAACGCGGCCCGCCTCGGTCCGCTGCTCTCCTGCAGACCGGTCATCAGCAGCAGGCAGGCGGCCACCGGCAGGACGTTCACGGCGAAGATCAGCCGCCAGCTTCCCCAGTCCACCAGCACCCCGCCCAGCAGCGGGCCGATGATCGCGGCCGTGCCGGTCCATGCCGTCCACCTGCCGATCGCGGCGGCCCGCGCGGCGTCGTGGTACGAAGTCGTAATGAGCGCCAGCGAGCCGGGCACCAGCAGGGCGGCGGTGATGCCCTGGATTCCTCGGGCCAGAATCAGGACGCCGGGTGCCCACGCCAGCGCGCAGGCAAGGGAGGAGAACCCGAAGCCCAGGATGCCGATCCGCAGGATACGCAGCCGGCCGAAGGAGTCCGAGAGCGAGCCGGCCAGCAGGATGAACGCGCCCAGGGTGAGCAGATAGGCGTTCACGGTCCACTGCTGGGTGGGCAGGCCGCCGCCGAGTTCTCCGCTGATGGCCGGCAACGCCACGGTGACGATGGACCCGTCGAGGAACGCCACGAAGGTGGCGAGAACGGCGACGGCCAGCAGCCGGGTGGTACCGGAGGGGCTGCTGGCCGCGCTGGTCATGGACGAATACTAAGGTGCCGGGCTCACCCGGTCCCACAGTTCACACCCGTGCTCGGCATCGACCGTTGCGTGGCTGACCACTTGGGCGCTCGGGGCAACGAATTGCAGCATCTCTCCCTGCGGGCGGTAGCGCGGCCACTCCGGCGCGTAGTCCGCGTCCGGCCGTCCTTCGCCGGCGAAGCTGGACCAGTAGCTGATCATCTGGTCCGAGAGCTGTACCTGTTCGGTGCTGAACGGCAGCGCGGTGCCCAGATAGTCCCACAGGTAGCCAAGGTCATTGACGTGCGTGGCGCCGAACGGGTAATCGGTGCCGAGCCGCCAGATGGAGGTGAACGCCGGTCCGTCCTTTTCCGCGAACTCGTAGGCGTACGTCCTGGTGTCCGCTGCCATCCTGTCCCGCAGAGTCTGGTCGCGGCAGGCACGCTGATCGCTCTGCACATCTCCCCACGCCACTGTTGGGGAGGGATAGTTGGTGGCAGGGTAGGCCGCGGCCACCTGCGCCGCATCGTTCGGATACGTGGTGGCGATCAGATCGGCGAGCATCTCCTCGGTGATCGGGTTGCCAACGTAGTCGTATGCACCGAAGACGCTCTGCTGCGACTCATCCGCCGTCCCGCCCACAATCACCGGAAGCCTCGTGAGCCTGCCGGCCTTCAACAGCTCGAGCGGGTCGGACGGGAGGACGGCGTTGCCGTGAACCGCGCCGCTCTGCCGCACCACCGTCTGGGCGGCAAGCACCTCGGCCGGAGACTTCGCCCGGAGGCAGGCGAGCTCGGTTGCCGGATCAGCGCAGCCGATCTCCGCCGCGAACTGTGCGCCGGACGCACGCGCCGCCTGTGGTGTGCGGGCCGAGCACCCGCCGCTTTGCAGGATCGCCTGGTCAAACAAGCCGTCGGCTCCGGGGGAGGCGAGCTGTGCGCAGGTATTCGAGGCTCCGGCTGACTGGCCGGCGAGGGTGACGTTCCGTGCGTCACCGCCGAACCTTCCAATGTTCTCCTGGATCCAGGTGAGAGCGGCCTGCTGGTCGAGCAGGCCGAAGTTGCCTGCCGCCCCGTCCGGGTTATCCGCTTCCAGCCCGGTGGTATCGAGCCAGCCCATCGCACCCACGCGGTAGTTGATGGTGACGAACACCGCCTCGCTCTTGGTGATGAACTTGTTCGGGTCGGTGTCACGGCCGGCGCCGGCGACGTTGCCTCCACCGTGGTTCCACACGAACACGGGCAGCTTTTTCGACGACGGCTCACTCGGCCGATACACGTTGAGGTACAGGCAGTCCTCGTTCAACGTGGGCTGATCATAGCCCGGGTCCCATCCGGTGCCCTGGGTGCAGGAGCCCCCGAATTGCGTGGCGTCCAGCACTCCTTCCCATGGCTCGGCCGCCGCTGGGGCCTTCCAGCGCAGGTCACCGACCGGGGGAGCAGCATAGGGGATGCCTTTGAAGGAAGTGACCATCGACGTCGCTTCCCCCTGCACGTCGCCCTTGTCCGTCGAGACGACGGGGTAGTGGTCCCGGTAGCCTTCGCTGGGATCGTGCACGGCGGGGGAGCTGGCAAATGCCGCGCCGGTCACGGTCAGGCCAACCGCTATTCCCGCGGCTGACCATGCGCGCACTCTTTTGGTAATCATCATTGGGTACCTCACTCATCGGCGAATGTCCGGCCGAGTATTGAGTGTTGAAGTGCGCGGATCAAGCGTTTCATCTAGTTACATATGTACTTCCGGGATAAGGGCCTTTACCTGTTGTGGAATGGGCAGCAGTCAGCCAGCCTTGACGACCGCACGGCAGCTGCGCAGGAAAGAAGAAGCGAGGTCATCGCCGTCGGCGTCAAGGTAGCCGGCAATCATCGCGCCGCCGTGTAGAAGCATCAGATCCTGGGCCGTAGCGTCCGGGTCGGCGGGAGCCAGCGGGCGGACAATTTCCGTGTACGCAGCCTTGCACCATTCGCGGTGGTCCTTGATGGTTTTACGGACCGCACTGGCGGGATCCGGATACTCGGCCGCGGCGTTGATGAAGGGGCACCCGCGGAATCCGGGCTCGCACGACATTGTGCCTAAATGTTCCGCAATGAGTTGGAACGTCTTATCGGCATCTCCGCCTGCGTGTTCCATCGCAGCGCCGATTCCCTCGCGCTCAATCTTTGCCCGGCGTTCCAGATGGGCCACCACCAGGTCATCCTTGCTTTTGAAATGCCGGTAGAAGGTCACTTTCGTCGTGCCGGCACGGTCGATCACCTTGTCAACGCTGACCGCCCGCAGCCCCTCGGCATAGAACAGCTCAGTCGCGGCTTCGACGAGTCGTTCCCTCATCGATACCTTCACAGCCTCCGCCATGGTTTTCCTTCCCGTTGCCCTTGCGTGTCCCCGTGATCCACATTACGCTCCTTCTAAGTAGAGTGACTAGTCATTCTACCAGCCGTGAACGGCCTTCCGTATGGCCGCCGGGCGGCTTCAACTCCGATGAAAGGACAACCCAGATGTTCAACAATTCATCCCGACTGGGGACCACTACCGATTCCGACGCCGCCGATAACCAGGCCGCAAACCAGGGATTGCCGACCATCGTGCTTGTGCACGGTGCGTGGGCCGATTCCTCCAGTTGGGAGCAGGTGATCGACGAACTCCTGCATGCAGGATTCCCGGTCCAGGCAATTGCGAACCCGCTGCGGGGCGTGGAACATGACACGGCCTACCTGGCCAGCTACCTTGCGGCGATCGAGGGTCCCGTGGTGCTTGTGGGCCATTCGTACGGCGGTGCAATCATCACGAACATCGATACGAGTGCCTTTGACGTGCGAGCCCTCGTCTACGTCGCGGCATTTATTCCGATTGCAGGGGAGACGGTCGGCCAGCTGGCAGCCCAGTCTTCGACCCCGCTGCCCTTGGTGACGGTCGAAACACCAAGCGGGCCTGAGGTGCACATCAGCCCGGAGGGGTTCCGCGCAGCCTTTGCCGCCGACGTCGACCAACGCAGGGCAGGTGTCCTCGGCATCGTCCAGCGTCCTGCCAACGTCCGGGCGGTCGCGGAACCGATCAGCCGGGAGGCATTCCGCACCGTGCCCGCCTATGTACTCGTCACCACAGCAGACCGGGCTATCGACCCGGACGTGCAGCGGATGATGGCCCATCGTACCGGCGCGGCCGTCGTCGAGGTCGAGGCCTCCCACGCCGTCATGGTCAGTCGTCCCTCGACCGTCGCGGGTCTCATTCTCCAGGCGGCGACGTCGGCGGTAACCGTCCGATGACCCCTCACCAGACACCCCCTTCCCGCTTTCAAACACTTCAAACAGAACGGAACGTCATGACTGCATCAACCATCCAGACCCCACCGGCGATCTCGCCGGTCCTTCGGAAGCTGTACTTCGTCCGCTTCGGATTCGCCATTGTCTGGGCAGTCCTCATTGCCCTGACCGCTTCCACCCTCGGAACCTTCAGCATCGCCCTGCTCATCCTCTACCCGCTGTTCGACGTGGCGGCCGCCGTCGTCGACCACCGCGCCTCCCGCGCTACCCGTCCCGGCCCGCTGCTCCTGGTGAATATGGCGCTCAGCCTGCTGACCGCCGTCGCGCTCGGCGTGGCCGTCACCTCGGGAGTGCCCGCCGTGCTGGTTGTCTGGGGTGTCTGGGCTATTACCGCGGGCGCCGTCCAGCTCGCCGTTGCCATTTCCCGCCTGCGGCTGGGTGGGCAGTGGCCGATGATTCTCAGCGGCGGCATCTCCACCCTCGCCGGCACCGGATTCATTCTGATGTCCGACACCTCCGCGGCGGCCCTCACCGGCGTCGCGGGATACGCCACCCTCGGCGGAATATTCTTCCTCCTCTCCGCGATCCGGCTGCAGCGTCTTGCGAAGGCCGGCACAACACGATGACCGGGACCGTTACGGACGTTATTGTTGTCGGCGCCGGTCCGGTGGGCGAGAACGTTGCGGACCGGATAGTTGCCGGCGGACTCAGCGCGGTGATTGTCGAATCCGAGCTGGTGGGCGGCGAGTGCTCCTACTGGGCGTGCATGCCGACCAAAGCACTGCTGCGGGACGCCGCCGCACTCCGCGCCGTCCGGCAGTTGCCCGGGGCCGCCGCGGCGGTAACCGGCGGACTCGACGTCGACGCGGTGCTGGCGCGCCGGGACCGGTTCGCCTCGAACTGGAATGACGAGGGTCAGGTGGCGTGGCTCCAACAGGCCGGCATCACCCTGGTCCGCGGGCGCGGGCGGATCAGTGCCCCGCGGACCGTGGAAGTCACCGGCCGGGACGGCACGGTCAGCACGATCACGGCACGGCACGCCGTCGTCGTCGCCACCGGCACCAGCGCGGCGCTGCCGCCGATCCCGGGACTGGCGGACGCCGCCCCCTGGACCAGCCGTGAAGCGGTGTCCGTGAAGAAAATCCCGGAGCGGCTCGCGATCATCGGCGGCGGCGTCGTCGGCACGGAAATGGCGACCGCCTTCAGCGCACTGGGCGCCGCGGTGACGCTCATTGCGCGCGACGGCGTCCTGCCGAGGGTCGAGCCGTACGCTGCCGAGCATGTCGTCGCGTCCCTGGAAAGCGCTGGAGCGCGGGTGCTGATCGGCGCAAGCCCGAGCGACGTTACCCGCGACGCGCGCGGCACCGTGCACATAACCCTGGCCGGTGGCGGGAGTATCGACGCCGACGAGGTCCTGGTTGCCACGGGACGCCGGCCCAACACCGGCGACCTCGGGCTCGAACACCTCGGGCTCGCGGCCTCCGGCTGGCTAAGCGTGGACGAGACGCTCCGGGTGGTCGGCCCCGACGGCACCGTGCCCGACGGCGGCTGGCTTTACGCCGCGGGCGACGTCAACGGACGGGCGCTGCTCACCCACCAAGGCAAATACCAGGCCCGGGCTGCGGGGGACGCGATCGTGGCACGGGCAACCGGCGCTCCGGTGGAGGACTTCCCGTGGGGGCGTCATGCGGCGACCGCCGACGTACGGGCAGTTCCGCAGGTCATCTTCACCGACCCCGAGATTGCCTCCGCCGGCCTCACGCTGGCCGGCGCCGTCGACGCCGGGCTCCGGGTCCGTTCCGTGGAATACGACCTTGGATCGGTTGCCGGTGCTTCCCTGCATGCCGACGGCTATACCGGCCGCGCGAGCATGGTCATCAATGAGGACACCAACACGATTGTCGGGTTCACTGCCGTCGGACCTGACGTGACCGAGCTGGTGCACGCCGCAACCATCGCGATCGCGGGGGAAGTGCCGATCGACCGGCTCTGGCATGCGGTTCCCGCCTATCCCACGATCAGTGAAATCTGGCTCCGGCTCCTGGAGACCGCGGCACGGTAGACAACCGTCCCACGTGCCCGGAAACTTCAACCACCCTGACCCCCGAAAGGAAGAACCCTATGCCCACCAAGATCACGTTCGTCATCGACAACCCCGCGGACCCCGACGCGTTTGAGACCGCCTACAAAGGCATCGCGGACAGCGCCAAGCAGCTCCCGAAGCTGCGTCGTTACGAGGCAGGCAAGGTCTGGCCGAAGGAAAACGGCTCACCCACCCCTGCCCACCGGACGCTTGACCTGTACTTCGACAGCTACGAGGACGCGTCGGCTGCCGTGACAACACCTGCGGCCGCTGACCTCTTCGGTCAGCTGAAGGCCACCAGGACCACCTTCATGGCCCTGTTCTCGGAGGTGGAAGAGAGCTAGGCGGGGCACGGTTTGCCCGCCTTGATCCCTATTCGCCTGGTGTCGATGCCCGTGTTCCATCACCGGAACACGGGCATCGGCTTTTAACCGTTCCGCGCATCCGCTCCACAGGGCCGGAGCTGCCCCGTAGTAGGCTTCGGGCCATGGGAACTCGGCGAAGCATCAGCAAATCGGATTACCGGCTTTACGCGCGGCCGGTGCCCGGGGAAAGCGGGGACTGGGTGGAAGTGGTGTCCGACGGCGGTGAACCTCCACAGGCGTCCAGTCGTACCACCCATACCGAAGCGGAATTCAGCGATGCGGGCGTTGACGGCGCCGCTGCTCAAGGGCCTCTCCACGTGGTTACTGCCCCCAGGAGCCGGTTCAACCCCTATCTCTGTGCCGCGTGGGCGGTTGTGGCGATGATGCTTGTCCTTGGACTGATCTGGCTCTCCGGCAACCTCCAAATCACGTCGGCCATTTACAGCGGCGGCAGTGCAGTCACGAGTGCCCAGGACGTTGCGATGATGAACTTCCAGATGATGGGTGTGTATCTGCTGCCCTTCGGCCTGGCAGGCGCCCTTGCCCTGCTGATGCTTCAGGCTTCCGGCTACCGCCGCGAACGCCGGGGCTAAATAGGCGCCCGTCTCCTAGCCGGGGATCAGGAGGTAACTGATTCGCCAGTTCCTGCCCCCCGCGGCGGGCTGCACCGATTCTGCTGCCGGTTTGGAAAAAACCTCCGCTGCGCAGCGGCAGGGATTTCCCAAACCGGCAGGCCTTTCCCATAACGGAGTGAATCCGCCCGGTCCGGAATAGTTAGACTGCTACTGCTGATCCTCCGGTAGGTCCGCCCGTTATCGATAGGTCTCAAAGTGTCAAAAGCGAAAGAAGTCCCCGGTGTGCAGCCGAGCGAGAGCCTCGTTCCGAAGGTGACCAGTTCATGGGTGCTGATGGGCATGCTGGGTGGCCCGGGCATTGGTCTTGTCCTCGCAGGTGTGGCTATGGACGAGACTGAGGGCGGTCCGGCAGAAGAGTTTTGGTTCGTATTGGTCCTGGTTTTTCTTCTCGCTGCGTTTGTGGGTCTTGTTGTGTCGATCCCGCTTATCGTGAAACTTAGGAAGGCAATATCAGCAGCCAACCGGAACATTGCCGAATCCCTGCGCTGGCAATACGGGTTCACCGTTGACCGCCCGAAAACTCTGATCCTGACGGACAAGGCCCCCGTCCGGCTGAATCCCTTCGACATACCGGCGACCGACACATACGGGCGCCCGGTCAATATCCGGATCAGCCCGGATGAAACGGGTACCAAAGTGGTCGCCACCATCTGCGAGGAACATCCCACTCCAGCGGCAAACCATCCCTACGAACGGCACTAGGCAGGGTTAACCGGCGAGGTCGTAGTGTGACACCGTGCGGTCACGCTCCAGTAGGTACCGATCGTCCTCGGGATAGAAGACGGCCCGGCCGACGTCGTCGCCCGCGAAAGCGCGAATAGCCTCGAGGGAAACCCACAGCGAAACCGTGACAATCTCGCTGCGTCCCTCTTCCAAGCTGCGGGTGAGGATCCAGGCACCGAGGTTGCCGGCCGTGGCGCGGTACTCGTCGATCCCGGTCACCCGAACGTATTCGACGTATGCCTCAAGGTCTTCGCTGCGGACAACACCGCGCCACGTCCGAACAACGCGCATTCCGGTCCTTCCGATTAGGGTACGTTTCCGGATCCGCCCGGCCCCGGGTGCAGGAGCCTAGCGCCGGCCGGGCTGGGCCGCCAGAGTGAGACGGTTGTCGGAGGGGGTGCCATTGACGCCCGTACAGCAACGGCGTAAGTTATCGACAATCGTTATTAACGAAAGTCGATATGGGGGAACCATGAAGCTGACGAAAAACACCGGCGCGCCGGCAGGCCAAAAGAGAATCGTTTCGCGAACGGACGCGACCGTATTCATGCTTGTGGCGGCATTGGCCGCGGTCGTGAGTACTGTCTTTTCAATCTCCGAAATCGTCGGGTACTTCACCGGCCCGGTGACGCTGGAGCTCCCGGTCAACGCACAGGACCAGAGCGTGGACGGGCTGACGGCCGGAGTGAGCGCACACTACACAACACTGACAGCTACGGTTCCCGCTCTTCCCTCCGGTCCCGCAATGCTCCTCGCATGCTCTTCAGCGCTGCACCAAGCAGGTGTGCTCGCCGTCCTGGCGCTGGTATTCCTGCTGGCCTACCGGCTCCGCAGTGCGGTCCTGTTCACCGCGGTGTCCGTGAGGATCATCGGTGCCTGCGGTATCGTCCTGCTGCTGGTAGGGACGTTTAGCCAGGGCCTCTACGGCATCGCGGTGCCCCGCGTGGCGGACCTGGTTGTTATGGAGCGCCAGACGGGCGACGAACTGGTCCTCTTTGAAGGCACGCTGAGCCCCTGGCCGCTGGTGCTTAGCCTCGTCCTGATACTGGTTGCGGGAGTCTTCCAATACGGACGCCGGATTCAGCAGGATACGGATGGCCTGGTCTGATGCCGGCGGATGATTCCTCGAACATCCACTGCCGTCTTGACGAACTCCTGGAAGCCCGCGGCATGACGCTGACGGAACTGAGCCGGCAGGTCGGTGTCAGCCTCGTGAATCTGTCGGTCCTCAAGAACGACCGGGCCAAAGCCATCAGGTTCTCCACGTTGACCGCGATCTGCAATGCGCTGGACTGCGAGGTCGGGGATCTTTTGGTGATTCCCCGTCCCGCTTGAACATGTTCGGTTTAATCTTTGATCCGTGCGAATCCGCCGTACCGTTACAGTGCGACTGCTGAAGTTATAGTTCCGTGCGCCTTTTACCGTTAGGTCTCAAAGTGTCAAAAGCGAAAGAACTCCCCGGCGTACAGCCAAGCGAGAGCGTTGTTCCGAAGATGACCAACTCCGGGGTGCTGATCGGTCTGCTGCTGGGACCGCTCGGAGTTCTCATTGCCGCAAGCATCGCCATGGAAAATGCCGCCGGTGGGCAATGGGAAGACTTCTGGTTCGTCGTAATCCTTATTTCTCTGCTTGCTGCGGTTGTGGGTTTAATTGTCGCGATCCCGCTTGGCGTGAAACTTCGGAAGGCAATATCCACCGCCAACCGCAATATCGCGGAATCGCTGCGCTGGGAATACGGCTTCACCGTGCACCGCCCGAAAACCCTGATTCAGACCGATAAGGCCACGGTCGGCCTGAATCGCTACGACATACCGGCAACCGACCAGTACGGGCGGCCGGTCAATATTCGGATTCGCCCGGATGAAACGGGCACCAAAGTTGTCGCCTCCATCTGCGAAGAACATCCCACTCCCGCGGCAAATCATCGATACCGTAGGCACTGAACTAAGCCTGCGGCGCCTTTCTCGCTTCCTGCAGGGATGCCCGCAGCGCGGGATCGGACGCCGCGTCTGCAGCGGTCCAGGCCAGAGCCAGGGCGGCATCCAGCACGGCAGCATCGGCCGCCGGCCCCTGTGTTTCCGCGGCAAAGCCCGCGGTATGCGGCGCGGCCGTGGCCCCCAGGACGGCGATCACCGGGTGAATCGCGGGCAGTGCGTGCGAGACGTTGCCCATGTCCGTGGAGCCGCCTCCGCCTCCGGGCGGCCGCACCAGCGTGCGGCCGGTCGCAGCCAGGTTCCGGTTCCAGAGACCGAGCAGTTCCTTGTGCTGGCGCACCGGCAGATAGGCGGGGGAATCCTGGTCCCAGGACCAGCTGCACCCGGTAGCCAGCGCAGAGCCTTCACAGGCGAGCAGGACCCGTGTCTTGGTGTCGTGCTGCACATCTGCATCAAGGGCGCGGACTTCGAGTAGCAACTCCGCATAGTCGGGGATGACGTTGATGGCCGATCCGCCCGCCGGCACCAGCGCGTTGATCCGCACGCCGTCGGGCAGCTGCTGGCGCAGCAGGCCGATGGCGACCTGCGCCACGGTCGCCGCATTGAGTGCATTGACGCCGTCAGCCGGCGCCGCAGCCGCGTGCGAGGCCTTGCCCCGGAACTTCACCCGGAACCGGTCGCAGCCCTGCGAGGACGTGCCGCTGCAGTCCAGATCCACGCCCGGCGTCGGGTGGGCCATCAGGGCGATGTCGGCGGCAGCGAAGGCGCCGGCTTCGAGCATCAGGACCTTCCCGCCGCCCTCTTCTTCTGCTGGGGTGCCGAGCAGGACCACGGTCAGATCCAAGTCCGCGGCCACCGCAGCGAGCGAAAGGGCGGCACCCACCGCCGAGGCGGCAATGATGTTGTGCCCGCAGGCGTGACCGATTTCCGGCAGCGCATCGTATTCGGCGCAGATCACCACCCGGAAGGATCCGGTGCCATACACCGCCTCGATCGCGGTCGGCAGCCCGTAACAGCCCACAGTCGTCGAAAAACCCTCCTCACGAAGCAGGTCGGCCACCCGCGCCGCAGACCGGTGCTCGGCGAACGCCACCTCCGGGTCGGCGTGCAGGTCGGCGGACAGGGCCAGGAGTGCCTGCCGGTGTCGCTCTAAGCGTTCGGAGATGGCAACGGTGAGCGGCGTCGTCGTGGTGCTCATGCGGTGCGTTCCCCCTGGGCGGAAGCGGGCGGGGCGGTGTCGGCGGCCGGGACCGTATCCGGGGCAGCTCCGTCGTTGCCGCGGAAGCGCAGGGCCACCAGGGCCAGAGCCAGGGCCAGAGCCGCGCAGATCCCCCAGACGGACAGGTAGGACGCGTTGGCAGAGGCGACGGTGGTTTCGCCGTCGATCTGCAGGGTGACCAGGAACGCGGACATCACCAGCGCGAACACGGCTCCGCCCACCGACCCGGCAGCGGTGCGGGAGGTGTTGTAGAGGGCCGAGGCGACGGCGACGGAGTCTGCCGGCGCCTTCTTCACCACGATGGCAGGCAGGACGCCGAGTATCAGACCGTTGCCGAAAGCGCCGAGCAGCATCGCGGCCAGGAAGGGCACCGTGCTGGTGGAGAAGCCGATCATGGCCACGTAGGAGGCCACACCCAGCAGCGCCCCGAGGACCACTGTGGATTTGGCGGTGATCCGCGCCGCGATTCGGTCGCCGAGGGTGGCGCCGGCGAAGCTGGCCAGCGCCAGAACCAGGAAGAGGACGCCGACGGTGGCTTCGGAGAGGCCCAGGCCGAAGCCGTGCGTATCGGGATCGTTGAGGATGAACAACGAGCCGGCGGTCTGGGAACCGAACATCTGCGCACCGAACAGGGACGCGCCCAGGATAGGCAGGCCGATCCCCGACGTCGTGAGGACGTGCAGGTCCACGAGCGGGTAGCGGACTTTGCGCTCGACCATCACCCAGAGCACCAGGACCGCCAGCCCGAAGGCGATCGAGCCGAGCGTCAGGCCCGAGGTCCACCCCCAGCTGCTGGCGTTGGCGATGCCCAGCAGGGTGGAGAGCAGGCCGGTGGTGAGCAGGGCAGCGCCGGCCCAGTCCACGGTGCCCGCGCTGCGGGTGGTAGTCTCCGGAACCAGCCAGGCCACGACCGGGATGCAGAGGAACATAAACACCGCCGGGACCAGCAGGACGATGGTCAGGTTGTCCACCACGGAGAGCAGGATGCCCGAAACCATGGCGCCGATGGCGCCGCCCACGGTCAGGGCACCGACCAGTTTGGCGATACTGCGGCCGGCGGTGTCCTCGCTGCGGCTGCGGACGATGGCGAATTCCAGCGGCAGGAAGGCCGCGAGCGGTGCCTGCAGTGCCCGGCCGAGCAGCAGCACTCCGAAGCTGGGGGCAAACGCCACGATCACCGACCCGACCGCCACCAGGCAGACCGTGACCAGCAGCATCCGCTTGTGCCCGTAGAGGTCGCCGAGCTTGCCGAGGACCGGCACAAACGCGACGGTCATCAGCAGATAGACCACGCTGACCCAGTTCAGGGCGGCGTCGTCCACCGAGAAGTCCTCGCCGATGCGGGCCAGCAGGGGCGGAAACCAGCCCTGCAGCAGCCCGGAGCCGAACTCCATAACAATCAGGAAGCCGACGGCGCCGCCGGCCGCCTTGGTACTGGTGCTGGGGGAGGACTTCATGCTCATCCGTTCCGGAAGTAGTGACGCGCGATGGTATCGTCCTGCCAAAGTACCGACGGTGCCCGCCGGGCCCGAAGAAAATGCCGATTGTTTCGCCAAAATGAGGGTGGCATGCCGGAAAGTTCCCTGAATCCGCTAGATCTGCGGATTATCAACGCGCTCCAGGTCTATCCCCGCGCGCCCTGGACCCAGCTGGCGCCGATCCTCGGCGCGGACGCCGCTACCCTGAACCGCCGCTGGCGGGACCTGCACGCGTCCGGCACGGCGTGGATCAGCACCTTTGACACGGGCAGCTGGGAGGCGGGGGCGCTGGTCGAGATCAGCTGCCATTCCGGTGCCAACCTGCGTGTGGCTGCGGCGCTGGCCGAGACCCCGGAGGCGATCGGCGTCGACCTCACCGCCGGCGGGCGCGACATCGTGGCCACCATTGCGGCCTCCAGCGAAGCGGCGCTGTGGGCGTATCTGCTGGACGAGCTGCCGCTGGTCGACGGCATTGAATCGGTCCGGAGCCATCCGATAGCCCGGAACGTGTTCGACGGCAGCGCCTGGCGGGTGCGGGCCCTGGACGCCGTGGAAGCATCCCGGGTGCAGGCCCTGCACCCTGCTGCCGGCGGGCGTGGGGGCGGGCGCAACGCGGAGCTGGAGCGGGAGATCATCGCCGTCCTGAACCAGGACGGGCGGGCCACCGCGACGGCGATCGGCAGCGCGCTGGGTGAAAGCGCTCGGCACATCCGCGAAACCCTGGCGCAGATGTCCGCGTCCGGGCGGCTGCACCAGCGCACCGACCTGGTCCGCGGCGCCTCGGGCTGGCCGGTGAGCGCCTGGTATTTCCTTCGTGTGCCGGCCTCCAAACTCGACGTCGTGGCCACCCGGCTGCCGCATCTGGACGAACTGCGGATCGTCTCGCACACGGTGGGACCGTATGACCTGATTATGGGCGTGTGGCTCAAGAGCCTGGCCGAGGTGCAGCGGCTGGAGCAGCATCTGGAGGTGAAGCTCTCCGGGGTCTCGACGGCGGACCGGTCAGTGGTCCTGCGCAGCGTCAAGCAGCTCGGGCAGATCCTGGACCACCGCGGGCGGGCCACCGGGCGGAGCAACCTGCACGCGGTGTAGGGCCTCAGCCCTCCAGATCGTAAACCTGAGCCGGGTCGCGCTCGAGGATACGGTCCCGCATTTCGCGCTTGAGGACCTCCAAGTGGGCCAGCTCGGCTGGGGTTTTCTCCGGCTTCGCGGTGAGCTCGATGAACTCGTCCGCGACGATGCCCGCATTCCGGATCACGCAGGTGACGGTTGCATCCCCGGCGGTCAGCTCGAAGACATAGCGGGCCAGGGTGTTGCCGCGCTCGGGACGGGCCAGTTCCGGCAGTACGGCGTAGCGGTCGCCGGTGACCGCGCGGGTCACGAGTTCGAAGGCGTCCCGGGCGCCGGGACCGCCGAAGGGGGTGCGGATCCGGATCTCGCGGCGCTCGACGCGGCCGCCGGGGGTGCGGGCTGCCAGTTCCGGCAATGCCCGGCCGAGTGCTGCGAAGGCGTGCGCGACGCCGCCTGGGAAGCCGGGCCCGTGGTACTTCATGCAGTCGGCGAAGGTGAAGTCCAGCTGCACCCCGTCCTCCCACACGGTGAGGGTGCGCTCGGGGTTCGGGATCGGCATCGGTTCTGGACGTTCGGGGGTTGCTGCATGCTTGCTCATGTGGGGTTTACTCTCGGTGCTTTGGTGTTGGTGGGGGAGCCGTCAATTCTATCGAACTCCCGGGTGGCCGCGGAAAGGCGGGGAACGGGCGTCGCCGACGAGCAGCCCGACTCACCCGGGCCTGTTCCGGTCAGCAGCATTCAGCCGCGCCGCCTGCAGGGTCAGGTGGTCGCGCTCGGCCAGGTTCGGCGCCAGCAGCGCCGCCTCCGCGTATAGCCGCGCGGCCTGTTCGACGTCGCCGCCCTTCTCATGCAGGTACGCCAGAGCCGCGGTGTGCCGGGGGAGCAACGGATCCAGTTCCGCCAGCGCGGCCAGGCCGGAACGCGGCCCGTCCGCCTCCCCGACGGCGACGGCCCGGTTCATCAGGGCGACCGGGCTGCCCGTGAGCCGGACCAGTTCGTCGTACCACTGGACAATCTGCGGCCAATCGGTGTCCTCCGCCTTCTGGGCGTCCGCGTGCAGGGCCGCAATGGCAGCCTGGGCCTGGTACTCGCCCAGCCGGTCACGGGCCAGGGCCCGCTGCAGGATGGCCACGCCCTCAATGATTCCCCGGGTATCCCAGCGGCTGCGGTCCTGCTGGGCCAGCGGAACAAGCCGTCCGCCGTCGTCGGTCCGTGCAGCCCGGCGGGCGTGGTGCAGCAGCATAAGCGCCAGCAGTCCCCGCACCTCCGGATGGTCGACGGCGGCGGCCAGCTGGCGCGTGAGGCGGATGGATTCGGCGGCCAGGTCGACGTCGCCCGAGTAGCCCTCGTTGAAGACCAGGTACAGCACCCGCAACACGGTGGCGACGTCGCCGGGCGTATCGAAGCGGACGCGTGCCACGGTCCGTTTGGCCCGGCTGATCCGCTGCGCCATGGTCGCCTCGCCCACCAGATACGCGGCGGCGATCTGCCGGGTGGTCAGCCCGCCCACGGCACGCAGTGTCAACGCCACCGCCGAGGACGGGGACAGCGACGGGTGGGCGCAGAGGAAATACAGCTGCAGCGTGTCGTCAGTGGAAGCGACGACGCCGGGCGCGGGTTCGCCGTCGACCTTTAGTTCACGACGGCGGCGGGACGACTCCGCACGCGTGGCATCAAGGAACTTCCGCCACGCGGCGGTGACCAGCCAGCCCTTGGGATCCCGGGGCGGATTCTCCGGCCACGTGCGCAGGGCTTCGAGCAGGGCGTCCTGCACCGCGTCCTCGGCCGCCGCGAAGTCGGCTCCGCGGCGGACGAGGACGGCGATGACCTGCGGGGTGAGAACCCGCAGCCGGCTTTCCTCCACGAGCGGTTATTCCGTGATCGTGACGGGGGCGGCCAGGAACGGACGGACCTCGATCCACTCGTGGAGCGGTTTGCCGCCGGCGGCCGGTGCTGCGGACAGCTCTCCGGCCAGTTCGAGCGCGCGGTCATAGCCGTCCACGTCGATTGCGAACCAGCCGGCGATCAGGTCCTTGGTTTCCGCGAAGGGTCCGTCAGTCACCGGAGGCCGGCCCTCGCCGTCGTACCGTACGAAGGTTCCTTCGGGGGAGAGGGCCTGGCCCTCCACGTATTCGCCGTTGGCCTGCAGCCGTTCGGCATAGTCCGCCATGAACTGCATGTGTGCCGCGACTTCGTCAGGTGTCCACTGGTCCATCGGTACGTTGTTGAGCGCTTCCGGTGCGCCGCGGTAGTGCTTGAGCAACAGGTACTTGGCCATGACGGTCTCCCTTGTTCAACTGCAACTGTTCCCCCACGACACAGCCATTGTGGCTGTGTTCGTACCGGGGACGGAACGGGGGAGGGGATTTCGACATGACGGCGCGGGGCAGGTTCCGCGGCCGACTCCGCGGGTTTTGGCGGAGCCTTTGCAGCTGTGCCCGGCGGGCGTAGCGTCAATAAGCGTGAGTGAAGAAGTTTCGCTGCCGTTGCGTCTGGCCCGGGCCGTGGGCACCAGCCCGGTCTCGGAACGCGTTGCCGCCGCGCAGGAGTTCCTCTATAAGCCGGTTCTCGAGTGGGCGCGGAAAAGCCCGTTCCATACCGGCGTCCTGGGCCACTCGATCCATCCGCCGCTCACCGATCTGACGCTTGGCTGCTGGGGCAGCGCGTCCATCCTCGATGTGGCGGGCGGACCCCAGTCACGGCACGGTGCCACCGTCCTGGTGGGCGCGGGGCTGGCCGCGGCGGTGCCCACCGCTATCGCCGGCGCCAGCGACTGGGCGGGAATGACCGGCGACGCGCGTCGAATCGGCGCCGTTCATGCTCTGGGGACCGATGTGGCTGTGTTTGCCAACCTCGGATCACTGATCGCCCGGACCCGCGGCCGGCACGGGCTGGGCGTGGCCTTGGCCCTTGCGGGCAATGCGGTTCTGGCGGGTTCCGGGTTCCTGGGCGGGCATCTGGCGCTCAACCGCGGCACGGCGCGTCGGGTACCTGCCGCCGCCTGACGGGTTTGCGGGCGGGACCGGGCCTCAAGCGAGGGAAGCCAGGAACGCCGCCGCATCCGCTGCCACCTGTTCCGGGCATTCCCACAAGACCAAGTGGGCGGCATCGGGATAGATCTTCAGTTCTGCGCCGTCAATTTTGGCGGCCAGGGTGTCCTGGTCCGCGCGGGGGAGCAGGCTGTCCTGCCCGCCCCACAGGATCAGCGTGGGAACCTCGATGGCTCCCGTTTCGGTCGGCGGCACGGCCGTGTACAAGCCACGCAGGCTGAGCTGCCACGCGTGGGCGGGCATCTTGACGCCGTCACGCACCCGGTCCTCGATGAACCAGGGGGGAACCTCTTGGATGAGGGGAAACCAGGCGAGGAAACCGCGCACCCAGTCCTCGGCGACGGGATCAGTCAGGCCGTCGACGTCGTCGGCGAACCCGGGCCGGCCCTTCAGAGTCAAAGGGGCGCCCACCAGCACAAGCGCCGCCACCCGGTCGGGGTGATCCACGGCCAACTGCTGGGCCACATAGCCGCCGCTCGAGGAGCCAAGGACCGACGCCGTCGGCACCTCCAGCGCATCCAGAACCGCGGCGGCGTCCTCGGCTTGCTCCGCCAGCGAGTATCCGTCCTGCGGTTTGTCGGCATCGCCCTGGCCACGGAGGTCCGGAGCGTAAATCCGGAAGCCCGCCAAACCAGGCAATAGGCGGTCAAAGCTCCGGCGGGATTCAGCCCAGGCATGCAACAGCAATACCGGTGGTGCATCGGCGTCGCCCTGGACCAGACAGGGCACCGTGATGCCGGTGTGAAGCGGAAGATTCCGGACTTCGGATTCCATAGCTCAGGGTACGCCGCGCAGGGCGGCGAATTCGATGGGATCTTGGTTCCCAACAACCGTTGACAGCAATTAGTCCAGTCGCTTTACTTATCCGCACGGCGGCTGATATGTACCCGGGCCGCCTCCCACACATTTTGGGTTCCTGTCACAGCGGACGGTTGCTCAGACAGCGTGGGTCGCGAATGGAGCAAAGGAGCACCATGCGAAGGTCCATGTCCTGGGCATTGCCCACCACCGTCCTTCTGGTCCTCGGAGCCAGTGGCTGCGCGCCGGAGGGAAGCGGGGGAGGAGAAAACGCAGACGGGGGATCGATCACCGTCGCATACCAGAAAACCAGTGCGTATACGCAGGTTGACGCACTGATGCAGCAAGCCAAGGAAGACTTCGAAGCGGCTAACCCGGACGTCACAGTCAACTTGGAGCCGATCGAAGCAGAGGAAAACGACTACGCCACCAAGTTGTCCCTGATGCAGCGGTCCCCGGACACCGCACCGGACGTCTTCTATGAAGACAGCTTCAGGGTCCGGCCGGACGCGGAAGCGGGCTATCTGCTGGCGCTGGATGACTATCTTGCCGAGTGGGAAGACTGGGACACCGGCTTCATCGAAAGCGCAAAACAGGCCGGACTCGGATCCGACGGCAAGACCTATGCAGTACCGATGGGGACTGACACCCGCGCGCTTTGGTACAACAAAGTCGTCTTTGAACAGGCCGGCCTGCCCGTACCCTGGGAGCCCCAGACCTGGGAAGACATTCTGGCCGCGGCAGAAGCGGTAAAAGCAGCAGATCCCGACGCCGTGCCTTTCAATATCTATTCCGGCACCGGCATGGGTGAAGCAGCGTCGATGCAGGGCTTCGAGATGCTTCTCTATGGCACGGACGACACCCTTTACGACACTGACGAAGGCAAGTGGATTGTCGGTTCGCAGGGCTTCAAGGACTCCCTGCAGTTCATCTCCGACGTTTACACCGGTGGGCTGGGACCCGACGTCGCGACAGCCCTTGATTCCACCTATTACCAGCAACTCAACGGCGAGTGGTACCCGGAAAACAAAGTGGGCGCCTCGATCGACGGTTCATGGATTGCCGGGAACTGGCTCGAGGACGGTCCGACCCCCTGGCCCGAATGGTCCGAGGTGATGGGGGTGACACCGATGCCCACCCAGGACGGCGGTGAGCCGGGCGCCACCAGCATGTCCGGCGGCTGGACCCTCGCGGTCGGCGCCGGGACCCAGGATCCGGACCTGGCCTTCGACTTCATCAGCACCGCGTTAAACAAGGACAACAGCCTGTCCTACAACGTAAACGCGTCCCAGGTTCCGGTGCGCAGCGATGTCGCGGAAGATCCGGCCTTCACCGAATCCAGTCCGGTCAGCGGATTCTTCAGCGACTTGGTGGAAGTGACGCACTACCGCCCCACCACCTCCGACTACGCAGAGATCTCCGGGAACATCCAGCAGGCCATGGAAGCGGTCATGACCGGCGAACAATCGGTGGACGAGGCTGCGGCGGCATATGACGAAGCCGTCACTTCCCTCGTAGGCGAAGAGAATGTCAGCCGGGGATGACAACCACTCCCACCCAGCCGGTGCAGGAGCGGGGGCCGCGCCATCCGGTGCGGTCCACCGTTCCTGCCGGGCGGCGTCACTCCAGGGGACGCTCGATCCGGCGCGCCGTCCCCTTGGCGCCGGCCGTCGTCCTGCTCCTGTTGTTTATGCTCGGTCCGGTCCTGTGGTCCATCTGGGGTTCATTCACCAATGCGGCGCTTTCGGGCAGAGCGGCTTCCGAACCCCGTTTCATCGGCATCGACAACTACGTGGCGCTGCTGACGGACCCGGACTTCCCGAACGCGCTCTGGCTGACCGTTGTTTTCCTGCTGGTCTCGGCGGTCATTGGCCAGAACTTCCTCGGCCTGGCGTTGGCATTAATGACTGCCAACGCACCGAAAATGGTCCGCTCGATCGTTGCGACGACGGTGGTCACAGCCTGGGTGCTGCCGGAAATCGTTGCTGCCTTTGCCTGCTATGCATTTTTCAGCAGTGACGGGACACTGAACGCGCTCACGGGCCTGGCCGGGCTCGAACCGGTTGAATGGCTTTTTGCCTATCCACTGGCCGCCGTGGTGCTCGCGAACATCTGGCGCGGGACGGCGTTCTCGATGATGATCTACGAGGCCGCCCTGAATGACGTTGCCCCTGAAATCACCGAGGCAGCCGTCATTGATGGTGCCGGCGGCTGGAAACGTCTGGCCTTTGTGACCATCCCGATGATCCGCAACAGCATCTCGACGAACCTCATGCTGATCACCCTGCAGACGCTGTCCGTGTTCACCTTGATTTTCGTGATGACCAGCGGCGGCCCGAATCAGCGCAGCACCACGCTCCCACTGTTCGCCTACGCTGAAGCGTTTGGCCTGGGGAAGATCGGTTACGGCACCGCCATAGCGACGGTGATGCTGCTCCTGGGGGCGGTTTTTTCCTTCCTCTATATCCGTATCCTCAAGCCGGGAGGGAACGCATGAGCGCCGGGACCGCCACCACACAACGCCGTGCGTCGAAGGCCGCAGCCTCCGGTGTGCTGCTCGCTATTGCGGCCTGCTTCCTGCTGCCGCTGGCCTGGCTGGTTCTTGCCTCCCTCGATCCCGGGGCGAGTGCGTCGCTGGCGATGCCCGAGCGGTTTTCGCTGGCGAATTTCTCCGCGGTGCTGACGCCGGGACAAACCCTGTGGCCGCTGTGGAACAGCTTCCTGCTCTCGGCCGGATGCGCTGTGATCACCGTCCTTGCGGCCGTCCTCGCCGCGTATCCGCTGTCCCGCTACCAGGCCCGCTACAACAAGCCGTTCCTGTACGGGGTGCTGTTCGGCACGGGGCTGCCCATCACGGCCATGATGGTCCCGGTGTACAGCATGTTCGTCCGGCTGGGGCAGCTCGACAGTGTGCCCGCCGTTGCGCTCTTCATGGCTGCAACGTCCCTTCCGATGGCCATCTGGATGACCAAGAACTTCATGGATTCGGTGCCCGTGAGCCTGGAGGAAGCGGCGTGGATTGACGGGGCCAGCTCCATGAAGGCGCTCCGCACCGTCGTCGTACCCCTGATGCGGCCGGGTCTGGCGGTGGTGTTCATCTTCGTGTTCATCCAGGCATGGGGAAACTTCTTCATCCCGTTCATCCTGCTGCTGTCGAGCCACAAGCAGCCTGCGGCCGTCACCGTCTTCAACTTTTTCGGGCAGTACGGGAGCGTTGCCTACGGTGAGCTGGCTGCCTTTTCACTGTTGTATTCCCTGCCCGTGATCGTTCTTTACGTCATCGTCACCAAGGGCATCGGCGGGTCCTTCGCCACCGCCGGAGCGCTCAAGGGCTGACCCCCGCGCGCCGGCCTCCCTCCTTACCAGCCTCGAAAGGCAGCACCCCATGCACTATGACGCCACCCTTGTTGAAGCCCGCGTCCGGCGGTTCCGCGGCGAACGGCTTGTGCCGGCCCTTTACCGCCGCACCGAGCCGCTCGATCTGGCCTTCTGGGAGGTTCCCGATGAGCCCGTACCGTTCGCCACCGCCGTCGGGCAGCAGTTCCTGCCGGCCCGGCACGGCATGGTTTGGGGGAAGCCCTGGGGCACGGTGTGGTTCCACGCGGAAGGTAAGGTGCCCGCAGCCTGGGCGGAGGAAAAGGACACCCGCGCCGAGCTCGTTGTCGATCTGGGATTCACCGCCCAGCAGCCCGGGTTCCAGGCTGAGGGGACCGTCTATTCTTCCTCGGGGACCATCATCAAGGGGGTGGAACCGCTCAACCGCGCGGTCCGGCTCGACGTCGGCGCGGGCGGCGAAATCGACCTCTATATTGAAGCAGCTGCCAATCCGAATGTTGCCCAGGATTTCCTCTTCATCCCGACACCCTATGGGGACAAGGCGACCGCCGGGGATGCCCGGCTGTACCGGTTGGCGCAGATCGAGGCGGGGCTCCTCGACCTGCCGGTATGGGAACTCCAGCAGGACGTAGAGGCATTGATGGGACTCATGGGGGAGCTGCCCGAGTCTTCGCAGCGGCGCGCAGAAATCCTCCGTGCCCTGGACCGCATGGTGGACGCCATGGACCCGGATGACGTGTCCGGGACCGCCGCCGTCGGCCGGCGCATCCTCCAGCCGGTGCTCGCCCAACCCGCCGCGGCAAGCGCGCATCATCTGCACGCCGTCGGGCACGCGCACATCGATTCGGCCTGGCTCTGGCCGACGCGGGAGACGGTCCGCAAGGTGGCGCGCACCTTCTCCAACGTCTGCGACCTTATTGATGAGAACCCGGATTTCGTTTTCGCCGCGTCGTCGGCGCAGCAATACGCCTGGCTTAAGCAGTCCTATCCGGAGCTTTTCGCGCGTGTGAAGGAAAAGGTCGCCGCCGGCAACTTCGTTCCAGTGGGCGGTATGTGGGTCGAATCTGACACCAACCTTCCGGGCGGGGAGGCGCTGGTGCGGCAGTTCGTGGCAGGCAAGGGGTTTTTCCTGCGGGAGTTCGGGATTGACTGCGAGGAGGTCTGGCTGCCGGACTCCTTCGGCTACTCCGCTGCGCTGCCGCAGATCATGGCTGCAGCCGGCGCACGCTGGTTCCTCACCCAGAAAATTTCCTGGAACGAAACCAACAGGATGCCGCACCACACCTTCCGGTGGGAGGGAATCGACGGGTCCCGGATATTCACCCACTTCCCGCCGGTCGATACCTACAACTCGGACCTGGGCGGCGCGGAACTCGCGCGGGCCGAGCGGCAATACGCGGAAAAGGGCAACGGTACGACGTCGATGGTTCCCTTCGGCCACGGCGACGGCGGCGGCGGCCCCACCCGGGAAATGATCGCCGCTGCGCGCCGCACCCGGTCCCTCGAAGGGTCTCCCACCGTTGAGCTGTCCAGCCCGCGCACCTTCTTCGAGGCCGCCGAGGCGGAGTATGCCGAGCCGCCGGTCTGGTCCGGTGAGCTGTATTTGGAATTCCACCGCGGCACCTACACCTCCCAGGCCAGGACCAAGCGCGGCAACCGGCGCTCCGAGCACCTGCTGCGCGAGGCGGAACTGTGGGCGGCAACCGCTGCTGTCCGGGCGGGGGCGCCCTACCCGGCGGAGGAGTTAAGGAAGGCCTGGGAGACCGTGCTTCTGCAGCAGTTCCACGACATTCTGCCGGGGACGTCCATCGCCTGGGTATACCAGGAGGCCGAGCGTAACTACGCCGAGGTGGCAGCCACGTTGGGAACGATCATCGAGGCGGCGGCGCATGAACTCCTGGGCCGCGGTCCGGTCGCCGCCGTACTCAACGCGTCCCCTTATCCAGTAGCGGGAATAGCTGCTTTCGGTGCCGGGCCCGAGCCCGCTCCGGAAAAGCGGAACGTGTCCCGGGCCGGGGACGGGTTCGTCCTTGAAAACGATGCCGTCCGGATCTTCGTTGACCAAGCCGGGCTCATCCGCTCGATGTACGACAAGATTGCCGACCGGGAAGTCGTTCCGTCCGGTTCCGCCGCCAACTTGCTGCAGCTGCACCGCGACACCCCGACGCAGTGGGATGCGTGGGACATCGATGAGCACTACCGCCGGAACACCGTCGATCTGGTGGACGTATCCGCCCTGGAGATCGTGGACGGTCCCGCGGGGACGGCGCTGCGGATCGAGCGCACGTTCAATTCCTCGCAGGTGGTCCAGTACCTTTCCCTCGACAGCCGGGCGCCGCGGCTGGAGATCAGCACCGAGGTGGACTGGCATGAACAGAAAAAACTCCTCAAACTCGCCTTTCCACTGGATATCCATGCCGAACGCGCGACGTCGGAAATCCAGTTCGGGCATATCCATCGGCCGACGCACGCGAATACCTCCTGGGATGCGGCCCGTTTTGAGACAGTTGCCCACCGCTGGGTCCACGTCGGGGAGCCCGACTACGGGGTGGCGGTAGCCAACGATTCCACCTACGGGCACGACATCACCCGCTCTGCACACTCCGGCCGGGCCACCACCACAACAGTGCGGCAGTCACTCCTGCGGGCACCGGTGTTCCCTGACCCGGCGGCGGACCAGGGCAGCCACCGGATGGCGACCTCAGTGGTTCTGGGCGCAGGCATCCCTGAGGCCGTTGCTGAGGGGTACCGGCTGAATCTTCCCCTGCGCACCATCGGCGGGGTGGAACGCACCACGGTGGACCCCCTCGTGCGGTTGGACAACCCGGCCCTGGTGGTGGAAGCGGTCAAGCTGGCCGAGGATGGTTCCGGCGACGTTATTGTGCGCGTTTACGAGGCCCACGGGACGAGGGCGCGGGGGACCCTGACGACCGATTTCAGCCATAACGGCGTTACGGAAACCGATCTGCTGGAGCGCCCCCGGGAAAGTTCCGCGCTGCGGAAAAGCGACGCGAACAACACCGAGCTTGTGCTCCGGCCGTTTGAGCTAGTCACGCTAAGATTTGGTGTCCCCGGCCGGTGAGGTCGACACGTCCAACGGAGGTTGTGCCCTGAGCGCTACACAGCGAGCCGCGACCCGCCGGGGCACGAACCTTCCGCGGATGGGCGGGTTCAACCAAACAGTGGTCCTCGACGCGATCCGGCGCTCTCCCAATGGGCTCAGCCGGGTGGAGCTGGCGAATATTTCAGGGCTCTCCGCACAGACACTGTCCAATATTGCGCGCCGTCTGCTGGATGAGGGGCTCATTCTCGAGTCGGGAAAGATCCAGCTGGGTCCCGGCAAGCCGAGGACACTCCTCACACTCAATCCCTCGGCACGCTTCGCTATCGGTGTGCACCTTGACCCGGCTGTCATCACCACCGTGATCCTCGACCTGAGCGGGCGGGTGGTTTCCCATTCGACGCGGCGGACGCCGCAGCCGATGGATGCCAATGCCGTGATCAGCGTGATGGTGGAGGCGGTGTCGGACCTGCTCACGGAAACCGAAGTGGACGCACGGCGCGTGCTGGGCGTCGGCGTCGCCTCGCCCGGGCCAATAGATTCCGACCACGGTATTGTGGTCGATCCGCCGCACCTGCTCGGATGGGAACGGGTTCCGCTGCGGAAAGCGCTCAGCACGGCCACGGGCTTCCCTGTCGTCCTCGAAAAGGACGTAGCCGCTACGGCGATTGCAGAAATCTGGGGCAGTCACAGCGAGTCGCCGGAAAACTTCATCTTCGTGTACCTGGGCACCGGCATCGGCATGGGGCTTGTCTCCGGCGGTGCGGTGCTGAGGGGGACGAGCCAGAACGCGGGGGAGGTGGGGCACATCGTCGTCGACCCGGACGGGCCGGTGTGCTTCTGCGGTCTGCGGGGCTGTGTGGCCGTGACGTGCATGCCGCAGAACCTGGTTGAGGAAGCCGTCCGGGCCGGCGTCCATCGGGGGCCGGTCGACAAAACGGACCCTTCCGCCGTCGAGGAGGCTTTCCTGGAGCTCTGTGCGAAAGCGCGCCGGGGCGATTCCGGTGCCGGCGCGATCATCGACCGTTCAGCGACGCGCGTGGCCAAGGCCGTCTCGGTGTTGACCAATGCCCTGGATTTCGACCGCGTGGTCTTCGGCGGTCCGTACTGGCCGATGCTCTCCGAGACGTATCTTGCCTTGGTGCCGGCTGCCCTGCGGAAACTGACCGTAGCCCCGCACGCCTCGGACATCCGGGTAGAGGGGACGGCGTTCGGTACGGACGTGGGAGCCATCGGTGCTGCCTGCGCGGTCTTTGATAATGCTTTTTCACCGGACACCCGGAGTCTGCTGCTGCAGCACTGAGCGGGGATGCCAGATGCAACATGACGACCCACCACGCCCCACGATTCCGCCCCGCCCGGCGCCACAGCGTACCCTTGTCACTGTGAAAACCTTCGAAGACCTCTTTGCCGAGCTGAGCCAGAAAGTTCAGGACCGCCCCGCCGGGTCACGCACCGTGGCCGAATTCGAGTCGGGCGTGCACGGCATCGGTAAGAAGGTTGTTGAGGAGGCCGCCGAAGTGTGGATGGCCGCCGAATACGAATCCGATGCCGAATGCGCCGAAGAAATCTCCCAGCTGCTCTACCACCTCCAGATCCTGATGCTGGCCAAAGGCCTGACCCTGCAGGACGTTTACAAGCATCTCTAGCCGCGCGCTGACCTTGTCAGTGTGTGGCCCGCCGGTTGAACTACTCCCTAATTCAGCGAAAAAACTTCCAGCGAAAGATGCTCCCATGCTCCGTGTAGCCGTACCCAACAAGGGTGCCCTGTCCGAATCCGCCTCCGCCATGCTCAACGAGGCGGGCTACCGCCAGCGCCGCGACACCCGCGAACTGGTCATGGTGGACCCCGATAACGACGTCGAATTCTTCTTCCTCCGCCCCCGCGACATTGCCGTCTACGTCGGAGCCGGAACGCTCGACGTCGGCATCACCGGCCGCGACCTGTTCCTGGACGCGCAGGTGGACGCCGAAGAACTGATGAACCTCGGCTTCGGCGCCTCCACCTTCCGCTTCGCCGGCCCGGTGGGGGACTTCTCCTCCATTGACCAGCTCGAAGGCAAGCGCCTGGCCACCAGCTACGACGGCCTGCTGCGCTCCTACCTGTCCGAACGCGGCATCAACGCCTCCGTGGTCCGGCTCGACGGCGCCGTGGAATCCTCCGTGCGCCTCGGCGTCGCCGACGCGATTGCCGACGTCGTCGAAACCGGCACCACCCTCCGCGCCGCCGGCATGGAAATCTTCGGCGAACCGATCCTGAAGTCAGAGGCCGTGCTGATCGGCCGCAAGGGTGCCAGCCCCGCCGGCGTCGACGTGCTGATCCGCCGCCTCCGCGGCGTCCTGGTGGCACGCCAGTACGTGATGATGGACTACGACGTCCGCAAGGACCTCGTGGACGAGGCCGCCGCCCTGACCCCGGGCCTGGAATCACCCACCGTCTCCCCGCTGCAGAACAGCGACTGGGTGGCCGTGCGCTCCATGATCAAGAAATCCGACACCAACCGGATCATGGACGAGCTCTACGACATCGGCGCCCGCGCCATCCTGGTCAGCAGCATCCACGCCTGCCGGATCTAGGGAAGGGGACACACGCCATGAGTGTTGCCATCCGCGTTATCCCCTGCCTGGACGTCGACGCCGGACGGGTGGTCAAGGGGATCAACTTCGAAGGCCTGCGCGACGCCGGCGACCCGGTGGAGCTCGCGCACCGGTATGACCGTGCCGGCGCCGACGAACTGACCTTCCTCGACGTCACCGCCTCCTCCGGCAACCGCGACACCACGTTCGACGTCGTCGCCCGGACCGCCGAGGAGGTCTTCATTCCGCTGACCGTCGGCGGGGGCGTGCGCACCATCGCGGACGTGGACCGGCTGCTGCGCTACGGCGCGGACAAGGCCTCCATCAACACCGCCGCCGTCGCCCGTCCCGACGTGATTGACGAAATCACCCGGCACTTCGGCTCGCAGGTGCTGACGCTCTCCGTGGACGCCCGGCGCACGCACGACGGCGCCACGCCGTCGGGCTTCGAAGTCACCACCCACGGCGGGCGCACCGGGACCGGGATCGACGCCGTCGCCTGGGCGAAGGAGGCGGCCGACCGGGGCGTGGGGGAGATCCTGCTGAACTCCATCGACGCCGACGGCACCCGCGAGGGCTTCGACATCGAGATGATTCGGGCCGTCCGCGCCGCAGTCGACGTGCCGCTCATCGCCTCCGGCGGCGCCGGCAAGCCCGAGCACTTCCCGGCCGCCGTGATTGCCGGGGCCGACGCCGTCCTGGCCGCCTCGGTGTTCCACTTCGGCCCGGACGATGCGATCCACCAGGTCAAGCAGGCCATCCGCGACGCCGGGTTCGACGTCCGCTAGCAGCTGCCGGAAACCCCTCACGGTCGGCCCCGGCCGTGAGGGCGCGCGGGGCTGCTTCTCTTCTGCTGTGAGAGCGGATGAATGTGGCATGCTCACGTCCATGACTATGCCTACACGCCTGCGACCCGCCGAAGTAAGCGACCTGCCATTCATCCTCCGCCAGGAGCGCGAGTACATGGAGACCATCGAACCTGACGCACTCCTGGGGTGGCTGACAGTTCTCGACCAGAACCTCGAACTCTGGATCGATTGCCTTCCCAACACGCTCTTCTGCGTTGATGAAGACAGACACCCGCTCGGGTATGTGATGTGGAGCCTCGACGGTGACACCGCGACCCTGGTCTCGATCAGTGTCCTCGACGGCCGTCGTCGCCAAGGTCTCGGGCGGCTCCTTCTGGATGCGTTCGAGCAGAAGGCCAGCTCAGGCGGAGCCCGCGTTGTGGAACTCGGTGTTTACCGAACCAACCAGGCTCACCTGCTCTACCAGGCCGCGGGCTTTGAGGCCACGGGCCAGGACGGCGAATATGTGCTGTTCACCAAGAAGCTCAGCCCGGCCGACGAGGATAACCGGGTATTGCTGGGATGAGCGCGTAGGGACCGCAAGCAGCTCGAGCAGGAGTTAATCGCGGGCCTGGACGAGGTTGGCGAAGGGCAGCCGACCGTAGGACCGGACAAACTCCGCCTGGTACTTTGCGAGGGCCGGGTTGAGTGCGTCGGGCGGCAGTTCCTTCCACGCCACCAGAAGATCCTCTGCATCGAGCAGCTGCCAGATCAGCCGACCGTCCCAGTGCCCCGGCGGCTTTCCCCTGCCGAAGTCCACGAATTCGGAGATCTGCCGACGCAGACCGCGGTTGCCCTGGCTGCCGGCGCTGGCCTTGCCGAGAAACAGCACGTCGGCATCCGCCACCCACTCGGCGGCGAGCTCATCCCGGGACAGGGTTGGCTTCTTCTTTTTGAACACCCCGGCCGTGCTTTCCTTGCGGAACCGCGGTTCGAACCCCTCGGGCCGCAGCACGGCGAAAATGCCCTGACGTTGCGGGATCCGGTTGATGTCCAGACCGTCGATGGGCCGGAAACCGGTGAAGCCGTCATCCTTGAGTGATTTCTTGTTCAACGGGTTCGGGTTCCTAGCAGTGAAGTGGGGCGGGTGCCCATCAATGATATCCGGACGCCCCGGCTGTCGCACTCGGTAACCTTCGTGTTCACGGGCCACAATGGGTCCTGTTACTCCACGAAGGGATAAGCGTGCGCTCCACCGCCGGACCCGGCCTGCTTTTTGTGCTGGTCTGCGCCATGGGCGCCGGCCCGATGATGAACTACGGACTCTCCGCCACTAGCACTCTGATCATGGCGGACCTGCGGATCAGCGATGCACAGTTCGGACTTCTGGCCGCCACCTGTTTCGCCGGGGCAGCGGTGTCCTCCATGTGGCTGGGCCGGCTGAGCGACCGGATCAGCGCCCGCTCCCAGCTGCTGATCATGTTCGGCGGCACCGCCTTCGCCCTGGGCTTCGCCGCCTTGTCCGGTAACTATTTCTGGCTGCTGGCCGCCGTGCTGCTTTCCGGCCCCGCGCAGGCCATCTCCAACCCCACTACGAACCGGATCATCATCCACGCGGTCGAACCAGGTAAACGGCCCGGCTGGATGGGGATCAAGCAGTCCGGCGTGCAGGCCAGCCAGCTGTTCTCCAGTCTCTTCTTCCCGGCCGCCGCCCTGATCGCCGGATGGCGCGGGGCCGCCGTCGGCGCCGTCGTAGTCCTGCTCCTGCTGCTCGCGTACGCGTGGTACCGGTTGCCGCCCGAACCACGGCTCCCTGCACCGCGCGCCCCCGGGCAGCCCGCGGACCGGAAATTCCCCGCCGCGGTCTGGCTGCTGGCCGCGTTCGCACTGTTTTCCGGCGCCGGCATGCAGGCCACCAATGTCTACCTGCCCCTGTTCGCCCAGCGGGAGATCGGCTTTTCGCTGCTGATGGGCGGTGTCACGGCGGCGGTGGCCGGCGTCGTCGGCGTGACCTCCCGGGTGCTCTGGGGGCGGCGGATGGCCGACGGCGTCCGCGCCTCCACCCTGCTGCTGATCCTGGCTGCCGGTGCGGTCTGCGGTGCAGCCCTGCTCCTCGCTGCCGGACAGACCGGAGCGCCCGCGCTGCTGTGGTCCGGCGTCGTCTTCCACGGCGCTTCCGTGCTCGGCGTGAACGTGGTGGTGATGGCGGGCGTCCTGCGCGAGGTTCCCCGGGAGCGGGTGGGCGCGGCGTCCGGGGCCGTCTCGCTGGGCATGTACTCCGGTTTCGCGCTGGGCCCGCTGGCCATGGGCCTGCTGCTTCAATACTCCGGCGGCTTCCTCGCCGGATGGCTGTCCATTGGCGCGGCTTACCTGGTCTGCGGCGGCATCGGTCTGGCATACCGGCGGCTGGGCTCAAAGCGAGCCGGATCCGCCGTCGTCGGCACCCCGCGGAAATAAACGACGCCGGATCGGACTTGTGCTTTAAGTGCCCTATGGCACTGTTCCCCCACAGCTTGGAGAAATATGACAACCGCACGCGCCTACGCAGCCACCTCCGCCACCGATCCGCTGGTCCCCACCACGATCGAACGCCGCGAGGTCGGCCCGCATGACGTCCTCATCGACATCGCCTATGCCGGTGTCTGCCACTCGGACATCCACACCGTCCGCGGCGAATGGGGACCCATCGCGTACCCGCAGGTCGTCGGGCACGAAATCGTAGGCACCGTGGCCGAGGTCGGCACCGACGTCACCGCCCACAAGGTCGGCGACCGCGTAGGTGTGGGCTGCATGGTCAACTCCTGCGGTGAATGTGAAAACTGCCAGGCCGGCATGGAGAACTACTGCCTGAACGGCAATGTCGGTACGTACGCCAGCAAGGACCGCGACGGCACCATCACCCAGGGCGGCTACTCCACCTCCATCGTCGTGAATGACGGCTTCGTGCTCCGCGTTCCGGAAAGCATCCCGTACGAAGCAGCCGCTCCGCTGCTCTGCGCAGGCATCACCACCTACTCACCCCTCGCACACTGGAACGCCGGGCCGGGCAAGCGGGTCGCCGTCGTCGGCATGGGCGGACTCGGCCACATGGCCGTCAAGATCGCCGTCGCCATGGGTGCCGAGGTCACCGTGCTGTCCCAGACGCTGAGCAAGCAGGAAGACGGCCTTCGTTTCGGTGCCGAGCACTACTACGCCACCAGCGATGAGAGCACGTTCGAGAAGCTCGCGAACACGTTTGACCTGATCATCAACACGGTCAGCGCGCCGATCGATCTGCAGCAGTACTTGTCGCTGCTGCGCCTGGACGGCACCATGGTCAGCGTGGGTGCTCCGCCCGAGGCACTGCCCATCTCTGTCTTCACCCTGATGAGCAAGCGGCGCTCCTACGCCGCCTCGAACATCGGCGGCATCAGCGAAACCCAGGAAATGCTGGACTTCTGCGCCGAGCACAACATTGCCCCCGAGATCGAGCTGATCAAGGCCGAGGACATCAACACCGCCTACGAGCGTGTGCTGAAGTCCGACGTCCGCTACCGGTTCGTCATTGACGCGGCGACTATCTAATCCGTTAGTTGACAGCAGAGGCGCCCCTCCGTTTGGCGGGGCGTTTCTGCGTTAAGGTGTAGCCAGGTTTGGTGCGGGCAACGGGGGATGTAAGGGCAAGGTGGGTACCGGAGGAAACACCATCCGTGTAAAGCCGGCGTCAACCGCCGTAGTCACTGCCCGCCTATAATTGGGCACATGCCAATTCTGCGTCTCGAGGGCGCCATCTACGAACACCTGCCCGTCCCGCATCATGGAGCCGGACTGTGAGCGGGGGACTCGTTGCCCTGCTGGATGACGTTGCCGCGCTTGCACGCATAGCCGCGGCTTCCGTGGATGACATTGCTGCCGGAGCCGCGAAGGCGGGAGCCAAGGCTGCCGGCGTCGTCATTGACGATGCCGCCGTGACCCCCCAGTACGTATCCGGTGCCGACCCGTCCCGTGAACTCCCGATGATCAAGAAGATCTTCTGGGGGTCGCTCCGGAACAAGCTGCTGATCATCCTGCCGGCACTGCTGCTGATCAGCGCCTTCATTCCGGGAGTGATCCCGTTCATTCTCATGCTGGGCGGCACGTACCTCTGCTACGAGGGTGCAGAGAAGGTCTGGCACAAGTTCTTCGGCCACCACGAGGACAAGGAGGCGCCGGCGGTAGAGCGGGGGCCCGGCGCCGAGTCCAAGGTGGTCAAGGGAGCCATTACCACCGACTTCATCCTGTCCTGCGAGATCATGGTCATCTCCATGAACGAGGTGGGCGATGCGTCCATCTGGGCCCGCGCTGCCATCCTCGTGGTTGTGGCCATTGCGATCACCATCCTCGTGTACGGGGCCGTGGGGCTGATCGTCAAAATGGACGACATCGGCCTGCATCTCGCCAAGAAGGAATCGGCAGGCTCTCAGCGCCTCGGCGGACTCCTGGTGAAGGGCATGCCCGCCGTGCTGGCAGTCATCACCTTGGTCGGAACCGTCGCCATGCTGTGGGTAGGCGGGCACATTATGCTCGTCGGTGCCTCCGACCTCGGCTGGCACGCACCGTACGACCTGGTCCACGCCCTTGAACATCCGGTGGCCGGCCTTGCGGTTGTGGGCGGCATCCTGGGCTGGCTCGTGAACACGCTCTGTTCGGCCATCGTCGGACTGGCCTGGGGCCTGGTTGTCATGGCGATTCTGCACCCGCTGAAAAAGGTCCTGCCCTTCGGCAAGAAGGACGGACATGAGGACGGTGAGGCCAGGGCGGCAGCAGCCGGGCACAGTTCGGGGAAACCCGACGTCGACCCCGCCGGCTAACCTGGACTCCTGTCTCAGGGGCGGCCTCCTTTTGCTAAGGGGGCCGCCCCTTTTTGCGTGCGTGCGGGTTCTCTACAATCCAGTTGCAGACCAGGCGGCGTCAGGACCGCTCTCCACGCCGGAACGTGACATGCGTGGTGCCGCTCGGTGCTGACTCCGAGATGACCTGGCAGTCCGCCTCCAGGCCGCGCAGGTCATCCCAGAGCCGCACGCCGCGTCCCAGGATGATCGGCGCAATGCCGACGTGGAGGTCATCGACGAGGCCTGCCCGAAGGAAATCGCGCAAGGTCGACGCGCCCCCGCCGACCCGTACATCTCCGCCGCCGGCGGCCGCGGCGGCAGTATCCAGCGCCTCCTCGGGTGTTGCCGTGAGGAACTGGAAAGTGGTGCCTCCCGCCATCTCGAGCGGCTGCCGCGGCTCATGCGTCAGCACATAGACGGGCACATGGAAGGGCGGGTCCTCGCCCCACCACCCGCGCCAGTCCGGGTCATCAGGGTTCGCATGCAGCCCGAACATGCCTGCGCCCATGATCTCCGCACCGATGTCCTCGAAGTAGCGCTCGGCATAGCGGTCGTCGACGCCGGTGGTTCCCTCGCCGCTTTCGTCGTGCAGCACCCGCTGACGGAAGGTGCGGGTGGCGGCGTACGCGGCGGTGAGGCGCCCCCAGTCGTCGCCGAACGGGTTCTCCGGAGTCTGGTCCGTTGTTGTGGCGAAACCGTCGAGCGAGATATTCAGGTCAACGCGTACACGGCTCATGCGTATCTCCTAGTGGTGGTCGGCGAGAGAACCAGCGTGTCTGGGCCAGAGAATGCGCGGCGTCTCACGGCGCAGGCGCAGCACCGTTCGGCGCTGAAGTTTGGCATGGACACACGCCCAAGATCCAGAGAGGGCAGGCCGACTGTCAATACAGGTGCCCCAAATATCATGGCCCCGGCCGGAGGTTCTCCGTGACAAGCCGCTAGGCAGCGATGCCCTTCCCCGGTGCGTCTTCACCGTTGGTTGTACAGATAACGGGCTGATCCGGGTGTCTTCGCCGTTGGTTGTACAGATGACGGGCTTATCGGCGCGGAATGGGCCCCTTATCTGTACAACGAACTCTTAACCACAGGCGCTGGACCTGCCGCCAGCGGATTCGGGCACCCACCGGGTGTACAGGCTCGTTCGACGTTGATAGTGCAGTAGATGCTGCTTGGCCGGCTGGCGGGCAGCACCTACTGCACTATGAACCGGCAGAAATCCCGCGGAGAGCGCCGCGAACGGGATAACTGGAAAGCAACCAGCGCCGGAAAGCAGGAAGGGCGCACCGCAAACGCGGAACGCCCTTCCAACAACTAAAACCTAAAGCCCGATTTCCGCGCTCTCCAGCAGCGCGACGGCGTCGGGCTGGCCCTCGTACATCACCAGGGCATGCCCGGTGCGGCCGTGGGCGTGCAGCAGCAGCTCGCAGGGTTCGCCGACAATCGCCACCGAAACCGGAGCGCGCTTGGCCACATGCCGGGGGCCGTCCGGACGGACCAGCACAATGCCCAGGTCCACGCCGCGGTACAGGATGGCCGCGCGCTTGATCAGTTCGGCCCAGAGGGCGTCCGAATAGTCCGAGTCCAGGGCACGCGGCGCCCAGCGGTCGGAGGCACGCCGAATGTCCTCGGTGTGCACAAAGTACTCGCTGAGGTTGGCGCTGTTGTCCACGGATTTCAGGTGCATGGGGGAGAGGCGGGGCGGGCCGGCACGAAAGGCACGGACCAGTTTGGCGTAACTCTCAGTGGTGGACGCCTTCTGCGCGGTTTCCTCCAGCGCCTTGTCCGCGCGCGCGGCAAGGGGCTTGATGAACGTGCCCAGGGCAGCACTCATCCGGTGCTCGCGCAGATAGAGGTGAGCTGCGAGCTCCTTGGTCTGCCACCCCTCGCAAAGCGTGGGTGCATTGGGCCCGGCTGCAAGCAGCGTCTCGGCCAGGACTTCACGGGACGGATCAACAAAATGCATCACTGCTGAAACTAGCATGGAACCCGGTCTTTCGCCGGGGCTGCAGCCCCAAAAGAACGTGTTGGCGGCGTTTTTCCGCCGGGCAGTAGAATCGGTAGCGATGCTTCCCACACCTTCCCCCCAGAATCCGCCGGCTTCCCTCGATCCCGAGCTCAGCGCGTCATTGAAGCGCGACGACGCCGGGCTGGTGGCCGCCGTCATCCAGCAGTACGACACGAACCAGGTCCTGATGCTCGGCTGGATGGATGACGAGGCCCTGCACCGCACCCTCACCACGGGCCGGGTGACGTTCTGGTCCCGCTCCCGGCAGGAATACTGGCGCAAGGGGGACACCTCCGGACACGTGCAGTGGGTGAAGTCCGTAGCCGTTGACTGCGACGGCGACGCCCTGCTGGTCCGCGTGGACCAGGTGGGGGCGGCCTGCCACACCGGCACCCGCACCTGCTTCGACGGCCGTGAGCTGCCCGCCGTCGTCGGCGCCGCATAGACCCGCTCCACCCATCTCTTAGGGAAGAAGTAGGAACACCACCATGCAGGATCTAGGAGCCATCCGCCCCACCCTGGAGGAATTCCGGGCCCTGGCCGCCGACCGCCGGGTAATTCCCGTGCGCCTGACGGTCCTGGCGGACGCACACACCCCCATCGGCATCTACCGCAAGCTCACCAACGGCGAGGCCGGCACCTTCCTGATGGAATCGGCCGCGTCCGGCGGCGTCTGGTCCCGGTACTCCTTCATTGGCGCCCGGTCCCGCGCCACCCTGACCACGCTGGACGGCAAGGCGCACTGGCTCGGCGAACCGCCCGCCGGCGTCCCCGTGGACGGCAGCCCGGTCGAGGCCCTGGCCCGCACCGTGGAGCTGCTGGCCACCGACCGTTTCGACGAGCTGCCTCCGTTCACCTCCGGCATGGTCGGCTTTGTCGGCTGGGAAACCGTCCGGCACTGGGAGAAACTGCCCAACCCGCCGGCCGATGACCTGGACCTGCCCGAGATCGCGATGAACCTGGTCTCGGACATGGCCATCCACGACAACAGCGACGGCACCGTCACGCTGGTGGCCAACGCCATCAACTTCGACGGCTCCGACGAACGCGTGGACGAAGCATGGCACGACGCCGTGGCCCGCGTCCGCACGATGCTCGGCCGGCTCGCCGCACCCACCCCGCAGGCCGTGTCCGTGCTGGCGCCGGGAACCGCCGTCGACGTCGCCGCCAACGTGAAGGAAAGCTGGCCCAAGCCCGAATACACCCGGGCGGTGGAGCGCGGCAAGCAGGCCATCGTGGACGGCGAGGTCTTCCAGGTGGTCATCTCACGCCGCTTCGAGGCCGAATGCCGGGCCGAGGCGCTGGACGTCTACCGGGTGCTGCGCACCACCAACCCCAGCCCGTATATGTACCTGTTCAATTTCGAGGACGCGCACGGCAACCCGTTCAACGTGGTGGGCTCCTCCCCGGAAGCGCTCGTCACCGTGACCGGCCGGGATGTCATCACGCACCCGATTGCCGGCTCCCGGCCCCGCGGCAAGACCTCCGAACTGGACCGGGCGCTGGCCGAGGAACTGCTGGAAGACGAGAAGGAACGGGCCGAACACCTGATGCTGGTGGACCTGGCCCGGAACGACCTGTCCAAGGTCTGCCGCCCCGGCAGCATCGACGTCACCCAGTTCATGGAGGTGGAGCGGTTCAGCCACATCATGCACCTGGTCTCCACCGTCGTCGGCCGGCTCGCAGACACGTCCACCGCCTATGACGTGCTCGCCGCGACGTTCCCGGCCGGAACGCTGTCCGGCGCGCCCAAACCCCGCGCCCTCCGCCTGCTGGACGAAGTGGAACCGCACCGCCGCGGCATATACGGCGGCGTCGTGGGCTACCTCGACTTCGCCGGAGATATGGACATGGCCATCGCCATCCGCTCCGCATTGCTGCGCGACGGCAAGGCATACGTCCAGGCCGGCGGCGGCATCGTCAACGACTCGGACCTCGAAGCCGAAGCGCTGGAAACCGTCAACAAGGCGGCCGCGCCACTGCGGGCCGCCCTCCTCGCCGGATCGCTGGAGACCGTCCCGGCACCTCCCGCCGAAACCGACGCCGGCACCATCGCACAGGAAGCAGACAAGTGAGCACCACCACCCCCCGCTGGCAGCGCAAGGGCATCGTCATCATGGCGACCGTCCTGCTGGCGGCACTGGCCTTCGGCACAACCACCCGCACCTGGCTGAACGTCACCCTGCCCGCCGCGAACGTCGTCACGCCCGACGTCGCCGTCTCGGGCAGCGATGCCGCCACCGCCGTCACCGCGTTTGCCGTGGTGGGAGTGGCCGCCGCCCTGGCCGCAGGAATCGCCGGGCGGATTGCCCGCTGGATCATCGGCGTCATCATCGTGGTTTCCGGCGTGGGAGTGGCCGCAGCGAGCTCCCGGATCATCGCCGACCCCCTGCAGGGGGCGGCCGGAGCCATCGGCAAGGCCATCGGCGTCAGCTCCGCCGAGGGCACGCAGGTGGAACTGACACCCATGCCCTACGCCGCACTGGTCATCGGCATCCTCATTGCCCTCGCGGGTATCTGGCTCGCCCTCGCGGGCCGGCACTGGACGACGTCGCGCCGTTACGCCCCCACGGCGGAGCCGGACGGCGCGGCCACCGATGCCGATGCAGCCGGCACCGGCACCAGCCCGGATGTACGCAACCAAAAGGACGCCGGGGCAGGCCCGCCCGTCGATGAAATCGACAGCTGGGACCGGCTCACGCGGGGCGAGGACCCGACCGACCCCAAGTAGGTTTCCCCCCACAGCCACCAGATTGCGCCGAACACCGGCGCAATATGTGAAAGGGTTTCCTCCCAGTAATGGCAGAATGGAAACCAGATTCGTTAACGAGGAGATTCATCATGAGCACAAGCAGCACCGAACAGCACCTGGGAGCCGGCCAGGAAAACGAGGGCGAAAGCCACGCCAGCATCCACGATGAAACCATCGGGCACGGCAACACCCCCGCAGCCTGGACCTGCGTGCTGATTATGATCATCGGCGCCGCTGTGTCCTCCGTTGCCTACATCATGGCCAGCTTCGTCGGCTTCTTCGCCGGCATCGCCGTGATGCTGATCGGCCTGCTGGTCGGCTTCATCATGCGCAAGGCAGGCTACGGCGTCAACGGATCGAAGCTGAAGAACAGCAGCCACTGAGTGAGCGTTCTCGATGACATCATTGCCGGCGTTCGGGAAGACCTTTCCGAACGCCGGCAAAGTGTCTCGTTTGAACAGGTCCGCGCGCAGGCGCTGCAGGCAACGGCACCGCTGGACGCCTACGCAGCACTGGGCGGCAACGCTCAGCCGCGGACCGAACTGCGGGTCATCGCCGAGGTCAAGCGCAGCAGCCCCTCCAAGGGCGAGCTCGCCGACATCGCCGACCCCGCTTCCCTCGCCGCAGCCTATGAGCGCGGCGGAGCGGCCGTCATCAGCGTCCTCACCGAACAGCGCCGGTTCCGCGGATCCCTGGCGGACCTGGATGCGGTGCGCGCCGCCGTCGGCATCCCCGTGCTGCGCAAGGACTTCACCGTCGACGAGTACCAGATCTGGGAAGCCCGTGCCCACGGTGCGGACCTGATCCTGCTCATCGTCGCGGCGCTGGAGGACGAGCAGCTGCGCCGCTTCCTGGACCTCACGCACGAGCTGGGCATGAATGCCCTCGTCGAGACCCACACCGCCGAAGAAGTGGACCGGGCCCTGGCCCTGGGTGCACGGATCATCGGCATCAATGTGCGCAACCTGAAAACCCTCGACGTAGACCGTTCGGTGTTCGCCTCCCTGGCCGGCGGCATTCCCGCCGGTCCCGTGGTGATTGCCGAATCCGGCGTCCGTGACGCTGCCGACGTCGAGCACTACGCGTCCAACGGAGCCAACGCCGTGCTGGTGGGCGAGGCCCTCGTGAAGCACGCATCCCCGGCCGAAACCATCGGCGAGTTCACCGCCGTCGGCGCCAAGGCGATTGCCGCCCGCGCCCGGCACCACGGTGAAAGCTGACCCATAGCACCAACTCCTTGTCCGGGCAGGAACGGCCCGGGCTCAAGCAGGACAGGACACAAAGCTCATGATCGGGAAGTCGGAACAGGCACAGGCAGCCGGAGCTGCCGCAGAAACCGGAACCGGAAGCGTTACGGAGGCCTTCCTGAACGGGGGAGTCTCGTCCCTGCGGCACGCGCCCGGTCCGTACTTCGGCGAGTACGGCGGCCGTTGGATGCCCGAGTCCCTGATCGCTGCCCTGGATGAGCTGGAAGACACCTTCGAGAAGGCCAAGGCCGATCCCGAGTTCACCGCCCAGGTGGCTGACCTGAATAAGAATTACTCCGGCCGCCCGTCGCTGCTCACCGAGGCCAAACGCTTCTCGGAGCACGCCGGCGGAGTGCGGATCTTCCTCAAGCGCGAAGACCTCAACCACACCGGATCCCACAAGATCAACAACGTCCTGGGCCAGGCCCTGCTCGCCAAGCGGATGGGCAAGACCCGCGTCATTGCCGAAACCGGCGCCGGCCAGCACGGCGTGGCCAGCGCCACCGCAGCAGCACTGCTCGGACTGGAGTGCGTGGTCTACATGGGCGCCGAGGACTGCCGCCGCCAGGCACTGAACGTGGCCCGGATGGAGCTGCTCGGTGCGAAGGTCATCCCGGTGACCAACGGCTCCCAGACCCTCAAGGACGCCATCAACGAGGCACTGCGGGACTGGGTCGCCAACGTTGACAGCACCCATTACCTGCTGGGCACCGCGGCGGGGGCGCACCCCTTCCCGGCCATGGTCCGCTACTTCCACGAAGTCATCGGCGAAGAGGCCCGCGCCCAGATGCTGGAGCAGGCCGGCCGGCTGCCGGACGCGGTGTGTGCCTGCATCGGCGGCGGTTCCAACGCCATCGGCATCTTCCACGGCTTCCTGGACGATCCCGAGGTGAAGATCTACGGCTTCGAGGCCGGCGGCGACGGCGTCGAAACCGGCCGACACGCCGCCACCATCACCCTGGGCCGGCCCGGCGTGCTGCACGGCGCCCGCTCCTACCTCATGCAGGACGACGACGGCCAGACCGTCGAATCGCACTCCATCTCCGCCGGCCTGGACTACCCGGGCGTCGGACCCGAACACGCCCACCTGGCCGACATCGGGCGGGTCAGCTACGAGCCGATCACCGATGCCGAAGCCATGGACGCCTTCCAGCTGCTCTGCCGCACCGAGGGCATCATCCCCGCCATCGAGTCCGCGCACGCCCTGGCCGGCGCCATCAAGGTGGGCCGGCGGCTCGCTGAGGAGGCCGGCTCCGACGGAAATGTTTCCGGGAAGATTGTCCTGGTAAACCTTTCCGGGCGCGGGGACAAGGACGTGGCCACCGCCGCCGAATGGTTCAACCTGCTGGACGAGCGCTCAGCCGAAGCCGAAATCGGCAAAGAAGGGGAACAGCTTTGAGCACCGAGGTAATGCAGAGCAAGTCCGCGGCCGCGATTGACCGGGCCGCCGCCGAGGGGCGTGCCGCGCTGATCGGCTACCTGCCCGCCGGCTTCCCCACCGTGGAAGCCACCATCGCCGCAGGCATCGCCCTGGCGGAAAACGGTGCGGACCTGATCGAAATCGGCATCCCGTATTCCGACCCGGTGATGGACGGCCACGTCATCCAGGCCGCAACCACCCAGGCGCTGGCGGACGGCTTCCGCGTGGCGCAGGTGTTCGACGTCGTTGCCGGCATCACCGCAGCCACCGACGCCGCCGTCCTGGTGATGACCTATTGGAACCCGGTCGTCCGGATGGGCGTGGATGAGTTCTCCCGCCGCCTGGCCGAAGCCGGGGGAGCAGGGCTGATCACCCCGGACCTCGTCCCGGATGAAGCCTCCGAATGGCTCGAAGCCTCCGACAAGTACGGCCTCGACCGGGTGTTCCTGGTTGCCCCGTCCTCCACGGAAGCCCGGATGAAGAGCACCGTGGCCGCCAGCCGCGGCTTCGTCTACGCCGTCTCGATCATGGGCGTCACCGGTGCCCGGGACAGCGTCAGCGACGCCGCCCAGAGCGTGGTCAGCGCCGCCCGCGCCGCCGGCGCCCAGCGCGTCTGCGTGGGCCTGGGGGTCTCCCGCGCCGAACACGTGCGCGAAATCGGCGCCTACGCCGACGGCGTCATCGTAGGCACGGCCCTGGTGGCCGCCCTGCGCGACGGCGGCACCGACGCCGTCGCCACCCTTACCCGTGACCTCAGCACCGGAGCCCCGAAGGCCAGCAAATGAACCCGATGTCCGTGTACGCCAGCATCCCCAGCCCGCCTGCCGATTTCAGCAGCTTCTCGCTGGGACCGCTGACCATCCACGCGTACGCGCTGTGCATCCTGGCCGGCATCATCCTGGCCCTGTGGATGACGTCCGTGCGCTGGAAACGGCGCGGACTGCCGGAAGACGCCGTCTGGGACATCTCCATCTGGGCCATCCCGTTCGGCATCATCGGCGGACGGCTGTACCACGTGTTCTCCTCACCGGACGCGTACTTCGGTCCGGACGGCGACCTGTCCCTCATTCCGCAGATCTGGCTGGGCGGACTGGGCATCTGGGGTGCGGTGGCCCTCGGCGCCGTCGGCGCCTGGATCGGCTGCCGCCGTGCGGGCATCAAGCTCTCCACGTTCGCCGACGTCGGCGCCCCCGGCCTGCTGCTGGCCCAGGCCGTGGGCCGCTGGGGCAACTGGTTCAACCAGGAACTCTTCGGCTCCGAAACGGACGCGCCCTGGGGCCTCGAGATCGACGCCGACAACGCCAACTTCCCCGACGGCGCCGCACCCGGCACCACGTTCCACCCCACGTTCCTCTACGAGTCCCTCTGGAACCTGGCCGGCGTCGCCCTGCTCCTGCTGCTTGACCGCCGCTTCCGGCTCCGCGGCGGCCGCCTGTTCTGGATCTACGCCGCCTTCTACACCGCCGGACGGCTCTGGATCGAGCTCCTGCGCATTGACGATGCCGAAATGATTACGCTGCTCGGCGTCACACAACGCCTCAATGTGTGGACCAGCCTGCTGATCCTGATTGCCTCCATCGCAATGTTCATTTACCTGACTTTCAAGGCCCGCAAGGGCGGGGAGGGCTCGCTTTACCTGCCGGGCCACGAACCCGCACCTCAGGGCGGTATTACCGCCGCAGATAACAAGAACGAAACAGAAGCCGGGAATGCGGAATCGGCATCAACCGAACGCCCCGTGCGTGCTAATCTCGCAGAGACAAAAACCGAGGAGTCCCTTCCTCACCGGTCCAAGGACAACGGACCTTCTGCCTGACCCTTCGGGTTACCCTCGAAGGCGCTGCAGGCGGAGCCACATTGACGTGGCGCCAGGCGGCTGCAGCACCGGGACACCCCTCCGGAAAAGCGGCGGTTAACGGCACCAGGGATTCCCAGTAAAAACCGGATCAGTTTCCGGGTTTACCGGGGCGAAGTGAGCCGTAAAATCAATCAACGCCGCGGAGCATCCCCTCGTGGATTCCGCAGGGGCCAGCGCTGTCCCCTCCCAACGCTCTACTAGGGGGAAGGACTCACTCTTATGACTGATTCCCTGTCTGCTTTTCCGACCACGGTGGTGTCACCGTTCACCCGCTTCGCCGCGCTCCCGGAGGATTCCGGCCTGTACCGTGCCGAGAACGAAAAGGACGCCTGCGGCCTGGCCGTCATAGCCACCCTGCAGGGCGAGCCCACCCACGGAATTGTCGACGCCGCCCTGGCCGCCCTGCGCAACCTCGAGCACCGCGGTGCCGTGGGCGCCGATGAAGGTACCGGCGACGGCGCCGGCCTCCTGACCCAGGTCCCGGACGAATTCTTCCGCGCAGTAGTGGACTTTGAACTTCCCGCGGCCGGAGGCTACGCCGTCGGCACCGCCTTCCTGCCCACCGAGGACCGTGAGCAGCACACCGCACGCGCCGGCGTCGAGCTCATTGCAGCCAGCGAGGGCCTGCGGGTGCTGGGCTGGCGCGAGGTGCCCATTGTGGCCGAACTCGTGGGAGCCATGTCCCGGGCCTGCATGCCGTACTTTGTCCAGGTGTTCCTGGCCCCGGAAGAGGGGACCGGAACCGCGGACCTGGACGCCCGGGCCTTCCGCGTCCGGAAGCGTTCGCAGAACAAGTTCGGCGTGTATTTCCCCTCGCTGTCCTCTCGGACCATGGTCTACAAGGGCATGGTGACCACCGCGCAGCTGGAACCGTTCTTCCCGGACCTGTCCGACCCGCGGTTCAAGACCCGGCTGGGCATTGTCCACTCCCGCTTCTCCACCAACACCTTCCCGTCCTGGCCCCTGGCCCAGCCGTTCCGCGCCATCGCGCACAACGGCGAGATCAACACGGTCAAGGGCAACCGGAACTGGATGCGCGCCCGGCAGTCGCAGATGAAGAACCCGCTGCTGGGACAGACCCCGGAAGAGCTCTTCCCCATCTGCACCCCCGGCGCTTCGGACTCCGCGTCCTTCGACGAGGTGGCCGAACTGCTGATGCTCTCCGGCCGGCCCATCACCCACGCGATCATGATGATGATCCCGGAGGCCTGGGAAAACCACGCAACCATGGACCCGGCCCGCCGGGCGTTCTACCAGTACCACTCCATGCTGATGGAACCGTGGGACGGTCCCGCCGCCGTGGCCTTCACCGACGGCGTGCAGGTGGGTGCGGTGCTGGACCGCAACGGTCTGCGTCCCGCCCGCTACTGGGTGACCGACGACGGCCTGGTGGTCCTGGCGTCCGAGGTGGGCGTGGTGGACATTGACCCCGCCAAGGTGGTCCGCAAGGGCCGCGTCTCGCCGGGCAAGATGTTCCTGGTGGACACCGCCGAGGGCCGGCTGATCGAAGACGAAGAGATCAAGGCCGAGGTTGCCGCGGCCAACCCGTGGGCGGAATGGGTGAAGGAAAACCAGGTCCGCCTGGAGGAACTGCCCGAACGCGAGCACGTGCTGCACACCAAGGCCTCCATCAACCGCCGGCAGCGGACCTTCGGCTACACCGTGGAGGAACTGCGGATCCTGCTGGGTCCCATGGCCCGCACCGCCGCCGAACCGCTCGGCGCCATGGGCTCCGACACCCCCATCGCCGTGCTCTCCAAGCGGCCGCGGCTGCTCTTCGACTACTTTGTGCAGTCCTTTGCCCAGGTCACCAACCCGCCGCTGGATTCCATCCGCGAGGAACTGGTCACCTCCCTGCAGGCCTCGATTGGCCCCAACGGGAACCTGCTGTCCCTGAAGCAGGTGAAAACCAGCCAGGTTGCGCTGAAGTTCCCGGTAATCAACAACGACGAGCTCGCCAAGATCGCCAACCTCACCGACGACGACGGCGACCGGATAGCGCTGAAGGTCCGCGGCCTCTACCGTCCCGAAGGCGGCGAAGCCGAACTCCGGGCAAGGATCAGCGAGATCTGCGAAAAGGTTTCCGGTGCAGTGAACCGCGGGGTGCAGTACATCGTGCTCTCGGACCGGGATTCCAATGCCCAGTGGGCACCCATCCCCTCCCTGCTGCTGCTCTCCGCGGTCCATAACCACCTGCTCAAGAGCGCCAACCGCACCAAGATCTCCCTGCTGGTGGAGGCCGGCGACGTCCGCGAGGTCCACCACGTGGCCCTGCTGATCGGCTACGGCGCCTCCGCCGTGAACCCGTACCTGGCCATGGAAAGCTGCGAGGAACTGGTCCGCAACGGCGACATCACCGGTGTCACCGGCGAAGAGGCCGTGGCCAACCTGATCAAGGGCCTGGGCAAGGGCGTCCTGAAGATCATGTCCAAGATGGGCATTTCCACCGTCGCGTCCTACTGCGGCGCGCAGACCTTCGAGGCGCTCGGCCTGGGCCAGGAACTGGTGGACGAGTTCTTCCACGGCACCCAGACCCAGCTCGGCGGCGTCGGCCTGGACGTGATCGCCGCCGAAGCCGCTGCCCGGCACGCCGAGGCGTACCCGAGCGACGGCGTGGAGGAACCGCACCGCGCCCTGGACAACGGCGGCGAATACCAGTGGCGCCGCGAAGGACCGCCGCACCTCTTCAACCCCGAGACGGTCTTCCGGCTGCAGCACGCCACCCGCGAACGCCGGTATGACGTGTTCAAGGCCTACACCAACGGCGTGAACGACCAGTCCAGGAACCTGATGACGCTGCGCGGGCTGCTGGATTTCCGTACCGGTGACCGCACACCCGTGCCGCTGGACGAGGTGGAGCCCGTCTCCAGCATCGTGAAGCGCTTCTCCACCGGCGCCATGAGCTACGGCTCCATCTCCCAGGAAGCGCACGAGACGCTGGCCATTGCGATGAACCGGCTGGGCGCCAAGTCCAACACCGGCGAGGGCGGCGAAGACCCGGAGCGGCTGCTGGATCCCGAGCGCCGCTCGGCCATCAAGCAGGTGGCCTCCGGCCGGTTCGGCGTCACCAGCCTGTACCTGACCAACGCGCAGGACATCCAGATCAAGATGGCCCAGGGCGCCAAGCCCGGCGAGGGCGGCCAGCTGATGGCCCAGAAGGTCTACCCGTGGGTGGCCCGCACCCGCCATTCGACGCCCGGCGTCGGGCTGATCTCCCCGCCGCCGCACCACGACATCTACTCCATCGAGGACCTCGCGCAGCTGATCTATGACCTGAAGCGCTCCAACCCCAGCGCCCGGGTGCACGTGAAGCTGGTATCCGAAGCCGGGATCGGCACCGTGGCGGCCGGCGTGACCAAGGCGAAGGCCGACGTCGTGCTGATCTCCGGGCACGACGGCGGCACGGGCGCCTCGCCGCTGAACTCGCTCAAGCACGCCGGAGCTCCCTGGGAACTCGGGCTGGCCGAGACGCAGCAGACCCTGATGCTCAACGGCCTGCGGGACCGGGTGGTGGTCCAGGTGGACGGCCAGCTCAAGACCGGCCGCGACGTTGTGATGGCGGCGCTGCTGGGCGGCGAGGAATTCGGCTTCGCCACCGCGCCGCTGGTGGTCTCCGGCTGCGTGATGATGCGCGTCTGCCATCTCGACACCTGCCCGGTGGGAGTGGCCACGCAGAACCCGGAACTGCGGGCCCGGTTCAGCGGCAAACCGGAGTTCGTGGTGAACTTCTTCGAGTTCATTGCCGAGGAGATCCGCGAAATCCTTGCCGAACTCGGGTTCCGGACCCTCGAGGAGGCCATCGGCCGCACCGAGCTCCTGGACACCCAGGCCGCGGTCGACCACTGGAAGGCCGACGGCCTGGACCTGGAACCGATCCTTCGAGGACCCGAGGTGGATCCCGGTGCGCCGCTGCGGAACATGGTGCAGCAGAACCACGAACTCGATCTGCACTTCGACAATAAGCTCATCGAGATGAGCGCCGACGCGCTGCAGAACCGGGCGCCGGTGCGGATTGCGCTGGACGTAGTCAACACCGACCGGTCCGTGGGCACCATGCTCGGGCACACGGTCACGAAGACCTTCGGCGTGGACACCCTGGCTCCCGACACCATCGACATCACCCTTACCGGCCAGGCCGGGCAGTCGCTCGGCGCGTTCCTGCCCGCCGGTATCACGCTGCGGCTGTTCGGCGACTCGAACGACTACGTGGGCAAGGGCCTGTCCGGCGGCCGGATCATCGTCCGCCCGGACCGCGGGAACGTCTTCGCAGCCGAACGCAACGTCATTGCCGGGAACGTGATCGGCTACGGGGCCACCAGCGGCGAAATGTTCCTCAGCGGCCAGGTGGGCGAACGCTTCCTGGTGCGCAACTCCGGGGCCACCGCCGTCGTCGAAGGCATCGGCGACCACGGCTGTGAGTACATGACCGGCGGGCAGGCCCTGATCCTGGGGCCCACGGGCCGGAACTTCGGCGCGGGGATGTCCGGCGGCACCGCGTTTGTGGTGGACCTGGAACCCGCCCGCGTCAACAAGGAGTCCCTGGAGCGCGGCGAGCTGCTGCTCGATGCCCCGGACGCCGAGGACGTCGACATCATCCGCGGGCTGCTGGTCCGGCATCTGGAGGAGACCGGCTCCGACCTGGCCCAGAAGATGCTGGAGAGCTTCGAGGACACGGTTTCCCGTATTACCAAGGTGCTTCCGCGGGACTACGCGGCAGTGCTCGGCGCCCGCGCCTCCGCCGCCGAAGCGGGACTGGATCCCGACGGCGCCGAGGCCTGGAACAAGATTTTGGAGGTTACCGGTGGCTGATCCACGCGGATTCTTGAAGGTACGCGAGCGGGAAACGCAGCCGCGGCGTCCGGTGCCGGTGCGCATCATGGACTACAAGGAAGTCTACGAAGCCCAGGAAAAGGGCGTGCTGCAGGCCCAGGCCGGACGCTGCATGGACTGCGGCATCCCGTTCTGCCACCAGGGCTGCCCGCTGGGCAACCTCATTCCGGAGTGGAATGACCTGACGTGGCGGGACAAGGGCGCGGAGGCCATTGAACGGCTGCACGCCACGAACAACTTCCCGGAGTTCACCGGCCGGCTCTGCCCGGCCCCCTGCGAGGCGTCCTGCGTGCTGGGCATCAACCAGCCGCCGGTCACCATCAAGCAGGTGGAGGTCTCCATCATCGACGAAGCCTGGGGTGAGGGATGGGTAACCCCTCATCCGCCGGAGCGGCTGACCGACCGCACCATCGCCGTCGTCGGCTCCGGCCCCGCCGGGCTGGCCGCTGCGCAGCAGCTCACCCGTGCCGGCCACACCGTGGCCGTGTATGAGCGGGATGACCGGATCGGCGGGCTGCTGCGCTACGGCATCCCGGATTTCAAGATGGAAAAAATCCAGGTGGACCGCCGGCTGGAGCAGATGCGCGCCGAAGGCACCCGCTTCCGCACCGGCGTCGAAGTGGGCAAGGACATCAGCTGGGAGCAGCTGCGCCGCCGCTACGATGCCGTGGTGATTGCCACCGGCGCCACCGTGCCCCGGGACCTGCCCATCCCGGGCCGGGAACTGTCCGGCGTGCATTTCGCCATGGACTACCTGGTGCAGTCCAACCGTGCCGTGGCCGGGGACAACGTGAAGAACCAGATCAGCGCCGAGGGCAAGCACGTGGTGATCCTCGGCGGCGGAGACACCGGCGCGGACTGCCTGGGCACTGCGCACCGCCAGCAGGCCGCGTCGGTGACCACGCTGGCGATCGGCCAGCAGCCGCCCGCCGAGCGGGCCGCGCACCAGCCGTGGCCGATGTACCCCACGCTGTTCGAGATGGCCAGCGCCCACGAGGAAGGCGGGGAACGCACGTTCCTGGCATCCACCGTGGAGTTCGTGGGGGAGGACGGGAAGCTCACCGGGGTGAAGGTGGCCGAGACGGAATTCGTGGACGGCCGGCGGCTGCCGCGGGCCGGTACCGAGCGGATTATTCCGGCGGACCAGGTTTTCCTGTCCCTGGGCTTCACCGGGCCGGAACCGGCCGGGCTGGCGGAACAGGTCAACGCGGAGTTCGACGACCGCGGCAACGTGGCCCGCGACGGCTACTACATGACCGGAACCCCGGGGGTCTTCGCCGCCGGTGACGCGGGGCGCGGGCAGTCCCTGATTGTCTGGGCCATCGCGGAGGGACGGGCCGCCGCGGCCGCCGTCGACCAGTGGCTGATGGGCTCCACCCGGCTGCCCGCACCCGTGGCACCGACGGACCGGGCTATCGCCGTGTTGTAGGAACCCTACGAATAACGGCAGGCGTTGGAGATTCTTCCGGCGCCTGCTGTTGTTGCGCTGTGCCTGCCGCGACATCGGATAGTGTGTCGGTGCACGTACACAAGCACACTTATGTTGGGGGACAGGAAAATGGGGATTGCTCTTGCGATGCTGGTGATCGGGGCGGTGGTCGCCTTCGGGATCGCCGTGCTCGTGATCTACCTGATGAAGCTCGGCCAACTGAAACGGCACCCGGCCCGCCCCCGGATGGAGGTCCGGTTCAGCCCCAAAGGCCTCGGCGGATTGGCGCTGCTCGTTGGAGCGATGCTGCTGGCAGTCTGCTTGGGTCTGTTCCTGGTGGTCTATCGGGACCTGCCCATCTTCGCAGTGACGTTCTCGCTCATATTGCTGGCCGGCACGGCACGTCCCTTCTACCTTTCCAAGGCAGGATTGCCCTTCGTTGTCGTCGGGATTGGTGCAGAGTTGAACCCCAAGCCGGTTCCCACTCCGGTTTACGGGGGAGTGGCGGCGCCGCCCCGGTACCCGGGATTCGCCAACGCCCCGGCCGGTTACACCCCTCCGCCGCCCCCGGCCCCGCACAAGCAGTAGGTAAGCGCCGTCTGACTCAAAGCCCGGAGATCACTTAGGTGATCTCCGGGTTTTTTCTTTGCCGAAACCCCTTGCCCCACCAGTACTTAGTGTTACTGTGTACTGGTAGATAGCAACACTAGGTAGATAGGCGCAACACCCATGGGCAAGCAGATGACGGAGATGCTCAAGGGGACCCTCGAAGGCATCATCCTGGGGATCCTCGCCGTTTCGCCGGCCTACGGCTACGACATCACGGCTCGGCTGCGCGAGCAGGGCTTCACCGAGATTGCCGAGGGGACCGTGTATGCGCTTTTGGTCCGGATCGAGAAACGCGGGCTCGTCGACGTCGAGAAGGTTCCCTCGGAAAAGGGGCCGCCGCGGAAGGTCTATACCTTGAACACCCAGGGCGCCGAATACCTCGATGAGTTCTGGGGAACGTGGAGCTTCCTGGCTTCCCGGATCGAACAACTCCAACAGCACGCCTCGCACCCGCATGAAGGAGACCCATCATGACCGCCAAATGGATAGAACTGGTCACGGGACCGTTGGAGGAAAAAAGGCGCTGGCGCAGGTTCAAGCAGCGCAAGGAACAGCTGCCCGCCGGATACCGAAGGGCCATGGACGGCCTCGAACGCTACTTCATGTATGCGGCGCCGATTGCGAAGGGTGATGTCTACGTCCAGATGCTCGAAGACCTTGTTGATCTGGTGGAGCGTGCCGCTGTTGACGGCACCCCGGTCCGCAGCATTGTCGGTGAGGATCCTGTGGAGTTCGCGGAGGCCTTCATTGCGAATTACGCGGACGGCCAGTGGATCGACAAGGAGCGCAGGCGCCTTGTCGAGACCATCGACCGGTCCGCTGAAGAGGTATAAAAACACCGGATTGGAGACCGGAGATGCATACCAACCAGACCCTCGACCCCGCCATCCGGGTACAGGGCATCAAGAAGTCCTTTCGGGATCTGCAGGTGCTGCGCGGCGTCGACTTTGACGTGACTGCCGGCAGCATCTTCGCCCTGCTGGGCTCCAACGGAGCGGGCAAGACAACACTGGTGCGGATCCTGTCAACGCTGTTGAAGGCCGACGACGGTACGGCCGCAGTGGACGGGTTCGACGTCGCCGCCCGCCCGGGCGATGTGCGCCGGTCGATCAGCCTGACCGGTCAATTCGCCGCAATCGACGAAGTGCTGACAGGCCGGGAGAACCTGGTCCTCATCGCGAAGCTCCGCCACCGGAAGAATCCGGGCGTGGTAGCGGACGACATGCTGGCCCGTTTTGCGCTCACCGACTCGGGGAGCCGAAAGGCAGGGGCGTACTCCGGCGGCATGCGCCGCCGGCTCGATATTGCCATGAGCCTGGTCGGGGATCCGAAAATCATCTTCCTCGACGAGCCGACTGCCGGCCTGGATCCGCAGGCACGCAACGAGGTGTGGCAGACCATCCGGGAGCTTGCCGACGGCGGCACGACGGTGCTGCTCACCACGCAGTACCTCGACGAGGCGGAGCAGCTTGCGGACCGGATCGGGATCCTGCACCGGGGCGTCATCATCCAAAACGGAACCCTGGTTGAACTGCAGCAGCTCCTGCCGCCGGCAAAGGCCGAATACGTCACAAAACAGCCGTCCCTCGAGGACGTCTTCCTCGCCCTCACCGGCGATACCGGTGACGGCACCGCGCAGCCGGACGGACTTCCCCCGGCGCAGCAGAAAGAGGGAAACCGATGACTACCCAGACGTTTCAGGACACTGCCGCCCTCACGGGCCGCTCCCTGCGCCACGTCCTCCGCAGTCCGGACACGATCATCACGACGGCGGTTACGCCGGTCGCACTGATGCTGATGTTTGTGTACGTTTTCGGCGGCGCAATCAGCACCGGATCTGGGGAGTCGTACATCAACTACACACTGCCGGGCATCCTGCTGATCACGGTTGCCTCCGGCGTGGCCTACACCGCCTACCGGTTGTTCCTCGACCGGCAGGGAGGGATCTTCGAACGCTTCCAAACAATGCCCATAGCCCGCTCCGGTGTGCTCTGGGCACACGTCCTCACCTCCGTGACCGCCAACCTGGCCTCACTCGCTCTCGTTATCGGCGTGGCCCTGATCGCTGGCTTCCGCACCGGTGCGTCGCCGGCTGCATGGTTCGCCGTCGTCGGCATCCTGATCCTGTTCACCCTTGCCCTGACGTGGCTGGCCGTGATTGCCGGGCTTGGGGCGAAGACAGTGGAGGGTGCGAGTGCGTTCAGTTACCCGCTGATTTTCCTGCCGTTCATCAGCTCGGCGTTTGTGCCCACCAGCACCATGCCCGGGCCGGTGGCGTGGTTTGCCGAGAACCAGCCCGTGACTTCCATTGTGGACACACTCCGATCATTGCTTGCCCAGGAGCCCGTCGGCAGCGATTTCTGGGTCGCGCTTCTCTGGCTGGCCGGCATCCTGGGTGGAGGCTACGCCGTCGCCACGGCCGTCTACCGGCGACGGGTGGGCTGAACGGCGCAGGATGCCTGCACACATTCCCATTCGGCGGAAACGTTTTCCAGCTGACGCCCCGTCGGATCCGCTGGTTCGTCCCGCTTTATGGGAATCTGTGCAGGCGCTGCCTCTGGCGGTGGGGCAAACAGTCGCCTACCACGGCTGCGGACGTGGGGGATCCGACAGGCCCCGTGGACCGTTCCCATGCGCAAACTGGCAAGGGAGACTAGGCTAGAAGTATGAGACGCGCAAAGATTGTTGCCACATTTGGACCAGCGATCGCCAGCTATGAAAATACCGTAGCGGTTCTTCGCGCGGGCGTGAACGTCGCCCGTATGAATATGAGCCACGGCGACCACTCCGTACACAACGCCACGTATGAAAACGTGCGCAAGGCCTCCGCCGAGCTGGGGATGCCCGTAGGCATCTTCGCCGACCTCCAGGGCCCCAAGATCCGGCTCGGCCGGTTCACCGAGGAACCACACTTCCTGAACGTGGGCGATACCTTCACCATCACCACCGATGACATTCCCGGCACCAAGGAAATCTGCTCCACCACGTACAAGGGCCTGCCCGGCGACGTTAAGGCGGGCGACTTCCTGCTGATCGACGACGGCAAGGTCAAGCTGCGTGCCGTAGAGGTAACGGCCAACACCGTTGTCACCGAGGTAGTAGTGCCGGGCAAGGTGTCGAACAACAAGGGCATCAACCTCCCCGGCGTCGCCGTCAACGTTCCGGCACTGAGCGAAAAGGACGAGGACGACCTCCGCTGGGCCATGCGCCGCGGCGTCGACATGGTTGCCCTTTCCTTCGTCCGCAACGCCGGCGACATTTCCCGCGTGCACGAGATCATGGACGAGGAAGGCCGCCGCGTGCCGGTCATCGCCAAGATCGAGAAGCCGCAGGCCGTGGAGAACCTCGAAGAGATCATCGACGCGTTCGACTCCATCATGGTTGCCCGCGGTGACCTCGGCGTCGAACTGCCGCTCGAAGAGGTTCCGATCGTGCAGAAGAACGCCATTGAGCTGGCACGCCGCTGGGCCAAGCCCGTGATCGTGGCCACCCAGGTGCTCGAGTCCATGATCGACAACCCCCGCCCGACCCGCGCCGAGGCCTCCGACTGCGCCAATGCAGTGCTCGACGGCGCGGATGCAGTGATGCTCTCCGGCGAAACCTCGGTGGGCACGTACGCCATCGAAACCGTCGAAACCATGGCCCGCATCATCGAGTCCACCGAAAAGCACGGCCTGAACCGTGTCCCCCCGCTGGGCTCCAAGCCGCGGACCCGCGGCGGCGCCATCACCCGCGCCGCGGTGGAGATCTCCGAGCAGCTGGATGCGAAGTACATCTGTACCTTCACCCAGTCCGGCGACTCCGCCCGCCGCCTGTCCCGCCTGCGCCCGTCCAAGCCGGTGTTCGCCTTCACCCCCGTGGAGGAGACCTACCGCTACATGACCCTGTTCTGGGGCGTGGCACCCATGCTCGTCGAGTTCGCCGAGCACACCGACCAGATGACCGCACAGGTGGACCGCACCCTGCTCGAAGAGGGCCTGGTGGAAGACGACGACCTGGTGGTTATCGCTGCGGGTTCGCCTCCCGGACAGGCAGGCTCGACCAACAGCATCAAGGTGCACCGCGTCGGCGACATTGCCGATGCAGGCCAGCGTGCTGACGGCCAGGAGCGGGTCAAGGAGAAGGTCGGCCCGTGGCCGATCAAGGAAAGCAAGAAGGGCCAGGCCAAGGCCATCTAGGTTTCCCGCTTACCTGCACTAACAGGAAAGGTCCCGTCCGATTGGACGGGACCTTTCCTGTTGTTTCTTTGTTCCTGCGGGGAGGAGGTGCTAGTTCACCTGGTTGATGATGGTCTCGGCAACCTCGCGCATGCTCAGGCGGCGGTCCATTGAGGTCTTCTGGATCCAGCGGAAGGCCTCGGGCTCGGTGAGGCCCATCTTGGTGGTCAGCAGCGACTTGGCGCGCTCCACCAGCTTGCGGGTGGCGAACTGTTCCTTCAGGTCGGAGACCTCGGCTTCGAGGGCTTTGATCTCCTCATGGCGGGAGAGGGCAATCTCGATGGCGGGAATCAGGTCCGCGGGAGTGAAGGGCTTGACCACATAGGCCATGGCGCCGGCCTCGCGTGCACGCTCGACCAGTTCCTTCTGGCTGAACGCGGTCAGCAGCACCACCGGGGCAATGCGTGCCTTGACGATCTGCTCGGCAGCGGTAATGCCGTCCATCAGCGGCATCTTGACGTCCATCAGCACCAGGTCCGGCTTCAGCTCGTTGGCCAGCTGGACGGCCTTCTCACCGTTGTCCGCCTCGCCGACGACGTCGTAACCCTCACCGGTGAGGATTTCGACAATGTCCAGGCGGATCAGGGTCTCGTCTTCGGCGACGAGTACACGGCGGGCCGGGGTGTTGGACGGCGTGTTGGCAGACGCAGCGTGGGTCGACGCGGCGGGCGCGGACTCGGTGGACTCAGACACAGATGGCTCCTCAGATACGGTCTCTCCCGCCGGCAGACCGGCGGTTCACACAATCAGCGTATCCGCATGTAGAGTAGTTTTGCGCTCAACACGGTAAGTACTAGTGCTTCGTGACGCAGGGCACGCCCGAATGGCGGAATTGGCAGACGCGCTGCACTCAAAATGCAGTATCGAGAGGTGTGTGGGTTCGAGTCCCACTTCGGGCACCATGTAGTTGCAGTGAAACACCCCCGGTCTTCGGACCGGGGGTGTTTCTGTTTTGTCCGGGCCGCCTACGCGTAGCGGTCGAAAGCGTCCAGCAGCCGCTTCACGGACCCGCCCAGGTTCCAGTCCTGGGCCAGGCGCTCCAGTTCGGCGCGTTCCCCGCCGGTGATGGCGTGCAGCTCGGCCCCCGCCTTCTTGGGTGTGGGTAGATCCAGGTCCCGCACCACCTTCACCACCTTCGGTGCGACCGCCAGATAGTCCGCCGCCTTGGCGAGCTTGGACCGCACCGGCGATGAGAGGCCGCTGTCCGGGTCCTGTGCGGCGGCCAGCAGGGAATCCAGGGTGCCGAACTCGGCCAGCAGCGACGCGGCGGTTTTCTCGCCGATCCCGGAGACGCCGGGCAGCCCGTCGGATGCGTCGCCGCGCAGGGTCGCATAGTCCGCGTACTGCTCGGGCAGCACCTGGTACTTCGCCACCATTGACGCATCGGTCATCACGTCCAGGTTCTTCATGCCGCGGGCAGTGTAGATCACGCGGACGTCCCTGCGGTCGTCGATCACCTGGAACAGGTCACGATCCCCGGTCACCACGTCCACCGGCATGGACGCCGTGGATGCGTAAGTGCCGATCACGTCGTCGGCCTCGTGTTCCGCAGCCCCGACGACGGCGATGCCCGCCAGCTCCAGCGTCCGGCGGATCATCGGGATCTGGGCCTCGAGGGGATCCGGGACCGTTTCGACGTCGGGGTTCCCGCTGACTTCCTCGGCCACCCGGTGCGCCTTGTACGTGGGCAGCAGGTCCACCCGCCACTGCGGCCGCCAGTCGTCATCCCAGCAGGCGATCAGGTGCGTGGCCTCGTAGTCGGTGGTGAGCCTCGCGATCATGTCCAGCAGTCCGCGCACGGCGTTCACCGGCGTACCGTCGGACCGGCGGATGCTGTCGGGGACGCCGTAGAAGGCACGGAAGTACAGTGACGCGGTGTCGAGGAGCATCAGGCGCTGGGTCATAGGCCGATCCTCGCACGGATCATGCTGCGAGGGGCAGCGCCCAGCGCACCCGCAGGAATTCCCGGCCTTCGGTGCAGGGGCTCCATCACGTATGACAGGACAATCTGCGCCTATCGAGGAGCGGCCTGCTGTCTGCGCAACCGTATTCCGGCTTCTGTGTGGATTTGGCAGGCCTCTTAAGTTTGTCAGCACAAACCTTTGACAGGACAAACTTTCGGGCGCACAGTGGTGCCTGTGGTTCTGATCACTCCGAGGCGGCTGCAGGGCCCGCCTCGGGAACAGGAAGGCCGGTGATCCACGCGTGGCTCACGAAGTGTTGGCAATGGGACGCATCAGCGTTGACATCTATCCCGATAACATCGGCGTGCCGCTGGAGGACGTGACCAGCTTCGGCAAGTACCTGGGCGGCTCGCCGTCCAACGTTGCGGTTGCCGCCGCCCGGCACGGCCGGCGCAGCGGCATGATCACCCGCACCGGAGAGGACCCGTTCGGCGAATACCTTCACCGGGAGCTGCGGAAGTTCGGAGTGGATGACGGCTTCGTCACCGGAGTACCCGGGCTGCAGACGCCGGCGACGTTCTGCGCCATCATGCCGCCAGACTCCTTCCCGCTGTACTTCTACGGCCGCTTTCCCACTGCTCCAGACCTGCAGATAGAGGCAGAGAGCCTCGACCTCGACGCTATCCGGGACGCCGGGATTTTCTGGTCCACCGTGACCGGTCTGTGCCAGGAACCGAGCCGGTCCGCCCATCTGGCGGCGCACCGGGCCCGGCCGCGGGAGGAGCTTCCGCCCGGCCGGTATACGGTGCTGGACCTGGACTACCGGCCGATGTTCTGGGACAGCGAAGCGGAAGCCGCGGAACAGGTGGCCCGCATCCTGCCCTACGTGAATGTCGCCATCGGCAACGAGGCGGAATGCGCCGTGGCAGTGGGGGCAGGAACCCCGGATGAACAGGCGGACCGGCTGCTCGCAGCCGGGGTGAGCATCGCCGTCGTCAAGCTCGGGGCGGAGGGGGTACTGGCCAGGACCGGCACCGAACGCGTTGTCTCGGCACCGTTCCGGGTGGAGACCGTGAACGGACTGGGCGCCGGAGACGCGTTCGGCGGGGCGTTCTGCCACGGGCTGCTGTCCGGCTGGCCGCTGGCTGCCGTGCTCGACTATGCGAACGCGGCCGGCGCCATCGTCGCTTCACGGCTGTCCTGTGCCGACGCAATGCCCACCCCAACCGAGGTGTACGCGCTGCTGGCGGGGCAGGACCGGACCGCGCCGGAACCGCTGGAACCGCTGGAGAGCGAGAGCGCCCCATGAGCGAATTCGACGACGATCCGCGGCGCTACGAGCATCTTTCCCGCATCCGCCTCGAGGATCCGGAAGCCGTCCTCCGCGCCGCGGGGAACCGGCCGCCGCACCCGGGGCCGAAGCAGGGCGAGCAGAACTTCATTGTGGCCGCAGACCATCCCGCGCGCGGCGCGCTCTCCGTCGGCGGCGATCCCATGGCCATGGCGGACCGCCGCGACCTGCTGGACCGGCTGCGGACCGCCCTGGCGAATCCCGCCGTCGACGGCGTGCTGGCCAGCCCCGACATCCTGGACGATCTGCTGCTGCTCGGCGCGCTGGACGGGAAGCTGCTGTTCGGGTCCATGAACCGGGGCGGGCTGGCCGGCTACGTCAACGAGATAGATGACCGCTTCACCGGCCACACCGCCGAGGCCCTGCTGGCCCTGCGGGCCACCGGCGGCAAGATGCTTACCCGGATCTGCCTGACGGACCCGGCCACCGCCAACCTGCTGGAAGCCACGGCACAGGCGATCAACAGCCTGGCGGCCCGCGGCCTGGTGGCCATGGTGGAGCCGTTTATCTCCGTCTGGGAGAACGGGCGGATCCGCAACGATCTCAGTACCGACGCGGTGGTTGCCTCGGTGGCCATCGCCTCCGGGCTGGGCGCCACCAGTGCCTATACCTGGATGAAGCTGCCGGTGGTCCCGGACATGGAACGCGTCCTGGCCGCCACCACCATGCCCGCCGTCCTGCTGGGCGGCGACCCGTCCGGTTCCTCCGAGGACACCTACGCTGCGTGGGAGGCCGCACTGGACCTCCCGGGTGTCCAGGGGTTGACGGTGGGGCGTACGCTGCTTTACCCCAAGGAGGGCAGCGTGGAGGAAGCGGTGGCCACCGCGGCGTCGCTGCTGAAGACACCTACCCGTCAGGAGGCCACGGGCTGATGGCAACGCGCACAATGACAGTCGCCCAGGCAGTCGTGGAGTTCCTGGGCAGGCAGTACACGGTGGACAGCATCGGGGGAGAGGACTACCGCGAACGGATGTTCCCGGGTATGTTCGGCATCTTCGGCCACGGCAACGTGGCCGGCGTCGGCCAGGCCCTGAAGCAGTCCTCTGCCCGGAACCCGGGCGCCATGCCCTACTACCAGGGGCGCAACGAGCAGGCGATGGTGCATCAGGCGGTGGGGTATGCCCGGCACACCCGCCGGCGGGCCACGTACGCGGTCACCAGTTCCATCGGCCCCGGCGCCACCAACATGCTGACCGGAGCCGCGCTGGCCACCACCAACCGGCTGCCCGTCCTGCTGCTGCCCTCGGACACGTTCGCCACCCGCGCACCCGATCCCGTGCTGCAGCAGCTGGAACGCCCCGAGGCCTACGACATCACCGTCAACGATGCCTTCCGGCCCCTGTCCCGGTACTTCGACCGGATCAGCCGGCCCGAGCAGCTGTACTCCGCTTTCCTCTCCGGGCTGCGGGTCCTCACCGACCCGGCCGAAACCGGAGCCGTCACCATTTCCCTGCCGCAGGACGTCCAGGCCGAAGTGCTCCAGGTGCCGGAGGAATTCCTGGCCGACCGGGAGTGGCGGATCCGCCGGCCCGAACCCGAGGATACGGACATCCGCCGTGCCGCGGAACTGATCCACGCGTCCCGGCGTCCGCTGATTGTGGCCGGCGGCGGTGTCCTCTATGCCTTCGCAGCCGATGCGCTGGCCCGGCTGGCCGAAACCACCGGCATCCCGGTCAGCTACACCCAGGCCGGGGTCGGGACGGTACCGTGGGACGCCCCGTACTGCGTGGGCGCCGTTGGATCCACGGGTACGACGGCGGCCAACGTCCTCGCCCGGGAAGCGGACCTGGTGATCGGGATCGGTACCCGGTACGAGGATTTCACCACGGCCTCGCATACGGCTTTCCAACACCCCGGCGTGCAGTTCATCAATATCAACGTGGCACCCATTGACGCGTACAAGCTCGGCACGAGCCTGCCGCTCGTCGCCGATGCCCGCAAGGCACTGCTCCGGCTGGCCAGCGCGCTGGAGGGCTACCGCGTCCCGGACGGCATGCCTGCGCTGGTTGCGGCGGAAAAGGACCGCTGGAACCGGACCGTGGACCTGGCCTTCGACACCCGTTCCGTTCCGCTGCCAAGCCAGAACGAAATCATCGGCGCCGTGAACCGCGCCATGGCGCCGCGCGACGTCGTCGTCTGCGCTGCGGGTTCGCTGCCCGGGGACCTGCACAAGATGTGGCGGGTCCGGGACCCCTTCGGATACCACGTGGAGTACGCGTACTCCACCATGGGCTACGAAATCCCCGGCGGACTGGGCGTGAAGCGGGCGGCCGTCGACGAGGCGGCCCGCGCCCCGGAAGGCACGGCCGAGGCGCAGCCCCGCGACGTCGTCGTGATGGTCGGCGACGGCTCCTATCTGATGATGCACACCGAATTGGTGACGGCCGTTGCGGAGGGAATCAAGCTCATCACCGTGCTGATCCAGAACCACGGCTTTGCCTCCATCGGGGCGCTTTCGGAAAGCCTGGGCTCGCAGCGGTTCGGCACGCGGTACCGGATCCTGGACCGCAAGCACCACACGTTCGACGACGGCGCGAAGCTGCCCGTGGACCTGGCCCTAAACGCCGAGTCCCTGGGCGTGCGCGTGCTGCGAATAGAGCCGGGTCCGAACGCCGTCGCGGATCTGGAAGCTGCAGTGGCCAAGGCGAAGGCCGAACCGGAGGGCAGCGGACCGGTCCTGATCCATATCGAATCCGACCCGCTCATCGACGCACCCGATTCCGAATCCTGGTGGGACGTACCGGTGTCCGGTACCTCCGAGCTGGACTCCACACAGCAGGCCTACGGCACCTACAGCTCCTCCAAGGCACGGCAGAAGCCGCTGATCGGTTAGCGGGCTCCTGCCCGGGCTGCACCCCAGAAACGGAGATTTCCATGAGCACCACCATCACGCACTTCATCAACGGCACCGAAACCGCCGGGCACGGGGACCGGCACCAGCCGGTCTACAACCCGGCCACCGGCGAGGTCACCGGTGAGCTGCGGCTGGCAGACCGGACGGACATTGACGCCGTCGTCGCCGCCGCGAAGGCCGCCTCCGCCGGCTGGGCCGAGACCTCCCTGACCAAACGTACTGCCGTACTGTTCCGCTTCCGCGAGCTGCTCGCCGCCAACGAGCAGGAACTTGCCCGGGTGGTGACCCGAGAGCACGGCAAAGTGGTTTCTGATGCCGCCGGCGAAATCGGCCGCGGGCTGGAAGTGGTCGAGTATGCCTGCGGCGCCCCGCAGTCGCTCAAGGGCGACTACTCGGACGCGGTCTCCACCGGCATCGACGTGTTTTCGTTCCGCCAGCCGCTGGGAGTGGTTGCCGGCATCACGCCGTTCAACTTCCCGGTGATGGTGCCGTTGTGGATGGCGCCGGTGGCGATCGTCACCGGGAACGCGTTCATCCTCAAACCCTCCGAACGTGATCCCTCCGCCAGCCTGTTCCTGGCCCGCCTCTGGAAGGACGCGGGGCTGCCCGACGGCGTCTTCAACGTGCTGCAGGGGGACAAGGAAGCGGTGGACGGGCTGCTCACCCATCCCGACGTCGACGGCGTGTCCTTTGTCGGGTCGACGCCGATCGCACGCCACGTGCATGAGACGGCCACCCGGCACGGCAAGCGGGTGCAGGCCCTGGGCGGCGCCAAGAACCACGCGGTGGTGATGCCGGATGCGGACCTGGACCTCGCCGCCGAGCACCTAACCGCCGCCGCTTTCGGTTCCGCCGGACAGCGCTGCATGGCCATCTCGGTGGCCGTGGCCGTAGGCAGCGCCGCGGAGAATCTCGTGGCCCGGCTGAAGGAACGCGCCGAGGCGGTCAAAGTAGCCAACGGCATGGAACCCGACGCCGATATGGGCCCCGTGATCACGCCGCACGCCAAGTCGCGGCTGCAGAAAATCGTGGGCGAAGCGCAGGAGGACGGCGCCGCCCTGATTGTGGACGGCCGCGAGCTGGTGGTGCCGGGCCATGAGGACGGGTTCTTTGTCGGCCCCACGGTCCTCGACCATGTCCGCCGGGAAATGACTGCCTACCGGGAGGAAATCTTCGGCCCGGTCCTGGCCGTGGTGCGGGTCGAGAACATCTCGGAGGCGCTGGAGGTCATCAATTCCAACCCGTACGGCAACGGCACCGCCATCTTCACTGCCTCCGGTGCCTATGCCCGCGCGTTCACCCGGGGCGTGAAGGTGGGCATGGTGGGCATCAACGTTCCGCTGCCGGTGCCGGTGGCCTGGCATTCCTTCGGCGGCTGGAACGATTCACTTTTCGGCGACCACCACATCTACGGTCCCGACGGCGTGCACTTCTACACCCGCGGCAAGGTGGTCACCCAGCGCTGGCCCGAACCGGCCGAGTTGTCCGGTGCCTCGTTTGCCTTCCCCTCCAACTAACGCGGAACCCCGTTGAAAGGAATCAGGCATGGCCTCCAACCCCCTGACCATAGGCACGGCCCCGGATTCCTGGGGCGTCTGGTTCGCCGACGATCCGAAGCAGACCCCCTGGCAGCGCTTCCTCGACGAGGTGGCGGAAGCCGGTTACACGTGGATTGAGCTTGGACCGTACGGCTACCTGCCCACCGATCCGCTCAAACTTGCCGATGAACTGGGTCAGCGGGGGCTGAACGTGTCCGCCGGAACGGTTTTTACCGCCTTCCACCGGGGGTCCGACCAGTGGGAAGCCGCCTGGGAACCGGCACGGAAGGTCGCCGAACTCACCGCGTCCATGGGCGGCGGCCACCTGGTGGTCATCCCGGCCATGTGGCGCGACGACGTCACGGGTGCACCCCTCGAAGCGGCGGAGCTATCGGCGAGCCAGTGGAACGACCTGCTGGAGGGGCACAACCGGCTGGGCAGGGAACTGGCCGAGGAATTCGGCCTGCAGCAGCAGTTCCATCCGCACGCCGATTCCCATGTCTGTGCCCAGCCGGACATTGAACGTTTCCTCCAGGGCACCGACCCCGCGCTGGTGAGCCTGTGCCTGGACACCGGGCACGCGCAGTACGGGGGAGCGGACAGCGTGGAACTGATCGCCGCCTACCCCGAGCGCATCGGCTACCTGCATCTGAAACAGATCGATCCGGCCGTCCTGGAAACGGTGCGGCAGCAGGACCTTACCTGGGCGGCGGCGAACCTGGCCGGGGTGATGACCGAACCCCCGCACGGACTCCCGGACCTGTCCGCGGTGATCCGGGCCGCCGAAGCACTGGAGAAGCCGTTGTTCGGAATTGTCGAACAGGACATGTACCCCGTCGCCGATTTGAACGTACCGATGCCCGTGGCCCGGCGCACCCGCAGCTACCTGCTCTCGTGCGGCTCCGCCACGCGGATTCAGTGAGGAGAAATCATGAGCGAGAATCTCCGCGTTGCCGTCATCGGCGCCGGGCGCATGGGGATGGACCACATCCTGCGGCTGCACCACCGGACGGCCCGGGCCGAGGTAGCTGCCGTCGTCGACATTGACCCGACCCGCGCCCGGGCGGCCGTCGCCGGCATCCCCGGTGCCTCCGCCGTCACCGATGCCGGCGAAGCCTTGGGCAGCGCCGACGTCGATGCCGTGCTGATTGCCACGCCCGGTTTCCTGCACGAGGACATCCTGCACCAGGCACTGGCCCGGGACATCCCGATCCTGTGCGAGAAACCGTTGACTCCGGACCCGGCGTCCGCCTGGAAGGTGGTCCAGGCCGAGGAGAAGCTTGGCCGGCGCCGGATCCAGGTGGGCTTTATGCGGCGGTACGACGCCGAATACGCAGCCTTGGCCGGGATGGTCCGCAGCAGGGAGCTGGGCGACCTGCTGATGCTCCACCACCAGCACCGCAATGCCGCCACCCCTGCCGGATTCACCAACGAAATGCTGATCAACGATTCAGTGGTGCACGAGTTCGACGCGGTGCGTTTCTTCACCGGCGAAGAGATCACCGCCGTCCAGGTCCGGATCGGCAAATCGACCGGCAACTCGCCGGTGGGGCAGCGCGATCCGCAGCAGGTACTGATGGAAACCGAATCCGGGGTGCTGGCCGACGTCGAAATCTACGTCAACGCTCGGTTCGGTTACCAGGTTTCCGCCCAGGCGGCCTTCGAAGACGGCATCGTGAGCATCGGCGCGGACACCGGACCGCTGGTACGGACGGACGGCAGGTGGGGCGGACGGGTGGCCCCGGGCTTCGAGCAGCGCTTCAGCGCCGCCTACGATGCCGAGGTGCAGGCATGGGTGGACGCGTCGCTGGCAGGTACCGCCGAAGGGCCCAGCGCCTGGGACGGCTACGCGACCGCCGCCTGCTGCGCCGCCGGCGTCGAGGCGCAGCGGACCGGGCAACGGGTGCCCGTGGCCTTGAACGGGAAACCCGCCCTGTATTTGTCCTGAACATTTGTCTTGAACCGCCAGCATCCCCGGAAGGAGAGACACCCCATGAAGATGGCACTGGATCCCACCCCGTTCCACCGCACCCATTCCCTGCTGCAGTTCCCGCAGCTGGCGGCCGAACTGGGTTACCCGTACCTGCAGCTGACCCCGCACCCGGACTTCCTGCCCTTCTTCACCCATCCCAAGGCGGATGACGCCCTCACCGCAGCGCTGAAGAAGGCCTGCGGCGAGGCGGAGGTCGGCATCGCGTCAATCCTGCCGGTGCTCCGCTGGTCCTCCCCGGATGAGAATCTCCGGCAGGCCGCCGTCCGTTACTGGCGGCGGGCCGTGCAGCTGGCCGTGGACCTGGGGGTCAGCCAAATGAACACGGAGTTCGGCGGCCGGCCGGAACACCCGGAGGAATCCGAAGCGGCCTTTTACCGGTCCATGGAGGAACTGGTGCCGCTCTTTGAACGCGAGGGCATCCAGGTGGCGATTGATCCACACCCGGATGACTTTGTGGAGGAAGGCCTTGCCGCGTGGCGGGTCATCCGCGGGGCGAACTCACCGAACCTCGGCTTTGTTTACGTGGCCGCGCATGCCTTCCATCTGGCGGACAGCCCGGACCGGATCCTGCAGGAAGTAGGGGAGCGGCTGCAGGTGGTGCACGTGGCGGACACCATGGACCACCGTGCCTCCAACGGGCTGCGTTACATCACCAACCCGCCCGGAAATCCGGTGCGCGTCCACCAGCACCTGAAGATCGGCGACGGCGACGTCGACTGGCAGCAGCTCTTCGAGGCGCTGGCACAAAACGGCTTCCTGGACCGGACCGAAACGGTCATGGTCTCCAGCGTTTTCGCCGAGAACGAGAACGCTGCCGAGGTAGCCCGCTACCAACTCGCAACCATGACGGACCTGGTCAACGGAATCCGGTAAAACCTAACGGACCGACGGAGGCATCATGAGCTCGACCATCAATCCCGGTAAGGAACTCCAACCCAACAAGGCGCTGAAGCGCATTGCAGCCGTGAGCACTCTCGGCGGGCTGCTCTTCGGCTACGACACGGGTGTCATCAACGGCGCCCTGCCCTTTATGGAGGAAGACCTCGGCCTGACTCCGCTGACCACCGGACTGGTGACCAGCTCCCTGCTCATCGGCGCCGCCTTCGGTGCCCTGGCCGGTGGACGGCTCGCGGACCGCTACGGCCGGCGGCGCCTGATCATGGGACTTGCCGCCGTGTTCCTCCTGGGCACCATCGGTGTCTCCCTGGCGCCGAACGTTGTGGTCACCGTCGGGTTCCGCTTTGTCCTGGGCCTAGCCGTAGGCGGCGCGTCTGCCATGGTGCCCGTGTTCCTGGCCGAAATGTCACCGGCCCACCTGCGCGGCCAGATGGTGACCCGCAACGAGCTGATGATCGTCTCCGGGCAGCTGCTCGCCTTCGTGACCAACGCCGTGCTGGGCAACGTGTGGGCGGACCAGGTCAGCATCTGGCGGTGGATGCTGGTGGTCGCAACGCTGCCGGCCATCGGCCTCTGGCTGGGGATGCTCCGGGTTCCGGAAAGCCCGCGGTGGCTGGCCGCCAGCGGCAGCTACGCCGAAGCCTTCGAAGTGCTCAAGAAAATCCGGACCGCCGCCGTCGCGCGTCAGGAAATCGACGACGTCCGGGCACTGGCCCGGGAGGACTACGAGGCCAAGAAGGGATCCTTCAGCGACCTGCGCGTCCCCTGGATGCGGCGGATCTTCCTGATCGGGGTGGGGGTGGCCATCTGCCAGCAGATCACCGGCGTGAACTCGATCATGTACTACGGCACCGAGATCCTGAAGGAGTCCGGCTTCGGCACCCAGGCCGCCCTGACCGCGAACATCGCCAACGGCGTGATTTCCGTGCTCGCCACCTTCGTGGGGATCTGGCTGCTGGGCCGGGTGGGCCGTCGGCCTATGCTGATGATCGGACAGATGGGCACCATTGCGGCGCTGACCCTGATCGGTCTCTTCTCCCTGGTGCTCCCGGAGGGGACCGGCCGCGGGTTCGTGATCCTGGCGCTGACGGTCTCCTTCCTCGCGTTCCAGCAGGGGGCCATTTCCCCGGTGACCTGGCTGATGCTCTCCGAAATCTTCCCGCTGAAGATCCGCGGACTGGGCATGGGCAGCACCGCGTTCATTCTCTGGATGGTGAACTTTGCGGTGGGCTTCAGCTTCCCCGTGCTGACCGCCGGCATCGGCATCTCCAACACGTTCTTCCTCTTTGCCGGCCTCGGCGTCTTCGCGGTCCTGTTCGTTCGGGCCTACCTGCCCGAAACCCGCGGCAAGAGCCTGGAGGAACTCGAACGGCAGTTCCACACCCGTGACGCAGCCGCCCTGCGGCTTCCCGGCCCGGCACTCTCGGCGCCCGCGGTTTAGGCGGACCGGCGGTCGGGTCGCAGCGTCCCAGGCGGCGCAGCGCCTCAGGAGCCGAAGGGCAGGCGGGGATCCACCGCCTGCCCTTCCCAGCTGCCGCGGATCCAGCCGTGCTGCGGGTCGTCGCTGATCAGCCAGCTGCGCACCGGTCCCGGACCGGCCATGACGTTGAGGTAGTACAGGTCATAGCCGGGTGCTGCCATGGCCGGGCCGTGCCAGCCATAGGGAACCAGGACGACGTCGCCGGTCCGCACCTCGGTCGTAACGTCGATGGGCCGGTCATCCGAGGCGTAGACGCGGGCGTATCCCACGGGGTCTGCCGCCTGGCCCGCCGGTGCCTGCGGCGAGATCCGGGTTTCGAAGTAGTAGATCTCCTCCAGCTGTGTTTCGCCGTCCTTTTCCTCGTCATGCTTATGCGGCGGATAGGAGGACCAGTTGCCGGCCGGGGTCAGCACCTCGCAGACAATGAAGCGGTCCGCTTCCAGGGCGGCCGGGGTGCCGAAGTTGTGGACCTGCCGCGAGCAGTTCCCGGCTCCGCGCAGTTCCACCGGGGTTTCCTCGCTCTTCACGACCCGCGGCGGGTAGGAGGTGGACGCCGGTGCCAGGGCCACGGCCACCCGGCCGCCGTCCCGCGACCAAACGGTCAGTGCCGTATCCGTGCCGGAGTACAGGACGTCTGCGGGACCGTCGAAGACCGAGGTCCGCCCCCGCAGTGCGTAGTCCGTGCCGTCGGCGGTCACGGTGAAGGACCCGGACAGGGGAATGACCAGCCGCTCCTCGGATTCGGCGGGAAGGGACACCGCCGAATCCGGTCCGAGCTCGGCTACCTTGAGTCCGGTGTGCGCCCAGCCGGTGACAGGGAGACTGTCCGATGCGCCGAGGGAGACCTGCCAGGGTTCCCGTGCGGCAGAACCGGACGGATACACCCACTGCTGCGGTTCCTGCATGTCGAGCCCCTGTCGGAGAAGGGAATACCCTGCCTTGGTGTGCCGATGCTAGCGCTGCACCAGCGTCATTTCGAACGTGTAAGAGTCGGCCCGGTACACGTGGTGGCCGGTTTCGACGCTGCGCCCGGCGTCGTCGACGGCGGTGCGCTCCATGGTCACGAGCGCGGCACCCGGCCGGGTCTCCAACAGCTCCGACTGCCGGCCGCTCGCGACGGTGGCACCGATGCGCTGGGTGGCCAGCCGGAAGTTCACGCCGGCGTCCCGGAGGATCTGGTACAGGCCGCGGCTGCGCAGCCCCTCTTCGGTGATCTCCGCGATGTCATCCCGCACCCAGTTTTCCATCACGGCCAGGGGCTTGCCGTCCACGCTGCGCAGCCGGGTGAAGTGGTAGGTGTTCACCCCGTCGGGCAGGTCCAGCGCCTTGGCGACGGCGGCGTCCGCCGGGCCGTGCCGGAAGTCGAGCACCTTCGTGGCCGGTTTTTGACCGGTACGCTCCAGATCATCAAAGAGGCTGGACAGTTCCAGCGGCCGCCGCACCTGGCTGGACACAACCTGGGTGCCGACGCCGCGCTTGCGGACCAGCAGGCCGTTGCGGACCAGTTCGTCCATGGCCTTGCGCATTGTGGGGCGGGAGAGCTTCAGCCGGCCGGCGAGTTCAATCTCGTTGTCCAGCCGGGAGCCGAACTCCAGTTCTCCGCTGTGGATGGCCGCCTCGATTCCCTGGACCACCTGATGGTAGAGGGGAACCGGCGAGGACCGGTCAATCGGGATGTTCAGTTCCGTTCCCACGGGCCGCTCCTTAATCCGTCGGGTGCCGGATCCACGGGTGACTCTTTGATGCGATGACAGGACAAAGTTGACTGCGAGCATAGCAGGAACCCGGTGTCCGGCAGCAGAGGTTCCGAAGCGCTCCGTACGCACTGCTCCGTAATCCGCGAAGGGGCCAACAATATGTCCTGACAATCTATTGACTCCGGAACCCTGCGGACTATTCTGGGGCTCCTAGTACCGAACCGAGCGGGTGCACCATGGGTGCAGGCGCGGGTTATCGGGGAGGAACGGACCACGAAGACAAAGGAGACTGTCGTGTCAGAAAAACGTTCCTGGCGGCGCTTCGCCGCGGCGGCGGCACTGGCATCCGCGTTGACGGTGGCCGCGTGTTCGAGCGAGGGAGGGCGGACGCCCGAACCCGAGAGCCAGGACGGCGGAGCCGTCGCGGACACAGAACAGATCAAGGTTGCCCTGATTACCCACGCCGCTCCCGGCGACACCTTCTGGGACATTGTCCGCAAGGGTGCGGAGGAAGCCGCGGGGAAGGACAACGTGGAGCTTCAGTACCTTTCGGACCCCGAGGGCGGCCGCCAGGCGCAGCTGGTGGAGCAGGCCGTGGAGCAGGGCGTGGACGGAATAGCCGTCACCCTGGCCAAACCGGACGCCCTGGCAGGTGCGCTGGAGGACGCCCGCGCGGCGGGCATTCCGGTGGTGACCCTCAACGCCGGCGAGGACCGCTCCGCGGAGCTCGGCGCCTTCACCCATTTCGGTTCCAATGAGCAGCTAGCCGGCCAGGCGGTAGGGGAACGGCTCGCCTCGGACGGCTACACCCATCCCGTCTGCGTCATCCAGGAGCAGGGGCACGTTGGCCTGGAGAACCGGTGCGCCGGTGTCAAGGCCGTGGTCCCCGGCACCGAGGTCCTCTACGTGCAGGGCACCGACATGACGCAGGTGGAGTCCACCGTCACGGCGAAGCTGCAGGCCACCGACGACGTCGACGTCATTGTCGGTTTGGGCGCGCCCTACACCCTGACCATCCTGAAGTCGGTGGCCGGTTCCGGCAGCGACGCCAAGGTTGCGTCCTTCGACCTGAACGCCGAGATGGCACAGAAGATTGCGGACGGAGAGGTGATCTTTACCGTTGACCAGCAGCCATGGATGCAGGGCTACGGCGCCGTGGACGCCCTGTGGCAGTACCACCGCGGCGGGTTCCAGCTCGGCGGCGGGCAGCCGGTCCTCACCGGCCCCACCATCATTGACTCCACCAACGCCTCAGAGGTGCTGGCCTTCGCCGAAGACGGCATCCGCTAGCGGAGCCGGCGGAACGGAAAAGGAAGGCCGAGATGGCAACTACAGCTACCGTGACGGCTCCGGCGGCGGATGAACGGATCGCCGGCAAAGGCCCGCTGGCCAGACTGCTGGGCCGGCCGGAGATCGGCGCACTGGTGGGGGCAGTGGCGCTCTTCGTGTTCTTCTCCCTGGTGGCACCGGTGTTCCTGCAGCCGGGATCCATCGCCACCGTCCTGTACGGGGCCTCCACCATCGGGATTATGGCCGTGGGTGTTTCCCTGCTCATGATCGGCGGGGAGTTTGACCTTTCGGCGGGCGTGGCCGTGATCAGCTCGGCGCTGATGGCCTCGCTCTTCAGCTGGTATTTCGCCACCAACGTCTGGGTGGGCGTGGGACTGGCACTGCTGTTGTCCCTGGGTGTGGGTTTCGTCAACGGCTGGATCCTGGTGAAGACCCGGCTGCCGTCCTTCATCGTCACCCTCGCCACCTTCCTGATGCTCACCGGGCTGAACCTCGGACTCACCCGCGCCATCGGCGGCAGCGTATCAACACCGTCCATCTCCACGATGGACGGCTTCGAATCCGGGCGGGCGGTCTTTGCCTCCTCGCTGACCATCGGCGACGTGGAAGTCCGGGTGACCGTCTTCATCTGGATTGCACTGGTGGCACTGGCCTCCTGGATCCTGCTGCGGACCCGGATCGGCAACTGGATCTTCGCCTCCGGCGGTGACGCGTACGCTGCCCGGGCCGTGGGGGTGCCGGTGGTGAAAACCAAGATCGGCCTGTTTATGGGCGTGGGATTCTGTGCCTGGGTGCTGGGCATGCACAACCTCTTCGCCTTTTCCACGGTCCAGTCCGGTGAAGGCATCGGCAACGAATTCCTCTACATCATTGCCGCAGTGATCGGCGGCTGCCTGCTGACGGGCGGGTACGGTTCCGCGGTCGGCGGGGCCATCGGTGCGTTCATCTTCGGCATGGCCAACAAGGGCATTGTCTACGCCGAGTGGAACCCCGACTGGTTCAAGTTCTTCCTGGGCCTGATGCTCCTGCTGGCAACGGTAGTGAACCTGATGGTCAAACGCCGGGCAGAACAGCAGTAGCGAGAAGACGGAGAGAACCATGGACAGCACCGGAGTTGAACACGAGGCCCCCGCGAGCAGCGCCGGGACCACCGCACCGGCACACCTGCTCTCCTTGGAGCACGTGGGCAAGCACTACGGGAACATCATTGCCCTTCGCGATGTCACCATGGCGGTCGACGCCGGACGCGTCACCTGCGTGCTGGGCGACAACGGCGCCGGCAAGTCCACCCTGATCAAAATCGTGGCCGGACTCCACCAGCACGATGAAGGCACCCTGACCATCTCCGGGGAGGAACGGCGGCTCTCCTCCCCGCGGGAGGCCCTGGACGCCGGCATCGCCGCCGTCTACCAGGACCTGGCAGTCGTGTCCCTGATGCCGATCTGGCGGAACTTCTTCCTGGGCTCGGAGCTCACCACCGGCGCCGGACCGTTCCGCCGGCTCGACGTTGCGCGGATGAAAAAGATCACCAAGCAGGAACTTTCGGAGATGGGCATTGACCTCCGCGACGTGGAGCAGCCCATCGGACAGTTGTCCGGCGGCGAACGGCAATGCGTGGCCATTGCCCGGGCGGTGTACTTCGGTGCCAAGGTGCTGATCCTCGACGAGCCGACGGCGGCACTCGGGGTGAAGCAGTCCGGGGTGGTGCTGCGGTACATCCTGCAGGCACGGGACCGCGGACTGGGGGTCATCTTCATTACCCACAATCCGCACCATGCGTATCCCGTGGGAGACCGGTTCCTGCTCCTCAAGCGGGGCCGGTCCACCGGCTACTACAACAAGCAGGACATCACCCTCGACCAGCTGACCACCCAGATGGCCGGCGGCGAGGAACTGGTGGAACTGGCCCAGGAGCTGGAGGCACTTGGCGGCCACGGCGACATCGTCGCCGAGGTGGAGGCCGAAGTCGGCGGCACGGAACCGGGCCGGGGCTAGCGGCACGGCAGTGAAGACCCGGCAGGAACCCGACACGATCCGCCTGGGGCTGGCCGGCGTCGGACGGATCGGGACCCTGCATGCGCGGAACCTCGCCGAGCTGGGCACGGGGGAGGGAACCCTTCCGCCGGTGCAGCTGGTCATCGCCGACGCCGCCGCGGAGCGGGCGCATACCGTGGCGCAGCGCCTCGGTGCCGCATCCGTTCCCTCGGCGGAAGCACTTCTTGATGAAGGGATTGACGGGCTGGTGATAGCCGCAGGCACGCTCGCCCATCCGGACCTCGTGCGCATGGGGGTGGACGCAGGGGTGCCGGTCTTCTGCGAAAAGCCCCTTGCCGGGGACACCGCGGCGTCCCTGCCGGTGCTGGAGTATGTCCAGGCCCGCGGCGGCGTCGTCCAGATGGGCCATCAGCGGCGCTTCGATGCCGGCTACCTGGCGGCGAAACGGCTGCTGCAGGACGGCGCGCTCGGCTGGGTCCAGTCCTTCCGGGCCGTGACCTCGGACATGGAGCCGCCGCCCGTCGGGTTCCTGGCGTCCTCCGGCGGCTTGTTCCGTGACTGTTCCGTGCATGATTTCGACATCCTCCGCTGGCTGACGGGCCGCGAGATTGTCCGGGTGTATGCCGTGGGGTCCAACAAGGGGGATCCGGAGATCGGCCGCGTGGGTGACATTGACACCGGGCTGGCCCTCGTCACGCTCGACGACGGGACGGTAGGGACCGTGTCCGCTGCGCGCTACAACGGGGCGGGGCATGACGTGCGGCTGGAGATTGCCGGCTCCCGCTCCACGCTGCTGGTGGGCCTGGACGACACGATGGCGGTCCGCTCCGCGGAACCGGGCGTCGATTTCCCCTCCGGCAGGCCGCCGCATTCCTTCGCCGAGCGTTTCGAAGCGGCCTACCGGGCGGAGATGGCCGCTTTCGTGGAACTGGTCCTCGGCCGCCGGGACAACCCCTGCACGCCTGTTGAGTCCGTGGCGGCCTCCCGGGTGGCCGATGCCGCGCAGGAGTCGCTGCTGACCGGCCTGCCGGTGAACCTCGGCTAGGCTGGGGCACCAGCTTTCCGACCGAGGGGACCCCGCGTTGTTGAACCGATTCCAGGTTGTGCCGGCCAGCTATCTCATCTTCCAGCGCCGGGACCGGGTGCTGCTGCAGCTCCGGCAGGGCACCGGGTACATGGACGGCTACTGGGCCACGGCCGCAGCCGGACATGTGGAGGCGGGGGAGTCAGCCGTGCAGGCCGCCGTGCGGGAGGCGCGGGAGGAACTCGGCATAGCGGTGGCGCCCGACGACGTCGTGCCGCTGACGTCCATGCACCGCACGCAGGAGGACACCGGGACAGCCGTGGACGAGCGGGTGGACTTCTTCTTCCGCTGCGCCGCCTGGTCGGGGGAGCCGCGCATCATGGAGCCCGGCAAGGCGGCCCGGCTGGAGTGGTTTTCCCTGGATGACCTGCCCGCCGACGTCGTCCCGCATGAGAGGTTTGTCTTCGAACGTTTGCGCAGCGGCCTGCCGCCCATTGTCACGTTCGGGTTTGGAACGCCTGAGCCTCCGAGGGGAGACGTACATGATTACCAGTGCAGGGATCCTGCTGTACCGGCGCGGGGCTGAAGGCCTGGAGGTATGGATAGGCCATATGGGCGGTCCGTTCTGGGCGCGGAAGGACGAGCATGCCTGGTCTCTTCCCAAGGGGGAGTACCAGCCCGAGGAGGAACCGCGGGCCGCAGCACTGCGGGAGTTCGCCGAGGAGATGGGAACTCAGGCGCCGGCGGCCGAGTATCTGCTGCTGGGCACTTTCCGGCAGTCGGCACAAAAGACCGTGACGGTCTTCGCCGCGGAGGCGGACTTTGCTCCGGAACGGATCGAGAGCAACACATTCGAACTGGAATGGCCGCGGGGATCGGGCACCGTCCGCGAGTACCCGGAGATCGACCGGGCCGGCTGGTTTCCGGTGTCCGTTGCGCGTACCAAGCTGGTCAAGGGGCAGGTCCAGGTGCTGGACGCACTGGTACGGATGCTGGGGGAGTAGGCCGGGACGGGGCGGAGGGGATGGCCGGTGTAGAGAAGCACACAGCGTCCCACGATCCGTGACTGATGAGCCGTGTGTGACCCCATCAGGCACAGCAGCACCAAACGGTGGGACGCCGTGCGCGGAAGGACTACCCCGGCAGGCCCCGGGCGTAGGCGACCAGCGCGTCGCGGACATACTGCGCACCCGAGTTGAACTCACGGGTGTAGTTGGCTCCGAAGCGGTCATCGGCCACATACATTTCAGCGATGCCGATCAGCATCTGCGGATCGGGCTCCTTCCGGGTACCGGCAGCGATCCATTCCGCATGCCTCCGCGCGAGTTCCTGCGCTTCGGCGCTCGCAGGCGCCGACCCCCGGCGCTGAACCTCGTCCCAGGCGTCCTGCAGTGCTGAATGTTCAGCGGAGAAGCCGCGCTTGCCGGCGTCGTCCAGGGAACGCCACCAGCGGTCGGATTCGGCGTAGGCCTCCGTGCCCCAGCGTTCTTCCACCTCCTCGCGGTATGTGGTGTGGTCAAAGCCTTCAAACATTTTCTCTGCCATGATTTCCTCATCTCCTTTCAGTGCCTCCAGCGTCGAGCGCACTGCACGTATCTGTGTCTGCAGCCGGGCCTGCTCATCCTGGAGATACACCAGATGCTCGGCCAAGGCAGCGGCATCATCCCGCTGGCCTTCCAATACCTGCCCGATCTGCGGCAGGCCCATTCCGAGCTGGCGCAGCAGCAGTATCCGCTGCAGCCGGACCAGGGCTGCCCGGTCGTAATACCGGTAGCCGTTGGCGCCGACCCGTGAGGGGGCCAGCAGGCCGATGCTGTCGTAATGGCGCAGGGTCCGGGAGGTTGTTCCGGCCAGTTTCGCCACGTCCGCAATGGACCAGTCCACGTGTGCTCCTTCTCGACACCACCACCAACCCTAGAAGTTGACGCTGCGGCAAGGTCAAGGGGCTGGTGGTTAGGCAGGCGACGGGCGCGCGCGCAGATGGGCCCGCTCACCCTGGGGTCCGAAAAGGGCTATGAACTCCACCGCGTCTGCCGTGGCGCTGGCCATCCAATGCGGCAGCCGGGTACTGAACTCAGCGGCTTCACCGGGATGCAGGATCAATTCCTCGTCACCGAGCACGAGCCGCAGCTGTCCGCTGAGGATGTAGATCCACTCGTATCCCTCGTGGGTTCGCGGATCCGGAACTGCGGGGTGGTCGGTCGCCGGGAGGATGTACTTGTAGGCACCTATGCCGGTGGCCTTTTGGGTGAGGGGAATGATGAGCGCCCCGTGCCGCCGGATGGGACGCATATGCACGCGGGGATCTCCCATGGGGGGAGCGGCGACGAGTTCATCGAGGGTGACCCCGTAGACGCGGGCCAGGGGCATCAGCAGCTCCAGCGTAGGCCGCCGTTGGCCGGACTCCAGGCGCGACAACGTGCTCACCGATATGCCGGTGGTCTCGGACAGGCTGGCGAGCGTGGTGCGGCGTTGCGTCCGGAGGGAACGCAGGCGGTCTCCGACGCCGGACAGGGATTCTTCGGTCACGCAAGCAAACCTACGCCATGGCGCCGGCTGCCTTGTATATCGGGATCCGGTAGGCCCAGGATTTGCCAGACCGGCAAGAATAATTGCTCGCGTTGAGCAACCGCCGCAGACTGGCTGAACAGCACCGGACGATGTGCCCGGCTGAATAGAAGGAGCAGGCATGGCAATCTATGACGTAGTGGTGGTGGGCGGTTCGGCCGCCGGTTTGAGCGGAGCCCTGGCATTGGCGCGTGCCCGCCGGACCGTGGCCGTGGTGGACGACGGAGATCCGCGCAACGCCCCGGCGGCCCACGTGCACAATTACCTGGGCAGGGAAGGTGCCTCGCCGGCGGAGCTGTACGCCGTTGGCCGGGACGAGGTCACCGGCTACGGGGGCGTGGTGCTGAACGGATCCGTGAGTACGGTGACCCGAGGCGATGACGGCCGCTTCCGGGTGAGCCTGGCAGACGGGGGATCACTCGTAGCGCGCCGGGTGCTGGCGGCCTCCGGAGCACGTGATGTCCTGCCTGAGATTCCGGGGCTGGCGGCGCACTGGGGAAAAGACGTGCTGCATTGCCCGTACTGCCACGGCTGGGAGGTCCAGGACCAGCAGATCGGGATCATCGCGCAGAACCTTGAAGGTGCGGTTCATCAGGCGCTGATGTGGCGGCAGTGGAGTGAGGACGTTGTGTTGTTCCTGCACACAGCGGGAGAGCCGGACAGCGGACAGGCCGAACAACTGGCCGCCCGCGGTATCCGGACGGTGCCGGGTGAAGTGACCGGAGTGGAGGGAGAGCCCCGGCTCACCGGAGTGCGCCTGGTGACGGGCGAAGTGGTGCAGCGGCAAGCCGTTGTTGTCTTTGCCCCGCTCCAGGCACGGGCCGGTTACCTGGCGGACCTCGGAATCGAACCGGTGGAGCAGGTGATGGGGAACCTTTCCGTCGGAACGGCAGTGCCGGTCGACGCAACCGGGGCCACGAGTGTCCCGGGCGTATATGCCGCCGGCAACGTAGTGGTTCCCATGATGCAGGTCATCGGAGCGGCAGCTGCGGGCCTGGGAGCGGGAGCTGCGATCAACGCGGACCTGATTGCCGAGGAAACGGAACGCGCCGTGGCGGATTCCCTGTCCCGCAGGGCTGTACGGCAGCCCTAGAGGAGGAAGAAGGACGCACTGCTATATCCGCAGCCCTGCTCGGCGGCTACCCTCAAACGGTAGGACGAATCCCGACTCAGGCTCAGCTGGGAGGTGTGTCCATGTCGGCACATGCGATGGAATCCGATTCCCGGCCCCAGGGGCGCGGACACGGCAGGCACTCGTATTGGTCCCCCCGGTTCTGGCTCCTGCCTCTGCTGGTGCTTCTGCTGCTGGGCGGTGCCGGCACCGCCCTGTACATCGGCGGTCTCGGCAGTCCGGGGGACCACCTCAAGCACTTTCCGCTGGCCGTGGTGAACCAGGACAGGGGCGCGACGCCGCCCGACGGCGGCAGCCGCGAGAACCTCGGGCAGAACATCACCGACCAGATGCAGCAGGGCTTCGCGCGAAACGACGAAATCGATCTGCGTGTCCTGTCCTGGGACGACGCCCAGGACCAGCTGCGCAAGGGGCAGATCCACGGCGCCGTCGTCATCCCGGAGTCCTTTTCGGCCGACGCCCTGGGACTGGTGAGCGGTGCACTGAGCGACGCGGACGTTACGCGGCCGTCCATCACCGTCTACTCGAACCCGTTGGCCGGGCCACTGGCGAGCAGCCTGGCGACCTCCGCCGTCGACCCGGCGCTCGAGCAGGCCAACACCGCCCTGGGGGAGCAGCTGACCTCCGCCGCGGAGGAAGCCCAGACCGAGGCCCGGGCCGAGCAACAGCGCGAGCTCGGGGAGCTGGGCCTGCCGGCACAGGTGCAGGAGCAGGTGGCACCAACCGTGGACGGCACCTCGACGGACCTGCTCCGGGCTCCGATTTCTGTCACCACCACCGCTTATGAAACCCCGCCGGAAGGTTCCGCCCTTGGCATGGGTGCGTTTTTCTACTCCGTGCTGCTGATGGTGGTGGGCGTCAGTGGTTCCGTGGCCATCCACTTCCTGGTCGATTCGCGGCTGGGGGTGGCGCCGGTCGAAATGGGGCCGCGGTTTGCCCTGGGGCCGAGGGTGCAGCCTGCCCGGTGGAAAACCTACCTGATCAAGTGGGGCATCGTCGTCCTGGGTGCGCTGCCGACGGCTGGGCTGATGATGTGGGTGGCGTCCGCCGTCGGGATGCCGATTCCGCACGGCGGCTGGTTCTTCCTCACGACCTGGCTGTCCATCGTCACGGTGTCGGCGGTCACCACGGCGCTGATCACTCTGTTCGGCAGCATCGGCATGGTGCTCTCACTGATCTACGTGGTGTTTATGGGCCTGCCTGCCGCGACCGGAGTGGTGCCGCTGGAGGCCCTGCCGGGGTTCTTTGCTTTCATCGCCCGAGGCGAGCCGCTCTACCAGATGACCATGGCCAACCGGGCGGTGCTGTATTTCGATGCCGAAGGTGACGCGGGCCTGCAGAGCGGGATCATCGGCATGCTCATTCTCATTCTCATAGCAGTTGTGCTGGCCATGGTCTTCTCGGTCCTTTATGACCGCATGTTCGGCCGACGCCGGGCGGAGCTTGTCCCGGGGCCGGCCAAGGCTTGATTTCCTACTCTCCGAGGAGCGGGCATGGCAACGGGCGAGTACGACGTCGTGGTGGTCGGCGGCGCAGCGGCAGGCCTGAGCGGAGCGTTGATCCTGGCGCGTGCCCGCCGGTCCGTTGCGGTGGTTGACGCAGCAGATCCCCGCAATTCCCCGGCCGCCCACGTGCACAACCACCTGGGTCTAGAGGGTGCGCCGCCGTCGGAATTCACTGCCGCCGGCCGCGCCGAGATCGCCGGCTACGGAGCCGTTGTGCTGGACGGATCGGTCTCCACGGTTACCCGCGGCGACGGCGGCCGGTTCCTCGTCTCCTTGGCCGACGGGGAATCCTTGCTGGCCCGGCGGGTGCTGGCCGCTTCCGGAGCACGGGACATCCTGCCGGACATTCCGGGACTGGCGCAGTACTGGGGGAAGGATGTGCTGCACTGTCCGTACTGCCATGGATGGGAAGTCCGGGACCGGCAGATCGGGATTCTTGCCGGAGACCTTGAGACTGCTGTGCATCAGGCGCTGATGTGGCGGCAGTGGAGCAAGGACATTGGGCTGTTTCTGCACACAGCGGGAGAGCCGGACAGCGCGCAGGCCGAAGAGCTGGCCGCCCGCGGCATCCGGGTGGTTGCCGGCAAAGTCACCGCAGTGGAGGGAGACTCCCGGCTCACCGGACTACGCCTGGCCTCGGGCGAAGTGGTGCAGCGGCAGGCAGTGGTGATCGTTGCCCCGGTGCACGCCCGTGCCGGCTATCTGGCGGATCTGGGCATCGAACCGGTGGAACAGTTCGTGGGGGAGCGGCTCGCCGGAACAGCGGTGCCGGCGGCAGAACCCACCGGAGCCACAACCGTTCCCGGGGTTTATGCAGCCGGAAATATCGTGGTCCCGTCGATGCAGGTGACCGGAGCGGCAGCGGCAGGTCTGGCGGCGGGGGCAGCCGTCAACGCGGACCTGATTGCTGAAGAAACGGAACGTGCCGTCGCGGCTGCCAGGGTCGGCCGGTCCGGCGGGTAGACCTAGAGCAGGTAGACCTAGAGCAGGTAGACCGGGGAGGGCTGCGGAAGGAAGTCGCCGGGGTGCGTCACCGGGGCGGACAGCATCCCGGCGCAGGAATCGATCAGGAAGTAGCCCACCCCGGTCCAGTTCGGTGTCTCGGCTCCGTCCTCGATGCGCGCCTCGTACTCCGCGCAGACCCCGATGGTCATGTTGCCCAGGATCCACGAACGGCCGTGCAGGACAGTGGGAGCGAGGTCCCCGACGGCGGCCTGGGTCCGGCGGATCAAGTCCTCGGTGACAGGGCTGGCCACGGCCGACCGCTGAAGCACGGACTCCATGGAGGGCACCGCACGCATCTGGTGCAGGAAACGCGCCCGCCAGCTCGGCACGGGCAGTGACGCCAAATGGTCCACCCACGGCAGGATCAGGCAGGCCAGCAAATCGTGGAGACCCGCGCCGTCGTCCAGTTGTTCCAGGAGCAGCGCACGCCGGCGGTAGGTGTCTTCGAGATGGCGGGTGATCAACGCCTCGAGCAGTTCATCGCGCCCCCCGAAGTGGTAGGCGACGGCGGAGTGGTTTGCGGTTCCCGCGTGCTCTGCGATCCGCCGGTTGGACACGGCATCGATGCCGTGCCGGGCAAAAAGCTCCTCGGCAGCATCGAGCAGGGTTCCGCGTGCCTTGTCGCCGTGCTGTCCCATATATGTCCTCGTCCTGGCGTTGCTGCTGCTTCAATTACCCAATTTACGCCACATGGCGTAATTTTGACGAGTCGGTCCCACAGACCCCGCTTCGACTATCGCGTCGACGCGCACTTCGCACCATCACCCTTGAATTCAGCTACAGGAGCACGTCCTTGACCAGTATTTCCCCGACATCCCCAGGTTCTCCGCCGGATACGGATCCAGCAGGAGAAACCCCGGCGCCGTCGTCGGACGCCGAGGCCCTTGCCGCGGCCAAGCGGGCAAAGGCCGAGAAGATCGGCCGTTATGTCGCCATGTTCCTGATGCCTCTGCTGATGGTTTCCATGCTGGTGGGCGGCTACCTCGCCGCCATGCACGCGCCTACGCCGAACGACATGCCGATTGTGGTCACGGGTTCCGGCCCGCAGGCGGACCGCTTCGCAGACGCGCTGGAAGCCGCTGATCCCGACGCCGTCGACGTCCGAGTGGTGGGATCCGACGCCGAAGCGCGCCAGCTGGTCCTGGACCGTGAAGTCTCGGGCGCAGTGTCGCTGAATGAGGGCACCGCCTCGGTCTATACCGCAAGTGCTGCCGGCGCCTCGCAGTCCAGCACCGTCACGGCACTGCTGGCCCCGCAGGTCCTCGGACAGGGACTGGCCCTGCAGGCCGAGGACCTCGCCCCGCTGCCGGACCATGACATGGCCGGGCTGGGTGCAATGTTCCTGACCACGGCCCTGATGCTGGCCGGTTACATGCCATTGAGCCTGGTCCTTTCCAACTCACCCGAGTTGCTTCGCTTCCGCCGCTTCGTTCCCCTGCTTGCCGGCTGGGCCGCACTGATTGCCGGACTCGTCTGGGCCGTGACGGGTCCGATGCTCGGCGTCGTCGAGGGACACTCCGTCGCCGTGCTGGGGATCTCCTGGCTGACGGTCTTCGCCGTCGGCAGCGTCCAGTTGTTCCTCACCCGGATCCTCGGCCCGATGGCCGTCCTTGCCGGCATGCTGTTCCTGATGGTGCTGGGCGTTCCCGCCTCCAACATGAGCATGTCCGTCCACACCATGCCGGGTCTCTACCCGTACCTCCACAGCTTCCTGCCCGCGGCCGCCACCGGTGAATCGCTGCGTTCGTTCCTGTACTTCGACGGCAACGGCGCCGGGCCCCACCTGCTGGTGCTCGTGATCGGGGCGGTGGCGGCCCTGCTGCTCACCCTCGTCCTCGATGCAGTCAAGCGCCGCCGCAAGCCGAACGCGGCTCCGCCGGCAATCAACGTCGCCTCGCTGCACGGCGGGCCGCGCCCGAAGACCCGCCGCTGGCGCTACGGCACCTTGGCCTTCTTCCCGCTGGCGATGGTCACGATGATGCTCTCGTTCATGCTGGGCGCAATGTACGAGCCGACGCCGCGGGACATGCCCGTCGCCGTCGTCGGCTCCACCGCGGAACAGGCGGAGCAGGCAGTATCCGGACTCGACGAAAACATGTCCGGGCTCTTTGACCTGCGTCCGATGGATAACGCCGACGACGCCCGCGACCAGGTCCGGGACCGTACGGTTGTCGGCGCCTACATCCTGCCTTCGGCCGAAACCCCCACCGCTACGCTGATCACCAACGAGGCCGGCGGTATGAGCCAGCAGCAGGTGCTCACCTCGGTGTTCGGGCAGGTCTCCGCGGGACAGCAAATGGAAATGGCACATGACAATGTTGCCCCGCTGAAGGATTCGGACTCCATGGGCATGGCCACCATGTACCTGGCCATGGGCTGGATCATGGCCGGGTTCATGATCATCGTGGTCGGCTCGACGGCGGCTCCGGCCAGCCGTCCGCTGCGCATGCTGCTCCCCATCGTTGCGGCCTGGGCCGTCGGCATGTCGGCCTTCCTCTGGGTCATTGCCGACGTCTTCGTCGGCGCGATTGACGGGCACTTCCTGCCGCTCTGGGGTGCCGGCGCCGTGGCCATCTTCTGCGTCGCCATGTTCACCACGGTCTTCGAACGGTTCATGGGGATGCTGGCGATCCTCCCGACGATCGGCATCCTGATGTTCCTCGGCGTACCTGCCTCCGGAGCGGCGATGTCCATCTACATGGAACCGGAAATCTTCCGTTTCCTCCACGAGGTGCTGCCGATGCCGGCCGCCGTCGAGTCAATCCGCTCGATCCTGTACTTCGGCTCGGATACCGTCTGGTCCCACCTGCTGACCCTCGGCATCTGGGGCGCGGCCTCGCTGGCCGTAGTGGCCGTCATCGACCACTTCAAGCCGCCGCGCACCGAGGGGCACCCGGTCGACGCCGATGCCCCGGCTGAGCCGGAACGGGTTCCCGCAAACGTCTGACCCACGTCGAAAGTACGCCAGGGGCCGCTGCGCTGCAGCGGCCCCTGGCTGTTTAAGCGAACCTCACGCCGACGCCGGCTGCTCGGCCTTTACCGGTTCGAAGACCCTGCTTGTCCGGGAAAAGCGAATGTACGCAATGCAGCCGATTTCGAGTGCTCCGCCAATGATGAGCACCGCCTTGGCGGCACTTAGCTGGTTCATGCCATCCACCGTCGCCAGCACATCCACCAGCACGCCGCCCAGCAGGACTGCCACCGGGAAGAGGCCCTGGCCGAGCAGCCGCCGGCAGCCGAAGACGATGCCCTGGATCTGAACCGGGGTCCGTTCCTGCCACAGTGCCGACAGCGGGGCATTGGTCACCTGCACCATCGCATTCCGGAGAAACATTCCCGGGACGACCAGCCAGAGCGTGGGAGCCACCACCACCAGCGCGCGGCCGAACAGTGACCCCAGGAACGTTGAGCCGCACACGAGGTTGGCCCGGGAGACCGAGGTGCCGAACCGCGCCACCAGGGCAGCGCCGGCCATCAGCCCCAGTGCACTGGCGATATTGCTTGCCGAAAGATTCCATTCCGGGGTCCCGGTGCCCGGGAAGGAGAGGATAAAAACAATTACCACCGGTACACAGAGGCCGCCCGCAAAGTTGTAGACCGCAAAGGCGAGTTGTAGGCGCAGTAAATCACGGCGCTCATTGATGAACCGGAAACGGGCCTTCACATTGCCGCCGAAATACTGCACATTCCGTGCCCGGGTTTCCTTTGCCGGCCAGGCGAGCAGCAGTACGAGCGCCGCCCCCGCAACGCTCAATACCGCGTCGGCCAGAAAGACCGCGACGGGCATCCCGAGCGAATACAGGACAGCCCCCAGCACCGGCCCGAGCAGCACCGGTGCCGAATCGATGAGTCCGAGCATTCCGTTGACCTTGGTGAGGTCCTTCTCCGTACGCAGCACCCGCACAGAGGCCTGCAGTGTCAGGGCCAGGGCGGTGGAACAGATGGCTGTGGCAAAGACGAAAACGAGCATCAGCGCCGTGCTGTGGATGATGGTTGCCCAGGCCATGGCCGCCATGGCGCCGGCATTGGTGATGTTGACCGCGCAGATGGCTGTACGGCGGGAAAGGAGGTCGGTCAGCCCGCCGATCAACGGGGCCAGATAGATGGCGGCTGCCGATCCCAGGAACGTGGAAACGGCCAGCACCGCGGCACTGGCGGTGTCTTCAAAGAGGACCAGGGAAACGGCCAGCGAGGACGCGGAACCGACTATTGCGAGAAGAGCTTGGATTGTCCAAAGGACGGTCAATGTGGAGCTGTTTCTCTGGGCGTCGCTGATGATGGTCCCTTCGGCGCTGCGGTACGAAAATGGAAGCGGCCGCCTAAATTTACCGTTAGGTTTTAGGGGAAACAAGGTTTATCGATGCAGCATTTTTGGGCATTTTCCGCCGACTGCGCGTGACCGGAGGCGAAGAGTCGAACGTACGCGTCGATCCTCCCGGACCGGCCGCCGCTATGGGAAAGTGGAAGGGGAGGGAAAGACAATGCCGCGCCAGCACATCACCACGCACATCGCTATCCTCGGTTGCGTGTGCCTCGGACTGCTGGCCTACCTCTTTTCCGTGGACCAGCCGGTGTCCGCCTTCACGGCACCGCCCGGACAGGATTTCGATTCTCCCGGCAGCGTCTCAGTGGTTGTGAACAAGGAGCGCCCCCTCGGTGACCCCGGCTATCTGCCGCAGGACGTGGTTGACGCCGGCGGTGTTCCGCTGCGCCGGGAAGCAGCGGACGCGTTCGTCCAGCTGAAGAACGACGCCGCGGCCGCGGGCGTCGTGATTGACGCGGTGAGCGGTTTCCGGACCGCAGAAGCCCAGTCCCGGCTGCACGATGCCTACACCGGACGCTACGGCTCCGCGCTGGCGGAATCGATTTCGGCACGGCCCGGCCACAGCGAACACCAGACCGGACTGGCCGTGGATATCGGTGCTGCCGACGGCGCGTGCTCGCTGCAGGCCTGCTTCGAGGGGACCGGCGCAGGCGCATGGGCCGCTGCGAATGCCCACCTGTACGGCTTCATCATCCGCTATCCCGCAGGTGCCGAGACCATTACCGGCTACGCCTACGAGCCGTGGCACCTGCGTTATCTGGGCCCTGACGCGGCCGGGAAGATCCACGACGCCGGCATCACGCTGGAGGAGTACGCCGGGCTGTACCACCCGCCGGCCCCGCCGAAGCCGCCGGCCCCGCCTTCGAAGCCTGCACACGAACCCTTGCCCTAATCTCGTCCTCAACGTTGACGCCGGAGTTGCCGGGCAATACTCTTTCCAGCATGGAAAGTAACTTGCGCGATCCGAACGAGGCTGCTGAAAATCTCCGGAACCTGACCGCCGACCGCGACACCTTGGCAGCAGGCGTCACTCCTCCCCGTGCACTGGTGGCAGCCATCGGTGCACTGGCTGCCTGCTGGGTGGCGGCGGCACTGGACGCCCGGCCCGGAGCCGACTATCAATCGCCGTCCTGGCCGTGGCTGCTCGTGGGACTGCTGTTCGTCATCCTGCACTTGATCCGCCGTGACACCGGGTTGAAGTTCCGCAGGCTGGGTGCGCGGGCGAACGGAGCAATCGCCCTGGCTGCGCTGGTCTGCCTGTTTCTTTTTTCCGTGAGTCTGGGCCTGGTGTCGCTGGGACTCGACTGGGCGGTGATGATCACCAGCCTTGCGGCGTTCGCGGCGGTTTACGGGCTCGCCGGAGTCGCGTTCCGGGCCGCTGTTGACCAGCTCCGCGCGGTTCCGCATGCCTGAGCCCCGGTTTGACGAGGTTGTGCACCCGCCGACGCGGCTGCGGATCTGCGGGCTGCTGCGCCCGCTGGAGGAGATGGACTTCGCCGTCCTCCGGGACACCCTGGGGGTTTCCGATGCCACGCTTTCGAAGCAACTGAAAATCCTCACGGAGGCCGGCTATGTGCGCCTGGCCAAGACGACGTCACCGGCGCGTCGGGACGCCCGCCGGATCACCTGGGTGGCACTCACGCCCGCCGGCAGGAAGAGCTTTGACTCGCATGTGCTGGCGCTGCAGGAGATTGCGGGCGCGGCACACGTCCGGCCCGACTGATTTCTCCGCAACCGGTCACAAACCCTCCCCGGGCGGTGTCCCATGTTCAGCCGGCGCGGAAGCCGGATGATGAGACGCGTTAAGCAGGGAGTGCACTCATGGGCACCACAGCAGTCATTCTGGGCGGGGGATACGCAGGGGTAATGGCGGCGAACCGGTTGGCGGCCAACGGCCGGCCGGGGCTCGACGTCGTCCTGGTCACGCCGGAGCTCCGGTTCGTGGAGCGGATCCGGTTGCATGAATACACTGCCGGAACCCGTGCCGACGCCACCGTCGATTTCGCTTCGATCCTGCATCAGGGCGTGCGGCGGATCTCCGATTCAGCAGTGGAGATCCGGCCGGACCGGCGGACGGTTCAACTGGCCGGGGGAGCAGAAGCGGGCTACGACTATCTGGTCTACGCCGTGGGCTCGGCCGCGGGAACGGCACCGGACGGCGCTCTCCGGATCGAACAGCTGGAAGGAGCCGCGGCGGCACGCAGCGAGTTGGCTGCCCTGCCCGCCGGGGCCCGCGTGGCCGTGGTGGGCGGCGGGCTGACCGCCGTCGAGACAGCCGCGGAGACCGCCAGGAACTTCGAACACCTACAGGTGAGCCTGCACAGCGCCGGTCCAGTGGTGCCACGGCTGGGCACGCAGACCCGCCGGTCCGTGGAGAAAAGCCTGCGCCGGGCAGGAGTAAAACTGCACAGCGGGACGCCGGTGCCTGCCGACGGTGACGTCCGCACCGGCCTGGGCGCCGACGTCGTGCTCTGGTGCGCCGGCTTCGGCGTGCCGGGCCTGGCTGCGGCAAGCGGACTTCCGGTGAACAACGTCGGCCGGCTGAGCCTGGATCCGACCCTGCGGGTACGCGGCCAGGACCGTATCTATGGCGCCGGCGACGCGGCCGTGATTGACGACCCGTTCTACGACTACCTGCGGATGTGCTGCGCGGCGGCTCTGCCGATGGGAGCCGACGCGGCAGGAAACATCCTCTGCGCCATGGACGGTGAGGCGGAACTTCGGCACGACAGCGGATTCCGCGGTCTGTGCATTAGTCTGGGCCGCAGTGACGGAGCGGTTCAATTCCTGTCTGCCGACGATTCTGCCACCCGCTTCCACCTGCACGGCAGGACGGCGGCCGTCCAGAAGGAAATCATCTGCCGGATGACACTGCGGTGGATCCGCGGCGAAGCGAAACGAAGCGGAGCGTACACATGGCCAACAGGTCCGCAGGCGGGCAAGGCGACGACGGCGACGGCGCCGGTGGCACGGAGCTGAGCGGGGTCCGGTTGAGCCGTGACTCCCAGTTCCTGAAGCACCGAGGGATGGTCTTCACCATTGCCTACAACGTCCTCGGCACCGTAACCGACGCCGAGGACGTTGTGCAGGAGACCTATCTGCGGTGGCGGGCGGTAGCGGAGCAGGTGGAAAACCCGCGGGCGTACCTGGCGCGGATCGCCTCACGCCAGGCGCTGAATTCCCTCCGCACAGCGTCCCGGCGGAGGGAGGACTATCCGGGTGAATGGCTGCCCGAACCGCTGCCTACCGGCCCGGCACGGCTGCCGGCGGATCCGGAGGCGGCGGCCCTGACAGCCAGCGAGGTTTCAACGGCCATGCTGGTACTGCTGCAGACCCTCAGCGGTCCGGAGCGGGCCGCGTTCATCCTGCACGAGGTCTTCGGCTTCGGTTATCCCGAAATTGCGGCGACCCTGGACATCGGCGAGCCCGCCGTGCGGCAGACGGTTCACCGGGCACGTACCCGGCTGCGGTCCGGCACACCCCGGACGGTGCCCGACTCGGGCGAGCACCGCGCCGCCGTCGAACGTTTCCTGGCCGCCACCCTGACCGGGCAGATTCAGTCCCTGCTGGACGTGCTGGCTCCGGACGTGGTCCTGGTATCCGACGGCGGCGGTAAGGTCAGTGCCGCGCTTCGGCCGGTTTACGGCCCGGAGAAGGTGGCACGGTTGATGATCGGGCTGGCGGACAAGTACGGTGCGGGGGCCGTCCCCGAGTTCATTGAGCTGAACGGCCTGCCGGCGGTCGCGTTCCGTGAAGAGGGGGCGGTGACTACCGTCTTCCAACTGGAACTCGTGGATGGCCAGGTGCAGGCGGTGTACGCGGTGCGCAACCCGGACAAGCTGGTGCGGCTGCAGGGTTAGGGGTCGGGTCCGCGAAGGTGGTCAGCCGCCCGGAACCACCAGCCCGGTTTCGTACGCAATCACCACCAGCTGGGCCCGGTCCCGGGCGCCCAGCTTCGCAAGCAGCCGGGACACATAGGTTCGGGCGGTGGCCGGCGACAGGAATAGGGCGGCACCGATTTCCGCGTTCGACAGTCCGCGGCCCACCTGGCCCAGGACTTCCTGCTCGCGTTCACTCAGACCGGCCAGACGGGAGGCATCGAGTGAGGCCGGCGGGAGAGAGGCCGCGATGCTGCTGAGCACCGTACGGGTCACCACCGGGGACAGCAGCGCCTCCCCGTCGGCCACCACGCGGATGGCACGGCGCAGCTCCGACGGGGAGACATCCTTGAGCAGGTAACCGGCAGCGCCCGATCGGATGGCATCGAACACGTGCTCATCTTCGCCGAAGGTCGTCAGCACGAGGACCCGCACCTCACGGAGGGCAGGATCCGCCACAATGATCCGGGTTGCTTCCAGTCCGTCCATCTCCGGCATCCGGATATCCATCAGCACCACGTCCGGGAGCTGTTCCCGTACCCGCTCCACGCCCGTGCGGCCGTTCGCTGCTTCGGCGACGACGGCGATGTCCGTTTCCCGCTCCGCCAGTGCCCGGAGGCCGGTGCGCACCAGCTCCTGGTCATCGACCACTACAACCCGGATCACGGCGACAGTGCTCCGGGCAGGGTGGCACGGACTTCGAAACCGCCGCCGGACCGGGCGCCGGCAGAAAACCGGCCGCCGAGCAGCCCCGCGCGTTCGGCCATGCCCTGCAGGCCGCGGCCGGGGCCGGCACCGCCCTGCCGCACGCCGTCGTCGGTAATCGACAGCTCCAGCATGCCGTCCCGCAAACGGGCCGATACCCACGCATGCCGGGCGCCGGCGTGCCGCAGGACGTTCGTCAGCGACTCCTGGACGATGCGGTACGCGGCGGCGTCGACCCCGGCGTCCAGTGCTCCGGCGGCGACGTCCACGTCGGCGGACACGTCGAGGCCCACCTCCCGTGCGCGGGCCACCAGCTGCGGAAGTCCCGACAGTCCCAACCCGTCCCGTTCGGCCGGTCCGGAGGCAGGGGAGCGCAGTATCTTCACGGTATTGCGCAGTTCGCGCAGGGTGGCCGAGGAAGCGGCCTGGATCTGCCCGAGTGCCTGTGCGGCGGCGTCGTTGTCCCGGCCCAGGGCTTCGGCAGCCACATTGCTGTGCACTGCGATGACGGACAGCGCGTGGCCCACCGTGTCGTGCAGGTCGCGGGCGATGCCCACGCGCTCAGACTCCAGCCGCCGGCGTGCTTCGTTCCGCTCCTCGGCCGCCGCCAGCGAACGGAGCCGCTCCTGGTGCCTGCGGGTTTCTCCCCGGGCCCGGACGCTGACTCCCAGTGCGATGGCCGCTGCCGCCAGGGCTACGTCGGTCAGCAGGTCATAGCTGAACAAGTAACTGCCCGGCAGTCCCTCCTCCACCCGGAAGTAGGCGGCGACCACCACCAGCGCCGCCGCGGCGGCAACGGCTGCGCGGGTATGCGCGCGTTCAGCGGCCGAAAAGAGGGCTGCAACCGCTGGTAACGCGAGGCCGATAGGCGGCAGATCAAAGATGTAATAGGAGAAAATCCCGAAGACGGTGAGCACCAGCACCACCCGCGGCAGGCGCCGCCGAAGGAGCAGCAGAGCACCCAGCCCGGCGGCAAAGAGGTAGGTGGCGGGGCCGGCGCGGCCGGTACCCTCAAGATCCGCCGCGACAGCCAGGGCAACCACCGCGCCCATCGCGGCGGCAAGGACGGCGTCGACCAGTCGTGGATCGACGCTGGCATCAGGGAACGAAGGCCGGGCTGCCACTGTTGCAGGCATGGCTCCATGGTAGGCAGAACCAGCCCAGACGGGATCCGCATGCAGGCGACAACGGAGTCGCCTGGGAGCGATCGGAAGCTCGGTACGGAGCGGCCCAACTCACGCTTTGGGGCCGATGCGGCCGGCGGGGCGCTGTCCGTAGCGTCGGTGCCATGACATCTCCAATGCGAACGTCCCCGCCGGTGCGTCCGGGACTCAGCGTGAAACTGGTCCTGGGACTTGCTGCCATTGGGCTGATCCGACCCTTGATGCGGATCTCCGGGTTCGACCTACCCGGCGGACAGTGGGTGCTGACCGGACTGGTCACCCTGGTCTGGGTGGGCATAGTTGGCCTCGGCCGGGTCCGGCGGCCGGTACTGACCCTGCTGCTGGCCGGTCTCACCTACGGGCTTTACATCATTCCGATCAGTGCGGTCGTTTCCATCCTGCTGACCGGATCCCTGCAGGGTCCTGTGGCCCTGCCGATTGCCATCATCCCGATTTTGGTGATCAACACGATCTGGGGTGCAGGCGCTGGCCTGCTCGCCCTGGCCGTGCAGTACCTCCGGCCTGCGGGCCGCTGACTGCCCGGTATTACCTGTCACTGATCCAAGGAGTACCCCATGAACACCCTACGTAGCCGGCTGGCGTTTCCAGTCCTGATTGCCTATCTGTGGGTGGTGATGACACTGTTTGGTGCCATTGTCTTGGAGACGCTTATGGTCTATCCGAATGTTTTCCATGATCCGCCTGCATCCCTGGACACAACGATGGATTTCCTTGCCGTGAGCGGTCCGTCCGACTTCTTCCCGCCGCTCGGGATGGCTTCGTTGATCCTTGGGGTAGCAGCTTTGGTGCTCTGCTGGCACTGGCCTCGCGTCCGGTGGCTAGTGCTGCTCGGACTCGCAATGACTGCGGCTGAGGGCGCGGTCTCGGTGCTGTACTTCTGGCCCCGCAACGACATCATGTTCGTTGAAGGTCCGGCAGTACATTCCGTCCAATACCTACAGCAGGTCGCCAAGGAGTTTCAGACCTGGCACTGGCGCTCCCGGATGGGCTTTAACACGGTGTCCGCAGTTGCCGTGTTTACCGCTTTCCTGGCCGCCTGCCGGCAGCGGTTTGGCGGGTCACCGGCAGCCGGACTGGCCCGGGCACGGCAGGAACTGTGACTTGGAAATGCGGCGCCGCGGGCACGCCTACCGTGTCCGCGGCACGCGCGGCTAAGGTGGGAGCTGTTGTTGCCGCCGGCAGCCGCACCTCTGAGGAAAGCAGGCTTTCGTGTCGCCCAAAACCATCGTGATCACCGGTGCCAGTGACGGAATCGGTGCGGCCGCTGCCAGACAGCTCACCAAGAACGGGCATCACGTAGTGGTTGTGGGACGGTCGCCGGAGAAGACCGCCGCTGTCGCCAAGGACACGGGCGGCGAGTATTTCCTGGCCGACTTCGCGGACCTGGGCAGCGTGCGTACCCTGGCTTCGGAACTGCTGCAGCGTTATCCGCATATCGACGTCCTGGCCAACAACGCCGGAGCGGTTTTCGGCAATGTCCGCCAGGTCACCGAGGACGGACACGAGATGACCTTCCAGGTGAACTACCTGGCGCCGTTCCTGCTCACCCAGCTGCTGACGGACCGGCTCATTGAATCCGGCGGCACGGTGATCAACACTTCCAGCATGGCCAACCGGTTGTTTGGCGACGTGGACCTGGACGATCTGGAGAACGAAAACGGGTACAACCCCAGCAAGGCCTACGGGAACGCCAAACTGGAACAGATCCTGTTCGCGGAGGAGTTTGACCGCCGGTACCGTTCGCACGGGGCAACTTCCACTGCCTTCCACCCGGGTGTGATCGGGTCGAGCTTTTCCAGCGCCGAGGGCTCGGCAATGCGTGCGGTCTACCAGTCGCCGCTGCTGCGCAGGCTCCTTCCGACGCCGGAAAAGGGTGCCCGGACACTGGTGTTCCTGGCGGAGGGAACCCCGGGAACGGATTATCCGACCGGCAAGTACTTTGTCCGGAGCAAGGTGGCCAAGCCCAACAAGCAGGCCGGGGATGCCGCGCTGGCTTTGGGTCTCTGGAACCGCTCGGTGGCGATGCTCGCGAAGTGACCGGGGTAATCTGCTCATCCGGTACGGCGGCCTATCAGTGCCGACGTCCAGGCGGGCCCGGCCCGGCACAGCACGGTTTCCCACTCGGTGTGACAGGCATGGCCTCTGTTGTCCCAGCAGCAACAGCGGCACAATTTGGTGGGACGCTCTGCTGTCAGTGAGGGGCTCAGCCTGATTGATAGTGCAGTAGATGTCCCCTGGCCAGTCGGCAGGCAGCATTTACTGCACTGTGAATGTCCGGAGCGGCATCTAGTGAGCAGATGACGGGTGATGCGGCTCATCCGGTACGGAGCATGCCCGGATAAGCCTGACAGCCGACGCTGCCTGCTAGGCTTCCCCCGGATCATCTGGGGGAGGCTCAAACATGAAGAAGACGGCGATTGCGGGCCTGCTGGTACTGGGCGCCGTGCTATCCGGCTGCGGCAGCAGCGGCCCCACTAGCGCGCGCGACGCAAACGAAGAACCCGCATGCGTGGGCGGCTTCGACGGTTGGTGGAATTCCACGCCGGTGTCCGGTGATTCGACCGGCCTGCCGGAGGAAACGGTCACCGTTGACACCAACACGGGCAAGACCGTCGACGCCTTCAACCGCAGCCGGAACGACGCCGGCAAGCCCACCGCCGTGTCCGATGTCAGCTACCAGCCCGTCCCCGACGAAACCTGGCCCAAAGATTCAGCCGTAGTGATCGACACCTCCACCGGCAAGGTTATTGAAGCCATCCCAGTCGATCCGGGCACGCAGCTCTGCCAATAGGTGCTCTGCCAGCACAGCACAGCATCCCACCCGGTGGTGCCGGTGTTACTGGTGGGATCACCTGAGGTTACTTCCGTCCCAAAGTCTGGGACGCCCTGCGGCATGGAAACCGGCCGGCAGCCACCTAGCCCCTGCGCAGCACGAAAAAGAACGGAGCCCCGGGACCACGCAGGTCCATCGCACCCAGCACCGTTCCGGCATCGACCCGGCGGAACACATCCAGGACCGGGAGGGCGTCATAGATCATGGTCGCGCTGGACACGCCCCGGTACTCGGTCATCCGGAGCCGCGCGCCCGGCCGCCGCGTCCGCGCCAGACGCAGAGCCGGACGGACCTGCGCCAGCAGCTCGGGCTTCCGCAGCAAAGGGCCGAAACGCAGCACAGCCGAAAGCGGAACCAACGCCGGATTCACGTTGAACACGCCACCGCCGGCTCCGGCGAAGACCAGCGGGAAGACCTCCTCGTCGCCGTCGAACCGTTTCCCATGCCAGCCCAGCGGTTCCAGCAGGCCGTCGAGCCGGTGACCGGTTGGTACCTCCGTTCCGTGCCAGGAGCCGAACAGCTCAGGCACCTGCACCGGCGGCAGGGAATCAAAGTACTCCAGCGCGGTCCCGGCGTCGGTCCCGGCCTGCAGTTCCTGGAGCCGTCGGGCGGGTTCGTTGTCCATGCGGATGCCTCCTGATCGGGCTGTACAAGGCTCCTGCAGGATACAAGGGTTAGGAGAAGGCCAACCGCCGGGCGGAGTTTTCGTCCAGAATCAGGTCCGTGACCAGGCCGGCACGCAGCGCGCCAAGCAGGCTGGTGGTCTTGGTTTCCCCGGCCACCACACAGATCCGGCGCGGGACCTGCCGCAGCGTAGACAGGTCAGGGCCGGTGCTGCGGTGGTTGAGCTTGATCCCGTCCCAGGTACCGTCCGCCCGGTAGAACATGGTGGCGACGTCGCCCACTACCCCTTCGGACATGAGCTCGTTCAGGTCTTCCTCGTCAAGGTAGGCGCCGTTGTAGACGTGGCTTGTCACGCCCGCCTCCATGGAACCCACGCCGAAGATCGCCGTGTTCATGCGGGCCTGCAGATCCAGCACCCGGCGGACCGGACGTTCCCGCCACATCGCTTCCTTGGTTTCGGCGTGGTCGAAGAACGCCGGAACGGGGAACTGGACCACCCGCGCGCCGTAGGCGTGGCCGAAGCGCTGCAGGATTTCACTGGCGTAGGTGATGCCCGATGTGCGGAAATTCCCGGCCCCGTTCATCTGCACGATCGTGCTGTCATGGGTGTTCTTGATCGGCAGGTGCTGGCTCACTGCCGTCAGGGTCGAGCCCCACGCGACGCCGATGATCGCATCCGAATCGATGAGCGGACCGATCAGGTGCGCCGCCTGCACGGCGACCCGCTGCAGGGCCTGGGCGGGGGAGACGGTTTCGGCCACCGGAACCACGTGGGCCTGGATGCGGAAGCGGGAGGCAATCTCCTGTTCCAGCGCCGGGGCCCGGTCCGACGGGTTGCGGATCTCGATCCGGACCAGCCCGGTGCTGCGCGCGTATGAGAGCAGCCGGGAAACGGTGGAACGGGAAATCCGAAGTTCCCGGGCGATCGCCTCCATGGTCAGGCTCTGCAGGTAATACATCTGCGCGGCCCGGAGGGCATCCCGGTCGCGGCTTTCCTTCTCATTCGCCGCAGGTCCGGTACCGGGGGCATCCGGGAACCGGCCACTGACACCAATGTTCATTTGCTGTCCATCGACACGGTTGTGTACTCCATGAATCCATTATCGCAGGGTGCACGTATGTGCATTGGTTGGCCCCGGGAGCCGCAGGCTTCGACCATTGAGTAGATATGGCAATGCAGCCACAGAAGCGTTTGGAGATATACGTGGACAATTCGGTGAACCCCAGCAAGGCAAAGACCGCCGCCCGGACCCGTCCGGTGGTACAGCAGCTGAAGGACCGGCCCAAGGCCTCGGTGCTGATCATCGGCGGCGGCATCAACGGCGTCGGCACCTTCCGTGACCTGTCGCTGCAGGGCGTGGACGTAGCTCTCGTAGAGCGCGGTGATTACTGCCAGGGCGCGTCGGGTGCGTCTTCGCACATGATCCATGGCGGCATCCGCTACCTGGAGAACGGTGAGTTCCGCCTCGTGCACGAGTCCGTCGTCGAGCGCAACGCCCTGCTCCGCCTGGCCCCGCACTACGTCAAGCCGCTGCAGACCACCATCCCCATCACCACCACCTTCTCGGGCATCACTGCTGCCCCGCTGCGTTTCCTGACGCACAAGCAGGGCAAGCACACCGAGCGCGGCGCCGTGCTGATCAAGGCCGGCCTGCTGATGTATGACTTCTTCTCCCGCGGCGGCCGCGTGGCCCCCAAGCACAACTTCGTCGGCAAGAAGAAGTCCCTGCAGGAACTGCCGAAGCTGCGCCCGGACGTAAAGTACACCGCCACGTACTTTGACGCCTCGGTGCACAACCCCGAGCGCCTCACCCTCGACGTGCTGCGCGACGGCCTCGAGGCCAACCCGCAGTCCCGGGCCAGCAACTACGTCAGCGCCGTCGGCACCACCGACGCCGGCACCGTGCTGCGCGATGAGATCACCGGCGAAGAATTCGTTTTCGACGCCGACGTCGTCATCAACGCCACCGGCGCCTGGGTGGACGAGACCAACGATTCCTTCGGCAAGCGCACCAGCTTCATGGGCGGCACCAAGGGCTCGCACATCGTCCTGGACCACCCGGAACTGCTGGAAGCCTGCGCCGGCCGTGAAATGTTCTTCGAGCACACCGACGGCCGCATCGTCCTGATCTACCCGATGGGTGACCGCGTCCTGGTGGGCACCACGGACATCGACGCCGACATCAACGAAGCATCGGTCTGCACGGACGAGGAAATCGAGTACTTCTTCGAACTGATCGCGCACGTCTTCCCGACCGTCGACGTACGCCGCGACCACATTGTCTACACCTTCTCGGGTGTCCGCCCGCTGCCGAAGCACGACGACACGCAGCCCGGCTTCGTGTCCCGCGACTACCGCGTGGAAAAGCGTACGGACAACCGCGCCGGCAAGAACGTCACGAGCCTGTCGCTGGTCGGCGGCAAGTGGACCACCTTCCGCGCCCTGTCCGAGACCCTGGCCACCGAGGCGATGACCGCCCTCGGCATGCCGCGGAAGACGACGACGGCGGAACTGCAGATCGGCGGCGGCAAGGACTTCCCGCGCACCGAGGCTGAAGAGCGTCTGTGGGTCAACCGCATGGCCTCTGACGTGGCCGACCGGGACCGCGTCCGCGTCCTACTGACCCGCTACGGCACCCGCGCCGTCGACGTCCTGGAGTTCCTGTCCCAGGGCGGGGACCAGCTGCTGGCCTCCACCAACGAGCTCAGCACCCGCGAGCTGACCTACATGGTGGAAAACGAGCAGATCACGCAGCTCGCCGACATCCTGATCCGCCGCACCTCGCTGGCCTTCCGCGGCCTGGTGTCCGAGGACATGCTGACCGAGCTGGCGGACCTGCTGGCCCCGCAGCTGGGCTGGGACGAGGCCGAAACGCGCCGTCAGGCTGAGTTCGCCCGCGACCTGCTGGTCACCATGCACGGCATGAAGATCCCGGCGCTGGCTTCCTAGCACCGGAGTAAGACAACAACAGCAGAGGGCGGACACCGTATCGGTGTCCGCCCTCTGCTGTTTTTTATATCTGCTTACCCTGCGGACCGCCGGGTGAACGGCAGCACCAGCCGCGACGGGTGCGGGGCGCCGCGGTAGATCTTGTGGGTGACCGGCCGGCCGACCCGCAGGCGGTATTCCGGCCCTACCTCGATGTGCTTGATGAAGCGGCAGCCTCGGATCCGGAAATCCGGAAAATCATGGAGGCGTGGCACGAGGAAGTCATTACGGACATTGTCACCGGGCTGCAGCTGGCCGGACACTACACCGAAGAGACCCGCCACATCCGCGGAACCCTTGCCTTCACCCAGCTGGACTACGTGGCTACGCTCTGGACACGCCGGAAGTTCGAACCGAACCGCGAGCACGACCTGGAGGTGCTTGCCGACAGCTGGCACCACCTGCTTTGTGACTAGGCCACGGCGGTGGACGGAGCCCAGACGGCGTCCAGCTTGGCGCCGGCCTCTACTTCAGAGAGTCCGAGCGATAGGGAAATCTCCGTCAGCAGCGGCCGCCGGGCATGCCGGAGCATTTCCCGTTCGGCCTGCGAGAGTCCGCGGTCCGCTTCGCGCAGCATCAGGTTGCGGACCACGGCCGCAATCACCATCGGATCACCGGTGGCAAGCTTCTCCGCGTTGTCCTTGTACCGGCGCGACCATTGGGGATCTTCTTTATCCGCCGGAGCGCGGAGGACGCCAAACAGTGTGTCGAGTCCCGCCCGGTCCAGGACCGGACGGAGGCCGACGTGGTCCACTTGGTCAACGGGCACCCAGACCATGAGGTGGGAGGACTGGACCTCCAGGACAATACAGTTCTTCTGCATGCGCGGATGCGTTTGGAAGGAGCTGACAACGGCGGGGCCGTGATGGGGGTGGACCAGGATCTGGCCTTCGGAAAATGGCAACTGCTACCTCCAAGGAAGAGGAAGGGCAGGGGCGAGTGACGAGACTCTTAACATTTTACCGCTTCCCGCAGGAGGCAGAATGGAAGAGTGACTTCTCCGGCCTCCCCGCACCCAACCAACCCGCCCTTCGACCTTGCGGGCATCGGCAACGGATTGGTCTTTGCCGAGTCGGTCCCGAAGCTCGCCGGGGTGCTCGGCGGGGGTGCCGGCGAAATGCACGGAGCGGGCACCGCCGTCGTCCAGGCACCTCCCGGCACCGGAAAGACAACCCTGGTGCCGCCGCTCGTCGCGAACGTCCTCGCCCGCGGCGGGACCCGGCCGCGGGTGGTGGTCACCCAGCCGCGGCGCGTTGCGGTCCGTTCGGCGGCCCGCCGGCTGGCCGGGCTTGACGGCACTGCCCTCGGCGGGCGGATCGGCTACACGGTCCGGGGCGAGAGCCGCACCGGACCTTCCACACTCGTGGAATTCGTCACGCCGGGCATCCTGCTGCGTCGCCTGCTGGCCGACCCGGGCCTGGAAGGAACGGCCGCGGTCATCCTGGACGAGGTCCACGAACGGGGGCTGGAAACGGACCTGCTGATCGGAATGCTCACCGAGGTCCGCCAGCTGCGCGAGGACCTGACCTTGGTGGCCATGTCCGCAACCCTGGACGCACCGCGGTTCGCCGCGCTGATCGGTTCGCCCGACGGCGCCGGCCCGGCTCCCGTGGTCGGCTGCCCTTCTGCGCTGCACCCGCTCGAGACGGTCTGGGCCCCTGCTCCGGTTCCCCGCTTCGATGAACGCGGCGTGACCCGCGGGTTCCTGGACCATGTGGCGGATACTGCGCTTCGGGCGCATTCCCGCGCGCTGTCCCGGGATCCGGGTATCGATGCCTTGGTGTTTGTGCCCGGCGCACGCGAGGTGTCCACCGTGGCGGGCCGGCTGCGTTCGCGTATTCCGGCGGGAACGGAGGTATTGGAACTGCATGGGCAGATCGGTCCGGGGGAGCAGGACCGGGCCGTTTCCGGCCGCGGTCCTGGCGAGCCTGCCCGGATCATTGTGTCCACCTCGCTGGCCGAATCCTCGCTGACCGTTCCCGGCGTCCGGCTGGTGGTCGACTCGGGGCTTGCCCGCGAACCGCGCCGGGATGCGATGCGCGGGATGTCCGGCCTCGTCACCGTCTCCTGTTCCCGTGCCTCCGCCGAGCAGCGGGCCGGGCGCGCCGCCCGGCTGGGGCCGGGTACGGTGGTGCGCTGCTATGACGACAGGGCCTACGGAGCCGCGCCAGCCCACCAGACCCCGGAAATCGCCGTCGCGGACCTCACTGCCGCAGCCCTGGTGCTGGCATGCTGGGGTGCCCCCGGAGGCGAGGGCCTGTCCCTTCCCGACGCACCGCCGCCGGCTGCCATGCGCGACGCCGTCCAGGTGCTGCGCGGGATCGGTGCCGTGGACGCCGAGGGGCTGGCAACGGCCCGGGGCAAAACACTGGCGCGCGTGCCCGCCGATCCCCGGCTCGCACGGGCACTGCTCGACGGCGCCGGTGCGGTGGGTGCCCGGACCGCGGCCGAGGTTGTGGCCCTGCTCTCGGGGGACAACCGTGCACCCGGAGCGGACCTCACCCGCTTGCTGGCCGGACTGCGGACCGGACGCGAGCCCGGTGAACGCCGGTGGTCCGAAGATGTAAGGCGGCTGGAGCAGCTGGCCCGCCGGGAGAAGGCGGCTTCAGAACGGGGAGTTCCGGGCGGGGAGGCGCCGGGGTACGTGATTGCCCTGGCCTTCCCGGACCGGATTGCGCGGCGCGTTCCCGGCGCGGGACCGGAGCGTTACCTGCTCGCCTCCGGAACCCGTGCCGGACTGCCCGCCGGCAGTTCCCTCACGGGACAGGGCTGGCTGGCCGTCGCCGATGTCGCCCGCGCCGAGGGACGCGACGCCGCCGGCACCGGTGCCGTGATCCGCTCCGCCGCGCCGCTGACCCTGGACACCGCGGAAGCCGCCGCCGAACACCTGGTCACGGACACTGTGGAGGCGGAGTTCGCCGGTGGCCGGGTCACCGCGCGCCGGGAACACCGGCTCGGCGCAATCCTGCTTGGCTCCACCCCGGTACGCCCGTCCGCCGAGGAGGGACGGGCCGCCGTCGCCCGCGCCCTGACGGTAAAGGGGCTGGAACTGATCGGTTTCTCCACGGCCGCCGACGCGCTCCGCCGGCGCCTGGCCCTGCTGCACCGGGAACTGGGGGAGCCATGGCCGGACGTCAGCGAGCCGGCCCTGCTGGCCCGGCTCCAGGACTGGCTCGGCCCCGAACTGGACGCACTGGCCCGCGGGGCATCCGCCAACAGCATCGACCTCACCGATGCGCTGCGGCGGCTGCTGCCCTGGCCGGAGGCATCCCGGCTGGGTGACCTCGTCCCGGAACGGCTCGAGGTGCCCAGCGGTTCACGCGTCCGGATCGACTACCCGGATCCGGGGCACGACGACGGCGGCCGGCCGGTGGTAGCGGTCAAGCTCCAGGAGTGCTTCGGCTGGGCCGAAACCCCGCGGCTCGTGGAAGGACGCGTTCCGGTGCTTTTCCATCTGCTGTCACCGGCGGGCAGGCCGCTGGCTGTCACCGACGACCTGGCATCCTTCTGGTCCGGACCCTATGCCCAGGTCCGGTCCGAGATGCGCGGTCGGTATCCAAGGCACCCGTGGCCTGAGGACCCCTGGTCTGCCAAGGCCACGGCAAGGACAAAGGCCCGGATGTAACAGCGGATGCGAGGACCGTCACACGGGAAGCTGCCGGGCGCCGTCGTCCGTGGGTTCTAGGCTTGAACTGCGGCTCATGTGCCTCCGGCCGCAGCGAAAGGTTCCTTGGTCTCCGTGCAGCAGCATCTCAGCAGCTTCCTCACCGTGCCTCCGGGACGCGGGCACCGGGTGCCTGCCGTCCGCGTGGCGCTCGGGGTGTTCCTGCCGCTGCTGGTCCTGATCCTGCTGGGGCGGACCGACCTGACGATGTGCGCCATCTTCGGTTCGCTGACCGGTATTTTCGGCCGTGCGGAACTGCACTGGCGGCGCCTGCAGCACCAGTCCCTGTCGGGCCTGCTAATGGTCCTGACCGTGGTGGCCGGTGTGTTCCTGTCCCTTTCCGAAGCGGATTCCTGGACTGTTGTGGGCGCGGGAACCCTAATCGCCGGCCTTATTGCGGTGGCTGCCAGTTATCTGAGGGTCCGGCCCGCAGGTCCGTTCACCTACATCTTCGCGTTTACCGCCACGTCCGCGGCACCGTTCTCGGGCCGGTTGGAGGAAGCTGCGCTGACCGTGGCGGGCAGCGTACTGCTCGCCGTAGTGCTGGGTTTTGCCGGCCGGTTGCACGCGCGCCGGCATACTCCCCGCCCGCTGCCGCCGTACCGGCCGCCGTCGTGGGGGCGGATCCTGCGGCACTCGGGTCGCTACGCCGTCGCCGTCGCCGCCGCCGGATCGGTCTCGGCGGGGCTTGGACTGGGGCACGGATACTGGGCGATGCTCGCCGCCTGTGCTCCGATCGCAGCAGTGGATGCAGCCGGGGGAACGCTCCGCGCCTTGCACTTCATCCTGGGCACCTACGCCGGCGTGCTGGTCTCTGCGGTGCTGCTCCAGGTTCAGTGGTCGCCGGTCCAGCTGGCGGTCCTGTTGGCCATGCTGCAGTTATGCGGGGAAATCTACGTGGTGCGGCACTACGGCCTGGCCATGGTGTTCCTGACGCCCGTGGCCCTGCTGATGACGGGGTTTGTCGCTAGCCAGCCGGTGCTGGCGGTGACCCTGGACCGGGCCGTGCAAACGACCATCGGGGCGCTGGTGGCCGTGGCGGTCATTGCCGCCACCACCCGCAGGGCCTCGACGGCTGCTAGATTCTCGACGCGCTGAAGAGCTGTGCCGAGCCCTCGACGTCGGCCGTCGTCGGGTCACCCAAATAGAGCATGCTGGCACCCTGCTCCAAATACGTGCTCACGTCGCCCACCCTAACCCTCGCTTCCCCCAGTGCAGAGAGCACAACGGTGAAGCGTTCCAGTGGAATGGATGCGGTCCCGCCGTCGATCACGGTCCGCCGCAGGTCCAGGTCCTGACTCCAGAGCGGAATACGTTCCTGGCGCTCATCAATACGCTCCACCTCCAGAAATGCGGGGCCGGGCTGGCCGTTGCCCAGGACCTGCTGCAGTTCGGCAACGTCCACGTAGTCCGTGGTCAACCCGGCCTTCAGCGCATTGTCCGACAGGCCCATAACCACCATGGCCTGGCCGGAGAGGTAGGAGTGGAGGCAGCCGGCGGGGGTGACCATTGCCTGCCCGGGGTCCAGCTTTATGAGGTTCATGCAGATGGCTATCAGAATCCCGCGGTCGCCTGGAAAAAGCGGCGCCAGCCGGCGGAAGACGGCCGCAGCGTCTGCCGCAGGACCGTCGGTTTCCGTCAACCTGGCCATGGCAGCCTCGGTCTCCCGCAGTGCACGGGCAGTCTCGGAAGACTGCATGCGGAGGAGTGCGTGGACCGGCAGCTCATGCCGGAACGTCAATAAGGCATCAAGCCATGGAAGGTCCACTTCATCGGCAATGGTACGCAGTTCTTCCCTGCTGCGCTGTCCTGACAGGACGCGAAGGGGAGTGAGGGATACCGCTACTTCAAACTTGGCGTGCCTGTCTTTATAGTTCCGGTTTCCCGCGTTCAACGGGACCCCTCGGGTCTGTTCCCGCACATAACCGGCCAAAGCCTGGTCCGGCCGGGGGTGCAGCTGGATCGACTTGGGCACATCCGCGTCCATGACATGCATCCGGAAGGGGACCGGGCGCGCCGCCACCGCCTCCGGGTCGGAGAAATGGCGGGGATGGGAGGTAAGCAGCCGATGGAGGGCACCGGGCAGGTCGTCGGGATCCCAGGTAATGACGGCGCCTGTTGCGGAAGGGGAAGCCGGCGGGCTTTCCTGGCCCTGCTGCCCGCGGCGATGTGCGGCACCGTTGTCCGTTAGTGCCTTCATCGCAGTTGCGGGGTTGCGGGTTTCCCTTACCACGCCGTAGACGGCAGTCACGGGTGCAGCGCCTCCTTACCGATGGCAGGAGGGGTCAATCTCAATTCACCGGGACCTTGCCCTACGTCGCTGATGCACACCAGAGCGGCTTCCTTGGAGACACGAAAGATTTCCGTTCAATTTTACCGGGTTTCGAGTGCTGCGGGGAGGCTCCCGGGGCTCCCGGTTTCCGTGATCTCGTTTACCCGTCCGCGTGGCCTCCCTCTCCCGCGCGGGGTCTGCGGCGTGCCGCGCCCGCTGCGAAGATATCCGTGCCGGTGGATGCACTCAATGCAATAATTAACGAAATACTTACACATCCGAAAGAAGCAGGTGCGGACATGGAACACGCGGCGCGGTCGGTCCGAAGCAAGCTCCGAGCGGACGGCTGAGCCGGTGGATTTCCTGATACTCCTGGTCGGGCTGCTGTTCGGAACCGTGCTGGCCGCGGGGATCGGCGAACGCATCCGGCTGCCCTACCCCGTACTGATGCTGATTTCCTCGGCCCTGATCGCGTTCCTGCCGATCATTCCCGAAGTGCACATCAACCCGGATCTCATCCTTCCGCTGTTCCTTCCGCCCCTGCTCTTCGCTGCCGCCCAGCGCAGTTCCTGGTCCGTTTTCCGGCTGCGCTGGCGCTCCCTGGTGCTGCTGGCGGTGGCGTTGGTGGCAGTCACAGTGGCTGTGGTGGCCGGTGTGTCCTGGGCCATGGTGCCGGCGCTCGGACTGCCGGCCGCGATTGCCTTGGGGGCCATTGTCGCTCCGCCCGATCCGGTCGCCGTGGAAGCGGTCGCGCGGAAGGTCCGGATGCCGCGGCGGCTCATCACGGTGCTGCAGACTGAGGGCCTCTTCAACGACGCCATCGCCATTGTCATCTTCCAGGCCGCCGTCGCAGCGAGCACCAGCGGCGGGCACGTGGGCTGGGACGTGGTGCCGGACTTCCTCATTGCCGCAGCCGGCGCCGTGGTGCTGGGCCTGGCGATGGCCTGGGTCGTCGGCAGCCTGAACCGGTTCGTGCCGAATCTGGTGGCGCGTTCGGCGTCCACCCTCGTTGCACCCTTCGCCGTCTACCTGCTCGCCGAAGAGGTGCACTTCTCGGGAGTGGTTGCCGTCGTCGTCACCGCGTTGGAACTGGGGCGGCGGGCCCGCCCCCAGGACTCGGAGGAGCGCCTGACCCGCACCGCTTTCTGGGATGTGGTGGAGCTGCTGACCACCGGCGCCGCGTTCGGCCTGGTGGGTATCGAGATGCGGTACATCATCGAGGACGAGGGCTCCCAGCTGCTGAGTTTCATTCCGGGCATCCTGGCCGTGTGCGCGGCCGTGCTGCTGGTCCGGTTCCTGTGGATGATGGCGATCTACCGGATGGGCGGGACCGAAAAGAACCATGTGCCGGGATCGCTGAAAGAGGTCCTTGTACTGTCCTGGTGCGGTATGCGCGGTCTGGCGACCCTTGCGCTTGCCCTCGCCCTGCCGGGCACCACGCTCGCCGGTGACGCACTGCCCGGCCGCAACTTCGTCGTAGCCTGCGCGTGCGCGGTCCTGGTGGTGACGCTGGTGATACCGGGATTGACACTGCCGTGGCTGATGCGCGCCCTGAAGCTGCCTAACGACCATAAAGAGGCGGACCGGATGGAACGCGAACTCGCGCTCCGGGCCGAACGGGTCGCAATCGAGACGATGAAGCGTTCGACAGCCATCCAGCAGCTGCCGCCGGACCGCCGGGCCGCACTGGCCAAGCGGATGTCCTCGCTGCACGCCATGCTGGAGAGCGACGAGGAGGATGATTCGCAGAAGATGCTGGACCGGAAGGCGACCCTGGAAATCATGGACGTGGTCCAGCGCGAAGCCATGGACGCCGCACGCCGGGAAGTACTCGAGGCCCGCCGGCAGGCCGGCATGGATCCGGAGGCCGTGGACCGTGTCCTGCGCCGCCTGGATCTGCGCACCGTCACCATGGACCACCCGGAACGCCACTAGACTTCCCGAACATGAGCAAGAACGTGGAATCCTGGCCGCATCTCGGCGTCGCATGGCTGGTGCAGTCGGCCGCGGCTGCGACACTGGCCGTCGCCGTCGTTGTGCTGCAGCTCTGGGTCTTTCCCGAAACCGTTCAGGCGGTGATACTGCTGGGCCTGATCCTGGCCTCGGCGGTAATGCTGCTGGTGTCCGCCCCGCTGGTCTTCGAGTGGATCCGCAACCGGTTCCAGCGTCCCTGGATGGTGCTGGTTCTCACGGCAGCGGCGGCGATAGCGGGCGGGTGCTGGATGGTGGTGCTGTTTGTGCTCGGATTCGGATTGCTGGTCACCGGGTTCTAGCCGGTTCCAGTCTCCGGCCCGGGTGCCCGGTTCAGCGCTGGGCGAATATCCGGCGGAACACGCCGGGCGGACGGGCACGGTAGTCCGGGCAGGCAGCTGCAGCCGCATAGGATTGCAGGCCGGGCCCGCTGAAGTGCCGTCCGTGTCCGCGCCCAACGCCTGCGGCGCACCCGCATCATGAATAGGACCTTCCCTCTTTGAGTATCGATCCCTCCGCAAAACCCGTGCCCGCTGCCGGAACCTCCCGGCACGCCACAACGACGACGGCTCCGTCCACGCTGGATCCGCGCACCAAGACCGTGATCGGCCTGCTGCTGGTTTCCTCGTTCGTGGTCATCCTGAACGAAACCATCATGAGCGTGGCCCTGCCGCGGCTCATGGCTGACCTGGACATCACTGCGGGAACCGCCCAGTGGCTGACCACCGGCTTTATGCTGACCATGGCCGTGGTCATCCCGGCCACCGGCTTCCTGCTGCAGCGCTTTTCCATGCGCGGACTGTTCCTGACCGCCATGTCCCTGTTCAGCGCCGGGACGCTGCTGGCAGCCCTGGCACCGGGGTTCGGCACCCTGCTGGGCGGCCGGATCATCCAGGCGAGCGGCACCGCCATCATGCTCCCGCTGCTGATGACCACCGTCCTGAATGCTGTTCCGGCACATAGGCGCGGCCAGATGATGGGCACCATTTCCATCGTCATCGCAGTTGCACCGGCCATCGGCCCGACGGTCTCCGGCATCATCCTCAACGCGCTGGACTGGCGCTGGATGTTCTGGCTGGTCCTGCCCATCGCCCTGTTGTCGCTGGGCCTGGGTGCGATGAAGATCGAGAACCTCACGGAAACCAAGCGCGTGCCGTTCGATGTGCTCTCGATCGTGTTGTCCACCTTCGCCTTCGGCGGCCTCATCTTCGGCCTGAGCAGCATCGGCGAGGCCGCACAGGGCAAGGAGCTGATGCCGTTGTGGATCCCGCTGGCCGTCGGCGTCCTGGCCATGGCCGGTTTTGTGCTGCGGCAGCTGGTGCTCCAGCGCACCGACCGCGCCCTGATGGATCTGCGCACCTTCGCCAGCAAGCCCTTCGTGGTGGCGATCGTCATGGTCCTGGTGTCCATGATGGCGCTGTTCGGCTGCCTGATTGTGTTGCCCCTGTACCTGCAGAACGTGCTGGGCCTGGACACGCTTTCCACCGGACTGCTGCTGCTCCCCGGCGGTGCCGTGATGGCCATCCTCTCGCCGATTGTCGGCAACCTGTTTGACCGTTTCGGTCCCCGCCCGCTGGTGGTTCCGGGCGCCCTGGTGCTCAGCGGTGCCCTGTGGGGGATGACCTTGCTGACCGAAGAAACGCCCGTGGGCCTCGTGATCCTGCTGCACTGCCTGCTGAACGCCGGGCTGGGCTTCATCTTCACTCCGCTGTTCACCTCGGCGCTGGGTTCGCTGGACAAGTCGCTGTACTCCCACGGCAGTGCCATCATCAACACGCTGCAGCAGCTTGCCGGTGCGGCCGGCACGGCCGTCTTCATCACCCTGATGACCACCGGTACGACGGCGGCCCTGGCCGACGGCGCGTCAGCGGTCTCCGCTGCCGCCTCGGGCGTGCACACTGCCTTCTTCTGGGGTGCGGTTGTCTCACTCGTGGCTGTCGCGGCGTCGTTCCTGGTCCGCCGGCCCACCAACGAGCTGCCTGAAGGCGTGGCCGTCCACTAGCCGCCGGTCCGGTTGCCCTAGGAGCGGCCGCTCCGGGCTACTAGCCTTGGTTAGGCACGCGTGATCCGCCGGGGGCTGCACCCAGGGAAGTGGCGCCATGTCCGAACCTGCGAATGAGGGACTCCTCGGGCACAACCGGGTCCGGACGCTGCTGGCACTGGCGGTTCCTGCGGTTATCATCGGCGTGGTTTCGGCGCTGGTCCTGTTCGCCCTCGACGAGCTCAGCCGGCTCCTGCAGCACCTCATCTGGGACAACCTGCCGGCCGCCGTCGGGGCCGACTCCGACGGCGGCTGGTGGATTTTCGGCACCCTGACGCTCACCGGGCTCGCCGTCGGGCTCATCGTCCGCTACGCGCCGGGCCACGCCGGGCCGGATTCGGCGGCGGCGGAGCTCGCCGGCTCCGCCCTGCCGGTCGGGGTGGTGCCTTCCCTGGCCGCCGTCGCTGTTCTCGGACTGGCCGGCGGCGTCAGCCTGGGCCCCGAGAATCCGATCATCGCCATCAACACCGCCCTGTTGACGGTGCTGATCGGCCGGTTGTTTGCCCGTGTTCCGGCCCAGCTCATCGTCGGACTGACGCTGGCGGGAACCGTGGGTGCACTGTTCGGCACGCCGGTGGCCGCGGCGCTGCTCTTCACCGGTGTGGCCGGGACCCTCAAGATCGGGGGCGCACTCTTCGACCGGCTCTTCCTTCCGCTCGTCTCCGCCGGGGCCGGGGCGGTGACCATGACCCTGCTTGGCGGCACGCTGCTGCGGATCGAACTACCGCCCATGGGCACTCCCGACGGCTGGGACGTGCTGGCCGGGTTCGTCGTCGCGCCGCTGGCCGCGGCCTTCGGACTGCTCGGCGTTGCCGTCTTCGCGCAGGTGCACCGGTGGTTCCACCGACTCGGCAATCCCGTCCTCTTCACCACCCTCGGCGGCGCGCTGCTGGGTCTGCTGGGTGTGGCCGGCGGGACGGTCACGTTGTTCAAGGGCGCCGAGGAATCGGCGGAACTGCTGCAGCACCGGGGCGACGAACCGGCCTGGGCCCTGGTTTACCTCGCAGTGATCAAACTCGCCGCCCTGGTGATTTCCGCAGCTGCGGGCTTCCGCGGCGGCCGCATCTTCCCGGCGGTGTTCATCGGGGTGGCCGCGGGCCTGGCGGTTTCGGCCCTCGTTCCGGCCGTGCCGGTGAGCCTGGCGGTGTCCGCGGCAGTGCTCGGGCTGGTGCTTGCCGTTGCCCGGGACGGCTGGATGGCGCTCTTCATCGCCGTGGTCATCACCGGTGACGTGACCGTGACCGCTGTCCTGTGCCTGGCCCTGCTGCCCGCGTGGTTGGTGGTCACCAACGCCCCGCACATGCTCGCGGCCGATGATGCACACGCTTGACCACTGCTGTGACGCGGCTCATACTAAATGAACGATTAGTTAGTACCTTCCGTCAGGAGCCCCAATGACCGTCACACAGACTGCGCGCCCAGCCTTCGACCCCACCGCAGTGGGCGACGTCGACGCCGACCTCTACCTTCTCGATGAGCTGCTGGACGACGAGGCCCGCGACGTGCGGGACCGGGTCCGGGCGTTCGTGGACAACGATCTGCTGCCCGTCATCAACGACTATTGGGAGCGGGCGGAGGTCCCGTATGAGCTGGTGCCCAAGCTGGCCGCGCTGAACATCGCCGGCGGCACCATCAAGGGCTACGGCTGCCCGGGCATGAGCCGGATGGCCGCCTCCACCGCCGCGGCTGAGCTCGCCCGGGGCGACGGCTCCATCAACACGTTCTTCGGTGTGCACTCCGGCCTGGCCATGGGCAGCATCGACATGCTCGGCAGCGAGGAGCAGAAGCAGCGCTGGCTGCCCCCAATGGCCAGGTTCGAGAAGATCGGTGCATTTGCCCTGACCGAACCCACCCACGGGTCCGATTCCGTGTCGCTGGAAACCACCGCCCGCCGCGAGGGCGATTCCTACGTCCTGAACGGCAACAAGCGGTGGATCGGCAACGCCAGCTTTGCCGACATCGTGATCATCTACGCCCGCGACGAAGCCGACGGTAAAGTCAAGGCGTTCGTTATGGAAAAGGATGCCGACGGCAACCACCCCGCCGGGTACCAGGCGACCGTGATCACCGGCAAGATCGGCAAACGTGCCGTGCTGCAGCCGGACATCGTCATCGAGGACCTCCGCATCCCCGCGGAGAACCGACTGGAGAACTGCAACTCGTTCAAGGACGTCAACAAGGTGCTGGCCGCCACCCGCGGGGGAGTCGCATGGGAAGCACTGGGGCACGCCGTCGCCGCGTACGAGATTGCCGTGGCCTATGCCAAGGACCGGGTGCAGTTCGGTCAGCCCATTGCCGGGTTCCAGCTGGTGCAGAACAAGCTCGCGAACATGCTCGCCCAGGTCACCGCGATCAAGCTGACGTGTTTCCGCCTCAACGAGCTCGGCGACCAGGGGAAGATGACCAGCCCCATGGCCTCCATGGCCAAGATGTTCGCCGCCCGGCAGGGCCGCTGGGTCTGCTCGGAGGCACGCGACATCATGGGCGGCAACGGCCTGCTTTTGGAGAACCACGTGGCCCGGCACCTGACCGACATGGAGGTGGTGTTCACCTATGAGGGCACCGATTCCATGCAGTCGCTGATCCTGGGCCGCCACATCACCGGACTGTCCGCGTTCGCCTAGGCGTTCCGGGCCGGCGGATCAGCGTACCCGCAGGCCCAGGACCTGCCCGGTGCCGGGGGTGGCCGGATCCATCGCCTCCGGCCACCGGGCGGTCAGCATAAACAGCAGGCCGCCGTCGCCGCCGCCGACGGCGCAGGAGAAACAGCCCTGGTCCAGCTGCACCGTTTCCACCACGGTCCCGCCCTCCCGGACGCGGACGCAGCGTTCGCCGGGCACTTCGGCGAACCAGATGCCCCCGGTACCGTCCCAGCAGATACCGTCAGGGGCGCTGCCCGAGACCGCTGCCCAGTCCCCGGCAGGCGTGAGGGCGCCGTCGTCGGCAATGGCGAAGGACGCCAGACGGCCTGCGTTGGATTCAGCGACCACTAGGGTGGCGCCGTCGTCGGAAACCACCATGCCGTTGGGGAATGCCAGGCCGTCTGCCACCTGCGCCACTGAGCCGTCCGGGCGGATGAGCGCGATGATCCCGCTGCTCTGCGGGTCGGCCGAATAGTCGTAACCAATGCCGTTGACGTAAATGTTGCCGGAGGGGTGCACGGCAATCTCGTTCCAGGGGTGGTCCGACAGGCCGCTCAGATCCGCGTGCGGGACCAGCCCTGCATTGGGAATTTCCAGGAAGACGGTGCGGTCCGTCCCGGAGACTACGGCCATCCGCCCGTCCGGCAGCCAGTCGAAGCTGATCGGAAAGGACGGCACCGCCGCCACCCGCCGCACGTCCCCGTCCGGGTTCAGCGCGGAGATGGTCCCCGCCGTCCAGTCCGCGAACCAAAGTTCGTCGGCGTGCCAGCGGGCGGATTCGCCCATGCCGATCCCGGAGACCAGCGTTGTCGGTTCAGCCATGCTGCACCTCGCTTGTTGAGGTTCGGGCTTCCAGTATGCCGGGCACCCCGAAGCGGACAACAGGCCTAGGGCTTCGACGGTCCTGCGGCGCCCAGCATCCGCAGCGCCAAACGGCTGTGGTGTTCTCCGATGCCGGCTGCGGTCTGCCGTCCGTCGTTGCGGTACCAGCGGGCCACGTCCACGCAAAGGGAGAGCAGGGCCAGGACGGCAAGGCCGGTGTCCTCGACGTCGAACACGCCTTCCTGCCGTCCGCGGTCGACGACGGTCCGGAACTCCGCGTCCACGGAGCGGCGGATCTTCAGCACCTCGGCCCGGTGGTCCTCCGTGAGGGCAGCCAGCTCGAAGTTCACCACGCTGGACTTGGTGCGGTTGGCTGCCTGCCACTGGACGAAGTCACGCACCATGGTCGAGATCTGCTGCACCGGATCGCTGCTTGAGGCGGCGCCGGAGCGGACCAGTTCCAGCGTCCGTTCGTGCCCGAGGCGGGAAATGCTGTACAGCAGCTCTTCCTTGGAACGGTGGTGGACATAGACGGCGCCGGGAGTGACCCCGGCCGCCGTAGCGATGTCGCGGGTGGTGGTGCCGTGGAAGCCCTTCGCCGCGAAGGCCTCCGTAGCGGAATCCAGCAGGCGCTGGCCCGTACCTGTTGCGGGCACCTGTACCTCCGGAAGATGAGCGGAATGAGCGTTCAGCAACCAGAGTAGCAGTGGGACCGGCTGCCGCTAGGCGAGACGCGAACGGACGATTTCGCTCACCGTCTTACCGTCGAACCGTCCTGCCACCTTGGCGGTCACGGGCTTCATGACCTGTCCCATCTGCCGCATCGTGGGCTCTTCTCCGCCGGCGCGCAGATCGGCGATTGCCTCATCCACAATGGCTTCCACGTCGGCACGGGTCAGGGGAGCGGGCAGGTAGGCTTCGATGATTTCTGCCTCGGCCGTCTCGGAGGCAGCACGCCCGGTCTCGCCGGCCTCCGTGTAGATCCCGGCCGTATCGCGGCGCTTTGCGGCTTCCTTCTGCAGCAGGGACACGATCTGCACGTCGTCGAGCTCAACCGGCGTCTTCCCGGACTTCTCCCGGGTGGTGATTTCACCCAGTACGTTGCGCACGGTGGTCAGGGCAACGCGGTTGCCCGATTTCATGTGCATCTTCATATCGGCCTGCAGCTGTTCTTTCAAAGTGCCCATGGTCCTCGTCCTTACGGTGGTGTAGTGCTTTCCTTTCCCATCGTCCCCTATGCGGGCGGGTCGAGCTCCACGGGGCGCCCGGACACGGTGAGCAGCAGGTCCAGGGCATCGGCTTCGATCCTGGTGCCGGCGCCCCAGGCCGTCCCGGTGCGCCGGTCGACCAGCAGCAGGCCGGCGGCCCGCTCACGCCCTCCGCCGAACGCAACCGGGGTGCGGACCTGATAGGCCAGGGCCTGGATAACCGCGGGTTCCGGATAGCTCCCGACGAGGCCGAGGGGTCGGCGGATGTCCTCGCCGTGCACGATCGCTTCAACGAGGCGGGTTGCCGGGTTCACCGGGGGCGTCCGGGTCAATTCCGCCACGTCCCGCAGCGCGCGGACGGTATCCTGCGGGTCCTGCCGCTTTTGGCGCAGGACGCCGCGCTGGTTCACGCGGTCGAAATCCAGGCGTGCGCCGAGCATGCCCCGGACGAAGCCGATCCTGCCGGTGAGTGCCGTGTCCACAAGGTGGGCCAGGACATCGTGGACGCTCCACCCGGGACAGAGCGAGGGCACCTCCCACTGTTCGGACTGCAGCGGGGAGAGGTCCGCCGCGAGGCGCTGCCGCTCAGCGTGGACGGTTTCCCAAACTGCTGCCGTGGACTTCCGCAAACCGGCTCCTTTGGTTGATTGGCACGTGGTCCCTAAGGAAACTAAAGGGTTCAGCCCGCGTCAATGCCCGCCTGCGGCGGCGGTCACAGCGTCCGGAATCACAGCGCAAAAGGGCGATAGTTGTCTTGAGGCAATCAAAACAACTGTTAGGGTTTTAGATATGCAGAACGCGGCGGAAACAGCAGAAGCCCAGGCCGGAAACATCCGGTCAGCGGGGCTGAAAGCCACGTCACAGCGCGTTGCAGTGCTGGGAGCGCTGCAGCGGGAACCGCACTCCAGCGCCGACAAGGTCCTGGCTTCCGTTCGATCGGAACTGCCGGGTATTTCGGCGCAGGCCGTGTACGGCATCCTGTCCGCCTTTACCGAGGCCGGACTGGCCCGGCGGGTGGAGCCCGCCGGTTCGCCGGCACTCTACGAGTCGCGGGTGGGGGATAACCACCACCACCTGGTCTGCATCCGCTGCGGAGCCATCAGGGACGTCGACTGCGTGATCGGCCAGGCACCCTGCCTGACCCCGTCGGACGATTCCGGCTTTACCGTACTGGCTGCCGAAGTAACCTTCAGCGGCATCTGCAGCACCTGCGCCAAGCAGGCGGATTCCTCCGCCCGCTAAGGCGCACCACCGCCCATATAAACGGCGGGCACCAATCAACGGCGACACATCCCGGGCTGAACGCTGCCCAAAAACCTGCCGCCACGGCCCGAGTCTCACCCCAAGCGTCAACTGAGGAGACACCATGACCACTTTGATCAATCGAAACACAGCGCCGGCCACCACCGAAAACGCCGCACCCCGCCCAGCCGCCACCGGCAGCACCGTTGCCCCCGCGGCCTCGCAGCCCGCTCCGGCAACCCAGCCCCGTCGCCTGGGCACCTATACCACCTGCTACGGACGCCCGCTGGGAACCCCGCGTGCCGAGGGAACCTACGTGTCTACCGGCCGCCGGGCGCTCACCCGCCCCCGCAACCTCGGCAGCTACGTGGACACCGCCGCGCACCTCAACCGCCGCCCCCAGGGCAGCTACACCCTGCGCGGCTAGTCTCGCCGCCGCGTGCGGCAGCAGCCGATAGGATGAATGGTCGTTGTCCCGCGGGGCGAGGAAACCAACCCCTTTGAGAGGACACCATGAGCCTGATCCGGCTGCAGGACGTCAATACTTCCTTCGAGAACAAGCAGGTGCTGCGTGAAGCGTTCCTGCGGCTCGATCCCAAGGACCGGATCGGCCTGATCGGCCGGAACGGCTCCGGCAAATCCACCATCCTGAAACTGGTCCTGGACCAGGTGCAGCCGGACTCCGGCACCGTAACCGTGGAACCGGGCGTGAAGATCGGCTACTTCTCCCAGTTCTCCGAACTGGACGGGCAGGCCAGCATTGCCGAGGTCCTGGATTCCGTCTTCACGGAAATCAAGGACGTCGAGGCTGAGCTGGCGGGAATCGATGAAGCCATTGCAGCCGATCCCGCGGGCAAGGAAATGGATCGGCTCATCCGCCGCCAGTCGGAACTGTTCGAAACCATGGACCGGCTCGACGGCTGGGACTACCCGCGCCGCATCGACAGCGTGCTCACCACCCTCGGCTTCACCGCCGCACACCGTGTCTGCCCGATCGACGCCCTCTCCGGCGGCTGGCGGAACCGTGCGGCACTGGCCAAGATCCTGCTGGAGCAGCCCGATGTGCTCCTGCTCGACGAACCCACCAACTACCTGGATGTGGCCGGCGTCGAATGGCTCGAGGGCTGGTTCCGCGACTTCCGGGGAGCGGCCATCATCGTCTCGCACGACCGGAAGTTCCTCGACGCCGTCGTGACCCGCATCGTGGAGGTGGAGAACTTCCACCTGCACGAATACCCGGGAAACTTCGCGGAGTACGTGGTGCAGAAGCAGTTCCGGTTGAAGAACCTCCAGGCCCAGTTCGTCCACGAGGCCGAACTGCTGGCCTTTGAAGCCGAAGGCATTGCGGACCGCCGCGAGGCGGCCAAAGCCGGCGGGCGGCTCAGCACCCAGCTGGCCCGCATCAAGAAATCCCGTGCGCCCCGGCCCGTGGACGAAATCATTACCGGCATCTACGACGGCCTGCACGTAAAGGACGTGCTCGGCCGCGTCCGCGGCGTGTCCAAGTCGTACGGGGAAAAGGTGCTCTTCGAGGACCTGAGCTTCGAAGTGAACAAGGGGGACCGCATCGCGGTCACCGGAACCAACGGCAGCGGCAAGACCACACTGCTGCGCGTGCTCACGGGCGAAGAACAGCCCGACGCCGGCGATGTCACCTGGCCGAAGGGCCCGGCCATGGTTTCCTACAACCAGATGCTGGCGGAACTCGACGACGCCGACACCGTCACCCACGCCGTCAACTCGCTGCCGGGATCCCTCGCCTTCAGCGCCACGAAAAAGTCCGTCAACCGGTTCCTGACCATGTTCCAGTTCTCCGAAGCGGACCTGGTGCAGAAGATCGGGAACCTTTCCGGCGGGCAGCGCGCCCGCGTCGCCATGGCCCAGTGCCTGCTGTCGGGCGCTCCCGTCCTGCTGCTGGACGAACCCACCAACCACCTGGACATGTCCAGCACACAGGTCATGGAGCGCGCCCTGCTGCATTTCCCGGGCGCCGTCATAGTGGTCAGCCATGACCGGTTCTTCACCGAAAAAATCGCTACCCGCTGGCTCGTCTTCGGTGCCGACGGAGCGAAGCCGGGGCAGGTCACCATCCGCGAAGCCTAGGGAGCCGACACGAATTCGGCGCGGCGTCTGTCGGGGTGCCCGATGCGCCGCTAATGTCGGGGGGTGTTTGACGGACCCAGCCTTGTCTTCTTCGCAGCCGGCCTAGCAGTCTTCCTTGCAGCCGTGCTGCCCAAGGCGCTGCGCAATGTTCCGGTTTCCATGCCCATGGTGTTCCTTGGTGCGGGAATCCTGGCGTTCAGCCTCCTGAAGGACCTGCCGGACCCGGATCCGCTGCGCTATGGAGAATTCACCACGCACCTGACCGAGGTGTGCGTGATCATTTCCCTGATGGGCGCAGGACTGGCACTGGACCGCCCGGTCGGCTGGCGGCGGTGGTCCACCACCTGGCGGATGCTGGGCATTGCCATGCCGCTGAGCCTGCTGGGCCTGACCCTGCTAAACCTTTGGGTCCTCGGAGTCGGCCTGGCAGCTGCCATCCTGTTGGCCGCAGCGCTGGCCCCGACCGATCCGGTGCTGGCCTCCGAGGTCCAGGTGGGCGAACCCGCCGACGACGAGGAAGAGGACTCGGAAGGCGAAGCCGAGGACGAGGTCCGCTTCGGACTGACGTCCGAAGCCGGGCTGAACGACGGCCTGGCGTTCCCGTTTGTCTACCTCGCCATCGGCATGAGCCTGGTGGGGACGGCGCCGTCCGACTGGTTCCCGCACTGGATCGCCGTGGACGTCTGCTGGCGGATAGGTATGGGCGTCCTCCTTGGCTTCTTCGTTGGCAAGCTCCTGAGCCGGCTCTTCTTCTCCGCACGGTTGGAAAGCATCCGCCTCTCCAACCACTCTGAAGGCTTCGTGGCCCTGGCGGCCACCTTCCTGGCCTACGGAATCACCGAAATGCTCGACGGCTACGGTTTCGTTGCCGTCTTCGTCTGTGCAGTCACCATCCGGGCCGCTGAACGTACCCACGGCTACCACCGGGTGCTGCACAGCTACGTGGAGCAGCTGGAGCGGCTGCTGACCGTAGTCCTGCTGCTGCTCCTCGGCGGCGCCATTGCCCGCGGACTGCTCTCGGACATCGGCTGGCGCGAGGTGGCAGTGGCCGCCGCGTTCCTCCTCGTCGTCCGGCCCCTCGCCGGCTGGCTGGGTCTGCTGGGCGGCCGGCCCGGCCCCCGCGAGCGGATGGCCATCGCCTTCTTCGGCGTCCGCGGGATCGGCTCCCTGTATTACCTCGGTTACGCACTGGGCAAGGGGAACTTCGACGGCGCGGAGCAGCTGTGGGGGCTGCTCGGCCTGGTGGTGGCCTCCTCCGTCGTGCTGCACGGGATCACGGCGGCACCGGTGATCAACCGGCTGGACCGGATCCGCCGGAAGACGGCCATGGAACGCTTCGGCGAGGAACGGCCGGATACGGCGGTCTGACCCGCACCTGCTCTTTCCGCCCGGCCGGGGCGCTGTTAGCTTGGCGCCATGGGTACCCCCGTCCTCGGCACGGAGGATCCCTGGCCCGCGGGACTCAGGGTGACGCCGCCGATACTGATGGCCCAGACCTGGGCCGGCACCGTTTTCCTCCACTGGCGCATTCCCGCGTCTGCTGCCGCACCGTACATGCCGCCCGGCGTCGAACCTGATGTCTTCCACGGTTCCACCTGGGTGGGGCTGGTGGGGTTCCTGGCGCGGGAAACCCGCTTGTTCGGGCGGGTTCCCGTTCCGTACTTCGGGTCCTTCACCGAAATCAACGTGCGCCTGTATTCACGCGGCCCGGACGGCAGCCGCGGGGTGCTCTTCCTGACCCTGGACGCCTCACGGCTGGTTCCGGTCCTCGTTGCCCGCGCCCTGCACATCCCGTATGTCTGGTCCGGCTGCCGGCCCGCGCGTTCCGGCCGGGAGCCGGGGTACGACGTCGAGCGGTTCGGGAAACAGCCCCGCTCGTCCTTCGCCGTGGTTCCGGACTATGCCCGGCAGGCGGACGATGACTTGTCCTTGCTGCTCACTGCGCGGTTCGGCCTACATGCGGTCTTCGCCGGCAGGACGGTGTTCATTCCCAACTCCCACCGGCCCTGGCCGTTGTATCCGGCCCGGCTGACGCACTTCCACGATGAACTGGTGTCTGCGGCCGGGCTTCCCGTCGAAGGGCCGCCGGACACGGTGCATTACTCACCCGGTGTGCGCACCTTGTTCGGCCGTCCGCGACGGATTGCCTGAGCCGGCCAGTTCCCTGCGCAGGCCGCGTTCGCCCTGCCGCATCAGCAGCGAGTGGGCTGCGGTGAAGACCGGCCGCGCCACGGGCGTGAGCAGGCGCATCCAGCGCCGGGTGGGGCGGACCTGCCAGTCGATGTCCATCCGGGTCTGCGCCGCGTCACCGGGGGCGATCCCGGGGGTGTCCGCCGGCACGGGGAACAGGCGGATCCGGCCGGTGCCCGCCAGGTCTCCGCCGGCGTCGAACTCTATGATCCGTGGCTGGACTGCGGTGGTCGGGTGGATGGTGATGGACAGGTGGTAGCCCAGGGCTGCACGGAAGCGCAGTCGGACGGTAGTGGCCAGCAGTTCCGACGTCGGGTCTGAAGCGGCGTCCGGATCGGTGGCGAGGTCCTGGAGCGTGCAGCCGGGCCACCAGCGCGGCCAGCTCATGTCCGGGCTGGCCACGGTCTCCCACACCGCCTCGGGGGTCGCGTCGAGCAGCCAGCTGGAAGGGAGGATGTAGAGACCGGGCATAACTTCAGCATGCCATCCGGGATCCGGCGGGCTGAAACCGGTGCCGTGGCGAAACCGACTCGTGCCGGGCAGGCTCGTGCCGGGACCGATGCTTCGGTCCCGGCACGGTGTCCGGTGTTATCGATCCTTTGCTGACCCAGTCCTTGCGGAACCTAGCGGGTGTAGGCCCGGGGCAGGTCGAAGCCCCGCTCCTCCATTACTGCGCGCAGCCGGGTGGGGTAGTCGGTGATGATTCCGTCCACGCCCAGGTCAATGAGCCGGTGCATGTCTGCCACCTCATTGACGGTCCAGGGAATGACCGGCATGCCGAGGGCGTGTGCGTCGGCAATCATTTCGGCCGTGACCGTGGTGAAGATGGGGGAGAGCACGTCGTAGCCCTGGGCATGGGCGGCGCGGACAACGGACCCGCCGAAGTCATCAATATCGATTCCGCCCAGCTGCGGGGCTGCGCCCGGCTGGCCTACGCCGAGGTCCTCCGGCGTGCTGGCCAAAGCCACCCGCGTCAGTTCCGGGGCGATCCGCTCGAGCAGGTTCAGGGTGGACCAGTCAAAGGACTGGATGGTGGTGCGGCGCTCGCGGTTCGCATCGCGGACCACGTCCACCACCGCCTCGGTCAGGGCGACACTGCGCGGCCCGCCGGCCTGGCCCTCCTCGACCTTGGTTTCGACATTGAACTGGATTTTGCGGGCACCGTACTCCCGGGCGAGGCGATAGACATCGCTCAGCTCCGCAATCCGGTTGCCCTCCGCGACATCCTGCTCCGGGTACCCCGGCAACTGCTGGTAGCCGCAGTTCAGGGTCTGGAGCTGCAAGAGGCTCAATTCCGCTACGCGGTCGCCCACGTAGGGGAATTCCGGATCCCCGGAAGTGGCAGGAGCCGTATCGGCGCACTTCGTGGTCAGGATGATGTCGTCATGCCAGACAATCACCCGGCCGTCCTCGGTCAGGTGCGTGTCCAGTTCCAGTGTGGTGACGCCCAGTTCCAATGCGTGTGCGAAGGCCGCCAGGGATTCTTCGGTTACTTCGCCGCGTCCGCCGCGGTGCGCCTGGAGGTTAAAGTCCCGTTCCGTGCCGGAACGCATCACCGAAACCATGACCTCGAAGATCCGGGTGTTCTCATAAACGCCCGTCAGCATCTCGGCGCCGGGTCCCATGGCAGTCAGGGGAACGTCGTCGCCCGTATGGCCGCCGGTGGTCCAATCGATCTGGTACTGCTGGTCGGAGTTGGCGACGTCGAATGGTCCTTCCTGCACCGGGCTCTCCGGGTTGGAATCATCACCCAGCGGTTCGATGGCCATACCGCCGGTCTGGTGGTCGCCCACCGTGATCAGCAGGGTGTTCCCATCCTGCTCGGCGAACTCCTTGGCCAGGGCGACGGAGTTGTCGAACTGAATGCCGGACTCGATGGTCAGCGCCCCGTTATTGACATGGCTCATGGCGTCGATGCCCTCTTCCTCCACCATGAGGAAGAAGCCGTTGTCATCCTGGTTGTTGTTCAGGACGTCAATGGCTTTCCGGGTCATTTCGGTCAGCGGAACCGTGGGCTCGTAAGAGTCTTCAACGTCGTCTCCGTATTGGAACATTTCCTCGTTGGCGAAGAGCCCGAGGAGCATGTCACCCTCTGCTGCCTGCAGGCCGGGCAGGTCCCAGACGTACTCGTAGCCCAGGTCCTGGGCCTCTTCCACCAGGTTGCCCTCGGTACCGGCACTTTCCTCGGATTCGTCCTCTGCAGGATTGTCGGGGTACCTGCCCGGGGTGCCCGCCGGGTACCAGTAATCCTCGCCGCCGCCCAGGATCACCTCCGGGTGGGAACTGCGCAGGTATTGGGCTGCGATGGCGCTCTGCTCATCCCGGTCCAATACGTGCGAGCCGAAAGCGGCCGGAGTTGCATCCGTCACCTGGGCGGTGGTGACCAGCCCGGAGGACTTTCCGAGCCGCTCGGCGATTTCCAGTGCCGAGGTCACGGGCTGCTGTTCCAGGTCCACACCGATGGCGCCGTTGTAGGTTTTCACCCCGGTGGCCATGGACGTGGCAGCGGCGGCCGAGTCGGTGATGAAGGTGCCGGGATCCGCGGAGTTGGTGTGGACCCGGCCCACCTCGGGCAGTGAATCCATGGCCAGTTCCCCGGTCAGGCCAACCGAGGCCAGCCGGATGGCGTCGCGTTGCGCCGTTCCCATCCCGTCGCCGACCATCAGGATTACGTTGACGGCGTCGTCGTTACCGTGTCCGCCGCCGTCTGTCGGCGTCGGGGTCGGTGATGGTGCTCCCGTATGGGTCGGTGATGGTGTTCCGGTGGGCGACGGGGTGGAGGTGGGAGTGGGTGTGGGTGTGGAAGTCTTCGTGGGTCCGGGGGAGCCGGTGGGATGGCCGTTCCCGCCGCCTACGCCCGGAAGTCCGGTACCTACGCCGCATCCCGCCAGGACGCAGATACCCAATATCGCCGTCGATAGTGTCTTAGCCGTCTTCTTCATGTGGTTTCCCCTGCGAGTGCCTAGCGATGGTTCCCCCTGACGCGTGCCAGACTTCGTGCGCGCGAGGGGAGAGTCAACCGCAGGAACCAATAAAGGTTCCGGGCCGCCGGGGTTACTCGAAGGGTGTCGGGTCTCCGGTTCCGCGCCGTACGATTTCGGGCGAGTCACCGGAGAAATCGATGACTGTTGTGGGCTCCGGGCCGCAGAACCCGGAATCGATGACGGCGTCCACCTGGTGGTCCAGGCGCTCCTTGATTTCCCAGCCCTGGGTCATGGGATCCTCATCGCCGGGCAGCAGCAGTGTGCTGGAGAGCAGCGGTTCGCCGAGGCCTTCCAGAATCGACTGCACCACCGTATTGTCCGGGATGCGCACGCCGACGGTCCGCTTCTTGGGCTGGAGCAGCCACTTGGGCACTTCTTTCACCGCCGGCAGGATGAAGGTATAGCTTCCGGGGGTGGCGGCTTTGATGCTGCGGAACACCGAGTTGTCCAGCTGCACGAACTGGCCCAGCTGCGCGAAGTTACGGCAGACCAGGGTGAAGTGGTGCTTATCGTCCAGCTGGCGGATCTGGCGGATGCGTTCCAGTCCCTCCCGGTTGCCCAGCTGCACTCCCAGTGCATAGCAGGAGTCGGTGGGGTAGGCGATCAACCCGCCGGATTCGAGCAGGTTCACAATCTGGCCGATGGCCCTGGGCTGCGGGTTTTCCGGGTGTACGTCAAAGTATCTGGCCATCCCCACAGCCTACCGGTGGCCGTCGCTGACGGGGACTGGCCGGGTCCGGGCACCGGCGAGCGCCGGGGATCTTCCGCGAGCGCCGGCCGGCTATGCACCCCGGCTATGCCGCCCGAATCAGGTCCACCACTATCTTCTCGACCGTAGAGAGGCCGTCCTCAATAGGAGCACCTGGCAACGGTGGCGCTGTGGAGCGGTATGTGTGTCCGGTGGGGGTGGAGGTCTCCACGGTATGGCCGAGTATTGCGGGTGAGCCTTCCATCCCTCCGCCCGCCGCACCTGTTGCGGCCGCTGAGCCGGGAGGTTTGATTACCTTTGCGGACCAGCCCGGCGCTTCCTTGGCGTGGTTGCACGCTTCGCAGAGTCCCTGTCCGTTCCCGACGCTGGTGGGACCTCTGGCGCTGTGCCGCCGGACATGGTCGAACTCCCGGATTGGGGCACCGCACCACGGCATCCGGCAGGTAGCGTCCCGTGCGGCGATGAACCGGGCCAAGGATGTCGGGAACAAACGTGCCCGAGAATCCATAGCGACCAGCTCACCGGTTTCCGGAGCCGTGTACAGCCTGCGGATGAAGGTCTGGACATCCCTGGCGGGTCTGTCGCTCCGATCCTGGCGTCGGCCACTGTTCGGGCCGCCGGTCCGGGCGCTGCCCTCGGCGTCACCGTGGCCTTCTGCGCCACCGGCGTCACCGTGGCCTTCTGCGCCACCGGTGCCGCACGTGCCATCGGCAACGCGACCCGAGTTCTCCATAGCCCCACCCCGGTTGCGGACCAGATCCCTGGCCCACTGGGCCGGAACGGGGCCGTAGCCGGGGACGAATGCCGGCTCTGATTCTCCGGCAAGCAGTGTCCGATCCGTCATCACCAGCTGGACCTCCACTTTCATGGGGTCCGCCTGTGCCTGACCGGTGATTCGGCCTACAAGCGTGTCCGCCATGATCTGGCCACGGGTACGCCGGTCCCCGGCTGCTGTCAGCCGGTCTGCCTCCCGGGCTAGGGCCGCGTATACGCCTACCCCTTGGGCGACGGGCAGAAGCCCCGTCAGGTACGTCATGGTGTCCGGCGCGGGACGGCAGGAAACGAAACGTTCGGATGCAGCCTTGGCGGCCCGGTTCACGGCAGCCTGTGGATCCAGCCGGTAAGCAGCAGCCCTGGCGCGGGAAGTGAGCTGCCGATCTCCCAGGGTTTCCAGCAGCCCCGGGTCTCCGGCCACTTCCGCATCTACCCGCTGCCGATCTTCTCTGCTCAGGCAAGCGGTTTCACGCACCAGCAGTGTCGCCCGCCATTCGTTGATCTTTCCGTGGCTCAGGGCGTGGAGGGTGCAGGGCATGTCCTGAGTGAGGGCCTTGGCGAACCCCAGCAGGCGCCCGCCGCGGTTGGCCGATTCCCTCCGGGCCAAAGCTATCTGCGAGGCCACGCCCCAACCCTGCTTGTCCCGGGATACTCCCTCCACCGCCTGCTTCCGACGCTGCGAGGCGTCAAACGCCGCGGCCGCCCGGGCCTGCGCTGCCGATGCTGCAGCCTTCAGCTCTTCAAGGGCTCGAATCCGGTCGATGAGCTCTGTGTCCGGCGGCGGGGCATGCTCTGCGTCGGCGTCCTCACTCAATACGCCTGCCCATTCGTTCACTGACGCGCTGCTGACACGGGAAGGGTCAGCAGACAAGTGGTGTCCGTGCGGACGATATTCGAACATGTGTTCGAGTCTATCGGCGGTAAATCGTAGGGGGAAGGAGGGAAATACCTGACCTACTACCTGTCTTTGCGGTCCGTGAAGCAGACTCAAAAGTCCGGCTGGTTGCTGGTGCCAGGAGCGTTTGTCGCCCTGCTTGAGGCGAGTTCCGCGCGTGGATGCCATGCCGGGTCCGGGCTTCCTGCGGGACCCTGCCGTTCACGCTGGGCTTCGGCGCTCGCAGATTTGTCCTGGCGAAGCAGGTCTGCGCTCGCAGGCGGGAACCTGTGGCATTAGGTGCAGAAGGATTGCGGTCCGCACTGCGAGCGTTTCCAGGCCCCGGCACCGAGCGCAGGGTTCACGAGGGTGCGGCCGGTATCCCGGCAGGCGTGCCAAAGCAGGGGAGAGGGCGAGCAAAAGTAGTTCTGTGGACGGACGACGCCGGTCTCCTCCGGCAGTGCGCAGATCCGGTCCAGCTGCCGCGCCTCGCCCAGGACGACGCCGGTGAGTATGACGTCGACTTTGCCGTCACGACGTCGCGAGGCGGCGGTGTTGCACGCCCCAAAGGCATGCAGCATCCCTCTTGATAAGCAAGCTTAGTAAAACCCGCGTGTCCGCACGTCCCGGCCTGCCGGCGCGACGTAGAGTGGTCGGATGTTCGTGCTCATTGGATTCAAGACCGTGCTCTCCTCACTCTTTTCGCGGCCGGCCACCTGCCAGTACTGCGGCGTCTACGGAGAGCAGTATGTGGAAGAGCGCGCTAACCGGCTGACGCTCTTTTTCATCCCCGTCTTCACCACCAGCCGCCGCTACGCCTTTACCTGCTCCAACTGCGGCCGCAGTACGGGTATTAACAAGTCGCAGAAGAACGCCCTCCAGCGCGGCTGAACCGCTGTCGGCACGGGAAGAAAACCACCGCAGGACGCCTATCGAACCCTTCCGAGACTCTCCGTGAGGGCCCGGTGTCCCCGGCGCGCCGGAAAAGTCAATAGAATGAAAGAAGCACAACAGCTGCCGGCCCTGTTCTGGCCGCACCACAGACTTCCGGAATGCCGCCGTACGGCTGCCGTTCCAACCTGCAATCCGATCCCCAACGAAAGAACCCTCATCCGTGAATAGAACACCTGCCGTCCTGAAAGCCCCCCGGGAACTCGCCAAGGGAACCATGCGTGTCATGAACCTCGGCGGCCTTGGCGAAATCGGCAGGAACATGACCGTTTTCGAATTCGACGGCAAACTGCTGATCGTTGACTGCGGCGTCCTCTTCCCCGAAGAGGAACACCCCGGCGTCAACCTCATCCTGCCCGACTTCACCGCCATCCGCGACCGCCTGCAGGACGTTGTTGCCATTGTCCTGACCCACGGCCACGAAGACCACATCGGCGGTGTGCCGTACCTGCTTCGCGAGCGTTCGGACATTCCCATCGTTGGCTCCAAGCTGACCCTGGCGTTCATCGAGGCCAAGCTGAAGGAACACCGGATTAAGCCCAAGCTGATCCAGGTCAAGGAAGGCGACCGCCGCACCATCGGCGGCTTCGACCTCGAGTTCCTGGCCGTGAACCACTCCATCCCGGACGGTCTGGCCATCGCCATCCGCACCGCCGCCGGCATGGCACTGCACACCGGTGACTTCAAGATGGACCAGTTCCCGCTGGACCGCCGCATCACCGACCTCACCGGCTTCGCCCGGCTCGGCGTGGAAGGCGTGGACCTGTTCCTCACCGACTCCACCAACGCCGAGGTTCCCGGCTTCATGGCCTCGGAAAAGGAACTGGCCCCGGCCATCGACACGGTCTTCCGCACCGCGCCGCGCCGCATCATCGTCTCCAGCTTCGCCAGCCACATCCACCGCATCCAGCAGGTCATCGACGCGGCATCGCGCTACAACCGCAAGGTCTCCTTCGTGGGCCGCTCGATGATCCGCAACATGACCATCGCCGAGGAACTGGGCTACCTGAACATCCCCAAGGGCATCCTGGTGGACTTCAAGTCGCTGCAGCGCACCGATGACCACAAGGTGGTGCTGATCTGCACCGGGTCGCAGGGCGAGCCGATGGCAGCGCTATCCCGGATGGCCAACAAGGACCACCAAATCCGCATCCACGAGGGCGACACCGTGCTGATGGCCAGCTCGCTGATCCCGGGCAACGAGAACGCCATTTACGGCATCATCAACAACCTGACTAAGATCGGCGCCAACGTGGTGCACAAGGGCAATGCCAAGGTGCACGTCTCCGGCCACGCCAGCGCCGGCGAACTCGCCTACTGCTACAACATTGTCAAGCCGCGCAACGTAATGCCGGTGCACGGCGAGTGGCGCCACCTCAAGGCCAACGGAGCCATCGCAGAGGCGACCGGTATGGATCCCCGAGACATCGTCATCGCCGAAAACGGCATGACCGTTGACCTGCGCCGCGGCCGGGCCACGATCTCCGGGAAGCATCAGGTGGACCTGGTCTTCGTGGACGGCGACAGCGTCGGCCACACCACCGAGGAAACCCTGAAGGAGCGCATGCAGCTGGCCGAGGAGGGCGCCGTGACGGTGCTGGCCCTGGTCGACGCCGATACCGGCACCATCGCCGAGCCTGCCGAATTCTTCACCAAGGGCTTCACCGTGAAGTCCGAGGACCTGAAGAAGGCAGAGGAAGCCGTGGAGAAGGCCCTGGCCAACGCCGCCGCGGGCAGCCGCCGCGGACCGAAGAGCGAGGACCTCGAAGACGTCATCGAGCGCGCCGTCGCCAACTGGATGCGCCGCTTCTACAACCGCACACCGGCAATCACCGCGATTGTCGTCGACGCCTAAAGCGCCGTCGCCGTGAGGCTTTAGCCAACAGGCTTTAGTCAACACACAGGAGGAGGGGCCGCAAGTCGCACCAGCGACCTGCGGCCCCTCCTTTTGCACTGCCGGAAGTGCTGGTTTGCTGTGATCTTGTTCTCGCGGGGTTTCCGGGCCGGCCCCGCTGGCGGGTGCCCTCAGCGCGGACCGGCAGCGGCCCGATCCCAGTGCTGGAGCGGGATTCCGGCCTGCTTCCGGACGCCGGTTCCACCCGTCCCTTACCCGATGTGACCCATTCGGTCAAGACCCTTCACAGGCAAAGTCGATAACTTGTAGGGATGCGTCCCCCCAAATCCTCATTCCTCGAGAGACTTTCCGTGCCCGGACGGTTAGTCGCGTTCCTCCTCGTAAGCCTGCTGGCCGGCGTGTTGGCCGCCAGCACCCTGATCCCCATGGCGGCAGTAGCAGCCACGGGCACGGACATGGCCGTCGGAGTGCTGGACCAGCTGCCCGACGAGCTGGAAACCGGACCCCTGGATGAGGGATCAAAGATCTACAGCGCCGACGGCGTGCTGCTGGCCACCTTCTATGCCCAGAACCGGGTTCCGGTGGAGCTGGACGAGATGTCGCAGAGCATGCAGGACGCCATCGTCTCCATTGAGGACGCACGCTTCTTCGAGCACAACGGCATTGACTTCAAGGGCGTTGCCCGTGCCGTTGCCTCCAATGTGGCCGGTTCGGATACGCAGGGCGCCTCTACCCTGACCATGCAGTACGTAAACAACGTGCTTATCAGCCGGGACATCGCTGCGGGCAAGGGCGGCAGCGACCTCACGATCAGCGGCACCAAGGACCTCGGGGACAAGCTGCGCGAAGCCAAGCTCGCTGTCGCCGTTGAAAAGCAGTACTCCAAGGAGGAGATCCTGGAGGGTTACCTCAACATCGTGCTCTTCGGCGGACAGACCTACGGCGTGGAGGCTGCGGCCCAGAGCTACTTCGGCATCTCCGCCTCGGAGCTCAATCCGGCACAGTCGGCCATGCTGGCCGGCATGGTGCAGTCGCCCAGCCACTACAACCCGTTCACCAACCCCGAAGGAACGCAGGCCCGCCGGGACACCGTGCTGGCGGCCATGCTGAAGAACGACAAGATCAGCCAGGCCGAGTATGACGAAGCGGTGGCGAGCGGACTGGACCTGAACCCGCAGACCGTGACCTCGGGATGCACTGGCGCCGAAACCGCCCAGTACTTCTGCAGCTATGTGGAACAGACCATCCTGCAGTCGGAGGCCTTCGGCGCCGATGTCGAAGAGCGCGCCAAGCTCCTGGCACGCGGCGGGTTGACCATCAGGACCACCCTGGACTCGCGGCTGCAGTCGCAGGCACAGAAGCAGATCGAAGCCCAGGTTCCGGTAGGGGATCCCTCCGGGGCCGGCTCGGCAATAGTGTCCGTGGAACCGGGCACGGGCAAGATCCTTGCCATGGCCCAGAACACCGAGTACACCCCGGAGCTGGGCAAGGGCAAAACCCAGCTCAACTTCAATGTGGACGCGGACATGGGCGGCACGCCCTACGGGTTCCAGCCCGGCTCCACCATGAAGCCGTTCACCACCGCCGCCTGGCTGGCGGCCGGGCACGGGCTCAACGACACCATCGACGCCACGCGTACGTCCTACCCGGCAGGCTTCGACTGGAAGGCCAGCTGCCTCGGCCCGAATGCGGAGTTCGACGAATGGAAATTCAAGAACGCCTCCGAGGGCTTTGAGAAGAAGATGACCGTTGCGGAGGGCCTGCGGCAGTCCGTCAACACCGCCACCGTGGCGCAGGCAGCCCAGCTGGACCTGTGCGACATCCGGGATACCGCCACCAGCATGGGTGTCCACCGCGCAGTGGACGGGGAACCCCTGGAAGTCACCAGTCCCTCCTTTGTCCTCGGCGGACAGGAAGTCTCCCCGCTGACCATAGCTTCGGCCTACGCCACCTTCGCCAGCGGCGGCGAATACTGCACACCCACCGCGCTGACCGAAGTCACCGACGGCCAGGGCAACGCGTACGACGTCGCCGGAGGAGAATGCACCCGCGCCATCAGCGAGGATGTGGCAGCTGCCGTGACGCAGCCGCTGGAGAAACTGGTTGAGGGCTCACCGGGCAGCATCCGGCCCATCGGCGTCCCCGCCGCGGCCAAAACCGGCACCACCGACATGTCCGAGCAGACCTGGACCGTCGGCTACACCACCGGCATCGCGACGGCGTCCTGGGTGGGGAACTGGAACTCCTACTCCTCGCTGAACAACCAGTCCATTAACGGCGTCACCCGCTCTTACGTGGACGGCTCCGCCATCGCCGGTGCCCAGTGGACCGACTACATGAAGGCCGTCGCCAAGCTCTACGAAGCGAAGGACTTCCCCTCCGTCCCGGACAGCATGCTCTAGGCCTGGACGCTGGCGCCGGTGCAGGTGCCGGCGAAGGGAATTCCCGAAGGTAAGCGTGCTGATGGCAGACTGGGGGAGGCATAACTCCGCAGCGCGAAGGGAACGGGAAACTTATGACGACGCCGGACTGGGTGGAGCATGTGGTGTGGTGGCAGGTCTATCCGCTGGGCTTTGCCGGAGCGGAAAAGGCTGCGCTCCCGGAGCAGGCCTCGGCGCGGCACGGGCTGGCGAAGCTGGTTCCGTGGCTCGATTACCTCGTGGAGATGGGCGCCTCCGGCCTCGCGCTCGGACCGGTGTTCGCCTCCGAAACCCACGGGTATGACACCACCGACTATTACCGGATAGATTCCCGGCTGGGCGACGATGCCGACTTCGACGAATTGGTGGCCCAGGCGCACGCGCGCGGGATCAGGGTGCTCCTCGACGGCGTCTTCAACCACACCGGCCGCTCCTTCGCCCCCTTCCGCCAGGCACTCGAGCAGGGCCCGGGGGCGACGACGGCGGACTGGTTCGGTTTTACCTGGCCGGACGGCTGGACGCCGGGAACCGAACCGGACTACAAAGACTTCGAGGGCCATCACCACCTGGTGGCCCTGAACCATGCCGAACCGGCCGTGGCGGATTTCGTGGCCGACGTGATGAAGCACTGGCTGCGCCGCGGCGCGGACGGCTGGCGGCTGGACGCCGCCTACGCGGTGCCGTCACCGTTCTGGGCGAAGGTCCTGGACGAGGTCCGCACGGAGTTCCCCGACGCGTATTTTGTGGGGGAGTACATCCACGGGGACTACCCGGCGGATGTGCGCGCCGGACACCTGGATTCGGTGACCCAGTACGAACTGTGGAAAGCCATCTGGAGCTCGCTGGCCGAAGCGAACTTCTACGAGCTGTCCGCCGCGCTGGAGCGGCACAACACCTTCCTGGACACCTTTGTGCCGTTGACCTTCGTCGGCAACCATGACGTCACCCGCATCGCCAGCCGGCTGGCGCCGTCGGGCCGGCTCGCGCACGCACTGGTGCTGCTGTTCACCCTCCCGGGCACCCCGACGGTGTACTACGGCGACGAGCAGGGCTACCGGGGCGACAAGGAGGACCGTGCCGGAGGGGACGACGACATCCGTCCGTCCTTCCCGGCGTCCCCTGAGGAGCTTTCGGCCGTGGGGCAGCCGCTGTACCACCTGCACCAGGAACTGATCGGGCTGCGCCGCCGGCACCACTGGGTGCATGGCGCGCGCACGCGGGTACATTCGCTGGCCAACGAACAGCTGGTCTACGAGGTGTTCGACGCCGGCCACTCGCTGTTCGTTGCCATGAACCTCGAGGACACGCCGGTCACCGTGCAGGTGCCCGAAGCTGCCCGGGACGTCCTGGCCGGCGCGGGCGGGCTGGACGTTCCGGGCAGGCGGCTGGCGCTGCCGGCGAAGGGCTGGGCCATCCTCGGCCCAGCCCCGGCAGCCGGCTAGTAGAGCTTGATGGTGCCGCCGTCGGCCATGAGGGTCTGGCCGGTCAGGTACTGGGAATCCTCGCTGGCGAGGAACACCACGATGGGGGCAATGTCCGTTTCGGGGTCGCCGAGCCGGCCCAGGGGGACGCCGTCGACGACTTCCTGGTAGGCCTCCGGGAAGGCCTGGCTCCACTGGACGATGCCGGGGGTGAGGGCCACCGGGGAAACCACGTTGACGCGGATGCCGTCCACGGCCCATTCATTGGCGGCCGTGCGGGAAATGGCGCGGATGGCTTCCTTTGCCGCGGCGTAGGCCACCTGGTTCGGCAGGCCCTTGATACCCGCACCGGAGCCGAAGTTGATGATGCTGCCTCGGGTCTTTTTCAGCTCCGGGTACGCGGCGCGCATCAGGTGGAAGGTTGCCATGGTGCCCGTGTTGAAGGACAGGTCCCAGATCTCGGGCGTGGTTTCCATGATCGGTGCCTGCTTGGACGCGTGGGCGTTGTTGACCAGGATGTCCAGGCCGCCGAAGCGCTCCACGGTTTCTGCCACGATGGCCGCGGCGTTCTCGGCCTTGGCAATGTCCTTGGCGATGAAAATGACCTCGCCCTTGCCCTCAAGAGCGGCCAGCAGCTTGTCGCCCTGGGCCTGGTCGATGTCCACCACTGCCACCTTGGCGCCTTCGGCGAGGAACCGCCGGACAATGCCCTGGCCGATGCCGCCGGCCCCGCCGGTGATGATGGCGGTCTTATTGCTGAGTTTCATTTTCTTCCTTCCGTAAAACCGGACGGATGCGGCCGCCCGGAGCTTTGTTGAGGTTCTGTTCGACGCCGGCAATGAAGCTTCCGACGAAGAAGTCCAGTGACCGGCGTGAGGCCGGATAGCTGATGCCCTGGGCCTGGAACCGGGCCGCCTGCGGGTGCTGCGCCACGGCCTCCGGTGTCCAGCGGAGGTGCCCGCCCGGCCCGGGGCCGTCCGCCTGTTCCGGGGGGCCGAAATGGGCTGCGGCCGTGATGGACGCCGTGCCGATGACGGCGGCCGAAATGCCCAGCAGGCAGTCAAAGCCCTCGTCCTCGCTCAGGCCGGCTGAGCCCAGCCGGGAGAGCACCAGTTCCACCTCGTCGGGGGTGGCCATGTTCACGAGCCGGCGCGGCGTCAGGACAATGCGCAGCAGCCAGGGGTGCGCCGAGAAGGCCCGCCATTGGGCATCGGCCAGGTGTGCCAGGGTTTCCTGCCAGGACAGCTTCCGGGCGGGCAGGAGTGCGTAGTCCCTGGTGGCGGCATCGGCCATCAGGAGCAGCAGGGCGCTGCGGTCCGCCACATGGCGGTAGAGCGCCATCGCCGAAACCCCGAACTCCGCCGCCACCCTGCGCATGGAGACGGCATCCAGGCCGTCCGCGTCAGCGATCCGGACTGCGGCCGCAGCGATCGCGGCGGGGCTGAGGGGCAGGGTGCGGGACACGGCGTTTCCTTCGGTGGGCATCAGTTTACAGTGTATACCGCACGTGCCCGGCCCTGCCGCACACCGGCAGCCCGGCGTCGCAATCACCCGTTTACATGGGCATTCCGTAAGGGTTTGGGGTCCCGGCGTGAGGAAAGCGTGAGGATGGCTCTTTGAGCGCCGGCGAGGGCATGTAATCGGATGCGGCACAAGGTGTGCCCGCGCTGCCAAAGCGGCAGCGCGCCGAACGGCTGGGGGCAATTCCCGTGCTTGATGTTTTATTTGTGGTGGGCTTCGTAGGGCTTTTCGCTGCGTTTGTCCTGATGGCCGGGGCGGTGGAAAAGCTGTGATCGTTTTCAACGTCCTTGCACTCTGCCTCGGGGTGGCCGCCGTCGGCTATCTCCTGGTGGCACTTGTTCGACCGGAGCGGTTCTGATGGGCGGCTGGGTAACGGCCGCACAGGTCCTCAGCCTGGTGGTCCTGCTCGCGGCGGTCCACCGGCCGCTCGGTGACTACATGGCCCGGCTGTACTCCTCCGAAAAACACCTCCGTGCGGAGCGCGGCTTCTACCGCCTGGTCGGAGTGGACGGTTCCTCCGGCCAGGCCTGGCAGAGCTACCTGCGCTCAGTCCTGGTTTTCTCCGGGGCCAGCATGCTCCTGCTTTACCTGCTGCAGCGACTCCAGCACCTGCTGCCGGGCTCGCTCGGCCTTCCGGCGGTGCCCGAAGCCCTGTCCTTCAACACGGCAGCCTCCTTCGTGGCCAACACCAACTGGCAGTCCTACTCGCCCGAAGTCACCATGGGTTACGCGGTGCAGATGGCGGGCCTGGCGGTGCAGAACTTCCTGTCCGCAGCTGTGGGTCTGGCCGTGGCGGTGGCACTGATCCGCGGCCTGGCCGGCCGCAACTCGTCCACCATCGGCAATTTCTGGGTGGACCTGACCCGCAGCGTCCTGCGGTTGCTGCTGCCCGTCGCTTTCCTGGCCGCCATCGTGCTGATCCTCGGCGGCGTGATCCAGAACTTCAACGGCTTCACCTCCGTCACCAACCTCCTCGGCGGAACCTCCACGGTCCCCGGCGGACCGGTGGCCTCCCAGGAAGCCATTAAGCTCCTGGGCACCAACGGCGGCGGCTTCTTCAATGCCAACTCCGCGCACCCGTTTGAAAACCCCAGCGGGTGGACCAACCTGGTGGAAATCTTCCTGATGCTCGTTATCCCGTTCAGCCTGCCCCGAACGTTCGGCACCATGGTGGGGGACCGCCGGCAGGGGTACGCGATCCTGGCAGCCATGGCCTCAATCTTCACGGTGTCGTTCGCGGCCATGACCGCATTCGAATTCGGTGCCGCGGACGGTGCAGCCGGTTCCATGGAAGGAAAGGAACAGCGGTTCGGAATAGCCGCATCGACCCTCTTTGGCTCGACCAGCACACTGACGTCCACCGGTGCGGTGAACGCCATGCATGACAGCTTCAGTCCGCTGGGCGGCATGATGGCGATGCTGAACATGATGCTCGGCGAAGTGGCGCCGGGCGGCGTCGGCTCCGGGCTCTACGGCATGCTGATCCTGGCGATCATCACCGCTTTTGTGGCCGGGCTCCTGGTGGGACGCACTCCCGAGTACCTCGGCAAGAAAATCGGCCCGAGGGAAATCAAGCTCGCCAGCCTCTACATCCTCACCATGCCCACCCTGGTCCTGGTCGGGACGGCGCTGAGCTTCGCGGTTCCCGGCATCCGGGCCGACATCGAGGGCACCTCCATCCTGAACACCGGACTCCACGGCTTCAGCGAGGTCCTGTATGCCTTCACTTCAGCAGCCAATAACAACGGCTCCGCATTCGCCGGACTCACGGCCAATACCCCGTGGCTGAACACAGCCCTCGGCGTGGCCATGCTGGTGGGCCGCTTCCTGCCGATGGTCTTCGTGGTCGCCCTGGCCGGAGCCTTCGCCGAACAGGGCAAGGTCCCCGCCTCGGCCGGCACCCTGCCCACCCACCGGCCGCAGTCCGTGACGCTGCTGTGCGGCGTCACCGTGATCGTGACTGCCCTGACCTTCTTTCCCGTACTCGCGCTGGGTCCCCTGGCGGAAGGACTGCAATAACCATGTCCACACTTACCAAACCCCTGGAATCCGTTGCGGACTCCGAACCGGCTCCTGCCGGCCGCGGCATCTCTGCGGGCTCGCTGGCCGCCGCCCTGCCCGGAGCCTTCCGGAAACTGGACCCGCGGCTGATGGTCCGCACCCCGGTGATGTTTATCGTCGAAGTGGGTGCCGTACTGATCACCGCGATCGCCGTTGCCGAGCCCTTCCTCGGCGGCCCGCAGGACTCCGGCGGCACCCCCGTCCCCGGCGCTTTCTCCTGGCTGATTGCCGGCTGGCTCTGGGCCACCGTCATCTTTGCCAACCTCGCTGAAGCCGTGGCCGAGGGCCGCGGGAAGGCGCAGGCAGCCAGCCTGCGCAACAGCCGGGCCACCACCACCGCCTACCGGCTGGAGGGTTACGACTCCGGCCGCGATCCCGCCGCCCTCGGGGCAACCATCTCGGAGGTTCCCTCGGCCGATCTTGGGCTGGACGACGTGGTGGTGGTCGAGGCCGGGCAGATCATCCCCGGCGACGGCGACATCATCGACGGCATCGCGTCCGTCGACGAGTCGGCAATCACCGGCGAATCCGCCCCGGTCGTCCGCGAATCCGGCGGCGACCGCTCGGCGGTTACCGGCGGTACCCGGGTCCTGTCCGACCGGATTATCGTCCGGATCACCAGCAAACCCGGGGAAACCTTCGTAGACCGGATGATCCGGCTCGTCGAAGGCGCCGCGCGGCAGAAGACGCCCAACGAGATTGCCCTGAACATCCTCCTGGCCACGCTGTCGCTCATCTTCATCGTGGTGGTGCTGACGCTTAACCCGCTGGCAAGCTACTCATCCGCCACGGTCAGCATCCCCGTCCTGGTGGCGCTGCTGGTCTGCCTGATCCCCACCACCATCGGTGCACTGCTGTCCGCGATCGGCATTGCCGGCATGGACCGCCTGGTCCAGCGAAACGTCCTGGCCATGTCCGGCCGTGCGGTGGAGGCTGCCGGTGACGTCACCACGCTGCTGCTCGATAAGACGGGCACCATCACGTACGGCAACCGCCAGGCCGCCGGCTTCATCCCGATCAACGGCACCGAGAGCACCGACCTGATCGACGCCGCCGTGTTGTCCTCCTTCGGTGATCCCACCCCGGAGGGCAAGTCCATCGTGGACCTGGCCGCCGCTAAGGGCTGCCGCCCGGAACCGCCGGCCGGCTCCGTCAGCGTTCCCTTCACTGCCCAGACGCGGATGAGCGGCATGGACTTCCCCGACGGGGCGAAGATCCGCAAGGGTGCTTCCTCCGCCATCCTGGACTGGACGGCGGAATCCGGCGGCATCGACGTCGACGTCCTGATTGCCGTCGAGGACCAGGTGAAGAAGATCTCCACCGGCGGCGGCACTCCGCTGCTGGTGGCGGTTCGGGACGCCGACGGCGGCACCCGGGTGCTCGGTGTGATCCACCTGAAGGACGTGGTCAAGGAGGGCCTGAAGGAACGCTTCACCCAGCTGCGGGCCATGGGCATCCGCACCGTGATGATCACCGGCGACAATCCGTACACCGCGAAGGCCATTGCCGCCGAGGCAGGCGTGGACGACTTCCTGGCCGAAGCCACCCCCGAGGACAAGATGGCCCTGATCCGCCGCGAACAGGCGGGCGGGCATCTGGTGGCCATGACGGGCGACGGTACCAATGACGCCCCGGCACTGGCCCAGGCCGACGTCGGCGTGGCCATGAACACGGGCACTTCCGCGGCCAAGGAAGCCGGCAACATGGTGGACCTGGACTCGGACCCCACCAAACTGATTGACATTGTCGGGATCGGCAAGCAGCTGCTTATTACCCGCGGCGCCCTGACCACCTTCTCGATCGCCAACGACATTGCCAAGTACTTCGCCATCATCCCGGCGATGTTCGTGGGGATTTTCCCCGGCCTTGCCGCGCTGAACCTGATGCAGCTCCACTCTCCGGCCTCGGCCATCCTCTCCGCGGTGATCTTCAACGCGGTGATCATCGTGGCACTGATTCCGCTGGCGCTGCGCGGGGTGAAGTACCGGGCTGCCGGATCCTCCTCGATCCTCAGCCGCAACCTGCTGATCTACGGAGTGGGCGGCGTGATTGCGCCGTTCATCGGCATCAAGCTCATTGACCTGCTGATCAGCCTCATCCCGGGCTTCTGACATGGCGCCCCTCATCCGCACCATCCGCAGCATCCCCCTTACTAGGAGCAGGAAATGAACCCCGTCCGCAGCAGCATGCGCCAGCTTGGCGTCTCCCTCCGCGCCCTGGCGGTGCTCACGCTTTTCCTCGGCGTTGTGTACCCGTTGGTGGTGACGGGTGTCGGCCAGGCCGCGCTGCACGGCCGGGCCAACGGCTCGATGGTCAGCAGCGGCGGCAACGAGGTGGGCTCGAAGCTGATCGGCCAGTCGTTCACTGACGCCGACGGCGCTGCCCTGCCCGAATGGTTCCAGTCCCGGCCGTCCGCCGCGGGGGACGGGTACGACGGCGGTGCCTCCAGCGGTTCCAACCTCGGTCCGCTGAACGAGGACCTCGCGGCTGCCGTGGCCGAGCGGCGGGCAGCCGTCGCGGAGCTGGAGTCGGTGGCGCCGGAGGATGTTCCCGCCGAGGCGGTCACGGCATCGGGGTCCGGGCTGGATCCGCACATCAGCCCCGAGTACGCCCGGATGCAGGTGGACCGGGTGGCGGCCGAACGCGGCCTGGATCCGGTGCAGGTCTCTGCCCTGGTGGACGACGCCACGCAGGCCCCGTTCGCCGGAGTCCTGGGCAGCAGTACCGTCAACGTGTTGCTTTTGAACATTTCGCTGGCGGAGCTGGACACTTAGTCCATGACGCGAGGACAACTGAGGGTATTTCTGGGGGCGGCGCCCGGCGTGGGCAAGACCTACGCCATGCTTGAAGAGGGGCGCCGCCTCCGGGATGAGGGATCCGACGTCGTCGTCGCGCTGGTGGAAACCCACGGCCGCGCCGCGACAGCTGCCCTGGCCGAGGGGCTGGAGACGGTCCCGCGTGCCGCCCTCAGCCACCGCGGGCTGGAACTCACGGAGCTGGACCTGGACGCCGTCCTGGCGCGGGCGCCGGAATACGCGCTGGTGGATGAACTGGCCCATACCAACGTGCCCGGACTGAAGAACGAAAAGCGGTGGCAGGACGTGCAGGCCCTGCTCGACGCAGGGATCAACGTCCTGTCCACCGTGAACATCCAGCACATCGACTCCCTCAACGATGTGATCGAGCAGATCACCGGCACCCTGCAGGCCGAAACCGTACCGGACGCCGTCCTGCGCGGAGCCGAACAGGTGGAACTGGTGGACCTCACTCCCCAGTCGCTGCGCGGACGCCTGGCCGACGGCGTCATTTATCCGGAAGAACGGGTGGACGCAGCCCTGTCCAACTATTTCCGCCTCGGAAACCTGACGGCCCTGCGCGAACTGGCCCTGCTGTGGCTGGCGGACGAGGTGGATTCGGCTCTGAACCGCTACCGTGAAGAGCACGGCATCAGCCGCAAATGGGAGGCCCGGGAGCGGGTGGTGGTGGCGCTCACCGGCGGCGCCGAAGGGCGCACCCTGCTGCGCCGCGGGGCACGGATTGCAGCCCGGTCCGCCGGGGGAAAGCTGCTGGCCGTCCACGTTTCCGGGGCCGACGGACTGCGCGGGCCGGAACCGGCAGAACTGGCCGCGCAGCGGCTCCTGGTGGAGAAGCTCGGCGGCACGTTCCACCAGGTGGTGGGCAACGATGTTCCGCGGGCACTGGTTGACTTTGCCCGGGGCGTCAACGCCACGCAGCTGGTGGTGGGGGTCAGCCGCCGTCCCCGGATCGCAGCACTGCTGTCCGGACAGGGCATCGGCGCCACGGTTATCCGGGAGTCCGGGGACATCGACGTGCATATGGTCTCCCACTCGGCGGCTGCCCGGACCTTGGTGCTGCCGCACTTCGGGGGCGCCCTCTCGATGCGTCGGCGCCTGCTGGGCTTCGCCTTCGCCATTGTGGGCGGTCCGCTGCTGACGGCAGGCCTGGTTTCGCTCCGGAGCGCCGAAACCATCACCGGCGACGTGCTGAGCTACCAGCTGCTGGTCATCCTCGTGGCCCTGATCGGCGGCATCTGGCCGGCCCTGTTCGCGGCCTTGCTCTCGGGCCTGACCCTGGACTTCTTCTTCATCCAACCGCTGTACACCGTTACCGTGGCCACGCCGTCGCACATGCTGGCACTGGGGCTCTACGTAGTGAACGCGCTGCTCGTCAGTTATGTGGTGGATGCCGCCGCCCGGCGGGCGCGCACCGCCCGGCGTTCGGCGTCGGAATCCGAGCTGCTCGCATCGGTGGCCGGCAGCGTGCTGCGCGGGGAAGATGCCCTTGCCGCACTGGTCAGCCGCACCCGTGAAGCCTTCAACGTGAGCGCCGCACGGATGCGTTGCGAGGATGAAGACCTGTACTCCGAGGGCGAGTGGCCGGCTTCCGCCTCACCCGAAGATCCGGCGTTCACCCGCCTGCCGGTGGGGGAGCGGTGCTCCTTGGATCTATGGGGGCGCGAACTGGCTGCGTCGGACCGGCGCCTGCTGGCGGTCATCACCGCCCAGTTGGAGGCGGCACTGGAACACCGCGAACTGACCGAAACCGCCAGGGGACTCGGCTCGCTGGCCGAGGCGGACAAGGTCCGCACGGCGCTGCTGGCCGCCGTCGGGCATGACCTGCGGCGGCCGCTGACCGCAGCGACCGCCGCCGTTACCGGGCTGCGGGCAACGGACGTCACCTGGTCCGAGCAGGACCGCAGCGAACTCCTCGCCACCGCCGAGGAATCCCTGGCCTCCCTTTCCGGACTCGTCACCAGCCTGCTGGATGTGAGCAGGCTGCAGGCCGGCGTCGTCGGCGTGAGCCTGGAGCCGCTGAATGTCGCGGATGCGGTGCTGCCGGCGCTCGAGGAACTTGAATTGGGACCGGCGGACGTGGAACTGGAAATCCCCTCCGCGCCGCGCGTGGTCCTGGCCGATCCGGTGCTCCTGCAGCGTGTGCTGGTCAACCTGCTGGCCAATGCGGTGCGCTTCAGCCCGGCGGAAACGAAATGTGTCCTGTCCGTCAGCGAGTTTGCCGGCCGGGTGGAAATCCGCGTCATAGACTCGGGACCCGGTGTCCCGGAGCAGCGGCGGGGAGAAATCTTCGTCCCCTTCCAGCGGCTGGGGGACACGGATAACTCAACCGGCCTGGGCCTGGGACTGGCCTTGGCCAAGGGATTCACTGAAGGAATGGGCGGAACGCTGGAAACCGAAGACACCCCCGGCGGCGGTCTGACCATGGTCCTCTCGCTGCCTGCCGCTGAACGCGGTACCCATGCGGCAGGGATCTCCACTCCGGCGGTGGCCGGATGAAGATCCTGGTCGCCGACGACGACGTGCAGATCCTCCGCGCGCTGCGCATCACGCTGAGCGCGTACGGATATGAGGTAGTGACAGCGGAAAGCGGCAGTGCCGCCATCCGGAAGGCGGTGGACACCCATCCGGACCTGCTGGTGCTGGATCTGGGCATGCCGGGGGTGAGCGGCATGGAAGTCATTGAAGCCGTCCGCGGCTGGAGTGCCGTGCCCATCCTGGTGGTCTCGGGCCGGATCGATCCGGCGGACAAGGTGCGGGCGCTGGACCTGGGGGCGGATGACTACGTCACCAAGCCCTTTTCCACCGAGGAACTGCTGGCCCGGATCCGGGCGCTTTCCCGCCGGTCGCCCGCGGCTGCGGGCCCCAGCGAGATCACGTTCGGGACCGTGCGGGTGGACCTGGCCGCGCGGCGCATCGCGCGGGTCGACGACGGCTCGGACATCCGCCTGACGCCTACCGAGTGGCGGTTCCTGTCCGAACTGCTTGCCCATCCGGGCATGCTGGTCACCCAACAGGCCCTGCTCACGAACGTCTGGGGCCCGGGCACCACGGACTCGGGCTACCTGCGGCTGTACATCGGACAGCTGCGGCGGAAACTGGAGCGTGACCCTGCGGCTCCGGAGCACCTGCTCACTGAACACGGCATGGGCTACCGGTTTGTGCCCTGATGCAACCGGTGGCAGGTCCTGACCGCTTAACGCAATGAGCGCCCGGCCCTTGCGGGACGGACGCTCATCTTGCGCGGTGTGGCTGGGAAGCCTTATGCGCGGTAGAACACGGGGCCGGAGCCGACGTTGACGGACTGGACTACGGTCTGGTTGCCGTTCCAGCCGCTGTGGATGGCTTCGCCGTTGCCGATGTAGATGGCAATGTGGGCCAGGCCCATGCCGCCGTCGGCGTAGTAGACCATGTCACCGGGCTCCGGGGTGGAGACCTGGGTGCCGTAGGCGGCCAGCTGTGCGGGAGCAAGGTCCCCCACGCTGTGGCCTGCGGCGCGCAGGGCAACCTCAACCAGGACGGTGCAGTCCTGGGCTGCGCCCAGCTGCGACTGTGCCGAAGCCAGCATGATGGCGTTGGTGCCGCTGGCTGCGGGGGTTGCTGCAGCCGGCGTGATGTTGGTGGACTGGGTGGTGACCACGCCGGTATTGGCGGGCTCAACCGGTGCTGCTGCTGCCGGTGCTGCAGCCGGAGCGGCGTAGGACGCAACGGGTTCGGCAGCAATGGCCGGAGCGGCTTCGCCGGCAACGGTGATGACATCGCCGGGGTAGATGATCGATGCCAGGGACAGGCCGTTCAGCGCCAGGACGGAGTCCAGGCCAACGCCGTAAGCGGCGGAGATCTGGCCCAGGGTGTCACCGGAAACAACGGTGTGGGTGGTGGCAGCAGCTGCGGGGGCAGCTACCGGTGCGGCTGCAACGGGGGCGGCTGCTACCGGGGCGGCCGGTGCAACGGCCTGCGACGGGGTGTAGTTGTCATTGGCGACAACTCCGGCGGAGGCCGGTGCGGCCATGCTGAGCATCAGGCCGGAACCTGCGACGACTACGGCAGCGGCGCTGCCGATGGTCCGTCCACGGCCGGCAACGACGATGGTCTCGGCGCGGTGGCGTCCACGAGTCTTGTTGAAAGTCATGTAATAACCTCTCCCGATACCTGCGAGGTGAGCTGTCGGATTCGGATGGGAGACACCCGGCCGCCGGTGAAACCGGAGACTTAACCCCAAGGATTCAAGGAACCCATAAATGGTTCCCCCGCCTCTGCCGTGGTTGTGCGTTCTGTGGACCCCGGGACCAGCGGCAGAGCTAGGTAACAAGCCCGGGGGAGCCGCATCAGAAAGCGGCATGGGAATAACCGTACAAGATAGTTACGGTTGGATAACCATTGTGTGATCTGCTTCTCTCAGGCGTGTGATCGGGGGCGCGATATGCTACCCGAAATCTGCCTCTGCGGCCACACCGGCTAGCTTCAGTCTCAATCTTAACAGGGCTTTTCTCGCGTCCGAGTGGCGGGGTAACCCCAGGCGTCGAGGTAGGTGTTACGGGTGTGATCCCTTCAGTAACAGCCGTACCACTGCCTCGGAATCGGCGTCCCGGCCACCCGATCCGCGCTCGAAGAATTCCACCCTCCGATACGGGAGTGGCTGAAGTTTTCCCATCGGTCACGACTGCACCACCGTGTGGGGTAAAAGTGGCCGGGATCACTGAAATTTGCTTCCCGACCGACGACGGCGGCGGGTAAGGTTGTTAGGCGACCTTCCAATATCGGTCGCTTGTTCCGAGCAAACAGGAGTATGCAGTGGCTGGCAGCGGTTCGAAATTATGGACCAGGGGATTTGTGCTGGCGATCATCACGAATCTCTTTATCTCACTGGTGTTTTATCTGTTGATGACCACCATGGCGCTCTACACGGTTCAGGAGTTCTCCGCATCCGACAGCACCGCCGGATTTGCTTCCGGATCCTTCGTCCTCGGTGCGTTGGCGGCACGGGTTTTCGCCGGGAAGTTCCTGGACTTCGTGGGGCGGCGCCGGCTGCTGGTGACCAGCCTCGCGGTGTTCGTGGTCGCATCGCTGCTGTACATCCCCGCGTCCAACCTGGCACTGCTCCTGACCGTCCGGATCCTGCACGGCATGGCATTCGGAGCGGCCAGCACGAGTATTTCCGCCTCGGTCATGGGACTGATTCCGGTCCACCGGCGCGGCGAGGGTACCGGCTACTTCGGTATCTCCACCACGATGGCTACGGCAGTAGGCCCGTTCCTGGCCGTGTTCCTGGCGGAGTCCGTCAGTTACCGCGCCCTGTTCCTGTTTGCTGCCGGCTGCGCCGCCGTCGCACTCGCGTTGTCCCTGGTGCTGTCCCTGCCGGAACGCACACCGACCGCCGAAGAACAGGAGAACAAGTGGCGGATGCACCTCACGGACATCATTGATCCGTCGGCACTGGCCATTGCATCGGTGATGTTCATTGCCGGCGCGGCATATGCCGGCATCCTCTCCTTCCTTAACTCCTATGCCCAGACGGAAGGCCTGGTGCTCGGCGCCAGCCTCTTCTTTGTGGTCTATGCGTGCGTGGTGCTGGTTTCGCGGTTGTTTGTGGGGCGCATCCAGGACCGGCACGGTGACAATGCCGTGGTGTACCCCACCCTGGTGTCCTTCGCCGTCGGCCTGGCGCTGCTGGCCTACGCCCCAAATGACACGGTGATGGCCCTGGCCGGCGTGTTTGTGGGCTTCGGCTTCGGTGCACTGATGCCGTGTGCCCAGGCGATTGCCGTGACAACGGCACCGGCGGCCCGGATCGGCCTGGCGACGTCCACGTTCTTCATCCTGATGGACGCCGGTGTGGGCCTTGGCCCGCTGCTTCTGGGCATGCTCCTGCCACTGATGGGATTCCACGGCATGTACTGGGTGCTGGCCGCCGTCCTGCTGGCCTCCACGGTGCTCTACCGCTTTGTCCATGGACGAAAGAATTACCGGCCCGGCGCACCGGTGGAACCGGTGCGGGGGAAGCCTGCCGCCTGACACGGTAACCTCTTTCCCACACTGTCCAATGAGGGAAAGCAGAACGATGGCACGCGAGGAAACCACCTTGGCCGTTCCCGGTCCGGAGGGGGAGCGGCAGGTCCGCATCTCCAGTCCCGGGCGGGTCATCTGGCCGGATCCCGGAATCACGAAACTGGATCTGGCCCGCTATTTCGCGGAGGTGGGTGAGGCGTTCATCCGGGCCAACGGCGGCCGGCCCGTCTCGCTGGAGCGCTTCCCGGAGGGCATCGGCGGAGAGGTGTTCTTCTCCAAGAATCCGCCGCGCGGAATGCCGGACTGGATGCGTGCCGTCACCGTGAAATACCCGAGCGCCCGTTCACACCCGCAGGTGGTGCTGGATGAGCCTGCCGCCGCGGTGTGGGCGGCGCAGATGAACACGGTGGTGTTCCATCCCTGGCCGTCGCGGGCGGAGAACACGGACAACCCGGACCAGCTGCGCATTGACCTGGATCCGCAGCCGGGCACGGATTTCGACGACGCCGTGCGTCCGGCCCAGGAACTGCGGTCCATCCTTGCCGAGGCCGGGTTGGACGCCTACATCAAGACTTCGGGCAACCGGGGCATCCACCTCTTCGCGCCCATCCGTCCGGAGCGTGAATTCCTGGACGTCCGGCATGCCGTGATTGCCGCAGCCCGGGAGGTGGAGCGCCGGATGCCGGACCAGGTGACCACGGCCTGGTGGAAGGAAGAACGCGGCACACGGGTGTTCGTGGACTTCAACCAGGCCAACCGCGACCGGACCATGGCCGGCGCGTACAGCCCGCGGGCGCTCCCGAACGCACCCGTCTCCTGCCCGATCACCTGGGACGAGCTGGAACGGGTGCATCCTGCGGACTTCACTATGCAGACAGTTCCGGAGCGGCTGCGCACCGTCGGGGATCCCTGGGCGGAGATGTCCGCCCGGCCGGGGTCCATCGATGTCCTGCTGGGCTGGTGGGAACGGGACCTGGCCAACGGGCTGGGCGAACTGCCCTTCCCGCCGGACTATCCGAAGATGCCGGGGGAGCCGCCGCGGGTCCAGCCCAGCCGCGCCCGTCGAAAGGACTAGGCTGCGGGGTCGTGTTCAATGAGCCTGCCGTCCCGCATGGCCGCCACGTCATCGGTCAGGGGTACGAACTCGGTATCGTGGGTCACCATCACCGTACCCAGGTCGAATTCGCGTGTCACGGCAACCAATAGGCGGACAATCGCCTCGGACCGGTCGTGGTCCAGCGCGGCGGTGGGTTCGTCCACCAGCAGCAGCGACGGACTGCCCATGAGGGCACGGGCAATGTTGACCCGCTGACGCTGTCCACCGGAGAGCTGGTGGGGACGGCGGGCCGCGACGGATTGGGACAGCCCCACGAGTTCCAGGAGCTCCCGTGCCCGGGACTCGGATTCCTTCCCGGCCCTGCCGCGCAGCCGGTCAGTGATGACGAGCTGCTCCACGGCCGTGAGGGAAGGAAGCAGGTTCGCCTGCTGGAAGACGATGCCAAGTTCGGTACGCCGCAGTGCAGTCCGGCCGGCGTCGTCCAGTTCGCCGACATCCCGGCCGCCCACCGTCACGGTGCCCGACGCCGGTCGGATCAGTGTGGCGGCAACGGCGAGCAGGGAGGACTTGCCGGACCCTGACGGACCCACCAGTGAGAGGATCTTTCCCCGTGGAACAGTCAGGCTGACCCGGTCCAGTGCCTTCAGCGTGCTGACGCCGTCGGGGTATTCGAGGGTTACGTCCTGCAGGTGCAGTGCGGCGGTGGCAGCCGCGAGGGTCGGTGGGACAAGTGCCGAAGCTGAGGTTTCTGCCATGTTGTGGTGGTCCTTTCTTGGGAATACAGGATGTAGGTACCTAGTTGCCGCCGAGAGCGGTCAGCGGATCTACCTTGGCAACCCGGCGTACGGCACCGGCCGCCCCGGCAAGCCCGAGCACCACGATGCCGAGGATTGGCAGCAGTGCGGTGGAAACCGTCAGGATGAACGGAGCAACCGCAGCGGCCGCCAAGCCGATCAGTACGGCGAGCACCCCGCCGGTGACGGCACCTGCGGCAACGATGACCCCGGCCTGGGCCAGCGCGTCACGCATCAGGTATGCGGAGCTGCCGCCCAAGGCCTTCAGCACGGCAATGTCGCGGGTGCGCTGGATGGTCCAGACCGCCAGGAAGGCCACAATGACCAGTGCGGAGATGCCGTACAGGAACGCCTGCATCATCAGCAGCGAACCGTTTTCCGAGGTGTAGGCGCCCAATCCGTTGAAAGAGCCGCGGATACCCGTGGAGACTGTGCCTGCGGCGTCGTCTGCCTGCTCGGCGGTGGAGCCCGAGGCAGCGATCACGGTGGCCACCGGCGCCGCGTCGGAGCCCTCATCGTTGGTATGGGCCGCAGCCTGCCATGTAGCCAGCGACGTCCAGACGAGCGGCGTGTGGCTGTAGTAGGACTGGTCGACAATGTCTTCAACAGTCAGGACCCGGCCGCCCAGGCGCACTTCGTCCCCCGCATCCAGGGACAGGGACTCCGCTGTTTCCGATCCAATGAGGATCTGTCCGTCGCCGATCTGGCGGGGCGCGAGCTTGCTGCCCGGTTCGACGCCGAAGACAGCCACGTTTGCACTGGCCCCGCCGGTAATGCGCGTCTGGGTGATGCCTACGGGTTCAGCGGTCTCGATGCCGGGAGTCTTCCGCCACTCAGCCAACTGCTCAGCTGTGACGGTTGATTCCGTATAGGAGACCTTGGCTTCACCGCCCTCGGGTGCACCGAAGGCAACGATGTCCACCCCGGCGGAGCCAAGGTCCTTGATTGCCGCAGTGTTTTGGTTGCCCAGGCCTGCGGTAAGCCCGGAGAGCAACACCAGAAGGAGGGTAATCAGGGCGACGACGCTGCCCATCAGGGCAAACCGCCCCTTGGCGAAGCGTATGTCGCGGAGTGCCAGATACACGTTTGCTTCCTTTCGGATCGGCCGCCGCAGCGGCAGTGGAGGGTACCTTTCAACCCTCCGCCGGTTCCGGGGCGAAACCATCGCATGGACGGATGATCCGGGCGGAGAAACCGGTTGGTCCTGCGCTCAACCGTTTGGTTGATGCCGTTGCGGACGGCCGGACCTAGGCTGGAATCATGAGTGCGCCGAATCAAAGCAGTGGGGGTCCCGACGGCGGCGCCGGCACCGTGTCTGCCGCTGCCGCGACCGTCGCGGGGGACGCCGTGCTCCGCCTGCTGCGGGTAGCCCTGCACGTTGCCTTCGCCGGGCTGCTTGTTCTGGCTTTGGTCCAGCTGACCCTGGACGGGCCGGGAACGCCCCGCCTCGTGGCTGCGTATGCCTGCGCCTGTGTGCTCGCCGTCGTTTATCTCGCCGGCACCGTGGCAGAGAAACGCTACGCAGCAACCGGAGCCGGGCCGGACCCCGGCCGTGCCGGGCCCTATTGGCTGGCGGCCGTAACGTTCCTATGGCTTCTTCTGCTGCTGATAAGCGCCGATTTTTCCTGGCTGGCCTTCCCCCTGTTCTTCCTGGACCTGCATCTGCTGCGGACCGTGCCCGCCTTGGCGGCAGTAACCGCGATGACGGCTGCGGTGGTCGCCGCCCAGGGCGTGCACTCCGGAGGGTTTACTCTCGCAGTCCTGTTGGGCCCGGTGCTGGGGGCCCTCTTTGCTGTGGTGATGGGCTTCGCCTACGCGGCGCTGCACGGAGAAAGCGTGAACCAGCGGCGTGCGCTGGCCGAGCTTCGGCGCACCCGCGGGCAGCTGGCAGCGTCCCAGCACCGTGCGGGCGTCCTGGCGGAACGGGAACGCCTGGCCCGCGAGATCCATGACACCCTGGCCCAGGGGTTTTCCAGCATTGTCCTGATGTCGCGGGCGGCCGGCGCCGCACTGGAAAGCGGACAGGCGGATCTGGCCCGGGAGCGCATTGCCACGGTCCAGGCCACTGCGTCGGAAAACCTGGCCGAGGCCAGGAAGTTTGTGCGCGGCCTGACCGAAGCGGCAACGGGCAGCGGGACCCTCATCGCGGGGCTGGAGCGCCTCTGCGCCGATAGCTCCCGGCAGGCGGCCTCCGGCGGTCAGCCGCTGGAGTGCAGCCTCCGGGTGGACGGAGAGCCGGTGGATCTCGATGCCCGGTATGAAACCACCCTGCTGAGGGCGGCGCAGGCTTCCCTTGCCAACGTGCGGGCGCATTCCGGTGCACATACCGCGGTACTGACGCTCAGCTTTGCGCCCGACGCAGTGACGCTGGATGTCTTCGATGACGGTGCGGGCTTCAGCACCGCAACGCTCCCGGACGTCCCCCGCCGGGACGGAAGCGGATTCGGGCTGCTCTCCCTGCGCGAGCGGGCAGCGGATCTGGGCGGGGTGCTGAGCATCGAGTCCGCGCCCGGCGAAGGCGCGGTGGTGGCGGTACGGCTTCCGCTGCCGGCTGCCGACCGGCCGGAGCTGGAGCAACCGGCTCCCGCGAAGACACGGGCATGAGAGTGATGCGGATCCTGCTGGTTGACGATCACCCGGTGGTCCGGGCAGGTCTGCGCGCCATGCTGGAGGACTTTGAAGGCATCCGGGTTGCCGCCGAATCCGCGGACGGCGAATCAGCGGTGGCCGAAGTCCGTAAACAGGAGGTGCTGGGCACCCCGGTCGATCTTGTACTGATGGATCTGCAGATGGGGGCGGGCATGGACGGGGTGGAGGCCACGCGGAGAATCCGGGCGGCCGACGGCCCGCCGGTGCTGATTCTGACCACCTATGACACTGACGCCGATATCCTGGCGGCCATCGAAGCCGGGGCGGCCGGTTACATGCTCAAGGATGCGGATCCTGAGGAGATCCGCACCGCGGTCACTGCTGCTGCGGACGGGCGGACGGCGTTGTCGCCGCTGGTTGCGGCCCGGCTGATGGGACATCTGCGGAGTCCGGCTCCGGCCCTCAGCAGCCGTGAACTTGAACTGCTTGAGCTGCTGGCAACGGGCCTCGGGAACCGGGCCATCGCCCGGAAGCTGTTTATCTCCGAAGCGACGGTGAAAACGCACTTGGTGCACATCTACGAAAAGCTCGGTGTGGACAACCGGACCGCCGCCATCGCCGAAGCCCGGCGCCAGCGGATCCTGCGCTCTTAACGGGCACGGAACGGCGAAGCCGGGCTTCAGCGGTGCGGCGGTTACGCGGTGCTAGGCCTTCTGCACCGTGATGGACCACTCCGCGGGGCCGCGCTTGGAGAAATCCGTGACGGGGTAGCCGCTTTCGGCAGCCCAGCGCGGAATGGCGTCCGTGGCCTGGGTGCAGTCGAAGTGGATGACGAGTTCATCGCCGCTGCTCAGTGTTGTCATAGCCTGCTTGGCTTCCACGAGGGGGAAGGGGCAGACGGATCCGTTGGTTTCCAGGGTGACCTGTGCCATGGTGTGTATCCTTTTCGAGCTATTGGTGGGGGATTAGACGCCGACGGGGACGCGAGCGGAGGCCGGCGCCGGGCGGCGGTTCATGATGGTGAGCTTCGCAGCGACGCCGGTGCCGAGGATCATGAAGATCAGCGCGGTCCAGCCCTGGAAGGTGAACTGGGCCGTCTGCACCATGGCGTTGCCGATGGTGCAGCCGCCGGCCAGGGCGGCGCCGATGCCCATCAGGGCACCGCCGCCGAGGCTCTTCACGGCGGTGGCGGCGTCGGGGACCCGGACCCGGAATTCGCCGCTGCCCTTGGCTGCGATGAAGGAGCCGAGCAGGATGCCGATGACCAGGTACACACCCCAGTCCACGAGCTCGGCATCGCCGGTGACAAGGTAGGTGACCAGCTTGGAGGAGGGGGTGGTGATGCCCAAGCCGTCTTCCCGGCCGGTGGCCCAGCTCAGCGGCCAGGCTGCCGTGGCAATGAGCCCGATGACGACGGCCGTAGCGAAGGCATTCCACGGCTTTTCGAACAAGAGGTGCGCCAGCCCGGTCTTCGACGCCGGCAGGGTGGCCATGGCGGACTTCGGCTTGGCCAGGTGGTGCCGGACCGCCAGTGCCACCGCGGTCACGAGCACCGCCACGAACAGCCACGGGGAGATGCCCAGGATCGAGTAGAAATTGCTCTGCTCCACGGTCACGGAGCGCATCGCGGTGTTGAAACCGGCCATGGGGCCCGTCTTCATGATCGCGGCGAACAGTGCGTAGGAGATCAGCGCCAGCCAGCTGCCCACCAGGCCCTCGCCGGCGCGGTAGTAGGTTCCGGTGGCGCAGCCGCCGGCCAGCACAATGGCAAAGCCGAAGATGAAGCCGCCCACGATGGTTGCCAGCCAGGGGAACGCCTCGGCCTGCAGGGTGATGACGCCCGCCGCGTCCAAGGCGAATACTCCGATGCTTTGCACGGCCACAACCACCAGGAACGCGGTGAGCCAGCGGGTATTGCGTGTGACCCAGACATCGCGGAAGGCACCGGTGACGCAGAAGCGGCCCCGCTGCATAACGAATCCGAGCGCCAACCCGACCAGCAGGCCTGAAATAAGCATTGAAACTGCTCCTAGGAAAAAGGGGAGATGCCGCGGCAACGTGCCGCAGTTGAGCAACGCTAGTCCGGGTCCTTTCCGGCCGCCAAGGAATATGGCCCAGCATGTCCGCGGATTAAGCCGCATGACGGCGTAGGTGGACAAAGGCCGGACCGGAGCCTTCCCGTCCGTGGCCGGGGAGCGCATGCGGTGGCAGAATCGGAGGGCAACGGACAACCGGCAGCCAGGACGCGATGTCGACTATCACAGTGGTGATCCCCTCCCATAACGACGCCGTTATGCTCGCTGCGTGCCTGCGCGCGGTGGCCCGGCAGACACGGCAGCCGGACGAGGTCCTGGTCGTGGACAACGCCAGCACCGATGCGACGGCGGACGTCTGCCGGGCAGCGGGTGGCCGCAGGATCTACGAGCCCGACGTCGGTGTCGCCTCCGCTACTTTCCGCGGCTTCGATGAGGCGAGCAGTGAATGGCTGGCCCGTTTGGACGCAGACTCGGTGCCTCCGCCGCACTGGCTGGAGCATCTGGAGGCCGACCTCCTCGAGGCCGGGAAAGACACCGCTGTCACCGGGCCGGGGGAGTTCTACGGCTCCGGCCGGGTCATCCGGTGGATAGCGGAAACCCTCTATATCGGCGGCTACCGCTGGTCGATGAACCTGCTGCTCGGACACCCGCCGCTCTTCGGGTCCAATTTCGGCTTGCACCGGAGCATGTGGATACGGCTAAGGGACCGGGTGCACCGGGGCGATCCCCGCGTGCATGACGACCTGGACCTCTGTTATCAGCTCCGTCCCGGGATGTGGATCCGCTGGGACCCGGATCTGCGCGTGGGTGTATCCGCCCGGCCCTTTGACACGTGGCGCGGGCTGGGGCGGCGGGTGGCCATGGCTTACACCACGTTCAAGCTCGACTTCGAGCAGGAACCGCCGTTCCGGCGCCGGCGGGACCGGGCGCGCAGCGTCAGCCGGCGGAATCGAACAGGTGCAGCAGGTCCCGCGTGAACTGGTAGGGCGATTCCTCGCTGGGGCTGTGTCCGCTGCCGTAGGCCGCAAAAGATGCGCCGATGCCGGCGGCGAACTCCCGGTGCAGCTGCAGCGGCCAGACATCATGCTCGCCGACGGCCACGAACTTAGGGAGGGTGGCTGCCCGGAGGGTATCCCGCAGGCCCGGGGCGTGCCTCATCAGCCCCACCATGTCCCGGATGGAGTCTTTCCTGGTGCGGGTGAACCGGTGGGCCACGAACGCCATCCGTCCCGGAGACGCCCCGATGAAGTTGCGCTGCACGCCCCAGACAATCAGGTCCGCGCTGATCCGGTCCCCGACTAAGGGGGCGGCCCAGCCGATACGGCTAACGCCGCGGAAACTCTGGCCGCCGCGCGGCGGGCAGCCGAGCAGGGTGATACTGCGGAACAGGTCCGGCCGCTGCTGCAGGGCCAGCTGGGCAACGATGCCGGCGAATGAGTAGCCGACCACGTGGGCCGGGCCGTAGGCGGAGAGCACGGCTATCAGGTCACCCGTAAACAGCTCATAGTCGTACCGGCGCTGCGGCGGCCGCAGGTGCTCGGGGCCGGCGTCGGCGGACTCGTACTGGCCGGCAAGGTCGAAGCTGAAGGCGAAGTATCCCGCCGCCGCCAGTTCCGGCAGCATCAGTGAGAAGTCCTCCTTCGACCCCATGGCGCCGGGCACCAGGACCACCGCCGGGCTGCCGGGGTCTCCCATGCTGATGGCCGCGAGGGACCCGCTGGGTGCCGGAAACCGGGAACGGAGGCAGCCGGCGGGAAGCGCGGACCAGTCGACGTCGCCGAGTTGCGCGTCGCGGGCGGCAGCAGGATCGGCCGGGGCAGCCGGTTCGGTGCGCGGCTTTCCGCCCGGCCCCCGGCCGGCGAACCTCCCGCGTATCACCATGGCTAAAAAGATAGCCGCCAAACGGGTCCCCGTCTGCTGGTTCCGGACCTGGGGAGCACGGGGCAAGCCATTTCCCCGCCGCGCGGACAAGCAGGTCAGCGGCCATCGGGCACCGCGGTAGAATTTCGTTGCCTGCCCCGAAATTCCACCGACTCAGGAGCCGACGTTGCCCGCAAAGCGTAACCCCAACAAGTTCGTCTATCGAGGCATCGTATTTACGGGCCTCACTGCCCGCAGCCTCTTCAGGGTTCCCGTGATCCCCTCCGGCCTGGAGAACCTTCCCTCCCACGAGGACATCCGCGGACTGAACCGCGCCGTCGTGCCCGGCAAGGGGGCAGTGGTGGCCATTACGCACTTCGGCTACCTGGACTTCGCGTTCGCGGAGCTCCTGATGTGGAGGAAGCTCAAGGTCCACATGCGCTTCCTCGTCACCAAGAAAGCCACGAAAAAGAAGTTCGTCAAGGCTGTCTGCGACTGGTGCGAGCACATTGTGGTGGACCGTGCCGACGGCGCAGCAGCCTACAAGGAGTCCGTAGAAAAGCTGCGCGGCGGTGATTACCTTGCGGTCCTGCCCGAGGCAGGCGTCAGCCGCAGCTTCACCGTGCGGCAGCTGAAGACCGGCGCCGTGCGCATGGCCGCCGAGGCCGGTGTCCCGATCATTCCGGTATCGGTCTGGGGCGGCCACCGCATGCTGACCCGCGGGCACGGCCTAAGCATCAAGGCCGTCTGGAAAACCCCGGTGCGCGTGCACGTGGGTGAAATCATGCGCGTCGAATCGGATGCCGACGTCGTCGAAGAGACCCGCCGGCTGCAGGAGGAACTGCAGGAGGGAATCGATTACTGCATCGATACCTACCCCGTGACGCCCGAACCCGGCGCGTGGTGGATGCCGCGGAGCCGCGGCGGCAGCGCCATGTCCGTGGAGGAACAGCAGGTTCTCGACGCCGCGGACCGCGAGAAGTACAAAATCACGGGTTAACACCAAAGAACTGACAACGGCAGCCGCAGGTGCGGCTGCCGTTGTCAGTTGGCGGACCGGTTAGGCGAGGGAATCCAGGGCCTCGGCAACCGGCGTCGAGCCGTTGTTGAACTCGATGGTCTTTCCGGCGGTTTCGGGGCGTTCGAGGACTTCGGCGGCCACATGGGCAACGTCTTCGCGCGAAACGGACTTGCCCTCGACTCCAGCTCCCGTTTCGATCCGGCCCGTGCCGGGATCCATGGTCAGCGCGCTGGGGCCAAGGATGGTCCAGTTCAGGCCGCCGGCCCGCAGGTGCTCGTCCGCGTCGGCCTTGGCCTCGGCGTAGGCAAAGAACCCGTCGTCTTCGGGGACGCCGTGGTCCTTGCCGGCACCGAAGTAGGAGACCATCACGTAGCGGCCGGCGCCTGCTGCTTCTGCGGCGTCCATGGAGCGGATCGCGGCGTCCCGGTCAACGGCAAAAGTGCGTTCGGGGGTACCGCCCCCGGCACCGGCGCTCCAGACGACGGCGTCCTGCCCGCGAAGCAGTTCGGTGATCTGTTCGGTGGAGAGATTTTCCACGTCGGCGACGACGGCTTCCGCGCCGGTCTGTTCAACATCCGCTGCGTGGTCCGGATTGCGGAAGAGGGAGGTGACGGTGTGGCCCTTGTCGGTCAGCCGTCGGGCCAGGTGCAGGGCGACTTTTCCGTGACCTCCGATAATGGCGATGCGGGACATGCGTTACTCCTTTGGTTGGTGACGGTCCATCCACCATAAGCATGCTGTCGAACCCGTGCAGGGTCCGCGCCCTGCCGTCCGCCAAGGGCTTAGCAGTTCGTGCGAATAGCATCGGCGGGGATAGCGGCGGCCTCCGGGGCTTGGTTATGATCGCGCTGGGCTCGAAAAACCGCGGAAGGAACGCTGTGGCAACAACTACGGCTCAGCCGGACCTCACTGTTTCGACGTCGGACGGAACGGTGCGGGGAACAATAGTGAACGGCGTGCGGGTGTGGCGGGGAATACCGTACGCGGCCCCGCCGATCGGCGGGCTCCGGCTGCGCCTGCCGCGTCCGGTGCAGCCGTGGGAGGGCGTGCTGGACGCCGGCCGTTACGGTCCCGTACCGCCCCAGGAACGCGGACTGCCGTCCATGGGCGCCGGCCGGAAAACTCCCATGGACGAAGACTGCCTCACCATCAACGTCACCGCACCGTTGGACAAGGCACCGCCGCGCCCTGTCCTGGTGTATTTCTACGGCGGCGCGTTCACCATCGGGGCCGCGTCCGCGCCGGACTACGACGGCCGGAATCTCGTGGAACGCGGGGATGTGGTCTACGTCTGCATGAATTATCGGCTGGGAGCACTCGGCTTCATGGATTTCCGCCGGTATTCGACGCCGGAGCGGCCGTTCGATGTAAACGTCGGGTTGGCGGACCAGGTCGCGGCCCTGCGCTGGGTCCAGCGCAACATTGCCGCCTTCGGAGGGGATCCCGGGAACGTGACGGTTTTCGGCGAGTCTGCCGGGGCTGTGTCGATTACTGCGCTGATGTGCGTTCCGTCTGCCGAGGGGCTCTTCCACCGGGCCTTCGTGCAGAGTTCGGCACCGGCTACTGCCTATGGCCCCGGCCTGCCGGAAAAGTGGGCAGGCAGCCTGATCGAACTGCTGGGGGTCGCCGAAGAGGATGCGTCGAATGCCCTGGCCACGTTGCCTGCCCAGCGCCTGGTGAAGGCAGTCGGCAAGCTCACCAGCAAGGTCACGCCTGAGTCCGAGCCTGGTGCCCTGGCCGTAGCACCGGTGGTCGACGGGGAGTTCCTGCCCCTGCATCCCATCGATGCCTTCCGGACGGGCAAGGCACACCGGATTCCGCTCGTCATCGGCAATATGTTCCGCGAAGGCGCGCTGTTCGACCGGGTGCAGGACATCCTCCCCACCACGGAGGAACGGATCGACACGATGTTTGCCCGCACGGAACCGGAGCTCAAGGAACAGGTCCTCGCCGCCTACCCCGGCTACCCGTCCAAGCGCGCCGCCGTGGACGTAGGCGGGGATGTCGTCTTCTGGCTGCCCAGTATCCAAGTGGCCGAAGGGCACAGCGCGTACGCGCCCACGTGGTCCTTCCGGTTCGACTATGCCCCGCGGATGGCGAACCTGCTGGGAATGGGTGCCACCCACGGTATGGACATCCCTGCGGTGTTTGGAAACTACGACCGCGGACTGGGCAGGTTCCTGACGCTGCTCGGCGGCAAGCGCACTGCCGTTTCCGTTGGCAACCGGTTCCGCGGCGCGCTGCTGCGCTTCGCCCGCACCGGAGGTCCGGGCCTGTGGCCGGCGTACAGCATCGAGACGCGAGCCACCAAAGTCTTCGACGGCACCGACAACGTTATCCATGATCCGCACCGGGACCGCCGGGAAGCGTGGAACGGGTACCGCGGCTACCGCTGACCTAGACCGGCAGGTCCCGCAGCAGTCCGCCCAGGCGAAGGAGCTCCAGCGGCGCGTGCTGGGCGAGCGAGAGACCGACTATCTCCCCGGCATCGCCCAGGGCGTCGATAATCCGAAGCAGGTCCGGCACCCGCATGCCCCGGGTGCCGTTGCCTGTGGTTCCGGTGAAATCCCGCCGGTCCAGCACATCCAGGTCCACATGGATGGCCAGCTTCGTAGCTCCGGTGAGCGCCAGCCAATCCAGGATCCGGCGGGTGTCCTCCGGAGTGTCCGTGATCCCGACGCTGGAGATCCCCAGCCGGCGCTTATTGGCCATGCCGGGATCCTGCCAGTCCTGCAGGCCGACGTGGAGGACGTTCGACGGCGCCACCACTGCCGGCAGCGCGGCCAGGAATTCGGCGTCGCCCTCCCCGGCGAGCGTCGACAGGGACATGGAACGGAACCCGGTATAGCTGTCGCCCGGGGTCCCGGTGTCCGGGTGCGCATCCACCCACAGCACCGCCAGGTCCGGCCCGTACCTGGCGGCCAGGTAACTGAACGGGGCCACGCTCACCGAACATTCCCCGCCGAAAGTGACCACTGACGCCGGATCGGCTTCCGACACCAGCCGGAGCCCTTCCCGGAGCTGGCGCAGGACCGCTTCGCGGGCATAAATGCCGTCCACCGTCTCCACTGCCTCGTCCGTTGTGTCGGTGCTGACCGGCACAAAAGCGGTGGGACCCTCATGGGCGGGGGAGAGCAACTCGAGCAGGGAAGGTCCGAGATGGTACGAAAGCTGGGTCTGGTGCGGCAGACCCGCAGGCAGCGAACCGACAGCGCCTGCTCCGGCAGCACCCTGCCACTGCGGAAAGATCAGCCGAAGGGACCCGGGACCGGATGGATGCATGGAGGTCATGATCGTCCTTAAGTGCGGAACAGATGCTTACCTTACCGCCGCGGACCTGAGCCGAAACAGGTGCGTGCACAAAATAGAATGGAGGCATGACTGCAACCCTCGTCGCCCGGGACCTTTCCGGCGGCCACGCCCACCGCACCCTTTTCGAGCATCTTTCCCTCACCGTCGCGCCGGGAGACGTGGTGGGCGTGGTGGGCGCCAACGGTGCCGGCAAATCGACGCTGCTGCGGTTGCTCGCCGGAGCGGCCGAACCGCAGGCCGGTACGGTCAGCACATCCCCTGCCGATGCCTTTGTCGGCTGGCTGCCGCAGGAACACGAACGGCTCGCCGGTGAAACGGTGGGCGCGTATCTGGCCCGGCGTACCGGGGCGGCGGCTTCTACTGTTGCCATGGAGGCTGCAGCCGAAGCGCTGGGATCCGAACTCCCCGGAGCGGATGACGCCTATGCGGCTGCACTGGACCGGTGGCTGGCGTCCGGTGCAGCCGACCTCGAAGACCGGGCACCCGCCGTACTGGCGGACCTGGGCCTGCAGCTCGGCCTGGACACCGGGATGGCCGGGCTTTCGGGCGGACAGGCGGCACGCGTGGCGCTGGCCGCCCTGCTGCTGAGCCGCTTCGACATCGTCCTGCTCGACGAACCCACCAATGACCTTGACCTGGACGGCCTGGCACGTCTGGAACAGTTTGTCCGCGGACTCCGCGGCGGCGTCGTGCTGGTGTCCCATGACCGTGAGTTCCTCGCCCGGTGCGTAACCACCGTGGTGGAGCTGGATCTGGCACAGAACAGCGTGGCGGTCTACGACGGCGGCTACGAGGCGTACCTGGAGGAACGCGCCGTGGCCCGCCGGCATGCCCGCGAGGCCTACGACGAGTTCGCTGACAAGAAGGCGGATCTGGTGTCCCGCGCCCGGACCACCCGGGAATGGAGCTCGCAGGGCGTGCGCAACGCCATGAAAAAGAACCCTGACAATGACAAGATCAGGCGCAAGGCCAGCACCGAGTCATCCGAAAAGCAGGCACGGAAAGTCCGCCAGATGGAGTCACGTATCGCCCGCCTGGACGAGGTGGAGGAACCACGCAAGGAGTGGCAGCTGCAGCTGCGCATCGGCTCGGCGCCCCGCTCCAGCTCGGTGGTGTCCACGTTGAACGACGCCGCACTCACCCGCGGCGGATTCACCCTCGGTCCGGTATCGGTGCAGGTGAATGCGGGGGAGCGGATCGGCATCACCGGCCCCAACGGTGCCGGCAAATCCACGCTGCTGCGGCTGCTGCTGGGACGCGAGGTGCCCGACGCCGGTACGGCCTCCCTGGGTGCCTCAGTCGCGGTGGGGGAAATCGATCAGGGCCGCGGCCAGCTCCCGCCCGACCTGCCGCTGGGGGAAGCCTTTGAAGCGGCCGTTCCGGAACTCTCGTCCGCGGAGGCACGGACCCTGCTGGCCAAATTCGGGCTCAAGGCGGATCAGGTGGCGAGCCGGGTCGACGCGTTGTCCCCGGGCGAGCGTACCCGCGCTTCGCTGGCCCTCCTGCAGGCCCGGGGCGTAAACCTGCTGGTCCTGGACGAGCCCACCAACCATTTGGACCTGCCCGCCATCGAGCAGCTCGAAGAGGCGCTGGAAAGCTACGAGGGGGCCCTGCTGCTGGTGTCCCACGACAGGCGGCTGCTGGAGAACGTCCGCCTCGATACCCGCTGGGAAGTCGCGGACGGGAAGGTCAACGCAGCCTAGCCCGGGTGGCCGCCGGGCACCCGGCGGATCCGGCACCGGGCTTCGACCCGTCAGCACGGTGCCGGATGTGATACAAAGTATGCTGTGACGCATCCTTGGGAGGTGCGGAACGTAGGTCTCGGACGATTTCACGGAAGAAGTGTCCTCATGGCTCCAAGGATGGAATACCGTAGTGCTGCCTCAGCGGCCTGCGGGAGCAGCGGCATAACGGTTCGGTACAGGTGCGCAGGGAATCCGCGCACTCCATTTGCGCGCGCCGGAAACGCCCTGTGAAGGCGTTAAGGTCGGCGGAGGTACCCGTCCTGATCCTCGTCTGGATCTTGTGCGTCGGAACCGATTGGTCAACCGGCACGAAAATCGCCCTCAACGTTGCAGCAGTTGCTGCGCTTTGCCTTCGGGAAGCCATCCTGCACCGCCGCCTGGGGGCGAGGCCCGCCCATGGACGGCGCAGCGCCGGTTCACGGCAGCAGCTCGCCACCGCAGCCTAGGCGCAAGCCTAGGCACCGGCCCGGATGTCGGACCCGGATGTCGGACCGCGGGGGTGTTGGGACCGCGGTGTTGGGCCGGGGATGTTGGGCCGGGACGGCCGGCAACGGGTCGTGATCTGGTGGCCCAATCGACGCACGCCTATCGTAGGTAGTCGCAAGGCAGCGGTTATCCCGGGCGAAAAGAGTCGATTGTGGCTATTGACGTTGCTTCACTGGTGGTTGAAACCGGCAGCGGGCTGGTTCAGGGCATAGTCGACGAAGGCGTGCGCACCTGGCGCGGCATCCCCTACGCGGCTCCGCCCGTCGGTGGCTTCCGGCTCAGGGCACCGCAGCCGCCGCAGAGCTGGAGCGGTATCCGCTTCGCCGGCAGCTTTGGGCCGGTTCCTCCCCAGTCCAAAGCTCCCAGCCTCACCGGAACCCGGCGCCGGGTGGCCATGGACGAGGACTGCCTCTCACTGAATGTCTCTGCACCGCTGGAACCCGCGGACGGGCTGCTGCCGGTCCTGGTCTACCTGTACGGCGGCGGCTTCAGCTCCGGCTCCTCCGCGGAGCCTACGTACCGGGGAACAAAGCTGGTCCGGGACGGCGGCGTCCTCTATGTCTCGCTCAATTACCGCATCGGTGCGCTGGGATTCATGGACTTCCGTGCGTACTCGACGCCGGAACGGCCGTTCGACGCCAACATGGGCCTGCGTGACCAGCTCGCCGCCCTGAAATGGGTCCAGCAGAACATCGAAGCCTTCGGCGGCGACCCGGACAATGTCACCCTGTTCGGGGAATCGGCGGGAGGGCTCGCCGTCACCACCCTGATGTGCATTCCCGCCGCCCGGGGCCTGTTCCATCAGGCCTACGCGCAGAGCCCGGCACCGTCCGCAGCCTATTCATCGGAGCTGCATGCGGCCTGGGCGGCCGACCTGCTGGAGATTCTGGGAGTGTCACCCTCCGCAGCCGCGGAAGCCCTGACCCGCTTGCCGGCGGCGAAGCTGGTCAACGCCACCCGTAAACTGACAACGAAGATCGGTCCCGTCAAGCAGCCCGGCTCACTCAGCGTCTCTCCGGTCATTGACGGGGATTTCCTGCCCAGGCATCCCATAGACGCCTTCTTTGCGGGCGAGTCCGCTCCGGTTCCCCTGGTGCTGGGCACCATGGCCCGGGAGGGCGCGCTGTTCGCGAAGGTTTCCAACATCCTGCCGTCAACGCCCGAACGGATCGAGAAGATGTTTGCGGGCACCGATCCACTGGCGCGGGACCGGGTGGTTGCCGCCTATCCCGGATACCCGTCCCGCCAGCGTTCAGTGGATATCAGCGGCGACCTGGTTTTCTGGTATCCCAGCCAAATGGTTGCCGAGGGCCACTCACGCGTGGCGCCCACCTGGGCATACCGCTATGACTATGCGACACCGGCAATGAACCTGCTGGGGTTCGGCGCCACCCATTCCTTCGATGTGCCGGTGATGTTCGGGGATATCGGAATCGGAACCGCCAAGGCCTTGACCCTGCTGGGCGGAGCAGAAGACCTGAAAGCCCTGTCCAAACGGTTCCAGGGTTCGTTGCTGAGCCTGGCCCGGCATTCCCACCCCGGCAGTGACTGGCCGGCCTACGACGAAGTCCACCGGCAGACCCGCGTGTTCGACAAGCTGGACCGGATTGAATCGGATCCGTTCCCGGAACGGCGCCGGGCCTGGTCCGGCTACCGGGGCTACACCTGAACGTTCCCCGGCACCCGTGCCCTAGGCGGCACCTGCGTGAGAGCCTTAATCCGGCTGAGAAATTGTCCCGCACCCCCACGCAAGGAGAGTTGGTTCCCATGAGCGAACATTACGACGTCGTGGTCCTCGGGGCCGGACCGGGAGGCTATGTGGCCGCCATCCGCGCCGCGCAACTGGGCTTGAAGACGGCAATAGTGGAGGAGAAATACTGGGGCGGCGTCTGCCTCAATGTCGGGTGTATTCCGTCCAAGGCACTGCTGCGCAATGCCGAACTGGCGCAGCTTTTCACCAACCAGGCCAAGACGTTCGGCATGACCGGTGATGTCACCTTTGATTACGGGGCGGCCTTTGACCGCAGCCGCCAGGTGGCTGACGGCCGGGTCAAGGGTGTCCACTTCCTGATGAAGAAGAACAAGATCACCGAATACGACGGGCACGGCGTCTTCACCGACGACCACACCGTCGAGGTGGACCTGTCCAAGGGCGGCAGCGAGACGATCACCTTCGATAACGCGATCATCGCCACCGGCACCTATGTGCGGCTGCTTCCCGGCGTCGAACTGAGCGAGAACGTGGTGACGTATGAGGCCCAGATCATGGACCGGGACCTGCCGAAGAAGATCGTGATTGTGGGTGCAGGTGCCATCGGAATGGAGTTCGGCTACGTACACCGCAGCTACGGCGTGGACGTGACCATCATCGAGTACCTGGACCGGGCCCTGCCCAACGAGGATGCGGACGTTTCCAAGGAAATCACCAAGCAGTACAAGAAGCTCGGTATCCCCATCCTCACCTCCACCAAGGTGGAAACGGTGAAGGACAACGGCTCGTCCGTCACGGTCACCTATACGGACAAGAACGGCCAGCAGGGCAGCATCGAAGCGGACCGGGTCATGATGTCCATCGGCTTTGCCCCGCGCACCGAGGGATTCGGGCTGGAGAAAACCGGGGTGGAGCTGACGGAACGCGGTGCCATCGGCATTGACGACTACATGCGCACCAACGTCCCGCACATCTACGCGATCGGTGACATCACCGCCAAGCTGCAGCTGGCCCACGTGGCGGAGGCCATGGGTGTGGTGGCAGCAGAAACCATCGGCAAGGCGGAAACCCTGCCGCTGGGCGACTACCGCATGATGCCGCGTGCCACCTTCTGCCAGCCGCAGGTAGCCAGCTTCGGGCTCACCGAACAGCAGGCCCGCGACGAGGGTCACGACGTCATAGTCAGCACCTTCCCGTTTTCCGCCAACGGCAAGGCCCACGGGCTGGGCGAACCGGTGGGCTTCGTGAAACTGGTGGCCGACGCCAAGTACGGGGAACTGCTGGGCGGGCACCTGATCGGCCCCGACGTCTCGGAACTGCTGCCGGAACTGACCCTGGCACAGAAGTGGGACCTGACAGCGGCTGAACTTGCCCGCAACGTGCACACCCACCCGACCCTCAGTGAGGCGCTGCAGGAAGCCTTCCACGGACTGACCGGCCACATGATCAACTTCTAGCCGGGGTACCGCTTTCCATCGAGCGAAGGGCACCGCCATGAATGCAGGCAGAATCGTTCTGATCGTTATTGGTTCCCTGCTCGTCCTTGCCGGACTGACTGCGGGGGCAGGTGCCGCCGGCTTGGGGATACTGGCCGCCGCCCAGCGCGACGACGGCTACTTATCCGTTCCCGAAGAGACCTACAGTGTCGGCTCGTACGCCCTGACCAGCGAGAATGTCGAGGTGAGTCCGGGCATCCGGGCGGAGGACAATATCGGGACAGTGCAGGTCCGGGGAACCGACCCCGACGGCGAGCTGTTCATCGGGATTGCGTCCGAGGCCGACGTCGACCGGTACCTTGCCGGCGTCGCCCATTCGGAACTCGGAGACGTAACCTTCGATCCCTTCTCCGCGGAGTACGAGGAGATCCCGGGTACCGCCGCACCGGCCCCGCCGGGGGAGCAGGACTTCTGGTCCGTCTCTTCCGCAGGAACCGGCACGCAGGAGCTTGAGTGGCCGCTGCAGGAGGGCGAGTGGACCGTCGTCGTGATGAACGCCGACGCCGCGCCCGGGGTCACGGCGGACCTGCAGGCGGGAATCCGGTCGGATGTTCTGGGGCCGCTCGCCTGGTGGCTGCTAATCGGAGCCGTCGTCCTGGTACTCGGCGGCGCGGCGCTGATCCTCGCTGCGATCCTGGCCGGCCGGAAGCATGGAGGCGGATACCCCGGGCCCAACGGCGGGCACGGCCCCTACGGCTACACAGCGGCAGGCCCACCACCGGGCACCGCGGAGGCACCGGTGTTGTCCGGCGCCCGCGCAGCGCAGCTGACCGCCGGAGGCGCCGGGGCACCGTATCCCGCCCGGCTCTACGGGGAACTGGACCCCGGGCTGTCCCGGTGGTTGTGGCTGGTGAAGTGGTTCCTGGCCATTCCGCACTACATCCTGCTGGCCTTCCTGTGGATCGCCTTCTGGGTAGCCACCGTCATTGCGGGTTTCGCTATCCTCTTCACTGCCCGTTATCCGCGGGCGCTCTTCGACTTCAATGTGGGGGTGCTCCGCTGGAGCTGGCGGGTTGCGTTCTACGCCTCCGGAGTGCTGGGCACGGACAGGTATCCGCCCTTCAGCCTGGAGCGGACCGACTATCCGGCGGACTTCGACGTCGCCTACCCGGAACGGCTTTCGCGGGGGCTGGTGCTGGTGAAGTGGTGGCTGCTGGTTATCCCGCAGGCGCTGATCGTGGGCGCCTTCACCGGGTCCGGCTATGTCATTGTGCGCCAAAACGGCCCGTTCGGCGGGTGGGACCGGAGCATGGGCGGCGGCGACGGCGGCTCAGCGGTGAACTGGGCAACGGACCCGGCCGGCGAAGGGCTGCGGTCGGCGGGTGCTTGGACAGTGGGCATATCCCTGCTGTCCCTGCTGGTCCTGGTTGCTGCAGTGGCCCTGTTGTTCACCGGACGCTATCCGCGTCCGCTGTTCGACTTCGTTATGGGCCTGCAGCGCTGGTCCTACCGCGTCCTGGCGTACACGGCGCTGATGCGCGACGAATACCCGCCGTTCCGGCTGGACCAGGGGCCGGTTGACGCGCGGGACCTGCCGGCTGCCGGGGGTGCGGCACGTTCCGGCTAGCTGGCTGATCCGCCTACGGCCAGGCAGCCCTTGCTGCAGCGGCACCCGCTGCAGGGTCCGGTAGGGCATACTGGGCCGCATGACGAGCTTGGAAGGGCCGCTTTCCGACCCGCAGTCCGGAGTTTGGATCGCGGAGCGGCTGGCTGAGCCCGGAACAGTTGCGGGCACCGTTCCCGGCGGGTTCGAGGCCTACGCGCGGGTTTTCCACCCGATCCGGGCGCAGCTGCTGGGCGGGCAGCAGGACGGGCCGGTACGTGCCGAGTCCCGCCCCATGCGCTGGGAAGAGCTGGCGGGGGTGCGCGGCACGGTGGCCCACCCGATGATGCAGTGGTCCTCCATTCTGGCCGGCTACCGCAATCCGGTATCGAATGAACCGGGGTGGCACTATGAAGACCCGTTGGTCGGCGCGCTCCCGGCGGACACCCTGGCCGAGGTCAGCCGCATTCTCGGTGCACACTCACAAACCCCCGGCCGTTGCTTCGCCGGGCTGTGGGACGGGTACGGCTGGGTGGCCGGCAGCGGGGAGACCCTTCCCCGGTCCGGCCCGGGCGCCGGGGACCCGGAGGTGCAGCCGCAGCCCTTCCGGGGCTACGACGCCCTGCAGACCGTGCGCCGCCTCGAACTGCCGCTGCGCGACTACCTGTTGTTTGCCGGCAGCCTGGCGGTCTTTGCCGAACCGGGCTGGCAGGAGCTCAACGGCTGGGATCCGATCCAGAGCCCCAATCTGCTCTGGCCGGCCGACGGCGCATGGTTCCTGGCCTCCGAGATCGACTTCGACTCCACGATCGTGGGCGGGTCGGCGGAACTGATCCGGGACCTGCAGCAGGCCGCGGCGCTCGAAGCCATGGAGGTTCCGCCGGACGGTGACCTGACCCACCTCGGCGACCAGCTGAATGAGGCCCCGGACTGAGGCGGCAGCAGCCGGCCCGGGAGCGCCGTCACAGCAGCGTCAGACAGCTAACAGGGGTCTGTGAGCAAGGCATCCACGGATCCGGCCGATCGGCAACAGTCCTGTGGATAAGCTGAATATATGCCCCTTGAAAACATAAATTTCCACACCCGCAAGTGGGTCCGCCCCGAGGACCTGAACGCCAACGGCACCCTGTTCGGCGGCAGCCTGCTGCGCTGGATCGACGAAGAAGCTACCGTCTATGCCATCCTGCAGATGGGCAACGGCCGGGTGGTCACCAAATTCATGTCGGAGATCAACTTCGTCAGTTCGGCGGTTCAGGGCGACTTGATTGAAATGGGGCTCACGGCAACCAAGTTCGGCCGTACGTCGCTGACCATGCAGGCTGAAGTGCGGAACATGATTACCCGTCGCAGCATCCTGACGATCGACAAGATCGTGTTCGTCAACCTGAATGAAGAAGGCAAGCCCGTCCCGCACGGCTACACCACCATCAGTTACGACCGCGACCGCCTGCCTTCCCACCACATCCCCCCGGTGCCGTTCGGGGCGGAACCGTTCTCCGCCTAGCGGCCCCGACTGGCTGAACCCGCCTGTCAGTACCCGCCTGCTGGCTCAGGTGCGGGACGCGGATACAAGGCATACTTACTAATATGAGTCTTGACTTCCCCCTGCCGCAGGGGCGCGCGGCAGGCGGGAAACCATTGCGCATAGCCGTCCTGTCGCACCTGCACCACCCGATCTCCAGCCCGTTCCAGGGCGGACTTGAAATGCACACCTCGCTGATGGCGGAAGAACTCGTGTCCCGCGGCAACGATGTCACGCTCTTCGCCAAGGCCGGCTCCCTGTCCAGCGGCCGGGTGGTGGAGGTCCTCCCGGAAACCTTCGAATTCCGGCGCGGGCTGGCTCCCGCACAAATGCAGCGGCAGCAGCAGTCCCTCGACGCCGCGCTGGGCTCGGCCGTCGCCGCGGTCCGGGCCGGCGGTTTCGACGTCGTCGTGAACAACTCGCTGAGCCTGCTCCCGTACCTGGAGCTGGCGGATGTGCCGATGCTGACCATCCTCCACACCCCGCCGTTGCCGTGGATTGTGGACGCCGTAGAGGATGGACGTGCCCCGCTCTCACCGCTGCACCGCTTCGTCAGTGTTTCGGCCCGCAATGCCACCGGCTGGTCTCCGCACCTGCCGGACCTGCACATCATCCACAACGGCATCCGGCTGGCGGACTGGCCCGCGGGCACCGGACACCGTACCGGAACCGTCGTCTGGGCCGGACGGGTCACACCCGAAAAAGGCCTGCACATAGCGATTGCTGCGGCCCGGATGGCAGGGATGGAACTGCACTTCGCCGGGCCGATCAGCGACGCGAAGTATTTCGAACGCACCGTCGCCCCGCATCTGGGCCGCGGAGTGCAGCACGTCGGCCACCTCGACCACCGGGAACTGGCCGCCTTCCTTGGGTCCGGAGAAGTCTTCATTGCCTCGCCTGTCTGGTCCGAGCCTTTCGGATTGACCGCGCTGGAGGCGATGGCCTGCGGCACGCCGGTGGCGGCCCTGCCGCTGGGAGCCATGCCGGAGATCATCGACGCCGACGGCGGCCGGCTCGCCGAAGGCCTCGGTGCCGATGCCCTGGCCGCGGCCGTCACGGACGCCCGCGGCCTCGACCGTGAGCGGGTACGGAAATCCGCGGCCCGCTTCAGCGCCTCAGCCATGGTGGATGCCTACGAGGACCAGCTGCACTCCCTGCCCCAACCGGACGGACAGCCCGACTCCGGCCATCCCGACGCCGTCCTCGTGCCGTAACAGGAGCAGCACTTGCCTTCTTCCCGCATGCCCCGCGTGGCCTACTACGCGCACCACCACGGCACCGGCCACCTGCGTCACGCCGCCAACATTGCCCGGCTGGCTGCCGTGGAGCTGCTTGTCACCGGAACCGCCCCGCCCGGGGGACCTCCACGCCTGCCCGGCGGAGCGCGGTTCGCGCCGCTGCCGCCCGACGTCGGACCTGACGGCCCCTTCGAGCCCGGGCCGGGGGACTTCCTGCACTATGCGCCGGCAGGTCCGGCGCTGCAGTCCCGCTTCAGCCAGCTGCACCGGCTCTGGGAAGGATTTGCCCCGGACGTGGTGGTCGTGGATGTGTCCGTGGAGGTCGCCGCCTTTGCGCGGCTCGCGGGTTATCCGGTCATCCACCGCCGGATGCACGGGGAACGGACCGACACGGCACACCGGCTGGCCTACGACTCCGTTCACCGGCTCATCGCCTACTTCCCGGAAGCCGTCGAAGATCCGGCGCATCTGCAGGCGTACGGCTCCAAGAGCACCTATCTGGGCATGCTGGCTCCGGACACCGCTCCCGCCGCCGGGCTCATCCCCGTGCGGCCCCGGACCGTCGCGGTGCAGACCTCCCTGGGCGGCAGCGGCGTAGCGCTCAAGGACGTGCTTGCCGCGGCCCGGCAGACCCCGGGATGGCAGTGGGACGTTATGGGACATACCGCCGGCACCCCGGGCGAGGTTCCCGCGAATGTGTCGCTGCTGGGCGTGGTCGCGGATCCGGGACCCCGGCTGGCCGCCGCGGATGTGGTGGTCACCTCGGCCGGCCACAATGCGGTGGCCGCCGCAGCTGCCGCACGCCGTCCGGCGCTGCTGATTCCCGAACCCCGGCCGTTCCGGGAGCAGGCCGTTTTCGCCTCTTCGCTCGCGGCAGCGGGTGCAGCCGCCGCGGCAAGCTTCGCCTCAGTGGCGGACTGGCCGAGCCTGCTGGAAGAACTGCGCGGAACGGATCCGCAGCTGCTGGCCAGGACCCTCCTGGTTTCCCCCGCCCACTACCGGGACCGGTTCCTGGCCGCCGTCGAGTCGGCCGTCTCCGGTGGCGAGGGGGATCCCGTTCCCGGCGGCCGGGACGTCAGTACGGCGCATTGACGCGGGCCGCGGCGAGCTCGTCGGGACCCGGACGGCGCAGCAGCCGCAGGTCCCCGCCGTCGCGCTCCCAGGACACGTAGCCTTCCCGGGCGAAGGCTTCGAGCCAGCCGGTCATCGGCCAGCTGCCCCATTTGGCCCGGAACGCCTTGGCGTTAATGACAATGGAGTCCAGGTGCTGCAGCGGCGGCCGGTGAACGCCGTGGTGCTGGTGGAACATGGTTGCGCCGGAGAACGCCAGCGGGACCGCCTTCCGCTGCGCTGTGAAGGCGAAGTCCGTGTCTTCGCCGCCGTACCCGGCAAAGGACTCGTCAAAGCCGCCGATCCGTTCGAAGATCTCCCGGTGCACGGCAAACCCCAGGGACCAGAACAGGGCGTATTCCTGGGAGGCACGTGCCGGTTCTCCCGGCGCCGGTGCCAGGGCAGCACGTGCGTGGTGCGGTACGGAGTCCCGGTGCAGCACCTGATCGTCGCCGTCGGAGACCCACGCCGGCACGTCCGCGTCCGCCGTGAGGTAGCGGGGTGCGGCCATCACCAGTCCGCCGGTGCGGTCCAGATCTGCCAGCAGGTGCCCGAACATGCCAGTTGCGGGAATGCAGTCCACGTCGAGGAAGACCAGAACTGCGGACCGCGCCGCCGCAGCAGCGGCGTTCCTGCCTGCCCCCAGGGGCAGCGGTTCGCCGGGGCCCGACGCCGCGTGGACCACCCGCAGCGGTACGTCACTGGGCGGGGGAACGGCCTCGGGCTGGTTCAGGTAGCAGACCACAATCTCTGCGGGCCGGCGGGTGGAGCGGCTGATCCCTCGGACGGCATTGGCCAGGTGGGCATCCCGTCCCGAGCTGATGATCAGCACCGAAAACGCCTGATCCGGGCCGGTCTGCTGCGGCTGCATTCTTTCCTTCCGCCGGGGGCGCCCTCCGCGGATGCCGCAAAATACTAAGTATACTGAACACGGTTTTTTACAGCGGCGAAAGAGGATGCGTGGGCAGGCCGGAAGGATCGAACATCAGGGTGGCGTCAGTGCCGCACAGCCAGGTCTATATCCGGCATACCGGCGCAGTCCCGGGGGAGCGGAACCCGGTGGTACGCCTGCCGGACCCGGACCCCCGCAACCCCGGCCAGTCCACGGAGGCGGCATGGTGGCCGCCGGTCATGCTGGATGCCGGCTGGATCCGGGAGAACGCCGACAGCTTCGACCTGATGCACATCCACTTCGGCTTCGACGCTATTTCGCCCCGGGACCTGCAGGCGGTCACCCACGAGCTGAAGGCCTCGGGGAAACCGCTGGTCTACACGGTCCACGACCTGCGCAACCCGCACCACCTCACTCCGGAGGCGCACGACGCACAGCTGGATGTGCTGATTGCCGCAGCCGACGAACTGATCACGCTGACGCCCGGGGCCGCCGCCGTCGTCGAGCGCCGGTGGGGCCGCCGCCCGCAGGTGCTGCCGCATCCGCACGTGGTGGATCTGGCGGAGCTTGAGCGGCGCCAGGCCCTGCGGCTGGCAGCCGGTCCGCGTGAGGAGTTCCGCGTCGGAGTGCACCTCAAGAGCCTGCGGCCGAACATGATGGAGGGGGCCATTCTTCCGGACCTGCTCGACGCCGTGGAACAGCTGCCCGGTGCCGTGCTGCAGGTGAACGGGCATCCGGACATCCTTACTCCCGGAGGGGACAAGTACCGGCCGGAACTGCACCGCTGGCTGTCGGAGGCCGCCGCGGCCGGGCGGCTCGAGCTGCAGGTCCGGGACTACTTCGACGAACCGCAGCTCTGGGACTACCTGTCGAGCCTGGATGTGTCCGTGCTGCCGTACCGGTTCGGCACCCATTCCGGCTGGCTCGAAGCGTGCACCGATCTGGGCACGGCCGTGCTGGCGCCGTCCTGCGGCTTCTACGCCCAGCAGCGCGCCGGCGTCACGGAATTCGTGCATAACGAGGACGGCCTCGATGCCCAGTCCCTGGCAAACGCGCTCAAGCAGGTGCATGCCGCCCGGGGCTGGCCGGGAATGAGCCGCGCGGAGCGGACCGCAGAGCGCCGGCAGGTGGCCGCAGCGCACGAGGAAATCTACCGGTCCCTGCTCAGCGCCTAGCCGGAGTCCCCTCCCGCCGGGCCGGCACCGCGCAATGCCTGTTCCAATCCGGCCAGCCGGTCCGGAGTAAGGGGGGTGCCGGGGAACCGGGCCAGCCGGCGCAGCGGCATACTGCCCATGAGTGCCAGCGCGTCGGCCATGCCCGGGCCTGCGCTGTCCGGGTCCCCGCCGCCCAGCAGCGTCCGACCCAGCGGATGCGCCAGCCACTCGGCAATGGTCGAGTCCAGTGTCAGCGGTGCCGCCGTGCCGCCGTCGGTGCCGGGCAGGTGGATGCTTCCGCTGAGCCGGATGTCCCGGGAGGAGGACCCGACGTCGATGCGGTAGGTTCCGCCGTCGGTGATCCAACGGTGCGACGCCGGGTCGTACCGCGCCAGCTCCCGCAGCGGTACCGTCAGCGCAACAGGAGCCGAGGCTCCGGGTTCGAGGAAGACCTTCCGGAAGGCCCGGAGCTCGCGCGGCGGCCGTACCGCGGGTCCTTCGGGAGCGCCGGAGTACACCTGCAGGACTTCGGCGCCGGCCCGGCTGCCGGTATTCGTGAGCGTTGCCTCGACTGCCAGGACCGGCCCCGTGTCCGTATCCGCGAGGCGGAGATCCAGGCCGGAGTAGTCGAAAGCGGTGTATGACAGTCCGTGCCCGAAGGCGAAGGCCGGTTCGATGCCCCGCGCGCCATACCAGCGGTAGCCCACCAGCACCCCTTCGCCGTAGCGGACCGTGCCTGCCTCGCCGGGGTAGTTTCCGAACGCCGGAGTATCTTCGATCCGCCGGGGGAAGGTTTCCGCCAGCTTTCCGGACGGGTTCACATCTCCCAGCAGGACATCCGCCAGCGCCTCGCCTCCGGCCTGGCCGGGCAGCCACGCCTCCAGCACGGCCGGTACCTGCTCCACCCACCCGGTCTCCACTGCGCCGCCGTTGAACAGGACCACCACTGTCCAGGGGTTAGCGGAGGTCACCGCCCGCAGCAGCGCCAACTGGTTCTCCGGCAGAGCCAGGTCCGGCCGGTCGAACCCCTCCGATTCCTTGTCCTCGGGCAGCCCAACGAAGAACAGCACTGCGTCCGCAGCGGCGGCAGCGGCCTCCGCTTCAGCCACCAGCTCCAGGTCGGGCGTTCCGTCCAGCCGGTAGCCGGCGGCAAAGACGGCTGCAGCGGTCCGCTCGGACAGGACCTCCAGCGGAACGCTGACCCGCGTGGGGGTCACCTGCGAGGAGCCGGCGCCCTGATACCGCGGGGTGCGGGCCAGCTCGCCCACCACAGCCAGCCGCAGGCCGGGCGAGAGCGGGAGAATCCCGCCCTCGTTCTTCAACAGCACCATGGATGCCGCAGCGGCCTCGCGTGCCAGCCGGTGGTGTTCGTCAGGGTCCGCACTGCTGTGCGCCGGCGAGGAAGTGCGGTCCGCCAGCTGCAACAGCCTCGCCGCGGATGAATCCACCATCTCCTGGTTGACAGTGCCTGCTTCCAGTCCCGCCTGCAGCTCCGACAGCCCCAGTCCGCCGCTGGCGGGCATCTCCAGGTCCAGTCCGGCGTCGAGTGCCGCCGCGCGGTCGGTAACCGCCCCCCAGTCGGACATCACCAGGCCGTCGAATCCCCACTCGCCGCGCAGGACCGTTTCCAGCAGCCAGGCATTCTCCGCGGCGTGGATGCCGTTGACCTTGTTGTAGGCGGCCATCAGGGTCCACGGGTGCGCGGTCCGAACCACCGTTTCGAAGGCCCGGAGGTAAATCTCGTACAGGGTACGTTCGTCCACCGACGCGTCGATGCGCATCCGGTCCGCTTCCTGGTTGTTCGCTGCGAAATGCTTGGGGCAGGCAGCCACCCCCTCGGATTGGAGGGCCCGGATCCAGGCAGCGCCCAGGGCACCGGCGAGCAGCGGGTCTTCGGAAAAGTACTCGAAGTTGCGTCCGCACAGGGGAGTGCGTTTGATGTTCAGCCCCGGTCCCAGCACGACGTCGACATGCGCAGCTGCCGCTTCCTTCGCCGTCGCCGTGCCGAGCCGGGCCAGCAGGTCCGGGTCCCAGGAACACGCCGTGAGGCATTCCGCCGGGAAGCAGGTGGCAGGCAGCGCGTCACCGATTCCCGGCTCTGACTCGCTGCGCGGACGCCGGATGCCGTGCGGCCCGTCGGAGAGCACCAGGGGCCGGAGCCCCGCCGCCGGGGCAGCAGCGGTGGTCCAGAACGAGGCTCCGGACAGCAGGACGGGTCTTTCATCCGGCGGGAGGGAAGACACCCGCTCCCGCAGCGAAGCAGCGGACGGCTGGTCAGGTGAGGGCATCGGCATGTGCCGGAGTCTAGGTGCCGTCCGCAGCCGGGAGAAGAGCACCGGGCGGCAGAAGCGGTGCAGGTGCGAAGGACCTGTCGGCGGAACCTGCCCTGCCGCTAGTGTTTCGTTAGCGAACAGCAGCGGAGAACCGGAGCCCCGCGGACGGAGCAGACCAATGATCAGCCAGCTGGACCGTTATCGGCAGATCGCCGAAATCCTCTCCCGCAACGGCCTTGGCTTCCTGGTGTCCGCCCTTGGACTGGAGGGCAGGCTGCCGTTCCGCCGCCAGCACGCGGCCGAGCCGGGAGGGAAACCCCGCACCCGTCCGGAGTACCTGCGTACTGCCCTCGAGGAGCTGGGCCCCACGTATGTGAAGATGGGCCAGTTGCTCTCCACCCGTCCGGACCTGCTGCCCCCGGAGTACCAGCGGGAACTGGCGAAGCTGCAGGATGACGCCGAAGCCGTCCCGTGGCCGCAGATCTCGGAGGAGCTGCGCCAGGAACTGGGCGGAGACCCGCTGGAGGTCTTCCGGTCCTTCGACACCACGGTCATGGCAAGCGCCTCGATCGGGCAGGTTTACGCCGCCGTCCTGAAGGACGGCACCGAGGTGGTGGTCAAGGTACGCCGGCCCGGCATCGCTGCCCAGGTGGAGCAGGACCTGGAAATCCTGCAGAACCTGGCCAACGCGGCCAGCAAGCGCTGGGAAGCCGCCCGCGATTACGACCTCACCGGACTGATGGACGAGTTCGCCTCCACCCTCCGCTCAGAGCTGGACTATCTCCAGGAAGGCCGCAACGCGGACCGGTTCCGGGCCAACTTCGAAGACGACGCTGCGATAACCATTCCCTACGTCTATTGGGACCACAGCACCTCCCGTGTCCTGACCATGGACCGGATCCGGGGAATGAAGGTCACGGACGTTGCCGCGCTCGACGCCGCCGGCATCGACCGTCCGGCGCTGGCGGTGGCCGCCGCACGCGTCGAAATGAAGATGGTCTTCGACGACGGTTTTTTCCATGCCGACCCGCACCCGGGAAACCTCTTCGTGGAGCCCGGCGGCCGGGTGGGACTGATCGACTTCGGCATGGTGGGCGAGGTGGACGAGAAGCTGCGCAGCCAGCTGTCAGCCCTGTTCATCGGCATTGTGCGCAAGGATCCGGAGCGGATCACCAATGCGCTGGTCCGGATCAACGCGTCCGGAATGCGGGTGAACCGCGTGAAGCTGAGGATGGACCTCGGTCCGCTGATCCGCCTGTATTCGGGCAAGGACCTGGCGTCGGCACCGGTGGGAACCATCATCACCACCGGGCTCGGCATCCTGCGCACGCACCACATCCAGTTGCCGCGGGAAATGGCGCTGCTGCTGAGGATGCTGATCATGACCGAAGGAATGGGCGAGGTGTTGGATCCCCAGTTCCGGCTCGGCCCCACGCTGGGGCCCTATGCGCGCAGGATGGCGGTGCACCAGCTGAACCCGGTGAACTACGCCCGCAGGCTCGGCCGTGCCGGAACGGAGGTCCTGGAGCTGGGAGCCGAACTGCCGGACCAGGCACGCCGGCTGCTCAGCACCCTGGAGATCGAGGGAGTGGAGGTCCACCTCCGCGGCGAGGAACTGCTGCCGCTGGTGATGCGGCTGGAGCGCGTGGGAAACCGGCTGGTGGCGGCAATCTTCGCGTCGGCGTTTATCCGGGGAGTGGGGGAGCTGACGCTGGGTGATTCGTCCCGCTGGAAATCGTGGCAGGCACCGCTGATGAGTGCCGGGCTCGCGTCTACGGGGGCGTTGGGCGGATACATCGCCTGGACCTCGCGCCGGGCGCGGCTGCGCGGCATGTGACACCGCGGTAGATGGCACAGGGGCAGATGACACAGGGCCGGGGCGGGAAAAGCTCCCGCCCCGGCCCTGCCGGGTATTGCTGTGCTGGTGCTGCCGTCCCTATGCAGTGGCCGGGCGTACCGGTGCGGCGGTCTTGGCCAGGTTCAGGCCCAGTTCCGCCGTCGGGGTGTGTGCGGTCTCCTTGGCGGTGAGGGCGGAAATCGCAGCGATGGCGCAGATGGCGCCGGTGAACATGCTGGTCACCACCCATCCGCCGGGTTCCAGTCCGCCGATGGCAGCAACGATGGACGGTGCAAAACCGGCCATCAGGAAGCCGAGCTGCGTGCCGATGGCGAGGCCCGAGAAGCGGACCTTGGCGCTGAACATCTCTCCGTAGAAGGACGGCCAGACAGCGTTGGCCGCCGCGTAGCCGCAGGAGAAGACGGCAACGGAGAGGGCGAACTGCAGCAGGGTGTTACCGGACTCCATGGACAGCAGATAGAACGGCATGATCACCGCGCTGGATACTGCTCCGTAGATGAAGACGGGACGGCGTCCGATCCGGTCGGCCAGCCGGCCGAACAACGGCTGCGTGAACAGCGCGAAGACGTTGCCTGCCACCACGAGCCAGAGCGTAATATCCGCGTCCACGTTGCCCACCTCGGTGCCGTACTTGATGGCCAGTGTCCCGTAGACGGTGGAAACGGCTGCAATAAAGGCGCAGCAGATGACCCGCAGCACGTCGCGCCAGTGATCCTTCAGCAGGACGCCCACCGGCAGCTTCGCGATCTCGTTGCGTTCCTTGGCCTCCGTGAAGGTGGGGGTTTCATGCAGCGAGCGGCGGATGAAGTAGGTGACGACGACAACCACGGCGCTCAGCCAGAACGGAATGCGCCAGCCGATGCCGTATTTGATCTCGTCCGGCAGGGCAACCACGGGAATGAACACCAGTGCGGCAAGGATCTGCCCGCCCTGAGTGCCTGTCAGTGTCCAGGACGTGAAGAACGAGCGGCGGTTGTCCGGTGCGTGTTCCAGGGTCATGGAACTGGCGCCGGCCTGCTCGCCTGCGGCGGAAAGTCCCTGCATCAGGCGGCAGAAGACCAGCAGGACCGGAGCCCACCAGCCGATCGTGTTGAAGTCCGGCAGGCAGCCGATCAGGAAGGTGGATCCGCCCATCAGCAGGAGGGTGAACATCAGGACCTTCTGGCGGCCCACCCGGTCACCGAAATGTCCGAGAATGACGGCGCCGACCGGACGGGCAATATAGGCGAAGCCGAAGGTGGCGAGCGACATAACGCTGGCCTGGGTGTCGGCGTCCGGGAAGAATACGCGTGGGAAAATGAGCGCGGCAGCGGAACCGAAGATAAAGAAGTCGTAGTACTCGACGGCACTGCCCATAAAGCTGGCAGTGGCGGCCTTGCGCGGGGTCTTGCCCGTTGCTGGTCCAGCGGGGGCGGATGCGTCCATTGCATCTCTCCTGACGTGGGCTGTGGTTGGGGGGGGGTATGAGGTGTGCGGGTAGTTATGCGGTGACTCTTACGGTGACTCTTACGGTGACTTGTGCAGGACGTGTGCGGGATGCGCACACGTGTGCATTCTCCGTACGCTTGAAGTAATGTAGCCCACAGTCAAGGGACCGGCAAGCAGTGACGCATATAAGTCCTGCGTGTTCGCAAGGCACCGCCGTCCGCAGGTAGGCACCGGAAGGAACAGCGCCATGAGCGGCACCGAGGAATCATTCGTTGTCGGGTTGATCGGGGAAGGCATCACCGCCTCGCTTACCCCGCCCATGCATGAAAGGGAGGCCGATCATCAGGGGCTCCGGTACATTTACCGGCCGATTGACCTCACGCAGCTGGGCCGCCCGGGCACCGACGTTGGAGCGCTGCTTCGCGCCGGTCGGGACCTGGGCTTCAATGCGTTCAACGTGACGCATCCCTGCAAGCAGCTGGTCCTCGCCGAACTTGATGTTGTGTCGGACGACGCCGAGCGGCTCGGCGCAGTAAACACGGTCCTGATCCGGGACGGCCGGTTCATCGGACACAACACTGATTTCTCCGGCTTCGGCGGGGCGCTGGCCGGCGGACTTCCGGATGCCGCGCTGGCCAAGGTGGTCCAGCTGGGCGTGGGCGGGGCCGGAGCGGCGGTGGCCTATGCCCTGCTTAAGGCCGGCACCGGCCAGCTGACCCTGCTGGACCTGGATCCCCTCCGCGCTGCGGAACGCGCCGCAGCGTTGTCCGGGCTCTTCCCGGACCAGCGGGTCATCTCCGGCACGCCCGCAGACCTTCCGGCCGTCCTGCCCGGAGCCGACGGCCTGGTCCATGCCACTCCGGTGGGGATGCATTCCCATCCAGGCCTCGCCGTGGACCTGGACCTGCTCGACTCCTCCCAGTGGGTGGCCGACGTTGTCTACCGTCCGGTGGAAACGGAACTGATCCTCGGCGCGCAGGCGCGGGGCTGCCGGGTGCTGGACGGCGGGCGGATGGCCGTGGGCCAAGCCGTGGATGCCTTTGAACTGATTACCGGCATCCGGCCCGATGCGGCACGGATGCTCGCCCACTTCCACGAACTGATTAGCCAGGGCCGCTGAGGGCCGGGACCGGAGCACCATGCGCACGTCAATTGCCACCGTCTGCCTGAGCGGGACGCTCGAAGAGAAAATGCGCGCCTGCGCCGATGCAGGCTTCGACGGCGTCGAAATCTTCGAACCGGACCTATTGGTGTCGCCGGCCAGCCCGGAGCAGATCCGTGCCCTGGCGGACACCCTGGGACTGACCCTGGACCTGTATCAGCCGTTCCGCGACTTTGAAGGCGTCGACGCACCCCTGCTGGAAGCCAACCTGGACCGCGCCCGGGCAAAGTTCGAACTGATGAACCGTCTGGGGATCGGGACCATGCTGTTGTGCAGCAACGTGGGCACGGCGACCATCGACGACGACGCCGCGGCGGCGGACCAGCTGCGCCGGCTAGGTGAGCTGGCGGCCGGCTACGGGGTAAAGGTCGCCTACGAAGCACTCGCCTGGGGGCGCTACGTAAATGATTTCGAGCATGCCCAGCGCATAGTGGACCTGGCCGACCACCCGCAGATCGGCACCTGCCTGGACAGCTTCCACATCCTCTCCCGCGGCTGGGACCCGGCCGCGATCGAGAAAATCCCTGCGGAGAAGATCTTCTTCGTCCAGCTCGCGGACGCGCCGGAACTCTCCCTCGATGTCCTCTCCTGGAGCCGGCACTACCGGGTCTTCCCCGGTGAGGGCGCGTTCGACCTGGTGCGGTTCATGGCCCATCTGGTCCGCAGCGGCTATGACGGGCCGGTCTCCCTGGAGATCTTCAACGACGTCTTCCGGCAGACGGCCGAGGACCGCACGGCGGTGGACGCCATGCGGTCCCTTATCTGGCTGGAGGAGCGTACGGCGTCGTACCTCGCACAGCACGACGGCGGCGCGCACTATCCGATGTCCCTTGCGACCCTGCCGAGCGTGGCCGAGCCCACCGGATTCAACTTCGCCGAGGTCAAGGCCGGGAACCCGGACACGGTCTCCGCGCTGCTGCACCAGCTGGGCTTTACCTTCGCCGGGCGGCACCGGACCAAACCCGTGCAGCTGTGGACGTCCGGCGCGGCGCGGGTGATCATCAACGGGCAGCAGGCCGGCGGTATGGAACCGGGCATTTCCGCACTCGGGCTGGACGTGCAGGACCCGCAGGCCGCAGCTTCCCGCGCCGTGCAGCTGCGGGCCCGGCAGGTGAGCCGGCGCAGCCAGGCGGACGAGCAGGTGCTCCAGGCCGTGTTTGCCCCGGATTCCACGGAGGTGTTCCTCTGCGAAGCCACCGCCGACGGCACTGCCGCGTGGGCGGACGAGTTCGGACCCGCGGGGAACCCCGACCCTCGGGAAACCGCCGGGCAGCCGGCGCAGCCGCTGATTTCGGCCATTGACCACATCAACCTGTCCCAGCCCTGGCAGCACTTCGACGAAGCGGTGCTCTTCTACGAGTCCACGCTTTCCCTGACCCCTATCGCCTCGCAGGAGGTCCCCAGCCCCATGGGCCTGGTCCGCAGCCAGGTGATGCGCAGCGCCGACGGCGGGGTGCGGCTGGCGCTGAACATTGCCCCGTTGGTCGTGGAATCCGGGCCCGGCGGGGCAGAGTATCCCCAGCACGTCGCCTTCACTTCCACCGATCTGGTTGCCACGGCCCGTCAGGCCGCCGAAAGGGGACTGCGGTTCCTGCCCGTGCCGGCCAATTACTATGAGGACCTGGCGGCCCGGTTCCGGCTTGATCCGGGTTTCCTCGCCGAACTCCAGGACCTGAACCTGCTCTACGACCGCGACGGCGACGGCGAATTCCTGCACTTCTATACGGGCACCGTGGGCAACGTGTTCTTCGAAGTGGTGGAGCGGCGGGGCGGGTACGAAGGTTACGGTGCACCCAATGCACCCGTTCGGCTGGCCGCCCAGTACCTGGCTTCCCGCGGGGAACCGAAAGCGCGTTAAGTGGAGGGCACAGACGGCTATTACGTGAAATCGGTGGAGAAGGCCTTCGCCGTGCTGGGCGCCTTCACGCTGAACGTGCCCGAACACACGGGCAGTTCCGCAGCCGCGGCAGCAGGCATCAGCCGTGCTGCGTCGCGCCGGTTCCTCCTCACCCTCCGGGACCTCGGCTACCTGGGCTTTGACGGAACCACTTTCCGCCTGGCGCCGAAGACCCTGGACATCGGGTCCTCGTTTCTGGCCCATCTTTCCCTGCCGCACGCCGCCGAGCCGCACCTGAAGCAGCTCTCCGTTGACCTGGGCGAGACTACGTCGCTCTGCATCCTGGACGGGACCGATGTTGTCTATGTTTCGCGGATCACTTCCCCCCGGCTGGTGCGGGTGGCCGTCAACGTCGGGACCCGGTTCCCGGCCTGGGCCACTTCGATGGGCAGGGTGCTGCTGGCGTCCCTGCCCGAGGCGGAGCAGGAAGCCTATTTCAGCACCGTGGAACTGATGCCTTACACCGCGCGCACCGTCCGCACCATCCAGGAGCTGAGGGCGTCCGTTCGGGAGACCGGCGAGAGGGGCTGGTCACGGGTGGCTGATGAGTTGGAGGACGGCCTGCGGGGCGTGGCTGTTCCGGTCCGCAGCGGCGACGGCACAGTGGTCGCGGCCGCCAACGTGTCGCTGCACCTGCACAGTTGGGAACGCGCGGAGGAGACCGTACTTCCGCCACTGCGCGCCGCCGCAGACCGGATAGGCCGGGACCTGGGCTAGTCGCTGTACTCGGTGGCCTTGTAGATACTCAGGCCCAGCGCCGCGGCAACCTGGGCCACCGCACGCTGTGCCTTGACGCTGTTGCCCACCTCGTCCAGCGGCGGCGCAAACCCCGCAATCGCCAGTTTGCCGGGCATGATGGCCAGGATGCCCCCGCCCACGCCGGACTTTCCCGGCAGTCCCACGCGGTAGGCCCAGTCACCGGAGGCGGTATACATCCCTTCCATGGTCATCTCGGCCAGCATGGCCGGGATGTTGGCAGCCTGCACCACCCGGTCCCCGCTCAAGGGGTTGATTCCCTTGTTGGCGATGGTGGCTCCCATGGCCGCCAGGTCACGGGCGGTGACGAGGGTGGAGCACTGCCGGGTATACACATCACACGCTTCCATCGGATCCGAATACATGGTGCCGCCCGAGTACAGCAGCCAGGCAATCGCCCGGTTATGGAAGTTGGTGGACTGCTCGGAGTTATTCACCTCGTCACTCAGCGTGATTCTCCGGCCGGCAAATGCGCTCTGGACCTGCAGGATCGCCTCCCACCGATCCTCGGCGTTGTCGCCGGGAATCAGGGAAACCGTGGACATGGCCCCGGCATTGACCAAGGGCGAAACCGGTGTGTCACCGTGCAGGACGACGGAAATCACCGAGTTGAACGGCTCCCCGGTAGGATCCGCACCGACCTTTTCCTGGAAGGTTTCCAGCCCCACCTTCTCCATGGCCCACGCCATGGAGAACACCTTGGAAATGGATTCCAGGGCGAATTCGAAGCCTGTGTCACCGGCTTCGAACAACGCTCCGTCCGCGGTCATCACGCAAACCCCGAAGAGGTCCGGGTTCACGGACGCCAGGTACGGGATGTAGCTGGCGTTCCTGCCCCCGGAGTCGTTTCGGTGGTCTGCGTACGCCGTCCGGACCGCCGATTCAATTGCGGCGTCATCGAGTGTCATACCGCCGAGCTCCCGCCGTGCCTGCTGCCGTCGTCGTGCGAGAACATCACCGGCGAACCGGAGGATTCCGCTTCCCTGGTCAACTGTTGGGTGGAAACACTGGACTCCGAGACCGTCCCGGGATGGGAATGCTCAATCTGCCACGTGAACGGAACGAATTCGCTGGTCCGGTCCCGCCAGTGCGGCTTGCGGAAGGCATAAATAAGGAACGGCAGGATGACCATCACCACAGCCCCGCCCACGAGGATGCCCACGTAGACTTCCGGGGATCCTACGGAAATCTGGTCCGGCGGGATGAAGCTGAAGGCGAAAGCCATCAGTGAACCGAGGAAACCCACGCCGCCGATAATCCACATGCCGACGTCGCCTCCGGGCACCCGGTAGGGACGCGGACGGTTCGGCTGGCTGTAGCGCAGGTAGATCGCGGCAGCGAACATCAGCATGTACATGATGAGGTACAGGATCACCGTCAGCTGGCTCAGGATCTGGTAGGCGGCCTGAACCGAGGGCAGCACTACGTAGGTCAGTCCCAGGCCGGTGACCATAAAGGCCTGGAAAAACAGGATGTGGGTGCCCATTCCATTCTTGTTGGTGTGCTGCCAGAAGCGGGGGAGGTAGCCTGCCTTCGCCACGGCAAGCATGCCCGTTGACGGACCTGCCACCCAGGTCACTACGCCGGCGAGCACGCCGATCAGCAGCATAAACGCGACTATGGGTCCAGCCCAGCCAATGCCGGCCCATTCAAACATGTCGTTGTAGGAGGTCAACAGGCTCTGGGTGAGGTTGATATCGGCCTGGGGCACCACGAACGCGATGGCCAGGGTTCCCAGCACGAAGATGATGACGGTCCCTGCCGCCGCGGTCAGCACGGCGATCGGGTAGTCGCGGGTGGGGTTCTTGACCTCTTTGACGTGGATCGCGTTCATTTCCATGCCGGCGTAGAAAAGGAAAATCGACGCCGCGAGCACCACGTTGGAGAAGTTGCCGAAGTCGGGAATGAGTTCGCCCCAGCCCAGCTGGATCTGCGGGGTGTTGCCGGCAAAGAAATAGGAGAAGCCAAGGACGATCAAGATGGCCGCCGGAATGATGGTTCCGATGATGCCGCCCCACTGGCTCACCCGGGAGAAGGCTTTTGCACCGCGGAAGGCAATGAACGTGGCCAGCCAATAGACCACGAGGACCACTGCGAGGACGAAGAGCTTGTTTCCTGCGAGTTGCGCGTCAAGGTTCTGGTTGTCCCCGGTGTAGGCCAGTGACACAGCACCGAACGTCAGCACGGTGGGGAACCAGATGGTCACCTCGATGAAGAGCATGAACATGGCCAGGAAGGCCCACCGCGGTCCGAAGGCCTCGCCGACCCATCGGAAGACGCCGCCCGTCTCCGGCCATCCAGTGGCCAGCTCCGCGGCCACGAGGGAGACCGGAATCAGGAAGACGACGGCGGCCAGGACATAGTAGAAAATCGAGCTCAGGCCGTACTCGGCCTCCGACGGAAGCCCGCGGAGGCTGACCACGGCCACAATGTTCATCACCGCCAGGGCGCCGATGGTGATCTGGGCACTCTGCTTCGATTTCGCCCGCTGCTGATCCGCTGCGGGGGAATTTGCTGCCTTCGAATCGCTCATTTAGGCCACCTCCTCGACTAGTGATGGAATCCGGGATGCTCCGCCTCACGAGGCATCGGGGCACTCAGCTGATCCAGGTACGTGGTTTCCCGTCGGATATCCGCCAGCAGTTTCTCTGCCAGGTCCATGCTCAGCCCGTTGCGGACCACAATCCGTTCCACCGTCAGGTTCGAGAGGTTGTCCGGCAGGGGATAGGCGGGCACGAGCCACCCCCTGGTGCGGAGCCGCTCGGCCAGGTCGTACAGGTTCCACTTGTCCGTGTATCCATCTTTCAGCCGCCAGGCGAACACTGGGATGTCGGAGCCGTCGTTCCACAGTTCGAAGGGGCCCAGCTCAGCGATCGCGCCGGACAGGTGCAGCGCAACGTCCTGCGAGGCCTGCTGGATCCGTGCATAGCCGTCGCGGCCCAGGCGCAGGAACAAGTAAAACTGCAGGACCACCTGTGCACCGGGGCGCGAGAAGTTCAGGGCAAAGGTCGGCATATCGCCGCCGAGGTAGCTCACGTAGAAAATCAGGTCCTCCGGAAGCCACTGCCGTTCCCGCCAGACCACCCAGCCGAGCCCCGGGTAGACCAGGCCGTATTTATGGCCGGAAGTGCTGATCGAGTGGACCCGCTCCAGCCGGAAGTCCCACTCCAGGTCCTGTTGGATGAACGGCGCGATCATGGCGCCGGACGCCCCGTCCACGTGGATGGGGATGTCGAGGCCGGTGGAAGCCTGGATCTCGTCCAGCTTGGCCGCGATCTGCTTTACCGGCTCATACATGCCGGTGTAGGTCACGCCCATGATGGCGACGACGCCGATGGTGTTTTCATCGACGTAGTTCTCCAACTCGAAGCCGTCCAGGCATTTGTGCTCTTCACTGATGGGCACCAGCCGCGGCTCGACGTCGAAGTAGTTGCAGAACTTCTCCCAGCACACCTGGACCGCGGAACTCATCACCAGGTTCGGCTTATCAGTAGGCTTTCCCTCGCTGCGGCGCCGATGCTGCCAAAGCCGTTTGAATGCCAATCCGCCCAGCATGCAGGCTTCGGAGGAACCGACCGTCGAGGTGCCGATGGAGTTCTCCGGGGAGGGGGAATGCCACAGATCGGCGAGGATCCGCCAGCAGTTCTGCTCAATCTGCGCAGTCTGCGGGTATTCGTCCTTGTCGATCATGTTCTTGTCGAACGTCTCGCTGTAGAGCCGGTTCGCGTGGTCGTCCATCCAGGTGCTGACAAACGTCGCCAGGTTCAGGCGTGCGTTGCCGTCCAGCATGGTTTCGTCATGGACAATCTGGTATGCCGTTTCCGGCAGCATTTCACCATCATTCAGGCGGAATTTCGGAGCGGCAGTCTCCTCGCCCGGCCGGGCAAAAAGCGGATTGACGGAAAGCGAATCAGGATTTTGCTGCGCCATTTTGGAAGCCTCTCATCGACAGTATGACAACCGGCATCAGGCCGTAGTGAACGGCGGTGGGTCCCCCCAGGGCTGCGCGTAGAAAAAACTCTACGCGCGGCAAAAATCCATTGCTAGGGTGCGGATGCCGGGCGCCGGGATTACTGGCAAAACGGCGGGAAACCCTGTCCCCGGGCCGGGATTTGCCGGTTTTCCGTTGAGGGCCGGCCCGTGCCGGACGTACCCTTGCCGGACCGTTCATTCCGCCCGGCGCCCCGGCAGCTCCAATTAGCTCCAACGCCGCCGTACCGGGCAACAGAGAAGGAGATTTCCATGGCTTCCCTTGCACGCCGCGAACGTTTCGAACTGCCGGACCAGGTCCGCAAGTTCTTCGAGGGGGACTGGGAGGTCCCTGCCTTCCCCGTCGAGGAATACCAGGACGGCTCGGCCATGGTGATCCGGGCCGAACTGCCCAACATCAATCCGGAACAGGACCTGGACGTCACGGTGAGCGACGGGGTCCTGCACATCAAGGGGGAACGGAAGGAAAAAACGGAGCACAAGGGACGGCACGGCTACCGTTCCGAGTTCCGTTACGGGTCATTCACCCGGGAAATAGCGCTGCCGTCCGGAGCCAGCCAGGACAACGTCACGGCTACCTACAACGACGGCGTGCTGGAGGTGCGTGTGCCGGTCCCCGAGGTTGGACCATCGTCAACCAAGGTTCCCATCTCGCGGGGCTAGGGCGGCCGCCGAGCTGAAGCCGAAGGAGCCGCATGACTGAACGGCCAGCAGCACGCAAGGGCGCGCGGACGTTCCCGGACTGGCTGGTCATTGCCACGCTGGGCTGCGGCGGCATAGTGGTCTCGCTTGAAAAAACCGCGGTGGTTCCGCTGCTGCCGGAATACCCCCGGATCTTCGGGGTCACCTCCGACGATGTGTCCTGGCTGGTCACCGTAACGCTGCTCTCCGCGGCGGTGGCAACCCCCATCGTCTCCCGGCTCGCGGACATGTACGGCAAACGCCGGATGCTGCTGGTGGCCATGGCCCTGATGGTTGCCGGCGCCTTCACGGCCTCCATCGGCGGGACCTTCGCGTGGGCCCTGGTCGGCCGCGGACTGCAGGGTCTTGCCGGTGCGGTCATACCGGTGGGGATCAGCATCCTCCGGGAAGCCCTGCCGCAGAAGAAGATCGCCGGCGCCGTTGCGCTGATGAGTGCCAGCTTCGGCATCGGCAGCGCCCTGGGCCTGCCGCTTGCCGGGCTGGTCTATGAACGGTTCGGCTGGCAGGGCACCTTTTGGGTGGTGGGAGTGATTGGCGCGTTGCTGATTGCCGCCGTCGTCGTTTTCGTTCCGGAGTCGAAGGTCCGCAGCCCGGCACCGTTTGACTACGTCGGGGCCGTGCTGCTGTCGGCCGCCATGACCGCCGTATTGCTGGCCATTACCAAGGGCGGGGTCTGGGGCTGGACCAGTTATCCGATCCTGGGCCTTTTTGCCGCCGCCGCCGTCTGCTTCGCGCTGTGGTTTCCGGCGGAGCTGCGCAACGGACAGCCTCTGGTGGACCTGCGGACGTCCGCTCTCCGCCCGGTCCTGCTCACCAACATCGGAGCCGTCCTGGTGGGCTTTTCCATGTATGCGAACATGCTGGTCACTACGCAGCAGCTGCAGCTCTCAAAGGAAACCGGTTACGGCTTCGGGCTGAGCGTGCTCGCGGCCGGGCTCACCATGATCCCGTCAGGGCTGGCCATGGTGGCGGTTTCCCCGGTCTCGGCGCGCATCACCAATACCTACGGAGCCAAGGCCACGTTGGTGATCGGCTGCACCGTTATGGCTGCGGGGTATCTGGCACGCATCCTCTTCGTGCACACGGTTCCTCAAATCATCACCGGGGCCGTGATTGTGTCGATCGGCACGGCAATCTCCATGGCCGCCATGCCCACCATCATCATGAGCAACGTCCCGCTCACCGACACAGCAGCAGCCAACGGCCTGAACACCCTGCTCCGGTCCGTAGGCACCTCAACCTGCAGCGCAACAGTGGCCACTATCCTGGCCTCGCTGACAATAACCATCGGCGGCAGCACATTCCCCGGACTGGACGCGTTCCGGACCATCTTCGTGTTGGCCGGCCTGGCCGCACTGGCTGCCGCCGGTGTCGCCTGCCTGATTCCCCGGTCCCGCCGGCACGAGGCCACGCACCCGGACCTGCACGCCGACGGCGGACAGCGGCAGCCGGAACCGGAGGAAAAGCGGGAGATCATGGTCAGCGGCCGGCTGCTGTCCGCTGCGGACGGCAGGGCGGTGGGCCAGGCGACCGTTACTGTGCTGGACAGCGGCGGACGGCCGGTGGACTGGGACCGCGCGGACCACGACGGCGGCTATGCCGTCCTGCTTCCCGGTGAGGGCCGGTACGTCCTGGTTGCGAGCCAGGCCAGCTGGCTGCCGGTTTCGGAAGTGCTTGCCATCCGCGGTGCGACGGTACACCACGACCTCCATTTCCGCCGGGCGCTGGCCCTCACCGGACGGATCCGGCATGCCGGCCGCGCCGTCGCTGATGCACTCGTGATCCTGGTCCGGCCGGGCGGAGAGGTATCCGCGTCGGCCCGTTCAGACAGCAGAGGCAACTACGAGCTGCCTTTGCCCGGATCCGGTGAGTATGTCCTCAGCGTCATTGAACCGGACGCTCGTACCACTCACACCCGGACCGTGGTCCTGCCGGCGCCGGACACCGTGATCGACGTGGAACTCGGAGGGCGGGAGCCCCGCACCGGCCTCAGGATCTGACCGGGCCGCCCCTCACCGAGACCAAGGGCACATCCGCCGCTTTGGTACGCACCTGTCCAAGCGCATACGATCAATCTGGCGTAAAGCGGGCGTCGGCAGCCAAACACGTGCCGACCTATGTCCCGCTGCGCGGATTCTTTCACTCGTCTTTAGTTAGGGTATGCGGTGGACCTCACCCTCATGGTCGCGCTGGTGATCGCGCTAGCACTATTCTTCGACTTCACCAACGGCTTTCATGACACCGCCAATGCGATGGCTACCCCCATCGCAACCGGTGCCATCAAGCCCAAAACGGCCGTCGCCCTGGCGGCCGTGCTCAACCTGGTAGGTGCCTTCCTCTCCACGGAGGTAGCCAAAACCATCTCCGGCGGACTCATCAAGGAAGGTGAGGGCGGGATCCAGATAACCCCCGTCATGATCTTCGCCGGCCTGATGGGCGCCGTCATCTGGAACCTGATCACCTGGCTGCGGGGACTGCCGAGCAGTTCCTCCCACGCCCTGTTCGGCGGGCTGATCGGTGCCGCGATTGTCGGCGCCGGATTCGGTTCGGTGGATTACTCCGTGCTGATGTCCAAGGTTGTCCTGCCGGCGCTGATCGCTCCGTGCATCGCCCTGTTCGTGGCATACCTCGCCACCAAGCTGGCATACCGGATCACCCGCCGGCATGATCCCGATTCGGGCAACAAGCTGCCCCGTAAGCGCGGCGGCTTCCGCTACGCCCAGATCTTCTCCTCCTCCCTGGTTGCCCTGGCTCACGGCACCAACGACGCCCAGAAGACCATGGGTGTGATCACCCTGGTCCTGGTTGCCGGCGGCCTGCAGACCTCCGGGACCGGCCCCGAGTTCTGGGTGGTCGCAGCCTGTGCCATTGCCATTGCCGCCGGAACCTACGCCGGTGGCTGGCGCATCATCCGCACAATGGGAACCGGCTTGACCGAGGTCAAGCCGGCACAGGGCTTTGCTGCCGAAACCAGTACGGCCGCTGCCATCCTGGCGTCGTCCCATCTGGGATTCGCGCTGTCCACCACACAGGTCGCGTCCGGCTCCGTGATCGGTTCCGGCCTGGGCCGCAAGGGCGCCGAGGTCCGCTGGGGCACCGCCGGCAGGGTCGGCGCCGGCTGGCTCCTTACGCTTCCCGCCGCCGCCGCTATGGGTGCCATCGCGGCGCTCATCGCGTCCATCGGCACTGCAGGCGTAGTCGCAATCACCGTCCTCGGAACCCTCACCGTCCTGGGCATCTTCCTGTGGTCCCGCCGCAGCCCGGTGAACCACGACAACGCGGTCAGCGACATTGAAAACGCGGGCGAAGTGGTCCGCATCAAGAAGCGCCGCGGCAAGAACACCGGCAAGGGCAAGAACGGCAACTCCGGTAAGAACAGCAACTCCGGCAGGAACGGCCGCGCCGCTGCCAAGGTCAAGGAAGGTTCGAAATGAACATCCACTGGATGGACTACCTGACGGTCTTCGGAGTCACACTCCTCGCCGCGCTGACCGTGGTCTGCATCTATTCGTTCGGGGTCCGGCTGTACGCGGTCTCGCTCGATGCGGAAACCGGCTCCACGCCGCGCAACCGCGTTGCCCTGGCGAAGGCCGGTGCCTTCGCCTGCTTCGCCCTGAGCGCTGCAGCGGTGCTGTTCGGCATCTACCTGATTGTCCCGGCGCTGCACGGCTAGCTTTCAGAACCGTAAAAGGCCCGCCGGATCATTAGATCCTGCGGGCCTTTTACGTTGGCGGAGCCTAGTTCTGCGACGCAGCGTCCGGGGCGTAGAACGGGTAATCCGTGTAGCCCTCGGGTCCGAAGGAGTAGAACGTCGTTGCGTCCGGGGTGTTCAGCGGCAGGTCTTCCTGCCAGCGGCGCACCAGGTCGGGGTTGGCGATGGCCGGACGGCCGACAACGACGGCGTCACCCAGTCCGTCGTCCATCATGGCCAGGGCTTCCTCGCGGGTGGTGAGGGGGCCGAAACCGGTGTTGAGCAGTACCTTGCCGCCGAAACGGGTGCGCAGGGCCTGCACCAGATCACCGGCGGGATCGCGGTGCAGGATGCTCAGGTACGCAAGGCCGAGCGGAGCCACGGCATCCAGCAGGACGCCGTAGGTGGCAAGCACATCCTCTGCGTCCATCTCCAGGCAGCCCTGGACATTGTGTTCGGGCGAAATACGCAGGCCCACCCGGTCGGCGCCGATCTCGGCCGCGACTGCAGCAAGCGTTTCGATGACGAACCGTGCGCGGTTCTCGGGGGTTCCGCCGTAGTTGTCCGTGCGCTGGTTCGCCGTCGGGGAAAGGAATTCATGCAGGAGGTAGCCGTTCGCTCCGTGCAGCTCCACGCCGTCGAACCCGGCGTCCACCGCTGCCCGGGACCCGCGCACGAAGTCCGCGGTCACGGACGCCAGTTCCCCGGCCTCCAGCGCGCGGGGCACCGTGTATGCCTGCTTGCCGTCGTAGGTGTGCGACATGCCGTCCACGGCAATGGCGCTCGGGGCTACGGGGTCCACTCCACCGTTGATGTTCGGGTGGGTCACCCGGCCCGCGTGCATGACCTGCGCAACAATGCGGCCGCCGGCTGCATGTACGGCGTCGGTGACCTTCCGCCAGCCCTCCAGCTGTTCCGGATCCACGAGTCCGGGCTGGCCAGGGAAGCCCTGCCCTTCGCGGCTGGGATACGTTCCTTCGCTGACGATCAGGCCCAGCGAGGCGCGCTGGCTGTAGTGCTCAACCATCATCGGACCCGGGATGCCGTCGCGTCCGGCTCGCTGGCGGGTCAGCGGGCCCATCACGAGGCGGTTGGACAGTTCAAGGCTGCCGGCGGTCATCGGGGAAAACAGGTTCACTAAGTAACTCTTCCTATAGATTGCCGCTGCCTGTGCCTGCATAGGCGGCGCTGACAGCGGCAGTATGGTTCCGTAGGCGGCAACCCGGTACCCCGCGAACCTATTCCGCGGGCGACGCCGACTGTGGCGGAGCCCATACCTGTCCGGCCGCCGGCTGGCTACCATGGCGGCATGGTGCGGACTGTGTACTACGCCTCGGTATCCCTCGACGGATTCACCGCCGACGACGCCGACGACGCCGCCGGCCCGGCGGATAACCGCCGGTTCCGGGTGGCCGAATCGCCGGCGAACGCGGGCGCCGTCGTGATGGGGGCGGGAACCTACGGCCGGCTGCAGCGGCAGGTAGGGGAGGGCGGCGTCGGCGCGTGGGACTGCCCGCCCGGGCCTGTCTGGGTCTACACGCATCACGAGTTTCCCGCCGTCGCCGGGGCGGACATCATGTTTGTCCGCGGTCCGGTGGAGGAATTCGCGGCGGACATCACGGACTCGGCCAACGGCGGCGACGTCTGGCTGCGCGGTGCGGACTTGGCGGGCCAGTACCTGCACCACGGGTTACTGGACGAACTACGCCTGGTGGTGCATCCGATCCTGCTCGGCAGTGGCCGGCCGCCGCTGCCGTTGGCGGCTGCACGGCCTGCGGTGCTGCTCAGCGCCCGTCCGTCCGCCGACGGCAGCGTACGGCTGTGTTACGGAATCCGGGCCGGGCAGGAGCCCTAGCGGGACTCGCGGATCATATTCGTGATGCGGGCCGTGGACAGCCTGCGGCCCTCCTCATCGGTGATGACCACTTCGTGCGTGGTGAGGGTGTTGCCCAGGTGCACGGCCGTGGCCGTGCCGGTGACCAGCCCGGAGGACGCGGACCGGTGGTGCGTGGCACCGATTTCTATCCCGACGGCGTGCCGCCCGGGTCCGGCATGGATACCGGCGCCGAAGGAGCCGAGGGTCTCGGCGAGGACCAGGTGCGCCCCGCCGTGAAGGATCCCTGCCACCTGTTCGTTGCCCTCCACCGGCATGGTGGCCACCAGCCGGTCCGCCGACATCTCGAGGAAACGGATGCCCATCTTTGCCACCAGCCGGCCCACGCCGTGCGCGGACAGCCAGTCGTGCATCTCTTCCGGGACACCGGCGTCGATAAGTTCCTGCTTGTGGGGGTTGGTGCCCGCCTGACGGCCGGAAGTGCCCGGCGTGAAAATCTCGCTCATGGCAACTAGGCTTGCATTTGTGAGTGAATCTACCAAACTGGCCACGACCCCCTTGAGCAGCAACATTAACGGCGACATTAACGGCAACACGGAAGACGGCGGCAAAACGAGCGTCGATAACGGCAGCACCGCCGTCGAAAGCGCGGGCACCCCGGGTGCAGCGGCCGCTTCGCTGGGAACCGTGAACGCCGGGGGACACAACCGGCTGCTGGTGATTGACGGACACTCCATGGCGTTTCGGGCCTTCTACGCGCTCCCGGCCGAGAACTTCTCCACCGACACCGGCCAGCACACCAACGCCGTCTACGGTTTCACCTCCATGCTGATCAACCTGATCAAGGAGGAGAAGCCCACTCACGTGGCCGTGGCCTTCGACCTGGACACGCCTACCTTCCGGTCTGAGGAGTACACCGAATACAAGGGCGGACGGAACAAGACGCCCGAGGAGTTCCACGGGCAGATTGACCTGATCATCAAGGTCATGGAAGCCATGCGCATTCCCACGCTGTCCATGGACGGCTACGAAGCGGATGACATCCTTGCGACGCTGGCCGAGAAGGCGTCCGCCCTTAACTGGGACGTCATGGTCGTCTCGGGGGACCGGGATGCCTTCCAGCTGGTGGATGACCACGTCACGGTGTTCTACCCCAAGAAGGGTGTTTCCGACCTGCCTCGCATGGACGCCGCAGCCGTGGAAGCCAAATACCTGGTTCCCCCGGACAAGTACTCCGACCTCGCTGCCCTGGTGGGCGAGAGCGCGGACAACCTGCCCGGCGTCCCGGGCGTGGGTCCCAAGACCGCTGCCAAGTGGATCAAGCTTTACGGCGGGCTCGAAGGCATTCTCGAGAACCTGGACTCCATCAAGGGCAAGGTGGGCGATTCCCTGCGCGAGAACATCGAGGACGTCAAGCGGAACCGGCGCCTGAACCGGCTGCTGCGGGACCTGGACCTGCCGGTGGACCTCGAGGCCATGGCCGCCCAGCGGCCGGACCGGGAGGCCATTGAGGAACTCTTTGACGCCCTGCAGTTCAACGCGCTGCGCAAGCGGCTCTTCGACGTCTACGGGGAGGACGAGGGCGAGGCCGCCGCGCACGCCGAAGTGGCCGCCCCTGAACACAGCATCATCACCGATGCCGCGGAACTGGACAGCTGGTTCCGTGCCGCCAACCAGGCACGCACTGCCGTGCAGTTGGTGACGGAGGGTGCCGCCGGGGCGCGCGACGTCGTCGGCATTGCCCTGGTGACGGACGCCTCGGCCGCCTACGTGCCGCTCACCGAGCTCGACGGCGCCGCCGAGCAGGTGCTGGCGGATTGGCTGGCGGACCTGGACGCACCCAAGGTGGTCCACGATTTCAAGGAAGCCTACAAGGCACTGGCTGCCCGCGGCCTGCACCTGGCCGGCGAGGTCGATGACACCGCCATCTCCGGCTACCTGATCCAGCCGGACCGCCGCAGCTACGAACTGGCGGACCTGGCGCAGTACCACCTGAAGATGAACATCGTTCCCGCGGCGGCTGCCAGCAACCAGCTGGAACTGTCCCTCGGGGACGAAGACGCGGCAACGCCGGCCGTGTCCAAGGCGTTTGCCGCCCTGCGGCTGAGCGAGCACTTTGCCGGCCAGCTTGTGGAGCGCGGCGCCAACCAGCTGCTCGGCGGACTGGAACTGCCGCTGTCCGAGGTCCTCGCGGAAATGGAGCTTGCCGGCATTGCGGTGTCCTCCGAGAAGCTGGACCGGCTGCTGGACGATTTCAGCGCCACCATCACCCGCGCGAGCGAGGAAGCCTTCCGGATCATCGGCAAGGAGATCAACCTCGGGTCCCCGAAGCAGCTGCAGGCCGTCCTCTTCGACGAACTCGGCCTGCCGAAGACCAAGAAGATCAAGACCGGGTACTCCACCGACGCCGATGCGCTGACGGACCTGATCGTGAAGACCGGACACCCGTTCCTGGAGCAGCTGCTCGCCTTCCGCGACGCGTCCAAGCTGCGCTCCACCGTCGAGGGCCTGCGGAAGTCCGTTGCCGACGACGGCCGCATCCACACCACTTACGCCCAGACGGTGGCCGCCACCGGACGGCTGTCCTCGGTGAACCCGAACCTGCAGAACATCCCGATCCGCTCCGAAGAGGGCCGGCGCATCCGCGAGGTCTTCGTGGTCGGCGAAGGCTACGATTCGCTGCTCACCGCGGACTACTCGCAGATCGAAATGCGGATCATGGCCCACCTCTCCGGCGACGAAGGGCTGATCTCCGCCTTCCAGGCGGGCGAGGACCTGCACCGCTTCGTCGGGTCGCACGTGTTCAACGTGGCCCCCGAAGAGGTCACCAGTGCCATGCGCTCCAAGGTCAAGGCCATGTCCTACGGCCTGGTCTACGGCCTGAGCTCCTTCGGCCTGTCCAAGCAGCTGGCCATCCCGGTGGACGAGGCCCGGACCCTGATCCGTGACTACTTCGAGCGGTTCGGTGCCGTGCGTGACTACCTGCGCGGCGTCGTCGAGCAGGCCCGCAAGGACGGCTTCACCTCCACCATCGAGGGCCGCCGCCGCTACCTGCCGGACCTGTCCAGCGACAACCGGCAGCTGCGCGAAATGGCCGAACGGGCCGCGCTCAATGCACCTATTCAGGGATCCGCGGCGGACATCATCAAAAAGGCCATGCTCGGCGTGGACCGTGAACTGAAGGCGCAGGGGCTGAAATCCCGGATGCTGCTGCAGGTCCATGATGAACTGGTCCTCGAAGTCGCCGCCGGGGAGCGGGACGCGGTGGAGAAGCTGGTGCGGGAGCAGATGGGTTCCGCGGCGGACCTGTCCGTTCCGCTGGATGTCTCCGTCGGCGAGGGCATCAGCTGGCACGAGGCCGGGCACTAGGCGCTGCCGCCTAAACACAGGGGGAACCATGGAGACGGACCACAGCACGGACAGCACCGCGGACGGGCTGCGGTTCGCTTCCTTCCCCGCCGGCTACGACGCCGCGGACCCGGGCAAGGCTGACGAGCGGACGGCCAGGTGGGTCGACGCCGTCAACCTGGGCTTCCACGAGGACCGCACCAAAGAGGACCGGCTGCCCGCCCAGGTGGACGGTTACCTGCGGGACGGCCGTGTCCTGACCGCGGTGTACGACGACAACCTGCCGGAGTATGCCTGGGACCCGGCAGTGCCCGTGGCCACCTACGCCACCATGGTCAATGACCTCAACGTCGGAGGAAGCGAACTGCTGCCCACGCACCTGGTCACGGCGGTCACCGTCCGGCCCACGCACCGGCGCCGGGGCATCCTGCGGCGGATGATTACCGCGGACCTCACCCGGGCCAAAGACTCCGGCCTGGCGCTGGCCGCCCTCACCGCGTCGGAAGCAACCATTTACGGGCGCTTCGGGTTCGGGGCCGCCACGTCCACCGCCGGCGTCGAACTGGACACCCGCGGCGGCCTCGAATTCGCTGCCCCGCCGCGCGGCAGTATCGCGATTGCCGACGCCGACAAGCTCCGGGAGCTCGTGCCGGAAATCTTCCGGGCCCATCTGGAACGCACCTTCGGCGCCCTGGGGCGGCAGCATGCGTACGCCATGCGTGCTGCGGGGAAGTGGAGCGGGGAAAACACTGAACCGGACACGGCCATACGGGGTGTCCTCCGATACAACTCTGACGGCGTCCCGGACGGATATGCGGCCTACAAGTCGCTGGGCTGGCAGAACGAGCCGCATACGGTGAAGATCACCGATCTGGTGGCGGCCAGCGACGAGGCCTACCGCGAACTCTGGCGCTACCTCGGATCCATCGACCTGGTGGACCGGCTGACCTTCTCCGAGGCCCCGGTGGAGGACCCGCTGCCGTGGATGCTCGCCGACCGGCGCCGGTACAAGGTCAAGGACGTCGAGGATGTCCTGTGGCTGCGGATCCTGGACCCGGTGGCCGCCCTGACGGCGCGCGGATACTTCGGCGACGGCACGATAGTGCTCGACGTCGAAGATCCAATGGCGCTGGCTGGGGGGAGTTTCCTACTCGAGGTGCGCGGCGGCGTCGGAACCGCACGACCGGCCGGAGTCGGAGAAGACGCGGACACGCCGCGGGTGCAGCTGACTGCGGCGGCACTCGGTTCCCTGTATCTGGGGGCCGTGAGCGCGCGGACGCTGGCGGCAGCCGGGTCGGTGCAGGCCGGGGAAGCGGCCCTGGGCGTCCTGGACGAGCTGTTTTCGGCCGGACCGGCGCCTTACTGCAGCACGCATTTCTAATCACCTGAGTGGCAGGCGGGTATTTTTCGACGTCAGCCCGGCAGTTCCCTTTGACCTGCGTTGGCGGGTCCGGCTAGACTGATCGGGCGCGTAATAGCGCAAGTTATAACCAATCCTGTCCATCTCCGGGCAAACAAGCTGTTCGTCTTCGGCACTTTCGTGCCTTCGGCATTCACTTGGGCAAGTATCTTGCCTGCGGGGGCCACCCGGCCCAACCGCCGGTTAGTGGAAACCAGTCCGGAATACAAAACAACTTCCACATCGGAGTCCCAACTACATGACCATCACCACCAACGAGAAGTCCGGTACCCCGCAGGTCGCCATCAACGACATCGGTACTGCCGAGGACTTCCTCGCCGCGATTGACGCAACGATCAAGTACTTCAACGACGGCGATCTCGTCGAAGGTACCGTTGTCAAGGTTGACCGCGACGAGGTCCTGCTCGACATCGGTTACAAGACCGAGGGTGTCATCCCTTCCCGCGAGCTTTCCATCAAGCACGACGTTGATCCCGGAGACGTTGTCTCCGTCGGCGATCAGGTCGAAGCCCTGGTGCTCACCAAGGAAGACAAAGAAGGCCGTCTGATCCTCTCCAAGAAGCGTGCTCAGTACGAGCGTGCCTGGGGCGACATCGAGAAGGTCAAGGAAGAAGACGGCGTCGTTACCGGTACCGTCATCGAGGTTGTCAAGGGTGGTCTTATCCTCGACATCGGGCTGCGCGGCTTCCTGCCTGCATCCCTCGTGGAGATGCGTCGCGTCCGCGACCTGGCTCCGTACATCGGTCAGCAGATCGAAGCCAAGATCATCGAGCTGGACAAGAACCGCAACAACGTTGTTCTGTCCCGCCGTGCCTGGCTCGAGCAGACCCAGTCCGAGGTTCGTTCCACGTTCCTCAACAAGCTGGAAAAGGGCCAGGTTCGTCCCGGCGTTGTTTCCTCCATCGTCAACTTCGGTGCATTCGTGGACCTTGGCGGCGTAGACGGCCTCGTCCACGTTTCCGAGCTGTCCTGGAAGCACATCGACCACCCCTCCGAGGTTGTCGAAGTTGGCCAGGAAGTCACCGTTGAGGTTCTGGAAGTTGACCTTGACCGCGAGCGTGTCTCCCTGTCGCTGAAGGCTACGCAGGAAGATCCGTGGCAGACCTTCGCCCGCACCCACGCCCTCGGCCAGGTTGTTCCGGGTAAGGTCACCAAGCTCGTTCCGTTCGGTGCGTTCGTCCGCGTCGAAGACGGCATCGAAGGCCTGGTCCACATCTCCGAACTGGCTGTCCGCCACGTGGAGCTCGCCGAGCAGGTTGTCTCCGTTGGAGACGAACTGTTCGTCAAGGTCATCGACATCGATCTCGAGCGTCGCCGCATCTCGCTGTCCCTGAAGCAGGCCAACGAGGGTGTCGATCCCGAGGGCACCGAGTTCGATCCGGCTCTGTACGGCATGGCCGCAGAGTACGACGAAGCCGGCAACTACAAGTACCCGGAGGGCTTCGACCCCGAGTCCAACGAATGGCTCGAAGGCTACGAAACCCAGCGCGCAGCTTGGGAGCAGCAGTACGCTGACGCCCAGGCACGTTGGGAAGCCCACAAGAAGCAGGTTGCTCAGCACAACTCCGAGGACATCGCTGCTGCTTCGGAATCCACCGATTCCGGCACCACCAGCTACTCCTCCGAGCCGGCCGTTGCCGAGACGGGTGCCGGCACGCTGGCTTCCGACGAAGCCCTGGCTGCACTGCGCGAGAAGCTCACGGGAAACTAATTCCCACTGGTTCCGCTGTCCGGTAAGCCGGACCGTGTAACTGCCTAAAGCGGGCCTCCACTTCGGTGGGGGCCCGCTTTTGCGTGCCCGGGCGTGTCTGGCTGCCCGCCGGCGATCGGCAACTCTAGGGTAGGGCCGGAGAACGGTTTTTCGATGTCGATCAGGGGGAGAGCATGGCGGAACAAGGGGCCCGGCCGGAGCAAGGGGCGTATCCGCCGCAGCAGCAGTCATACCCATACCCGCAGCAGCCTTACCCGCAACAGGTTTTTGCGCAAACGCCTTACGGCCGCCCGGCGAAGGCCAGGTCCGGTGCCGAGTTCGCTGCCCTGATGACCGCCTCAGTGCTCACCGCCGTCGTCGGCGCCTATGCCACGCTCGTCGCATTCGTTGTCTTTATCAATCTCGGCATGACGCAGGGCGGTTCCGACGAGTCCGGGGAACGAGCGAAATACGAGGTTATGGCCCTGCTTCTGTGCCCCGGACCGTTCGTCGCCTTGGGTCTTGCCTGGGGCGGCTATGCCGTGCTCCGCCGGTTGAAGCATCCGACGGCGGCGCGGTGGTGGTTCGGTGCGGCACTGCTCATCTGGTTCATGGTGTTCCTGTTCTGGCTGGGTCCGGAAGTGGCGTTCCCCATGACGGAATCGGTATGAGGAACTTCCACATCACCGCTGACAATTACGACCAGTTGGTGGCGCAGGCCCTGTCCGCCGCCAGGTCCTACGAGCAGACCGACATCGAGGAAATGCCGGACGCCCGGTTCGACAGTCTGCTGGCGGCGATCCTGTCCTACGAAACGGCCAACGGCATCTCCCCGCGCCACGGGCTGCACTGGGCTGTCGGCCATGGGGGTGCCGAAGGCGGGAACGTCGAGCATGCCTCGCCGGCCGGATCCTTGGAAAAGCCCGGCGAGGAGAAGGTCATCGAGTTCGCCGCCACGCACCCAGATGCAGTGGTTGAACCGAAGATCGACGGCATGGCGATTATTGTCCGGTATGCGGACGGGCACCTGGTTTCTGCTGCCACGCGGGGCGACGGCTACACCGGTGAAGACGTCACCGCCAAGATCCGCGGCGTCGAGGGGCTGCCCGCGTTGGCCGGCGCGGGCGACTTCGAAGTCCGCGGCGAGCTGTACCTGAACGAGGCGAACCTGGGACAGGCCAACGCGATCCGCGCCGCGGCAGGCCAGGCGCCGTTCAGGAACGCCCGCAACGGAGTAGCCGGAATGCTGAACAAGGACGGCACCACCTACGCCGGCCTGTTCTCCTTCGCGGCATACTCCGCCACGCGGGACGCAGACGACGCGATGGAAGAGCTTTCAGCCCTGGGCTTCACGACGGCGCGGTCCCTGCTGCCGCGAGTAGTCCTGGCCGCGGAAGACCCGATGGCAGCAGTCGCTGCCCTGGGCGCGGTGCGTTCGGACCTGGGTTTCCCCATCGACGGTGCCGTCCTGAAGGTGCCCGCCGCCGCAGAGCGGAAAACCCTGGGGGAGGGACCGCATGCCCCGAAGTGGGCGGTGGCCTACAAGTACCCGCCGGCTCAGGTGCCTGCCGTCATAGAAGACATCGAACTCGATATCGGTAAGACCGGGCGGCTATCCATCCGTGCCCGGTTCACGCCCGTGGACGTGGACGGTTCCACGATCGAATATGCCTCCCTGCACAACGTCCGGGACCTGTTGAAGAAGGACATCCGCATCGGGGACTCCGTTATGGCGTACAAGGCCAATGACGTTATCCCGCAGGTCCACCTCCCGCGCGCCGACCTGCGGGACCCCTCTTCCACGCCGTGGGAACCGCCGGCAGGCTGTCCCAAATGTGGCCGGGAATTCGACAAGTCCACCGAGTTGTGGCGGTGCATCAATCCCGAATGCTCTGTTTCCGGGCGGATTTCCTACGCAGTCTCCCGCGACGCCGGGTTGGATATCGACGGCGTCGGCGGCTCCACCGGGGACGCCCTTATCGAAGCGGATCTGGTCCGGGATGTCTCGGACATCTTTCACCTGACCGAAGACCAGCTTGCCGACTTGAAGCTGGGCACGGCCGGGTCGGGCGCGGACCGGGTCCTCGGGGTCAAGAAGGCCAGAAAAATCATGGCCGAAATCGAGCAGGCCAAGTCCCGGCCGCTGAACCGGGTCATCACAGCCCTGGCCATGCGCTACACCGGACGGACCTTCGGTCGCCGCCTGGCCGCGCGCTTCGGGACGATGGAGAACCTCCGGCGCGCCTCGGTGGACGACCTCGCGGGTGTCGAAGGCATCGGCAAAGCGAAGGCTGAAGTTATCCATGCAGCGCTGAAGGACAACGGGCCGGTCATTGACCGCCTGGCCGCGGCTGGGGTGAATATGGGCACCCCGGTGTCCGCGCCGGTGAAGGCCGCCAAGGCAGCCACGCTCGTCACCCCAGAGGGGGAGGCCATGAATGTGGTCATCACCGGCTCCCTGAAGGGCAGCGCGCTGGGCTCCCTGACCCGGGCGGGTGCCCAGGAACTGATCGAAGCGAACGGAGGCCGCGCTGCCGGTTCGGTCTCGAAAACCACGTCCCTCCTGGTGTGTGCCGAGCCGGGAAGCAGCAAGTTCGTCCGTGCGCAGGAGCTGGGCATCAGGATCGTCACGCCGGACGAGTTCGCCGAGATGCTCGGAGCGGACGACCGGTAGAGCGGCAGCCCCGCGTTGCGAAGCGGTCGAAAATGCGGGGCTCTGCCTAGGCCGAGTCCCGCACCACCAGCGATGTCGGGAGGCGGTTGACCCGTTCGGTCGGCCGGCCTTCAATCAGGTCCACCAGCACCTCCGCCATCTTTCCGCCCAGGGCGGTGATCGGGTGATGGATGGTCGTCAGGGCAGGACTAAGGCTGGTGGCGTAGTAGTCGTCGTCGAACCCCACCACGGCGATATCCTCCGGGATGCGCAGCCCCCGTTCCTGCAGCACCGAATACGCACCCGACGCCATCTGGTCGTTTGCCGCAAAGACCGCGTCGATGTCCCTGCCGCGGTCCAGCAGGCGGCGCATCGCGGCCGCCCCGGAGGCTACAGTAAAGTCCCCGGTCTCCACCAGGGCGTCATCCAGGCCTGCACGGCGGACTTCAGCCCGCCAGCCGGCGAGCCGGTCCACACCTGCAAGCATGTCCTGCGGCCCGGCGATTGTGGCAATGCTGCGCCGCCCGGCGCCGGTGAGCCTGGCCGTGGCAGCCGCAGCGCCTTCCTCATTGTCCACTTCCACGAAGTAGCTCTGACCGGCATCCACCAGCGGACGCCCGGCGAAAACCACCGGCAGCTGACCGTTCAACCGCTCCCAGGAATGGTCGCCCGTGTGGTGGGAAACCACGAGCACGCCGTCCACGTTGCCGCCCAGCAGGTAACGGCGGGTTTTCTCCGGGTTGGATTCCGAGGAGGTCACCATGTTGAGCATGTATTCGGTGGTGTTCAGGTAGCGGGCGATTCCTTCCACCACACTGGCGAAGAAGGGATCCGCAAAGACCTTGGAGGTGGACTCCGGAACGAGCAGCGTCACCGTATATGTCCGCCGGCTGGCCAGGGTCCGGGCGGCGCGGTTGGGTACATAGTTCAGCGCCCGGACTGCCTTTTCCACCGAGTCGGCCATGCTCGGGTCAACGGAAGGGGAACCGTTGACCACCCGGGACACCGTGGCCCTGGAAACGCCGGCCAGGGCGGCCACCATTTCCAGGGTCGGCACGGGGCGCGCCTGGCCGGATTCAGCACTCACTGTTTTCTCCTACGCGACTGAGGGGCGAGACGCCCGATCGGTGCCCAGTTTACGGGACGTCACACCATCGAGGCGGTCGCCGTCCCACGGGTGCCGGAATCCTCGCCCCGGCTAGCCGCGATCAGCCGGCTGTAGGCAAGGCCGCTGTCCTTGACCGTGCGTTCCTGGGTGTCGTAATCCACCCGGACAATACCGAAACGCTTGCTGTAGCCCCAGGACCACTCGAAGTTGTCCATCAAGGACCACACGAAGTAGCCGCGGACGTCTGCTCCCGCGTCAATCGCACGGCCGACAGCGGCGATGTGGTCCATGATGAAGCCGGTGCGTTCGGCATCCGGCACGCTGCCGTCATCGCTCACGACGTCGTCGTAGGCTGCCCCGTTTTCGGTGATGTACAGCGGCGGCAGAGCCGGGTACTCCTCGCCCAGGCGGACCAGGAGCCGGCGGAGCCCGTCGGGGTTGACCTCCCAGCCCATGGCGGTACGGGGCAGGCCACGGCTCGGGAACGTGATGTGTTCGGCGCCGATCCATGGGGAGGCCACGGGCCTCCCGGAGCCGCCGGAATGGCCGTCGGCGCCGCTGGTGTCCGGGTGCCCGCTGATCTGGTCATCGTGGTAATGGTTCACTCCCAGGAAATCGATGGGGGTCCCAATGATCTCCAGGTCGCCCGGATGGATGGCCTCGGCCAAGCCAAACGGCTCCAGGTCCTTCAGCGAATCCTCCGGATAGGCGCCCCGAAGGATGGGGTCGAGGAAGATGCGGTTCTGCAGGGAGTCAAAGAGCCGTGCCGCTTCCAGGTCCACGGGATCGGAGGCATCCCGCGGGATGGAGTTGCTGAGGTTCAGCGTGATACCCAGCTGCTGGGCGCCGCGGGAACGGAGTTCGTTGACAGCCAGGCCGTGGGCGAGATGCTGATGGTGGACCGCTGCGATGGCGGCGCGGGGTTCCTGCCGGCCCGGAGCGTGTACCCCGGATCCGTAGCCCAGCAGGGACGAGCAGAACGGTTCGTTGAAGGTGGTCCAGTGCTGCACCCGGTCCCCAAGGGCCGAGTAGACATCATTGGCGTACTCAACAAAGCGGTACGCGGTGTCCCGGTTGGCCCAGCCGCCCTTCTCTTCCAGGGCCTGCGGCAGATCCCAGTGGTAGAGGGTGAGCCAGGGCAGGATCCCGGCGCCGAGGAGTTCATCCACCAGGCGGGAGTAGAAGTCCAGCCCCGCACTGCTGGTGCCGCGGTCTCCCGGCCGCACCCGTGCCCAGCTGGTGGAGAAGCGGTAGGAGTCCAGTCCAAGGTCCTTCATCAGGGCGACGTCGGCAGGCATGCGGTGGTAATGGTCCACTGCTACTGCCGGAGTGTCGAGATTCTTCACGTTTCCGGGGGTCCGGGCGAACGTGTCCCACACGGAGTCTTCCTTGCCGTCCTCCCATGCGGCTCCTTCGACCTGGGCCGCCGCTGTGGCGGATCCCCAGATAAAGCCCGCTGGAAAATTCTTTCGCTCCGTGGCGTTGTTCGTCATTAACCCTTCACTGCTCCCTGCATGATTCCGGATATAAGTTGTTTTCCTGCCACCGCGAAAAGGATGAGCAGGGGAATGGTTGCCAGCACGGCACCGGTAAGGACCACCGCGTAGTCGGTATACCGGTTGGACTGCAGCTGGCTTAGAGCGGTCTGGAGGGTGGGGTTTCCGGCGTCGAGTACAAGCATCGGCCACAGGAAGTCCGTCCACGCGGACATAAAGGTAAACAGGCTGAGGATGGCCATTGCCGGCCTCGCCGCGGGCAGGGCCACATGCCAGAACGTCTTGATCATGTTGGCGCCGTCCATCCGCGCGGATTCGATCAGTTCGTCCGGAATGACGTCCACCAGGTACTGGCGCATAAAGAACACGCCGAAGGCCGTCACGAGCGTCGGGATGATGACGGCGCCGATATCACCGGTCCAGCCGTAGTGCCGCATCACCATAAACAGGGGAATGATTCCGAGCTGGGTCGGAATGGCCATGGTTGCCACCACTGCGACCATGAGCCCGTTGTTCCCGCGGAAACGCAGCTTCGCGAAGGCGTAACCCGCCAGGGTGGAGAACATCACCACGGAAACAGTGATGATGGTCGAGATCAGGATGCTGTTCCACAACGCCGTCCAGAACGGAATGGTGTCGAATACCTCGGCAACGTTCTTCCAGAAATTCCCGCCCGGCAGCAACGGAGGCCAGGTAAGGCTCAGCGCTTCATTGGACCGGCTGCCCACCACTGCGGACCACCACAGCGGGTAGGCGGACCCGATGAAGAAAGCGAGCAGCAGGCCGTAGGTCAGATAGCCGGGGCGAAGGCCGTTGCCCAGGATCCGGTGCCGCAGCGCCGGGCGGCGGCGCGGGGCCCGCGGTTGGGTCCTCGGCGCGGTCTTTTCGACGATACTCACTTTTGTTTCCCTTTCACTGCGGGCCGGCGGCGCTGCCGTTTGCCGTCGGATGACGCTATCCGCCTGGACAAGGCCAGATTGAGGACTCCGAAAAGAATGATGATGAGGAACAGCAGCCAGGCAATGGCCGATGCAGCTCCGAAATCCTGCCGCTGGAAGGCCATCTCCCACAGGTAAAGAACGGTGGTCTGGAACTCGCGCTCCGGGCCGCCGGCATACGTGGGATCGAAGAGGCGCGGCTCGGTGAAGATCTGCAGTCCTCCGATTGTGGAAGTGATGACCACGAAGATCATGGTGGGCCGGATGCTCGGCAGGGTAATGCTGAAGAAACGCCGGACGGCACCGGCTCCGTCAATAGCGGCGGATTCGTAAATATCGCGCGGCACTGCCTGCATGGCGGCCAGGAGGATCAGCGCGTTGTAGCCGGTCCACCGCCAGTTGACCATGGATGCCACCGCCACGTGGCTGGGAAAGGTTTCGGTCCGCCACATGATCGGATCTATGCCGAAGTTGCTCAGGACGCTGTTGATGAGGCCATGCTGCTCGTTGAACATATAGGTGAAAATCAGGGCTACGGCAACCGGCGTAACCACGTAGGGGATGAGCACGCTCATGCGCCAGAACGTCTTGCCCCGGATGTTCTGGTCCAGGACTGCGGCTATCAGCAGGGCGCCCGCCAGCTGCGGAATCGCCGAGAGCAGGAAAATGCTCATCGTGTTGAAAAGCGAATTCCAGAAGAACCGGTCGGCGAGGACCTCGGCGAAGTTCCCCAGCCCGATAAAGTCGCCCTGGCCCTTCAGGAGGTGCCAGTCGTACAGCGAAACGTAGAACGTGTAGACCAGCGGAAACAGGCCCACCAGTGCGAAGAGCACGAAGAACGGTGAAATGTACAGGTAGGGAGAGGCTTTGACGTCCCAGACGTTCAGGCGCTGCCTAAACGTGGGTTTGATTTTCTCCGGCGGCGCGGCGGGCGCGGGCGGCTTCATGGTTACGGTCATATCGATTCTCACAGTCCATCAGGGGGCCTCCGGTTCCCCGGAGGCCCCGCTGGGTACTAGTCCTTGACTACCAGCTCGTTCAGGAGTTGAACTGCTTCGTTCCAGGCTTCTTCGCCGTCGACCTTGCCCGCATCAAGCTGGGTCAGCGCCACACCGAAGACCTTTTCCTGGATCACTGAATCGTCCGGGCCCTTGAACTGGGCAACTACGCCTTCGGCCCGGGAAGCGAGGATCGCGCCGGTGGGGGCGTCGTTGAACATCGGATTGGGAGTCGCGTCCTTCGCCAGCTGTTCCTGCGCCTCAATGGTGCTGGGGAAGTTGTTGGCTGCCGCCGACTGCTTCACCTGCTGCTCGGGGGCGGTGAGCCAGGCTGCGAGTTTCGCGGCTTCCTCCTTGTGCTCGGAGGTTTCGGGGACTGCCAGGAACGCGCCGCCCCAGTTCGAGGCCCCGCCGGGGAAGACATCTGCGAAGTCCCAGCCCGAGTCCGCGCCGCCGCCGGCCGATTCGAGCTGTTCCTGGATGGTGCCCAGCATCCAGCCCGGGCACACGAAGGTCGCGAAGGAACCGTCAGTGAACGCCTTGCCGGTTCCCCAGTCCCACTTGGTTTCGTTGGCGGAGAGCCCTGCCTGGGTTCCGGCAGCAAGCTGCATGAATTGTTCCTTCATGGCGTCATTGCCTTCGATGTTCAAGTCACCGTCGGCAGTGTAGTAGCCCTCCTTCATCTGGTTCACCATGGAGTTCCAGACGAATCCGGACTGGTCGTACCAGGCCTTGCCGGTCTTCTCGTGGTACTGGTTGCCGAGTTCGAAGTAGGTGTCCCAGGTTGCGTCGTCGCCGCCGAAGAGTTCCGCTACGGCCTCGCGGTCGCTCGGCAGGCCGGCTTCCTCGAACAGCTTGCCGTTGTAGCACAGGCCCTGCGGTCCGATGTCGGTGCCGTAGCCGATGACCCGGCCGTCGGCGTCGGTGCCCTGCTTGTACTTCCAGTCCACCCAGTTGTCCTTGATATCTTCCGCGCCGTACTCGTTCAGGTCCACGAACTGGTCCGAGACGTCCATGACCGCACCGAGCCAGCCTTCTTCGAGGGCCACCACGTCGCTGACGCCGGAACCGGCCGCGAGCTTGGTGAAGAGGTCCGTCTGCGCATTGGCGCCGCGGTCGATGTTGTTGGCCTGGATGTCGATGCCGGGGTTGGCTTCCTCGTATTCGGCATACAGATCGTCGTAGCCGAAGGTTCCGAAGGTGGTGACGGTCAGCTTCAGGGGATTGTCTTCACTGGCAGCTTCGCTGTCGCCGCCGCCGCAGCCTACGGCCAGCAGGGCTACTACGGCAGCACCTGCAATCGCCGCCGCGGGATGTCGGAAATTCTTCACGGTCACTCCTTTGTGTGTGGGTAAAGCAGTTGATGATCCCGGGTGGTAGACCGTGCCTGGTGCTTGGGTGGCGTGATCCGACGAAAGCGGGAGGAAAGAAAAGCGGTTCCTGCGGCGGGAGCGGAGTCTGAGAGAGCGCTCTCTACGCGTCGGTTACAGGCTAGGAGTGATCTGCGCCACTGTCAAGAGAGCGCTCTCTCCGGTTCGAAAGCCGCGCCCTGGAGGGGCCGTACGGCGGGTGCGGCGTTAGCGCCGGGTGCTGACCGTGACCGTGAACTTGGGGTTGCGGGCTACTTCCCGGGTGGGACCCACCAGCCTGGTCAGGGCGGGCCGATACAGCAGGTGGCTGTTCCAAACCGTCCAGAGTTCGCCACCCGGCTGCAGGACACGTCCGGCATCGGCAAAAAGCTTGAGTGCGATTCCGGCATGCACCGCGGCGCCGATATGGAACGGCGGGTTCAGCACCACCAGTTCTTCCGAGCTGTCCGGCAGCGGGCCCAGCGCATCGGCCCGGGTGACGACGGCGCGGTCCGCCACGCCGTTGGCCGCCAGGGTACGCACGGCGGAGGACGCAGCAGCGGCTGACTGGTCCGTGGCCAGCACGGTGAGGTCCGGTCGGGTCAGTGCAAGGTAGGCGGCGATGGTGCCGGTCCCGCAGCCAAGGTCCACGGCGCGTCGGGCAGCGCGGGCGGAGGCCAGGTGCGGCAGCAGGAACCGCGTGCCGGGATCCAGTGCGGTACCGCCGAACGCCGCGCCGTAGGCCCAGAGTTCCAGCGGCTGCGCCAGGCCGACGTCGTGCCGCTGCGACACCGGGAAGGACGGTTCCGGGAGCTGCTCTGGCGGAAGGGGTGAGCGGGCCGTCAGGACCCGGGATTTCTGCCGGCCCAGCCCGGCGGTGACGGAGCCGAAGTAGCGGGCGAGGACCTCGTTCATGGCCGGAGTCATGTGCTTGACCCGTCCGCCGGCGTAGACCGCGACATCCGGTGCGGCGGAGGCCGCGATCAGCGCAGCGATCTCTTCCAGCGCGGCCAGCGAGCGGGGGAGCCGCAGCAGCACCAGGCGGGCGTCCTTCACAAGCGGTGCCGTGAGGGAATGGTGGCTGAAAACGTCCGGCAGCCCCAGATCCGCGGCGTTGGCATCCAGCGCCTGTTCGCCGCTCAGCGGATCCTGGTGCACACGGAGGCGGCGCAGCCCGTGCCGGGCCGCAGCTCCCAGCGTGAGCGCGCCGTAGGAATCGCCGATGACGACGACGCCGGGCTGGTCCGGGTCCGCTGCTGCGGAGAGATCTGCTGCGGCAGTATCGAGCAGCAGGGTGTCGGCGGCGTCCCAGGCCTGCAGGTTGGGGGCTTCGACGTCCGGCCTGCGGCGCAGGCGGGAAAAGTCGAAATCGGTCCGGCCCGGTGCGGGGTCAGTCACGGTCGATCCATTCTGTTCCAAGGGGGACCGGCTCGGAGGCTCCGGCGGTCAGGGAAGCGAGCCTGGCATGGAAGGCATCCAGGGCGTCGGGGATGTCCGGCAGGGCGACGTTGATGGAGGCGCCGGCGGCCGAATAATCCGTGCCCAGCACGCTGACGCCTGCGGTGCGGAGGTCGTTTTCCAGCCGTCCGGCCGCGGAGTGTCCGGCCGGAATGCCGTAAAGCTGCATCCGCCGTCGCCTCAGCAGGGGAGCGGTGTCGAGGGCCGAGGAGACGGACTCGGAGTAGGCACGCACCAACCCGCCCGCACCGAGAAGGATCCCCCCGAAGTAGCGGACGGTCACGGCGGTGATATCGCTGAGATCCGTCGCTCCGTTGAAGGTCTCCCGCTTGGTCAGCGCTTCCAGCATCGGAATGCCGGCGGTGCCGGAGGGTTCGCCGTCGTCGCTGGAGCGTTGGACTTCGCGACCGGGACCCAGCACGAAGGCGCTGCAGTGGTGCCGGGCGTCATGGAACTCGCGGCGCAGGTCCGCCACCAGGGCCCGCGCCTGCTCCTCCGTTTCGGTGCGGCGCAGCACGGTAATGAAGCGTGAGCGTCGGATTTCAAGTTCAGCGCGGTGTTCACCGGCGATGGTGGTGTAGCGCCCCGCCGCCGCGTCGATATCGCTCACTCTTCCAGTCTAGTAGGCGGTTCCGGCCCGGGACGGCGGTAGGGTGGGGGCATGCTCAAGGTTGGACTCACCGGCGGGATCGCTGCCGGAAAATCCCTTGTCGCCCGGACCCTCGTTCGGTGCGGCGCCGTGCTGGTGGACGCCGATGCCCTGGCCCGTGAAGTGGTGGAGCCGGGCACCGAAGGCCTGGCCGCCGTCGTCGAGGCCTTCGGCCCTCAGATCCTGGCCGCAGACGGCTCGCTGGACCGCCCGGCGCTGGCCGCAGTGGTCTTCGGCGACGAGGAACGCCGTACGGTGCTGAACGGCATCATCCATCCGCTGGTCCGGGCGCGGGCCGCGCAGCTTGCGGCGGAGGCCCCGCCGGACGGGATCCTGGTCCAGGACATCCCGCTGCTGGTGGAAACCGGCCAGGCCGGGAACTTCGACTTCGTCGTCGTGGTGGAGGCGCCCGAGGACGTGCGGCTGCAGCGCATGGTGCAGGACCGGGGGATGGATCCCGAGGCCGCGCGGGCCCGGATCACCGCGCAGGCAACTCCCGAACAGCGGGCGGAGGCCGCCGACGTCGTCCTGCACAACACCGGCACCCCCGAGGAACTGGTGACTGCCGTACGCGACCTCTGGGAGACCCGGCTGGTGCCGCTGAACGAGGCGCGGAGCCGGGCCGGGCGGTAGTTCAGCCCCTAGCAAAGCGGACCACAGCTGTCCGCGGACCGGAGTAGTTTTATAGGCATGAGTCTTGCGCAGGACATCAAGAGAGTCGTGGCACCGTTTGAGGTCATCAGTGACTACAAGCCCGCCGGTGACCAGCCCACCGCCATCAAGGAACTCGCCGAGCGGATCAAAGCCGGCGAAAAGGACGTTGTCCTCCTGGGCGCCACAGGTACCGGTAAGAGCGCGACGGCGGCCTGGCTGGTGGAGCAGGTGCAGCGGCCCACACTGGTGATGGTCCAGAACAAGACGCTGGCTGCCCAGCTGGCGAACGAGTTCCGGGAGCTGCTGCCCAACAACGCGGTGGAGTACTTCGTTTCCTACTACGACTACTACCAGCCGGAAGCCTACGTCCCGCAGACGGACACCTTCATTGAGAAGGACTCCTCGATCAATGAGGAAGTCGAACGCCTGCGCCACTCGGCCACCAACGCCCTGCTGACCCGGCGTGACGTGATTGTGGTGGCGACGGTGTCCTGCATTTACGGCCTGGGCACCCCGGAAGAGTACATCGAAGCAATGGTGACCCTGCGCCGGGGCCAGCAGATGAACCGCGATGACCTGCTGCGCCGCTTCGTAGCGATGCAGTACGTCCGCAATGACATGGACTTCCACCGCGGCACCTTCCGCGTGCGCGGCGACACTGTGGAAATTATTCCGATGTACGAAGAGAACGCGATCCGCGTTGAATTCTTCGGCGACGAGATCGAGAACATCTACACCCTGCATCCGCTGACCGGGGACGTTATCCACGAAGAGACGGAGATGTACGTCTTCCCGGCGTCGCACTACGTGGCCGGCGAGGACCGGATGCACCGGGCCATCCGCCAGATCGAGGACGAGCTGCAGGTGCGGCTGAAGGAACTGGAATCGCAGAACAAGCTGGTGGAAGCCCAGCGGCTGCGGATGCGGACCACCTATGACCTGGAAATGATGCAGCAGATGGGCTTCTGCAACGGCATCGAGAACTACTCGAGGCATATCGACGGCCGCGGTCCGGGCACTGCCCCGCACTGCCTGCTGGACTATTTCCCGGACGACTTCCTGCTGGTGGTGGACGAATCCCACGTCACCATTCCGCAGATCGGTGCCATGTACGAGGGCGACATGTCCCGCAAGCGCACCCTGGTGGACCACGGCTTCCGGCTGCCCTCTGCAATGGACAACCGGCCGCTGAAATGGGACGAGTTCCTGGAACGGATCGGCCAGACCGTCTACATGTCCGCCACCCCGGGCAAGTACGAGCTGTCCAAGTCGGACGGCTTCGTGGAGCAGATCATCCGGCCCACCGGCCTGGTGGATCCGCAGGTGGTGGTCAAGCCGAGCAAGGGCCAGATCGATGACCTGCTGGGTGAAATCCGCACCCGGACCGAACGGGATGAACGCGTCCTGGTGACCACGCTGACCAAGCGGATGGCCGAGGACCTGACCGGCTATCTGCTGGAGCACGGGGTCAAGGTGGAATACCTTCACTCCGACGTCGACACGCTGCGCCGTGTGGAGCTGCTTCGGGAACTGCGGATGGGCACCTTCGATGTGCTGGTCGGCATTAACCTGCTTCGAGAGGGCCTCGACCTTCCCGAGGTGTCGCTGGTGAGCATCCTCGACGCCGACAAAGAGGGCTTCCTGCGCTCCTCCACCTCGCTGATCCAGACCATCGGCCGTGCTGCCCGTAACGTTTCGGGCGAGGTGCACATGTATGCGGACCGGATCACCGATTCCATGGCCAAGGCCATCGATGAGACCAACCGCCGGCGCGAAATCCAGGTTGCGTACAACAAGAAGCACGGTGTGGACCCGCAGCCGCTGCGCAAGAAGATCGCGGACATCACCGACCAGCTGGCCCGCGAGGATGCCGACACCAAGGCTCTCCTGGCAGAGGCGGCCAAGCAGAAGACGAAGGGCAAGGGCAAGGGGGTCCGGAAGGACGGCCTGGCTGCGGCTCCCGCCGAGGACCTCACCAGCCTGATCGCGTCCATGACCGAGCAGATGCATGCCGCTGCCGCCGAGCTGCAGTTCGAGTTGGCCGCCCGGCTCCGCGACGAGGTGGGGGACCTGAAGAAGGAACTGCGGCAGATGCAGGCCGCCGGGCACGCCTAGGCGGGATGCGGGTTGCCGGGATGCAGCAATAAAATCGTCGCCGAATGATTTCAGCCATCGCCCAGACCGCGCTTATGGTTGCAGGATGACTGAGCCGGGAGGAAACGCACGCCGGACGAACCTACCGGAAGCAGGGCAACACCGTGGTTGACGCTGGTGGCTCACAACCGCTCCAAATGAAGCGGACCCTGGTTTTCGACTTCGACACTGTGGAGCAAAAGAACACCTTTCGTTCGTTGGTCTCCGACGAGGCGCTCTTTGCCGACCCGGATGTGGCCCCCACACCGGAAAACCGGGTGTCCTTCCCGGGCATGCTGCGCGCAGCCGACCTGCTGAGCCGGGAGATTCTCCTGCTGGATGTGCAGCTGCTCGACGGCGCCTTCTTCCTGGATCGGGGCCCCGACGCTGTCCGGACGCTCCTCGCGCGCACCGGTTCCTTCGACCAGACGTTCTCGGTCGTGGCGCGGAAGCCGTCCTTGGAAGAGAGCCTGCGTTTCCTCCTGCTGGGCGCAAACCCGTTGAGTCCGGTCCTGGCGGAGTTCGAGTTTTCTTCGTTGGCGATGTTCTGGAAAGCGCCGCGCCCGTTGGCGGCCGCGCTGCATGCCAGGAGCAGTGCCAGGCTTCGCAGCTGCCCGGCGTCCGAGGTCGCCCGGACGGTGGCGGCCGAGCTGCAGGCTGCCTGGGAAGGCATGGATGCAGACCAGCATGTCCAGGCGCCCACGGGAGAATTCGCCCGGCTCGCCCGGGCCTGGGAAGCATGGTTTGCCGAAGCTGCCGCAGATCAGATACGTGTCCGTGAAAGGACCCGGGAATCATTCGACCTGAGGGGAGCATTGTCCCGGCGGGCCGCCGTCGTACGGGAACTCCGCGCTTCGGAACCGGAAGCCGACGCCGCCGTGCAGTTCCTGTCGGAAACCGTGATCCGGACTGCCGCACTGTCCTACCTTGACGCAAAAGCGCCCCAACTGGCCGGCAACGCGACGCTTCTGCAGGACTGGTGGATGGGCGCGTATTTCGACGCCATGGCTGAGCAGCACGAGACCAACTGGCTCCGGTTCCGCGAGGACACCGTAATGCAGGAGGCACAGCGCCGCGGACGGGGCCTGAGCGGAGGTGAGACTATCCAGTTCCAGGGGAGCCTGGTGGCTACCCTCCACGATATGCCGCCGCAGGTCTACGCAGTCCTGCGGCATCAGGCCCGGTCAGCCATCCACGATTGGCAGACTCGGCCAAGCCAGAAAACATCCGACGCGCTTGCCTATGCCGTCGCCAGATCGAATGCCGCGGTCAGCCTGGGGGAGGACCGGAAAGCCATGTGGACGAGGATTGCGCTGACGCTCCTCCCGGCGGTCGTCGGCACCTTGACGGCGGGCTTTTTCTCCAACCTGCTCGCCGGCGTCGGTTCAGCCATAGCGACTGTTGTCCTGGGTGTCCCCCTGGTGGAGTTTACCGAGCTGCACGCAACGCGAAAGAAGAAAATGAGAGCACATATCCACTTCCCGGCGGTCCCGCGGTGATGCCGGAGCCTCACCCGGGCCAGCGCCTGGTGTATGCCTGGTCCGGGCCGCCAAGCCTTGAATTGTGGACCGAAGATGTCTCCCGCAACGGAAGGTCCTGGCTGCAGCACCGGCTTGTTGCGGAACACGGCACCCCCGGCGTGGTCATCGTCGCGGAGGCCGACGGCCACTTTGCCATGGTGGAGCACTGGCGGCCTGCAGCCGGGCGCAGTTTCCTCGAGTTTCCGAGGGGGTTCGGAAGCCCCGCCGGCTCCGGACCGGACCGGGCCGTCCACGACGCAGCGCGCGAGCTTGAAGAGGAAACCGGACTGCAGGGTACCCGCTTCCGGGTACTGGGGTCCGTGTGGGCAGACAGCTCTCTCTTGCAGGGCCATGCAGTGGTTGTCGCGGCCACCGTGGACCGGTCCGCGGAGCCGCTCACCCGCGACGGTGAAATAGATGAATTCCGCTGGGTACCGGTGGACAGCGTCCCGGCCCTGATGGGGGCAGGAGAGATAGCCGACGGCCTGACGTTGTCCGCCTACGCGTTCTGGGCGGGCGACCGGACAACCGGCCAGTAGCAGCACCTGGTGTCCGGGAGTGTCACAGGCGGCGGCTAAGGTGTGGATATGTTCTCTCCGCCACCCACCCCGCCGCCGGGGGCGGCTGCGTCAGTTCTTCCCGGCGGCGCACCCTGGTGGGAAATCCTCGCTGCCCTGGGCCCGCTGGCGGTCCTGCTCGCCGGCGCCCTGACCTTCTTCGTGGGTTGGAAGACACTGGAGCAGCGCCGGAAGGCGGATCAACGCTCGGAATGGTGGACCCGTGCCCAGTGGGCCATCGAAGCCTCCCTGTCGGATGATCCCCGCCGGCAGGAGACAGGACTGGGCGTCCTGGACCTGCTGGCCCAGAGTGACCTTGCCGGAACCGAGGAAGCGGCCATCATCAGCATTGCGTGGGCACGCCCGCTGACTGCGATAGTGGACTCGACCGGCGATATGAGCCAGAATGAAAACATCACGAGCGCACCCGGAACGGAGGAGGCTGACGATGACAACAGCAGCACTGCCGCTGGCACGCGGTTCTAAGGTCCCCGCCGATCAGGCCGAACGCGATCGGGACCGCGAACGGGTGCAGATCCGGGCCGCACGGCTCCGCCTCACCACCGACCGCAAGCTCGGCAAGCCCACCCCGGAATGGGTCCGGAAACTCGCTGACCGTCCGCTGTAGCGGCCACCAAGACAACAAAGGCAGGTCCCCGGTACGCCGGTGACCTGCCTTTCTCTTTGGACCCTACGCGTCCTTGCCACGGACCATGCCCAGCAGGCGGTTGAAGATAGCCTCGCCGTCGTCCGCAATTCCGTCGTGGTGGAAATCGGCGGTTTGCCAGACCTGCAGTCCCTTCACGGCGCCTGCCGTCTCCATGGACAGCTCCCGGTCCACGTAAATGTCGTCCGTGTAGACGGCGGCGGCCACGGGCACGGCGTTGCGCGCCAGTTGAGCGGTGTCGTAGAGGGGATCCCAGTCCGGCTTCCGGGCCAGCAGTTCTGCCGTGTCCCGAAGCGGGAGGAGCGCCGGATCCTCGTCGAAGTACCAGGGGTAGACCATCTCACCGGTGAAGAGCGGTTCCGGGGCCGTGGGTTCGAACTCAGGGAAGGACTTCAGGACGCGCTCCGCGGCCCAGTTGGTGGCTTCGCCCTGGCCGTAGATGGACTCGTGCATCACCGCGTACAGCGGATTCGGGGCACGGGTGACCAGCCCGTGGACGGCCTCCAGGAAGGTATCGGAGAGGCGTTCGCCGTCCGGCGTGGGAACGAAGGCTTCCTGCAGCAGGTAATGCAGCCCGTCCACCCGGGTGTTGCCGCCCAGATAAGACCCGGCCATCTGGAAACGACGCACGGTCAGCCGCTCCCCGGAGGGCAGGAACTCCGGGACCGACTCGAGGTGCCGGGCAATCCGAGTGGTGGTCTCCCGGTCTTCCGGGTAGCGCCCGAAGTACTCTGCGTTGCGTGCCGCCACCCGCCGGAAGGTTGCCTCGTAGACCCGGTCCGCGGGCCCCGTCAAGGGGGCCAGTCCGCCGGTAACGAGGCATTCGCGCAGTCCCTCGGGGGCGAAGGAGAGGTAGGTCAGGGTGCAGAAGCCGCCGTAGCTCTGCCCGTAGGTGCTCCACGGACCCGAGCCCAGGGCCTGCCGGATGAGCTCGGCATCGGCCACAATCGAATCGGCCCGGAAATGGGTGAGATACTCCGCCTGCGCCGCGGCGTCTCCGCGGCGCGGCAGGGTCTGCCGGTCCGCCGGAGTGGAGAGCCCGGTCCCGCGCTGGTCCAGCATCAGGATCCGGAAGTGCTTGGACGCAGCCTTCGTCCAGCCGCCGAACTGCAGCAGCCGGTTGCCCTTGCCGCCAGGGCCGCCCTGAAGGTACAGCAGCCACGGCAACTCCTGCGCTTCGGCCGCGGGCAGTTCGGCGTCGACGTATTCGCGGGCAAAGACGGTAATGGTCTCACCGTCCGGAACCGCGTGGTCCAGCGGCACCGTGAACCAGTGGTCCGTCACGTTCATGCCGCGGACTGGGTAGGTGCGCGAGGCCGTGTGCGGAACGGCCGCCGTCACTTCGCCTCCTCCGGGGAGGCACCGAAGGAGGCCAGCGCGTCCCCGGTGAGCCGGAACGTGGTCCACTCATCCTGCGGGAGCGCACCAAGGGACTTGTAGAACGCGATGGACGGTTCGTTCCAGTTCAGTACGCACCACTCCACACGGGCGTAGCCGCGTTCGACGGCGATTTCCGCCAGCGTGCGCAGCAGTGCCTTGCCGATGCCCCCGGCCCGGGCCTCGGGGCGGACATAGAGGTCCTCCAGGTAGATGCCGTGCACACCCTCCCAGGTGGAGTAGTTCAGGAACCAGAGGGCAAAGCCCTGTATCGCTCCGTGCTCCACCGCCACGTGGGCGAAGATGGCCGGGTGCTCTCCGAAGAGGTTCGCTTCCAGGGCCTCCACGGTGTTTTTTACCGCGTGCGGCTCTTTTTCGTAGACGGCCAGGTCATGGATCAGCTCGAGGATGACGGGAACGTCTTCTCGACGCGCGGGACGGATCTGCATGCTGCCCAGCCTAATCCAGGCGTCCGGCGGTGATCACCTTGATGACGGGGCTGCCGGCTTCATCCGAGGCGGCCAGGTCCACTTCCGCGGTGATGCCCCAGTCCAGGTGGTTGGCCGGGTCCTTGAAGATCTGCCGGACTTCCCATTTGCCGGGGAGTTCCTTGATGATCAGCAGGTTCGGGCCGCGGCCGTCGGGTCCGTCGTCGATGTCCTCGTGTTCCTCGAAGTACGCGTCCAGGACCTCCGCCCAGCGGTCGGCGTCCCAGCCGGCGTCGCCGTCGAGCTCTCCAAGGGCGCGGTCATCCTCGTCCGCAAAAAGCTTCACCCGGGAGAACATCTCGTTGCGCACCATGACCCGGAAGGCCCGTACGTTGGCGGTCAGCCGGTCCGGAACCGGCGGAAGCACCGGTTCATCCGAGGCGTCGGGGTTGATGCCGTTGGTCAGCTCTTCCCATTCGTCCAGCAGCGAGGAATCGGTCTGGCGGACCAGTTCGCCGAGCCACTCGATGATGTCTTCGAGATCTTCGCGGAGCCGTTCCGGCGGCACGGTGTGCAGGAGTGCCTTGTAGGTGTCCGAGAGGTAGCGCAGCAGCACGCCTTCCGAGCGCGCCAGCGAGTAGAACTGCACGTACTCGCCGAAGCTCATGGCCCGCTCGTACATGTCCCGGACAATCGACTTGGGGCTGAGTTCGAACTCGCCCAGCCAGGGTGCACCGGAGCGGTACACCTCGAAGGACTGCTCCAGCAGTTCCGCCAGCGGCTGCGGATAGGTGACTTCCTCCAGCAGGGCCATCCGCTCGTCGTACTCGATGCCCTGGGACTTCATGGCGGCGATCGCTTCGCCGCGGGCCTTCTTCTCCTGGGCGGAGAGGACCTGTCGGGGCTTTTCCATGATCGCCTCGATCACGGAGACCACGTCCAGTGCGTAGGACGGGCTGTCCGGATCCAGGATCTCCAGGGAGGCCATGGCAAACGGGGACAACGGCTGGTTGAGGGCGAAGTTCGGCTGCAGGTGCACCTTCAAGCGGACGGTGCGGCCGTCGGCGTCGGGCTCGGGCAGCACTTCGACAATGCCGGCGGTCTTCAGTTCCCGGTAGATGCTTAGGGCCTTCTTCATCAGGGCCAGCTGGGAGGACCGGGTCTCGTGGTTGTTCGTGAGCAGTTTCTTGGCCGCTGTGAACGGGTCACCCGGACGCTCCAGCAGGTTCAGCAGCATGGAGTGGGTGATGTTGAAGCTTGAGGTCAGCGGCTCCGGGGTGCCGTCCACCAGCTTCTCGAAGGTGGGCTTGCCCCAGGACACAAAGCCGGCCTGCGGTTTTTTCTTCACCACCTGGCGCAGCTTCTTCTGGTCATCACCGAACTTCGCCTGCGCCTTGGCCATGGCCTTGACGTTTTCGATCACGTGTTCCGGTGCCTGCACGACGACGGTGCCTGCCGTGTCATAGCCGGCCCGCCCGGCGCGTCCGGCGATCTGGTGGAACTCCCGGACCTTCAGGGGCCGGGTGCGCGTGCCGTCGTACTTTGACAGGGCGGTGATCAGCACGGTGCGGATGGGCACATTGATGCCGACCCCCAGGGTGTCGGTGCCGCAGATGACCTTAAGCAGGCCGGCCTGTGCCAACTGCTCCACCAGGCGGCGGTACTTGGGCAGCATGCCGGCGTGGTGCACGCCGATGCCGTGCCGGACCAGCCGGTTCAGGGTCTTGCCGAAGCCGGGAGCGAACCGGAAGCCGGCAATCAGCTCGCCGATCTTGTCCTTTTCCTCGCGGGTGCAGACGTTGATGCTCATCAGGGCCTGGGCCCGGTCAATGGCTTCGATCTGGGAAAAGTGCACTACGTAGACCGGCACCTGCTTGGTGGCCAGCAGCTCCTCCAGGGATTCCTGGACCGGGGTCTCCACGTAGTAGTAATGCAGGGGGATGGGCCGCTGCACGGAGGAGACCGTGACGGTGTCCCGGTTGGTGAGCTCGCTGAGCTCGTTCGCGATCCGGGTCATATCGCCCAGCGTGGCGGACATCAGCAGGAACTGGGCCTGCGGCAGCTCCAGCAGCGGAACCTGCCAGGCCCAGCCGCGCTGCGGGTCCGAGTAGAAATGGAACTCATCCATGATCACGGTGCCCAGGTCCGCGTCGGGGCCTTCGCGCAGGGCAATGTTGGCCAGGATCTCCGCGGTGCAGCAGATGATCGGGGCGTCCTTGTTCACGGAGGAGTCACCGGTGACCATGCCGACGTTCTCGGCGCCGAAAATCTCGCACAGTGCGAAGAACTTCTCGGAGACCAGGGCCTTGATGGGGGCGGTGTAGTAACTGCGCTCATCGTGCGCCATGGCATGGAAATGCGCAGCAATCGCCACCATGGACTTGCCGGAACCGGTGGGGGTGGCCAGGATGACGTTGTTCCCCGTCACCAGCTCCATCACTGCCTCGTCCTGCGCCGGGTACAGCGACATGCCCCGGCTCTCCACCCACTCCAGGAAGGACGTGTAGGTCTCGTCGGGATCGATGGTGCGGGTGCTGGACGGGCCGGAGGCAAGCTGCTCAAGAAGTTTCATGTCCATACCAGACTAACGGGGCCGTGCCGCTCCCGTTTTCCGCGGGGTGCGGCGGCTAGGCTCGGGGCCATGAAATGGGATCCCGAAAAGTACACACAGTTCTCCTCGCACCGCGACCGCCCGTTCTTCGACCTCACGGCCCGGGTAGCTGCTTCTTCTCCCGCGCGTGTGGTGGACCTGGGCTGCGGCACGGGCGTCCTCACCGCCGCACTCGCTGCCCGCTGGCCGCAGGCGCAGGTCACCGGCGTCGATTCCTCGGAGGAGATGATCGCCTCGGCCCGCGCATTGGAGGGCGCGCCGTCGAACCTGGACTTCGTACAGGGCCGGATCGAGGACTGGGAACCGGAGCCCGGCACGGACGTGGTGGTGTCCAACGCCGCACTGCAGTGGGTGCCGGGTCACCAGGAGCTCCTGCGCCGCTGGGCCAAGCAGCTCGACGACGGCGCCTGGCTGGCGGTGCAGGTCCCCGGCAACTTCACTGCACCTTCCCATGTGCTGATGCGGGAACTGGCGGCGAGCGCCGCCTGGGCCCCGAAGCTGGAGGGGGTGCTGCGCCATGCCGACGCCGTGGACGAGCCCGGGGACTACCTGGCCCTCTTCACCGAGGCCGGATTCGAAGCGGATGTCTGGGAGACCAGCTACGCCCAGGTCCTGGCCGGTGAGGACCCGGTGCTGGAATGGGTACGCGGCACCGCCCTGCGTCCGGTCATCGACGCCTTGTCCGCCGAGGACTTCGCCGCTTTCGAAACCGAATACGCGGCGCTGCTGCGCCAGGCCTATCCGCGGCAGGCCTGGGGAACCGTTTTCCCGTTCCGGCGCCTGTTTATGGTGGGGCGGAAAAAGGCCTAGCAACTCCGAAGAGCACGGCAGCTACCAGCCGCGTTCCTTCCATTCCCGCAGGTGCGGACGCTCGGCGCCCAACGTGGTGCCGGCCCCGTGTCCCGGGTGCACCACGGTGTCATCCGGCAGATAATCGAACACACGTTCGAATACGTCCTGATACAGCTGTGCAAAACGTTCCGGGTCCTTCTGCGTGTTGCCCAGCCCGCCGGGAAAGAGGGAATCCCCGGTAAACAGGTGGGCGGGACCGTGCGGGTCCCGGTAGAGCAGGGCCACGGAGCCCGGGGTGTGGCCGCGCAGCGAGATCGCCTCCAGCTCAAAGTCGGGGAACGTGCCGGTGTCCCCGTGGTCCAGGGGAACAGTCGTGGGTACCTCAATGTCGGGGATGTCCGCCGTGCCGGCTGCGGTCCTCGCACCGGTGGCCGCCACCGTTTCGGCGAGCGCCCGGACGTGGTCCCAGTGGCTGTGCGTGGTGATGACCAGTTCCAGCTTCGCCGGTACCGCGGCGTCCTGCGCCCCGTCGGCCAGCAGCCGCTCGATGGCCGGGAAGTCGGCGGCGGCGTCGATAAGCACCTGCGCACCGGACGCCTTCCCGGTGAGCAGGTAGACGTTGTTGTCCATTTCGCTGACGGACACGCTGCGGATAGTGATGTTCTCCAGATCCTCCATGCCGCCAGTGTAGCGATCCGGCCCCGGCATCGCCCCGGGACACCAGTCTTACCCGGGTATTGTCTGCGCTCGCGGACGGGCGTAGGTTGCAAGGATGCTTCTGAGGCTGGTCCGGGAAAACCTGGCCCCCTATAAAGGCGCGGTGGCCGCCGTCGTTCTCCTGCAGCTGCTGCAGACCGTCGCCACGCTGTATCTCCCTACCCTCAATGCGGACATCATTGACCGCGGCGTGGTCACCGGGGATACGGGCGTCATCATGCAGGTGGGCGGCTGGATGCTTGCCGTCACGGCGGGCCAGGTCCTGTGTTCCGTTTCGGCCACCTATCTGGCTTCGCGGGTGGCCATGAGCGCCGGCCGCAATATCCGGGCCGCGCTGTTCACCAACGTGGAGACCTTTTCCTCCCGGGAAGTCGGCCTGTTCGGGCCGCCGTCGCTGATCACCCGGACCACCAATGACGTGCAGCAGGTGCAGATGACCCTGCTGATGACCTTCACCATGATGGTTTCGGCTCCCATCATGGGAGTGGGCGGGGTACTGCTGGCATTGAACCAGGACATACCGCTCTCCGGCATCCTGCTGTTGATCCTGCCTGCACTGTTCCTGGTGATCGGGCTGGTGCTGAAGCGCCTGATTCCCCTGTTCCGCCGGGCCCAGCGGCAGATCGACCGGGTCAACTCGGTCCTGCGGGAACAGATCATGGGTATCAGCGTCATCCGCGCGTTCATCCGGGAGCACTCCGAGCAGGAACGCTTCGCCGGGGCGAACAGGGACCTCACCTCCACGCAGCTGCGGGTGAGCCAGCTGCTGGCCCTGCTGTTTCCCGCCGCCATGCTGGTCGCCAACCTCGCCACGGTCGCGGTGATCTGGTTCGGTGCCTTCCGGATTGACGCCGGGCAGATGCAGATCGGCGCACTTACGGCGTTTATTGCCTACATCATGCAGATCCTGATGGCGGTGATGATGTCCATGTTCATGGTCATGATGCTGCCCCGCGCAGCGGTCTGCGCCGAACGGATCTTCGAGGTGCTGGATACCCGTACCAGCGTTGCGGATGCTCCCGGGGCGGGGACGCTGGCGTACGACGGCGGACGGCTCACCTTTACCGACGTCGGGTACAGCTACCCGGGCGCGGAGGATCCGGTGCTGTTCAACCTCAGCTTCGAGGCCCTGCCCGGGGAGACCACGGCCATCATCGGTTCCACGGGGGCGGGGAAGACCACGCTGCTCAACCTGGTCCCGCGGCTGCTCGACTCCACGTCCGGCAGCATCGCCGTCGACGGGCAGGACATTGCCGGGGTTACCCTCTCCTCGCTGCGCCGCGGTATCGGGCTGGTGCCCCAGCGGGCCTACCTCTTCAGCGGCACCATCGCCTCGAACCTGCGCTTCGGCCGGCCGGACGCCACCGACGCCGAACTCTGGGAAGCCTTGGAGACCGCCCAGGCGGCGGACTTCGTCCGGACTGCCGAGGGAGGACTGGACCACCAGGTGGAACAGGGCGGAGCCAACTTCTCCGGGGGACAGCGGCAACGCCTCGCGATTGCCCGGGCCCTGGTGGTCCGGCCGTCCATCTACCTCTTCGACGACAGCTTCTCCGCCCTCGACTTCGCCACGGATGCCCGGCTCCGGGCGGCGCTCAAGCCGCAGACCCGGGATGCCACGGTAATTGTCGTGGCACAGCGGGTGAACACCATTACCGACGCCGCGAAGATCCTGGTGCTGGAAGAGGGCCGGATCGTGGGTCAGGGAACCCATGCGGAGCTGATGGGGTCCTCGGACACCTACCGGGAAATCGTCGCTTCACAGCTGACCGCGGAGGAAGTGGCATGAGTACACCGGGGGTACGGGGACGCCCGGGAGCTGCCGCAACCGTCAAGCCGGAGAACTTCGCCGCCAGTGTCCGTCGGATCCTGGCGCTGATGGCACCGGACCGGGTACGGGTAGCGGCGGTACTGGTTGCCGCCGTCGTCTCCGTGGCGCTCGCCGTCAGCGCGCCACGGATCCTCGGGGAGGCCACCAACGTCATCTTCGACGGCTTCATCGGTCAGGGCCTGCCCGCAGGGATGTCCAAGGAGGCACAGGTCCAGGCGCTGCGGGACTCGGGGGAGCGGGAACTGGCGGACATGCTCGCGGCGATGGATGTGGTCCCGGGGCAGGGACTGGACTTCGGCAGGCTGGCGGGGATCCTGCTCGGCGTGCTGGGCATCTATCTGGCGGCCTTCGCGTTCGGCTGGTTCCAGGCACGGGTGACCGCCCGCATTGTGCAGAACGCCATGTACCGGCTGCGCCGCGACGTCGACGGCAAACTGTTCCGCCTGCCCATGTCCCACTTCCAGCAGCAATCGCGGGGAGACGTCCTCAGCCGGGTCACCAACGACATCGACAACCTGGCCCAGACGCTCTCCCAGAGCCTGACCCAGATCATCACCTCGGTCCTGACCATCGTGGGCGTGCTCGCAATGATGGTTTCCATCTCCCCGCTGCTGGCACTGATCGCCGTGATTACCGTGCCCGTCTCGGCGCTGGTCACCGTCCTCATTGCCCGGCGCTCGCAGGCAGAGTTCAAGACCCAGTGGAAGTCCACCGGCGAGGTAAACGGCTATATCGAGGAAATGTTCACCGGCCAGGACGTGGTGAAGGCCTTCGGCCAGCAGGAGCGGGTCATCGAAGGCTTTGCCCCCGCCAACAACCGTTTGTACCGCTCCGCCTTCCGCGCCCAGTTCGTTTCGGGCATCATCATGCCGGCCATGATGTTCATCTCGAACCTGAATTACGTGGCCGTGGCGGTTGTCGGCGGCCTGCAGGTCGCCAACGGGCAGCTGTCCATCGGCGGCGTGCAGGCCTTCGTGCAGTACAGCCGACAGTTCAGCCAGCCGCTGGGACAGCTTGGCGGGCTGATCAACATGCTCCAGTCCGGCGTCGCGTCCGCCGAACGGGTGTTCGCCCTCCTTGACGCGAAGGAACAAGAACCGGACCCTTCCCGGCCCGACCACCTGAAGGCGGTGCGGGGGCGGGTGGCCTTCGAAGACGTCTCCTTCAGCTACAGCCCCGATGCGCCGTTGATCCGGAACCTGTCCTTCACCGCGGAGCCCGGGCAGACCGTGGCCATCGTGGGTCCCACCGGTGCCGGCAAGACCACGCTGGTCAACCTGCTGATGCGTTTCTACGAGGTGGACGCGGGCCGCATCACCATTGACGGCATCGACATTGCCCGGCTCCGCCGCGAGGACCTGCGCGGACACATCGGCATGGTGCTCCAGGACGCCTGGCTGTTCGAGGGCACGGTGCGGGAGAACCTGGCCTACGGCGCACCCGGCGCAACCGAGGAGCAGATTGTCGAGGCGGCGCAGGCCACCCACGTGGACCACTTCGTCCGGTCCCTGCCGGAGGGTTACGACACCGTGCTCGGGTACGACGGCGGGGCGCTCAGCCAGGGCCAGCGGCAACTGCTGACGATCGCCCGGGCCTGGCTTTCGAACCCGTCCATCCTGGTGCTGGACGAAGCGACCAGTTCCGTGGACACTCGCACGGAAATCGCCATCCGGCTGGCGATGAACGCCCTGCGGCAGGACCGCACCAGCTTCGTGATTGCCCACCGCCTGTCCACCATCCGGGACGCGGACATCATCCTGGTGGTGCGGGACGGGCAGATCGTGGAGCAGGGAACCCATGATGCACTGCTGGAGGCCGAGGGGTTCTACACCGAGCTCTACCGTTCACAGTTCGCCGGACCGGCACAGGATGGCGCGGCGGGTGGCGCGGCGGTGGCCGACGTGCCGGCGCCTGCCGATCCGGCCGGGCACTAGCATTGCACCATGACGCCTGACACAACCCCCGTAACCGCACCGACCCCCGCCGGCAACGACGCCGGTGTGCTGGCAGGGGTCCGGATTGACGCTTCCAGCTCGGTGCCGCCCTACGAACAGCTCCGCCTGCAGATCCTGGACGCCGTGAACGAGGGGCGCCTCGCCATTGGGACCCGGCTTCCACCGGTGCGTGCACTGGCCGGACACCTCGGACTGGCCGTGAACACGGTGGCGAAGGCCTACCGGGAGCTGGAGCAGGCGCAGGTCGTCACCACGCGGTCCCGCGCCGGCACTGTTGTCGCGGCGGGCGGCGACACCGGCCGCGGCCGGGTGGCCGAAGCTGCCGCTGCGTATGCCGCAGCGGTGCGGGCCAACGGCGTCTCGGATGACGACGCCGTGTCCCTCCTGCGGGCGGCCCTGGGCTAAACGGTCACTCAGCTTCCGGGCTGCGCCCCAGCACAGCATCCCACTCGGTGGTGCTGCTGGTGCCGGTGGGACCTCAGGAACTACCAGCAGCCCCTAACCGTGGGACCCCGTGCACGCGTGCGATGCAGCCCCGGCAGCTCCAAAGGCCCGCAGCCAGGGACCCCCGCACCGGCTCCGCTTCGCCCGCGGCGAAACCCGGGGGGTCGAATACTTTTTCGAATCGGCGTTTGAACTACAGTGGAAAACGTGCCTAAATCGACTCTTCCGACGGCTGACACCACGTTCGTGCCGCATAAAGCCAATGACCTTTCCCGCCTGGTAGTGAAAGGTGCGCGCGAGCACAACCTCCGCAACGTTGACCTGGACCTGCCGCGGGACGCCATGATCGTGTTCACCGGCCTGTCCGGCTCGGGCAAATCCTCCCTGGCGTTCGACACCATCTTCGCGGAGGGGCAGCGGCGTTACGTCGAGTCCCTGTCCGCCTATGCGCGCATGTTCCTCGGCCAGGTGGACAAGCCCGACGTCGACTTCATCGAGGGGCTTTCACCCGCCGTCTCGATCGATCAGAAGTCCACCAGCAAGAACCCGCGGTCCACGGTGGGAACCATCACCGAGATCCACGACTACATGCGCCTGCTCTGGGCCCGTGTGGGGCGGCCCTTCTGCCCGGTCTGCGGCGAGCCCGTCAGCCGGCAGACCCCGCAGCAGATCGTGGACCAGCTCCTCGAACTCGAAGAGGGAACCCGGTTCCAGATCCTTGCCCCGGTGGTCCGCGGCCGGAAGGGCGAATTCGTCGACCTGTTCAAGGAACTCGCCGCCAAGGGCTACTCGCGTGCCCGGGTGGACGGCAAGCAGGTCCAGCTGTCCGATCCGCCGAAGCTTGGCAAGCAGTACAAGCACAACATCGAAGTGGTCGTGGACCGCCTGGTGGCCAAGGACGGCATCCGGCAGCGGCTCACGGACTCCGTGGAAACCGGACTCGGCCTGGCCGACGGCCGCGTGGTGGTGGACTTCGTCGACATCCCCGAGGACAGCAGCGAACGGACCCGCACCTTCTCCGAGAACCTCGCCTGCCCGAACGAGCACCCGCTGGCCATCGACGAAATCGAACCGCGGTCCTTCTCCTTCAACAACCCGTTCGGGGCCTGCCCCGTCTGCACCGGCATCGGCTCCCGGCTGGAAGTCGATGAGGACCTGATCATTCCGGATCCCTCCAAGTCCCTGGCCGAGGGCGCCATCGCCCCGTGGTCCCTGGGCACCGCCACCACCGAGTACTGGAACCGGCTGCTCGACGGCCTGGCCAAGGACATGGGCTTCTCGATGGACACCCCCTGGAAGAAGCTCCCGGCCAAGGTGCGCGAGGCAGTGCTCCACGGCAAGGACCACAAGGTGGTGGTCCAGTACCGGAACCGCTTCGGCCGCGAACGCAAGTACAGCACCGGCTTTGAAGGCGTGATCCAGTACATCCACCGCAAGCACGGGGAAACCGAATCGGACCACGCCCGTGACCGGTACGAAGAGTACATGCGGGAAATCGCCTGCCCCGAGTGCGGGGGAGCGCGGCTGAACCCGGCGTCCCTGTCCGTGCTGATCAACGGCCGCAACATCGCCGAGATCAGCGCCCTGCCGCTGCGCGAAGCCGCGGACTTCCTGAACACCTTGGTCCTGACCGGACGTGAAGCGCAGATTGCCAACCAGGTGCTGAAGGAGATCCAGGCCCGCCTGACCTTCCTGCTCGACGTCGGCCTGGAGTACCTGAGCCTGAACCGCCCGGCGGCCACGCTGTCCGGCGGCGAGGCCCAGCGCATCCGCCTGGCCACGCAGATCGGCTCCGGCCTCGTCGGCGTGCTGTACGTCCTCGACGAGCCGTCCATCGGCCTGCACCAGAAGGACAACCGGCGCCTGATCGATACCCTGATCCGGCTGCGCAGCCTGGGCAACACCCTGATCGTGGTGGAACACGACGAAGACACCATCCAGGAAGCGGACTGGATTGTCGACGTCGGCCCCGGCGCCGGAGAGCGCGGCGGCGAGGTTGTGCACTCCGGCCCGTTGGCCGAGCTGCTCACCAACGAGCGCTCCATCACCGGCGCCTACCTGTCCGGGCGCAAGAAGATCGAAATCCCGGCGAAGCGGCGCAAGGTGGACAAGTCCCGCCAGCTGAAGATCGTAGGTGCCCGGGAAAACAACCTGCAGAACCTGAACGTGGATGTTCCGCTGGGCGTCTTCACCGCCGTGACAGGTGTCAGCGGGTCCGGCAAGTCCACGCTGATCAACGACATCCTCTACAAGACGATGGCGAACAAGCTCAACGGCGCGAAGCACGTGGCCGGGCGGCACACCCGTGTGGAGGGCCTGGAGCAGCTGGACAAGGTCATCCACGTGGACCAGAGCCCGATCGGACGGACCCCGCGGTCCAACCCGGCCACCTACACCGGCGTCTGGGACCACATCCGCAAGCTGTTCGCCGAGACCAACGAGGCGAAGGTGCGCGGCTACCTGCCGGGCCGCTTCTCCTTCAACGTCAAGGGCGGCCGCTGCGAAGCCTGCCACGGCGACGGCACACTGAAGATCGAAATGAACTTCCTGCCCGACGTGTATGTTCCCTGCGAGGTGTGCCACGGCGCCCGGTTCAACCGGGAAACCATGGAGGTGCACTACAAGGGCAAGAACATCGCCGAGGTGCTGGACATGCCGATCGAAGAGGCAGCAGAGTTCTTCGCCGCCTTCGGTCCCATTTCCCGGCACCTGAACACGCTGGTGGACGTGGGCCTGGGCTACGTCCGGCTGGGCCAGCCCGCCACCACGCTCTCCGGCGGTGAGGCGCAGCGCGTGAAGCTCGCCAGCGAACTGCAGAAGCGGTCCAACGGCCGCAGCATCTACGTCCTCGACGAGCCCACCACGGGCCTGCACTTCGAAGATGTGCGCAAGCTGCTGGAGGTGCTGCAGGGACTGGTGGACAAGGGCAACACCGTGATCACCATCGAGCACAACCTGGACGTCATCAAGAGCGCCGACTGGATCATCGACCTCGGCCCCGACGGCGGTACCGGCGGCGGCAAGGTGGTTGCCTCCGGCACCCCGGAGAAGGTTGCCAAGGTGGAGGGCAGCCACACCGCGACGTTCCTGGCGGAGATCCTCAACCAGTAGTTCAATGAAGGCCGGTGGCTGCCCTAGCGGGCGGCCGTCGGCCTTCGGCGTGTCCGGCCCGGTCGCGGAGAAATATACGCGCCCGAAAGATATGCACCGCAGGGCATACCTTTTTCCCTTGGGACGCCCGGATATGCAAAACTTAGGCCCGTGACTTCTCCCCGGCTTTTAGTGCTGTTCGATCTCGATGGAACGCTGGTTGATCCGGCCGGTGCCATCACGGGCGGCATCCGTTCCGCCCTCACGGCCTGCGGGCTGCCGCAGCCGTCAGAGGCGGACCTGTTCCGGATGGTCGGACCCTCCCTGGTGACGTCCCTGCGTGAAATCGCCGGCGTTCCCCAGGACCGCCTGGAAGCGGTGATCCGCCACTACCGGCAGGGTTACCGGCAGGCAGGCATGGCACAGAGCCGGCCTTACCCGGGCATCCGGGACCTGGTGGAGAATCTGCGCACGGAGCACACCGTAGCCGTGGCCACCCAGAAACCCGGGCACTTGGCGGTGGAACTCCTGGAGGTGCAGGGCATGGACAGCCTCTTTGCTTCCGTTCACGGCTCGCCCGCCGACGAGCAGGCCGCCGCCGCACTCAACGGCAAAGCCGGCATTATCCGTGCCGCCCTGGAGCGGCACGCGGGTTCCTTCGACCGGGCCGTGATGATCGGCGACCGCAGGCACGACGTCGAGGGAGCCGCTGCCAACGGAATCGACTGCATCGGCGTCTCCTGGGGCTTCGCTGCCACCGGCGAGCTCGACGCGGCGGGGACCGCCGTCGTCGTTGACACCGCGGAAGAACTGGCCGATGCTGTGCTGGCCTATGCGCAGAACGGAGCGGCACTGAATGGTTCTGTATAACCTGACCCGGGCAAGCACCCGCGGGCTTGTCGCCGGTCTGTGCCGGCCCACGATCACCGGACTCGAGCATGTTCCGGCTCACGGCCCTTTCATTGTCGCCTGCAACCACCAGTCCTTCCTGGACAGCGTCCTGGTCCAGGCCCTGCTGCCGCGCCGCGTGGGTTTCTTCGCCAAGGCCGAATACTTCACCGGGACCGGCCTCAAGGGGCTCGCGATGAAAAGCTTCTTCGAAGGCGTGGGTTCCATTCCGGTGCAGCGCGACCAGCAGGCCGCCAGCGTTGCGGCGCTCAAGACCCTGCTGGACATCCTCGAGGAGGGCGGCGGCGTCGGAATTTACCCCGAAGGCACCCGCTCACGCGACGGACTGCTCTACCGCGGCCGCACCGGCGTGGGCTGGCTGGCACTGACCTCCGGGGCTCCGGTGGTACCCGTGGGGCTCATCGACACCGACAAGCTGCAGCCCGCCGGCAAGAAAACGGTCAAGCCCGGACACTTCACCCTGAAGGTGGGGCAGCCGCTGTACTTCCAGAAGACCGGACCGGAGCATGCGCTGCCGGCTCGCCGCCAGGCCACCGACCGGGTCATGGACGCCATCGCCGAGCTCAGCGGCCAGCAGCGCTCGGACAGCTACAACCGGAACCGGCCGGAGGGGTAGCCAGACGGCCCGGTAAAGACGCTCACCGGCGCCCGGAGCGTGCCGGACTGTTCAGCGCCGCGCGAAACCCCATGCCGCCGTCCGGGGCCGGCGAAAGGCGAACGTAGGATGGAGACGTGGCAGATCCAGCAACCTACCGGCCGAAAACAGGGGAGATCCCCACGGCACCGGGCGTATACCGCTTCCGGGACGAGCACGGCCGGGTCATCTATGTGGGCAAGGCGAAGAACCTCCGCTCCCGCCTGAACTCCTATTTTGCGAACCCGCGCGGGCTGATGCCCAAGACCCGGGCCATGGTGCATACCGCGGCCGGCGTCGAGTGGACGGTGGTCGGCACCGAACTCGAAGCGCTGCAGCTCGAATACACCTGGATCAAGGAATTCAATCCCCGGTTCAACATCATGTTCCGGGACGACAAGTCCTACCCCTACCTGGCAGTGACCATGGGGGAGAAGTACCCCCGCGCCCAGGTCATGCGCGGGGACCGGCGCAAGGACACCCGCTACTTCGGCCCGTTCTATCCGGCCAAGGCAATCCGCGAAACCCTGGACACACTGCTCCGGGTCTTCCCCGTCCGTACCTGCAGCAGCGGCGTCTTCAAGCGCGCAGAGCGCACGGGCAGACCGTGCCTGCTCGGCTACATCGACAAGTGCTCCGCCCCCTGCGTCGGACGGATCAGCCCGGAGGACCACCGCGAACTGGCCGCGGAACTCTGCGACTTCATGGCCGGCGAGGGCAAGCGCTTCATCTCCAGCCTCGAGAAGGAAATGCAGGCCGCCGTCGCCGAACTGGACTACGAAACCGCCGCCCGGCTCCGCGACGACGTCTCGGCCCTGCGGAAAGTATTCGAACGCAACAACGTGGTCCTAAGCGAAGACACCGACGCCGACATCTTCGCGCTGGAGGAAGACGAACTCGAGGCGTCGGCCCAGGTGTTCCATGTCCGCGGCGGACGCATCCGCGGCCAGCGCGGCTGGGTCGTGGAAAAGGTCGAGGACAACGACACCGCCGACCTCGTGGAGCACCTGATCCAGCAGGTCTACGGCGAGGCGAACTCGACCGACCGCATTCCGCGCCAGGTCCTCGTCCCGGTGCTGCCGCCTAACGCGGAGGAGCTGGCCGAATGGCTGGGCGGGCTGCGCGGCGCCCGGGTGGACATCCGGGTGCCCATGCGCGGAGACAAGAAGGCGCTCATGGAGACCGTTGCCCGCAACGCCGCGGATGCCCTGCGGCTGCACAAGAGCCGCCGGGCCGGGGACATCACCACCCGCTCCGCCGCCCTGCAGGAACTGCAGGAGGCCCTGGACCTGCCCTCGCCGCCGCTGCGTATCGAGTGCTACGACATTTCCCATGTGCAGGGCACCAATGTGGTGGCCTCCATGGTGGTGGCCGAAGACGGCCTGCCGAAGAAATCGGACTACCGCAAGTTCTCGATCACCGGCGACGCCGCCCGGGACGACACGTCCTCCATGTACAACGTCATTTCCCGCCGTTTCCGCAATTACCTCGCGGAGAACGCGGATCCCGCCGCCGATCCCGATGCCCCGGTGGACCTGCCGGACGAGCGCGGCGGCGACGGCGACGTCCAGCCGTTGACGGACACACTCACCCCTGCGCCCAAGGCAAAGTTCGCCTACCCGCCGAACCTGGTGGTGGTGGACGGCGGCCAGCCCCAGGTCGCGGCGGCGTCGAAGGCCCTCGCGGATCTGGGCATCACCGATGTGCAGGTGGTCGGACTGGCCAAGCGCCTCGAGGAGGTCTGGGTTCCGGACAGCGACTTCCCGGTGATCCTCCCGCGCGCCTCCGAGGCACTGTTCCTGCTCCAGCGCGTCCGGGACGAGGCGCACCGCTTCGCCATCACCTTCCACCGGCAGAAGCGGGGCAAGTCCATGACCGCGTCACTGCTCGATGAGGTGCCCGGACTGGGACCGTCGAAGCGGCAGGCACTGCTTAAGCACTTCGGCTCCGTGAAGAAACTGCGTGCCGCGACCGAGGAGGAACTCCTGGAGGTGCCGGGCATCGGTCCGGCCATGGCCGCCAACCTGCGCAGCCGCCTGGCGGACAAGGAAACGGCGGGAGTTCCGGCGGTCAATATGGCCACCGGCGAAATCCTGGAAACTTAGTTAGGCTTGGGAACCGGCGTGTCGGCTTCGAACCGTTCGGAGTTCTTCGAAAAGCAGGACAATCAGGATGGGATCACAGTAATGACGCAAGAGGACGGCTTGACCGTAGTCAAACCGGAGGAATCGGAGCTGCTCGTAGTTACGGGCATGTCCGGCGCCGGGCGCAGTACCGCCGCCAATGCGTTGGAAGACCACGGCTGGTACGTCGTCGAGAACCTGCCTCCGATGATGCTTGGTACCCTCACCGAGCTGGTCTCCCGGATGCCGCAGTCCATTCCGAAGCTGGCCGTGGTGGTCGACGTCCGCAGCAAGGAACTCTTCCAGGACATCCGCGAAGCCCTGCGCAACCTGCGTGCCGCCGGCGTCACCTACCGCCTGCTGTTCCTCGACGCCGATGATTCCACCCTGGTCCGGCGCTTTGAACAGGGACGACGCCCCCATCCGCTGCAGGCCGACGGCAGCATCCTGGACGGCATCGCCGCCGAACGCGAGGTCCTGACGGAGCTGAGGGAGTCCTCCGACATCGTCCTGGATACGTCCAAGCTGAATGTCCACGCTCTGGCCACCGCCGTCACGGAGCTGTTCACGGAGTCCGGCCCGATTGTGCTGCGCCTGAACGTGATGAGCTTCGGTTTCAAATACGGACTGCCGGTGGACGCGAACTACGTTGCCGACGTCCGCTTCATCCCCAACCCGCACTGGGTCCCGCAGCTGCGCCCGCACACCGGGCTGGACGAAGACGTCCGCGACTACGTCCTGCAGGCCAAGGGCACCGCGGAGTTCCTGGACCGTTACGTCGACGCCCTGGAGCCCGTCATTGACGGCTACCGCCGGGAAAACAAGCACTACGCCACGATCGCCGTCGGCTGCACCGGCGGCAAGCACCGCTCCGTTGCCGTCACGGAGGAACTGGCCAAGCGCCTGGCCCAGCTTCCGCACGTGACGGTCAGCTCCCACCACCGGGATCTGGGGCGCGAGTAATGTCCTTCCTCACCGGACCCCTGCCCCTGATTCCGGAGGGGAAGGGACGTGAGAGCGGGAGCGGGAGCGGATCGATCGTCGCGCTCGGCGGCGGCCACGGGCTGTCCGCCTCCCTCTCGGCCCTCCGCCTGCTCACCACCGACCTCACCGCCATCGTTACGGTGGCGGACGACGGCGGCTCCTCCGGCCGCCTCCGCCGGGAACTGGGCGTCCTTCCGCCCGGGGACCTGCGGATGGCCCTGGCGGCGCTCTGCGACGACACTGACTGGGGACGCACCTGGCGTGACGTCATGCAGCACCGCTTCCGGTCCCAGCCCGGTGTCGAAGGCTCGCTGGATGACCATGCCCTCGGCAACCTGCTGATTGTCACGCTGTGGGAGCTGCTGGGGGATCCCGTCGCCGGACTCCAGTGGGCCGGCGCCCTGTTGGGTGCCCGCGGCCAGGTGCTGCCGATGTCCACCCTGCCGCTGACCATTGAAGGTGACGTCCTTCGGCGCACAGCCGACGGAGACCTGCTCGAGACCATCAGCGGCCAGGCCAGCCTCGCCGCTGCCGGCTCCCGCAGCAACGTCAGCGACGTCCGGCTGCTGCCCGTCGACGCCCCGGCCTGCCCGGCCGCGCTGGAAGCAATCGATCTGGCTGACTGGGTGGTCCTGGGGCCCGGCTCCTGGTACACGTCGGTCCTGCCGCACCTGATGCTGCCGCAGCTTAGGGACGCGTTGTGCGCCACATCCGCCAAACGCTGCCTGACCATGAACCTCAGCAATGAAACAACCGAAACATCCGGGATGACCGCCGTCGACCACTTGGCCGTTATCCGCCGCTACGCGCCGGAGTTCAAGGTGGATGCCGTGCTGGTGGATCCGTCGGTGGTGGCGGACAAAGCGGCCTTCGAGGATGCTGTAGCAGAACTGGGCGGCCGTCCGGTCTTCGGTAAGGTGGGGGCAGCGTCGGGGCGTCCGATCCATGATCCGCTCCGCCTCGCGACCGCCTTCCACGATATTTTTGGGGAGAATTAGGAGTGTATTTGTGGCGTTAACCGCAGCTGTAAAAGAGGAACTGTCGCGTCTGGACGTGAAGAAATCCTCAGTCCGCAAGGCCGAGGTGTCGGCAATGCTGCGTTTTGCCGGCGGCCTGCACATCATTTCCGGACGGATAGTCATCGAAGCCGAGGTAGACCTCGCGTCGACTGCCCGACGGCTGCGTGCAGCCATTGCCGAGGTCTACGGCCACGCCAGCGACATCATTGTGGTGTCCGGCGGGGGACTGCGCCGCGGCAACCGATACGTGGTTCGAGTGGTCAAGGACGGCGAATCACTCGCCCGGCAGACCGGCCTCCTGGATGCCCGCGGGCGTCCGGTGCGCGGGCTGCCCTCCGTCGTGGTGAACGGTTCCGCGGCCGATGCGGAGGCCGTCTGGCGGGGAGCCTTCCTCGCCCACGGTTCCCTCACCGAACCCGGACGGTCCTCCTCGCTTGAAGTCACCTGCCCGGGACCTGAAGCTGCCCTGGCCCTGGTCGGATCCGCCCGCCGGATCGGCATCGCCGCCAAGGCACGCGAGGTGCGCGGCGTGGACCGCGTGGTGATCCGCGACGGCGACACCATCGCCGCCCTGCTCACCCGGATGGGTGCGCATGACGCGCTCATGGTGTGGGAAGAGCGCCGGATGCGCAAGGAAGTACGCGCCACGGCGAACCGGCTTGCCAACTTCGACGACGCCAACCTCCGCCGCTCCGCGCAGGCCGCCGTCGCGGCCGGTGCCCGGGTGGAGCGCGCCCTGGAGATCCTCGGCGAGGACGTCCCGGAGCACCTGCGCTACGCCGGCGAACTGCGCGTGGCCCATAAGCAGGCCAGCCTGGACGAGCTCGGCCACCTGGCCGACCCGCCCATGACCAAGGACGCCATTGCCGGGCGGATCCGGCGGCTGCTGGCCATGGCTGACAAGCGGGCAGCGGAATTGGGTATTCCGGGTACTGAGTCGAGCGTCACTCCGGAAATGTTGGACGAATAGCGTTATTGCATAGGATGGAAGCCTGCTGCCTTTCGGCGGCACAACGAGTTTCCGGACGGGAATTCCGTCCGGAACATTGATCCGACACCAACGGAGGATTTTTCGTGAACGAATACACACTGCCGGAACTGCCGTACGATTACGCGGCCCTTGAGCCGCATATTTCCGCACGCATCATGGAGCTGCACCACGACAAGCACCACGCCACCTACGTGGCCGGCGCCAACACCGCCCTGGCCCAGATGGCAGAGGCACGCGAAAAGGGCGAGTTCGGCACCATCGGCAAGCTCTCCAAGGATCTGGCCTTCCACCTGGGCGGCCACACCAACCACAGCATCTTCTGGAACAACATGTCTCCGGACGGGGGCGACAAGCCCGAGGGCGAACTGGCAGCCGCCATCGATGAGTTCTTCGGATCCTTCGACGGTTTCCGCGGCCAGTTCACTGCCGTGGCGAACTCCATCCAGGGCTCCGGCTGGTCCATCCTGGCCTACGAACCGCTGGGCAAGAACCTCGTCATCGAGCAGCTCTACGACCAGCAGGGCAACATCCCGGTGGGCACCATCCCGCTGCTGATGCTCGACATGTGGGAGCACTCCTACTACCTGGACTACGCCAACGTTAAGGGCGACTACGTCAAGGCCTGGTGGAACATCGTGAACTGGGCCGATGTCGCCGCGCGTTTCGACGCCGCCCGCACCGGCGCCAAGAGCCTGATCGTCCCGGCTTAGTCTTGAGCCCCTGCCGCACATTTGTGCGGGTGCCCCGGTCCCTACGGAGACTGTGACGCGTAAGATAAATCCGTAGGTCCGGTCCCGCCCGGTGCTTTCGGGCACCGGCGGGACGGGGCCACGGCGCCGCGGCCGGAAGGGTTTCCCAAGCGGAAGTGTCAGGCCGCAGTCAGTCCGGTGGCTTCTTACCATGAGGTCACGCAGCTCTCGATTGAACCCCTACTCAAGGAGACAGAACAGTGACTACTCGTGTTGGAATCAACGGATTCGGGCGTATCGGCCGCAACTACTTCCGGGCGGCCCTGGAGCAGAACGCCGACCTCGACATCGTCGCGGTAAATGACCTCACCAGCCCCGAGACCCTCGCCCACCTCCTCAAGTACGATTCCGTCACCGGACGCCTGGGCGCCGACGTCAAAGTCAGCGAGGGCAACATCGTCGTCGGGGGCAAGACCATCCGTGTACTGGCCGAGCGGGATCCCTCGAACCTCCCCTGGCGCGATCTCGGCGTGGATGTCGTCATTGAGTCCACCGGATTCTTCACCAAGGCCGAGGACGCCAGGAAGCACATCGACGCCGGCGCCAAGAAGGTCCTGATCTCCGCGCCGGGCAAGGGCGCCGACCTCACGGTTGTGATGGGGGTCAACGACGGCGACTACGACCCGGCGTCGCACAACATCATCTCCAACGCCTCCTGCACCACCAACTGCCTCGGCCCGCTGGCCATGGTCCTGCATGAGGCGTTCGGCATTGAACGCGGCCTGATGACCACCGTCCACGCCTACACCGCCGACCAGAACCTGCAGGACGGCCCGCACCGCGACCTCCGCCGCGCCCGTGCCGCAGCCCTGAACATCGTGCCGACCACCACGGGCGCCGCCAAGGCCATCGGCCTGGTCCTGCCGGCCCTCGACGGCAAACTGGACGGCTTCGCGCTGCGCGTGCCGGTACCCACCGGTTCGGTCACCGACCTCACCGTGACAGTTTCCAAGGAGGCCACGGTGGAACAGATCAACGATGTCTACAAGACCGCGGGCAACGGACCGCTGGCAGGCATCCTGCGCTACACCGACGAGCCGATTGTCTCTTCCGACATTGTCACCGATCCTGCCTCGTGCATCTTCGACTCCGGCCTGACCCGCGTTATGGGGAACCAGGTGAAGGTCGTGGGCTGGTACGACAACGAGTGGGGCTACTCCTGCCGTCTCGTGGACCTCACCAAGCTTGTTGGCTCAAAGCTTTAATCAACCAAGTACGCAAAGGTAGACATGACTGTCAAAACTCTCCCCGACCTGATCAGCGAAGGCGTTGACGGCAGGTACGTCCTCGTCCGCTCCGACCTGAACGTCCCGCTCGACGACGGCCGGGTTACCGACGACGGACGCATCCGGGCGTCGATTCCCACCCTGCAGACCCTCGTGGAGCACGGTGCCAAGGTCATTGTGATGGCCCACCTCGGCCGCCCGAAGGGCAAGCCGGATGAGAAGTACTCGCTGCGTCCCGCCGTCGACCGCCTCGCCGAACTGTCCCCGTTCCCGGTGGAGTTCGCCGACGACGTGGTGGGCGACAGCGCCCGCGAACTGGCATCCTCGCTTGCCGCCGGTTCTGTCCTGGTGCTGCAGAACATCCGCTTCGATCCGCGCGAGACCTCCAAGGACGACGCGGAACGCCAGGCGCTGGCAGGGGAGCTGGCAGCCCTGACCGGCGGCAACGGCGCGTATGTGGACGATGCTTTCGGTGCCGTGCACCGCAAGCACGCCAGCGTTTACGACGTTGCCGAGGCGCTGCCTGCCTACGAAGGAGGGTTGGTGCACACCGAGGTCGAGGTCCTCAAGCGCCTCACCGAGAACCCGGAGAAGCCCTACGTGGTGGTTCTGGGCGGCTCCAAGGTGTCCGACAAGCTGGCAGTGATCGAAAACCTGATGGACCGGGCCGATTACCTGCTGGTGGGCGGCGGCATGGTCTTTACCTTCCTGGCCGCACAGGGCCACAAGGTCGGCGCATCCCTGCTCGAGGCAGACCAGATCGAAAACGTGAAGGGCTACCTGAACCGGGCCAAGGAGGTCGGCTGCGAGTTTGTGCTGCCCACCGACATTGTGGTGGCGGATAAGTTCGCTGCGGACGCCGACGTCGACACCGTTCCTGCCGAGGGCATGGAGGACAGCCGCTTCGGTGCTTCCGGCATCGGCCTGGATATCGGCCCCGATTCCGCTGCGGCCTTTGCCGAGCGGATCCGCCACGGCAAGACCATCTTCTGGAACGGCCCGATGGGCGTGTTCGAGTTCGAAGCCTTCGCCAACGGCACCCGTGCCGTGGCCCAGGCCTTGAAGGACTCCAGCGGCTTCAGCGTCGTCGGCGGCGGCGATTCAGCAGCGGCCGTCCGCAAGCTGGGCTTCTCGGAAGCCGACTTCGGGCATATCTCCACCGGCGGCGGCGCCAGCCTCGAGTATCTCGAAGGCAAGGCCCTTCCGGGCCTTACCGTCCTCGACAAGTAAAGCCAAAGGTGCGGGTCCGCTGTCCCAGCGGGCCCGCACCCGCATGTCCCATCCCGCCCGGCTCTTAGCGCCGGCGCACCGCGAGTAAGAAACCGGAGTAACCATGACTACCTCCACGAACGGCAAGTTCGACCGCACACCCCTGATCGCCGGCAACTGGAAGATGAACATGGACCACGTCCAGGGCATCACCCTCTTGCAGAAGCTGGCGTGGACGCTGAGCGACGCACGGCACGACTACGGCCGCGTGGAAGTTGTGGTGTTCCCTCCGTTCACCGACCTGCGCAGCACACAGACCCTGGTAGCGGGCGACAAGCTGAAGGTGGAATACGGCGCGCAGGACCTGTCGCCCAACGATTCCGGCGCATACACCGGTGACATCTCCGGCCAGTTCCTCGCCAAGCTCGGCTGCAGCTACGTCCTCGTAGGCCACAGCGAACGCCGGTCCGTCCACGGCGAGAGCGACGAGCTGCTGAACGAAAAGCTCAAGGCCGCCTACCGCCACAACCTCGTGCCCATCCTCTGCGTTGGCGAAGGGCTCGAAGTACGGCAGGCCGGGGATCACGTGATCCACACCCTCGAACAGGTCCGCAGGGACCTGGCAGGACTGGATGCCGAGCAGGTGTCCCGCCTCGTCATTGCCTACGAACCCATCTGGGCCATCGGCACCGGTGAAGTTGCCGGCCCCGAGGATGCCCAGGAAATGTGTGCCGCCATCCGTGCCGAAATCGCCGATCTGTATGACGATTCCGTTGCTGCCAAGACCCGCCTGCTCTACGGCGGCTCGGTCAAGGCCGCTAATGCAGCAAGCATTCTGGGGGAGCGGGACGTGGACGGCGTGCTGGTGGGCGGTGCCAGTTTGGATGTAGGCGAATTTGCTAATATTGTCAGGTTCGAACAACATCTGGTGACTGACTGAACTGCAGCTGAAGGGCGCCGCAGCGGCGTCTCCAATCCATGAGTCACCCGAAAGGCCGTAAGTGGAAATTCTGAAGATCGTCCTGCTGGTGCTCCTTGCGATCACGAGCCTGCTGCTGACGCTGCTCATCCTGCTCCACAAGGGCCGCGGCGGCGGCATGTCGGATATGTTCGGCGGCGGCATGACCAGCAGCCTCGGATCCTCCGGTGTTGCCGAAAAGAACTTGAACCGCTTTACGGTGGCGCTGGCGATCTCCTGGGGCGTGGTCATCGTGGCACTCGGGCTGATCCAGCGCTTCGCCGGCGAAGCGTAGGCAGCAGCGCAGCAATAGCTCCAAAGGAATGGCCCCCGGACGTGTCCGGGGGCCATTCCTTTTTAAGCGAGTCGGGCCTAGTCCTCGTCGCCGGCGTCGCGGTCGTCCGAATCGAAGAGCCGCTGGGACAGCTGCGATGCCGCGGCCTGGTCAATCAACCACCGGGTCTTGGTGCGGCCATGGGCACCCGCCGCCGGGACCTGGATTTCCCCCGCGCCGGCGAGGGCCAGGCCCACGGCACCGGCCTTGTCATTGCCGGCGACACCCAGCCAGACCTCGAAGGCCGTGTTGATGCTCTCCAGGGTGAGCGAGATCCGCTCGGGCGGCGGCTTGGGTGCATCACGGACGGCTACCGTGGTGGCGCCGACGGTCCGAACGCCCGGGGTTTCGGGGAAGAGGGACGCGATGTGCGCGTCCGGCCCTACCCCGAGCAGCAGGACGTCAAAGCGGGGGAGCCGCGGGTCGACAGGTTCGAACCCGGTTGCAAGGTGCTCGGCGGCAGCGGCGTCGGCCAGCTGCCGGGCATAGTCGGCTGCGGCGTCTTCCACCGTCTCCGCCTCATCGGCGGAAGCGACCGCGTGGATGCGGCCGGCCGGGACGCCAAGCGGATCCAGCATCGCCTGCCGCGCCTGCAGTGAGTTCAGCTCCGGATCGCCGGCCGGGAGGAACCGTTCATCGCCCCACCAGAAGTTGACCTTCGTCCAGTCCACCGCTGTCCGTGCCGGATTGGCCGTCACGGCCTCCAGCGTCGCGATGCCCACGGTTCCGCCCGTGAGCACCACGGTGGCCTCTCCGCGCCGGCTCTGGACGTCCACGAGCTTGGTGATCAGCCGCGCTGCCGTTGTGGACACGAGCGCCTGGGGATCCGGGTGGATGCTGACGCCTTTGGGGGAGTGCTTCATGCGTCCGCCCCTTCCTTGGACAGGCACGCGGCCAGTCCCTCGGTAAGTACTTCTCCGAACACCTCGTCCGGATCCAGCCGGCGCAGTTCCTCCGCCAGGCAGTCCCGCAGGGTGCGGCGCGGCAGTGAAATCTGCTGCTCCGGCTGCCCCGGCTGGGTCAGATGGGCGGTGACCTGGTCCGGGCGGGCCAGTTCCACGTCTCCGTCGCCGCGGCTAAACACTACCCTGTGGATGCCGGTTCCGGCTTCCCCTTCGATGATCTCCAGCGGTACTTTCAGTGCCTTTTTCAACCAGGCGGCCAGCAGGAAGGTGCTGGCCGAGTCTGAAGCGCCCTCGACGACGACGGACCGGACCTGGGCCGCTCCGCCACCGTCCAGGACGGCGGCCAGCTGGACGCGCCAATTCGTCAACCGGGTCCAGCTGAGGTCGGTATCCCCGGCAGCGTAGCTGTCCGCCAGGCCCAGCAGCGCCTTCTTCGGATCATCCTCGGTTGCTGCATCGGTAATCCGGCGGTGGGCAATGCAGCCCAGCGGTGTCTGCGCCGGATCGGAGGGAACTCCGTGCGGCCACCAGACCACTATGGGAGCGTCCGGCAGCAGCAGGGAAGACACCAGGGATTCGCTTTCGCCCGTAAGTTCGCCGTACCCGGACAGCACAATCACTTCCGAGGCACCGGCGTCGCCGCCCACCCGGATCTGCGCGTCAAGGCGGGTCTTCTCGTCCGGGCTGCCCTCGGCCAGCACGATGATGCGGCACGGGTGTTCCCTGCTGGCCTCGTTGGCGGCGGCGATGGCCTCCTCGACGAAGTCCGGCTGGGTATCCACCACCAGGGTCAGCACGCGGCCGAGGGTGACCACGCCGCCCCTTTCACGCATGGCGACTATTTCCTTGGACACCTTGGAGGTGGTGGTGTCCGGCAGTTCTACTATCACGGCCTTCTCCAGGTCCTTCCGTCTTGGGCGAGCAGCTCGTTGGCGGAGTCCGGCCCCCAGCTGCCGGGAGCGTAAGGCTCGGGCTGGGTGTCGAGCGACGCCCAGTATTCTTCGAAGGGATCCACGATCTTCCAGGACAGCTCGACTTCCTGGTGCCGGGGGAAGAGCGGAGGCTCACCCAACAGCACGTCCAGGATCAACCGTTCATAGGCCTCGGGGCTGGACTCGGTGAAGGAATGCCCGTAGCCGAAGTCCATGGAAACGTCGCGGACCTCCATCTGGGTACCCGGCACCTTGGAGCCGAAGCGGATGGTGGCACCTTCGTCCGGCTGGACACGGATGACCACGGCGTTCTGGCCGAAGTCGTCACCGTTGTGTTCGCGGAACAGCAGATTGGGGGAGCGCTTGAAGACGACGGCGATCTCGGTGACGCGCCGGCCCAGCCGTTTGCCGGCCCGCAGGTAGAACGGTGCTCCGGCCCATCGGCGGGTATTGATATCGAGCCGGATCGCGGCGAAGGTCTCGGTCTTGGAATCCGGGTTGAAGCCTTCTTCCTCCAGGAAACCGGTAACCTTCTCACCGCCCTGCCAGCCGCCTGTGTACTGCCCGCGGGCGGAACTGCGGGAGAGGTCCTCCGGCAGCCGGACGGCTGCCAGGACCTTTTCCTTTTCCGCGCGGAGGTGCTCCGCATTGAAGGAAATGGGTTCCTCCATGGCGGTCAGCGCCAAAAGCTGCAGCAGGTGGTTTTGGATCACGTCACGGGCGGCGCCCACGCCGTCGTAATAGCCCGCACGGCCGCCGATGCCGATGTCCTCGGCCATGGTGATCTGCACGTGGTCCACGTAGTTGGCGTTCCAGATCGGTTCGAACAGCTGGTTCGCGAAACGCAGCGCCAGGATGTTCTGGACCGTCTCCTTGCCCAAGTAGTGGTCGATGCGGAACACCGAATCGGCGGGGAACACCGATTCCACCACGTTGTTGAGTTCCCGGGCAGAGGCGAGGTCGTGGCCGAACGGCTTTTCGATGACCACCCGCCGCCACTTGCCCTCGGAGGTCTTGGCCAGTCCGTGTCCGGAAAGCTGCTGGCAGACCTCTTCAAAGGACTTGGGCGGCACTGAAAGGTAGAACGCGTGGTTGCCGCGGGTTCCGCGTCGTTCGTCCAGGTCCTCGAGGGTCGCCTTGAGGTCCTCGAAGGCTTCGTCGCTGTCGAATCCGCCTTCGACAAACCGGATGCCCTCTGCCAGCTGCTTCCACACGCCCTCATCGAAATCGGTCCGGGCATGTGCCTGCACCGATTCCTTCACCTGGGCGGCGAACTCCTCGTGGCTCCACGGCCGGCGGCCGAAGCCCACCAGCGAGAAGCTGGGCGGAAGCAGGCCGCGGTTGGCCAGGTCATAGACAGCCGGAATGAGCTTCTTCCGGGCCAGGTCTCCCGTCACGCCAAAGATCACCAGGGAGGACGGACCGGCGATCCGGCTCAGCCGGCGGTCCCGTGGATCCCGGAGCGGGTTGCCCTTCCTGGTCTTTCCCACGGCGGGCATTTACTTGCTGCTCGCTTCGGCGGCCAGGGCCCGCACGACGTTTTCGATTTCGCGGACCCCTTCGTCGCGGTTCAGCAGGTGCAGCCGCAGTACGGGGCGGCCCTGGTCCGCGAGGACCTGCGCGTCACCGGCGGCCTGCGCGCTGATGAGTTCGCCGAAGGAGAAGGGCCGGTCCGGGATGCCGATGTCCTGTGCGGGCTTACCTGTGATCTGCAGGTAGACTCCCTGCGCCGGGCCGCCCTTGTGGAACTGGCCGGTGGAGTGCAGGAAGCGCGGACCCCAGCCGAAGGTCACGGGACGGCCGGTGGCTGCAGCAAGCTCCGGACGGATCTGCTCCAGGTCTGCCTGCCGGAAACGGTCGAGGTAGGCCTGGACGCTGAGGTAGCCGTCCGTGCCGAGGTGCCGGAGCAGGGCCGCCAGCGCGCCCCTCAGGGTGTGCGCCGTGCCAAGGAGATCAGCCGGCCCGCGTACCTCGACGGACCCGTCAATGAAGGACGGTTCCGTGGGCTCCGGGGTAGCGTCAAGCAGTCCGCGTGCCGCCTTCTTCGCAGCTTCGACGTCCGGCTGGTCAAACGGATTGATGTTCAACAGGCGTCCGGCCACCGCCGTCGCGAATTCCCAGAGCATCATGGAACTGCCCAGGCTGCCGGAAACCACTATCTGGTCCCCTTCAGGGAGGACGTCGGAATCGACGGGGACAATCCGGACGGTGAGTACGTCGCCGGCACCGGAAACCATCTCCGGGGCGCCGGGTTCGACGGCGACGGGCAGCAGGCCCGTGCCGAGCTTGCCGGTGGATTCCGCGATCAGCTGCTCTGCCCAGTCGGGGAAGCCTGCCAGTCCGGAGCCTTCGTCCACAATCACGATCTTGTTGCGCAGCGGGCCGGTTCCGCCGAGGGCCGCTCCAAGTTCCAGGCCGATGTTGTCCGGCGCGTCGTCCCGGAGGATTTCGGCTGTCATCTCGGCGTCGTCCAGCAGGGTTTCAATGTCCGCGCCGGCCAGGCCCGAAGGCACCAGCCCAAACGCCGTAAGGGCGGAGTAGCGCCCGCCGACGTTGGGGTCGGCGTTGAACACGGCGCGGTAGCCGGCCTCGCGGGCCGCTGCGTCCAGCGGCGACCCCGGGTCGGTGACGACGACGATGCGGGACTTGGCGTCGATACCGGCGTCGGTGAAGGCCTGTTCGAACACCCGGCGCTGCGAATCCGTCTCCACCGTGGAACCCGATTTCGAGCTCACGACAATGACGGTCTCGGACAGCCGGTCGCCGAGGGCGGCCGCAACCACGTCCGGGTCGGTGGAATCCAGGACTGTCAGGTCCACGCCCGCAGTGCGGGTAATGACCTCGGGCGCCAGGGAAGAGCCGCCCATGCCGGCCAGGACCACGCGGGTCACTGACTCGGCGGCGAGCTCTTCCCTCAGCGCCGCGATCTGTCCCACGAGCGGCCGGGAGCTTTCCCCGGGGTTGAGCCAGCCGAGGCGGATGGACGCCTCGGCTTCGGCATCTGGTCCCCAGAGGGTGGGATCCTGGGCCACGAGGCGGGAGGCGACTTCATCCCCCACGAGTTCGGGCACCTTGGCGTCGACGGCAACGCTGGCCGCCCCGGCTGCTTCAAAGGACAGTGTGGTCATTTTTTCCTATGCCTCTTTCGCGGTATCCAGTGCGGTCTGAACGGTCTGGAGGAGTTCGCCCCAGCTGACCACGAACTTATCCAGGCCTTCGGTCTCCAGCTGCTCCACAACGTCGTTGTAGGAGATGCCAAGGCCGTCCAGCTGGTCGAGGACTGCATTGGACTCCGCGTACGTGCCGGTGATGGTGTCACCGGTGACTTCGCCGTGGTCCGCAGTGGCTTCCAGCGTCTTTTCCGGCATGGTGTTAACCGAGTTCGGTGCCACGAGGCCGGTGACGTACAGGGTGTCCGGCAGGGCCGGATCCTTCACGCCGGTGGAGGCCCAGAGCGGGCGCTGGGCGTTGGCACCGGCCGCGGCCAGCACCTGCCAGCGTTCGCTGGCGAACTGCTCTTCGAAGACCTGGTAGGCCAGGCGGGCGTTGGCCAGGCCGGCCTTGCCCTTCAAGCCCTTGGCCTCGTCGGAGCCGATGCCGTCCAGGCGCTTGTCGATTTCAGCGTCGACGCGGGAGACGAAGAAGGACGCCACCGAGTGGATGGTGGAGAGATCGTGTCCGTTTTCCTTCGCCTGCTCAATGCCGAGCATGTACGCGTTGATGACCTCGCGGTAGCGCTCGAGGGAGAAGATCAGGGTCACATTGACGCTGATGCCCGCGGCCAGCGTGGCGGTGATGGCCGGCAGGCCTTCCTGGGTGGCGGGAATCTTGATCAGGACGTTGGCTCGGCCAACCTTGTCGAAGAGTTCCTTCGCCTCGTTGATGGTGCCCTGGGTGTCACGCGACAGGCGCGGATCCACCTCGATGGAGACGCGGCCGTCGACGCCGTTGGTTGCTTCGTAGACCGGTGCAAAGACGTCGCAGGCCTGGATGACGTCGTCGGTGGTGATTTCGAAGACGGACTTGTCGACGTCGGCACCCGAACGCGAGAGCTGCTGCACCTGGGCGGCGTAGGACTCGCCGTTCGCCAGTGCGGCTGCGAAGATGCTCGGGTTCGTGGTCACGCCGACCACGTTGCGCTCATCGATGAGCTTCTTCAGGGAACCGGAAACAATCCGTTCGCGGGAGAGATCGTCGAGCCAGATGGAGACTCCGGCTTCGGAAAGCCGGGCGGTGGGAGTGGAAGTCATTGTTTGATGCTCCTTTAAGTAAGGGGATTACTGCTGGTCGCCGGTCTCGGTGGACTGTGCTCCGGAAGCGGCACCGGTTGTGCCGTCGGGAGCGGATCCGTTGCCGCCGACAGCGGCGAGGGAATCACGGGCAGCCTGGGCCACGGCGTCGGCAGTGATGCCGAATTCGCGGAACAGCGTCTTGTAGTCGGCGGAGGCACCGAAGTGCTCCAGGGAGACGCTGCGGCCCGCGTCGCCGACGATTTCACGCCAGCCGAGGGCAATTCCCGCCTCGACGGAAACCCGGGCACGGATGTCCTTGGGCAGTACCGACTCGCGGTATTCCTTGTCCTGCTTGTTGAACCACTCGATGCTCGGCATCGAGACCACGCGGGCGGCTACGCCTTCGGCAGCGAGTGCTTCGCGGGCTTCAACAGCCAGCTGGACCTCGGAACCGGTGCCGACCAGGATGACGTCCGGCGTCACGACGCTGCCGTCGCGGACGGCTTCGGCAAGCACGTACCCGCCGCGGGCGGCACCTTCGGCGGAGCCGAACTCGGTGGCGGTGGCCGCGCCGGCGCCCCGGGCATAGGTGGGGATGTTCTGGCGCGTCAGCACGATGCCGGCCGGGTTCTCGGTGTTCTCCAGGATGGTCCGCCAAGCGACGGCCACCTCGTTGGCGTCGCCCGGGCGGACGACGTCGAGCCCCGGGATCGCGCGCAGGGAAGCGAGCTGCTCCACCGGCTGGTGGGTGGGACCGTCTTCGCCCAGGCCGATGGAGTCGTGGGTCCAGACGTAGATGGCAGGCACGCCCATCAGCGCGCCCAAGCGGATGGCCGGACGCTGGTAGTCGCTGAAGATCAGGAACGTACCGGAGAAGGCGCGCGTGTTGCTGTGCATCGTGATGCCGTTGACGATTGATGCCGCTGCGTGCTCGCGGATGCCGAAGTGCAGCACCCGGCCGTACGGGTTGCCGGACCAGGCGTTGGTCTGCTTTCCCGCGGGGATGAAGGAGGGGGAGCCTTCAATGGTCGTGTTGTTGGACTCGGCGAGGTCGGCGGAGCCGCCCCACAGTTCCGGCAGTGCCGGGCCGATGGCGGAGAGGACCTTGCCCGAAGCCGCACGGGTGGACATGTCCTTGCCGGCTTCGAAGACGGGCAGCGATGCCTCCCAGCCCTCCGGCAGCTCGCCCTTTTCCAGGCGGGCCAGCAGTGCGGAGCCTTCGGCGTTTGCTTCCTCCCAGGCCTTGAAACCTTCGTTCCACTTCTCGTGTGCCTCGGCGCCGCGGGCTACTGCCTGGCGGGCGTGCTCGAGGACCTCGGGGTCGACGTCGAAGTTCTTGGCCGGGTCGAAGCCCAGGGTTTCCTTCAGCGCGGCCACTTCGTCGGTGCCCAGGGCGGAACCGTGGATCTTGCCGGTGTTCTGCTTGTTCGGTGCAGGCCAGCCGATGATGGTACGCAGGGAGATGATGGACGGCCGGCTCGTTTCGGCCTTGGCTGCCATCAGGGCGTTGTAGAGCTCGTGAACGTCCTCGACGTATTCGCCCGTCTTGGTCCAGTCCACCCGCTGGGTGTGCCAGCCGTAGGCTTCGTAGCGCTTGAGCACGTCTTCGGTGAAGGCAATGTCGGTGTCATCTTCGATGGAGATGTGGTTCTCGTCGTACAGGACCACGAGGTTGCCCAGTTCCTGGTGCCCCGCCAGCGAGGAGGCCTCGGCCGTAACGCCTTCCTGCAGGTCGCCGTCGGACGCAATGACCCAGATCGTGTGGTCGAACGGGCTGGTGCCTTCGGCAGCGTCGGCGTCGAGCAGGCCGCGCAGGCGGCGCTGGGCGAACGCGAAGCCAACCGAGGACGCCAGGCCCTGGCCCAGCGGGCCGGTGGTGATTTCGACGCCGTCGGTGTGGCGGTATTCGGGGTGGCCGGGGGTCTTGGAACCCCAGGTGCGCAGGGACTGCAGGTCCTCGAGTTCCAGGCCGTAGCCGGAAAGGAAGAGCTCGATGTAGAGCGTGAGGGAGGTGTGCCCGGGGGAGAGGACGAAGCGGTCGCGGCCAATCCACTGCGGATCGGACGGGTCGTGGCGCATGACCTTCTGGAACAGAAGGTAGGCGGCCGGAGCCAGGCTCATGGCCGTACCGGGGTGGCCGTTGCCGACCTTCTCCACGGCGTCGGCAGCCAGGACGCGGACGGTGTCCACTGCCTTGCGGTCTGTCTCGGTCCAGATCAGTTCTTGCTCTTCCATATGTGGCACGTTTACCGGGCCCCTCTCTCTACAGACAACCGGCGCCGTACAGCGCCGGAGATGCCCGGAAGCCCCCCGTGAACGGGGTGCGTCCGGTTCCTTTACCACTACAACCAACGGCAGACGCAAATCGATACCGCGTTCACGGCATAACTTGTTCCGCGTTCCGCAGCCGACGCCGCGGATACTGCTTAATACTGTTTGTTGCTTTTCCCGTGCCGCAGCGTAATTAGCCGCGGGAAAGGTCCGTTCCAACCTTATCGTCTAAGGCTGCTTCCTGCCCGCCCCCGCGGCATGATCCCGGCCTTCGGGCCGCGGCTGTTCCGTTTCCTGCAGGTGTGCGGGCGCATGCGTATTCCATACTTCGATTTCTACAGCCGATAGAGGTTATGATTAGGACGGATTTTTCGTTCCAGATTGGATAAAGTGATCGCTTCGTGACTACCCAGCATGCCGAGTCTCCGGTCCACACGGGGAAGATGACGGCGGGCCGCAAGGTCCGGGCATACGTGGCGCTCACCAAACCGCGCGTCATCGAACTCCTGCTCGTGACCACGCTCCCCACCATGATCTTCGCCGAACAGGGACTTCCGTCCCTGGGCCTGATCCTGGTCACCATGATCGGCGGCGCACTGGCAGCAGGAAGCGCCGGTGCCTTCAACTGCTATATCGACCGCGACATGGACAAGCTGATGAAGCGGACCAAGAACCGTCCGCTGGTCACCGGCGAGGTGTCCCCGCGGGAGGCCATGGTCTTTGCGTGGGTGCTGGGTGTTATCGCCATTGCCCTGCTCTGGTTCGGGGCCAACCCGCTCACCGGCCTGCTGGGCCTCGGAGCCATCCTCCTGTACGTGGTCTTCTACACGCTGATCCTCAAGCGCCGCACCACCCAGAACATTGTCTGGGGCGGCGCCGCGGGCTGCATGCCCGTACTCATCGCGTGGGCCGCCGTCACCGACAAGGTGGAATGGCCGGCCATCATCCTGTTCATGATCATCTTCCTGTGGACGCCGCCGCACTACTGGCCGCTGTCCATGAAGTACGGCGAGGACTACCGCAACGCCAGCGTGCCGATGCTCGGCGCAGTTGCCGGCGCCAAGCTCGTCTCCGTCCAGGTGGTCCTGTACGCCTACGCCACCGTGGCCTGCTCGCTGCTGCTCGTTCCCGTTGGCGGTGCCGGCTGGGTCTACACCATCGCCGCCCTGCTCTCCGGCGGCTGGTTCGTGGCCGAGGCCCACAAGCTGCATTCCCGGGCCCAGCGCGAAGAGCTCAATGACAAGTCCGCCATGAAGGTCTTCCACCTGTCCATCAGCTACCTCACGATCCTCTTCCTGGCTTTGGCCGTGGATCCGTTCGTGGGCGGCGCGCTGGTCTAGCCTTTCCGCTTTACTGTGGCCGGATCCCTTCGGGGGTCCGGCCATTGTTGTGTCTGGGGTTCCGTGTTCCGTGCTCCGTGCTCCGTGTTCTGTGCTCCGGGCGTTCCGGAACGGCGGCTACGAAACTCCCGGCTCGCAGAGCTCGCCGGGAGTATTAAAGCCGCCTACCCCGGAACGTCCTCCGCGCCTGTTACAGCACCGTGTGCCTCATCGGCTGCACCCGCGCAGCTGTTCATAGTGCAGTTAATGCCGGTAACGGAACGGACAGACAGCATCTACTGCACTCTGAATGCAGTAGCCCCCGGCCGGGCGGGTCCGGATCCGTCCGTGCACAGCATCCCAGGCTTTGGGACTCCTGTTGCTGCCGGGGTCACACCCGCAACAGGAGCACCAGGGCGTGGGACACCGTGCGGGAGGCAGCCCTTGCGTGCACAGCATCCCAGGCTTTGGGACTCCTGTTGCTGCCGGGGTCACACCCGCAACAGAAGCACCAGGGCGTGGGACACCGTGCGGGAGGCAGTCCTTGCGTGCACAGCATCCCAGGCTTTGGGACTCCTGTTACTGCCGGGGTCACACCCGCAACAGAAGCACCAGGGCGTGGGACACCGTGCGGGAGGCAGTCCTCCCGAACACAGGCCCCGGGGGAAAAGAAGAAGGGCCGGACCCCGTCAGGAGTCCGGCCCTTTCTTCGGCAAATGCGCCCGTTACAAGAGGCGCCCGCTACTTCCGAACAGCCCGGGTCTTGCGCGCCCGCCGGGCCTGCTGGACCGCGATGGCGGCCCCGCCGGGAACCTGCTTGTTGAAGCCGATGTAGACGGCCTGGGCCGCTGCGGCCGTCAGCAGGCATGCACCGAACATGTGCAGGGCCACCAACGCAATAGGCAGGTGCAGGAAGTGCTGCACGTAGCCGATGGCGGCCTGAGCCAGTACGACGACGGCCAGCACCATCACGGCCCGGCGCACCCGGGCATCGGTCGCCCTGCGGAGCACCAGGTAAAGGGCCACGGCCAGCGCAAAGACCAGCAGGTAGACGGGAACCACGTGGATGCGGGTGATCAGGTCCGGGTTCAGGCCGTTACGCGCAGCTCCGTGGTCGCCGGCGTGCGGGCCGGAACCGGTCACTACTACACCCAGCACCACGGTCAGGGCGGACAGGACGCCGATGGCGCCCAGCACGGGGCGGAGGCTTTTATCCGCCAGCGGAGCATGGCGCGCCTGGAGATCCATCGCGGAAAGCCTTGAGCGATTCACCATGACCACGGCCACGGTGATCATGATGGTGGAGGCAAGGAAGTGCAGGCCCACAACCCACGGGTTGAGGTCCGTGAGGACGGTGATCCCGCCGATGACGGCCTGTGCCGGGACTCCGGCCAGCAGTGCAATGGAAAGCCACCAGAGATCACGGCGTTCGGACCGCAGGCGCCACACGGAGAAGACCATCGCAAAGGCAATGGCCGTAAGCACGAAAGTGAGCAGCCGGTTGCCGAACTCGATGACGCCGTGCAGCCCCATCTCGGGCGTCGTGACGAGGGAATCGGCCGTGCACAGCGGCCATTCAGGACAGCCCAGCCCGGACGCTGTCAGGCGCACGGCACCGCCGGTCACCACGATAACTATGTTGGCCACCAGCGAGGCCACGGCAAGGTTGCGGATAAGGCGTCCGGCCACCGGCAGCTGGCTGTTCGATTGCCGGGAGGGGACACCGGCCGAGGTTGATGACACGGTTTCTAACTCCATTTGAACCAGCGGACAGCACCCAGGCCGCCCAGTATTGTCCACGCCAGAAGGATCAGCGTGGCGGAAATGTTGAACTGCGAATCGATCAGGGCCGAGCGCAGCGCGTCGCCAAGGGCCGCGGAGGGGAGGACCTCGATAAACGGCTGCAGTACCTGGGGCAGGTTGCCTACGGGGATGATGATACCGCCAGCGGCAGCCAGGAGGATCCACAGGAGGTTGGTTATGGCCAAGGTGGCCTCAGGCCGAACGGTCCCGGCGACCAGGAGGCCGAGGGCCGTGAAGGCCACCGCGCCGAGCACCAGCTGCACGGCGGCCGGCAGCAACCCGCTCAGCTCCGGCTGCCAGCCGAACAGCAGCGCCGCTACGGAGACCAGAACCACCTGGATGACCAGGACGGCCAGGACCGCAATGACCTTCCCGGCAATCAGGCCGGTGCGGCCCAGGGGGGTGGTGGACAGGTAGCGGAGCACGCCGTACCGGCGGTCAAAGCCGGTGGCGATGCCCTGCCCGGTAAAAGCGGTGGACATGGCGCAGAGCGCGAAGATGCCCGGGGCAGCCATGTTGATCCGGCTGGGTCCGTAGCCGTCCAGCAGGGGAGTGACCACCAGGGCCACCATGGCCAGCAGCGGCAGGACCACGGCGAGGATCAGCTGTTCGCCGTTGCGCAGCATCGTCAGGGCCTCATAGCGGCCCTGGTTCAGGATGCGCGCCGGCAGCGATGCGGGAGCACTCAACGGATGGTCCTTCCGGACAGGTCGAGGAAAACGTCCTCGAGGGTACGCGAAGCCATATGTACTGAAGAAGGCAGGATGTTCCGTTCCGCCCACCACGAGGCCAGTGCGGCCAGGTCGTGGGGAGTCAGCGCCCCCCGGACGGCGTAGTGTCCGGGTGCGGCCTCCTGCACCTCCAGATGCTGCAGCCGCCCGGAGGAGAGGGCGACGACGTCGAGCCCGGGTTCGGCGTCGAACGTCAGCAACCGCTGCTCGGCGGGTGAGCCGGGGGAGCCGGTGGCGGAGGTGAGCTCGGCTACGGTGCCCGAGGCGACGGTCTTGCCGGCGTCGATGATGTAGACGTAGTCGGCCAGCTTCTGCGCGTCGTCCATCAGGTGGGTGGTGAGGATGATGCCGAGCCCCTCGTCCCGCAGCTCGGTGATCAGGTCAAACACGATCTGGCGTGACTGGGGATCCAGTCCGGCGCTGGGTTCGTCCAGGAAAAGGACCTCGGGGCGGCCGATCAGCGCCGCGGCCATGGCCAGTCGCTGCTTCTGCCCGCCGGAGAGACGCCGGATTCCGGTGTTGGCGAAGCTGCGGATGCCCAGGCGGTCCACCAGCTCGGCGACCGGCCGGGGCGCCTCATACATGCGGGCCACATGCTCAAGCAGGGCCACGGGACGGGCCGACGGCGGTAGTCCGCCTTCCTGGAGCATCACGCCTACGCGGCTGCGGAGGCGGGCGTCTGCACGGTAAGGATCCTGTCCGAGCAGGCGGATTTCCCCGCCGTCAATGGACTGCAGTCCCTGGGCGCATTCAAGCGTGGTGGTCTTTCCCGCTCCGTTGGCACCAAGGAGGGCAGTGACGGATCCGCGGCGGGCAGTGAAGTCGACGCCGGCCAGCACACGGATCATTTTGCCGTCGAGACCAGCAACCGGGCCGCAGTCCTTGATCAGACCTTTAATGGTCAGGCAGGGTTCATCGATAGGCACCTGCATATTCTACGTTAGGTAGTACAGGACGCCGGCACGGGCGGACACGCGCGATGGACCATGGCGATGGGAAGCCTTGCCTTAGTGGAATCGGGGAACAGATTAGGTCATGCTTGTGTTGTGTATTCTGTGAGCAACTCTGAGACTAAGGCGGCGGCCGTGCCGAGCGCTGCCCGCGAAGCGGAGGAGCGTACCCGGGACAAGGTGCTGGGTGCGGTTCTGGAGCACGGCCCGGTCAGTGCCGCGGAGCTGGGGGAACGGTTGGGCTTCACGCCCGCCGCCGTGCGCCGCCACCTTGACGCCCTCTCGGGGAAGGGCCTGATCCAGGTCAAGCTTGTCCGTAATTCCTCTTCCGGTGCAGGAAGGCCGGCCCGGCGGTACGTATTGAGCCCGCAGGGACAGGCCCATCTCGGCAACGACTACCTCGACATCGCCACTGAGGCGCTGCGCCAGCTCGGTGCAGCCCTTGGACCCCAGGCAATCGAGGCGTTTGCCGCGGAACGGTTCGGCCGGATGGAGGAACGTTACCGACCCGTCGTCGACGCCGCCGGTCCCGAACTCGCCGACCGCGCCGAGGCGCTGGCTGCCGAACTGACGAAGGACGGTTTCGTCGCGTCGACCACCATGATCGGCGCCGCGGCGAAAAAGAGCACGCTGCTGAGTATCCAGCTGTGCCAGGCGCACTGCCCCATCCAGGGACTCGCCACGGCCTACCCCGTCTTCTGTGACAAGGAGACCGAAGTTTTTGCCCGCCTGCTGGAGGTGGACGTCCGCCGTCTGTCCACGCTCTCCCGCGGCGGCCATGTTTGTACGACCCACATCCCCGTGGGTCGGACCCGATCCGCGCCGCAGGTTCCCCTGCACGCCGAGACCAACCAGTCCACATCCATTCATCAGCAAGAAAGGCCGTGATGACGGATCAAGTAACCCAGAAGCCAACGGCACCTTCCATGGTGCCGGAGTCTGTGATTTCAGACATCCTGGAGAAGAACCCTGAACTCGAGGGCATCGGTACATACGAGTACGGATGGGCAGACTCGGACGTCGCCGGTGCTACGGCCCGCCGCGGCCTGAGTGAAGAAGTCGTCCGCGACATTTCGGCTAAGAAGAACGAGCCGCAGTGGATGCTGGACCTTCGCCTGAAGGGCCTGAAGTACTTTGAGCGCAAGCCCATGCCGACCTGGGGTGCAGACCTCTCCGGCATCGACTTCGACAACATCAAGTACTTCGTCCGTTCCACGGAGAAGCAGGCCAACACCTGGGAAGACCTCCCCGAGGACATCCGCAACACGTACGAGAAGCTCGGTATCCCCGAAGCTGAGCGCGGCCGCCTGGTTTCCGGCGTCGCAGCGCAGTACGAGTCCGAGGTTGTCTACCACCAGCTCCGCGAGGACCTGGAACGCCAGGGCGTCATCTTCCTGGACACGGACACCGCGCTGAAGGAACACCCGGAAATGTTCCAGGAGTACTTCGGCACCGTCATCCCTGTCGGTGACAACAAGTTCGGCTCGCTGAACACTGCCGTGTGGTCCGGCGGTTCCTTCGTGTACGTCCCCAAGGGCGTCCACGTAGAGATCCCGCTGCAGGCCTACTTCCGTATCAACACGGAGAACATGGGCCAGTTCGAGCGCACCCTGATCATTGCGGACGAGGATTCCTACGTCCACTACATCGAGGGCTGCACCGCGCCGATCTACACGTCGGATTCGCTGCACTCCGCCGTCGTCGAAATCATCGTGAAGAAGGGCGCCCGCGTCCGCTACACGACCATCCAGAACTGGTCCAACAACGTGTACAACCTGGTGACCAAGCGCGCCATTGCACACGAGGGCGCCACCATGGAATGGATCGACGGCAACATCGGCTCCAAGGTCACCATGAAGTACCCGGCTGTCTACCTGGTCGGCGAGCACGCCAAGGGTGAGACCCTGTCCATCGCCTTTGCCGGCGAGGGCCAGCACCAGGACACCGGATCCAAGATGGTCCACATTGCGCCCAACACCAAGAGCTCCATCATTTCCAAGTCCGTGGCCCGCGGCGGCGGCCGTGCCGCTTACCGCGGCCTGGTCCAGGTCCGCGAAGGCGCCACGCACTCGGCCAACACCGTGCGCTGCGACGCCCTCCTGGTGGACACCATCTCCCGCTCGGACACGTACCCGTACGTGGACATCCGCGAAGATGACGTCACCATGGGCCACGAAGCCACTGTCTCCCGCGTCAGCGAGGAGCAGCTGTTCTACCTCATGTCCCGCGGCCTTCCCGAGGACGAGGCAATGGCAATGATCGTGCGCGGCTTCATCGAGCCGATCGCGCGCGAACTGCCCATGGAATACGCCCTTGAACTCAACCGCCTCATCGAACTCCAGATGGAAGGAGCCGTCGGTTAATGTCGAAGCTTAACGACGTCGTCGAAACCGTGACCGAAAAGGTCAGCAATGTAGTGGAGGAGGTCAAGGCGAAGGTAGGTTCCCCTCGGGAAACCAACCGTGTGCGCATTGACGGCTTCACCGAGGAGGGCGAAAACCTCTCCCCGCTGAACGAGGACTCCTCACCGCTGGGCGGCGACAGCAGCAAGTCCCACAGCCACGGTGGCGGAGAGGGCATCCCGGACAGCTCACGCGCCGGCCGCACCACCTCCTTCCACCGGGCTGACTTCGGCAGAATGACCGGCCGCGAAGAAGACTGGCGGTTCACCCCGCTCAAGCGCCTGCGCGGACTGCACACCGCGGACCTCGATGGAACAGCTCCCGAGCTGGCCGTCGTGGCCCCCGACGGCGTGCGGGTCGAGAGCATTGCCCGCACCGACTCCCGCATCGGCTCCGCCGGCATCCCCGAAGACCGGGTTGCCGCCGCCGCGTGGGAAGACTTCCGCGAGGCCACTGCCGTAACCATCCCCGCCGAGACCGTAGTTGACGGCAGCGTCACGCTGACCATCAACGGTGTCAGCAAGGATCCGGCCGCGCAGCACATCGTCATCACCGCGGAGAAGTTCTCCAAGGGCGTTGTGGTCCTGGACCACAAGGGTTCGGCTGTGCTGTCCCAGAACGTGGAAATCGTCGTCGGCGACGGTGCTGAACTGACCGTCGTGTCCGTTCAGGACTGGGACGACGACGCCGTGCACGCCTCCGCGCAGTACGCCAAGATCGGCCGCGACGCGAAGTTCAAGCACGTCGTCGTCAGCCTCGGCGGCGACCTGGTGCGCGTCACCCCGTCCTCCAAGTTCACCGCCACCGGCGGCGACGTGCAGATGTTCGGCCTGTACTACGCCGACGCCGGCCAGCACCTGGAGCAGCGCCTGTTCGTGGACCACGCAGTGGCGAACTGCAAGTCCCGCGTGATGTACAAGGGAGCCCTGCAGGGCCGCGACGCGCACACCGTCTGGGTTGGCGACGTCCTGATCCGCAAGGAAGCAGAAGGTACCGACACGTACGAAGTCAACCGCAACCTGCTGCTGACCGACGGCGGCCGCGCCGACTCCGTACCGAACCTGGAGATCGAAACCGGACTGATCGAGGGTGCCGGCCACGCCAGCGCCACCGGCCGGTTCGACGACGAGCACCTGTTCTACCTGATGGCACGCGGTATCCCCGAGGACACCGCCCGCCGCCTGGTGGTCCGGGGCTTCCTCACCGAGATCATCCAGCAGATCAAGGTACCTGCCCTGGAAGAGCGTCTCACCGACGCCGTCGAGCGCGAGCTCGAAGCCTCCGGAGCCTACTGAGACCAAGTCCGGGTGCCGGATAATCCCGGTGCCCGGACCCTCTCGCCTTCCATCCCCAAAGCTTAGTAACGCACCCGCGGGTGCAAAGGAGAAAGCCAACTCGCATGTCTACTCTTGAGATCAAGGATCTTCACGTCAGCATTGAGACCGAACAGGGCCGCAAGCCGATCCTGAAGGGTGTCAGCCTGACCATCAAAACCGGTGAGACGCACGCCATCATGGGCCCCAACGGCTCCGGCAAGTCCACCCTGGCCTCCACCATTGCCGGTCACCCGCGCTACAGCGTGGACAGCGGCTCCATCACGCTCGACGGCGAAGACGTCCTGGCCATGAGCGTGGACGAGCGTGCCCGCGCAGGTCTCTTCCTGGCCATGCAGTACCCGGTAGAGGTTCCCGGCGTCACCATGACCAACTTCCTGCGCACCGCCAAGACCGCGCTCGACGGCGAAGCCCCCTCCCTGCGCCACTGGACCAAGGACGTCAAGGCGGCCATGGCCGACCTGCGCATCGATGCCGACTTCGCCCAGCGCAACGTCAACGAAGGCTTCTCCGGCGGCGAGAAGAAGCGCGTCGAGATCCTCCAGATGGAACTCTTCCACCCCAAGATCGCCATCCTGGACGAGACCGACTCCGGCCTCGACGTCGACGCCCTGAAAATTGTTTCCGAAGGCGTTAACCGCGAGCACTCCAAGGGCGGCATGGGCACGCTGCTCATCACGCACTACACGCGTATCCTTCGTTACATCAAGCCCGACTATGTGCACGTCTTCGTCGACGGCCACATCGCCGAGCAGGGCGGCCCCGAACTTGCCGACCGCCTCGAAGAAGAAGGCTACGACCGCTTCACCGGCGCCAACGCCGCAGCCGGCGCGTAGTAAAGACAGCTGAAGGAGCAAATATGAGCGACTCCGATCTGGCCTCCACGTCCCTTGAGGACGTCGAAGAGGCCCTCAAGGACGTCATTGACCCCGAGCTCGGGGTGAATGTCGTTGACCTTGGCCTGCTCTACGGCTTGAAGTACGCCGAGGACGGCGCACTGCTGATCGACATGACGCTGACGACGGCGGCCTGCCCGCTGACCGATGTGCTTGAAGAGCAGACCGCCCAGGCCCTGGACGGCGTCGTTGATGAGTGGCGCCTGAACTGGGTATGGATGCCGCCGTGGGGACCTGACAAGATCACCGACGACGGCCGCGACCAGATGCGGGCCCTCGGCTTCAACATCTAGAGGTTCGGCAGCTAGCAGTCGAACCGGCAACAGGCAGGGCCGCTTCCCCAATGCGGGGAAGCGGCCCTGTCTGCGTGCTAGCGTGTCCGCCATGGGGAACAGCATCCATTTTCATGACCAATATCTGGCGGCCTGGAACGAAGCCATGGCAACGGGCGACAGCGCTCCGATCGAAACCTTCCTGTCGCCGGACTACCACGGCTGGCTGGGACAGGAAGCAGCTGCCGCTGAGCCGTTTGACGCGGCGACGGCACGCGCAGGGTTTGGCGGCACCGTGGCCGCCCTGCGGGGGAGTACCGTGCATGCGGACTTCCGGACAGTCACGCCCCGCGGCCGGGACGAGGCGGTGGTGTTCTACGAGATGACCTACCGTTCGGGCGGCGAGGTGACCGGGCGTGCCCTGCTGATGGAATCCTGGCGGCTCCAGGACGGCCGGTGGCAGCTTTGCCGCGATTTCACCGAAGTGAACGTCGGGCAGCCGGCTGCCTAGGATGCCGGGGCAGTCCCTGCCGCCGCTTTACGCCCATATGATCGAGTGCGGCGTGGTCGATCTGGATCCGTGGCACCTCTTACAGGGAGAGGATCAGGTGTGGCGCGCCCGGCACATTGAACAGGTATTTCCCGGCTGGGCCATCGTCCCCTTTGCCCGCAGGACTGATAACGACGACGTTGCGTGCTGGACAGGCAGCGGCGTTGTCGTGATCGATGACTGGGACTTGACGTGGAAAAACGGGATGCCGATACGTCATGTGCAGGATGAATACGCCACGATGGGTGAGTGGCTGGTGGCGGCCGTGCAGGATTTTGTCGAGTTCGAGTGGAGTTGAGGAACGTGGGATCGATGGCTAAGCCACTGAGCCGGACAGAGATCAGCCGGGTGTTGTCCCATGCGCTGCGTCATGCTCCGGAAGAGTATGCGCTGGAGCTGGATGCGGAGGGTTGGGCGCCGGTTACTGAGGTACTCAGCGCCCTGCACCGACTTGGCCCGGAGTGGGAGTCTGTTGACAAGCAGGTGCTCGTTGAAGTGCTGGAAGCCGCGGAGAAGAAACGGCACCAGATGAGCGACGGGCGGATACGCGCCGTGCACGGCCATTCCGTCCCGGTACAGCCTGCGCAGGCACCCAGTACGCCCCCGCCGGTGCTTTTCCACGGCACCGCGCCTGCTGCTGTGCCGCAGATTCTCGCGGCCGGGATACTTCCGATGCGGCGGCAGTACGTCCATCTGTCGGACTCCGTGGAGCAGGCGCGTCAGGTGGGACAGCGCAAGGACGCCGATCCCGTGATCCTTACTGTGGATACCGGTGTCGCCGTGGCCCAGGGGACTAGTTTCTACCGATCGGATTCAGGAGTCTGGCTGGCTGAGTCCGTTCCGGCTTCCGCTGTGTCCGTGCCGGGAGCCTGAGCGTAGGGGACGACGCTGAGGGGCTGGGGGCTGCCGCGTTTAGCCGGACCGATGCCCGAGTCGATGGTCCGTGAACAGGCCAACGGAACTGGCGTGTCCGGGGTAGGTAGTAGCTTTTGAAAGACGGGTATTTCCGGTTTTCGGGTCAGGCCGGTTTGGGCCGGTTTTCGGGCCTGGAATGTCAGTGCGGGATGAAATCCTGAGGTATGGATCAGCTCGGAAACACCGAACGGACAACCGAAGTACCAGGCAGTGAAGACCGGCAGCCCGAGGGGCAGGCCGGGAAGGCGGAGGCGCCCCGTGCGGCCTGTACCCTGGCGGTCTATCGGGCGGAACTGGCCGCCGAGCCTTCCGTGGCCGCTGACGGTACTACTCAGGTCGGAAGTCCCGACGCCGAATATCCGGACGGCTTTACCGGGACACTGGTGCTGCAGAACCTTGAGGCCTTTGACGTGCAGACGGTCGGCGAAGCCCTGTCCCGGATGGAACATTTGATGTCCTGGGTGCAGGCACTGGAGGCCCGCCTGGTCAACCGCATGGAGGAACTTTTCCGGGAGGACTTTCGTGCGGCCTCGGGGCGGCTTGAGCCCGGGATGGCATTCAGCCTGGCGTCTTCCGAATGCGCCGCGATCCTGAATGTCCCGCAGGTCACCGCCCAGCGGATGATGTTCGAAGCGGACAGGCTGTGCAGCACCCATGCGGCCACCCTGACCGCCTTGGAAGAAGGACAGCTTAGTTACCAGCACGCGCAGGTAGTGCTGGACCAGTGCCTGAACGTTCCACCGGATCAGCTCCCGGAGTTCGAGGCGGACCTGCTGGCGGCTGCGTCCGGACAAACCCGGGCACAGTTCTCCTGTAAGGCCCGGCGTCTGCGGGAAAGGAAGTTTCCGGAGACCGTCAGCAAGCGGCACCTGACCGCGTTCGAACAGCGCAAGGTCACTCTGGACCGGGAAGAGGACGGCATGTCCTGCCTTTCCGCGCACCTGCGTGCGGCCGAAGCCCAGCAGATCTACACGGCACTCAGTAGTGCTGCCCGGGGCGAGCAGTCCGCGGGGGATTCCCGGACTGTGGATCAGCTGCGTGCGGATATTCTGGCGCAGCTGCTGATGGGCGGCAGCCGTGGACTCTTCGCCGCGGCGGAAACCCAACGCGGGGCCGGGCACGCCGAGGGTTCCGGGTGCTCCGCCGGTGGCGGAGACGCCGGAGGCGACACCCGGGGTGACGGAGGCATCGTCTGCCCGGAAGGCACCACCGTTTTAAAGACCGGGCCGGACGAGGGGATCGTCCCACGAACCGAAATCATGGTCCTGATCAACGCTGAAACCCTCTTCGGCGCCGACGACCAGCCCGCTGAACTGCACGGTTACGGGCCCATCAGCGCAGAAGCAGCACGCAGGCTGGCCCGTAACGCCGTCGGGTGGACCGGGCTGGCGCAGGATCCGCAGACCGGAGAAATCCTCGGGGTAGGACGGCGGCGGAAGGTCCCGGCCGGGCTCCGACGCTGGCTCCGCGCAAGGGACGGAACCTGCAGATTCCCCGGTTGCCGGGTCAGTACGGCGAATTCGGACGTTGACCACACCATCGACTGGGCCCAGGGCGGCCCTACAGACCACGGGAACCTGGAACACCTTTGCCGCCGGCACCACCGGTTCAAGACCCTCGGTTTCTGGAAGGCCTGCCAGCCTACGCCGGGAGTCATCGAATGGACGTCCCCGACCGGACGCATCTACCGGACCGAGCCCTTCCTGGAACTCGGACCACCGGAAGCGGGTCCTGGGCCGGAAGCGGGTCCTGGGCCGGAAGCGAGTCCGGGTCCTGGGCCGGAAGCGAGTCCGGGTCCGCGTCCGGAAGCTAGTCCGAGTCTGGGTCCGAGTCCGGGTCCGGGTCCGGCGCCGGGTACAGATTCCAAGCAAGTGCCACAGAAGGACTCGGTGCTGCAGGACGACGTGCTGCAGGACTCCCTGCCGGAACAAGGGCCACCATTCTGATGCCGCCTTCCTCGCCCGCTAAACGCCACCGGAGATCAGGCCCAGGGACGAGACAGCCATCCGGCCAGACCCTACGGGCGGGACAGGTCCGCAGCGCTGAAGGTATCGCACTTTTCCAGGCTGCCGCCGTCGTTGTAGCCGGCCAGGAACCACGCCTGGCGCTGGGCACTGGACCCGTGGGTCCAGCTCTCCGGGTTCACCTGACCGGTGGCCGAAGCCTGGATCCGGTCATCGCCGATGGCGGACGCCGCAGAGAGTGCGTCACTGATATCGGCTTCGGTGAACGGAGCCAGGAAAGGCACGTCCGAGCCCGGAGCCGGCTGGTCTGCGGCATGCCGTGCCCACAGGCCGGCATAGCAGTCGGCCTGCAGCTCGGTGCGTACGGAGGCAGAGTCCGCACCCTGCGGATCGGCGTTCCGGCCCGCACTGGAGCCGGTGATCTGCTGGATGTGGTGGCCGAACTCATGCGCGACCACGTATTCCTGTGCCAGCGGACCGCCGGAGGAACCGTAGTTGGTGACGAGGTCGGAGAAGAACGCGGTGTCGTAATAGGTCTGCTCGTCTGCCGGGCAGTAGAACGGACCGACAGCGCTGGTCGCCGTGCCGCAGCCGGTGGTGGTCCGGTCGGTAAAGAGCACCACGCCGGGCTCCGTGTAGGTCAGGCCGTAACCGTCCAGATACGGTGCCCAGAAGCTGTCCAGGCTTTCGGCGGTGCCCAGAATGCGGCAGTCCAGCCGTTCGTTGGCGTCTTCGCCGTTCAAGCAGGTATCGATGCTCTCGGACTGCGCCTGGCCGGCGGCTACACCGGAGCCGTCGCTCAGGCCGAGGCCGTCAATGACGTCCGACCCGAAGAACAGGGACAGGATCAGCAGAAGCCCGCCGCCCAGTCCACCGCCGACTGCAATGCCCTTGCCTTTGCCGCGCCGGTCGCTGACCCGCGAGGAATCCAGGCGCGCGTTGTTATTGAAACTCATGCCCTCAGGTTATCGGTTGCCTTGGTCAACCTTCGTGTCGGAGCTTTCCCCGATACCGCGTGCAGCCAGGGCATCGCCGGTCTGCCGGGCATAGGCAACCGCACGGATCACCACGGGGACGGTCAGCGCGCGGGGATTGCGCTCCAGTCCACGGGCCATGGCAGATTCCCGGACATCCCGGGCGGACCCGAGCAGGAACGGAATGCTGCGCAGCATCAGCGCCAGGGTCAGCCCGAAACGTTCCGGGTCCGCACCGAGCGGTTCCAGCGGACGGGCCAGCGACACGAGCCCGTCCAGCAGCACCTGCGGTGCAGTGGTCAGCGTCAGCAGCCGAGCCGCCACTACGCAGACCGCAATACTGCCGGTCACCAGGACCGCTGCCAGCACGCCGGACGCCCACCACTGGAAAGCCCCCAGCAGCACCAGGACCGGCCACATCAGCTTCAGCGGCACCCAAGCCTCCCGCAACAACCGGGCGCCGGCATAGGCCGCCAGCACCAGGACTGCGGCAACCACCAGCACCACAGGGGAGCGCAGCGCCAACACAGCAACGGACAGCACAACCAGAGCGCCCGCCTTCAAGCCCAGCGGCGCCGCATGCACGGGCGAAACGCCGGGGCGGTAGGCGCCCAGCAGATCGTAGGAGCCAGTAGAACGCTTCATCCCACCCCCAGCGCCAGCGCCCGGTACGCCGCAATAGCTTCGCGAGGGCCGCCGTCGAACACCACCGCGCCGGCATCCATCACCAGCACCCGATCCGCGTCGGCGGCGAACTCCAGATCATGGGTGGTGTAGATGACCTGCTGCGGAAGGGAGGCAAAGACTTCCCGCAGCCGGGCGGTGTTCCTCAGGTCCAGCAGCGTGCTGGGCTCATCTGCCACCAGCACGGCAGGCTCAACGGCCAGCACCGATGCCAGGGCCATCAACTGGCGTTCGCCGCCGGAAAGGTCGTAGATGCTTCGGTCCGCCAATTCCAGCAGCCCCAGGGCCGCCAGGCGGGCCTCGGCAGCTGCGCGCCGCTGGGACCTGTTCCGGATCGAGGCACGCAGGGACAGCTCGACGTCGTCCCGTCCCGTGGGCATCACGAGCTGCGAGAGGGGATCGGTGAAAACGAACCCGACCCGCCGCCGCACGTCCGCTCCGTGCCGGGCAGTGTCCAGGCCGTCCACGCTGACCGTGCCGGTATCCGGCCTCACCAACCCGTTCAGCAGCTTCAGCAGCGTGGACTTCCCGGAACCGTTGGCGCCGACGACGGCGGTGCGGGGAGTGTCCAGCGTCAGCGACAGCAGGTGCAGGATCGGTTCCGCGGATTCCCCTGGCACCCCGGGAGGAATCACGGAAACGTCCTGCAGCAGGATGCAGGACATCAGCGGCCGCCGCGGTCCCGAACAGCCATTCGTGGAAAGGCCTTGAAGACACTGACGGCCACCGCAGCGGCAAGCAGGTTCTTCACCACGTCACCGGGCCAGAACGCCATGTCCGCTGCCAGCGCTGCGGGGAACGAGAGATGCCCGTTGAGCATAAGTCCCGCGATGCCGGCCGGATGCACCACGGCGAAGCTCGTGGCCAGTCCCGCGGCGAACAAGAGAACCATCCGCCCCTTCCGGGCGCGGCGCAGCACCAGGCCGGCAAGCAGGCCGACGACGGCGGCCGCCACCGGGAAGGACAGCAGGTACCCCGCCGACGGCCCGGCCAGGACACCCAGGCCACCGCGGAAACCGCTGAAGACCGGCAGGCCGGCCAGGCCAGCCACCAGGAAGAGGCCCACTGCCGCTGCCCCGCGCCCGGGGCCAAGGAGCATCCCGGTAAGCATCACCGCCAAGGTCTGCAGGGTGATCGGCACGCCCGCTCCCAGCGGCACGCCGGGAAGGATGGAGAAGACGGCGGTGAGGGCGGCGAAGACGGCAATCAGGGACAGGTCCGCCGAGGTCCACCTGGAGCGCCTCGTACCGGTGGAACCGTGAGTGCCAGGAGAGCCGGGGGAGCCGTGCGTGCCGGTGCCGGGGAGGGGGCGCGGCGCGTTGGCCGATGTGTTGTTCATCGCTGCACTTTTCCTTGTAGGGGAAGAAAAACGGTCCGGATTTCGTTTCGAACATTAGCTGCGCCGGAGCGGGATTCCATTGGAGGTTTTCTACAAATGGGCCAGGGCGGCTAGACTGGAAAGGCTGTTACGGCCAACCAGGCCCCCATGACCGGTCATTGTGACCCTTCCCGCCTCGGTGGAATCCCACCGTTCAAGGCCCGCGCGCCGCGCAGCGTATCTGCAATACCAAAAACCTTCGAAAGGTCCACTGAGTGATTTCCGTATCTGGTCTCGAGCTGCGTGCAGGCGCACGGCTGCTCATGGAAGCGGTTTCATTCCGTGTTGACAAGGGAGACAAAATCGGGCTGGTTGGCCGCAACGGCGCCGGCAAGACCACCCTGACCAAGGTCCTGGCCGGCGAAGCCCTCCCGGCAGCCGGCCACGTCAAGCGCGTGGGCGACATCGGCTACCTGCCCCAGGACCCGCGCACCCCGGACATGGACCAGCTGGGACGGGATCGGATCCTCTCCGCCCGCGGGCTGGACAAGGTTTCGGCGCAGCTGAAGAAGTGCCAGGACGAGATGGCCAGCGATGATCCGAAGATCTCGCAGAAGGCAATGAACCGCTATGACCGGTTGGAGTCCGAGTTCCTCTCCGCCGGCGGGTACGCCGCGGAGTCCGAAGCGGCCACCATCTGCTCCAACCTCGCCCTGCCGGACCGGTTGCTGAACCAGCCCCTGAAGACCCTCTCCGGCGGCCAGCGCCGCCGCGTGGAACTGGCGCGCATCCTGTATTCCGACGCCGAGACGATGCTCCTCGATGAGCCCACCAACCACCTCGACGCCGACTCCATCGCCTGGCTGCGGGAGTTCCTGAAGAACCACACCGGCGGCCTGATCGTGATCAGCCACGATACCGAGCTGCTCGAAGCGACCGTCAACAAGGTCTTCAGCCTGGACGCCAACCGCGCCACCATCGACATCTACAACATGGACTGGAAGCGCTACAAGGTCCAGCGCGAGACCGATGAGCGCGCCCGCAAGCGCGAGCGTGCCAACACCGAAAAGAAGGCCGGAATCCTGCTGGCCCAGGCCAACAAGATGAAGGCCCGCGCGTCCGGCGCCTCCGCGGCCCAGAGCATGCTCAAGCGCGTGGACCGCCTGATGGGCGGCCTGGACGCCGTCCGCGCCAATGACCGCGTGGCAGCCCTCCGCTTCCCGGATCCGGCCCCTTGCGGCAAGACCCCCATGACCGCTGAGGGCCTCAGCAAGAGCTACGGGTCCCTGGAAATCTTCACCGACGTGGACCTCGCCATTGACCGCGGTTCAAAGGTAGTCATCCTGGGCCTCAACGGCGCCGGCAAGACCACCCTGCTGCGGATGCTGGCCGGCGTCGACAAGCCGGACACCGGCAAGGTCATTGCCGGACACGGGCTGAAGGTGGGCTACTACGCCCAGGAGCACGAGACCCTCGATACAGACCGGACCGTTCTGGAAAACATGCGTTCCTCCGCGCCCGATATGGACGACGCCGAGGTCCGCAGCGTGCTGGGTTCCTTCATGTTCAGCGGCGACGACGTCGAGAAGAAGGCCGGAGTCCTTTCCGGCGGCGAGAAAACCCGTCTGGCGCTGGCCACCATCGTGGCCTCCTCCGCCAATGTCCTGCTGCTGGACGAACCCACCAACAACCTGGACCCCGCGTCGCGTGCCGAGATCCTGGGCGCCCTGAGCAACTACACCGGTGCCGTGGTGATGGTCAGCCACGATGAGGGCGCCGTTGCGGCGTTGAACCCGGAACGCGTAGTGCTCCTGCCGGACGGCGACGAGGACCACTGGAACGAGAACTACCTCGACCTGGTGACCCTGGCCTAACCTCCGGCCCATCCCGTACACAAAGGCGGCCCCGCTCCGATCGGAGCGGGGCCGCCTTTGTGTCAGTGGGAGCAGGTGTCTGCGGAAGCGGTGGGTTAGAACCCCTGGGCGTCCAGGATCGCGTCCTCTTCCTCTTCGCCGGTGGGCCCGCGCTTTTTGCGGCGCGGCGGACGACGCCGGGACGGAGTCGGGTGGGCGGCGATTATTTCATCGTCGTCCTCCTCGTCATCGTCGATGCCGTCGTAATACCGGTTGAGGGCTTCCTGGCGGGCGGCGTATCCCAGCCCGATGAACATCATCAGCGCGAACCCGTACCACTGCAGTCCATACGAAAGGTGCAGGCCCTCGTCCACCTCCGGCCGCGGTGCGCTTTCGGGTGCGACGGCGGCACCCGGGTCCTCGCTGGCCATGAGTCCGTAGGAGCCCTGGTGCAGCGGGTAGTCCAGCTGCTCCGCGAAAGCCTCCAGGTCGATGGAGGGGAGCTGGCCTTCAGGGGCGCTGCGGGTCAGGGTGGGTTCGGCGGCCTTGATCCGGGCCACCACGCTCACCCGTCCCTCGGGGGCGGCAGGGATGCTGTCCGGCCGGCCGGCCTCGTCGTCGCCGATCGGCAGCCAGCCGCGGTTGACCGCCACGCTGGTGCCGTCATCAAGCTTCAGCGGCACCAGGACCTCGTAGCCGGGCCGGCCCTTCAGCGGGCGGTTGCGGATGATGCGCTGCTCGGAGGAGTCGTACGTTCCCTCAAGCTTCACGGGCAGCCATTCGGCTGCTTCGTCGTAGGTGTCGAAGTAATCCCTGGCCTCGTCATAGGGGACCGGCGCGGCGTCGTAGTTGGATTCGATCCGGGCGCTGTCAGCGAGGGAGGCTTCACGGCGGTCCATCTGCCACTGGCCCAGCCCTACACAGGCGGCCGCAAGGATGCAGACGAGGACAAACCAGCCCAGCCAGCGGGCCGAAAAGAGGAAACGGTACATTTACGCCGTACCGCCTTCAGTGCTGCCGTCCAGCGGGAGGGTTTCCTTCCAGAGTCCGCGGGTGCGCAGGTAATCCTCCAGCCAGTCCCGGTGCTCATCGCAGGCAAGCCAGGTCTTGCGGCGTTCCGGGGTGTGGATGCGGGGGTTGTTCCACAGCAGCTGCCAGCTTGCGTTGAGCCGGCAGGCCTTCCGGGAGCACACCGGGGTGCCGGCGCCTGCGTCCGGGTTGCCGGAGAGGGAATCGAGGAGGTTCATGCTGGGGGATCAGGCCTTGTCTTCGTTGTCATTGATGTCGTCGTTGTCTACGATTTCGCCCGACAACACAGTGGTTTCGGGACTTTCACCGGGTTCTTCGGCCACCCGCGGAGCGTCCAGCGCGGTGGCCGGCGGACGCTCTATCATCGCATCCGAGCCGGTCATCAGCCGGGTATCCGAGCCTCCGTTGGCGATGATGACCGCGAAGTAGGGGAGCACCACCGCTCCGGCAATCACCACCCACAGCAACCAGCCGTGCACGAAGAACATCAGGAACAGGCAGACCACACGGATGCCCATGGACACGCTGTACTTGATCATGCGGGCGCGCATTTCGTCCGTGTGCGGGCTGGGCGCGTCGGTGATTCTGGGGACGCTCTCCCCGCGGTTTGTGTCCCTAGCCATCAGTAGTCTTCCTCGCCCTCCAAACAGGTCCGTTCATTCTCTCACTAGCAGCGGCGTTGCAGAAGTTGAATCCGGCGCACGTAGGATCGAGACAACCCCCAATCGCTGGCTGAAAGAAGGAACATCCGTGCAGAACACAACAGAAAACGAGTCCGGCCGCAGCGTCCTGGTGACCGGAGGAAACCGCGGAATCGGGCTGGCTATTGCCAAGGCGTTCCTGGCCGCAGGTGACCGCGTGGCCATCACGTACCGCAGCGGCGAGGTCCCCGACGGGATGCTGGGCGTCAAGGCGGATGTGACGGATATGGCATCGGTCGATGCCGCATTTACCGAGGTGGAGGCCGCGCACGGACCGGTTGAAGTCCTCGTGGCCAATGCCGGGATTACCCGGGACACGCTGCTGCTGCGGATGAGTGAAGACGATTTCGCCGACGTCATCGACACCAACCTCACCGGCGCCTTCCGGGTGGTCAAGCGCGCCTCCAAGGGCATGCTCCGGATGAAGAAGGGCCGGGTAGTGCTGATCTCCTCGGTGGTCGGGCTGTACGGTTCACCCGGGCAGATCAACTACGCCGCCTCCAAGTCCGGGCTGATCGGTATCGCCCGTTCCCTCACCCGCGAACTGGGTTCCCGCAACATCACGGCCAACGTCGTGGCCCCGGGCTTCATCAACACCGACATGACCCGCGCCCTGCCCGAGGACACGCAGAAGAACTACCTGTCCTCCATCCCCGCCGGCCGGTTCGCCGAGCCGGAGGAAGTTGCCAACGTAGTGCGCTGGATTGCGGGTGACGAGGCAGGCTACATTTCCGGTGCAGTCATCCCGGTCGACGGCGGCCTGGGCATGGGGCACTAGCCCGGCCCAACGCGGCGCTCCGGAATCGTTGGAGGTTTCCTCAACTGCCAGCCGGCCCGCCGGCTGGCAGGATGGGTTCAAAGAGCTGAACGCTTAGATACTTTCTACAAAAAGGAGTTCACATGGGTCTGCTGGAGGGCAAAGCCGCGATAGTCACCGGATCATCGCGCGGAATCGGAGCCGAAGTGGCCCGGTTCCTGGCAGCCGAGGGTGCCGGCGTCGTCGTCAACTACCGCCAAAAGGCACCGCGTGCCAACAAGGTGGTCGCTGCCATTGAGGAAGCCGGCGGACGCGCAGTCGCCGTTGGCGCAGACCTCACCGCAGCCGAGGGGACAGCTGCGCTGGTGGCGGCCGCGCAGGAAAGCTTCGGCGGCCTCGACATCCTGGTGCTTAATGCCTCCGGCGGTATGGAAACCGGCGTGGAGGAGAACTACGCGCTGAAGCTGAACCGCGACGCGCAGGTCAACATGCTCACGGCCGCACTCGAAGTGATGCCCGCAGGTTCGCGGGTGGTCTTCGTCACCAGCCACCAGGCGCATTTCATTCGCTCCGTACCGACCATGCCGGAATACGAGGCCGTTGCCCTGAGCAAGCGTGCCGGCGAGGACGCGCTGCGGGCCATGCTGCCGCAGCTGGACGAGAAGGGCATCAGCCTGGTGGTGGTCTCCGGCGACATGATCGAAGGCACCGTGACGGCAACCCTGCTGGACCGGGCCAACCCGGGCGCCATCGAAGCCCGCCGCGAGGAAGCCGGTCGGCTTTACTCCGTGCAGGAGTTCGGCGCCGAAGTAGCCCGCATGGCCACTGCCGATGTTCCGTCCGGACACACCGAATACGTGGGCGGCGCGGATTACCTTTCCGCAGGGGCGGCAGCCGACCGGGCGGGCGATCCCGCCTAGAGCTTCACGAAGTGCTGAACCACGTCCAGTTGGGGCAGGTTCAGCACGGCATCCGCGGCGGCCTGCACTGCCGGTTTGGCGTTAAACGCCACTCCCAGTGCGGCCGCCGCGAGCATGTCCAGGTCATTGGCGCCGTCGCCCACCGCAATGGTGTGCCCGGGTGCCACACCCAGCTCACGAGCCCACTCAGCCAGGGAACGGGCCTTGACCGCACGGTCCACGACTTCCCCCGACACAGCGCCGGTCAGCACCCCGTCCTCGATTTCCAGCAGGTTCGCCCTGCGGAAGCTGAGCCGCAGCCGGTCGGCCAGCGGATCAAGCACCTGGGTGAAACCGCCGGACACCACGGCAACCCCGTGCCCGGCCGCAAGGAACTCCTTCACCAGCAGTTCCGCGCCGTCGGAAAGCTCAATCCGGGCACCCACTTCGTCGATTACGGACGCCGGCAGTCCGGCGAGCGTTTTCACCCGGGCGTGCAGGCTAGCGGCAAAATCCAGTTCCCCGCGCATGGCGGCCTCGGTCACCGCTGCCACCTCCGCTTCCCGCCCTGCGTGCGCCGCCAGCAGTTCAATGACTTCCTGTTTGATCAGGGTCGAGTCCACGTCAAGCACCAGCAGCTTCCGGGCATCCTCGAGGAGCGACGGCGGCACCACGGCGCTGTGCTCACCGCCTGGCCTCGCCGGCACCGCTGCCGCGGCTGCTTCGACGGCGCGCCGCAGCCGGGGGAGTCCGCCGTCGTAGCCAACGTAAAGCTTGGACACGGTGAAACCGTTCCCCGCAGCGTTCTCCAGTTCCAGGATCCGCGCGCCCAAGCCGGAGACGGCAGCCTGGACCGCCCCCAGATAGGCGTCGGACAGGTCCCGCCCGTAGCTGACGACACTGTATTCGGGGGAGTTCGGCATGGTTTCCGTTCTGCTCGGTCCAACGGGTGGGTACGTGTTTGCTACGGGGATCCCCGGCCGCGTCTGCGTGGCCGCCGGGGCGCATCGTTTCGCCAATGCCCCTTTCTTTAGCCTAATGTCTAGTGCTATGAGTGATGTTCTTGAATTTGCCGGCGTAAGCGTTGTCCGCGGCGGCAAAATCCTGTTGGACGGCGTCAACTGGCAGGTCAAGGAGGGGGAGCGTTGGGTCATCATGGGCCCCAACGGTGCCGGAAAGACCACGCTGCTGCAGATTGCCAGCGGCCGGATGCACCCCACCCGCGGCGTAGCGGGAATCCTCGAGGAAGTCCTCGGCGCGGTGGACGTCTTTGAACTCCGCCCGCGCATCGGCCTGGCCTCCGCGGCCTTGGCCGGGCAGATCCCCGAAGATGAAACAGTCCTCAACGTGGTGCTCACGGCGTCCTACGGGATGACCGGGCGCTGGCGTGAAAAGTACGAAAAGCTCGACGAACGGCGCGCCTTCCGCCTCCTGCACGAGTGGGGCATGTCCACCTTCATGAACCGCCGCTTCTCCTCCCTCAGCGAAGGGGAGCGCAAGCGCGTTCAGATCGCCCGCGCCCTGATGACGGATCCGGAACTGCTGCTGCTGGACGAGCCGGCCGCCGGCCTGGACCTGGCCGGCCGTGAGGACCTGCTGTTCCGGCTCGGAGAACTGGCCCGGGACGAGGAAGCACCGGCCATGGTGCTGGTCACCCATCATCTGGAAGAGGTCCCGACCGGTTTCACCCACGCCCTGCTGCTCCGCGAAGGCGGCGTGGTGGCGTCCGGTCCCATCGAAGAAGTGTTCACCGAAGAACACCTGAGCACCGCCTTCGACCTGCCGCTGGATCTGCGCCGCGAGGGCGGCCGCTACTCGGCCACTGCCCGGCGCGGCTAGGAGCAGTTTCCGGGTGAACCTCCAGTATTTGTTGTCTGCCGACGATCCCCGCGTCTACGACTACACCTCCCTCACGGACACCTCCCTCCGCAAGCGGCGGGAACCCGAGGAAGGCATGTACATTGCCGAATCCTCCAAGGTCCTGCGCCGCGCGGTCGACGCCGGACACCGCCCGCGGTCCTTCTTCCTGGCCGAGAAATGGCTTCCGGACCTGGCGGACATCCTGGCCCGGTTCCCGGATGTGCCTGCCTACGTAGGTACGCCCGAGGTCCTGGAACAGATCACCGGGTTCCACCTGCACCGCGGCGCCCTGGCAGCGATGGAACGCCCGGCACCCCTGGACCTGCCCGGCCTGCTGGGTACGGCGCGCAGGATTGCGGTGCTGGAGGACATAGTCGACCACACCAACATCGGCGCGATCTTCCGATCCGCTGCCGCCCTGCAGGTGGACGCCGTGCTGGTGACTCCCCGTTGTGCCGATCCGTTGTACCGCCGGGCCATCCGCGTGAGCATGGGCGCCGTCTTCCAGGTTCCGTGGGTGCGGCTGACGGACTGGCCCGGCCAACTCGGACAGCTCCGCGAAGCCGGCTTTGTGACTGCCGCCCTGGCGCTGCGGGAGGATTCCCTGACCTTGGATGAACTGAGCGCCCGCCGCGACGAGCGCCTGGCCCTGGTCCTCGGCACGGAAGGCGACGGCCTGGCCGAGACGACCCTCGCCGGCGTCGACCTGGCCGTGCGCATCCCGATGAGCGGGGGCGTCGATTCGTTGAATGTGGCCGCCGCCAGCGCCGTCGCATTCTGGGAGTGCCGGCCCTAAGGCCGCCGGGCAGCCCGCTGCCCTTACCCTGCAGCCCCTCAGGTGCCAGACTGTGCGCAGTCACCCACCCTTCGAGGACACCAGCGGAGCTGCCATGGAATCCCGTGCAAGCACCCGGCCAGGCAAGGTCCTGGCGCTGTGCGCTGGATTGCTGCTGACCGTTTCAGCCTGCGGCCCCACAGCCGGGCAACTGCAGGAACGGGACGCCTCGGCTTCGGCGTCGCCGTCGGGCACCGGACGTGTTGCTGCCGAGCCGTCCCGCACCGCCTATCCCGCCCGGCCGCCGGCACCCGTCCCGGCAACCACCGCTCCGCCGACGCGGGTGGGTGTCACCGGCAGCCAGGCAGGCATGCCGCAGCCGGTCCAGGATGCCTGCCAGTGGCTCCTTCGCCGGGATCCGGAGCCGGCGTCCGGCGCCGAAGCCGGGACCTGCGTCTCCGCCGCCATGGCCGCGGGCGGAGGCGGCGTCCAGACCCTTCGGACGGACACCAGCTGGCTCCCGGCCGGCACGTACAGCGTCCGGTTCGCCACCGGGCCTGACTTTGCCATGACCCTGCAGGACACGGATGCGGACCTCTCCATCACCATCCGCGAGGGGCAGCGGGTGCTGCACAAGGAGAACCAGGACATCTCCGCGGACCGGGACGGCACGGCTGAAGAGGCCTCTGCGGCGATCCTTGCCGACGCCGCCGAGTTGACCGTTCGGCCGGAGAAAGTGGCCGCACTGCTCGCACCGGCGGAAGAGGTCGCCGTCCGGTACGGGGTAGTGCTCGACGGGGAGCCCTGCACACAGATCAGCGGCAGCTTCGACACTGGGGATTCCGACACCGGGGATTTCGACACCGGGGATGCGCAGCAGCGAGGAAACGAAACCGGACCTCCGGCCAGCTCATCCGCGGTGCTTCCGGCCGGGTCCTTTTCACTCTGCCTTGATGATTTTTACCGGCCCGTAAAGATTGAAATCACCGGCCTGAACCAGGGCATCACCTCGCAGATCACCGCTGTCAACGCCCAGTGGGGCACCCGCCCGCTCTCCTGAACCGAGGGTCGAAGGGTTTCCTGCCGGTCCCCGAAATGCGCTAGTATGGGTTGCTGGCCGAATGTACGGCCGATAAAGCTTTCAACCACACTGTGCCTGGCAAAATCCAGGCACCAAAAGAAGGTAAAACTGTGAAGTCTGATATCCACCCCAAGTATGCTCCGGTTGTCTTCCGTGACCTCGCGTCCGACACCGCTTTCCTGACGGCCTCCACCGCCACCTCCTCCAAGACGATCGAGTGGGAAGACGGAAACACCTACCCGCTCATCGAGGTGGAAATCTCCTCTGCATCGCACCCGTTCTACACGGGCAAGCAGCGCATCATGGACTCCGCCGGCCGCGTGGAGCGCTTCAACGCCCGCTTCAAGGGCTTCGGCGCGAAGAAGTAGCCAGTAACGGAAATACAGCAGTACTTAGAGAAAGGTCCGCCGGCATCAGCCCGGCGGGCCTTTCCCTGTAACAGGGGGCCGTGCGGTCCCGGCAGAGCGGTTCGGAGCTAAGGAGTCTTGATGGCAAGCACGGATAACAACGGACGCCGGCACGGGGAATACAAAGTTCCCGGCGGCAAACTTGTTGTAGTGGACCTGGAAGTCCGTGACGGCAGGCTGGCCGACGTCTCCCTTGGCGGCGACTTCTTCCTGGAACCTGATGAAGCACTCGGGGATATCAATGCCGCCCTCGAGGGGCTGCCTGCCGAGACGACGTTCGGTGATATTGCCGCGGCCGTCCGCTCCCGCTTGTCCCCGGATGCGGTTTTCTTCGGCTTCTCGCCCGAAGCCGTGGCCACCACCGTGCGCCGCGCCCTGGGCAAGGCCACCGGCTGGGGCGACCACCAGTGGGAGATCATCCCGCCCACCCCGCTGTCCACACACATGCATGTAGCCATGGACGAGGTCCTGGCGGAGGAAGTGGGCGCCGGCAAGCGCAATCCCACGCTCCGGTTCTGGGAATGGGAGTCGCCTTCAGTGGTGATCGGCAGCTTCCAGTCCCTGAAGAACGAGGTGGATCCGGAGGGAGCGGAACGGCACGGCGTCACCGTAGTCCGGCGCATCACCGGCGGCGGTGCCATGTTCATGGAGCACGGCAACGCCATCACCTACTCCCTCTACGTTCCCCAGTCCTTGGTGGACGGACTGAGCTTCGCGGATTCCTACCCCTTCCTGGACGGCTGGGTGATGGAATCCCTGAAGAAGCTCGGAATCTCCGCCTGGTACGTTCCGCTGAACGACATTGCCACGGACCAGGGCAAGATCGGCGGTGCCGCGCAGAAGCGATTCAGCAGCGGCGGCATGCTGCACCACGTCACCATGTCCTACAACATCGACGCGGACAAGATGGTGGAGGTGCTGCGCATCGGCAAGGAAAAGCTCTCCGACAAGGGCACCACGAGCGCCAAGAAGCGGGTGGACCCGCTGAAGCGGCAGACCGGGCTTTCCCGTGAAGACATCATTGACACCATGATGGACACCTTCGCCACGCGTTACGGCGCCGTGGAGGCGTCGATCTCCGACGAGGAGCTTGCCCTCGCGGAGCAGAAGGTCGCCGAAAAGTTCGACACCCCGGAGTGGCTGAGCCGCGTCCCCTAACCCGCGGGCCTGCGGACCGTCGAACTACCCCGGCGGCGGTCCGTAGGCCTAGACTGCGGACATGGAGAAAAAGTCGCTGACCGCCCTCGCCCGCCAACACATGGAATCCTCACGGCAGGCGGCCAGCGGACGCAGCGCCTCCACCGTCTACGGCGGGCACGAGCACGTGCTGCGGCAAACCGTGATCGCCCTCCGGGCCGGGTTTGTTATGGACGAGCATGAGAATCCGGGCGAGGCTACGGTCTATGTCCTCAAGGGCCGGGTTGCCCTGGCTTCGGAGGGAAACACCTGGGACGGCTCCGCGGGAGACCTGCTGATTGTTCCGCAGGCACGGCACTCCGTCGAGGCCCTGGAGGACTCGGCCATCCTCCTCACCGTCGCCAAGCCGCAGCTGGCCTGATCCCAGGCCTGCTGCGGCGGCACCTGCCTCCCCGGACCTACAGTCCGGCCGCCTGGACGCGCAGGGACCGAAGCAGCTGGTCCTGCTGCTCGATGATAATCCGCCGCAGCGCACCCGGCGCGTCGGGATGGAGCTCCAGCCATTCGACCGATTTCTGCACTACCGGATGGTCGGCCGGCGCTATGCCGGCTGCTGCGTCCTGGTGCCCCGGGTAGAGCCCGCCGACCACGCGTGAGGCCAGCTCGATGCTGCGCGCGGACCAGACCCCGGTAAGTGAGGCGAAATAGTCCTCTACGTATCCGTCCAGCAGCTCGTGGCTGCCCAGGCCGAACCCGGTGATCGTGGCGGACAGCAGTTCGTTGGAGAGGCTGTCGGACTTCACTGCTGCCTGCCATGCCGCTGCCTTTACCTCCGGATCCGGGAAGGCAGCCGCAGCGGTGGTGTGGCCCACCCGGCCCGACGCCGTGGTGTCCCGTTCCAGTTCCGCGTCCAGTTCCGCGCGGGTCGCGGAATCAGTGGCCGCAAGGGCCACCCACAGGCGCCAGCGAAGATCGGAATCCACTGCCAGGCCTTCGATGCCGGCGCTGCCGTCCAGCAGTCCGCGCAGCAGCTGGTTGTAGGTGCTGCTGCGCCGCCCGGCACCGGCGGCGGCCCGGGCCCAGATGATCTGCCGGTCGCTGCCAGGTGCGGCCGTCTTCAACTGCTCGGCAATATGCGCGTAGAACTCCTCGCGCAATCCGTCCCGCCGCGACGTCGGTGCGTAGTACTCGATGGCGCTGAGGGCGTTGTCCAGCAGTACCTGCAGGACGCCTGCACCGCTTTCCTGCGGCGCCACCCGCTGGACCAGCCGGACGTAGTCCTTGGCACTGAGGACACCGTCACGGACGCTGTTCCACAGAGCTGACAGGGTGATGGCCCGGGCCAGGGGATCGCTGAGCCGGTGCAGGGACTCCAGCAGGGTGCCCAGCGACGCGTCGTCAAAGCGGATCTTGGCGTAGGTAAGGTCCTCGTCGTTGAGCAGCAGGAGGGCCGGACGCTGCCTGCCGAGCAGTTCAGGTACCTCCGTCCGTGCACCGGCGACGTCCAGTTCCACGCTGTCGATGCGGACCAGGGCGCCGGCGTCGTCGAAATCGTACAGGCCGACGCGGAGCCGGTGCGGCCGGGGGACCTGTTCTCCGCTGACCGGATCCGGAGCATTCTGCCGGATGACCACGGAAGTGTAGGCACCGGCGTCGTCGGTTTCGGTCTCCGGAACCAGGACCGGAACGCCAGCGGTCTGGAGCCACCGGCTGGACCACAGCGCCATGTCCCTGCCGGACGCAGCTTCCAGTGCGCCGAGGAGATCCGCGAGCGTGGTGTTGCCGAAGGCATGGGCCCGGAAGTATCCCCGGGCGGCTTCGATAAAGGTATCGAACCCGACGTAGGCCACCAGCTGCTTGAGCACCGAGGCACCCTTGGCATACGTGATGCCGTCGAAGTTCTGCTTCGCCGCCTCCAGGTCGGGAATGTCCGCCACGATGGGGTGCGTGGTGGGCAGCTGGTCCTGGACATAGGCCCAGGCCTTGCGCCGGTTCGCGAAGCTGACCCACGAGTTGGTGAAATCGGTGGCACGGTCCACGGCCAGGGCGCCCATGTAGTCCGCGAAGGACTCCTTGAGCCACAGGTCGTCCCACCATTTCATGGTCACCAGGTCGCCGAACCACATATGCGCCATCTCGTGCAGGATGGTGTTCGCCCGTGCCTCGTACTGCGCCTCCGTGGCCCGGGACCGGAACACGTATGCCTCCGTGAAGGTCACCAGGCCGGGATTCTCCATGGCGCCGAGGTTGTACTCGGGGACGAAGGCCGAATCGTACTTCCCGAAGGGATACGGGAAGGCAAAGAGGTGGTGGAAGTAGTCCAGTCCCCGCTTCGTGACCGCGAAGATGTTTTCCGCGTCAAAATACCCGGCCAGGGAGGAACGGCAGTACGCAGCCAGCGGAACGTGCAGGTCGGTGCCGTCGTCGAGCCGGATGGACCACTCGTCCTGGGCTCGGTGGTACGGCCCGGCGAGGACCGTGGTGATGTAGGTGGAGATGCGCTGGGTGGGGGCGAACTTCCACCGGCTCAAGCTGCCGTCACCCAGCGGCGTCCGCTGCGTTTCGACGCCGTTGGAGGCCACTTCCCAGCCGGTCGGCGCCGTTACGGTGAAACTGAAGGATGCCTTCAGGTCCGGCTGCTCAAAGTCGGCAAACACGCGCCGCGCGTCGGCGGGCTCGTACTGCGTGTAGAGGTAGGTCTGCCCGTCCGCCGGGTCGCGGAAGCGGTGCAGGCCCTCGCCGCTGCGGCTGTAGAGGGCCGTGCCGTCCACGGTGACGGTGTTTTGCTCCTGCAGGCCGGGCAGGTGGATCCGGGAATCCTCCACAACATCCGCGAGGTCCAGCTCGACGCCGTTCAGGACCACCGAGGACACCCCGCCGTGGATGAAGTCCAGGAACGTCCCGGCACCGGGCTCTGAACAGTCGAAGGTTATGGTGCTTCGCGACCGGAATCCTGCGGCATCCTGGTCCAGGGCATTGCCCAGGTCCAGATGGACGTCGTAGGAGGTCACGGACAGCAGGCGGGACCGCAGAGCGGCTTCGTCACGGCTCAGGTTCTGGTTAGGCACCTGTTCATTCAATCACTTCTGCCGGCCCCGGCGTTGCCGCATGACGTGGCCGGCTCCGCAGGCGGCTCCCAACCGCTGCTGCCTGCAATCGTTCCATCACTGCCGTGAAGGACAACGAGGCCAGCACTATGAAATACGGCGCGTAGAGATAGAGGAACCGTGCACGGGCCTCGAAGAGCAAAAGGAACAGGAGCAATCCGAGCAGTGCAATCCGCATTGCCGAAAGCTCCGGGCGCAGGAGGCGGGGCGTCCGCAGGAACAACGGCACGGCCACGAGGGCAAGGACCGCGAACCAGGCTCCCTGCCAGAGGGAGAGCATCCATTGAAAGTTCGGACGGGTATTGCCGAACAGGTCCTGGATGCTTTGGTCTGCGGGGCGGGACGAAAGGAAATCCTCCCCGGTCAGCACTCCTTCGCCCCAGGAGAAGAAGGACCCGTCACCGGTGATCCACGCCAGCTTGTGGTGAAGGAAGACCACGTAGCCGCCCGGTCCCATGGCGGACACCCGGTTCTGGTAGGCCTGCAGGCCGTGCCGGAATTTCTCCTTTTCGCCGGTGATGGAAACCGTGCTCTGGTAATCACCCTCGTTGTATGTGCCGTAGTAGGGACCGTGGGGTCCCTGCGTGGTGCCTGCACCGACCTTCAGGAAATGCCCCGGGTTCATCGTGTGGGGATTGTCTTTGATATCGAACGCAATGACCGGGGTCTGTTGTTCAAACGCCGCAATCAGCCGGTTGCCGGCGAAGAAGCTCCCGCCAACAACCACAATTGCCAGAATCAGGACTGCGGAGTTCCTCCGGGAAGCGAGCAGGCATACCGCCGTGACGCCGGCAGCCACGAGGCAGATCAGCACGGTGGGTTTGATTCCGTAGCCCACTGCGGCCACCGCGCCCGCAAGGATCCACAGCGGCACGCGGACGGTAAGCCGGGCCCAACGGCGGGACGCAAGCAGCAGGCAGAGGATCAGGACGGTGAACAGCACGCCCGCGGTGTCCGAGTAAAGCACTCCCGCCCACGGGGAGAGAACCAGGAAGACAGTTGCCGGCAGCAGCGAAACGGCGGCGGCCGTCCGGCCGCCCAGCATGCGTACCGCGCAGTAGGTCAGCACCGTCCCGGCGAAGAGCACCAACCCGTTGAGGAACGCCGTGATCATTCCCAGGTCCTGATAGCCGAGCGAGAGCGCGAGCTCGTAGTACGCCGCTACCAGCAGCACCAAAAGCAGGTTGTTCGGGTTGGTCTCGAAATAGGGAGTTACGGAGTCAGCCGTTTTGCCTGCCAGTCCGGCGGCCGCATCGGCGATCGCATGCACATCCCAGTCCGGGGGAAGCCGGACGGCGTAGGCCACCCGCATCTGCAGGGCCAGCAGCAGGGCCCAGACCGCTGCCCACGTCAGGTACGCCCAGACGCGGTGCCGCACAGCCAGCGGCGCCGCTTTCTTCAGCAGCCAATACAGGCCGGCCATCAGCACGGGCACGGACGCCGCGGCGAGAAGGGCCCACCCGGTGCGGTACCGCGAAATGCCGTAATGCGGGTCGACCACGTTGGTCAGCAGGGCCCACAGGATCAACGCACAGAGAACCAGGCCGGCGGCAGCCGGCAAGTTCGCAAGCCGCGAGCGGGTTCGCAAAGACGCGGCATGACGCCGTTGGACGCTGTCGACGGTGTGTTGTGCAACGCCTTCTCCGGACATGGCTCACGGGTCCTAGTTGGGTCGGCGGGGGAGTTGGGCCCGGTCCCACTATCCGGCCAGCAGCACCGCCGCGGCTAGGCCCAGCCCGGATATCAGGGCCCACGAGGTCAACGCTGCTGCCGCCGCACGGAAACCGGAGGCGAAGAGTGTCCTCACCCGGACACCGGCCCCCAGCGCAAACAATGCCGCGGCAAACAGCAGTTCCTGCAGGACGGCGGCGGTTTCCAGCGCCGCCTCAGGCAGCACTCCCCAGGTGCGGACCAGGATCAGCGCGAGGAACCCGAGAACAAACAAGGGGACCAGCGGAGGGCGCTTGCCCTGCACCGGAACCTGCGCCTCTGCACGCCGGGCCAGCAGTCCGGCGGCTGCGGTCATCGGTGCCAGCAGCACTACCCGCGCCAGTTTCACGACGACGGCCACCGCCAGGGCCGCGGTTCCTGCGGTCTGCGCCGTGGCGACTACCTGTCCGACGTCGTGCACGGACGCCCCGGCCCATGCGCCGAAAACTTCCGCCGGCAGGTCCAGCACCCTGCCGGCCAACGGCAGCGCCGCAATGGCGAGCGTGCCGCAAAGGGTGACCAGCGCGACCGGTACCACCGTTTCTTCGGTGCGGGTCCTGCGGACTGCGGCCATTGCCCCGATGGCAGAAACGCCGCAGATGGAGAACCCGGCTGCGATGAGCACCGGTTCATCACCCGGAAGGCGGAACAACCGGCAGATGACGTACGTCCCCGCGAACGCCGCCAGCACAAGCGCCACGATCAGCAGCAGTGCTGTCCAGCCCAGTCCGGCGATATCGACCAGCGAGACCTTCAGCCCCAGCAGCACGATTCCGAGGCGGAGGAATTTCCGCGCGGCCAGGGCCAGTCCGGGTTTCCAGGAACCGACGGCTTGGGCCGCGGTACCGGGTAGGTTCGCCGCCAGCAGGCCCAGCACAACTGCGGCTGTCAGGACAGGTACCGCGGGCAGGAGCTGATGCACCAGGAAGGACGCGGCGACGGCGGCCGCAGCGGTCAGCAGCCCGGGGACAGTGCGTTGCAGGCGGGCAGGCCGGGAGGACGGCACGGGGGAGGAGGCAGCGCGGGAATCTGGCACGTTTACACCCTGCCGCAGTCACGGCAGTTATCCAAAGCGCTCAGGCTTTCGGCCTTCCCGAGCCAGGCCTGCCCGCGGTTGGCATACTGCTCCCACGGCCTGCGTTGCTACCATTGGGGCACCATCCTCAAGGAACCGGGAAGCACCCATGAGTTCGCAAGGCAACAGTGGAAGCGTCCCAGGCGTTTCCATGCAGCATCAGATCCAGTCCCCGTGGTTGTTCCCCGCTGAAGAGGTGGCAGCGGCGCTGAACACAGACCCGGATGCCGGGCTAGACGCCGGCGAAGTCCGGGACCGGCTGGACCGTTACGGGCCGAACCAGCTCGCCGAGGGCAAAAAGGTACCGGTGTGGCGGAAGATCCTGGCCCTGCTCTCGGACCGGTTGACCATCGTCCTGATCATCGCCGCGGTTGTCAGTGCCGTGGTCTCGCGCGAGTGGGAAACCCCGGTGGTGATCCTGCTGGTCATCATCCTCAACACCACCCTGAACTACGTGCAGGAGCAACGGGCCGAGAACAGCCTGGAAGCCCTGCGCAATGCGTCGGTGGACAGTTGCCGGGTGCTGCGGTCCGGGAACGCGGCAACAGTGGAGCGCACGGAGCTGGTGCCCGGCGACGTTGTGCTCCTTGAAGCGGGGGACAGTGTGCCGGCGGACGGACGGCTGCTGGAAGCCGTGCGCCTGCAGGTGGCCGAGGCTGCGCTCACCGGCGAGTCCAAGCCCACCAATAAGATTGTCGCTCCGCTGTCGGATCCGCAGCTGCCGGTCGCGGACCGCACCAACCTGCTTTTTATGGACACCGATGTGACCCGTGGGCGCGGCGTGCTGCTGGTCACGGGGACCGGCATGGAAACCCAGATCGGCACCATCGCGCATTTGCTGGGCAGTACGGCGGAGGAAAAGACCACCCTGCAGCGCAGCATCGACCAGCTGGCACGTGTCCTGACCTACATCGCCTTCGCCGTCGTCACCCTCGTGTTCTTACTGGGGCTGCTGCGCGGGGACAGCTGGGAAGACCTGTTCCTGACCGCCGTCTCACTGGCCGTGGCCACCATTCCCGAGGGGCTGACCGCCGTTGTGGCCTTCACCCTCGCCATGGGTGCCTCCCGGCTTGCCGCACGCGGGGCGATCATCAAGCAGCTGGCAGCCGTGGAGACCCTCGGCAGCACTTCGCAGATCTGCACGGACAAGACCGGCACGCTTACCCTCAATGAAATGACGGTGCGGCGGTTGTACTCGCCCGCGGGCCGCCGGTTCCGGGTGACCGGGAACGGCTATTCCACGGATGGAAAGATCCTCAGCCCCGACGGGCAGTCCGCCCCCTTGCCACCGGAGGCGTTTATGGCCATGGCGCTGTGCAACGACGCCTCTGTCGAGGACGGCAGGCTGACCGGCGACCCGACCGAGGGCTCCCTCGTGGTCCTGGCGGAAAAGGGCGGGATCGACGTCGCCGGCGCCCGGGCCACCCACCGGCGCATCGCCGAGGTGCCGTTCGACTCCGACTACAAGTTCATGGCCACGTTCAACCGCTCGGACGACGCCGGGGCCGCCGTGCACTGCAACGTCAAGGGGGCGCCCGGCGTGGTCCTGGACCGGACGGCGTTCCTGCAGACCCCGGACGGCCTGGTTCCGCTGGACCCGGAGGAACGGGCGCGCATCTCCCGCGACGTGGAGTCCCTGGCCAACGCCGGCCTGCGGACCATGGCGGTAGCCGGGCGGGTACTGGATGCACCGCTGCCGTCCAGCCCGGATGCGCTGTTTGCCGAGGCTGCCAACCTGGTGCTGTACGCCGTCGTCGGAATCCTGGATCCGCCCCGGCAGGAGGCAGCCGAAGCCATTGCCCGCGCGCGGGCCGCCGGGATCGACGTGCACATGATCACCGGGGACCATCTGATCACGGCCTCGGCGATTGCCAGGGACCTCGGGATCGAGGGCAGGGCCGCAGCCGGCACGGCACTCGATGCCATGGATGATGCTGAACTGCGCAGGCAGGCTCCGCAGCTGGGGGTGCTGGCCCGGGTTTCCCCCGAACACAAGATCCGGATTGTGGAGGCACTTCAGGCGGACGGCTACATAGTGGCCATGACCGGCGACGGCGTGAATGACGCTCCGGCGCTGAAACGCGCCGACATCGGGATTGCCATGGGCATCACCGGCACCGATGTGTCCAAGGGCGCGGCCAAGATGATCCTCACCGATGACAACTTCGCCACCATTGTGGCGGCTGTCGAAGAAGGCCGAGGCATCTACGACAACATCCTGAAATTCGTCCGGTTCCAGCTGACCACCGCCTGGGGGTTCGTGCTGATCTTCCTCGCGGCCGCAACCTTCGGCTTCGCCGGCGGGGCGCCCTTCACCGCGCTGCAGATCCTGTGGGTGAACATCATCATGGACGGTCCGCCCGCCTTGGCCCTCGGCGTGGACCGGACCGATCCGGACGTGATGAAAAAGCCGCCCCGGCCGGCCACCGAGCCCCTGCTTACGGCCCGGCGGATCGCGGTGCTGACAATGCTCGGCATCGTGATGGCGGTGGGCACCTGTACCGTCCTGGTCAATGCGCCGCGGTGGTTCCCCGAAAGCGCCGGCAGTACCAACTTCGCCACCACCATGGCCTTTACCACCTTCGTGTTCTACCAAGTGTTCAACCTGTTGAACGTCCGCTCGGAAACCGGCAGCATCTTCACGCTGCGGACCTTCACCAACCGCGCCATCTGGGTTTCCCTCGTCGCAGTGGTGGTGCTGCAGATCCTGGTGGTGCAGCTGAGCATCTTCGCGGGAATCTTCGACACGGTGCCGCTGACCTCAGCGCAGTGGTTCCTCTGCTTCGCCGTCGGCGCGACCGTCCTGGTGGTCTCCGAGATCGGCAAGGCGGTGCAGCGGCTGTCCGCCCGCCGTCGTCGGCCGGGGCCTGCGGCTGTGCCGAAGTCCTACCAGGGGGAGGGCTTGTAGTCCTTGAGGAAGACGCCGTACTGGTCTTCGCCGTTTTCGCCCATCACGATCGGGTCGTAGACGCGGGCCGCGCCGTCGACCAGGTCCAGCGGCGCGTGGAAGCCTTCCTCAGCCAACCGCACCTTCGTGGGGTGGGGACGCTCGTCGGTGATCCAGCCGGTGTCCACGGCCGTCATGAGGATCCCGTCCGTTTCCAGCATTTCCTCGGCGCTGGTGCGCGTGAGCATATTCAGCGATGCCTTGGCCATGTTGGTGTGCGGATGTCCGGGCCCCTTGTAACGGCGGGAGAACTGTCCTTCCATGGCTGACACGTTCACGATGTACTTCCGCCGTGCCGAAGACGCGGCCATCGCGGGGCGGAGCCGGTTGACGAGCAGGAACGGTGCCGTGACGTTGCACAGCTGCACCTCGAGCATCTCCAGCGGGTCCACTTGGTCCACCACCTGCGTCCAGCTGTTAATCGGCGCCGTGTCCGGTACCAGCCCGCCGGCGTCGATCGCCGTTCCGGCCTCCATCCGCGCCAGCGACGAAGATCCGGCGGTGAGTGCCAGGGCAGTGACGGCGTCTGCTGCCAGCACCGGATGCGCGGCGACTGACCCGGCCAGCGCCGTGGGATGCGCGTCGTAGGTGTGCCCGAAGGTGACCAGCTCGGGCATGGGGCCGTCCGGCAACGGCGCCAGTTCGGCGTCGGTCAGCGGGCGGTAGGCGTTGGAGGACCGCCGGACGGTCTGGGCGGCATTGTTGATCAGGATGTCCAGGGGACCGGCCTCCGCCACGGACTCGGCAAGCGAGATGACCTGGGCCGGGTCGCGCAGGTCGATGCCGACGATGCGCAGCCGGTGCAGCCAGTCCGCCGAGTCTTCCATCGCGGCGAAACGGCGGGCAGCGTCCTTCGGGAAGCGGGTGGTGATGGTGGTGTGCGCACCGTCGCGCAGGAGCCGCAGGGCGATATACATGCCGATCTTGGCGCGGCCGCCGGTCAGCAGTGCCCGCCTGCCGGTCAGGTCGGTGCGGGCGTCCCGTTTGGTGTGGCTGAAGCCCGCGCATTCGGGGCAGAGCTGGTGGTAGAACGCATCCACCACGGTGTAGGGCTGCTTGCAGATGTAGCAGTTGCGCGGCTTGAGCAGCGTGCCGGCGGACGGTCCGTGCGCCGCGGTGGTGAGCTGCGCCCCGCGGGTCTCATCGTCAATCCGGTCAGCGGCGCCCGTGGCCGTGAGGGCGACGACGGCGCGGTCCGCCTCTGCAACGGCGGAGCGCTTTTCGTTCTTCCGGTGCTTCTTCACGGACTTGAACATCTTGGCGGTGGCCCGCCGGACCGCGACGTAGTCGGGGTTTTCTTCATCCAGGACATGGATGGAAGCCAGGACCTTCAGGGCTGTCTGGATTTCTTCCGGGCTTAGTTCAGGGGTGCTCATGGGGGCCTTTACGCTCATCGGCACCGGAGGATCCACAGTGCAGGCGCACCATGTGCGCCCTCCGAGGATACCGGACAAGACAGCAGGCACCCGTATCGAGGGCGGGGGCACCGGGATATCTCACACCCGGCGCCCCGCCCCTGACCGGTTAGTTCTCCGGGACGCGCTGTCCCTTGCTGAGCACGGTGAGGCCGGACTCGGTCACGGTGAACCCGCGGCTGAGGTCCAGTTCCCGGTCCACGCCCACGGTGGCGCCGGCGGGGATGCGTACGTTCTTGTCGATAATCGCCCTTCGGACCACCGCGCCCTCACCCACGTGCACCTTGTCCATCAGCACTGAGTCGGTCACCTCGGCGTTGGAGGCCACGTAGACGTCCTGCGCCAGCACGGAACCGGTCACTGTGCCGCCGGAGATCACGGTGCCGTCGGACACGATCGAGTCGATGGCGGATCCGGCCTGGTCGGAAGCGCTGCGGACGAACTTGGCGGGCGGGGAAATGCTCTGCCGCGTGTAGATGGGCCACTTCAGGTTGTACAGGTTGAACGCCGGCAGCGGCGAAATCAGGTCCATGTTGGCGTCGTAGTAGGAATCCAGGGTGCCGACGTCGCGCCAGTACTGGTGGTCGCTGCCGGTGGCGCCGGGAATGATGTTCCGGGTGAAGTCGTAAACGGCAGCGTCGCCGCGTTCGACGAAGTAGGGAATGATGTCCCCGCCCATGTCGTGCTTGGTGACCAGGCGTTCCTCGTCCCACTCCAGCGCCGAGACCAGGGCGTCGGTGTTGAAGACGTAGTTGCCCATGGAGGCCAGGAAGCTGCCGGGATCATCGGGCAGCCCGGGGGTGGTCTCCGGCTTTTCCACGAACGCAGCGATGCGCTCCGGGTTTTCGGAATCGGTTTCGATCACGCCGAACTGGTCCGCCAGGTGCAGCGGCTGCCGCACTGCGGCTACGCTGACCGACGCGCCGGAGGCAATGTGCGCCTCGACCATCTGGGAGAAGTCCATGCGGTACACGTGGTCGGCGCCGATGACGACGACGATGTCCGGCTGGGCGTCCTCAATCAGGTTCATGGACTGGTAGATGGCGTTCGCGCTGCCCAGGAACCAGCTCTTGCCCACTCGCTGCTGCGCGGGCACGGAAGCTACATAATTCTGCAGCTGGGTGGAAAGCCGCCAGGTTTCAGAAATATGCCGATCCAGGCTGTGGGATTTGTACTGGGTCAGGACCACGATCTGCAGGTAGCCGGAGTTCACCAGGTTTGAAAGTGCGAAGTCGATGAGGCGGTAACGTCCGGCAAAGGGAACCGCCGGTTTAGCCCGATCTGCTGTGAGCGGCATTAGCCGTTTACCCTCGCCGCCCGCGAGAACTACTGCCAGGACCTTCTTAGGCGCCATTGTCTTGAACCTCTTCCGAAAATAAGTCTACTGACTTCAGACTAGATCACTGGTTGCCCGGTGCACTACGTTGGTTTAGTGCGAGTAGATATTGTGTCGAAGGAATTCCCGCCGGAAATCTACGGAGGAGCAGGCGTTCACGTTGCCGAGCTCAGCCGGGTCCTGGCCGGAGAAGTAGATCTCCATGTGCATTGTTTCGGTGCCCCGCGCCCCGAAGATTTCCACGGAGCCAAAGTAAAAAGTTATGCAGTGCCGGCGGAACTCCAGTCCGCGAATCCTGCCGTGCAGACCCTCGGGACGGACCTCGAAATCCTCGGCGGACTGGCCGGCGCGGACCTGGTCCATTCACATACCTGGTATGCCAATATGGCCGGCCACCTGGGATCGCTGCTGCACGGCGTTCCGCACGTGCTCAGCGCCCACAGCCTGGAGCCGCTGCGTCCGTGGAAGGCCGAGCAGCTCGGCGGGGGATACGCCGTCTCCTCCTGGGTGGAGAAAACCGCCTACGAGGCAGCCGCCGCCATCATCGCCGTCTCCGAGGGCATGCGCCAGGACATCCTGCGCAGCTACCCTGACGTGGACCCGGGCCGGGTTCGGGTGGTCCACAACGGCATCGATGTGCAGCAGTGGCAGCCGGACATCGACCCCGACGGCGTCCGTGCCTTCGACATTGATCCGGACCGTCCCAGCGTGGTCTTCGTCGGCCGCAACACCCGCCAGAAGGGTGTGCCCTACCTGCTGCGCGCTGCGGCACTGCTGCCGCCGGAGGTCCAGCTGGTGCTGTGCCTCGGCGCAGCTGACACGCCTGAACTGGCTGCGGAAACCGCCGTGCTGATCGAGGAACTGCGGCGCACCCGCACCGGCGTCGTGGTGATTGAGCGTATGCTGCCGCGCGCCGAGCTGATCAAGGTCCTCTCCATCGCCACCGTGTTCGCCTGCCCGTCGGTCTACGAGCCGCTGGGCATCGTGAACCTCGAGGCAATGGCCTGCGGCACCGCCGTCGTCGCCAGCGCCACCGGAGGTATCCCCGAAGTCGTCGATACCGGCGTCACCGGGCTGCTGGTGCCCATTGAGCAGGTCACCGACGGGACCGGCACGCCGCTGGACCCGGAGAAATTCGTGCGGGACTTCGCTGCTGCGCTGACCGAAGTGGTGACGGATCCGGAGCTGGCCCGGCGGATGGGCGAGGCAGGCCGGATCCGGGCCACCGAGCGGTTCTCCTGGGAATCCATCGCCGAGGAGACCCTCGCGGTGTACCGCTCCGTCCTGGCCTAGGCCGGGGGATCCGAACGCCGAAAGGCGCCGTCGCAGCTGCGTCGGCGCCTTTTGGCTGTACCGGTGCGCAACCTCCGCCGCACAGGGTCCCACCGTTTGGTGCTCCTGTGAACGCTGTGACCCCGACGGACAACACAGGCCCCACCTACTGGGACGCTGTGCGGACGCTCAACCCCGTGCCCCGGCCGGAACGCAGAAAGGGCGCCACCGCACAGTGCGTGCGACGGCGCCCGTTCGGCTTTCAGAGACCTGGGAGACCCGGAGGGACCCCTACTTCCGGCCGGACTTCTTCTGCTCGGCCTTCCGGCGGGCAATCAGGACCTTTTCGTCCACCGGCGCGGCGCCGCTGGCACGCAGCAGGCGCTGGTACTCCATCGCCTCGTCCTGGCGGACCTTCTCTGCGCCCGAGGCAATCTTGGCCCGCAGGTGCTCCTGGCCGTAGCCGAACGAGTCGACCAGGTCCAGGGCGTGCGGACGGATCTTGGCCAGCAGGCGGTTGATGTACGGGCCCAGGGTGCGGGCACGCTGTGCGGACAGGCGCCCGTTCATGAGGTACCAGCCCACGTTCTTTTCAATCAGGCACAGCCCGAACAGGTCGCGGACCCACGTCATGACCTGCCGCGTGCCGGCGTCCTCGATCCGGTCCAGCCCCCGGGTGAAGGCCTCCCACTGGAGCAGTTCTGCGTGGGCACGCGCGGCTTCGATCAGGGCGTGCTGGTTCTCGTTGAACACGGCCGCGCCCTTGTCCTTCGGCAGCCCGCGGGCTTCCTTGAGTGCAGTGGCCACTTCCGCCACCATGGTGCCCACGCGGTCCGCCAGCAGGTCATGCTGGGTGCGCGGATCGCGCAGGGCGATGGCGGATTTCTTCTCCGAGCCGGAGTCACGGAAGGACTGGGCAATCCTGCGCAGGCCGGTGCGGTGCAGGGTCACGTCCGTGGCCTGTCCCACCACGTAGCGGGCAAGCACGCCGAAGTCCGCCCCGGCGAATTCCTTGGCGTAATCAGCCAGCAGGCGCTTGGCAACCAACTGCAGCAGCACCGTGTTGTCACCCTCGAAGGTGGCATAGATATCCAGGTCCGCGCGCAGGGCGGTGAACCGGTTCTCGGCCAGGAACCCGGCGCCGCCGGTGGCTTCCCGGCATTCCTGCAGTGTGTCCAGGGCGTGCCAGGTGGACAGGGACTTCAGGCCCGCGGCAAGGGTTTCCAGGTCCTGGCGGTCTGCGTCGGTGTCATGCGCACCGGAGAAGACGTCGTCGAACTTATGCAGCAGTTCCTCGTGGGCGAAGGCGGCAGCGAACGTGGTGGCCAGCAGGGGGAGCAGCCGGCGCTGGTGCTGCTGGTAGTCCATTAGCACCTCTTCCTTGATGTCGGAAGCACCGTTGAACTGTCGGCGCTCGGTGCCGTACTGGATGGCCGTCTTCAGCGCCAGCTTGCTCGCGTTGACCGCTGCGCCGTCGAGCGAAACGCGGCCCTGCACCAGGGTGCCGATCATGGTGAAGAAGCGGCGGCCGGGGCTCTCGATATCGGACGTGTAGGTGCCGTCCGCGGCGACGTCGCCGTACTTGTTGAGCAGGTTGGTCCGGGGGATGCGCACGTTGGAGAAGTGCAGCCGGCCGTTGTCGATGCCGTTCAGCCCGCCCTTGATGCCGTCATCCTCACCGCCGATGCCGGGCAGGAACCCGTTGTCGTCGCGAAGCTCCACATAGAACGCGTGCACTCCGTGGTCCACACCCTGGGTGATGAGGTGGGCGAAGACGACGGCGGCCTTGCCGTTGACGGCGCCGTTGCCGATGTAGTCCTTCCAGGCGGCACGGAAGGGGGTGTTGATGATGAATTCTTCGGATGCGGGGTCATACTCCGCGGTGGTGGCGATGCTGGCAACGTCGGAACCGTGGCCGGTCTCCGTCATCGCGAAGCAGCCGGGGGTCTCCAGGCTCATGATGCCGGGCAGCCACTTTTCGTGGTGCTCCCGGTTGCCCAGGTGCATCACCGCGGAGCCGAAGAGACCCCACTGGACGCCGGCCTTGATCTGCAGGGACGGATCGGCCACTACGAGTTCGGTGAAGCCCGCGACGTTTGCGCCGTGGCTGTCTTCGCCGCCCACGTACTTGGGGAACGCGCCGTGGACGGACTTGCTCTCCACCAGGATCTTCAGCTGGTCCATGACCCGCTCACGGTGCTCGGTGTACGTCAGCCCCGCGGGCGTCTGCATGGCTTCCATGCCGGCGATTTTGCGGGCCGCGAGCCGCTTCTCGGCCCATTTGCCGAGCAGGACCCGGCCGAGCGACTCGACGTCGACGACGGCGGCATCATTGTCGCTGATCGTGGCGCTGGCCGGGAGCTGCCGTTCGGTGGGGGAAAGTGTTTGCGTCATTGCGTTTCCTTCTCGTGGGTGGAGGGAGTAGCTGGAGGGGTCGGGAGCGGATGCCCCCGGTCGTAGCCGATGCCGTCAAAGAGCCAGGCGGTCAGCTGGTCGGTCATTTGTTCTTCGGTCGGCTTCCCGGGGCCGGGGGGAGCGGCAATCCAGCGCTCACCGGCTGCCCGGATCATCCCGAGTGCCGCCGTGGGCCAGTACTGCGCGGTAGCGCTGGCCTCGGGCGGAACCTCCCGGCCTGCCAGGTAGTGGCGCATGGCCGAGTCCATCATTGCGGTGATGGTTTCGAAGAAGGAGGAGAGGGTGCTGTCAGTCTGTCCCGGTCCGCCGTCGGCCAGCTGGCCGGTCACGAACAGGTAGACGTTGGGGGAGGTTTCGGCCATCTGCAGGTAAGCGGAGACCATGGCACGCAGGCCCGATCTGGCGGACGGGGCGGTACGGCCTGCATCCAGGATCTTTTCCTGCATCCGGGCCACCGCCATTTCGCCCATGGCCTTCTGCAGTCCGGCCTTGTCCCCGAAGTAGCGGTAGAACACGGACTTCGATGTTCCGGAAGCTGCTGCGATCTCTTCCATCGACGCCGCGCAGCCCAGGGTGTGGACGGCCCGGCGTGCCGTCTTGATGAGGGTACGACGGCGCTCGGCCCGGTGCGCTTCCCAGCGGAGGGCGCGGCCGTCCGCGGCCGGGGACGGCGCGGAAGGATCTTCCAGTACGTTGTTCACGATACTGAGCGTATCAGGTACGCTGGGTTACAGTAACTGGCGTCACACCAACCCCCATGGACTCCCAAGGAGAACGACGAATGGCTGCACAGCCTGAACCCGCACGAGCTACACCCACGAACAACGGCGCCGGGTCTTCGGTGCGCAAGGCGGTTGTGATCGGCGGAAACCGCATTCCCTTCGCCCGCTCCGGCGGCAAGTACACCTACAGCTCCAACCAGGACATGCTCACGGCGGCCCTCGACGGGCTGATTGCGCGTTTCGGCCTGCAGGGCGAGCGGATCGGCGAAGTAGCCGGCGGAGCCGTCCTCAAGCACTCCCGCGACTTCAACCTGACCCGCGAGGCGGTCCTGGGCTCGGCACTGTCGCCGGAAACCCCCGCCTATGACGTGCAGCAGGCCTGTGCCACGGGCCTTGAGACGGTGGTCAGCCTGGCGAACAAGATCAAGCTGGGACAGCTTGAATCCGCCATTGCCGGCGGCGTCGACTCCGCCTCGGACGCACCCATCGCCGTGAGCGAAGGCCTCCGCCGTGCGCTGCTGGACCTCTCCCGCGCCCGGACCACCAAGCAGAAGCTGGCTGCGGTCGCCAAGATCCGACCCAAGGACCTGTCCCCGAATGCCCCGTCCACGGGCGAACCGCGCACCGGACTGTCCATGGGCGAGCACCAGGCCCTGACCACCGCCCAGTGGAAGATCACCCGCGAAGCCCAGGACGAGCTGGCCTACAACAGCCACCGCAACATGGCCGCCGCCTACGACCGCGGTTTCTTCGATGACCTCGTCACCCCGTACCGCGGCCTGGCAAAGGACGCCAACCTGCGTCCCGACACCACCATGGAAAAGCTTGCCAAGCTCAAGCCCGCCTTCGGCAAGTCCCTGGGCGATGACGCCACCATGACCGCCGGCAACTCCACCCCGCTGACCGACGGCGCTTCGGTGGTGCTGCTGGGCTCCGAGGACTACGCCCGCGAACACGACCTGCCGATGCTGGCGAACATCGTGGACGCCGAAGCCGGCGCCGTCGACTTCGTGCACGGCAAGGACGGGCTGCTGATGGCCCCGGCCTTCGCCGTTCCCCGCCTGCTGGCCCGCCACAACCTGACCTTCGATGACTTCGATTTCTTCGAAATCCACGAGGCCTTCGCCGGAACCGTCCTCTCCACCCTGGCCGCCTGGGAGGACGAGGAATTCTGCCGGACCCGCCTGGGCCTGGACGCCCCGCTGGGCAGCATTGACCGCAGCAAGCTCAACGTCAACGGTTCCTCGCTGGCCGCCGGCCATCCGTTCGCCGCCACCGGCGGACGCATTGTCGCCTCGCTGGCCAAGATGCTGCACGAAAAGGGTTCGGGCCGCGGCCTGATCTCCATCTGCGCTGCCGGCGGCCAGGGCCTCGTCGCGATCCTCGAGGCACACTGACCATGAGCGACACTTACCTGAACCTCGTCAACAGCGGTTTCACTAAGGAACTGTCCAAGAAGCTCGGCCTGCCCCGGCCGGCCATCCTGCGGCGTTTCGACCCGGCCAAGCCCCTGGTGCCGGGCCCGGTCCTCGTGCTCGGCAAGAGCGCTGCGGCCGATGACCTCTCCCGGCTGCTCCTTGGCTGGGACCAGGACGTCCGCCGGCACGCCACGCCCAAGGAAAAGCTCGGCGCCATCCTGATCGTGCTCGACGACGCCGCGGCGCCGACGGACCTGGGCGAACCTACCCTGGCCGCCGGCGCAGCCCTGCGGGACCTCGCTCCCGGCGGACGGGTCATCACCGTTTCCCGGCCCGCCGCGGAAGCCCAGGACCCGGCAGCCGCAGCGGCCCGCCAGGGTGTCGACGGCACGCTGCGCTCCATTGCGCACGAACTGCGCGGCGGTGCGACGGCCAACGGCATCGTGCTGGCCAACGGCGTACAGGCAACCGCGCCCTCGGTGGCAGCCGCACTGCGGTTCCTGCTCTCGGGCAAGAGCGCCTACGTCAGCGGCCAGTTCATCACCGTCGGTTCCGACGCCGGTGAACTTCCGGCGGACTGGAACGCGCCTCTCGCCGGCAAGGTCGCCGTGGTAACCGGTGCCGCACGCGGCATCGGTGCGGCCATCGCCCGCGTGCTGCACCGCGACGGCGCATCCGTGATCGTGGTGGACGTGCCGGCCGCAGGGGAGCAGCTGGCGAAGGTGGCCAACGAAATCTCCGGTACCGCGCTCCAGGTCGATATCACCCGCGAGGACGCCGCAGACCGCATCCTCACCCACGCCGTCGAACGCTACGGGCACCTGGACATCGTGATCCACAACGCCGGTATCACCCGCGACAAGCTGCTGGCCAACATGGACGAAGCCCGCTGGGGCTCGGTCATCGCCGTCAACATTGCCTCCCAGCTGCGGATGAACGAAACCTTCCTCGCCTCGGCCGGCTTCAGCCCGGAAGGCCGCATCGTCTCGCTGGCCTCCACCAGCGGCATTGCCGGCAACCGCGGCCAGACCAACTACGCAGCCTCCAAGGGCGGCGTCATCGGCATGGTCCGCGCCACCGCACCGCTGCTGGCACCGCGCGGCGGCTCGATCAACGCCGTCGCGCCGGGCTTCATTGAAACCGACATGACCGCTGCCATTCCAGCACTTACCCGGCAGGTAGCCCGCCGGCTGTCCAGCCTGCAGCAGGGCGGCCTGCCCGTGGATGTGGCCGAAACCATTTCCTTCCTCGCCTCCGACTCCGCGGCCGGCGTCAACGGCCAGGTAGTGCGGGTCTGCGGTCAGAACATGGTGGGCGCATGACCGACACCCAGCTGAGCGAGATTCCCACGCTCGGGCGGCTTTACGCAGGTGCGGTGGGGAGCGCAGCGAAGTCGCGCCTGTCACCGTCGAAGGCCGCGGGGACGCTGACGGCGGACCGGCACGTGGTCCGCGGCGCGTCCGTGGACCTGGCCCGGCTCACCGATTTCCAACGCCTGGTCCAGCACAGCGCCAGCGACTACCTGCCCACCGGATACGTGCACACCTTCGCGTTCCCGGTGGCCATGAGCCTGATGGCGCGCGAGGACTTCCCGCTGCCCCTGCTGGGCATGGTGCACCTGCGCAATGAGGTGCAGCATCTGCGGCCGATCCACTACGGCGAAGCGCTGACGGTGACGGCCTGGGCCGAGAACCTCGCCGGGCACCGTGCCGGCACCCAGGTGGAACTCGTCGCGGAGGTCTCTGTCGAGGCCGGCGGCAGCCCGGAAACCGTTTGGCGGGGCCGGTCCACCTATCTGGCCAAGGGCGTCTTCCTGCCGAAGTTCGACCGCCCGGACAAGTCTGCGGTGCGCGCGGAATTCGTTCCTCCGCTCCCGACGGCGCTGTGGCGCCTGGGCGCCGACGCCGGACGCAACTACGCCCGGGTCTCCGGCGACTTCAACCCCATCCACCTGAGCCGCCTGTCGGCGAAGGCACTGGGCATGAAGCAGTCCCTGGCCCACGGCATGTACCTGGCCTCCAGGGTGGTCGCGGATACCGTGCAGACCCACGAGGGCCCGTTCCAGTGGAGCATCGACTTCGAGGCTCCGGTGTTCCTGCCGGCCACCGTGGCCGTGGCCATCTCGGATGACCAGACGCCCGAGGGTTGGGCCGGTTCCACCTTCACGGGCTGGAATCCGCGTTCGCAGCGCCGGCACTTCACCGGTTCGGTGGCTCCGCTGGATCCGGATGGTGCGGGCTCCAACGGATTTGGCGCCGCAACCCGGGCCTGAGCACACCTCAGTCAAAGCCCGTCCGCCTCCGGCAACGCCCGGCAGCGGACGGGCTTCGATGCGCCCTGATGCTAAGGTTCCCTCATGATTGATGCTGCCGGCCTGCTGGTTGCCGCCAAGGAACTCGACGCCGCCGACCCCCTCGCGGGCTACCGGGACCGGTTCCTGCCGGCAGAGGGAGTCCGGGCGTATCTGGACGGAAATTCGCTGGGCCGCCCGCTCCGCGCCACCGCCGAAAACCTGCAGGACTTCATCTCCCGCCAGTGGGGCGGACGGCTGATCCGAGGCTGGGACGAGCAGTGGCTCGAGCTGCCCGGCCGGATCGGCGACGCACTCGGCGAGGTGGCGCTCGGCGCCGCCCCCGGACAGTGCATCGTGGCGGATTCCACCACTGTGCTGCTCTACAAACTGGCCCGCGCCGCCGTCGCCGCCCGCCCCGGCCGGTCCGAGATCCTGCTCGATGCCGACAATTTCCCGACGGACCGGTACGTCCTGGAAGGCGTGGCCCGCGAATGCGGGCTGACCCTGCGCTGGGTGTCAGCCGACTACGCCGGCGGAGTGAGCGCCGAAGCGGTGGCGGACGCCGTCGGCCCGCAGACGGCGCTGGCCGTATTCAGCCACGTGGCCTACCGCTCCGGCTACCTTGCCGATTCAGCGGCAATCAACCAGATTGTGCACGACGCCGGCGGGCTGGTCCTGTGGGACCTGTGCCATTCGGTGGGCGCCGTACCGGCCGAGCTGGATGCCGAGGGCGCGGACTACGCCGTCGGCTGCAGCTACAAGTACCTCAACGGCGGGCCGGGCGCGCCGGCCTGGGCCTACGTGGCCGCCCGCCACCAGTCGGACTTCTCCCAGCCCATCCAGGGCTGGCTGGGTTCCAGTGACCCGTTCGGCATGGCGCAGGGCTATGTTCCGGCCGAGGGCATCCGCCGCCTGGTCTCGGGCACCCCTCCCATCCTGGGCATGCTCGCCATGCAGGACATGATTGCCCTGATCCGGGAGGCCGGCATGGACGCCGTCCGCGCGAAGTCGCAGGCGCTTACCGAGTACGCCGTCGCAGCTGTGGACGCGCTGCTGGCGCCGCGCGGCGTCGTGCTGGCCTCGCCGCGCGATCCGGAGCGCCGCGGCAGCCACATCACCGTCGACCATCCGAAGTTCAAAGCGGTGACCGCCGCGCTCTGGGAGCAGGGGATCATTCCGGACTACCGCAATCCGGACGGCATCCGGCTGGGCCTGTCGCCCCTGTCCACGTCCTTTGTGGAGACCTTCACCGGAATCGAAGCGGTGCTGGCCGAGCTCCAGGGCTAGCCAGGCCTCACGCCTGGCCGGCTTTGACCGCCAGAACCGGGCAGGAAGCCTCCAGCAGCACACGCTGGGAAGTGCTGCCCAGGAAAAGCTTGCCCACCGGCGTCCGGTGCCGGATCCCCAGCACCACCAGGCGGGCACCGTGGTCCTGGGCAGCCTTCAGGATTTCCTCGGACGCATCAAAATCCCCCGTAGGGTGAAGCAGGACGTGGGAAACCCCGCTGCCCTCCAGGACGCCGGTCAGCGTCTGCAGATAGTCCGGGGTATGTTCCTGCCGCGGCTTGCGCGTGCTCTCCACATTGACCACCACGAGTCCGGTGGCCAGGTCCCGGGCCGCGCGGAGCGCAGCTCGCAGCGCTGTTTCCCCCTCCGGCGTGGGGACGTATCCGACGACGACGCTCATGGCTTCCTTCTTCCTGCCTGCTTCATCGCTGGCACTCAACTCAGCTGCGTGGGGTCGCTGAAACGGGTTTTACGCGCCTTGACCGCCCGGTTCCAGATCCAGGTGAGGACCCACAGCACCAGTCCGAGCAGCAGCAGCAACCCGGCAATCCGGTACTCGATGGCGTCCTGCGCCCAAGGACCAAGCAGGAAGGCGCAGGTTGCGGCACCGATGAAGGGCATGATGCCGGGGGAGCGGAAGTGCGGCCGGTCCACCGGTGTTCGGCGCAGGACGATGCACGCGATGTTCACCACCGTGAAGACGGCCAGCAGGAGGAGCGCGGTGGTTCCGCCAAGCGCCGTCACAGTTTCCCGGCCCATGAAGTTGGTGACCACGATGATCAGGCCCGCTGCGATGGCCGTCGTGAAGACGATGGATGCCCAGGGAGTGCGGCGTCCGGGGAGGACGGCGGACAGTGCGCGGGGCAGGACGTCCTGCTTTGCCATGCCGTAGAGCAGGCGGCTGGCCATCAGCATGTTGATCAGGGCGGTATTGGCCACGGCAAAGATGGACAGGAAAGGATAGATGGTGTCCACGGGGAGGTTGGGGGCGCCGGCGCGCACCACTTCCAACAGCGGGGTGGCGGATTCGGACAGTTGGCCCACCGGCACCACGGCCACGGCTGCGATGGACACCAGGAGATAGACGGAGACCGTGATGGTCAAGCCGGTCAGCATGACCTTCGGGAAAATCCGGGACGGGTCGCGGGTCTCTTCCGCCATGTTCACCGAGTCTTCAAAACCGACCATGGAGAAGAAGGCCAGGGCGGTGGCGCCGGTAAGGGCCAGGAACACGCTCTTGCCGGTTTCGGTTTCAAACACGACCACCCGGGAGAAGTCCGCGTTGCCCTGGCTCATGGCCCAGAACCCGATGGCGATCACGATCAGGAGCCCGGTCAGCTCAATGGCCGTCAGGACGATGTTGAACTTCACGCTTTCTGCGGCACCCCGCAGGTTGACCACGGCCAGCAGCAGCATGAAGGTGACAGCGACCGCCGTGACCCCGGTCTGCCCCCACTCGAGCTGAAATCCGACTATGAAGTTCTCGGCAAGGAATTTCGACGCCGTGGACGCGGAAGTAATCCCGGAGCAGAGCACCCCGAAGGTCACGAGGAAGGTCAGGAAATGCACCCCGAAGGCCTTATGCGTGTAGAGGGCCGCACCGGCGGCCTGCGGATACTTCGTCACCAGTTCCAGGTAGGACAAGGCAGTAATCGTCGCCACCGCGAAGGCGAGCAGGATCGGCGCCCAGGCTGCGCCTCCGATCTCTCCGGCCACCTGTCCGGTCAGGGCATAGACGCCGGTGCCCAGGATGTCGCCGACAATAAAGAGCAGCAACAGCTTGGTGCCCATGACCCGCTTGAGCTCGGGCTGGACGGTTTCCGCCTTGATGTCAGCCATGGCTGTCCTTCCGGACGTTCAGGGATGCCGCGTTGGTCGGTATTCTGCGCGGTGCCGCCGTCTTTAGGCAATGGGCTGCGCTGACGGTTTACCCGGGTGCCGCGGGAATTACCCGGACTGCACCGATCCGCCGTCCCCGCACGCCGAGTACCTCGAGCCGGCAGTCCGGACCCTGCACCGTGTCGCCGGGCCGGGCCATCCGGCCCAGCCGCTCCAGGATGTACCCGGCCACCGTTTCATACTGGCCCTCGGGGAGGCCCACACCTGTCAGCCGTTCGAACTCCTGCAGGATGAGTGCACCGTCCACCACCAGCTGTCCCTTTTCCCTGCGGTAACGGTCCTCGGGGTCCCGGCCCGTGTCGTACTCGTCGTAGATTTCACCGACCAGTTCCTCCACCAGGTCTTCCAGCGTGACAATGCCGTCAGTGCCGCCGTATTCATCCGCCACTATCGCGATATGGCTGTTCTCCCGGCGCATCCTGCCCAGGGACGGCAGGACTGCTGCAGTCCCCGGCAGGAACAGCACGGGCCGCAGGATGTCGGCTACGGTGCGTTCATCCGGACCGGCCACGTCCGGGTCCGGCATCAGGTCCCGGACGTGGATGAAGCCCAGGACGTCGTCCACCGATGCACCGGTTACCGGGTACCGGGAATAGGGCAGGTTCCGTACCCGGCGCCGGGCTTCTTCCAGCGGAAGGTCCGCCCGGATGAACACCACTTCGGTCCGGGGACGCATCACCTCCTGCACCAGTCTGGTGCGTGCTCCGAAGACGTCAGAGAGGATCCGGCGGCTGTCGTCGGCCAGCATGGGGCTTGCCGCCACCATGTCCCAGAGTTCCTGGCTGCTGACCGGCACGGTCTTTACATTTGGATTTCCGCCCAGCAAACGCACCACGGAATCGGTCGAGAAGGACAGGAGCCGGATGGCGGGGCGCATCAGTACCGCAAACACGTTCAGTGCGGGGGAGAGGATCCGGGCGTAGAGGACGGCATTCTGCATGGCCAGCCGCTTGGGCACCAGTTCCGAGAACACCAGGGACAGGTAAGCCACAACGAGGGTCAGCAGGATGAACGCCGTTGCCTCCGCCGCGGACCCGGGCAGCCCCCACTGCCGCAGCAGCGGAACAGCCGCCGGTGCCAGGGCCGAGGCACCGTAGGCGGCCGAAAAGAAGCCGGTCAGGGTCACGCCGATCTGAACGGCAGACAGGAAGAGGTTGGGGTTGCGGGCCAGTTGGGCGGTGCGCCTGCCCTGCTTTCCGCTACGCTCCATGCCGCTGATCTGGCTCTCGCGGAGCGAGACCAGCGCCATCTCCGTGCCGGCGAAGATCCCGCCCAGCAGGATGAAGAAAACCACGAGCAGGAGATTGAAAACCACGCCGCCGTCCATACCCAGAGGGTACCGGTGCACGGCGGCGCATTGACCCCCCTCCGCCGGGGGGAAGAAAATGGGACGGTAACAGTCTGTTCCGACACAGCTGCGGCCGGCCGCCAGGCCGGGCGCAGAGCGTACCAGTGAAAGCGGTCGGCACCATGAGCACTGTCCCACACCCCGCAGCGACCTCCGGCTGGACCAACTGGATCCGTTTTGCCGGCGTCATCCTGCTTGTGAACGGAATCTTCAGCGTTGTGGTGGCCCTCGCCGCGCTGGTCGGGTCCAACACCTACTACGCGGTGGTGGAGGGCGACCTGCTGCTCTTTGATACCACCGGCTGGGGCTGGTGGAACATGGTCCTCGGCATTTTCCTGATTGCCACCGCCTTCGGGCTGTTCGCCTCCGCTACATGGGCCCAGGTTGTCGGAGTGGTGCTGGCTGTGCTCAGCGCCGTCGTGCAGCTGCTGCTGGTGCCCGTGCAGCCTTGGTGGTCCCTGATCGTTATCTCCATTGACGTCTTGATCATCTACGCGCTTGTTGCGCACGGCCATGAGCACCGGCCGGCACCTGCGCCTCCGCGTTAGTCCGGCTCACAACTGCAAGAGGTTATAGCCGGCCAGGAACACCCCGATCGCCAGTGCTGCCGCCGCGGTAATGCTGCGGCCCTTGCGCTGCAGCCAGGCGGACAGGGCCGCCAGCTGGGTCCGGGAACGGTCAGGGGAGCGCAGCCAGGTGGTGATCGGTACGACGACGGCGGACTGGGCCACCACGGCATACGCCAGGACCAGTACGGTGGCTTCCACGGGCGGCAGGTTCCGCACGCCGATCAGCGCTCCGGCGCTTACCGCGAGCAGTACCGCCTTCGGCCGCAGGTTCATGCCCGCACCCAGGGCGGCGAACTCCCAGACCCGTGCGGACTCCAACCTCGTCCGGAGCTTCTCCACCCTGCCGGTGCGGACCTTTGGTTTTGTCCGGAACAGGTAGAGCGCGTAAATGACCAGTGCGGCGCCGGCCAGGATGCCGAGGAACGCCGGAAACGCCACCTGGTCCAGGGTCGGCCGTGCCGGCAGGAAACGCAGGCCTGCCGCCGACAAGCCGACCACTGCGATCGATCCGGCAAGGCTGCCGGACAGGAACGGCAGCGCACCCCGCCGAGGCGTGGGAGAGAGCAGAATCATGATCGTGATGCTGACCGGCACCGAGCTCAGCGCCCCGGCAAGGGCAAAGGACACCAGGCTGGCGACGATGCTCAGCACGGAGCACCGCCCCGGGCGGGAAGTGCAGGTGTGCAAACGGCCGGCGCAGGCACCCCGTCACGCCGCAGGCGCATCACCGCGGCGGGGACGGCCCGCGCCACGGCGCGCCCGGATTGCTGCGTCTTCCTGCGCCAGGAGGGGATCCAGGTCCTTCCGGTCTCCGGTGGCGGCCCGCCACCAGGAGAGGGACGGATCGGAGTCCAAAAGAATGGTCCGGGTGAGCAGGGTCAGGGGAACTGCGAGGATGGCGCCGACCGGGCCCAGGACCACGGCCCAGAACAGGACCGAGATGAAGGTCAGTGTCTCGCTGAGGTTCACCGCGTTGCCCACGTACCTGGGCTGCACGATTGACTGGACCACGGCGTTGATTCCGCCGAAGACAATAACCACAACGGCCACGGTCGGCCAGCCGCCGGTGAGGTACCCGAAGAACAGCGGCGGAACGATGGCAATGAAGTATCCGACGTTCGGAATGAAGCTGCAGATGAATGAGAGCAGGCCCCAAAGCAGCGCCCCCGGCACATCGAGGATCACGAGGACCAGCCAGTTGAACAGCCCCTGGGCCACCCCCAGGACGGTGGTGGCGACCATGTAGCGGCGGACACCGGATGCGAAGTCTTCCAGCGCTGAAACCAGTGCAGGCCGGTGGGCCCTCAAATGGATCAGCAGTGCCGGGGTCCTGGATCCGTCGACGGCCATCAGGATCAGCAGGGTCAGGATAATGACCAGGGCGGTGACCAGGTTCGTAACATTTCCCAGCAGTCCGCTGACGAAGCCGATCAGGCGGCCGGGGTTGAAGCTGTCCTCGACGGCCTGCACCTGTTCCGCGCCGAATCCTGCCGCTGTCAGCAGGCTGGAGATGGAGGCCCCGGCCTGGGCGATCTGCGGAGCGAACTGGGGCAGCAGCGCGGAGAACTGCGCCAGTGCAGCTACCAGGACGGCGGCGAAACCCGCCAGCAGGGCGAAAACGGCAGCGATTGCGCTTCCGGTGGCAAGGCCCCGGGGAATGCCGCGCCGCTGCAGCCACTGCCGCAGCGGATGTACGCAGAGGGTCAGCACCAGGGCAAGAAAGGCGGGGGTGAAAATCCCGCTGACGGCGGCAAGGCCGAAAGCGGCAATCGCCGCCCCGGCCAGGGTGAGCAGGATGACGGCGCTGCGTGGAAAAGCTGGAACCGCAGCGGCCGGACCGGTTTCCGCTGTGCCTGCTGACATAGCGGTCCTCCTTTTGCCTTGACACAGTCTAGGCAGCGCTGAGGGCCGGCCAGAAGGGACGCGGCGGTTTTCCGGCCACGCCGCACAGAGGTGGTTATTGTCACACTCGGCGGCGGGATCCGGACAAACAAAAAAGTCCTCCCGGAATCCGTAGATTCCAGGAGGACTTCACTGTGCGCGGAGGGGGACTTGAACCCCCACCCTCGTTAGAGGACTAGCACCTCAAGCTAGCGCGTCTGCCATTCCGCCACCCGCGCTTGGGTGATCTCCACAGGCTCTTCAGTTGTTCAAAAGCTGTGGAAGCAACGGGAAAAACTCTAACACGGTTTAGGCGTGAACCACGAATCGGCCCAAGCCGGGGGCCCGTTGGCGTTCCGTTGCCCGGAAATACGGCCCATCCTCCCGTTGCTCTGGCTAAGCTGGCTGCACAGTTCATCGAAGGAGAAGCCCCATGCCTACAGACGTCCGAGCCGAGCAGCCCCGCGCCGAAGACGAGGTGGCCCGGATCTGCCAGGAGCTCATCCGTTTCGACACCTCCAACTTCGGCGACAACTCCGGCCCGGGGGAGCGTGCCGCCGCGGAGTACACCGCCGGACTGATCGAAGAAGCCGGGTTGTCCGCGGATCTCTTCGAGTCTGCCCCCGGACGCGCCTCCGTGGTCACGCGGATGGAGGGCACCGATTCCTCCCTGCCCGCCCTCGTGGTCCACGGCCACCTTGACGTGGTTCCGGCGCAGAAAGAGGACTGGACCGTGGACCCGTTCAGCGGCGAGGAACGCGACGGCCTGATCTGGGGCCGCGGGGCCGTGGACATGAAGGACATGGATGCCATGATCCTGTCCGTGATGCGTTCCATGGCCCGCACCGGAACACGTCCGCGGCGGGACATTGTCTTCGCGTTCTTCGCCGACGAAGAAGCCGGAGGCGACTACGGCGCACGCTGGGCCGTGGAACACCGCCCGGAACTGTTCGACGGCGCCACGGAGGCCATCTCCGAGGTGGGCGGATTCTCGGCCACCATCGGCGGGAAGCGGACGTATCTGCTGCAGACAGCGGAAAAGGGCATCTCCTGGCTGCGGCTGGTCGCCCACGGCCGTGCCGGGCACGGTTCCCAGATCAACACCGACAACGCGGTCACCCGGCTGGCCCGCGCCGTCGCCAATATCGGCAGCCATCCCTGGCCCATCGAACTGACGGACACTACCCGTGCCTTCCTGGACGGCGTCACCGAACTCACCGGCGTCGAGTTCGATCCGGAGAACCCGGACCGGATCCTCGCCGAACTGGGCACCGTTGCCCGGTTTGTAGGCGCCACCCTGCAGAACACCTCCAACCCGACCGTGTTGAAGGCCGGGTACAAACACAACGTCATCCCCGGCACCGCCGAGGCCCTGATCGATGCCCGGACCCTGCCCGGGCAGGAGGAACAGGTGCTGGCCACTATCCGGGAACTTGCCGGCGAAGGCATCGACATCAGCTACGAGCACCAGGACGTGTCCCTCGAAGTGCCGTTCAAGGGCAACCTGGTCGACTCGATGATCTCCGCCCTGCAGGCAGAGGATCCGGGGGCTCCGGTGCTGCCCTACACGCTTTCGGGCGGCACGGACAACAAGTCCCTCAGCCGGCTGGGCATCACCGGGTACGGCTTCGCCCCGCTGCGCCTGCCTGAGGACCTGGACTTCACCGGCATGTTCCACGGCGTCGATGAACGGGTTCCGGTGGACTCCCTGAAGTTCGGCACCCGGGTCCTGTCCCGACTGCTGACCGATTACTGATCCCTTCCCCGCCTTTCGAAGGAGAACACCTTGCCGGCCCCCGCCGATATCCTCACCCCGGAACTGCTGGAGCGCCTGCGCTCCCGTGCCGCAGGCTATGACGAAACCAACAGCTTCTTCACCCAGGACCTGGAAGACCTGCGCGCCGCGGGCTACCTCGCCCTGTTCACCTCCAAGGATGAGGGCGGGGCCGGATTGGGAATTCCCGACGTCGTCTCCTGCCAGCGGCTCCTGGCAGCCGCCGCCCCGGCGACGGCACTGGCAGTGAACATGCACCTGGTCTGGTGCGGCGTCGCGCATCTGCTCAAGCTGGCGGGAGACCACTCGCTGGACTTCGTCCTTCGAGAGGCGGCGGCGGGCGAGCTGTTTGCCTTCGGGGTGTCCGAGCCCGGGAACCCCGCCGTGCTCTTCGATTCGCACACCGCGGCCCGTCCGACGGGCGACGGCGGCTACGCCTTCACCGGCACCAAGATCTTCACCAGCCTGTCCCCGGCATGGACCCGGCTGGGAATCTTCGGGAAGGACTCGTCGGACCCGGAGGAGCCGCGGCTGGTCTTCGGATTTGCCGACCGCGGAACCGGGGGCATCACCATCGCGGATGACTGGGACACCATGGGCATGCGGGCCAGCCAATCCTGCACCACCCGCCTGGACAACGCAGTGGTGCCGGCGGCACGGATGGTCCGCTCGACGCCGGTGGGGCCGCACCGCGATGCCTTTGTCTTCGGAATTTTCGCCTTGTTCGAGACCCTGCTGTCCGCCGTCTATACGGGCATCGGGGACCGCGCCGTGGAGTTGGCCGTCGAGGCCGCCTCCGGCCGTGTCTGGCGCGAGGGCGCTCCGGCGTCGTCGGACCCCGCTACCCGTTGGAAGATTGCCGACGCCGCGCTCCGGATGGACGGCGTCCATCTGCAGCTCGGGGCTGTGGCACGGGATCTCGAGGACGGTACCGACCACGGCGACTACTGGTTCCCGCTGCTTTCCGGCTTGAAGTACCGGACCACCGAAACGGCGCGCGGCGTGGTGGAGACCGCGGTCCGGGTTGCGGGCGGGCGCAGCTATTTCCGGGGCTCCGAGCTGGAACGGCTCTACAGGGACGTCCTCGCCGGGATGTTCCACCCCTCAAGCGAGGATTCGGTGCACGGCAGCGTGGCCAACGCGGTCCTGGGTCCGGTGGAGTAAGGAAGGCCGGAGGCTAGGCGGTCCGCTGGACGCGGAGGACTCTTCGGCGCAGCCAGAACCGCCGTCCGCCGCCGCTGTAAATGCGGCTGCGGTGCAGTTCCCACTTGCCGTATTCTGCGTGCTCGACGAGGCGGCGCCTGGCGTCGGGCAGCGATTCGTTCGGGTCCACCGACACCACTAGGTACTCGTAGTCCCGGGAATTTTCGCGCCGGCGGGAGACATCAGGTGCAAGAATTTGTTCGCGCATTTCCCTCCAATTTTCCCTACTTTACCGATAACGTCTAGGTCATGAGCATAGATCCGCGCGTCGCGCTCCAGTCCCTTGTCACTGCGTTCGAGGAACACCTCGCGGCTGCGGCCGCACGGCGCGGTGAAAAGGATCCGATGGTCGAAAGCGCGTACCTGGCCATTGCCGATGCCTTCGAAGTCTATGAGGAAGTGCTTTACGACGCCTACGGCGAAGTGACACCGCTGGAGATCTACGAAGACGATGAGGACGAAGGCGACTACGACGAGGTGGACGAGGTGGACGAAGTCCTGGAGGATCCGGGCTCCGGAGACCAGGGCAACGGCAACCCGCTGGGACGCTCAGCCAACCGGTAGCGGTCACCCAGGGTGAACGGCTGCGTCGCAGGAGTCAATTAGAGTCTTAGGTGTGAATTGGTTTGAAGCGATCTTCCTTGGCCTGATCCAGGGCCTGACAGAGTTCCTCCCCATCTCCTCCAGCGCACACCTGCGCATCGTGGGGGAGTTGCTGCCCGGAGCCCAGGACCCGGGAGCGGCCTTTACCGCCATTACCCAGCTCGGCACGGAAACCGCCGTCGCGGTGTATTTCTGGAAGGACATTGTCCGGATCATCAAGTCCTGGTTCGGCTCCCTGTTCGGCCGGGTACCGCGCAATGATCCGGATGCCCGCATGGGCTGGCTGATCATCATCGGCACCATCCCCATCGTGGTCCTGGGCCTGCTCTTCCAGGACCAGATCGAAAGCACCTTCCGCAGTCTCTGGATTGTCGCCACCATGCTGATTGTCTTCGGCATCATCCTGGCGGTGGCTGACACGGTCGGCCGCCAGCAGCGCAAACTGGACCAGCTCACCTATCGGCACGGCATCCTGTACGGCTTTGCCCAGGCCCTGGCACTGATTCCCGGCGTTTCCCGGTCAGGCGGCACCATTACCGCGGGCCTGCTCATGGGCTACACCCGAGAGGCGGCCGCCCGGTATGCCTTCCTGCTGGCCATTCCCGCGGTGTTCGGCAGCGGGCTGTTCCAGCTGGTCAAGTCGCTGGACGAGCCCATGCCCTACACCGCCCTGCAGACCGGCGCCGCTACGGTGGTCGCCTTCGTTGTGGGCTTCATCATCATCGGCTGGTTCCTGCGTTACGTCTCCACCCGCAGCTACCGCCTCTTCGTCTGGTACCGCATCCTCCTCGGCATCTGCATCTACCTCCTGCTGGGCTTCGGCGTCCTTACCGCCTAGCCGTGCCCGTTAGAGTGGAGGGGTGATTGCCTGGAAATCTTCCTCCCTGCCCTCCCTGCCCGGAAAGTCGGACGACGTCCGGCTCTATGACACGGCCGCACAGGCCCGGGTGACCGTGCGTCCCGGCGGCGAAGCGAGCATGTACGTCTGCGGAATCACTCCGTACGACGCCACGCACATGGGCCACGCCTCCACCTACGTGGCGTTCGACCTGCTCAACCGCCAGTGGCGCGACGCCGGGCACACCGTCCGGTACGTCCAGAACGTCACCGACGTCGATGATCCGCTGCTCGAGCGCGCCAACGCCACCGGTGCGGACTGGCGGGAACTCGCACAGGAACAGACCCAGCTTTTCCGTGACGACATGGAGGCCTTGAACGTCCTGGCCCCGGACCACTACATCGGTGCCGTAGAGGCAGTGGAGTGGATCGTGCCGGTGGTGGAGGACCTGATGGACCGCGGCCTGGCCTACCGGGTTGCTGGCACCGGCGCAGAGCCCGACGGCGACCTCTATTTCGACGTCGAGGCCGCTTCCCGCCTGGCCGAAGATGATCCGGATGCCTGGTGGCTGGGACAGGTTTCGCACCTGACCCGGGAACAGATGCTCCCGGTCTTCGCAGAGCGCGGGGGAGACCCGGAGCGTCCCGGCAAGCGGAACGCCCTGGACCCGCTGCTGTGGCGCATGGCCCGTACCGGCGAACCGTCCTGGGACGGCGGCCGGCTCGGCACCGGACGTCCGGGCTGGCACATTGAGTGCTCCGTCATCGCCCAGCGCTTCCTGCCCCGCCCTTTCACGGTGCAGGCCGGCGGTTCGGACCTGGTCTTCCCGCACCACGAAATGAGTGCCGGACACGCCTTTGCCTGCGAGGGCACACCTCTGGCCTCGCACTACGCCCATGCCGGCATGGTGGGACTGGACGGCGAGAAAATGAGCAAGTCCCTGGGCAACCTGGTCCTGGTTTCCCGGCTGCGCGCCGAGGGAGTGGAGCCGTCGGCCATCCGCCTGGTGCTGCTGTCCCACCACTACCGCACGGATTGGTTCTGGACCTCCGACCAGCTGCGCGGGGCCGAGGAACGCCTGGTGGCGTGGCGGAAGGCCCTCCAGTTCACCAATGACGACGACGCCGCCGCACTCCTGGCCCAGATCCGCGGCGCGCTGGCTGATGACCTGGATGCTCCGGCCGCATTGCAGGCCGTCGATGCCTGGGCCGGTGCAGCAGTCCGCAGCGAATCGGCGGGAAGCCAGGCCGGCGCCGAACTCGTCTGCGCCTCACTGAATGCCCTGCTCGGACTCCAGCTCTAGGCGGAACGCCGAACCGCATCCGGCACGGGAACGCCGGCCGCACCCATCGGGTACGGCCGGCGTTTTCGTGTCCGGTTCCGAAGCTTCCCCTGCTCAGTCCCGACGTCGGCGCTTCAGGTACCGCTCGAATTCACGGGCAATGGATTCGCCGCTGGCTTCGGGGAGATCGGCCGTGTCCTTGGCCTCTTCCAGCTGGCGGACGTACGCCGCCACCTCCGGGTCCTCGGTTGCGAGCTCGTCCACGCCGCGTTCCCAGGCTTCGGCCTCTTCGGTCAACAGATGCGTGTCCAGGGGCGCCTGCAGCAGCTCCTCGATCCGGTTGAGCAACGCCAGCTGCGCCTTGGGTGACGGTGCCTGCCCCACATAGTGCGGTACGGCCGCCCAGAGCGAGATGGAGGGAATGTCCGCCAGGCCGGCCATTTCGGACACCACGCCCACAATGCCGATGGGCCCCTCGTAGGAGGAAGGCTCCAGGCTCAGGCTTTCCTGCAGGTCCGGTTCCTCGCAGGACGCGCTCACCGGGATGGGACGGGAATGCGGAACGTCGGCAAGCAGGGCACCGGCCAGGACAATGCAGTCCACGTCCAGTTCCTTGGCCAGGGCGATGAGCTCGGCGGTGTAGGCCCGCCACTTGTAGGAGGGTTCGACGCCGGTGACGAAGATGATGTCCAGGTTGCTGTCCGGCACTTCGGCACGGGAGATTCTCGTGGTCGGCCACTTGATCCGGTGCCCGCCGGACGCCGTCCGTTTCAGCGACGGTCTGGTGAACTGGAAGTCGTAGTATTCGTCCGCGTCGATACTCGCTATTTTTTCGCTGTCCCAGTGCCGGCTCAGGAATTTCAGGGCATCGGAGGCCGCTTCACCTGCATCATTCCAACCTTCGAACGCGGCCAGCATCACCGTGACGCGTTCTGAGGACGTCCCGTCGCCAAAAAAGTCCTGGAGGCCTGTGGCTTCAAAGCCTTCGGTATTGCTCACCACTTCACACTATGCCCCGTCCGCCCCGCATGTCAGGACCGGGCAACGGCGCTTCGCGGAGAGCAAAAGAAACACCGGCTTCCGCCGCCCCGTAGACTTAGGGCATGCCCCTCCTTCCCGCAGAAGATTCCCCCCACAGCCACGCCGACGCAGCACTGCAGGCAGTTTTCTGGGATATGGACGGCACCCTCGTGGATACCGAGCCGTATTGGATCGCCGCCGAAAAGGAACTGACCTCGGATTTCAACGTCGACTGGACGGACGCCCAGGCCGAGGCAATGGTCGGCCAGGCCCTGGAGGTGAGCGCCGGCATGCTGCAACGAGCCGGTGTCCCCTTGGAAAACCGTGAAATCATCGACCGGCTGATCGGACAGGTTGCGGCACAGGTCCGCCGCGAGGTGCCCTGGCGCCCGGGCGCCCGAGAACTGCTGGCCGAGCTGCGGGCAGCGGGTGTTCCCTGCGCCCTGGTCACCATGTCAGAGCCGGTGCTCGCCCGGGAAATCATCCGCGCGCTTCCCGCCGGGACGTTCGACGTCGTGGTGACCGGTGACATGGTCAGCCGCGGCAAACCGGATCCCGAGCCGTATCAGCTGGCCTTCGACACGCTCGCCGGCTCCGTTCCGGGCCTGGCCAAGGCCGGCGTGGTCGCCGTCGAGGACTCCCTGCCCGGGGCAACTTCGGCGCAGGCGGCCGGCCTGGTGACCCTGACGGTCCCGAACTTCGTTCCGTTGCCGCCGGGTGCCTTTGAGCACGAATGGCAGTCCCTGGCCGGCCGCGGAATAGACCAGCTGCGCGAGCTGCTTCCCGGTTTCGTCCTGGAGACCGCTAGGTGAGCAGCAACGGGCCCGCCGGAACGGAACGCCGGGAAGGTATCCCGCTGGGCAGCATTGCCGGAGTACCGGTGACCCTGGCGTATTCGTGGTTCCTCATCGCCGCGTTCATCGTGGCGGTGTTCGGGCCGCAGGTGCGGGACGCCTTCCCGGGCCTTGGCGCCGGTGCCTTTGCCGTGGCCCTGGGGTACGCGGTCCTGCTGCTGCTCTCGATCCTGGCGCACGAGGCAGCGCACGCCTTGACCGCCCGCGCCTACCACTGGCCTACCTCCAAGATCGTCCTCACACTGTGGGGCGGGCACACCCAGTTCGGGGACCTGCGCTCCACCCCGGGACGCTCCCTGCTCGTTGCCCTGGCCGGCCCGGCAGCCAATTTCCTGCTGGCGGCAGCCGGATTCGGGATCCTGCAGCTCCTTTCCGAAGGAAGCGTGGCTGAGCTGGTCACCTTCATCTTTGTCTCCGCCAATGTGCTGATAGGCGTTTTCAACGTCCTGCCCGGGCTGCCCCTGGACGGCGGACGCATTGTGGAAAGCGCGGTCTGGAAGATCACCGGGTCGCAGGAACGCGGCACCATCGCGGCCGGCTGGGCCGGACGCATCATCTCCGTCCTGCTCCTGGCTGCCGTTTTCGTTCCGCCCTACCTCCGGGGAGAGACGCCCTCCCTGAGCCTTGTCCTGCTGGCCGCCCTGCTGTGCGGCTTCCTCTGGATGGGCGCAGGCTCCGCCATCTCCAACGCCCGGGTGCGCCTGCGGCTGCCGCAGGTCAGTGCCGGTGCCCTGATGGAACCGGCGGTGTCCCTGCCCGGCCGGGCAACCGTCGGCGAGGCGCTCCGGCTGGCACGCGAGTATCCGGACGCCGCCGTGGTGGTCACTGCCGCAACCGGCCAGCCGGAAGCCGTCGTGGACCGCGGCGCCCTCGCATCGGTTCCCCACGAGCAGGCCGCCCAGGTGCCGGTGAGCGCCGTCGCCCGCCCGCTGGCTGCCGGCGCCTATGTCCCCGAAGCCGCGGCCGGACAGGAACTCGTCCAGTACCTGGCCAAACTGCAGGGCAGCGAATACGCGGTCATTGACCGGGACGGAACGGTTACCGGCCTGCTGCGCCAATCCGCCGTCGTCGCCGCCGTCACCGGGAAAGCCGCCCGCCCGCAGCGCTGACACCTCCAGCTTTTACCTGCCGGCACACGCGCGCCGGCACCCATAATCCAGCAAGAGAACCAAAGGAATACCATGAACTCCGATAACCAGGCGCAGGCCGCCACTGCTGCACCCCACGGGGCCGAGATCCGCAGGGGACCGCTCCGCCCCGGGGAACGGGTCCAGCTCACCGATGAGAAGGGCCGCCGCAACACCATCACCCTCACCGAGGGCGGCGCCTTCCACACGCACCGCGGCTACCTGCAGCACGACTCCGTCATCGGACTGCCCGAAGGGTCCGTGGTGTCCAACACCGCCGGACACCAGTACCAGATCCTGCGTCCGCTGCTCTCGGACTTCGTCCTGTCCATGCCGCGCGGTGCCGCCGTCGTCTATCCCAAGGACGCGGCCCAGATTGTCACCATGGCGGACATCTACCCCGGCGCCCGCGTCGTGGAAGCCGGCGTCGGCTCCGGCGCCCTGAGCATCTCGCTGCTGCGTGCAGTCGGTGACCACGGCACCCTGCACTCCTTTGAACGGCGCGAGGAATTCGCGCAGATCGCCCGCGGCAACGTGGAGACCTTCTTCGGCGGACCGCATCCGGCCTGGGACATCACCCTCGGGGATTTCCAGGACGAAGTCGTGAAAACCGAAGAGCCCGGCAGCGTGGACCGCGTGGTCCTGGACATGCTCGCCCCCTGGGAATGCACTGACGCCGTAGCCACCGTGCTCGCTCCGGGCGGCGTGTGGATCTCCTACGTGGCCACCGTCACCCAGCTCTCCCGCACCGCGGAAGCCATCCGGGCCGACGGCCGCTTCACCGAGCCGGATGGCTGGGAATCCATGGTCCGCGGCTGGCATCTCGAGGGCCTGGCCGTACGCCCGGACCACCGAATGGTGGCCCACACCGGCTTCCTGCTCACCGCGCGCCGGCTCGCCGAGGGTGCCACCGGACTCGTGGCCAAGCGCCGCGCTTCGAAAACAAACTTCAGCGAAGAGGACCTCAACGCCTGGACGCCCGCGGCCGTGGGGGAACGGGAAGTCTCCGCACACAAGCTGCGCCGTGCGGCCAAGGATGCCAGTTCCACCGTGCAGCGCGGAGCCCTCGAAAACGCCGAAAAATTCCAGCAGGAGACCGACACTCCATAGCGGGGGTAACCGGCTAAACACAAGACGCCGGACCCCGTGTATCTTCCGCAGCGCTGGGTTACTGTCATTGGACAGACCCAGAGCTACGTGAAGGCGGTCGGTATGATGGCTGAACCCGAAAACGTCGGACCCGCGACCGGGGGCTCCCGCCCGGTGTCCGCAGCGGCTGTAGCAGGCACCGAAGCACGCCAACTGAATGTCCTTCGGGACAAACTCCGGAATCTGGACCGGCAGCTCGCTGCCCTTACGCACAACAACGCCCGGCTCGTGGCGATGCTGGAGACCGCGAAAGCCGAAATCATCCGGTTGAAGGATGCCCTGGAAAACGAGGGAGCAACACCCTTCAGCTTCGGCACCGTCATCGGCGTGAACCAGCGCCGCGAAGCCGAACCCGGCGTGACGACCATCGCGGCAGTCCAGGAAAGCCTGGACATCATCCAGTCCGGCCGCAAACTCCGGGTTGCCGTTTCGCCCCTCCTGGACCTGGGACAGATCGTCCCGGGCCAGGAGGTGCTGTTGAACGAATCCCTTACCGTGATTGCCGCCCTCGGCTTCGAACGCGCGGGGGAACTGTTTACGGTGAAGGAGCTCCTGGAACCGGACCGGGTGCTGGTGATCGGGCGGGCCGACGACGAGCGCGTGGTGCGCCTCAACGGGCCCCTGGGCCGGGAAAAGGTCCGGGTGGGGGATGCCCTGACGGTGGACACCCGCATCGGCTACGCGCTGGAGAAGATCCCGCGCAGCGAAGTGGAGAACCTGGTCCTCGAAGAGGTTCCGGACATCTCCTACGCGGACATCGGCGGCCTCGGCCCGCAGATCGAGCAGATCCGCGACGCCGTCGAACTGCCGTTCATGCATCCCGACCTCTACCGCGAACACGGATTGAAGCCGCCCAAGGGCATCCTGCTCTACGGCCCTCCCGGCTGCGGCAAGACGCTCATTGCCAAGGCCGTGGCACACGCCCTCGCGGCACGGGTGATGGAGCAGACCGGCACGCTTGGTGCCCGCAGCTACTTCCTGAACATCAAGGGACCCGAGCTGCTGGACAAGTACGTGGGGGAGACGGAGCGCCACATCCGCCTGATCTTCGGCCGCGCCCGGGAGAAGGCCTCCGACGGCAGCCCCGTGGTGGTGTTCTTCGACGAAATGGATTCGCTGTTCCGCACCCGCGGCACCGGGGTGTCCTCCGACGTCGAAACCACCATTGTTCCGCAGCTGCTCAGCGAAATCGACGGCGTCGAGAAGCTGGAGAACGTGATTGTGATCGGAGCCTCCAACCGGGAGGACATGATCGATCCGGCCATCCTGCGTCCCGGCCGCCTGGACGTGAAGATCAAGATCCAGCGCCCCGATGCCGAAGGCGCAGCGGAGATCTTCGCGAAGTACCTGACCCCGGACCTGCCGCTGCACCGCGACGACCTTGCCGAGCACGGTTACGATCCGGTGGAAACGGTCAACGACATGGTCCGCCGCACGGTGGAGAAGATGTACGCCGAGGACAAGGCCAACGAATACCTGGAGGTCACCTACGCCAACGGCGACACCGAGATGCTGTACTTCAAGGATTTCAACTCCGGCGCCGTCATCCAGAACGTGGTGGACCGGGCCAAGAAGTACGCCATCAAGGACCTGCTGCAGCTGCACCAGCGCGGCCTGCGCATCGAACACCTGATGCGGGCCGTGGTGGATGAATTCCGCGAGCATGAGGACATGCCCAACACCACCAATCCGGATGACTGGGCACGGATCTCGGGAAAGAAGGGCGAGCGGATCACCTACATCCGCACCATCGTCCAGGGCAAGGCCGGCCAGGAACCGGGCCGGACCATCGAAACGGCGGCCAACCCGGGACAGTATCTGTGACCGTCCGCCGTGTCATGGGGACGGAAACCGAGTACGGCGTGCTCGCACCGTCCCTGCCGTCCGCCAATGCCACCGTCCTGTCCAGCCAGATCGTCAACGCGTACGCGGCCACGCTGCGGACCGGGGCGGGCAACCTGTCGGGCACCCGCTGGGACTACACCGACGAGGCGCCGCTGAACGATGCGCGTGGATTCGCAGTGCCCCGTGCCGCTGCGGATCCCACCCAGCTCACCGACGAACCGCCGGTGCTGGACGCCGAACAGATCGCCATGGAGGGCGGCGGACCCGCAGCCCTTTACGGGGAACAGACGCAGGACAACCCGGTGCTGATGAACATGGTCCTGGGCAACGGGGCGCGGCTGTACGTGGACCACGCCCACCCGGAGTACTCCTCGCCCGAAGTCACCCGGCCCCGCGACGCCGTGCTGTGGGACAAGGCCGGGGACGCCGTGGTGCTGTCCGCCATGCGGCATATAGCCAGGATGCCGGGATTCGCACCCGTCAACCTGTACAAGAACAACACCGACAACAAGGGCGCCTCCTACGGGTCGCATGAAAACTACCTTGTGCCCCGCAGCGTTCCTTTCGGAGCCCTCGTGAGCGGGCTGGTGCCGTTCTTCGTTTCCCGCCAGGTCATCGCCGGTTCCGGCCGGGTGGGCATCGGCACCAACAACCAGCGCCAGGGATTCCAGCTGAGCCAGCGGGCGGACTTCTTCGAAACGGAAGTGGGGCTGGAAACCACCATCCGCCGCCCGATCATCAATACCCGGGACGAGCCGCACGCGGTGGCGGAAAAGTACCGGCGCCTGCACGTCATCATCGGGGACGCGAACCTCAGCGAGGTATCCGCCCTGCTGAAGATCGGCACCACCTCGCTTGTCCTGTCCATGATCGAAGCCGGCAGTGCCCCCGCCGTCGAGCTGCGGGACCCGGTGGGCGCACTGCAGGCCATCAGCCACGACCCGTCACTGGAACAGCTGGTGGAACTGGCGGACGGCAGGATGGTCACCGGCCTGGACCTGCAGGAAATCTACTTCGAAGCAGCAGCGGCGCACTCCCGCGCAGGTGGCGGAACGGACGCAGACACTGAAGACGTACTCGCCCGCTGGTCCGCGTTGCTCGGCACCCTGAAGCGCGACCCCCTGGAGGCAGCCGCTTCCGTGGACTGGGTGGCGAAGCTGAAGCTGCTGCAGGCCTACCGCGAGCGCGACGGGTTGGCCTGGTCGGATGCCCGGCTGCACCTGGTGGATCTGCAGTACTCGGATATGCGCCCGGAGAAGGGGCTGTATTACCGACTGGCGGCCCGGGGCCAGATGGAACGGGTGCTTACCGACGAGCAGATTGCCCGTGCCGTCACCTCCCCGCCGGACGACACCCGTGCCTACTTCCGCGGGAACTGCCTCACCCGGTTCCCCAAGGAAGTGATCGGAGCAAGCTGGGATTCGATCATCTTCGAACTGCCCTCCCGCCGGCGGCTCCAGCGGATCCCCACCCGCGAGCCGCTCCGCGGCACCAGGGCCCTGACCGAGGAACTCTTCAACGCATCAGCCGATGCGGAGGATTTTGTCACCAGACTCCTGACCGGTTCCGACGCCGCCGTGGCACCATAGGACTAGGATTCAACCCCCGGGCAAGAAAGGGCTAGGCATCATGGCAACCCAGGACCGCAAAAACACCGGAACGCATCCCGTCGAAGAAGAAGAGACCGAGGCCGTCCCGCCCCCCGCAGCCGAAGCGGAAGCTTCCACCGAGACTGAAGGCGTGGACGACCTGCTGGACGAGATCGACGGCGTGCTGGAGAGCAACGCCGAAGAGTTCGTCCGCGGCTTCATCCAGAAGGGCGGTCAGTAGCGGATGGCCCCCCGGGACCCCGCCGCCTCCATCCATCAAGCCCCGTCCTCTTCCTTTACCGACCATCTTGCCCTCCACCGCCCCGAGCTGCTGCCGTCCTCCCGGTCCCTGGGACCGGCGTCGCACGGTTCCGCGGGGGAGCTGGCCCCGCAGGCCACCACCATCGTTTCCCTCACCTACGCAGGGGGAGTCCTGATGGCAGGGGACCGGCGGGCCACGATGGGCAACATGATCGCCAGCCGGCACATCAAGAAAGTCTTCCCGGCGGACACCTACTCCGTGCTGGGGATCGCCGGTACGGCAGGGCTCGCCCTGGACATGATCCGGCTGTTCCAGGTGGAACTGGAGCACTACGAGAAGATCGAGGGAACACCCATGAGCCTGGACGGCAAGTCCAACCGGCTCGCGGCCATGGTGCGCTCCAACCTTCCGCTGGCGCTGCAGGGACTGGCCGTTGTCCCGCTCTTTGCCGGGTTCGACACCCAGCGGCGGACCGGCCGGCTCTTTTCCTATGACGTCACCGGCGGCCGGTACGAGGAATACGAGCACCACAGCGTCGGCTCCGGGTCGGTGTTCGCACGCGGCGCCCTGAAGAAACTCTGGCAGCCGAACCTCGACGAGGAGGATGCGGTCCGGGTGGCCGTGGAGTCCCTCTACGACGCCGCCGACGACGATTCGGCCACCGGCGGCCCGGACATGGTCCGGCGCCTGTGGCCGGTGGTCTACGTCGTCAACAGTGCCGGCAACCGGGAGATCCCCGAACGGGAACTGCAGGAACTCTCCCGTGAACTCATCGCAAGGCGCACCGCTGCCGGACTGGAGGCGTAGCCGTGACCCAGCAGTTCTACGTCTCGCCCGAACAACTGATGAAGGACCGGGCGGACTTCGCCCGGAAAGGCATTGCCCGGGGACGCTCGGTAGTGGTCCTGACCTGCAGGGAAGGTATTGCCCTGGTGGCGGAGAACCCTTCACCGTCCCTCCATAAGCTCAGCGAAATCTATGACCGGATCGGCTTCGCCGCCGTCGGCAAGTACAACGAATTCGAGTCCCTGCGCCAAGCGGGCATCCGGTTCGCGGATGTGCGCGGCTACTCCTATTCCCGCGACGACGTCTCCGCGCGCGGGTTGGCCAGTGTCTACGCGCAGAGCCTCGGCTCGGTTTTCACCACTGAGGGAAAGCCGTTCGAAGTGGAGCTGGCCGTCGCCGAGGTAGGGGAGGATCCGTATTCGGACCGCCTGTACCGCCTGAACTTCGACGGCTCTATCGCGGATGAAAGCAATTACACGGTGATGGGCGGACAGGCCGAGATCGTCAATGAAGCCCTCAGCCGGTCATGGAACCAGGACGCGGATTTCGGCTCCGCCATCCGGACGGCCGTTCAGGCGCTTTCCGCCACCCGCACAGCCAATGGTCCGGGCAACGGGCAGGCACCCGAACCGCTGGGCGCCGGCCTGCTGGAGGTCGCCGTCCTGGACCGGGACCCGCTTTCCACCCGCGGCACCGTCAGGGCGTTCCGCAGGATAAACACCGTTGAGCTGGACCGTCTGTTGTCCAGCGCGGAAGGAGACTGATGGACCGCAGGATCTATGGAGTGGAAACGGAATTCGGCATCGCCTATTCCGGCCCCGATTCGCGTCCCCTTTCCCCGGAGGAAGTGGCCCGCTACCTCTTCCGCAAGGTCGTCAGCTGGGGCCGCTCATCAAATGTTTTCCTGACCAACGGCTCACGCCTCTACCTCGACGTCGGCTCGCACCCGGAGTACGCCACCGCGGAGTGCGACGACCTGGCGCAGCTGGTGGCCCATGACCGTGCCGGCGAGCTGATCCTGGAAGACCTGGTGGAGGAGGCGGAGGACCGGCTGAAAGCCGAAGGCTTCAACGGCAGCGTCTACCTCTTCAAAAACAACACCGACTCCGCCGGCAACTCCTACGGCAGCCACGAAAACTACCTCATTCCGCGCCGGCTCGAATTTTCCCGGCTGGCGGATGTCCTCATTCCGTTCCTGGTCACCCGCCAGCTGCTGGTCGGTGCCGGCAAGGTGCTCAAGACCCAGTCCGGTTCCCTCTTCGCATTTTCCCAGCGGGCAGACCACATCTGGGAAGGCGTCTCCTCTGCGACCACCCGGTCCCGGCCCATCATCAACACACGGGATGAGCCGCACGCCGACGCCGAACACTACCGCCGGCTGCACGTGATAGCCGGAGATTCGAACATGTCCGAGACGACCATGCTCCTCAAGGCCGGGTCTGTCGACCTGATGCTGCGGATGATCGAGGCCGGCGTACTGATGCGGGACCTGCGCCTGGAGAACCCGATCCGCAGCATCCGGGAAACGTCGCATGACCTCTCCGGCCGTCAGCCGCTGAAACTGGCCAACGGTTCCACGATGTCGCCGCTGGACCTGCAGCGCATCTACCTCCAGCGCGTCCAGGACTTCGTCGCAGCCAACGGTGAGCACAACCGGCATGTCGGACGGATCATCGATCTGTGGACACGCACGCTGGACGCCGTCGAGTCCGGCGACCACTCCGGGATCGACACGGAAATCGACTGGGCCATCAAGAAAAAACTGGTGGACCGGGTGGCAGAGCGGCACGGACTCGAGATGTCTTCCCCGCGCCTGGCCCAGGTCGACCTGACCTATCACGACATATCGCGGCGCCGCGGATTGTTCTACCTGCTGCAGTCCCGCGGCGAAACGGCCCGCGTGGTGGAGGACAGCGATATCAAGGAAGCCGTGGACCAGCCGCCGCAGACCACCCGTGCCAAGCTGCGCGGCGACTTCGTCCGCCGTGCCAAGAATGCCAACCGCGACTTCACGGTGGACTGGGTGCACCTCAAGCTCAATGACCGGGCCCAGCAGACGGTGCTGTGCAAGGACCCTTTCGCGTCCGTCGATGAACGGGTCGAGGCGCTGCTTTCCACTCTCTGACCGCTCTTCGCCACCGTCCGTAAGGCACCGCCTCCGCACCTTACCTAGGCTTCATCCAGCTGGACCGGCTAGTCTGGGGCGTATTGCGGCCGCGCGGCGTCTGTCTGCCCGGCGTACCGGCAACTACGGTAAGGCCGCCCTGCTCACTGTCCACCACTGAAAGAAGTACTGTGCGTAAAGTACTAGCAATCCTCCTGCCCTTCCTGCTGTTCCTCACTGCCTGCTCCGGCGGCGATGAAGCCAAGAGCAGCGGGCCGTTGTCCTCCGTGAAGATCGAGCGGGGCGACGACGAAACCTCCGTCCCGAGCGTCGACTTCGATAAGCCGCTGAGCGTCGACGAGCCCACCCTGGCCCGGATCAACGACGGCGACGGCGACGAAGTAGCCGAAGGCCAGACGGCCATGATCCGCCTCGCGATGGTCAACCCGGAAGACGGCACGGTCGGCCAGGAGACCTACAGCGGCGAAAACGCCGAAGGCATCGCCGTGGACGAGAGCCTGAAGTCCGGCAACTCGCAGATGTACGACGCACTGCTCGGCGCTCCCGTGGGCTCCGACTTCGCGTATTACATTCCGGCCAATGAAGAAGCCGGAACCGAACCGAACTTCATCGTCTTCACCATCACTGATGCAATGGACACGGTCCCGACGCTGAGCCCGGACGAAGCTGCTGCCCGGAACAGCGACGGCACCCTGCTGATGAGCGGCGAAGACGTTAGCGCCCTTGAAGCCGAAGGAAAGCTTCCCGAGGTTTCCTTCGCCGAAGACGGCACCCCGTCCATCACCATCCCGGAAGGCGCCGAGGAACCGGAGCGCCTGGTGGTAAAGGTCCTGGAAGAAGGCGACGGTCCGGTGCTCGAATCCACCGGGACCGTGGTAGCCGATTACCTCGGTGTCAGCCTGCGGGACGGCGAGCCGTTCGACTCCAGCTACGAGCGCGGCGAACCTGCCGAGTTCCCCCTGGCGAACGTGATTCCGGGCTGGACCTACGGCCTGGCCGATCAGAAGGCCGGCTCCAAGGTCCTGCTGGTCCTGCCGTCCGAACTGGCCTACGGTGATCCCGCCGGCGGCAGCAGCCCCTCGGGACCGCTGGTCTTCGTCGTGGACATCAAGGAAGTCAAGTAGCCTTAACTCCTGACCCACCAGACATAAGGAGCACCAATGTCATTCGGAAAGCGTGAATACGACCGCCAGAAGCCGGAGATCGATTTCCCGGCCCACGATGCCCCCACGGATCTCATTATTGAGGACCTCGTGGTCGGCGACGGCCGGGAAGTAAAGGCCGGAGACACGGTTTCCACCCACTACGTGGGCGTTGCCTTCTCCACCGGCGAGGAGTTCGACGCGTCCTGGAACCGGGGCACACCCCTGGACTTCCGTGTGGGCGTAGGCCAGGTTATCCAGGGCTGGGACCAGGGCCTGCTGGGCATGAAGGTCGGCGGCCGCCGCCGGCTCGAAATCCCTTCCTCGATGGCCTACGGCGACCGGGGCGCCGGATCCGCCGTGGCTCCGGGCGAGTCGCTGATCTTCGTAGTGGACCTGCTCGGCGTCCGCTGATCCGTCCCTCCTGCCAAGGGCGGAACCGCTGTCACCTGCGACGGCGGTTCCGCCCTTTCGCATGTCCCGGCCCGGAAGGAAGGTAGATTAGCTCCCGTGTCCGCCAAGAGAACCGAACGCCTGCTGAATCTGGTCATTGCGCTGCTGTCCACGCGCAGGGGCTTCACCAAGCACGAGTTGTTCGAAGAGATTGAACTGTATTCAGAAGCCTCCACGGCAGATGCCCGGGAAAAGCTCTTTGACCGGGACAAGGCCTTCCTGCGCGAACAGGGCATCCCGGTGGAGTCCTACAGCGAAGAGACTCTGTTCGAGGACAACACCACCCAGCGCTACCGCATCCGGCAGGACGCGTACCGGCTTCCCGGTGTCCGGTTCACGCCGGAGGAATCCGCCGTCCTGACCCTGGCCGCCCGTATGTGGGACCAGGCATCGCTGGGCTCGGCCGCCGCCCGCGCCCTGCGCAAGCTCCACGCCCGGGGAGTGCTTCCCGACGACGCCGCGGCCATTCCCCTCCAGCCCAGCATCCGCACCAATGACGCGCATTTCGACGAGATCTGGCGTGCCGCCACCACCCGCATGCCGGTAACCTTCGGCTACCGGCCGGTCGGCAGCACGGAGAAGTCCGTCCGGCAGGTCCAGCCCTGGGGCATGGGCAGCCGCTTCGGCCACTGGTACCTGGTGGGCTACGACCTGGACCGCGGCGCGGAACGGATCTTCCGGCTTTCCCGCATGGAGGGGCCGGTACGGCTGCGGCCAGGCGCCTACACCGTGCCCGCGGACTTCGACATCGACGCCTCGCTCGCTTCCCTGGACGACGTCTATGCGCCGCGGCCGGCAGCAGTGGAAGTCGATCCCGGCGCCGGGGCGGCCCTGCGGCTGCAGGCAGAATCCATCGAGCCCGGAAACGCAGGCCGGGACCGGCTCCAGCTGCGGGTCCGCGATCTGGATGCGCTGGCCGCGGACACCGCCGCCCTCGGCGCGGCCGCCGTCGCCGTCGAACCGGCCGAATTTGCCGACGCCGTCCGTACCGCCCTCGCCCGCGCCCTGGAAACCCAGCGCCGGCCGCTGCCGGGATTCGAACTGGCCGCCTCCGCCGCTCCGGCCCGCCGTCCGGCGTCGGGCGCGCAGGACCACCTCACCCGCCTGCTGGACCTGGTGCCCTATGTCCTGGCGAACCAGGGTGCGGACATGAACGAAACCGCCGATGCCTTCGGTGTCAGCAAGGAACAGCTGGGCAAGGACCTGAACCTGCTGTTCGTGAGCGGCCCGCGGCATTACCCCAACGGGCTGATGGACGTCAGTTTCGACGACGACCGGATCTACATCGAGAACGCCGAGAACCTCTCCGAGCCGGTGCGTTTCGGCATGGACGAAGCCGCGGCCCTGATCGTGGGGTTGGACACACTGTCGGCCCTGCCGGGCATCGGTTCCTCCGCAGCGGTTGCCAGCGCCCTGGAGAAGCTGACCGAGGCGGCAGGGGAGGCCGGCGGCGTCGGCACCGCTGTCGCGGCCCGTCTGGACGACGAATCCGACGGCACCGTACTGGCCGAACTCCAGCAGGCGATCAGCGGCACGCGCCAGCTTGAACTGCGCTATCTGGTTCCGCGCCGTGACGAAGTCACTCTCCGCACCGTTGACCCGAGGCGGCTCTTCTCCGTGGACAACACCTGGTACCTGGAAGCGTGGTGCCACCGGGCGGAAGCGCCGCGGAATTTCCGGGTGGACCGGATCCACGGCGTGCGGGACACCGGCCCGGCCCTGACCCACGCCCCGGAGCCCGGGGCCGCATTCCCTGCCAGCCTGTTCACGCCGGGACCCCTGGATCACCGGGTGACGCTGGTCCTGGAGCCCGCCGCCCTCTGGGTGGCCGAGGCCTACGACGCCGAACGGCAGGCGCCGCTGGCGGACGGACGAACCGCGGTGGAACTGCGCACGGCGGATACCGCCTGGATTCCGGCTTTCACTGCCCGGTTGGGCGGAGCTGCCGCGGTCGCGGCGCCGGAGGAACTGCGTTCCGCCACCCTGGCCTGGCTGGAGGAGGCTGCCGCGAACTACCGGCCTGCGTAGCCGCCGGTCCGGCCGGGCGGGCAGTCTCCACTATGCTGGGGATATGCCTTGGTGGTCCTGGATACTCATTTGGCTTGCCCTCGCGGCAGGCGCTGCGGCTTTCTACGCCCTGATCGGCTACCGGCTCTTCCAAAGGTTCCTCGGTATTCTCCGGGAATTCGAAGCCGCATCTGCGAAGCTGTCCCTACGCACTCCGGATACCGTTCCGTCCACCGTCCTCGAAGAAGAGCCTGCCGGCATCTTCACGGAGCCGGGCGAAGCGCGGAAGGCCTACGACGCCGGCAAGGCGGCCCGCCGGGAGGCCCGGCGCCTGCGCCGCATCGAGCGGCGCACCGCCAAGGGACAGCCCCGCGCGTGGCGGGATTTCCCGGAACTCTGACATAGAATATTCTCCAACGAAAGGACACCGCCATGAGGCTTGAAGGCTGGCAAATCATCGTCATTGTTGTACTGGCCATTCTGCTCTTCGGCGCTCCGAAGCTTCCGGGGCTGGCAAGGAGCTTGGGGCAGTCCCTTCGCATCTTCAAATCCGAAGTCCGACAGATGAAGGACGACAATCCTTCGACCACGGCGCCCACCGATCCGGTGGAGGGGAAGGTAGTGCACCCCGCACCGCAGCCGAAGGCGTCCGAACAAACGTTCTTCCCCGGACAGACTCCGCCCTCCGGAACCCCGGGCGGGTCCCCGGATTCTGCGGGTAACCCGCCAACCAGCCGCTAGCAGCCGTGGCGCTGAACAAAGGGCGCAAATCCAACCCCGAAGGGCGGATGGCCCTCAAGGAGCATCTGCGGGAATTCCGCAACAGGCTCTTCAAGTCGGCCATCGCCGTGGTGCTGGGCACCGTGGGCGGGTTCTTCGTCTACCTGCCCGTTTTTGAGGCGCTGACCCGGCCGCTCCTGGAAGCAGGCAACAGCGGCGGCCGATTCACCACCATCAACTTCGAAGGCGTCGCCACTCCGTTCGACCAGATGGTCCAGGTCTCGGTGTTCGTGGGACTTGTGGCCTCCAGCCCGGTGTGGCTCTATCAGGCCTGGGCGTTCATCACGCCCGGACTCAAGCGCAAGGAACGCCGCGCGGCCCTGGGCTTCCTGGCCGCCGCCGTCCCGCTGTTCATCGGCGGTATTGTCCTGGCGTGGCTGATCCTGCCACAGGCAGTGCGGGTGCTTACCGATTTCACGCCCGAGGGCGGGTCCAACGTCATTACGGCTTCGGTCTACCTGGCCTTCGTGCTGCGGTTGCTCCTGGCCTTCGGCATCGCCTTCCTGATTCCGGTATTCCTGGTGGGCCTGAACCTGGCCGGCCTGTTGAGCGGGCGGACCATCATTAAATACTGGCGGATCACCGTCTTCCTGATCTGCCTTTTTGCCGCCATGGCTGCTCCCGGCGCCGACGCCCTGAGCATGTTCTACCTCGCCGCGCCGCTGCTGCTGCTTTTCGCCGTGGCGGTGGGCATCTGCCTGCTCAATGACCGGCGCCGGGTCCGGAAGCAGGCGGAGCGGGAAGCAGCAGTGGAAGCCGAAGCCGACACGGCCACCCCCATCGACAAGCTGTAAGGCCATGGACGCGTTCGCCCACCGATGATATTGGCGTTCCGCGGCGGGCGCAGCGCATAGGCTTGGTTCATGACTTCTCCTTCGGAGCGGTACCTTGCCGCAAAACAACGTTCCGAACATGCCAAGACGCAGCTGGGGGTCTTCGAGCAGTCGCTGGGCTTCGAACTGGACGCTTTCCAGTCGGAAGCCTGCCAGTCCCTCGAAGCCGGCCGCGGCGTCCTCGTCGCAGCCCCCACGGGGGCCGGCAAGACCGTGGTGGGGGAGTTCGCCGTCTATCTGGCCCTGCAAAACGGCCTGAAGGCCTTCTACACCACCCCCATCAAGGCCCTGAGCAACCAGAAATACAGCGAGCTGGCCGCCGCTTACGGCAGTGACCGGGTGGGCCTGCTGACGGGAGACACCAGCATCAACCCGGACGCCGACGTCGTGGTGATGACCACCGAAGTGCTGCGGAACATGCTCTACTCCAACTCGGACACCCTCATCGACCTGGGCTACGTGGTCATGGACGAGGTGCATTACCTGGCGGACCGGTTCCGCGGGGCGGTCTGGGAAGAGGTCATCATCCACCTGCCTTCCGACGTCCGGGTGGTTTCGCTCAGCGCCACCGTGTCCAATGCCGAGGAATTCGGCGCCTGGCTGGACACCGTCCGCGGCGACACCGACGTGGTGGTTTCGGAGCACCGGCCGGTTCCGCTCTGGCAGCACGTGATGGTCGGCCGCGACATCTTCGACCTGTTCGAATCCGATGTTTCCTTCGACGAGGCAGCCGATGAGCAGCCCGGCGCCAAGGAACGCTACCGGGTCAACCCCGAGCTGATGGAGCTGGCGCGGGCCGAGTCCCGCGTCAACCAGCGGGGACACTGGGGCGGTCCGCGCGGTTCCTCCCGCGGCGGACGCCGTGACTCCTCCCGCGGCGGGCGGCCCGGCGGCCACGGCGGGCCGCCGATCACACGCATCCAGCGGGCATCGCGGCCGCAGGTCATCGCCCAGCTGGACCGCAACGGCCTGCTGCCCGCCATCACCTTCATCTTTTCCCGCAACGGCTGCGAGGGCGCTGTACGCCAGTGCGTCGAGTCGGGCCTTTGGCTGACGGACGAAGACGAACGCCGGGAGATTGCCCGGGTGGTGGACGAAGCCACCCAGGACATCCCCGAAGAAGACCTCGAGGTGCTGGGGTTCTGGACGTGGCGCGAGGGCCTGGTGCGCGGTTTCGCCGCCCACCACGCCGGTATGCTGCCCACCTTCAAGGAAGTGGTGGAACGCCTGTTCGCCGCCGGGCTGGTCCGCGCGGTTTTCGCCACCGAAACGCTGGCCCTGGGCATCAACATGCCGGCACGGTCCGTGGTGCTGGAAAAACTGGACAAGTTCAACGGCGAAGCGCACGTGGACATCACCGCCGGCGAGTACACCCAGCTGACCGGCCGGGCAGGACGCCGCGGGATCGACGTCGAGGGCCACGCCGTGGTCCTGTGGCAGCCGGGCACCGACCCCGCTGCCGTGGCGGGCCTGGCCTCGCGGCGCACGTACCCGCTGAACTCCAGTTTCCGGCCCACCTACAACATGAGCATCAACCTCATCGCGCAGTTCGGGCGGGAACGGGCGCGCGGGATCCTCGAGTCCTCCTTCGCCCAGTTCCAGGCGGACCGGTCCGTGGTGGGCCTGGCGAAGCAGGTCCGTTCGCGCGAAGAATCACTCGCCGGCTACGAAAAGGCGATGACCTGCCACCTGGGGGACTTCAACGAGTACGCTGCCCTGCGCCGGCAGCTCTCGGACCTGGAAAACACCGCGTCAAAAACCAAGGCGCGGAATCGGCGGAGTGCCGCCGCAGCCTCGCTGGAGAACCTGCGCCCCGGGGACATCGTGTTCCTTCCCGGAGGCCGGAACTCCGGCCACGCCGTCGTACTGGACGTGGATGCCTCCGCCCGCGAGGTGCGGCCGGCGATCCTGACCGAAGACAAGCAGATCCGGCGTATCAGCGCTGCCGACATCGATGACGTCCTTGAACCGGTCTCGCACATCCGCATCCCCAAGTCCTTCAACGCCCGCTCACCCAAGGACCGGCGCGATCTGTCCTCGTCGCTGCGCAACGCACTGCACGACCATCGGCCGCCGCGGCCGGCGTCGGCCCGCGCCAACGCCATGCACCCGGCGGGCACGGAGCGGCAGGAGCAGGCAATCGCAGAGCTGCGCCGGAAAATGCGGGCGCATCCCTGCCACGGCTGCAGTGAACGTGAAGACCACGCCCGCTGGGCCGAGCGCTGGTGGAAGCTGCGCCGGGAAACCGACAACCTCGTCGGACAGATCCGGGGCCGCACCAACACCATTGCCAAAACCTTCGACCGGGTCTGCGAGGTGCTTACCCGGTACGGCTACGTTGCCCCGGACGAGTCCGGCCTCGACGCCGTGACCCCGGCCGGACAGAAACTGCGGCGCATCTACGGCGAAAAGGACCTCCTCGTGGCCCTCTCGCTGGAGCAGGGCGCCTTCACTGACCTCGACGCCGCCGAGCTGGCCTGCCTGGCCTCTGCCCTGGTCTACCAGGCGAAGCGGGAAGAGCGCGGGCTGCGGCCGAAGATGCCGAGTGTTTCGCTGGAGTCGGCGGTGGACGTCGTCATCCGCCAGTGGTCCGAGCTCACGGACCTCGAAGAGGCGTCCCGGCTGCCGCAGACCGTCGAACCGGAACTGGGCCTGGTCTGGCCCATGTACAAGTGGGTCAAGGGCAAGCACCTCCAGGTGGCCCTGAACGGCACGGAGCTGGCGGCGGGGGACTTTGTCCGGTGGGCCAAGCAGGTGATCGACCTGCTGGACCAGCTGGCCAAGGTCCCGGACCTGCCGGCCGGCATGCGCCGCCGCTTCCTGGACGCCATTTCCCTGGTGCGGCGCGGCGTCGTCGCCTACTCCAACGTCGGCGACTGAACCGCCGCCACCCTCCATCGCACTACAGAAAACAGGTGAGTCCTTGAACGGCAGTCCCATCCCGAGCGCCCGCACCCTGACGCTCTACCGCAACGGTTCGGTCTACAGCGCCGGCGATCCCTTTGCCACCGCAATGCTGGTCGACGGCGACACCATCGCCTGGGTGGGGTCCGAACAGGCCGCCACCTCCATCCAGGACAGCAAGATGGACGTGGTGGACCTGCAGGGCGCACTGGTGGCGCCCGGATTCGTGGATTCCCACGTCCACACCACCGAGCTGGGCATGTCCCTGGTGACGCTGGACCTGAGCGGTTGCACCTCCCTTGACGATCTGCTGGACACGGTCCGGGAGCACGCGGCGGGGACCACTGGCCTGATCCTGGGGTCCAACTGGGACGAGTCGCGCTGGCCGGAACGGCGCGCACCCACCGCGGCCGAACTCGACGCAGCCTCCGGCAACCGCGCCGTGTACCTCTCCCGCTCCGATGTGCACTGTGCGGCCGTCTCCGGCACGCTGGCGGCCGAACTTCGGCTGCAGGAGTACGACGGCTGGGACAACGGCTTCGTAGTCCGTGCCGCGCACGACGCCGCGCGCACCGTGGCGCGCGACGCTGATCCGGACCAGCGCGGTGTATTACAGCTGGCTGCCCTGAAGCATGCGGCCTCCCGCGGGGTAGTGGCAGTCGCAGAAATGTCCGCACCGCACATTGCGCCGCCGGAGGACCTGCGCCGGTTGCTGGGCCTCGACGGCCCCCTCAGCGACGATGCGCTGCCGCAGATCCTCCCGTACTGGGGCCAGCTGGCGGAAACCGAGGCTCAGGTAGCCGGGCTGGTGGACTTCTTTGAGGGCCGGCTGCTGGGCCTCGCCGGCGACCTGAACATCGACGGGTCCTTCGGTGCCCGTACGGCCGCACTGCGCGAGCCGTACGCCGACCGGCCCGGCACCAGCGGCACCATGTACCTGACTCCGGAACAGGCCGGGCGGCATTTGGAGCTCATGACGAAGGCCGGACTGCAGGGCGGCTTCCACGTCATTGGCGACGCAGGGATGGACACGGCGCTGGCCGGGCTCCGCCTCGCTGCCGAGGCCGTCGGGGAAGCCGCCGTCCGGGCTGCCCACCACCGGCTGGAACATGCGGAACTGACCGATGACGCCGCCATTGCCGAACTGCTGCGCTTTGGCGTCACTGTCAGCCTGCAGCCCGGGTTCGATGCTGCATGGGGCCATCCCGGCGGACTATACGAACAGCGCCTCGGGGACAGGCGGGAAAACATGAACCGGATGGCCTCGCTGCTCTCCGCCGGTGTGCCCGTTGCCCTGGGCTCCGACACGCCCGTCCTGCCGCTGGACCCCTGGTCCGGTGTGCGCGCCGCAGTGTCCCATTCCAACCCCAAGGAGCGGGTCTCGGCGCGGGCAGCGTTTATCGGTCACACCCGTGCCGGCTGGCGTGCGGCAGGGGAGAGCAACTTCATGCGGGGCCAGCTGGCCGCCGGAGCACCGGCGTCCTTCGCGCTGTGGGAAGTGCAGGAACTGATGGTCCAGACACCGGATGCGAACGTATCCGCGTGGAGCACGGATCCGCGGGCCGGCACGCCGCTGCTGCCCGCACTGGACAACGGAGACGAGCCGCGCTGCCTGCAGACGGTACACAACGGCAAAGAGCTGTACCGCGCTCCGGATCTTGCCTGAACAGCGAAACTACCTGCGTGCTTCGGCCTCCTCCACACCGCGTCTGACCTGCATGGACATGAAAAGCTCCTAGTCAGGGGCCATATTGACAGGGGCTAGCCAGCACGTAGGCTATGAGGACCGTAGTCGGGTCCGGCCTTTTGAGGTATGCCGAGCGCTGTTCTGGAACTCTTTCCAGGTCTGCGCTTCGGGTGCCTTCGGCTGGCCCGTACTGCCATGGCCTGTACTACGCGCACCGGAGCAGCTGCTCCGCGGGTGCCGGTTACCGGGTCCAGCATCACACAACCGGGTGGATTCAACCGTCAGTAGAAAACAGGGCCGGCAGTTAGCCGGAACTGGCCCGAAGACGGCTGGATCCGCCCGGTTGCGCTGTCGGGGGCCGCAAGGCGCTGACCCGAGGGGCCGCACACTCCCATATACTGGATAGTCTGCCGGGGGAGTAACCCCGTCCCTGCCGCGAACAACGCGGCGTGCGTCCGCTGAAAGGCTTACTGAGTGCGTGTCCTGACTATCATCCCCACTTACAACGAGATCGAGTCGCTCCCCATCACACTGAAGCGGCTGCGGGACGCAGTTCCAGATTCGGATGTACTGATCGCGGACGATAACAGCCCGGACGGCACCGGCGGCTACGCCGACGAAGCCGCTGCCAACGATCCGAAGGTGCATGTGCTGCACCGCAAGGGCAAGGAAGGACTCGGAGCTGCGTACATTGCCGGCTTCCGATGGGGCCTGGAACGCGGCTACGACATCCTGGTCGAAATGGACGCCGACGGTTCGCACCGTCCGGAGGAGCTGCCCCGCCTGCTTGAAGCCTCCAAGGCGGGTGCCGACCTCGTCATCGGTTCCCGCTGGGTCACCGGAGGATCTGTGGTCAACTGGCCGTTCCACCGAAAGCTGCTTTCCCGCGCCGGCAGCACCTACTCGCGGTTCATGTTGGGCATCCCTGTCCGGGACATCACCGCCGGCTACCGTGCCTTCCGCCGCGGCACCCTGGAGCAGCTGGACCTGGGCGCCGTCGAATCCGTCGGCTACGGCTTCCAGGTGGACATGACCTTCCGCGTGGCTCGCCTGGGCCTGAAGATCACCGAGGTGCCGATCACCTTCGTCGAGCGCGAACTCGGCGACTCCAAGATGAGCGGCAACATTGTCGTTGAGGCAATGGCCAATGTGACCCGCTGGGGTCTGACCGCCCGCTGGCGGAAGCTCACCGGACGCGGCTGAGCTTAAACGAAAAAAGCGGGGCGGCTGCCAGATGGCAGCCGCCCCGCTTTTTTGTCTCTAAGGCGCCCTTCTCCGTTCACCGGACAGGGCGCCGCAAGGATTTAGGCGCTGGTGCGCTCTCCGCGGCGTTCGCGCAGGATCGTCAGGCGGTCCTGGAGGATCGTCTCAAGTTCCTCGATGCTGCGTCGTTCCAGCAGCATGTCCCAGTGCGTCCGCACCGGCTTGTCGTTGCTGGTGTCAGGCTTCTCGCCGTCCACCAGAAGCGCTTCCTTGCCGGTCTTGGAGATCCAGACCGGAGGAACGTCCGCTTCGGCAGCGAAAGTTACGAAAACACGCTCGCCGTCCTCACAGCGGTATTCCACCCGCTGGCGGGGAGCCGGCTCCACACCGGATTCAGTCTCCATGCTCTGTGCGCCCAGGCGCATACCCCGCAGGCTACGATCGCTCATCTTTTCTCCCTCTTAAATCCGCTGGATCCGCTGGCGGATCCCTTGTTATGCCGGTGCCGTACCCGCCTGCCGCCCGGAGGCGGACCGGCTGGGTGCCTAAGGCTGGCCGTCACAGCCAATACAACGCCGACGACGCCGCAGCTGTTCCCGTCGGCGGTCCCGTTCGGTGCCGCAGCTATTGTCCGGCAAACAACCGATTATACCGGCACCGAACGGGAATCGGCTAACAGGGGGAGCGGACGGGCTAGGCTCCGGCTGCAGGCCCGGATGCAGCTGCGGGACCGGTGGCCTGGGCCGGGGTGCTCCCGTTGGATGAGTGCATGGCTGCGTCCGGCACAAAGTCGCCCAGTGCGCTGCCTACACCCTTGAGGGCTTCGCCGAGCTCGCTGGGAATGATCCACAGCTTGTTGGACGTGCCTTCGGCCAGTTTCGGCAGGGTCTGCAGGTACTGGTAGGCCAGGAGCTTCTGGTCCGGGTTGCCCTTGTGGATGGCATCGAAGACCTTGGCGATGGCCTGGGCCTCGCCGTCGGCCCGCAGGATCGCTGCCTTGGCGTCACCTTCGGCAGCGAGGATGGCGGCCTGCCGGCGGCCTTCGGCGGTGAGGATCTGCGACTGCTTGGTGCCTTCGGCCGTCAGGATGGTTGCGCGCCGTTCCCGCTCGGCCCGCATCTGCTTCTCCATGGAGTCCTGGATCGACAGGGGCGGTTCAATGGCCTTGAGCTCCACCCGGGAGACCCGGATACCCCAGCGGCCGGTGGCGTCATCCAGGACGCCGCGCAGCTGGCCGTTGATCTGGTCACGGGAGGTCAGCGCCTCTTCCAGGTTCAGCCCGCCGACTACGTTGCGGAGTGTGGTGGTGGTCAGCTGCTCCACTGCCTGGATGTAGTTCGCGATCTCATAGGTGGCTGCCCGGGCATCGGTGACCTGGAAATAGACCACGGTATCGATGGATACCACGAGGGAGTCCTCGGTGATGACCTGCTGCGGGGGGAAGGACACCACCTGTTCACGCAGGTCCAGCAGGGGCAGCATCCGGTCCACAAAAGGAACCAGGATGGTCAGGCCGGGATTCAACGTGCGCTGGTACTTGCCAAGCCGCTCCACCACGCCTGCCCGGGCCTGCGGGACGATCTTGACCGCCTTGACCAGGATGACCAGTACAAAGATCACCAGGACGGCGAGAATAACTAGGACTGCTGTTCCACTCATGTTCCCCCTTGCGTTCCGCGGGAGCCGGGCCGGATCCCGCGGATTGGTTCAGCGGGATCCCTTCCGGAATTCCCGCACTTGGTTTGGCGGCCATGCCGCCGGGTTTATGCCGCTGTTGTTCCCGTTCCGGTTGCCTGGACCAGGGCGGTGGCCCCCTCGATGCGTGCGACGCTGACCTCGACGCCCGCGGGCAGCGGGGATCCGTCAACGCTGCGGGCAGTCCACGTGTCTCCGCCGATCTTCACCGTTCCGGAGGAACCCGTTACGGATTCCAGCGTCACCGCAGGTGCGCCTATTATCCGGTCAATGTTGGACAGCTGGTCCTTGTCGCCCTTCTGCAGGTGCTTCAGGGCGACCGGGCGTACTACACCGATCATAAGAACGGAGACCACCGCGAACACCACTACCTGCAGGAAGAGCGGGGCGGCGAAGAACGAGGCCAGCATAGCGGCCAGGGCGCCCACGGCGAGCATGCCGAAGAACAGGTCAAGGGTAAGGGCCTCGACGGCGGCGAATCCAAGGAAAAGCACCAACCAGAGGGCCCAGCCGTAGCTGAGCATCCATTCGAAGACTTCCTGCATCCGTTTTCCCCTTATCTTCCGGACAGTTCCGCTTATCCTGCTTGGCCCGCTGCCTGCGGCAACGGTCGCGCGCGGCGGCGGTTACCGGGCGTTTAGTACATTCTGCCCGAGACCGTGCCCCAGACCTAGGGCTACGGGCGGCGGAAGGATAACGTTTTGTGCGTCCGTGCTCAGTCGGCGCGGAAGATCTGCAGGGTGAAGGATGCAGTCACTTCGACGGGATCGGGCAGGCCGGCCAGGGTCTGCTCGAGGGCGGCCGGTTCCAGGTGCCGGGCGGAAGGGCCCATCAACACGACGTTTCGAACGTCCGCTTTGCCCAGCTGCATGGAGTACGTGCACTGTGCGGTGTCCAGGGGAGAGAAACCGGGCGACAGGGACGCGCTGACCCGTTCTTCCTTTTCGGCGGCGATACCCAGCATCGCCGCCCCCGCCCGGATTTCCTGCAGATGCTCGGGCCTCGGAGTCACCACTGCCAGGATGCCGCCGGGAGCCAGGACACGGCGGAATTCGGGTGGGTTCCTCGGTGCGAAGACGTTCAGGACCACGTCCACGGAGGCATCCCGCAGCGGAAGCCGCCGCCAGACGTCCCACACCAGTGCGTAGGTTCCCGGCAGTGCGCGGGCTGCCCGGCGCAGCGCGTACTTGGAAATGTCCAGTGCCACCGCGGCGGCCCCGGGCAGCGGCCGAAGCACCTCGCCGAGGTAGTAGCCCGTGCCGGCGCCGGCGTCAAGGACCGCTCCTGCGCGAGGTGCTGCGGCCGATACGAGGCGTGCCAGCTCAGCCGCCATGGGTTGGTAGTGCCCGGCCGCCAGAAAGTCGGTGCGGGCCTGCACCATGGCGGCAGTGTCGGCCTGGAACTTGGTGCCGCCGCCTGTGAGGAGATTGAAATAGCCCTGCTTGGCCGCATCATATCGATGACCTGCAGCGCAGCTGAGGGACCGGTTGCCCGAATCGGGTTCGAGGCTGCTGCCACAGACGGGACAGACCAGCAGCGGCAGGGAAGGCATGAGTCCATCCTAAGGCGGCGGTTGGCCCCGCCGGCTGAGGACATTAGGCTTCGGAGCGTGAAACCATGTGACCTGCCTCTCCTGAATTCCCTGTCCGCCCCGGCCGTGCATCCCGATGCCCTGCACTGCGTGGTCTCAGTGACCCGGCCGGACTTCACCGCCGATGCCTATACCGGGCAGCTGTGGCGGGTTCCCTTGACGCAGGGAGGCCGGCCGCGCCGGCTCACCCGCGGTTTCCGGGACACGTCGCCGAAATACAGTCCCGATGGTTCCAGCCTCGGTTTCCTGCGTGCGGCACCGGGGGAGCCGGCTCAGCTGTACATCCTCGGTGCCGGCAGCGGGGAGCCCGTCCAGCTGACTGACGCATTGCTGGGCGTGTCCTGGTTTAATTTCTCGCCGGACGGACGCAGCGTGGTGTTTTCCGCCCGCGTACCGGAGGAAGGCCGGTACGGAACCACGGACGGCGTGGGTTCCACCGCTGAGGATCCCCGGCTCATCACCACCTTCAAATACCGGATGAACGGGGTGGGCTACACCGGCGACAAGCCCGTGCAGATCTTCCACTTGGTCTTGCCGGACCTCGACGCCGAGCCGCACGTCGAACCGCGGGGCCGGGCCAAGGACGGCGGCGAGCCCGGAAAGGGCCTGCCCGAGGCCGTGCAGCTGACTTCCGACGCAGTGGACCATCTGCAGCCGGTGTTCACGGCGGACGGCGGCAGGATCCTGTTCACGTCCTCCCCGGATATGGATGCGTCCCTGGTGTCCGATGTCTTCAGCATCCACCCCGACGGCACCGGCCTGACCCGGCTTACCAACCACGACGCCGGCAACCCGCTGACGGTTTCGGATCCGGTGGAGAGCGCCAACGGGCACTGGCTGTTCTATCTGGGCCAGGAGGTTTCCGTCACCGGCACCGATTTCGTCGCCCGGAACACCGCACTGTATGCGGCCCCGGCAGCGGATCCGACCGCAGTGCGCCGACTGACGGACCCGGAGAGCGTTGATCTGGCAGAGGGTACCGTGGTGCCGCACCTCGGCGCCGAGGTGCTGGTCTTTCGCCGGTCCCGCGGGGCAGGCGAACTCCTGGCCGTGGATGCGCGCGGACGCGTGGAAGTTCTGGTGACGGGGCACCTGGTCGTGGAAACTGCCGGGTCCGCGGACGGCACAGTGGTGGTCGGCTACACCGACCCGCGGACGGCCGGCGACCTCGCCGTCGTCGACGACGGCCGGCTCCGCCCCATCACGGACTTCTCCGACGCGCTGCGCCGGGACACCGCAGTGGCGCTGCCGGTGGAGGAAACCCACCCCTCCGGAGACGGCTATCCCGTGCACGGCTGGCTGGCACTGCCCGAGGGGCCCGGCCCGCACCCGGTGCTGCTGAACATCCACGGCGGGCCGTTCGCCCAGTACGGCTGGGGCTATTTCGACGAGACACAGGTCTATACCAACGCCGGTTACGCGGTGCTGATGTGCAACCCCCGGGGGTCCGCCGGCTACGGGCAGGCACACGGCCGAAGCATCAAGGAAGCCATGGGCACCCTGGACCTGGCCGATGTGCTGGCGTTCGTGGACGGTGCGCTGGCCGCGCATCCGGAACTGGACGGAAACCGGCTGGGCATCATGGGCGGCTCCTACGGCGGCTACCTCACGGCGTGGACCATTGCACACGACCACCGGTTCACTGCCGCCGTGGTGGAACGCGGCTTCCTCGATCCGCTGTCCTTTGTCGGCTCCGCGGACATCGGCTGGTTCTTCAGCGCCGGCTACACCGGCACGGATCCGGCCGCCGTGCAGGCGCAGAGCCCGATGGCGTGCGTGGACTCCGTCCGCACCCCCACCTTCGTAATCCATTCCGAAGAGGACCTGCGCTGTCCGGTGGAGCAGGCCCAGCGGTACTACACCGCCCTGAAGCTGCGGTCGGTGCCTACGGAGCTGCTGCTCTTCCCGGGCGAAAACCACGAGCTCTCACGCAGCGGCACGCCGTGGCACCGGCGGCGGCGCTTCGAGCACCTGCTCGCCTGGTGGGCCCGCTGGCTGCCGACGCCGCAGAACCCGGCCCCGGAACAGGCCCGCACGCCGGAGCCTGCGCGTGCCTAAAGCCCGCCGGACCTAGAAACCCAGTATCCGCTGGGCCTCGCCGATCCCCGGCGAGGCCCACCGGCGGGCGTATTCGGCATTGCTGCACAGGGATCGGGGAAGCATCCTGTCCACATACACGGTTCCGAAGAGATGGTCCGTTTCATGCTGGACTATCCGCGCCTGCCAGCCGCTGAAGCGCTCCATGCGCTGCCGGGACTGCAGATCGGTGTAGTCCAGCACCACGGAACGCGGCCGGCGGACCACACCTTGGTAACCCTCGAAGGACAGGCAGCCCTCGAAGAACTCGACCGTCTCGTCACCGTCTGCTTCGTACCGGGGATTGATGATCGTGAAGAACGGCAGGGGAACCCGCTCCCGGAGGGCGGAGGCCTCGGCACCGGCGTCGAAGGTGTCTTCCAGCACCGCGATCTGCAGCGGAATACCCAGCTGGGGTGCAGCCAGCCCCACGCCGGGGGCGGCGTGCATGACCCGGCGCATGAGCGCAACGAGCGCGTCCAGTTCGGCGGCGTCCAGTTCGCCGTCGAAGGGCAGCGCCTCACGGCGGAGGGCGGGGTGCCCCAGTTGGACTATCGGCACGAGCTCCTGCTCTAGCATCGGCAGGACCAAGTCGCGCAGCAGGGCGGTGGAATCTGTGGGCACCGCTTCATCCTAGTAGCCGCTACGGTGTTCTCGCGCAGCCGGGGCGGCGTAACGTCGTGGGCACCATGACCGAGCAGCAGCCGTACAACGTCCTGGGACGGTATCCGGGTTTCGAATTGCGCCATTACCCCGCGCACATCGTGGCACAGGTCACCGTGAACGCAGGCTTCCAGGGGGCGGGCAATGCCGGCTTCCGGCACCTCTACGCGTACATCAGCGGGAGGAACTCGTTCCTGCCCCCGCCGGAACAGCCTCCCTCCGGCACCGACGGACAGGCCCTGGCGATGACGGCTCCGGTCCTCCTGGAACCAAGCGCGATTCCGGGCGCCTTCTGCGTGGCCTTCGTCCTGCCCGCGGAGCTGACCGCTGCCGCAGCCCCGGTGCCCGAGGACCCGGCCGTCAGCATTGTTTCGGTGCCGGGCCAGACGGCCGCTGCTGCGGCGTTTTCCGGCCGCTGGAGCGAAGCCAACTACCAGAGCCATCTCCAAGACCTCCTGGCTGCCATATCCGCCGAAGGGTTCACCCCCCTTGGCGGTCCGCGGTTCGCGCGGTTCGACCCGCCGTTCCGGCCGTGGTTCCTGCGCCGCAACGAAGTGGTTCAGGATGTGGAGGGTCCGGGGGACTGAAGATACCCGGCGGCCTGTCCGACGTCGTCGAGCCGGCAGCCGAACTGGTGCTCAAGTGCAGGCTCGGCGGCGAACGCCGTCTGGAGGGACGGAGCGTCGGCGTGCGTCCAGGGACGCAGCAGGGGAGAGGCAGGCATCGGGCAGTTATGCCGCAGGCGGGACGAATCCCAGGGGCAGCAGGTCTTCCGCGGGAATGCTGACCGGGCCCTCCGGCGTCGGCAGGATCACGCGGATCCCGGGGTAGTAGTCGGCAAGGATCTGCCGGTCCCGGCCGCATGGGCTTTGGACGCCGCGGCCATGGTTTCCGACGGCGACGATGCAGGTGGGATCGGCCGCTCCGGCCGCCCGTGCCGCACCCAGGGCAACAAGTTCGGCGCAGGGACCGCCCGTGAAGTGATAGAGGTTCACGCCCGCATGCATGCCGCCGTCGGCCGTGCGGACCGCAGCGCCCATGGTATGGATGCCGTCTTCGTCGGGGCCGGCGTCGGTGGCAGCGTCAATGGTGCACCGGGCCAGGTCCACGAGTTCCCGGTCCGCCGGGGTGAGCGGAACGGCTGACGGGGGAAGGGAAGTAGGCATGCGCAGAGTCTACGGCGCGGGTCCGGCCGTTAAAGACAAACAGCCGGGCCCGCCGTCTGGCGAAACCCGGCTGTGCGGCTCGGGGCGTGACTAGCCCTCGCAGTCCACGCAGTAGGCCTCGCCGTTTTTTTCGCGGGCAATCTGCGAACGGTGGCGTACGAGGAAGCAGGACATGCAGGTGAACTCGTCTGCCTGCGGGGGAACCACCTTGATGAGCAGTTCCTCGCCGGAAAGATCCGCACCCGGAAGGTCAAAACCGTCAATGGCGTCTGACTCTTCGACATCGATGACTGCAGTCATCGCTCCGCCACGCTGCTGAGCTTTCAGACCCTCGAGGGAGTCTGTGTGCTGGTCTTCTTCCTTGACGCGCGGGGCATCGTAATCGGTAGCCATTTTCTTGTGCTTATCTCCTGATTGTGGGGGGGTGAAGCGTAGATCATATAGGGCAACGAAAGTCGCTGCACCAAACCGTACAGGCGTGGCGGACCACGGATGACAAAATACGGCAGGAAAGTGATCAACGTCCCGTCGGAACTTTGTATTCCCGCTTTCATGCCCGCGGCTGCCCGGGCCACGACCCGCTGGAGAGCAGGGAAGGGCAGCGTTACGCCTCCGGTTATGTTAAGCCGCGTAGTCCCGTCTGAGCAGCAAGCCCGGGCATTATGTCAACCCGCGACGGTACGCCTTGCGAGGGTGGCGTCAGCTGAAATCCGCGCGACCAGGTCGGGCGGTTTCCCGGGCAGGGCAGGAGCCGGCGGGCGGTTATGTAAAGCCGCGCAGATGACCCAGCCGGGTTCCCGGGGGACGTTATGTCAACTGAGTACGCAGCGGCGCATGGGGCTCCAAGGGGACGGAAAGCGTCGGACCTGGTCAGCCGTTTTTGAGGCGTCAGCCGTGGCGGCCTTTCATTGCAGACGGCATCCGGGGCGGAGCCAGCACTGAAAAGCCCGGACGCTTGAAGATTACGAAAAGCAGCGAAAACGGGGGATTAGCGGGCAATCGGGGCCGGATGGACGATCGGGGAATATCTGTGGTTTACGCCACTTCCGGCACCCCGTTTATAACGCCGATAATCTACATTATGTCAACTAGCGTTGAGAAGGGGATCCCCCGGGGCCGGTCCCTCAGTCCGGAGGACCTCGCTCGCCCGGAAAGCTCTGGATGCGTTCACGGGACGCAGGCTTCGTGCGGCGACGACTCCTGTGCCGTAGGTTCCGTCGGCAGGATGCCCTCCGGTGCCGTGCTTTTCGGGTCGGGACGGCCGTCCGGGGTCAGGCGAAGGGTCAGGACGGACACCGGACGCCGGCCCGTTCCTCTGACGCCGGTCCGTTCCACTTGTGCGGCTGATTCCCGCAGGATCCCGAGGTCTGTGACGCATGGGAAAGATGTGAACCCTCCAGCCACATGCGCCCCACTGAGTGGGACGCTGTGCCCGGCGGGACTGCCGGGCCGGGCCAGGCCAGCTCCCGGGCCAGCTCCCGTGTCCACTCCCCTAGGCCCACTCCCCTAGGCGCGCTTCGCCGTGACCAGCAAGTACTCCCAGTCCATGGCCGTGTTGCCGGTGCCGGCGCTGAACCCCCTCACCAGCTCCAGCAGCGCCTCATCCAGTGCAGCAGCGCGCTCCGGGCTGTCCGCAAGCGATTTGTACACGGCGATGGTGGGACCGTAGTTCGCTTTGAAGAAGCCCAGGAAGTCCTCCGGGGTCGCGAACCGGTCAACACGCAGGGTCCGGCGTTCGGCGGTGAAATCCTGCACCTTGCCGGCCAGGAGAGACTCCACATGCTCGGGGTTTCCCCACAACGGCGGCGGCTGCGCTCCGGGAGGCGGAGGCGGCGCGTACGGCTTCATGGTGGCGAACATGCGCCCGATGAATCCTTCCGGGGTCCAGTTGATCAGTCCGATCCTTCCGCCGGGCCGGCACACACGCACCATTTCAGACGCCGTCTGCCCGTGGTGCGGAGCGAACATCACTCCGACGCAGGACATCACCGCGTCGAAGGAGCCGTCCGCGAACGGAAGCGATTCGGCGTCGGCCACCACCCAGTTCAGGTGCGCGCCCCGGGACTGCGCTATCCGCTTGCCCGATTCGAGGAGTTCCGGTGTCAGGTCCGAGGCTGTCACGTCGGCGCCGGTCTCCGCAGCGACAATTGCTGCGTTGCCCGTACCCGCCGCGATGTCCAGGACCTCATCCCGGTCCGTAATAGCGCAGGCCTCCACCAGCACCGGGCCCAAGCCGGGAATGATTTCGGTGGCCACGGCCGTATAGTTCCCGAGCGCCCATACCGCCCGGAGCCTCGCTTTCAGTTCCCGGTCGGGGCTGGTTTGTGTGTCCGTCATGATCCTCACGTCCTTGCGTTTGAGGGGGCTTGCATTCCGCCCCTTTGTGCTGCCTGACCCTGTCAGTGTTCGACCCCGGCGTGTGCGGTGCCGTGTGCAAGGCCGGCCAGGTCAGCCCGCAGCCGGGGATTGGTGATCCGGGCGGCCAGCAGCGGAATAGCTGTTTCCACGGCCGAGTCCCCCAGCGCCGCCCGGAACGAGTAGGCCCGGACAGTGAGCTCGTCGTGGCCGTAGCGGCTGGACAACTCGGTGAGTTCCCGTGCGTACACGAGTGCCAGCGGGGGATCCGAATGCAGCGACACCGTGCAGGCGAAGTCCAGGTTCCGTCCCCGGAACCAGCGGTACCAGGGGTCGGGGCGCAGTCCGCGGCGGATCCACTCTTCCGCAGCAGCCCGTTCGCCGGCAGCCAGCAGGACCCGGGCCTTGGCCTGGAACGCCGAGTCCAGATAACAGCGGTCCCCGAACGCCTCGGCCAGCGCGACCGCATGGTCGGCCATCTCCGCCGCTTCCAACGAATCGCCGGAAAACAAATATGCCTCGCTTCTCAGTGCCTCCACCAGCGGTCGGAACGCCGCCCAGTGCTCACTTGCAAGGAGCATCAGGGACGCGTCGAGTTGCTCAGCGGCGGTGCGGTGCTGGCCGGTCAGCAGGTATAGCCGGCCCAGCATGGCACGGGCGAACGCCTCCTGCCGGAGGTTGCCGCCAGCGGTGCTCAGACCCGCCGATCCGGCCAGCGCTTCGGCGGCTGCGGGATAGTCAGCGGTATCGGTGGCCAGCATTCCGCGGACGCCCAGTACCCTGGCCGTTTCGTCCGTCAGTCCGGCTGCCGACGCCAGCGCCAACGCCCGGGCCAGCCAGCGCAGCCCGCTCGCCGGGAAGCCGCGCTGTACGGCGAGGAATCCCAGTTCCCGGTACGCGGCAGCCTGCACGGCAGGACTGCCGTCCGGCCCGGAGAGGGACACCACGCGGTGCAGCAGGTCGGCGACCTCGGCGCCGCGGCCGCCGGCGCCATGGATCAGGGCTCCGGCCAGGGCCAGGAGTGCCTCGGCCTGCAGCTGGGGGTTCCGGGTCCGTTCCGCCAGGCCGCCGGCCACCCGCAGGTGCGCCAACGCGGGTGTGGCGGCACCGGCGGCGAGGCAGGACGCAGCCGCTTCCAGATAGGACCTGACCGCGACGGCGGTGGCTGGCAGAGCGGTGATCCTGACATCCGGGGCGGCCAGTGCCTGCTGGACTTCAGCGGGCATGCCCAGGCCAAGGTGTTCGGCAAAAAGGCGGGCGCACCGGGTGGCCTGCTCCCGGGCTCCGCTGCGGTCCCCGCCGGCCAGGAGGGCGCGGACAAGCAGCGCATGGAAGTCACCGTTCAGCTGGTCCAGGCGAACGGCCTGCCCGGCGAACTGCACGGCAGTCCCGGTATCGCCGTCGGCGAGGGCAGCCAACCCCCTTTCGTAGGCCGCTGTTTCGACGAAGTGCCGCAGCCGGTGGCGTTCCACGGTTAGCCAGGTATCGAAGCCGGGGCAGTCAGCGAACTCCAGCCGTTCGAGCAGTTCGGCGGACGCGGTGTCCGCTGACCAGGGTACGGCGGTATCGGCGTCGCAGGACGACGACGGCGGCAGCCGCAGGATCAGCGGGTCGCCCTGCAGCACCGACCCTGGGCCCAGCACGCGGCGCAGGTCCGACAGGTGCCAGCGCAGCGCCCCGAGCGGATCCCCGGCATCCGGGAACAGCATCGCGGCCAGCTGGCCGCGCGGTGTGGGAATGCGGTGCAGCAGCAGATAGGTGAGCAGCCCCCAACCCTTTCGGCCACGGGGCTGCCTCCCGTCACCGGCTGGGCACTCGATCGACGGCGGCCCCAGGAGGCGCACCTTAATCCCGGCCATGCACCACACTGTAGGACCAGGCCCGGCACGCCGAAAGGCCGGGACGCAACCACGCTGCGGGCAACGCCGTCGTCCGCACGAACCGACGGGCCTGGCGCTGCCCGTTGCGTGCCGGCCCCGGTGAGGTTAGCGTGCCGCACGGACTGGGAGCCCGCGCAATAGATCCGCTCTGCGCCAGGAAAATTCTTCTGCGCTGTCGATATCCACGCTGCCCGTTCGACGTCATAGTAGGAGGCGCATCAGCACCTTCTACGGAACAAGCAGCAAGGAGAGTGCCATGAAGTACATGTTCATCATGCGGGCCACGGACGAGGCGCTGCAGGCATCCAAGGACATCCCGTTTGAGCAGATCATCAACCAGATGGGTGCGTACAACGAGTCGATGATCAATGCCGGAGTGATGATCGGCGGCGAAGGCCTGGCAGACGTCTCGGAGGGCAGCGGGTTGGTGGTGGATTTCTCCGAGGATCCGCCGCTGGTCACCGACGGCCCCTACGGTGAAACCCACGAGCTGTTCAACGGGTTCTGGATTGTCCAGGTGGGCTCCCGCGAGGAGGCCGCGGAGTGGGCCAGCCGCGCACCGCTTGGGCCCGGGTCCAAACTCGAGGTCCGGCGCGTGCACGAAGCCAACGATTTCGCCGACTTTGCGGACAACGAGTACATCCGGAAGGAAGAACTGTGGCGTTCGGAAGAGGAGAACCTGAACGCGGGGAACAAATAGCCGTGGATTCCGCGGCAGCAGTCCGGGGACGCCTCGATGCCCTGTGGCGCATCGAAGGCGCCCGGATTGTGGCCGCCCTGGCCCGGGTCACCGGCGACGTCGGCCTTGCCGAGGACGCCGCGCAGGACGCCGTCGCCGAGGCCCTGGTCTCATGGAGCGGAACCGGCATTCCCCGTAACCCCGGTGCCTGGATCAGCGCGGTGGCCAAGCGCCGGGCCATCGACAGGTGGCGGCGGGCCGAGCAACTCCAGGACCGCTACGAGATGCTGGCACGCCGGGCGCAGGACGAGGCAGCCCCGGAGTGGGACCCGCTGCCCGACGATGTGCTTCGGCTGCTGTTCACGGCCTGCCATCCGGTGCTCTCCACGGAGGCACAGATTGCATTGACTCTGCGGGTCGTGGGGTCGCTGCGCACCGACGAAATTGCCCGGCTGTTCCTGGTCCCCACCGCCACCGTGCAGCAGCGCATTGTCCGGGCCCGGAAAACCCTGGCGGCGGCGAGGGTTCCCTTTGAACCGCCGGAGCCCAATGAGTGGACCCCGCGGCTGCGCGGGGTGCTGCATGTCATCTACCTGATGTTCACCGAAGGGTACGCGGCGACCAGCGGCGAGAACTGGACCCGGCCGGACCTGGCGAACGAAGCGCTGCGGATCGGAAGGATCCTCGCCGGGCTGGTCCCCCGGGTACCGGAGGCACACGCGCTGGTGGCCCTGATGGAATTCTCCGCCTCCCGCTTCGCCGCCCGCACCGGTCCCGGCGGTGCGCCCGTCCTGCTGGCGGACCAGGACCGCACCCGCTGGGACCGGGCGCAGGTCCAACGCGGCATCGCAGGCCTTGCCCGTGCCGACGGGTTGTCACAGGAGCTCGGCCGCGCACGCGGGAGTTATGCCCTGCAGGCCGCTATTGCGCAGTGTCACGCCACGGCCGCACGGCCCGAGCTTACGGACTGGCCCCGCATCGTGCTGCTCTACGAAGCACTGGGCCGGCTCGCCCCCGGTCCGGTGGTTGAACTGAACCGGGCGGTGGCAGTGTCCATGGCCACCGGCCCGGAAGCCGCCCTGGTCATCGTGAACCGCCTGGCGGCCGAAGGTGCACTGCAGGGATCCCACCTGTTACCCAGTGTGCGGGCCGAGCTGCTGGCAAGGCTTGGCCGGACGGAGGAGGCCCGGGCCGAGTTTTCAGCTGCCGCAGCCCTGGCCCGGAACCGCCGCGAACGGGAGGTGCTCGAACGCCGGGCCGCCTCCCCCTGAGATGTCAGCTGCGCCACACCCGTTGGTAGAGTCCAGGGAACGCTTATACGCCGCATACCCGAAGGACCGCCTTGACCGCTTCCGCGCAGCCATTCCACGCCGACCCGATGAAGGATCCGCACTGGTGGCGGCAGGCCGCCGTCTACCAGATCTATCCGCGCAGCTTCTCGGACTCGAACGCAGACGGCCTCGGTGACCTGCCCGGCATCACGGCCAAGGTTCCGTACCTTGCGCAGCTGGGGGTCGACGCCGTCTGGCTGAGCCCGTTCTACCCCTCGGCGCTCGCCGACGGCGGGTACGACGTCGACGACTACCGCGCCGTCGATCCGCGCCTGGGCGGCCTGGACGACTTCGATGACCTGGCTGCGGCCCTGCACTCCGCCGGCATCAAACTGATCGTGGACATCGTCCCCAACCACTCCTCCAACCGCCACGCCTGGTTCCGGGAAGCACTGGCGTCCCCCAAGGGCTCCCCCGCCCGCAACCGGTACATCTTCCGGGACGGAACAGGACCCGGCGGAAGCCTGCCGCCGTCGGACTGGCAGTCCGTCTTCGGCGGCAGCGCCTGGGAGCAGGTGCCGGACGGGCAGTGGTACCTGCACCTGTTCGCCCCGGAACAGCCCGATTTCAACTGGGAGAACCCCGAGGTGCGCGCGGAGTTCCTCACCACCCTGCGCTTCTGGGCCGACCGCGGCGTGGACGGCTTCCGGATCGATGTGGCCCACGCACTGGCCAAGGACCTTACTGAGCCCCTGGCAACCAGCGCCGAGCTGACGCCGGAAGGTGACGGCGTCGACGGCGGCCACCCGTTCTGGGACCGTGACGAGGTCCACGAAATCTATGCCGAGTGGCGGAAGCTGTTCAACGAGTACGATCCTCCGCGCACGGCGGTGGCCGAGGCCTGGGTGCATGCCTCGCGCCGCGGGCGGTACGCCAACCCCGAAGGCCTGGGCCAGGCGTTCAACTTCGACCTGCTCCAGGCGGACTTCGATGCCGCCAGGTTCCGGGAGATCATCACCGCCAACCTGGGCCAGGCCGCCGCCACCGGGGCCTCCTCCACCTGGGTGCTGTCCAACCACGACGTCGTCCGGCACGCCACGCGTTACGGCCTGCCGCCCGCTCCGGCGGGCAGCCAAAAAGGGCAGGACGGAAAAGCGTGGGTCTTTTCGGGCGGCACCGAGCCGGCGCTGGACCGTGAGCTGGGCCTGCGCCGGGCGCGGGCCGCCACGCTGCTGATGCTCGCGCTGCCCGGCTCGGCCTACCTGTACCAGGGGGAGGAACTGGGCCTGCACGAAGTGGCGGAGATCCCGGACGCGGACCGGCAGGATCCCACGTTCCACCGCAATGCGGGTGTGGACAAGGGCCGTGACGGGTGCCGGGTGCCCCTGCCCTGGACCGCGGAAGGTCCGTCCTTCGGCTTCGGCACCGGCTCCGCCCATCTGCCCCAGCCCGGGGACTTCGCGCGGGCTGCCGTATCCGCCCAGGAGCAGGACGGGGACTCGAACCTGAATTTCTACCGCCGGGCCTTGGAACTGCGCGGAAAGCAGCAGGGTCCGGAGGAACTCGACTGGCTCGACAGTCCGGCCACCGTGCTGCACTTCCGGCGGCCCGGCGGCTGGCAGAGCATCACCAACTTCGGTGCCGAAGCCATCCAGCTGCCGGAGGGGTCCGTGCTGCTCAGCAGCGGGGCGCTCGAGGGCGGCCTGCTGCCGCCCGATACCACCGTCTGGCTGGCCTAGCCCGGACCCCGGTCCCGGGTCCTGTTCCGCCGGCACCTGTTGCGTCCGGGACCTGTTCCGTCCGCCACCTGTTGACGGGGACGGCCGGGTGGCTACCGTGGTGGGGACGGCATCCCCGTATGCCGGCCGGTACTGATGATCCGCCCGTACCTAAAAGGAGGTCCGTCATGGACCCGATCCCCGGTATCAACGTTTCAGTTCCGCCCAGCGGCCCGGGCTGCGTGGAATGCGCCGAGCAGCAGGGGTGGTGGTACCACCTGCGCCGGTGTGCCGAATGCGGGCACATCGGCTGCTGCGACAGCTCCCCCGGGCAGCACGCCACCCTTCACGAACAGCAGACCGGGCATCCCGTGATCCGCAGCTTCGAACCCGGGGAGGACTGGTTCTGGAACTATGCGGAGTCCTCCGTCTTCGCCGGACCGGAGCTGGCCCCGCCGGCCCACCATCCGAGCAGCCAGTCTGTTCCCGGACCGGCCGGCCGGGTGCCGCCGGGCTGGCAGGAGCTGCTGCACTGAAATGCCGGGGCGAGGCTGACAGGTCTACACTGTAAACATGACTAGAACCTATATTGTGACCGGATCCGCCTCGGGCATCGGAGCAGCAACCGCCGCCATCCTGAAGGAACGCGGCAACACCGTCATCGGCGTCGACCTGCGCAACGCCGACGTCGAAGCTGACCTGAGCAAGCCCGAGGGCCGCTCCGCCGCCGTCGCGAAGGCCGTGGAACTTGCCGGCGGGAACGTCGACGCGGTCATCGCGTGCGCCGGCATTTCCGCCCCGGCACCCATCACCGTTGCCGTGAACTTCTTCGGTGTCACGGATTTCCTGACCGAACTGGCCCCGACCCTGGCCAAGAGCAGCGCCCCGCGCGCCGCCGTCGTCAGCTCCATGGCGAGCCTGCAGCCCAACTCCCCCGAACTTGTCGACGCCATGCTCGCCGGCAACGAAGAGGAAGCCCTGCGGATCGGCCAGGCGCTTGCCGACAACGGCCCCCAGACCGGCTACCTGAACTACCCGTCCAGCAAGCGGGCCCTGAGCCGCTGGGTCCGCCGCGAGAGCATCACCCCCGCCTTTGCCGGCGCCGGAATTCCGCTGAATGCGGTTGCACCGGGCACCGTGCTCTCCGCCATGACGCGCGACCTGCTGTCCACCCCTGAAGGCCGGGCCATGGTGGACGCCAACGTGCCCATGCCGCTGAACGGCCACTCGGAACCGGAAGTTATTGCCCGCCTCCTGATCTGGCTGACTTCCGAAGAGAACACCCACACCACGGGACAGACCATCTACACCGACGGCGGCGCCGACGCCACGCTGCGCGGCGACGACATCTGGTCCTAACCTGCCTCACCGCCCATCGGCGGAACCGTTGGCGCCGGTGAGGACTATCTCCCGGCGCCGGAGGCCCGCCCGGCGCAGCACGCCCAGCCGCATTGACACATAGGCCAGCGCCCCTACGGGGATCGGCAACCAGAACTGCAGGATCCGCCAGGACAGGACCCCCAGGACCGCCACGTGTGACGGTGCGCCGAATCCGGTGAGAGTGGGGACCAGCAGCCCCTCCACCAGCCCTACCCCGCCGGGGGTCAGCGGCACCATCGACACCAGCCCGGCCAGGGAATAAGCGACCAGCAGCTCCCCCGGCCCCAGCACATGGCCAAACGCGGCCACCAGCACCCACAGGCAGGCTGCGTCCAGAAGCCAGCGCAGCGCCGCAAGCGCCACTCCGGCAAGAAGCCGGCGCGGCTGTGCACGGAACATCTGTGTTTCGCCGGCCACCGTCCGGACAAATTTTTCGGCACTGTCCGGATGCATCAGCGGAACCGCTCCTGCCACCGACCGCACCACCCGCACCGCTCCCGCGAGATGCCGGTCCAGGACGGTGAGCAGAGCTACGACAAGCACGAACAGTGCCAGCACCACGGACCCGGCGGCCGCGTAATAGCCGCTGACGTTCACCTGCCCGAGCATGGACAGCAACCCGATACCAAACAGCGCACCGAGAACCAGGTTCGCTCCCAGCACCTGGATGGTTGCCGCGCTGAGCGCATCCTGCGGCGGAGTCCCGGACAGGGTGAGCAGCCGGAACCGGGCAGCGGCCGACGTCGTTCCCCCGCCCGGCACCACGTGGTTAATGGCGGTGTCACACAGGTCGATCCGCACCAGCGTGAAATAGGACGGCCGCGAGGAGCCGGGTAGTACCACCCGCGTCAGGGCGCTGTAGCTCAGCCAGGAGGTGACCTCCAGGCACAAAGCACCCACCAGCACTATCAGCGGCAATCCGGCCAAGGACCGCAGGACGTTGTCGATACCGACCAGCTGCGGCAGGACCGCGTATTCGAAGACCAGCACCAGCACCACGCCCACCGCCATCGCGCGCAGATACCGCCGGCGGCTGGACGAATGCCGGGAACCGCGTGCCGAGAAGCAGTGCCTAGGCATGGTTCAAGCACAGCAGACAGTCTGCATCCATGCCAGCCCCCGGTCTTTGTCCGGGCAGGCAAGGCGCAACACGCGCATTTCGCCTCGGCGTGCCCTTTCTGACATGATGTTGGTATGTTACCGACATCGTGTTGGCAACAGTTCCAGCAATTCACCAAGGGGTTCCGATGTTCCTAGCGCTTCGAGAGTTGCGTTTCGCCCGGGCCAGGTTCGGACTGATGGGTGGCGTCGTCGCCCTCATCGCCGTCCTTATGGTCCTTCTATCAGGCTTGTCCTCCGGACTCGTCAACGACGGCGTGTCCGGCCTGAAAGCCATGCCGGCCACCGCCTTCGCCTTCAACGAGGGCACCAAGACCGATAACGCCTTTTCCCGCAGCGTGGTGGACGAGCACCAGGCCGCCGTCTGGGCCGGGCAGCCCGGCGTGGAAGAGGCCGCCCTGATGGGCACCGCCATGATGAACGGCACCACCGGCACCGGCACCCAGGTTGACCTGGCCCTGTTCGGGATCGAGCCCGGTTCCTTCCTGGCCCCGAAGGTCGGCGAAGGACGCAGCATTGCCGCCCCGAACGAGATAGTGGTGTCAGCCACTGCAGCCGAAGAAGGCCTGCACATCGGTGACGTCGTCACCCTGGAGCGCATCGGCGTCGAGCTGACCGTTGTGGGCTACACCGACGGGCAGGCGACTTTCGGTCACGTCAACGTGGGCTACCTCCCGCTGGACACCTGGCAGTACCTGGCCAGCGGCCAGAGTACTCCCGGGGCGCCGACCGCTGACACCGTGTCCGGCGTTGACTTCGACACCGCCAGCACGGTTGCCCTGAAGGCAGCCGACGGCGCGGACCTCGATTTCGCCGCCGGCGACGAAGCCGCCGGAACAGTCACCTCGACCCTGGCGGAGTCCTTCAACGCCTCCCCCGGATACTCCGCCGAAACCATGACCCTGGAAATGATCCAGATCTTCCTGTACGCCATCTGCGCCCTTGTGGTGGGCGCGTTCTTCACGGTCTGGACCATCCAGCGCAAGCACGAGCTCGCGGTGCTGCGCGCCGTAGGCGCCTCCACCGGATACCTGCTGCGTGACGGACTGCTCCAGGCAGCCATCATCCTGGTGACCTCCACCGTTGTCGGCATTCTCGCCGGCCTCGCCATGGGTGCCGGGCTGAGCGGTACGGCAATGCCGTTCGCCCTTGAGGCCACCCCCATCCTGACGGCCACGATGCTGACGATCGTCCTGGGCCTGGCGGGCGCTGCCCTGGCCATCGTCCGGATTTCCCGCGTAGATCCCCTTGCAGCCCTTGGAGGACAGAGATGAGCACCGCCACTGAAGAACGTTCCCCCGGCACGCGTACCGGCGGACTGTTGATCGACTCCGCAAACCTCGCCCTGGGCGACGGTGACAGCACGGTGCAGGCCCTGGCTAACGTGTCGCTGACCGTCCGGCCCGGTGAGATGGTCGCCGTCGTCGGCCCGTCCGGCGCCGGAAAGTCCAGCCTGCTGGCCGTGGCCGGAGCCCTCACCATCCCCGATTCCGGGACCGTCCGGGTCAACGGAGTGGATCTGGCCACCTTGGGCAAGGCGGCCCGGGCCCGGTTCCGCCTGCAGGAGATCGGCTTCGTGTTCCAGTCCGGAAACCTGATTCCGGCGCTGAATTCGGCGGAACAACTGCGCCTGATGCAAAAGCTTGCCGGCACCCGGGACACTCTCGACCCGCTGGAGCTCCTGGCGGCAGTGGGCATGGACCACAAGGCCCGGAGCCGGCCCGACCAGCTGTCCGGTGGTGAACGCCAGCGGGTCGGGATTGCGCGTTCGCTCGTGAACCGGCCGTCACTGCTGCTCGTGGACGAGCCCACCGCTGCACTGGACCGCGCCCGCAGCCAGGACGTGGTTGCCCTGCTGGCCAGGGAAACCCATGAGCGCGGCGTTGCTACAGTTATGGTGACGCACGATCACGACGTCCTGCACCACTGCGACCGCGTCGTCGAGATGGTGGATGGACGCCTCTCAAGCTAGCCACAGCACGAACAGGAGGGCATAAGTGCCCCGAATCACTGCCCCCACGGTGGCCGAACACCGGGCGGCACAGCAGCGGGCGCTGCTGGACGCGGCACGTACCCTCCTGGCCCGCACCGGCGAGGCCCCCAGCATGGCCGAAGTTGCCGCGCTGGCGGGCCTTGCCCGTCCGAGCGCCTACCAGTATTACAAGTCCCGCCAGGATCTCCTCCATGCCCTGGTGCTGGACGTTTTCCCTCGCTGGACGCACCGGGTGCGGGAAGCCATGGATGCGGAGCCGGAACCCGCGGACCGCATCATGGCCTACGTGCTGACGAACATCCGCCTGGTCGCGGAGGGTGAGCACGCGGTCGGCAACGCGCTGGCCGCCGTCGCCCCGGGCGAGGAACTGGACAACCAAAGTGCCATGATGCACCGCCAGCTGCTTACTCCGCTGGTGGAGACGCTGAGCTCGATGGGGGTTCCGGATCCCCCGGTGACGGCCGAGCTCATCAACGCCATCGTGCATTCGTCCACCAGGCTGCTGGAGTCCGGCACCGGGCCGGAGACGGTCGAGGAGCGCGTCCGGGAACTCCTCGGCCCCTACGTCCGCGAAAACCGCACTATCCCCGCCCGGGAGGGCACCCCATGACAGACACGACCGTCCGACCTGCCCCGACCGTCCGGACCTGGCCCTGGGTCCTGGCCGCAGACCTCGTCCTCATCGTCGTTTTCGCCGCCCTCGGCCGGCAAAGCCACGAACACGGCCTGGCCGTACTCGGCATCCTCACCACCGCACTGCCGTTCCTGGCGGCCTGCCTGCTCTCGTGGACGGCCATGCGCGCCTGGCGGCGTCCGGCACGGCTATGGCCCGACGGCGTCGTCATCTGGCTCGGAACCGTAGCCGCCGGCCTGGGTATCCGTGCGCTGGCCGGCGGCGGCACCGCCGTCAGCTTCCAGGTGGTCACCCTCGCCGTGCTCGGGGTGTTCCTGCTCGGCCAGCGCGCGGCGTGGACAGTGGTTTCCCGCCGCCGGCACCGTTCCATCCACTAGGCTCAAAGAAAGCATCAGTCGATACACCCGCAGGGAAGGCCCTCCATGATCACCGCTTTTGTACTCATCCAGACCGACTCAGCCAGGATCCCGGAATGCGCCGAGGAAATCTCCGAGATCGACGGCATCAGCGAGGTCTACTCAGTGACCGGCGAATGCGACCTGATTGCCATCGCACGGGTGCAGCGCCACGAGGACCTCGCCGATGCGATTGCCAACCGCCTGTCCAAGGTCGACGGCGTGATCGGAACCACCACGCAGATCGCCTTCCGTGCCTACTCGCAGCATGACCTGGACGCGGCGTTCTCACTGGGCTTCGACAGCTAGCAAGCCAGCGCCCTGCCGGACCCGCTTACTGCGTGACGGCCACCCAGCGGTCCAGCGCCCCCTGCGCGGCACCGCTGTCGATCGAGTCGCAGGCACGGACCAGGGCGCGGGACAGCCGGTCAATCAGCGGGCCGTCCGCCTCGCTGTCCAGGGCCACCAGAGCCGCGGCCGCGTTCAGTACGACGGCGTCCCGCACCGGCCCCTTGTCCCCCGCCAGCACGCTTCGCACCACTGCCGCATTCACGGCGGCGTCACCGCCCCGCAGATCCTCCAGCGTGGCCCGGCTGATCCCGAGATCCAAGGGATCCACTACGGACTCCTCTACGGCACCGTTACGGACTTCCCAGACGGTAGAGACACCGGTGGTGGTCATCTCGTCCAGCCCGTCGCCGCCGCGGAACACCAGGGCGCGCACACCGCGCCGGGCGAGCACGCCGGCCATCAGCGGTGCCAGCCGGGCGTCTGCGACACCAATGGCCGACGCGCTGGGGTTGGACGGATTCGTCAGCGGCCCCATGAAGTTGAAGGCCGTGGCCACCCCCATCTCGCGGCGCGGTACGGCGGCGAAGCGCATGGACGGGTGGAAGACCTGGGCAAAGCAGAACGTAATGCCGGCTTCAACAGCAGCCTGCGCCACCCGCTCCACGGAGAGATCCAGCCGGACCCCCAACGCTTCAATAACGTCCGCGGATCCGGAGGCCGACGACGCAGCACGGTTTCCGTGCTTGACCACCTTCGCGCCCGCTCCGGCACACACGAGGGCAGCCATGGAGGAAATGTTGACGGTGTTGTGGCGGTCCCCGCCGGTGCCCACGATGTCGAGGGTCTCCCCCGGGATGTTGATCGGCCGGGCACTGGCAACCATGGCCTCGACCAGCCCGGTGAGCTCATCCACGGTTTCACCCTTGGCCCGCAGCGCCACCAGGAACCCTGCAATCTGGGAGTCCGTGGCGTTGCCGGCCATGATGGTGGCCATCGCCCATCGGGTCTGCTCGGTGGAGAGGTTTTCGCCTCCAATGAGGGCATTAATCAGGCTCGGCCAGGTGTCACCGGAACTCGGAATCGTAGTCACACACCCTAGGTTATCTACGTTTCGTAGAAAAAGCTGATTTCTTTCTGTGAGGCCTATTTCCGCGCCAATACAGGGATCCGGGGCGTCGCGGCCGACTTTGGACGCGCCGTCGGCCCTGATCTGTTGGAGAACTGGGCAGTTTTACCGCCATAATGTCTATGTGACAACAGCGACCCATGCCCCCAGTACCCCGGCTCACCCCACGCTGAACCGCCCCAATATGGTTTCCGTAGGAACCGTGGTGTGGCTCTCCAGCGAACTGATGTTCTTTGCTGCTCTCTTCGCCATGTATTTCACCCTTCGCTCGGTCTCGAGCGATCTGTGGGCCATGGAGACCGAGAAGCTGAACGTTCCGTTCGCTTTCGTGAACACGGTGATCCTTGTTTCCAGCTCCTTCACCTGCCAGTTCGGCGTCTTCGCCGCAGAACGACTTCAGGCACGCCGCACCGGAGGGCTCCTGAAGTTCTCCCGTTGGGGCATGACTGAGTGGTTCCTGCTGACCTTCGTACTCGGAGCCATCTTCGTCTCCGTACAGGCCTACGAATACGCCATGCTCGTGTCTGAAGGCGTCTCCCTCTCGTCGAACTCTTACGGTTCCGCGTTCTACCTCACCACCGGTTTCCACGGCCTGCACGTGACCGGCGGCCTGATCGCGTTCCTCTTCATCATCGGCCGTGCCTACGCCGCCAAGCGCTTCGGACACTTCGAAGCAACTTCGGCGATCGTAACCTCGTACTACTGGCACTTCGTTGATGTGGTCTGGATTGCCCTGTTCGTCATCATTTACTTCCTCAAGTAACACTGCTTGAGGATCGCACCCCACGAAATACTTCAAAGTGGCACAAGTTTCCCAAAGACCACATAAGTTAGGAACTACGAAGTGAAGGCACTATCGCAAAGGCGGCGTCATCCCCTCGCAGCAGTCGCGCTGCTGCTGCTGGGACTCCTCGTTACGGGTGGTCTCTATGCCGTAGCCAACGGAGCCAACCAGGCCCAGGCTGCTACCACCACGTACACTGCCGAAGACGTCAGCGAGGGCGAGAAGCTCTTCGTCGCCAACTGTGCAACGTGCCACGGCATTGAAGCCACGGGCACCGAAAACGGTCCTTCGCTGGTAGGCGTCGGCGCAGCATCGGTCGACTTCCAGGTCGGCACCGGCCGCATGCCGATGGCCATGCAGGGCCCGCAGGCCCAGGAGAAGCCGGTCCAGTTTGACGAAGACCAGACCGCTGACCTGGCTGCCTACGTTTCCAGCCTCGGTGCCGGACCTTCGGTTCCGGACTCGGAATACCTTGAGTCGGACACCACCGACGAAGAGGCAGCCGCCAACGGCGGTGAGCTGTTCCGCGTGAACTGCGCCATGTGCCACAACGCAGCAGCTGCCGGCGGTGCACTGACCCGGGGCAAGTTCGCTCCGAGCCTTGACGGCGTCAGCGAAAAGCACATCTACGAGGCCATGGTCACCGGCCCGCAGAACATGCCCGTCTTCAGCGACACCAACATCACGCCCGAGGACAAGCAGGACATCATCACGTTCCTCAAGGACATCGAATCCAGCGGCTCCCCCGGTGGGGCCCAGCTGGGCTCGCTCGGTCCGGTATCCGAGGGTCTGTTTATCTGGACCGCCGGTCTGGGAATCATCATCGCTTTCACCATCTGGTTGACCTCCCGGTCTTCCTAACCACAGCCGCGCTCACCTCCACGGGTGACATCACAGTTACATATAGGTCTATAAATGCAGTTTTCAGAGAAGGATGAGGGGGATCATGGGCGACCATAGTCACGGCAGTCCGAACACCTCGGGCACCGTCGCTACGGCTGGCCAGGGAGATGAGGAGAAGTTCCAGAATCCGGGACTTCCCCCACACCGCCCTCGTCTAGCCGACACAAATCCCCGCGCCGAAAAGCGGGCAGAGCGGCAGGTGGCGAGCCTGTTCATCGTGTCGATCATCGGCACCATCGTATTTTTCATCGGGTACTTCAGCATCCACCTGGATGATGCCAGCATCGCTGAACTGCGGCTGCAGAACATCCTCCTGGGACTCGGCACCGCGTTCGCGATGCTCGGAATCGGCGTCGGTATTGTCCACTGGGCAAAGACGCTTATGCCGGACCACGAGGTCACCGAAGACCGTCACGAGATCCGTCCTGAAGAGGACCGCGTGGTCGCGGAGAAGATGGTTGGGGACATCATCGAGGAAACGGGCATCAAGCGCCGTCCCCTGATCCGCAACACGCTCCTCGGCGCCATGGTCCTGGCACCGCTGCCGGCCATCGCCGTCTTCCGGGACCTCGGCCCGCTTCCGGGCGACACCCTCCGCCACACCATGTGGAAAGAGGGCACCCGCCTGGTGCGCGACCCCAGCGGCACCCCCATCAAGGCTTCGGATGTCACCCTGGGCTCGGCGTTCCACGTCATCCCGGACGGCCTGAACGATCTCCCCGAGCACAAGCTTGAGGAAAAGGCCAAGGCCGTTGTTCTGCTGATGCGCCTGAACCCCGAGGACCTGAACCCCTCCCCCGGACGCGAAGACTGGGCAGTGGACGGCATTGTCGCCTACTCCAAGATCTGCACGCACGTTGGATGCCCGGTTGCCCTGTACGAGCAGCAGACGCACCACCTGCTGTGCCCGTGCCACCAGTCGACCTTCGATGTCACGCAGGAATGCAAAGTCATCTTCGGACCGGCCGGACACGCACTGCCGCAGCTGCCGATCGAGGTCGACAGCGAAGGCTACCTGGTCGCCCAGCGCGACTTCGAAGAACCTGTTGGACCGAGCTACTGGGAGCGTGGCTGATCATGAGTGTTCCCTCTGCCACCCCTTACGAGGCCAAGACCCGTCTGGGACGCGTCACCAACTTCGTTGACTCCCGGGTCAACGGCTCCGGCATAGTCAAGGGGCTGGGCCGCAAGGTCTTCCCCGACCACTGGTCGTTCATGTTCGGCGAAGTTGCTCTGTACTGCTTCGTCATCCTGCTGCTGACCGGAACGTTCCTGACGTTCTTCTTCGATCCGTCCATGGCGGAAACGCATTACGAAGGCAGCTACGTGCCGCTGCGCGGCGTCGAAATGTCCGTGGCCTATGAGTCCTCCCTGAACATCTCCTTCGATGTCCGCGGCGGCCTCTTCATGCGCCAGGTACACCACTGGTCGGCCCTGCTCTTCGTAGCAGCCGTCTCGGTGCACATGCTCCGCGTGTTCTTCACCGGCGCCTTCCGCAAGCCCCGCGAACTCAACTGGGTGGTGGGCGGCGTCCTGCTGATCCTGTCCCTGGCTGCGGGCTTCACCGGCTACTCCCTCCCCGATGACCTGCTCTCCGGCAACGGCCTGCGCATCATCGACGGCGTCATCAAGTCGGTCCCGGTGGTAGGCACCTACATCAGCTTCTTCCTCTTCGGAGGTGAATTCCCCGGAACCGCGATTATCGGCCGTCTCTACATGCTGCATATCCTCCTGGTTCCGGCGCTGATCCTGCTGATGATTGCGATCCACCTGTTCATGGTGGTTATCCACAAGCACACCCAGTTCCGCGGCCCCGGCCGGACCAACAACAACGTTGTCGGCTACCCGGTCGGCCCGGTCTACGCAGCGAAGGCCGGCGGCTTCTTCTTCATCGTCTTCGGCGTGATTGCGATCATTGCGGGCTTCTTCACCATCAACCCGATCTGGAACTACGGTCCCTACGATCCCTCCCCCGTGTCCGCCGGTACCCAGCCCGACTGGTACATCGGTTGGGTCGACGGCGCCCTGCGCCTGATGCCCGGCTTCCTCGGCGCGTTCCCGCTGGAATGGGTCATCCCGTTCCCTTGGGGCGATAACACCCTGTCACTGAACGTGCTGCTCCCGGCCCTGGGCCCGGCAGGCCTCGTCTTCACCCTGCTCTTCGCATGGCCGTGGATCGAAGCCTGGCTGACCAAGGACAAGCGGGTCCACAACCTGCTGGACCGCCCGCGCAACGCGCCGTACCGCACCGCCGTCGGCGTTGCAGGCATCACGTTCTACTGCGTCATGTGGGCTGCTGCCAGCTCCGACCTCATCGCCACGCACTTCCACGTGTCGCTGAACGATGTGACGTACTGGCTCCGCGTCCTGTTCTTCGTCGGTCCGATCCTGGGCTTCATCATTGCCCGCCGCATCGCCCTGGCGCTGCAGCGCAAGGACCGCGAGATTGTCCTTCACGGTGTTGAGAGCGGCCGTATCGTCCGTCTCCCGCACGGTGAGTACATCGAGGTGCACGAGCCGCTGGACGAGTACAAGCGCTACCGCCTGGTGGACTTTGACTCCTACAAGGCACTCCCGGCCCAGCCGGACGCCAACGGCAAGATCTCCCGGAAGGAGAAGCGACGCGCCAAGCTGTCCCGCTTCTTCTTCGAGGACCGCGTTGCTCCGGTGACGCCGTCCGAACTGGAGAACGCGCATCACCACGAATCGCCGTCCGAGGTTGCAGCCAAGGCTGACGACCAGGCATCGATCGAACAGCACTAACCGCAAGGCAGTGCAGAAGAGGGCCCGACCGGATCATCCGGTCGGGCCCTCTTTTTTTGTTTGTCCATCGGCAATGCGCCGGCGGTCAGCCGGTTGAGTCGGTTAGGCCAGCGTGAAGGGTTGCCTGGCCGGAAGCGGGTACCGCTGCTTCAGGGCTGACAGGTCCGCCACGGGTGCCGATCCGATGGTGAGCTTGGTGAAGTCGAGCAGCGGATCCCGGAGCACTACCTTCAGGCCTGCGACTGCCTTGTTCACGTCCGGGACCAGGCAATAGATATTCAGCTTCCGCGGTGCGAACTCCGTGTGGTCCACCTCCCCCAGCCCCCGCCACAGGAAGTACGAGGAAATGGCCTGGGTGGCCTTGTGCTCGAGGTAGCGGTCCCGCTCCGTGCCGCCGGCGGTCTTGAGCGCGTACTGGACGATGACCCAGTGCTGGTCTGCCGGATCTATCTCCGCGTACCCCTCTTCCTCCGAAGTGACGACAAAGGCGTGCAGAAGGCCCTCCGCGGCTTCCGGTGCCACCTCCTGGACCTTGGCCGAGCCCTCGTAGCCCACGGGACCGGAGGAAAGCATCAGCTGCCCCTCGTCCTCGTCATATAGGGCCTCACGGAAGTGGAGCACCCCCGCCTCGTCGCGCTTGTACATCCGAATGGTGACCATGGTGGTGTTCCTCTTCCTGCTGTGGGGTCTGAACGGGGGCTGCGGCCCCTTGGGGTGGCGCTCAGGCGTTCGGGCGCCGGCGTGGGTGGTAAGAGCGTGGGGTGCGTACTCCGGGCCGTTGCAGCGGCACCCAGAGCTTGTAGCGGTCCGCCCGGTAGTAGGACACCGAGTAGTCGACCATTGCCCGTGACACGTAGGCGTGACGCTGGATCTTCAGCACCGGTGCGCCCAGCTCAACGTTGAGCAGGCGTGCGATGGAGGCCGAGGCAGCCGTTGCCTCAATGGTGTCCTCGCCCCACTCCATCACCAGGCCGTACCGTTCGCTCAGCACGTTGTAGAGCGACGTCGGCGGCTCTTCCTCGAGAATGCCCGGGACGTAGTGTGCGGGGATAAAGTTCTCATCCACACTCATCGGTTCGCCGTCCGCCAGCAGCTGCCGCCGGAACCGTATAACCGGCTGGCCCGGTTCAATCTGGAGTTCACGAGCTACCAGCTGCGAGGCACCGATCTGCTCGAAACTCAGGACGTGTGCGGCAGGGACCATGCCGCGGCGGTGCATTTCCTCGGAGTACGAGGTCAGCTGAACCTGCAGGTCCATCTTCGTCCGTGCCACGAAGGTCCCGAGCCCGACGACGCGCTCCAGCACGCCGTCCGCCACCAGGGCGTCCACGGCCTGGCGGATGGTCATGCGGGCTACGGAGAAGTGCTCGGAGAGCTCGCGCTCCGACGGGATGATCTCCCCTGCCCCGGCATGGCTTTCCACGAACCGGCGGAGGATGCCTTGGAGCTGCACGTGCTTGGCGACGCCCGTGCCGGGATCAATGCCCTCGGTAATCAGGCGCAGGCGGTGGTTGCTCACCCGCGGTATTCCGAGCGAATGAACGGATCCGTAACGTGCATCTTTCTATTCCGCCCCTCCGGCTGGGAAAAACTGCTGCCGTCTAAGGATACCGGCATCCCGCACCACCCCTCCCCTACCGCGCTCCTTGTCCTGCCGCGGCGGGCCAAGGCAAAAAGGAAGGACCCGCAGTCTCCTGCGGGTCCTTCCTCTTTATGCTGTTATGCAGTCCCTAGTGGGCGTGGTTTCCGCGGCTGTACTCGAAAACCCAGCCAACCAGTGCGATGACTGCCAGGCCGGCGCCGATGTAAAGGATCCACCAGCCGACTGCCATGCCCAGGAAGCCGATAGCGGCAGAGGCACCCAGCAGCAGCGGCCACCAGCTCCACGGGCTGAAGAAGCCCTGTTCGCCGGATCCTTCGTGGATCTCGGCATCCAGGCGGTCCTCGGGCCGGGGGCCGACGCGCTTACCGGTGAAGCCGATGTAGTAGGCGATCATGCCGGACATGCCGCCGGTGAGGAAGAGCGCCAGGTAACCGACGGGCTCCATCCAATCGACCATGTAGCCGTAGACAACACCGACGACGATGAAGAACGGCGTCATGTAAGCGAAGAGCTTAGTCTCAACCTTCATTAGACTTTTTCCTTCCGGTCGCCGGGGCCGAATACCTTGGCAGCGGCGGAATCGTCAGTGACGTGCTGCTGCAGTTCGGGGTGGTGCAGGTCCAGCGCCGGACGCTCCGAACGGATCCGGGGCAGCGAGGTGAAGTTGTGGCGCGGCGGCGGGCAGGAAGTTGCCCACTCGAGCGAGCCACCGAAGCCCCAGGGGTCATCCACTTCAACCTTCTTGCCGTGGCGCCAGGTGATGTACACGTTCCAGAAGAACGGGATCATCGAGGCACCCAGGACGAAGGAGGCGATGGTGGAGAACTGGTTCATCGCAGTGAAGTTGTCTTCCACCAGGTAGTCGGCGTAGCGACGCGGCATGCCCAGGACACCCAGCCAGTGCTGGATGAGGAAGGTGCCGTGGAAGCCGATGAACAGGAGCCAGAAGTGGATCTTGCCCAGGCGTTCGTTGAGCATCTTGCCGGTCCACTTGGGCCACCAGAAGTAGAAGCCTGCGAACATTGCAAACACCACGGTGCCGAAGATGACGTAGTGGAAGTGGGCAACCACGAAGTACGTATCCGAGACGTGGAAGTCCAGCGGCGGGGAGGACAGGATGATGCCGGTCAATCCACCGAAGAGGAACGTAATGAGGAAGCCGATGCTCCACAGCATGGGGGTCTCAAAGGTAATGGACCCCCGCCACATGGTGCCGATCCAGTTGAAGAACTTCACGCCCGTAGGCACCGCGATCAGCATCGTCATGAAGGCGAAGAACGGCAGCATGACTGCACCGGTCACGTACATGTGGTGCGCCCAGACCGTCACCGACAGTGCGGCGATGGCGATGGTTGCGTAGACCAGGCCCTTGTAGCCGAAGATCGGCTTGCGGCTGAAGACCGGGAAGATCTCGGACACGATGCCGAAGAACGGCAGGGCGATGATGTAGACCTCGGGGTGGCCGAAGAACCAGAACAGGTGCTGCCACAGGATGGCGCCGCCGCGTTCCGGATCGAAGATGTGCGCTCCGAAGCGCCGGTCGGCGCCGAGGGCGAACAGTGCAGCCGCCAGGGGCGGGAACGCCATCAGGACCAGGATGGCCGTGACCAGCGTGTTCCAGGTGAAGATCGGCATGCGCCACATGGTCATGCCCGGGGCACGCATGCAGATGATGGTGGTGATGAAGTTGACGGCACCGAGGATGGTACCGAAGCCCGACAGTGCCAGGCCGAAGACCCACAGGTCTCCGCCCACGCCCGGAGAGAACGTGGTGCTGGACAGCGGGGTGTAGGCGAACCAGCCGAAGGACGCAGCGCCCTGCGGCGTAATGAAGCCGGCAACGGCGATGGTGCTGCCGAAGAGGAAGAACCAGAACGCCAGGGCGTTCAGCCGCGGGAAGGCGACATCCGGTGCGCCGATCTGCAGGGGCATGATGACATTCGCGAAACCGGAGAACAGCGGGGTGGCGAACATCAGGAGCATCACGGTGCCGTGCATCGTGAACAGCTGGTTGTACTGGTCCTTGGTCTGCAGGATCTGCATACCGGGCTCAAACAGCTCCGCGCGGATGACCAGTGCCATCACGCCGGCGAGGCAGAAGAAGATAAACGAGGAAATCAGGTACATGTACCCGATCGTCTTGTGGTCAGTGGACGTGATCCAGCTGACAACGATTCGTCCCTTGGAGACGGGTACTACGCGAGGCGCAACCCTGGTGCCGGAATCTTCCGAAGTGTATTCGAGAGTAGTCATGACGTCACCTACTTCCTAACTTCGCTAGATTCTGAGTTGTACTGGCGGTCGTAGTCCCCGTCGACCTGCCCGGTGGGCAGTCCGGCTACGTACTCGTCGTACTCGGCTTCGGTGACAACCTCGACGTTGAAGAGCATTTCGGAGTGGTACTCACCGCAGAGCTCGGCGCACTTACCGTCGAAGGTGCCGGTCTTACCGGTTTCGAGGGTGATGACGTTGGTGCGGCCGGGGTAGACGTCCATCTTCTGCAGGAACGCAGGCACCCAGAAGGAGTGCTGGACGTCGCGGGTGTTCAGCTGCAGCTCGATGGTCTTGTCGACGGGGAGCACCAACGTGGGGAACTCATCCTGGTCGACTTCCTGGCCGTCAAGGTTGACCTGAACGCCCTGGTAGTACTTGTCTTCGTTGACATAGTTGAAGTCCCAGGACCACTGCTTGGCGCGCACATCAATAATGACCCGGTCCGGGTCATCGCTGGTTGCATTGATCGCCTTGATGTCCTGGTTGGTGAAGTAGAACAACACCAGAACCATGAACAGCGGCACGGCCGTGTAGAAAATCTCCAGCGGCAGGTTGTAGCTGAGCTGGCGCGGGTACCCGGTCTCGTTCTTGCGACGGCGGTAGGCAACCATGCACCACAGGAGCAAAGCCCAGGTGAGGATACCAACAGCCAAGGCAGCGATCCACGAGTTGACCCAAAGGTCAATGATCCGGCCGGTGTGGTTAGTGGTGTCGCGGTCCGTCGGCAACCAGCCCGTTTGAGCCTCCGATGAACACCCCGATAAAAACAACGCGCCGGCCGACGTTACGGCTGAGATCTTTAAGATCCTGGCGCGTCGGCTGCTGGTTCGGTCCTGCGAACTCACAGACGGCCCTTCCTCTTGTTGCGTGCAAGTGCTGTCCGTACGGAGACAAAAAAGTTCCCCGTTACGGACATTAGTTTTACTACTACGTGTAGAGCTTACCCGTACGCGCGGCGATCCAGTGACAGATCACCGCCGCGCCGGGCGTTTAATGCTCCTGTTACGGGCCGCCGCAGCCATGGTTCCTAGTGGAAGGAATCTCCACAGGCGCATGAGCCGCCGGCATTGGGGTTGTCGATGGTGAACCCCTGCTTCGAAATGGTGTCCTCGAAGTCGATCGATGCGCCGGACAGGTAGGGAACGCTCATCTTGTCCACGATGACCTCAACGCCGTCGAAGTCACGGACGGCGTCGCCGTCGAGGACACGCTCGTCGAAGTAGAGCTGGTAGATGAGTCCCGAGCAGCCACCGGGCTGGACTGCCACACGGAGACGGAGGTCGGTGCGGCCTTCCTGCTCCAGCAGGCTGCGGACCTTCTGTGCGGCTACATCCGACAGCAGTACTTCGTGTACGGGCAGCTCGGCCTCTGCTGCGGCGGTCTTGTTTTCGCTGGTGGAAACGCTCATAGTTTCTCTCTTTCCTCAGCTGGTCTTTCCGCGTGCACACCTTGAATCGCCTGCCGCGGGCCGGACCAGTGTCTCAATGGTACGTCTGCTGACCCCCAACGATCTAACAAGTGCCGGGCCGAAAGGAATTCCCGCCCGGCACTTGCTTTGGTCCTGTTTCCTAGCCTGCAACGGCCCCGAGGCGGGCAAGGAGCAGCGCTTCGGCCAGGATGGCGTTCCGGAAGTCGCCCAGGTCCAGTGATTCGTTGGCGCTGTGGGCGCGTGAATCCGGATCTTCGACGCCGGTGATCAGGATCTGCGCCTCCGGGAACAATTCCACGAGGTCCGAAATGAACGGGATGGATCCGCCCATGCCCGATTCCACCGGCTCCACTCCCCACGCCCGTTCGAGGGCCCACAGCGCGGTGCGTGCGGCGCTGGCGCTGGTGTCGGTGGCGAAGGCATTGCCCTGCTCCCCCGGAGTGAAGGTGACCTTGGCACCGAAGGGAGCGTGGGCCTGGACGTGTGCCTCGACGGCTGCCATGGCTTCCTCCGGGCTCTGCCCGGGGGCCAGGCGCAGGCTGAACTTCGCGCGGGCCTTCGGCTGGATGGTGTTGGAGGACATCGCCACTGTCGGCACATCTATGCCGATGATCGACAGGGCGGGTTTGGTCCACAGCCGGGACGCAATGGAGCCCGTTCCGGCCAGCCGGACGCCGTCGAGCAGCGACGAATCGGCACGGAAGTCCGCCTCGGGGTAATCCACTGCGGCGTCGTCGCCGGACACCAGTCCGGCGATGGCGACGTCGCCGGCGTCGTCATGGAAGGTCGCAATCAACCGGGCCAGCAGGGTGGGCGCGTCCAGTACCGGACCGCCGAACATCCCGGAGTGCACGGCGTGGTCCAGCACCTGGACCTCGACCGTCCCGTCCACCAGCCCGCGCAGGCTCGTGGTGAGCGCCGGTACGCCTACCTTCCAGTTGCCCGAATCGGCTACCACAATGACGTCGGCGCGGAGCAGGTCCTGGTAGGTCTCCAGGAAGGTGCGGAAGGTCGGGGATCCGGCTTCTTCCTCACCTTCGATGAACAGGGTGACGCCGACGCCGGACTCCTCCCCCAGGACGTCTTCCAAGGCACGCAGCGCACCGATATGGGCCATGATGCCGGCCTTGTCATCCGCAGCGCCGCGGCCGTAAAGCCGTCCGTTGCGCTCTTCGGCGGTGAAGGGGTCGGACTCCCAGAGGTCCGGGTCCCCGGGCGGCTGGACATCGTGGTGGGCGTACAGCAGGACGGTGGGTGCGCCGGCCCGGGCGGGACGGCGGGCGACGACGGCGGGGCCGCCGGGGGTGCCGTTGTTGTCCACGCGCAGCACCTGGACGTCTTCGATGCCGGCCTCGCGGACCAGCTCGGCGACGGCGGCGGCGCTGCGGTTGAGGTGCTCGGGATCAAAAGAGTCCCACGCGATGCCCGGGATGCTCACCAGGGATTTGAGCTGCTCGACGGTCCGCGGGAAATCCGCGGCCACGCTGGCACGGAGGGCGTCTTCGTGGACATCCGCGGATGAGGGATTTGCGTCTGGAGTGGGGTTGGAAGTCATAGCCAAAACCCTACAATCATTCACGGTATCCTTGGGATGTGTTCGGACGAAAGAAAGAAGCGCCCACCGCGCAGGAAACTGTGGACCAGGCAGCTGCCGCTGACCAGGCAGCCAACGTACGGGTGGGCAAGGGTGCCCCGACGCCCCGCCGAAAGGACCAGGTAGCCGCCCGCCGGCGGCCGCTGGTGCCTGATGACCGGAAGGCGGCCAAGGCTGCCAACCGCGAGGCACTCCGGGAGGAGCGGCTGAAGACCCGCCGCGCGCTGGACACCGGCGAGGAGCGTTACCTTCCCCTTCGGGACAAGGGCCCCAACCGCCGGTTTGTCCGCGACATTGTTGATGCCCGCTGGAACATCGGCGAATTCATCATGATCGCTGCGCTGGTGTTCGTCCTGTTCAGCTTCATCCAGAACATCGATGTCCAGCTCATTGTGATGGCGGCGTTCTGGGTGCTCATCCTGTTGGTCATTGCGGACAGCTTCATGCTGCGCCGGCAGATCCGGAAGCGCCTGACGGCCAAGTTCGGCGGGCCCAACCCCGGTGATGTCTGGTACGGGGTTTCCCGGTCCCTGCAGCTGCGGCGTTTCCGCCTGCCCAAGCCGCAGGTCAGCCGCGGCCAGTACCCCTCCTGAGTTTTTCCAGGACAACTTCCGTACGAAAATGAAAGGGGCGCCCGCGGGCGGCCCTTTCATTGCTTTAACGGCGGGACCGGGCCAGGCCCCGGTTGATCCGTGCCGCCCAGAACGGACCCTCGTACAGGAACGCGGTGTACCCCTGCACCAGGACAGCGCCGGCGTCGAGGCGCTCCTGCACATCGGCAGCCGTTTCCACTCCCCCGACGGAAATGATGGCCGGGCCGTCCTCCCCCAGTGCGGTGCGGAGCCGCCGCAGCACCTCGAGGGACCGTTTCTTCAGCGGTGCACCGCTGAGCCCGCCGACGCCGCAGGCAATGACGCGCTCCGGGTCCGTCACCAGGTTTTCCCGGGTGATCGTGGTGTTAGTGGCGATCACGCCGTCAAGCTTCAGGGCCAGGGCGAGCTCGGCGACGTCGTCAATGTCCGCGTCGCTCAGGTCCGGGGCGATCTTGACCAGCAGCGGGACGTGCCGTCCTGCGGCCTGGTCTGCGGCGCTGCCCACCTGGGCCAGCAGCGGGCGCAGCGTGGAAATGTCCTGCAGCAGCCGCAGCCCGGGCGTGTTGGGTGAGCTGACGTTTACGGCGAGGTAGTCCGCGTGCGGGGCGAGGGTCCGGGCACTGGCGAGGTAGTCCTCAACGGCGTCCGTGAGCTCGACGGTTTTGGTCTTGCCGATATTGACGCCGATGACGGGGCGCGGCGTCCCGAAGGCTTTTGCCAGTGCCGTCCGGGCTTTGTCCAGGCGGGGCGCCACGGCGGCGGCGCCGTCGTTGTTGAATCCCATCCGGTTGATCACCGCCCGGTCCTCGACCAGGCGGAACAGCCGCGGCTTCGGATTGCCCGGCTGGGCGGAAGCGGTCACGGTACCCACCTCCACGTGTCCGAAGCCCAGATTGCTGAGGGCAACAATGCCCGAGCCTTCCTTGTCGAATCCCGCAGCCAGGCCGAACGGGGAGGGAAAGGTCAGGCCCAGTGCCTCGGTCCGCAATACCGGGGCAGGGCGCATCAGGCGTCGGAGCACCGGACCGGCCGGGGTGCGGGCGGCCGCGCGGATAAGGACAAAACCGATCCGGTGGGCCAGTTCGGGATCCATGCCGGAGAAAACGAGCCGGAAGAAGGTGGGATAGATGCGCATACCTCAAAGATTCCAGAACCGGCACCGCGTGCCAAACCCCAACGGCGAACCGGCGTCCGGTCGGCTAATGTCGGTTGCATGCGCCGTGAACACCCCGACTGGAAACCTGATGTTCTCGGCGACGGATTCCGCAGCCTGACCCTCGAGCTGGGGGAAGACGACGAAGGCCCGGTGGTTGCCACCCTGGTCTCGCACTGCCCGCCGGTTCCGCCCGTCCCGGTCGGGGGCAAAGTGGATGCCGTCCTGTACCTGCACGGATGGAGTGATTATTTCTTCCAGGCGGATCTGGCGCGGTTCTGGGCCGCACAGGGTGCGGCCTTCTATGCCCTTGACCTGCGCAAGTACGGCAGGAGCCTGCGCCCGGGCCAGTCGGAGGGCTATGTAGGCGATCTGGCGGAGTACGACGCCGATATCGAGGCGGCGCTCGAAGCAATGGAGGCGGACCTCCAGGACCGCTGCGGCGCCGGCATGCGCATCACGCTGATGGCGCACTCAACCGGCGGGCTGGTCGCCGCGCTCTGGGCGGACCGATTCCCCGGGCGCCTGCAGGCACTGATCCTGAACAGTCCCTGGCTGGAGCTCAGCGGCAGTTCCATGCTGCGCTTCGCCACCAACGGCCTGCTGGAGCCGCTCGCCCGCCGCAGGCCCCGGACCCGGCTGAAAATCCCGGAGTTCGGTTTCTACTTCCGGAGCATCAGTTCGGCAATGGACGGAGAGTGGGACGTGGATCCGCTCTGGCGGCCGCCGTTCAGCTTCCCGGTCCGCGCCGGCTGGCTCAGGGCTGTGCTCGCGGGCCACGCTCAGGTTGCCCGGGGCCTGGACATCCGGGTGCCGGTGCTGCTGCTGGCCTCCGCGGCCTCCACCATCGCGCCCACATGGAATCCGCTGATGCTGCGTACCGACAGCGTGCTGGACGTGTTCCTGATGGTTCAGCGCGGCGTCCTGCTTGGCCCGGAGATCACCGTGTACCGGTTCGACGGCGCCCTGCACGACACCCTGCTGTCCGCGCTGCCCGTCCGCACCCGGGTCTACGAGGGAATCCAGCGGTGGTCCAGGGCCTTTATGCTCCCGCGCTAGCTCCGGCCTTGTCGACCGCACCGCCGTACCTGCGGTCCCGGCGGGCGTAAATCTCCACCGCTTCCCAGAGGGTCCGCCGGTCCACGTCCGGCCAGAGCGTATCCATAAAGACCATTTCGGCGTACGCGGACTGCCAGAGCATGAAGTTGGAGAACCGCTGCTCCCCCGAGGTGCGCAGGAACAGGTCGACGTCGGGCAGGTCCGGTTCGTCCAGGTACTTCTGGATGGTCTTCTCGGAAATGGACCCCGGCCGCAGCTTGCCTTTCTGGACGTCGGCGGCAATGGCGGCGACGGCGTCGGCGATCTCGGCCCGGCCCCCGTAGTTCACGCACATGTTCAAGGTGCACACGGTGTTGTTGCGGGTTTCCTCTTCCGCAATCTCCAGTTCCCGCACCACGCTTTGCCACAGCCGCGGACGGCGCCCCGACCAGCGGATCCGCACACCCCACTCGCTGAGCTGGTCCCGCTGCCGGCGCAGCACATCCCGGCTGAAGCCCATCAGGAAGCGGACCTCCTCCGGGGACCGCTTCCAGTTCTCGGTGGAGAACGCGTACACGGAAACGTGGCGGATGCCCATCTCGATGGCGCCGGCCATCACGTCCAGCAGCGCGGCCTCACCGGCGCGGTGTCCCTCGGTCCGGGGCAGGCCGCGCTGGTTCGCCCAGCGGCCGTTGCCGTCCATCACGATCGCCACATGGGCGGGCACCAGTTCGGCCGGAACCTGCGGCGGAACCGCACCGGAGGGGTGCGGAGCAGGCCGGCTCGCGGGTCCCGGTTTGGCGGCGGAAGATTTTGAACGCAAGGTCAGACACGCTCCACATGTTGAAGGGACCGCAGCACCCGTTCCAGGTGCCACTGAAGATATCCGGCCACCAGGCCGGCGGACTCGTGGCGCGGCTGCGGGCCGGATGCGTCGGCAGTGGGCCAGTCGCCGGTGAGCAGCGCCCCCAGCAGCACCATTGTCTCCGGGGACGGCGACGCCGAGCCGGGCGGCCGGCAGGCGGGACAAACAGCGCCGCCCAGCGGTGCGGAGAAGGCGGTGTGCGGGCCATCGGCCCCGCAGCGGGCGCAGTCGGTAAAACTCGGTGCCCACCCGGCAGTGGAGAGGGCGCGCAGCAGATAGGAATCCAGGATCAGTTCCGGGGCGTGGGAACCGCGGCTGAGGGCCGCAAAGGCACCGATCACCAGCTGGTAGTGGGCCTTGGCGGATTCGCCGTCGATGTCGGTCAGCCGCTCCGCGGTTTCGGCAATTGCGGCCGCCGCCGTGTAGCGGGCGTAATCTGCTGCGATGCCGTGCCCGTAGGCACCCTTGGTCTGGGCCTGGGTCACAATGTCCAGGTTCCGGCCGTGCGAGAGCAGCAGCTCGGCGACCATGAAGGGTTCCAGCCGGGCACCGAACTTGCTGGAGGTCCGCCGAACGCCTTTGGCCACGGCACGCACCTGCCCGTGCTCGCGGGTGAGGAGGACGAGGATGCGGTCCGCTTCGCCCAGCTTGTGGGTGCGCAGGACAACCGCGTCATCCCGATAGGTGCGGGATGCAAAGGATTTGGCCACGGAACCTATTTTCCCACGCCCGGGCACGCCCGGCGGACCGCTGCCGCCCGGCGTGCCTCCGGGCAGCCTAGGAGTGGTCCCGGATGGCCCGGTTCACGGCCGAGATGACTGCCTTCAACGCGGACATGGTTGTGTTGGGATCGATCCCGACACCCCACAGCACCCGCTCCCCCACGGCCAGCTCAACGTACGCCGCAGCGTGCGCATTGCCGCTGGCGGACAGGGCATGTTCGGTGTAGTCGAGCAGCCGGACGTCGATTCCGTCCTGGCCCAGGATTTCCAGCAGCGCCGCGATGGGACCGGTTCCGCTGGCCATCCGCCGCTTCGCCACTCCGTCCGTACTCAGGGTCGCGGTGAGGTTGAAGCGGCCGTCGGCAGCCGTGTCCGCGTTCACCGAAGTGAGCTCGTAGTGTCCCCAGGCGGCGCCGTCGGACTCCGGCGTGCTCGGCAGGTACTCGTCCTGGAACACCTTCCAGAGCTCGGCTCCGGTGATCTCGCCGCCGGCAGTGTCCGTGCGGCGCTGGATCACCCCGGAGAATTCGATCTGCGCCCGGCGCGGCAGGTCCAGGTTGTGCTCGTTCTTGAGCAGGTAGGCCACACCGCCCTTGCCGGACTGGGAATTCACCCGGATCACGGCTTCGTAGCTGCGGCCGATGTCCTTCGGATCGATCGGCAGGTAGGGCACGCCCCACTGCAGTTCGTCCACGGTCCGGCCGTCGGCGGCGGCTTCCTTCTCCATGGCTTCGAAGCCCTTCTTGATGGCGTCCTGGTGGGAGCCGGAGAATGCGGTGAAGACCAGGTCGCCGCCGTACGGTGACCGCTCGGGCACGGGGAGCTGGTTGCAGTATTCGACGGTGCGGCGGATCTCGTCCATGTCGGAGAAGTCGATCTGGGGGTCAATGCCGTGGCTGAACAGGTTCATGCCCAGCGTCACCAGGTCCACGTTGCCGGTGCGTTCGCCGTTGCCGAAGAGGCAGCCTTCGATCCGGTCCGCGCCGGCCAGGTAGCCCAGTTCCGCCGCTGCGACACCGGTGCCCCGGTCATTGTGCGGGTGCAGGGACAGGATGACCGATTCGCGGTTGGCAATGTTCCGGTGCATCCACTCGATGGAGTCCGCGTAGACATTCGGCGTCGTCATTTCCACCGTCGCCGGAAGATTCAGGATCATCTGCCGGTCGGGGGATGCCTCCAGCACTTCCCCGACGGCGTCGGAGATCCGCAGGGCGAAATCCAGCTCCGTGCCGGTGTAGGACTCGGGCGAGTACTCATAGGTGACGTCGACGCCGCGCAGCTGCTCCTCGTACTTTTTGCACAGGCGCGCACCCGAGAGGGCAATATCCACAATGCCGTCGCGGTCCGTGTTGAACACGACGCGGCGCTGCAGCACGGAGGTCGAGTTGTAGAGGTGGACAATCGCCCGGTCTGCGCCCTCGAGGGATTCGTAGGTGCGCTCAATCAGGTGTTCCCGGGACTGGGTGAGCACCTGGATGGTGACGTCATCGGGGATCCGGTCGCCCTCGATGAGCTGGCGGACAAAGTCGAAGTCCAGCTGGGACGCGGAGGGGAAACCGACTTCGATCTCCTTGAACCCCATCTTCACCAGCAGGTCGAACATCTTATGCTTGCGTTCGGGCGTCATGGGATCGATCAGTGCCTGGTTACCGTCCCGCAGGTCCACGGCGCACCAGCGCGGTGCCTTGGTGAGGACCTTGTCCGGCCAGGTCCGGTCCGGCAGGTCCACGGCAATCTGTTCGTGGAAAGGGACGTACTTGGAGATCGGCATGCCCGAAGACTGCTGTGCGTTACGCATGGTGTTGGTTTGGCCTTTTCTAGTCGATCATCAGAAAGAGTGGCCGGGCAACACAGACTCCGCAGCGAGGGGCGGCCTAAGCAGGTGCTTGTGTGGCCTCGCCGCGGCAGCTAAGGAGGAGGATCTCTGCGTGCACGTGACCAGACTAACATGCAGCCGATCCCGTTTACCGAACGGCTAGTTCCCAAACGCCGTCTGGCACGTAACCTGGGCCGCGGTTTGCCCGTCCAGGTCACCCAGATCGCCCAGGTCCCCCATGGTGGAGCCGCTGGCGAAGTCCGCGCCGATCTGCACCGACACTCCGGTGTAGGCGGCGCTGAGAACCACCTGCACGCCCGGGATGTTCAGTGTCCGGGCCACTTCCTGGGCCATCTCTTCATATCCGTAGCCGTAGAAGATCTGGGTGGCCGGGCTCTGGGACGCGCCTGCGCCGCCGGCCAGAGCCTGGGTGAACCCCTTGGAGGTGAGGTACTCGAGGACCGCGGTGTCGCGGCCGGCGGTGCCCGAAGCGTTGACCAGCGTCACCGGAACCGCAGCGGGGTCCACGGCCGGTACGGCAGGTTCCGCTGTCCCGGGGGTGGCAGGGGTACCCGATTCAGCCGTATCAGTGGCCTCCGGGGACGGGGTTTCATCCGCGGTGATGCCCTGGTCGGAGACCAGAGCGTCGAAGAGCGGCTGGGCCTTGGCTTCGTCGAGGACCAGCCGGTTGGTGTCGTATTCGTACGGCACAACGGGAGCCGTCACGAAGGCAACGTTCCCGAGGTCTACGTCTTTGAGGCGGGTTGCCAGTGCGACCAGGTCGGGGATGTTCGCAAGCTCCTCGTCCACGGTGAGGTTCTTCGTGACGGTTTCCGCAATCGAATAGAGCTTGGGCAGGTTGTTCAGCGTTCCCTCTTCCTTGACCTTCCGCACCATGGAAGCCAGGAAGCTCTGCTGGGCGCGGATGCGGCCTTCGTCGCCGCCGTTGCCGAACCCGTGCCGGGTCCGGAGGAAGGCAAGGGCCTGCTCGCCCTGGACACTGCTCACACCGGCCGGCAGGTCCAGGCCGGAGAGCGGGTCGTCAACGGGCTGGTTGACGCAGACCTCCACGCCGCCGAGGGTGTTCGACAGTTCCTTCACCGCATCGAAGTCGGCCATCATGAAGTGGTCGATCGACAGGCCGGTGACCTCGTTGATGGCAGCAACGGTGCAGCCGGGTCCACCGTTGCCCAGGGCGCCGTTCAGCTGGCCCAGGTCCATGGCGTCATACACCGTGCCGGACGAGGGATCCTCGCACTCCGGCAGCGGGACCAGGAGATCCCGGGGGAAACTGACCACGGTGACGTTCGAGCGGTCCGCCGTGAGGTTCACCAGCATCATGACGTCGGAGTTGTTCGAGTCCTGCCCGTCACGCTGGTCGGTACCGAGCACCAGGATCTGCATGGGATCGGTGTTGGCGTCCACCTGCTCCACCTGTGTGTCGTCGGACCCCAGGTTCAGGGGCTGGGTATCGAAGTTGCCCCTCAGCCTCAGCAGTTGGACGGCGCCGAAGACCACCCCGCCGACCAGGACCAGGGCAAGAGCCGCGGCGATGCCTTTAAGCAGCGGATGGCCGGCGGCGGCTCCGCTCGAGAGGTGCCTCCCGCCTGGTTCTGCTGAACCCTTACCTGCAGTCGGTTTTCCCAAGGGGCCGCCGCCCGTTGCGGCACGGCGAGATGACATAGCCGGTCCCCTTCATGAATCAATGTGCTCAAACGAATGCTTCAAAGTGTACGGCCAGCTCCTGTGGATACGGGAGCCGGCCGCTCCGGACTAGAAACCGAGCTTCACCAGCTGCTTGGGATCCCGCTGCCAGTCCTTGGCGATTTTAACGTGCAGGTCAAGGTACACCTTAGTGCCCAGCAACGCTTCGATGCCGCGTCGCGCGGTGGTTCCGACGTCGCGCAGCCGGGACCCGCCGCGGCCGATAATAATGGCCTTCTGCGAAGAACGCTCCACGTAGAGGTTGACCCGGACGTCCAGCAGCGGATTGTCTTCGCTGCGTCCCTCGCGCGGCACAATCTCGTCCACTACCACTGCAAGGGAGTGCGGGAGCTCGTCGCGGACGCCTTCCAGGGCTGCTTCGCGGACCAGTTCGGCCACCATCACGGCCTCGGGCTCGTCGGTCAGTTCGCCGTCCGGGTACAGAGGCGGGGACGCGGGCATGTGCCCCGCCAGGACCTTCGCCACGGTATCGACCTGGAAGCCGTCGGCTGCCGAAACGGGCACGACGTCGGCCCATCCCGCCTCACCCAGCACGTCATTGCCCAGTGCCGTGACGGACATCAGCTGCTTGGCCAGGGCGGCGCGGTCCACCAGGTCGGTCTTCGTCACCAGGGCAATCACGGGGGTCCGCTTCAGGGCCGCCAGCTGCGCAGCGATGTAACGGTCGCCGGGGCCCACTGCCTCGTTGGCGGGCAGGCAGAAACCAACGGCGTCAACCTCGGCCAGGGTATCCGCCACCAGCTCGTTCAGCCGCTTGCCCAGCAGGGTCCGCGGACGGTGCAGGCCCGGGGTATCCACGAGGATCACCTGGGAATCCTCGCGGTGGACAATGCCGCGGATGGTGTGCCGGGTGGTCTGCGGCTTGGCGGAAGTGATGGCCACCTTGGAACCGACCAGCGCATTGGTCAGGGTGGACTTTCCGGCGTTGGGCCGGCCCACCAGGGAAACGAATCCTGCGCGGAACTGCGGTTCAGTCATTACGGGGTACCAATTCTGTAGAGCGGGTGCGCGGAGCAGGGTTTCTGCCCTCGTCGCTGATTTCTTCGTTTTCGGTGTTCCAGGCCAGCACATGCGAAACGCGGTTGCGCCGGCCCTCCAGCCGTTCGGCGTGCAGGGCGATGCCTTCGACCACTACCTCGCTGCCGACAATCGGGACGCGGCCAAGGGCCTTGGCCAGGAGGCCGCCCACCGTGTCCACTTCATCATCCTCCAGTTCGACGCCGAACAACTCACCAAGGTCGTCGATCCCGGTCTTGGAGCTGACCCGGTAGCGGCCGTCGCCGAGGCCTTCGATGTCGGGGCGCTCCGAGTCATACTCGTCCACGATTTCCCCCACGATCTCTTCGATCAGGTCCTCCAGCGTAACCAATCCCGCGGTTCCGCCGTATTCGTCTATCACGATCGCCACGTGAGTGGATTCTCGCTGCAGTTCCTGCAGCAGCTCGCTTACGGCCTTGGACTCGGGAACGTAGCGGACGCTTCGGGCGTAATCTTCGACCTTCTGCACCGAGGCGCGCTCCGGGTCACTGTGCATCTGCGCGGCGACGTCCTTCAGGTAGAGGATGCCCACCAGATGGTCGGCGCTGTCCTCGATCACCGGGACGCGGGAATAGCCCGAGCGCAGGAACAGCGACATGGCCTGGCGCAGCGTGCTGCCGGCTTCGATGCACACCATGTCCGTGCGCGGGACCATGACGGACCGGATTTTGGTGTCGCCGAGTTCGAAGACCGAGTGGATCAGTTCCGCCTCGGTATCCTCGATCATGTCCGCATCGGACGCGCGGTCGAGCAGTTCGCGGAATTCCTCTTCCGTGAAGAACGCGGCATCAGGCCCCTGGGTGCCGGGAGCGACGGCGGTGCCGAGGCGGACGAGCCATCCCGGGATCGGTCCCAGGACGGTCCGCAGCACGCGGACGAGTCCGGCCGTCAGCACAACGACGGCCGTGACGTGCTTGCGGCCGATCTGTCGCGGAGAGACGCCCACGAGGACAAAACCGACGGCAGCCATGGTCACCGTGGCAAGCAGGCCCGCCAGCCAGATATTGTCCAGCAGCAGCTGGAAGAGCGTCGCCACGGACACCGCCATGGCCATTTCGAACCACACGCGCCAGAACCGCAGGGCGTGCATGTGCGCCACCGGGTGCGCCAGGATGCGGCGCAGCGGGGCTCCTGCCTTGCCGTGGAGCAGTGCTTCGGCGTCCTGCCGGGGCAGGTAGCCGTAGGCCGACTCCGCGGCAGTCAGCAGGCCCGCCAGGACCATGAAAGCCATGGCCATGACGATGAGGACACCAATACTCAACTTCGGGTCTCCTTGGGTGCCTGTTTACCCAGGTAGGCGGCAAGGAGGCGGCGCTGGAGACCGAACATCTCCTTCTCCTCTTCCGGTTCGGCGTGGTCGTAGCCCAGCAGGTGAAGGACGCCGTGGGTGGTGAGGAGCAGCAACTCCTCACCGGTGCTGTGGCCGGCGTCGGCGGCCTGCCGGGCCGCCACCTGCGGGCACAGCACAATGTCGCCAAGGACACCGGCGGGGGTGATCCGGCCGGCGGTTCCGGGGCGCAGTTCGTCCATCGGGAAGGACAGCACATCTGTGGGACCCGGCAGGTCCATCCATTCAATGTGCAGCTTTTCTATGGCGTCCTCATCCACCAGGATGATCGACAGGTCTGCCTCCGGATGGACGTACAGGCTGTCCAGGAGGTACCTGCCCAGCCGGGCGAGTTCCTCTTCATCGACGGCCGGTGCACTGGATTCGTTGTTCACTTCGATGCTCATGCGCGGGCCTCCCGGTTGCGTCCGGCGTTGGAGTGGCCGCTGCCGTTGGACCGGCCGCCGTCGTTGGACCGGGCGCCGCCGTTGGACCGGCCGCCGTCGGCGCGGGCTGCGTCGGAGCGCCGGACCTCGTCCCATTCGCTGTAGGCCGTGACAATGTCACTGACCAGGCGGTGCCGGACAACGTCCACTGCCTGCAGTTCCGAGAATGCGACGTCGTCGATGCCGCCCAGGATGTCGTGGACAATCCGCAGGCCGGAGGCGGTGCCGCCGGGCAGGTCCACCTGGGTAACATCGCCGGTGACGACCATCTTCGAGCCGAAGCCGAGACGGGTGAGGAACATCTTCATCTGCTCGGGCGTGGTGTTCTGGGCTTCATCGAGGATGATGAACGCGTCATTGAGCGTCCGGCCGCGCATGTAGGCCAGGGGCGCCACCTCAATGGTGCCGGCGGCCATCAGGCGGGGAATCGATTCGGGGTCCATCATGTCGTGAAGGGCGTCGTAGAGCGGCCGCAGGTACGGGTCGATCTTGTCGCTCAGCGTGCCCGGAAGGAAGCCGAGCCGCTCCCCCGCTTCCACTGCCGGTCGGGTGAGGATGATCCGGTTGACCTCTTTTTGCTGCAGGGCCTGCACCGCCTTGGCCATCGCCAGGTACGTCTTGCCGGTGCCCGCAGGACCGATGCCGAAAACAACTGTGTTGCGGTCAATCGCATCCACGTAGTTCTTCTGGTTCAGGGTCTTGGGCCGAATGGTCTTCCCCCGGGTGGAGAGGATGTTCTGCGTCAGGACATCGGCCGGGCGGTGGGTGCTCTGGTCCTTGAGCATGCTGATCAGCTGCTCGAGGACCTGCGGCGTGACGCGGGTCTGGTGGCGGGCCAGTACACGGACTTCGTTGACCAGGCGTACGGTCTGTTCCACCTCCGCCGCGGGGCCGGACACGGACAGTTCGTTGCCCCGCACCATCAGGCTTACCTCGGGATTTGCCGTCTCAATGATCCTGAGCGCCTCATCATTGGCACCCAGCGACTGGACCATGTGCTCCGTCGAGTCAAAGACTATTGTCTGGTTGTCCAGCCGAATGGTGCCGATTTCCATTGAAGATTCGGTCATATAGACGGCCCTTTCAGGCCTTTCATCGCCCCTTATAGAGTCTGGTTTTTAAAGTTCATCGAACTTTTTACGGTGGTGACGGTTGGTCCGGCTATCCGTCCGGCAAAGTAAACGCCCCGGTACAGCCGATTATTTCCCGGGACCCGGACGACGCGCCGCGCAGCGCACGCTACCTAAATCTTACTTGATGCTCTCCCCTGCGAACGGAACAGCATCGGGTTTTATCTCGGCCCCGCAACGGTGATGTCTCAATCGTGTTTCAGTCCGGGCGCTGGCCCGCCCACGGCACGGAAGGGCACCAAAGCATGTGCAAAGGTTGAAGACGTACGTTTTCGAGTTACCCCAGAGGAGGATAGATGGACGCCGGATCCAACAACGCAACGTCCAGTCTCCGAGGGCTTCGCCAGCGGTATTTCCTGGCCGGTTCCCTATTGGCCGCGGCTGCACTGGGGCTGGGTGGATGCGGCGTCGTCGCCGAGAATCCCACCATCACGATGCCGTCATCCTTCGACGGCTCAGACGCCTCCGCAGCAGCTCCGATGACGGTCTCCCCGCCGGCGGAAGCGAGTTCCGTCGGAACGCTCATGCCGGTGTACTGGCTGGGACGGAATGACTCGACGGTCAGTCTTTACCGTGAGTTCCTTTCCTCGGACAACACCGGTGATCCCATCGGCGAGGCAGTTCAGGCCATGACGGCGGACCAACCGCTGGACCAGGACTACTTCACTCCCTGGCACCCGGCTGACAGCGTCACCGCATCCATTTCCAGCAAGAACGTCATTACCGTGGACATCTCCTCGGACGCGTTCAAGGGCTCCCTCGACTCGGGCATGGCCCACCGTGCAGTTCAGCAGCTGGTCTACACCGCCACGGCAGCAGCCGCCAACGCTGGGTTGACCACCGTAGGCCAGGAAAGCAGCGTGGCGATCCTGGTCGACGGCAAAGAGGGGTACCGCGCGTTCGGCCACGTAGCCCTGGAGGAGCCCCTGCACCGGGATCCCGCACTGGTGGCGCCAATCTGGGTGATTGATCCGCAGGAATCCCAGATCCGGGGCACCGAGGTCGAGGTCACCGGGACTGCGGTGGCGCAGACGGCTGAACTGCACTGGCGGGCCGAACCGATAGTGGACGGCAGGCCGTCGGCCGGGGCCGTGGCTTCCGGCAGCGTGCAACTGGACAAAGCGCCCGGCAAGACCGGTGAATTCAGCTTCACTGCTTCCCTAGCCCCGGGCGAATACAGCCTCCGGGTCTACTACAACGGGCAGGAAACCGCCGGGGATTCCAAGCGCATTACGGTCTCCGCTTCCAAGCAGGACCCGGAGGGCTAGCCCTCCGGGCTTCCTACCAGCGGCCGAGCAGCGAATTCAGCACGGCCAGCGCCGCCGGACCTGCAGTGGAGGAACGCAGCACATGCGGTCCGAGCCGGACGGCGACCGCTCCGACACTGCGCAGCGCTTCCAGCTCGGCGGGGCTGATGCCGCCTTCCGGACCCACGACTACCGCAATGGAGGCGGGGGCCTCGTCCGGACCGCGCTTGCCAAGGTCACGAACAGCATTCGCCAGCGGTACATCGGCCTCCTCATGAAGGACAAGGACGAGGTCAAGTTCCGCCAGCCTGGCCGGCAGGGCACGGCTGTCCAGCGCAGGCTCCACCGCAGGGATGCGGGAACGGCGGGACTGCTTGGCCGCAGCAAAGGTCAGGGCCTGCCATTTGGCCTGTCCCTTAACCGCCTTCTCGGCGCGCCACCGGACAATGCTGCGGTCGGATTGCCACGGGATCACCGTGTCCACACCCAGCTCGGTCGCGGCTTCCACCGCCTGCTCGTCCCGGTCCCCCTTGGCCAGTGCCTGGACCAGGAGGAACCGTTCGGGCTCAACCGGTTCGTCGATGACGTTGGCTACCCGCAGCTCCAAAAGGGATGCACCGGTTTCCGTCACCGTGCCGGTGAGCCGGCGCCCGGCGCCGTCGACCACGTCCACGCTTTCACCGGCTCCGAGGCGCTTCACCGACACCGCGTGCCGCGCCTCCGGACCCTCAAGACGGAAGATGTCTCCGGGCCCGGCCGCCGCCACCTGCGCCGGGTCACCGAAGAAAATCGGGTTGGTCATCTCAGAGGTTGCCCAGACGGTCCCGCAGCTTGGCGAAAACGCCGTTGCCTGAGCTGTTGAGCTTCCCCTCGCTGTATTCCTCACCGCGCAGCTTGGCGAGGCGGCGGAGCAGTTCCTCCTGCTCGGAGTCCAGCTTCTGCGGGGTCTCCACGTGCAGGTGCACCCGGAGATCGCCGCGGCCGTGGCCGCGCAGGTGCGTGACGCCCAGGTCGTTGAGGACTGACACCTCGCCGGACTGGGTGCCGGGCTTGACGGTGATTTCGCGTTCGCCGTCGAAGGTCTCCAGTGCAACGGTGGTTCCCAGCGCTGCGGCCGTCATGGGGATGGTGAGCGTGGCGTGCAGGTCATCGCCGTCGCGGAGGAACGTCGGGTCATTGTTGACCCGGATCTCCACGTAGAGATCGCCGGCGGGTCCGCCTGCCATCCCGGCTTCGCCCTGTCCGCCAAGCTGGATCCGGGTACCGGTGGCAACGCCGGCCGGAATCTTGATGGTCAGGGTACGCCGGTTGCGGACGCGGCCTTCTCCGGAGCACTCGTGGCAGGGGTCGGGGATGACGGTGCCGAAGCCGTTGCAGGTTCCGCAGGGTGCCGAGGTCATGACCTGGCCCAGGATGGAGCGGACCGCCCGCTGGACCTGACCGGTGCCGTGGCAGATGTCACAGGTGCGCGGGGAGGTGCCGGGCTGGCAGCAGGAACCGTCACAGGTGGGGCAGACGACTGCAGTGTCGACGTCGATCTTCTTGTTGGTGCCGAAAACGGCGTCCTTGAGGTCGATCCGGACGTTGATCAGGGCGTCCTGTCCGCGGCGGCTGCGTGAGGCCGGTCCGCGTCCTGAACCCGGGGCGCCGCCGCCGAAGAAGGTATCGAAGATGTCCTGGAAACCGAAACCCTGGGCGCCGAAGCCGCCGCCGCCGCCGAAGCCGTTGTCGGTTCCGTTCTCGTTGCCCGTGGTGTCGTAGATCCGCCGTTTTTCCGGATCGGAAAGAACCTCGTAGGCGTGCGATACGGCTTTGAATTCGTCCGAGGCACCCGGAGCGTTGTTGACGTCCGGGTGCAGCTTGCGGGCTAGCTTCCGGTACGCCTTCTTGATTTCTTCACCGGTGGCGTCTCGTCCGACACCCAGAACCTGGTAGTGATCGCTCACTCGTGCACATCGCTTTCCTGTATTGCGTGCCTTCAAACTTTGAAGACGGAGGTTGGGTTCCCGCCGGTTCCCCGGCGGGCGGGTCCGTAACTGCTGGGGACCGCGTTAGTTGTTCAGTATTCGGGACAGGTACCTGGCCACGGCTCGCACCGCTGCCATGGTGGTGGGATAGTCCATCCGTGTGGGACCGAGAATGCCGACCTTAGCGGTGGCGTCGGGACCGTATCCCGTAGCCACCACAGACGCTTCCGACAATCCGCCGTACGGATTCTCCCGCCCGATCCGGACGGCAACGCCGCGGGCATCCTGTTCCATCTCCGACAGCAGCCGCAGCATCACCACTTGTTCCTCGAGCGCTTCGAGCACGGGACCGATAGTCAGCGGGAAGTCTACAGTGGAGCGGGCCAGGTTGGCTGTCCCTGCCATCACCATGCGGTCCTCGCGGTTGATGCCCGCAAGCTGCTCCAGGCAGTGGCCCAGGGCGTTGCCCACGCGCCTGCGTTCGGCCGGCACAGTTGCAAGGGCATTGGCCAGCTGGCTGGTGATGCTGCTCAGCGGCGTGCCTGCCAACGCGGTCAGGAAGTGCTGGCGCAGGTCACTCAGGTCCGGCTCCGTCACCGGCTGCGGAACGGTAATGACCCGCTGCTCCACCCGCCCCGTGGTCGAGATGAGCACCACCAGCACCTGCGCCGGAGCCAGCAGGACAAATTCAATGTGCCGGACCTTGGCATTGCCCAGATGCGGGTACTGCACCACGGCCACCTGGTTGGTCAGCTGGGACAACAGCCTGACGGTACGATCCATCACATCGTCGAGGTCGTCGGCTTCCTCCAACAGCGACTGGATGGCGCGGCGTTCGGGAGCAGAGAGCGGCTTGACGTCGGAAATCCGGTCGACGAACAGGCGGTAGCCCTTGTCGGTGGGGATGCGCCCGGCGGACGTGTGCGGGGCGGTGATCAGCCCCTCTTCCTCAAGGGCGGCCATGTCGTTGCGGATGGTCGCCGAGGAAACGCCCAGGTGATGGCGTTCCACAAGTGCCTTGGATCCCACGGGCTCGCGCGAATGGACGTAGTCCTCAACAATGGCGCGGAGGACCTCGAGTCGGCGTGGCTCACTCATGGTTTTCCCTCCCTGTTGATCGGCGGTTTGATCGGCATTTTGATCTGCGTGTTGGCCTGCGTGGTGACCTATGGGCAGAGCGCCGGACGTTTAGCACTCACAGTGTTCAAGTGCCAAGTCTAGTACGGATCGGCAGCGTTGCTAGCATTGAGGAACCCGTGGCCTGCTGCGGTTTCCGCCCGATCAGAACCGTAAGTGAGGCAACTTCCGTGTCCAGCTTTTCCTGGGGTCCGCAGGACATCACTGCGCCGGCCCGGACCGTCCTGCGCAAAGTCGGCGCCGAAACCGGCCTGGTCCTTGAGGACGTTGCCTCGGGCTGGGTTGGTGCGGTGGTACGCGTGGAGAAATCCGGCGGACTGCACCTGATGGTGCTGGAAGACCGGCGCGGTAAAAAGAAATCCTTCGAACTGGGCTTCGGCTTCCTGCTCGAGGGCGAGCCGGTGGAAGTTGTGCCCGCGGCCGCGGCGGCAGCCAAGGCAGGACCGGCCCGGACGGCGTCCGGCTCGGTGCGCGTCGCCAACCAGCGCGCCCGCACCGCCCGGGCCAGCCGCATCTGGGTGGAGGGCAAGCACGACGCCGAACTGGTGGAGAAGGTCTGGGGCGATGACCTGCGGGTGGAAGGGATCGTCGTCGAGCCCCTCCACGGCGTCGATGACCTGTACTCCGCGGTCCGGGAGTTCGCCCCGGGCCCGGGACGCAGGCTGGGCATCCTGGTGGATCATCTGGTTCCGGGTTCCAAGGAATCGCGCATCGCAGCCGAGGCGATGACCTCCCCCGGCGGGCCGGGCAACGTCTTGATTGTCGGGCATCCGTACGTGGACGTCTGGCAGGCCATCAAGCCGTCCGTGATCGGACGTACCGCCTGGCCGGTGGTTCCCCGTCACCTGGACTGGAAAACCGGAATCCTGCAGGGACTGGGCTGGCCGCACCGGGACCACACCGACGTCGCGATGGGCTGGAAGAAGCTGCTGGGGCAGGTGAACAGCTATGCGGATCTGGAACCGTCACTGCTCGGACGGGTGGAGGAAGTCATCGATTTCCTGACCGTTCCCGGGTGAGACGCGCATCGCACTGCCTCTTTCCTTTCCGTGAGGAAGTGCGCGAGCCAGTACTCTTGAGGAATACGTAGTAGCGGACCGACCCTGTGTCACCATGAGCCAAAAGGAATATACGCCGTGTCCAACACACGCCAGAACCACCGCCCCCGACCGGAAGAACACGGCGGAGCGCAGCGTCCCGTGTACCAGGGGGCTCCGGCCAACGCACTGCCGCTGACCGCGTCCGAAGACCGGCAGTGGGCAACTCTGGCGCACTTCGGCGGCATCCTCGCTTTTGTTCCGTCGCTGATCATTTACCTGGTGTTCCGCGACCGCGGTCCGTTCACTGCCCAGGAATCCAAGGAAGCCCTGAACTTCACGCTTCCGCCCAGCATTGCTGCCCTGACGGTCTGGGCACTGTCCTTCATTCCCGAGATCGGCGGCTTCTTTGCCGTGCTCAATGCCATGATCTGGGTCTACGTGGCCGTGTCCTCGGTGATCGCGGGCATCGAGTGCAACCGCGGCCGGCCGTACCGCTACCCGCTCAACCTGCGCCGCATCAAGTAGCGCCGCAGGGCGGATATGCCGCCGCCGTCCGGGCAGGTGTGCCGGGACGGCCGCGGGACTCAGTCCGGCAGCAGCCGTCGAACCACTGCGTCGGCCAGCAGCCGGCCCGCCGGGGTGAGGATCACCTTGCCTGTCAGCGCAGCGCGCGGATCCACAAGGCCGTCGGCCATGAGTCCCGCCACGGCCAGCCTGCCGGGCTCACGCAGCCGGTCCAGTGCCAGGCCTTCGGCGAGCCGGGTCCGCAGCATAACGTCTTCCACGTACCGGGTATCGGCATCCAGGGTCTCTCGTCCGACGGCGGGCGACTCCCCCGCGCCGATCCGCTGGGCATAGGCGGTGGGATGCTTGGCATTCCACCAGCGCACGCCGCCGGCATGTGAATGCGCTCCCGGACCAACGCCCCACCAGTCATCACTGCGCCAGTAGGCCAGGTTGTGCCGGCACTGATCCTCGGGGGTGCGGGCCCAGTTGCTGACCTCGTACCAGTTCAGCCCGGCGGCGGTCATCATTTCATCCGCCAGCACGTATTTGTCGGCGTGGTCGTCATCGTCGATGGGCGGAACCTCGCCGCGGCGCATCCGTGCGGCGAGTTTAGTGCCTTCCTCGATGATGAGCGCGTAGGCGGAGATGTGGTCCGGCTCGTAGCTCAGCGCCTCTTCGAGCGAGTGCTTCCAGTCAGCCATGGACTCCCCGGGGGTCCCGTAGATGAGGTCCACGCTCACGTGCAGGCCGGCGTCGCGCGCCCACTGCACGGCCTGCGGAACCCTCGACGGCGTATGTGTGCGGTCCAGCACTGCCAGCACGTGCGGCACGGCGGACTGCATGCCGAAGGAAACCCGGGTGAAGCCGGCGTCGGCAAGCAGCTGCAGGGACTGCGGCGTGACGGAGTCCGGGTTCGCTTCGGTGGTGACTTCGGCGCCGGGAGCCAGGCCCCACTGGTCGACGGCGGTGCTAAGGATCAGCGCGAGATCCTCCGCCGGGAGCAGCGTGGGAGTGCCGCCGCCGAAGAAGACGGTGCCCATCCGGCGCTCCGGCAGGCCCGAACGCCGGAGGGCGTCCGCGGCGAAGACCACCTCGCGGGCCGCTGTGCCGCCGTAAGCAGCCTGTGACGCACCGCCGCCCAGCTCGGTGGCCGTATACGTGTTGAAATCGCAGTAGCCGCAGCGGACGGAGCAGAACGGAATATGGACGTACAGTCCGAAGTTCCGCTCCGCTGCTCCGTCCGCGGCCTGTGCGGGGAGGAGACCGTCGGCGGGTGCCGGGTCTCCGAGGGGCAGTGCACTGGGTGTCACTTCTTGGATTTGTCCTTGGACTCGTCGGAGGAAAGCGCAGCCACGAAGGCTTCCTGGGGAACTTCCACGCGGCCCACCATCTTCATGCGCTTCTTGCCTTCCTTCTGCTTTTCCAGCAGCTTGCGCTTACGGCTGATGTCGCCGCCGTAGCACTTGGCAAGCACGTCCTTGCGGATGGCGCGGATGGATTCGCGGGCGATGATGCGGGAGCCGATGGCCGCCTGGATGGGCACCTCGAACTGCTGCCGCGGGATCAGCTCACGCAGCTTGCCGGTCATCATGACGCCGTAGGCGTAGGCCTTGTCCTTGTGCGTGATGGAGCTGAAGGCGTCAACCTGCTCGCCCTGGAGCAGGATGTCCACCTTGACCAGGTCGGCGACCTGTTCGCCGTCGGCCTTCCAGTCCAGGGAGGCGTAGCCGCGGGTTTTGGACTTGAGGATGTCAAAGAAGTCGAAAACGATCTCGGCCAGCGGCAGGCGGTACCGGATTTCCACCCGGTCCTCGGAGAGATAGTCCATGCCGCCCAGGACACCGCGGCGGGACTGGCACAGCTCCATGATGGCGCCGACAAATTCGTTCGGCGCCAGGATCGTGGCCGAGACCATCGGCTCGCGGACCTCTTTGATCTTGCCTTCGGGGTACTCGCTGGGGTTGGTCACGGTGACCACCTTTTTGTCTTCGAGCGTCACCTCGTACTCCACGTTGGGGGCGGTGGAGATCAGGTCCAGGTTGTACTCGCGCTCGAGCCGTTCACGGGTGATTTCCAAGTGCAGCAGGCCCAGGAAACCCACACGGAAGCCGAAGCCCAGGGCCGCGGATGTCTCGGGTTCGTACACCAGCGCGGCATCGTTGAGCATCAGTTTTTCCAGCGCTTCGCGCAGCACCGGGTAGTCGGCGCCGTCGATGGGGTACAGCCCGGAGAACACCATGGGTTTGGGATCTGCGTAGCCTTCGAGTGACTTCTCGGCCGGCTTCGCGAGGTTGGTGACGGTGTCGCCCACCTTGGACAGGCGTACGTCCTTCACACCGGTGATGAGGTAGCCCACCTCACCGACGCCCAGGCCCTTGGACGGGGTGGGCTCGGGAGAGCTGACGCCGATTTCGAGGAGTTCATGGCTGGCCCGGGTGGACATCATCTGGATGCGTTCACGCGGGGACAGCGAACCATCGATCACGCGGACATAGGTGACGACGCCGCGGTAAGTGTCATACACGGAGTCGAAGATCATGGCTCGGGCAGGAGCATTGGGGTCGCCCACCGGTGCCGGAATCTCGCGGACAATCTGGTCCAGCAGGGCTTCAACGCCAACACCGGTCTTGCCGGAAACCCTCAGTACGTCCTCCGGATCGCCGCCGATCAGCTTCGCCAGTTCCTCGGCGTACTTCTCCGGCTGTGCCGCCGGCAGGTCGATCTTGTTCAGGACCGGAATGATGGTGAGATCGTTTTCCATCGCCAGGTAAAGGTTCGCCAGCGTCTGCGCCTCGATGCCCTGGGCGGCGTCCACCAGCAGCACTGCTCCTTCGCAGGCAGCCAGGGAACGGGAAACTTCGTAGGTGAAGTCCACGTGGCCCGGTGTGTCGATCATGTTCAGGGCGTAGGACTGCCCGTCCAGCTCCCACGGCATGCGCACGGCCTGGGACTTGATGGTGATGCCGCGCTCACGCTCGATATCCATCCGGTCCAGGTACTGGGCCTTCATGTTCCGGTGCTCAACCACTCCGGTGGACTGGAGCATGCGGTCGGCCAGGGTGGACTTGCCGTGGTCGATGTGGGCGATGATGCAGAAGTTTCTGATGATCGCCGGATCCGTCGCGGCAGGCACCGGCGAGAAGCGGGCCATGGGTGACACTGTGGCGGTTCCTTTACTGTTCCGGGACAAGCCGGACGCGGCGCGGTGCGCGGGTGTCCTTGGTCCTGGCGGTCTGGTGGGTGTTCTATCGAGTTAACAGTCTCCCACGTTTGCCTGCCGCAGCAGGAACCGGACGCACCTGAGGTTTCGTGGCCGGGAGCATAACGTAGTGCCATGCCCTTTAATGCCCGCGCCTTTGCCTCCTTTGCCCGCTCGGCCCTGCGCCTGCTGCGCTCTGCTTCCTCCTCCGCCGGCCCCGCCGAAAGCAGCCGCGGAACCCGCCGACCGGCCCGCCCTCGCACGCCGGAGACCCGCCGGACGCCGTCGCCCTCCCCCGGGACCAAGGCAGCTCCCCCGCGCACCCCGGCGAACCGGCAGTCGCCGCCGTCGTCGCCGTCGTCCGCGCGGACTGCGCCGGCGGCCGCCGGGAGGGGTTACCTCGGCGACTACTCCGGTCCCGTCACTCCGGTCTACGCCCCGCAGCCCGACGGCGATCCCGATCCCGGCGAAGTGGTGTGGGCCTGGGTCCCGTACGAAGACGACCCCAGCCAGGGCAAGGACCGTCCGGTCCTGCTGATCGGGCGGAGCGGCGGCTTGCTGCTGGGCCTGATGATGACCAGCCGGGACCGGAACAACAGCAGCGGTTCGGACCCGAGGTACCTCGACGTCGGCACCGGCCCGTGGGACAGCAAGGGGCGTCCCAGCGAGGTCAAGCTTGACCGCGTGCTCCAGCTCGAACCGGGCAGCGTGCGCCGGGAAGGTGCAATCATGGATAGGAACGTGTTCCAGACAGTTGCCCGTCGGCTGGCCGTGATGCGCCCGGCACGCTGAACCGGCACTTTAGTTACCGGAGCCCAAACTCTGCTAACATTTATTGCTGTGTGTCCGCGCAGGTCGACGGGCACTTTGGTTCAGACGCCATTACGGTATCCCCACGCCGCTCAGTCAATGTCTGGGCTGAAATACCCTCACCGACCAAGTCCGCAATACAAAGAGAGTTTATAAGTGGCCAATATTAAGTCCCAGAAGAAGCGCATCCTCACCAACGAGAAGGCGCGTCAGCGTAACAACTCGGTGAAGTCCGAGCTGAAGACCGTCATCAGCAAGGTTGATGCCGCAGTCAAGGCCAGCGACAAGGACGCAGCAGCCGAAGCGCTGAAGACCGCCAGCCGCAAGCTGGACAAGGCCGTCAGCAAGGGCGTAATCCACAAGAACAACGCTGCCAACCGCAAGTCGGCCATCTCCAAGAAGGTCAGCGCGCTCTAACCAGCAGCCAGCATTACAGACTTACTCAGCGTGGCCGGTCCCTCGGGACCGGCCGCGCTTTGGTTTAAGTCGGCGCTTCCGGACTGTTTCGGGCGTTTCCAGCGTTTCCGGGTGCTTCCGGGCGTTTCGGGCTGTTCCGGACAGCGGTGCGGTGCATGCCGGCGGGGCGGGTGAATGCGGGACACTGCAGCCGGCTGGTGTGTCGGCGGGCATAGCGGGACCAGCGCGTGCCGGCTGGCTCACTGCTGCTAGCGCCCGGAGGCCGCCAGGGCTATGACGGTGACGGCCCGTTCCACGGCGTACACCGGATCCCGTCCGGCGCCCTTGACCTGTGCATCCGCTTCGGCGAGGGCCTGGACGGCTTCGATCAGGGACTCCGAGGTAAACCGCTGGGCATCCCGCCGAGCCTGGTCCACTTGCCAGGGCGCCATGGACAGTTCCTTGGCCATCGAGGCAGAGGAGCCACGCAGGTTGGCCACCCGCGCCACTGCACGGACCTTCATGGCCAGGGCGCCCACGAGCGGCACCGGATCCACGCCGGTGTCCAGCGCATGCCGGAGCATGGACAGCGCCTGCGCAGCGCGGCCGGCCAGAGCGGCGTCGGCGACTTTAAAGGCCGTGGCCTCGACCCGCCCGCCGTAATAGCGCTCTACGAGTTCCTCGGTGACCTCGCCGGTGGAATCGCTGATCAGCTGCTGGCAGGAGGCTGCAAGCTCGGAGAGGCTGGACCCGACGGCGTTTACCAGCGCCCGGGCCGCGCCCGGGTCAATCCTGCGACGGGCAGTGCGGAACTCCGAAGTGACGAAGTCCAGCTTCTCTGCATCCTTCTTGAAGGGCTGGCACTCCACGACGGGGGCTCCGGCCGCCTTGACCGCATCCAGCAGCTTCTTGCCCCGGTTGCCGCCCGCGTGGTGCAGCACCAGAACGGCATCCGGAGACGGATCCTTCAAGTAGGCCAGCGTTTCGGTGAGGAAATCCTCGTTCATCGACGCTAGATTCACGGCCTCGATAAGTTTGGCCTCGCCGAACAGTGAGGGGCTCGACTGCAGTGTGAGTTCCCCGGAGGCATAGGAGGAGGCATCGAAGTGCACCAACTCCGTGTCGGGCTGCTTCTCCCGGAGCAGCCCGCGCAGCCGGTCCCGGGCACGGGAGGCCAGATAGTCCTCGGGGCCTGCCAGCAGGACCACCGGGGCGGGTTCGACCTCGCGCCAGGAGACCGTCGCTGAGGACTTACCTGCCGAAGACTTACTGCCGGAGCTGCGTTTGGAAGGGACTGCCGGATTCACAGCTGGTGCTCCTGGGATTGTGTGGCGGCCTTTCCGGCCTGCCGGGGCGAAGGATCGAAAGGTATCCGCACCGCGGATAGCCTCCCTCCAAGATTGCCACGGTCCCGGTCGGCGGCCAATTTTCCGTCCCCCTGCCGCCGTGTCTGCCGATCCTCAGCAGGACCTACGGGCCTACGGGACCTACCGGGCCTACGGCGGCAGGCTCTGGACCTCAAGACCGTTGCCTTCGCGGACCACCACTACCGTGCCGTGCTGGTCGGTCCGTGCCACCCCGGTGCCGGCAGCCCGGAGCTGTGCCAGGATTTCCGGTGCCGGGTGCCCGTACTCATTATCGGCACCAACGGAAATCAGTGCCAGGGACGGTCGGACTGCGCGGAACCAGCCATCACCGCCGTTGCGTGCCCCGTGGTGGGCTACTTTCAGCACGTCGACGCCGGCACGAAGATCGGCCTGCGTTGCGAGAATCTCTGCAGCCGCCTCCTCCTCGGCATCACCGGTGAACAGTATCCGCAGCGGCCGCTCCCCCTGGCCCGGACCCCCAACAGTCACCAGCAGGACGGCACTGGCATTGTTCTCCTCCCCGTCTCCGGCCGCAGGTACCGCACTGTCGGGAGCAGGCGGCCAGAGGACCTCCCACTGTACGAGGCCCGCCGTTCCAGCCATCCCCCGGGTCAGGCGTGTCCGGGGTGCTGCCGTTCCGGCCAACTCCCCGGACAGTTCCTCCGGCAGTTCAGGATCCGCCGATGAGTAGCCCACCTGCAGCACGGACCGTCCGGAAAGCACTCCGGCAGCACCGCCGTAATGGTCCAGATGCGCATGAGTGAGCACCAGGAACTCAACGGTCCGCACCCCCAGCCGATCAAGGCAGGCATCCATGGGGTCGGGTTCTCCGCCGGCATCGATCACCACCGCACTGTCCGGCCCCGCACGGATCGCAAACCCGTCCCCCTGCCCGACGTCGCAGGCGGCAACAACCCACTCATCCTCCTGGCCCCGTTCTCCCTGCAGGGCACGGACAGCAAGGACCACACCGCCCGGCAGGACCAGCGAAGCGGCGGCTCCTGCCGCTACCAAGCGCCGCCGGGGGCTGCGCCACCCTGCGAAGCCTGCCTCCGCGTTTGTTGCCGAAGCACGGCGCCGGGACCCGGCGCGTCTGTCCCCCTGGTCCGCTTCGTCCTTCCCGTCCTTCCCGTTCGCCCGTTCCGCCCGTTCCGCCCGTTCCGCCCGTTCCGCCCGTTCCGCCCGTTCCGCCCGGGCCGGGAATACCCCGCCGCCCGCGGGCCGCGAGAGGTACAGGATGCCAACAACGGCTGCGCCCGCGCACACGCCCATGAGCACCACACCAAGGCTGCCCTCCGGCCACGCCGCCAACGCACCGGGAGCGGACTGAAAGAACCGGGCAGTTTTTGCCACCCACCAGGCTCCCGCGGCCGCAAGTAGAAGCGGCGGTGCCGCCAACGCCGGAGCAACACCCACCAGTGCGACGGCAAGCATCCCCGCAATCGTCACGGCAGGAACAACGGGCGCGGCCGCCAGATTCGCAGGGACCGAGTACACCGGCAGCTGAGGTTGCAGGAGCACCAGGACCGGGGAGCAAAACAGCTGTGCTGCGACGGGTATGGCCAGGGCCGCTGCCAACCAGCGGGGCAGGCGCCTCGACAGCACCCGCACCAGATGCGGTCCCAGGACAATAAGACCCAGCGTCGCGCAGACTGACAGGATGAACGCGTAGCTTCCGCACAACCAGGGATCGATGCACAGCAGTACGGAGATCGACAGGAAGAGCAGTGCTGCCGAAAGCCGTCCCCGTCCGGAGAGCACAGCGAGGGTGCCCAGCCCGCCCATTACCGCTGCGCGCAGCACGCTGGGGTCCGGCCGTACCAGGAGCACGAACGCGGTGAGCCCGGTCAAGGCCAGCAGCACCGCCGGCGCCCGCGGCATCCGCAGCGCCCGGGCACTCAGGAAGATGAATGCCAGCAAATAGCTGCAGTTGGCGCCTGATACAGTTCGCGAAAGGGGTGGGTATGAAAAAATTGATCGCTCGTGAATACCTACGAGTATCGAAGGACAGCAACCAGACCGGCAAGAGTCCGGACCAGCAGCACGATGACAATGCCAAGGCGTTCGATCGCCAGGGCTGGACACTGCACCCTGATCCCCCCTACAGGGACACGGATCGTAGCGCGAGCCGCTTCGCACGCACTGTCCGCGAGGACTTCAAACGGCTGATCGCCGACCTTGAGAATGACACTTTTGGTGCCGATGTCCTAGCCATCTGGGAATCAAGCCGCGGTTCACGCCGCGTGGGCGAATGGGTCGATCTGGTAGATCTCTGCAAGCAACGAAGCGTGCGCATCTGGGTAACTACGCACGGCAGACTGTACGATCCCGCGAACTCCCGGGATCGCCGGAGCCTGCTGGAGGACGCAGTGGACGCGGAATACGAGAGTGACAAATCCTCCGAGCGCATTCGGCGTGACGTCCGCGCCGCCGCTGAGAACGGCAAACCGCACGGTAAGAACCTCTATGGCTACCTGCGAGTTTATGACCAGAAAACAGGCGTCCTCGAACGTGTCGAAGCGCACCCGGTACAGGCGCCGGTTGTCCAAGAGGCTGCGAAGCTGATCATCAGCGGTCACTCGTTCTACGCGGTGGCGAAGAGCTTCAACGAGCGTGGATTCGAGCCACGGCGCCCGAAACGCAAGGAATACAGAAAGGACCACGGCTGGACTCCCCCGGCGGTCAAACAGATGCTCACTATGCCGGCATATGCCGGGAAGCGCCAGCACCGCGGGGAGATCATTAGCGACGCCATTTGGCCCGCGCTGATCGAGTTCGAGGAATGGAAGAGGCTTCAGATGATCATGTCACCGCCGGATCGGAAGAGGACAAACGATTGGCCCGCTACGCATTTACTCTCAGGTATCGCTGCCTGCGGCATCTGCGGGACCCCGCTCAGGATCGGCAAGCAAAATGCTGGACGACGTAAGGACGACAACGGCGTCGCACTGCCAAAGCCGGTTGATGTTCTAGGGAAAGAGCAACCCTATCCCTTCTACTACACATATATCTGCCCCGGGGTGCCAGGGAAACTTGGACCCTCCGGCAAGACCGGATTCCACGTTGCCATGAGGGAAACCCACCTCGATCAGGTGGCCACAGAACTAGCGTTGACGCGTCTTGAGAAGCCCGAGTTCCTCGTCGAAGTCGGGCAGCGGGGTGAAGGCAACAATGCCGAACGCCGCATTCTTCTTGAAAAAATCGCCGGCTATCAAGGGTACCTTGACCGGCTGCGGGAAGAGGCTGCCGAGAAGCTTCGGTTCGACATTCTCCTTGATCAGGAGGAGCGGATCGGACCCAAAATCCGGGCAGCACAGGAGCGGCTGGAAAAACTCTCTGAGTTGGATCCACTCGTCCTTCGCCTCCTAAGTGAGGGTGCGATCCGAACAACCTGGGAGAAAATGGAGCTGGCCGAGAAGCGCCGGGCCATCCGCGCCATCATGACACTAAGAGTCAACCGAATCAGCCCCGATCGTAGGGGCCAAAGAGGGATCAATCATGAGCGCGTTGATGTGGTGTGGCGCTGAGTAATGGAGGGTCTCGTCGAGCCACCTGGTCTCATTCAAAGTCACGGCTCATAACCCGTTCTCTAAGGGGACCGGCTAACGGGCGGCTTTCGATAGGTCAGCCACAACCGTTTCTGACGAATCTGTTAGAAGATCAGATATGGATGATTCAGCTTCTGAGGGTTGGCTTGAGTCACGCCCGTGAATCACAGAGGTGCGAAACTTGTCGTCCGATCCTGCCGCCTAATCCCTTGCCTCTGACAGCCTTCTTGCCGGAGATGCCGTGTATTCACTCAGCGTCCACGACACCTTCGCCATCGCCATCGCCATCGCCATCGCCATCGCCGGCGATTGTAATCTCCCAGGTTGATTCCTCGCATAAACGGGGATGCGCACCATTCAGGCTCAGGGCTGGAGAACCTCACTGAGGTAGACCAATTCCAATACTGATGGTCTCACTAGTAAAAGGAATGTGCAGGTGCGTGCCGTCGTCCTTCTGGATTGCGTTAAGTAGCTGCTCTGGACGATAGATCGACTCGAGTGGTTGCTGCATTACTGCTGCCAGCACCTCAGCCAGAATCTGATCGTCCTGAATATAAGGGTGCTCGTTAGACAGCGATGGGATGGGGGGAGAGATCGTTGTAATCGACGATTCCCCTGTGAAAGATAAATGGTGGTTCGTACGACGGTAAGCATTGGCAGTGTAATGTCCCCAACCCATCAAGTATCTGAACTGAGTCGGGTGAAGAGCTAGACCTTTTGCTGATTGAAAAATTAAAGGCCCAGAATCTTCGCAGACACCCCAGTCTTGCAGGAAGGCAATAATACCCACCCTACCCATACGCAAACTAAGGTACGGTCGGACGAAGGCATCTCCGTAATCCCAATTAACTTTGGGTTGATCCAGCAACTCTTGGCACTCCAGTATATAAATACTGGCCGGGAAACTCTCATCCGCGCAGTCGATAACACCTCTAATTTTCTGCATGAGCGCGTGATGCATTGCAAATTGCTCAAGAACGTCGGGAGTCATGATCTTATTACTGTTAGGGTCGGAACGTTCAGCTACTAGGGATAGCTCCCTGAAAAGGAGACCATAGTAGATCTTTCCAAGCCAGTAGAAAAGGGTCCAGGGGTCCAACTGCTCGACGGCGTCAGGGCCAGCTTCTACGGCCGTCTTCATTTTTTCCTCAAGCGGTGCCAACCTGTCATGATTACATTCATAACAGCAAGGAATCTTAAGAGCCGCATAAAATATAGTTGTCCCGTTGAGCAAGGTCATCTTTTCCTGATACAACTGGTGTCGACTCTGCAACCAACGCGGGATGACATGTTCCTCCGTGCTCCGGGCCGGATCCCCCTCCCTCTTCGTTAGAGTTACACCACACAGAAAGCAGTTCTTATCTGTGAAGGTCTGCTGCAGCTGAAAAAATGGTTGATTGGTAGACATACTGACACTGTAGGTGACCGGCCCTCACTCTAAGAGCGCTTACGATGATCGGGACTGCTAAAGCTCCGGTTCCATCTAACCTGTGAGGACTTTGTTCTCCTGGAAGGACGGCCATCATGGCAAGGCTGGATCCGGAGGAATTCCGTCGCTCTCGTCGCATCCATCGCTCTCGAGGAACTGCCCCGCAGTCCAAGGCCCCTCTTGTGTCTGGCTCATTCAGGTGGTGGGGAGAATCCGCCGATGAGCTCTAGGTTTGCGCCATTTTCCTGACTCCAAGTCAATATCCGAGGAACACGATCAGCGGGAGCTTCAGGCAGAAAGAACCATCCCTTGAGGCGCTGGGCATCGCACATCTTCATGCCCTAAATCCTAATCAACCTCGCCCCGCCGTGAATCACGGGCCTACGACTGCTCTGAAGTAATTTGGCCAGTACGTACGCCGCGGAATATTGTCACCAGTACACTCTGCTTGCAGGAACGTAGAGCGACCGGCTTGCGGGCGTCATCAGTGGGTATCAAGACACGCCGATCTCCGACTGCGGTCAAAGAGCACGAGGCATTTACAGCAGTACGCGCTTGCTGATGCATCACAATTTGGGTGAATTCATCGACCACCTTTCCCTGGTCAAGGAGACGCCTATCCAGAAAAATGCGCCGTGACTAAAAGCATTCTCGGCCTCATGAACTTCGCGCCCGACGAACACTTCCACCCACGACTGCCAGAGAGCTTCACACGGCAGTAACCATGTGAGAAAGACATCCGTTAAGGAAGGCGGTCTGTTCATCAGTGAGCGGCTTGACTATACCTCGCCGCCATGCGACTCGATCAGCCTGAGGCACTCGGCTGCGTAAGTATGACCACCATCCGCAGCTTTCCTCAGACGAAGCCGTGCTTCCTCTAAGTCCCCTTCGTCAGCGGCCCTCCTCCCAGATTCACAGAGGGCATCCAGGTTGCCCAAGCTCGCCGCTTGCTCAAGCAGGACGAGCGCTTCGGCTTGATCATCCGCTTTTCCTCCAGCAAATAGGGCCTCGGCTGTAAAGTACATTCCCACAGCAGAACCGTGAGCGGCTGCTCGTCGGAAGGTTTCCTCACCCTCAGCAAGTTTCTTTTCGTGGATGAGAAGTCCACCGTAATTTCGAAGCGCAACGTCATCGTTCGCCGAGATTGCTGCCATGTACTGTTCTTTGGCCTCCTCAATACGGCCAGTATTTGCGTACATGACGTCTAGATCAGTGACAGCCCCGAGCAGCCCTTGGGCGATTGCTCTCTTGAAATGTTGTTCTGCCTGAGGATACTTGCCTTGATCAGCGAGGTCCCTCCCAACCATTGCAAGCCCAACTGCGCCTCCTCTTTGTGCGGCTCCTTCGAACAGCGTCTTTGCCTCATTGTGTCGCCCCTGGCCTGCCATGATCATCCCAAGCCTGCCCATCGCTGTGGGATTCCTCCTGGCTACCGCTTCCCTCAAAAGTCGGTCTGCTTCATCCTTATCGCCTAGCTTGTCCGCAAGCATCGACAATTGGAAATGAGCGGCCCCGGAAGCATCCCCTCGGTCCTTTGCACGCTCGTACCAAGCTTTTGCAGCCGATTCATCACCTTGATGCTCTAGCTGTATCCCGTAGTTCACCATGCCTAGCGCACTGCCTGCATCTGCAGCTCGCCTGTACCATTCGAATCCTTCGGCAGTTTTGCCCTTCTCCAGGAGCACCACGCCTAGATTGGCCATCGCTGAACCATCACCAGCGTCTGCTGCTTCGCGAAGCATCCTCAGTGCATCATCGGTTTGCTCCCCTGAGCGAAGCATCTTAACGGCAAGACCAGTTAAGGCTTGGAGGTTGCCGGCATCCGCCGCCTTCTGATCCCATTTCATCGCCTCAACGATCTGATCCTGTCGTTCCAGACTGATTGAGTAGTTATGCATTCCATCCTGATCCCCTTGCATAGCCGCGCGTTCAAACAAAACGGCCGCGCTAGGCAACTGGCCGGAGGCTTCTGCGATGACCCCAGCCCGGTTCAGCTGCGACCCTGAGGCAACGCATCGCTCCACGGCCAGCCATAGCGAGTATGGAATAGGAGTGTTGGTTGAAGATACGAAGTCGACCAAGTAATCGAAGGGACGGAGACCCTCATCTGTCTCTTCAACAAGTCCGAAAAGCCCCCCGCCGCCGGCCTTATCAGTGGCCCAGGCTAGGCCCTCCGTGATTTCTGAGGAAGTGACTCGAGATTGAGTACTACCCAAATAAGCGTACAAGAGGTTTTCAGCGGTGCCTCGAGGGATGGGGTCGGTAACGCCTGCACGTTGCCAATCGATTGCGGCAAGCACGAAAGCTCTTCCGGCTGGTTTAGACGAGCGGCCTGCTTCTAAACGCTCAACAGCGAGGTATCCCCCTCCGAGATACGTACCCAAACCATAATTCATAATGCCCATGCTCAGTTCAGGATTTCCGCTGGAGTTCGCCAGCCTGACGCTTTCAGCTGTCTCGTCAGTTAGATAAACCTTCGTGAAGCATTGCAACGTGTCCCAGCCAGATTTCGATTGCTCCTCGCTGTTAGGCATGAAGGACTCATAGGATGTCGATCTCATGGTCGCCACGAGGATGTTTCCGTTGCTTTGAAGCTCTTGGATCCACCTAGCCTTCAAGTCCTTGGGATCCCGAAGATATCTTTCTAGGTCATCCAGCCAAATAACGTGGCCTCGCGGTATGTCGCCTACATTGAGAATATTCGAAACGCCGTCAGGGGCATCTGGTATGAACACCCTAGTGTCCGAGAAGTTTTCCTTGATCAGCTGTGCAGCCATACGGGTCTTCCCAGCCATCGACGAGCCCAACACGAGAACAGGCTCCGCGTTCTTCACGGCTGTGATGAACTGTTCTTCGGCGTCCCTGCGTAGGTACGGAACTTCGATCCGGGATTTGTGTACACGCCATGTGTTGAGCGGAACCTCATCCGCAAGTGGCGCCAGCGCTGATCCAGACCCCTTAGTCAACATGGATTGAAGGCGCGTAGTCACCGAAGCATCTTTGACTTTCGCCTTCTCCTTCAGGAAGGGACCGATTGCGAGACCAACTACACCTAGAATGCCAAGCGGCACTACCACCCAGGGGCTCCAACCAACGCTTCCTAGAAAAATGGCTAGCGCGCCCCATGCAACGGCAGAAGCCGGAAACCACCATTTCAGTTCTCCGCGCTTTCGCGACTTCCACTCCGATGCCAAAGTACTTCCCTTCCAATCAGGTGTCCGGCGATTGTCTCTAGAGAAGTTTATGTGGACGTCCTGTGACATTGGCGTGAAGGTCTCGTTCCGCTGTCACCGAGGGCAGACCCACGAAGCTAATAATCAGCCCGATTGCTTGACCAGACTTGGAAGTTCTATTTGAGACTTGCAGCCAGTGTTGCGACTGAGGGCTCCCGGGCGACATAAATCTATGGTGCCCCGCGTCCCTCTTCTTTAAGAGGTGCTCCGGCCCGGGCGGAGAGCACCGGCTTTGACCGGCGCCCATTTCCTGCCTTGGTTGTGTTTGCGCGGCAGCCTACGCACTTCGCGCAGGGTTGCGGCCTCGATCAAGTCTGCCACGAATCGGTGCCCTCCGCTGCCCCGGCGGCCAGGAACAGCCCGGATCTGGTCGGAGTCCTCGACGGTGAAATACGGGGTGCATTGCCCGGCTTCTTCTCACTGCGACGGCGCCGCACGGGACTAACCAGCCGTCTGCGACAACGGACGCCGAATATATTGAAGTCCACTCCTGCCGGGGCCGGAACCACCCGAGGTGAACACCATCAGGTTCCATCGTTCATTTCCCCGCTAAGCAATGACGCAGGGGGTAAACATGTTGATAAAACCCGTAATGCGTTCCCCTATCAAATTTGATCACCGGGCTGATAGTGTTCTTCAATCTGGACCATCCAGATGCGCAACTGAACATCAAGTCACGCTCGTCGGCAGGCGGCGTGGCTATATAAAAGTGCAGGCCTTTTTCAGGGCCAAGTTTGCGTAGCCGGCAGGCGGCGTGGACTGTAGACCTGTGCAGGTCCTTTCTAGGATCTGGCTCGCGCCGCCGGCAGGCACGCAAGCTGAAAATAGTGCGGACACCTCCCCGTTCTTGGGTGAGTGTCACGTCGCCGTTGCCGGCAGGCAACATGACGGGAAGATCGTGCGGGCCCTCGTGGCCAGGTGCAAAACGCCGGCAGGGGCTTGTGCCTAGAATTCGTGCAGATGCCTTCCTGTTGTGCTCCCATCATCCCCATGGAGCACCAATATGCCTGCCACTATCTCTCTCGATTTGGACGCCGCCGCTACACACAGTGGCCGCAGCACCGTCACCCTCCGCCGATACATCAAAATGGGACGCCTCCCGGCGGTTAAGGATGGGCGCAAGATCTACGTTACTAAGACGGATCTTGACGCCGCGGTCGCGCCCGTACCTGTCGCCGCTACCTGCGAGGACCTGAAAAGTTGGGCGCAGAGAATGGCTGCCGCTGCCCCGCCGTTCCGGCCGGAACAGCGGGACCTCATTGTTTCGGCGTTCGAATCTGCTCTCGGAGGCCCGTAGAAGCGAAAGGTGATGGCCACTTTCGTAGCCTTTGCCGTATGCCCGGTGATGACAGCCTCCATCCGAAACCCGATACCGATACAACGGGGCGACCAGCTCGCGGTCCTGCCATTCGCTGTAGGACAGCTGGGTCTTTGTCTCAATCCAGTCCTTACGACCGTTGGCGGATCTACCCAGGATAACTGCGGCAGCAGCGCTCGGGCTTGCGAAAACCTGATCCCGAGTGAATACCGCACCTCTTTCGCCGACACATCCCGGACGCTGATTGAGCCTTCGCGTTCGAGGTCCTCGCGCAAGGTCCGATAACCCACGGCATTGGTTGCGCTAACCCATGATCCACGGGCGGGAGAACCGGCACGAACCGTGAATTCCCCGTCGACTTCCAATGCCCGAGCAACGTTTCCGGTATTGGAAAGCCTCAGTTCGAATTCCGCAGTCTTAGTGGATGCACTCATGGTTGCTGCCTCGGTTGGGATCGTAGCGGCCGCGCGAAAGATGTTGATACCCAGAACTGGGAGCGCGATCAGCGCCTGTGCGATGAAATACTCCTTGTCCGAAACATCCGATTCCGGCAACGCCGGTGGTAGCGATGCGGTGCCGTTAGCAATTTCAGAGCGTGCGGCCTGATGCCCGACGGCAATAAAACGGGCCTCCAGATAGCGGGCATGTGCTTTGGCGAGGTTCGCATCCTTGCTGGTCAGGAGGATGGCCCGATTCCAAAATTCCTTATCTTTTGAACGGGTGTGATCGTAGGGCCTGCGGCTGATGTCGTCCCCCTCACCGATATAGGCTTTGATCCCGCCGGGGCTGGTGGGCGAACCTTCCCCCACCAGGACATAGATGACTGTTCGTCTAGCCTCTGGCCTCTTTACTAGTTCAGCGATGCCGCTGCGGGGACCAAAACATGGCCGGTCCAGTTCATGATCTCTGCCGTCACCAGCCCGCCCGGGGTTCCGTCCACTAGGAAGAGGCGGACAGACTTTCCGGTGTTCACAGTGGCTTTTCCTGTTCATCCACTCCAAGTGACGGCAAGGCGTCGACGATGCGATTCGTTTCTATGCTGACGGTTACTATCCGTCCGATGAGGTCGATGATGTAGCGGGGCTGCTGGTGTTCTCGGGACCAGTCGTTGGGATCGTTCACGATCCCGGAGGCCTTGTCCGTCTTGGCTTGGTACCGCTCTAGAATCCAGTCAACTGCTGAGCGAGACCCCAGCATGTACCGATGAGCATCCGCGGGAATGCCTTCGAGAGCAATGCGTGCGTTGTAGATGATCCTGGTCTTATCCCAGGATCCCGCCTTTCCACCGTATTTCATCTTTTTAACAGCGTACTTCGCGTACTCGTCTACCTCTGGGCCCGACCCGGTCTCACGTTCGACGAGAGGGTAGGGGGCCACATCCTCGTAGCCAAGGTGGAGGTCAGAGAGCTGACGGCCCGCTGCAGCGAAGCCAAGGAATCGATCTTCTCCGGGGACCTTGGGGATCCGCGGAAGCATCTTCTTCAGGTCGGCGCCGAACCGCTCACGGTATTGATTTGAATGGAGCAGCCCGTAGACGTAGTAGAAGATATCGTCCTTCGTCACCGACAACCCGTAGACCGCCTGGTAGTCCGCCAGCGTTTCGTCCGCGATGTTGTCGATCTTTATCGGATCGCTACTGCTGTTGAATCCGCCAAACAGATCGTCCTCAGATTCCTGAAGGGTGTAGATGTAACGCGGAAAGAACTGACCCGTATCCAGCAGGTGAAGGTCAGGAACGTTATTTACCATCAAGGATTCGAAAGTCGGGTAATGGGTAGCAGGAGAGGTTATGTAAAAGCCGAAGTTCCTCGTCTCCGGAGTAGGGAAAATCTTTCGCAACTGATACTGACGCTCGTTGAGCTCCGTCTGAAAATGCACATGCTGAGCATTGAAGGGACGATAGGACGACTTCCGCATCGCCCCTGCTTGTTTCTGGACAGCCTTTCCAGCTTTCGCTAGGTTGCGCAACCCGCCGCCCCAAGAGATCTTCGTCGGGTCGTTGCTGGCTTCGCCTCCATCTCGCAGGGAACTCAGCTGCTCGTTGTAATACTGCACCATGGATTCAACATTGATGCGAAGTCTGTCCGCTGACGAGTTGTAGACCCAGGCATCCCGGTTCGTTTTGAGCCCGCCGGAGTATGTGCGGAACATGCTGGGTTTAGCGGAGTCTTTTGCTCCGAGCGGAGTGAAAGTTTCGAACAGATCGTTACGTTGGTTGACCCAGTCGCCGTCAGTGTTTGGGGTGAGCTGCTGCCAGGGGAGGTTGCCGAGGGTGGACTCATCTACGATGGCAAGTTTCTGCTTACGGTCGAGGTAGTCTCCGATGTCTCGGTAGTTCAGTCGGCACTCGGTAACAGGGCCGGGATGTTTCACGAGGAGCATGACAGCAACCGTCGTCTTGCTTCCTTCACCAAATACGTTGTCTTTTTCCTTGCGGCGCAGCTCGCCGGCAGAACGTGCATTGCCGCGCAGGTTGTAGACGTAGATCTCGTGGAACTCGTCTGTGAGAGTTTTGCGGAGGCCGTCCGCGGTGTTGCCGTCAATGTAACCTCCGTTGGAGACATAGCAGATCACTCCCCCATTGTCCGAGTTCAGGATGCGGTTGGAGGCCCACCGGATTGCCCGGATGTAGGAGTCATAGAGAGAGTTCTTGTTCGTGGCCGTAGAGCGTTCAACATAGGTTCGACGGATGGATTCATCTAATGTCGGGTACTTGAGGTTCGCGTTGTTGTCGTTGCCGCTGCTCTGCCCGACTGAGTAGGGCGGATTGCCGATAATGACCCGAATATCAAGCGCGTTCTGTTTAACAACGCGGTCACTGTTGTTGGTGAAAACGTGCTCGTCGAGGGTGTCGCCGTCTTCTGTCATTTGGAACGTGTCGGTGAGGACGATCCCGTCGAAGGGCTCATACCCCACAGCGTCCGGATCAGTTCCCGCCGCAACCGCCTGGTCACGAAGAAGCCCGTGAACGGTGGCTTCGATGTTGATGGCCGCAATGTAGTAGGCCATGAGCAGCAGTTCGTTGGCGTGCAGTTCATGGGTGTATTTGCGAAGCAAGTCCTCGGGTTTGATCAGCCCGGACTGCAGCAAGCGGACGATGAAGGTTCCGGTGCCGGTGAAGGGGTCCAGGACGTGCACGCCCTCGTCAGAGATCGTCACCCCGAATTCTTCTGCTAAGACGTCATTGACGGCTCGGAGGATGAAGTCCACAACCTCGACCGGGGTGTAGACGATACCGAGGGATTCGGCGGTGCGGGGGAATGCAAGCTTGAAGAACCGTTCATAGAGTTCGGTGATGATCTTCTGCTTGCCTTCGGCCGTTTCCACGCCTTCCGCACGGATTCTCACGGACCGGTAGAATTCTTCAAGATTCTGCACCTCGGAATCCAGGTTGTACTGCTCGAGCACCTGGACCATGGAGTCCATGACTTGGGACACCGGGTTGTGGGCTGCGAAGGAGTAGTCCTCGAACAATGCCTCGAACACGGGCTTGGTGATCAAATGCTGGGAGAGCATATCGATCGCATCGTTCTCCGTGATTGACGCGTTCAGGTTCCCGCGCAGCCCGTCCAGGAACACAGCGAACTCATCCCGTACCCGGGCATCAGGCCCGTCCAGGATGGACCGGATGCGGATGATGTGTCGGTCGGCAATGCCTTTGACGTCTTCGGCCCACTGCTCCCAGTAGCGCCGGTCCCCCACCTTGCGGACCATGCGGGCAAAGATCGCGTTGCGCCACTCATCCGCGTTGGCCATATGGAACAGGGCCTCGGTGACCTGCGCACCGGGCTTCTCATTCTTCCCGGGTTCACTGTCGTCGTTGTTGAAGGGATCATCGACGGTGATGACGTCGATCTTGTCGTTGGAGTTCCCGTTCAGGTCCAGCTTGTTGATCATCGCCTCGAACCGGTCATCATGTGCCCGGAGCGCTTGCAAAACATCCCAGACCACTTTGTACTTCTTGTTATCGTTCAATGCGGCTTCCGGATCCGAGGTAGACGGCACGGCGATGGGCAGGATGATGTATCCGTACTCCTTGCCCTCGGACTTGCGCATCACACGGCCCACTGCCTGCACCACATCGACCTGGGAATTACGCGGGTTCAGGAACAGCACGGCGTCCAAAGACGGAACGTCAACGCCTTCGGTAAGGCATTTGGCGTTGGAGAGGATCCGGCACACGTTCCCCTTGGTCTCGTCCTGCAGCCAGTCCAGCTTCGCGGAGCGTTCCAGCACGTTGAACGTGCCGTCAACGTGCCCGGCTTCGAGCTTCAACGCCTCGTCATCCTCGACGCGCAGCTGCCGGCCGATGAGTTCGAACTGTTCGGCCAGTTTCTTGGATTCCTTGATGTTCCGGGCGAACGCAACCGCCCGGTTCATGGGCGCTGTGTCTCCGATGGAGAGACGTTCCCCGTTCACGCCGCGCTTGGAAAGCCCGTTCCAGCAGCCCACAATGCGGGCAGCATCGTCCAGAGACAGGTCCCCGTTTTCCTCGAACAAGCCTTGGAAGGAGCGAGACACTGCATCCTCGTTCACGGCCAGGACCAGGACTTTGTAGTCGGCGAGGTGGCCCATCTCCACGGCTTTCCCAAAACCGAGATGGTGGAATTCAGGACCGTAGACGGCCATATCGTCCATGGAGTACACGGCAACGTCATTTTCCGCGGCCTTGACCTTCGAATCCTGCACGTAGATCCGCGGGGTCGCCGTCATATACAAGCGCTTCCCAGCCCGCAGATACCCCTGATCATGCACTCGGACGAACGCTGAATCATCATGCTCGGGCTCAGTGATGCCCGTGGTCCGGTGGGCTTCATCGCACAGAACCAGATCAAAGTCCGGCATCCCCATAGCCTGCGCCTGTGCGATGACATCAATGGACTGGTAGGTGGAGAACACCACGGTGACAGCTTCCTGTCCGGTGCTGATACTCGCCCGGTGGAAAAGCTTCTGTGCGTCCGTCGTGGCCGGAAACGCCAGGTCGTGCACGGAAACGTCTTCGTCGTCGCGGCGCCCGACCTTCGCATCCGAACACACAGCCAGGGGACGGAGCTTCACCGTGGTCTGGGCGGTCCACTCGTTCAGGGTCTGCTGCAGCAGGGCGATGGAGGGCACCAGGAACAGGGCAGTGCCGCCGGCCGGGACCATTCCTTCGGCGATCTTCAAAGAGGTGTAGGTCTTGCCTGTGCCGCAGGCCATGATCAGCTTGCCTCGGTCAGAGTCCTGGAAGCCGGTGATTACATCGTTGATCGCTTCGCGCTGGTATTTGCGCGGTACCTTCCGGTCCGAGCGGACCATCTGCTCAGGCTGGGCGAGGTTGAACTGTTCCCAGTCGATGGTGGACTCGGCAAGGTCTTGCAGGCGCAACCGGGTCGTGGGCTTGGACTGGCCCTCCAATGCTTCCTCAGCGTGCTTGGACCAGTCGTCGGTGGTGGAGACCACCATGCCGTAGGAGAAGTCGACCTTGCCCATGGCGGTGAAGAACGAGTCGATCTGTTTCTTCTCGAGCCGGCGCTGCGGGTCGTAGAACTTGCACTGGATAGCGGTCAGCTCGCCTGTGTAGCGGTCCCGGGCAACTAGATCGATCCCGGTATCCACCTGCTTGCCGCGGTCCGGCCACTCGTTCCACATCCAGACGTCGGAGAACTGATCGGCGTACTTCGGTTCCAGCTCCAGGTACCGCTTAATCAGCCGTTCGAACTTGGAGCCCTTGTCACGCTCATCAGTAGCGGAGAAGTACAGCTGATCCAAGACCTGCCCAAACGAAGAAGAAACCATAGGACTATCTTTCCTCATAATTACGGGTGCACCGTCTTCGCTGCCTGACGGAGGGCAGCGGCGATCGTCAGGCTCCACAACAGGTCACACGCAGCTAGTCCCTGATTCCCGGTTTACAACGGATCGTTCCAGACCCTTTGGGACCGTCTGGATGACGCCGGTTCACGGCGCGGACCATTCTCAACTCCGTCGGCTATACACGGATACAGTCATGCCATGAGTACTACCAGCTCGAATATGCAAGGCAAAGCCGACCCGTCCTCACCTGACGCCGGCAAGATTATCTTTGACGTGACCGTTGGAATGGTAGTCATCCCGTGGGGACCGGCGCACATCACGGCCGCCGCTTGGGGGGACGCCCTGGATACGCAACGAGAATTCATCACGCTGGAGCTTACTTCCCCTGGCGAAATACCTCCGGCGAAGAAGTGGGTCCGTACCTTGGTTGAACTCGTTCCCAGGCCAGACAACACCTACAACAGCAACGCAATTTCGGTCGCGCAACCGTATACCTACGGCGGAACCGCGGAGGACAGACACATGGGATACGTCCCCGAAGCGAGTCTCGCCCACCTAGGGGGTTCCCGGTTTAGCGAGCTAGCTGCCAGAGCCCGCTCTGAGTTCGGTGCGCCAGTCGCCTGCCATGCCCGTGTGCGCGGTGGCGACAACGGAGAAATCCAGCTGTGTCTCCCCAACACATCCCATCTTCATACTCTTATTGACGCCGCTCTATGCCGCCCAAAAGGGTCAGCTCCCAGTACAGCGGATCAACAGCGTCCTCGTGACACCTTTCGAGGCATAGCATCACATTCTTCAGCGGACACGCTGGAGATACCCCCGGCTCGGACATATCAAGCCGAGCGCTTGGACGCTCATGCGCTACAACAGCTTGCTAATTGGCGACTCCTCATGCCCCCGGCAGCCCCGTCCGAACCGGTTAGCGTCCAACAACGATCGGTGTTTGGGAAGCGACGAGCATACGTCGTCAACAAGGCGGGAGGACGTATCGGAAAGATCCATAACGGAATAGTGTTCCTACACGACGAGTGTTACCGGCCTGCCGCGTTGGAAGCCGCTGCGGCCTCTGGGCTGGATCTAACCGGCAGTCCAAACCTCACGGGAGAATACCCGCCAGCTGTTATCAAGGACGAAGGCACCAGATGGAGCATCAACGTACCCTCCGACGTACTTCCCCTCGGCTGGTACGAGCCGGAGCTTGAGAGGTTACACGTACATGCATCCGTATACCGACAACCTGCGCTGACCCTCTTGGCCCGCCTAGGGGTGATTCCAAACCGTGTTGTTTGGAGTGCCCCTCCCCCACAGGTTTATCTCTCCATAGGCGAAGTCAAGGAGCCTATCAAGGCGTTGGATGTTCCATCTGAGATTCCCCCTGAATATCGGAGGATATGGGCGCACCACAGTCAGGTCCTCCCAAAGGAAATAGTCAATCATTCGCCATTAAATTTTACTGCAGGAAAACCGGATCCGGAGTACCTTAATCGCACCACCGATTTCTTGCTCGATAGTTACGCCGACACAGGATACCTTGACGAATTATTCGGACCCTACAGCTTTAATGAAAAGGGAAACCGCCCAACACCGTGCCGACTCTGCGGCTATGACGCGCTGCCTGTCAAGCGAAAAGGGGAGAGAGACGCAGAGTGGTTGGCATACTGCGTCCTATGCCTCAGGCATGCAGTGCGCGGGTTCTACGTTGACTTGGGATGGGATGAGCCTTGGGAACCCCTTGCGGTTTGGGCCCTCGCTGAACTGGCCACCGAGATTGGCGGTGCTCCAAGTCAAGCCCAAGTTTCACGTCTTCCCCCGACGACTTCCCCTACGGCGATTGATCGAGCATTGCTCGTTAGGATGCATGTGCCGCGAGTAAATACGCGCCTGAGGCGCGAAGGAGCGCAACAAAGGGCTCCCTATACGTGGTTCGATTGGCTCGCCAAAGCTGACATCGTCCAAGACGGCTACAGAACGTCGCGTGGCATCATGTCTACTGCAAGGGACGGACATGTATGCCGATCCCTTTTGGAGAGACATATAGACGATTTCTTCACTGCTAACAGCATCGCCCATGAAGCCGAACCTCATTGGCCCTATGACCCTGACCTGAATCCTAACGCGATGCGCGCAGACTGGCTCTTGTGGGACGGAACTTACGTGGAGGCTTGGGGCCTGCCTGATGAGGAGAAATACATAGAAAAAATGCAGAAAAAGATCAGGTTGGCCGCTAAGCATGGCATCCGGCTTGTCGGCGTAACTCCTCAGGATCTGGGACGACTCGAGGAATTGTTCTCATTTACAAGAAGTGCCCCAGCTCTTCCTCGATCCCCCAGAGCTCCTACGCCAACCGTCCCAAAGAGAGCCCACACATAACGTCACTGCAGGAGCTTCAGACCGGAACCCACCCACCGGCCCAGGCGGTATGGGTGGGTTCCTGTCACTCAGGCCGCTGCAGCTGATTCCATGCCACTGCTATGTTCTCCGCTTCGGAGATCGCCAAGTATCCAGCACCCATACCGTCGAGGATCTCGAGGAGATGTTCCGGGCTCTTTGCCACTGGATGATCACTGCCCCTGACACCATGCCAGTAGTCGAAGGCCAGACGCTGGCGCGTACCGCCCTCCGGGGTGCCGTCGCCCTCCGGATTGCATTGTTCGATAACCCATTCGTGGAACGGGGTAGTCCGCGCCTCGTGCAAAGCGTCCTGTGGGTCCCAGCGAACAGGGATCTCCTCAGCAGACGCGAAGCGCTCGAGCATCTTCGCTAGGTGTATAAGCCCAGGCGGACGGTGGTGGTGGGCCTTTGGAGCCGGCCCGCGGAGCATACGCTGCAGGTAGTGGACCTGGAGGGGATCGAGGCCGAACAGAGCATTGCTGGAGTCTACCGCCGAGGACCGCATCGGCAGATCCAGCACAGCAGCGGCCCAGATCATCTTCCCGTTCGAAATGTAGGAGAAGGAACCAAGCCGATCCCTGAAGAATTCTTCGGCGACATGCTTCAGAACATAGCTGTGGGAATCGTCTTGCGGCCCACCTACCAGGTCGAACGCACGGAGCAGCTCAGTCGACAGTACGACTTCCAAGTACGCGTCAGGGGAGGAGACGTGGAGGGGATCCTTATCGGCCTTCAGGAGTCCAGACTCCCCCAGCGTGGTGACTCTGGACGCTGCATTGGAGGCACTGTGTTGGTGATAACTTTCGGCCCGTTCGCTGATGAGCCCCTTCTTGGTGAGGGCTGTGATCAGGCTGCGTGCGCTGACTCTCTGCCCAAGGATGCCCTGCGCGAGTGGGTGCATCATCTGCCTAAGACAGGTCGTGTAGTTCAGGCCTGAGAACTTCGACCAAGCGCGCGCGTCGCGCTGGTGTTCCCGCGTGGGCCGGGCGGAGGGGGCTGAAATCCTGCGTTCAGCAGCGCGCACGTCGATGTTGATCATCTGAATCTCCAATTCCGTCCTTGGCTTTGCACCCCACGCACGCAGAGCCTTGACGGATGTAGAGAAATCAGCTGACAAGTTCCTGCTTCCACCGGATCCGCTGCGGTTGTCCTTCGAAGCCAGGCCGCGTGGGGATCCTGACTCGGAGTAGGGCCGTCCGACCGACCCGTAGTCAGAATAGACACAGTCCGGGCGTGCGTCAACGACGGCCTCAGCGGTTCTCAGCGCAGGGAGGCTGCCCAGCACCAAATCGACCTGCTGCAGCTATTGATCAGACCAGAGGGCGAATGGCACTGCACTCACGATCATTGGGTGACTCAGAAGTTCCGTCTTCCGCCTGTGCGGCGATCGCGACCTTGGTCAATCCCGGGCTGTCCAAAGGATCTGCCGGGATGCTAGAAGCCGAATCAGGTCGGATTCGTTTCTTCCTCCCAGTCCAAGAAACGCTTCCATGCTGCGCCCGCCGAGTGCTCGGCGATCTCGACATCGGCAATGGTGTTTAGAAACCACATGTCGCTGCGCAGAGCGGTGTTGCTAACATCGCCCTTCTCACTTCGGACGAATGGTCCCGGAGGATGAGCAACGATGATGCGCTTACCCTTAGCCTTCGCATAACCGAGTTCAACGAGCGTTCCGTAAGCATCCTTCGCATCAATCCACGCGAACACAACGTCGGACCGGTCAATGGCGTCAAGGCACAGCTTTACCGTCGCTTGCTGGCTGGCCACGCTGGAGATACATCCTCCGGTGACGCCGTGACTTCCGGGCCCGTGACCGCAACCATGGTCGCAGCCAATGAAGAACGGACCGGTCAGGTGTATTCCGTCCGCCAGACCGTTCACTATGGTGTCCCACTTTGGGCGGATATGGCTCGACCCCAGTGCATCAATGGCCCATTCGTTGCCTCCAAGGATTTCAGACCTCACAAGCTCGTTGCGCCAGCCGTTCTTAGAAATCTTGCCGGCCAGATAGACCGAAAAACCGCTGTCCATGACTCCCCTTATCCTCAGTTCCCTGCGAGTGGCACAACTGTACCGGTTGGAACGGCCAAACCGATGTTTCCGGCCTAGGCAGGCAGTTTGGCGTGGCACGCCGCCTTCTGGATCTTTTTCGGTCCTTTCCAGGCAAGGCACCTGCGGTGTTTCAGTGTCCAGTGCGGATTGGGCATCGCTCATAGCGGGTTGCTCCTTCCCGCGTTGCCTCATCGGTAGACGCTCAAAAAGGTCGTGCAAATGATTTCCAATTAATTGTGAGCCGTGAGCATCCTGCGCTGTGCACTGAGCTGATATTCAGCACCCCGGATTCGCGCAACCCGCTGGCTCTTTTCCAGGGTCCCCAGGACGACCGGACGGTCTCTGGAGTAACGACCTCAGCTGTTCCTTACAGCTTTCTGCTTCTCTCGGTAGCGGCGGTTCTCGATGGAGATGCAGGTTCCATACCTGCGACCGCCGTTCTTCATTTGGGTGTTCTCCTCGTCGTAAGGGTGTCCCTAGGGACAGTGGGTCTGCATGCATGGACCACCGTGAAACCGATGCCGCGGAAGTTGTTATCCGCAAGGGTTACAGGCTCCAGATGATTGGCATCGAGGCAGCCTCGATCGCGGCAGAGATAGTCGAGGGCCAGACCGTCTCCCTCTGGGCAGAGAGTCCGTGGACGACTCGATGTAGTCTGCGTTTCTTGCCGTTGGCTGACGAGCTGACCGTAGCCGTCTGGTCTGATGGTTCCTTGCCACAGGACGCATCCGGTAGCAGGGCGGGCGAGAAGCCGGTCGTAAATATTGGCCTTTATGGTGACCATCGTTCAGGCACCTCCTTGGTTGGATTTTGAGACGGACATCCGAGGTCTCAGATGCCCGTCGAAAGGGTGGGCCGCGAAGTGGTCAACGACGTCGCTCCAACCCGGGTCGACGGCAGCCGACCGGTGCCTCACGGCACCTCGATACAGCTCCTGTCGAAGGGGTCGCGAGGTGTCTGTACTGCTTGTCTCAGAGACACCGCGACAACGTCGCAGGGGTCTCTGTCCACGACGGGCGGCAGCCCGAGTGGGAGCTGGGACCACTCGCGTCAGCGATGGTTCCAGGGGCACCCCGACGATGCGCAGCATTGGCGGGGCAAGAGAGCGCCAGCGAACGCAGTAGAAACCCTGAGCGCAGCGAAGGGCGAGGGAGCGCAGCGACCGAGGGGTGTCGGCTGTGCCGACCACCGAGCGTAGCGAGGTGCCACCCTTTCTTATGCCCTTTCCCTTTTTCCCTCACGTCCGGAGCTTTAGCGGAGGACTGAGGGGATTTCTGCTGGTTTATCAGAGGAAAGTAGCGCCTACCACCATGCTTCCTACCCGACCATTTATGGTTCCTACTCGTAGGAGGGAGGGTAGAGGTGGCGCTAGTTTCCGGCGGTTTCGGGCCTTTTGCTTCCTACCGGGTATTTAGGTGCATGGCACCCGGTAGGAAGCTGCTGCGAAGCAGCGCCGCGGTCCTGCGACGGAGGAGTAGGAGCGTGTTCCAAGGCCCGAAAAGAGGGGACGCAGTCCCCGTTCCAAACTCACCAGCAGGACGCTGCGACGCAGGAGCAGTGATCCCGTACGAGGTGGCCACGCGGTGACGGCTGAGGGACGAAGACGGATCCGCGGGGGTGCCGAAGGCGCTGCGCAGCAGCTGTTCATGCCCTTGTCACAGCAGGGGTTCAACGGCCCGCCAGGGTCCATGCACACGACCTCTCCGGCGACGCCGGAGTGCCGGTAACGGCACCGCCCCGGCGGTGTTCCATCTTCTGTACCGGCGTCGTCACAGCACCCGCTTCGGATGGTCCTTACACCCGTAGCCGGCGGCAGCCGGCGGCAGCCGGCTGCTCCGGAAAACAGTCCATGCAGCATCGACGTCGTGAACCTTTTTATCTGGTCCCGAAGGGCCCGAAGGGAAGATAAAAAGGTGCCGACGGCGGTCCCGCGGATTCGTTTCTTTAGGTCCCGGTCCGTGGGCGCCGTCGTCCACGTTCCATGCTCCGGTGGGTGAGGTGAGCCTGCGAATCCTCCCCAGTTGAGTGCTTTCTGCCCAGGGACCGGTCCGGGCGTCCATGCAGGATCCCACTGTGCCTTCCACGCTGCGTCAACGGCTGTTGGAATCAGCCATGGAGCTGCGTCTGATCGCTCCCTCAACGGGGGCGGGCTGGCGGCTGTCAGTCGACTGGACATCCATGCATTTTGTGCCCGGGCTTAACCATTCATGCTGGGCTCCCCAGGGGACCGGGGTGGGATCCCGCGATCCTCCATCTCCGTTCATCACGAGGCGGGACGAGCGCTTCCACAGCATCCCTGACGGCTCGTAACTCCTCGAGGTGACCGGACTCCCCGGCCCCCTGGAGAGCCATGGGCACAGCGTCCAAGTGCATCGCCACCCGCCCCCGCCCCATCACGCTCCTTACACCGTGCCTTCCATCCAGGCATGGCACCCGAAGGGTGCCGACGGGTAAAAAAAGGCAGCCCGAAGGCTGCAACGTTTCGGACAAAGCTGGCCCGATTCTGGTCAGAAAATGTCCCGTCATAGGCGACAACTGGTCTTCCTATCTGATGTTTTGATTACTTGCGGGCTTCCGAGAACGTGTCGGGCCACTTCTGGGCCGGATTCGGGCAGGATCCGGACGGATCAGACCTGAATCTGGCCTAGCGCGATCAACACCGCTTTCGTGGCCTGGCAATGGCCCATGTTTGGCCCATAATTGGGCACAGTGCAGGAGAGGCCTCTATCGATATCCCGGTTCTGGACCGGAACCGGCCCAGAACCGGGATGATTTCGGGCACGTCATTTATTCGGCGGTCGACCAGAAAACCAAGAAAACGTGGGCTGTGGAATCATCGCTGTGTTCGGGATCCGGGATCTGCCCCCGTCTGGCAGCTCCAAGTTACAAGACCGGTAGAGAACCCAATGAGAGAGTTCTGGCAACCAGGGGCATCGTGCAACGGCGTTCTCTCAGGCTTGGGAAACTGGGTCCGGAGAGGATGAGCGGGTGGGATGACGTAGCGCTAATGCGAGTAGGGCGCTTCCCGCTTGCCCTAACTCGACCGGATGCTCGTCCACCTGAGCAGCGGTGCCGCCAGCAACGAGGAGAAGACCCTTCTCGACACAGCCTGGAAAACGACCGGCACCCAGATGTGGGACTCGGCGGTACGCCGTCTCCTCGATGAACGCAGCACAGTGTCTGCGTCCGGGGAGAATTCCCGGTCGGAGCGTCCAGAGCGTATTAGGGAAGGTTCAGGTTCTCTCTACCGAGAGGTCCTCGCTGCTCGTCTGAAAGTCGTCCTGGATCAGGAGCTCGGCCGTCAGACCTCCCCCCCTTGTTTATGAACTTTCGGATCTGCAAGTCGAAAGCTTTACCTAAACCGCGCGCAGGTTTCCGTCACGTCCGGGTAGGTGCAAGCCCCATCTACCCGGACATCAACTGGCCAAGCACTACACGAAGAACCGGACGACTGGTGGTGACTGAACTGACCAAACTGCTCGGATTCCGTTATGAAAAGGACTTAGAGGACTATCTGGAGGCCCGTCTATGGCTTACCGGGCTGGACCTATTGGTCATCGGAAGACAGGTGGAGGTATACGGAAGCGAGATTGACTTGCTCGCGATCGACCCAACTGGCCTCATACACATCGTCGAGCTGAAGGTTGACGAAGCCAAACCCCCCGTCGTTGCCCAGGTTCTCAGCTATCGCCGCCTGCTCAAGCGGATGAACAGAAAGGATCTCATATACGTCCTCGCTCACGGTCGTCTTCGGATCGACTTGGCGGAGGCTTTCCAACAACGCTTTGGTCACACGCTGCCAGAGACCGTGAATGATTCTCCGGCACTCATGATCATCGCCGCCTCTATTCATCCAAAAACCGCTGATAGCATCCTTGAACTCCTGGATGAGGGCGGCTCGATCACAGCATTCCGGTACGTCGTACACTCCGCCGGTGTCAGCCTCGTCCCGTGCTGTCGTAGCGACCAGGACGTGGTGGAAGGCAACCACGTGAAGATGAGTCCTTCGACACGCCCCCATCCCCTGGTTGTGGAGCCACATCGATTACCGTCCTACCGGGTGCCCGTTGACGAAAGCATCCGGCGGTTTTGGCTGACTCACGCTCAGGACTTCATGCCCTTCGCTACCTTCAGCTTCGTATACGGTCGCTACAACGACTGGGTTCAGGCGCAATCAGAAGACCGTGTGCACCTCTACCAAAGCGGGCTATTTGCGCGTCAGCTGTCTGCAATCACCGCCGAATCCCGCGAGTGGACGCGTGTTTACGTCGCTCATCGCAGCGATATGGCGGCCTACAACACGTTTATGGTCCCGCCGTCTGCCCCGGAATATCGCGCCAGCGGTCACACCCTAAGGGCGTACAAGTTCAACCCTGTCGGCCCGGTTTCGGATCCCCAATCAGCGAACTGCTGTTCACCCCTGCTGAGCGCGCCGCTCAGCTTGTCGAAGAGGGGAAGCGGGGGACGCTCTGCGGATTGATATTTTCAGAGACATAGCCTGGAACACCGGCGGCAAGAAGCTCCTCGTGGAGGTTGCGGACGCCCTCAACGCTCCACTCCTTAACGGTTAGCAGGGTACCTTCACCGAATGGTTCCGCGGTGGCCGACTTTAGCGGTGGCGGTGTGCCCATGCCTGATTGAGACACCCACGTCATATATCCGGCGTAAGACTTCGCATAATCATGCACCTGGCGGGAGGTCAGGTAGGTTCCGAACCTGGCGGTGTCCGGCGCCCAAATCGCGACGAGTGTCCGGAACAATCTGAGTACATCTTCTTCCGTGCCCAGCGGATAGTCGGGCAGGAAGCGAATAGTGACGGTGTTACCCACATAGGTCCTACCGGCACCCACGTTTCCACTGTAGGAAGCGACATCCGTCTCACCTGATATCAGATACGAGCCCATGCGCACCCCACCGACAAGGTTGCCGAGGTCGTCGACGTCCGCTCTTTCTAGGGTCTGATCTTGCATGGCGGGAAGGGACGACGGCGCGGGCGGCCGGTCATGTCCGTAGAGATCCTGACTAGCGTCTACCCATACGGGCGCGGGGACCTGCGGGTCGTTGGCAGGAATAGCATCTTTGAGCGCAGCCATTGTGGCCCACCCGCGAGCTGCTATCTCTTCAGGCCGCTCGCGCCGACTACCCCAAACCATCATGATGTAGGCGTATTCGTCATTTTCTGGCAACAACTCAGCCACCGTTTGCTTCATATATTAAACCTATCAAGAGTCGGAACAGGTTGTTCAGGGCATTGGCTTAAAGGAAATGATGAGGGTGCGTCGCAAGGGGTGATCGGAGGGCAGGTAAGCGTTGAATTTATCCATGACCACTTTCTCCGTGAATATCAATTCGTGAATGAACCCCGGGTGCCCCGCATGTTTTAAGGCATTCGTTTGCCTTAGCAACTCGTCTTCGATCCAGTAGTCGAACATTTCCTTTTCCTTGGCTGGCCACATCCAGTCGTAATGCCCCTTGATCTCTGGGAAGTACTCCTTCGGGGGGTCACCAATCCAGCCGTGGCCGTCGAATCTGACTTCTTTGCCGTCCGCGTCCCTCAGGATGTATTCACGGGCGTGGCCGGAGTCCACACGGTCGATACCGGAGAAGTACTGTTGCTCCGGTGCACCGTGCATCGTACGAGGTTCATCTCTGAAGTAGCCGTTGCCGCCGTCGGTGTCCCCGACCTGGGGCTGGATGGCTGGATCGCGTCCGCTGTCCGGGCTGTAGGTGTCCGGGAAAGGTTTTCCTCCACCGCCCTTGCCTTCGCGGTGCATGATGCCGTTGTCAGGCAACTCCAGATCCCGGGGTGTGACGGGCATATGACCGTCAGGGAGTGCCGGGGAGAAACCGCCGAACCCGCCGAACCCGCCGGGTCCGCCCGGACTGGCCGGGAAAGAATCTGCAAACCGATCCACCAGTCCCAAAGCCTTCGTCCCGGCCTTCGCGGCGCCGCCGGCAGCACCGGCACCGCCCAGGAACAGGGTGGCGACGTCGAAGATATTCCCGCCCAGTGCAAGTCCGGGACGGTCCGAATTCCACTGGTCGTACCGGATCAGCTGCGGACCAAGGGCCATCAGCTCATCCACTGCCTCACGGTACCGCTCGGATCCTAAGTAAACGGGCGAAGTCACCACGATAACGTTGCCGGTCATGCGTCCCATGTTTTGCCAGGCGTTACCGGCCTTATACCAGCCCTGGAACCCAATGAGCACGCCGGCGCTGGTGACGAGCTCCCAGCCGGCTTTCGGAACCCCAATAATGGTGTCGCCGGCGAAGTTCAGCGTGTCCCGGTACCAGGGAAGATCATTGGACATGTACCCACCGGAAAACGCGTCACGGTAATCTGAATAGTCGTACCCGTACTCGACGGTGTTCCGGTCCCTGTCGCCCCACTTGGAATAGATCTGGTCAGTTTCAATGTAGCTGCGCTCTGAGCCGGTGATGTGAGTGATTCGGATGGCCGCGTCCCGCTGGGCCTCGTCCAGATCCGCATGCAGCTGTCCAACGTCGCGTGCTACGTCGTTTCGGGCATCGACGGCGGCCTCCTCGTTGTCCCATTCGTCCTGTTCGGACTCCGGGTACTCGCGGTTGAATGCCTCGGCCCGCTCTTTGACCCATCCCAGACGGACCTTGAGCAGATCGACGGACTCTGCATAGGTCCGCATCACTGTATCGATTTGGATACTGTGATTAGAGAGTTCTTCTGCCGCCGTCCGGGAAGTATCCAGGGCGGTGAATACCTTCTCGTTTCCTGCCACGTCATAGGTTCCAGGTGCCGTGAGTCGGAGCCAGGTCTCCCAGAGGGAGTCCATGAGTTCGTGGACCCGCACCCCGACGGCCATCGTGTCGGCCGCGTGCGTCCGGATCGTGTCGGCATCCGGGAGCCGCTGTTCAAATTCGGTTATTCCGAAATCCATCAGAAGGCCTGAGGGGATCCGTGCCGGACGTAACTCGGGCCGTTGGCGGCCCCCGGAGCGTCGTCAACATGTTGCTGTGCTGCCATGGCCGCTGCTTCGCGTGCCGTGTCGCTCATCTGCTTATCGCCCTGGACCAGGGCGAGAGTGGCGTCTGCCACGGCATCGACGGCCACCATCGTCCGCCCTCCGGCGGAACGTATCGTCCGTTTCTGCATCATGATGGAGAACGTGGCCAGCTCTGTGGCGATGGGCGGAGCTTTGCAGGCGTCGGCAAGGCTGACCATGCTCGCGTCAGCAGCCATCAGGAGGTCGTTGAACTCGACCGCCATTGTCTGGACCTCGTTCAGGATCGCAATTACTGCGTCAGGGGCCACCTCGAAGTTTCCGTCCGCGGTACCACCGGGCGTAGTGCCGGATACGGGGGCAGTGCTCTGCCCACTCAGATCAAACTTCATTTATGTCCCCCACCTGCAGTGTTTGCTATACCGGGGACATAAAACCCGATGGGGCGGCAAGACGCAATAGTACTAACACACCCCACCGATGATTTAGCTGGCTAGAAAGAGGCTTTCTGCGCACCCCATGGTTCGGGCGGCAACGGGACGCGGAAACCGCCTCTGGGAGCATGAGGGGGTTGGAATCGCCGATGTGCCCCGCACATCCAAGAGGGACTCAGGCCTGGCCCTGGCCCACTGGGCCAGAAAGCCTACTTAAACTTCCTCACTGTTCTAAATGCTTGCGCTCCGCTATGTCGCCTTTCCGTGCGGATACGAGTGACGCCAAGAGCCGCTGCGCGTTTTGGGGCGAGCGAAGCAGATAGTTAGTTTCCATCAAGGAGTCATACGCGTCTTTGGACATCAATACTGCGGACCCGCGCTCCGCCACGATCTCGATGTCTGTTCGGTCCAGGTTGACCTGTTCGATGAGACGGGTCAGATCACGGCGGGCTTCCGCTGCTGTTATAGCCATTACTGCCTCCCGGTTATACGTGACATGTTATGGCTCACGAGGGAATACCTCCATGGTTTTCGTGTCGTGGCTGAGGACCATCCGTCATCCAGGGGGTATTCCGACCGCAAACGATCCGAGGGTAACTGCCGCAGGCCAAGGGCTCGGCGCCCCTGGAGCCGCGTCGTTCCGATGTTCCTCGCCATGCTCTACGACGGAATCCCCTACAAAGGGGACACCCTAACGCTGCGCGGATGACGCAACGCATCACTAATGATTCTTACGTGCGAGGGAGGCCGAACCTTCTACGAGGATATGTTTTCTGGGCTAGGGTAACCTGCTTGGACCAGAAGCTGTCCTTATCTTCTCCGACCTTCATATTGCCGTTCTTCAGGGCGAGATCGAAAAACCCAGGACCGGGTGAGTTCATATCGATGTAATGGACGACCGCGCTGAGGACCAGTTCCGGGTGCGTCACCTGGTCTCGCTCAACAATTTGGCCTAGCAGGTAACCCATCGCAGCTCTTTCCGATTGTTGATTGAAATCGAAACCGGAGAATCCATCGACCTTATGGCTTAGCTCCCTGTTTAGGTCCGTATAGGTCGTCATGTCCTCTCTGCGGCACACATCGATTAGGATTTCGTGCCCGGCCCCGATCAGGTCTTCCCATAGCTCTTCAGTTTGTCCGTAGTGCATCCCAGCCCCTCTCTACCAGTATCAGTTCATCGCCAAGCTTATTCTCCCTGCCCACGTTTCATGGGAGATAGAGTCCGGGCGTAGGCACTAGTAGCCTGGGGGCTGCTTTCTGGAAGGCAGCGCCAGTATGGTTCTCTAGTTTTGCCCGGTTCTGCATCACGGCGAAAAGACGACGGACAACATCGCATGCTGCGTAGGTGGCGAGAAGGATTGCTTGCGCATCAGATGTGAGCCGGCCCTTTACGATTTTTGAAACGCCATCGTCTCGGGCTTCCATCATGGTAAGGAACCCCGTAATCCAATTCCGCCCGTGGGTGGCACCGGAGCACATTTGCCACATCAGGACGGGCACACTGCCCAGCTCAAAAGCCTCGCAGGCCCTCTGGAGCATTTTCAAAGAACCGGGAGGGTTTGCTGTAATCCCGTCCTTCCTCATGCGGTTCTTCTCGATGACTGCGTCAAAGCGTTGGTAGCGGGCTGTGAGGTCCTTCTCGGGGGCCCCAATTGTTTGATAGGCGTGACGCAACTCCCTGAGGTTCACCCATTCCTGCTTCAGCGATCTGACTGCTATAACTCTTGGGTCCGGATCCGTCAGAATCCACAAGGCGGTTGATGCGCTTTCGAGAGCGGAACGAATCACCGAGAAAGGAGCAAAGATGTGTTGAGACTGGGCTTCCTGCATCAACGTTCGAAGAGCATGAAGGTGGTCCACCGCAGTTAGTCGAAGGTATGCCACTGCATGGGAGGCTTGAAATGGATCCGAGAGCTCGTCTGCGATACCCAGGGGTGATTGAGCGTGAACAGGGTGGGTTCCGCCCACCGCAGCATGCCATTCCTCGATCTCTCTGAAGAGTTTGCTTAGCTGGCGCCATGCTTCCTGATCCTCTTCCGTAGTTCTGGTGCGCAGAATAGAACTAGCCCGCGCCTTATGGCGGTTCGGATATTGGGCCATCACCCTAGCGTCCAGACTGAATCGGCGATAAAGAGTGGCGCGACTGACACCGATGTCTCTGCCAATGTGCTGAGCCATTGACAAGCTCTAGCTCTGTGGGGCCTTCTTTGACATCTGCTACGGTCTTCCTTGCGTCCTCTGCATTGAGGTACCCCGCACTGTAGCCCTTGACCGTCAGGCCGGCTGCCGCAGTTTCCATCTTCTCCCGATGGGACTCAGCTAGGGCCGTCTCCGGTTCCACCCTAGATCTCGGGCGCTCCCGGCGGGCGCTTGGCCCAGAACTATCGCTCGTCTGGGGAGGATGCGCCATAACCTCGGTCCTTGACCGTATATAAGCACTTCTAAAGCTCCCCCATAGTCCCATGTTTCGACTGTATATGAATGCGGTGAACAACGGTTGGACACCAGCAGACCCTCGCAGACCGACCGGGGCTCGATCTGAAAAGCCAGGTTGAGAGTACCGTCTAAGGGGTATTTCTCTGCTCGTAATATAATCTCGCTGCGATCGTTCCTGGCGCGGGCATCCCATCGGCTAGCCAGCGTTCCAGCTGATCCCGTTCTTCATCTTCAACTGAGGAGATCGCGCCCCTTCGGATGTCTGCCTCGATGCGGTCGCTGAAACTCTTCTCCATGGTCTGTCTCCAACCGGGTTCCGGTAAGCGGATGAAGGGATAAAGGGAGAATGACACCACACGTACGCCTCGGCAACCGTGCCGACAATCTATTGTGCTTGGTGCACCGTCTTCCTCAAGAGGCGCCGCCGGACTGGGCGGGTCGTCCCATTTCCTAGCTTCGTTTCTCTGTTTTTTGCGCTACAGATGCCTGACTTCGGCCGTTGGTGCTTCATTCTGGTGCCGACTGGAGCCCTCGGACCGGCCTACGTGGCGGAATGCTATACGGACCTGGTCGCCCGCGGCAGGACTGCTCCTAATCCGACGGGCTCCGGTCCGGATCCTGAACGTGCTGTGCGGCGTCGCGTGCACAGGTAACCCACATCATAATGTCGGTTATGGTGTGGGCCGTGAAATGGCCAGACCGCCTGCTCAAACGACTGCGGATTTCCCCGCACGGCCGCCGGGCAGCACCTCCCATAGCTTGGGAGCGATTTGAGGGCCGCCATGGCTAACTTGAATTCGACGGGAAGCAAGGCGCGGACGCTGCCCCGACTACACTCTCAACTCAGAAGAACCACCCTCCCCGCCCGCACTTCAGGAGTTGACGATGGATGACGAGATTGAGCTGATTAGTGACGGCGAGGGCTTGGCCGTCATCGGGACCCGGAGGGCTGTCGAGCGCTTCCTCGACGCGGCGGGGTTGCTGTCCTTGTCGAAGGATCTCGGATTGCACCGGCTCGGATCTCTACTACACGCCGGGGCTGGAGTCGCAGAGGCAGCCTTCGAGGTTGCTGCGAACTCAGGGCTATACCTAAAGCTGACCAAGGAGTCTGCCAAGTTGGTGAGAGAGTCGGGGCTGATGGAGACCGCGACGCCGGGCATCAGCCATGTGATGCTGGGGAAACCGGGTTCCATCAGTAAGTGGATCCAGGTTGAGAACGGCCCGGGATCGCTTCTGACCAACCCGGCGTTGCTTTCTGGTACCGCAGGGATCATGGCGCAGTTCGCGCGGCAACAAGAGATGAATGAATTCAAGGTATATCTCGACAGGATCGACACAAAGATCGACAACGTGCTCAGCAACCAGAGGTACGAGAAGGTGGCAGATGTGAAGGGGGCTGGGCGTGACATCGAGTCCGCCATGCGTGTCCTGGAGAAGCTAAACCGAGCGGACGATGATACGTGGTCGACGGTGCAGGGCAGGCAAGCAACGATCACAAATGCCCAGGAGTGGGCGTTGCTTCAGCTCGCTGCTCTCGCGAACAGAATTGAGAGTACGACCAAGATCGGTGATCTCGCAAAGTCCGCCAACGATGCAGCGTCCGAAGTTCGGGAGTTGCTCGCAGTTGTGGCCCGATGCTTCGAACTACAGGACATGCTCGACTTCCTAAGACTGGAGCGGATGCTGGACGCATCTCCTGCTGATCTGGATGGGCTCCGGCTCGCGCTGAAGGATGACCGTCAGGAGCGGCGTGAAGACATCTTGCGGATCACCGAGGAATTGATGACTCGGATGGATGCGGCTGCCGGCACCGCCAAATCGAATGTGCTGTTCCACCTGCCCGCGCACCGGGCTGTGGTGGGCTCGATCAACCATGTCGGAATCGCCGTCGATGACTTCCACGGTCCGCTCGGAATCGAGTCCGATCGAGATTCGTTGAAGGCAACCCGCTGGTGGGACGCGGCCCGGGAAGCGGAGCAATGGAAGACCGCGGGAGCGGAAGCGGGGCGCAAAGCGCTCGGCGTGGGGGTGGCAGCAGGAGTGGTCCTCGCCGTCAGTGCAGCTACGAACGCAACGAAAAAGAGTTGAGTGCGCCACGTGACAGGTTGAACCAACAGTGAAAAACTTGATCCCCGCCGCTGGCTCGTGAAACTGACAAAGGGTGCGAGGTGACCCATGGCGCCTTGGCACGCCCAGGAGTGCGGGCGGCGGACGCCTCCCCTTTTCCGGCTAGTAGCTTGCGAAACCTCGGCGTCTCCTAATAAGCGCGGTGGGTGCTCGTCCGTGTGCTCACCCGGAGATCGCTTGGTCGGTTCTACATCGCCCCGCAGGCATGAAGCGCCACCAGTCGCTCTTCGGACTTACGTCTCCCAATTTCTGGGCAACGTTGAGGCTGCGGCTTCCCGGCGCCGGTCGGTCGTTTTCCATCTGGCCTCCTTAGCCGACGAGACCGCGACGGAGGCTGGGCTTGTCCAGTGCTGATCGGCACCTCTAGACCCCGTCTCTGGGGCTACGATCTGACTCCGTGGTCGACTTGGACGGTCCCTCGGCAGTCGTTGCGCTTCCTTCCCTGAAATCCTTCATGATCTCGGCCATTTCAACGGCATGGGAGGGGCGATTGAAGACCTCCCGCACCACTTGGTAGTAGGGCTTATCAGATCCTGATCGCGCTGCATGAAGGTAGATGAGTCCGACTATAAGTGGGAATAGGCACCCAAACGTGAAGCCGTTGACGGGTTTGCTCGATCCCGCCTGGATGAGAAGACTGGGAAGGCCCACAAGTCCAAAGGTGCCTACCAAAAAGAAGGTCCAGCCGCGTCCCCTCTTCGCCCACAGGGGACTGTCGCTAAATTTGCGTGTGTGCTCGACGATGCCTGCGACCATGCCCGTCGCCGCGGCGATTGCAAAGAACTCGATCCAGAACGGATTCACGGTTTCCCCAATTTTTCGTTAGTCCGATGAACGTACAGCGACAAAACCATTATTGTAACTCCGCCGAGATGCGTCAGGCTCCTGCTCGTCCGTGGCGAGCCGCGTCAAAGCGAGCCAACTCAAGTCGAGACCTCCATAGATGAGTCACATAGGCCAACGCGAGCGGCGGGACCGTCGGGTCTCGGGGGAGGGCGCGTTTTAATGGGCGGGGGCGTTACGCGCTTGCTGCGGTTCCCGAAGACGCCTCCGCCAACCCGTAGCAGAACGTCTACCACCCGCAGAGGTTCCTCCTTCTTCTCCGTATAGTGATCACAGCCCAAAAGCCGGACAGCCGGCGGGTAATGGGGTCTGGAGGGCCTCGTCGGTGGACCGCTTCCGGGCTGGAAACGTTGCCAATTCTTTGCCAATCTTCTCTCGAGGACAAAGCAAAATACCCCGATTCCCTTGTAAACAAAGGGAAGTGGGGTCTTTCTTATCTGGCGGTGACGGTGAAATTTGAACCCATTTGCTGCCGGCAACTGATCAAACCTGCTCACAATTTGTCACCCACACTTGCTTGTCACAGTCTCTCCCGAGACAGCTGTCAGATGGGTCAGGCCGGTATTCTTCATCGCCTGCTCCAGGCCCGGATCGAGGCCGCCCCGGTCACCGAGCACCATGCCCGGAAGCAGTCCCTCGACGTCCGCACCGCGGTCTTCGGCCGCCCGGACAAACGCTCCGCGGAGTCCGGCCGTCACGGTGTACCAGCCGCCGGCAGGCGTAACCTCGGGTGGAACGGCAGCCCGCAGCAGGGCAAGGTTCCGGTCCCCTGCCGGAAGAGGCTGAAGGGATCCGGCACTGCTGAACCGGTCCCCCAACCTGATGGAGGCATAATCCACGCCGCCAACAACCAGGAGCGTTGCCGAGGTACCGAACCGATGGCCGTCCGCAGTGCCCGATTCCGCCACGGCGTCAATGAGATAACGCGGCTTTCCCGTAAACCGGTCCGCCGCCGCAGGCCGCGCGTCCGATGCGGCCCGCAGTTCCGCCGTGATGGCGGCTTCTTCGGCAATAAGGCCGGAGATAGGGCCGCCGGTGCGTGCCGCCAAGCTGGCCGTTGCGCCAGCACAGACCAGTGCTGCCGCCGCGGCAGGGACAGCGGCACCTCGCAGGAACGCGGCGACGCCGGGGTGCAGAGGGTTGCTTCCGGCACCGTTAGGTGGCGTCATTCGGGGCGGTTCTGAACGCGTATTGTTTCCCGCCCGGTTACGGACCCGACCACGCGATGCCGTCGGGAGGCTGCCCGATGCTGCCAGAACCAAGAGGACCGCCAGGACAGCGGCCGAGCCTGCCAAAGCCCATCCCGCCGGCGGCGGTAACCGGACCGCGGCAAAGGCTGCGGCCCATACCGTCGCTGCCGCAGGCAGGAGCCGCAGCTCGCGGAGCGGCGACGGCGCGTCAACGGATGCGGTCTCCCGGTTGTCCCAGGCTTCCCGAGCCCTGCCGATCCCAGCACGGGTCCTCTCCCACCGAGTGCCGGCGGTGGCGCCCCGCCCCGCATTCCGCTCCGTGTTCCGCTCCCCGTTGCCCTTTTCCGCGCCGCGCGTTTCCTGCGGAACCGAGGGCTGCGCTTCCGGATCCAATGCCGACGCGACGTACCGTGACCACCTGCTCTTTTCCCGGCTGGACATTCGTCAACTGCTAGACGGTAACCAGCGGGAGCAACGCAGCCATCATCGCTTCCCCGATCCCGGGAACCGCGTCAAGATCTTCGGGCCGGTTGAACCTCCCGTGCTCGGTACGCCACGCGATGATCCGCTCGGCCAGCACCGGACCGACCCTCGGCAGAGTTTGAAGCCGGGCCAAGTCTGCAGTGTTCAGGTTGATACTGCCCGAAGCGCCGTCGGACTGAGCTCCTGAACCAGCCGCGTTGGATGCACCGCCCTCCGCCGCATTTCCTCCCGTGCCGGCAGGGCGCGGCGGGTTCTCCCCGATCCTCGGAACAAGCACCATCGCGCCGTCCTCCGCCAACGCCGCGAGATTCACGCCCGAGAGGTCCGCATCGGCTGCCGTTCCACCGGCGGCTTCAACGGCGTCAACGATCCGGCTGCCCGGCGGCAACCGGACGACGCCGGGGCGCTGCACGGCCCCAGCCACGTGAACCACCGTGGTTGCCGGGCCCCCGCCAGGCTCCCCCGGACCTGCCGGCAAAGCCGAAGGCGACGGGGTAGCGGACGCAGGAGACGAAGCATCCCGCCGGCTGCCGCTGCTTTCAGCGGACGGATCGAAGGCAAATGACGGGTCCGCGGCAGGCGGGGACAGTTCGATGTTGGCCACCGGAACCGGATCTCGGTCCCGGAACAGTACGATCGCTGCTGTGCAGCCCAGCAGCAGACACACCGCCAGCACCGCTGCCGGCAGGGAGAACGCCCAACGGCGCCTCAGTCCGGGGCGGGAATCGCCCGACGGCTCCGCCCCCTGCGGATCAGGGACATGGACGTCCGAGGTGTCCCAACGATGCTGTGCCATTGGACAAAACTAGCTATCGCCACCCGCCGGGGTTCCACGGTGTTGAGGCCGGTGGACGGACCGGAGCGAGCCGCCGCTCAGAAACGGCACTGTTGAGGACGAGACAAACGGCCGCGCATTTCCCGAAGCTACTCCTGACCCGTTGGGGTCCCTCACCGTCCCCAGCTGACCTCACGGTCCAGGACCTCTATTCCTGCCGGGAAGCCGTCAGCGAACCGAGGTGGATCCTGGACGGCGGGACGCTGGTCGTACCCGGGCGCCCCGGCATCCTTGAGTCCATTGCCGAGGGCCCCGGTGCCGTCTGGGGTCCACAGGCGGGCTGCACGAGGGTTGCCATCCCCGAAAGGATATGCTGCGCCAGGGTCCGGTCCGGATGGAACAGAAACTATCGGCCCCTGCATTAATCCGGTCCCGGATTTACTTGAAGATGTTCTTGGATCCTGCATCCATAACAACCTGGCCATTCTGCCAAGCCGGACGGAATTCACTCAGCGACTTTGAGTAACTCTCCAGCGACTCCACGACAACCCCTTCGGGGGTATTGCGAATAACTCCGATGGCAACAGTGAAGACGCTCATACGCTTGGAAGCATTTGCCGAATCGATAGTTACGCTGGTTCCGGAGCCGTTGTCGATTCCCAGCGACACCCCGTACTTACGGAAAGAGCCCATACCATTGGACTGAGCTGAGTAAGCAATGGGAACGACCGCTTCAATTTCGTCGGTCAGCTTGATTTCAATGGTTTCCTGCGCCTTGCCGTTCTGCCCGCGTCCCACGTCGCCAAGATGGCGGACTGCACCGCCGAGCAGTTCCGGTGTGGCAACCGGCTGGGCGTCAGAGCCGAAAGTGGAACAAACCAACTCTGTTCCATCCTTGAGAATGACCAGGGCGTATAGGTCATAGTCGGTGTTGGACGACCATTCGCAGCGGGCCGTAACGACCGGTGTTTTCTCAATGGTGACCCGGTTCCCCTTTTCAAGGGAAATGGCACCGGCTTTTTTTCCAAGGTCTACAGCCGGAGCAGCCGGAGCAGTTTCATTGTTCTTGCCGAATCCAAACGGTGCCATAGCAGTAATCGCTTTCAATCGGGGCAAATTTTCCGCTTACTATAACACCCGATTCTCACGCATCCACCGCAATTTGCGCAGGCTAATTCTTGGCGCCGCCGCCGGAAGTCTTATTGCCCTTGGCCTTGGTCCCGGCGGACTTGGTCCGGGATGCCGAACCTTTGGCCCCCGGTTTCCCGGCTGCGTTGCCGGTACCAGTGCGGCCGCTTTCATCTTCAGCGGCGCTCCCGTCCACCGGCGCATCGCTACCAGCCGGTCCCGCGCCCTGCACGCTCTGCCGGGCAGGATCCGGTGCATCTCCGGCAACCGCTACGGCCAGCACCCCCAGCCCGGCATGCGCGGCCAGGACGGCGGGCAGCGGGCAGATGAGGATCTCCACCTCGGGCACGGCGGCGCCGATGATCCCGGCCAGCCGTTCGGCTTCCGAGGCGTTGCCGAAGTGGTGCACTGCCGCGCGGACCCTCCCGTCGCGTCCGGCAATGTCCTGCTGCACCAGTTCGGCCAGCCGTGCCAGCGCTTTGGGTGCGGTCCTCACCCGTTCCAGCGGAACAACCATGCCGTCGCGGACCACCAGGATCGGCTTCACGGCGAGCAAAGTTCCCAGCCAGCCGGCCGCTGCGCCGATCCGTCCGCCCCGGCGCAGCTGGTCCAGGCTGGGGACGTAAAAGAGGATGGTTGCTTCGGCCGATACCGAGCGGGCGCATGCCGCGACCTCCGCCGCGGAGGAACCGGACCGGGCACTCTCCGTCGCGGCCGCCACGGCAAAACCGAGGCCCATGGCCGCCGTCGCACTGTCGATGACCTCCACCGGAATTTCAGCCGAACGGGCGGCCAGCCGCGCCGAATCCACCGTCCCGGAAAGCTGCCCGGAGAGATGGACGGAGATTATGGACGTGCACCCGGCGGCAGTCAGCTCGCGGTAAGCCGCTTCGAACTGCCCCGGCGCCGGCCGGGAGGTCCGCACTTCGTGGCCCTGTGCCATGGCCAGGGCAAGGGCCGGAATCAGGTCCGCGGATCCTTCGCCGTAGATCTGGTCCCCGATCATCACGGGCATGGGAACCACCCGGACGAAATCAGCGGCGTTGGCCGCTTCCGCCCAGCCAGCCGGCAGTGCCGACGCCGAATCGGTCACCACTCCCACGGACGGCCCGGGGACGGCCGCGGTTTCCCGCTGCCGTCCCCTGGCCCGCGCTGCGAGCCGTTCGAGCCAGTCCATGGTTGTCCGGGCCCTAGGCCGGGACGATGTTGACGAGCTTCGGCGCCCGGACGATCACCGTACGGATACTGCGTCCGTCCAGGAACCGCTGCACTGCGTCGGATGCCAAGGCGGCTTCCCGCAGGTCCTGCTCGCTGATGTCCGCGGCGACCTCGAGCCGGTCGCGGACCTTGCCCTGCACCTGGACAACGGCGGTGACCGTGTCCTGCACCAGCAGGGTTTCATCGACCACGGGCCAGCCGGCGTTTACGACGGAGGCATCGCGGCCCAGCAGGTTCCAGAGATCCTCGGCCGTGTAGGGCGCGAAGAGGCTCAGGATGACGGCGACGGCTTCCGCGGCCTCGCGTACTGCCGGGTCAGCGGGGCCGGCACCGGAGTCGATGGCCTTGCGGGTCGCGTTGACCAGCTCCATCAGCTTGGCTACCACTACGTTGAACTTGTTGTTCTCCAACAGGTCGGTGGCATCGGCAACGGTCCGGTGCGTGAGCGCACGCAGCTTCCGGTCCCCGGCCGAGTAGTCCACGCCGGGTTCGCTGGTGATGTCCTGCCCCAGGCGCCACGCGCGGGCCAGGAACTTGGCGGAGCCCGACGGCGACACATCCGCCCAGTCGACGTCGTCTTCCGGCGGGGAAGCGAAGATCATGGTCAGGCGCACCGCGTCCACACCGTACTTGTCCAGCTGCTGGCCCAGGTCCACACCGTTGCCCAGCGACTTGGACATGGCCTTGCCGCCGTTGAGCACCTGCCCCTGGTTCAGCAGCGAGCTGAACGGCTCGCTGGCTTCCAGCAGCCCCATGTCGTGGACCACCTTGGTGAAGAAACGCGCATAGAGCAGGTGCAGGATCGCGTGTTCAACGCCACCCACGTACTGCCCGACCGGCATCCAGTTCTTCGCCGCTTCGGGATCGAACGGTCCCTCCGTGAAATGCGGGGACACGAAGCGCATGAAGTACCAGGACGAATCCACGAACGTGTCCATGGTGTCGGTATCGCGCCGGGCGGGACCGTCGCACTTCGGGCAGGCCACGTTGACCCACTCCTCCGCGGAGGCCAGCGGAGAGGTGCCCTTCGGAGCCAGCGCTTCGCCGCGCAGCCCGGTGGGCAGCGTGACGGGCAGCTGGTCATCGGGGACCGGAACCTCGCCGCAGTTTTCGCAGTGGATGATCGGGATGGGCGTACCCCAGAAACGCTGCCGGGACAGCAGCCAGTCACGCAGGCGGAAGTTCACGAACTTCTCGCCGGTGCCCTGCTCCTCGAGCATCCGGACGGCGGCGGGAATGGCTTCAGCCTTGGGCAGGCCGTCCAGGGCGCCGGAGTTGATCAGGGTGCCCTCGCCGGTGGTGGCCACACCGCTGACGGCGGGATCCTCTTCACCGGTGTCCAGGACAGCCTTGACGGGCAGGTCGAAAGTCTTGGCGAAGTCCAGGTCACGCTGGTCGTGCGCCGGGACGGCCATGATGGCGCCGGTGCCGTAGTCCGCCAGCACGTAGTCGGCGGCCCAGACGGGCAGCTTCTCACCGTTCAGCGGGTTCACGGCGTACCGGCCGGTGAAGATGCCGGTCTTGACGCGTTCGGTGGACTGGCGCTCGATGTCCGAGAGAGCCTTCACCGATTCGCGGTAGTCCAGCAACGCATCGCGGTTTTCGTCCGTCACCAGGTCCAGCGCCAGCGGGGCATCCGCGGCGACAACAAAGAAGGTTGCCCCGGCCAGGGTGTCCGGGCGGGTGGTGAAGACGGTGACCTGCTCGGCGGGCTTGCCGCCGTCGGCCTCGATGTTGAACCGGACGTGCGCGCCCTCGGAGCGGCCGATCCAGTTTTTCTGCATGGCCAGGACACGCTCGGGCCAGTGGCCCTTGAGCTGCTCCATGTCATCGAGCAGGCGGTCGGCGTAATCGGTGATCTTGAAATACCACTGGTTCAGCGACTTCTTGGTGACCTGGGTTCCGCAGCGTTCGCAGGCACCGTTGACTACCTGTTCGTTGGCCAGCACGGTCTGGTCCTTGGGGCACCAGTTGACCGGGGAATTCTTCCGGTAGGCCAGGCCGCGCTCGTAGAACCGGGTGAACAGCCACTGGGTCCAGCGGTAGTACTCGGGGTCCGAGGTGTGGATCCGGCGGGACCAGTCAACGCTGATGGCGTAGCGCTTGAAGGACTCCGCCTGCGTCTCGATGTTGCGGTAGGTCCAGTCACTGGGGTGCGCGTTGTTCTTGATGGCCGCGTTTTCCGCGGGGAGGCCGAAGGAGTCCCAGCCGATCGGGTGCAGCACGTCGTACCCGCGCTGGCGCCAGTAACGGGCGACGACGTCGCCCATCGCGAACGCTTCGGCGTGGCCCATGTGCAGGTCGCCGGAGGGGTACGGGAACATGTCCAGTACATAGCGTCGTTCGCGCGAGCCGTCGTCGGCAGGGGTGAAAACACCGAGGTCATCCCAGACCTTCGGCCATTTCTGCTCGATGGCCGCGAAACTGTAGACGGCCTCTTCCTGCTGATCAGTCTGTGACTGCGTGCTCACTATGCTTCGCCTCTGTCCTCAAAGAAAATCGATCCGCGCTGCGGGCCGTCGGTAAATCCGGCCCGATAAATTTTTGGGTCCTCCCCAGACACACAAAAGCCCCTCGACAAGCAAGGGGCGGCCGCGCACGGACGGTGCGCGGCTAGCTAAGGAGGAGTACTGCGATCATTTCTCCACTTTACAACAGCACACGGCCCCCGGGGCCAGTGCGTTCGGGTGAGCCGCAGGCAGGATGGACCCCGGCGTATCTTTTGCCCCTTCCCGTGCGTCTACCCGGTAGGACAAAAGCAAAAATGCCATTGTTGTCGCAGGAGCCGCCGGGGCGGCCGAACGGATGGAGCCAGGAATGTCAGTAGCAGCAACAAAGCCGGAACCGGTAAACGTCTCTGCCGGAGAACTCCGGCAGGCCAGACGGAACTTCCTTGTGGCGCTCGAGCCTGTGCGCCCGGCCGTTTACGGTTACTGCCGCAGATTGACCGGCACTGTCTGGGATGCCGAGGACCTGTTGCAGGAAACCCTGGTGAAGGCCCTCTCCGATGCCTCCCAACGGCACGAACCCATCAGCAACGTGCAGGCCTGGCTGATCCGGATCGCCACGAACACCTGGCTGGACACCCTGCGCCGCAGCGGCCGGATAACGGTGCAGGACTTCAGCGAACCGGGCGTCGATCTGCCCTACGACGGCGCGGACCCCCTGGTGTCCCTGGAGGTGGAGTCGGCACTGGGGCATTTGCTGCTGGTCCTGCCTCCCCGGGAACGAGCCTGCGTGGTCCTCAAGGACGTGTTTCACTACTCCCTGGCCGAGATCGCGGAAATGCTGGACACCACCGCCGGGGCGGTAAAGTCCGCGCTTCACCGCGGCCGGGGCACGCTGGCAACAGCCCGGGCGGGAGAACCCGCCGACGACGGCGCTGCCGCCGGGTCCGGGTCCGGCGCCGAAACCAGGTCAACACAGGCCGGCTCACCCCAGCCGGAGGGACACCCGGAACTGCTGCGCCGCCTCGCGGATGCTTTCAACTCCTACGACATTGATGCCATGGTCAGCCTGTTCCTGGCCGGCGGACGCACGGAGGTGATCGGCAACGTCAGCGAAACCGGACACGAGGAAATCCGCACCGGCTCCATGACGCACACCTTCGGGCCGGACGCCGCAGAGCTCTACCGCGCCAGCGTGCACCGCTATGACGGCGAGGACGTGATCCTCCTGTGGGAACGCCCCAAGGATGCGCCGGAAACTCCCGAGGTTGTGGCCGATGTCCTTCGCCTCAGCTGTGCCGTCGGGGAACCGCTGATCGCCGAACTCCGGTGGTACTTCTTCTGCCCGGAAGTCCTGTCCGAGGTGGCCGGCGGCCTGGGACTGCCCTTCAAGACGAACGGGGTTTCCTACTTCTGACGCAAGTCCCGGGCGGCGTCCCGGGCGGCCCGGAACGCGAGGAACGCTTCCCTGCTGGTGCGGGTGGGGGTAAACCCGAACTCCTGCTTCAGGGCGGTGTTGTCCAGCACCGGCCGGTAGCGCAGGAACCTCACCTGCTCCGGCCCGTGGACGGTCAGCCGCAGCAGGTGTCCCAGCCAGAGCGCGGCGGCCAGGACCGGTGCCGGAACCGTGACGGTGCCGCGTCCCAGCAGCCCGGCGATTTCGCGGACGGTCAGGGCCCCGTCTCCGGCCACGTTGAAATTGCCGCTGCGTCCCGTGATGACGGCCTGAACCATAATGCCGGCCACGTCTTCATCCCAGATGAAGACGAACGGAGACTCGCTTCCGGCTACCCGCAGCAGCCTCGGTGCGTCGAAAAGGGCGGTGATCTGGTTGCGGACCCGCTCGCCGAGGATGGTGCCGATCCGGAAGATGGTCTGCTGCAGTTCGGGATGTTCTTCGCGGACCCGGGCCAACTCCTCCTCGACCAGCCGTTTATGCCGGGAATACGCAAACTCGTCATTGCCGCGCAGCGGATCGGTTTCCTTCAGCCACGGGGCGTTGTCCGGGTGGTAACCGTAGGCGGCACCGGAGGAGGAAATGACCACGTGCTTTACTCCGGATGAGATGCAGGCCGCCAGTACATTGCGTGAGCCCACCACGTCCACGGAGAATTCCTGTTCCGGGGTGGTGTGCTTGCCCGGGCTCACGATGGCGGCCAGATGGACCACGGTGTCGATCCGGTGGAACTCCAGCAGCTGGGCCATGTACGGGGAACACACATCGGCCAAGGCGTAGTGCACCCCGTCTATCCTCCTGTCCTCCGCCGGTTCCCGGATGTCGAGGCTGAGGACATAGGAGATTTCGGGATGGTCCGCCAGGCCGGCGACCACCGCGCTGCCCAGGAAGCCGTTGCCGCCGGTGACGCAGACGCGGGTCATCGTGCTGTCTCCCGCGGCTCTGGCTTGGGGGCCGTACTGCGCCGTGCATCCCGCCGACGCCACCAGGCGGCCAGCAGCAGCCCGGCAAGGATGTCCCAGATGCCCCACCAGGCAGCAACCATCGCCATCCCGCCCAGCCCGGCAAAGAAGGTCAGTGTCAGACCCAGCCCGAGTCCGGTATTGCGGGCACCTACTTCGAAGGTAAAGGCCCGCCGGCTGGGTTCGTCCAGCCGCACCGCAGCCGCCGTCCAGTATCCGACAGCCAGTGCCACCGCATCATGCAGCAGCACGACCAGGAAGATGGTGCCCAAATGTTCGCGGAGCGGCCCGAGGTTGCTGGCCGTCCCGGCAACAATGAAAATCAGCAGGGCCAGCAGGCCGATCCGCTGCACCCAGGGCCGCAGGATGTCGGTCACCGCGGGGAAGCGCCGGGCGAGGGGCATGCCGACGGCAAAGGGCACGCCGATGATAAGCAGGACCTGGACCAGCATTTCCCAGCGGTCCAGCGAGAAGTCCCGCATCAGCCCGGCGGTGTCCGGATTCAGTCGCGCCCACAGCGCCACGTTCAGCGGCATCACGGCGATGGCCACTAGGTTGGAGACGGCGGTCATGGAAGCGGACAGGGCGACGTTGCCGTGCGCCCGGTGGGTGAGCACATTCGAAATGCCGCCGGGCGGGCAGCAGGCAACGAGGATCATGCCCAGGGCGATGGAGGCCGGGACCTGCAGGAGGAGCGCAAGCCCCACCGTCACCGCGGGAAGTACCAGGTACTGGGCGCAGATTCCCAGCAGCACGGCCTTCGGGCTGCGTGCCACAGTCCGGAAGTCCGCCGGACGCACCTCGAGGGCAATGCCGAGAATGATGATCGCCAGCACCACGTTCAGGATCAGCAGGGAGGCCGGCGTGAAGTTCAGGACGACGTCGTCGATGGGCATCAGTGGTTCACCTCTTCACGAGCGGCAGCGGCGAGCAGGTCCAGGTGGGCATCGAGTTCGGCACGGTAGGCGTCCTTGTTCACGTAGTAGCTCATCCGGTCCAGGCCCAGATAGCGGTAGCCGCCGGTGACATCCGGGGACTCCCCCGCCAGCAGCTGCCGGAACTCCCCCGCGGCCGCCGGGGAGTGTTTTTGGGCTGCAAGGTAGGCGGCTGCCAGTTCGGCCTGCCGGAACCTTCCCTCCCACCCCAGTCCGGAAGCTTCCACCATGCCGATGACCAGCAGGTTCTCCGCCTGGCGGCTGAAGATGTTCAGGTACAACGACGGCGACGGGCCGTCCCAGCCGAGCAGCGCCGGATCCAAAAACGGATAGTCCAGGGCGTAGCCGGTGGCGAGCAGGAGGAGGTCATACTCCCCCGTGCTGCCGTCCCGGAAGTGCACGGTGTTCCCGTCCAGCCGGGCAATGTCGCCCTTGACCTGCAGGTCCCCGTGTCCCAGATGGTGCAGGATCAGGGAATTCACCACCGGATGGGACTCGTAGATGCGGTAGTCGGGTTTCGGGAAGCCGAAGCGGTGCGGGTCTCCGGTGAATATGCGCAGCAGCCGCTTGTCGAAGAACTGCTTCAGCGGCCGGGGCAGCGGCTTGCCCTGGTTCAGGGTGTCGGTTGGCCGGCCGAAGACGTATTTGGGAATGAAGTAATAACCGCGCCGGACGCTGATGTCGACGGCAGCGGCGTGGTGGACGGCGTCCACGGCAATGTCGCAGCCGCTGTTGCCGGCGCCGACAATCAGCACCCGTTTCCCCGCCAGCTCCCGGGCATCTTTGTACTGTGCGGAATGGCGGACCTCCCCGGCAAACCGGCCGGGCAGGGCGGGCATTGCCGGGGTGTGCAGGGTGCCGGACGCAACGATGACAGCACTGAAACGGCCGCTGCCGTGCCCGTCGGAGCCTTCCCACGAAACCGTCCAGGCGCCGTCGTCGGCCGGAACCGCTGCGGTGACCGACACGCCAAACCGGATGAAGCGGCGCAAACCGAAGTGGTCCGCATAGGCGCGGAAATAGGCGTGCAGGTGGCGGTGCCCGGGATAGTCGGGAGTGTCCCGGGGCATGGGGAACTCGGAAAACTGGGTGGTGGATTTCGAGGAGATCAGGTGCGCCGATTCGTAAACCGTGCTGGCTGGATTCTCGATGTTCCAGAGCCCGCCCACGTCCGTGTGCTGTTCAAAGCCGACAAAGTCCAGTCCCTGTCGGGACAAGGCACGCATGGCGGCAAGGCCACTGGGTCCGGAGCCTATGACGGCGACTGGCAGTTCCGATCGGACGGCGTTTGCTGCGGGAGACACTTCCACCTGTTTCTGTGACCTGCATCACTGTCGATGCTGCCCGAACGCTACCCAAGGGTGGATGTGCCGGTCAAACCGGCTCCGTGTGCAGAGATGCGAAAGGCCCCGGCAGTCTCGCTGCCGGGGCCTTTCACTATGCGTACGGATTACTCAACGTCGTCGTCAACCCAGTCGAAGGTCTTGGTGACGGCTTTCTTCCAGAGCCGCATCTGGCGCTGGCGTTCGGCGTCATCCATCTGCGGGGTCCAGCGCTTGCCTTCAGCCCAGTTCTGCTCGAGCTCGTCGGTGTCGTTCCAGAACCCGACGGCCAGGCCGGCAGCGTAGGCGGCGCCCAGTGCCGTGGTCTCGATGACCTTGGGCCGGACCACGTCCACGCCGAGGATGTCGGCCTGGAACTGCATGAGGGCGTCATTGGCGACCATGCCGCCGTCCACCCGCAGCTCCGTCAACGGAACGCCGGAGTCGGCGTTCACGGCATCCAGTACTTCCCTGGTCTGGAACGCGGTCGCTTCCAGTGCTGCCCGGGCAATGTGGTTCTTGTTCACGTAACGGGTCAGGCCCACCATCGCACCGCGGGCATCCGCACGCCAGTACGGTGCGAACAGTCCGGAGAACGCCGGCACGATGTACACGCCGCCGTTATCCTCCACCTTGCGGGCAAGCTCTTCGATTTCCGGGGCACTGTTGATGATGCCCAGGTTGTCGCGGAGCCACTGGACCAGGGAACCGGTGACGGCAATGGAGCCCTCGAGCGCGTAGACCGGCTTGGCGTCGCCGAGCTGGTAGGCAACGGTGGTGATGAGTCCGTTCTCGGAACGGACAATCTCCTCGCCGGTGTTGAAGATCAGGAAGCAGCCGGTGCCATAGGTGTTCTTGGCGTTGCCCTTCTCGAACGCGGCCTGCCCGAACGTTGCGGCCTGCTGGTCACCGAGGATGCCGGCAACCGGGGTTTCGCGCAGCAGCTGCGAACCCGCAACCATGCCGTAGACCTCGGAGGAGGACTTGATTTCCGGCAGCATGGACCGCGGGATACCGAATTCCTTGAGGATCTCCTCATCCCAGGTGAGTGTCTCAAGGTTCATGAACAGGGTGCGGGAAGCGTTGGTCACATCCGTGATGTGCACGCCTCCGTCCGTCCCGCCGGTGAGGTTCCAGACAATCCAGGAGTCCGTGTTGCCGAACATGAGGTCCCCCGCCTCTGCCCGTTCACGTGCCCCCTCAACGTTGTCCAGGATCCACTTGATTTTCGTACCCGAGAAGTACGTTGCCAGCGGCAGGCCAACGGTGTCCTTGAAACGGTCCAGACCGCCCTTTTCCGCCAGCTCGTTGACGATGGGCTGCGTGCGGGTGTCCTGCCAGACGATGGCGTTGTAGACGGGTTCGCCCGTGTTGCGGTCCCAGACCACTGCCGTTTCACGCTGGTTGGTGATGCCGACGGCGGCAATGTCGTGCCGGGTCAGGTTGGCCTTGGACAGAGCGCTGCCGACAACTTCGCGGACGTTCGTCCAGATCTCCATCGGGTCGTGCTCCACCCAGCCGGCGTGCGGGAAGATCTGCTCGTGTTCCTTCTGCCCGGTGGAAATGATGTTTCCGTCGTGGCCGAAGACGATGGCCCGGCTGCTGGTGGTGCCCTGGTCGATGGCGATGATGTACCTGGGATTGTCAGGCATTGTTTCTGCTCCTTGCGGTGGGGGTCTTTGGGGGTGGCCGGGCCAGGGCACCGGCCGGTGCGCTTATACCGGAAGCGGGAGGGGAATCTGGGCGCCGAGAAGGCCGCCCAGGGCGCCGCCGATCAGCGGGCCGACGACGGGTACCCAGGCGTAGGCCCAGTCGCTGCTGCCCTTGCCCGGGATGGGCAGCAGGGCGTGCACGATGCGGGGTCCAAGGTCACGGGCCGGGTTGATGGCGTAGCCGGTGGGGCCGCCGAGGGAGGCACCGATGCCAAGCACCACGAGGGCCACGGCCAGCGGGCCGAGTTCCGTGGGGGTTCCCGCGAAGGCAACGATGGTGAAGACGAGGACAAATGTGCCCACGACCTCGGTCACAACGTTCCAGCCGTAGGACCGGATGGCCGGGCCGGTGGAGAAGACGCCCAGGATGTTGGCGGCGTCGGGTTCGTCGTCGAACTGTTTCTTGTAGGCGAGCCACGCCACGAAGGCACCAATGATGGCACCGGCCATCTGTCCGGCGAAGTAGACCATGGCCGCGCCGAAGGAAACCTCCACGCCCGGCGCAAACTCCTCGTTGCCGGCTGCCCAGAGGCCTACCGTAACGGCGGGGTTGATGTGCGCGCCGGAAATAGCGGCCGCGTACACGCCGGCAAAAACACCGATGGCCCACCCCCAGTTGACCATCAGGAACCCGCCGCCGGCACCCTTCGTTTTCGCCAGCGCGACGTTGGCCACAACGCCGCAGCCCAGAATAATGAGGATGGCAGTGCCTGCCAGCTCACTGATGAAAACTTCTCCGAGAGTCACCATCGACTCCTCCGATCATTCGTATCTGTCCGCGACCCAAACGGGAGGCCGGACTGTTGGGTTCTATGCAACCAATCTTTTGCAAGAAGCGCCATTACCTTAGCCGACCTCTTTGGCACCACGCCAATCTTTGGCCGGCAAAGCAGGTAGTCAGGGCAGGATTCGGCACCGTGCCCGCGCCTCGGTAAAGTCGTCCTATGCAGCCTGCAGCTCGAATTCCGCTCAATAACGGCGTCCTGATGGATCAGGTCGGCTTCGGCACCTACAAAATCCCGGCCGACGACGCCGCCCGGCTGTGCCTTGAGGCACTCGGGGCAGGCTACCGGCACCTCGACACGGCGGCCCTGTACGGCAATGAAGCCGGGGTGGGCGAGGCCGTGAACACCTTCACCCGCGCGAACGGCGTCGACCGCAGTGACATCTTCGTCACCTCGAAGGTCTGGAACACCGACCAGGGCTACGACTCCACTCTGCGTGCCTTTGATGCGTCCCTCTCCCGGCTGGGCCTGGACTACTTGGATCTGTACCTGATCCATTGGCCGTGCCCGCAGCGGGGGCAGTTCGTCGACACGTACCGGGCATTGGAGGAGCTTTACGCCGCGGGCCGGGTCCGTGCCATCGGCGTCTCCAATTTCCAGTCCGGCCATCTGCAGCAGCTGCTGGACGCGACCGGAATTGTCCCGGCCGTCAACCAGATTGAACTGCACCCCTGGCTGGCGCAGGAGGAACTGCGGCAGCTGCACCAGCGGCTCGGAATCCGCACGGCCGCGTGGAGCCCGCTGGGCCGCGGTGCAGTCCTCGCGGACCCGGTAGTGACACGGATTGCGGCCGAACTCGGCCGCACCCCCGCGCAGGTGATCCTCCGCTGGCACCTGGACCTCGGCAACATCGTTATTCCCAAGGCCAGCAGTCCGGAGCGGATTGCCGGAAACCTGGACCTGTATTCCTTCGAGCTGACCGATGATCACCGGGCGGCGTTGAACGGACTGGACCGGGGCCAGCGGTCCGGATCGCATCCCGACGAGGTGAACTGAATGTCCGGCACTGCAGCGCGTGATGCGTCGACGCCGTCGGGCGCCCCTGCACCTTTCGCGCGCAAGGCCGCCGTGCGGTCCTTTTCGGTGGACGGCACCGAGCAGGTCTGCCGGGACTTCGCGCCGGTAACGGACGACGACGCCGGCCTGCCGCCGATCTTCATGGTCCACGGATTCCGCGGCGACCACCATGGACTGCTGCGGATTGTCGAAGCACTCCCCCGCCACCGCGTCCTGGTCCCTGACCTTCCCGGGTTCGGCGCCGGTGCCGCCCTTCCCGGCACGCACGATGTCCCCGCCTACACCGCATTTGTCCGCGAAGCATTGGCGGACCTGGGCATGGGCCCGGACACCGTCCTGCTCGGGCACTCCTTCGGCTCCATTATTGCCGCGCACCTTGCGGCGCAATCACCGGAACTGATCAGTGAACTGGTGCTCGTGAATCCCATCTGCGAGCCTGCGTTGGAGGGCCCCAAGGGGATCACCAGCAAGGCGGCGGAACTCTACTACCGGCTGGCGGCGGCGCTGCCGGAAAAACCAGGCATGGCGCTGCTCCGCAGCCCGGTGATTGTCCGGGGCATGAGCATGCTGATGGCAAAGGCGAAGGATCCGGGCCTGCGCCGCTGGATCCATTCCCAGCACGATGCGTACTTCAGCGCCTTCGCCAACCGCCGGGTGGTCCTGGATGCCTTCCGGGCATCCATTTCGGCCACGGTGCGCGACGTCGCGGCGCAGCTTTCCATGCCCGTGCTCCTGATCGCCGCGGAACAGGACGACCTCGGATCGGTTCGGGGGCAGCGCCTGCTTGCTGAACTGATCCCCGACGCAGAACTGCAGATACTGCCCGGTGTCGGCCACCTGGTGCACTATGAAAAGCCGGCTGAGGCGGCCGATATGATCGAGGATTTCCTGTCCCGGAGGCATATATGAGGATGCGCCTCGCCGTAGACGCCCGGTTTACCCGCACCGACCACCATGACGGCATCAGCCGCTACGGTGCGAGCCTGATCGAGGCGGTGGCCGGGCACGCCGACGTCGTGATGCTGATTTCGGACGAACGCCAGCTGGGACTGCTCCCGGACCTGCCGTGGGTGAAAATCAACAGTCCGCTTTCCCCCGCCGAGCTGTTCGTGGCTTTCCGGATCAACCGGCTCGGTGCCGATGCGGTCTTCTGCCCGATGCAGACCATGGGCAGCTGGGGCCGGAAATATCCGCTGGTCCTGACCCTGCATGACCTGATCTATTACTCGAACCCGACGCCGCCGTCGTTCCTTCCGGCGGCGGTGCGCTGGCTGTGGCGGCTGTACCACCTGGCCTACTGGCCGCAGCGGCTGCTGCTGGACAGGGCCGACGTCGTTGCCACCATCAGCGGGACGACGCGGGAGCTGATGTCCCGCCACCGGTTGACCAAACGTCCCGTCCGGATAGTGGCAAACGCGCCCCAGGAGGGTTCCGTGCCACGGGACCCGGACGCGGGAGCCGAGGCATCGCTGCTGTATATGGGGTCCTTCATGCCGTACAAGAACGTGGAGACCATCATCCGCGGCATGGAATACCTGCCGGATTACACCCTCCACCTGCTGAGCCGGATCTCCGATGCGCGGCGAAGCGAGCTTGAAGCGCTGATTCCCGCCGGCGCGCGCGTAACGTTCCACAACGGCGTGACCGATGAGGAGTATGACGATCTCCTGCGCCGCACCACGGCCCTGGTGACACTGTCCAAGGCCGAGGGCTACGGGCTTCCGGTGATCGAGGCAATGGCTGTGGGCACACCGGTGATCGCCAGCGACATTCCGATTTTCCGCGAGGTCTCCGGCGGCGCAGCAATACTGGTGGATCCGGATGATCCGTCCGCCTTCGCCGGGGCCGTCCGACAGCTGGGCGAGCAGGGGCGCTGGCAGAAGGCGTCCGACGCCGGCGTGCAGCGGGCCGCCGACTACAGCTGGGCTGCCTCTGCCGCCCAGCTCATGGAAGCGGCCGGGGAGGCTGTCCGCCTGTTCCCCGGCCGCCGCCGTCGTCGTTGATCCTTACTTGCCCAGGTTCACGACCATCTTGCCCTTGTTGGCGCCCTTCATCAGGTCGATGAAGGCCTGCGGGGAGTTTTCGAGCCCGTCCACGAACGTTTCGTCGTAGCGGACCAGGCCTTCCTGCAGCCAGCCGGTCATCAGGGAGGCAAACTCGTCGGCGTACTGGTTGTAGCTGCCCACGAGGAACCCCCGGAGCGTGATTTCCTTGCCGATGGCAATGGCGAGGTTCCGCGGGCCGACGGGCGCATCGTTGTACTGCGAGATGGCACCGCACATGGCGATCCGGCCGAACTTGTTCATCACCGACAGGGCAGCTTCGAGGTGCTCGCCGCCCACGTTGTCGAAGTAGACGTCAATGCCGTCGGCACCGGCGGCCTTCTTCAGCGCATCCTTCACGGGACCGTCGTGGTAGTTGAACGCCTCGTCGAAGCCCAGGTCCAGCAGCCGCTGGACCTTTTCGGCGGAACCGGCACTGCCGATGACCTTCTTGGCACCCATGGCCTTGGCGATCTGCCCGACCAGCGAACCCACGGCGCCCGCGGCACCCGAGACGAAGACGACGTCGCCTTCCCGAAACTCCGCCACCTTGGTCAGGCCGGCATAGGCCGTCTGGCCGGTCATGCCCAAAACCCCGAGGTACGCGCTGGCCGGAGCGGCATCCGTATCGATGACACGGGCACGGCGCCCGTCAAGGATGGCATAGTCGCGCCAGCCGAGACCGTGCAGCACCTTGTCCCCCGGCTTGTGCTCCGGTGAGCGTGACTCCACGACTTCACCGACGGCGCCGCCTTCCAGCGGTTCGTCGAGCTGGAACGGCGGTACATAGGACTTGGCGTCATTCATCCGGCCGCGCATGTACGGGTCCACGGACATGTGCAGGTTGCGGACCAGGACCTGGCCCTCCTGCAGTTCGGGTACCGGTACCTCCGCCAGGCGGAAGTTCTGCTCCGTCGGCCACCCTTCGGGGCGGGAAGCAAGCTGGATTTCGCGGCCGGTTTCGGGGTAACTGCTCATGGAATGAACCTTACTGTCGGGGTTGATGGTCAGTATTTACTTCGCCACGGCTCTATTTCGCCACGGTGCTATTTCGCCACGGCCTGCCGCAGCGCGGCAGTGACCTTGGCGAGGGTGTCCTGCAGGCTCTCCAGGTCCTGCGGTGCCAGTCCGGCGGAGGCTGCGAGCCGGTCCGGCAGGTTCCTCGCGTCATGTTCGAGCGCGCGGCCGGCATCCGTCAGATGGATACGGACGCGCCTTTCGTCCTCGACGGCACGACGGCGCTGCACCAGGTCCGCTGCCTCCAGCCGCTTGAGCAGCGGCGAAAGCGTGCCGGAATCCAGGTCCAGCGCCTCCCCCAGGTCCCGGACGCTTTGGGCGTCCTTCTCCCAGAGCAGCGACATCACCAGGTACTGCGGGTAGGTCAGCCCCATCTCTTCAAGCATCGGACGATAGAGGGCCGTGGCCGCCCGGGAGGCGGAGTACAGCGAGAAGCACACCTGTCGCTGTAGGGATTCGTTCATGGACCCACCGTAGGGCACAATTCAATTGTGCACAACCTGTTTCCGGTCGGCGCGCTGGATGCGCCCTTACCTGTTTCGACACAGGTGCTGCCCTAGGCTGTTCCGAATGCAGAGCATCCCCGATTACCGCCGCACGGCCGCCAGGCGTTCCTGGGACGGGTTGCCGGCAGTCCTGCAGTCGCGGTTCAGAACATACCTGGGCGGCAGGATCACGTCGGTGCAGCCGGCGGGCGGCGGCTTCACGCCGGGTTTCGCTGCGGTTCTCGGGAACGACGCCGGGGCGCGCGTCTTCGTGAAGGCGGCACCGGCGTCGGACGCTGTCACTTATCCGTCATACGTGCGTGAATCGCAGGTGGTGCCTTTGATGCCCGCGAACATGCCCATGCCGGCGCTGCTTGCCGCGGAATGCCTAGCGGCGAAAGGTACCGACTGGCAGCTGCTCGCTTACGAGGCGGTGGACGGACACATGCCCGGCCAGCCGTGGACCAGCGCCGAGCTCCTGGCGGTCGAGGACTCCTGCAACACCGCCGCCGGCCTCTTGGTGGGCTTCCCGCGCGGTGCAGCCGGCCGCCCAGTTACAGAAGATATGGCCCGGATACCCTCCACTTTCGAGCCGGTAGCCGGGGGCGGTCCGGCGCCGTGGTTCCTGCCGACACTGAGTGCCGCACAGGCACGGATGTTTTCCGAGCTGCTGGAACTGTGCCCCGTAGCACTGGCAGGTGATGCAGTCCTTCACGGGGACCTGCGCCCGGACAATATCCTGGTCACCTCCGGGCGGGCACTGTTCTGCGACTGGAATTTCCTCGGGACCGGCGCTCCCTGGCTGGACTGGGTCGGGGTACTCCCCTACGTGCGTGGTGACGGGTTCGACGCCGACGCCGAACTCCGGCGGTCGGCGCTTACCCGGGACGTTCCGGCTGACCATATTGACGCGTGGCTGGCGTCGCTGCTCAACTGCATGATCGACTCGGGCTGCAAGCCCGAGGTGGAATCCAGTCCGCACCTGCGCAGCCACGGCCGGCATACCGCACGGTTGATCTACGCATGGCTGGCCGCCCGGCGGGGGCTTGCCGGGTGAGGGCCGGTTGCGAGGCGAGGGCGGGCCGCCCAGCGAGGCTGCTAGTGGATTTCGAAGCGCGGCGGCAACGGCTCCGTCGCACCATTTGTGCCTGCTCGCCACCGTTCCGACTGCGCATAGCGCTCGATAAAAAATAGGTATTGAGTCGCGTAGTTTTGGCCTTTTACGCGATCAAACCGAACGCTAAACTCGAACACATGTTCGAATATCTGCCGTCGGTTGATCATCATCGGAAGGGCCCGCTGGAGGCCCGATCCGCAGTGTTCGACGCCTGGGTGGAGTACCTGGCAGCTGAGTTCGAACCTAACTCCCTTCCGACGCCGGAGGGCTCAATTTCGGAAATCGCATCGGATTCGGAACTGATCGACCAGTTGCGGGTGCTTGAGGAACTGAAGGGTGCCGCTGCCGCAGCGCAGGCACGGATCGCAGCGGCCTTCGATGCCTCACAGCGGAGCAAGCAGGAACACGCCGGACTGCGGAAGGAAGAGTTGGGGCGTGGGGTAGCTTCACAGATCGCACTGGCCCGGCGGGAATCCGCCAACAAGGGCGGGCGGCTGCTCGGTTTGGCGAAAGTCCTGACCTCGGAGATGCCTCACACCATGCAGGCCCTGTCCCTCGGGAAGATCAGTGAATGGCGGGCCACACTCCTGGTGCGCGAGACAGCTTGCCTCTCCCTCGAGGACCGCAAACAAGTGGATGAAGAAGTGGCAGGTGATGCCGGCCTGCTGGAGTCCTTGGGTGACCGACAAATCATCGCCCGCGCCAAGGCTGCCGCATACCGATTGGACCCCCGGGCGGCAGTGAACCGCGCCGCGAAAGCAGCCTCTGAACGGTTTGTCTCCTGCCGTCCCGCGCCGGACACCATGACGTACCTCACCGGATTGCTGCCCGTGACGCAGGGAGTGGGCGTCTACGCAGCCCTTTCGCACGAGGCTGACCGGCTGCGCGCCGCCGGCGACCCAAGGGGGCGGGGCCAGATCATGGCGGATACCCTGGTGGAACGGGTCACCGGGTTGGGAGATGCAGGCTCGCCGAAGGTGGAGATCCAGCTGGTAATGACCGACCGGACCTTACTGGCAGGCGATTCCGAACCGGTCCTGGTACCCGGGTACGGCCCGGTTCCGGCGCAGTGGGCTAGAGATCTGGTTCGGCGCCGGAACAGCCGGCACCCGAGCAGCCGGAACCGGAGCAGGCGGGACCGGACTAAGGACCAAGCCATGGGTGGCTCCGACAAGCACGCGGAATACTGGGTCCGGAGGCTGTACACGGCTCCGGACACCGGGGAGCTGGTGGCAATGGATTCCCGCGCACGGCTGTTTCCCAAATCCCTCGCACGATTCATCGCGGCCCGGGACACTAGCTGCCGAATGCCCTGGTGCGGAGCACCAATCCGCCATCTGGACCATATCCGCCCTCACAACCGCGGCGGACCCACCAGCGCATCCAACGGGCAGGCACTATGCGAGGCATGTAACCATGCAAAGGAAGCACCGGGATGGAGTGCGGAACCAGTCCGAAGGAGCAGCCCGGAGCCCGAAGCAGACGTCGGCATCAACGAGGGCCTCGAAAAGCCGGTAAACGCAGCGACTGCAGGGCACACGGTGGACACAACGACGCCGACCGGCCACACGTATCGTTCCACCGCTCCGCCCCTGCCCGGGACTGCGTTGCCCGGAACGGTGGCGTCCGGAACAGCACCGCGGCCGGCACGCCCGCCAGAGAACCCGGCGGTTCCCCTGGCTGGTCCCCCGGCGCGTTCCCCGGACTCCCCAGTTGAAGCATGCATAGCGGATTTTGTCTGGGCAGCCTAAAGGCGAACCCCCGGAGGGCTGCCGCAGATGGAAGCGTGGCTATAGTGGCGGCCAACCAGCTAGCGACGGCCAATAAGCCAGTGGCCAACTCAGCGCTCACGGATCGGCTATGTCATTAGAAGGTGTGCCCGTGAAGCTTGGACCGCAGCTGCACCGCATCGGCTAATTGTCACCAGAAGGAGCACCCGTGAAGCTTGGACCGCACCTGCACCGCATCGGCAACGACATAGTGGCCGCTTATCTGGTGGACACGGAGGACGGGATTACGGTGATCGACACCGGGCTCCCCGGGCACTGGAAGGATCTGCTCGCCGAACTGAAGTCCATGGGCCGAACCCTGGACGACATACGCGGGGTGGTCCTGACACACGGGGACAGTGACCACCTCGGCTTTGCCGAAAGACTGCGCCGGACCCAGAACGTGCCCGTCTTCATCCACTCCGAAGATGCAGATCGTGCTCGCGGCGGCAAGAAGCCGAAGCCTGCAATGGGCCCCATGCGGCCGGGTCCCGTGGTTCGGTTCTTCGCCTACGCGGTGCGCAAGCGTGGCTGGCGCACCACGTACCTCACCCGGGTCTCCGAGGTGGCGGACGGTGACGTCCTCCCGCTGCCGGGTGAACCGCGCGTCATAGACCTTCCGGGACACTCCCCGGGCAGCATTGCCGTGTATGTGCCGGTCGCGGATGCGGTCTTTGTCGGGGATGCCCTCACGACGCGTGATGTGCTGACTGGGCAGACCGGCATTCGGCCCGCGCCGTTCACCGATGACCCTGCATTAGCCCTGAAGTCCCTGAATCGGCTGGCCGGCATCGAGGCCACATGGGTGCTCCCCGGACACGGGGCTCCCTGGCGCGGGAACCCGGGCGAGGTTCAGGAGCTGGCACGCCTGGCGGCAGCGTGGACAGGCCACCCTGGCAGACGCTGAGACCACAAACTCACCATCCGAAAAAGTAGTTGGCACTCGCCCCATGAGAGTGCTAATCTCATTTCGCAAGTTGAGTGTTGCTGACTCAACTTTGGAACTGAAATTCGGCACCGCTGAAAAGCGATCACGTTGAAGGAGTTGGTACCACCATGGCTATGAAGTTTGATCCGTTCCAGGAACTGGACCGCATGGCTCAGGCACTGCGTGGCGAGGGAACCCTGCGCGGCATGCCCATGGACCTCTACCGGCAAGGCGACCAGTACATCCTCGCAGCAGATCTCCCCGGAATCGACCCCGGATCCATCGACATTGACGTCGACGGCCAGCTGCTGACAATCCGGGCCCAGCGCACACTGCAGAACACGGACGGGGTCAAGTGGCTCACCCGCGAACGCGAAAGCGGTTCCTTCCTGCGCCAGCTGAACCTCGGCCAGGGGATCGACACTGAGCAGATTTCGGCCCAGTACGAGAACGGCGTCCTCAGTGTCATCATCCCGGTGGTGGAGCGGGCCAAGCCCCGTAAGATCGCCGTCCAAACCTCTGCGGAAGGTTCCGCCATCAACGGCGAAACAGTCGAAGGCAACAGCGCAGTCGAAGGCAACGACCGTGAAACCGTTGGGGCCTAATCCCTGACTCCATTTCCTGCGACGAAGGGCTCCGGAAATCCGGAGCCCTTCGTTGTACCCGCCACCGGTGCACACCAGTGCACACCAGTGGCAAACTTCACCCCGATTCCGGTCAATTCCGCTTTCCGCGGGGCGGGATACTGGGAAATGTACGTCATGAAACGGATCGGCCCGGGCAAGAGAGTGGGCAGTCACAGCTGCAGTCACCAGGTCCCGGCGGCCGGGAAAGGGGACGCAGCAGTGAGGCTGCCCACGGTCAATCATCGGTACCGGATGATCCACGGAGTACCCCGTGGATTCTTGGGCCGGTTGTCCCGGTTGGGCGGCGCCGCCCAGCTGGCATTGCTTTCCCTCCTCGGTGCCAGCGCGGTCCTGCTCGAGCTGCTGTAAGTAGGAACTAACTGCGGGAACTCGAGCTGCCGTAAGTAAGAACCGCTGCAGGAACTCGCTGCCGGACGCCTGAAGCTGCCGGACGCCTGGACCCAACCGGACGCCTGAAGCCAAGGACGCCAGGAACTTACAGAACGTCGGTTCCGTCCACTCGAATGTAGACGGGATCGCCGGTCCGGCGGGCAGAGGCAGCAGCCTTGGTTGAACGCAGGGCCGCCGTAATCCCGGGAGCTGCCGTGTACGGGAAAAACAGGAGTGTCCGGTAGCGTCCACCGGCGCCGCCCAGCTGCCCGTCCGGAGACTTGCTGTCCCGTTGCTGGGTATTCCCCGACGGCGGGACTACTGCGGGCGCAAGAGGCGCCGGCCCCACTGTCCGGACACCCTCAGGCAGCTCGAGCCGCGTGATAAACGCGTCAAGCCCCTCCCGCGAGCCGGTCAGTTCGGCATACCGCACGGCCGGCGGCAAACCCAGTTCGCGCCGCAGCTCCAGTTCGCGTTCCGCCGCCGACGCCGGATCCCAACGGAGCAGATGGCCAACCGTTGCCGAATCATCGGCGGTGACAACCACAAGGCCCTTTTCCTTTGCCGGCCGGACCAGCGCTGCCGCCGTAAACCAGCGGCGCAGGGTATCCTCCCCCGCCCGCAGCGATTCGCGGGACAGCATCGCATTGCCGTCCAGCAGGATGGCTGCGGCGTAGCCGCCCCGAGCCACAGGTTCGGCGCCGGGGGTGGCGACGACCAGTGCCGGGGTGTCTGGAATCTCGGTCCGGATGTGGTCGCCGGCGGAAGAAATCACAGTGGTGGAGGGGAACGCACGGCCCAGTTCCTCGGCGGTGCGCCCGGCACCGGCGGTGGAGCCCCGCAACTGGGTTCCTCCGCAGTTGCCGCAATGCCACATGGGTTCCGGCCGTCCGCACCAGCGGCATGCCGGAATGCCGTTCCTGCTGGCCAGGCCCAACGGACCGGAGCAGTTCCGGCAGCGGGCGGGTTCCCGGCAATCCTGGCAGGACAACGCCGGCGAGAAACCGGTCCGGGCCACCTGGACCAGTACCGGTCCGCGCGTCAGTCCGTCCTGCGCTGCCTTCCATGCTGCGTGCGGTATCCGTGCCCGGGCAGCCAGGGGGTCGCGTTCCATCGTGAAGGAATCCGTAGTGCTGACCACCCGCGGGGCGTGCGCACGGACGGTGGAACGTTCGGCGGCTATACCGGCTGCCCAGCCGCTGGCGACCAGCCGCTGTGCCTCAGTGCTCCGCGAATGGGATGCCAGAAGCAGGGCAGCGTCTTCCAGTTCGGCACGCAGCAGGAGTACGTCGCGGGTGTGCTGGTAGGGTGCCCGCTGTTCGGCGTGCAGGTCGTCTGCGTCATCCCAGATAACGGCCAGGCCGAGATTCTGCACCGGCGCATAGGCAGCCGAACGGGTACCGATGGCCACGCGGACATCACCGTGCAGCAACTGGAGGAAACTGCGGTAGCGCGGAGTGGGTCCGTCTTCGGCCGTCAACCGGACAAAGGACTCCGCACCGATGCGGGCAGTAAGTGCCGACTGCACCCGGGAGAGGTCCTTGTTGTCGGGAACGACGACGACGGCGCCCCGTCCGGAGAGCAGCGTGGACCGGACAGCCTCGGCAATTTCGGCAGGCCAGTCCTGCCGGCCGTAGCCGCCCAGCGAGGAGAGCACAGCGCGGGGGCGGTGGCCTGCGGCAAGATGGGTCAGGAAACGCGGTCCGTGCGGATAGCGTGCCAGCGGGTTGGCCCCGGCCCCTTCCGGTCCGGGCGGGGCGACGGCCGGTCCGGACACGGCGCCGGCCGCTGCCGCGGACGAGTCGCCGCCGGTACCGGAGTCGCCGCCGGTACCGGAGTCGCCGTCGGCACCTGAGCCGGCGTCTGCGGATCCGGCCCGCGCCTCGGGAGTAAACTCCTTCTCCACGCGCGCCGCCCGCGGCGGAATGGCCACCCGCAGCACGTCATGGACGGTTCCGGCGTAGCGTGCAGCGACGGCCTCGGCCAGGCGCAGGATCTGCGGCGACAGCACGGGCTGCGGGGAGATTACCTTCCCCAGCGGCATCAACCGCGCGGTGGTGTCCGCTTCGGCCGCGCGTTCAGTGATGAATCCCGGGAGTTCCTGGCCGCCGAAGCGCACCTTGACCCGGGCGCCGGGCACAGCGTCGGCGTCGAGGTCCGCGGGGACCAGATAGTCAAAGGGGCGGTCCAGGTGCGGCAGCGGAGAATCCAGCAGGACACGGGCAATCGGCAGGGCGGAAGCCGGCTGCGCCTTCCCTACCGGTTTTGCCGACGGCGTGAAGCCGTGCAGCAGGGAAAGCTGCACGGCCTCGGTAGAGTCGTCGGCGGCCATGGCCGGCTACACGTTGAAGTAGCTGCGGAGGTCCTCGACCTTGTCCTTGCGCTCCCAGGTGAAACCTTCGTCCTCACGGCCGAAGTGGCCGTGGGCGGCAGTCCGCTGGTAGATGGGGCGCTTGAGGTCCAGGCCGTTGATGATACCCAGCGGACGAAGGTCGAAGACTTCCTTCACGGCGTCGGCAATCCGGGCCGGGTCCACAGTTTCGGTGCCGAAGGTTTCAACGTAAATGCCGACGGGGCGGGCCATGCCGATGGCGTAGGCGATCTGGATTTCCGCACGCCGGGCCAGGCCGGCGGCAACCACGTTCTTGGCTACCCAGCGCATGGCGTAGGCCGCGGAACGGTCTACCTTGCTCGGGTCCTTGCCGCTGAAGGCGCCGCCGCCGTGGCGGGCAAAGCCACCGTAGGTGTCAACGATGATCTTGCGGCCGGTGAGGCCGGCATCGCCGACAGGGCCGCCAATGACGAACGGTCCGCCGGGGTTGATGATGTGCTCGACGTCCGAAATGTCCAGGTCGGTTCCGGCAAGCACAGGGTTGACCACGTACTCGACCATGTCGGCCCGCAGCTGCTCCAGGTCCAGCTCCGCGGCGTGCTGCGTGGAGACAACCACGGAGTCCACGGAAACCGGCCGGTCGCCGTCGTAACCCACGGTGACCTGGGTCTTGCCGTCCGGACGCAGGTACGGGAGGGTGCCGTCCTTGCGGACGGTGGTGAGGCGTTCGGAGAGGCGGTGGGCCAGCCAGATGGGCGTGGGCATAAGCACCGAGGTCTCGTCGCTGGCGTAGCCGAACATGATGCCCTGGTCCCCCGCCCCCTGGGCGTCATAGGGGTCCACAACCTTCCCGGTCCGGTTCTCCAGGGAGTTGAACACACCGGAAGCGATTTCCGGGGACTGCTGCCCGATGGAGACGGACACGCCGCAGCGGGCGCCGTCGAAGCCGTTGGCCGAGGAATCGTAGCCGATGTCCAGGATGGTGTCGCGGACCAGCTGCGGGATTTCAACGTACCCCTCGGTGGTCACTTCTCCTGCGACGTGCACCAGGCCTGTGGTCACCAGGGTTTCAACGGCTACCCGGGACTCGGGGTCGACCTTGAGCAGGCCGTCGAGGATTGCGTCACTGATCTGGTCACAGATTTTGTCCGGGTGGCCCTCAGTGACGGATTCCGAGGTGAAAAGGCGCAGGTTGGACTGCGGCTTGGAGGGGGATGATGTATCGGAAAAAGTCACGGGATTTACTCTACCGGGCCGCACCGACCATCGAAGCACGTGCAGGGCGCGCGGCCTCAGGCGGTGCGTGCGGCGAGCTCGGCGGAAATCCGCGCGATGATGCGTGCCGAAACGTCGGTTTTGGTACCGGCTGCGCTTTCGCCTGCATCCTCTGCGGCGTCTGCCGGTGAGAGAATCCTCACCTCGGTTTCGTCCTGGCCGAAGACCAGGGATTTGCCGACCCGGTTGAGGACCAGCAGGTCGCAGCCCTTGCGGGCCAGCTTCTTGCGCCCGTATTCGAGCACATCGGAGGTGGCATCTCCGGTTTCGGCGGCGAAGCCGACAATGAGTTTCGGGGTGCCCGTTCCGGCTGCTTCGCGCGCCTGGACCAGTTCCTGCAGGATGTCGGGATTCCGGACGAGGGTGATCACGGGATCCGCTTCGTCGTCGCGCTTCTTGATTTTGGTGTCCACCACCTGTGACGGGCGGAAATCCGCCACCGCGGCGGCCATGATCACGACGTCGGAGTCCGCGGCGGCCGCGTGTGCGGCGGTACGCAGTTCGAGGGCTGTTTCGACGCGGATCAGTTCGACGCCGTCCGGCGCCGGAACATCCATGTGCGCCGCGATGAGCCGCACCCGGGCGCCGGCCGCCAGCGCTGCTTCGGCCAGTGCTGTCCCCTGCTTTCCGGAGGAGCGGTTGCCGAGGAACCGTACCGGGTCCAGCGGTTCGCGGGTGCCGCCGGCGGTGATGGTGACGGTGGTGCCGGCCAGATCACCGGAAGCGGCTGCGGTGGTTGCAGCTTCAACGCTGTGAGCTTCAACGGCGGCCAATGCGGCAGTGAAGATGGCATCCGGTTCCGGCAGGCGGCCGGGGCCGGTGTCCTTGCCGGTAAGCCGTCCGATGCCCGGTTCCAGCACCACGGCACCCCGGCTGCGCAGGGTGGCGACGTTGGCGGTGGTCGCGGGATGCATCCACATTTCGGTATGCATGGCCGGGGCGAAAACCACCGGCCCGCGGGCCATCAGCAGGGTGTTGGTGAGCAGGTCGTTTGCCTGGCCTGCGGCCGCCCGGGCCAGCAGATCGGCAGTGGCCGGGGCCACCACGATCAGATCCGCTTCGTGTCCGAGCCGCACATGGTTGACCTTCTCCACTTCGTCAAAGACGGAGGAGGAGACGGGGTTGCCCGAGAGCGCCTCCCACGTTGCGACACCGACGAACTGCTTGGAGGATTCAGTCGGGACAACGGTGACGTTGTGCCCGGCTTCGGTGAAAAGCCGCAGCAGCGACGCGGCCTTGTACGCGGCGATTCCGCCGCCGACGCCCAGGACTATGCGCACGCTGCTGCCTTCCCCCTTGTGTTCGCTGAGCTTTACTCGGCGTTCTCGTTCGGGCGCACTACGAGCATGCCGTCGTTGATCTCGCGCAGGGCGATGGACAGCGGCTTTTCGTTCAGCTTGGTTTCCACCAGCGGGCCGACGTACTCGAACAGGCCCTCGTGCAGCTGGGAGTAGTAGGCGTTGATCTGGCGGGCGCGCTTGGCACCGTAGATGACCAGCGCGTACTTGGAATCTGCTGCTTCGAGCAGGTCGTCGATCGGCGGGTTGATGATGCCTTCAGACACAGGGTTCTCCAAAATTCTTGAACGGGATTCGCGGTTTGTCAGCGCGTGCGCGGACTGATTCCCATGAGTGATACAAGCTCAGCTGCAGCCCGCTGGACGTCATCATTAATGACGGTGTGATCGAACTCGGACTCGGCAGCAAGTTCCAGTTTAGCGGTTTCCAGCCGTTGCTGCTGCTCTTCGGGCGTTTCGGTTCCGCGCCCGACCAGCCGCCGGACCATTTCGTCCCAGGTAGGCGGGGCCAGGAACACGAAATTCGCCTCCGGCATGGACTTCTTGACCTGCCGCGCACCCTGGAGATCGATCTCCAGCAATACGCTGCGGCCCTCGGCCATGGCTGCTTCCACGGTGCGGCGCAGGGTTCCGTAGCGGTTGCGTCCGTGGACCACTGCCCATTCGAGCATCTGGTCCTGTTCAACCATGGCGTCGAACTCTTCGGCGCTGACGAAGAAGTAATGTACGCCGTCTTCTTCACCCGGCCGGGGAGCACGGGTGGTGGCCGAGACGGAAAGCCAGACTTCGGGATAGTTGTCCCGGATATAGGTGGATACAGTGCCTTTGCCAACTGCGGTTGGACCTGCCAGAACTGTCAGCCGCGGTTGCGACACGTAAACCTCATTCACTCGTTGTTGTTGCCGGCCTCCGGAGCCTAATGGCTCGCCAGCAGGTCTATCAGCGCCTTGCGCTGATGCACGCCCAACCCCCGGACCCGGCGGGTGGGCGCAATACCTACCGTAGCCATTATTCCAGCTGCGCGGCGCTCCCCGACACCAGGCAGGGCGCGCAGCAGGTCCATGACCTTCAGCCGGCCTACCGCTTCCTCTCCGGAACGGGACAGGATGACTTCTTCGATGCTGAGGTCACCGGACTTGATACGTGACTTGACCTCGGCACGGACGGCCCGGGCCGCAGTGGCCTTTTCGCGGGCGAGCGTACGCTCGGCTTCTGTCAGTGGCTTGAGGTTCAAGAGACGCTCCCGGACGAAGACACACCGCTTTCAGCGGCTCTGCTGGTAGGTCCGAACCTATCCGCAATCGAAGCCCAATTGCAATGGAAACCGCTTCGCAGGCGCCGCTCCACTAGCGTACGGATGCCAGCTCCGATCCGGTCCGCAGTGCTGCCTCACGGAGGCCCCGGAGATCGGGGCCGGCCCGCAGGATGCCGCGGCTGGAGGTAGCCAGGACATTGGGGTACGCCGCAGCGAAGGTTCCGCGCAGGTCGGCGGCCGTTGCTCCCTGGGCGCCCAGTCCCGGTGCAAGCAGCGGTGCCCGCGAGGCGGCGAGGTCGATCGCCAGGTCGGCCAGTGCCGTGCCGACGGTCGCGCCGACCACAAGTCCCACGGAGCCCAGTTCCTCCCCGGAACCACCCCCCGAGCCGGCATTTTCCGCCGCTGCCGCGTCGACGATCCGGGCAGCCACGGACCGTTCCGCTCCCCCGGCGCCGACGTGCTGAACGGACGCCCCTTCCGGGTTTGACGTCAGTGCCAGGACAAATACGCCGCGTCCGGTGGCGGCGGCAAGGTCCAGGGCGGGCCGCAGGGACCCGAACCCGAGATACGGACTGAGCGTCACGGCGTCGGCCGCCAGCGGCGAACCGTCCCGCAGCCACGCGTCCGCATAGGCCGCCATCGTGGAGCCGATGTCCCCGCGCTTGGCGTCGGCGATACTGAGCACGCCGGCGTCCGAACACTCCCCCAGCAGGCGTTCGAGGACCGCGATCCCGGCGGATCCGTGGCGTTCATACAGCGCCACCTGGGGCTTCACGGCTGCAACCTGCTCCCCCACCGCCGCAAGGACGGTGAGGGAGAATCGCTCGAGCCCGGCGGCGTCGTCGTTCAGGCCCCACTGGGCCAGCAGTTCGGGGTGCGGATCGATGCCTACGCACAGCTGCCCGCGGCGGTCCATGGCCGCGCGCAGCCGCGCACCGAAAGCGGGACGTGCCTCAGACACCGGCTGCCTTCAACCGGGCGGCGTGTTCCTGCAGGGACGTCACGTCCCATTCGTAGGACCGCATCGCGTCGATCGCCTGCACGGCGGCACCGAACTCGGAGACGGTGGTGACCACGGGGCAGCCGATGGACGTTGCCGCGGCCCGGATTTCGTATCCGTCGCCGCGGGCCTGTCCGCCGGAAGGCGTGTTGACCACCAGGTTGATCTCCCCGGCGGTAATCAGGTCCACAACGGTTCCTTCGCCGTGCGGTCCGGCACCCTCGCCGACCTTGCGCACCACCGTCGCGGCAATGCCGTTGCGGCGCAGCACCTCGGCCGTGCCGCCGGTGGAGAGGATCTCGAAGCCGAGGTCGCTCATCCGCTTCACCGGCATGATGATCGAGCGCTTGTCCCGGTTCGCCACCGACACGAAGACCTTCCCGGCGGTGGGCAGCGCACTGTTGGCGGCGGCCTGGGACTTGGCGAAGGCGGTGTCGAAGTACTTGTCGATGCCCATGACCTCACCGGTGGACCGCATTTCCGGGCCCAGGAGCGAGTCCACCACGGTGCCCTCGGGGGTCCGGAACCGGCTGAACGGCAGCACCGCTTCCTTCACGGCCACCGGCGCGTCCAGGGGCAGGGTGGAGCCGTCACCGACGGCGGTCAGCTTCCCGGCAGCCCGCAGCTCGGCGATGCTGGCGCCGGTGCCGATCAGCGCCGCGGCCTTGGCCAGCTGGACGCCGGTGGCCTTGGACACGAACGGCACGGTACGGGAGGCACGCGGGTTGGCTTCGATGACATAGAGGATGTCCGAGGCCAGGGCGAACTGGATGTTGATCAGCCCGCGGACGCCGACGCCGGCGGCGATCACCCGGGTGGCCTCGCGGACCCGGTCGATCACGTCGGTGCCGAAGGTGATGGGCGGCAGCACGCAGGCCGAGTCGCCGGAATGGATGCCGGCCTCCTCGATGTGCTCCATGATGCCGCCCACGTAGAGGTCGGTGCCGTCGAAGAGCGCGTCGACGTCGATCTCGATGGCGTCTTCCAGGAACCGGTCCACCAGGACGGGGTGGTCCGGGGTGATCTCGGTGGCGTTGGTGATGTAGCGGGAGAGGTTGGCTTCGTCGTAGACAATCTCCATGCCTCGGCCGCCCAGGACGTAGGACGGGCGGACCAGGACGGGGTAGCCGATTTCGTCCGCGACCCGCTTGGCGTCCTCGAAGGACACGGCCGTGCCGTTCTTGGGTGCGGTGAGCCCGCCCTCGTCCAGCACCTGCTGGAACGCACCGCGGTGTTCGGCCAGGTCGATCGCGGCGGGCGAGGTGCCCAGGATGGGCACGCCGGCGTCGGCCAGGGCCTGTGCCAGCTTCAGCGGTGTCTGCCCGCCGAGCTGGACGAAGACACCCAGGACGCCGCCGGTGCGCTGTTCCGCGGCGATGACCTCCAGGACATCCTCCAGGGTGAGCGGCTCGAAGTAGAGCCGGTCGGAGATGTCGTAGTCGGTGGACACGGTTTCCGGGTTGCAGTTGATCATCACGGTCTCGTGGCCGGCTTCGCGCAGTGCCATGGTCGCGTGGACGCAGGAGTAGTCGAACTCGATGCCCTGCCCGATCCGGTTCGGCCCGGAGCCGAGGATGATGATGGACGGTTTGGCGTGCTCGGCCACCTCGTCCTCCTCGTCGTAGGAGGAGTAGTGGTACGGCGTGTACGCGGCGAATTCGGCGGCGCAGGTGTCCACTGTCTTATAGACGGGGCGTACGTTCAGGGCGTGCCGGACGCCGCGCACCACTGCTTCGGGGGTGTTGGTCAGCGTGCCGATCTGCTCGTCCGAGAAGCCGTGCCGCTTGGCCAGGCGCAGGATGTCCTCGTTGACCGACGGCGTGGCTCGGATCTGCTCGGCGGTTTCGTTGATCAGCACCAGCTGGTCCAGGTACCACGGGTCGATGCCGGTGGCTTCGAAGAGCTCCTCGATGGATGCGCCGCCCAGCAGGGCCTGCTGCACCTGCTGCAGCCGGGCCGTGGTGGGCCGCCGCGACGCCTCAATGAGTCCGGGCACCTCCGCTGCGTCCACGGGGTCGAAGGACAGCGAGGCGCCCTTCTGCTCCAGGGAACGCAGCGCCTTCTGCAGGGCTTCGGTGAAGTTGCGGCCGATCGCCATGGCTTCACCCACGGACTTCATGGTGGTGGTCAGCGTAGGATCCGCAGCCGGGAACTTCTCGAAAGCGAACCGCGGAACCTTCACCACGACGTAGTCCAGGGTGGGCTCGAACGACGCCGGCGTCTTCTTGGTGATGTCGTTCGGAATCTCGTCAAGGGTGTAGCCGAGGGAGAGCTTCGTGGCGATCTTGGCGATGGCGAAGCCGGTGGCCTTGGATGCCAGCGCCGAAGAGCGGGAGACGCGCGGATTCATTTCAATGACCACCACGCGGCCGGTGTCCGGCTCGATGGCGAACTGGATGTTGCAGCCGCCGGTGTCCACGCCGACCTCGCGGATGACGGCGATCGCGATGTCGCGCAGCTTCTGGTACTCGCGGTCGGTCAGGGTCATGGCCGGGGCCACGGTGATCGAGTCACCGGTGTGCACACCCACCGGATCGAAGTTCTCGATGGAACAGACGACAACCACGTTGTCGTTCCGATCCCGCATCATCTCCAGTTCGTATTCCTTCCAGCCCAGGATGCTCTCTTCAAGCAAAACCTCGGAGGTGGGGCTGTACTGGATGCCGGCCCCGGCAATGCGGCGCAGGTCCTCGGCGTTGTACGCCAGGCCGGAGCCGAGCCCGCCCATGGTGAAGGAAGGCCGGACCACCATCGGGTAGCCCAGTTCCTCGGCGGCGGCGAAGGCCTCGTCCATGCTGTGCACGATGATCGACTTCGCGGATTCGGCACCGCAGCGCTCGACGACGCCCTTGAACTTCTCGCGGTCCTCGCCGAGTTCGATCGCGGCGATGTTCGCGCCGATCAGTTCCACGTTGTACTTCTCCAGCGCGCCGCTCTTGTCCAGGGCGATGGCGGTGTTCAGGGCCGTCTGCCCGCCGAGGGTGGGCAGGATCGCGTCGGGCCGTTCCTTGGCAATGATCTTCTCGACCATCTCCGGGGTGATCGGCTCCACGTACGTGGCGTCGGCGAACTCCGGGTCGGTCATGATGGTGGCCGGGTTGGAGTTCACGAGGATGACCCGCAGGCCCTCCTCCTTGAGCACCCGCAGGGCCTGCGTGCCGGAGTAGTCGAATTCCGCGGCCTGGCCGATGACGATCGGGCCGGAGCCGATGACCAGGACGGACTTAAGGTCGGTTCTGCGGGGCATTAGATGCTTTCCTTGCTCTTGCTGGCTGCCATAAGCTCGACGAAGCGGTCAAAGAGGTACGCGGAGTCGTGCGGTCCGGCGGCAGCCTCGGGGTGGTACTGGACCGAGAAGGCGGGGATGTCGAGGCAGGCGAGGCCCTCGACGACGTCGTCGTTCAGGCTCACGTGGCTGACCTCCACCCGGCCGTAGCGGGCTTGAGGTGCGGTGACGGGGCCGTCCAGCGGGGCATCGACGGCGAACCCGTGGTTCTGGCTGGTGATTTCCACCTTGCCGGTCCGCCGGTCCATGACGGGCTGGTTGATTCCGCGGTGCCCGTAGCGCAGCTTGTAGGTGCCGAAGCCCAGGGCACGCCCGAGGATCTGGTTGCCGAAGCAGATTCCGAAGAACGGAATCCGGGCATCCAGCACTTCACGCAGCAGGTCCACCTGGACATCGGCGGTGGCCGGGTCGCCGGGGCCGTTCGACATAAACACGCCGTCGGCACCCAGGGCCTTGATGTCCTCGAAGGTGCTGGCGGCGGGCAGCACATATGTGCGGATGCCGCGCTCGGCCAGGCGGACCGGCGTCATGGACTTGATGCCCAGGTCGATGGCGGCCACGGTGAACAGCGGGTCGCCGGCCCAGCCGTGGTCTGCCGGATCGATGAGGTAGGTTTCGTCCACGCTGACCTCTTCGGCCAGCCGTGCGCCTTCCATACCCTGCTGGGCGCGGACCTCGGCGAGCAGTTCGCTGTCCGGGCGTTCGGCGTCGGGCCCGGAGAAGATCCCGGCCTTCATGGCCCCGCGTTCGCGCAGGTGCCGGGTCACGGCGCGGGTGTCGACGCCGGAGATGCCGACGACGCCCTGTTCCGCCAACTGCTCGTCCAGGGTGGATTCGGAACGCCAGCTCGAGGGGCGGCGGGCGGCGTCGCGCACGATGTACCCGGCCACCCAGATCCGCCGGGACTCGGCGTCGTCGCCGTTGACTCCGGTGTTGCCGATATGCGGGGCTGTCTGGACCACGAGCTGCCGGGCATAGGAGGGGTCGGTGATGGTCTCCTGGTAGCCGGTCATGCCGGTGGCGAACACCGCTTCGCCCAGGGCGGTTCCCTGTGCGCCGTAGGCACGCCCGCGGAAGGTGCGGCCGTCTTCGAGCATGAGGACGGCGGGCGTGGGGTTGATGATTTCGTGAACTGTCACAGTTGTTCCTCGCTAGGGGTGGCCGATTCCGGCAGAAGTTCAGTAATGGCGCGGACAAGGGGGGTCTTCTCATCCGAGGAGCGGGTCCGGAAGCCGGTATCCACACGCTTGGGGCCCAGCTGCCAGGTCACAATGACCAGACCGTCCTTTTCCACGAATTTTCCGGCCATGCCGCGCTCCAGGCGGACGTCGTGCAGGTCCTGCCGCGGAATCCAGAGGTCCTCGGCACCGGAGCGGGCAAAAAGCACGCCTTCGGGGAAAACCGCCGCGGTGGCGTTGGACTTTACGCCCAGGCCGTAGAGTGCCACGCGGTCCAGCCAGTCACCGGCGGTGGTTGTGGCGACATATTGGCCCAGTGCCTGGAAGCCCGGATCGGACAGTTCGTCCGGCAGGGGCAGGGGGCGGGGCGTGTCCTGCTGGCGGCGTCGTCGGCCGCGCCAGCCCAGGGCGAACAGGCCCAGGACCACGACGATAAGGGCGGCCAGGCCCAGGAAGAAAAAGACCAGTTCCATCAGGATTCCTTTGCGGCAGCGGGGTGGGGCGTGTTCAGTCTGCCGTTCAGGACGGTGGGGTGGCCGGCGTAGAAAACCGCTTCGACTCCACCGGGCAGTTCCAGTCCGGCAAACGGACTGTTGCGTCCCTTGCTAGCCATCTTAGAAGGGTCGACCCTCCTTCGCGCAGACGGGTTCACCAATATGACGTTGGCCGGTTCGCCTGCGGCAAGGGGCCTGCCCTGGCCCGGTACCCGGCCGATCAGCGCAGGTGTCGAAGAGGTGACGCGGGCGAAACCCGCCCAGTCCATCAGCCCCGTGTCGATCATGGCGTGCTGCACCACGGAGAGCGCGGTCTCCAGGCCGGTCATGCCCATGGCCGCCGTCTCCCACTCGCCTTCCTTGTGTTCGCGGGGATGCGGAGCGTGGTCGGTGCCGACAATGTCGATGGTGCCGTCGGCGAGGCCGCGGCGGACCGCCTGCACATCCGCTTCGGTGCGCAGGGGCGGGTTCACCTTGTAGACCGGATCGTAAGTGCGGACCAGTTCGTCGGTGAGCAGCAGATGGTGCGGGGTAACCTCGGCGGTGACCCGGATGCCGCGTTCCTTGGCCCAGCGGATGATTTCCACCGACCCGGCGGTGGACAGGTGGCAGACATGCAGGCGGGAGCCCGTGTGCCGTGCCAGCAGGACGTCGCGGGCGATGATGGATTCCTCGGCGACGGCGGGCCAGCCGGCCAGTCCGAGGACGGCACTGACTTCGCCTTCGTTCATCTGTGCGCCTTCGGTGAGGCGTGGCTCCTGCGCGTGCTGGGCAACGACGCCGTCGAACGCCTTCACGTATTCCAGCGCACGGCGCATCAGCACCGGGTCCGAAACGCACTTGCCGTCGTCGGAAAACACGCGCACCCGGGCGCGGGAGTCGGCCATCGCGCCGAGTTCCGCCAGCTGCCGGCCTTCCAGGCCTACGGTGACCGCCCCTACGGGACGCACATCCACCCAGCCGGCCCGCTCCCCCAGGTGAAGGACCTGTTCCACCACGCCGGCGGTGTCTGCAACCGGCATGCTGTTGGCCATGGCGTGCACGGCGGTGAAGCCGCCGAGCGCTGCGGCACGGGTGCCGGTCTCCACGGTTTCGGCGTCTTCCCGGCCGGGTTCGCGCAGGTGCGTGTGCAGGTCCACCATGCCGGGCAGGGCGATCAGGCCCTCCGCCTCGACCACGGTGGCGCCGGGGGGCACCGGCAGTTCGGGGGCGACGGCGGTGATGGTGCCGTCCTCGATGCGGATATCCGCGCGTTCGGTGCCGAGCAGTGACGCTCCGCGGATCAGATAGGTGCCGGTAGTGCTCATCGGGGCTGCTCCTGCTGGGTACGGGGGGTGCTGTTCTCTCCGGAGAGCAGCAGGTAAAGGGCGGCCATCCGCACCGAGACGCCGTTGCGGACCTGGTCCAGGACGGTCGAGCGGGGCGAATCGGCGGCACGGGCGGAAATTTCCAGCCCGCGGTTCATCGGACCGGGGTGCATGATGATGGTGTCCGTCAGGCCGAGGGTGTCCAGCCGGTCGAGGCGGACGTCGTCCAGGCCCCAGCGGCGGGAATACTCGCGGACGGACGGGAAGAACGCAGAGTGCATCCGTTCGCCCTGCACCCGCAGCATCATGACGGCATCCGGCCGGGTCGCCAGTGCCTCGTCCAGGTCGTAACTGACGGTGCAGGGCCAGGACTCGACGCCGAACGGCAGCAGCGTGGGCGGTGCAACCAGGGTGACCTCCGCGCCCAGTGTCCGAAGCAGCCACAGGTCCGAGCGGGCAACCCGCGAATGCAGCACGTCCCCCGCAATCACCACCTTCATTCCGGCCAGGTCGGTGCCGGCGGACTCCGTGCCGTGCAGCCGCGCCCAGTGCCGTCGCATCGTGAAGGCATCCAGCAGTGCCTGGGTGGGGTGTTCGTGCGTGCCGTCCCCGGCGTTGAGCACTGCGGCATCAATCCAGCCGGAGGACGCCAGCCGCGCCGGCGCTCCGGAGGATCCGTGCCGGATCACTACGGCGTCGGCGCCCATGGCTGCCAGCGTCTGTGCGGTGTCCTTCAGTGATTCGCCCTTGGAGACCGACGATCCCTTGGCGGAGAAATTGATGACGTCGGCGGACAGCCGTTTCGCGGCCGCCTCAAAGGAGATGCGGGTGCGGGTGGAGTCCTCGAAGAAGAGGTTCACCACGGTGCGCCCGCGCAGGGCCGGAAGCTTCTTTACTTCACGCTCCCCTACTGCGGCCATCTGCTCCGCCGTATCCAGGATGGCCAGGGCGTCGTCCCGGCTGAGGTCCAGCGTGGACAGGAGGTGCCTCATGCAATGCCCTCGATGACCACTTCGTCCGTGGCAGCTTCGCCTGTGGCCGTGCTGTCGCTTTCGGACAGCCGGACCCGGACCTGCTCGATGGAGGCGGTGGGCAGGTTCTTGCCCACGTGGTCTGCCCGGATGGGCAGTTCGCGGTGGCCGCGGTCCACAAGCACTGCCAGCCGGACGATGCGCGGCCGGCCCAGGTCCACGAGGGCATCGAGCGCGGAACGGATGGTGCGGCCGGAATACAGGACGTCGTCCACGAGCACCACCACTTTGTCGTCGATCCCGGTGACCGGGACGCGGGTGGCGTAGGGCGGCCGGGTGGGCCTGCGGGCGAGGTCGTCACGGAACATGGTGACGTCGAGCTGGCCGGTGATGGCAGCGGGATCGACGCCGGGAGCCGCCGCGGCGATCTTGGCGGCCAGGCGCTGGGCCAACGGATAACCGCGGCGCGGGATCCCCATCAGGACCAGGTCTTCGGGCCCTTTGTTGGCCTCGAGGATCTCATAGGCAATACGCGTCAGGGCGCGGTCAATGTCAGCTGAAGACAAAACAGTACGGCTGGAAAGAGCATCTTTGGCCGTCATATTCGCTTCCTCCTTCCCCGCCTCACAGGACGGAATTTAAAGGTTGAATGCCGCACCAAGCTATCACAGGCCACGCCGCCGCCCGCTGTGTGTGACGGGAAATGCCTCGGTGGAACTATCCTGTCTGCTATGAGCAGGCCCAGCCCATGAGCGCACCCGGTATCTTTCCCGACCCGCAGCATCCCGCCCCTCCGGGCTATGGCCCTGCCAACGGCGCCGCACCCGTCCAGACGTTCTGGTCCCCTCCGGCACCACGCCGGGACAAGGGCCTGGCGGCCACCGTAGTGCTGATTGCGCTCTCCTCCGTGGCACTGGCCTGGGTGGGCATGTACCTTCTGGACGGCCTCGGCCCGCCGGCCTTCATTATCTGCGGGCTCCTGGCGCTGGTCCCCCTGAGCATCTGCGTGCTGGGTATCTGGTGGGTGGACCGGTGGGAGCCGGAACCGCGGAGCAGCCTGGTTTTCTCGTTCCTGTGGGGTGCCGGGGTTTCGGTGGCCATCGCCCTGTTGGTTGGTCCGTACTTCACGTTTGCCCTGCTTGAGCTGGTCCCCTACGGCTCGGCGGACCTGCTGGGCGCGGTGGTCCAGGCTCCCGTAGTGGAGGAAATCGCCAAGGGCCTGGGCATCCTCCTGCTTCTGCTGGTCCGCCGGCGGATCTTTGACGGGCCGGTGGACGGCATCGTGTTTGCCGCTGCCGTGGCAGCGGGGTTCGCCTTCACGGAAAACATCCTCTACTTCGGGGCAGCGCTGCGGACAGCCGGGCCCGAGACGGTGTACGAGCTCGGGTTTATTTTCATCCTCCGCGGGCTGCTCTCCCCCTTTGCGCATGTCCTGTTCACCGCCTGCACCGGGCTCGCGCTGGGACTGGCGGCGCGGCGTGCGGGCAACGCGTGGATCCTGCCGGCCTTCGTGATCGGATTGATTCCGGCCATCCTGGGGCACATGCTGTGGAACGGCGGCCCCGCGTTGTTTTTCGGGGACTTCTTCCTCTTCTACTTCCTGCTCCAGGTTCCGTTCTTCGGCGCGGCGGTCACCGGGGTGTGGCTGCTGCGCCGCGCGGAGCAGCGCCTGACCCTGCAACGGCTTTCCGAATACGCCATGGCGGGCTGGTTCACCCCCGCAGAAGTGCGGATGCTGGCCACCGGCGCCGGCCGCCGCCAGGCCATGGGCTGGGCACGGGCCACCGGGGCGGCACCGCACATGAAGGAGTTCATCCGGCGTGCCACCCGCCTGGCATTGACCCGGCAGCAGATAGCCTCCGGCCGGGATGTCAGCGCCAACATGGAGTATGAGCGGACCCTGCTGGGTGAACTCACCGGCATCCGGACCACCATGCTGGCCGGGCAGGCCCTTCAGGCCAGGTAAAACCCTCCAGCCCGGGTGAAACCCTGCAGCCCGGGTGAAACCCGCAGCCGAAGTGAAACGGCTGGAAACGCAGAAAAGACCGGCCCCGCGGGGCCGGTCTTTTTTGGATGCTTGGATCCTGGCTAAGCCAGCAGGGAGGGCTTCAGTTCCTGCAGCCGTCCGAGCAGGCCGTTGATGAAGGCCGGGGATTCGTCCGTGGAGAGTGCTTTCGCCAATTCCACGGCTTCGCTGATGGCCACCTTGTCGGGAACGTCGTCGTTGTAGAGAAGTTCCCAAGTGCCCAGGCGGAGGATGATGCGGTCCACCGAGGGCATGCGATCAAGCGTCCAGCCCTGCGAATACGTGCTCAGGAACTCATCGATCTGCTCCTGCATCGCAACCACGCCTTCCACCAGGTCCATGGTGTAGGGGTTGATGGTCTGGTCGGTCTTTTCGCGGCGGGCCCGAATGGCATCGAAGGCAGAAACCGAACGCTGTTCGGCTTCGAAAAGGACCTCCAGTGCCCGGGTCCGTGCTTTACTGCGTGCACTCACTCGTTAACGCGTCCCAGGTAGTCGCCGGTGCGGGTGTCGACCTTGACCTTGGTGCCCTGCTCCAGGAACAGCGGCACCTGGATCTCGTAGCCGGTCTCGATCGTGGCGGGCTTGGTGCCGCCGGTGGAACGGTCGCCCTGCAGGCCCGGCTCGGTGTACGTGATCTCCATGGTGACCGACGGCGGGAGTTCGATGTACAGCGGCGAACCCTCGTGGATCGCGATGGTGACCATCATGGACTCCATCATGAAGTTCGCGTTGTCACCGACGATCTTGCCGGGGACCGTGAGCTGGTCAAAGTCGGAGGTGTCCATGAAGACGTAGTCTTCGCCGTCCTGGTACAGGTACTGGTAATCGCGGCGGTCCACCGTGGCGGTCTCGACCTTGATGCCGGCGTTGAACGTCTTGTCCACTACCTTGCCCGAAGTCACGTTGCGCATCTTGGTACGGACGAACGCACCACCCTTGCCCGGCTTCACGTGCTGGAACTCGATGATGCTCCAGAGGTTGCCTTCAAGCTTCAGCACGGTGCCGTTCTTGATGTCGTTGGTCGTCGCCACAGTTTCTCTTCCGTTGTTCGTCAGTCGTTAGTCAAAGTACGTTCGGTAGTCAAAGTACGTTTTATTCAAGTCCGTCGACTATTCTACCCGCTCGCGCAGAACCTACAGGCTGAGGCGGATTCCGCCCTGCGGCTCGGAGGCGATCTCCTGGTAGGCCGCGAACAGCAGCGAGGTATCCGGCACCTCCAGCATGGACGGTTTCGCCAGTCCGTCCAGCACCACGAAGCGCAACAGGTCCCCGCGGGACTTCTTGTCCCGGCGCATGCCGTCCAGCAGGGCGGACCAACGGTCCTTGCGGTAGGTCACGGGCAGCCCCAGCGAGGAGAGGATCTCCTTGTGCCGGTCCGCAGTCGCGTCATCCAACCGGCCCACCGTCCGTCCCAGTTCCGCGGCGAAGACCAGGCCAACGGACACTGCCGCGCCGTGCCGCCACTGGTAGCGTTCCGCCAGCTCGATGGAATGGCCCAGGGTGTGCCCGTAGTTCAGGAATTCCCGCCGGCCGGATTCGCGCAGGTCCGAGGAGACAATTTCCGCCTTGACCCCGATGGAGCGTTCCACCAGTTCGCGCACGACGTCGGAAGCGCCGTCGGCCACTGCCTCCGGGTTCGCTTCGACCAGGTCCAGGATGGCAGGGTCGGCGATGAACCCGCATTTGATGACCTCGGCCATGCCGCTGAGCAGCTCGTTCCTGGGCAGGGTGGCCAGGGCGTCCAGGTCCGCCAGGACCCCGGCGGGCGGATGGAAGGCGCCCACGAGGTTCTTGCCTTCGGCGGTGTTGATGGCGGTCTTGCCGCCCACGGCCGCGTCCACCATGCCCAGCAGGGACGTGGGGATGTGCACCACTTTAATGCCGCGCAGCCAGGTGGCGGCCACGAAGCCGGCCACGTCGGTGACCGCTCCGCCGCCGACGGCGACAATGGCATCGGACCGGGTGAAATCGTTCTGGCCCAGGACCTGCCAGCAGAAGGACGCCACCTGGATGTGCTTGCCCTCTTCGGCGTCCGGGATCTCCGCGGTGACGGCGGTCAGGCCCGTGGCGGCGAGTTCGTCGCGTACGGTATCGCCGGTGGTGCGCAGGGCGCGCGGGTGGATCACCAGGACGCGGCGCACGCGCTCACCCAGCATGTCCGGCAGCCGGCCAAGCAGGCCGTTGCCTACGACGACGTCGTAGTTCTCTGCGGGGTTGGTGCCGGTCACCGGGATGATCGTGGGGTCGGAGGGCATCTAGTCTTCTCCTTTGATGAGGACGGAAGTCAGCCGGTCAATAATGGCCGGAACGGTAAGTCCCCTGGTGTCAATGGTGATGTCGGCCAGGGATTCGTATATGGGACGGCGGATGTCCGCCAGTTCCTGCCAGCGCCGGACCGGGTCCGGTGCGAGCAGGGGACGGTGGCCTGCACGGGTGATCCGTGGAAGCACGGTGGCAAGGTCCGTATCCAGAAACACTACAGTGGCGCGGCCGAGCAGTTGCTGGGTCCCCGAGTCCAGCACGGCGCCTCCGCCCAGGGAAATCACGGTGGGCACGCGGGCTTCAAGGGCAGCGGCAACGGTCCGCGCTTCGACCTCGCGGAAATAGTGCTCACCGTACGCGCTGAAAATGCCGGCAATGGGACCGTACCGTGCCACGACGGCCTCGTCCGTGTCCAGGAAGGGCATTCCCTGGCGGGCAGCGAACCCGCGTCCGACGACCGACTTCCCGGCCGCCATAAAGCCCATCAGGACCAGGTGCCGGTCGAGCCCGCTGGACCTGTCGCTCCTAGGGGACATCGGTACCGGCGGATTCCAGCGGCTGCGGAATGGCGGCCAGGTAGGCGTGCAGGTTCCGTGCAGTTTCGGGCACGGAATCGCCGCCGAACTTCTCGATCACGGCTTCGGCCAGGACCAGCGCCACCATGGCTTCGGCAACCACGCCGGCAGCGGGGACCGCGCAGACATCCGACCGCTGGTGGTGGGCCCGGGCCGGTTCGGAAGTACTCACGTCAACGGTGCGCAGCGCCCGCGGCACGGTGGCAATGGGTTTCATTGCGGCACGTACCCGCAGCAGTTCGCCGATGCTCATGCCCCCTTCGATGCCTCCGGCGCGGTTGCTTGATCGGACCACGCGGCCCTCGGCGTCCTGCAGGATTTCGTCGTGGGCAGCGGAGCCGCGGCGGGTGGCAGTGAGGAAACCGTCCCCTACTTCCACGCCCTTGATGGCCTGGATGCCCATCAGGGCGCCGGCGATGCGGGCGTCCAGCCGGCGGTCCCAATGAACGTAGCTGCCCAGTCCCGGCGGCAGGCCGTAGGCCAGCACCTCCACCACTCCCCCGAGCGTCTCGCCCTCCTTGTGCGCGGCATCGACTTCGGCCACCATGGCCGCCGAGACGCCTGCATCGAAGCAGCGCATCGGGTCGGCGTCGAGCGCGTCGACGTCGGCCGGGAGCGGCAAGGCCGAGTCGCCCGGCGCCATCACACCGGCGATGCCCACGGTGTGGCTGACCAGTTCAATGCCCAGCTGCTTCAGGAAGGCAGAGGCGACGGCGCCAAGCGCCACGCGGGTGGCGGTTTCCCTTGCGCTGGCGCGTTCAAGGACGGGACGGGCTTCGTCGAAACCGTACTTCTGCATACCGGTGAAATCAGCATGCCCAGGACGGGGACGGGTGAGGGGCGCATTGCGTGCAGAGTTGGCCAGGACCGCCGGATCCACCGGATCGGCAGCCATCACCTGTTCCCACTTGGGCCATTCGGTGTTGCCGATCTCGATGGCGACCGGGCCGCCCTGGGTCTTGCCGTGGCGGACGCCGCCCAGGATGCGCACGGCATCCTGTTCAAATTTCATTCGGGCGCCGCGGCCGTAACCGAGGCGGCGACGGGCAAGAGCAGCGGAGATGAGGGTGCTGTCCACCTCCACTCCGGCAGGGACACCTTCAACAATTCCAACCAAAGCAGGGCCATGGGACTCACCGGCGGTCAACCAACGCAACATGCTTTCAATACTGCCATGCCCGGCGTGGGCGTTCAGCGCCGCGGGATTCGCACAGCGTCACACATGGCGTTTATGACGCCGGGTTCGTCGAAGAACGCGTCCCCGGTAAACAGTTTTACCTGCTCCACGGCCTGGTAAAGCAGCATCTCGATGCCCGGCACCACCGTTCCGCCGAACCCGGACCAGACGGACGCGATCCGGCTTGGCCATGGGTCGTACGCGGCATCCAGGAGGATGGCGTCCTGCCGGACTTCGGAGATTGCGTCCGCGAGGCCGTCTGCACCGTGCGGCGGCAGCGTGCAGATTACGACGTCGGCCGCCTCGCAGGCTGTGGCTGCCTCCTCCCACGGCCGCGGGTGCACGGCAACGCCGGTTGCGTGGCCTGCCTCCAGCACCCCTGCCTGCCCGGGGGCAGGTACCGGGAAGCGTCGGGCGCAGACCACCGTTTCGGACGGGTCCAGCCGCGCCAGTGCCGCAACAGCGGCGCACGCGGTTCCGCCCGCGCCAAGCACCACGGCCCGCGCTCCGGAACCGACTCCGGCGTACCGCAGGGCGCCGACAATGCCGGCCACATCGGTGTTGTGGCCGGTCAGGACCGTGCGGGAGCCTGTCCGGGAGAAGGTCACGGTGTTCAGCACTCCGAGCGCCTTCACCAGCGGCCCGACCTCGTCCATCTCCTCCGCCATGACGGCCTTCAGCGGCATAGTGACGGACAGACCGGTCCAGCCCTCCTGCCCGCGGAGGGAGGCCGCGAATCCCGCGGCCTCCTCAACACGGAGGTCTATCGCCTCGTAGCTGCAGTCGAACCCCAGATGGTTGTACGCGGCCTGGTGCAGCCGGGGTGACTGGGAATGGCTGATCGGATGCCCCAGCACGGCTGCGCGCCGCGGGGCGCTATCCACCGCTAACCACACCGCCCGGCTTTTTGGGTACTGCACCAGTTCTGGTATTCCTCGACGTACTTGGCGTGCTCGGCGAGGGTGGAGGAGAACTTGGTTTCGCCGCTGTCCAGGTTGACGGTGACCCAGTAGTAGTACGGGACGTCATCAGGGTTGGCCGCTGCCTCAATGGCCTCCCGGCTCGGGGAACCGATGGGACCGACGGGCAGGCCGGGGTTGGCGTAGGTGTTGTACGGGTTGGATTTGTCCGCCTTTTCCTCCGCGGTGAGTTCATAGCTCTTGCGGTTCAGGCCGTACGTCACCGTGGCATCGGACTGGATCAGCCCGTTGGTTTCCTTGTTGTCCGGGCCCAACCGGTTCTCGATGGAGCCGGCGACGGCACCGTAGTCAGCCTCCCCGGCCTCGGCCTGGATGATGCTGGCCTTGGTCAGGATCCGGTACTGCTCGGCGGGATCGGTAATACCGGCCGCTTCGAGTTCAGCGAACGTGTTATCCACCATCTCGGTGATGATCTCGGTGGCGTCCTTTTCGACGTCGAACCGGTATTCGCCCGGATGCAGGTAGCCTTCAAGGCTTACTGCTTCCTCCGGCAGGCCGAACTGCTGCGGGTCCGCGGCCAAGGCCTGGAACTCAGAAAGCGGGATCCGGGTGGAGGTATTCAGGACTTCGAAGACCTCGCCCTGGCGCAGGTCGCGTGCCACTGCCGCGTAATGCACCTGGCTGCCGCCGTCCCCGAGCAGGGCATCCACGGCAGCGGAGGAGGACATCTGGTATTTCATTTCGTACGTCCCGGGCTGGATTTCCCGTCCGTCCGACTGGGCGGTGAAGGCGTTGACGAATTCCTTGGACGTGGCGACGATGTCTTCGGCTTCGAGCTTTCCGCCGATCAGCAGCGGGCCGTCACCTTCTGCCACGGTGAACGCCACGGTGCCGTTGCCTGCACCCTCGTAGTCCTGGATCTCGTTCATGCCCAGCAGGTCCCGCAGGAACATGATGAGGCCGAAAACCACGCCTGCGAACACGGCCAGCACGGTGACCATGATGATGGTGCGGCGACGGCGGCGGCGCTGCTTTTCACGGCTCGGCCGCTGGCTCCTGCGGCTGGGAAGGTCCGAGGGCTCCTCAAAGAACACGCCCACGGGGAGTTCATGACTGCCGCCCTGTCGGGGCCTGCGGTCAGGCTCCGCCATGGCCGGGTACTCGGGATATCTGTGGCTCACGGCGTATTACCGCTTTCGCGCTCGATGTCCTGCGAAATTTCGAACTCCTCGGTCGGGGCCGGCACCCCGCCGCTTTCGCGGCGCGGCCGGCGCAGTGTAACCAGCTCCCCTACGTCCCGGTTCAGGGATCGTTGTGTGTCAATAGACTGCTGCAGAATCGCTACAGCAGCCGCTTGATCAACCACTGTACGGTGATTCCGGCTGTTCATTCCAGCTTCGCGCAGGGAACGGTGCGCGGAGACCGTAGTCAGGCGTTCGTCCACCAACCGCACCTGCTGTTCCTGGCCGGCGTCGGCCAGGGCCCGGACCAGCGCCTGCGCGTAGTCCCGGGCCATCTGGGTGGAGGCGGTTTCGCCGCCGCCCAGGCTGCGGGGCAGGCCGACAAACACTTCGACGGCACCCCGCTCCGCAGCTTCCCGGACCACCACGCGGATGTCGCTGTTCTTCTTCGCGTCCCGCTTCAGCGTCCTGACCGGCATGGCCAGGACGCCGTCGGGGTCGCTGGCGGCGAGGCCGACCCGAACCAGGCCGACGTCGACACCCAGCTTCACCCCGTGCAGACCACTCAAGTCAGCTCCGCCCGGCCACGGCTTCGCGGATCGCCGTGAGGGCAGCTCCGATCCTGCCGGCATCGGAGCCGCCGCCCTGGGCGACGTCGTCCTTGCCGCCGCCGCCGCCGCCAAGCACGCCGGCGGCAACCTTGACGAGGGCACCTGCCTTGACGCCGGCGCCGCGGGCGCCTTCGTTGGTGGCGACAATCACTACGGGACGGTTGTTGGAGACACCGGCGACAGCCACCGCTGCGGGTTCGCTGCCCAGGCGGGAACGCAGGTCAAGGGCCAAGGTGCGCAGGTCATCCGCTCCCCCGACCTCGCCGGCATTGTGGGCCAGGAGCCGGACGCCGTCTACATCCACTGCGGTGCCTACGAGGGCGGCGGCGGAAGCGGCCAGCTGCTCGCGGCGCAGCTTTTCGAGTTCCTTCTCGGTGGACTTCAGCTTGGCCAGGGTGGCAGCGAGGCGGTCCGGCAGCTGCACCGAAGGGACCTTGAGCATCTCGGACAGCTCATTCACCAGTGCGCGCTCGGCGGCGAGGTGGCGGAAGGCGTCCATGCCCACGAAGGCTTCGACCCGGCGGTTGCCGGATCCGACGGACTGCTCGCCCAGCAGGGTCAGGCTGCCGATGCGGGAAGTCGAGGCCACGTGGGTGCCGCCGCAGAGTTCGCGGGACCAGTCGCCGTTCATTTCCACGACCCGCACGGTGTCACCGTAGGCTTCGCCGAACAGTGCGGTGGCGCCCAGTGCCTTGGCGTCCGCCAGGGACATGACCTTGGTCTCCACCTGGTAGTTGCTGCGGATCGCGAGGTTGGAGACCTCTTCGATTTCGGACTTCGCGGCGTCGGAGAGACCTTCGCCCCAGGAGAAGTCGAAGCGCAGGTAGCCGGCCTTGTTGAAGGAGCCGCGCTGCAGCGCTTCCGGGCCGAGGATCTGGTGCAGGGCCGCGTGCACGATGTGCGTGCCGGAGTGCGCCTGCTCTGCCTCGTGGCGGCGCTGGGCGTCGACGGCGGCCAGCACGTTGGCGCCGGCAGCGATCTCGCCTTCGCGGACAATCGCCTTGTGCACGCTCAGCCCCTTGACCGGGCGCTGGACGTCCTGCACCTCGAGGACGAAGCCGTCACCGGTGATGAGGCCGGTATCGGCGGCCTGCCCGCCCGCTTCGGCATAGAACGGCGTCGAGTCCAGCACCAGGGAGATTTCGGAACCCTGCCCGGCGTATTCCACCCGGGAGTTCCCCGAAATGATGCCGCGGACCTTCGATTCGGTCTTCAGCTCGTCATAGCCGGTGAATACTGTGGAGCCGGCGGCCAGCAGTTCGTTGAACACCGACATATCGGCGTGCCCGTGCTTCTTCCCGCGGGCATCTGCCTGGGCGCGCTTGCGCTGCTCGGACATCAGCGAGCGGAATCCGGCCTCGTCGACCTTCAGGCCCGCTTCCTCGGCCATTTCCAGCGTGAGGTCGATGGGGAAACCGTAGGTGTCGTGCAGGGCAAACGCTTCTTCGCCGCTCAACGGAGCTCCGGCGGCCTTGGAAACCTTGACGGCCTCTTCCAGGCGCTCGGTGCCGGAGGCGATGGTGCGCAGGAACGCCTTCTCCTCGGCATAGGCGATCCGGCTGATCCGGGCGAAGTCGGCTTCAACCTCGGGGTACGTGCCCTTCATGGCGTCGCGGGAGACGGGCAGCAGTTCGGGCAGCACGGCGGTGTCCACGCCCAGCAGGCGCATGGCGCGCACGGCCCGGCGGATGAGGCGGCGCAGCACGTAGCCGCGGCCTTCGTTGGACGGGCTCACGCCGTCGGAAATCAACATCAGGGCGGAGCGGATGTGGTCGGCCACCACGCGCATCCGGACGTCGTCCGTGTGGTGCGGGTCCGAGGGGTCTTCGGAGCTGGTGTAGGTCTTGCCGGAGAGCTCGGCGGCCTTGTCCAGCACCGGACGGACCTGGTCCGTCTCGTACATGTTCTCCACGCCCTGCAGGATCATCGCCAGGCGCTCCAGGCCGAGACCCGTGTCGATGTTCTTCTGCGGCAGTTCGCCGGCCACGTCGAAGTCCGTCTTGGAGCGCACGGCGGAGAGCTGGTACTGCATAAAGACCAGGTTCCAGATCTCGATGTAGCGCGTCTCGTCTACTGCCGGGCCGCCCTCCTGGCCGTAGGCCGGACCGCGGTCGTAGTAGATCTCGGAGCAGGGGCCGCCCGGGCCTGCCTGTCCGGTGTTCCAGTAGTTGTCTGCCTTGCCGGTCCCGATGATGCGGTCATTCGGGATGCCGATCTTGTCCCGCCAGATGGCGCGCGCTTCGTCGTCGCGCTCGTCGCCGTCTTCGTAAACGGTGACCCAGAGCCGCTGCGGGTCCAGCCCGTAACCGCCCTTCTCGACGTCGGAGGTCAGCAGTTCCCAGGCGTAGGTGATCGCTTCTTCCTTGAAGTAGTCACCGAAGGAGAAGTTGCCTGCCATCTGGAAGAAGGTGCCGTGGCGGGCGGTCTTGCCCACTTCTTCGATGTCCGCGGTGCGGATGCACTTCTGCACGCTGGTTGCCCGGCTGTACGGCGCCTTTTCGCGGGCGGTGAGGTAAGGGATGAACGGCACCATGCCGGCCACGGTGAACAGCAGCGAGGGATCGTTGGAGACGAGCGACGCCGAGGGCACCACCGTATGTCCCTTATCGCTGAAGTAATCCAGCCAGCGGCGTGCAATCTCGTGGGACTTCATGGTGGTTCTATACCCTTCCGGTAATGGTGTTTCAGCAGGCAGGTGGGGCTGCATGCGTAATGCTGTGCTGCCAGTGACGAAGAAGTGCGGCGCTTAGCGGCGCGTGGACCTCAGGGTCTCGGCAACGTTGTCGGAGTTGTCCAGGCCCAGGGCGGCACGCAGCTCGCCCTCGCGCTGGCCCATGCCTTCACGCAGGGCTTCGGCGAAGCTCTGCACGGCACCCGCTGCGGAATCCACCGCACGGTTGATCCCCGCCTGGCTCAGGCTGGTCTTGGCCTCGGAAACCCGGCGGACGGCGATTACGCCGATGGCAACGCCAATGGACATCCAAAATACGCGCTTGATCATGGCTGGCTCCTGTAGTTGTTGGTGTGCTTAGCGGCTGCGCCGGCCACGGCCGGCGGTCCTGCGGGAGGCGAGGGCGGAACGTACGCCGTAGCTGAACGCCGAGACCTTGATCAGCGGGGAACCCACGGTGGCGGCCACCAGGGAGGACAGAGCGGACAAGTTGGCCGATGCGTCCGAAACGTTCGAGGAGATGCCGTCCACCTTCTGCAGCTGCAGGTTGGTGGTGGACACCGTGGTGGTGACCTCGTCGATCAGCGGAGTGGTCTCCTCGCTGAGCGTACGGATGGCGCCGCGCATCTCGTCGAAGACCTTCCCCAGTTTCCAGACGGGAACGGCCAGCAACGCGACCAATACGGCAAACACACCGGCCGCGATCAGACCGGCTATATCTCCACCCGACATGGGACTCCTTCTTGCGCAAAAATTCGTGGTTCGCATCGCCGTGAACGGCTCTGCCCGGAAGTCCCCGCCTGGATACGGCGAAAGACTCCGGTATGTACCTTACCTACTGCAACGCCGCGGCACTTACTTTTGCCGTGTACGCCACGAAAGGAGGAATACTGCCCCGGATAACGGAACAGCCCGCGGCACAAGGCCGCGGGCTGAACAGTAAACGGAAAAGTTTCCGTTATTAGCGTGCGTAGTATTCCACCACGAGCTGCTCTTCGCAGGTCACGGGGACTTCCGAGCGCTTCGGGCGACGCACGAGGCGTGCCTGCAGCTTGTCCAGGGAAACATCGAGGTAACCCGGAACGGCGGGCAGGACGTCGCGGTGGGCGCCGGCTGCGGCAACCTGGAACGGCGTCATGGTCTCGCTGCGCTGGTGCACGTGGATGAGCTGGCCTTCGGAAACGCGGAAGGACGGGCGGTCCACGCGGGCGCCGTCGACCATGATGTGACGGTGCACAACCAGCTGGCGGGCCTGGGCGATCGTGCGGGCAAAGCCGGCACGCAGCACGAGTGCGTCGAGACGCATTTCGAGCAGTTCGATCAGGTTTTCACCGGTCAGGCCGGCGGTACGGCGGGCTTCTTCGAAGACACGGGTCATCTGTGCTTCGCGGATGCCGTACTGGGCGCGCAGACGCTGCTTTTCGCGCAGACGTACGGCGTAGTCGCTGTCCTGCTTGCGACGGGCGCGGCCGTGCTCACCCGGGGGGTAAGGCCGACGCTCGAAGTACTTTGCTGCCTTGGGGGTCAAAGCAATGCCGAGGGCGCGCGATGCGCGTGCCTGCCGGCGTGCACGTGTGTTGTTAGCCACGTTCACCTTTCACTGTTTGGCGGTTTGGCCACGGCGGTAGTACGTGCCGTGACTGCTGCGAAATATGCTGGCCTCCATTAGGGAGAGCTCCGGCCAACCGCTGCCGTCTGCTACAGCCGAGGGTGTCGAAATCGACAACCGGCTTGCCAGTCAACCATCAATGCTAACACGCACTGCGGGGCCGGCCGGCAGGAACAGCCGGGCCGGTCAGGACTTCTCGCCCCGGATGATTCCCCGAAGCCGCTCCAGCCTGGCGGAAATGTCGCGCTCCACTCCGTTGCCGGTGGGTTCGTAGTAGTTTTTTCCGACCAGGTCATCCGGCGCGTACTGCTGGCGTGCGACGCCGTGCGGGGAGTCATGCGAATAGATGTACCCCTTGCCGTGTCCCAGCTGCTTCGCGCCCGGGTAGTGGGCATCGCGCAGATGGGACGGAACGCCCTGCCCGCGCCCGGCCCGCACATCGGCGATGGCCGCGTTGATGCCGTTGTAGGCAGCGTTGGATTTCGGTGCGGTGGCAATATGCACCACCGCCTCCGCCAGGATGATCCGCCCTTCGGGCATGCCGATCAGCTGGACGGCCTGGGCAGCCGCGACGGCGGTCTGCAGCGCGGTCGGGTCCGCCATTCCCACGTCCTCCGATGCCGAGATGATCAACCGCCGGGAAATGAACCGGGGGTCCTCCCCCGATTCCAGCATGCGGGCCAGGTAGTGCAGGGCGGCGTCGACGTCGGATCCCCGGAGGGACTTGATGAACGCGCTGGTGATGTCGTAGTGCTGGTCACCCGCGCGGTCGTAGCGCAGCGCCGCAACGTCCAGTGCCTCTTCGGCGTGTTTCAGGGTCACTTCGGGGATATCGTCGTCGTCCGCTTTTTCGGAGTAGGCGACGCCGGCGGCGGCCTCGAGCGCGGTCAGGCCGCGTCGGGCGTCCCCTGCCGCCAGCCGGACCAGGTGCTCCAGCGCCTCGGAGCTAAGCGTGACCCGTCCGGCCAGCCCCCGTTCATCCTCGACGGCGCGTTGGAGCAGGGCGGCGATGTCCTCCTCGGTCAGCGGTTTCAGTGTCAGCAGCAGCGACCGGGACAGCAGCGGGGAAACCACGGAAAAGGACGGGTTTTCCGTGGTGGCGGCCATCAGGACCACCCACCGGTTTTCCACCCCGGGCAGCAGGGCATCCTGCTGGGCCTTGTTGAAGCGGTGGATCTCGTCCAGGAAGAGGATGGTGGTGACGCCGTGCAGGTCCCGGTCCGTCAGGGCCTGCTCCATGACCCGTCGGACATCCTTGACGCCTGCCGTGATGGCGGAGAGTTCCACGAACTTGCGCCCGGCACCCCGGGCGACGACGTGCGCCAAAGTGGTCTTGCCGGTGCCGGGCGGCCCCCACAGCATGACCGAGGAAGGTCCGGCGGGGTTGCGTTCATCGGCGGAGGAAGCCAGCGTGCGCAGCGGGGAGCCGGGGCCGAGCAGGTGCTGCTGTCCCACCACCTCGTCCACCGTGCGCGGGCGCATCCGCACAGCCAGGGGGCTGCGCGGCCGCACTCTCGTGCCCGGGGCTGCCCCGGCGTCGTCGAACTCTGCGTCGTCGTCTCCGTCTACGCTGAACAAATCATTCCCCGGCAAACCATTCACGCTTCAAGGCTACTCGTGCCGTAACCTGAGCAGGTCCACCCCGCTTTTCGTTGAAAGCAGACCCGGCCATGCCTGCCTCGCGCACCACCTATGTTCCGGCAGAGCGGCTGGTTGGCTGGCTGGAACGGTTCGAAGCGGGCCAGGGTGCACTGGAGTTTGTCCCCGGGAATGAGGGTGTCCGGGTCCGTGCTGCGTCCGGCGCCGAGGCCGAGCTGTTGGGCCCGTGGCCTGCCGACGGCCGCCCCGGGCGGGGAACCAACGACGTCGAACGCCTCGCTTCGCTGGCCGGGCAGGCCCGGACCCTGGGCCTGGTGCTGGTCCGCCGCGGCGGATATGCCGTGGGCGTTGCCCGGGAAGGCCGCCTGCTGGGCTCGAAAACGGGGTCGCCCAACAGCCGCCGGGCCAACGCAGCCGACGCGTTGGCAGCCATCGCCGCGGAGCAGGCAGCGGCCGTGTTCAGCAGCGCCACCCCGGAGTACCTGGTTTTCGGCGGCGACCGGATGCTGGCCGAGCAGGTTGCCGGCCGGCGGGAGTTTGCCCGCTGGGCCGGGCTGCCCCGGCTGCGCCCGCTGGACGTACCTGACCCGAAAGCGGCGGTGCTGGCGCAGGCGGCCCGGGATGCGGCGTCGGTGTTTGTCCGGATCAGCCTGCCCTAGGAACGGTTACCGCGCACCCAGCCGCGCGACTATGGCGGCGGCCGGCTCCGGCAGTGCCGAGTGGTAACCGGTTCCGGCCCAGAGGCTGGTGCCGTGCGGATTCCCCGACGCTGCCGCCTGTGCCCTGAGCCCCTTGGTGACCTGGTTGACCAGCGGGTAGGCGGCCGGAGCGTGCGGGTGTTCGGCCATGAACCGGTTGGCCAGTCCCCGTGCGGTGCGGCCGGAAAAGGCCCGGGTCAGTGCGGTCTGCGTAAACTGCGGGTCCTGCAGGGCCGCCCGGTGCACGGCCGCGGTCCCGGCCTCCGGGCTCAACAGCAGCGCGGTGCCGACCTGCACGGCGTCGGCCCCGGCAGCCCGCAGGGTCCGGACCTGTGCAGGAGTGCTGATGCCTCCGGCGGCAATGAGTTCAACATCGTCATTGACGGCGTCCCGGACCGCACGCACCAGCTCATCCAACGACTGCGCGGACGGTTCCGCCGCGGCGTCGAAGGTTCCGCGGTGACCGCCGGCCGCCGGTCCCTGCAGGCACAGCATCCGTGCACCTGCCGCAACGGCCAGCTCCGCTTCCCGTGCGGTGGTCACGGTGACGGCGACGGCGGTGCCTGCCTCCCGGAGCGCAGTAATAACGTCTCCGCCGGGCAGGCCGAAGGTAAAGGACACCACGGGTACCTGCAGGCGGAGGACCAGTTCGAGCTTGGCATCCCATCCGTCGTCGTCCTCCGGGTCCGGCAGCGGCAGCAGCTCCGGCGGATAGTCCCGGGCCAGCTGCTCCCGGTAGGCCAGGGCGGCAGCGACCTGCCGGGATGTTCCGGAACCGCCGGTGTTCGCGGCATCCGGCACGAAGAGGTTTACTCCGAACGGCCGGCCGGTCAGCGCCCGGGTCGCCGTGATTTCCCCGGCCAGAGCCTCAGCGCTTTTATAGCCTGCCGCGAGGAACCCCAGGCCTCCGGCGTTGCTGACCGCCGCTGCCAGCGCCGGAGTGGACGGCCCGCCGGCCATGGGCGCGCCGACGACGGCGTGCGGAAGGGACCCCAGCGTCAACATTCCCGCCGCCTACAGCTTTACGGTGCCGTCGATGCAGGTGGCGGTTTCCCCGCCGACCCAGATCTTCCGGTCCCGGGTAAAGATCCGCACCAGTCCGGAACGCTCCAGCACGGTGCCCTGCGTGACGGTGTAGCGCTCCGGTGCGAGTCCGGCTCCGATCAGCCACTGCGCCAGTCCGGCATTGAGGCTGCCGGTGACGGGATCCTCCCGCACCCCGTGGCCGGGCGCGAAGGCGCGGACTTCGAAGTCCGTTTCGCCGCCGTCGGGCTGCGGGCCGATGACTCCCACGGCCAGGGAGCCCATAGCTGCCGGATCCGGCGTCAGGGACAGCACGGTTTCGGCATCCTTCAGGAGCAGACCCAGCCAGCCGGGACCGTTGTCGATCCAGTTCGAGGCGGAGACCTGGTCCCGGGTAATCCCGAGGGCGTCCACCGCCTGCTTCAGCACGGCTTCCTCCAGCTCGCCCGAGCGGATCAGCGGCGGTGCGCCGAACGCGGCCATCCCGGCCGAGGCGTGCAGGGTCACCAGGCCCACTTCGCATTCGGAAATCACCACGCCGGGGTAATGCGGGATGTTGCCGGCTTCGAGCCAGGCGTGGCAGGTGCCCAGCGTGGGGTGCCCGGCGAAGGGGATCTCTCCCCCGGGCGTGAAAATGCGGACCCTGTAGTCGGCGCCTTCCTGGGTGGGCGGCAGCACGAACGTTGTCTCGGACAGGTTGGTCCACCGGGCAAAGGAGGCCATGGCGGCGTCGGAAACGCCGTCGGCATCCAGCACCACGGCCACCGGGTTGCCCAGATAGGGCTTCGTGCCGAATACGTCCACCTGCTTGAACCAGCGATCTCTCATGCCCAAACACTATCGGGTGCCGGTGCCGGACTGTCCAGCGGAAGCGGGCATGTCAAAACACGGTTAAAGCACGGTACCCGGCCGCATGCTGCGACCGGGTACCGTACCTGCGGCGGGAAGCTATGCTTCCTTCGCGGCTGCTTCCTTGTCCTTCTTCGCCTCAGGCTTGAAGTCCACGCCGGCTTCCTTGCGCTGCTGCGGCGTGATCGGTGCCGGAGCCTGCGTCAGCGGGTCGTAGCCGCCGCCGGACTTCGGGAAGGCGATGACGTCGCGGATCGACTCGGTGCCGGCCAGCAGGGCCACTACGCGGTCCCAGCCGAACGCGATGCCGCCGTGGGGCGGTGCGCCGTACTTGAAGCCTTCGAGCAGGAACCCGAACTTTTCCTGGGCGTCTTCCTGCGAAAGGCCCATGACCTTGAAGACGCGTTCCTGCACGTCGCGCTGGTGGATACGGATGGAACCGCCGCCGATTTCGTTGCCGTTGCAGACAATGTCGTAGGCGTAGGCCACTGCCGACTCGGGATCCGTGTCGAAGGTATCCATGAATTCGGGCTTGGGCGAGGTGAAGGCGTGGTGCACGGCCGTCCAGGCCCCGCCGCCCACAGCCACGTCGCCGGCGGCAACTGCGGCCGACGCCGGCTCGAACATGGGTGCGTCAACCACCCAGACGAAGGCCCAGTCCTTGGGATCGATCAGGCCGGTGCGGTGGCCGATCTCCACGCGTGCGGCGCCGAGCAGGGCACGTGCCTCGCTCTTTTCGCCGGCACCGAAGAAGATGCAGTCACCGGGCTTGGCGCCCACCTTTTCGGCGAGGTTCTCCCGCTCGAAGTCGGTCAGGTTCTTGGCGACCGGTCCGGTCAGCGTGCCGTCTTCCTGGATCAGCACGTAGGCCAGGCCCTTCGCGCCGCGCTGCTTGGCCCATTCCTGCCAGGCATCAAGGGTGCGGCGTGCCTGGGAGGCACCGCCCGGCATCACCACGGCACCCACGTAGGGAGCCTGGAAGACGCGGAAGGTGGTGTCCTTGAAGAATTCGGTCAGCTCGGTGAGTTCCAGGCCGAACCGCAGGTCCGGCTTGTCGGAACCGTAGCGGGCCATGGCATCGGCGTAGGTCATGCGCGGGATGGGGGTGCTGATCTCGACGCCGATCAGCTTCCACAGCGACTTCACGATCTGCTCGCCCAGGGCGATGATGTCGTCTTCCTCAACGAAGCTGGCTTCAATGTCCAGCTGCGTGAACTCCGGCTGGCGGTCCGCGCGGAAGTCCTCATCGCGGTAGCAGCGGGCAATCTGGTAGTACTTCTCGAAGCCGCCAACCTGCAGCAGCTGCTTGAACAGCTGCGGGGACTGCGGCAGGGCGTACCAGGAACCCGGGGCCAGGCGTGCGGGAACCACGAAGTCGCGGGCACCCTCAGGGGTGGACCGGGTCAGCGTGGGGGTTTCGATTTCCACGAAGCCTTCATCGTGCAGCAGTTCACGGGCCACGCGGTTGGCTTCCGAGCGCAGGCGCATGGCCGCGGCCGGTGCCGGGCGGCGGAGGTCCAGGTAACGGTGGCGCAGGCGTGCTTCCTCGCCGACCTCCACGTGCTCGTCGATCTGGAACGGCAGCGGGTCTGAAGTGTTCAGGATGACGACGTCGTCCGCGATCACCTCGACTTCGCCCGTGGCCAGGGCCGGGTTCTCGTTACCCTCGGGCCGCTTCTGCACGGTGCCGGTGATCTGCAGGACGTACTCGTTGCGCAGCCCGTGGAAGACATCCTCTTCACGCACCACAACCTGCGCCACACCCGAGGCATCGCGGAGGTCGAGGAAGGCAACGCCGCCGTGGTCGCGCCGTCGGGCGACCCATCCTGCGAGAGTAACGGTCTGTCCAATATGCTCGGCCCTCAGGGAACCAAGGGCATGAGTGCGCAGCACAGCTGTCCTTTCGAAAAACTTGCGGAAACCACTGTTTCCGCCCATTGTAAATACACGGTCTCCTTGAGAGTTTACCGGTGAACCGACCCCCACCCCGCCATGTACCTACCGATTGGATAAGCCTGTTGTCCGGCACTACCCAGCCGCGTGTTCCCCTGGGCGGCTTTGATGCCACCACTGCCGGCCTAGGCTCCATCGTCGGTGCGGGCGCGTTCGTCGCCTTCGCTCCGGCTGCGGCCGCTGCAGGACCGGCGCTGGGCGCGGGCCTCGGCATAGCCGCTGTTGTGGCCTTCCTCTGCGGGCTCTCCACCTTCCAGCTCAGCAGGGCCGTTTCGCGCCGGCTCCCCGAGGACCGGGGCGGAGACGCCACGGCGCGGACAGCCGCGCGGATCCTCCTGGGGCCGTACAGCGGTTTCCTTTCCGGCTGGACCCTGATCTGGGCGTTGCTGCTTTCCTCGGCTGTCCTGGCCCTCGCGTTCGGGGCGTATGTCTTCCCTGAGCATCCCCGGGCCGGCGCGGCGGGAGCCGTGATTGTCATGGCTGCGGTGAACCTGCTGGGAGTGAACAGGGGTTCCTGGGTCACCCGCTTCATAGTGGCCTTTGTCTTCAGCGTCCTGGCCTTCACGGTGGTGGTGCTCTTCAACGAGGCGCCTCACCAGCCGGTGCGGGTGGGTGCGGAGATTGAGGCTTCCGCCTCGGGCGTGCTGCAGGCCGCCGGACTGCTGTTCTTTATTTTCTCCGGGTACACGCGGCTGGCCACGCTGGGGTCCGGTGTGCGCAATCCCTCACGCAACCTGCCCATCGCGATCCCCGCTGCCATTGCCGTGGCCTTCGGACTGTATTGGTTCATGGGTTCATCAATGCTGGCCTACTACGGAGCGGCTGCCCTGTCCGCCGAGACCGCTCCCCTGCTTGAACCCCTGGAGAGCGTGGGCGCGGGCGTGGGCACGGGTGCCGTCATCCTTGCCGTTGCCGCCGCTGCCCTGGGCGGCCTGTGGTCGCTGCTGGAATCGGCAGGCCGGACAGCCTCCGACATGGCCGCCGACCGTGACCTTCCGTCCTTCTTTGGTGCGTCGAGGGAATCCCGCTTCGGCCGCGGGCAGACCCCTTGGGCCGCCGAAGCCGCGGCCGCCGCCGTCGTGCTGCTGCTTGTGCTGCTCGGGGATCTGGACGCGCTGCTGGGGATGGCGTCCTTCGCCCTGCTGTTCTACGCGGCCATCACCACCGTGTGTGCTTTCACAGTGAAGGACCGCACGCGCTACGCACCCCGGGTCCTGAACCTGGCCGGGGCGGTGGGGGCGCTGCTGCTGGCACTCGCCCTGCCGCCGGTGTCCATCAGCCTGGCACTGATCATCCTGGTGGCGGGGCTCGTGGTCCGGTTGAGTTTCCGGCGGCCGCGGACCCCCAGGACGCCGCCGTTCTAGCCTCGTCCAGGGGCCGGCGCCCACCTAGGCCCCGGCTGCCTCCCACGCACGGACCTCACCCAGCAGTTCGGCGCGGCGTCCGGCAGAGGCGAACGAGGCTTCAATCGAGTTGGCGGCCAACCGGGCAAGCTGCGCCCTGCTGAGCCCGAAGGTTTCCTGTACCGCCCGGAAATTGTCATCCACGTAGCCGTCAAAGTAGGCCGGGTCATCCGAGTTCACGGAAATGTTCAGCCCGTGCTCAAGCATCCGCGGCAAGGGATGCTCAGCCAGGGCTGACACCGCCTGCAGCCGCACATTGGACAGCGGGCAGACGGTCAGCGGCACCTGATCGCGGACCAGCCGGTCCACCAGGTCCGGGTCATCCAGGCAGCGGATGCCGTGGTCGATGCGGTCCGCCTGAAGCAGGTCCAGCGCCTCCTCGATGTAGGAGGACGGACCCTCCTCGCCTGCGTGGGCTACGCTCCGCAGCCCTGCCTCCCGGGCACGCCGGTACAGCTCGATGAACGACGACGGCGGGTTGCCCACTTCCGCGGAGTCCAGGCCGATTCCGATGATGGGCGCGTCCATGGCCAGCAGTTCCTCCAGCACCTCCAGCGCTTCGGCTACCGGGTGGTCGCGCAGGAACGCGGCAATCAGCTCCGTGGAGATCCCGAACTCTTCCTCGCTGCGGGCCAAAGCCGCCCAGACGCCACCCACGGAGACGCTCAGTGGGACGCCTCGGACAAGGTGCGCCTGCGGATCCATCATCATTTCCACGTGCCGCACCCCGGCCGCCGCTGCACGGCGCAGGTAGGCACGGGTCATGTCGGTGAAGTCCGCCTCGGTCCGCAGCACATCCATATTGGAGTAGTAGAGGTCCAGGAAGGACTGCAGGTCCGTGAACCGGTACCGCGCACGGAGGTCCTCGAGGCTGTCGTAGGGCAGGTCCAGGCCGTTGCGGGCGGCCAGTTCGAAGATCAGCTCCGGTTCCAGTGTTCCCTCGATGTGGAGGTGGAGTTCGGCGCAGGGCGGGGTGGGAAGCAGGTCAACAGGCATGGTTAAAGCCTAGGGGCCTGATGCCTTGGACCGCCATTCACCAGGTCAGCGGCGGCCGGCACGTTCCCGGGGAGCGGTTTCAAACATTCCGTACACCGGACCGGCCAGCAGCCAGATCCCTGCGACCAGGCCGGCCCGCTTCACCCAGTCCCACAGCACCTCCGCTTCCCCGGGTGCGGCCACGATCCCGATCATGCCCACCAGGACGGCGACGGCAATCCCGGTGGCCAGCAGGACGCGGCCGTATTCCACCCACAATGACCGGCGATACTCCGGCGTCCCCTTCCCCGGCTTCACGGGTGCCGGTCCCCCGGCAAACCGGTGGGCAACCCGTACATCCGCCCACCGGATCAGGCTGCGGCCGAAGGCGACGCTGAAGCCAAGGTAGAACGCCGCAAGGCCGTGGATGGACTCGGCCCGTCCGCCCAGTGCCAGGTCAGCGGCGGATGCCGCCAAAAGCACGACGTCGAGCAGCGGAACGCAGGCGAGCAGCAGCAGGCCCAGCCGGCGGCGGTGAAGCAGGTAGCGGGCTCCCAGGCCGGCCGCCAGCAGGACCCAGAAACCGATCTCTGAGCCGATGATCAAATACACGAGGATGTCCATGACCCCAGCCTTCCGTGCGGAAAACCCGGTGTCGTCGGCGAAAGGTGCCACCGCGAGGGTGCCTTCCGTCATCCCTTTGGAGGACATAGCCCGCCGCCCGGGCCCAGGGGAACGCCGCTCATTTAGGCTGAACCCATGCAAAGAACCCCAAACCAGGGCACCGGGAACGGAATCTGGCCTTCCGGCGCCGCCGCTGCCGCCGGCTATCTGGTGGGCGGTACCGTGCTGAAACTCCTCGGGGTGAACGCCGCAGGTCTGTTCCCGCCGATTCCGGGCGCACCGGGCTGGGCCTGGGTACCGGTCCTGGTGCTGGGATGTACGGGCCTGCTGTTCCGCCGCCGGAATGTTCCGCTGATGCTGGCCGTCACCGGAACGGCAACCGGTGCCGGCGCACTGCTCGGCGGCGGAATCATTACCTACCTGCTCCTGTTCGAGGTGCTGTACGCCGGGATCCTCTTTGGCTCCCCGCGTGTAAGCCGCGGCGTGCAGCGCGCGGCGGTAACCGGCATGGTCGTCCTTCCCGTTTCCGTAGGACTGGTCTACCGGGGATGGCCGTACCTGCTCTTCGGTTTGTTCCAGGCGGTTTTTGTCTGCCTTGTTCCGCTCTGGTGGGCCGGCTCCCTGCGCCGCCAGACCGAGAGGGCGGAACGCGAACGGCAGCGGGCGGAAACGGAACGGCTCAAGGCCGAACGCACCGCCCAGCTGGCCGAGCTCAACCTGCAGGTTGCCGTGGCGTCGGAGCGCGGAGCCATGGCGCGCGAACTGCACGACGCGATTGCCGGGCATCTGTCCGCCATAGCACTGCAGTCCGGCGCAGCGCTGGCGGCAGGTGACGCTGCCCTGGACCGCAGGGTGCTGGCCCAGGTCCGGACGGAAAGCGTCTCCGCCCTGCGGGAAATGAGGTCCATGATCGACCTGCTCCAGTCCGACGGCCCGTTGGACAGTCGGGAGCAGGCGGAAGCCGCTGCGGCCGCGGGGGGCCTGGGCCATCTGGAGTCCCTGGCCGCTTCCGCCCGGCTGGCCGGAAGCCCGGTGGAGCTGGATCTGTCCGGCGACGTTGAGGTGCCGGTGCTGGTGGGCAGCAGCGTGTATCGGATCGTGCAGGAATCGCTGGCCAACGCGGTCCGGCACGCGCCCGGCTGCCCCGTGAGTATCTCGGTCCGGCGGCAGGACAAGCAGCTGGAGCTGCGGATCCGCAACGCGCTCCCTGCCTCCGAGGGCGGCAGTTCCGCAGCCGCCGGAAACGGTTCGGGCCTGCGGAATATGAAACTGCGGGCAGGTCAGCTCGGCGGCAGTTTCTCTGCCGGACGGGTGGCAGGTCCTGCCCCGGGACTGGATGCCGCCTGGCTCGTGGAAGCCACCCTGCCTACAGAAGAAGCCGACGGAGCCTCCGTGTTCCCACGCGTGCTCCCCCGCGTGCCCCGCCAGCCCCAGGAGATGCTTTGAGCGCCGCCACTGTGCTGCTGGCGGATGACCACTCGGCCATCCGCGGCGGCCTGCGCATGATTCTGGAGTCCATCGGCGGCTTCACCGTCGTCGGCGAGGCTGCCGACGGAGCCGGAGCCGTGCGCATGGCACGGGCCCTGCGGCCCGACGTCGTCCTGATGGACCTCCGTATGCCCGGAATGGACGGAATCGCCGCCACCGCCGAGATCACCGGAGAGGGGCTGGCGGCGGTGCTGGTGCTGACCACCTTCGACATTGACGAGTACGTTTTCGCGGCGCTGCGGGCCGGCGCCGCCGGTTTCCTGTTGAAATCGGTGGAACCTGCCGAATTGGTCCGTGCAGTGCAAAGCGTGGCCGACGGCGACAGTGTCCTCTCCCCGGAGGTCACCGGCAGGTTGATCTCCGCGTTCGTGCAGTCACCGGCTGCGGCTCCGGCAGCGGCTACCGGTACCGGTGCCGCTACCGGAACCATGCCGGCGGAGTCCCTGACCGCACGGGAGGAAGCGGTCCTGGCCTGCATCGGCGAGGGATTGTCCAACCAGCAGATTTCCCGCCGGCTGGGCATCGCCGAGACCACCGTTAAAACGCATGTGTCCCGGGTCCTGGCCAAGCTGGGAGTCTCCTCCCGGGTGCAGGCCGCCATCGCGTTCCGGGAACGCGGCTAGCGGCCCGGGCCGCTAGGCGGACGGCACCTGTACAGGGGTCACCTGCACGGTGAGGTCCTCGGCCGGCGGAGTCCACAGCGCGGGATCCGCCGGCACCTGCTCGCCGGTGCGGATGTCCTTGACCTCGTGGCTGCCGTCCTCGGCGGTGAACCAGACAAACGGGATGCCCCGGCGGTCGGCGAACTTGATCTGCTTGCCGAACTTTTCCGCCTTCGGGGCCACTTCCACCGAAATTCCGCGGCCGCGCAGCTGGGCGGCGGTGTCCTGGGCTTCGGACCAGGACTCGTCGGTGGCCAGGGTCAGCAGCACGGTGGTGGGAACGCTGCGCGAAGCCTGCGCGAATTCCTGGCTGAGCATGCGCATGACCAGCCGCGTGACGCCGATGGAGAGTCCGACGCCGGGGAAGGTGCGGTTGCCCTTGCTGGCCAGGGAATCGTAGCGGCCGCCGGAGCAGATGGAGCCGAGCGCTTCATGGCCCACCAGGACCGTTTCGTAAACGGTGCCGGTGTAGTAGTCCAGGCCGCGGGCAATGCTGAGGTCTGCGAGGACCCGGCCCGGAGCGCGGCGGGAGGCTTCGCTGATGACCTGGAACAGCTCATCGAGGCCTTCGTCCAGCAGTTCATTGGACACGCCCAGTGCCCGGACCTGCTCCACGAACGAGGTGTCCTCCGTACGGATGGAGGCCAGCTTCAGGGCAGCCTCGGCCTGTTCGGGGGTGGCACCGAGTTCTTCCTGCAGGAGCTCGGCTACGCGCTGCGCGCCGATTTTCTCCAGCTTGTCGATGCTGCGCAGCACACCGGCGGTGTCTGCCAGGCCGATGCCGCGGTAGAAGCCTTCGGCCAGCTTGCGGTTGTTGACCCTGATCTTAAACTCGGGGATGGGCAGCGCGCCGAGGGCTTCGGCAATCACCAGCGCCAGCTCGACGTCGTACCGGAACGGCAGCTCTCCGTCGCCCACCACGTCGATATCCGCCTGCGTGAACTCGCGGGCCCGGCCTTCCTGCGGACGCTCGCCGCGCCAGACCTTCTGGATCTGGTAGCGGCGGAACGGGAAGGAGAGGTGGCCGGCGTTCTCGACCACGTAGCGGGCAAACGGCACCGTCAGGTCGAAGTGCAGGGCCAGCTGGTTGGGATCTTCCTTGCCGGCCGCCTCGCCCTCTTCGGCCTGCAGCCGGCTCAGCGCGTAGACTTCTTTGTCGATATCGCCCTTGCGCAGCAGCTGGCCCACCGTTTCCACGGCCCGGGTTTCGATGTTGGAGAAGCCGTGCAGTTCAAAGGTGCGGCGCAGTACGTCCAGGACATGGAGTTCAACAAGGCGCTCCTGCGGTAGCCATTCGGGGAAACCGGACAGTGAGGCCTTGCGTGCCATGGTGGCAACTCCTTAGGTGTGCGAAACGGCGCAGGCGGAACCCCGCCCGGCCACGGTGCACGCATGAGCGTGCATAAACTATGTGCGGCACTCATTTTAGCCGCTTGGGACGCAGCCCCCGTTTCAGACCGGCGCGCCGCTCCCAGCCCGATCCCGATCCGATCCAGTACAGGAGGCAACGGTGGCAGCAAACCGCACCAGCCGTGAAGACAGGCGCCGGCTGGCCCGGATGGAAGCACGGAAGGCTTTCGCCGCTGCCCGTACCAAGCGGCGCAAGCGTGACAATCTCTTCGCCGCAGCGGCCGCCGTCGTTGCCCTGGCCCTCGCCGTTGCACTGCAGGTGGCGTGGTTCAGTTCCGACCCCACGGCGAAGGACCTGGAGCTGCTGCGGGAACAGGCCGACGTCGCCGAGCTGCCCGACGTTCCGGATCCCTCTGTCGCCGAGGGCAGGACCTTCACCGGGTCCCTGGCGCTGGGCCAGGGCGAGATCGGCGTGGAACTGGACGGCACGGTGGCGCCGCAGGCGGTTGCCTCCTTCAAGACGCTTGCCGATGCGGGCTACTTCAGCGGCAAGGACTGCCACCGCCTGACCGCCACCGAATCCACGTCCGTGCTCCAGTGCGGTTCGCCGAACGGGGACGGAAAGGCCGACCAGGACTTCCTGTGGGGGCCGGTGGAGAATTCGCCGGCGGACGGCTTTTACCCCGCCGGCACCATCGCCGTCGCCCGCGGTGACGACGTCATGAGCCACGGCACACAGTTCTTCATTGTTTACAAGGATTCGACGCTAACGCAGGAAACCGGCGGCTACACGATAATGGGTAAGGTAACGTCAGGTCTTGACGTACTGGAGGCCATTGCTTCCTCGGGGACAGCCTCCGGGGAGACCGATGGTTTCCCGAAAGACCCGGTGACGATTAACTCGTTCACCCTGAACTAAGTGGCGGCGCGGGCTTCGCAAACTGCCATCCATCGAGTGAAAGACTTTTAGCGGTGACAGACAGTCAGAAATCCGACGAAACAGCAGGCCCTTCCACTACGGAGACATCCCGGCCTGCCACTCCGAGCCCCGCAGCACTTGCGGCGCGTCGGCCCTCCCCCGCCGCCGTAGGCCCCCGGCCCGGCGCGGCAGCCCAGCCGGTGGTGGCTGTCCCGGCCGCCCACTCCACCCCGTTGGAGGAAGCCGCCCGCTTCGCGCGGGTCGAGGAGGACGGCCATGTCTTCCTGATCGTGGACGGCGAGGAATCCGCCGTCGGCCAGTTCCCCGACGCCTCCAAGGAAGAAGCACTGGCCTACTTCGTGCGCAAGTACGACGACGTCGCCAGCCAGCTGCTGCTCCTGGAGCAGCGGGTGCAGGTCAAGGCTCCGGCCGCGGACATCCACAAGACCCTGAAGCACCTGGCCCAGCAGGTGGCCGAGCGCAAGATGGTGGGCGATATCAAGGCGCTCGATGCCCGCATCGAAGCACTCGAGGCCTCGCTCAAGGAAGCCGAGGCCGCCGAGCGCGCCGAGGCTGAGGCAGCCAAGGCCCGTGAGCTTGCCGCCCGTGAAGCCATTGTTGCCGAGGCGGAGGAAATCGCCGCCAAGGACCCGGCCACGATTCAGTGGAAGACCAGCAGCAACCGGATGAACGAGCTGTTCGATGCGTGGAAGACCGCGCAGAAGAACGGCCCGCGCCTGGGCCGCAGCACCGAGGACACCCTGTGGAAGCGGTTCCGTTCCGCCCGCACCGTCTTCGACCGCCACCGCCGTGCCTACTTCTCCCAGCTGGACAGTGAAAACTCGTCCGCCAAGGCTGCGAAGGAAGCACTCATTGCCCGCGCCGAGGAACTGGCGACGTCAACGGACTGGGGCAACACCGCCGCCGAATACCGGCAGCTCATGGACGAGTGGAAGGCGTCCAAGCGCGCCAGCCGCAAGGATGACGATGCCCTGTGGGCCCGCTTCCGTGCCGCGCAGGATCAGTTCTTCGCCGCCCGCCAGGCGGCCAACGAGGTTATCGACGAGGAATTCGCCGCGAACCTCGTAGTCAAGGAAGAGCTGCTGAGGGAAGCGCAGGCCCTCCTGCCGATCACGGACCTGAACGCTGCCCGCAAGGCCCTCCAGTCGATCCGGGAACGCTGGGAAGACGCCGGCAAGGTGCCCCGGGCCGATATGGGCCGCATGGAGGCCGGCATCCGCAAGGTTGAGGAAGCCGTGAAGGCTGCTGAAGACGAGCACTGGCAGCGGAGCAACCCCGAGACCAAGGCACGCACCAATTCGGCCCTGTCCCAGCTGGAGGCGACCATTGCGTCCCTCGAGCAGGACCTGGCCGACGCCGAGAAGGCGGGCAACGCGAAGAAGATCGCGGACGCCCGCGAGGCCCTGGAAGCCCGCCAGCAGTGGCTGGCAATGCTGCAGAAGTCCGCGCAGGACTTCGCCTAGGCCGCGTACCGGCTCCACGAAAGCCCCGCTCCTCCCGTTATCCACAACGGGCGGGGCGGGGCTTTCGCTTTGCCTGCAGGCTGCACATGCTGGTGTGCATGCCTGCGCAGCTCTTTCCCTACCCCGGTGCCCTCCCGCAGATCACCTCCACGGGCGGAGCGCTGTTCACCGCCGGGGACGTGTTCCGGCACGAGGAACTCCAGGCCATGGCGATGGACGGGTTGCTCCGGCACGTGTACGCGGGAACCTTTGTGCGCTGGGATGTCCGGCCGGACCCGGTGGTCCGTGCCCTCGCGGCGTCTGCCGAGCTGCCCGTGCAGCTGCGCCGCAGGCTGACCATGGGGAGACTGACGGCTGCCTGGATCTACGGCTGCGCTCCACGGCCGCCGCGGCTCGATGTCCTGGCGGACCGCCGCAGCCGCACCGGTGCCCTGCAGCCGTTCAGTACCGCAGTCCTCCACGAGGTCCTGCTGGGCCCTGCGGACCGCGCGGACGTAGGAACGGTGTCGGTTACCTCACCGCTGCGGACCGCCGTCGACGTCGCCCTCTATGCGGGCACCGCAGAAGCGGTTTCCACCCTGCGGCGCCTGGCGGCGCTCCCGGGTCTGGCTTGCCGGCTGGACCTCGTGCAGCGGGCCCTGGAAGCCGGACACCGGGTGCCGGGCAAGGCGGCGGCACTGGAACGCGTTGCGGCTGCCGCCGAGCCGACCGGTTAGTGGAACCCGGAGCCTAGACCCGCCGCTGCGACCCCGTGGTGCGATAGACGTCGAACACGCCGTCGATCTTGCGGACCGCGCTGAGGATGTGGTTCAGGTATTTCGGATCCCCCATCTCGAACACGAACTTCGACATCGCCACACGGTCGCTGGAGGTGTTGACGCTGGCGGAGAGGATGTTCACGTGGTTTTCCGAGAGGACCCGCGTCACGTCCGACAGCAGGCTCTTGCGGTCCAGGGCCTCCACTTGGATCTCGACCAGGAAGACGCTGGACTGGGTGGGTGCCCACTCCACGGGGACTATGCGGTCCGGCGTGGCACGCAGTTCCTGTACGTTGCGGCAGTCGCTGCGGTGTACCGAAACACCCGAACCGCGGGTCACGAACCCGATGATCGGATCCGGCGGAACCGGGGTGCAGCAGCGGGCCAGCTTGACCCACACATCGCCGGTACCGCGCACGGTGACGCCGGAATCGGAGAACTTGGGACGGCGGGCTGCGGTAGCCACCGGCGTTTCGGCCAGGTCCTCCTCGGCGCCCTGGTGCCCGCCCATCAGGTTGACCAGGTGCTCAATGACATTCTGGGCAGAGGTATGGCCGTCGCCCACCGCGGCGTACAGCGCGGAAATGTCCTGGTGGTGCAGTTCTTCGGCCACCGCCACCAGCGCATCATGCGTCATCAGGCGCTGCAGCGGCAGGTTCTGCTTGCGCATGCCGCGGGTGAGCAGGTCCTTGCCCTTTTCGATTGCCTCTTCGCGGCGTTCCTTGGTGAACCACTGCCGGATCTTGTTCCGGGCGCGCGGGCTCTTGACGAAGCCCTGCCAGTCCTGGCTGGGACCGGCACCCTCGGCCTTGGAGGTGAAGATCTCCACCCAGTCGCCGTGCTGCAGTTCGCTGTTGAGCGGCACCAGTTTCCCGTTGACGCGCGCCCCGATTGTCCGGTGGCCCACCTCGGTGTGCACGGCGTAGGCGAAGTCCACCGGCGTCGACCCGGCCGGAAGCGCCATGACCTCGCCCTTGGGCGTAAAGACGAAGACTTCGCGCGCATTGATCTCGAACCGCAGCGAATCCAGGAACTCGTCGGGATCCGAGGTTTCCTGCTGCCAGTCCACCAGGCTGCGCAGCCAGCCCATGTCGTCAGGGGCTTCGGGGCCCTTGTTTCCGTCCTTGTACTTCCAGTGCGCGGCCACGCCGTATTCGGCGCGGCGGTGCATGTCGTGCGTGCGGATCTGGATTTCCACGGGCTTGCCGCCGGGGCCGATCACTGTGGTGTGCAGCGACTGGTACATGTTGAACTTCGGCATCGCGATGTAGTCCTTGAACCGCCCGGGAAGGGGGTTCCACCGCGAATGCAGGGCACCGAGGGTGGCGTAGCAGTCGCGGACGGAGTCCACCAGGACGCGCACGCCCATCAGGTCATGGATGTCGTCGAAGTCCTTGCCCCGCACGATCATCTTTTGGTAGATCGAGTAATAGTGCTTGGGCCGGCCGGTGATGGTGGCTTTGATCTTGACCGCGTGCAGGTCATCGGCGATCTGCGACCGCACGGTGCCCAGGTACTTTTCCCGCTCCGGAGTCCGGTCGCCCACCATCCGGACGATTTCGTCATACACCTTGGGGTGCAGTGCGGCGAAGGAAAGATCCTCCAGCTCCCACTTGATGGTGTTCATACCCAGCCGGTGGGCCAGCGGGGCGAAGATTTCCAGCGTTTCGCGTGCCTTCTTGGCGGACGATTCCGGCGATACGAAACGCCAGGTTCGGGCGTTGTGGAGCCGGTCCGCGAGCTTGATGACCAGGACGCGGATGTCCTTGGCCATGGCGACGACCATCTTGCGTACGGTTTCGGACTGCGCGGCGTCGCCGAAGGTGACCTTGTCCAGCTTGGTGACACCGTCCACGAGCATCGCGACCTCCGGGCCGAACTCGCGCCGCAGTTCGTCCAGGGTGTAGCTGGTGTCCTCCACCGTGTCATGCAGCAGGGCCGCGGCCAGAGTGGTGCCGGTCATGCCCAGCTCCGCCAGGATGGTCGCCACCGCCACCGGGTGCGTGATGTACGGATCCCCGCTCTTGCGCTTCTGGCCCTCGTGGCTCCGCTCGGCAACCACATAGGCGCGCTGGATCAGGTCCAGGTCTTCCTTGGGGTTGTTGACCCGGACCGTGCGAAGCAGCGGTTCCAGCATCGGCGAGTAGCCGGGGTTGCCCCGGCCGGCCAGGCGGGCGAGCCGGGCACGGGTGGAAGCACGGCGGCCGGTCGAGGGTGCACGGCCTGCGCCGCTGCCGGGTTTCACCGGTACGGGGGCTTTGGCCGGGCCGGGGACGGGAAGCAGGGCGTCAGTGTTGCTGGCGGCAGCATCCAATGCCGCAGCTTCGCGCGCTGCGGTGCTCTCGTGCCCCGGGTCGATCCCCGCGGTGCCGCTGTTTCCTGCCTCATCGGCAGGCGTTGCACTGTTGGCCACTGACGACCTTTCTTCGTACGCTCAAAAGCAGGTAATCAAAACGTTTTCGGCGGCCGCGCCTGACGCGGCTCCTGTCAACCAGTCTAAGCCTGCCCGCACCGCACTTAAACCGCCGGTTCCGTACTCCTTTGGCGTGGAGTACGGAACCGGATGGTCGGAGCGGGCTTTATCCCTTAGGCGCTGACCGCCGCGGAGCCCTTTGCTTCGTTAGCCCGGCGTTCGGCCACCCGCTTGGCCTGCTTGCGGATGTCCGGTTCGTTCCGGCGCAGCCACGCGTACAGCGGCGCTGCAATGTAGATGGTCGCGATGGTGCCCAGGATGATGCCCACGAACAATGCCAGGGACAGGTCCTTCAGGGTGCCGGCGCCCAGCAGCAGCGCACCGATGAACAGGATGGAGGCCACCGGGAGGACTGCCACCACGGAAGTGTTGATGGACCGCACCAGAGTCTGGTTCACGGCCAGGTTCACTTCTTCCGCGAAGGTCCGCTTGGTCCGCTTGTCCAGGTCCTTCGTGTTTTCCCGGACCTTGTCGAACACCACCACGGTGTCATACAGCGAGTAGCTGAGCACGGTAAGGAAGCCGATGATGGCCGACGGCGTGACTTCGAAACCGCTCAGCGCGTAGACGCCGGCGGTGACCACCATAACCACCAACAGCCCGACGACGGCGGCTACCGACATCTTCCAGGTCCGGAAATACAAGGCCATCAGCACCGCGGCCAGTGCCACGAAGACGACGAGGCCCACCAGGGCCTGCCGGCTGACGTCGCTGCCCCAGGTGGGACCGATGAAGGTGGAGGTGACTTCGTCCTGGCTTACGCCGTAGGTCTCCGCCAGTGATTCCTTGACCTCGATGGTCTGGTCATCGCTCAGCTTCTCCGTCTGGATCCGCATGGTGCCCGGGGCGATGTTGGTGACCTTGGGGTCGGCGGTGCCGGCAACCTCGGCCACGGCCTTCTCGCCGCCGCTGACGTCAGTGTTGCTGACGTTGGAGACGGTGAATTCGGAGCCGCCGCGGAACTCGATGCCGAGGTTGAATCCGCCCTTGGCCACCGGTATGAGGATCGAAAGCAGCACGGCTGCCGCTGCGATGATGAACCACAGCTTTGCCTTGCCGACGAAGTTGTAGGACCGCTTTCCGGTGTAAAGGTCGTTGCCGAATGCGGCGAAACTGGGGAGCTTACTCATTACTCGCCGTCCTTCTCGGAGCTGCGGCCGGTACCGGCCATTGAATCCTGCTTTTCGGCAAGCCGCCGTTCGGCGATGGTCATCCTTCGTTCGGCTTCCTTGGCCGCTCCCTTGTTCTTGGTGCGCGCAGCCGGCGCTTCGGAGGGATCACGCAGCCGTCCGGCACCGCGGTAAAGCGGTACCGCACCCAGCTTGCTCGCATCGAGGCCGGAGAAGCGGTGGCCGTCGCCGAAGAACTTGGTTCGGGCCAGAAGCACCATGGTGGGGTGGGTGAACATAAAGACCACGATGAGGTCCGCAATGGCGGTGAGGCCCAGGGTGAAGGCGAAGCCCCGCACGTTGCCCACTGCCACGAAGTACAGGACGACGGCGGCCAGGATGTTCACGGCCTTGGAAGCCAGGACGGTACGCTTGGCGCGTTTCCAGCCGTTGTCCACCGCGGAAACCAGCCCGCGGCCGTCGCGAAGCTCGTCACGGATGCGTTCGAAGTACACGATGAACGAGTCCGCGGTCTGCCCGATGGCGACGATCAGGCCGGCCACGCCGGCCAGTGAGAGCCGGTAGTTGTGGCTCCAGCCCAGGATGGCGATGGCCAGGTAGGTCAGCAGCCCGGCAACGACGAGCGAGATGATGGTAACGAAGCCCAGCGCGCGGTACTGGAAGAGCGAGTAGACGGCAACGAGGGCCAGGCCGATCAGGCCGGCGATAATGCCCATCCGCAGCTGGTCCGCGCCAAGGGTCGCCGAGACCTGCTGTTCGCTCTGGATCTCGAAGCTGATCGGCAGGGCACCGTATTTCAGCTGCTCGGAGAGCGCTTCGGAGCTTTCCTGCGTGAAGTTGCCGGTGATCTGGGGCTGGCCGTTGGTGATGACCGCGTTCACGGTCGGCGCCGAAATGATCTGCCCGTCGAGGACGATGGCGAACTGGTTCCGCGGGTCGCCCTGCGGGAAGGCGAAGAGACGCTCGGTCACTTCGCGGAACTTGTCGGTACCCTCGCCGTTGAACTCGATGTTCACGGCCCACTGGTTGGTGGAGACACCGTTGTTGCCCTGTGCCATGCCGAAGCTGGCGGTGGAGATGTCTACGCCGGGAACTTCGACCGGGCCCAGGATGTACTTGCCGGCGGTGCCGGGCTCGCAGGCCACCATCGGCTGGTCGGCCGGTGCCTGCTCAGCGTTGGCGATGGTGTCCGGGTTCAGGCAGTCAGTGGTTTCGAACTGCGTCTGCAGCTCGGGTGAAATCCAGTTGGTGTCCGAAGCATCCGTGGGTTCCGCCGACGGGGTGGGCAGCTGTTCCGCAGGAGTGGGATCCGTTACTGCTGCACCTTGTCCCCCGCCGCCGGCCAGGACCGGGCGGAACTCCATGTTCGCGGAAGCCTGGATCAGCTCGCGGGTCTCGGGATCGGGGACGCCGGGCAGCGATACCACGACGTTGCGGTTGGACTGCGTGCTGATCTCCGCTTCGGAGACGCCGCTGCCGTCCACGCGCTGGCGGATGATCTCCACGGCCTGGTCGAGCTGTTCGGTCGAGATTTCGGAGTCACCGCCCTGCACCTCGGGAGCAAGGATCATCTGGGTGCCGCCCTCAAGGTCGAGGGCGAGTTTCGGGGTCCAGCTGGCGTTGCTCCACATGGAACCACCGCCAAGCAAAAGGGCCAGGGCAGCAAAAATGACGCCCAACCAGAGGAGCGTCTTTTTCGCGGCCGAGCCGGGGCCGGTACGGGGCATAGGGAATTTTCCTTAAGGGCGAAGATCACCGGAACCGTCGTGGTCTCCGGGCGGCAAGCGGGGCACCGATGCCCCGCTTGGCTCGTGGAGAGTCTAGTTCTCTTTTTTGTCGTCGCGGTTCAGGCGCTTGAGTGTTTCTTCAGGCGTCTCGTCCTGCACGGCGTCGTTGCGCTCGGAGGTGTCCTTGCCGAGCGTGAGGGACGAGGCGTCATCGGGGACCGCGGCGGCGTCATCGGCCGGTGCTTCTTCAGCGCGAACAGTGACGACCTTGGTCAGTGCCTGAAGGTGAACCGTGGCGGTGTTGCCGGGGGAAAGCTCCAGCACGGCCTTGTTTTCTTCCTGGTCCACGGAAACGATCCGGCCGAAGAGCCCGAACTGGGTCATAACTTCGGTGCCGGGAAGCATTTGGGCCCGCTGCTGGACAACCGTCTGCTGCGACTTCTTCTGCTTGCGGAACATGAGGATGACGAAGACCGCCAGCAGCAGAGGGATAAAGAGATCAGCGATAGACACGTGGAGAGTTCCGTTTCTGTTGGGGTAGGGCGGGGCTGGTCCGGACATGGTGCCGGGACCGTGCCCTAGGGCCAGTCTAAACGGAAAACGTGGGAGCGGACGGTTAAGTTTCCGGCCCGGTCTCCTCGGCGGGAGCGGATGAGGTGTTGGTGCCGGGGCCGGAAAACATGTTCTGCGGCATCGCGGCCGCCACGTTCTCGGGCATCTGGAGCCCCAGATGCTCCCACGCGGCCCGGGTCGCGATGCGGCCCCGCGGGGTCCGGCCGAGCAGGCCTTCACGGACGAGGTACGGTTCGGCCACCGTCTCCACAGTCTCCGGTTCCTCGCCGACGGCGATCGCCAGCGTGGAAAGGCCCACCGGTCCCCCGTTGAACTTGGTGATCAGTGCGGCCAGCACGGCGCGGTCCAACCGGTCGAGGCCGAGGACGTCCACCTCGTACATATCCAGCGCCGCTCCGGCCGAGCGGGCGTCGATCTGCTCGATGCCGTGCACCAGCGCCCAGTCCCGGACGCGGCGCAGCAGCCGGTTCGCGATACGCGGGGTGCCGCGCGAGCGTCCGGCAACCTCGGCAAATCCCGCGGAGTTGACCTTCATGTCCATCAGCATGGCCGAGCGGCGCAGCACCAGTTCCAGTTCATCCGTCGAGTAGAACTCCAAGTGGCCGGTGAATCCGAAACGGTCCCGCAGCGGACCGGGCAGCAGGCCGGCGCGGGTAGTGGCTCCCACCAGGGTGAACGGGGGCAGGTCCAGCGGAATGGCGGTGGCACCGGCACCCTTGCCGACGATGATGTCGACGCGGAAATCCTCCATGGCCATGTAGAGCATTTCCTCGGCCGGCCGGGACATGCGGTGGATTTCGTCCAGGAACAGCACCTCGCCCTCTGTCAGGGAAGACAGGATGGCTGCGAGGTCCCCGGCATGCTGGATGGCCGGCCCGGAACTGATCCGCAGCGGTGCGTTCATTTCCGCGGCAATGATCATGGACAGGGTGGTCTTGCCCAGGCCGGGCGGGCCGGACAGCAGCACGTGGTCGGCGCTGCGGCCGCGCAGCCGGGACGCTTCGAGTACCAGCGACAGCTGTTCGCGGACGCGCTTCTGACCTACGAAGTCGTCCAGGTTCTTGGGCCGCAGGGCGGCTTCGATGGCTTTGTCGTCCGGATCGGGACCGGGCGCGACGAGGGAGTCGGCGGTGGACACCTCAGCCGGCCTTTCGGCGCGAGGAGGCCCGGGCGCCGTCGGTCCCGAGGCGCCGCAGCGTCAGTTTCAGGATTTCCCCGACGTTGCCGGCGGCAGCGACGTCGGGATGCTCGGCGGCGGTGTCGTCCATGGCGGCAGTGGCGTCCTTTTCGGACCAGCCGAGACCGGTCATGGCCGCCAGGACCTGTTCCTGCCAGCGGGGTGCGGCCGGGTTTTCCACGGTGCCGTGCGGCACCAGCTTGTCGGCCAGCTCGAGGACAATGCGGCGGGCGCCCTTGGGGCCAATGCCGGAAACCTTGCTGAAGGCCTTGTCGTCCCCGGTGGATGCGGCCACCCGGATGGCTTCAGGAGTGTGGACGGCCAGGACCGCGAGGGCGATCCGCGGACCCACCCCGCTGACGCCGAGGAGGATTTCAAAGACCTCGCGCTGGTCCGCGTCGCTGAACCCATACAGGGTCATGGAGTCTTCGCGCACGATCATGGCGGTATGGACGCTGGCTTCACTTCCCTTGCGCAGCGAAGCCAGGGTCTGCGGGGTGGCCTGGACGAGCATCCCGAATCCTTGGACATCAATGACGGCAGAGGTAAGGCCCACGTGCGAAACGACCCCGCGGAGGGAACTGATCATGAAGGAACTCCAGAGGCTGTATAGAACATATCTACGAATACCCTACTTGCTGGCGCCCGCATTCCCCTGCTGTTCAGTAGCTTCCGCGTTTTGCCCGCGCTTCCGCTTCGGCCCACAGCCGCTGGGCCGGAGTTAACCCACTAGCCGGTGCCGCGCCCCGCGAGGCGGAGCCGGCGGTGGGTCCGGGACCGGCGACGCCGCGGCGCCAGGCGTGGGTGATCGCCAGGGCAAGGGCGTCGGCGGCGTCGGCGGGCTTGGGCATCTCGTCCAGCCGCAGGATCTTGGTCACCATCTTGCCCACGGCGTCCTTGTTGGCCGAGCCGGAGCCGGTGACCGCCGCCTTGACCTCGGTAGGCGTGTGCAGGGCGACCGGGATGCCGCGCCGGGCGGCGGCGGCAATAACGACGCCGGAGGCCTGGGCGGTACCCATCACGGTGCTGACATTGAGTTGGCTGAACACCCGTTCCACGGCCAGGACATCGGGCCGGTGGGTGTCCAGCCACAGATCGATGGCTTCGGAAATGACCAGCAACCGGGCGTCAAGCGCGGTGCCGGCCACTGTGCCGACAACTCCGACGGCCACGAGGGTGGCCCGGCGGTTTCCCTCGACCTCAACTACTCCAAGGCCGCAGCGGGTCAGGCCGGGGTCCACCCCCAGGACGCGTAAAGACACAGGTACGTCTTAGTCGTCTTCTTCAAGCTCGGCCATAACGGCGGCCGGGATATCAGCGTTGGAGTAAACGTTCTGGACGTCGTCGAGGTCTTCCAGCGCATCCACGAGCTTGAGGAACTTGCGGGCAGCATCCGCATCCAGTTCAACATGCATGGACGGAACGAATTCGGCTTCATCGGTTTCGTACTCGATGCTCGCCTCTTCCAGCGCACCGACGACGGCACGGAGGTCCTGCGGCTCCGAGATGATCTCGAAGTTCTCGCCCGATTCCTTCACTTCGTCCGCACCGGCGTCAAGGACGGCCATCAGCAGATCATCTTCGGTGAGGCCGTTCTTGGGCAGGTTCACTACGCCCTTGCGGGTGAACATGTAGGCGACGGAACCGGGATCGCCCATATTGCCGCCGTTGCGGGTCACGGCAAGGCGGACCTCGGAGGCCGCACGGTTCTTGTTGTCCGTAAGGCACTCGATCAGGAGGGCGGAGCCCTGCGGTCCGTAGCCCTCGTACATGATCGTCTGGTAATCGACGGCCTCGCCGAGCAGGCCGGCGCCGCGCTTGACCGCACGGTTAATGTTGTCGATCGGCACCGACGTCTTCTTGGCTTTGGAAACGGCCAGTTCAAGGGCCGGGTTGCCTGCCATGTCGGCTCCGCCGGCGCGTGCTGCAACTTCGATGTTCTTGATCAGCTTGGCGAAGGACTTGGCGCGCTTGGCATCAATTACGGCCTTCTTGTGCTTGGTGGTTGCCCATTTAGAGTGGCCCGACATGCTCTACGCTTCTCCTCTGATCGATAAAAAAGTCCGGCTGCTTGCCACCCGTCCAGGACCCCGGGGAACCCGGGCCGAACAGGGAGACCAGCTAAGCTTCCCGAACGCACTGCCACAATTCTAGCGACCGAATCCGTTTCCGGGGCCGGAAACGCTTCCGCGCTCCGGGCCGGCGTCGAATACCGACGGATAAAACACCGCTGACCTGTCCCGATGCGTGCAGCCTCACGCCTTCGGAACGGTGCCGTATCAAGGGTGTGCGCTATATTCAGTAACCATGAGTTCTTTCTCCATCCTGGTCGGAAAACTGGTCCGCAGTGCCTCGAAACTGCGTGGCGGCGGCTCCGCCCTGCCCGGCCTGGTGGTGGAGAAAATCGATCCCGATTTCATTCGCCGCACCCTCGCTGACCTGCCGCTCGGCGTCGCCGTCGTCTCCGGAACCAACGGCAAGACGACCACTACCAAGATGGTGGTGGAGCTGCTCGAGAGCCAGGGGCTGAAGGTTTTCACGAACCGGACGGGCAGCAACTTCACCCGCGGCGTTGCGGCAGCCCTGCTGGGCGAAGTGAACCTGCGCGGGCACCTGGATGCGGACATCGCCGTCCTGGAACTGGACGAGGCGCACGCCGTGCACTTCGTGAAACTGATCCAGCCGCGCTACAGCCTGCTGCTGAATGTCCTGCGTGACCAGCTGGACCGGTTCGGCGAGATCGACAAGACCACCCGCCTGCTGGAATCCATTGCCCGCGCGACCACCGAGACGGTGGTCCTGAACCGCGAGGATCCCCGCGTGGCGGGCATTGCCGATTCCCTGAACGGCCAGCGTGCCGTGTACTTCGGGCTCGATGCCTCGCTGCGCAGCACCTTCCCCAACGACGACGAGATGCGCGGCAGCCTTGCCGAAGCGCTGGCCGCAACCCAGGAGGCCGACGTCGTCCTTGAACGCGTGAGTGAGACGGACGCGGATTTCCTGGTCGACGGACAGGTCCGCACCTCGGGGCTGAAGCTGCGCGGCGTTTACAACATCTTCAATGCCGCCGCTGCCCTCGCCTTTGCGCGGACAATCAAGGGCAAGGACCTCGACTCCGACGCCTTGTTCGATGCGCTTGCCAATGTGGAGCCTGCATTCGGGCGCGGCGAGTCCCTGACCGTCAACGGCCAGCCGCTGGAGCTGGTGCTGGTGAAGAATCCCAGCGGCTTCCGCCTGGGCCTGAAGTCCTTTGCCGCCCACGGCTATTCGACAATGATCGCCATTAATGACAACTACGCCGACGGCCGGGACATGTCCTGGCTGTGGGACGTGGACTTCGAATCCCTGGCCGAGGGCGGTGTCGACGTCGTCAGCGGCGTGCGCGCCTACGACATGGCGTTGCGGCTGAAGTACGACGACGTGCCGGTGCGCACCATCGAACCGGACATCACGGACGGGCTGAAGCGTTTCATCAAGGACTCCCCCGGGGTTCCCATGCGGATCTTCTGCACGTACACGGCCATGCTGGCCGTACGCCGGGAACTCTCCAAGATCACGAAGGTAGAGGTGGTCTCATGACCGAGGACCGCACAATCAAGATCCTGCAGCTGTACCCGCGGGAAATGAACATTTACGGCGACTGGGGCAACGTCCTGGTGCTCAAGCAGCGCCTGAAGTGGTACGGCTACCAGCCGGTTGTCGAGGAGTACAACGCCGGGGACGAGTTCCCTGCCGACGTCGACATCGTTGTCGGCGGCGGCGGCCAGGACAGCGGACAGGTGGTGATCCAGCAGGATCTCCAGCAGTTGGCTCCCACCCTGCAGGGGCTTGCCGAGGACGGCCTGCCGATGCTGGTGATCTGCGGTTTGTACCAGTTGTTCGGACGGTTCTTCAAGACGCATGAGGGTGCGCTCATTCCGGGAATCGGCATCCTGGACATGGAGACCCACGGCGGTGACGTGCGGTTGATCGGCAACGTTCTTTCCGTCAGCGAAGAGTTCGGCGAGATCCACGGCTATGAGAACCACAGCGGCCAGACCTTCCTCGGTCCGGGCGTGAAGCCGCTGGCGGAGATCCGCAAGGGTGAAGGCAACAACACCAAGGACAGCACCGAGGGTGCGCGGTACAAGAACGTGGTAGCCAGTTACCTGCACGGTTCCCTTCTTCCCAAGAATCCGGCAATTGCGGACTTCCTGATCGAGAAGGCAGCCACGCGGAAGTTCGGCAGCTTCTCCCCTGTTCCCCGTTCGGAACAGGACCTGGCTGACCTGTCGAAGCTCTCGGAAATGGCACGCCAGCACGCCGGGCAGCGGCCGCGCTAGCCTCTCTTGCCTTGGCGGGCGTTGGGCGGCCTTCCGGTCCCGTCATGCAGGGAGACGTGCTGCGTCGTACCAGCGCAGAACCCGCAGTGCCCTGAGAGTGTTCCACCGGCTCGGCGTCCCATCGGGTTCTTCGAATCGAAAGTGGACCGCACCGGGGTGACTGTTCTCCAGCAGCCAACGTCCATCTGGCTGACGCCTGGCACGAACTTGTTCGATCGCCTCAACCAGCCGCGGATCGGCAGGGCCGCCGCGCAGAGCGAAATAGCTCGTTGCCTTGAGCAGGTCATAGTGCCAGCGGGGAGGGTAGGAGAACTGAAGCCATTGTGGGTTCACCACCTCGCCGGTGCGCAATGAGCGGAACAGGGTACGTCGAAGCAGATACTCCTCGCCGTAATGGCGAGCCCGGCGGACCTCATCGGATCCACCGGTGTGTCGTTCCCACCTGAGTAAGGCGTCAACCACGTCAAGAGTGCTGGCGAAAGAGCCCGGCGTCGAAGGCGTCTCTGCCCAGCAGTTCCAGCCACCGTCAGGCAGCTGGTCGGCCACGAGCCGCTGCACCACCGGGTCGACGTCGATGCCCAGGAAGGTGCCGATCAGGATAGTGCCGGCGTTGATGCAGCAGTCGACTTCGCCGGCGAAGAACGGCAACCCGTTGTACTCCCACCGGCAGTTGTGGACGACCAACTGTGCGGTCTCCCGTATCACCGCACTGTCCGGCGGTACACCCAAGTGGCACAGGTCGAGCAGCACCGGGTAGGTAGCGGTCCATGGTTGCTCCGGTTCCTTTCCCGGCTGTTCTCCGGGCTGCTCATCTGGCTGCTCATCTGACTGCTCGCCTGGCGCTTCGGCCGGTTCCGCGTCGGGTTCCGCGTCGGGTGACGGGAACGGAGGCGGTGGCTCGCCGGCAGCCAGGGCCTGTGCGGTACTCTCGGCGAACGCCGCGGTGTCCGGGAAGCATGCCCCGTTTGCCCACTGTCCGTCAGGTGCCCGCAGCGCGAGCAGTCCAGCGCCCCATCCTTCGTGCTCCACCCGTGCCCGCTCAGCTGCCACCTCATCCTGCGGGGCGTCGAGGATGTCGCGTAACACCTGCCAGCGGATCGCTGGATCGCCTTGCAGCAGCCACTGCACGACCGGGTCGTCCTTGGCTGGCGGCGGCGTCCGGGGGACGTAGGCATCGTATTTCCTCTGCGGAGTTTCCACCGGGGCATCGTATGCGGGCATGGTGATTGTGGGTAGAAGTGGTTGTGCCGGTCAGAACCCGGTGAAGGTTGAGCCCTTGTTTATCGTTGCCTGTTCGTTCGCTTCGCTGTGACGAATGACCAGGGAGATTGTGATGAGTACGGCGGAGAGCAACACGAAGGTAACCAGTAACAGCAAATAGATCAGCGATACCGCCACGGCAACAGGTACTGTCTCCCAGACCGCGGAAAGCCTCATAGAGTTAAGACTGTCTGCTATACCGAAGTTCCTGTTGATAAACGGACCCAGGACGAGGAGGACGACCGCTGCAATACCGAACCTTGTGCCGAACCTCATCGTGGGCCGCGCCAGTGTTGCACCAGACATCTCACTCCTAGGGTTCGGTGGGCGGGTTCGTCCTGCATCTGCTGTCTGAGTATGCACACCGTCTACGGCAGCATCAACACTGGGTTCGGATCGGAACCACCCGCCAGCCAGGCGTCCCGGTCAAGGATCGGCTACGGGACATCCATAATCGACGGTGCAAACATGGCGCTGCGCAACCTGCCAACTAGCGCTGCGACTCAGGTGCCCGGCAGCGGCGGCGCCGTGGATTGATAGGTGTATCCGGTCGGCGTGGTGATTTCGACCGCGTGCCGGCCGGGACTTCCAACACTCCTTGCCTGCCAGCCGGGTGCTTCCTTGGCTTGGTTGCAGGCTTCGCACAGGCCCTGCAGGTTTTCGGCCTTTGTACTCCCGCCGATGCGGTGCGGACGGATATGGTCGCGGTGCCGGATTGGGGCGTTGCACCACGGTGTCCGGCAGGTTTGGTCCCTCACGGAGATGAACCTCGCCAATAATCCAGGGACAAACCGCGCCTTGGAGTCCAGGCCAATGAGTTCACCTGAGGTCGGGGCCGTGTAGAGGCGCCGGAGCCAGAGGTCCGGCGACGCAGATGCTCGGCGACGGCTGGTCGGTTCTTCGTGTCCGGCTTTGTGTGACCGGTCCTTTCCGGTCTTTTCACCGCCGGGGCTGACGCTGTCGGCGGTATCCTCTCCGCCGCTGCAGCTTCCGGCATGGGCCTCACCGCCCTTGCGGCTTCCGCCCAATCCGCGACCAGCAATGCCGCTCGCGGCCAGACCACCACCAGCCTTGCCGTTCGCCGCTTTCCGCACCGCGTCGCGTGCCCACATGGCCGGCACCACGCCGTATCCGCTGAGGTAGGCCGGTTCGTTCGAACCCGCCAGCAGCGTACGGTCGGTCATAACAAGCTGGACCTCCAGCGGCACCCGGTCAGCGTGGGTAAGACCGGTGATTCTTTCAACCAGCGTGTCAGCCATGATCTGGCCCCGGCCGCGTTCATCGCCACGTGCCCGGAGGGAATCTGCTTCGCGGCTGAGGGCGGCAAAGACCGCGACCCCCTGGGCCACCGGCAATAGGCCTGTCAGGTAGGTCATGGTGTCCGGGGCAGGCCGGCAGGAAACATAGCGGTCCGACTGGGCCTTGGCTGCACGCCGGACCAGCGCCTCTTGGTCGATCCGGTACGTTAGTTTCCGAATCCTGCCAATCAGACGCCCGTCTCCGAGCCCCTCGAGTCCGGCAACGTCTCCGGCTACCTCACGGTCCACCAAGCGACGGTCGGATACCGACAGGCATGCCGTCTCACGGACCAGAAGCGTGGCCCGCCATTCGTTGAGTCTGCCCTCGGACAGCGCCCGGAGTGTGCATGGCATTTCAAGTGCAAGCGCTTTGGAAAAGCCAAGAATCCGCCCGCCGCGTGCCGGCGATTCGCGCCGGGCGAGGGCAATTTGAGCAGCAATGCCTCTCCCCTGCTGCTCTTCGGGAATGCCGGAGCGTGCATGTGCTGCACGGACGGAGGCATCGAAGGCGGCGGCGACGCGAACCTGGGCTGCTGCAGCAGCGGCCTTGAGTTCTTCCAGGACGCGCAGCCGGCTTATGAGACCCGCGTCTGTATCGGAGGCGATCTCTTCCAGAGCGCGCCCGGAAGACAGCTCGGCGATCCACGCGGCGACCGGCGAGAATGGCGGTTCGTTGCCGCAATGCGCCTCCGCGACGGCTGCCGGACCAGGGCGCTCACGGCTGGACAGCGCTGGCGCGGCCGCCGGACCAGGGCGCTCACGGCTGGACAGCGCCGGCTCGGCCGCCGGACCAGGGCGCTCACGGCTGGACAGCGCCGGCTCGGCTGCCGGACCGTTGTTGCCACTGCGGTGCCCAGCGGCTGTACCGAAGCGGAGCTCAGCGCCCTCAACGGATGCTGGATAGTCCCGATTTGATTCGAACATGTGTTCGATGCTATGGACCCAAAACCAAGCCTGCAATAGGAGTTTTCGTCCTTGTGGAAAACTACCCACACCTGTGGGTACCCCGGCTCTGGCTTGGGAAAACAGTTGAAAGAGAGGGCACGGATGCCGCGGCCTGCCAGTCCCGGGTGCTCGTTGGAGGCGTGCCTTCGTTGGCCCGGAGGCGAGGCTGGATCCGCTGCAGTCTGGCGGCTGGGCGTCCCGATGTCGGTCCACCCCAGGTCCGCCGGTCGCCTCCGCCAACCAGCCCCAGGTCCAGCCCCAGCCCCAGCCCCACGTCCAGCCCCGGCACGCGTGCTACCGTTCAGGCGCGCACCCAGACCGAACCCATCCTGCTCCCCTAGTGAAAAACCACCGACTGAAACGAGCCGCATGACCCCATCGGAGCCCGGGAACTACTACGCCGTCCCTGAACTTGCTGCCGCCTATGATGCCGATACGGAAGCCCGCCAGGACCTGCCGTTCTACCTGGCACTGGCCGCCGAGCTGGGAGCCCGCCGCGTTGCGGACATCGGATCAGGAACAGGCCTGCTGTGCAGCCTGCTGGCAGGGCAGGGATATGAGGTCACGGGAGTCGAACCTGAAGAAACCATGCTTTCGCTCGCAGACACCCAGCCGCATGCCGACGCCGTCACCTAGATCCGGGGAACCGCGGACCACCTGCCGGCAGCCTGGGCCGATTTGGTGCTGATGACCGGGCATGTAGCGCAGTACTTCCTTGATGACGCCTCATGGGTGCAGGTCCTCACCCATGCCGGACGGGCGCTGAGGCCCGGAGGCAGACTGGCGTTCGAAGTGCGCAACCCCGCCGTCGAAGCCTGGCGCCAATGGGAGGGCACGCACAGCACCAGCCGGGGAACAGTCACCCAGACCGTCCGGCGACAAAAGGACCTGGTCACGCACACCGATACCTGGACCGACGATTCCGGAACGCGGACGATAATCGAGACTCTCCGCTTCCCTTCCTGGGACACGGTTACCGCGGGTTTGGAAGCGGCAGGACTTACGGTAGGCCAGTGCTGGGGTCACTGGGATCGAAGCCCGGTGCGGCAGGATTCACCGGAGTGGATCTTTCTCACCGAAGCGGTCTGACCCGCCCGTACGCGGCCCGCCACCCCCGCACACCCCACGCTTACCCTCCCCCGCCGTCCTGCGTCATCAGCCATTCATGCGCCCCGGCGTCGGCCGCCCCCAGAGATTCGACCACCGGAACAGTCCGTGCGCGCACCGCTTCCCGCTGGGCCGGCGGCGCGCACTCCCCCTGCGGCAGGTCCCCCGCAACGGAACACCACCGGTACGGATCCCGGACAATCACCGACGGCGCCCAGGCGAGGTCGCTGACCGTCCAGGCCCCGGCGTCGTCGCGGGCGAACTGTGCCCGGACTATCAGGCCCTCGTTATTGACGTCGTACGAAGGCGAAAGCTCCGTCACGGCATTGCCGAGCCCGTAGACAATCCACGTGCCGTTGTAATTCTCGATAGGCAGTACCGAATGCGTGTGGTGGCCGTAAATGAAGTCGAACTCGCCGCTGTCCGCCAGCGCATGGGCGGTTTCCACCTGCTGCGCATTGGGCACCGACGCGTATTCCTCACCTGCGTGGATGGCAGCGACGACGACGTCGGCCCCTTCCGCACGGGCCGTTCGGGCCTTGTCGATCATCGCGGGGGCGTCGATCAGATCCACCTGCCACGGATACTCGGCAACCAACCCGTTCAGCCCGTAAGTGGCTTCGATGACGGCCAGGTCGCCCGCCGGAGCGGACAGGAGCATGGGCGCGCCGGCGCCGGTCTCGGCGGCGTACGATCCGGTGTGCGCCAACCCCAGGGAATCCAGTACGCCTAGCGTGCGGTTCAAGCCGGCCGTACCGGCGTCGATGGCGTGGTTGCTGGCGGTGGTGCAGCCGGAATAGCCGACGGCGGCCGCTGCCGTGAGGATCTGCGGCGGCACGTTGAACATGGGATAACCCGTATACGGCCCGTCCGGTTCGGCCACCGGAGTCTCCATGTGGCACACGGCCAGGTCCGATCCGGAAATGTAGGTCCGTTGCCCGGCCAGCAGCGGCTCGAAGTCCAGCGGTCCCTTGCCCGTGGCAGCCGCATCCACCGCGGCCTGCTCCCACAGCTGCGGATGGACCAGCAGGTCCCCGGCAAGCATCAGGGAAAAGCAGTTCTCCGTGGGACAGGCCGGACCCTTGCCGGGGTTGCCGGGCTCGGCGGACGGTAACGACGGCGACGCCGACCGGGCAGGCGACGCTGCAGGCGGGGAGGACGCCGACGACGGCGCGCCGGCACCCTGGCGCTCCTCGCTCCCGTCTCCGCCGTCCGCCATGCAGCCGCCAAGCAGCAGGGCCAGCACCAGCACCGCCGCGAGCCCCGGCACGCGGAACAGCCCCGCAGGACGAATACCCGGATTGCGTTTCATGAACTTCCCCACGCATCTCCCCAGGCCCGCAGGCTGCGGCAGCGGGGAATCGGACCGATCCTACTGCAGTGCCAGGTTGGAGCGGGATGCCCCGCTGTGCCAGTCTTGGGCTTTATGGACAACCCTTTCCTTTACCCGAGTAGCCTGCCGTACCAGCTGCCCCCGTTCGAGCAGATCAACGAAGACGTTTTCCTGCCCGCCTTTGACTCCGGAATTTCCGGGCATGCCGCCGAGATTGAGCGCATTGCCGCGAACCCGCAGGCTCCGGACTTCGAAAACACGATCGAGGCCCTGGAATTATCGGGCCAGGAGCTGGGCCGCACCGCCGTCGTCTTCTTCACCCTCTGTGCCGCGCACGCCACCGACGGCGTGCAGCGGATCCAGCAGCAGATCGGCCCGCGGCTCGCCGCGCATGAGGACACGATTTACCTCAACCGGCAGCTCTTTGCCCGCGTCGAAGCCGTCGCGGCGAACCTTGCCGGCCTGGATGATGAGCAGGCACGCCTCGTGTCCGAGTACCGCCGCCGCTTCATCCGCGCCGGTGCGCAGCTCGATGACGCCGGGCAGGCCCGCATGCGGGAGCTGAACGCCCGGCTTTCGGAACTGGGCACCGACTTTTCCCAGCGCCTGCTGAAGGACACCAACGATTCGGCCCTGGTGGTGGACGACGCCGCCGAACTGGACGGCCTGTCCGACGACGACATAGCCGCAGCGGCGACCGCTGCGGCGGAAGCGGGACACGACGGTAAGTTCCTGCTGTCCCTCGTGCTGCCCACCCCGCAGCCGGCCCTGGCGTCGCTGACCAACCGTGAGAGCCGCCGTCGGCTGCATGATGCCGCCCGTAACCGCGGTTTCCGGAACAATGACGGGAACACGCTTGCCCTCGCCGCCGAAATGGCCGCGCTGCGGGCGGAAAAGGCCGCACTGCTCGGTTTCGCGAACCATGCCGAGTACGGCACGGATGACCAGACCGCACCGTCCCTGGCCGCGATCCACGCCATGCTGGACAAGCTCGCCCCTGCAGCCGTCCGCAACGCCAAGGCGGAAGCCGAAGAGCTGCACGAAGCGGCCCGGCGGGACGGACACGAACTGGCCGCCTGGGACTGGGCGTACTACTCCGAGCAGGTCCGTCGGGAGAAGTTCGACGTCGACTCCTCCGCCCTGCGGCCGTACTTCGAACTGGAGCGCGTCCTCACGGACGGCGTCTTCTATGCTGCCAACCGGCTCTACGGACTGACCTTCACCGAACGGGCGGACCTCGCGGGCTATCACCCGGACGTCCGGGTCTGGGAGGTCAAGGACGACGACGGCACCGGGCTGGGCCTGTTCCTGGGCGACTATTACACCCGGGACACCAAGAACGGCGGCGCCTGGATGAACTCACTGGTCCACCAGTCCCGGCTGCTGGATGCCCCGCCCGTGGTCATCAACAACCTGAACATTTCCAAGCCCGCTGCCGGTGAACCGACGCTGCTGACCTTCGGCGAGGTGGTCACGGCATTCCACGAATTCGGCCATGCGCTGCACGGGTTGTTCTCTGATGTCACGTATCCCCAGTTCTCCGGCACCGCCGTACCGCGGGACTTCGTTGAATACCCGTCACAGGTCAACGAAATGTGGATGCTGTGGCCGGAGGTGGTCGGCAACTTCGCGAAGCACTACGTCACCGGGGAGCCGCTGCCGCAGGAGGAAATCGACAAGGTGAATGCGGCGGCCGTCTGGGGCGAGGGGTTCTCCACCACCGAGTACCTGGGGGCCGCCCTGCTGGATCTGGCCTGGCACGAACTCGCACCGGGCGAAACGGTGCAGGATCCGGACGCATTCGAGGCCGCTGCCCTGGCGGCGGCCGGCGTCGACCTGGACCTGGTTCCGCCGCGTTACCGCACCGGCTACTTCAAACACATCTTTGCCGGCGGCTACGCGGCCTCGTACTACGCGTACATCTGGAGCGAAGTGCTCGACGCCGACACAGTCGAGTGGTTCCGGGAGAACGGCGGCCTGACACGGGAGAACGGGGACCGTTTCCGGACGGAGCTGCTGTCCCGCGGCAACAGCATCGACCCGCTGCAGGCGTTCCGGAACTTCCGCGGACGCGATGCGCAGATCCAGCCGCTGCTGGACCGGCGCGGCCTGGCCTAAGCCCGACGAGGCCGCAGCGGCAACCGCAGCCGCAACCGCAGCCGCTCCCGCAGCGACCATAGATAGAAGGCGGGAACCGGATCACCGGTTCCCGCCTTCTATTGCGCCAACTACGCCTGCCTAGGCCGGATTGCCCATCCGCGCCTGCTTCCGCACGGTGTGCATCCGCTGGCCGATGGTCACGCAGCTGGCCAGGGTCAGCAGGATCAGGACCACCAGCAGCAGGACCTCGGGGACGCCCAGGCCCACCAGCCCGGTAGCGACCAGCAGGGAGACCAGCCGCTCCGCCCGCTCGGCAATGCCGACGTTGGCGGAGAAGCCCAGCGACTCGGCCTTGGCGCGGATGTAGGACACCAGCATCCCGACGACCAGGCAGAGGATGGCCGCGATGCCGATCGCGTCGTTGCCGCCGCCGGTGAAGAACCAGATGGCGACGCCGGCAAACAGGGCGCCGTCGGCGAAGCGGTCGAGGGTGGAATCCAGGAACCCGCCCCAGCTGCCCTTGCGCTGCTGCTGCCGGGCCATGATCCCGTCCACCACGTCGGAGAAGATGAAAACGGTAATGAAGATGGTGCCCCAGAACAGCTCACCCAGCGGATAAAAGACCAGTCCGCCGACCATCACACCGAGCGTGCCGGCGATGGTGACCATGTCCGGGGTTACGCCGCGGCGGAGCAGCCAGGTGGCCAGCGGGCTGAAAACGGCAGTGAAGAATCCCCGTGCGTATTTGTTGAGCACGTGTCAGTCCTCGCTGTCCGGGCCGGAGCCCTCTTCGGGCCAGGCATCGGCCACTTGCCGGCGCACGTCGCCCAGGGTCTGGGTGATGGCCTTGGTCTGCGCGATGATCGGCAGGAAGTTTCCATCACCGCCCCACCGCGGAACGATGTGCTGGTGCAGGTGGGCGGCAATCCCGGCCCCGCCGGTTTCGCCCTGGTTCATGCCCAGGTTGAAACCGGTGGGGCTGGACACCTTCCGCAGCACGCGCATGGCGGTCTGGGTCAGCGCCGCGATTTCCGCCGTCTCCTCCGGGTCGATGTCCGTGTAGTCCGGCACATGGCGGTACGGGCAGACCAGCAGGTGGCCGGCGTTGTACGGGAAGAGGTTCAGGATCACGAAGGCGTGCCGGCCGCGGTGGACAATCAGCGATTCCTCGTCCGACCGCTCCGGCGCGGCGCAGAACGGGCAGGTCTCCTTCGAGGAGACCTGCTTCTGCCCGCCCTTGATGTAGGCAAGCCGGTGCGGGGTCCAGAGCCGCTGGAATGCGTCGGGGACGCCGGCGAGTTCGAACGTGTCCGTCACCGCGGCGTCGTCAGGTTGTTCTCCCATAGCGTCCCCGCCGCCCTACTTGTCCCGGTTACGGACGGCTTCAACAATCCGTTTGACGGCTTCTTCAACGGGTACGCCGTTGTCCTGGCTGCCGTCCCGGAAGCGGAAGGAGACGGCGCCTGCCTCGGCGTCGTCGCCGCCGGCGATCAGGACAAACGGGATCTTGTCCTTGGACGCGGTGCGGATCTTCTTCGGGAAGCGGTCGGTTCCGGTGTCCACCTGGGCGCGGATGCCGTGCGCCTTGAGCTTGTCGACGACGTCGAACATGTAGTCGTTGAACGCTTCGGCCACGGGGATGCCGACTACCTGAACCGGTGCCAGCCAGGCCGGGAACGCGCCGGCGTAGTGCTCGGTGAGCACGGCCATGAAGCGTTCCACGGAACCGAACAGGGCGCGGTGGATCATGACCGGGCGCTGGCGGGTGCCGTCAGCGGCCTGGTACTCGAGCTCGAAGCGCTCGGGCAGGTTGAAGTCCAGCTGGATGGTGGACATCTGCCAGGTGCGGCCGATGGCGTCACGGGCCTGGACGGAGATTTTCGGGCCGTAGAAGGCTGCTCCGCCCGGATCCGGGACCAGGTCCAGGCCGGAGGCTTCGGCAACCTCGGCGAGGGTGCGGGTGGCTTCCTCCCAGATGTCGTCGGAGCCGACGAACTTCTCCGGGTCCTTGGTGGAGAGCTCCAGGTAGAAGTCGTCCAGGCCGTAATCCTTGAGCAGGTCCAGCACGAACTTCAGCGTGGTGGTCAGCTCATCCTTCATCTGCTCGCGGGTGCAGTAGATGTGGGCATCGTCCTGGGTCATGCCCCGCACGCGCGTCAGGCCGTGGATCACGCCGGACTTCTCGTAGCGGTACACGGAACCGAATTCGAACAGGCGCAGCGGCAGCTCGCGGTAGGACCGTCCGCGGGAGCGGAAGATCAGGTTGTGCATGGGGCAGTTCATCGGCTTCAGGTAGTAGTCCTGGCCGGGCTTGGTGACCTCGCCGGTCTCCGGATCGGTGACCTCGTCCACGTGCATGGGAGGGAACATCCCGTCGCGGTACCAGTCCAGGTGGCCGGAAACCTCGTACAGGTGGCCCTTGGTGATGTGCGGGGTGTAGACGAACTCGTAGCCGGCCTCGGTGTGGCGCTGGCGGGAGTAATCCTCCATGGCCTTGCGGATGATGCCGCCCTTGGGGTGGAACACCGGCAGGCCCGAACCCAGCTCATCCGGGAAGGAGAACAGGTCCAGCTCGGTGCCCAGCTTGCGGTGGTCGCGGCGCTCGGCTTCGGCCAGGCGCTCCTGGTAGGCCTTCAGTGCGTCCTTGGTGGGCCAGGCGGTGCCGTAGATGCGCTGCAGCTGCTGGTTCTTCTGGTTGCCGAGCCAGTAGGCGGCGGCGGAGCGGGTCAGGGCGAAGGCGTTGGAGATCAGCTTGGTGTTGGGCAGGTGCGGGCCGCGGCACAGATCGCACCAGACGACGTCGCCGGACTTGCGGTCCACGTTGTCGTAAATGGTGATCTCGCCGGCGCCGACCTCGATGCTGGCACCTTCGCCGGCTTCCTCGGCGCCGTCCTTCTTGCCCAGCAGTTCGAGCTTGTACGGCTCGTTCTTCATGGCTTCGCGGGCTTCGTCTTCGCTGACCACGCGGCGGGCAAATTTCTGGTTCGAGTTGATGATCTTCTGCATCATCTTCTCGAGGGTCTTCAGGTCCTCCGGCGTGAACGGCTCGGCAACGTCGAAGTCGAAGTAGAAACCGTCCTTGATGTACGGGCCGATGCCCAGCTTGGCGTCCGGACGCAGCTGCTGCACGGCCTGGGCCATGACGTGCGCGGTGGAGTGGCGCAGGACATTCAGTCCGTCTTCGGAGTCAATGGTGACGGACTCCACGATGTCGCCCTGCTCCAGCGGCGTATCCAGGTCCTTGAGGACGGAGTGCACGCGCATCACGACGACGTCGCGGCGTTCGAAGAAGAGCTGAGCACCAGTGGTGCCAGTATCCACCGTGGTCTCTTCGCCGTCGACGATGAGGGTGAACTTCTCTGGCACTGACACGGTTGTCTCCTAGATTTCGTTGTACGGCGTCTGCTGCACGGCCTGGACACGGCCGCACTTCCGCCCGTACCGATGTTATCCGCTGCGCTTGGACCCCACCAACATGCCGCGCTGGCGGCCGGGTTTCGGAAGCGAGTCCGGGTCCGCCAGGTTCCATGCTTCGAGTGCCTGGAGGCTGATGCCCCGCGGGCCGGTGCGGCGGGTCAAGCCGCGGACCAGCAGCAGCTCCGTGCCGAAAAGCAGCGGACCGGATTTCTCCTGCGCCTCGTGGAAGAACGTGCAGTCAATGCATCCGGTGCCGTCGTCGAGGCTGATGAACACCACGCGGCGTCCCCCGCGCATGGGCGGAGTCTGCGTGGCCACCCGGATCCCGGCGACCAGCACTTCGGTCCCGTTGCGCAGGTCCATCAATGCTTCCGCGGGAGTAACGCCGAGTCCGCGCAGCAATGGACCGTAGCTTTCCATCAGGTGCGCGCTGACGTCCACGGACAAAAGATCCAGTTCGGTGCGGACCTTTTCCCGCAGCCCGGGTTCGGGCAGGTGATGGTGCAGGTTCGCCAGCTCGGTATCCCCCAGCGGCAGGGCCAGCTGCCCGGGAATCGGATCATGCTTCCGGGACGCGGACTTGGCCGGTGCGGCGTCCAGGTACTGGATCAGGTCCGCACGGCTGCCCTCGGAGCCGGTCTGCTTGCTGAGCGAATCGAACGCTCCGAGCTGCGCCAGCCGGCGCAGCGTGGGCCGGGAGACCTTCGCACGTGCCCTCAGGTCCGCCAGGGAGTCATAGGGCTGCCCGGCGGCGATGCGCCTTAGCTCGACGGCGGACAGCCCGTAGATCCCGGCCAGGGACAGCCGGATGCCCAGCCGTCCGTCGTCGAGCCGCTCCACCCGGTAGGTTTCGCCGCTGCGGTTTATGTCCAGGGGCAGGATGGGGATGCCCATCCGCCGCGCCTCGGCGACGAGCAGCCGGCGCGGGTACATGCCGGGATCATGTTCGAAGATGCCGGCGAGGAACGCCGCCGGGTGGTGTGCCTTCAGCCATGCCGACTGGTAGGTGGGTACGGCGAAGGCAGCGCCGTGGGCCTTGCAGAAGCCGAAGCTGCCGAAGGCCTTGAGCGTGTCCCAGACCTTGTCGATGGTTTCCGGCGTGTAGCCGCGGGCGGCGGACTTGCTGCGGAAGTATTCCTCCACGCCCGGCTCGGCGGATTCGTTGCCCAGCAGGCGGCGCAGTTCGTCCGCCTTCGCCAGCCCGCAGCCGGTGAAGACATTCAGCGTCCGCAGCACCTGTTCGTGGAAGACGGTGACGCCGTGGGTTTCGGCCAGCACCGGGCGCAGCGCCTCGTGCGGGTAGACCTCCGGGGAGAAGCCGTGCCGGTGTTCCAAAAACGGCCGGACCATGTCGGATTTCATCGGCCCGGGCCTGAACAGGGAAATGTCGATGATCAGGTCATTGAACTCCCGCGGCGCCAGCTTGCCCACCAGCTCGCGCTGTCCCGGGGATTCGATCTGGAAGCAGCCCAGGGTGTGCGTGCTGCGGATCAGTTCGTAGGTGGGTTCGTCGTCGAACGGCACGGCGTCGAGGTTGATCCGGCCGTCGGGTTCGACGAACTCCGGGTCCGGCTCCTCCGGCCCGTCCCGATGCTTCCCGGCGGCAATGACCTCTTCACGGGAGGAGTGCACCCGCACCACTTCGCGTACGGCAAAGGCCATGGCGCTCTGCATCCGCACACCCAGCACGTCGAGTTTGAGCATGCCCATGGGGTCCATGTCGTGCTTGTCGAACTGGGACATGGGCAGGCCCAGGCCGCTGGGCTGCACGGGGGTGCGGTCCAGCAGGGAGGTGTCCCCCAGGATCACTCCGCAGGGATGCATGGAAATGTGCCGGGGCAGCCGGTCCAGGCGTTCGGTGAGGTCCACCAGCAGGTCCAGCTGCTGGTTCTTTTCCACCTGGCCGGAGAATTCCCGCAGTTCGGGCTTTTCGGCGAGCGCCTCGCGGAAGTTGCGGGCCGAGAAACGCCATAGCTGCTTAGCCACAGCGCCGATCTCCTCCTCGGGCATGCCCAGGGCCAGTCCGGCGTCGCGCACCGCTCCCCGTGCCCGGTAGCCGTTCTGCATGCTCATCAGCGTGACCCGTTCGGAGCCGAAGCGTTCGAAGATGCGGTGATAGACGTTGTGCCGCTCGGCGCTTTCCACGTCTATGTCGATGTCCGGCAGCGTGGAGCGGTCCCGGGAGAGGAAGCGTTCAAAGATCAGGTCGTGGTCCAGCGGGTTCACGTGGCTGACGCCCAGCAGGAAGTTCACCAGCGAGGAGGCCCCCGACCCCCGGGCAGCGGCGCGTACCCCCATCCCGGTGATCATGGCGGAGACTTCCGCAACCGTGAGGAAGTACGATGCGAAGCCCAGCCGCTCGATGATGCCCAGCTCGTGTTCGAGCCGGTTGCGCAGTTCCACCTCGGCAATCGAATCCCGGGCGCGCAGCCTGCGGGTAATCCCCGCCTCGCAGCGCTGGCGCAGTTCGATCATGGGTTCAGCCTCGATGCCGATCACCGAGGCTTCAGGTACCACGGGCTGCTTCCAGCCCATATCCGCCACGGGGTCTATCCGGCAGCTATCCGCGAGCGCCGCAGTGTCGGCCAGTAACCGTGCCGCTCCCGAGGAACCGTAGCCTGCCTCGGAGCTGATCTCGCGTGCCAGCGCAGTCATCTCCCGTGTCCCCTTGAGCCAGCCCTGCCCGTTGGGCTGTAAGTCCGGAAGGTGGGAGAGCGACGTCAGCGAGCGTGCGGCGTCGAGCACGTCAGCGGTGGCGGCTCCATCCTCATCCACGTACCGCACGGCATTGGTGAGGATGCCGGGCACACGCATCTCGTCGGCCAGCCGGAACATGCGTACGGCGTGGGCAAGGCTGAGGTTCTCCCCCGGGGCGGACAGATGGGTAACCACCTCGACGGCGAGCGCCCGGGCAGGGATCAGCGAGCGCCAGCGGCCGAACAGGGTACGGGCGACGGCGTAGCTTCGGCTGCGCATGGCCTGGCCGACGTCGGACTGCGGGCCGACGAGGACGGTGAGGACAGGTTCGTCCTCCCCCTCTGTGCAGACGTACCCGGCCAGTTGTTCCATGGTGACGCCTACCGGTTTGCCGGCGCGTGCCCGGGAGGCTGAGGTGGCGGCGTGCGCGGCGGAGATCAGCCTGCACAGGGCACGGTAGCCTGCTCCCCCGGTATGCCCGTGGGCAAGGATGACTACCCGGCCCGTGACCGCGTTCCCGTCATCGAGCACGGCCAAATCCACGCCCACGATGGGATCGATACCGGCTTCCATGCAGGCCCGCAGGTGCTTGACCGTTCCGTAGAGCCCGTCCCGGTCTGTGCAGGCCAGTGCGTCCGCGCCGTCGGCCGCTGCGGACTGGGCCATTTCCTCCGGCCAGGACACCCCGTAGTGGGCGCTGAACGCGGTGGCGGCGTGCAGGTGGGTAAAGCTCATTGCTCAGGCACTGTCCCTCAGCGCGTCATGAATGCGGATCAGGCGCCAGCGGTCGCTGCGGACATGGTGCGAGAGGTCGAGGGTGCGCAGGTCGGAGCGGTCATTGACCCGGGCCTGGACCCGCCAGATCTCGGTATCCACCAGCCCGGCGCCATGTCCGCGTTCGGCGCGGGTTTCTTCCTCCCACCAGTTACGGCGTTCATACCAGCGCACAGGATCAGCCCCCACCTTGTAGGTGTGCCCGCCCCAGATAAGCCGGAGAGGCTGGCCCGCAGGCGAGCACACCACCTCGATTGCTTCGCTGAAGGTACCCATTCAGCTTCCTCTCCGCCCACGGATGCATGCGCACCGCACACGCACCAACCCACTGGTTATCCATTGGTTTTCAGTTGATTATCAGTTGGCAACTAATTCGAACATATGTTCGAACAGCTCCGCCACCAGTGTACGACCAGCAGGGGACAAACGGCACCACACGGAGATGGACGGGTAGGGAGATCCGCTCAGAAGCAGCAGGGCCCAGGTGTGCCGCTGACGGAGCCGACGCCCGCATGGTGCACACTGTTTCCAGACAGCTGGATTCTGCGCAGGATGCCTTGGTCCAGGCAATACTCATCGGATGGGGCCGGTTATGACAGCAGACAGCAACACACCGCCTAATGGACGGCAGCAACCGGAACCATGGAATCCGTTCGGGCAGGAGCCTGAACTGCAGCATCGGAATCCATATGCGCAGGACGTCCTGCCTGCGGATCAGGGAGCGGTTCCTCCAGAAGCGGCCTCCCGGAAAACACGGTTCAGCGCGGCAGCGATAACGGGAATGGTCCTCGTGTCGATCGTCTGGGCGATCGTCGTCCGCCCCCTCATCGCCTTCGCCGCCTGGGACACCTCCGGCTTCTCCATTTTTGGCTTCTTCGCCTTTTCCGGCCTGCTCACCCTGCTCGGAGGAGTAACGGGATTCATCGCGGCGCTTATCCAGGGAAACAGGAGGCTTGCCGCCCGCCTGTACATCATTCCCTCCCTGATCTGGCAGGGAGCGACCCTGGCTGCACTTTTCGCGCTGGTGTTCTCCCTATCCGGTTATGACGGCACCTAACCGCACCTAACCGCAGGCCCTATCTCCCGCTGTCCATGTCCACCCGGGCCGTGGTGGACAACGGCTGCTGCACAAGAAACAGCGTCAGGACAAAGGCCGCCGCCAGGATCGGCACCCCGAGCAGGAAGATCGGCGGCAGCGCCTCGCCGAACGCGGATTTGATGAAGTCCTGCGCCGGAGCGGGCAGCGCCCTGATGCTGTCCGGGCTGATCGAATTGGCGCCGCCCGACGCCGCATCGCCGGCTCCGGCCGGTGCGGAGGCCAGCTGGTCATTCAGCCGGCGGATGAACAGGGAACCGAACAGGGCAATCCCCAGGGAACCGCCCATCTGCCGGAAGTAGTTGGCGGTGGAAACCCCGGTACCCATGTCCTTGGCCGGGACGCTGTTCTGCACAATCAGCACCACGTTCTGCATCAGCGCCCCGATCCCCAGTCCCAGCACGAACATGCCCAACGCGGTGAGGGAGTACGGCGTCGTGCTGGAGATGCGCGAGAGCAGCAGCAGGCCGCCGATCATGGTGAGGGACCCGAGAATCGGATAGATCTTGTACTTGCCCGTGCGGGAGATCAGCTGCCCCGTCCCGATCGAGGTGGTGAGCAGCCCTGCGGTCATGGGGAGCATCATCAGCCCGGACATAGTGGGACTGGCTCCGTTGACGATCTGCAGGAAGGTCGGCAGGTAGGCAATGGACCCGAACATGGCCAGCCCCACCGCCAGCCCCACCAGTGTGCAGATCAGGAAGTTGCGGATCCCGAACAGGCGCAGCGGAAGGATCGGTTCGGACGCGCGCAGTTCCACCGGAATGAAGACGGCGACGGCGACGGCGGCCACTGCTCCCAGCGTGAGGATGGTGGGTGAGGTCCAGGCGTAGTTGTTGCCGCCCCAGCTGGTCAGCAGCACCAGGGCGGCGCTGCCGACGGCAAGCAGTGCGGCACCGGCATAGTCCAGCCGGATCCCCTTGTGTTCGGACCGCGGCAGGTGCAGGGCGGTGACGATGACCGCGAGCGCCACCGCACCGATGGGCAGGTTGATGTAGAACACCCACCGCCAGGACCAGTAGTCGGTAAGGTAGCCGCCCAGCAGCGGTCCGCTGACGGAAGCGATGCCGAACGCCGCCCCGATCATTCCCATGTACTTGCCGCGCTCGCGGGCGGGCACAATGTCACCGATGATGGCCTGCGCACCGATGATCAGCCCGCCGCCGCCTACGCCCTGGATGGCCCGGTAGGTGATGAGTTCGGCCATGCTGTGCGCCTGCCCGGACAGGGCGGACCCGCCCAGGAAAACCACGATGGCGAAAATGAAGATGTTCTTGCGCCCGAGCAGGTCCCCGAGCTTCCCGTAGATCGGCAGCCCGATTGTGGAGGTCAGCAGGTAGGCGGTGATCACCCAGGACAGGTGGTCCATACCCTGCAGGTCCCCCACGATGGTGGGCAGGGCGGTGGAGACGATGGTCTGGTCCAGGGCCGAGACAAGCACCGCCAGCATCAGCCCGGCGAAAACGACGGCGATCTGGCGCCGCGAATGCCCGCCTCCCGCATCGGCGCTGCCCTGCACGCTGTCCCCGCCCGTTGGCGGGCCGCTCCGGGCCTGCGGCGTGTGCGCCACCAGAGGGACGGCGTTGACCGGCGCTCCCATGGCACCGGCCATCCCGGCTATCGGATGGGTTGCTGCGGTTCCGTGGGGAGTAAACCGGTCGGCCATGCACTCCTCCTTGGAAATTTCCGCCGGATGAGGGCAGTCCGGCCGGGACTTCCATTCGACGCCCACCGTCCCGCCAAGTCAACGGTCGGCGGCGGCCACCCATGCCGCCGGTACCGGCCGGCGTCGTGGTGGAGGGCGTTGAAGTTACCTACTCTAAGGAACGGCTCCCTGCCTCGGCGTTGTTCCACGGGTAGGACAGGCGCACACTGGCACTGAAAGCGGACCGGCCATGATGTCGAAGCCGCACGGGATCACCTTCGGGGTACGCCATGAACCGTACAATAAGCGTCATTTTCCGCGCCATACCGCTTCTGATGGGCGCTGTCTGTCTGTCCTATGGCCTCTACATCCTGTCCGGGCGGAACGATGCCGATCACTTTGTCGCCGGACATGTCAACGTCGGGCTGACCGCCATCTGTTATGCACTGTTCACCACGGCGGCCACCATCATTCGGCAGCTCATCAACCGCTATGGGCGCGTATGGGGGATCATCCTGCCGCTCTCCGGCTACGTGGCTGCTGCCGCCGCCGTCATCTGGGGCATCCTTCTGGCCAACCGGGACAACACCGCGGAGAACCTCACGGCGGGCTTCGTTGTGATCGGCATCGGCTTCGTCGCCGCGTGCGTCAGCACCGTCGCGGCCGCGTCCACGAAATTCACTCTCATCCAGTCAGCCCAGTTACTCGAGCCCCAGGGCGGCCCGCCGGAAGGTGCCCACTCCCGCGCCGTCGGCGCCGGGCTGCTCGCAGTTCCGGTTGGAGCCGCCGTCGTCGGTTTCTCCCTTGCGATCGGCCTGTTGGTGCGCGGGGATACGCCCGGATTCGTTGCCGGCCACGTCCTGATCGGCCTGTCGGCGATCTGCACGGCGCTGATCGCCCTGGTCGCGAGCATCGTGCGCCAGGTGCGCAACGAATTCAGCGACGGCGAGCGTTCCGCCTGGCCCTGGCTCGTCGCTGCCGCGGGCACGATCAACGTGCTGCTCGGACTATTCGTGCTGTTCAGTTCAGACGAACCCTACCGGCTGGCCCCGGGATGCGTGCTGATCGGCCTCGGGCTGATCTGTTTCAGCATCCTGTCGAAGGTGCTGTTGCTAGCCCTCGTCTGGCGTCGCACGTTTGCCCTGGCCAACCGCATCCCGCTGATGCCCATCGGAACAGCGCTCAGCTGCCTGTTCTTCGCCGCGTTCCTCTTTGAAGCCGCAGGCACAGACCCGGCGTTCTTTGTCCCCGCGCACGTGCTGGTTGGACTCGGGGCTGTCTGCTTTACGCTCTTCTCAATCGTGTCGATCCTCGAAGCGGGAACGTCGGAGTAGCAGAGCAGCATTAAGGCGTGGAGGGAACTGCTCCCCGCCAGGTGCGGATGCCGGTGCGGACTGCCTCCGGCAGCCCGGCGTCGTCAAAGAGCCGGTCCAGCGAAAAGCCGTCCACCGCCGCGCGGAAGGCACCGTCCATGCTGGTTCCCTGCCCGGCGCACAGTCTTTCGCTCTCTGCCTCCGGATTGGGCCGTCCCGTTGCTGCTGCGAAGGCATCCGCGTTGCGGACGGTTTCGAAGTAATCCTCCCGGATCTCCTCCGGCTCCGCGTCCACTCCCGCGAGCAGGACCATTGCGGTCATTCCCGTCCGGTCCCGGCCCGCCATGCAGTGGAAGAGCACCCCGCCGGGCGGGGCATCGGCGAGCGCCTGCAGTACGGCGCCCATCCGGTCCGGCAGCCGGGTGAGGTGCGGCAGGTAGTACAGCGGCGTGCCCATCAGTCCGTTGTTCCAGTACCCCTCCCAGAACTCCGGATTTTCCGCCAGCCCGTCCAGGTCCACGGGAACCGTGGTGAGCCAGTCCGGGCGGGCGGCGGTGTCCCGTGCGCGTTCGGGCGGCTGCCGGAGGTCGACGACGGTACGCACTCCCAGCGCATGCAGGGTGTCCCAGCCGCGGGGGCGGATCAGGTCCACCGTTTCGGAGCGGAAGAAGACCCCGTGCGGCGTGAGCGTGCCGTCGCGCCGTCGTCGGCCGCCCAAGTCGCGGAAGTTCACCAGCCCCTCCACGGGGCGAAGAACCCGCGCGTCGACTGCAGGGAGGCTGGCCGTATCCGGGGAACTAGGCAAATTCCATTCCTTCGGCCGGACGGGGGCGGGTGAGCCAGTACTGGGTGCCGGCGGCATCCCGGGCCACAATGCCTTCATCCACCAGATAGCGGCGGATGGCAGCGGGGTCTGCGGTGAAGGCCGTCAGCCGGGTGGTGAGTTCCTTCTCCGACAGCACCGGCCGCAGCCCCGGCTCCGGCGGCCGGGCATGTTCAAAGACCTCCCCGGCCAGGAAATGCAGCAGCTCCAGCCGGTCGGAACGCTTGCGCGGGTAGGCCTCGAGCCTGCCGTTGACCAGGAAGCGGCGGGCCGACGTGTCAGGGGTAGGCACGCCGGCGGCCAGCAGATCAGCGAAGACGGACGGTACCGGTTCCACCCCGCGCTCGCCGACGCGGACCAGGCCGGCGTTCTGCAGCACCGCCAATGACTTGGCCTCTGCAGAGGTGAGGCCCTCCGGATCCAGGCGTGCGCCGTCGTCGGCCGCCAGCACGGCACGGGCGTACAGGTGCAGGCGCCGGCGGTCTGCGAGCGCCGCCGCCACGGGACGCCAGAGGTTCATCTCCGGCGTCGGATCAGTTTCCCCCATGGTTCTCCTTCACATCTGTGTCCGGTTCCCGGCCGTCCCTGACCGGCGGTGACAGCACCTGGACCGGCGGCATGTCGTGCATCATCCCCATGACCTGCAGGTCCGCATACAAGTCCGCCACAGCCGCGGTATGCCAGTCCCTCACCGTGATGAGCGTTCCGTCCGGGTAGTTCTGCACGGCGGCACCCGCAACGGGGAAGGGCAGCCGCCCGTAGGCCGTCCGCGAGAACCAGTTGAGGTATCCGACGGCGGGTTCCCGGTAGGAGGTGTGCCCCGGCAACCCCAGCCGGGCCCGGCGCTCGCTGACCGTGTCATAAACTTCCCAGCTGGTAAGGCTCCCCGTTTCCGGCTCCCAGATGCGGACCAGCTTCCGGAACCAGGCGGAGGCTTCATCGGGGGTGCCGATGGTGAAGCCCGCCGGCAGTAGCAGGGAGATTTCGTTGGGCCCCGGGCCGAGGTTCCTGCCGGCGGTAACGTCCAGGGAGAACAGCGGTTCCTTGGCATCTTTGTCTGCGTAAAGCCGGAACTGCGTCTTGCTGGTGCCGGTGGAAAACGGCGAATCAGGAGCGTCGCGCTCCCGATTGCTTGCAATTGCCCGGCCCAGTGCGGACGGGTCGGTAAAGTCCGCAGCGTCCCTGAACACGAGTGCCCGGCCGTGCCACTCACTCTCCGCAGCATCAAACCGGCCCCGGAACAGGTCCAGCATCGGCAGGATCCGGGCGGCCACCTGCTCCGCCGATTCCCTTCTGGCTCCCCACTCCAGCCGAACACGGACAGCCTTATCCTCCGGAAACAGGTCGGCCACGGTGAGTGTCATGCGGCACAACCTACCCGATTCAGGACCCGTCTCCGCCGGCCGGCGCATCCAGGACCTGGAAAGCAGGCATCGTGTGAAGCATTCCCATGGTTTCCAGCTCCGCATACAGATCGGCCACCGCAGCGGCGGTCCAGTCCTTGACGGCTATCAGGGTCCCGTCCGGATCCTCCCGGATTACTGCATCCAGGGGGAAGGGAACCCTGCCGTACCCGGTCCGTGAGAACCAGTTCAGATAGCCGACGGACGGGGCGTCAATCGAGCGGTTCCCCCTGCCCAACCGCTTCTCCATCTCCCTGCAGGCGTGCATGGTGTCCGGGGTAAAAAGGCAGGCGGTTTCCGGCTGCCAGATCCGGGCCAGTCCGCCGAACCAGCTGTGGGCCTCCTCCGGTGGGCCAATAATGAATTCTGCCGGCGGCCGCAGGGAGATGCTGTTTGCCGGGGTTCCCCAGACATTACTGCGGCCGGCAGAGATATCGAACTGAAACAGTCCGTTGTCCGGATCGCCGGAACCGGTCAATGAGAATTCTGCCTTGAGGGTTCCGGTGTCCACATGCGAGTCGGGAACATCGCGCTGGCGGGGACTTTGAATCAGCGCACCCAGCGCTTCCGGCGCGTCCGGGACGTCGACCCATTTAGGTCCGGGCCCGAAGAGGGTTTTCACGGACATCTGCCATCGCGCATCGGGATCCGGGAACCGGCTGCGGAACAAGGGAAGCGTCAGCAGGATCCGTTCGGCGACCTGTACCGGAGTCTCCTTCCGCGATCCCCATTCCAGGGACAGCCAGGCATGGACCCGGTCGGTCTTCGGGAACAGTTCCCCCACGGTTTGTGCCATGGGCCACAACATACCCGACATGTTTCCGGTCCAGGGAGACAACCCGGCCGGGACGGGCGACCGGTTTCCTAGCTGCGGCTGAAGGCGTCCAGCTTGCGCTGGGTCTCCATCTCGTGGCGGACCTTCAGCTCGTAGTCGATGAAGGCCTCGATCATGGCCGTGTACGTGCGTTCCACCACATTGCAGTCGCCGTCCTGCTCCTGGGCCGCATGGCGGACATGGGCAATGACTTCCTCCATGCGCTTGGGCGAGCGGACGGCGTCGTCGTTGTCCTTCAGTCCCCCGGCGAGCCGGACCAGCCGCTGCCGCCGCCAGATCAGCGCGACAATTTCCTCATCGATTTCGTCAATGGCTGTCCGGACATTATCGAGCTGTCCCGAAACGGATTTGTGCTCAGCTGCTTCCATGCCTTAAAGAGTAACCATTCCCGGGCCGCAGGCACCGCGCCGGGCCTCCGCTACCCGGGTAATGGCCGTCCGGCGCATTCATGGCAGGATCATAGGCGTGAATCCCCACGTTTCCGTGGTCACCGTAGGCGTACGGGACCTCGAAGTAACTTACGCGTTCTACGTTTCGCGGCTCGGCTGGGAAACAGTGCAGTACGTCCCCGACGAGGTGATCTTCTTCCAGATCAACCATGGGCTGCTTCTGGCCTTTTTCCGGGCCGACCATCTGGCGGCGGAAGCCGGCGCGGTCGGCGAGCTCCACAACGCCCCGGTCACCCTCGGGCACAACGTGGACTCGGCCGCAGAGGTAGACGCCGTGCTGGCCAACGCCGCCGGCGCCGGCGGGATCATCACCGCCCCCGGAACCCAGATGAGCTGGGGCGGCTATTCCGGCTACTTCACGGACCCCGACGGGCTGCGCTGGGAAGTCTGCTTCAACCCCGGCCTCAGGGTGGACGACGCCGGCCGGGTCACCCTCGCGGTGATCTCCGACTGAGTTCCCGCTAGAACAGCACGTCCTCCGTCTGCACCGTCTCCGCCGGATCCGGATGCAACAGGTACTCGCCGTCGTTGCGCACGTTGCCCACGGCAGGATGGGCTTCGGACAGTACCCAGTCCGCCGCCGTCGCGTAGGCCTGCGCCGTGGCCAGGGCTACCAGCGTGGCCGCATCGCGCCGCGCCGGGTCCAGCCAGGCAGCCATGGCGTCCGGGGACAGCGGCAACGGCAGCCGGTCGTGCAGGCCGGCCAGTTCGCGCAGCGCGGGTTCGGCGCTCTCCGCCGGGGGCGCGGCGACGGTGAGGATCGACGTCGAGAGCAGCCACTTCTCCGGGTCGCCTTCGGCTTTGGCCGGATCCCGCCACCACTCATACAGGCCGGCAAAGTAGATCGGGGCGCCGTCGGCCCGGGAAACGTGGAACGGACGGCGTTCCTTGCCGGGGCCGGCCTTCCATTCGTAGTAACCGTCCACCGGCACCGCACAGCGGCGCGAAAGAACCGCCTCACGGAACGTCGGCTTTTCCAGGACGGTCTCGCTGCGGGCATTAAACGCACGGACGCCTACGGATGCATCCCCCGCCCACCCCGGAACCAGGCCCCACCGGGCAACGTGGATCTGGCGCACCTGCGTCCGTCCCCGGCCCGGCACGTCCACGAACCGTTCGAGGACAACGGGGACGTCCGACGTCGGGGCTACGTTCCAGGACGCCCGCAGTTCCAGACGGGCGTCCGCCTCCGCTTCAGCCTCGGCCACGAGGTCCCCCACGGAGCGGGCCATAACGTATCTTCCGCACATGCCTCCAGTCTGCCACCGGGAATGCCGCCGGCCGGAATAGTGTTGGATGAGGCAACAATCCATTTCGACGAAGAGGAGCAACCATCGTGGCTGCCACTGCTGAAGCTTTCACCCCCGCAACCGGAACCATCACCATGTTCTCCACCTCCTGGTGCGGATACTGCCGGCGGCTGAAGTCGCAGCTGGATGCCCAGGGCATCGGTTACACCGAGGTAAACATCGAGGACGTGGAAGGGACTGCGGAGCTGGTGGCCTCGCTCAACGGCGGCAACCAGACCGTCCCGACCGTGATTTTCCCGGACGGTTCCGCGGCCACAAACCCTTCCGCTTCCGAGGTGAAGTCCCGCCTCGGCCTCTAGCGGATAGGGCCCCTCGGGCCCGGTGGACGGCGGAACGGCGTGCTTGACTCTCGGTTACTGAGTAGTAGTGTGGGGGCTCTTCCAGAGGGAACGGGTATTACCGGGACACGAAGGAGCGAGATGAAGACCACGATGACACGGGCCGCCGTCCTCCTATCGACAGCCGGACTGATCGCCGGTTCCGCGGTTTTCGCGGCACCGGCCTCAGCGTCCGTCGCCGAATGCGAACCCGGGTCCACGGCAACTACGTTCACGCGGTCCTCCGCGGGCCGGGAAGCAGCCGGCACGGCAACGCTCACGAACAGTTCCACGGTCACTGCACCTGTCGCGCTCACCAGTGAACGTTCCGTCACCAGCCAGGCGTCTACCAAGGGGCCGGTGCCGCTCAGTGCAATCCTTCCCGCTGTGCGGACCGAGGTCAGCCCGCTGGCGTTCGAAACCGCCACCTGGCGTGCCGGGCAGTCGATAATCCAGCTGACCTTGCCGGCGGGCCAGGCACAGGATGTGACATACGGGTTCAACCTGATGTCGTTTTCCGGGTCGCAGCAGGAATGCGGGCTGGACGGACGCTTCGGTCCCGCAACGGACTTCAGCGGCACCGTTCCGACCGGAACCTTCGTGGACTTCTAGCGCCGCGGGTGGGAACCTGCCGGGCGGTGAGTCAGGGACGCAGCAGTGCCTTTATGGTCCGCCGTTCGTCCATGGCCCGGTAGGCTTCCGGGGCCTCACCCAGCGGCAGCTCCAGGGTAAAGACCTTCCCCGGGTCGATTTTCCGCTGCAGGATCAGCCCCATGAGTTCGGGCAGGAACCGGCGCACCGGAGCCGGGCCGCCCAGCAGGTGAACCTCAGCGAAAAAGAGCTGTTCGCCGGGCAGCTGCACGCCGTGCGGCACCCCCACGTAGCCCATATGCCCGCCGGGGCGGGTGCAGCCGATGCCCTGCAGCATCGAAGCCTGCGTCCCCACTGCCTCCACCACGCTCTGGGCGCCCAGCCCGCCGGTCAGCTGGCGCACCGCTGCCACGCCGTCGTCGCCGCGTTCCTGGACAATGTCCGTGGCTCCGAACTCCCGGGCCAGTTCCTGCCGGTCCGGGTGGCCGCTCATGGCGATGATCCGTTCGGCGCCCATCTGCCGGGCGGCCAGCACGGCCAGGAGGCCCACCGCGCCGTCGCCCACCACCGCAACCGTCTTGCCGGGGCCGGCTTCGGCAGCAGCCGCCCCGAACCAGCCGGTACCGAGCACGTCCGAAGCGGCGAGCAGCGACGGGACCACGTCCGCTTCCGGCGGTTCCGCCGTCGCCACGAGCGTGCCGTCCGCGAGGGGAACCCGTACATACTCGGCCTGCGCTCCGCCGACGCCCACGGCATGGACACACCGGCTCTGATAACCCGCGGCGCAGATTTCGCAGGTGTTGTCGGAGGCGAAGAAGGAGCCCACCACAAACTGGCCCGGCCGGATCAGGGAAACCGCTGCCCCGGTTTCTTCGACTACGCCCACGTATTCATGCCCCATCGGGCGGGGGCGGCGCACCGGGTCGATGCCCCGGTACGGCCACAGGTCCGATCCGCAGACGCAGGCCGCCACCACCCTCAGGATGGCGTCAGTGGATTCCTGGAGTACCGGCCGGGGGACATCCTCCACCCGGACATCCCGTTCTCCGTACAACAGGGTTCCTAGCATGGGCACTTCCTGGTGTTGGCGGCTGGCAGACTCCGGACCCGTTCCTGCCTTCCATGCTAGGACGGTGCCCGGCCCGGCGGCAGGTCCTGGCGGTTGAGCCGGGAGCGGAAGGGCAATTCCGGCTTCGCCCCCGGCGCTCCGGGTCCATAGGATGGGAAGCGGGATGCTGGACTCAGGCTTCCCGCCCGGACATCGAAAGAGGCAGCACACTCATGGTTCATAAGGTTCAGGCCGTAGTCGTCAAGGAAAAGAACGCCCCCGTCTCCCTGGAGACCATCCTGGTTCCGGACCCCGGGCCCGGCGAAGCGCTGGTGGACATCCTCACCTGCGGCGTCTGCCATACCGACCTGCACTACAAGCAGGGCGCCATCAATGATGACTATCCGTTCCTGCTCGGACACGAAGCCACCGGCGTCGTGTCCGCCGTCGGTCCCGACGTTACCGAGGTAGCCCCCGGGGACCGTGTGGTGCTGAACTGGCGCGCTGTCTGCGGCGAATGCCGCGCCTGCCGCAAGGGCGAGCCGCAGTACTGCTTCAACACCGCCAACGCCACGCAGAAGATGACCCTGGAGGACGGCACCGAGCTGACGCCCGCGCTGGGCATCGGCGCGTTCGCGGAGAAGACCCTCGTGGCCGCCGGCCAGTGCACCAAGGTGGACGAGGACGTCGACGCCGCAGCGGTGGGCCTGCTCGGCTGCGGCGTTATGGCCGGCATCGGTGCCGCCATCAACACCGGCGCCGTGCAGCGCGGGGAATCCGTGGCCGTCATCGGCTGCGGCGGCGTGGGCATTGCCGCCGTCGCCGGCGCGAAACTGGCCGGAGCCACCACCATCATCGCCGTGGACATCGACTCCGCCAAGGTCGAACTGGCCATGGCCCAGGGCGCCACGCACGGCATCAACTCCAAGGACGAAGATCCGGTGGAAGCCATCCGCGCCCTCACCGGCGGCTTCGGCGCCGACGTCGTGATTGACGCGGTGGGACGCCCGGAAACCTATAAGCAGGCCTTCTACGCGCGCGACCTCGCCGGCCGCGTGGTGCTGGTGGGTGTGCCGAACCCGGAGATGACGATCGAACTGCCGCTGGCGGACGTGTTCGGCCGCGGCGGCTCCCTGAAGTCCTCCTGGTACGGCGACTGCCTGCCCTCCCGGGACTTCCCCATGCTGGTGGAGCAGTACAAGCTCGGCCGGCTGGACCTGGATGCCTTCGTCACCGAGCGCATCGGCCTGGGCGACATCGAGGAAGCCTTCACCAAGATGCATGACGGCAAGGTCCTGCGTTCGGTGGTGGAACTGTAATGTTCCGCATCGACAACGTGGTCACCTCGGGAACCTTCTCCCTGGACGGCGGCACCTGGGACGTGGACAACAACGTCTGGATTGTCGGCGACGACGCCCAGGTGATCGTCATCGACCCCGCCCACAACATCAACGCGATCGCCGAAGCCGTGGGCGACCGGGAGGTCATGGCCATCCTGCTCACCCACGGGCATGACGACCACATCCGTGCCGTCGGCAAGGCACGGGACCGCTTCAGCGCCCCGGTGTTCCTGCACGCCGCAGACCGGATGCTGTGGGACGCCGTGTTCCCCGACGAGGGACCGGACGATGTGATCGAGGACGGCGACACGTTCGAGATTGCCGGCCACACGCTGCGCGCCCTGCACACGCCGGGGCACTCCCCCGGATCGGTCTGCTTCTCGCTGGCCGCCGGCGAAGACGTTCCGGAGCCCGTGGTGTTCAGCGGCGACACGCTGTTTAACGGCGGTCCCGGCGCCACCGGCCGTTCCTACAGCGACTTCCCGACCATCATCGCGTCCATCCGGGAACGGCTGCTGACGCTGCCGGCCGAGACGAAGGTGCTCACCGGGCACGGGGACTCGACGTCGATCGCCGCCGAAGGTCCGCACCTGCAGGAATGGATCGACCGGGGGCACTAGGACCCGCCGCGATCTGCCATGCGCATGCCTTGACCGTCCGGGTTAGGGTATGCGCATGGGGGATCACCGCGAGATGCTGCTGGATTTGTCCGCGGACGACGCAGGCGCCGAAGCGCGGATGCACGAGGTGCGTTCATGGCTCCGGGCCAGCGGTTGGAGCGCACCCGCGCCCCACAACTACGACTACCTCTACAGCGAGCATGTGTCCGACGGTCCGGGCCCCCGCCTGACGGAGCAACTGGACCCTCGCTCGCCGGATTTTGTCTTCACCTTCATTCCCGGCCGCGATCTCTATCTCCATGGCGACAGCACGGGGGGCCCGGAGTGCCGCAAATGCGGTGAAGCCACGGACATCGACGACGTCGCGGGAATGGTCCAGGAATGGCTGGACTCGCACGAGGAACCGGACCTCACCTGTCCCCGCTGTTCATGGCACGCGCCCTGGGGAAACTGGGACCTCAGCTGGTCACTGGTGGTTTCCTCGTTTGCCGTCATCATCCACCAGGACTCCCACACCCCGGACCAACAGGCATTTGCCCAGCACCTTAAGTCGCAGTTGCAGGCCGACCTCGGCGGGCGATGGGTGCTCATGCACTATCACAGCTAGGATCCTTGCAGTCCGAATCGTCAGGCCCCGGTACGGAAGAGCGTTTCCTGCAGCACACCCCACCGTGTGCAGCGGGTCGGGACAGAAAAGCCATCCCGTAGTAGGGTCAGCGCATGGGGGATACTCGTGCGCAGCTGCTGGATTTGTCCGTGGACGACGCAGGCGCCGAAGCGCGCATGCACGAGGTACGGAAATGGTTCCGGGACAACGGTTGGAGCGCCCCCGACCCACAGGTCTACGACGATCGGCACAGCCAGGAGGTGTCCGACGGACCCGGCCCCCGCCTCATAGGGCAACTGGATCCCCACCGGCCGTACTTTGTCTTCACCTTCATTCCAGGTCTTAACGTCTATTTCCTGGGCGACAGCACGGCCGGACCGAAGTGCCGGCAATGCGACGAAGAACTGGACATCGACGTGGTTTCCAGGATGATCCAGGGGTGGTTGGACTCGGGTCAGGAACCTGACCTGACCTGTCCCCGCTGCTCGTGGCACGCCCCCTGGGGGCGCTGGGAGCTCAGCACCTCCCTGGTTGTCGCCTCGTTTGCCGTCATCATCGACCGGGACTGGCATGTCCCGATCGGCCAGGATTGGCGTACCGCGGTGGATCCGTACGACCTTCCACGACGTTTTGTGGAGGAGTTGCAGGCCGATCTCGGCGGGCACTGGGTGTTTATGTATTTTCACGACTAAGACCTTCGAAGCGGCTGAATCCGCAGGCCCTTGTTTCGGCTGGCGGCCCGCCGGAGACTTGTTCCATGGCACTGCAGATCAGCCCCGCATTCTGGAAGTTCCTGCCCCAGCTGCGCTACGAGCCCACGCCGCGGCGTATCCGTGCACAGCTCGGCGGCAACACCGTGGTGGACTCCACCGACGCCGTGCTGGCCTACGAGCCGCGGCGGGTCACCCCCATCTACGCAGTGCCCGCCGAGGACATTGCGGCAGAGGTGACTGCTGCATCGGAGCCCGACGGCGACCCGCTGGCCGAGGTGCCCCCGGATGCCCTGATGGACCCGCGCTATCCGTTCTCCGCGCACACGGCCCCCGGCCAGCCACTCGACCTGCGCGCTGGATCGCACGAGCTGTCCGGAGCCGGGTTCCGACCGGATGATGCGGATCTCGGCGGGTATGTGCTGCTGGACTTCAACGCGTTTGACCGGTGGCTGGAGGAAGACCAGGTGGTCGAGGGGCACCCCCGGGATCCCTTCCACCGGGTGGACGCCCGGGATTCCTCGCGTGCGGTGCGGGTGCATCTGGACGGACAGCTGCTGGCAGAGACCCGCCAGCCGCTGCTCGTCTACGAAACCATGCTTCCGCCGCGGACCTACTTTCCGCGCGGAGACGTGGACTGGGATGTCCTCAACGCATCGACCTTCCGGTCCGTCTGTCCGTACAAGGGGACGGCGAACTACTGGTCGGTGACCGGGCATCCGGCGGGCGCGGACCTGGCCTGGTCGTATGAATCGGTGCTGCCCGATTCGGCGCAGTTGAAGGACCGGGTCTCGTTCTTCGATGAGCGCACCGAGGTCTACGTCGACGACATCAAACAGGAAATCAACTCCCTGTTCCGCTTCTAAAGCCCGGCATACCCACCTCAGCCAGCGCGCCACGCCGCGCATCCTGCCGCTGTTCGAATCCCAGCACCCGCGTGTGCAAATCCAGTGCTTTGTCCTGGTCGTCCGCGGGCCGACCATCGGGGGGGTCCGCCAACCGCAGCCTGCCACTGAGGGGTCCTGTCAAACCCCCGGCTGTGCAGGGCACTGGCCGCTGATTACCGGGACTCGTAGCGTTGTTGCCCCAACGCCGCATCAAAAGGGAAGGCAACACCATGTCAACGCCTAATGAATCGTACGAACTTGCCCGCCGGCGCGTCATCGCGAAGACCGTTTACAAGGGGGTGGTCGGTCTCTGGCTGCTGCTCGCGGTCCTTCAGGTCGCTATCTGGTACTTCACGACGCCGGACGGCTACTTCTGGCCGGCCTGGCCGATCTTGGGAACTCTTGTCGTCGCAATCATTGCGGGGATCCCCGTCTACGCAGGCCGTCCCGCCATCTCGGATCGCCGTATTGAGGCCGAAGTGGCTCGGATGCGGCGAGACGGCTGACCCGTACCAGGAGAGGACATCATGCTCGACAGCACCCACCAGGTCATCGCAGGCATCGTTCTCCTCACCGTCATCGGCGTCGCATACGGTGGCCGGTTCGTCTTTACAGCGGTAACCGGACGATTCCCGGCGAACGACCTCCAAAAGAGCTTCTTCCGTGCCGGCCACGCTCACGCGGGAGTGCTCATCATCCTCGGCCTCCTGATCATGGTGATCGTGCAGGCAAACGGCGTGCCCGAGCCGTTCGCCACGATTTCCCTCGGCGTCCTCGTGGCTGCAATCCTGATGCCCGCCGGTTTTTTCGTCTCCGTCATCGGCCGCGATCCCACACGGCCCAACCGGGCCATTATGGTTCTCTGGATTGGAGCGGCTGTGCTAGGCGTCGGCCTGCTGGCCGCAGGCGTCGGACTCATCATTCAGGGGGTCACGTCAGCGCCATGAACATGACTGAGACAGTTGCACTGGTAACCGGAGCGAACAGGGGGCTGGGGCGGGAGTTCGTGGCCCAGCTGGTTGAGCGGGGTGCACGGAAGATCTACGCGACAACCCGTCAGCCCGGGAAGGTCAGCCTCCTTGAGCAGTTGGGAGCGCCCGGCCAGGTCGAAGCCCTCGTCGTGGACATCACCGACCCGGCGACCGTCGAGGCGGCGGCCGCCGCGGCCGCGGATGTGAACCTGCTGATCAACAACGCGGGCATCGCCACGGCCACGAATCTGCTGACCGGGGACGTCGGCCGTATCCGGGCAGAAATGGACACCCATTTCTGGGGCACCCTGGACATGACACGTGCCTTCGCGCCGGTCCTCGCTTCCAACGGGGGCGGCACCATCATGAATGTGATGTCCCTGCTGTCCTTCCGCTCGTATCCGGGAAACGGTGCCTACGCTGCCGCGAAGGCCGCCGAATGGCAGCTCACCAACAGCACGCGCCTGGAGCTTGCCGACCAGGGCACACATGTCATGGGCGTGCACCTCTCTTCCACCGATACCGACATGATGAAGGGCTGGGACATTCCCAAGAACGATCCCCGCGTGATCATCTCCGATGTGCTCGATGCCCTGGTGAAGGGGTCGCACGAGTTTCTGGATGCAGACACGCAAGCCGTCAAGGACCAGCTGAGCCTGCCTCCCGAAGCTTTTTACGCAGGCATGGGCCCCTTCGCCTGAGCCGCTGCCTGGACTGAGATGACGGACCGTTGAGCGCGCTGCAGATTGCGGATGAGTTCCGCGCGGCTTTGTCCATCGACGTGGTGGCGCCACATCGGCGTACCGGGGCTGCTGCGCCAGGATTCGCTCAGCGGACTGTTATCAACTGCGTCGAATCCGAGATCGTCATAGAACCGCGTCACCAGTTCGACGGCCTCCGGATAGTCGCTGGAGACGACCAGCGCCTTACGGTCAGGTGCTCCGGCCGGTCGCGCCAGCCGCATGATGGCCGGCAGCGCGTCGCTGGGAACACGGAGGTGGAAGCGCTCATGGAACTGGACGTGATTGAACGCCTTGACGACCTTCGAGGTGGGCAGCTGTTCCTGACGTAACTCATGAATAGTCTTGAGCCCGGAGTCGACGTCGGGGAAGTTCCCGTCGCGCCAGACCATGTAATTGTTGTTATCGATCACGACTTTTCCTGCGAGTTCCTGTACCGGCAGCCGGTCACCGGGCGCGTACGGGAACGCGGTGACGGCGAAGTCAGCGGCAGCCGCAGCCTCTGCCGCGTAGGCGGCGCGTGCCCGCGGCCCCAAGTCCTTGACCTGCCGCTGCAAGGTTTCCGGTCCCCGCGAATTCGCGATCACGACGTCGTAGCCTGCCGCTGTTGCCACCCGGGCAAGCGTTGTTCCGGCCTGGCCCGCGCCGAGGATGCCGATAGTAGTCACGGTATTACTCCCTGGTTGACCCGGCGCTGGTTTGCGGATGTTGCTGGCTCGTGTTCGTTGAGGACGCCGCGGAGGCAAGGAGCGCAAGTTTCTCAGCATTGTCCGAGCCGGCGTCGGGGTGGTAAATGACAAGCATCAGTCCGTCCGCTCCGTTGATGCCCAGCCGCTCCCGGTTGAGGGTCATTTCCCCGACCTGCGGGTGGTTGAGCCGCATCGGCGTGCCTCTCTGCGCGCGCACTTCATGCCGTGCCCACATTCGGCGGAAGTAGGGGCTCGCCAGCGAAAGCTCTCCGACGAGTTCAATGAAACGGGGATTGTCGACATCCTTGCCCACGGACTGCCGAAGGTTCGCAATGAAGCACTCCGTCACCACTTCCCACTCCGGATAAAGGGCCTGCTCGGCCTGGTCGAGGAACATGTCCCTCAGCTGGTTCCCCCCGAGGTCAAGACGCGGTGAGAGCGCTTTCGCCAGGCTGTTCGCGGCCAGGATGTCGAAGTACCGCCCCTCGATGAAGGCAGGCTGGGCGAGCGAATCCAGCAGCTTGAGTGCACCAGCGGGAACGGTTTCCTTGGACGGCCGGCGAACGCGCTGCCGGGGAACGTCCGCTACCAGCGTGAGCAGGTACGCGAGGTGGTCGTCGTCAAGTTGGAGCACGCGGGCGATGGACTCGAGGACCTGGACGGAGGGGTGCCGGTCCCGCCCGCGCTCCAACCGCAGGTAGTAATCGGCGCTGATGCCGGCGAGCATGGCCACTTCCTCGCGCCGCAGTCCGGGCACGCGCCGCACACCCATGTCCGGGATGCCGGCCTGCTTCGGTGTTACCAGCTCACGCCTGGCCCGCAGGTAGTCGCCAAGGGCGTTCGATGTCTTACTCATGGGAGCCAGCCTAGGACCTGGCAGGGCGGTTGGGACAGCGGCAGAGGGGGTCCTGTCACTCCCCCGGCTGGACAGGGCTCTGGCCGGTGAAAGCAGGCATTCGTAGCGTTGCAGTGGCTCAGCTGGAGCTGAGCCTACCGAGAGGACAGAAAATTGACCATCACATTAATCACCGGGGCGAACAAGGGCATCGGATTCGAAACAGCCAGGCAACTGCTGGAGTTGGGGCATGTCGTTTACATAGGTGCCCGTGATGCCGAGCGGGGTGAGAAAGCCGCAGCAGAGCTGGGCGCTCGATTCGTGCAGCTCGACGTAACGGACGACGCCTCAGTCAGCAGCGCACTCGCGAGCATTGATGCCTCCGAGGGGCGGCTCGATGTCCTGGTGCACAACGCAGGCATCCTGGAAACGGAGATGGACGGCCCTTCCGCCCTCCGGGCCTTCGATACCAATGCCGTAGGCATTGTCCGCGTCACGCAGGCGGCACTCCCCCTGCTGCGCAAATCCGCCAACGCCCATGTGGTCACCATCTCGAGCAGCGCCGGGTCCTTCTGGGCGGTAACCAACCCCGATCGACCGGAGTTCGACCTGCCGCTTGCCCTCTACTCGGCATCCAAGACGGCGGCGACCATGCTCACCGTGCAGTACGCCAAGTCCCACCCCGGCATCAAGTTCAACGCACTCGAACCCGGCACCACTGCCACGGAAATGGCGGCCCGTTTCGGAATCGGGAGGCCACCGGAAGAAAGCGCACGAGTCGTTGTGCGCCTCGCCACCCACGGCTCGGAGGGCCCAACCGGAACCCTCCGGGACGAAAACGGCGAGCTGCACTTCTAGGAGAAGGATCACCACAATGACCGCCACCCCCTTACACCTCACCAAAGCAGGCCAGACAGCCTCCTGGGGCGGTGTTGTCTCGCTCGGCCTTGGAATCTTCGCGATCGTTATGTCTGAGTTCTTGCCCGCGAGCCTCCTTCCGCGTATCGCCGGAACCCTGGACGTATCGGTCGGTGCTGCAGGACAAAGCGTGACAATGACCGCCGTCGCTGCTGTTTTCTCGGCCCTCTTTATCGCCGTGGTCCTCCCCCGCACCGATCGCCGGCGGGTCATGATCGGTCTTACCGCCTTGGCCATCCTCTCCAACATCCTCGTTGCCCTGGCACCCGGCCTTTTCGTTCTTCTGTCGGCGCGGCTCCTGCTCGGCGTTGCCCTTGGCGGCTTCTGGGCAATGGCCACCGCCATGGCCGCGCACCTGGTGCCCGCCGACCATCTCGGCCGCGCGCTGACCGTCATCAACGCCGGTGTAGCGGTTGCAACCATCGTTGCCGCACCTCTCGGCGCCTGGCTCGGGGAAATCTGGGGATGGCGGGCCGTCTTTTTCATCGCCGCAGTCGTCGCAGCTCTGGCCCTGCTCGTGCAGGCGGCCACACTGCCGGCCATCAGACCTACAGGAGTGAGCGGGCTCCGCGCCCTCGGATCGACCCTTGGCTCCGGAGTGGTCGTAGTGGGATTGGTTGCGGTCCTGCTGGCCTTCGGCGGCCACTTCGGCGGATTCACGTATATCCGCCCGGCGGCAGAAACCGTGTCCGGAATCGATGCCGGCGGTCTGGCCGTGCTGCTGCTCGTGTTCGGAGCCGCCAGCGTCCTGGGCACCGTTCTCAGCGGCCCCCTGGCCGACCGTGCGCTTCGGGCCGCCGTGGTCCTCTTCCCCGCGGTATTGGGGCTCGGAATGCTTGTTATGCTCCTCGCCGGCGGATCAATCACGGGCCTCTTCATCGCCGCCGCACTCTGGGGGTTTGGTTTCGGCGGACTCCCGACCGCAGTGCTCAGCTGGGGCGCCAGGACTGCACCGACACGGCTTGAACAAATCGGCGGGCTCATCGTGACGGTCTGCAATATCGCGATCGCCGTCGGAGCGAGCGTCGGCGGAGTCCTCGTCGACGGCGCCGGTGCGACCTACGCTCTGACCGTAGGTGGAATTGCGGCGATCGTCGGCGCGTTCATACTGACGATTCTTCCCCTTACAAAAACGGCCGTGGTCCCAACCTGTCAACGCACTGCGGGTCCAACCAATTCTATTGACGGGGCTGCGGCATGACCGCGATTGCTCGTCGCCGCACTTCGCCGTAGATCGTCGTTCGAGAGACTGAGAATAGTTCAGCGCGTTCGGCCTGGGTGTGCTCGCCTTTGTCGTGCAGCTCAAGCAAGTGCCGGCGCTGCGAAGCAGATAGCTTCGGCGTCACGATCGTCTTTGTGCCACCAATTGATTAATCCGTGCTGTGCCCTGCTATCTGGCGGCGAGTTGTTTTTGGCAGTCCGGAGAGACGACCCTCATGGTGCTTGGGGGGTTTTCCTCCAGCCACCACGCGGGGCGGATGGGGCGCGGTTGAAGGTTTCCGCCACAGTTGGGGCATGCACGATCTTGAAAGCGGTCTACACAGGTTGGGCACCAAGTGCATTCGAACGTGCAAATGTAAGTCTCATCAGACGGAGCGAGATCCCGATTGCAGCATTCACAGTTTGGGCGGATTTCAAGCATGAGAAAACTGTATGTGTATGCTTCAGGGTTTGGTCTGATTGCCCTCTAAGCGTGTCCCCCTACTAGTCCTCACCGGCTCGTCGCACGGGAGTGCGATTCACACGACCGGACCAGGGCTCGCCCCCCCCTGCACGAATACGATCGTATTCGTGCACGTCTGTGCAGCAGCACTGACATGTAATTGCCCATCCGCCCAGCCGTGGCGTTTGCGTCACCTTCACCGGGCATTTTTGTGGGCGGGGTATATGCAAATTCCTCGGTGCCAGCATCGACATGGCGATGTCCCCGGAGGGGAAGCGGTGGCAGCACGTCGCACTGAGGGACCCTAAAACAACACGATTCGAGCTGTTCTGCATCGTTGTACCCCAATGCCGCAGCTCCCACGGCAGAGACACGCGTCATAGGCGCTTAGATTCTGTTGGTCGAAACCACACCCCACTGAGGGGTTTCTTCGATGTATCAGCGCTTGAACTTGCCTAAGGACAACAGAGTGCTTGGTCCGGGATGCTCTCTGGTTTGATTGAGTCATGAAGCTACCGCCGTTCGAATCCGATTATGAAGATTCAGTCCTACCGACATTTGCTGGTGACCCAGCCACACATATCGCGGTGAGAATCAGCGCGGATGCGGAGACTCCATGGACGCAGATGTCGGCGCTTTTGGGCACGACAGTGATCCAAGCCGTCCAAAGCTTCTACCTGGCAAAACGATCCAGACAGTACTTCAGTGATCTGCCGGAAGACGACGATCGGGTTGGTCAGGCGATCGAGCACATCAACAACCGGTTGATGCGGATGGCGGTGCTCGACATCGCCGCGCTCAACGACGGCGGACTCGGAGGCAAGGACCCCGAGAACACTCGGACAGCGTCATTGCCCACAGCCCATCGACGCATGGAGCGGCATTTGACCGACGCCAACGCGTCCGCTGCCGAGCTGGATCAGCTAGGCAAGCTACAAACTGACATCAACTGTGATCATTACATGCCGTTGAAGTACGTTCGCCACCTCCGCAACAAATGGGCAGGGCACCCGTCTCTGGATCGTCGGTTCGACGCTTGGGCAGATGCCGACAAGACACTGTCGATTGCTGTGGTGGAGGCAGCGTTGACTCGGCTGGTTAACAACGCCCATGACACTGCAAGGTTCGTCTCCTCAGCTCCTGCGCTGCAGGACTTTCGCCAGCCTCCGGCGGTGGCGAATCCCGATGGTTCCTGGCCCATGGAGGTTAATCTGAGCAACGTCACAGTCTTGGCGGACATCATGCGGGAATCCGCCGATAAACAGGTTCGTGCCCTCCGTGCTCAAATCACAGGCGAGACAAAGCTCGAGCGATCGGCCCATACGGAGGCATACCGAGGTAAACAGTATTAGGACTGCGTAGTTCAGTGTCGTCAGGCGGACACTCCACAGCCGCATAACGGGAATCCTTACAATGTCGTCCACAAAGCGTCACGGTCGCCTCGGAGGACAAATCTGTGCATCGAGGGTGGGGACAAGGTGTCCACTATGCTCCACCAGCTGACGCATCAGTTCGCGCTGTGGATATAAGGGAAGGTTCCCGTGATGAGCCTACTGAGAGCGCGTTCAAGGATCGGGTTAGGGACCTTGCTAGCACCTTTAGCTGGAGGGGTGGTCCGGGCGTACCGTTAGCGCCATGGTGGAGCGCATGTTGAAGAGAGTTCTCGTTCCCGACGTGGTCGGACTACCGTTCCATGTTGGCCGGGACATCGCGGATGAAGCAGGCGTCACTCTTGCCAACCCAGATCCCGATGGGCCACCGATCGGTGCCATCGCATGGCCGGGCTTGTTCTACATCACCTGGCAAGACCCGCGGGCGGGCTTCGAACTGAACCAGGGGGACTCAGTGAGGGTGGAAGTCGTCGAACACGGCGGCGCGCAAAACGGTGCCCTAACGCGCGACCCATCGGGCCCGCCGGCACTTGCGGCTCACGCGCAAACAGAAGCTGACACCGTCTAGTCTCCGGAGGTGGTCTTGGTTATTTCTCCCAAGCCATCTGACTCAGCTGCGCCCAGTGCGTAGGAGGATCCCCACTGGGACGCAGGGGTGTGGCTGTTAGCCCCGGGTCGTAAACCGGACCTGGATTCGTTTGAGTTCAGCGCGTGGAAGTACTGCGGTCACGACGCCGCCGCCTGCGAGACGGGCTCCGATGCCGTACACGAACGGGTCAGTATCGACCTCTGCACCGGTTACGTCGACTCCGTTGACGACGGTTCTGGCCTGGCCGTTGACCATCCGGCCGGTCACTGCGGGTGCGTGCTGGTCCCAGGGTTTGTCGCCGGGCCAGAGCTCCTGCCGGTACTGGTTCATCAAGATGTGGTTGACATGGTCAGCCAGGAGGCTTTGAAGCGAGTGCTCGGAAGGCTCTCGGTGCCAAGTGGTTCGCACGGCCTCCCACAGCTGCGGATATTGCATTCGCTTCACTTGTTCGATCAGCCAAGGGGGCCGGGGCCATGGCGGAACTTCCTCGATCGCCCTTCGGGTCTCCTCGTCGAAGTCCGCAAGGTTAGCCGGATCTGAGCGATCATCCGGGTTTCGCCAGAGAGTGTAGGTGATGCTCGCTGTCATCTCGCTGTACCCACGGTCATCCATGGCGGAGTTCAGGCTTACGGAGTCCGTGTCCTCCAGCGATGGCTGGGGCATAAGCCCTAGCACCGGAATAGGCATGCGCTTCAGATTCTCGACCCATTCAGCACGAGGGTCGGGGGCGTCTTCGGGCAGAATGCCAACCAGTCTCATGCCTAGACAATGAATCAAACGAGGGTGCCTGTAAATGGGAATGGGTTGCAGGCCCAAATGTCCCGCTTACCGATCCGTCACCGGACGATACGCAGTGCCTGCCTCGCAAGCGGCCAGAGCGCGTCGAGGCGGGCGGACCAGGGGTCAGCCATAAGGCCCGCACACAGCCGGCGGTCGACTTCCTCGAGAGGCACCCACTCGGCGGCCATGACTTCGCTCTGCTGCAATCTCAATTCGGTGTTCGCCGGCGCGTGGGCAGTATAGAAATCAAGAAGAGCTGCTGCTTCAACAAATCGATCAATCGGCGTCAGCACGGACGGCGGAATCTCTACCCCCGTCTCCTCCCCCAGTTCCCGACTCGCCGCCTGACGACTTGTCTCACCACTGAGAGCGCTTCCACCGGGGAACTCCCATCCGAAGGGAAATTCCTTAGTTGCTGCACGTTGGGTAAGGAGGACAGCTCCATCCTCACGCTGGATACAAACTGCGACGATCAAATGAAAAAACCCGGACGGCCAGTTCGCTGCGCCCCTGCGATAGGTTCTGCCCGTCGGAGACCCTTCGGCATCCACGACGTCCCACCACTCGTCAGTACTGTTCGTTTCTAAACTCGTCCAGGACGTTGGCATGTCTTCACCTTAGTAGGCGGCAAGTACCCGCGACATGACCGAGACCGCCCGGACACCGATCGCCTTGAGGAACGGCATCGTGGCACTTGGTTATGGTGAAGTCATTGGGCACCGGATCTTGTCTATGTGTGTGACAGTAATTGCCCGAATGGCCGAGGTGATTTAGGGGGACCATGAGCACATTTACGCAAGTCGCCCCATTTTTCGTTTTCCCCGTCTTGGCCATGGTCATCGGTGTCTTTAGGTCCTGGCAGGGGTTGTTGGACCGGGAAAGGTATCTTGCCTGGGGGTTGGGTCTGACCTTGGGAATCCCCGTGCTTGTGACCGGCGTCGTCATGCTGACGAATCATCCCGGCACACAGAATGAGGCCGACCCGGGGATGGGTCGGTTCGTGCTGGCGTGGATCAACGGCGTTCTTGGTGCCGCAGCTGTAGCTGTAGTGGCCTTCCTCGACAAGATCTCGACAGACAGCTGACAGCGGCATTTGCTGAAAGGGACTGTGATCAGGGCGCGTCGAGTTTACCGTCTTGCCCAGCTCATGGACCGGCTTACGGAACAACTGGGCTCGACTCACCGGGGCCGGGATATGCTGCCCGGATTGGCTAGAGTGCTCCGCATGGATGAACTTGTTCAAGCGCAGCTTTCTGCCATCACAGAGGTCCTACGCGCGGCAAATACCTTGGGGATCGAAGTCTGGTTACGCGGAGGTTGGGCGATGGACTTCTACCTCGGCCAGGTGACGCGTAACCACGAGGACGTAGATTGGTTCGTCTGGCAAGATGATCTGCCAGTCATATCAGGACTACTTGTCTCTCGGGTTTGGTTGATCTCGCGAACCACCCACGCGACCAGCAGCGTGACCTTGTTCGGGATGAGGTCGAGCTTGGCTTTGCACCACTGGCTCGAAGCGATTGCGGTGAGGTAATAGTGGGTGGCGGCCCGTTTATGGGTGAGCCCTGGCCTAAAAACATGATTGAGAATACCGTCGTTGCGGAGCTGGAAGGTATCCGCTGCCCCGTCATCAGCCCGGAGGCTCAGATCGAGATCAAACGCATGATGCCGGTATGGGTTCCCGGCTTTCGACGCCGTGACAAGGACGCTGTAGACATTGCAAAGCTAGAGGCAGCGCTACGCACGCTGCAATAGGAACCGGTACGAGCCGCGACAGAAATTCTCCCACGAGTATCAGTATCCGTAATCATCGCTATTCCCTTGCCGATCGCTAAGGCGGGTCCCGCAGGAGGATCCATTGCCGGACAAGCGGATATCCCAAGCAGTCGCTTCTATGAATCGTGAGAACATCATCGTGTGACCGACGACACTTCGCTTGAACTGCCGCCCCTATATGAGTCCCTGACCTGGCTCACCCCGCTTTCCGAGGAACGTGCCGCTCACCTTGTGGCGTTCTTGTCCGACCCGGCACCGGCTGAGGTTCTGGACATGGGGTGCGGATGGGGCGAACTACTACTTCGGGTTTTGACGTCGGCCCCGCAGGCACGGGGACGCGGAGTGGACAGTGCTTCCGCATCCATCGACCGAGCCAGGCAACAGACATTGACTCGCGGGCTGCTCAACAGAGCGACGTTTGATTCGATGCCAGGGCTAGAAGCTCAGGATCGCCCCGCAGACGCTGTCATCTGCATCGGCGCGAGCCAGATCTGGGGGCCGCCGGTAGAGGACGCACAGCCGCTCAACTACGCCGCAGCCCTGCGCGCCCTTCGAGCTCTGGTACTCCCCGGCGGCCGGCTCGTCTACGGCGAGGCGATCTGGTCAGCAACACCTCATCCGGCTGCTACCGCCCCTCTGGCTGGACGTGATGACGAGTACCTGACATCAGATGCGTTACGCGAGCAGATCCGCGCCGCTGGTTTCGAGGTGGTGGACGAGGACCATGCAAGCGTTCAGGAGTGGGACGTCTTCGAGGCCGGATATCGCGACAGGTTTACCCGTTGGCTAAAAGCACATGATGCCTACCATCCCGCCGCAGGGCAGGTTCGTCAGCAATATGAGGAACAGCGAGCGGCATATGAAGAGGGCTACCGGGGCGTCCTCGGGATGGCGTATTTCTGCCTAAGGGGGTAGGAGTCCACCGCAACTCACCGTCACCTGGCGCGCAGACATGCTGGCGTTCCATCAGGGGATCCTTTCCGCCCCGCCCAACTCATTGTGTCGACGCCCGTCTAGTCCAGCCCCTCGAACACATCGCCCAGCACCGCTGCCCCGGGCTGCCGCGGCGGCCAGGCGATGACCAGCGGCTCCGTTGAGACGGAACGGGCCCAGCCGGCATCCTGGTCCACGTCCGGGGGTACGCCTGGGGAGACCACGTGGCGCTGGGTCCGGTGTTCCATCAGCCCGGCCACGATCCGGTGCGCCACGCTGCCGACGTCCACTTCCATGCCGATCAGGTCGTCCGGAACCGGGCGAAGGTCATACACCCGGTCCTCGTCCCAGGGTTCCAGTCCGTGTCGGGCCCGGCTGCGGTTCCACCGTTCCCAGGTGGAGCGGCGGACACCGCCGTGCAGCAGGCGCTGCAGCCCCGGACCGCCGTCGGCCCGAAGACCCGTGAAGGCGGCATCGGTGGCCGCACCGACTGCGATGTGGTCCGGGTGCCCGGTGATCCCGTCGGGGCCGAAGGTGGCGACGACGTCGGGCCGCTCCTGCGCCAGGATGCCGCCGATCCGCTCCACAAGTTCCCCGAAGGGAACCTGCGCCACAGCGCCGTCGTCGTAGTCCAGCCACTCATGGCGGTCCGGCGGCCTGCCGTGCGCCGTCCATGCGGCTTCCATTTCCCGCCGCCGGATCTGCCCGAGCGGTTCGTTGACCGGCGGATAGGACGGATCGATCTGCCCGGCGCCGCCGTCGGTCGCGTGGACCAGGACGAAGCGGAACCCCGGATCGTCTTCGTGCAGCGCCACCGTACCGGCCAGCCCGTAGGCGTCGTCGTCGGGGTGGGCGACGACGAGGGCAAGGACACGCGATCCGGTCATTTCCGGCACCTCCCGCGGGACTGGGGTTCTGCCACCGTTCCAGCGTAGGACGAGGGGCAGGCAAGAGGAACCTGCTCCTCTTTCGGGTATTTTCCGGCGGCATTCGTTACGGTGTGGCATGAGCGATAACCGGGAACAACTGCTGGACCTTTCCGTGGAAGCGGAAGGAAGCGAGGAACGATTCAGCCAGGTACGGAACTGGTTCCGCAGCACCGGCTGGAGCGTGGCCGACCCTACTGTCTACGACCCCTACTACGAGAAGCATCCCGCCGACGCCTTCGGACCGCGCACGTTGGCGGCCTCCGCAGACGCCAACGGAAGCTACAGCTTTGTCGCCGGACGGGAGTATTACTTTGCCGGTGAGGGTACCGGGGGCCCCGTTTGCCGGCGCTGCACCGTCCAGCTTCCGCTCGAGCTGGTTGTTCCGCTGGTCAGTGAATGGTTCGACGGCGGTCCCGAGCCCCGGCTGGCCTGTCCGGACTGCTCATGGACGGGACTATTCGGCGACTGGGAGCTGCGGAGCTGCATGGCCATGGCGTCCTTCGCGGTCATCATCGATACCGGCACCGGCGGGTATTCACCCGAACTCACCATGACCCTGCTCGAAGCCCTCAATACAGACCTCGGGGGACGCTGGGTCTACATCAACCAGTACATCTAAGCCGGGGCCCAGGATCGGCAGCGCCGGCCCGCCGCCGGAGCTAGGCTGACATGCCATGGAGTGGTTCAGCGCCGAAGGATACGAGTTCGCCCGCCAGGTGCTGCAGCGCGGCATCGCCGCCGTCTACCTGATCGCGTTCCTCTCCGCGGCCGCCCAGTTCCCGGCGCTGCTGGGCGAAAACGGCCTGCTCCCGGCCCCGCAGTTCCTGGCCCGGATCAAGGGCCGGGGCATCCCTACCCTCTTCCACTGGCACTATTCGGACCGGTTCCTGCTCGCCGTGGCGTGGGCGGGCGCCGCCGTCTCCGCGCTGCTGGTGGCGGGAGTGCCGCAGACCGGACCGTGGTGGCTGCCGATGGCAGCCTTCCTGTTTATCTGGGGGCTGTACCTGTCCGTGGTGAACATCGGGCAGACGTTCTACGGGTTCGGCTGGGAATCGCTGCTGCTGGAGGCCGGTTTCCTGGCTGCGTTCCTGGGCTCCGACGACGTCGCGGTTCCGGTCGCGGTGCTGTGGGCCTTCCGCTGGCTGGTGTTCCGGCTCGAATTCGGTGCCGGCCTGATCAAGATGCGCGGCGACAAGGTGTGGCGGGATCTCACCGCCCTGTACTACCACCACGAAACCCAGCCGATGCCGAACCCGGCCAGCTGGTTCTTCCACCACTTGCCAAAGCCGCTGCACCGGATGGAGGTGCTGGGCAACCACTTCGCCCAGCTGGTGGTGCCGTTCTTCCTGTTCTTCCCGCAGCCGGTGGCCTCGATTGCCGCGGCGGTGGTGATTGTTACCCAGTTCTGGCTCGTCCTTTCGGGGAACTTCGCCTGGCTGAACGTGCTGACCATCCTGCTCGCGTGCACGGCGATCAGCGATTCGGCCGTGCAGGCGGTGCTCCCGGAGGCGCAGTTCGCCGCACCGGATCCGGCCGCAACCCCGGTGGCGTTCGCCGTCGTCGTCGGCGCCGTGACCCTGGCGGTGCTGTACTGGGCGTGGGCACCGTTGAAGAACCTGGTCCGCCGCGACCAGCTGATGAATGCCAGCTTCAACCGCTGGCACCTCTCCAATGCCTACGGCGCATTCGGCAGCATTACGCGGCACCGGAACGAGGTGGTCATCGAGGGCACCAACGATCCGCCGGGGCCGGACGCCCGCTGGCTGGAGTACGAATTCAAGGGCAAGCCCGGGGACCCGCGCCGGATGCCGCGCCAGTTTGCGCCCTACCACCTGCGCCTGGACTGGCTGATGTGGTTCCTGGGTCTGGGCGCCGCGGGTGCCTGGTTCCCGGTGCTGCTGCGGAAGCTGCTCGCCGCCGACCGGCGGACCCTGCGCCTGCTGCGCAGGGACCCGTTCGACGGCGAGCCGCCCCGCTGGATCCGTGCCCGGGTCTACCGCTACCGCTATTCCACGCCGGCGGAACTGCGCCGCGACCGGGTCTGGTGGGTGCGCGAGCCCCGCGGATTCCTGGTGGACCCCGTTGAGGGTCCGGGCACGACGCCGGGCCGGTCCTAGGCGGTTGCCTTGGTGACCACGTTGTGCGTGGCGTGGTCATACAGGAAAGTCAGCGGACCGCCGGTATGCCACAGCTCGATGTTGCCGCCGTCGCGGTGTGCGTCGAACCCGTAGTTCTCGTCCCACGAACCGTTCAGTGCCACCTTGTAGGTGTATGTGCCTTCGGGCAGGTCCACCGTGAGCTTCCACAGTTCGTCGTGGCGGTCGAATGCGAACTGCCCTCCGGCCGGGTTCCAGTCCTCGGTACCGAGTGCCGCGCCGAAATCGCCGGCGAGGGCCACGGACTCCGGCTGCGGGAAGGACGGCTCCGGGATGTCGGTTTCCGGGTGCGAGCCGTGCTGCTCGGCCGGAGCGGAAGGGACGGCGACGGCGTCGCGCAGGACCTCTTCCACTACTTCCTCTGCCGGGGAAGCGGTTTCTGCCGCTGCCACCGGCTTCCCGCTGAGGGCGGCTGACAGGTGCGCCGGCTCCGGGAAGTCTTTCAGGGCCCGGCGGCCCTCGTTGGTGATGCTCCAGCCCGAGCGGGCTTCCTTGAGGATCCAGCCCGCCTTGACGAGCTTGGTGGTGGCGTTCACCAGGGCACGCTCGCCGCGGGTGGTGCCGCTGGCCAGGGCCTCCGCTTCGCGTCCTGCGAGCGGCACACGGTCCAGGGCGGCACCGAGTACCTTTGCCCTGCTGACCTTGCCGGTAGCTGACGGGTCCTCTGCTGCGAGGATCTCAAGGACCGCCTGCAGCCGCAGCGCAGTGTTTTCAACGGTGTCTGAGCCCAATGGAATTCCTTTGTTACGAATGTTGATAGCCGCTCCGGTTAAGCCGGCTCACCGCCATCAACACTATCCCCGGCAGCCGCCGGGACGAAGCGACCGGGCCCTAGTGTTGCGCAACTCTCCCCCGCAGTGCGGTGAAGTCCCCGTCAACGAGGGGTGCGTAGCCGGCGTAGGCGGCCAGGACGGCGTCCTGCACCTTGGCAATATCCAGTCCCGGTGCGAGGTCCCGGGCGGCTCCGGCGGTGCGCGGGTCCCAGCCCAGCCCGAGCTCGGCATAGCAGTCGGTCAAGACCCGGCGGAGCGGGAGGGCGTTGTCCACCACCAGCACCGAGGAAAACAGCCAGCCGCCGGCAATCACCCGTTGGGCCGTGCCCGCCAGTTTGATCCGCTCCCCGCCGGGAGCGCCGCCGGGAGCCTCGCCGGAGACGGTGAATTCCCCGGGGCAGTACTCCCCCGGAATTTCGCCTACACCGGCGGTCAGCCCGACCTTGCGGAACGCGCGGGCCAGCAGCTCGCCGAAGTCCGCGAAACGGCGTCTCGAACCGGCGAGGGCATCGGCGTCCGGCTCCACGTGGTCCAGGACCAGGCAGCCGTCGTGGTAGGCGGCGGCCCGGCCGCCGGCCTTGCGGACCAGCGGCTCGAAGCCTTGCCGGCGGCAGGCAGCCTGCGCCGCGGCGAAGCCGGGCAGCTTGGCGTCGCGCTGCCCCAGGGCGACCGTGGGGCGGGGACGGTATATCCGCAGGGCCGGGCCGAGCCCACCGCTGCGGACGGCTTCGAGCATGGCGAGCGCGAAGTCGAGGTCGGCCGCGGCGCCCAGGGATTCCTCCTGCCGGAACACTTCCAAGGCGGCGGGCACCGCCTACGCTCCGCCGAGCGGCCGGACGGTCAGGATCTGCTCGGAGCGCCCAAACGGGCCCTGCAGGTCATGCAGGACCGTCGAAGTCAGGCCGATTGCGTCGGCACCGAAGGTCACCTGGGTATCCAGGCCCAGCCATTCCCCCCGGGGTTCGCGGTGCAGGTGCAGCTGCAGGTCCACGTTCGGGAACATGTAGCTGTCCCCGCCCGGGGGCACGCGGGTGGAAATACCGTTGGCGGTGTCCGCCATGCCCACGAGGCGGACCAGGTCCGACGTCGGCGTGCCCTCCACCATTTCGTGCGGGGTGCGCAGCCACGCCCGGCCGCGGCCCGGACGCAGCCCCGGCAGTGCCCGTTTCTCCAGGGATTCAATAAACGCCCCGGGCCACTCGGTCATGCCTTCATGGGTGCCCGCCTCTGCCGGACCGGGCATGGCGTCGTCTTCCAGCGCAGCCACCTCTGCCGTCGAGCCGCGGGCAAGGCGCCAGGCGGTGGCGCGCACGGCGGTGCGGCCTTCAACCACCATCTCGGCCTGCACCAGTTCGATGGTGCGTCCGGGACGCAGGACGGAGGTTTTCACCTCGAAGGCGGTGCGCGGGATCAACCCGAAAATGTCGTAGCTGATCCGGGCCATACGCAGCTCGGGGCGTGGACGGAACTGCTCCAGGCAGTGGGCCAGCAGTCCGGAAATGGGAGCCATGTGCTGCTCCTGCGGGTTCCAGGCCCCCTGGGTGTGAATGGTTGCCTCATAGGCGTCGTTGCCCAGCGAGCGATAATACGATTCAGCCACGTGCTTGCTTCTCCCTGCCGTTCCGGAATTGGCTTTCAGGCTACCCCAGCACCGCCCGACGGCTGGCCCCGCAACGTAACGGGGAGCACACTGGCCCGATGGAATATACGCATCTCGGCCGCTCCGGCCTGTCAGTGTCCCGCCTGTGCCTGGGCACCATGAACTTCGGACCCAAAACCGACGAGGCGGACGCCCACGCCATCATGGACTCCGCCCGGGAAACCGGCATCAATTTCTTCGACACCGCCAACGTGTACGGCTGGGGTGAGCGTAAGGGCTGGACCGAGCAGATCATCGGACGCTGGTTCGCCAAAGGGGGCGGGCGGCGCGAGGACACCGTCCTGGCCACCAAGCTCTACGGCTCCATGAGCGAGCGCCCCAACGACACCTACCTCTCCGCACTGAACATCCGCCGCGCCCTCGACGCCAGCCTGAAGCGGCTGCAGACGGATTACATCGATCTGTACCAGTTCCACCATGTTGACCGGAATACGCCGTGGGAGGAGATCTGGCAGGCCATGGAGGTGGCGGTGGCACAGGGCAAGATCATCTACAACGGCAGCAGCAACTTCGCCGGCTGGCACATTGCCCGGGCGCAGGAGAACGCCAACCGGCGGAACTTCGCAGGGCTGGTGAGCGAGCAGAGCATCTACAACCTGATCAACCGGTCCGTGGAGCTGGAGGTCCTTCCCGCGGCGCAGCAGTACGGGCTCGGAATCCTGCCGTGGTCACCGCTGCAGGGCGGCCTCCTCGGCGGGATCCTGGCGAAGGAGGCCGACGGCGGCGGGCGGCGTGCCGAGGGCAGGGTGCGGGACCTGCTCGAGAAACACGGGGACCAGATCCGGCAGTACGAGGACCTGGCCGCCGAGCTGGACATCCTGCCCGGCGTCCTGGCACTGGCCTGGCTGCTGCACCAGCCCGCGGTGACGGCGCCCTTGGTGGGTCCGCGCACCCAGGAGCAGCTGGACGAGGCGCTGCTGGCCCTGGACGTTCCCCTGGATTCACGGACGCTGGCGCGGCTGGACGGGATCTTTCCCGGGCACTCACCGGCCCCGGAGGACTATGCCTGGTGATCCACCGGGGTTCACCAGGGGTCAGGCGCTCGCAGGCTCGATCAGTTCCGGCCCGTTGTTGCGAACCGAGTTGACCTCGCGGGACACCACCCGCGGGGTGAGCGTGGGCTCGGGCACGGCGTCCAGCAGTTGGGCGACGTCCGCTCCGTCGGTCAGCTTCGGGTCCAGCCAGTCCGTGTAGAGGTCCGGCGGGATGATCAGCGGGGTGCGGTCGTGGATGTGGCCCAGGGCGTCGGTGGCTTTCGTGGTGATGATGGTGACGCTCAGCAGCCATTTGTGTTCGTGGTCCTCCGGCAGCGCCGGGTCCGGCCAGAACTCGTACAGGCCGGCGAACGCCAGCGGGTCCTGTTTCCCGGAGTAGAGGTAGGTGGGGATTTTGCCGTCCGCGGACTTTTCCCACTCGTAGTAGCCGTCCGCCGGCACCAGGGCACGGCGCTTTACGGCCGCCTTGCGGAACGCCGGTTTCTCCAGGATGGTTTCCCGCCGGGCGTTGATCATCCGGGAGCCGATTTTGGGGTCCTTGGCCCAGACCGGCACCAGCCCCCATTTCGCCGTCGCCAGCCGCCGCACCGGTGCTTCGTTGGAGAACCGCTCGGTGACGATCCGGACGTCGTCCGTGGGAGCGACGTTCCAGGACGGCAGCACATCCGGTCCCACCGTTTGCTCGACGGCGAACGCTGAGACCAGATCCGACGTCGCCCTTGCCATTACGTACCGTCCGCACATGGCACCTATTGTGCACCATGGACCGGCCGCCGGCAGGAGCAGGGCAGGGACCCGGACCGGCTACCCGCATTCGAACATATATTCTATTTGTATGAACCAGGACGCCGCCGAGCGGCTGGCGGCCCGCTATGCGCGGCGGGCCGAGCCGATCAGCCTTACCCCGGAAGAGCTGGACTTCGAGCACAATCCGGTCACCACGTCCGTGCCCGGCGTGCCCGTCTGGGCCTGGATCCGGTTCCCCGGCGCTGCCGAGCGGGTGAAGGGCGAAGCCTGCAGCTGGTCCTCCCGGGCGGTGCAGGTGCTCTGGGAGGACGCCGGGCGGCGCCGGGCCACCTGGGTCTGGGCCTCGGCCGTCACCCGCCGGACCAACAACTCGCGCAAGGAAACCCTGGGCGACCGCACTGCCCGGGATGCCGGGTGAAGTCAGCTACCCCGGAAGGCTGCGGACATATTCCAGCGCCTCGCGGGTGAGTGCCACGATCTTGGGTCCGGTGCGCAGGCCCGGGCTGCGGAACATGGTGCCGCCGGTCAGCGGACCGTCGTCCTGCAGCTCGTTGGCGATGGCGTGGAGGAGATCCGGTGCTTCCCGCGACGGCCGCATCCATCCTCCCTGGGTTGTCCGGCCGGTCAGAGCTGACTGAAGTCCGCCGTCGCCGGATCGGCACCGATCCGGCGTCCGCCCTCCAACGTGTCCAGGAGGTCCAGCTCCTCCTGCGTCAGTTCGAGCCCGACAGCGGCCAGGTTTTCCCGCATCCGAGCCGAGTCGGACGATTTGGGAATGACGATCCTTCCCGAACCCAGATGCCAGGCCAGCACCACCTGAGCTGCCGTGGCTGCGTACTTCTCTGCGAGCGCGGCCACCTCCGCCCCGGCCAGTTCCCGGCCCTGCCCCAGCGGACTGTAGGCCTCGACGGCGATGCCGCGGGAAACGGTGTCGGCCGCGAGCACCGCCTGCTGATACCCGGGATGCAGCTCTATCTGGTTCACGGCCGGCAGGACCTGGCTCTGCTCATACAGGGCATCCAGGTGGTCCGCGAGGAAGTTGGAGACCCCGATGGCGCGCATATAGCCGTCCCGGTACAGGGCCTCGAGTTCCTTCCAGGCCTGCACGAACGTCCCCTGCGAGGGCACCGGCCAGTGGATCAGGTAGAGGTCGACGACGTCGAGGTTCAGCGCTCGCCGGCTGTCCAGGAACGCTGCCCTCGCCCTCCCCTGGTCTCCGTTGCGCAGCTTGGTGGTCACGAAGATCTCGGACCGCGGAATGCCGGACGCTGCGATGGCCGCTCCCACTCCGGCCTCGTTGCCGTACGCGGCAGCAGTGTCGATATGCCGGTATCCGGCAGCCAGGGCGTCCTCCACCACTTCCTGCGTCCGGTCCGCCGGAACCTGGAAGACGCCGAACCCCAATTGCGGAATCCGTACGGAGTTGCCGAGCGTCAGTTCCGGGACAACGGTGCGGGGACTCTCTGTCATGGCGGTGCCTTCCTGCCGTGCGTTCATCTAGGCTTGGTGCAGTTCGGAGCCTAAGCACCTCCACCTAAGCCCGGCTCCTGCCCCCAGTCAAGGAAACCCGTAAGGAAACCCGCAATGACGCATCCAGCGGCTCTTGATCTGCTTTTCATCGGCGGCACCGGCGTGATCAGTGCCGCTGCCGTCGCGCACGCTTCCAGTCTCGGACATCGGGTGACCGTATTGAACCGGGGTGTGTCTGCGCTGCGTCCGGTGCCGGCCGGCGTCGAAGTCCTGGCCGCGGATGTCCGGGATACAGGTGCCGTGCGGGACGCCCTGGGCAGCCGGACGTTCGACGCCGTGGCGGACTTCCTGTCCTTCACCGCCGAACATGTGGCAGCGGCGGTGGAGCTGTACCGCGGCCGGACCGGGCAGTATGTGTTCATCAGCTCGGCCTCGGCGTACCAGAAGCCGCCCGCGCGGCTGCCGGTGCGGGAGTCGACGCCGCTGCGCAACCCGTTCTGGCAGTATTCCCGGGACAAGATCGCCGGGGAGGACATCCTGGTGCAGGCCTACCGGAGCGAGGGCTTTCCGGGGACGGTGGTGCGCCCGTCGCATACCTATGACGCCACGATGGTCCCGATGTCCGGGCACTGGACGGACATCCACCGGATGCGCTCCGGGCTGCCGGTGGTGGTGCACGGTGACGGCACGTCCTTGTGGACGCTGACGCACAGCCGGGATTTCGCGAAGGCCTTTGTGGGCCTTCTGGGCCGGCCCACCGCCGTCGGCGAAAGCTACACCATCACGTCCGATGAGTTCCTGCCCTGGGATGCCGTCTACCGTTCCCTGGCGGCGGCCGCCGGCGTCCCCGACCCGCTCCTGGTCCACGTGGCCTCTGAGACCATTGCAGCACTGGATCCGAAGCGGGGCCCGGGCCTGCTGGGTGACAAGAGCCATTCGGTCATCTTCGACAACAGCAAGATCAAATCCTTGGTGCCGGATTACCGTGCAGTGATTCCGTTTTCCGAGGGTGCCCGCGAAATCATCCAGTGGCATGATGCCCATCCCCGGGAACAGGTTCTGGACGCCGGATGGATGGAAGTCAGCGACTGCCTCGCGGGCTGGGCACGGGCGGGCGCCTAGGGGCAGTTCCTCCGGGGGCCCGGTTCCCTCCGGGTGGCGGGTCCGGAGCGTCTGTTTTCCGGCGGCTGTTAGAGTGCAGGCAGCAGGTATATCCGGATGGTTGCGGCGCTCGCCGCCGGAGTTGAAGCGCAGTCTCGACACCCGGTCCGGGATGGCTTCGAAAAAACGTTGGAGGAAACCATGTCAGGTAACGGTCCCGGTCAGGGAAACAACCACGGAAACCGGTGGTCCGACGAGTGGGACGAGCAATACGCCTCCCCCAAGAAACCCGAACCGACCCCGCCGCCGGCGGCCCAGGCTCAGCACCCCCAGTCTCATCCCCAGCCCCAGAATCCCCAGGGATACGGGCAGCAGGCACCTCACTATCCCTCACCCGGCTACCCGAACCAGCCCGGCCAGGGGTATCCCGGCCAGGGCTACCCGAACCAGGCCCAGGGGTATCCCGGCCAGGGCTACCCGAACCAGGCCCAGGGTATCCCGTCCAGGGTTACCCTGCCGCCGGCCACCAGCAGGCCCAGGGCTACGGCCATGCCCAGTTCGGCCATGCACCGCAGGGCACGGGTTACCGGCCGCAGAAATCCCGCGTCGCCGCCGGGCTGCTCGGAATTTTCCTCGGCGGCTTCGGCGTCCACCGCTTCTACCTGGGCAACAACAGCGTGGGCATCGCGCAGCTTGTCCTGACCTGTTTCACGGGCATGGGAGCCGTCTGGGGCTTCGTCGAAGGCCTGATGATTCTCTGCAACGCCAAGGCCTTCCGCACCGACGCGCACGGGATCCCGCTCAAGTAACGAACAGCAGTCCGGTGCTAGGCTGAGGGTTCGAAAGTATGTTCTAGAAATATCCCTGTTCTAGAAATATCCCCAGGAGGCCTCGGCATGGCGGTGTTCTCAGCGGACCGGTCGCGCCGCCCCGCGCCGCCGTCGGAGTCCGACGCCGCGACTGCCGCGGGCTTTCCCAGTCCGGCCCGGGACTACTTCGACGGCCGGATCGACCTCAACCGGCACCTGATCCGGGACCCCACCTCCACCTACGTGGTGCGGGTGGAGGGCGATTCCATGGCGGGCACCGGTATCTGCAACGGGGATGAACTGATTGTGGACCGTTCGCTCACGCCGCGCGACGGCGCCGTCGTCGTCGCCGTGGTGGACGGCGAGCTCACGGTCCGGCGACTGCTGCTGGGCGGGCAGCGGATCGTGCTGCGGGCCGAAAGCCCCGGGTATCCGGACATCCTCGTGGCGGAGCCGTCGGAACTATCCGTGTGGGGTGTTGTGACCCGCTGCCTGCACCATGTCTGAGCAGTCCGTGTCGCCGAACGCCGCCCAGCGGATCGCCCTGGTGGACGTCAACAGCTTCTACGTTTCCTGCGAGCGCGCCTTCGACCCGAAATTGGCAGGGGTGCCGGTGGTGGTGCTTTCCAATAACGACGGCTGCGTGGTGGCGCGCTCCGACGAAGCGAAGGCGCTGGGCATCAAGACCGGCACGCCGTGGTTTAAGCTCGCCGAATCCGCGCCGCGCGTGGGCCTGATCCAGCGCTCGAGCAACTACGAGCTCTACGGAGACCTCAGTTCCCGCGTGATGGAACTGCTGGGGCGCTACGCGCTGTGGCAGGAGGTGTACTCGATCGATGAGTCCTTCCTCGGACTCGCCGGCACACCGCGCGACCTGGAGGCACAGGGCGCAACCATCCGCACCGCCGTCGCCCGCCACACCGGTCTGCCTGTCTGCGTGGGCATCGGCACCACCAAGACCCTGGCGAAGTTCGCCAATCGGATCGCCAAGCAGAACCGGCACCTGCAGGGTGTCTGCAACCTCGAGACCATGGACCCGGCAGCTGTGGAAGCCATCATGTCCCGGGTGCCGGTCACCGGACTCTGGGGCGTGGGGTCCCGGCTGGGCGCGAAGCTGGATGCCATGGGGATCTCCACCGTCGCGGACCTGCGCGCCGCCGACCCTGCACTGATCCGCCGGAAATTCTCGGTTATCCTGCAGCGCACCGTGCTGGAGCTCAACGGCACCGCCTGCATTCCGCAGGAGGACGAGCGGGCGGACCGCAAGCAGCTGATCTTCTCCCGGAGCTTCTCGACCCCGGTCACTACCGGTGCCGAGATGCGCCAGGTCATGAGCATCTACGCCCAGCAGGCGGCCGCCCGGCTGGAGCGCGAAGGACAGCAGGCCAGCATCCTCACCGCTTATGCCGGCACATCGCACTTCAGCGAGCGGGCGGCGTCGTTCCCCTCTGCCACGGTGCGCCTGCCCAGCCCGACGTCAGATCCCGTGGTCCTCAGCCGGGCCGCCGTCGGTGCCCTCGAGTCCCAGGTGGTCGAGGGGGTGCCCTACACCAAGGCCGGGGTGATGCTCAGCGGGCTGGAATCCGCCGGCGCGCAGCCCCTGTTCGAGGAGTTCGTCTCCGCACAGGAACGGCGGAACCTGGGCGAACTGCTGGGGAAAGTCACGGACAAATACGGGGCGGCGAGCATCGGCCTCGGTTTGGCGGGGATGTCGACGGCGACGCCGGAGTGGACCATGTCGCGTAAGTATTCCTCACCCCGGTACACCACCGAGTGGAGCGAACTGCCGGTAGTGAAGGCGGTTTAGCCACACCCGATCAGTAGTCCGGGGCGGCCGGAAGACCGAGAAACTCCTCCAGCGTCAGCCCGGCGTCGTGGACTCCGCCGGCGACTTCCGGCCCCACGTACCGCAGGTGCCAGGGCTCATAGGCATACCCGGTGATGTGTTCCGCCCCCGCCGGATAGCGGATGAGGAAGCCGTACCGGTGGGCGTTCGCCGCAGTCCAGGCACCGGCCGCGGTTCCTTCGAAACAGGTTTCCAGCGCACACAGGCCATCCGGATTGCCGATGTCCACGGCCAGCCCGGTCTCATGCTCGCTGTAGCCGGGCCGGGCCGAGAGCGAATCGGCTCCCTCCTGCCCGTACCTCTCGGTGTAGGAGGAGTGCAGCCGGGACTGTTCTTCGCTCGACCGATAGCCGCTGACGGGAGAAATGGGGATGCCCTCCGCCGCGGCAGCACTAACCATGCCGGTATAGGCCGCAGCCGCTTCGGCCCGCAGCAGCAGCCCGCCCGCGTCGACCAAGTCCGGCGGCACATAGTCCGCCGCGAGGGGACGGTGCTTGTTGACCACGAGCGTGACGCTGTCCGGCGCCTGGGCTTCAGGGGCAGCCGCCGCGTCGGCCGGCTCATTGGACAGGTTCAGGAACACGGCAAGGGAGACGACCAGGCATAAACACAGCAGGCCGGCCATTGACGCGCAGGTCCGCAGGTAGACGTACCGCATTGTCCCGTTACCCACCCCTTATCCGGCATGGCACCCTCATCATTTCGCGCCATCCTCGCACGTGCGGCGCAACGCGCGCGGCACCGGCGCGCCCGTGCCGGCAACGTACGTCCTCGGAGGAGCGGTTAGCGTGGAGGCATGAGCTATACGTACGACGTCGAGATCCTGCACCTGCTGGTCTCACCGGCGCACGCCTACTTCGGGCGCGCCAAGGACGGGCCGGCCGACGTCGTCACCACCGATGCGGACGAAGCTCAGGTAGTAGCCGGGAAGGGGATTGTCGGGGACCGGTTCTTCGGCAAGGCCGCGCATATGGATGCGGCCGTGACCCTGTTCGCTGTGGAGTCGTTGGAGGCCATCGCCGCGGAGCTTGGTGCCGATCCCTTTGACCCGCTGCTGGCCCGCCGGAACGTGGTGCTCTGCGGTGCCGAGCTGTCTCCGCTGCTGGGGCAGGACTTTGTCCTCGAATCTGTCGACGGTCGGGTGGAATTCCATGGCGGCAGGCAGGCCCACCCCTGCGCCTGGATGGATCGGGTCCTGGCGCCCGGTGCGCACAAGGCGATGCGGGGCCGGGGCGGGCTGCGCTGCCGGCCGTTGAGCAGCGGCACGCTTCACCGCGGCCCGGCGGTGCTTATCAGCCCGGTGCCGCTGGACCCTGCGCGGGCTGCCATCCCCTCGCTGCTGAGGCCCGGCCGGCTCCCGTAAGCCACGCGGTCCATGGGTAGTTCTCCCCATGGGCTGTTCCGCTTTCTCCCATCCCAGCCACAAGGGAGAGGTCAACGCCCGGACGGAGTAGGACGGCCCCCGGGCGAAGAAACAGGTAATCACCCAGTGACAGCACAGGCCCGATGACTTAGCATTCCGGCAGCCCGGTATCCGGGCCCAGTCTCATTCATCGGGGGTTCTTTATGTCCGTTTTCTGGCCGGGAGTCATTATTGGCTCACTCATTATTGCCGGGTGTTTCCTCGGGTATTCCCGGCGTGACTGGCTCGCCAGGATCACGAACTCCGTGTTGGAGTCGTCTTACGGCAGGCGGGCCGCCGGAACTTTCACCGGGAACCGCGATACAGCCAAAGCAAACCTGATCATTCCCTTGTTCGGGGGAATGGCCTTGGGCGCGGTGATGGTCATTCTGTCCGTCATCGGCGTCATAGGAAACGACCAGGCTCCCGAGGGTCCGCCGTTGAATCCGGCGGTCATTGTGCTTGCACTGATCGGTTTCGGTTTCGGCATCCTGGCTATTATTCATTTGCTCACCCGAAGGGGCAGGAAACCGTCCCGCCTGCTTACGGCCGGATCATCAACGGTCGGCATGCTCTTCATCGTCGCAGCCGGGGCGGTGTTCTACTTTTCTACGAACTGACTGCCACAGAGAGCACATTCATTAATCGGCTTGGGAGAGCTCCTGACCGGCGGAGACTTACCGCGGTGCAGCCGCGGCGAAACGGGCCGCCAGCGTTCCGAAGGCGGACGCCAGCTCAGGCGGACCAACCACCTCCAGCTCGGCGTCGAACCTGCCGAAGGCCGCCGCAAGCGCTGCCCAGGACCAGGAGCCCGCTTCCAACCGGCACCGGTCGGATCCAACCGCTTCGACCGTGCCGTCACCGGCGAACGGGACGACGTCGGCCGCCGGCAGATGCAGGACCACGGCGCCGCGGCAGGGCCAGTCTTCAGCGGGACTCTTCCCCGGTTCCGTTCCCCGGAACCGTGCGGAAAGGAAATCATGCACGTTGCCGCCGGGCAGTTCCCGCTCCCGGAACCGGGGACCGGCGGGCAGCCGCGGAGTGATCCGGTCGGCCCGGAAGATCCGCCAGTCGTTTCGGTCCAAATCCCACGCCACCAGATACCAGCGTCCGCGCGATGCCACCAGATGGTGCGGTTCCGCGCGGCGCGGCGGCGAGAATCCGACGTCGCCGTCTCCCGACTGGGCACCTGCATAGTCAAAGCGCAGCACCTGACGTGTGCCGACGGCTGTGGAGAGGGCCAGCAGCACGTCCGGCTGGACAGATTCGGCCGCACGGCCCGGCAGCGCGGTGAACTGCAGTCCGTCCAAACGGTGGCGCAGCCGGGAGGGCATCACCTGCCGGACGGTGGCCAGCGCGCGGGCGGCGGCCTCCTCGATGCCTGCTCCGGTCAGGGGCGCGGAGTGCAGTGCGACGGCGAGGGCCAGCACCTGGTCGTCGTCAAAAAGCAGCGGCGGCAGCTCGGCACCGGCGTCGAGGCGGTAGCCACCGTCCGGCCCCTTCAGCGCGGAGATGCGGTAACCCATCTCCCGCAGGCGGTCGACATCGCGGCGCACGGTCCGGGGGCTGATCTCCAGCCGGTCCGCGAGCACCTGCCCCGGCCAGTCCCGCGGGGTCTGCAGAAGTGAGAGGAGCAGCAGGAGACGCGACGTCGTGGTGGGCATACGAGAAAGATAAACGAAATAGCGGCCAGAAACTGACCTCTACTAAGAGAAGAGTGGGTGTTACCGGGAAACACCCGGGCCATTCCAGAAGGAGCAACCCATGTCTGTCACCACCACGCCCCACCTGAACTTCCGCGGCGATGCCCGGGCCGCCCTCGAGTTCTACCACTCGGTTTTCGGCGGGCAGCTTATCGTCGTCACCAACGAGGACGCCTACAGCGTCGAGCTCCCCGAGGAGGCCGGCCAGGTCAAGTTCGGGCAGGTCATCGGCGGGAACGGCTTCTCGATCATGGCCTACGACGTTCCCGCCAGCGTGTCCTACGACCAGGGGGATAAATCCTCCTTCGTTTCGGTCCGCGGCGACTCGTCCGAGGAGATCGCGGATCTCTGGGGGCGGCTTGCCGAGGGCTCCACCGTGCTGCAGGACCTGGCGCCCTCGGCCTTCTCCCCCGCATACGGAATGGTGCAGGACCGCTTCGGCGTCACGTGGGTGCTGGACGTCGCCGTCGCCTATGACCCTGCCGGTTAACCTCCATGCGCCGGTACACCGCGGGCACGGACCGTTCCTCTGTCCGTGCCCGCCGCGGCGCCGTGCCCGGGGAAACCGAGACCCGCTAGTCTCAGAGGCATACATCCGGCGGTTTTCTCCGCCGGTCACCTCTGACATGGGAGCATCATGGCCTCGGAAGTACTGGTAGTTATCGGCATGGGCGGCATGGGCCAGGCGGTTATGCGCCGGTCCGGCGCAGGACGGAAGGTCCTCGTGGCGGACTTCAATGAAGAGCTGCTGGAGAGCACAGTGGCCACCGCGCTCGGTGAGGGCTACGACGTCGTTTCCCAAAAGGTCGATGTTTCCTCCCGCGAATCCGTGGCCGCCCTGGCCGCAACGGCCCGCGAGCTGGGAGCGGTGACCGGCGTCGTCCACACCGCAGGGCTCTCCCCCGTCCAGGCACCGGTGGAGGCCATCTGGAAGGTGGACCTGTTCGGTGTGGCCGTGGTGCTGGAGGAATTCGAAAAGGTCATCGCCCCGGGCGGTGCCGGCGTCGTCATTTCCAGCATGTCCGCCTACATGGCCGGCGGCCAGATGCCCGCCGACGTGCTGGCGAGCCTGGCCACCAAGCCTGCCGATGATCTGCTGCTGATTCCGTTTGTTGCCGCTATCGACCACCCCGGACACGCCTACAGCGTGGCCAAGCGCGCCAACCAGGTCCGCGTCCAGACCGCCAGCCTGCGCTGGGGTGCCCGCGGGGCACGCGTGAACAGCATCAGCCCCGGCGTCATCTCCACGCCGATGGGCCAGCAGGAACTCTCCGGCGAATCCGGCTCGCAGATGCGCGCCATGATCGAAGCTTCCGGCACCAAGCGCCTCGGCACCGCCTTCGACATCGCCAGCACAACGGCGTTCCTGCTCAGCCAGGACGCCAGCTTCATCACCGGCGCGGACCTGCTGGTCGACGGCGGTGCGGTGGCCGCCGTCGACACCGGCCAGCGCAGCCAGGTGGCCGGCTAGGCCCACTGACGGCGCGGCGGCGGGGTGCCGGATGCACGGGAAGTTTGGCCGCCGGGAGCAGCGGATGCGCAGCCACTGATTGCCGGGGCCTCGCCGGCGTGATCGAATCTGGGCATGTTGTACGCAGACTCAGCAGACGGCACCCGGATCGCCTTCGACCAGACGGGCCACGGCCCGCCGGTGGTCATTGTCGGCGGTGCGTTTTCAACCGCCGACGCCGGCGCCCCGTTGGCCGCCGCGCTCAAAGCCGCCGGTTTCCAGGCGGTGACGGTGGACCGCCGAGCCCGCGGGAAAAGCACGGATACTTCCCCTTACTCTCCTCGGCGGGAGGTGGAGGACCTCACGGCGGTCCTCAACGCCGTCGGCGGTGACGCGGCAGTCCTCGGACATTCCTCCGGTGCCATGCTCGCCCTGCTTGCCGCGGCCGAAGGGGCACCGATCAGCCACCTGTTCCTGTCGGAGCCGCCGTTCCTCTTCGGCGAGGGGGAACCTTCGATCGACCTTCCGCAGCGGCTTCAGGCCCTCGTTGATTCAGGTAACCCGGCGGACGCCGTCACCACCTTTCAGCGGGAAGGTATCGGCCTGCCCGAAGCGTTTATTGAGCAGATCCAGGCCAGCCCCATGTTCGATTCCCTGGTTCCGCTGGCGCAGTCCGCCGTCTACGACGCGCTGCTGTCGCAGGCCGTGTCCACCCCGACGGCGGCGATGGCCCAGGTTTCGGTACCCGTCACCATCCTGCGCGGTACCACCACCTACCCGGTCATTATGGACGCCACCGAGAAGCTGGCGCGGCGGATGCCGCAGGCCGTCCTGGTAACAGTGCCCGAATCCCACGACCACTCCCCCGATCCGACCGGCACCGTGCGCGAAATCCGCCGCCGTATCCCGGTGCAATGACCGACAGCCCGGCCGCGGACACGCTCCCTTACCTGGCTCTCCTGCGCGGCATCAACGTCGGCGGGCGGAACAAGGTCCCCATGAAGGAGTTACGGGGGCATCTTGAAGGCCTCGGGTTCCAGCAGGTGTCCACCTACATTGCGAGCGGGAATGTCTTCCTGGCATCGAGTGACGACGCCGGCTCCGTCGGCCGGCAGATCGAAGCCGCACTCACGGATAACTTCGACCTCGACGACGAACTCATCAAGGTCCTCGTGCTGGGCCGGGCGCAGCTGCAGGCCGTCGTCGAACACCGGCCCCAGCACTTCGGAGAGCGGCCGGACCTCTACCACTCGGACGCGATTTTCCTCATGGACATCGATGCGGACACCGCCATGGACGCTTTTCGTCCCAGGGAAGGCATTGACGAGATCTGGCCGGGCGACGGCGTCATCTACTCGCAGCGGCTCAGCTCCGAGCTGACCAAGAGCCGGCTGAGTGCCATCGCGGCCTCGCCGCTGTACAAGTCGATGACCATCCGCAGCTGGAACACCACCCGGAAACTGTGGGAGCGGCTGCCGGGTGATGCTTAGGTGTTAGGGTCCTGCCATGTCCGAACCCCTGCCGTCCGACAACACCTTCGACCATCTGCGCAGCCTCGACGGCGAGCACGTCGGCTTCATCCATATGACCGACGACGGCGGGTTTGTCCCGTATGACCTGCTGCACCGCCGTCGCGCTGAGGCCGGTGACCTCGATGCGGCCGAAGCCCTGCTCGATGAGCTGGGCCTTCGGATGTTTATCGAGGAGTGGTGGCTCGACGACGGCGGGCAGCAGATACCGGTGCTGATCCAGGAAGTGCGCCGGGACCGGGTGGTGGTGGCTCCGACAGCGGAGGGCGCGATTGCCAAGGCCGCCGATATGACCGCTGCAATTGAACTGCTGCTGCCCACCGACCGGCTGCATTCCCGTTAGCCCTACCGGTTTCGTTCGTGCGACGCTGGAGGGATGGATTTGGTGGTGTCGCCCGCGCTCACGATTCCCGCGGCTGAACTCGACTGGCGGTTCTCCCGTTCGTCCGGCCCTGGGGGCCAGCACGTCAACACCTCGGACAGCCGCGTTGCGCTCTCCTGGAACGTAGCCGGTTCTGCGGTGCTGTCGGAACAGCAACGCCTGCTGCTGCTGCAGCGGCTGAAACGCAGTCTCGTGGCTGGAGTGCTGACCGTGACGGCCTCCGAGCAACGATCCCAGCTTCGCAATCGGGAAACAGCCCTGGCCAAGCTCGCCGCGCTCGTGGCAGACGGACTGGCGCCCGGACCTGCTCCGCGCCGGACCACCAAACCTACCCGCGGCTCGAACTACCGCCGCCTCGATGCAAAGAAACAACGGGGTGCCACGAAGCGGCAACGGCAACGGCCGCCGGCTGATTAATTCCACCAGGGCTTGGCATCAATTCGAGGGCTGCTGCCCGCCGAAGGGCCGTATCCGGGTTAGCTCGGCGTCGTCGAAGTTCCGTACTGGGACGGGCCTACCCGGCGTCGAAGCTGCTCATTTTCGGAAACCCGGTCCCGAAGACCCATAACAACCCTCATGAGGGCATCGTCAACGTGATCCTGCAAATATCCCTCACGGAATTTTGTCGGTGAGAACTTCTGATTCATTACCTGGTCAGCAGTGATGATCGGCGAGGTGTGAGGAACGGACCGACCCAGGGAAACGGCCTGCTGCACCTGAGTGTTTTCCTTTTCGAGGCGCTGAAGCTCCCTGACTACCCGTTCAAGCAGGTCATCGACCTCGTCCTGGTCGTAGCCCTCCTTGAATTTCGTGGGCTGGAAACGCATAGCTTTAACTTCTTCAGCAGTGAGCTGCCCGGTACCCAGCGATCCGGATTTCCCCTTGGATTTGGAGGGTATGAAACATACCAAACAGACCAAAACAATCATCCCTACAAGAATCCAATTACTCCCTGAGCCATCGCTTTCGCTGCTGCCTTGGGCCATTACCGCTGAAACATACTCAAAAGACATGGATATCCGGCTTTCGTTGGGTCGGTTTGCTGTGCCGCAGAACGGGTAGTGCTAGCGGCAATAACTGTAACCGTCCCCCTTTTAAACGCTGGCATTTGATTCACGCAATTTACCAGGACGTTCTACAACCAGGACCACCCTGCGGCCGGCCGCCCACGGCCTTCTGCCACTGCACCGGATTTGGACAATGCAGGGTTGCGGGCCAGCATCCGGCCCAGGTTGGAGGAGTCCGGTTCGGTGCGTCCGGCGGCGGCCGCCAGGCTCCGGCTCATCCGTGCGGCGTGGGCCGTGGTGAAGTGCTTCCCCAGCAGCGCCTTGGTCAGTCCCGCGTCCACCCAGAGCGCGTCCAGCACGGTGCCGGCGGTGCGGCGGATGATGGTGTCGTGGTCAAAGGGCAGCCCGGATACCCGTTCCACCGGGGTGACCTTCACCGCGGTTTCATTGAGCCGGGCGTCCGGATGCAGGACAACGGTGTGGACAATCGAGATGGTCGGCCCGCGCGGATCCCGGTCCGGGTTGTCGTAGACGCCCGCCGTGTCGAGGTGCTGCACTTGGTCCTCCCCTACTCCGGTCTTGACCGTCAGCGCGCGCAGTGCGGCCTCGGCCAGCCGTTCGGACGGAAGCAGGAGGACACCGGGGAGCGCCTGCGCGCCGGCGAAGGGTTCATTGGCCCGCTCCGCCGTCACCAGGCACAGCCCCCCGTCCCGCACGATGAAGGGCACGGTATCGATCGAGACGAGGGGCTGCAGCCTTTCGGAACTCATGAGGCAATGTTACCGAGCACTGCACGGACGTCCGCGAAGGATTGGCGGCGGAGGAACTCGCCGTTGGCCCAGACGGGCTGCAGCAGGGAGGCCTCTTCCTGCTCGGGGGTGGCCTTCTCGATGAGGACCAGTTCGCCGTCGTCGTTCCGGGTGACGGCCAGGCGGCCGGTGGCGGAACGCTTGGAACCGAAGCCCTTGGCGGTGATCGGATCCTTGAACACGTTGCGGGGCTGGCCGTTGACCTCAATGTAGGTGACCTTGATGGCCGAGGAGAACGTGTCCCGGGTGACGTACTGGTAGGTGAACGAACCGGCGCCGAGCACGACATTCTCCGAGGCGTAGCCCGCTTTCTCCAGGCGTGCAGTGATGTCTGCGGCACGCTCGGGGGTGATGGAGTCGCCGTACATAACGCGCACGTTGTTCAGGACCTTGTAGCCGGCGTCGTTACGGGTGGAGCCGAACTCGGCTTCCAGGAGGGCGACGACGCCGAAGTAGGCCGGGTCCTCTGCCATCGACGGTGCCGTGTCGGGGGCGACGGCGCCGGGGCGGGTGGAGGAGCCGCAGACGATGTCGGCCGGGTCTCCGGAATCGGGACGGATGACGACGTTGCCGTCGCGCGAGGTGATGATGTCCTTGAGTCCGGGCAGGATGCCCTGCAGTACGTGCCACAGGTCGTACCCGTCGGAAACCAGCGAAATGTTGCCGGTGGGGTTGACCTCCAGGATGTGGCGGAAGGTTTCCGCTTCTCCGTCCTGGCCGCCGGCGCACATCACGGCGTGCTCGCTGGCGGGGATGGAGCCGAGGATCTGGCCGTTGTCCGTGCCGAAGGAGGAGTTGTAGTAGCGGCGGATGAAGTCGGCCGAACCGAGGGAGTCCGAGCCCTTGAAGGAGAGCAGGTGGCCGGCGCCGGAAGCGGCGGCAGCTTCGACACCGGGCATGCCCCGGAAGGAGAAGTCGTGGAGCTGCCAGTCCACATAGCCGGCGTCCGTGCCGGTCTTCGCGGCGGCGGTGTCGAGGATGCCGCGGTACTTGTCGGCAATGGTCGCCGCGGTGGAGGGCTGCCAGATGGAGGCGCTGAGCGCCGTCTCGATGTAGTTGACCAGCCAGAAGAACTCCGGCTCGGTGGATTCGACGGTGACCGAGGGGACCTGCAGGGGCACCCGGGTTCCCTCGGGCACGGCACGGAAGATCAGCGGCAGGTAGCCGCGGCGGTGCAGGGACCGGATGTGGTCGGTGCCTACGGTGTTGGGGCCGAGGATGTCGTTGAGGCCGGCCTGGTATTCGGCCACGGCGTCGTCTTCATCGGCGGCGAAGAACGGGGCGAAGGCTTCAATGCAGAACTTCTGCAGGAAGGCCTGCAGGCCGAAGTGCACCACGTGGTCCACGCCCTCGATCCGGGAGCCGCGGTTGGTGAAGTTGGAGAGAACCTTTGTGGTGCCCCGGGGGTACATGTGGATGTGGCCGAGCTTGTACGCGTCCGTCTGGAACAGGGCTGCGGTGATGCTGGCGGTGGTCAGGGCGATCGGTGCTGCTGTCGTGGTCATGGCCGGTTCCTTAGATGAGGTGGGAGATCAGGGGCGTGATGGAAGCGGCGACTGCCGGGTTGGCGGCGCCGGGGTGTGAATCCGTGGTGTAGATGGAGCCGTAGGCCTGCCGCAGCTGGGCTGCCTTGCCGGAGAACACTCCGTGGCTGACCCATAGGTCCAGGCGGTCCGGCCCGAGCCCCGTGGCGGCTGCCAGGCCCATGAAGGTTCCGCCGCCGTCGCAGATGTCGTCGACCACCAGGAAGCGTCCGTCGTCGGGCAGTTCCTCGCAGGTGAACCCGGACAGCTTGCCGGTGGCAAAGTCCCGGTGCTTCTCGGCGGAGTAGAGCGGAAGTCCGAGGGCTGCGGCGGCTCGGGCGGTGCGTTCCTTCGCCCCGGCGTCCGGGCAGATGACGCCGGCATACTCCCCCGCCTTGTTCCGCAGGACCTGGGCGATGACGGCGGAGGAATCCACGACGCGCAGGTTGCGGACCAGGGCCGGCATGACGGGCGAGTGCGGGTCGAAGCAGACCACTTCGTCGGCGTTCATGGCGTTGATGAGGTTGGCGTAGACCTTGGCACCGAAGGGGTTGCCGCGGTCCTGGCGGGCTCCGGGCAGGTACGGAATGAGGGCCTGGACCTTGTGGCCGCCCTGGTGGGCGTAGTCGATCCACATGGCTGCGGTTATGTACTCGTTGGCGTCGGCGCCGGTCAGATAGAAGTACAGCGGGGTTTCCTCCGGGCTGCCTGCGACCTTGAGGTGGGCCTCCCCGGCAGGGAAGGACATCGGCGTCGCTGCCGAGTGGACGGTGTATCCCTGCGGGACTGTGGCGTATGCGGTGAACATGCTGCCAGCCTACACCGCTTTTTCGTCAATGGAAGTTTATTGGTGCAATAAACGTACTGTTACGAATAATGAACAATGGGTGCGGGCTACCCGGTCGCTGGGCTGACGAAACGGCCGCCCAACTCCTCGGCGAGAGCGGCGGTTTGGTCCGGCCCCGGCATCTGCCCCTCACGGCCCGGCAGGACCAGCACGTGCCAGTTGCTGCCTTCGGCGAAGTACGGGAGCGGGTTTTCGGCGGCGTTCAGCAGTTCGGACGCCTTGGTCCGGTCCGCCTCGTTCTCGTAGCGGACTATTTCGACGGTGTCGGTGCACATCCGATACTCGGGAAGATATCCGTCTATCTGCATCGTGACAGGCTCCGCTGTGGTGCCGGGGTCGCAGTCCAGGACGCCGACGACGGCGTCGTACACTTCGTTGACCGACCCGAAAGAGGAAAGAGTTCCCTCGACGGTGCGGCCGGCCGGAGCGGCCTGCTCGTCCGCGCTCGACGACCCGGCGTCCGTGCAGGCAGAAAGCAGCAGCACCGTCGCTGCTGCGGCTGCGAGTTCCTTTACTTTGCGCATTGGCGTCCACCCCGTCGTTTTGGTGGGGACATCATTGCACAGGCCTGCCAATCACGTGCCGATGTCCCTCCGGGTAAGCGCGAAGGCAGCGAGCAGCACCAGCAGCGCACTTGTTCCATACAGTGCACCGAGCCCGGCCCAATCGGCCCCGTTGCCGAGCGGGCTGCCGCCGAAGGCCCAGTGATAGGGCGTCCAGGAGTGAAGGTAGTCCAGGTCCGGATTCTGGTTGGCCACCGCATTGAGAGCGTACCCGCCGACGGCGACCGCAACGGCCGCGGTGAGCGCCCAGACGCGGCGGCCGGTAAAGGCTCCCGCAGCAAGGGCGACGGACGCAGTCAGCAGCGCCAGTCCGATGAGCGCCGCACACCCGGCCCAGACATGGGAAGGAATGAGACCGAGTTGTGCGGGGCGGTTGAAAACCAGCACGGCCAGGCCCGCGAAAAGGCCGAGCAGCAGCAGACGGGCAGCAATGGCGGCGCTGCGCTCCAGCACGAGCTGGACCCGGCCGACCGCGTGGGCCAGCACGAGTTCCAGCGTCCCGCTCTCCTCGTCGCCGGCAATCGCCCGGGTTCCCCAGGAAATGGCGGCGATGGTGAAGAGGGCGAACCCGATGAGGCCGAAGAACGTCGACTGGGTATAACCGGCGCCGGTGGTCAGCTCGTCATAGCCCAGTGCGGATATGAGTTCGGGCGGCAGGCTCTGCAGGAGATCCTGGAAAGCCTGACCGGCCAGGGATGGATAGAGGGGCAGGTACAGACTCAGGACAGCCAGGATACCCGCCGCCCATCCCAGAAGCGGACGCCATGACGCGGCGAGTGAACGGGTGAACAAGGGGAGGCGGCTCATTCGGCGGCACCGCCGTCGTCCGGTCCGGCGGCGTTCTCCGGCCCATAAAACCGCAGTACGGCTTCCTCGAGGTCGGGCTCCTGAACCACCAGGTCGAGGAGGTGATGTCCCGCCAGGGCCGTGATCAGGTCCGGCATGTCACCCTTGAACCGGCCATGGATTGAGGTTGGGTCCCGGGGGTCCGGGTCAGCGGGTACCTGCAGCAGCTCGAATCCGGGCACCTGCCGAAGGCGTTCAACCAAGGCAGGTGCCTCTGCTGCGGTGATTCCAATCCGCACGCGGCGACCGGCTGAAGCCCGGATATCCGCGGTGCTGGCAGCGGACACCACTGTCCCCTTCCGGAGGATGGCCACAGTGTCAGCTGCCTCCTCAATCTCGCTGAGAACGTGCGAGCTGAGCAGCACCGTCTGGCCGTTGCTGCTCGCTTCCCTCACCAGCGCCAGGAACTCCTGCTGGACCAACGGGTCCAATCCGCTGGTTGGTTCGTCAAGGATGAGCAGTGGCGGTTGATGCATAAACGCCTGAATGAGTCCCAGTTTCTGCCGGTTTCCCTTGGACAGGGCACGCACCGGGCGGCCGAGGTCCAGATCGAGCCGCTCCGCCAGCGCCGGAACGGTCCCCGGATCCACGTGTCCACTGATGTGCGAGAAAAAGCGAAGGAGTTCACGTCCGCTGACCCTGTCCGCCAGGGCCGGATCTCCCGGCAGGAAGCCGATGCGACGACGCAGGGCCGACCCTCCGCTGCGGGGATCAACACCGAGGACGGTTACCTCCCCGGAGCTGGGACGCAGCAGGTCCAGCAGCAGGCGCATCAATGTGGTCTTGCCGGCGCCGTTGGGACCGATGACCCCGAAGATGCTTCCCGTGGGAACCTCCAGATCGATGCCTTTCAGCGCTTCAACGCGTCCGAAGTTCTTATGCAACCCGCGGGTGCGGACGACGGCGACGCCAGAGCCAGATTCCATGCGGTCAGGCTACGCGCCTGCAGCGGGTGTCGGGTAGGCGGCGGCACCGGTCGCCGGGGCGGGCCAGGAGGCAACGCAGGATCCATGCTTGAACCATTGACAAATTCAATAATAGTTGGTCAACTGTGACGCACGCCACAACCTTAGCTGAGTCGTCCGGCAATAGGCGACACATTTGTAATCGTTCGATCAGGAAAGTGTCGCTTAGTTCCCCCCTTGATGGGCAATGCCGGCCAGCAACGGGCGAAACTTCCAGACGCAATCAGAGGAGTCAGAGCTGACTATGAACCAAAACACCAAGGCCTTTGCCGCCCTAGCCGTCGCCAGTCTCCTGCTCAGTGCCTGCGGAGCCAGCCCCAACGCCAGACCCGCCGGCAACAACAACTCAGACGGTGCTTCCAGCGATGCACCGCAGTCGCTCGTTTTCGCGGTTGTACCCACCGATGACAGCAAAGAGCTCGAGGACAGCTTCAAACCAATCGTTGCGGCAATCGAAAAGGAAACCGGGCTCCCCACCAGCATCGAGGCCGTGAGCAGCAATGCCGGGGTCATCGAAGCGCAGGCTGCGGAGCGCGTAGACGTGGCCACCTATGGAGCATTCTCCTACTACCTTGCCCAGAATGTCGCGGACGTCACGCCGGTTGCCATGGACCAGCGGACTCCGGCAGCCGGATCCGGTGCAGTCCAATCCCTGGGCGTCGTCGCTGCCGGTTCGGACATCAAAACGCTTGAGGATGTCCAGGGGAAGGACGTCTGTTTCACCGATCCTGCGTCCAGCACCGGCTATCTGGCTGCAGCAGCAGGATTGATAAGCATCGGCTTGGATCCCAAGAGCGACATTAATCCGATTTTCGCAGGTTCCCATGACGTTGCAGTGACGCAGATGCTTGCCGGTGACTGCGATGTCGCTTTTGTTGCCGGCACTTTCATCACGGACATTCTTCCGGCTCGAGGAGTAATTAAGGACGGAGACGTCGAGACCCTGTGGACCTCCCCGGATATTCCAGGAACTCCCATGGTTATCGGCAACTGGCTGCCGGAAGATCTGCGCACCAAAATCAGCAATGCGGTGCTCAAATACAATGCCGTAACCGCCGCTGAAGCGGGTCTTTGCCCCGACGACCAACGCGAGGCGCAGCCGTCGTGGGGCGAGGAGTATGCCGGCAAGATGGCCTGTGAATGGGGCGGTACCGGGGCCTTCGCCTTTGAACCTGCCACCGATGAGGACTTCGCGACCATCCGTGAAATCTGCGAAACCACCCAGGCAGAAGTCTGCCGGAACGAATAGCCGGTAAGGAAGAAGCAATGCCTGCTCCCCTGCCCCCGCCTGAGTCAGGACATCACACCGTGGCCCCCCAGTCCCCGAACGACACCAACACCGCCCCCAGTCTGCTCCTCACGGATCTAAGCATGAGCTTCGGGGCCAAGACCGTCCTCCGAGAGGTAAACCTGGATGTGCATCCGGGGCAGTTTGTCGCCCTCGTCGGACCCTCCGGCGCCGGCAAGTCCACGCTTCTCCGGCTGATCAACGGCAGCCATAGCCCCACCGGGGGCAGTGTGACCGTCTTAGGCGTAAACCCGGCCACGTGCGGCCGAAAGAACCTGCGGAAGCTGCGGACGCGCGTCGGCTTTGTTTTTCAGCAATTCGGCTTGGTGGGCCGCCTCAGCGCAATGGAAAACGTGCTGATGGGGGCTTTGGGATCGCTCAAGATGCCCCGCTACGGGATTTCAACCTATCCCCGGCCGCTGCGGGAGAAAGCAGTAGCGAACCTGGAACGGGTTGGCTTGGCCGATCAGAGGTTCCAACGCTGTGACACGCTTTCGGGCGGGCAGCAGCAGCGGGTAGCCATAGCGCGGACACTGATGCAGGATGCCCGCATTGTCCTCGCCGACGAGCCGGTGGCGTCGCTGGACCCCAGTGCCAGCCTCTCGGTCCTGAACACCCTGAAGAAGGTCAGTGCAGAGGACGGATTTACGGTTATTTGTTCCCTGCATCAGGTTGACCTCGCCCTGCAGGTATCAGACCGGGTGGTGGCGGTCCGTGACGGCTCCCTCATCCTCGACACCCCCACCCCGGCTACCTCGGAGGCTGCTGTCCGCGCCATTTACGAGAAGGCGAAAGGCCGCACTGCATGAGTGCCTCCACGGACAGTATCGACGAAGCCGGCCGGGCAGTGGCGGGGGCGGAACGGCAGTTCGACCCCGGGAGCAACGGCACACCGAAGCCAACCCCCGGCGGGCGACCGCGCGTATCCGCAGCGACGCTCGGCATTCCGCTGGCTTACCTCGCTGTGACGGTCTTCGGCATCTGGTGGATCGACATCCGCCCTGCCGCGGTGGCCGCTGGACTCGGGGACATCGGCCGGCTGCTTCAAAGGATGGTTCCTCCCACCACGGGTCCCGTACCGGCTCTCCTGACCCTGCTGCTTGAAACACTTTGGATCGCCCTGGCTGGAACGGGGCTGGCGGCAATCGCGTCGGTTTTCCTGGCAGCGGCGGCATCACGGCACTTCACTGGCCCTCGGGCAGTCCGGTGGTTTGCCCAAGGCATCATTATCGTCACCAGAGCCGTCCCGTCACTGATCTTTGCCATCCTCTTCGTCCGTATTTTCGGTCTGGGACCGCTCGCCGGCGCACTGGCCATCGCGTTCCATTCCGTCGGCATGATCGGAAAGATGATGTCCGACGTCTTTGAAGAACAAACTCCGGCTCCGCATGAAGCAATTGCCGCCGTCGGCGCGAACCGCATGCAGAACTTTGTTTCCACCACGCTGACACGAGCCCTGCCGGCCGCTGCATCGCTAGTGATTTACCGCCTGGACATCAATGTCCGTGCCTCTGCCGTACTCGGGCTGGTCGGGGCCGGCGGTATCGGTGTTGCGCTGCAGACTGCCATCGGGTCCCTGAATTACCGCAGGGCAGCGGGCATCATCCTGGCCATCGTCGTCCTCCTCCTGATCCTTGAACTGATTGCCTACCTCGTTCAGCGTGCGGTGGCCGAGCACGCAGATGAACACACCGAGTCCCGGCTCTTTGCAGCCGGCAAAACAGCGGCCACGCCGGGATGGAACCGGTCAAGGCTGCTGCGCACCGGCGCCGGCGCGGCGGCCGCCTGCCTTTTCCTCTTCTCGCTGGGTCAGCTTTCCGTGAATCCTGCCCGGTTGGGACAGGCCTGGGGCAACGCCACTGCCCTACTCGCCGGTTTTGTCCCTCCCGTATTCACCCAGGACATCCTGCTTGGGATCTTCGAAAGCGTCATCATGGCGTTCACTGCCACGTTTTTCGGAGTGCTGATCGGCCTCGTTATCGCCGTACTGTCCACCCGGCATTTGGTGCGCTTCGCCCCGCTGGCATTTGCATTGCGCGGCCTGGTGGTTTTCGTCCGGGGCATCCCCGACATTATCTACGCCCTGATTTTCGTTGCCGCTTTGGGACTTGGACCGTTCGCCGGTTTCCTGGCTCTGACGATCTCCTGCACGGCTTTGGCGTCCAAGTTCTTCACGGATTCCCTGCATAACGTTGACCCTGCACCGCTAAGGGCCCTTGAGGCGACGGGAGCGAACCGGGTTCAGGTGTTCGTCAGCGGGGTCTGGCCGCAGTTTGTTCCCAGTTTCATTGGAAACAGCCTCTTTACTTCGGACCTGGCCCTGCGCGAGTCAGCCGTGCTGGGAATCGTTGGTGCCGGTGGCGTGGGTTTCCTGCTGGACGAATCCGTGGCGACCCTGCACTACCAGCAGACAGCCGGCATCCTTATCGGCCTCATTGTTGTGGTCATCGCTCTTGAATCGGTGGCCCGCTGGGCCCGCAGAAAGGTTATCTAATGTCCCCATGCCCTTATGGCAACGCTTCGCCGGCCTCGGCCGGCGCCCCCGCATCCGGGGGACGCGCCGCGGAGTGGTCTCCCGCCATGGACGAGACGTTCGGCAGTGCCCACCAGGATTACGCAGAGCTGCGCCGAAGCAATCCCTTCCCGTGGAGCGATGACTTCGGCGGCTTCTGGTCGGCAACAACCTACGAGGATATTGTCCGCATTACGCAGGACGATGAACTTTTCATCACCTCCGTGCAGAACGTGGTTCCTCATGTCCCCAGATCCTCCCGCAGGCCTCCCCTGCATTTCGATCCGCCGGAACACACCGCTTACCGTGAAGCAATTGACCCCGTCCTGCGCCGTTCAGTGGTCCGGGAGCACGAAGAAGCCTTTCGAGCGAGTGCACGGGAGCTGGTGCAGTCGCTCTTCCTCAGCGACGACGCCGACGGCGTCCGGGATTTTGCAGCCCCCTATGTCATGGACTGCTTCGCCGCTTTCCTGGCCGTGCCGGCCTCCCTCGCCCGGCGTATCCGGGACATCGGAGTCCGATACTCCTTCGCCATCCAGGACATGGATGACGACGTCATCGGGCAATGCAGTACTGAGCTCTACACGATAGCGGAGCAGGTGTACCGGGAGCGGGTGGAAGCCGGCGCCGACCCAGAGCGGGACCTCGTCTCCAGTCTTCACCAGGCTGCCCTGAATCCGGAGAACCATATCAGCGAGCGGACAGCAATAGCCACGATCCGGCAGATGATCGTAGCCGGCATGGGCGCACCACAGGCCGTTCTCGGCAGCTGTCTGGTGCATCTTGCACAGGACCAGGTCCTTCAGCAGCATCTGCGGGAGCACCCGGAAGACCTTGCTCCTGCCATAGAAGAGTTCCTCCGGCTCCACGCCCCCTACCGGGTCTTCGCGAGAACAGCCAGCCGAGACACGGAAGTCCACGGGCGGCCGGTCCGCGAAGGCGAGCCCATTGCCCTCATTTTCCCGTCCGGGAACAGGGATGAAGGGGTCTTTGCGAGTCCGGACGATTTTGTGCTGCGGAGACCGAACAACTCGCATTTGGCCTTTGGGCGCGGTGCGCACAAGTGTCCCGCGGCAACCATGGGACGGCTGGAACTGCTCATCGCATTGGAGGTGCTTCTCGAACACACGGAGGCCTTTGAACTGGCGGGTGATGTCGTGATGATGAACTGGCTGGAGTACGGACCCCGAGCCGTCCCGCTTCGACTGCGGGTCACACCGGACACGGGCAACGCCGACGCTTCCAGCGGGCCGGGCGAATGACAGAATCGTCCCATGCCCACGTCCACATCCGTGCCGGTTCTTCCACGCTTCCAGAACGGCGCCCGTTCGCAGCAGCTACTGACGGTCCTGTTGGGAGATTACTGGCACGCACGGAAAGAGCCCATCCCCTCGGCTGCGCTTGTCGAGTTGCTCCAGGTCTTCGGGATTACAGCAACAGGCGGACGAGCGGCGATTCAACGCCTGGCCCAGAGAGGGTTCCTGACCGGAACGAAGGCAGGACGCCAGACGGCATATGGGGTGTCACCCATGAGCCGCGAACGCATCAATTACCACGTCCGTGCCCTCTTCATGGGCCACGTCGCCCAGCCGTGGGACGGCACATGGACGCTGGTGGGATACTCGCTTCCGGAGGACGCCAGGGGTACGCGGCGGCTGCTGCGCGACCAGTTGCGCCAGCTTCACTTTGGAAATCTCTACGACGCACTATGGATCAGGCCCGGCAACCAGCTCGAATCCGTCGTCGAGCTCCAGGCGAACCTGGGAGCACAGCTGAACCAGGGCCACCTGACTGTTTTTACCGAAGCGAAGCTGCCCGAGGGCACGGGGCTGGACGCGATACACGCTGCCTTCGGCCTCCCGGAGCTGGCCGCGGACTACGCCGCTTTCATCGATCGGTGGGAGCCTTTCGCCCAGAAGCTGGAGCAGGGACCGGAAGCAGTGCTGGGGTTGCCGCCGGGTTCATCGGAACGGTCAGGGGACGAGGCCCTCCGGTTGCGGACCTCCCTGATGGCGGATTGGCGCACCCTCCGCAGGCAGGATCCCCACCTGCCTCATGAACTGCTGGGGGCCGGTTTTCCCCTGCACCGGGCCGTTGCTGCCTGCGCCGCCCTCTATGACAGCCTTGGTCCAGCGGCCGAGGCAGGTGTTCGCCGGATACTTCGTGTACACGACGAGCAGTTGGCTGAGCGGATCACGCACCATACGTTCGCTGCATCGGCTTCCCTTCTCTCGGAGGACTGATTCCCGGTCTATGCCCTGCGGTGCCGCCGTCCTCCCGTTATGCATCTCCATTGCCGCGCGCTGAACAGACGTGCTACTGGAAGGACGAACATGCCATACCGCACCCCAACCTCCCATTCCGCCCGACGCCCCGGCGCTGTCATAGCCGCCGGCGTCGCGTGCGCCCTCTGCCTTATCCCGGCGTCGACGGCCACCGCCTCGCCGAACCCAGCGACATCCCCGGCGGCCGCCGCCGGGACCGCCGAATTCCGCGGCGACTTGCCCCAGGGTGGCCGCTACGTCCTGTATGCACCAACCCACTGGAACGGCACCGCGCTGATCTGGAATCCCGGCTACGGTGGCGGTGCCGGTGCTGAACCCGCAGCCGCTCCGTCTGACGAGCTTCGGCGCTGGCTTCTGGACCAGGGGTATGCCCTCGCGGGAACCACCGCGGCGACGGGTGGATGGGCAGTAGAGGAGTTGATCGCCAACCAACCCGCAGTCGCTGCCGTGATAGAGGAGAATATGGGGGAACCCGGATCCGTCATCGCCTGGGGCGCATCCATGGGCGGACTCACGTCCGTGGCCAGTATGGAGGCCTATCCCGCAGAGGTTGATGCAGCACTGCCGCTGTGCGGATCCGTTGCCGGTGCGGTGCCTATGCTCAACGGCAGCCTCGACGGCGCCTTCATCCTGAAGATGCTCCTCGCCCCCGACGACCCACGCCTGGAACTCGTGAACGTCACTGATGAGCAAACGCGGCAGGCAGCCTTCCGCCAAGTGCTGGACGAAGCGCAGGCTACACCGGCTGGCCGGGCCAGAATCGCTTTGGCGGCCGCCGTCGCACAGATTCCGGGGTGGACCCAGCCGGAGGATCCGCGGCCGTCACCAAAGGACTATGCCGCTCAACAGCAGCAGATGTACTCAGCCTTTATGTTCGGCGTCATCTCTCCCCGGCAGCCGCTTGAAGGACGGGCGGGCGGAAACTTCTCCTGGAACACCGGGGTCGACTATGCCGGGTCACTGATTCATTCGGGGAACTCCAAGCTGGTCCGCGACCTCTATTCCCAGGCCGGCATCTCCCTGAAAGAAGACCTCAAGACCCTGGCGGCCAGTGACCGGATTACCGCCGATCCCGGCGCATTGGCCTACATGCAGGCCAACGCCACCCCTAGGGGAGAGCTTTCCGGACCGGTGCTGTCCCTCCATGAGACCGGGGATACGGCACCCACCGTTACGCAGGCGGGAACATATGCGTCCCGTGTCAGGGCCAATGGCGACAATCGGTTGCTCCGACAGGCCTTCGTCGACCGGCCGGGGCACTGCAATTACGCCGACTCGGAAGTTGCCGCCGCCGTCACTAGTCTCCAGCGCCGGCTCGAGACCGGAAGGTGGGCGAATGTGGCGCATCCAGCGGCACTTAACCGGCTGGCAGACACCATAGCGGAAGAGTCCGGTCTGGAGCGGGGCGGCACTTTTGCCACCTTCAAGCCCGATGAGATGCTGCGCGGCGAGAGGGGGAACTAAACGGTTTTCCGGCGGTCCCGGTGGCAGCAATACGGCCCTCCATCCGAGCGTTGCTCGGACGGAGGGCCGTAGTTGTTCAGGTGGATCAGACGCCCACTAGAAGTCCCAGTCGTCGTCTTCCGTGTTCACGGCCTTGCCGATCACGTAGGAAGATCCGGAGCCGGAGAAGAAGTCGTGGTTCTCGTCGGCATTCGGGGACAGGGCCGAGAGGATCGCCGGGTTCACGTCCGTCAGGGTGGACGGGAACATGGCCTCGTAGCCCAGGTTCATCAGCGCCTTGTTGGCGTTGTAGTGCAGGAACTTCTTGACGTCCTCGGCCAGGCCGACGCCGTCGTACAGGTCATGCGTGTACTGGACTTCGTTTTCGTACAGCTCGAAGAGCAGCTCGTACGTGTAGTCCTTCAGTTCCTCGCGGCGCTCCACGGGAACCGTCTCCAGGCCGCGCTGGTACTTGTAGCCGATGTAGTAGCCGTGTACTGCCTCGTCACGGATGATCAGGCGGATCAGGTCGGCCGTGTTTGTGAGCTTGGCCCGCGAGGACCAGTACATCGGCAGGTAGAAGCCCGAGTAGAAGAGGAAGGACTCCAGCAGGGTGGAAGCCACCTTGCGCTTCAGGGGATCATCGCCGCGGTAGTAATCCGTGATGATCTGCGCCTTCTTCTGCAGGTTCGGGTTCTCCGTGGACCAGCGGAAGGCCTCGTCAATCTCCTTGGTGGAAGCCAGGGTGGAGAAGATCGAGGAGTAGCTCTTGGCGTGCACGGACTCCATGAACGCAATGTTCGTGTAGACCGCTTCCTCGTGCGGGGTGAGCGCATCGGGGATCAGCGAGACGGCACCGACGGTGGCCTGCATGGTGTCCAGCAGGGTCAGCCCGGTGAACACACGCATGGTGAGCTGCTGCTCATCCGGAGTCAGCGTGGCCCAGGACTGGACGTCGTTGGACAGCGGCACCTTCTCCGGCAGCCAGAAGTTGTTGACCAGACGGTTCCAGACCTCAACGTCCTTCTCATCCTGGATCCGGTTCCAGTTGATCGCCTGGACGCCGTCGATCAGCTTCAGCTTCTCGGTCATGAATAATTCCTTGTCTTCAAAAGTTCGGGGAAGGGAATGCAGTTCGGGCAGGCCTTACAGCATGCAGGAAACGCAGCCCTCAACCTCGGTGCCTTCCAGCGCGAGCTGGCGCAGGCGGATGTAGTAGATGGTCTTGATGCCCTTGCGCCAGGCGTAGATCTGCGCCTTGTTGATGTCGCGGGTGGTTGCGGTGTCCTTGAAGAACAGCGTCAGGGACAGGCCCTGGTCCACGTGCTGGGTTGCAGCGGCGTAGGTGTCGATGATCTTCTCGTAGCCGATCTCGTACGCATCCTGGTAGTACTCCAGGTTGTCGTTCGTCAGGTACGGAGCCGGGTAGTAAACGCGTCCCAGCTTGCCTTCCTTGCGGATCTCGATCTTCGACGCCACCGGGTGAATGGAGGAGGTGGAGTTGTTGATGTAGGAGATCGAGCCGGTGGGCGGCACGGCCTGCAGGTTCTGGTTGTAGATGCCGTGTTCCATGACCGAAGCCTTCAACGCCTCCCAGTCAGCCTGGGTGGGGATGTGCACGCCGTCGAACAGTTCGCGGACCCGCTGGGTCTGCGGTGCCCATTCCTGGTTGGTGTACTTGTCGAAGTACTCCCCCGTGGCGTACTTGGAGCGTTCGAAGCCGGCGAACTTGCGGCCGGTCTCGATGGCCAGCAGGTTCGACGCCCGCACGGCGTGGTAGACCACCGTGTAGAAGTAGATGTTCGTGAAGTCGATGCCTTCTTCGGAACCGTAATAGACCCGCTCGCGAGCCAGGTAGCCGTGCAGGTTCATCTGGCCCAGGCCGATGGCGTGCGACATGTCATTGCCCTTGGCAATGGACGGAACCGAACCGATGTGGCTCATGTCCGAAACGGCGGTCAGCGCGCGGATAGCCGTCTCGATGGTCCGGCCGAAGTCCGGCGAGTCCATGGTCTTGGCAATGTTCAGCGAGCCGAGGTTGCAGGAGATGTCCTTGCCGGTCTCGTCGTAGGACAGGTCATCGTTGTACGTGGTGGGCTGGGAAACCTGGAGGATTTCCGAGCACAGGTTGGACATGATGATCTTGCCGTCGATCGGGTTCTCCCGGTTCACCGTGTCCTCGAACATGATGTACGGGTAGCCGGACTCGAACTGGATCTCGGCGAGGGTCTGGAAGAACTCGCGGGCACGGATCTTGGTTTTCTTGATCCGGGAATCGTCCACCATCTCGTAGTACTTCTCGGTGACCGAGATGTCGGAGAACGGCATGCCGTAGACCTTCTCGACGTCGTACGGCGAGAACAGGTACATGTCCTCGTCGCGCTTGGCCAGGTCGAAGGTGATGTCCGGGACGACGACGCCGAGGGAGAGGGTCTTGATGCGGATCTTCTCGTCGGCGTTCTCACGCTTGGTGTCGAGGAACCGGTTGATGTCCGGGTGGTGGGCGTGCAGGTATACGGCACCGGCACCCTGGCGGGCACCGAGCTGGTTCGCGTAGGAGAAGCTGTCCTCAAGGAGCTTCATCACGGGGATGACGCCCGAGGACTGGTTCTCGATCTGCTTGATCGGCGCGCCGACCTCGCGGATGTTGGTCAGCGCAAAGGCGACGCCGCCGCCGCGCTTGGAGAGCTGCAGCGCGGAGTTGATGGAGCGGCCGATGGACTCCATGTTGTCTTCGATACGCAGCAGGAAGCAGGAGACGAGCTCGCCGCGCTGGGCCTTGCCGGCGTTGAGGAACGTGGGGGTGGCCGGCTGGAAGCGGCCCTCGATGATTTCGTCCACCATCTGCGTGGCGAGCTGCTCGTCGCCGCGTGCCAGGTGCAGGGCAACCATGCAGACACGGTCTTCGTAGCGCTCCAGGTAACGCTTGCCGTCGAAGGTCTTCAGCGTGTACGAGGTGTAGAACTTGAACGCGCCGAGGAAGGTTTCGAAGCGGAACTTCTTCTTGTAGGCGCGGGTGTACAGCTCCTTGATGAAGGTCATGGAGTACTGGTCGAGCGTTTCCGGCTCGTAGTAGTCGTTCTTGACCAGGTATTCCAGCTTCTCTTCCAGGTCATGGAAGAAGACCGTGTTGTTGTTAACGTGCTGGAGGAAGTACTGGCGCGCAGCAGCGCGGTCGGCGTCGAACTGGATCTCTCCGTTCTTGCCGTACAGGTTCAGCATGGCGTTGAGCTCGTGGTAGCCCAGGTCCTTGTAAGCCTCCGGGAGCTCCTTGGAGTCCGTCATGCCGGCTTCTGCGACTGATGTGTCCAAAACTTTTCCAATCCTTCGTTAACCTTGGCAACGTCCTCGGACGTGCCCATGAGTTCAAATCGATACAGCACGGGGACCTGGCACTTCACGGCGATGATGTCCGCCGCGAGGCAATAGGAGTCCCCGAAGTTTGTGTTGCCCGCCCCGATCACACCCCGGATCAAGGAGCGGTTGCGCTCGTTGTTCAGGAACTTGATGACCTGCTTGGGAACGGCGCCCCGGGCCACGGCCCCCGGCTGTGCTGCCGTTCCACCGTAGGTGGGAAGCAGCAGTACGTAGGGCCGGGTAGCCAGCAGTGTGGGCTGGGAGGTGTGGAGCGGGAGAGCCGCCGCGAAGATCCCGAGCTTTTCCACAAAGCGGCGGGTATACCCGGAGGCTGAGGAGAAGTAAATCAGGGAGGCGTCCGTTTCCGGTTGTCCATCCCCTGCGGATGCCGATGCCGGCGCAAAGCCGGCTTGGTCTGCCATCCCCAGTGCCATGGTTGCTGCGCTCCTGACGGGTGTTGCGCGGGTGGTGCGTGATGCGAGGTGCTGCGGCGGGAAGCCGGACGGGGCCCGGCGGTTCCCTAGGCTACGGAGGAAACCTGTGCCTGGGCCAGCTCTTCGATCTTGTCGGGCCGGAAGCCGGACCAGGAGTCCTGCTCGGTGACGACAACGGGTGCCTGCATGTAGCCCATGGCACGGACGCGCTCGAGGGCCTCGGGGTCCTGCGACATGTCCACGCTCTGGTACACAATGCCCTTCTTGTCGAGGGCACGGTAAGTGGCGTTGCACTGTACGCAGGCGGGCTTGGTGTAAACCGTAACGGTCATGGCGTGGTCTCCCCTAGTGAAGCGTGAAGTCTGTTCTGTGATGCTGGATGGTGCCTGATGAAGCCGGCGATACTGGACGTTCGTCGTGTTCAAAAAGTTGCTTGTGGAGCTTGGTGAAGCTCTCGAAGTCTGTTCCTAGATACTACATCCAGTTCCATGCCCAGACACTACATCTAGTGCGCCCCCCAAGGTGGAACCCCTACATGATGTATTACAAGTATGTCATTACACGGGGCCGCCGTCCACAGTTTGTGCACAGGGGATGCCGCGTAAATAGGCGGGATTCCCGCGGCCCGGCGGGGGTTCTCCACAGCCTGTGCAGAACGCGATGCACATGTGACGAGGCAGGCAAGATTCACGCGTGTCGCGTACCGTGGGCGTGTCGGGTCTAGTACCCGCCAACACTAGATATTGTGGTCGGCCCCGCAGGGGCGAGGAAGGAGGGGCAGGATGGTGAACCCCGTGCACCTGAAGACGCTGCTGGAGGTCCTCCGCACCGGGTCGTTTGCCGGAGCCGCCCTGCGGCTGGGCTACACGGCCTCGGCAGTGTCCCAGCAGATGTCCGCCCTGGAGAAGGACACCGGTGCGCGCCTGTTCGAGCGTTCCGCCCGCACCGCCTCCCCCACGGAAGCCGCCGTCGTTATGGCCCGGCACGCCGTCAAGGTGCTCACCGACATGGATGCCCTCCTGGCGGCAGCGGCCCGTCCCGGACCGGGCAGCTCGGAGGTGCTCCGCCTGGGCATCTTCCCCAGCCTGGCCACCTTCGCCCTGCCGGAACTGCTGGCCTCGCCCCAGTGGCGGGATCTGGGAATTGACCTGCTGCTTTCCGTCGCCGAACCCGCACAGACCATCCAGGGCCTGCGCACGGGAGGGAACCTCGACGTCGCACTGGTGTACCAGGTGGGCCAGGGCGGACTGGCCTGGCCGTCCTCCATCAGCCGCCGCTGGCTGGGCGACGATAATTTCCGTGTGGTGCTGCCCGAGTCCTGGGGCATCCAAAGCGGTGCCGAGGTCTCGGCCGAGCAGCTGGCGGGGATGCCCTGGATCATGCATCATCCAGGTACCCCCGATGCCCTGGTGATTGAGCGGCTCTTCGCCAGCTGCAGCCTCCACCCGCAGGTGGCCGCATACTGCGATGACTTCAACGCCAGCCTGGCCATGGCTTCCGCGGGCCTTGGCGCGGCGCTGGTGCCGGAACTGGCGATGCTGAACCGGCCGGCCGGCACAGTGGTGCTGGATGTCCCCGAAATCCGGCTGGCACGCAGCATCTTTGCCCTGCTGATCCACGAACAAAACGTCCAGGTCCGGCTGTTCCTGGACCGGCTGGCCGATGTGCTGGGCCGCCGGAGCATAGTGCCGCTCCCCACATCCGGTGCCCGGCAGGGCTGAAAAGTCGTTTCCTGAGTTGGGCCCGGGCCATACTCGAAACATGACCACTGGCGAAAAAACCATCCCCAAACGGTCATTGAGTGCCGTTACCAACCGGGTAACCGGAGTCCTGCGCGTCACCCGCTTCCAGCTCGCCTTCAAGGCCACCCTCGCTGTCGGCATAGCCTGGACACTTGCCCCGCATGTGCCGGGGGTGGCTTCGCAGTACCCGTATTACGCTCCGCTGGGCGCCATTGTCAGCATGTACCCCACCGTCTCCGGTTCCTTCCGCACCGGCATGGAAACCCTCGCGGGCCTGGTGACCGGCATGCTTTTGGCGCTGGGGGCCCTGCTGATCGGCACCCCGAATGTCTGGACCATATCCGTGATCGTCGGCATTGGCGTGCTGCTCGGCGGGTTGTCCTTCCTGGGCGCGTCCGGCCGGGAATACGTGCCGATGGCTGCGCTGTTCGTGCTGCTCCTGGGCGGTGATGATCCGGACGGCTACTCGTTCGGCTACGGCGTGCAGATGCTGGTCGGCGTTATTGTCGGGCTGGCCGTAAACGCCCTCGTCTTCCCGCCCCTGCACCTGAACGGCGCCGTCAACGGGCTGGTGACGCTGCGGAAATCGCTGGCGCGGCAGCTGCGGGACATGGGGACGGCGCTGGAGGAAACCTGGCCGCCCAAACACGAGGACTGGTCCCAGCGCGAGAGCGAACTGGATACCCTGACCAAGGAGGTCCGGGAAGCCGTGGAGCTGGCGGACACCAGCCGGCACGGAAACATCCGCAGCCGCAAGTACAGCCGTGATTTCACTGCCGACTACCGGGCGCTGCGGGCCATGGAACGTGCCACCCGGCATGTGAAGGATATGACCGAAGTCCTCACTGACGCCATCTGGCGGAATCCGCAGAACGTCGCTGTCCCGGCCGCCCTGACCGTACCGCTGGCCAAGGCAGTGAACGGCTGCGCCGAAGCGGTGGAGGCCTGGGATCCGGAAAGCGAGGAGCACTCCACGGCAACCGAGGCGCTCGTGGAGCTGGTGCGCCTGGTCAACACCTCAGGCTCGGCCGACAGCCCCGTGGACGCGACGGCGGCCCTGGCCATGGACCTGCGCCGCATCCTGCGGATCATCAACACGGAGTCCGACGGCGACGCATAGCCCCGCGCCTCCCTTTCCTGCCGTGCGGGCGGACCGTTAGACTCCCCCGCAGCAGAGACCGCAACCAGGCCGCGCCGCACCAAGGATGCCGCCGGACAAGGGACAGCGCCATGAAGATTGTTGTCACCACGCCCACGGGGCACGTTGGTTCCCGGGTCCTAAGGCTGCTCATCCAGGCAGGCGTCCGGCCGACGACCCTGCTGCGGGATGCCTCCCGGCTGGAGCCCGGACTCCGGCGGTTCTGCGACCTGGTGGAGGGCAACCAGGACGATGAGGACGCCGTCCTGCGTGCCACCTTCGGCGCAGATGCCCTGTACTGGGTGGATCCGCCCAGCGATGACGACGACCCGCTGGACGGCTATGAGCGGTTCGGGGAAACGGCCGCCGCAGCGGTGACCGCCAATGCCGTTCCGCGCGTGGTGTTCCAGAGCAGTGTGGGAGCCGAGGTCCGCAGCGGGTTCGGCGAAGTGGACGGGCTGGCCCGCACCGAAGTACTGCTGAACGGTACGGGCGCACACGTGCCGCACCTGCGCTGCGGCTATTTCTTCACCAACCTGCTCGCTGACCTGGACTCCGTGCGCGCCGGCGTGCTGATCAGTATCCTCCCGGTGGGCCACCGGATGCCGTGGGTCGATCCGCGGGACATTGGTGACGTCGCAGCCGCGCGGCTGCTCGCCACGGACTGGCACGGCCGGCACACCCTGGGAGTCCTCGGTCCGCAGGACCTGTCGCTCCGGGAGATAGCCGCAATTGTTGGTGCCGCCGTCGGCCGCCCGCTGGCCGCGGAGCAGATATCCGAGACGGAGTATGCCGGCATGCTGCGCGGTGCCGGACTAACGGAGGCCCGGATTGAGGGGATCCTGGGGATGTCCCGCGGGCAGCTGGACTTCACCCCGGAGGACCCGCGCAGCCTGATGACCTCCACCCCCACCTCCCTGGCGGCGTGGGCTTACGATGTCCTTCGCCCGGCCCTGAATTCGCACCGTTAAACCAAGGGAAAATACCCCCGGAAACACCGTTGTCGGAAATTAGTTTAATCACCGCTAAAAGCGCGGAATAGCGCGTGACCAGGGCACAGGGGCACCCCTGGAATGGGCCCGTAAAGGTTGACACTGTCCGGCGGAAAAGCAAGACTCCACATAGAAACACCATTTGAACTGCGTACCGCTAAGCACCATCCGTAGGGGTCAGCCGCCCGGAAATCCGGGTTAGACAACATGGAGGGCCTCCCCACTAAAAAGGGGGAACCAATGTTAGTGAAAGAGCGCAGAATCGCACTGCCGGCAATTGCCGCATTTACTTTTGGCGCTATGTTCCTGTCCGGCTGTTCGGCAGCCGAAACGGCAGAAACAGCGGAAGGTTCCGCTGCCCCGGAGACCCCGGTAACCCAGAGCCCGCGGGCCCCGTCCGGATCGGCCTTCCCGGTCTCGGCGCCGGACCCGGGTGCAGCTGTCCTCGTTACCCAGATGGAGGACGCGGACGGCGGCAGTTTCGCCGTCCATGGTCTCCGCAGTGGTGCCGAGGCCCTTACCTTCCACGCAAATTGTGCCCAGGCCAGCACCGTCACCGTTGACGTTGCGAACATCGGCCCTGTGACGTTCTCCTGTGGGCAGGAGGGCGCAACCACCACCGCGACGGTGGATGTGCGGCCCGCCGCAGGCATCATTGACGTGGCGGTGACCGGGGCGGAAGGCGTTCCCTGGGGAATGACGATCACTGAGGCAGAACTGCCCTAAAACGCCAAACGGCCCGTGCCCTGGGACCTCCCAGGGCACGAGCCGATTCTTGAAAGCGGGAAAGCTACCCCTCGTCGGTAAGCAGCCCGAGCTCCGCGAGCTGACGGGCCATCCCGGCGCCGTCGGGCGCGTAGATCCAGGGGACGTCCACCGGGGTCTCCCCCGGCTTGCCCGTCCGTCCACCGGCCAGCACCGCTTCGCCGGCTGACAGCTGGCGGATGGCAATGGCCCGGACGTTCTCCGGGTGGCGTTGGGCGAAGTCGGCGTAGATTTCTTCGTCGTGCTGGCCGTTATCGCCGATCAGCAGCCACTTGATGTCCGGGAATTCCTGGGCCAGCCGTTCCAGCTGGCTGCGCTTGTGCGCCTGGCCGCTGCGGAACCAGCGGTCCGTGGTGGGACCCCAGTCGGTCAGCAGCAGCGGACCGGCCGGATACAGGTTGCGGGTAATGAACCGGGTCAGCGTAGCGGCGACGTTCCAGGCGCCGGTCGAGAGGTAGAGCACCGGGCCCACGGGGTTTTCCCGTGCCAGGCGGTCCATCATCACAGCCATTCCCGGCGTGGGCGTTCGGGCGTGCTCATCGAGGACAAAGGTGTTCCAGGCTGCCAGCATCGGCCGTGGAAGGGCGGTGACCATGATGGTGTCGTCAATGTCCGACACCACGCCCACCTCGGCTGCGGGATCCACCACGTAGACCGGCGCGGTGGTTTCCTCGCCGTCTTCGGAACGGAGCAGGACGGTGGTCCAGCCCGGAGCAAGATCCGCAGGAAGGACGGCGTCAACCACTCCCCCTCGGTCCGCGGTGACCACATGCTTCTGGTCGCCCACAACCACGGTGACCGTGGCTTTGTTGACCGGCGGGCTCATGAAGTTCCGCCAGCCGCGGATCCCGTCGGCGATCGCCTTGGACGCCATCGACTTTTCAGCGCCGTCGAAATAACCGGGCTTGGCCAGGATGACCCGGCCAAGTACGCGCACCCATTCCGTGGAGCCGTATCCGGTGAAGGGAAGGACTATCTGCACGTCCCCCCGCTTCCGGGCACGTTCATCGCGCCACGCATGCAGGGAATCCTCCATGCGCATGCCGAGGTGGGCCGCCGGGGTTTTGTCTGCCGGACGGTCTGCGGGGTTTTTTGTCATATTCCTAGTCTGTCAGATGCTTCGATCGCAGGTATTTGCCGTTGCTCCGGAGGATCAGCACGCTAGATGCGGTACTTTGACCGGACCGGGCAGTCGAACGGATCCCGGGCGGAGAGCCCCACCTCGTTGAGGTACCGAACCACAATGGCGTAGGACTGCACGAGCGTGGTCTCGGTGTAAGGGATGGAATGCTTGGAGCAGTGTTCCTTCACCAGTTCGCTGGCCCGGGCCAGCGACGGCCGGGGCATGCTCGGGAACAGGTGGTGCTCCACCTGGTAGTTCAGTCCACCCATCAGGGTGTTCATGCCGCGGCCCACAATGTTCCGGGAAGTCAGAACCTGGCGGCTAAGGAAATCGACCTTGGAGTCCCTGGGGAGAATCGGCATGCCCTTGTGGTTCGGGGCGAACGAAGCACCCATGTACACGCCGAAGACTGCCAGCTGCACACCGATGAAGGCGAAGGCCATTCCCACCGGCAGGAAGAAGAACACGGCAGCCAGGTACAGGCCCAGGCGGGTGAAGACCATGACCAGTTCGGAAATGCGTCCCTTGACCTGCTTGTTCGCAAACAGGTGCTTGATGGACGTCGCATGCAGGTTGATGCCCTCCAGCATCAGCAGCGGGAAGAACAGCCATCCCTGGCGGCGTGCGAACCAGGCCATGAAGCCCTTCTGCCGTGCCGCCTGCTCCGGAAGGAAGGAAATGGTGTCCATGTCGATGTCCGGGTCCTTGCCCACCGTGTTGGGGTTGGCATGGTGCCGGCTGTGCTTGTTCATCCACCACTGGTAACTGATGCCGACGACGGCGTTTGCCACGAACTTGCCGGCCCGGTCATTAGCCGGCCCCGATTCGAAGACCTGCCGGTGCGAGGCCTCGTGCGCAATAAACGCGAGCTGCGTCAGGAGGATGCCCAGCGCCGCGGCGATGAGCAGCTGGAACCAGCTCTCCCCGATAAAGAAAGACCCTGTGGCAGCGGCAACCAGGCCGATGCACAGGAACACGAAAGTGGTGATGTAGAAAGAGCTCCGGCGCTTCAGCAGGCCTTCGTCGCGGACGGCTTTGAGCAGTCCGGAGTAGGTGCTGGTGACGTTATTCCGGCGCGGCTTCTTTTCGCTCGGGACTTCTTCAACGGGTGCAGTGGAGGATGCGGTTAAGCTCATGCGGCCTTCTGGTGGTGTACGACTTCCCAGTCGGCGTGGCGAGCGGTTTCGCTCTGCGGATGTGACCACCCTAACCCGGAAGTCTGGTGTTTGTCTGTGACATTGCGCTGCTGCTGCCGAGCGTTGCGTGCTGGAGGGTGCGGTGTTCCGCGTTTAGGGTGGGTGCAGACAACGGAGGTCACCATGGGTAACCGCAACGACGCCGGGACTCCGGCTCCCCCTCTGCAACTGTTCCCGCCCGGCTTTCCGGGAACACCGGATCCATCCGGAACAGCAGTGTCCCGTCCCTGGCTGACCCCCGAAACCTATTGGCCCGCATTGTCGGAGGCCACCGCGGCACTGCCCGCACCGGTGGCGGTGCTGGGGCTGGAGGCTCTTCGGTCCAACGCTGCGGACCTGCTCCGGCGCGCGGGCGGCGTGCCCCTGCGGGTTGCCAGCAAGTCCCTCCGCGTCCGCGGCGTCATAGAGGCACTGCTTCAGCTTCCCGGTTTTCGGGGCGTCTTCGGTTACACACTCTCCGAAGCCCTCTGGCTGGCGGAGCGGTGCACGGATGTTTTGGTGGGATATCCCAGCACGGACCGGGCGGCCCTCACCCGGCTCCTCGGCGACGAACGGCTGGCCTCCCGGGTAACCCTGATGGTCGACGACGAGTCCCAGCTGGACCTGGTGGATGCCCTGGCGCCGGCGGGGAAGCGCCCGGAAGTGCGTATCTGCCTGGATGCGGATGCCTCCTGGCAGGCGCCGGCGCTGGGCTTCATCGGCACCCGGCGGTCTCCCCTGCACACCCCGGACGACGCCGTCGGGCTGGGCCGCCGGATTGCCGCCCGGCCGGGCTTCGCGCTGGTGGGTTTGATGATGTACGAAGCCCAGGTGGCCGGCGTGGGCGATGCGGTTCCCGGGGCAGGCCCACGGAATGTCCTGATGCGGCACCTGCAGCCGCGGTCCATGGCCGAGCTCCTCGGCCGCAGGCAGCTCATTGCCGGGCGGCTGCGCGATCTGGCCCCGCTCGAATTCGTGAACGGCGGCGGCACCGGCTCCATCGAAGCCACGCGCGCGGACCCGGCGGTCACCGAGATTACGGCCGGTTCCGGACTCTTCGGCGGACACCTGTTCGACAACTACCGTGCGTTTACGCCGGCCCCCGCAGCAGCCTACGCGTTCGACGTCGTCCGCCGTCCGACGTCGGACACCGCTACCGTGCTGGGCGGCGGATGGATCGCTTCGGGGCCGCCGGGAGCCAGCCGCCTCCCGCGTCCGGTCTGGCCGCCGGACCTGCGTTTCCTCCCGCGTGAGGGGGCGGGAGAGGTACAGACTCCCCTGCGCGGTGCGGCCGCCGGGACGCTGCATCCCGGTGACCGCGTCTGGTTCCGGCACGCCAAGAGCGGCGAGCCGGCCGAACACCTCAACGAGTACCAGGTCGTGGACGGCGGGAAGATCGTGGACACGTTGCCCACCTACCGCGGCGAGGGGAAGGCGTTCCTGTGAGGGCGGCGGGCCCCGGGTGGGAAAACTGGGGACGGAACGTTACTGCGGAACCGCTCCGCGTGGAGCGGCCGCTCGATACCGCCGGCCTCCAGCGGTGCGTGGCCGACGCGGCCGGTGCCGGGCAGCGGGTCAAGGCCGTGGGGGCAGGCCACAGCTTCACCGACATTGCCGCCACCGACGGCGTCCAGCTGGATCTCAGTGCCCTGCAGGGGGTAGTCGAAGCGGACACCGGAAGGTTCCGGGTGCGGTTACAGGCCGGCACATGGCTGCATCGGATTCCGGCGCTGCTGGAACCTTATGGACTGGCAATGCCGAACCTCGGCGACATTGACCGGCAGTCCATCGCCGGTGCAGTTTCCACCGGGACGCACGGAACGGGCGCCGGGTTCGGCGGGATGGCCACCCAAGTGGTGGGCGTGACCGTGGTCCAGCCCGACGGCGGCCTGCTCAGCGTGCGCGGCGACGATCCCCTGCTTCCGGCCGTCGCCCTCGGACTGGGCGCCCTGGGCGTCATCGCCGACGTCACCCTCCAGTGCGTACCCGCATTCGTACTCAAGGCCGAGGAGCGATCCGAACCCCTGGCGGATGTGCTCGAGGGACTAAACGACAGGGTGAAGGCAACCGACCATTTTGAGTTTTACTGGTTTCCGCACACCGGCCGCGCTGCCACCAAGGCGAACACCCGCCTGCCCGGCTCTGCCCGCTGCCGTCCGCCCGGTCCCGCTGCGCGCTGGATTAACGACTCCCTGCTGGCAAACACCGTGTTCCGGGGTACCTGTGCCGTGGGCAGTGCGGTCCCGGCGGTTGTCCCTGCCGTGAACGCCGCAGCGGCACGGCTGCTCGGCGGCCGGGACTATTCGGACGCCTCGGCGCGGGTCTTCACCACCCGGCGCAACGTGAGGTTCCGGGAGATGGAGTACGCCGTTCCGGCGGACAGCGTGGCCCCGGCCTTCTCCGCCCTGCGGGAGCTGATCGAGGAGCGCGGTTGGCGGATCTCGTTTCCCGTGGAGGTCCGCTGGGCGGCGGCTGATGACCGCTGGCTGTCCACCGCGTACGGCCGGGAGACAGCCTATATTGCCGTGCACCGCTATTACCGGGAGGACTTCGCCGAGTACTTCAACGCCGTCGAGGAACTTATGCTCGCCCACGGCGGGCGGCCGCATTGGGGCAAGCTGCATTCGCTGGAGGCGGCAGCACTGGCGGAGCGGTACCCGCGCTTCAAGGACTTCCTGGCGGTACGGGAGCAGCTGGATCCGGACCGGGTCTTCGCCAACGCCTATCTGGACCGGGTGCTGGGCGCCTAACGGCCATCGCGCCGGAGTCACCGTACGATGGTCTGCAGCCGACCCGAAGGAGTGCCGTGACCGCCGCGCCCGCCCAAAGCCAGACCACCGTCCTGCCCCGCTCGTGGTGGTGGGGTTTCCTGCCGTTCGCAGCAGCCTCTGCCGTTCATATCGGGGCGCGGGCGGTCGAAGCCACCGACATCGCCGAGCCCACCAAGCTCACCCTGATGCCGTTGCTTGCCATCGCCGCCCTGTGGGGCGCGCGCGGCGTCGTCCGCGGGCCTGCCGGCCGGATGCTGCCGGCGGCCCTATTGCTTACGGCCCTGTTCTTCTCCTGGATCGGTGACGGCGCGGCCGCGTTCTTCCCGTCGGCACCGGAACTGCCGGTAATGCTCGGCTCCTTCGGGCTCGCCCACGTCTGTTACATCTGGCTCCTGGCCCGGTACGCCGCTGCAGGGAGAATCCCGCGGTGGGCACTGGTCTTCCCGCTGTGGTGGGTGCTGATGCTCGTGGTGCTGTGGCCTGCGCTGGGCGGTCTGGCCCCGGCCGTGGCCGCGTACGGCATTGTCCTCGCCGGCACTGCGGCGACGGCGGCGCGGTGCCGGCCGATGGTGGCAGCCGGCGGCCTGCTGTTCCTGGCCTCGGACACGATCCTGTCCGGCCGGATCTTCCTGCCCGAGCAGATGCCTGACTGGACCAATCCCCTGGTCATGCTGACCTACTGTGCGGGGCAGGCCCTTATTGTTGCCGGGGTGCTTCGGACCTGGCGGGACGGACGCTGAGGGTCCAGTCCCGGCGGAAGCGCCTCATCCCTCCGCGGGCCGTATCATCGGCGGGCTGAGGTACTCGTCCTTGACGGTGAACACCGCTGCGGGGGCGCCCTTCCCGCGGACGACCTTGCGTCCGGTGTCGCGCAGGGCGCCGGTCATCTTGCGGGTGAAGTTCCCGGCGTCGAGCTTGTCCGTGTTCCACACGGCCTGGTACACCCGGCGCAGCTGGTAGAGGGCGAATTCCTCAGGCAGGAGCCTGGCTGCAGTGAGGGTGTATTCGATCTTGCCCGCAAGGCGGTCCAGGGCCGCGGTGAGGATCTCGCGGTGGTCGAAGGCCAGCGTCTCATTGGCGAGGACGTCATACACGGGCATCCACTGCGCGGCTGCGGTGTCGGTGCCCGGGTTCAGTGCCGGCAGGGCACTGCCGTCGGTTGCGAGCAGCGCCAGGTGGGCGACGGACACGACGCGCATGCGCGGGTCACGAACAGGTGAGCTGTAGGTGGCGAGCTGCTCGACGTAGGCGCGGTGCGCCCCCAGATCCAGCCCGGTTTCCTCCTGCAGCTCGCGCCAGGCGGCCGTGAGGGCATCCTCATCCGCCCCCACGAAGCCGCCGGGCAGCGCCAGGGCAGCCTTGAAGGGGTGCCCTCCGCGGCGGACGAATGCTGCATGGAGGGTGCTTCCTTTGACGGCGAAGACGACCAGATCCACGGTCAGCGCCACGGAGGGATACTCCCTGGGCGCGTAGTCCTGAAGGAACTGCTCTTCTTCGGTGGCCATCAGGCTCCTGTCAGTACCGTCCGCTTTGCCCAGGGCGGTGAGGTGAAGCGGTTCCGCTGGGCGATGATGAGGTCGATTATCCCAGTTGCCGTGGATATCCGCTCCTCCGGAGTGCCGGAAACGAGGATCCAGGAGTGCCCGGCTGCCGTGAGCTCCTCCTTGAACCACTCGGTCATCTCGGCGCGGGGGTGCTCGGCCTCGCGCCAGCCGTCGTCCTCGAACGCGACGCCGTCGTGGTCGGTAATGAGGTAGAGGTCGCGGCGGGGCAGCCGGTCGACGGCATGGTAGGAACCATAGCTTTGCTCACCGATGTACACCCGCTCAAAGAGGGAGGTGGTGATCACATCCGTGTCGGCGATGACCAGCGGACACCGCGCGGCGGCTTCGTTTTCCATCTCGTTCTGCCGTTCACCGATGACGGCAAAATCCTCCGCGGTCCAGACCATGTCGGACAGGACGGCGTCGGGCTTTGTTTCCTGCACTGCGGCGAACTTGTCGTAGGTGTACTGGCGGCCGAATTCGGGAACGTCGACGAGCTCGGGGAAGCTTGCCCGGTAGTGCTCGGTCAGGGCCCGGGCGAGGGTGGTGGTGCCGGTGGATTCGGCTCCCACGACGATGATGCGCACGGCCAGGTCCTGCCGGGCACCTTTGATGATGTTCCGCCAGGCTGCGCTGAGGTCATCCCGGCAGAGGGTGCCGCTGACGGGATAGGCGGTGCGGAGCCTGTCGACCATGACGTGGGCCGCGCCGAAGTCCTGCGCCAGTTCGCTGCCGTAATCCTCGGAGCTGAAGACGGCGTCGACGGTTGTGATTCCCTTCAGCTTGAGGGCGATGCGCAATGCCTCGTTATGCGCCTTCCAGATGGTCCGGGAGTTGTAGTCCACGGGGCAGTCATCAGGCATCCCGATCACGGATACGTTGGTCTCCGCGAACTCGGCGGCAAGCCACTTCACCCGGTCTTCAAGGGTGATGCTCTCAAACCTGCTGCTCAGGATGACGACTGCGAGCTTGGTGCACTGCTCCGCTGCCCGGGCAATGAGGTGCCGGTGGCCGACGTGCGGCGGATAGAACTTGCCGATCACGACACCCTGTCCAAACAGGTTCATGCCGGTATCTTTCCGGCTGCAGCAGCCGGGCTGGCGGCCGCGGTGCGCGTGCGCTTCCAGTCGATCAGACCGTAGACGCAAAGTGCGGTGAAACCGATGTAGAGGACGCCGGTGAGGTTGAGTCCGCGGGAGAAGTACAGCGGAACGCTGACGAGGTCGATGGCAATCCAGACGTACCAGTGCTGGAAAATCTTCTTGGCCTGCGCGTAAGTGGCCAGGAGCGACGCGGCCAGGACGAAGGCATCGGGCCAGGGAACCTCGGAGTCGGTTCCGTGGGTGAGGATCATGGCGATCCCCGCGGTGGCCAGGACGACGGCGGCGATGCCGGCGATCACCTCGTTCCGGCTGGCGTCACGGATGGGCAGGTCGCTTTTCTGCTCCGTGTTCTTGGCGCCGCGGACCCAGTTGTACCACCCGTAAACGGACACGGCGGCGAACACGGCCTGCAGGAGAGTCTCCCCGTAAAGCCCGGCGCCGAAGAAGAGGACCATAAACGCGATGTTGTTGATGATGCCCACGGGCCAGTTCCAGGCCTTCTGCCGGGCCACACCGTAGACGCAGGCTGCACCGGTGACGAACCCGATGACTTCGATCCAGCTGACGGGTGCTCCAAGCAGGGATGCTGCCGGCGAGTTCATCCAGTCCAGTACTGCATTCATGACGCTCTCCTGATTTATTGTCAGTGTGACAATGAGTAGCCTAGGGCCGATGGGGAGAGAACGGAAGACCTGGTGCGGACCAGTATTGAGAGCTACGTCACAACGAACCGGAGCATTCCGGGCACTAAAAAACCGCCGGACACAGGATTTCCCGTGTTCCAGCGGTCTTGTTGGTGGAGCTGAGGGGACTCGAACCCCTGACCCCCTGCATGCCATGCAGGTGCGCTACCAGCTGCGCCACAGCCCCAAACTTTCAGTGATTTTCCACCGCAAACCCTCCGGCTTCCCGAAGGTTTTGGTGGAGCTGAGGGGACTCGAACCCCTGACCCCCTGCATGCCATGCAGGTGCGCTACCAGCTGCGCCACAGCCCCAAAACTAAAGGTTGTTTACTTCACTTTTCCGTTCACCGGGGCGAAGCAACTCCTCTACCTTAGTACAAATCAACAGGAGCGCAAAATCCACTCAGTGCTCCCCTGCCGGGCAGGAAAGAGGGTCTTTCAGCCCTCCACCGGGCCGCTGGGGAGCGAGTCCAGGCCTACGTTGTGCTGGGCCAGGTGCCAGGCGGAATTCCCATGCCGGTCCGGGATTTCCTGAAGGACCGACCAGTGGCAGTTGGATACTCCCGAGATGACCGCCCAGGACTCCGTAGGCAGACCGAGCAAGGCGCAGATTCCGGCGCGGATGGCTCCTCCGTGGCTTACGGCCACAAGCGTGCCGCCGGCAGGCACTTCCCTGACGGCCTCCCCCACGGCTTCGGCGACTCGCCGGCCGACGTCGACGCGCGTTTCCCCGCCGCCCGCCCGGGCGCTGCCTACTCCCGCCGACCAGGCACTCAGCAGCGGTGCGTCCTGCTCCGCGATCTGTGTGAAGGTACGCCCTTCCCACGTGCCGGCAAACGTTTCCCGCAGGCGTTTGTCCTCCGCAACCTCAAGACCGGTCTCGGCGGCCAGGACCCTGCCTGTGCCCAGGGCACGGCTCAGGTCCGAGGAAACAATCGCGTCGGGTTCGAGGAACCGCAGCACTGCAGCCGCCTCGGCAGCCTGCCGAAGGCCGGTGGCGTCAAGGGCAATATCCTGCTGCCCTTGGAAGCGCCCCGCCCGGTTCCATTCCGTACGTCCGTGGCGCCAGAAAACCACCCGGCGCGACGCGGAATCCGGATCCCAAGGGGCAGGGGCGCTCATGGTCACAGGCTATTCGGACTCGGCGCCGGCAGGAGCGTCTTCGAGCTGAAGGTCAACCTCGGGGCAGTCCTTCCACAGACGCTCCAAGGCGTAGAACACGCGGTCCTCCTCGTGCTGGACGTGCACAACGACGTTGGCGTAGTCCAGCAGGACCCAACGGCCTTCGCTGCGTCCTTCACGGCGCACGGGCTTGAGGTCCATCTTGGACAGTTCCTCTTCGATGCCGTCAACAATGGCGTTGACCTGGCGCTCATTCGATGCCGAGGCAATGAGGAAGACATCGGTGATGGCGAGCCGTTCGCTCACGTCGATTGCGACGATATCGTCCGCAATCTTGGCCGAGGCCGCTTTGGCCGCCGCCCGTGCAATGTCGATGGAAGATTCGGTGGCGCTCAAAGTGTGTCTCCTTGGGGTAATCGGTCAGCCGCCAAGGCCGCCGACGATCATTAGTACTCCGACGATCAGGGCAAGTGTGCCCAGACCTGCAACACCGGCGGCCGCAAAACGCAGCCTCCGGGTACGGCCGAGTCCGGCCGTCATGACATCTAGGGGGTCAAGTCCGAAGGCACTGCGGGCACCGATGGGGGCGGCAGCTTCCTCGGATTCAACCGGTTTATTGACCAGCGCGTCCGCGCGGGCGAGGATCCGTGAATGGCGCACGTCGGTGGCGCCTACCGGTACCCGGCGCGGCACGGACGCCGGACGCTGGGCAGGAACCGCCGGCAGGGTCCGCGCGGCAGCAGCCTCCGGATCCACCACCGGCGTCGACGAGGTAACAATCGGAATGTGCGAGGTCTGCGGCGCCTTCATCACGGGATGTTCCATCCCGGGGACCTTCACGAACTCGAGCGGCGTCACCATCGCCAGGTTGTGGGCAGTACTCGGGTCGCTCGGCGACGGTTTGCGCTGCTCGTTTTCCTGCGACAGTTTCTCGATGGCACGGGTGCGGCGGTTCAGTACCTTGGCACGTTCGGCCAGCGCCTTCTGCTGGGCCAGCAGTTCCAGGTCCACGGCCTGCGGATCATCAACCTGCAGGGCCTCCATGGCCGCAACGTGGTTGCGGGCCTGTCCCTCCAGTGCCTGACGGGCAGCCAGGGCCTGTTCCACGCTCATACCCTCGACGTCGGCGTTGGGGTCGGTGCCGGCAGCCGTACCTTCCGCAACGGCCGGAGTTGCCGACGCCGGTGCGGCGCGGCGGCTCTGCTTTCGGGATGCCCGGGAGCCGGATTCCTGCTCGTGCTGCCTTTCCGGAGCGTGCGTTTCCGAAGCCTTCGGTTCCGAGGCCTGCGTTTCCAAAGCCCTCGGTTCCGACGTCGGGGACTCCGGTTCGGTGTCCGTGCCCGCCACTGACGATTGCCGGCGTCGTTCCCGACGCAGCGACGTCCCGGCAGGTGCCGTTGGAGACGGTTCGGAAGCGACCGGTCCGGTTGCGTCCGGCGAGGCCGGGACATCCGCGGGCAACTCAGCCGACCCGGTCCCGGTACCCGCCGCCGCAGCGCGCTGTTGCTGCTGCAGCCTCAGCTGCCGTCGGGTGGGCGTCGCGGTCTCAGGGTCAGGGCGCTCCGGCGTCTCTGCCAGGGCCTTGTACGCACGCAGCGCTTCCCGGTCCCGGGCGCGCTGCTGGGACTCACGTTCCCGCGGCCCGGCCGGGGAATCCACGGGTACGTCGGCCGCCCGGCGGCTGCGCCGCGGCGCGGACTCTGGACCGTTAGTCATTTCCTACCCATCCGGTATCTGTATTTACGCTACTGGTTCTGTTTCGGTTTCCGCGGAGTTCGGAGCCTGCCTGTCGGCGGCGTACAAACGGTGCTTCGCGATGTACTGCACTACCCCGTCCGGCACGAGGTACCACACGGGGTTGCCTTCGGCCACGCGGCGCCGGCAGTCGGTCGACGAAATCGCCATGGCCGGCACATCCAACAGGAAGACGTCATCCCGGCCCACGTTCTCCAGAACGTGTCCCGGCCGCGTGACCCCCACGAAACGCGCCAGTGACCACAGCTCCTGGATGTCTTTCCAGGACAGGATCTGCGCCATGGCATCGGCGCCGGTAATGAAGAACAGGTCAGCCTCGGGCCTCGCCGCCTTCAAATCGCGCAGTGTGTCGATGGTGTACGTAGGGCCGGGCCGGTCGATGTCGACCCGGCTCACCGTAAACCGCGGGTTCGATGCCGTAGCGATGACAGTCATCAGATACCGGTGCTCTGCCGGACTCACCTGCTGGGCGGCCGGTTTATGCCACGGGTCACCGGTGGGAACAAAAACCACTTCGTCCAGATCGAACGTGGACGCAACCTCACTCGCCGCAACCAGGTGGCCGTTGTGAATGGGGTCGAACGTTCCACCCATGACTCCGAGGCGGAATCTGCGCTTTCCGTTGCTTTGTGTCCGCTGCGGTTCACCCATGGGGAAGAACGCCTCCGCTGACTCCACGTACGGGGTCAGTCCCTGATGGCCTGGCCGTGGTCATGCTTGTCGGGGAACTGGCGCTGGGGGTCAACGTGCTCCGGCTCGGCCGTGTGGCGGTTGCCCACGTTGGAGAAGGACACCGTGATCAGCATCAGCAGCAGCAGTGCCGCAAAGATCACTCCGCCGTAGACGTACGGAGACGCCGGCAGTTCAACGTGGTGTTCTTCGGCAGCAGTAAACACGGCGCCCGTAAGCTGGATCAGCATGTATCTCCCCTAGAGATCGATAGGTTCCGCCGGGCAGCCGGCGGAACGGGTTCTTAGTCAATGGTACGCGTAACGGAGTGCACATCGCAGCCGGACCCGTCGCCGGGCCGCTGGACGGAACTAGTCGCGGATCTGCCCGTCGCCCTGGATGATCCATTTCGTAGTGGTCAGTTCCCTGAGCCCCATGGGACCGCGGGCATGCATTTTCTGCGTGGAAATGCCCACCTCGGCTCCCAGCCCGAGTTCGCCCCCGTCCGTGAACCTGGTGGAGGCATTGACAATCACCGCCGCGGAATCGATCTCCGCAATGAACCGCTCCGCATTGGCAAGGTCATTGGTGATAATCGCTTCAGTGTGTCCGGTGGTCCAGCGCCGGATGTGATCCAGCGCGTCATCGAGCGTGTCCACTACCGCCACGGCCAGGTCCAGGTCCATGTACTCACGCCCCCAGTCGCCGTCGTCGGCTTTTTCCGCGCTGACTCCGGCGGGCAGCAGTTCCATGGCGCGGGGGTCGGCGTGCAGGCGGACGCCGGCGGCGGCCAGCGCCGCCAGGACGTCGCGGGCAGCCGGCGCACCCTCGTGGATGAGCAGGGTCTCGACTGTATTGCAGACGCTGGGGCGCTGCGTCTTGGCGTTGAGCAGGATGTCCACAGCCATCTCCACCGGCGCCGTCCGGTCCAGGTAGATGTGGACGTTGCCCTCCCCCGTCTCAATGACGGGCACAGTGGCGTTGGTGACGACGGACTGGATCAGGGAGCGGCCGCCGCGCGGAATCAGCACGTCCACCCGGCCCCGGGCCTTCATCAGGACGTTGGCGCCTTCACGGCCGTACTGGTCAACGCTCTGCACGGCGTCGGCGGGCAGGCCCGCTTCCTCGAGGGAGTCACGGATGATTTCCACGAGGACGGCGTTGGTGTTCTCGGCGGCGCTGCCGCCGCGCAGGAGAACGGCGTTGCCGCTTTTCAGCGCCAGTCCGGCAATATCGAGGGTGACGTTGGGGCGGGCCTCGTAGATCGCGGCCACCACGCCCATCGGAACATGCACCTGGCGCAGCCGCAGGCCGTTGGGCAGCGTCTGGCCGCGGGCGACGGAACCCACCGGATCCGGCAGCCCGGCCAGGTTCTCCAGCGCTGCGGCCAGCGCGGTGATGCGTGCCGGCGTCAGCGACAGCCGGTCCAGCATGGCCGCAGAGGTCCCGTTGTCCCGGCCGGCCGCCACATCGCGGGCGTTGGCCGCGAGGATGGCGGCGTGTTTGGCGTTGACGTTCTGCGCGATCTGCCGCAGGGCGCGGTCCTTCCAGGCGCGGTTGGCCCGCGCCAGGCGCCGGGCGGCGGTGCGGGAACGGTCGGCAAGGGCATGGACCTGGGCTTCCACGCCGTTGTCCGTACCGGCATGTTCCAGCTCAGCCTCAGTTGTGTTCACGGAAGTCATGCTCCCAGTGTAGGTCCGGTGCCGGCTTCCGGCCCGGGTGCCGGTGCTTCGTTGGGGTGCAGGAGAACGAGGTCGTTTACATGGACCACCGCGCGTTCATATCCGCGCCCCAGCTCGCGGGACAGTTCCCGGGTGGAGCGGCCAAGCATGGAGGGCAGCTCGTCCGAACCGTAGTTCGTCAGGCCATGGGCAATCACGCGGCCCGCGGTATCGGCCAGGGCAACGGCGTCACCGGGCTCGAATTGCCCCTTCACAGCAGTGATGCCTGCCGGCAGCAGCGAACGGTGCCGGTCCCCCACTGCCTTCGCGGCGCCGTCGTCGAGCACCAGTGTGCCTTGAATGCGGGCGAGGTGGGCGAGCCACAGCAAGCGGATGGACCGGCGCCGGCCGCGGGTGGTGAACCAGGTGCCCACGTCTTCGCCGGCCAGCGCGGCGGCCGCGTTGGCCGTGGACGTGACCAGTGCCGGGATGCCCGATTCCGCGGCAATGGTGGCTGCTTCGACCTTGGTTGCCATGCCGCCCGTACCGACGCCGGCCTTGCCCACCCTGCCGATCCGCACGTCCGCCAGGTCCTTGGGACCGGTGACTTCGGGGATGCGGCGGGCGCCCTCGGACGGCGGACCGTCGTAGAGGGCGTCGACGTCGGAGAGCAGGATGAGCGCGTCGGCCTTCACAAGGTGCGCCACAAGCGCGGCCAGCCGGTCGTTGTCGCCGAACCGGATCTCGTGGCTGGCGACGGCGTCGTTCTCATTCACAATCGGCAGGACGCCGAAGTTCAGCAGCCGTTCCATGGCCCGGTGCGCGTTGGCATGATGGGCGCGGCGCATCAGGTCCTCAATGGTGAGCAGCACCTGGCTGACCGTGACACCGTGCGCACTGAACGCCTGCGTGTAACGCGCCATCAGCAGGCCCTGCCCCACGCTGGCTGCAGCCTGCTGGGAGGAAAGCTGTGCCGGACGCTTGGTGAGTCCCAGCGGCGCCAACCCGGCGCTGATAGCGCCGGATGAGACCAGGATGATCTCGGTGCCCTGCGCATGCCGGGCGGAAAGCACATCGGCCAGGGACCGCAGGGCAGAGTCGGAGATCCCGCCCGCCACGGAGGTCAGGGACGAGGACCCCACTTTGACGACCACCCGGCGGGCCCGGGCCAGCCCGGAACGGGACGTTAACGCACGGCGGGCAGGTGTGGCGAATTCGATGTGTTCACTCATAACCTGCCCAGCCTATGCGCTGCACCCCGTCCCTACCGGGAAGATGAAGGTGTTACGCCTCTTCGTTACCCTCGACGTCCGCAGGGCGGGTGGAGTGCTTGTAGTTCACGGACTCGGTCCAGATGCCTGCCTTGCGCTCTGCTTCGAGCTCGTCGCGGGCCGCGGCGCGGGCTTCCTTGCGCTTCTGGTGGTCGCCGCGCTTTTCCTCGCGGGTCGGGCGGGAGAAGTCTTCGACGCGGATATCGCTGCCACGCGGGGAAGCGGCAAGCAGTTCCGCTCCGCCGATCATCGTGGGCTCCCAGTCGAAGACGACGCCGTCGCCCTCGCCGATGACCACGGCGTCACCGGGCTTGGCGCCTTCCTTGAACAGTTTCTCCTCCACACCCAGCTTGGCCAGGCGGTCCGCCAGGTAGCCCACGGCTTCGTCATTGGTGAAGTCGGTCTGCTGCACCCAGCGAACCGGCTTCTCACCCAGGACGCGGAAGAGCGGCTCGAGGTTGCGCTCCTCGCGGCGGATCAGGAAGCCACCCTTGTAGTTGACGCCGCGCGGCTTCAGGACCGGCGGCTGGATACGCGGCGGAGCCTTCTCCACGGCGTCCCGGGCTTCCTTGACGATGGCAGCCATGGCGAACCCGAGTTCACGCAGGCCTTCATGGCTGGACGCGGAAACCTCGAACACGCGGTAGCCGCGCTTCTCCAGCTCCGGCCGGACGAATTCGGCCATGTCGCGGCCGTCAGGGACGTCCACCTTGTTCAGTGCGACAAGGCGGGGACGGCGGTTCAGCGGCACGACGTCACCGTCGGTGCCCGCGTAGCTCATGTCCACTTCGTACTTCTCGAGCTCACGCTCAATGACTTCCAGGTCCCCAATGGGGTCGCGGTCCGTTTCCAGTGCGGCACAGTCCAGCACGTGCACCAGGGCGGCGCAGCGTTCCACGTGGCGCAGGAAGTTGTGGCCCAGGCCCTTGCCCTCGGAAGCGCCCTCGATGAGGCCGGGAACATCGGCGACGGTGAAGCGCACGTCGCCGGACTGGACAACGCCCAGGTTCGGGATCAGCGTGGTGAAGGGGTAGTCGGCGATCTTCGGCCGGGCAGCGGAGATGGCCGCAATCAGCGAGGACTTGCCGGCCGACGGGAAGCCGACCAGTGCAATATCGGCAATGGACTTGAGCTCCAGGACAATGTCGGACTCTTCGCCGGGCACGCCCAGCAGCGCGAATCCGGGAGCCTTGCGCTTCTGTGAGGAAAGCGAGGAGTTGCCGAGGCCGCCCTGGCCGCCGGCGGCAGCGATGTACTCGCTGCCCTCGCCTACCAGGTCCGCCAGGACCTCGCCGGCCTTGTTCTTGACGACGGTGCCGTCCGGCACGGGGAGGATCAGCGTCTCGCCGGTCTTGCCCGCGCGCCAGTCGCCCATGCCGTTGCCGCCGTTGGTGGCGTGCCGGTGCGGGGCGTGGTGGTAGTCCAGCAGGGTGGTGGTATTCGAGTCAACGCGCAGGATGACGTCGCCGCCGTCGCCGCCGTTGCCGCCGTCGGGCCCACCCAGGGGCTTGAACTTTTCACGCTTGACGGACACGCAACCATGGCCGCCTGTACCGCCCGAAACGTGCAGCACTACGCGGTCTACAAAGCTGGCCATGGTTCTCCTTCAAAGGAACTTCTTGATCATGCCAATTCTACTTGGCTTAAAAAACGACGGGGCGGGCCATCAAGGCCCGCCCCGTCGGAAAAGCTAAATGCCGGTGATTACTCGGCGGCTGCAGCAGCCACGATGTTCACGACGCGGCGGCCACGACGGCTGCCGAATTCAACTGCGCCTGCTTCCAGGGCGAACAGGGTGTCGTCGCCTCCGCGGCCAACGCCCTCACCCGGGTGGAAGTGGGTGCCACGCTGGCGAACGATGATTTCGCCTGCCTTGACAACCTGGCCGCCGAAACGCTTTACGCCGAGGTACTGGGCGTTGGAGTCGCGACCGTTGCGAGTGGAACTCGCACCTTTCTTATGTGCCATTTCTTTGCCTGCCTTTGCTAACTGATATTGAAACCCTCAGGCGGGATCACACCCGCGTTCCCGGCCCTGGGGCCGGCAGGAGAATCAGGAGTTGATGGACGTAACCTTGACCTTGGTCAGCGAGGAGCGGTAGCCCTGACGCTTCTTGTAGCCGGTCTTGTTCTTGAACTTCTGGATGACAATCTTCGGACCCCGGAAGTTCTCGACGATTTCTGCAGTCACGGTAACCTTGGCCAGGTCCTGTGCAGCAGAGGTGACCTTGTCGCCATCAACCAAAAGCAGGGCAGGCAGCTCAAAGGTGCTACCGGCTCCACCGGGGACGCGGTCCAGGGTTACGAGGTCTCCGACGGAAACCTTTTCTTGGCGGCCGCCAGCGCGGACAATCGCGTACACCACTTGGGAACTCACTTCTCTCGACGTTTAATACTTGGATGCGCATTTAGCTGGGACCAGATTGGGCCTGCCTTGCGCCATGCAGTTCCGCCTAAGCCGATAAACGGTTGGAAGGCGTTCGCACCGAAGTTCAAGGCTACGCTAATGGTCCTATAACCCGCAAATGCGGTGCCTGCACACTGTACTCATAGAGCTGTACAGGTGCAGTCGGACCAAGGGCGCCACCGAACCGGTGCCACTGCTCGATCTCTACTTTATCCCATGATGCCGGTGTTCCGGGCATCGGCACCCCGGCGGGTCCATGGCACGGGCTTAAAAGCCTGCGGGCGGCCCGGCCCCTAAGGGACAGGCCGCCCGCAGGCAGTGGTACGAGGACGCTACAGCTCGGAGGCCGGTACGCCTACGCCAAGGATCACCGGAGCCGCAGCACCGGTCTTTTCCTCCCGGGCAACCGGCGGCTTGCCGGCAGCCGTGACCGTATGCCGCGCCGGCGTGGAGGAAGCGGATTCCCCTGCTGCCGGTGCCAGGACCTCGGCGGCACCCTGCGGGCTGCTGGCCGCCCTGCGGCGGCGTGCCGGACGGGCCGGTGCCTCCGGCGCGGATGCCTGCACTGCGGCCTGCCGGGTGGACTTCGGCTCCTGCACCTGCGCAGCAGGCTCCGCATCGGCGGCCGGCTGCACGGGCTGGGACACGGCCGAGGCAACCTCGTTGAAGGCTTCGGTCAGGCTTTCGAGGGTCAGGACGGGTTCTTCCTTCACCTGGCGGCGCCGCTGGCGGCGGGGAACCACTACGGTTTCCCCCTGGATGTTCAGCACGGCCCCCGGCTCGGTGTCGGACTCGTCATCGGCTGCCTCCTTCGCGGCCGGCGTCGAGGATCCCGCGTCGCCGTTGGCGGCTGCGTCAACCACCTCATGTGCGGCGGCGGTCGCAGCGGCAATGCTGGCCAAGGCTGCGCGGGCGGCTTCGGCCTTCGCCTGCCGCTCGGCATCTTCCTGCACCGGCTCGTCAGCCTGCGGCTGCTCTTCCGGTACCTGGACATTGCCGTTCTGTCCGCGGCTGCGGTTCCGCTTCCGGTCCCCGCGGGACTGCTTTTCCTGCTTGAGGTGCTGCTGGTGATTATCGTCGGCAACCGCGTGGCCGTTGGCGGCCGGCGTGTGGCTGGTGCTGCGGCGGTGCTCCACGGGTACGTCCTGCGTGACGACGCCGCGGCCGTCGCAGTGCTCGCACGTCTCGCCGAAGACTTCCAGCAGGCCGGTGCCCATGCGCTTGCGGGTCATCTGGACCAGGCCCAGCGAGGTAACCTCGGCGACCTGGTGCTTGGTACGGTCCCGGCCCAGGCACTCCACGAGACGGCGCAGCACCAGGTCACGGTTGGCTTCAAGGACCATGTCGATGAAGTCGATGACGATGATGCCGCCGATGTCGCGCAGCCGCAGCTGGCGGACCACTTCTTCGGCCGCTTCGAGGTTGTTCTTGGTGACGGTCTCTTCCAGGTTGCCGCCGCTGCCGGTGAACTTGCCCGTGTTGACGTCCACCACGGTCATGGCTTCGGTGCGGTCAATCACCAGGGAGCCGCCCGAAGGCAGGAACACCTTGCGGTCCAGCGCCTTGGCGATCTGCTCGTCGATGCGGTGCGCCGAGAAGATGTCCTCGTCCTTGGTCCACTTCTCGAGGCGTCCCACCAGGTCCGGGGCCACGTACGTGACATAGGCCTCGATGGTGTCCCAGGCCTCTTCACCGGAGACCACGAGCTTGGAGAAGTCCTCGTTGAAGACGTCGCGGACCACCTTGATGGTCAGGTCCGGTTCGCCGTACAGGAGTTCCGGCGGCAGCGTCTTGGTGGACGTGGACTTGGCTTCGATGTTCTCCCACTGGGCGCGGAGGCGGTTGATGTCATTCATCAACTCTTCCTCGCTGGCACCTTCGGCGGCGGTGCGCACAATGACGCCGGCGTTTTCCGGCAGGTGGTCCTTGAGGATCTTCTTGAGCCGGTTGCGTTCGACGTCGGGCAGCTTGCGTGAGATGCCGGTCATCGAACCGCCGGGGACGTACACGAGGTAGCGGCCGGGCAGGGAAATCTGGCTGGTCAGGCGTGCGCCCTTGTGGCCCACCGGATCCTTGGTGACCTGCACCAGGACCGAGTCGCCGGACTTCAGCGCCAGTTCAATACGGCGCGGCTGGCCGTCCAGGCCGGCGGCATCCCAGTTGACCTCGCCGGCGTACAGCACGGCATTGCGTCCGCGGCCAATGTCCACGAAGGCGGCCTCCATGCTGGGCAGCACGTTCTGGACCTTGCCGACGTAGACGTTGCCGATCAGGGAGTCCTGCTGGGTGTTGGAGACAAAGTGCTCGGCGAGGACGCCGTCTTCCAGCACGCCGATCTGGATCCGCTCGTCACGCTGGCGGACAATCATCTGGCGGTCCACGGACTCGCGGCGGGCCAGGAACTCAGCCTCGGTGATTACGTGGCGGCGCCGGCCCGACTCGCGGGACTCGCGGCGGCGCTGCTTCTTGGCTTCCAGCCGGGTTGACCCCTTGACGCTGGTGACGCGGTCCGAGACCGGAGCCTCGGCGTGGGCGCGCGGTGCACGCACCCGGGTGACGGTGTTGGGCGGATCATCGTCCGCTCCCCCGGTCAGTTCCAGATCGGCGTCCCCGCGGCGGCGCCGACGACGACGGCGGGAGGTTACGCCGTCGGACTCGGAGTCCTCGGGGCCGGTCGATGCTTCTTCCGCACCGGCTTCCTGCCCGTTTCCTGATTCCGAGCCCTGGCGGCTGCGGCCGCGGCGGGACCGGCGGCGGGAACGGCCGGAATCTTCGCTGCCCTCCGGCTCGTCCGTTTCTTCGGCTTCGGCGGGCTTGGCCACCGGCACGGAACGTACGGCGGTGAGGTCCGGGGCGTGGAACAGCACCGACGTGGGCGATTCCGGTACCGAGAACGGATCCAGTGCCGAGGTGGGCCCTGCGGCTTCAGCCTTGGCCGGCTCCTGGTTCTTGGCGGGGGGCTCTTCCTTGGCGGGTGCTTCAGCCGCGGCGGGCAGCACCGGCTCGGCGGGGGTTTCGGCGGGTTCCGCAGCAGCGGACGCGGCCGACTCAGCCGATCGTGCCGGGCCGGTCGGCGTGCTGGCGCGGCGGCGCGTCCGGGTTTTCGGTGCCGGGGCGGCCGTTTCGGCAGCGGGTTCGGCAGTGTTGGTGGACTCGGGACCGGCAGCCAGCGTCACTTCGTCGGCAGCAGCGTTCTCCGCGGCAGCGGCATCAACGGCAGGCTTCTTGGCCGGGGTGCGGCGCCGGCGCACTGTCTTGGCGGGAGCTGCTTCAGCGGAAGCGGTTTCGGCAGCTCCGTCGGCGGAAACCGAATCCGCGGCGGCGGCAGCAGTCTCGGGGGTCTCCTCGCGCGGCGCGGCTGCTTCGGCGGCCGGTGCTGCCTTCTTACGGGGGGTCCGTGTGCGCTTGGGCTTCTCAGCGGCGGGCGCGGGGGTTTCCGGCTGGGTTTCCGCCGCGACTGTTTCGGCCTGCGGGGCGTCCGCCGCGGGCTGTCCTGCGGGGGACGCAGCGGGGACAGACTTGCGGCGGCTGCGGGTGGCCTTTTTTACGGGTGCCGGCTGCTCGGCCGGCTGCACGGGAAGATCCCCTGCCGCTGCGGTTTCCACAGGCAGTTCATTGGTTCCATTATTCTGATTAGTCATGTAGGCCTATGCTCCGGCCCTGCGGCACTGGCCACATTCCAATGCCCCAAGGCAATGTGTCGGCTGTGCGGTGGCATCGCAGCCTGCCCGCCAGCCGGAAGTCGTCTGGATGTCGTTCGAGGTCGTGCCAGCTGTGGGGCGCGGTATCACTCGAAGACCAGCGGCGCTTTTCCTGCTACCCCTGCGGAACGGATAATTTTCGTTACGGCTGTTCTGGGTAGGTCTGGCCGGCGGATTCCCTGGTTCCCATCCGGATTGATGGGTCAACTACACGGGAAGCGTCACCGGCAGAACCGGAAGCCTGTCGCTGGACCGGCGACGGAATGTGGTTCCGTTGTCAGCCAAGCTTCATTATCGCATACGGCCGCCTTTTTGGCCCGTCCCTGCGCATAGACTCGACGCAGATAGTTACTTCCGACAGCTACTCCGTAAGGAGCTTCCGTGCCCTCCAGCGCAGCCCGTCCATCATCCGGCGCCACCCCGGACGAAGCCGATCCCCGGGACCAGGCAGCCGCTGCCGTCCGTCCGGAACGCCGGTCCTTTGCCTGGACGCTCCTGGTCACCTCGGTAGTCGGTTGGGTCGCGTCCGGCATCCTGGTGATTGAACGCCTCCACGTGTACGCGGACGCCGACTACATCACCAGCTGCGACATCAGCCCGTGGGTCTCCTGCGGAACGGTGTTCCAGACCTGGCAGGCGGCCATCTTCGGCTTCCCCAACCCGCTGATCGGCATCGTGGCCTTCGCCGTCGTTATCACCACTGCCATGGGTCTGCTGGCGGGTGCCCGGTTCGCCCGCTGGTACTGGATCGGACTGCAGATCGGCGTCACCCTCGGCATGGTGTTCGTGGTCTGGCTGTGGAGCCAGGCACTGTTCGATATTTACGTACTGTGCATCTACTGCATCGTGGTGTGGGCTGCCATGATTCCGCTGTTCGTCTTCACGACCATCCGCAACCTGACGGCCGGCACCATTCCGGCGCCGGCCGGCCTGGTCCGCTTCCTGACCGACTGGGCGTGGCCGATCGTCGTTCTGCTCTGGGTCGCGACGGCGGCATCCATCTTCTTCCGGTTCCTGAACTCTTTCCTGGGCAGCTAGCCCTTCCCCGGAGTTTCAGCGGCCCGGGCGGGAACTACCGTTCCAGCGGAAGCCCCCAGGCGAGCACCACCGGTATTTCCTGGCCCTCCCAGGTGGCCGTCAGTGAGGGGTCCGGCGCCGTGCGTCCGTCCAGGTCCAGCAAGCGCACTACGGAGAACTCCCAGCCGCCCTCGGTCAGGACGGAGGTTGCCCAGCCCTCCGGATCGGAAGCGGGCGCATCAACCAGCCCGGCGCCGTCGGGCATCCCCGTGCTGCGGACCTGCATGGTTTCCGACAACAGCTCGCGTCCGCCGTCGTTATCCAGGTACTGGGCTGCCTGCGGCTGCCGGGCAAGGAGGGCCGCTTCCAGGGCCCGGGCGTAGACCGGATCGCCGAGGGCGTCGTAGACCCAGCGCCGTCCGAGCACCGAATGTTCCATTTCGTTGATCAGGAATTCCTCCGCGCCGGCCAGCGGCGCGCCGCGGTAGGTCAGGGGCACCTGCACCAGCAGCGAACCGGCTGCCACGATATGGGTTTCGATTCCCACCTCGCCCTCGGGGTCATCGAACCGGAAGGAAGCCACCTTCTGAGCGGTCACCGGTTCCGTGGAGGGAAACCACCAGGTGCCCGGCAACCAGCCGGAGATCAATTCCATTTTGCCGGGACGCAGCTCGGCGTCGTATATAAGTGCCATGGCCACAGCCTAGGCGACTTTCTCCGGAACCCGTGAGGAATTTCCCCCGCCGGTTCCCCGTTGGCCCAGAGGAAGGCGTGCGGAAGATTGCCCCGCACGCCGCATTTCGATCCATGAGGAGAACCATGCTCAGAACCACGCCCGCCCGCCCGGAAACTCCGCGCACCGCACTCGTTGCCGGCGCCACCGGAATTGCCGGAGCGGCCCTGGTGGACCTGCTCTCGGACGAGGGCTGGACCGTCCTGGCCCTGTCGCGGAAGGCCGGAAACCCCGACCCGGCGCGTCCCGGCGTCGTTCCGGTTGCAGCGGACCTCGGTTCCCCCGACAGCCTGGCAAAGGCGCTGGAAGGCGCCCGCCCCACGCATGTCTTCTTTACGTCCTGGTCCCGGCAGGAGACGGAGGCGGAGAACATTGCCGTCAATTCGGCCATGGTCCGGAACCTGCTCACCGCTCTGGCGGACGCTCCCCTGGAGCATGTGGCCCTGATGACGGGGCTCAAGCATTACATGGGGCCGTTCGAGGCGTACGGCGAGGGTCCCATGCCGGACACTCCGTTCTCCGAAGACGAACCGCGCCTGCCGGTGGAGAACTTCTACTATGCGCAGGAAGACGAACTGATGGCAGCGGCCGAGCGGCAGAACTTCGCCTGGTCGGTCCACCGTGCCCACACCGTGATCGGCTTCGCCGTCGGAAACGCCATGAACATGGGCCAGACCCTTGCCGTGCAGGCGACACTGTGCCGCGAGCTGGGGATGCCGTTTATTTTCCCCGGCTCCGAAACCCAGTGGAATTCAGTCACCGACATGACCGACGCCGGCCTGCTTGCCGAGCACATGCTCTGGGCTGCGACGGATGAGCACACCGCCAATGAAGCCTTCAACGTGGTCAACGGCGACGTTTTCCGCTGGCGGTCCCTGTGGCCTCGGCTGGCCGCCGAGTTCGGCGTCGAGCCGGTCGGTTTTGAGTCGGAGCCGCGCCCGATGGAGGAGCAAATGGCCGGCATGTCCGAAGCCTGGGCCAAGATTGCCGACGCTCACGGCCTGGCCGAGCCTGATCTGGGACGCCTGGCCTCCTGGTGGCACACCGATGCCGACCTCGGTCGGAAGGTCGAGGTACTCACGGATATGAGCAAGAGCCGGGTCGCCGGTTTCACGGGCTACCGTCGCACGGAGGATGCCTTCAAGGCGCTCTTTGCGCGGCTTCGGGCCGAAAACCTGATTCCGTAACCTCCCGTTGCACACGAAGGGCCGGCACCAGTGATGGTGCCGGCCCTTCCCGTGTCCGGATGGACTGCGCTGTCAGTTGAACCAGATGCCGATTTCGCGGGCGGCCGATTCAGGCGAATCGGAGCCGTGGACCAGGTTCTGCTGGACGGCGGAACCCCAGTCGCGGCCGAAGTCGCCGCGGATGGTGCCCGGTGCCGCCGTGGTGGGATCGGTGGTGCCGGCCAGGGACCGGAAGCCTTCAATCACACGCTGTCCTTCAAGGACCACCGCAACAATCGGGCCGCTGAGCATGAACTCGACCAGCGGCTCGTAGAACGGCTTGCCCTGGTGCTCGGCGTAGTGCTCTTCGAGGATGCCGCGGGTGGCTTCGGTCTTCTTCAGCTCGGCCACGGTGTAACCCTTGGCTTCGATCCTGGCCAGGATGGCTCCGGTGAGCCGGCGCTCGACGCCGTCGGGCTTGATCAGGACAAGTGTGCGCTCGGTGCTCACGGTGTATCTCCTTGGAACGATCGGATATCGGATCTAAGCCTAGTCGGTGCCGGCGGCGGTTTCGGGGCCGGCTGCCGCATTGCCTTCTTCGGGATGGGCTTTCTCCCATTCGGCCTGCATCCGGTCCCGTTCGCGGTTTTCCCGGTCCAGGCGCATTCCGGCTTTGAGGCCGTACCACCAGGTCAGGGCGAAGAGTACGCCGACGAGGAACATCATGGGTTCCAGGAAACCGCTGGCAATGATCACCAGCTGCAGGATCCACCCGATCAGCGGACCCGCAGGTTTGGAGAGCAGCGCGCACGTTCCGATCAGCGCCGCCGCCAGCAGCAGTCCGCCGCTGAGCAGCAGCGGCGGGGAGATGCTGTCCCGGTGCAGCCCGAAGACGGCCAGCGTCCCGAACAGGACCACGAATGCTTCCAGTGTCAGCACCGTCGAAGCGAACATTACCTTGACGGAGCGGCGCTTCTTGGGCATTCCCGGACGCCATTCGCGCTGCGCTTTGGTCAGTTTAGCCATAGCTGCGAAGCCTACTTTCCGAGGAGGGTGCGCGCTTCGGCGACCACGGTGATGGAACCGACCACAAGCACGCCGCCGGAGAGATCGTTGTTCTCCTCGGCCTTGGCTACGGCCCATTCGAGGGCATTGTCCAGGCCGGCCTCGACCTGGATGTCTTCGTCGGCGAACCCGGCATCCACGGCGTCCTGGACCAGTTCCTCGGCAGGAATGGCCCGCGGAGAGGCGGACTGGGTCAGGACAACACCGCTGACCAGGTCGCCGAGCTGTTCGCGGAGTTCGCTCAGGATGCCGACGGCGTCCTTCTCCGCGAGGATGCCGACCACCAGGACGAGCGTGGTGAAGTTGAACGCCTCGCGCAGCGCCTCGGCGGTCGCCTTCGCGCCCGCCGGGTTGTGCGCGGCGTCGACAACGATGGTGGGTGCGGTCCGCACCACCTCAAGACGGCCGGGCGAGGTGACGGTCAGGAACCCGGTACGCAGCAGTTCGACGTCGAGCTCCTTGGTCCCGCCGCCGATGAAGGCTTCCAGCGCCGCCACGGCTACTGCGGCGTTTTCGGCCTGGTGGGCGCCGTGCAGGGGAACCTGCAGGTCCTCATAGCGGCCGGCGAGGCCGTTGATGGTGACCATCTGCCCGCCCACTGCCATCACCCGGGATTCGACGCCGAACTCGACGCCTTCGAACCGGAACGGGACGCCTGCCTCGTGGGCCTTTTCCAGCAGCACCTGCGCCGCGTCCATGGGCTGGGCGGCGCTGATGAGGAACCCGTCCTCCTTGATGATGCCGGCCTTTTCCCGGGCAATGTCGGCGACGTCGTCGCCCAGCAGCTCGGTATGGTCCAGGGAAATGGGTGTGACCACGGAAACGGTGCCGTCACCGACGTTGGTGGCATCGGTGATGCCGCCGAGGCCGACCTCGATGACCGCCACGTCCACCGGTTCGTCCGCGAACACCGCGAACGCCAGGATGGTCACGGCTTCGAAGTACGTCAGCCGGGGCTCGCCCGCAGCCTCCAGCTCGGCGTCGACAATGTCCAGGTAGGGATGGATCTCGTCCCAGATCCGGACAAACGTTTCATCGCTGACGGGCTCGCCGTCAATGCTGATCCTCTCGGTGACGCTGGTCAGGTGCGGGCTGGTGTACCGGCCGGTACGCAGCCCGTAGGCCCGCAGCCCGGCTTCGATCATGCGGGCCGTGGACGTCTTGCCGTTGGTACCGGTGATGTGGATGATCGGGAACGCCTTGTTCGGCTCCCCCAGTACCTCCATTGCCCGGAACAGCGGAGCCATGCGCGGCTCCATCTTGTTCTCCGGCGCGCGGCTGAGCAGCTCGGCGTAGACGCTCTCCACGGAGAACCCGTCAATGGAACCGGACGGGCGGTCTGCTGAACTCATTAGATTTTCTCCACTGTGACGGTGTATTTCTCGGCGTCGGTGTCGGCGCCGTCGGTGACCAGGTCCCCGGTGATGACCAGGTCATCGGTGAGCGTTTCTGCCTTCACCAGGGCCACGTTGGCCTGGAGGGCGGCTGCCTCTTCCTCCCCCGTGCTGATGCGGGTGCGGATGCGGTCGCTGATATGCAGGTTCGCGTCGCGGCGGGCCTGCTGGACCGCGCGGATGGCGTCGCGGGCGGTGCCTTCGGCGGCCAGTTCCGGGGTGACCTCGGTGTTAAGCACCAGGAAGCCGCCGCCGGGCAGCACGGCAACCGCCTTGGCGGATTCCCCTTCATCCGATTCGACGACGGTTTCCAGGGTGTATTCCTGCGGCTCCAGGGCGAGGCCGCCGGCGGTGACCGTTCCGGCGTCGTCCACGGACCAGTCGCCGGACTTGGCGGCCTTGATGGCCGTCTGGACGTTCTTGCCCAGACGCGGTCCGGCTGCGCGCGCATTGACCACGAGCTTCTGGCTGATGCCGAATTCGGCCGGGTCGGCGTCGGCGGCCTCCACCAAGCGGACGTTCTTAAGGTTCAGCTCATCCGCGATGATTGCTGCGAACTGTCCGGTCAGGGACTGCGCCTCCGGAGCGACGACGGTCATTTCGGACAGCGGCAGGCGCACGCGCAGGTTGGCACCCTTGCGGAGCGAGGAACCGACGGAGGCAATCCGGCGGGTCGCTTCCATGCGTTCCACCAGTACGGGGTCGCTCGGGAAGAGGTCCGCGTCCGGCCAGTCGGTCAGGTGCACGGAGCGCCCGCCGGTCAGGCCGCGCCAGATTTCCTCGCCGATCAGCGGCAGCAGCGGAGCTGCCACCCGGCACACGGTCTCCAGGCAGGTGTAGAGCACGTCGAAGGCCTGCGTGTCTTCTTCGAAGAAGCGCGTACGGCTGCGGCGGATGTACCAGTTGGTCAGCGTGTCCATGTAGGCGCGGAGGATCTCGCAGGCCACGGACACGTCATAGGTGTCCAGCGCCGTCGCCATGTCCCGCACCAGGTCGCCGGTGGCGGCGAGCAGGTAGCGGTCCAGGGGCTCGGTGGAGTCGTAGCAGGCCTTGGCCTCGTAGCCGTTGCCGTTGTTGGCGGCGTTGGTGTAGAGGCTGAAGAAGTGCCACACATTCCACAGCGGCAGGATGGCCTGGCGGACGCCGTCGCGGATTCCCTGCTCGGTGACGATCAGGTTTCCGCCGCGCAGGATCGGGGAGGCCATCAGGAACCAGCGCATCGCGTCGGAACCGTCGCGGTCCAGCACCTCCGAGACATTCGGATAGTTCTGCAGCGACTTGGACATTTTCTGCCCGTCGGAGCCCAGGACAATGCCGTGGCTGATGACGTTGCGGAAGGCCGGCCGGTCAAACAGTGCCGTGGCCAGGACATGCAGCGTGTAGAACCAGCCGCGGGTCTGGCCGATGTACTCGACAATGAAGTCACCGGGGTTGTGGTTCTCGAACCAGTCGGCGTTCTCGTGCGGGTAGTGCACCTGGGCGTACGGCATGGACCCGGAGTCGAACCACACATCCAGCACGTCTTCGACGCGGCGCATGGTGGACTGCCCGGTGGGGTCGTCCGGGTTGGGGCGGGTCAGCTCGTCGATGAACGGGCGGTGCAGGTCCGGCTGGCCTTCTTTGTTCAGCGGCAGCCGGCCGAAGTCGGCTTCCATTTCAGCCAGGGAACCGTACACGTCGGTGCGGGGGTAGTTGGGATCGTCCGAAACCCAGACCGGGATGGGGCTGCCCCAGTAGCGGTTGCGGCTGATGGACCAGTCACGGGCGTTTTCCAGCCACTTGCCGAACTGGCCGTCCTTGACGTTCTCGGGGATCCAGTTGATCTGCTGGTTCAGCTCGACCATGCGGTCCTTGATCTTGGTGACCTCCACGAACCAGGAGGAGACCGCCTTGTAGATCAGCGGGTTCCGGCAGCGCCAGCAGTGCGGGTAGCTGTGCTCGTAGCTGGCCTGGCGCAGCAGCCGGCCGTCCGCCTTCAGGACGCGGGTGATCGGCTTGTTGGCGTCGAAGACCTGCAGTCCGGCGATGTCGGCGAGTTCCCCGACGGCGAACATGGGCAGGAACTTGCCGCCCTCGTCCACGGAGAGGATCACGGGGATGCCGAATTCCTCGCAGACCTTCTGGTCGTCTTCGCCGTAGGCCGGTGCCTGGTGGACGACGCCGGTGCCGTCGGTGGTGGTGACGTAATCCGCGGTGACGATCTGCCAGGCGTTGGCAGTGCCCCACTTTTCCGTGTCGGTGTAGTAGTTCCACAGCGGTGCGTAGCGCAGCCCGGCGAGGTCCTTGCCGAGGTGGACGGCGGTGACTGCCGCGCGGGCGGCCTCGGCGTCGTCGTACCCCAGGTCCTTCGCGTAGGAGCCCACGAGGTCCTCAGCCAGGAGGAAGCGTCCCTCGCCTGCCTGAGTGCCCTTCGGTCCTGCGGGCACGACGGCGTAGCGGACCTCGGGTCCGACGGCGAGGGCCATGTTGGTGGGCAGGGTCCAGGGGGTGGTGGTCCAGGCGATGGCCTGCACGCCTTCGAGCTCGGCGGAAAGCGCGTTCTCGCCGGCGGTGATGGGGAAGGTGACCGTGACCGTCTGGTCCTGGCGCATCTTGTAGACGTCGTCATCCATGCGCAGCTCATGGTTGGACAGCGGCGTCTCGTCCTTCCAGCAGTACGGAAGCACGCGGAAACCGCTGTAGGTCAGGCCCTTTTCATGCAGGGTCTTGAACGCCCAGATGACCGATTCCATGTACTCGACGTTGAGCGTCTTGTAATCGTTCTCGAAGTCCACCCAGCGTGCCTGGCGGGTGACGTAGTCCTGCCAGTCGCCGGCGTACTTCATGACCGAGGCGCGGCAGGCATCGTTGAACTTGTCGATGCCCATCTTCTCGATCTGGACCTTGTCGCTCATCCCGAGCTGCTTCATGGCCTCGAGTTCGGCGGGCAGGCCGTGGGTGTCCCACCCGAAGCGGCGTTCCACGCGGCGGCCGCGCTGGGTCTGGTAGCGGGCCACCAGGTCCTTCACGTAGCCGGTGAGCAGGTGGCCGTAGTGCGGCAGGCCGTTGGCGAAGGGCGGGCCGTCGTAGAAGACGAACTCGTTCTCGCCGTCGTTTCCGGCCGGCCGGGCGTCAATGGATGCCTGGAAGGTGCCGTCCTGGTCCCAGTACTTCAGAACGCGTTCTTCGAGTTCCGGAAACCGGGGGGAGGAGGGAACGGCAGCAGAAGCTGCGTCGCCGGTGCTGGCTTTGGGGTATACAGAGGGCATATTCGTCATCCTGATAGCGGCAAGTGAATCTGGCTGTGGAACAGGATGCGAGGGCGGCCTCTACCGGCCCCGAAAGGCCGGCGGTAACCGCGGTACCACCTCGCTTGCCGCCGTGCGTTCCCGCTGGTGCTGGGTTCGCGCGGCTGCCGCTCATTGACTGCTGTGACGGGCTTACCCGTCCGGTTCTACTGGGCTGCCCCTATTAACGAGGTAGTTAACGAGGTAGCTGTTCTTCCGGAAGCTCACCGGTGATGGCCGGGTCAGTGCTGTTCCGGTCAAGTTTAGGCCACGCCCGCGCCGGTTGTCGAAGCACCGTCCCCGGCGGGGCGTCCGGGACTACCTGCCGGCCTGCAATGCGGTGCGTATGACCTTGTGCTGGGCAGCCTGCGCCAGCGGGCGCAGGACCACCTGGTCCAGGTTAACGTGGTGCGGCACATTCAAAGCGAACGCGATGACCTCGGCAACATCTTCCGCCGTCAGCGGCTTTTCGACGCCGGCGTACACCTTGTCCGCGGCCTCCTTGTCCCCCACCCGGTTCAGGGAAAATTCCTCCGTTTTCACCATGCCGGGCGCAATCTCGATGACACGGACGTTGTGTTCGGCTTCCTCCAGGCGCAGTGTCCGGGCCAGCATCTCTTCCCCGGACTTCGCCGCACTGTAGCCGGCCCCGCCCTCGTAGGCGGTGAAGGCCGCCGTCGATGTCAGCAGCAGGACCGATCCCCGGCCGTTCGCCCGCAGCGCGGGCAGGAATGCCTGCGTTGTCCGCAGCGCACCCAGGACATTGACGTCGTACATGCGCTGCCAGTCGCTGATGCTTCCGCTGGCGACCGGGTCCAGCCCGAAGGCACCGCCGGCGTTGTTTATCAGGGCATCCACTCCCCCGCCGGCCAGCACCTGCTCCGCGAGCCGTGCCACCGAAGCATCATCGGTGACGTCCGCTGCGATGGCTTCAGCACCGGTTTCCTCTGCGAGCGCCTCCAGCTTCTCCCGGCGGCGGGCGACGGCGACGACGTCCCAGCCCGAGGCGCGCAGCGCACGTACCGCCGCTGCCCCGATCCCTGAACTTGCTCCGGTAACAACGGCCCGCTTCGGTGTGATCTCAGTCATGGGACCACTTTAGCCAGCGTTTGGTTCCGTCCCGGTTTTTCGGCACGGGGCAGCCGGGCTTTGTTACGACGGTCGATGTTGCGGCCGCTGCTCTCTTTCTGCGGCTGCAGTCGTCGCACACTGAGGCTCCACATGTCCCGCGTCTTTTTCACCAGGTCCACTAATTCCTCCGGCCGCTTTCCCTTACTGCTGCTGCAGCCGTCGCACACGGAGGCTCCACATGTCCCGCGTCTTTTTCACCAGATCCACAAACTCTTCCGGCCGGTGCAGGACAAGTTCCGCGGTGATCCGCAGCGTGATCCACCCGCCCGCTGCCGACGCGTTCCAGCGTCGTCGGTCCGCGCGGTAGTGCTCCCGGCTGCTGTGGAACGCGAACCCGTCGATCTCGATGATCAGCCACCCGTCAACAAGCAGATCCACCCGTCCGAGACCGGGCAAGGCCACCTCTGTCTCAACCCGCAGTCCGGCGTTCAGCAAGTGGAACCGCGCGCAGACCTCCAGTGGTGATGCCGTGGTGCGCCGAACGGTCCCCAACAGGGCCCGGACCTGCCAGTCCTGCTGCCCGGAGAATTCCTTCTGCAGGTTCTGCAGTCCCACGGCACCCGTTACGACTGCGGATTCCGCCATCACCAGTGCGTCCAGCCGGGGAAGGCAGCGGAAGGCATCCCGGAGGATCTGCCGGGGCGGCGCTATCAGCCGGTGTGCCGACCGCTCTCCCCGGTGGAGGACCGTGCCGGGTATTGTTCGGGCCGCGTCGCACCGGACATGTACCGTTTCGGATGGGGTCAGCAACCACCAGCCAAGAATGCCTGCCGCCGAGATGCATGTCAGCGAGGACTGGTTGCGTGCGGCATGGACCAACCGGGCGTCTGCCTGGGGCAGCGCAAACGTTCCGCGGGCTACGCGCCGGACGATCCCGGTGCGCAGGGCCTGATCGATCGTCCGCCGCGGGAACCCGTTGGCGGTCAACGTCCCGTAGCTTGCTACTCCGTAACGTGTGAGCAGGAATGCCTCCAGTTGCTGCATCCCCCACATAGTGGAGTGTCTCCGGCCGATTGTTGCTCTTCCGGGCTGCGGGGTGGAGTGCATCAGGCCGCCCGGTGCGGTTCGGGCCCCTGTGGAGGGATAAAAGCCGCTGCTGCCCGCACAGGGTCCCACGACCTGGGGCTGCCGGTACCTGCTGAAGCCCCACCCGCACCAACAGCACCACCCAGTGGGACGCTGTGCTCGCTGACGGACCCAACCCGCACAGGGTCCCACGACCTGGGGCTCCTGGTATCTCCTGAAGCCCCACCAGCACCAACAGCACCACCCAGTGGGACGCCGTGCTGCCAGGGAGCCGATCCCGAACGGCATCCCACGATCTGGGGCTCCTGATACCTGCTGAGGCCCCACCCGCACCAACAGCACCACCCAGTGGGACGCTGTGCTCGCTGACGGACCCAACCCGCACAGGGCCCCACGACCGGGGGCTGCTGATACCTGCTGAGGCCCCACCCGCACCAACAGCACCACCCGATGGGACGCTGTGCTCGCAGGGGCCCCAGCCACCCCGCACGAGCGCAGGGCCAAGCTGTAGGCTCTCGGTACGCCACCCCCGCTGGCTGCCCCGTCCCTCCGCGGCCCGAACAGGACCTATCCATGCCTCTTGTCACCAGATTCCTCGCCGGAGTACTCCTCGCCAACGCAGTCCCGCACGGGGTCAGCGCCGTCCAGGGTCGAAAATTCCCCACGCCGTTTGCCAATCCGCCCGGCGTCGGACTCTCGGGCCCCCTGGCCAACGCCGTATGGAGCGCCCTGAACGCAGCGGGCGGCGTCGCCCTTCTGGGCCGGACCCCGGCCGGTCCACGTGAACGCGTCTCGCTGCTCACCGGAGCAGTGGCCATGACCTTCTTCCTGGCCCATTACTTCGGCAAGTCACCGCAGGACGGGAAGCAGGCGGGAACACCCGGGACAGTCCGGTAAACCCGGCAGTGCCTCAGACCATAGGCCTGCATGGAAGAATGGAAACCATGGCTGAACATATCCCGGGCACAGACACGCCCGACAACGAACCCCAGACCGTTTCCGTCCCCGACAAGCCCGCCCTTGAGGGGCTTGAGTCCAAGCTGAGTGCCCGCTGGCGCGAGGAGGGAACGTACGCGTTCGATCCGGACACGGTCCGCGACGAGGTCTACTCCATCGACACTCCCCCGCCCACGGCCTCCGGCTCGCTGCACGTGGGGCACATGTTCTCCTACACGCAGACCGACGTGATGGCCCGCTACAAGCGGATGACCGGCAAGAACGTCTTCTACCCGATGGGTTGGGACGACAACGGCCTGCCCACCGAGCGCCGCGTGCAGAACTATTACGGTGTGCGGTGCGATCCCACCAAGCCGTACGACGCCGACTACCGCCCGCCGGCCAAGGCCGCGAAGAACCAGCGTGATTTCGACGTCGTCTCCCGCCGCAATTTCATCGAGCTGTGCGAGGAACTGGCAGTGGAGGACGAGAAGGTCTTCGAGGACCTCTTCTCCACCCTCGGCCTGTCCGTGGACTGGAACCGCACTTACCGCACCATCGACGACCACTCACGTGCCGTCAGCCAGCGCGCCTTCCTGGACAACCTGCGGGCCGGCGACGCCTACATGGCCGAAGCCCCCACCCTCTGGGACGTCACCTTCCGCACCGCCGTGGCCCAGGCAGAGCTTGAGGACCGCGAGCAGCCCGGCGCCTACCACCGGGTGAGCTTCCACGCCCCCGACGGCGAGAAGATCTACATTGAGACCACCCGCCCGGAACTGCTGCCGGCCTGCGTTGCCCTCGTTGCGCATCCCGACGACGAGCGGTACCAGCGACTCTTCGGCACCACGGTGAAGTCGCCGCTGTTCGACGTCGAGGTGGAAGTGAAGGCGCATCCGCTGGCCAAGCCCGACAAGGGCTCCGGCATCGCCATGATCTGCACCTTCGGCGACCTGACCGACGTGACCTGGTGGCGCGAGCTGAACCTGCCCACCCGTGCCGTGATCGGCCGCGACGGGCGTATCCTCGCTGATACTCCGGAGTGGATTGCCACCGAGACGGCCAAGGAAAACTACGCGGCCATCGCCACGAAGACCGTCTTCAGCGCCAAAGAGACCGTGGTGGAAATGCTGCGCGAAAGCGGCGACCTCGACGGCGAACCGAAGAAGATCACCCACCCGGTCAACTTCTTCGAAAAGGGCGACAAGCCCCTCGAAGTGGTCACCAGCCGCCAGTGGTACATCCGCAACGGCGGCCGCGACGAGGAACGCCGCGAACGCCTGATTGCCCGGGGCAAGGAAATCGACTTCCACCCGGCGTTTATGCGCTCCCGCTACGAGAACTGGATCGAGGGCCTCAACGGTGACTGGCTGGTCTCCCGTCAGCGCTTCTTCGGCGTGCCCGTTCCGGTCTGGTACCCCCTGGATGCCGCCGGCAACCCGGATTACGACCACCCGGTACTGCCCGATTCCGCATCCCTCCCCGTGGACCCGGCCGCCGAACCGGCTCCGGGCTACGAAGAGTCTGCCCGCAACCAGCCGAACGGCTTCATCGGCGACGCGGATGTGCTCGACACCTGGGCCACCTCCTCGCTGACCCCGCAGATTGTGGGCGGCTGGAGCGTGGACGAGGACCTCTTCGCGAAGGTCTTCCCGTTCGACCTTCGGCCGCAGGGCCACGACATCATCCGGACCTGGCTGTTCTCGTCAGTGGTCCGTGCCGATGCGTTGAACGCCGCCGCGCCGTGGAAGCACGCCGCGATTTCGGGCTGGATCCTGGATCCGGACCGGAAGAAGATGTCCAAGTCCAAGGGCAACGTGGTGGTGCCCACCGACGTGCTGAACGAGTTCGGTTCCGACGCCGTGCGCTACTGGGCCGCTTCGGCGAAGCTCGGTGCGGATACTGCGTACGAAATTGCGCAGATGAAGATCGGCCGCCGGCTGGCCATCAAGCTGCTCAATGCGTCAAAGTTCGTCCTGAACCTGGGCGCTACGGAGAAGAACGTGGCCCTGGCGGACACCTCGGTGATCACCAACGCACTGGACCTGGCGCTGCTGGCCCAGCTGACCGACGTCGTCAACGCCGCCACGAGTGCTTTCGAACGCTACGACTACGCCAAGGCACTGCAGCTGACCGAGTCCTTCTTCTGGTCCTTCACTGATGACTATGTGGAGCTGATCAAGGACCGCGCCTACGGGGCTGCCGGAGACGCGGAGCAGGCCTCCGTGCTCGCTACGCTGGCCACCACCCTGGATGCGCTGCTGCGCCTGTTCGCGCCGTTCCTGCCGTTCGCGACCGAAGAGGTCTGGGGCTGGTGGCGCGCCGGGTCTGTGCACCGCGCGCCGTGGCCGAACGTGGACGGCCTTGCGGCCGCCGTGGTGGATGCCGACGCCGGCATCCTCGGTACGGTTGCCGCCGCCCTGGGCGGTATCCGCAAGGCGAAGTCCGAGGCCAAGGTGAAGCAGCGGACCGAGGTCCTCAAGGCCACGGTCACCGCGCCTGAGGGTGCAGTTGCCCGGCTCCGCGCCGGGCAGGCGGATCTGAAGGCCGCCGGCAACGTCCGCGAACTCAACCTGGCCGTCGGTGAGGGCGAGCTGAGCGTTTCCGACGTCGAGCTGGCACCGCCGGCGGAGTAACCGCCGCAGGACAGCAGAACGCCCGGCCGGGTTACCCGGCCGGGCGTTCTGGTTTATGGAAGCAAAGTAATCAGTCGAACTGCGGGCTCTCGGTGCGGCTGCGCTTGAGTTCGAAGAACGCCGGGTTGGAGGCCAGCATTACGGCGCCGTCGAACATCGCGCCGGCCTCTTCGCCGCGCGGAATGCGGGTCAGGACCGGGCCGAAGAAGGCCGTCCCGTTGAAGGCCACGATGGGGGTGCCGACGTCGTCGCCCACCTTTGCGATGCCTTCCTTGTGTGAGGCGCGCAGCTGGGAGTCATACTCTTCCGTTTCGGCGTACTGCGCGAGCTCGGCGGGCAGGCCGACCTCGGCCAGGGCCTCACGGATCACCGTCGGGAAGTCGGAGTTTCCGCCGATGTGGATTCTTGTTCCCATGGCGTCGTACAGCTTCTTGATGTACTCGCTGCCGTGCAGTTCCTGCGCTGCGATGATGACGCGCACCGGCCCCCAGGCCGCGTCCATCCGCTTCCGGTAGTCCTCCGGGAGGTGGTCGCGGCCCTCGTTCAGCACGGACAGGCTCATGACGTGCCAGTTGGTGCGGACGTCGCGGACCTTTTCCACCTCGTCCATCCAACGGGAGGTGACCCAGGCGAACGGGCACATCGGGTCAAACCAGAAATCGGCAGTCGATGCGGAACTGGCAGGCGACGCAGAACCATTAACGGTCATGGAAACTCCTTCGAAGCGGTCGATGGCGCATACGGCGCGGAACGTACTACTCCTCCCAACCCCGTCCTACGCGGATTTGTTCCGGCGCTTGGTGGCGACAGCGTGGGAGATGAGGGTCGGTTCGGCTTTCTTCTCCACGGTATCCGCGGTGATGACGACCGTGGCGACGTCCTCCTGGCTGGGCAGGTCGAACATGACCGGCAGCAGCACTTCTTCGAGGATGGCACGCAGGCCGCGGGCTCCGGTGCCGCGGTCCAGCGCCTGCTCCGCGATTGCATCCAGCGCGCCCTGCTCAAAGGTGAGTTCGACGCCGTCGAGCTGGAACATCTTCTGGTACTGCTTCACCAGGGCGTTCTTCGGCTCGGTGAGGATGCGGATCAAAGCTGTGCGGTCCAGGTTGGACACGGTGGTGATGACGGGCAACCGTCCGATGAATTCGGGAATCAGGCCGAATTTGAGCAGGTCCTCGGGCATTACCTCGGCGTACGAGTCCGTGCCCTTGGTGGTTTCGATCAGCGGCGCACCGAACCCGATGCCCTTGCGGCCGGACCGCGAACCGATGATTTCTTCCAGGCCGGCGAAGGCGCCGGCAACGATGAAGAGGACATTGGTGGTGTCGATCTGGATGAATTCCTGGTGCGGATGCTTGCGCCCGCCCTGCGGCGGCACGGAGGCAACCGTTCCTTCGAGGATCTTCAGCAGGGCCTGCTGTACGCCTTCACCCGATACGTCCCGGGTGATCGAGGGGTTCTCGCTCTTGCGGGAAATCTTGTCGATCTCGTCGATGTAGATGATGCCCTGCTCGGCCTTCTTGACGTCGTAGTCCGCCGCCTGGATGAGCTTGAGCAGGATGTTTTCCACGTCTTCACCGACATACCCGGCTTCGGTGAGCGCGGTGGCATCAGCGACGGCGAAGGGGACGTTGAGCCGGCGGGCCAGGGTCTGCGCCAGATACGTCTTGCCGCAGCCGGTGGGACCGATCAGGAGGATATTGGACTTGCCGATTTCGACGTCGTCGGCAGCTACCGCATCGGCGAGGTTGCCGGCGCCGCGCGGGGCGTGCCCTGCCTGGATGCGCTTGTAGTGGTTGTAGACCGCAACGGCGAGCGACCGCTTGGCGGGTTCCTGGCCGATGACGTATTCCTGCAGCGAGTCGAAGATTTCCCGCGGCTTGGGCAGCTCGAAGGTGCCCAGATCTGCAACCTCGGAAAGCTCTTCCTCGATGATCTCGTTGCAGAGGTCGATGCACTCGTCGCAGATGTACACGCCGGGGCCGGCAATGAGTTTGCGTACCTGCTTCTGGCTCTTTCCGCAGAAAGAGCACTTGAGCAGATCCGTGCTCTCACCAATGCGAGCCATAGTTCAGTCCCCTTAGATGGTCCATCAAAAACGGTTCCGCAGCATGGGCTGAGCCAACCATGATCCACTCTAGGACACTTGGAGGAGCTATTCAGCAACCAAACGGCCCGTGGTGCGATATTACGCGCCACGGGCCGGCTGGACATGCCATTATTTCGGCGAAGCAGGTTACATCTTGTTGATGGCCGGCGTCTTGAGCTTGCGGGAATCAAGCACCTGGTCGATCAGCCCGTATTCCAGGGCCGAATCGGCGGTCAGGATCTTGTCGCGCTCGATGTCCGTGTTGACCTGCTCGGAGGTGCGGTTGGAGTGCAGCGCCAAGGTGTCCTCCAGCCAGGTACGCATCCGCATGACCTCGGCGGCCTGGATTTCCAGGTCGGAGGCCTGGCCGCCCTGGCCGCCGGACAGTGACGGCTGGTGGATGAGCACGCGGGCGTTCGGCAGTGCCAGGCGCTTGCCCGGGGTACCGGCGGCCAGCAGCACGGCGGCCGCGCTGGCAGCCTGGCCGAGGCAGACCGTCTGGATCTCCGGACGGATGTACTGCATGGTGTCGTAGATGGCCGTCATGGCCGTGAACGAGCCGCCCGGGGAGTTGATGTACAGGGTGATGTCGCGGTCCGGATCCGTGGACTCAAGCACCAGCAGCTGGGCCATGACGTCGTCAGCGGACGCGTCATCAACCTGGACGCCCAGGAAGATGATGCGGTCTTCGAACAGCTTGGTGTACGGATCCTGGCGCTTGAAGCCGTAGGGCGTGCGCTCTTCGAACTGCGGCAGGACGTAGCGGCTGGTGGGCATCTGCGGGGCGACGGCGGAGCCGGCGGTGCCGAAATTATGGTTCATGAATTACTCCTGAAGTCTGCAAATGGAGGGGTGGCTGGCCGGGGACCCTAGTCCTCGTCCTTGCCCTCTGCCTGGTCCTGGTTGGTTCCGCCGCCGCCGGTCACTCCGCCTGCGTGCGCGGAGATCTTGTCGAAGAAGCCGTATTCCAGGGCTTCCTGCGCGGTGAACCACTTGTCGCGGTCATTGTCCTTGAGGATGGTTTCGACGGTCTGGCCGGTCTGCTCGGCGGTCAGCTCAGCCATCACGCGCTTCATGTTCAGGATCAGCTCGGCCTGGATCTTGATGTCCGAAGCCGTGCCGCCGATTCCGCCGGAGGGCTGGTGCATCAGGATGCGGGCGTGCGGCGTTGCGTAGCGCTTGCCCTTGGTGCCGGAGGAGAGCAGGAACTGGCCCATGGAGGCGGCCAGGCCGGTGGCGACGGTGACCACGTCGTTCGGGATGAACTGCATGGTGTCGTAGATCGCCATGCCCGCGGTCACGGAGCCGCCGGGAGAGTTAATGTAAAGGTAGATGTCCTTCTCGGGATCTTCCGCGGAAAGCAGCAGAAGCTGGGAGCAGATCGCGTTGGCATTCTCGTCCCGGACTTCCGAGCCCAACCAGATGATCCGCTCTTTGAGCAGGCGGTTGTAGATGTAGTCGTCCCGGCCGGCCGGGTCCACCGTAGCCATGGTGGGTGTGTTCGGTGCAGTTGCCATACTGAGTGACCTCTCGCTCTGGCAGGAACGGGTGCTGGCCGTGCCAGCGGCTCCTGCCGTTTGTCTCTTCTAGGACACTAGCCTGTTGCGGCGACGATCTGCTTCGGTTTGGCCGACTGTTCGCTGACGGCGCACGATGCGCGTCACATCGGTCTGTGGCGCGGGCCGGCCCGTGAAAGGAACGCTTAAACCACTGTGCCGCCGGCCCTTTCGGACCGACGGCACAACGGACGGTTTAGAAAACCGGGACAGGCTAGGCCTTGTCTTCGTTCTGCTGCTCTTCTGCTTCTGCTGCCTCGACCTCTTCGCCGGCGGGCCGGACGAATTCGGTGAGGTCGATCTCGGCACCGGTGGTGTCGGTGACCTTGGCCAGCTCGAGGACCTTGGCCAGTGCCTTGCGGCGGCGGACTTCGCCGACCATCATCGGAACCTGGCCGCTCTGGTCGATCAGCTGGGCGAACTGGTTCGGATCCATGCCGTACTGCGAAGCGGAGGAAACGATGTAGTCGATCAGCTCGTTCTGGTTGACCCCTACTTCTTCCTTCTCGGCTACCGCGTCAAGGATGATTTCGTTCTTGAACGCCTGCTCGGTGTTGGAACGAACCTCGGCGCGGTGCTCTTCGGTGTCGTGGTCCGGACCGGAGGTCTGGGCGCTCTCGGAGTTGAAGTGCTGTTCGATCTGCTCTTCGATGACGGATTCCGGTACCGGAACCTCAACGAGCTCGAGCAGCTTCTCCAGGACCTTGTCGCGGGCCTCGACGCCCTGCTCCATCAGCTTGGACTCGGCGGCACGCTTGGTGAGGTCTTCGCGGAGCTCGGCGATGGTGTCGAACTCGCTTGCCAGCTGGGCGAAGTCGTCGTTGGCCTCGGGGAGCTCGCGCTCCTTGACTGCCTTGACGGTAACGGTGACCACGGCGTCGGAACCGGCGTGCTCACCGCCGGCCAGCTTGGTGTTGAAGGTGGCGGATTCGCCGCTGCTCAGGCCGGTGACGGCCTCGTCCATACCTTCGAGCATGGTGCCGGCGCCTACCTGGTAGGACAGGTCAGCGGCGGAATCCACCTCTTCACCGTCTACCTTGGCGATCAGGTCCATGGTCAGGAAGTCATCGGCGGCGGCGGGGCGGTCCACGGACTTCAGCGTGCCGAAGCGGCTGCGCAGCTCGTCCAGGGCCTTGTCGACGTCGGCGTCGGAAGCCTCGGCGGGCTCGACGGTGACCTCGAGGCCGGCGTAGTCCGGGAGCTCGATTTCGGGGCGGATGTCCAGCTCGACGGTGAAGACCAGCTGGCCTTCGTCGGTGGTCGGGTCCGGCACTTCGGTGATCTCAACTTCGGGCCGGCTCAGGGGGCTGATTCCGGTTTCCTGGACGGCTTCGGCGTAGAAGCCGTTGAGTCCGTCGTTGATCGCCGTCTCGAGGACGTAGCCGCGGCCAACGCGCTGATCGATGAGGCGGTTGGGAACCTTGCCCTTGCGGAAGCCCGGGACCTGCACCTGAGTGGCGATGGTCTTGTAGGCCTCTTCGATGCTCGGCTTCAGTTCCTCGAACGGAACTTCGACGTTGAGCTTTACCCGCGTGGGTGTGAGGTTTTCTACGGCGCTCTTCACAGCGTAAGTTCTCCTGAGGGTTCTGGGATTGGTCTGCACCATGGTTATACAGAGTCGGGGTGACAGGATTTGAACCTGCGACTTCCTGCTCCCAAAGCAGGCGCTCTTCCAAGCTGAGCTACACCCCGTCAGTGCACCTGACAGCCTACCTGCCCCGAAGCTGGTATGACGAATTTTCCCTGCGCCAGGATCGATTCCGCGCCCGGTTGGGAGCCGGATACGGGCCGATTACTCACGGCCGGTTTTCGCGTGCTAAGGTAAAACCTGCCTTACGGCGCCGGGGATGTAGCTCAATGGTAGAGCCTCAGTCTTCCAAACTGATTACGCGGGTTCGATTCCCGTCATCCCCTCCACCTTAGAAGGGCCTTCCGCCGCGCGGAAGGCCCTTCTTGCTTTTCGGTCCGTGCAGGGCGCCGGCAATGGCAGTGCCTGGGCCCGTGTTCAGTCGGCCTGGCAGGACGGGCACCAGTACAGCTTGCGGGCGCCCATCTCGGTTCCCGCCACCGGTGTTCCACAGCGCCGGCACGGCAGTCCGGTCCGCTTATAGACATAGTGGGCCTCGGCCACGGGGACCGGTTCGCCGGCGTCGTCCCGGTCCTGCGCGTTTGTGGTGATGATCCTGCCCTGCCGCACTCCGTCGTTCATCAGGCGTACGACGTCGTCCCACAGCTCCCCTGCCTCGGCCTCGCCTACGCTGCGGCCCAGCCGCCAGGGAGACATCCGGGTCCGGAAGAGCACTTCCGCACGGTAGACGTTGCCAACCCCCGCCAGCACCTCCTGGTTCATCAGCAGGAGGCCGACAGGTGAACCCTTGCTGCGCAGCCGGCTGATGAATTCCGCAGCGCGCCCGGCACCGGCGCCGCCGTCATCACCGCCGCCGCCGTCCCCGCCCGCCAGCGGGTCCGGCCCCAGCCTGGCCAGCACCTTCTGGCGTTCGGCTTCGGTCACCACCTCGCAGGCAGTGGGACCGCGCAGGTCCGCCCAGCCGTGCCTGGAAACCAGCCGGACCCGCACCGCGCCCTTGGGTTCGGGCGGCCCGGAGTAGCCCGCGCCGTCGTCGCCTGTCACCTCCTGCTCCCCCAGCCGCCGGGGCGCCCCGATGCTGGAGGATCCGATGAACGTTTCGTCCCCGCCGAAATCGAAGGCCCCGTAGAGGCCCAGGTGGATGCGCAGGTAGAGATCATGGTCGAAGCGCAGGAACAGCTGCTTGCCGTGGGCTTCCGCCGCCTCGAGCACATGTCCGTCCAGCCGGCCGGCACCGGCAGCAAACCGGCCCTGCGGGCTGCTTACGGCAAGCCTTTCACCACCGAACACCGAGGAGAACTGCCGGGCCAGGCGGTGGATCGAATGCCCTTCGGGCATTAGAGCGTGGAGCCGGTGGTTTCGTACCGTGCAATCTGTCCGATCCGGCGGACATGGCGTTCGGCGTCACTGAAGGGCTCGGCGAGGAAGGCTTCGATGATTCCGGTGGCCTCCTCGACGCTGTGCTGGCGGCCGCCGACCGCGACGATATTGGCATCATTGTGCTGGCGTGCGAGCTTTGCGGTCTCCAGGTTCCAGGCCAGCGCGGCCCGGACTCCGCGGACCTTGTTGGCCGCAATCTGTTCGCCGTTGCCTGAACCGCCCAGCACGATTCCCAGGGCGTCCGTGCCCGCTTCCCGGTCCCGGACCACGGCCTCGGCAGCGTCGATGCAGAACGCGGGGTAGTCGTCCTCGGCATCGTATTCGCGGGGGCCGTGGTCGACGACGTCGTACCCCTTGCCCGTCAGATGGGCAATGAGGTGGGAGCTCAGTTCCATGCCTGCATGGTCGGTTGCAATGTGGACGCGCATTTGGGGTAAGTCCGTTTCTTGAGGATGGGGAAAAGACGCTTCCAGCCTAGCTTCCGCTGCAGCCGCGCCTCCAAATTCCGCCGCCTCGACCGGAAACCGCTCTTACATGGCGTTCACGCGTGCCGATAGAGCAGGTAGGACTATACTCCGATCCCTCCGGATTGGAGCGGTCTACCCGCGTCCGACGCTGGCGTCGCGGATACTGCACCGTTGCGCCCACCAGGAATCGCCCTACAAGGATTAGTCATTTGAAAAGTGTAAAACTCGCCGTTCTGGCCCTCCTCGCTGCTTCGCTGACGGCAGGCGGACTTCCGGCCCAGGATTACGCCGTCCCCGGCGAACCGGCTGCCACGCAGGTCCCTGCCGATCCCGGCGCGGCCACCCTGCCTCCGTCTCCTGCGCCCGACGCCGGCAGCGCCGTCGTGGAAGCCGTCCCGGAGGCTGAACCGACGCAGTCCGTCCCGGCGACCGACGCCCCGGCCGAGGAACATCCCGCCGACGGCGAAGAAAGCCACACGGACACGGCCGAATCCGGGGATGAGCTCGGGTACGACCCCGTGGTCGGCGGCGGTTTCCCGGTCCCCGGTCCCAACACTCCGATGGTCACGGACCCGGACGGCACCGTGCGTTCCGCCGTGGAGACGGACATCTCCGCAGCGCATGACCACGGTGCCGCTGCCTTCAGCAGCGCGGACGGCGGGGCAAGCACGATGGGTGCAGCTGCCCGCAGCGGGACGATCAATATCACGCTCGTGTACGCCACGCTTACCGATAACCGGGGCGCGGTGAATGAAGCCGGAGCGCTTAACTCGATGACCGCGGCCAACCAGTACTGGCGGGCCATGTCCAACGGCCGGCTGGGCGTACTCCATGCCAACACCCGCGCCATCCACAGCTCCGCCAATTCCCGGCAGGACTACGCCGACATGATGAACACCATCAAGCGTGACCTCGGATGGCGGGACAGCGCCAACAATGCCCTGCTGGTTTTTGTGCCCGCCAACGATCTCAAGAGCGGGGGCTACGGCGGCATCCTCGGCGGCGGCTGGACTTCCGGTCCCACCAGCGGCTCGGTGTTGATGCCGCAGCCTTCCGGCTTCACCAACAACGTGGTGACCCACGAATTCGGCCACGTCCTGGGCCTGCTGCACGCCAACAGCCTCAAATGCAACAACGGCCGGTCCGATATCGGCGTCGGCTCCAACGGCGCCTGGGCCGACGGTTCCTGCACCTCCCGTGAATACGGGGACACCTCCGACCTCATGGGTTACGCGCAGTATGCTTCGCCGGCCATTAATTCCTATTTCTGGGACGCCGGCGGTTTCGGCCGCGGCGACGAGATCTACAACGCCGGCACTCCCGGCTCCTCGATCACCTACACCCTGAGGCCCTGGGCCGGCTCTTCGGCGCAGCGTGCGGTGAAATTCAGGGATTCTTCCGGTGAGACGTATTACCTCGAGCTTCGGCTTCCGGTGGGATACGACCAGTCCACGGCTGTCGGCGGCAACCGCGGCGTGAAGATCGTCAAACCCGACCTGGCGAACAACTGGGCCGTGAATTCCCTGGTGGTTGCGCCCAACACCCGGGATTTCGTGGGCTATACCAATGCCAACAGCACCTGGCAGGCCGGCCAGACCTTCACGTCGCATTCCGGCACTACCGTGCACGTCAACTGGATCAGCGGCGACGCCGCGTCCGTCACGGTGACCGGCGGCGTGGCCGCGCGTGCCGGAGCCCCGATCGACGAAGCCCGCAGGGCGCACCCGGAGCTGGGCAAAGCCATCGGCGATATCCGCGGCGGGTTGAAGGACGGCGGGGCCTACCAGGACTTCCAAAACGGAGCCATCATCTGGTCCCCCAACACAGGTGCACGCGTTTCCACCGGAGCGATCCGCTCCGCCTGGGCGTCCACCGGTTTCGACGTCGGCTACCTCGGCCTTCCCACCAGTGACGAGGTCTACGGCCTGCCCAACGGCGGCGCTTACCAGGATTACCAGGGCGGCGCCATCATCTGGTCGCCCGCCACCGGGGCGCGGGTCTCCAAGAACGGCCCGATCCGCAACGAGTGGGGCTACACCGGGTTCGAACGCAGCTACCTGGGCTACCCCACGAGCAACGAGACAGGCGGGCTGCCCAACGGCGGTACCTACCAGGACTTCCAGAACGGAGCCATCATCTGGTCTCCGGCCACGGGAGCCCGCGTTTCCCGGAACGGACCCATCCGTGAGGCCTGGCGCCGTTCCGGCTTCGAGAACAGCCCCATCGGCTACCCGACGACAAACCAGGTGACGCTCGCGGACGGCGGCACCTCCCAGGAGTACCAGCGCGGAACCATCATCCACTCCCCTGCGTCAGGAGCCTGGATCGTCACGGGCGCTGTCCGGAATGTCTGGCGTGCCGCCGGAGCGGAAAAGTCGGATCTGAAGTACCCCGTGGGCGAGGAAGTCCGAATGGGCACCCAGGGCACCTACCAGGACTACCAGGGCGGTGCCATGATCTGGTCCGCTGCGACCGGAGCTCAGATCTCCAAGAACGGTCCCATCCGCTCGGCCTGGGGTGCCACGGGCTTCAACGCCGGCTACCTCGGCCTTCCCACCGGGCCGGAGACCAGCATGGGCACCCAGGGCAAGTACCAGGACTACCAGGGCGGCTCGATCATCTGGTCGGAGAAGACCGGGGCCAAGATCTCCCGGAACGGTCCCATCCGCTCCGCCTGGGGAGCCACGGGCTTCAACGCCGGCCCGCTGGGCCTGCCGACCGGGGAGGAACGGGCCATGGGCACCCAGGGCAGCTACCAGGACTACGAACACGGCGCCATCGTCTGGTCCGCAAAGACCGGAGCCCAGGTGTCCGTAAACGGACCGATCCGCTCGGCCTGGGGTTCCACGGGCTTCAACTCCGGCTATCTGGGGCTTCCCACCGGAAAAGAACAGAGCATGGGAGCGCAGGGCAAGTACCAGGACTATGAGGGCGGTGCGATCATCTGGTCCCAGAAGACCGGGGCGCAGATCTCGAAGAACGGTCCCATTCGTTCAGCCTGGGGCTCCACCGGTTTCAACTCGGGCTACCTCGGCCTTCCGACCAGCGGAGAGAAATCCTCCAACGGTGGAACCACGCAGGAATTCGAGGGCGGCACCATCCTCTCCTCTGCCGGCACGGGAACGCATATTCTCGCAAACGGTCCCATCCGGGACGCCTACCGTGCGCAGGGCGCGGAGACGGGCCGCCTCGGGTACCCGACCTCCGGTCCGACCGCGGCCGCAGGCGGTGCAACGGTCCAGAGCTTCAAGGGTGGAAAGATCACCCGGACGGCCGACGGCAAGGTACAGGTCAGCTACAACTAGCCGCTGACGGCAGGACAGTGGAACGGCGGGTTGCTCATTGCAATCCGCCGTTCCGTGCTTTGGCAGGGTGCTTGGCAATGAGAGACTGTTGCACAAGATCACTAGTGTTGACGGAACGTGCAACCACCATGAATCCGCCGCACTCCTTGTCCTTGAGAAAGGCCCTACCTTGCCAGGTATGAATCTCACGCGCTCCGAAGCCCGTGAACGTGCAGAACTTCTTGACGTCGAGTCCTACGACGTCAACCTCGACCTGACCCGGGGAGAGACGGTGTTCGGCAGCACGACCGTCGTCCGGTTCTCCGCCCGCCCCGGGACGTCGACCTTCATCGACGCGGTCACCGACACGGTTCACCGGATCACGCTGAACGGCGTGTCCCTGGACCCGGCGGAGGTGTCCGACGGCGTGCGGATCTCCCTGCCGAACCTCGCCGAGTCCAATGAACTCGTGGTGGAGGCGGATGCCCGCTACATGAACACCGGTGAGGGCCTGCACCGCTTCGTGGACCCCGTGGACAACGAGGTCTACCTTTATTCGCAGTTCGAGGTTCCGGACTCCCGCCGGATGTTCGCCGTTTTCGAACAGCCGGATTTGAAGGCCACATTCCGTTTCACGGTCACCGCGCCGTCGCACTGGGACGTCATTTCCAACTCCCCCACCCCGGAGCCCGTTGCCGCCGGCGACCTGACCGACGCCAGTCCGCGCTCCACCTGGTCCTTCGAACCCACGCCGCGGATCTCCTCGTACATCACCGCGCTGATCGCCGGTCCGTACCAGTCCGTCCGCAGCGAGCTGACCAGTTCCGACGGACGCACCATCCCCCTCGGTGTCTTTGCCCGCCGGTCCCTGATGCAGTTCATGGACGCGGAGAACATCTTCGAACTCACCCGCCAGGGCTTCGCCTTCTACGAGGAGCAGTTCGGTACGCCGTACCCGTTCGAGAAGTATGACCAGCTCTTTGTGCCCGAGTTCAACGCCGGGGCCATGGAAAACGCCGGTGCGGTGACCTTCCTCGAGAGCTACGTCTTCCGTTCCCGGGTCACCGAAGCCACCGTGGAACGCCGCGCCGTGACGATCCTGCACGAACTGGCGCACATGTGGTTCGGCGACCTGGTCACGATGCGCTGGTGGAACGACCTGTGGCTGAACGAATCCTTCGCCGAGTTCATGTCTACCCTCGCCGCCGCCGAGGCGACCGAGTTCAAGCAGGCCTGGACCACCTTCGCCTCGCTGGAAAAGGCCTGGGCCTACCGCCAGGACCAGCTGCCCACCACGCATCCCATCGTCGCCGAAATCCGGGACCTGGAAGACGTCCAGGTCAACTTCGACGGCATCACCTACGCCAAGGGCGCGTCCGTCCTCAAGCAGCTGGTGGCCTGGGTCGGACAGGACAAGTTCATGGCCGGCGTGCGCGAGTACTTCGGCAAGCACTCCTGGCAGAACACGGAGCTGTCGGATCTGCTGTCCGAGCTGGAAACAGCCAGCGGCCGGGATCTGTCCGACTGGTCCGCGAAGTGGCTGGAAACTGCCGGCGTAAACACCCTGCGTCCGGAGTTCGACACCGATGAGGACGGCACCATCACGTCCTTCGCCGTGCTCCAGAGCGCTATCGAGGAATACCCCACCCTTCGCCCGCACCGCCTGGCGATCGGCTTCTACAACCCGGACGGGGACGGCCGACTGCAGCGCACGCACCGCGTGGAGCTCGACGTCGACGGCGAACGCACCGAAGTTTCCGAACTTATCGGCCAGCCGCGGCCGGCCCTGCTGCTGCTCAACGACGACGACCTTGCCTACGCAAAGATCCGCCTGGACGCCGCCTCGCAGCACACCGCCACCCGCAGCCTGCGCAACATTGCCGATTCCCTCCCCCGGACGCTCGTATGGGCCTCCGCCTGGGACGCGGCGCGGGACGCGGAGATCCCGGCCCGCAACTATGTGGAACTGGTCCTGCAGAACATCGCCTCCGAGTCCGACTCGACCGTTGTCCAGGTGCTGCTGCGCCAGCTGGCCACCACCCTGGCCTTCTACGTCAGCCCCCAGGACCGCGAACCCATGACCGTTGCCGCTGCCGAGAGTCTCTGGGAGCTGGCTTCCGCAGCGGAGCCGGGTTCGGATTCACAGCTGCAGTTCGTCAAGGCCTTCGCCGCCCACGCCTCATCCGACGAGCAGCTGGACGCGCTGGCAGGCATGTTCACCGGCGACCAGTCCCTTGAAGGGCTGGCTGTCGACGCGGACCTGCGCTGGGAGCTGCTCACCGGCCTGGTGGCCGGTGGCCGGCTGGGCACAGCCGACATCGACGCCGAACTCGAGCGCGATGCCACCGCCACGGGTGCCCTGGCCGCGGCCATGGCCCGCGCGGCCATCCCTACGGCCGAAGCCAAGGCCGCGGCCTGGGAAGCAATCGTGGAGCGCTCCGACATGCCCAATGCCGCGCAGCGTTCGGCCATCGCCGGCTTCATGCGGGTCCACGACACCGGTCTGCTGGAACCGTACGCACAGAAGTACTTTGCGTCGATCCGCGACGTGTGGGCCAGCCGCACCCATGAGATTGCCCAGCAGATCGCCGTCGGCCTCTATCCGTCGCGGCTGACGCGCCAGGACACGGTGGACACCACCGATGCCTTCCTCGCCGATCTGGGCGAGGACTCGCCCTCGCTGCGACGGCTGATCCTGGAAAGCCGCGACGGCGTGGTCCGTGCCCTGAAGGCGCAGGAAGCCGACCGGTAACACCCTTGCCCCCGCGGTTTCCCTTCCATCCAAGGACTTTGACGGTAGCTTGGAGAGCGTGAATCTCTCCGAACACCGTTACACGCTCGACCTGGAATGGACGGGAAACCGCGGCGGCGGGACCGTTTCCTACCGCGGCTACGGCCGCGACCACATCATCCGCGCCCCCGGGCTGCCGGACCTGCCCGGAACGGCGGATCCCACCTTCCACGGCGACCGGGACCGCTGGAACCCCGAGCAGCTTCTGCTGGCCGCACTGGCCCAGTGCCACATGCTTTCCTACCTGCACGTGGCGGTCCGGAACGGCATCAGGGTACTCGCCTACGAGGACTCCCCCGAGGGGCTGCTGCGGCTCAACAGGGACGGCAGCGGTGAGTTCACCACAGCTGTCCTTCGTCCCAAGGTGACTATCGACGGCGGCGCGGGGCCTGCCGCCGTCGAACTGGCAGCCGGGCCGATGCACGCCGAGGCGAACAGCCTCTGCTTCATTGCGCGGAGCGTCAACTTCCCGGTGGAGCACCGACCCCAGACGCTGACCGGGCCGGCGCTGCCCTCCGGCCACAGCCGGCACGGGTAGCCTTAACCGCAGACCACTGTCCGGCTACACAAAGGATGAACAGTTACCCGTGCTTTCCGCTTCCGAAATTGACCTCTCCTCAGTGACCGTCAATGATTTTGACTTTTCCGGCCTGATCGAGGCTGCCTTTATCGTCCTGGCCGCTACCGGCGTTTGGTTTGTCGCGCGTTTCCTGATCAACCGGCTGGTGGCGCGGGCCCAGAAGGGCTATTCGCTGCTGCATTCCTCCAAGATCAAGTGGGCGCAGCCGGTGATGCGCAACCTGGACAAAAAACGCCGCGCCCAGCGCGCAGACACCATCGGCGCCCTGCTGCGCAGCGCCGTCAACGTTTCCATCTGGACCGTCGCGATCATCATGGTGCTGGATGCCGTCGGCATCAACATCGCCCCGCTGCTGGCCAGCGTCGGCATTGTCGGCATCGCCCTCGGTTTCGGCGCGCGCGAACTCATCCGCGACGCCCTGGCCGGGTTCTTCATCACCATTGAGGACCAGTACGGAATCGGCGACGTCATCGAAGTCGGCGACACCGCCGGAACGGTGCAGTCCGTGGGCATCCGGATCACCCGGATCATCGATGACCGCGGCGTCATCTGGTACATCCGCAACGGCGAGATCGCCAAGATCGGCAACCGCTCCCAGGGCACGTACCTGGGCGAAACACCGGCGGAACCGGCAAAGGCGGACGCGCTCAAAGACGGCATGGCTGCCAATGACTGAACCGACACCTGTTCCGGCAGAGACGCCGCCGAGCGCGGCGTCCCTGCCGCTGCGCCCGGCCCAGCAGCCCACGCAGCAGCCCCAGGCCTTCCAGCAACCGCAGTACACGGACAACTTCTATGAGGCCGTGGGCGGGCATCCCACGTTCGTGAAACTCGTGGACGTGTTCTATGCCGGCGTGGCGGAGGACCCGCTGATGCGGCCGATGTATCCCGAGGAAGACCTCGGGCCGGCCAAGGAGCGCCTCCTCCTGTTCCTTGAGCAGTACTGGGGCGGCCCGAAGACCTACGGCGAGCAGCGCGGGCACCCCCGCCTGCGGATGCGGCACATGCCCTTCATCGTCACTCCCGCCGCGCGGGACGCCTGGCTGCGGCACATGCGTGCCGCCGTCGACTCCCTCGATCTCTCGCCCCTGCACGAGGGGACCCTCTGGGATTACCTGGAGCGGGCCGCCCACTCCATGGTCAACTCGGCCTGATCCGCAGGCCTACAGGACCGCCGGCAACCGGGTCAGGACATGCCCGAGCGGAGTGCTCAGCCGCAGCCAGCGCCCGTTGCTGAACAGGGCGGCGTCGACCTCGGGTCCGCCGGCGGGCAGGAAACCGAGGGACAGCGCCGCAAAGGCAGCCCCGGCCGGCACCGGCGTTTCGGTTCCGCCCATGGGCTGCGCCCAGACCCTTGTCCGGGCGCTGTGCACGACGGCGGCTCCCGGGCTCTGGGGCAGCATCGCGGCAACCTCGCGGATTCCCCGGTGTGCTGTCTGTTCGAGCAGCTGTACCGGAACCCTGCCGGCCGGCTGCCAGCCCGAACGCGGTGCCAGGATGCCCGCCCAGGTTTCACGCACGGTCATCGGCGGCACTGGCAGCACAGTGTCTGCACTTCCCATCCGGGCGAGCCGGTCCCCGACAGCCGACAGTTGGACCGTGGCGTCCACCTCCGCCGGAGCAGCCAGCGGCATGGTCCGCAGGCCCAGCACAGTCGGCGTGTCTTCCCCGAGGATCCGGGGGCGCAGGACGCAGACATAGGCGGCCAGGACACTGCCCACCGCCTGCAGGCGGACCGCGCCGTCGTCGGCCGTCCGGGCACGGGTCACAAAGTTACGCAGATCGGCGGTGACCTGCGGGTCGGCCAGCCGGAGTTCGCTGTCCATTAGTTGCCCTGTCCGGCAGGGACGGCAGCACGGAACGGCACGGGCTCGCCCATCCACGCCTGGAGTACTTCCCGCTGCTCGTCCGTGAGCGGTGTGGGCCTGCCGGTGGCAGCCTCGACCTGCACCATTGCCGCTTCGGCATAGGCGTACACCGTCTCCGGGTCTTCATCCGCCACACGGAATCCGTAGGCAAGGCTGCTGGAGCCGATCCGGGTCACCCAGACGTCCACCCAGACGGGTTCCTTCCGGTGAAGCAACGGCGACACGTACTCGATTTCCTGCCGGGCCACATACGTTGCCGTCCGGTCCCCGGCCAGATCCCGGAAACTACCCGGTCCGCCCGCACCGGCCGGAAGCGTCAGCAGGCCCAGCTGGACCCGCGCTTCCTCCAGGAACTGGACGAACCTAACGTTGTTGATGTGGCCGTTGGGATCTTGGTCGCCAAAGCGAAGCTGGACGGGGAAACGATGCATGCCCCCATCTTCCCAGAGAGTGAGGTTTGCCCTAAAACGCAGGGCCCCGGCCGCCGCACTGGTTACTGGCCGGTACGTTTAAGCTAGAAGTGTTCCACGGTTCCTGCCCCACGCAGCACCGCCTTTCCTGCTAGGAGATAGTCCCTGATGTCCATTGATGAATCCTTCGATCCGACCGCGTCCCTGCTCGAGCTCCTGAACCTTAGCTGGGCCGGCGGCGCGAAGACCGACGAGGACATTTTTGTCGGGGGTTCCCAGGCGGAACCGCGCAAGCGGGTCTTCGGCGGACAGGTGCTGGGCCAGTCCCTTGTTGCTGCCGCCCGTACCGTTCCCGAAGACCGGATCATGCACTCCATGCACGGGTACTTCCTCCGCCCCGGCGACACCGAGGTGCCCATTACGTTCGGTGTGGAACGGCTGCGGGACGGACGTTCCTTCTCCGCTCGGCGCAGCCACGCCTACCAGAACGGCAAGCCGATCCTGTCCATGATCGCTTCCTTCCAGGTTCCCGATTCGGGAGTGGACCACCAGGAGGAGATGCCCGCCGGCATCCCCGAGCCGGAGGACCTGCCGACCACGGCCGAGCTGCTGAAGGACTTCGACCACCCGGTGGCCGAGGCCTGGTCCCACCGGCGCCCCATGGATATCCGCCACGTGATGGATCCGGTCTACGTCCGCGCCGGACGGGAAAAGACCCCGCACAACGCTGTCTGGATGAAGACCTTCAAGCCCATGCCCGACGGCGAGAACCTGCACCGCGCGGCCCTCGCGTACGCCAGCGACTACACCCTGCTGGAACCGGTGCTGCGCGGGCACGGGCTTGCCTGGACCACTCCGGGCATGAGCATCGCCAGCCTGGACCACGCCATGTGGTGGCACCGGCCGGTGCGCGTGGACGACTGGCTGCTCTATGTCCAGGAATCCCCCAGCGCCTCCGCCGCGCGGGGGCTGTCCACCGGACGGATCTTCAACCGAAGCGGTGAACTGGTCGCCACTGTTGCCCAGGAAGGCATGGTCCGCGTCCCGCAGTAAGCACTGCTGACCCCGCAAGAAAAGAGCTCCGCTTCCCCGAAGGGAAGCGGAGCTCTTTTTGCTCTGGCTGTGCCGGACTTAGTCGCGGGTCAGGCGGCGGTGCGTCACACGGTGCGGCTTGGCCGCATCCGGGCCGAGGCGTTCGATCTTGTTCTGCTCGTAGGACTCGAAGTTTCCCTCGAACCAGTACCAGTTCGCCGGGTTTTCCTCGGTGCCTTCGAAAGCGAGGATGTGGGTGGCCACGCGGTCCAGGAACCACCGGTCGTGGGAGACCACCACGGCGCAGCCGGGGAATTCGAGCAGCGCGTTTTCGAGGCTGGACAGGGTTTCGACGTCCAGGTCGTTAGTGGGCTCATCGAGCAGGAGCAGGTTTCCGCCCTGCTTCAGGGTCATGGCCAGGTTCAGCCGGTTGCGCTCACCACCGGAAAGCACGCCGGCCTTCTTCTGCTGGTCCGGGCCCTTGAACCCGAAAGCGGAGACATAGGCGCGGGACGGCATTTCCACCTGTCCCACCTGGATCCAGTCGTGCCCCTCGGAAACGACCTCCCACAGGCTCTTCTCCGGGTCGATGCCTCCGCGGGACTGGTCCACGTAGGAGATCTTCACGGAGTCGCCGATCTTCAGCTCACCGCCGTCGAGCTCTTCCAGGCCGACGATGGTCTTGAACAGGGTGGACTTACCCACGCCGTTCGGGCCGATGACGCCGACGATGCCGTTGCGCGGAAGCGAGAAGGACAGTCCGTCGATGAGCTGCCGGTCGCCGAAGCCCTTCTGCAGGCCCTTGGCTTCCAGCACCAGGGAGCCCAGGCGCGGGCCCGGCGGGATCTGGATTTCTTCGAAGTCCAGCTTGCGGGTGCGGTCCGCTTCGGCTGCCATTTCCTCGTAGCGGGCCAGACGGGCCTTGGACTTCGTCTGGCGGCCCTTCGCGTTGGACCGGACCCAGTCCAGTTCATCGGTGAGGCGCTTGGCCAGCTTCTGGTCCTTTTTGCCCTGGACTTCCAGGCGTGCGCGCTTCTTTTCCAGGTACGTGGAGTAGTTGCCCTCGTACGGGTACAGGTGTCCGCGGTCCACTTCGGCGATCCACTGGGCCACGTGGTCCAGGAAGTACCGGTCGTGGGTCACGGCCAGGACGGCACCGTGGTAAGCGGAGAGGTGCTGCTCAAGCCAGAGCACGCTCTCGGCGTCCAGGTGGTTGGTGGGCTCATCGAGGAGCAGCAGGTCCGGCTTCTGCAGCAGCAGCTTGCACAGCGCCACGCGGCGGCGCTCACCGCCGGAGAGGAGGGTGACGTCCGCTTCGGGCGGCGGGCAGCGCAGGGCGTCCATGGCCTGTTCGAGCTGGGAATCAATGTCCCAGGCATCGGCGGCGTCGATGGCTTCCTGCAGCTTGCCCATTTCCTCAAGCAGGCTGTCGAAGTCCGCGTCCGGCTGCGACATCTCTTCGGAAATTTCGTTGAACCGCTGGATCTTGCCGTAAATCTCGCCGACGCCCTCCTGGACGTTGCCGAGTACGGTCTTTTCCTCATTCAGCGGCGGCTCCTGAAGCAGGATGCCCACCGTGTAGCCGGCGCTGAGCCGGGCCTCACCGTTGGAGGGGGTGTCCAGTCCAGCCATGATCTTGAGGATGGTGGACTTACCCGCACCGTTGGGACCCACCACGCCGATCTTGGCACCGGGGTAGAAGGACATGCTTACGTCGTCGAGGATAACTTTGTCGCCAACGGCCTTGCGGGCCTTGGTCATCGTGTAGATAAATTCCGCCATATCTACAAGGCTAATGTGTCAGCGCCGATATGTACCATTTCCCGGCTTCCGGGCGCGGGCGGTTACCCCCGTGCTGCGTCCGGGGATACCGGGACTCAGGGCGTCCGGTTCCCTGCAGGTTGTCCCCGCAATGCGTCCGGATCCCCGCAGTATGTCCGGCTCCCTGCAGGTTGTCCCCGCAAGATGTCCGGACCCCCGCAATATGTCCGGACCCCCGCAGGTTGTCCCCGCAAGATGTCCGGATCCCCGCAGTATGTCCGGAATCCTGCAGGTTGTCCCCGCAAGATGTCCGGATCCCCGCAGTATGTCCGGCTCCCTGCACCGCGCGGAGCAGGAATTGTCACAAACCGCAGGGATCGCGACAAACCGAAGGACTTCCCCAACCGAGGCGCCCTACCTGTCCGGTCAGCTGATGCGCCTCTGTGCCGGTGTCTACAGGCGCTGGTTCCCCCGGTCAGCTCCCGGTCGACTCCCGGTCACTTCCCGGTCAGCGCCCCGGGTCAGCTCCCGGTCAGCTGATGCGCCTCCGTGCCGGTGCCTACAGGCGCCGGTTCCCGGTCAGTTCCCGACGAAGCATCCACCGTCGGACAACACCGGCAGCACCGTGACGTAGGCCGACCCGTCCCGGACCTCACCGAAAATGCAGTCCCCGTCCTGCACAGCGGCAGCCTGGATCGAGTCGACTTCCAGGCCGGTCGGCGTGCTGTCCGCCGAGACTTCCACCGATCCCGCGGGGAAGCCGGCCGCGGTAAACGCCGCAGCCACTGCTTCTCCGTTGGGCAGCGAATTCGAATCAGCCAGCTTCCCCAACTCGGATTCCAGTGCTTCGGTGATCGCGGCATGGGGCGAGGGAGTCTCCGTCGAGGCCGATCCAGTCGCGGCCGATCCCGCCGGCGCAGGTTCCTCGGCGCTTTCCCCCTGCCATCCGCAGCCGGAAAGCCCGACCGCGAGCGCCAGAAACCCGGCCGCCATGCCAACGGCGGGAGGGGTCGGTCGGGCTCTGCGGCGGGGGTTCATCCGGCGATTGTGCCACGTATTACGCTGCACGGACAAAAAGAGCCCCGGGATTTGGGGGGGCGCTCTCAATACGGCGCGGCGACTCCTTCACGGGCAGCCTTCGTGGTTTCCGCCTGTTCGTTCTCCGCGGTCAGGCTGTCCCCGGCGACGGCATCAAGAAGCTCGCCGGTCAACGCATCAATCCGGCCCAGGGACTCCTCGGACTCAAGATCCTCGTGAGACCCGGGCCCGGCGTCGTCTCCTGCCCCGCCGGCCATCCCCGTGTCGGCACCGCCGCCGACACCGGATGCGTCGCTGCCTGCGGACGTGGTGCGGCGGAAGCTGGCGGTCCCCCACATCAGGTCATGGCCCACGGTGTCGGCGTCGATGTCGGCGCTGGTGCCGCTGCGACCGTCCTCCGTGACCCACTGCCGCAGGCGCAGCCGGCCGGTCACTACTACCCGGTCCCCCTTGTGGATACTGAACGCGGCGTTGGTGGCCAGCTGGCGGAACAGGCTGACGGCGTACCAGTTTGTCTGTCCGTCCTGCCATCCCCCGGTGTCACGGTCATACCGGCGCTCCGTGGTGCACATTCGAAAGCTCGCCACCGCGAGTCCGTTGTCAGTGGTGTTCTGGCGGAGGTCGGTGGCAACGTAGCCCCGGAGCGTAATGGTGTCACTCATGTTTTCCTGCCTTCGGTTCGGTACCGCGGCGCCTGCGCCTTTTGGCGATGCGCAGTGTCGCCCGCATGCGTTCCGGCTGGTCCACCGGTGCGTGCGAGTCTTCACCGATGGGTGTGACCGTGCCCTTGGGAAGGGCCAGAGTGTGGACCATGAGAGGCGGGAAAGGGCGTTGCCTGTCCTGTGGAGGAAGAGCTGTCAGTCCCCGGACCGTGTGCCCTGCACTTTCCTCGCCTGGGCCCAGTCTGCGAATCCTTCGATGGCCTCGGCCGCGAAACGGGAACGCACAGACGCAAAGTAGTCAAAGGAATGCTGTGCACCGGGCAGCCTGCACCACACCACCGGCTGCCGGGAGATCCCGGCAAGGGTCTGCGCAAAGTCCCGTCCGTGGTCAACGGACACCACGCTGTCACTGTCACCGTGGAGGAGCAGGAAAGGCGGGGCGGCGGGGTTGGCATAGGCTGCCGGCGTGCTGTCCGGGTTGGTGCCCTGCACCCTGCCGTAATAGCCGTAGAGGCAGACAGCCCCTGCCACCGTAGTATCGGCATCCTCGAATCCGGGCTGCAGCTCCGTCCGGCCGGGTGTCAACGCGGTGAATGCTGCCAGGAATGCACCGGCCGAGTTTCCCGCCACGACCACCGGTCCCGTACCTGCGCCATAGGCGGCTCCGTTCGTCGTGACCCATGAGAGGACCCGCTTGGCATCCACCACGTAGTCGGGAAACCGCGCAGCCGGAGCCAAACGGTAGTTGGCGCTAACGCAGGTCCACCCGTGGGATGCCAGCCGGTGCAACAGATACAACGATTCCCGGTTCTTGGCCCCGGAGACGAAACGTCCGCCGTGAAAGTGCACAAACACGGGACCCCTGGCCGGTCTCCCCCGCGGCAGATACAGGTCAAGGGTGTTTTCCCGGCCCAAGTCTCCGTACCGCAGTCCCCTGACCCGCTGCACGTCCCGGCGACGGCGCCTGAAGGGCAGGAAAAGCCCGGCCACGACGGTGCCGCGTCCAGCCCCGGCGGAAGCCTCCCCTCGCAGGGCGGGGCGCCAGCCGCCACCGAGACAGGCATCCAGGGCCGCCATAGGAACGCCGCGGCTCCGCACCGCGCGCACTGCCACCCACACGAGCCCGGCTCCAACAACTGCCATGCCTCCCACAGCGGCCGTCGCCAGCGGCGGAGAGACGTCCCCTTCTCCAATGGCAAAGGCAGTTGCGGCCACGCCCAGCAGCAGCGGAAACAGCGGAGCCTCGTTGAAGGTCATGCCGATGAGGTAGGCCGCCACGGACCAACGGGACCGTATGGAGGTACGTTTACGTGGACTGGCCGCGCCGGGCGGCCAAAGCGCGCAGCAGGTACTCACTCCAAGCAATAGAAGGGTGATGAGGTAACCGGCGGGCACTGCGGCTCCTTGGGAGAGCGGGCGTACCCCGCGAAGCCTACGCCACCGTCGAAGGCGCTGCGACTGCTGAGTGCCCCCGGCGCGACTCGAACGCGCAACCTACGGATTAGAAGGCCGTTGCTCTATCCATTGAGCTACGGGGGCAACCACACGATGATACTACGGACGCCGCAGGCTCCCGTCCGGGACCGTTCCCGCACGGCACTTCTGCGCGCGTCCGTTCCCTGCCACACCCGCCGCCACCGTCCCGGGCTTGGCTCGTCGAAGTACCGGGCTTCGCCCGTCGAAGTAGGGCTTGGCTCCTTGGAAAAACTTTTGCGGAAAATATCTCCGGTTCTGCATCCACGACGGTCCCTGCGGAAGTAGTAGGGGTGTAAGTCACGGAACCCGTACCCGAAAGGTGCGGCAGATCAAGGAGCTCAGACCATGCGCAAGACCGCTACCGCTCTCGCGACCCTCGGACTGGGTGCCGCCGCAGCCTTCTCGGCTGTACCGGCATCCGCTGCTGATTCCGACACGGCAAAACTGTCGGTACTGCACGGCGTCCCGGACACTCCCGTGGACGTCTACGTCAACGGCACGCTTACCCTGGATGACTTCATGCCCGGCGATCTTGCCGGGCCGCTGGAGCTGCCGGGCGGCAACTACCAGCTGGCCATCACGGCCGCCGACGCCGCCGACGCCTCCGCCCCGATCATCGGCCCGGTCTCTGCAGACCTGGCAGCTGGAGGCAACTACACTGCCACCGCCAACCTCGATGCCTCGGGCAACCCGACGGCAAACCTGTTCACCAATGACACATCCGCCGTCGACGCAGGCAAATCACGCCTGACCGTCCGCCACGTGGCCGCCGCACCGGCCGTCGACGTCCTGGCCGGCGGCACACCGGTAATCGAGGGCCTCACCAACCCCAATGAGAAGGCGCTGACCGTGGATGCCGGAACGGTTTCCGCTTCGGTCGCTGCAGCCGGCACCACCACTCCGGTGATCGGTCCGGCGGATCTGGCCCTGGCCGAAGGCACGAACACGATTGTCTATGCGTGGGGTTCGCTTGAAGCAGGGAACCTGGCCCTCGCCACCCAGACCATCGAGGGGCTGCACTCCGCACCGCAGGCTGTTCCGGGTGCCATGGAGCAGGTTGCCCAGTCCGGGGATGACCAGACGCTGACGGCGGCTGCCGCTGTCGGCGGCGTCGCGCTGCTCACCCTGGGTGCCGCCCTGCTGCGCCGCCGTGCCACGGTCAGCGACAGCTAAGCAGCACCCGCCCGATCCCCCCGATGCTGCGGCGCACCCCCTTTCCGCGCCGCAGCACCGGGGCCACCCTTTTCCGGAGGTCCATCCATGACCGTTGTCCCCCTGCGACGATTCGCCGCAGCGGCCTGCCTCTCCGCCGGCGTCCTGGCCGGTACTGCGGCCTGCAGCGGCGCCCCCGAGACCGCTTCCCCGGCGGATTCGGTTTCGACGGCACCCGCACCAGCGTCGACGACGGCGCCCGCGCCGACGTCGACGGCGGCACCAACCGTTCCCGCCACTGACATACCCGTTCGGCCCGCCGTACCTACCCCGGCGGAAGTTGTTCCCGAACCCGTGCGGGTCAGCGTGGAGGGAACCGGCATCGAGCTGGACGTGATCCCGGTGGGGCAGGAAGCGAACGGCGCCATGACGCTGCCGGACAACCATTACCAGGCCGGCTGGTACCGCTACGGACCCGCGCCCGGGTCCTCCCGCGGAGCAGCGGTGCTGGCCGCCCATGTGGACTCACGCACCGAGGAACTTCCCATCGCGGGCTTGGATGATGTCCCTGCCGGCACCCCCGTGACCGTGACCCGCAGCGACGGAACCGTCGTGAAGTACACCACCGAAAAGGTGCAGAACATTCCCAAGGCATCACTCAACGAATTTAATCTCTTCGACCGTGACGGTGCGCCGCGGCTGGAACTGGTAACGTGCGGCGGTAGATGGCTGGACTCGGTAGGTGACTATGAAGACAACGTTGTGCTCACCGCCGTACCCGTACCATAGTGGCTACCTCAGAGAGCTGCCGGATACCGGACGCAGCCCCGCACGGCAGGAGAACGGCACTGATGCCCACGGGCGCCCCAGATCGCGACGCCGCGATGGACCATGCCTTTGCGGCAGGGGACGAAGCGGCGCTGGCGGAGGCCTACCGCCGGTTCTCGCCCCTGATCCGCGCGCTGGCGCTGCGCAAGCTGCTCGATCAGGGCTCAGCCGACGACGCCGTGCAGGAAGTGTTCATCCGGGCCTGGAAATACCGGGACAGCTACGCACCTGACCGCTCCACCCTCGCCGCCTGGCTGGTAGGGATCGGACGGAACGTGGCAGCCGGTATGGCCACTGCCCGGGGCCGTTCTTCGGAGACCCTGATGGAGGCTCCGGAGTCCGGCAGGAATCCGGTTCCGCCCGCCGGTCCTGATCCCGACGGCGTGGCAGACCGCGTGGTGCTGGATGCCGAGCTGGCCAGGCTCGGGGAACCCCAGGGTTCCATCCTCCGCCTGGCCTTTCATGAAGACCTGACACATCAGCAGATATCGGAAACACTGAAACTCCCGTTGGGTACCGTAAAGAGCCATATTCGAAGAAGCCTTGTCCAACTCCGGCAGCGATTGGAGGTCAGCGATGCAGCATCTGCCACCTGAAGCGCTGGCCCTGTGCGCCCTGGGCGAGGCCGGTCCACAGGACACGGCGCACCTCGGCAACTGCGCCGAGTGCACCGCCGAGGTCACCGCACTGCAGCGCGTTGTGACCGCCGGAAGGACCACGTCAGTTCCCGAGGGGCTCCCCCGGCCGCCGTCGTCGGTCTGGGACGCCATCCACGCCCGGCTGGGACTCGGGGATGCCGTGCGCGCCGATCCCTTTGACGCCCCTACCTTTGACGCGGCTCCGTCCGCTGAGGCTGCGCAGGCATCGTCTCCGCCCGAGCAGAACGTGGAGGCCGGATCGGCGCCGTCTCCGGCGCCCGTGCAGTCGTCCCCGGCAGGGGCGACGCCGGTTCCGCTGGACGCCGCCCGGAGGCGCCGCGAACGACGTCGGCTCCCGCAGGTCCTCGGTGCCGCCGCTGCCGCCGTGGTGCTGGCAGCCGCAGGCACCTGGGGCATCTCCCGGATCCTGGCGGACCGCAGCGAAGTTATTGCCGCGGTGGAGCTGGCCCCCTTGCCTGCCTATTCGGAAACGGGCCGGGCCGAGGTGGACCAGCGTTCCGACGGCGGACGCGAGCTGGTAGTCACGGCGAGCGGATCCGATGCCCAGGGCTTCCGCGAAGTCTGGCTGATCGCCCCTGATGTTCAGCGCATGGTCAGCCTCGGGACGATGGAGGGCACGGAAGGCCGGTTCACCATCCCGGCTAACCTTGACCTCGATGAGTACCCAATTGTTGATATCTCGGACGAGCCCTTTGACGGCAATCCCACCCATTCCGGCGATTCCATCCTGCGCGGAGTCCTCGAGCTCTAAGCCCGCACTGGCGGCCGTCCGTGGATGAGTCTCTGGGCGTCGCCGCCGAGTGGTGGTCGCGGGTCCTGGCTGGCTTCGACCGCGTTCCGGCCGTGGAGCCCGGGCCCGGGGTGCTGCTGATGATTGCCGCCGCTGCCGCACTGCTGAGCGTTCCCCGGGCAACGTGGCGGTGGTTCGGGCTATTCGTGACGTTTGTCCATGAACTCGGCCATGCCTTCGCGGCGCTGATGACCGGGCAGGTAGTGAAGGGCATCCGCCTCCGCTTTGACCACTCAGGAGACATGCGTTCCCTGGGGCGGGGCGGTTTCCCCGCAGCTTGGGCCGGCTTCTGGGGCTACCCTGTTCCGGCCGTGGTCGGTGCCGTCCTGGTGCTGGCGGCGCTGGGCGGCTGGTCGGGTGCGGCACTGTCGCTCAGCGCCCTGGTCCTGGTTGCTGCCCTGCTGTTCATCCGAAACGGCCAGGGGTTCATAATTGCTTTCGGCTGCGCGTCCGTGTCTGTGCTGCTGGTCTGGTTCACTGCCCCGCCGGTGGCGGGCTATGTGGCCATGTGTACGGGTATCGCGCTCCTGGTGGGCGCTGTCCGGGACTGGCTCAATGTACTGAGCGTCCACACACGCCGGCGCCGGAACCTGGAAAGCTCCGACGCCTACATCCTCTTCCGGCGTACCGGGGTTCCTGCCGCCCTGTGGCTGGCGGGATTCGCCCTCGTCATTGCCGCTTCGCTCGCGACGGCGGTGTTCGCCGCGCTGGGCGCCTAGTCCGCCCGCGGACCTAGGCCTGGGGAGCGGGGAAGGTTACCCGCAGCTCGAGCCGGTGCTGGCCGTCTTCTTCCTGCGTGTAGATGGCCTTGCCGGAAATGCCGGCGAGGTCGTCGGTGCCGGAGCCGGGAATGATGTGCCCGGAGCTCGCCGTCGCAGTTCCCTCGGCCAACCCCCAGTGCTGGATGACCATGGTTCCGGAGCGTCCCGCTATGGTTCCGGCAAAGACCTCGGAGCCCACATAGCCAGCTCCCATGGAGTTGCCGGCCATAATCAGGTCCGCGACGGAAGTCCCGGTGATGTCACCCTCGTAGATCTTCACCGCCCGAACCGTGGAGAGTTCGCTGTTGGTTCCTTCCACCTGGTACGGCGTCGGTTCCCACTCCGAAACGTCGAAATCCGCCACAATCACTTCTTCAGTTAGGTCGGTCATTACTCCAGTATCCCGTGTCCGGCGGCGGATTGCATGCCGGGTGCCGCGCTTGGGTAGCCTTATCGCTGTGCACGGACGCGGCACGGCAACGGATTTACCTAAGGAGCACCACCCTCGCATGACCCGGAAATCGGCATCCCAGCATCATCGGTTACTCCGCCCCGCCACCCTCTGGACAGTATTTGCCGTAGTCCATCTGGGCTTCCTTGCCGCCCTCGCGACCCGCATCCTCGGCGGCGATGTCCTCAGCGATGTGGGCTTCTACCGGCTGTGGGCGTTCTCGGGAATCCAGAACGGCTACTGGGTCGGGATTGACGGCGGCTGGGTCTATCCCATAGCGGCGCTCCTACCGATGGTCCTGTCAGCGGTCTTTGGCTACGATGCCTACCAGTTCACCTGGTTCCTGCTCTTCACCGCCCTGAACGCGGCCGGCGTCGCGGTCCTCGCACGGCGCGCCGGGACCCAGGGCATCGCCTCCGCCTACTGGTGGCTGGCCGTCACGGCACTGCTCGGACCGGTTGCCGTGGGGCGCGTGGACGGACTCACCGCACCGCTGGTGATTATGGGCCTGCTCTTCCTTGCCACCCGTCCGGTCCTGGCATCGGCCCTGCTGTCGCTGGCTACCTGGATCAAGGTCTGGCCCGCCGCCGTAATCCTCGCGGTGCTCGTAGCGTGGAAGAAACGCCTCACCCTGCTGGCTACCGGTGCCGCCGTGTCGGCGGTTATTGCCGTCGCCGTGGCACTCTCCGGGGGCCTTTCCCACCTGCTGAGCTTTATCGGTGAACAGGGCGCCCGCGGCATGCAGATGGAAGCGCCGTTCACCACGCCGGGGCTCTGGCAGGCAATCCTCGGATCCTCCGACGCATACATTTTCGAAGACAAGGTCATCAACACCCGTGAAGTCCGCGGAGCCCTCGGCGAGCCCGTGGCCGCGCTGATGACGCCGTTGCTGGCGCTGGCCGCCCTCGCCGTCGTCGGACTGCTGATCTGGGCGCTGCACCGCGGAGCCGATTCCCGTGCCCTGCTGATCTCCGGCTCGCTGGCACTGGTGAGCGCGTTCATTGTGTTCAACAAGGTGGGATCGCCGCAGTTCATGCTGTGGCTGGGCGCCGTGGTCGCCGTCGGACTGGCATGGGAAGGCAAGGCCTGGAAGGTACCCGGGGTACTTATGCCGGCAATTGCCGCGCTGACCACGCTGGTCTATCCGATGTTCTACTCTGCCCTGTACAACGACCTGAACATTGCCGTCGCCCTGCTCCTGACCGCCCGCAACATCCTGCTGCTGGTGCTCTTCGGCTGGTCGGTGGCCCGGGTCATCCGCCTTACCCGGGCCGGCGGCGAAAGCCTCAGTGCGTCCGAAGTTCGCCCGGAGCAGGCTCCGTAAGCTTTTTGCGGAACAGGACCTTGGTCTTGGGATCCAGGAAGATCAGGTAAAGGGCGAAGCCCAGCGCGATCACGGCAGCGATCTGGCGGGCCGCGCTGAGGCTGAACTCAAAGTAGGGCCAGATATCGAGCTGGTCGCTGATGGCGTAGACCATGAAGAACGACACGAACAGGTACAGCGTCTTCGCCTGCCAGTCGTCCCGCAGGCCTGTGACGGCGAACAGCGGGATGAGCCACACGACGTACCAGGACTGGATCATCGGTGCCAGCATCACGATGGCGGCGAAGGCCAGTGCCAGCCGCCTGATCATGCGGCTGTGCTGCCCCACGAACATCTGCCACAGCACAATCCCCACGGAGGCCACGCGTCCGATGGTGTGGACAATGTCGGCCAGGGTCCAGCCCGGCAACCCCAGGGCGTTGCCCAGGGTTGCCACCAGCATGCCGGCGAAGCCCACCGGGGCGTACCAGATCCAGACACTGCCGGGCGTGCTCAGGGCGCCCACCCAGCCGAAGCCGAAGCCGTTGATCAGGCCCATGATCCACAGCAGGCCCAGGGAAATACCCGCAGTCATGAACCAGTAGACAAACTTCCGCCGCCACGACGCGTTCTTTCCGGCCCACAGCAGGCCGATGAACGGAAGGAAAATGATGGTGATCGGCTTGATGCCGATGGACAGGGTCACCAGCAGGATGCCGGCGAGGGCCCGGTTGGTCGCGGCCAGGTACAGCCCGGCCAGTGCCAGGCCGATCATCAGGGCATCGTTATGGACTGCGGCGATGAAATTAACCAGGAACAGCGGGTTGGCGGCGGTCAGCCAGAGGGCGCGGTTCGGGTTGATGCCGTGCAGCTCGGCCAGCTTCGGCACGTAGTAGATGCAGAGGGCGACGCCGAGCAGGGCTATCAGCCGGAACAGCAGGATCGAGAACTCAGGCTGGCCGCCGGTAATCCGGACCACGAGTTCTTCGATCCAGAGGAAGACCGGCCCGTAAGGGGTGGGGCTTTGGGCCCAGAGATCATCCGCGCCGAGCTGCAGGTAGTTGGAGATCTGGGAGTAGCCGTCCTTGTACGGGTTCAACCCGCTGACCATCACCAGTCCCTGGGCGATGTACGCGAAGACATCCCGGCTGAACAGCGGCAGGGCAACGCACATGGGTGCCGACCATGCGATCACGGCGCTCAGCACTACCGGCCGCGACTCCGGACCCCAGCATCCCTTCATCCGCTGGCCGAGCCGCAGCCAGGACCGCACCAGGAGCATCCCGCCCGTTGCCAGCATCAGCACAGCGGCTACGGCGCCGATGGGCTGATCGAAGCGCATCCAGATAATCAGCGGATTGCTCCGGAGATTGGCAGAAGCGAGCGACAGCCAGCCCACGCCGAATGATCCGAAGAGGATCAAAAGGGAACCGATGAACCCCTGCAGGATCGCGATGTTGGGGCGGTCGGCTTTCGCTATCTCCGTGCCCGGAGACGAAGGCTCGGTCGCGGGGACCTGGGCGGTCATCTACGTGGTTCCAATCTCTGGGTGACACTGTGTCCTGCGGGCCTGTCGGCAGTCAGGGTCCGGTACCTGCTTCGAATGCGGGCATGAAAATGCCCGGGTACCGTAACAGGCTGATATTAGCACCGGGCCCTGCGCTTGCCCGGGTCGTAGCCGACGCGGCCGCCGTCAATCCTGTGAGCCGGACCACCGTCGCATACACTGGTGTTTCTGTTGTGACAAACGAGGCAAGGCGGTATTGGCTGTGGGGCGCCACCGGGCAACAACGATAAACAAACCCGTAGGGATCCGGGTCGCGGCAGCGCGGCCCGTACTGCCGCAGGGACGCAGTCCGGAACTGCTGGCGTGGGGTGTCTTCCTCACTGCCGTTGCCGTCGTCGCGATGTTGTGGGTCGAGGTGCCTTGGGGCACCGTGACGGCCGCGTCGGCGCTGTTGTTCCTCGCGTTCGGGCTTAGCTGGCTCTTCGCTCCGCCGCGTACGACGACGGCGGCGGCCTCCGCCGTTCCCGTTCAGGCTCTTCCGGCTCCGGCGGTGCCTGCTCCGGCAGCGGTTCCCGCCCCAGCCCCGCCCACCGTTGCTGTTGCATCTCCCGCATCCGCGGCACCGGCCACTCCGCATGCCCGCACCCGTTCCGCAGACCGGACCCGAAACGCGCCGCACGGACGGCGTGCTGCCGCCGCCCCGGTGTTTCACGAGATGCCCGCCGAGCCGAGCCGCTGGACCCGCACCTTCGGACCGCCCGACACCGGCCAGATCCCCCTGCAGCCCTACCTGGCCGGCGTTCCCGCGAGCTACGCCACCGCTGACAACGACCTTCCGGACCGGCGCCAGCGCAGCCACTCCAGCCTTTAGCCTCCGGACCCTTTCCAAGGACCAGGTGGTCGAAAGCGGTACATTGGAGAAGTGCCAATAACAAATGAACGTATGGTCTGGATCGACTGCGAAATGACCGGCCTGGACATCAAGAACGACGCCCTGATCGAAGTAGCCGTCCTCGTGACGGACTCCGAGCTGAACATCCTCGGCGACGGCGTGGACGTGGTCATAAAGCCCGATGACGCCTCGCTGGCGCAGATGGGTGACTTTGTGCGCCAGATGCACACCACCTCCAAGCTCCTGGACGAACTGCCCCACGGCATCACCATGGCCGAGGCCGAGGCCGCCGTCGTCGAATACATCACCAAGTGGGTGCCCGAGCCCAAGAAAGCGCAGCTCGCGGGCAACTCCGTGGGGACGGACAAGATGTTCCTGGCCCGCGACATGCCCGAAGTGATCGATTACCTGCACTACCGGATCATCGATGTATCCACCATCAAGGAGCTTGCCCGCCGCTGGTACCCGAGGGCCTACTTCCAGGCGCCGGCGAAGAACGGCGGCCACCGTGCCCTCGGCGATATCCGCGATTCCATCAATGAGCTGCGCTACTACCGCGAGGCTATTTTCGTCCCCGCGCCGGGGCCGGATTCCGCGACTGCCAAGAAGATTGCCGCAGGGATTTCGAGTTAGCTCCATCACAAAAGAGCCGTACGGCGCAGGACGTGTCAAAAGCATTCCAAAAACCGTGTAAGCTTGATTCCGCTGCCTCAGATAAATGAGTCCGCAAGACCACTCGCCTGGACTTCGCGGATGAACGTTTGAGGCACATGGTGGGTATAGCTCAGTTGGCAGAGCGCCTGGTTGTGGTCCAGGAGGTCGCGGGTTCAACCCCCGTTACTCACCCCAAGAGAAGGACTGAGGGACGCCGGAAACGGCGTCCCTCAGTCGTTTAAGCGTTGCTGCGGGAAAATCATCTTCACTCCCCTACCGGCAACCGGTCCCGGCGCGGAGCGCGGACAGAACTCCCCATTGACATGCCTGCCGGCGTCGGTTTTGATTGCCGCACATCAGCTTATGGGGGCAGGCTCAGTCATGAAGTTCGATCTATCCGTACAACAACAGCAGCCAGGACCCGCGGAGGCATCCGGGTCGGGTGACGGCACCTACGACGTCATGCCGGAAGCCGTCCGTCAGGTCCTCTCCGACGTACAGATTCAGGCCGCCGAGTTCGGTCAGCTGACCGGCGAGGCCGCTACTGAAATGATGGAACTCTCGCAGGCCTGCAAGGCACCTCCCATCACCGCAGAGCTCTCCTCTCTTTACACGTACGTCATGAGGTGGGCGATCAATATCGCCAGCCGCCGTACGGCCAATGCCGTCGTCGCCGTGTCTCAGGCGGTTAACGCGCTGGCGCAGGGCGACGACCAGATGAGTGAGTCCGCCCGCAGCGCTGCCGCCCAAGCCGCCCAGGAACACGCAGATGACGCCCCCGGCGCTGCGGACAATCCCCGCAACACAGGGCGCGGCCCCGCGCAGGCCTTCTGATGGCGTTCGGGCTGGAGGAATTCGCCGAACGACTCCCCGACGCGGCGGCGATACTTTCCCACACCACAGCGGTCCACCGTGTCGTCAATCGTACGGATGCCGCGATGGAGGGGATCGAACAAACCTGGCTTCGGCTGTCGCAGCCGGGCGTTTATTCGGTAACCGGGGACGAAGTCGTTTTCACGGCCCTGCAGCCGGCGCGCACCGCAACGTCGGACCTGGTTGAAACAGCCACCGAATTATCCGAAGCCATGGCTAGCTATGCTGACGAAATCGATTCACTGAAAGGCCGGTACACGGACCTCAAAGCCCGGGTGGACAGCTTCGATGCGGAGCACCCCTGGACGGAGAAGGCCGACTGGAATGACGACGACGAGGCTGTCGCCGAGCACAACGTTTTAGCTTCGGAGTCGGCCCGGCTGCTGGCGGATCTGGATCAGGCGCAAAGGGACGCAGCGAACCGGATCGCCGCGATCTCCGGAAGCAGCCGCCGTTACTCAGAGGGCGGGGACGGCGAGGAAATCGGGTACGGACGTTCTCCGGAAGACCGGGTGGCCGGCATGGGCGGCCCCATGGAAGACGGCGATTTTTGGCTGGTGGACTGGTGGGAGTGGACCGGACGCAACCGCGAACGTGTCTGGGACGCCGGCAACGAGGTGCGCGAACGTGTCTGGGACACCGGCAAAGAGGTGCGCGAACGTGTCTGGGACACCATCAAAGACGGTTTCGTCCCCGGCATCCCGAACAAGGGCCCCAGATTCCGGGATGGCAAAGGCTCCGCCGGGGGGAAGGACTTCGCCGACACTTACAGTCCCAACGGCCGGGATCCGGCGCACCAGCCTCAGGTCGGCGACCCTGACGGAGGCAACGGCTCGTTCCAGGATATAAAACCACGCAGCATCAACGGGGCCCCCGAGCAGCAATACATAACGGGCATCGACCGGATACACGAAACGCAAGCCCGCGAATACGTCGTTCATAACAAAGACGGCGTCGGGATTGCTTTCGACGGCCACACATGGCGGGGGGATCCTCCCGTAGAAGTTTTTCAAGAGGTAAAAGGGCATCTGGATTTCCTGGACAATATCAAGCCTGCTCTGCTGACAAAGAGACTGGACGAAATGGTTACTCGGGAGCTGGTGCCCCAGATTGATGCGCTGAAGCACTCCGGAACACCCGGATATGTCCATGAATTGGTATTTACCGAAAAGGTAGTCATGGATACCTTTGAGCAGGTCATGAAGCGATACCCCCTGCTACGGAAGGACATCGTGGTCAGATTTGAGCCGATGCCGTGAATACCATCAGTCAGGTAGGTTGACTCCATGAAACAGACCGTTGCAGAACTCTTTACTCCCGAGGACGGCTGCGCCTTTATTCCGCTCATGTGGGGTGGACGGAAGGAGACGTCCACAGAAGTACTAGTCAGGGCCACAGCGACTATGTCCGCGCTCACTCACGCGGTGCCGAAGGAGCTCGCTGTGAACCCCTTTTGGATGCGGATCGCGGACGATGGGCTGGGCTATTCCCCCGCACCTAGTACTTTAGACGGCCTCCAAGAGCTAGTGCGCAAAGAAAATGAAAAACCGACTGGGCCAACGACGCTCCAACTGCTGCTCTTTGCAGACAACACGGATGAAGGTCTCTTGGCTTCCTTCAACTTGAATGCTGGGGCTGAACAAACCTATGTAGGGAACAGCTGCACTGTCACGCTCGAACAGGGGTACCCCCTCGGGCCTGTTGATGCAGCTGAAAACCTGTTCCGGGAGTTGATTCGGATCTGGCAACCCGAGACGGCGATCTTGTGTACAGACCGGACAATCGCGGACATAGGAGATCTTTATGACACATATGCCGGGTATTTGAGTTGGGTTTCGGCAAGTGCCACTGATGTCCCTGGGTATCTGACGTCAGCCAGGGCGGAGCATTTCGGTGACGGAGTCGTGCTCGCGGCAAAACACTGGACGGTGGACGGAGTGAGATGCATGCACCAGGAACTGCTTGCCGAAAGCGTGCCGGCGCTAACTGCGATAGCCGCAGTCCAGGTCGTCCCGCAGTTTCCGCCTAAGTGAGCGAAGCACTTGACGCAAGGCGCACCCCACCCACTTGGGGGGCGGGGGGCTCGTCGCCTACATTTCGGGCGTTATGGTGCCCTAGTGCTCGATGCCCCACTCCCGTTACTCACCCGAACCGCAACCATGGTAGTGTTTCAGCCAGATTTAGCAGTATCTAACACAACAATCAATGTTCCGTTGGTTCAACCGAAACCCGCTAGATTCCGGGGCTTTCAGGGGTAGTGAGCGTCTGGTTCAACCCCCGTTACTCACCCCAGGAGAAGGACTGAGGGACGCCGGAAACGGCGTCCCTCAGTCGTTTAAGCGTTGCTGCGGGAAAATCATCTTCACTCCCCTACCGGCAACCGGTCCCGGCGCGGAGCGCGGACAGAACTCCCCATTGACATGCCTGCCGGTGTCGGTTTTGTTCAGAACTGAAGACCTCAGATGCCCTGGTCATAGTGTCAACGTAGTCGAGAGACGCTGTTACTCGCTGGGGGCTCCATCAGTCCATATGCCGAAGGACACCCCACATGGATCTTGGAACGTTGCGAACCAGCGGTCATCGCCGCCGAGGGCAGTTCTGCTTCGTTCGACCTGGCCCCCGAGCTCTCTGACTCGTGAGAGGAAGCCTTCGAGGTCATCAGTTTCGAAATAGACCCGGGTTCCGGCCGTAGGCGCCGTTCCTACGGTTGCACGCTGAAGACCGCCAATTCCCGACTCGCCACTTCTGATGATCCAGTAGCTCGCATCGAGCTCTGAATCCTCGAACGCGGGGGCGAACGTCCAACCTTGGAGATCGCAGTGGAACGACATGAACTTGTCGGGGGCTTCGGTCTCGACTTCCCACCAGACGATGTTCATAAGGGCATGCTAGCGGACGGCCAGCGGTCTTTGGTGCCGAGACCTACTTCAGCCCGCGCTCCGCGTACTGGACCGAGTGGGCTCACGGTGCTCGACCGAGGTCGAATCCGCCATCCGCATTCCTTTCGGTGACGGCGCGCCCTGTATGCGGCCAGGGAATGGGCATGGGAAAGCACCCGTCGCGGATGCCGGCGTTTACTGGGCGGCCGGGTCGCCGTGGTAATCTCTTTCTTGAATTTCAGCGGCCAGCGGCATTTTGAGCGAACAACATAAGCGGCCGGCTCCCATCGGATTTCCGCGGCATCACAGGGCCGCAGTCTGTCGTTCCGTTGGCAAAACCCGGCAGCGGACACCGGGCGCAGCGGGCGGAGTTTAGCGCTTTGACGAACCGTCCCAGGAGTGTCCGGGCCGCCGATAGGTTTGTGTTTCACTGTATTCGGCAGGCGTTGTGCAACGCCTCCGGCGGGCAGCAGCCCCGGGCAAAGACCACTACGCCTATGCGTGGCTTATCAATGAGGAGGCGCCGCCTTGGAGCGCAGACTGTTCGAAGAGGACCATGAGCTGTTCCGGGAAGTCGTCCGGGAATTCGATTCCCGCGAAGTCGCCGCCGGGTACCCGGAATGGGACGCGGCGCACATGATGCCCCGCCGGCTCTGGAAAGCCGCCGGCGAGCAGGGCCTGCTCGGTTTGGCCGTCCCCGAGGAGTTCGGCGGCGCCGGCATGCCGGATTACCGCTTCCGCGCCGTGATGGACGAGGAATTTGCCCGCTCCAACCACCTCGCCGTCGGCCTCACCTTCCATCTGCATGACGACATGGTCCTCCCCCACCTGCTGGCCTACGGCTCCGACGAGCTGAAGGAATACTGGCTGCCCGGCATGGTGTCCGGAGATAAGGTCACCTCGGTGGCCTGGACCGAGCCCGGAGCTGGCAGCGACCTGCGCGGCATCCGCACCAAGGCGGTCCGCACCGACGACGGCGACTGGCGCCTCAGCGGCCAGAAGACCTTCATCGGCAACGGCATCAGCGGAGATGCGTCCCTGGTCCTTGCCCGGACAGACGGCGGCACCGGGCGCGGACAGCGCGATTCGTTCAGCATGTTCATGGTGGAGAAAACCGAGGGCTACAGCACCGGCCGCCAGCTCGACAAGATGGGCCTGAAGGCCTCCGACACCGCTGAGCTCTTCTTCGACGATGTTCACGTCCCGTCCGCCAACCTCGTGGGCGAAGTCGGCCGCGGGCTGGAGTACGCCGAGGGGCAGCTTCCCCAGGGCCGGCTGGCCATCGCCGTCGCCTCCTCCGCCGTCGCCCGGCAGATCTACGAAGCCACCGTGGAATACACGAAAAACCGCAACGCCTTCGGGGACCGGATCGCCGATTTCCAGAACAGCCGTTTTGCACTGGCGGACATCCTCACCGAGGTTGAAGTCACCGAAGCCTACGTCGATTCGGCCATCCTTGCCTTCAACGAAGGAAAGCTCGACGCCGTCTCGGCCGCCAAGGCAAAGCTCTGGGCCAGCGAACGGGCCAAGTCCATCACGGACCGCTGCCTGCAGCTGCACGGCGGCTACGGCTACATCCTGGAATACCCGGTGGCCCAGGCCTTCCTGGCGGCCCGCCTGCTGACCATCTTCGGCGGCACCAGCGAAATCATGCGGGAAGTCATCGGGCGCGGCATCGTCCGCTGAGCCCGGTTCCCGGCACCAACACCACGAGAGAAAGACAGTAATGACCGTTCGTCCCATCGTCATCCACGGAGAACCCGTACTGCACCGCAGGGCGGCCGAGGTGGAAGAGTTCAATGACGAACTGCGCACCCTGGTTGCCGACATGTTCGAAACCATGGACGTCGCCAACGGCGTCGGCCTCGCAGCCCCGCAGATCGGCGTCGGCCTGCGCCTGTTCACCTTCGACTACGAGAACGACGACGACGCTCCGAACCGCGGCGTCGTCATCAACCCGGTCCTGATCACGTCCAAGATCCCGGGTTCCGCCCCCGATCCGGACGAAACCTCCGAAGGCTGCCTCTCCGTACCCGGCGAGAACTTCCCGGTGAACCGGGCCGAGTGGGCCAAGGTCAGCGGCTTCGACGAGTTCGGCGCGCCCGTGCAGTTCGAGGCGACGGACTGGTTTGCCCGGGTGATCCAGCATGAGTACGACCACCTCGACGGCAAGCTCTACGTGGACCGGCTTACCGACCGGTGGAGCCGGAAGGCCCGGAAGGTGCTGAAGGCACAGGGCTGGACCGTGCCGGGCCATACCTGGATGCCGGGCGTGGACCCGGACCCGTTCGGCCACTGAGTCCGTCCGTACCGGCACCGCCCCGTCATGCACGAAGGGCCCGCAGGCATAAGCCTGCGGGCCCTATGCGTTGCCGGCTGCTAGCCGGCGATGGCTGCCAGCGACTGTGCCTTGGGGAAGGCCGGCGGGTTGACGTGCGCCATCTCCTCCAGGACCCGGACCACCTGGCAGCTGTACCCGAATTCGTTGTCGTACCAGACGTACAGCACGAGGTTCTTGCCGTTGGAAATGGTCGCGAGACCGTCCACGATCCCGGCACGCTTGGAACCCACGAAGTCGCTGGACACCACCTCGGGTGAGGCAATGTAGTCGATCTGCTTGTGCAGCGGCGAGTTCAACGAGGTTTCGCGCAGGAAGGTGTTTACTTCGTCCCTGGTGGTGGCGCTTTCCAGGTTCAGGTTGAGGATGGCCATCGACACGTCCGGGGTGGGAACGCGGATCGCGTTGCCGCTGAGCTTGCCTTCCAGTTCCGGCAGTGCCTTGGCAACCGCCTTCGCGGCACCGGTTTCCGTGATGACCATGTTCAGGGCCGCGGAACGCCCGCGCCGGTCGCCGTTGTGGAAGTTGTCGATCAGGTTCTGGTCATTGGTGAAGGAATGCACCGTTTCCACGTGCCCGTTCACAATGCCGTACTTGTCGTTAAGGACCTTGAGTACCGGGGTGATGGCGTTGGTGGTGCAGGAGGCAGCCGTAATGATCCGGTCCTCGTCCGTGATGGAACCGTGGTTGATCCCGTGCACGATGTTCTTCAGGTTCCCCTTGCCCGGTGCGGTCAGCAGCACCCGGGACACGCCCTTAGCGGCCAGGTGCTGGGACAGGCCTTTCTCATCGCGCCAGCGGCCGGTGTTGTCCACCACCACCGCGTCGTTGATTCCGTACGCCGTGTAATCCACGGTCGCCGGATCATTGGAGTAAATGACCTGGATCAGGGTGCCGTTGGCGAGGATGGTGTTTTTTTCCTCGTCCACCGTGATGGTGCCGTTGAAGGCACCGTGCACCGAATCCCGGCGGAGCAGGCTGGCGCGCTTCACGAGATCGTTTTCGGAGCCCTTCCGCACCACGATCGCACGCAGCCGCAGGCCCTGCCCGCCGCCGGCCTTCTCAACGAGGATCCGGGCCAGGAGCCGTCCGATGCGTCCAAAGCCGTAGAGGACGACGTCGGTGCTCGTCCGCTCGTCGGCTCCGCTCTTGCCGGCGACGTCGGCCAGTTCCGCGCGCAGGAACTCGGTGAGGTCCCCACCCTGCTCCTTGTACTTGTTGCTCAGCCGGGCCAGGTCCACGGACGCGGCACCCAGTTCCAGCTCGGTCAGGGCCAGGAGCAACGGGTAGGTCTCTGCGACCGGCAGTTCGGTTTCGTCGATCTGGCGGGCGAACCGGTGCGCCTTCAGAATGTCGATAACCGACTTGTTGACGAGTGGACGCCCATAGACCGAGGTCACCACGCTGTTTTCCCGGTAGAGCCGCCCGATAAGCGGAATCATGGCCTCGGCGAGGGCCTCCCGATCCATCCAGGCATCAAGGCACGTATCCGAATTGGAGCTCACAGAACTTCACATCCTTTTCTCAGCCGGCACTGCGTTGTGCCGGTTGGCGGTAATCCCTACCAGTGTATTAGGACACATCAACCCCACCGGACCCATGGCTGAGAGATCGGTCACAATCAGGAGGTGTGCAGGCCGGTTCCGGCGCGGGTGGCGGCCAGCTCATCCGTTCTCGGGGGTTCCAGCTCCGCGAGATCCCGGACCCGGCGCAGCGGGCCGAAGACAGCGGTCAACGGGGCCAGCGCGGCCACCAGTATTCCGATCAGGATCGCCCCCCGGATATCCATCACCTCGACCAGCAGCCCGGCGGCAAAGGCCGCGACGGCGAGCATGCCCCAGGTCACCATCCGCTGGGCGGACCCGAGGCGGCCGAGCATCTGCGGCGGGCAGACCCGCTGGCGGAAGGTCGTGGAGACGACAATGTTCAAGGCAATGGAAAAGCCCGCAATAAAGAGTCCGACGAAGCCGGCAGTCATCCCCCAGCCCGGAGAGATAAACAGCAGGCTCGCGTATCCGCCTACTACCGGGAGCATCGAATACCGCCACACGCGCCCGGAGCCGAGACGGCCGGAGATCCACTTGGCGGACAAGCCGCCGATGGTTCCCCCCACCGCCGTAGCTGCCGTCAGGAGGCCCAGCATGCCCGGAGACTCTCCGAGGGAACGGATCACCAGCAGGACCAGCAGGGACACCACAATGTTGCCGCCGAGGTTCCAGAGCGCTCCGGTGATGAGCAGCATGCGCAGGGGCACGGTACTGAAGGTGTAGCGCAGCCCCTCCCCCATGTCCCGGAAAACCCTCCGGTCCTTCGACCGGTCGGGACGGGCCTCGGCAACGTCCAGCCGGAGAATCGCCGTCAGGGAGGCAAGGGAGGCGGCGACCTGCAGCAACAGAGCATTGGATGCCCCCCAGGCATCCGTGACCCAGCCGCCCACCGCCCGGCCGCCGGCGTCGCCCAGGGCACCGGAACCCGTCATGAGCCCGTTTCCCTCCACCAGTTCCTCGCGGTCCACCGCGGCAGGCACGAGTGCCTGCTCGGCAAGGGTAAAGAACACCGCTGCGAGTCCTGCGCCGAAAGACACCGCGAACAACTGGGTAACCGTGAGGGCCCCCAGCCACCACGCCACCGGCAGGCTGGCCAGCAGGAGCGTCCGCACGGCAAGCGAAACCACTATCAGCGGCCGCCGCCGGTGTCTGTCCACCAGCACGCCGATGGGCAGTGCGAACAGGAGCCAGGGAAGGAAGGTCATACCGGAAAGGACGGCAACCGTGGAGTTCGAGGCGTCCAGTTCCGTCACCGCTATCACCGGCAGGGCCACGCTGGTTACGGCAGTGCCGAATATTCCGGCGGTCGAAGAGATCCACAGCCGTCGGAAATTTGCATTTCGCAGAACCAGGGGCTTCCTTGCCGCCTCCGTGTGGGACATTGCCACAGACTAGCCCAGCACCGGATGAATAAAACGAGTCAACGTGCCGGAAAAGGAATATTGCACGAAAGCTTTGCGAACAGTGCGGAAACCTTTGGCTGCTGCGCACGGCCGCGGAAGTATGTGGACGGGTTGGCCGATAAGCCGGGTTTTGTACGCCCGGACCGTTACCGGACCGGGAGCGGCAATCATCCATCTAGGGCAGCCGTTGCCGGCTGCCTCAAGCGGCCTACCCGGACACATCGGGCGGGCAGCCCTCAAACGTGTCCTGTATGGCCTTGCTCCGGGTGGGGTTTACCTAGCCGTCCCGGTCACCCGGGACGCTGGTGGTCTCTTACACCGCCTTTTCACCCTTACCTGCTCAGGCTGCAAAGCAGCGTAAGCCGGCGGTTTCTTTTCTGTGGCACTGGCCTGCGGGTTTCCCCGAGTGGGCGTTACCCACCACCCTGCCCTGCGGAGCCCGGACTTTCCTCGGCGGCTGCGGTTTCCCCAAAAGGAATCCGCGCCGACGCGATTGCCTGGCCAACCCGTCCACAGTCAACTCTACCGTCCCGCAGGCACTGCCCCTGTCCGGAGCCTGCAGCGGCCGGCTCGCGTAGGATTAACCGGTGCTGATTCTGCTCCCGCCCTCCGAAGGAAAAACCCCCGCAGTGTCCGGGCCGGTCCTGGACCCGTCCCGGCTGCATTTCCCGCTGCTTTCCGAACCCCGCGCGCTGGTACTCAAGGCCCTGGCCGAAGCCAGCAGCTCCGAGGATGCCCTGGCGGTCCTAGGGGTGGGTGCAACCCTTGCCCCGGAGGTACGGCGCAATACCGCCCTGGACAATGAGCCCTGCGCGCCTGCTCACCGGGTCTACACGGGTGTGTTGTACGACGCGCTGGGCTACGCGTCGCTTCCGCCGGCAGTGCAGCGGCGTGCAGACGATGCCGTGCTGGTGATGTCCGCTCTGTGGGGTGCCCTCGGCTTTGCGGATCCGATTCCGGCGTACCGGCTCTCGATGTCAGTGCGGCTTCCGGAGACCGGGCGCCTTGCCGCCTTCTGGAAGCAGCACCTGACCGGTCCACTGGACGAGTACGCCGGGGATTCACTGGTGGTGGACTGCCGTTCCAGCACCTATGCGGCGGCTTGGACGCCGGATCCGCAGCGCACGGCGGCGGTTAACGTATTCACCGTCCGCGACGGCCAACGCAAAGTGGTTTCGCACTTCGCCAAGCACACCCGCGGCGAGCTGGCCCGCCATCTGCTCCTGCGCACCGGCACGGAGCCTGCGACACCGCAGGAACTGCTGGCTGCTGCACAGGAAAAGTGGGAGACCGAGCTGGTGGCCCCGGCAGGCCGGAAGCCGTACCAGCTCAACCTCATCCTGGCCGGATAGCGCCCTAGCCGGCCACCAGTTCCACTTCGAAGCCCTCTTCGTTTTCCAGATAGGCGGCGTAGTGCTCCGCTCCCCCGGCGTGGGGATGCCGGTCCGCGAACATCAGGGTCCAGCCGTGGCTGGCCGCACGCCGTGCCAGGAGTTCGACGTCGGCCTCCGAACCGGCGCAGAACGCGAGGTGGTTCAGTCCGGCCCGCTTCCGGGAATAGGGACCCCGTTCGACGTCGGGGCCTTCCTCGAGCACTATGTAGCCCTCGGCGCCCTGCCAGCTTGCACCGGTGGTCCAGGTGTCCTTCCGGACGTAGCCCACCCGTTCCAGCAGCCAGCCCAGGGACTTTTCGGCCGCAGCGAAATCGTTGACCCAGATCTCCGTGTGATGCAGCCGTCCCGTGGGGGCGGCCGCAGGAGCAGGAGACGACGCCGCTTCGAGTACCGCCGCGGCGGCGGCTGCCTTGGTCTCCGCACCGGCGCGCGGCTTCCACGGAACACCGGCCGTGCCGGCGTCCATGGCCTCATTGGACAACCGGTCCGCGTCCTTGTTCAGTTCCCGCGGAATCCACTGGTATTTCACCCGCTGCGGATTGACGATCGAACGTGCCTTCGCCGCAAGTTTCTGCATGTCGGCATGCTTGATCTTCCAGCGGCCGCTCATCTGCTCGACCACGAGCTTGGAATCCATCTTCGCCAGGATCCAGCAGTCCGGGTCGATGCTGTGCGCCAACTCCAGGGCCGCGATAAGGCCTGAATACTCGGCAACGTTATTGGACACCCGGCCCACGTATTCGGCCTTTTCAGCCAGGATGCGGCCGGAGTCAGGATCGCGGACCAGCGCGCCGTAACCGGCGATACCCGGATTGCCCCGCGACCCCCCGTCGGCTTCCACAATCAGGGTCCGCCGGGAGCTGCCGGCGGAGGCACGGCGGGGTTCCTCGCCGGAGTCGGGCTCCGGGTCAAACAATGTCACCGCTTAGCTGCCCCACTCGGCAGAGCGGACCAGGATGCAGCCCGAATCCGGGCAGAACACAATCTCGTCTTCCGCGGCCTTGCGGATGTCGGCAAGGTCACCGGGGCTCAGCTGCATACCCGATCCCTCGGAGGTGCCGTGGAAGAGCCGGGCGGCGCCGATGCCGTGCTTTGACAGGGTCTTTTCGTAGACGGCAAGCAACGCGGTATCGAAGCTGTCGGCAAGCTCTGCGCGGCGGGCTTCGGCGTCGGAACGGTCCGCGGCAATGACGGCGAGTTCGGCGTCGCGCTTCTCCTCCAGTTCCCGGCGCTTCTCGTGCAGGGATGTCAGTGCTTCACCGGCTTCGGCTTCGCGGGTGCGGGCAGCCTCGAGCCGTTCCATCACATCGAGTTCGACGTCTTCAAGGTCGGACCGGCGGCGTTCGAGGGACACGATTTCCGCCTGCAGCGCCGTGAGCTCCTTGGAGCCGCCCTTGCCGCTGTCCAGGTGCTGCTGGTCGCGGGCCATCCGTGCAACCACGGACGCTACGTCCGCTTCGGCGCGGGTGAGCTCACGTTCAATGTCGGCCACTTCCGTGCCGGCTGCCACGCGTGCGCTTTCAGCTGCGGCGACGGCACCGGCCAGGGACGCGATCTCGGGATTGTTGCTAACGTTGCGGGCCTGATTGCGCAGGGACTTGATCCTGCTGTCCAGGGCCTGCAGATCCAGCAGCCTCAGCTGCTCCGCGGGCGATGCTTTTGCCACCGGTTACCTCCGTGTATATCCGGGCCTGCCTGGCCCGGCTCTCCTAAGCCTATGCCACCGCCGGGGATCACTTCAGCCTACGGCGTCAGTACGAAGTCCCACGGATCTGTGTTCACGCCGCTGACGCGCACGTCAGCGGCGAAGCCCTGGTCCGTCAGGACGTTTTCGAGGGCGTTCGCGGCCGGCGTCAGCCACAGCCATTCGCTGCCGAAGTGGGAGACGTCCATGAGGTACGGACGGCCGTTTCCGGCAAGGGCACGCTCCCGCAGTTCCGACGCCGGGTGGTGGCGCAGGTCCGCGGTGACGTAGACGTCGGCGCGCTGGGCCCGGACGGCGTCGAACAGGCTGTCACCGGCTCCGCCGCAGACGGCCACCCGGCGGACCAGGCCCTGCGGGTCGCCCGCCACGCGGACGCCGCCGGCGACGGCGGGCAGGAGGCTGAAGACGCGTTCGGCGAAGTCCGCCAGCGAAAGCATCTCGGGAAGATCCCCGACCCGGCCGATCCCCTCTTCGGGCAGGCCTTCCGCAGCGGGAACCAGCGGCGTGACGTTCCGGAGCCCGAAGGCGTCTGCGAGCACGTCGGACACGCCCCCGACGGCGCTGTCGCCGTTGGTGTGCACCGTCAACAGGGCGCAGCCGCCCTCGATCAGCCGGTGCACTGTCTCGCCCTTGAACGAGTTGGCAGCTACGGAGTTGACCGGTTTCAGCAGCAGGGGGTGATGGGTCACGAGCAGGTCCGCTCCCCATTCAAGGGCCTCGTCGATGACTTCACGGGTGGGATCAACCGCGAACAGGATCCGCCGGACCTCCCGGTCGCCGCGGCCTGCAACAAGGCCGGGCGCGTCCCAGTCCTCGGCCAGTGATTCGGGCCAGAGTTCTTCGGCTGCCAGCAGTACGTCGCCAAGGGTGGGTGTGTCGCTGCCGCCGGTGGCCTGGTCAGGTTCAGTGTCTGCGCCGGCGCGCTCGTGGGGGTGATCCGCTTCCATGACTTTAGTTCTACCCGCTGCCGTTGCCGTGCTCAATTCCGCCGCGCCTGCCGTGACGGAACGAACACCGCCGCACCCGGTTGCCGGACATCGGGAATCAAAGCGGGACGTGATGCCTTGTTAAGGGCATGAAGACGTATGTATTAGGCGGAGGCTGCTTTTGGTGCCTCGATGCTCTTTACCGCAAGGTCCGCGGCGTAACCGACGTAGTTTCCGGCTACACAGGGGGCGCGGTGGACAACCCGGACTATGACAGCGTGAGCGCCGGGATCACCGGGCACGCAGAAGTAGTGGCCGTGACCTTTGACGAGGACATGATCCCCCCGGAAGTCATCCTGGACATGTTCTTCTCGCAGCATGATCCCACCACCCTGAACCGACAGGGCTACGACGTCGGCACCCAGTACCGGTCCTCGATGTTCTACCGGGACGAGGATCAGCGCAAGGAATTCGAAGCTGCGATTGAGCGTGCCCGGGAGAACTGGAAGGACCCGATCGTCACCGAGATCGTGCCCCTTCCCCGGTTTTACCCGGCGGAGGATTTCCACCAGGATTTCTACGCCAAGCACCCCGGCCAGGGTTACTGTCAGGTGATTATTAATCCGAAGCTGGCCAAGGCCCGCAAGTATTACTCCGAATGGCTTCAGGACTAGGGCTGTCCGGCCGCGCCGATAGGCTGGAACGGGCATACCTGAGTCCGGCTTTTTAAAGCAATGTTGAAGGAATAGAGGAAACCATGGCTCGTATTTATGACGATGTAACCCAGCTCGTAGGCGGTACCCCGCTGGTCCGCCTGAACCGGCTTGCCGAGGGGCTTCCCGCCCAGGTGGCCGTGAAGCTGGAGTTCTACAACCCGGCCAACAGCGTCAAGGACCGGATCGGCGTAGCCATTGTCGACGCCGCCGAGAAGGCCGGCGCGCTTCAGCCCGGCGGCACCATCGTGGAGGGCACCTCCGGCAATACCGGCATCGCCCTGGCCATGGTGGGCGCTGCCCGCGGCTACAAGGTGATCCTCACCATGCCCGAAACCATGTCCACGGAACGCCGTGTCATGCTCCGCGCCTACGGTGCGGAGATTGTCCTCACCCCCGGCGCCGAAGGCATGCGCGGAGCAGTGGACAAGGCCAAGGAAATCGTGGCCACCACTGAAAACGCCATCTGGGCGCAGCAGTTCGCCAACGAAGCGAACCCGGCCGTACACCGCGCCACCACCGCCGAGGAAATCTGGGCCGACACCGATGGAAAGGTGGACATCTTCGTGGCCGGCATCGGCACCGGCGGCACCATCACCGGCGTCGGGCAGGTCCTGAAGGAACGCAAGCCGGACGTGAAGATCGTGGCCGTAGAGCCCAAGGACTCCGCCATCCTCAACGGCGGATCCCCCGGACCCCACAAGATCCAGGGCATCGGTGCCAACTTCGTCCCCGAGATCCTGGACACCACCGTCTACGACGAGGTCTTTGACGCCTCCATCGAGGATTCCGTAGCCACGGCCCGCGCACTGGGCACCCAGGAGGGCATCCTCGGCGGTATCTCCTCCGGTGCCATCGTCTGGGCTGCACTGGAACTCGCCAAGCGCGAAGAGAACGCCGGTAAGCTGATTGTTGCCACCGTCTGCGACTTCGGAGAACGCTACATCTCCACGGTCCTGTACGACGACATCCGCGGTTAGTCCGCGTTCCGTCCCTGCTGGACGGACCATCCGAGCAGAAAGTTCTCTGTGAGTCTGTTAGCCCGACTGCGCGAAGACCTCGACGCCGCCGCATCGCACGATCCGGCGGCCAGAGGCTCGCTCGAAAACCTCGTTGTCTACTCCGGCCTGCATGCCATCTGGATGCACCGGCTGACGCACCGCATGTGGGCTCGGCCGCCGCTGCGGTTCCCGGCCCGCGTGCTCTCGCAGGTGACCCGTTTCGCCACCGGCATCGAAATCCACCCCGGAGCGACCATCGGCCGCCGGTTCTTTATCGACCACGGCATGGGGGTGGTCATCGGCGAGACGGCGGAGATCGGCAACGACGTCATGCTTTACCACGGGGTGACCCTGGGCGGCCGTTCGCTGGCCAAAGTCAAGCGCCACCCGACCATCTGCGACGGCGTCACCGTAGGCGCGGGAGCAAAGATCCTGGGGCCGGTGACCATTGGTGCGAACAGTGCGGTGGGAGCCAACGCCGTGGTGGTCAAGGATGCCCCGGCGGATTCGATCATCACCGGCATTCCGGCCAAGTGGCGGCATCGGGACACCAAGATGACCCAGCCCGCGGTGGACCCGGCCGAATACATCGATCCGGCCATTTACATCTAGCCGGAACAGCTCACTAAAAAGGTCCGCAGCATCAGCTGCGGACCTTTTTAGTACCCGTTGGGTTTCTTAGTGGGTGTCCACTGCCTCGACCTCGGCGCGGTCTTCGCCCCACATGGTGTGGAAGGTTCCTTCGGCGTCGACCCGGTGGTAGGTGTGTGCACCGAACAGGTCCCGCAGGCCCTGCGTCAGTGCGGCCGGAAGCCGCTTGCGGCGCAGGCCGTCGTAGTAGGCCAGCGAGGAGGAGAACACCGGCACGGGAATGCCCAGCTGCACGGCGACGGAGACCACGCGGCGCCAGGCCGGGACGGCTGCGGCGATCGACTCCGCGAACGCCGGGGCGAACAGCAGGTTCGCGGGAGCTTCGCTGCCGGCGTAGGCCTTCATGATGTCGTCCAGCAGTTCCGCGCGGATGATGCAGCCGGCACGCCACAGCGAGGCGATCTCGTCCAGCTTCAGTTCCCAGCCGTATTCCTTGGCTGCAGCGTTAAGCATGTCAATGCCCTGCGCGTAGCTGACCAGCTTGGAGGCGTAGAGGGCCTGCCGCACATCGTCGACGAACGTATCGGGAAGCTCGACGGCGGTTTCCTCGCCCTGGAGCGTGTGCTGTGCAACCTCGCGTTGTCCGCGCTGGGAGGACAGTGCGCGGGCGAAGACCGACTCGGCGATGGCCGAAACCGGGGAACCCAGGTCCAGGCCGGAGACGACCGTCCAGCGTCCGGTGCCTTTCTGCCCGGCGGAGTCCACCACTACGTCCACGAACGGTTTCCCGGTCCGGGCGTCCACATGGCCCAGGACCTCCGCGGTGATTTCGATCAGGAAGGAGCTGAGCTGGCCGGTGTTCCACTCGTTGAAGATCTTGGCCTGCTCGGCCGGTTCAATGCCGGCGGCGGAGCGCAGCAGGTCGTAGGCCTCGCCGATCACCTGCATGTCCGCGTATTCGATGCCGTTGTGCACCATCTTCACAAAGTGGCCGGCCCCGTCGGTGCCGATCCAGGTGCAGCAGGGCTCGCCGTCGTACTTCGCCGCGATTTTCTCCAGCATCGGGCCCAGGGAATCGTAGGACTCGCGGGAACCGCCGGGCATGATGGAGGGGCCCAGGAGGGCTCCCTCTTCACCGCCGGACACGCCGACGCCGACAAAGTGCAGGTCCTTCTCGGCCAGGGCGGCCTCGCGGCGGCGGGTGTCTTCGAAATGCGAGTTGCCGCCGTCGATCACGATGTCGCCCGGCTCCAGCAGCGGAACCAGCTGGCCGATCACCGAGTCCACCGGCGCTCCGGCCTTGACCATGATCAGTACGCGGCGCGGTTTCTCCAGTGAGTCGACCAGTTCCTGCAGCGTCTCGGTGCGGATGAAGTCCCCCTCATCGCCGTGGGCGGAAAGCAGGGCATCCGTTTTCTCGATGGAACGGTTGTGCAGGGCCACCGTGTAACCGTTGCGGGCGAGATTGCGGGCGAGGTTTGCACCCATGACGGCAAGGCCGGTTACACCAATTTGTGCACTCAAGTTCTCTCCAAGGATGGTTCGGGTGCCCGGCGGGCACGGGGACGGCACAGGATCATTGCGCCGTGTTCACGCTCCAGCCTATGCTTCTTCGGCGTCCGGCCGCCACAGGGGCCCGGGTCGCGGGATCAGGCCCCATCTTCGTAGCCGTTGATCACCGAGGCAACGCCTTCGATAATCCCGATCCCCTCCTCGAGCGTGGAGTTCCGGGAACTGAGCACAACAATGCTGTAGTCACTGTCTCCGGCCCGGACGAACCCGGCGCTGCCCACGTTCCACACGGCGTCGTCATCCTGCAGCCAGCCGTTCTTCAGTGCCACCTCGGCATCGGGTGCCTGCACCCCCGCATTGATCCCCCAGTTCTGCTCCGGGCAGACGTTTTCCATGAGTCCGACGGCGAACGCCATCAGGTCCGGGTCCAGCCAGTCGGCACCGCAGGCCACCGTCCGGGCAATACGCAGCTGGTCCCCTGCAGTGGTTTCGCCGGCTCCCCAGACTTCCCCGGCTTCCGTATCCTCCACCCCAATGAGCTCATAGGTACGGTTCAGTTCCTCCCGGCCCCCCAGCCGGCCGTACAGCTCGCTGGTGGCTTCGTTGTCGCTGTATTCGATCATCAGCGTTGCCAGGTTTTCTTCCTCCGCCGTGAAGCTGCGCTGCTCTTCGGTGGCCTGGCGGACCAGGGTCAGGAGGATGGGGACCTTCACCAGGCTTGCTTCGAGGTACCGTCCATCCGGGTTTTCAATCCAGGATTCCCCGGTGCGGTTGTCTTGGAGGGCCACGGAAAAATCTTCCCGCCTGTCCCCGGCCATCACGTCCAGGGCGGCTGCAATCGATTCCGGCGCCCCTGTCTCCGCGGTGCTGCCTGTGCCTTGCTCTGCTGTTGGTGGTACCTGCGGAGCGTCGTCCGGCGCCGAGCAGCCGCCCAGCAGGATCATTACGGCAAGCGCCGCACCAACGCGCTTCCGCGCCTGGAATTCCTTTGCCATCAACCCCACTCGTCCCGTACGTCTGTGCGGTTAAACCAAAAGCCGCCGTTGCCTTCCACATCTGCGGAAAGTAACGGCGGCTTCTCTGGTGGGTCCTACCGGGATCGAACCGATGACATCCACGGTGTAAACGTGGCGCTCTACCAGCTGAGCTAAAGACCCAAGACATGTTGCCCGGCCGTCAGAAACTTCTCCGCAGGCCCTGCATCACGAGGAACTACATTACCGTAAGACCGCGCCGGATGCCTAATCGGCGCCGTTCTGCCCTCCGGCCGGCAGGTCCGGGAGGTTTTCGGCCAGCCAGGTCAGGGCCGTGCTGACTCCCATATCGATCTTCAGGGTGGCCAGCGGATCCCCCCGCGTGGACCCCCGGTTGATGATGACCACCGGTTTGCCGGCCTTGGCCGCGTACCGGACAAAGCGCAGCCCGCTCATCACGGTCAGTGAGGAACCCGCCACCAGCAGGGCACCGGCGTCGTCCACCATCGAGAAGGCCCGGGCCACGCGGTCCTTGGGGACGTTCTCGCCGAAGTACACGAAGTCCGGTTTCAGCATTCCACCGCAGACGGGACAGTCCGCAACGACGAAGCTCTCGGTATCGGCGATGTCCGCGTCGGCATCCGGGGCGATCCCGCCGTCGAGCCGCACCTGCTCCAGATAACCGGGGTTCAGCTCCTGCAGCAGCCCGGCAACCTCGGAACGGGAAAAGCCGGAACGGCAGTTCAGGCAGACCACATGGTCGTAACGCCCGTGCAGGTCGATGACGTTGACGCTGCCGGCGTCCGTGTGGAGCCGGTCCACGTTCTGGGTGATCAGGCCCGAGAGCAGCCCCCGCCGTTCCAGGACCACCGCGGCCGCATGGCCGGGGTTGGGCACCGCGTGGCGCAGATGGTGCCAGCCAATGTGGTTGCGGGCCCAGTACCGGCGGCGGAGGTCCGGATCGCCGACAAACTGCTGGTAGGTCAGCGGATTCCGGGGCGGCGCGTCGGGCCCGCGGTAGTCCGGGATGCCGGAGTCCGTGCTCAGCCCGGCACCGGTCAGCAGCGCCAGCCGCTGCCCGCCCAGATAGCCGACGGCGCGCTCGAGGAGCCGCAGCTCCGCCTCGGTGGGTGCCGGAACGGACTCGAGGGCATGGCCGCTGGCAAAACCCGTGAGGCCGAGGCCCGGGCGGGAGTCCTTCGGCTGCTGCTCGCTCACAGTGCCTCCAAAGCAGTACGGTACTGCTCGAGCGGACGCGCTGCGCCCGGGTCGGAACGGATGCATGCGCGGAGGGTGCCCTCCCCGTCCATTACAAAGCTGGCGCGTTCCGCCAGCCCCTTGCCTGCGTCAAAAGCCCCAAAGGCCCGTGCCGTCTCGCCGTGCGGCCAGAAATCGGAAAGCAGGTCGAAACCGAAGCCTTCCTGCTCGGCCCAGGCGCGCAGGGTGTATTTCGAGTCACAGGATACTGCCAGCAGGCGCACGCCGGCGCCGTCGAAAAGGGCACGTTCGGACTGCAGCTCCGCGAGCTCGCCCCGGCAAACCTGGGAGAACGCGAACGGGAAAAAGACCAGCACGACGCCGGCACCCCGCAGACCGTCCAGCCGGACCTCTTCGCCGAACTGGTTGGGAAGGCAGAAGTCCGGAACAGCAGCACCTGCCGTGAGCAGGTGCGCAGTCACTTCTTGCGTCGGCTCACCAGGCGGGTTGCAGCCCAGTCCTCGGTGACGCCCGGGGAAGTGGTGACGTGCAGTCCCGCTGTGGGGGCCGCTTCCTCGATGTCGGCAGGAGGAACGTAGCCCTCACGCCCGGACTTCGGAGTCAGAACCCAGACAACGCCGCCGTCGTCGAGCGTGGTCAGGGAATCGACCAACGCGTCCACGAGGTCGCCGTCGTCGGCCCGCCACCAGAGGATGACGCCGTCCACAACATCGTGGTCGTCTTCAGTAAGCAACTCGCCGCCGATGAGGTCCTCAAGGTCCTCACGGAAGTCGAAGTCCACATCCTCGTCGTAGCCGTACTCCTGAACCAGGTCCCCGTCCTTGAAACCCAATCTGCTCGCCACGTTTTCTTCAGTGACGGCCTCGGCCTCGCTCACTTCACTCCTCCTGGTTGACTGCATGAATACAAGGGAATCACACATTTGCCTGATCTGCGCTGTCTCCGACTCAACCAAACACCTAAAACCCGCAGGCTTCAAGGGTTCCGGGGTCTACGCCGTCAGCGATGACAGCCGTGCAGGCTACGCAACAACGGCTGCTCGGGACTAGAGTGGATAAAAAGGGGCGCCGAGGCGCGCATACGCGCAAGCGAAGATCCGGCGGACACCGGCCGGATACCACAGAAAGAATGTCGCAGACACAATCTGTACATGAGAGAGGTTGGCCGTGGCCGCAGAAGACACAACGGACATCCTGAGCGGGTTAACCAACCAGCTACCGGACCGTGATCCTGAGGAAACCGCAGAATGGATCGAATCGCTCGACGAGCTGATCCGTTCGCAGGGCACTGAACGCGCGCAGTACATAATGCGTTCACTGCTCCAGCGTGCCGGTGCCCAGAGCGTGGGCGTGCCGATGGTAACCACCACCGACTACGTCAACACCATTCCGGTTGACCAGGAACCTGAATTCCCCGGCGACGAGGAAATCGAACGGCGATACCGCGCCTGGCTGCGTTGGAACGCCGCCATCATGGTGCACCGGGCCCAGCGCCCGGGCATCGGCGTAGGCGGCCATATTTCCACGTACGCCGGAGCAGCGACCCTGTACGAAGTGGGCATGAACCACTTCTTCCGGGGCAAGGACCACCCGGGCGGCGGAGACCAGATTTACTTCCAGGGTCACGCCTCCCCCGGCATGTATGCCCGCGCCTTCCTCGAAGGCCGCCTGTCCGAAGAGGACATGGACGGCTTCCGCCAGGAGAAGTCCCGCGAGGGGCATGCACTGTCCTCCTACCCGCATCCGCGCAGCATGCCGGATTTCTGGGAATTCCCGACGGTTTCCATGGGCATTGGTCCCATGAACGCCATCTACCAGGCACAGTCCAACCGCTACCTGCAGAACCGCGGCATCAAGGACACTTCCCAGCAGCATGTGTGGGCGTTCCTTGGCGACGGAGAGATGGACGAGCCCGAATCGCGCGGCCTGCTCCAGCTCGCCGCCAATGACAAGCTCGACAACCTGACCTTTGTGATCAACTGCAACCTGCAGCGCCTCGACGGCCCGGTCCGCGGCAACGGCAAGATCATGCAGGAACTGGAAGCCTTCTTCCGGGGCGCAGGCTGGAATGTCATCAAGGTTGTCTGGGGCCGCGAGTGGGATGACCTGCTCCAGCGCGACAAGGACGGCTCGCTGGTGGACATCATGAATGCCACCCCCGACGGCGACTACCAGACCTATAAGGCCGAGTCCGGCGGATTTGTGCGCGACCACTTCTTCGGCAAGACCCCGGAGACCAAGGAACTCGTTGCCAACCTGACCGACGAGGAAATCTGGAACCTCAAGCGCGGCGGCCACGATTACCGCAAGGTTTACGCCGCGTACAAGGCAGCCACGGAATTCAAGGGCGCGCCGACGGTCATCCTGGCCCACACGGTCAAGGGTTACGGCCTGGGCACGCACTTCGAGGGCCGCAACGCGACCCACCAGATGAAGAAGCTCACGCTTGATGACCTGAAGGCTTTCCGCGACCACCTGCGGATCCCGATCAGCGACGAGCAGCTCGAAGCCGACCCGTACCAGCCGCCGTACTACAACCCGGGAGCGGATGCCCCCGAGATCAAGTACATGCTGGAACGCCGGCGCGAACTGGGCGGCAACGTCCCTGAACGCCGGGTGAAGCACGAACCCGTCCACCTTCCGGACGAGAAGGCCTACGAAGTAGCCAACCGGGGTTCCGGCAAGCAGCTGGCCGCCACCACCATGGCCTTCGTCCGCCTGCTCAAGGACCTGATGCGGGACAAGGAGTTCGGCAAGCGCATTGTGCCGATCATCCCCGATGAGGCCCGTACCTTCGGCATGGACTCGTTCTTCCCGACGGCCAAGATCTACAACCCCAAGGGGCAGAACTACCTGTCCGTGGACCGGGACCTCGTCCTGGCCTACAAGGAATCCCCGCAGGGCCAGATTGTGCACGTCGGCATCAACGAGGCCGGCTCGATTGCGGCGTTCACCGCGGCGGGCACGTCCTACGCCACGCACGGCGAGCCGCTGATCCCGGTCTACGTGTTCTACTCGATGTTCGGCTTCCAGCGCACCGCCGACTACATCTGGGCGGCTACCGACCAGATGGCACGCGGGTTCCTGATCTCGGCTACCGCCGGCCGCACCACCCTCACCGGTGAAGGCCTGCAGCATGCCGACGGCCACTCGCCGATCCTGGCCTCCACCAACCCCGCGGTGAAGACCTACGATCCGGCGTACGGCTACGAGATCGGACACATTATCCGCCACGGCCTCGAGGAGATGTACGGCCCGGATTCCAAGGATCCGAACGTCATCTACAACCTCATGGTCTACAACGAGCCGATCCAGCAGCCCAAGGCCCCCGAGGACCTGGACGTGGAAGGCATCATCAAGGGCATCTACCTGCTCGCACCGGCAAAGATCGACGGACCCCGCACGCAGCTGCTGGCCTCCGGTGTTGCCGTGCCGTGGGCACTGGAAGCCCAGAAGCTCCTTGCCGAGGACTGGGGTGTCTCGGCCGATGTCTGGTCCGTGACCTCCTGGAACGAGCTCCGCCGCGACGGCCTCGCCGCCGAGGAGGAAGCGTTCCTGAACCCCGGCTCTGAGCCGCGGGTGCCCTTCGTCACCCAGCAGCTGGCCGGTGCCACCGGCCCGATTGTTGCCTCGACGGACTACATGAAGGCCGTTCCGGACCAGATCCGCCAGTTCCTGCCGAACGAATTCGCCACCCTCGGTGCCGACGACTTCGGTTTCGCGGACACCCGTGCAGCTGCACGCCGGTACTTCAAGATCGACAGCCACTCGATGGTGGTGCGGGCATTGGAGATGCTCGCCCGCCGCGGTGAAGTCGACGCCAATGCCCCCAAGGAGGCAATGGAGAAGTACCACCTGCTGGACGTCAACGCCGGCACCAGCGGAAACGCCGGCGGCGACGCCTAAGCAATCCGCCGGCCCCGAAGCTCGGGGAACATGAAAGGGAACCGCCGCATCTGCGGCGGTTCCCTTTCGTTTGGCGGCCCATCCCGCCCGAATCCCACGTCCCTGCCAAAACACTCGTAGTACCGCTGTCCCTTGCGGCCACGACACGGCCCGTAACAAATGACGGAACCGCCGCACGCCACGGCGGTTCCTTTCCGTTTTCTCCCTGCGTGCCGTTATGCTCCCCACAATCGGCGCGCATCCCTACGGCTGCTTGCTGTTCGTTCGACGTCGAACCCTCGCCCAAAGGAGGAAGATGGCCAGGACCACTGTGTCGCCGCCGGTCTCCGCCGCACCGCCCGGCAGGAACCCCCCGGTCCGCCGCCGCCGTTTTTCCGGCCGCAGCCGCAGGGACTTTTTTACCTTCCTGGCCTTTGCGCTGCCCAACCTGATCCTGATTGCCGCATTCACCTACCGGCCGCTGTTCAGCAACATCTACTACTCCACCCTGAACTGGACCCTTGGGGCCAAGACAGCCACGGTGGTCGGGATCGAAAACTACGTCACGTTCTTCACCTCTCCCGATGCCCGGGACGTGTTGACGGTAACGGCCGTGTTCACGGTCTTCACCGTCGGCGGATCGATGCTCCTCGGACTGCTGGTTTCGCTGGCGCTGAACCTGAAAGTCCGCGGCACCAGCCTGGCCCGCGCAGCCGTCTTTGCCCCGTATGTCCTGTCCGGCGTGGGTGTGGGCCTGGTCTGGTTGTTCATTTTCGACCCCGTCTACGGAGCACTGGCCTGGGTGCTGCGCGGTTTCGGAGCCAGCAGCCCCGAATGGATCAACAACCCGGACATGGCCCTGGTCATGGTCATCCTGGTTTATGTATGGAAGAACCTGGGCTACTGCGCGGTGGTCTACCTTGCCGGCCTCCAGTCGATTCCGCGCGACGTCCTCGAGGCCGCACAGCTCGACGGCGCGGGAGCGGCACGGCGGTTCTTCAGTGTTTCGCTGCCGCTGCTCTCCCCGACAACCTTCTTCCTGCTCATCACCACCCTGCTCAGTTCGCTGCAGGCTTTTGACCTGATCCGCATCATGACCCCCACGGGCAACGGCACGAACACCCTGATCTTCGAGGCCTATCTGCAGGCCTTCGGCGGATTCAACCGGGCGGGCTATTCGGCCACCGTCTCAGTGATCCTGTTCGTGCTGCTGCTGGTGGTCACCGGCTTCCAGCTCCGGTTCGTCGAGCGAAAGGTGCACTACTCATGAGTGTCCCCGCACCCGCCGCCCCCGTGTCCGCGCCGACACCACCCGGCAGCAAGGGTCCCGGCCGCACCGGCGACGGCCCGCTCTCACGTCGAAACATCACCGAAACCCTGGTGACGGGGTACGTTCCCCTGGCCCTCACCACACTGGTGGTATTCCTCCCCCTGATGTGGATGGTCCTGTCCTCCTTCAAGGGGCCCGGCGAGATCGTTACAACGGACCTGGATGTCCTGCCGGACTCCCTGGACTTCAGCAACTACCAGGAGGCCATGACCCTGGTGCCGTTCGGCAGGTTCTTCGTCAACAGCGTGATCGTCACGCTCGCCGGCGCCTCCATCAAGGTGGTGCTTGCCATCCTCACCGCGTACGCGCTGGTCTTCATCAGGTTCCCGTTCAAGCGGGCGATTTTCGTAGCCATCCTGGTGGCCCTCATGGTCCCGCCGCAGGTGGCCATCCTGCCGAACTACATCCTCGTAACGTCCCTGGGCGGTGCCGACACGTATTGGGGCATGATCCTGCCCGGACTTGGGACCGCCTTCGGGACCTTCCTCCTGCGGCAGCATTTCCTTACCCTGCCCGGCACCATCCTGGAATCAGCGGAGATCGACGGAGCGGGACACTGGTCCCGCCTGTGGCGGATCGTGGTCCCGATTTCGGTGCCGACCATCGCCACCGTGGGACTGGTCACGATCGTGACCGAATGGAATGAGTACATCTGGCCGCTGGTGATCGTCAGCCGGCCCGAGATGATGACCCTGCCGGTGGGCCTGACCCTGCTCCGGAATTCCGAGTCAGATCCCGCCAGCTGGGGCATCATGATGGCCGGCGCGGTCCTGGTGCTGGTTCCGATCCTGGTGGTCTTCGCAGCCCTGCAGCGCTACATCGTCGCCGGACTGACCCAGGGCTCCGTCACCGGCTAAACCGCACGGCAAAACATCCGCACTCCAGAAAGGCATTCCATGTCAGCAGCACCCAAGCCGGCCTTCAACCGCCGCCTGTTCCTGTCCCTCAGTGCTGCCGGCGCCTCCGCGGCCGCCCTGGCGGCCTGCGGCGGGCCGTCCACGGAGGCGGACACACCCGTCGAGGAGGACGAACTCGACTTCAGCGGAGTGACCCCCGCCCCGGAGATCACCTTTTGGTCCAGCCACCCGGGCCAGTCCGAGGCAATTGAAACCGAAATCATCGAAAAGTTCAACGCTTCCCAGAGCACGATCCGCGTCACCATGGTCAGCGCGGGATCCAACTACGAAGAGGTGGCCCAGAAGTTCCAAACCACCCAGCAGGGCGGCGACCTTCCCGCAATCGTCATCTTCTCCGACGTCTGGTGGTTCCGCTATTTCCTCAACGAATCCATCATCCCGCTGGACACACTGATGGAACAGCTGGACTTCGACACCGCCGACTACCGGGACCAGCTGTTCAGCGACTACAAGTATGACGGCCGGCAGTGGGCCGTCCCGTTTGCCCGCTCCACTCCCCTCTTCTACTACAACAAGGAACACTGGGCCGCCGCCGGACTGCCCAACCGGGCACCGGAGACCTGGCAGGAGTTCTCGGAGTGGGCACCGAAGATCAAGGCGGCGGTGCCGGGCATCCAGCATGTCTACCAGCACCCCGCCTTGATTGACTATGCGGGCTGGACCCTGCAGAACCAGCTTTGGGGCGAGGGAGCGGCCTGGAGCGACGAATGGACCATTACGGCGGCCTCGGACGAGGCCGTCACCGCCATCCAGCAGGTCCAGGACACTGTTTACCGGGACGCCTGGGCCGGTGTGTCCTCCAAGGATGCCACCGCCGACATGGCGGCAGGCGCCGTCTCCGCGGCTGTGGGTTCCACCGGGAACCTCGTGGGTGTCCTCAAGACGGCAACATTCGACGTCGGCGTGGGCTTCATGCCCGGCGGCAGCCGGGAACTCACCGGAGTCTGCCCCACCGGCGGCGCCGGCCTGGGCATCCCGAAGGACATTAGCCCCGAGCAGCAGCTCGCCGCCGCGACTTTCCTGAAGTTCCTGACCTCCCCGGAAAACACCGCAGCGTTCTCCGCGGCAACGGGCTACATGCCGGTGCGCAAGTCCGCGGACATGACGAAGGTGCTGGCTGCGACGCCGCAGATCCAAACGGCCATCGACCAGCTGGCCGTCACCCGGAACCAGGACTATGCCCGGGTGTTCCTGCCCGGAGCGGACCAGGAGATCGCCAAGGCGGCCGGCAGGATCCTCACGGAGCAGGCCGATGTGAAAACCACTCTCACGGAACTGTCCGCAACCTTGGAAGGTATCTACACAAACGACGTAAAACCCAAGCTACCCGCCTAGCCAACTTGTAGCCTTCACACAAAATAGCGGTTCACTCGCGCAGGCCGTAAGCTCGCAGGTATGCCAGTGCGTCCCAATACGTCCGCTGCCTCAGCGCCGCCGGAAGCAGACCAGCCCACCGTCGAGCGCCTGAAAGCGAATATCGGCAGGCTTTCGACTGCCACCCTGCAGCAGCTGGACATTTCCCTGCCGTGGTACCGGGGGCTGCGCCCGGACGAGCGCTCGGCGCTGGGAATGGTTGCGCAGAAGGGCATCGCGTCCTTCGTGAACTGGTACCAGCGTCCTGCCTCGCCCGCCTGGGTGCTCAGCGACGTCTTCGGCACCGCCCCAACCGAGCTCACCCGCTCGATCAGCCTGCAGAAGGCCCTCCAGCTGATCCGGGTGGTGGTCCAAGTGGTCGAGGACCGGGTTCCGGAGCTGGCCGGCAGCGAGGTCCAGTCCAAGCTGCGCGAAGCGGTGCTGCGCTATTCGCGTGAAGTGGCCTTCGCCGCCGCCGACGTCTATGCCCGTGCGGCCGAAACCCGGGGTGCCTGGGACACCCGGCTGGAGGCCCTTGTTGTCGACGCCATCCTGCGCGGCGAGAGTTCCGACGCGCTGCGCTCCCGGATCGCCGCCGTCGGTTGGAGCTCCGCGGCGCCGGTCACCGTTATGGTGGGCGGTTCTCCTGCCGAAGCCAATGCCACGTTCGTGAATGAACTCCGCCGGGCCACGGGCCGGCTGGCCGAAGACACCCTCGTGGGGATCCAGGGCGAGCGGCTGATCCTGGTCCTGGGCGGACTGGAGGACAAGGCTTTCTCCTACACCCGCCTGTCCGAACTCTTCGGTCCGGGTCCGGTGGTGTACGGCCCGCCCGCGCTCTCCCTGGTCGAGGCCGGCCCGTCCGCGCAGGCCGCGTTTGCCGGACTTACCGCCGCCCGCGCCTGGCCGGCTGCCCCACGCCCGGTGGCAGCTGACGACCTGTGGCCCGAGCGGGTGATGTCCGGGGATGACACCGCGCGCAAGGCCCTGGTGGAAAGCATCTACACACCCCTGCTGGGTGCCTCCAACGGGCTGGCCGAGACCCTAAGCGCATACCTCTCGCTGGGTCACTCCCTGGAGGCCACGGCACGCGAACTCTTCGTCCACGCCAATACGGTCCGCTACCGACTGCGGCGGGTCTGCGATGTCACCGGATGGGACCCGATGCTGCCCCGCGAAGCGTTCGTACTGCAGACCGCACTGGTGGTCGGACGCCTGGCGCCGGCCGGAAAAGCAGCCCCCGAGAAGCCAGCCGTCCGCCTCTGAACCCTGCCCAGGTGCCGTCGTCGGCTTGTAGACTTCCTACAAAGCCGTCCGGGGAGCTTGGTCTACGCAAACACCCGGTACCGTCCCCTATCTTTGGAAAGCTGTATACGTGCTTGCAATCGTCTGCCCCGGCCAGGGGTCCCAAACGCCAGGATTCCTCTCACCGTGGCTGGAACTGCCCGGCGTACGGGATCACCTTTCCGCGCTGAGCGACGTCGCCGGCCTGGACCTCATTGCCCACGGCACGGTCTCCGACGAGGAAACCATCAAGGACACCGCCGTCGCCCAGCCCCTGATCGTTGCCGCCGGCCTGATGGCCGCCCGGCTGCTGCTGGATCCCTCGGCGCTGACATCCTCCACCGTCCTGGCCGGCCACTCTGTCGGCGAGATCACCGCCTCCGCCATCGCCGGTGCGCTGCCGGAAAACGACGCGCTGGTGTTCGTCCGGGAACGGGCCAACGCCATGGCACGCGCCGCAGCGGTTGAGCCCACGGGCATGAGCGCCATCCTTGGCGGGGATCCCGACGACGTGGCCGCCGTGCTGGAAGCCGCAGGGCTCACGGCAGCGAACGCCAACGGCGGCGGGCAGACCGTGGCGGCCGGAACGCACAACCAGCTCGAGGTACTCACCGCAGCACCGCCGGCCAAGGCACGGGTTATTCCGTTGAAGGTCGCCGGGGCGTTCCACACCTCCCACATGGCCCCCGCCGTGACTGTCCTCGAAGCGCTGCGCCCCTCCCTCACCCCGCAGGCGCCGCTGGCCACGCTGCTCTCCAACCGCGACGGCGCAGCCGTGGTGTCCGGCGATGCCAACCTTGACAGCCTCATCGCCCAGGTATCCCGCCCGGTACGGTGGGACCTCTGCATGGAGAACATGCTCGGCATGGGCGTGACCGGCCTGCTGGAACTGCCGCCGGCAGGAACCCTCACCGGACTGGCACGCCGCGGCATGAAGGGCATACCGACGCTGGCCCTGAAATCCCCAGAAGATCTAACCGCTGCCCGGGAGTTCATCCGTGAGCATTCCGGAACGGCAGCAACAACCGGAGAAGGTAACGCGTGAGCACGCCCACCCTGAAGCAGTCCCCCGTCAACGAATTCAGCCGAATCCACGGCATCGGCGCCTTCCGCCCCGACGTCATTGTCAGCAACGACGATGTCTGCCAGTGGATCGATTCCTCCGATGAGTGGATCCGCCAGCGCACCGGCATCGTCACCCGGCACCGTGCGGACAAGGGCACGTCCGTGGTGGACATGGCAGAGGCTGCCGGACGCGAGGCGTTGAAGAACGCCGGCATCGAGGGATCGCAGCTCGGCGCCGTCATCGTCTCCACCGTGACCCACCCCTACGCGACGCCGTCCGCGGCCACCCAGATCACCGAGCGGCTGGGCGCAACGCCGGCACCGGCCTACGACGTTTCCGCCGCCTGCGCCGGGTACTGCTACGGCATTGCCCAGGCAGACGCGCTGGTCCGCTCCGGCGCCGCCACCTACGTGCTGGTCATCGGCGTGGAGAAGCTCTCCGACTTCATCGACAACACCGAACGCACCATCTCCTTCCTGCTCGGCGACGGTGCCGGCGCCGTCGTCGTCGGACCCTCCGACACCCCCGGCATCGCGCCCTCCGTCTGGGGCTCCGACGGCAGCAAGTCCGGTGCCATCGGCATGACCCACTCCATGCTGGACGTCCGCGAACTTTCCCTCGCCGCCGAGGCCGACGGCGGCATGAGCCCCGCGGACCTCTCCGGCCGGGACACCAAGCTCTGGCCCACCCTGCGCCAGGACGGCCAGACGGTCTTCCGCTGGGCCGTGTGGGAGATGGCCAAGGCTGCCCAGCAGGCGCTCGACGCCGCCGGGATCACCGCCGAGGATCTCTCCGCCTTCGTGCCGCACCAGGCCAACATGCGCATCATTGACGAAATGGCGAAGCAGTTGAAGCTGCCCGAGTCAGTCATCATTGCCCGCGACATTGCCGATGCGGGAAACACCTCGGCCGCCTCTATTCCCCTGGCCACCTACCGCCTGCTGCAGGAGCACCCGGAACTGAGCGGCAAGTTGTCGCTGCAGATCGGCTTCGGTGCCGGCCTTGTGTTCGGCGCGCAGGTAGTCGTCCTTCCCTAGACCCAATTCCCGCAGTGCCGGCGACGCCGGTGCAGCCCACAGAACCACACCGCTTCGGCGGTTGGAAAAACCGGACCGGTCCCCGTACCGGCACTACAAGAAAAGGAGCCAACATGGCTAGCAACGAAGAAATCCTGGCCGGCCTCGCCGAGATCGTCAATGAAGAGACGGGTCTGGCCCCCGAGGCCGTTGAGCTGGACAAGTCCTTCACCGATGACCTGGACATCGACTCCATTTCCATGATGACCATCGTCGTCAACGCCGAAGAGAAGTTCGGCGTGCGCATCCCGGACGAAGAGGTCAAGAACCTGAAGACCGTCGGCGACGCCGTGGACTTCATCTCCAACGCCCAGGCTTAACCTTCCGGCGGCCGCTGCCTGGCGGCGGCCGCCCGGTACTGCCGGAACCAGCACCTGCAACTGCTTCAAGAGAGTGAATCATGGCCCGCAAAGTAGTCATCACAGGCCTCGGAGCGACCACGCCCATCGGCGGGGACGTTCCAACCATGTGGAAGAACGCACTGCAGGGTGTCTCCGGCGCCCGTACCCTGGAAGACGACTGGGTGGAGAAGTACTCGCTGCCCGTGACCTTTGCAGCGCGGGCCACCACTCCCGCTTCGGAAGTCCTTTCCCGCGTCGAAGCCAAACGGATGGACCCCTCCACACAGTTCGCCGTCGTCGCGGCGCGCGAAGCCTGGGCCGATTCCGGCCTCGCAGACATTGACCACGACCGGCTTGCCGTCTCCTTCGCCACCGGTATCGGCGGCATCTGGACCCTGCTCGATGCCTGGGACACCCTGCGCGAAAAGGGACCGCGGCGTGTACTGCCCATGACCGTTCCGATGCTGATGCCCAACGGCCCGTCCGCCGCGGTCAGCCTCGACCTCGGTGCCCGCGCCGGTGCCCACACGCCCGTCTCAGCCTGCGCCTCCGGAACCGAGGCCCTCCACCAGGGCCTGGAAATGATCCGCTCCGGGAAAGCCGACATCGTCGTCGCCGGCGGCGCGGAAGCCTGCATCCACCCGATGCCGTTGGCATCCTTTGCCTCCATGCAGGCCCTGTCCAAGCGCAACGACGATCCGGAGCGCGCTTCCCGCCCCTACGACCGCGACCGCGACGGCTTCGTTATGGGTGAGGGTGCCGGTGCGCTGGTGCTCGAAAGCGAAGAGCACGCCCTGGCCCGCGGGGCACGGATTTACGCCGAACTCGCCGGCACGGCCGTCACCGCCGACGCGTACCACATCACCGCACCGGACCCCGAGGGCCTCGGCGCCACCCGGGCCCTGAAGTCCGCTCTCTTTGATGCCCGGGCGCAGGCCGAGGACGTAGTCCACGTGAACGCGCATGCCACGTCCACCCCGGTGGGCGACAAGCCGGAATACACTGCGCTGAAGGCTGCCCTTGGCAGTGCCCTCGACGGTGTCGCCGTGTCTGCCACCAAGTCGCAGATGGGCCACCTGCTGGGTGCCTCCGGTGCAGTCGAGGCCGTCCTGACGGCTTTGGCGGTCTACGAACGCCAGGCACCGGCCACGATCAACCTGGAAAACCAGGATCCGGAGATCCCGCTCGACGTCGTGACCTCCAGCCGCCAGCTGCGCGGCGGAGACATCGTAGCGCTGAGCAACTCCTTCGGCTTCGGCGGGCACAACGCCGTCGCCGTGCTGCGCAGCCGCTAAGTCCTTCGTTTACAAAACAGGCGTCCGGTCCCCGCGGGGACCGGACGCCTGTTTTGTTTAGCTATGGAGTTTTTGAGGAACTAGCCGACCTGGTGCAGCCAGCGCACCGGAGCGCCGTCGGCCGCGTGCCGGAACGGCTCCAGCTCTTCGTCCCAGGCTTCGCCCAGGGCGAGTGAGAGTTCGTGGTAGACAGCCGAGGGATCGCCGGCGCCGTTTTCATAGGCGTAACGGATGCGGTTCTCGGAAATCATGATGTTGCCGTGTACGTCCGTCGCGGCATGGAAGATGCCCAGCTCAGGGGTGTGGGCCCAGCGGCTGCCGTCGGCTCCGGGGCTCTGTTCCTCCGTCACCTCGTACCGCAGGTGTGCCCAGCCGCGCAGCGCGGACGCGAGCAGGGAACCGGTGCCCTGCGGCCCGGTCCAGGCGATTTCGGCCCGTACCATTCCGGGCGCAGCCGGCTGAGGGGTCCACTGTAGATCCGTTCGCTTTTCCACGACGGATCCGATGGCCCACTCAATATGGGGGCACAACGCGGAAGGGGCAGAGTGCACAAACAGTACGCCGCGCGCCATCACAACAGACATTCCATCCTCCATAGCTGTAGGTACGTCTTCCCCAACGACCTGCTGCTGCATGGACGGATATCGAGCCATATGTGTCCGCTGTCCATCATTGTGCCGTAAGTTACGTCGATGCGCCAATATAGTCTTCTGAGCCTCTGCAGCGCGGAAGGCCGGGCGGCGTGGCGGGCGTTGTGGCGGGCGTTGGGTCGGCCGGCTTTGGGCGGCCGTCCCTTAGGCGCGCGGATGGGCCTGGCTGTAGCTCTGGCGGAGTCTGTCCACTGACACGTGCGTGTAGAGCTGCGTGGTGGCAAGGGATGAATGGCCCAGGATTTCCTGCACGGCACGCAGGTCCGCACCGCCGTCGAGCAGATGGGTGGCCGCGGAGTGGCGGAGGGCGTGCGGCCCGGAGGCGGAGGTGTCCGGCATGGCTTCCAGGAGGACGGCGACCACGCTGCGGACCTGCCGCTGGTCCACTCGTCCGCCCCGCTTACCCAGGAACAATGCCGGACCGCTGCCCCCGGTCGCCATCGACGGGCGGCCGCGGCGCAGCCAGTCGTCCACCGCGAGGGCAGCCGGCAGGCCGTAAGGCACCGTACGTTCCTTGTTGCCCTTGCCCAGCACCGTGAGCGTCCTGCGGTCCGGATCGAGGTCGTCGACGTCCAGTCCGGCCAGTTCTCCCACCCGGATGCCGGTCGCGTAGAGCAGTTCGACCATCGCGCGGTCCCGAAGTGCCACGGGTTCGCCCTCGGCGGCAGCCGCCTGCAGGGTTTCGAACAGATCATCCAGCTGGCTGCTGCGCAGTACTCCGGGAAGGGTCTTTTCCTTCTTCGGTGCCTTCAGCCGCAGGGCCGGATTCTCACTGATGAGTTCCTCGCGCAGGGCCCAGTTGGTGAAGCTGCGGGCCGTGGCGGCGCGGCGGGCCAGCGTGGAACGGGCCTGTCCCCCGGCACTGAGTTCGCCCAGCCAGCCGCGCAGGATGCCCAGGTCCAGTTCCTGAAGCGAGCCTGCTCCGGCGCCGAGAGCATAGTCGAGCAGCTTCGACACGTCCGATTCGTAGGCACGGACGGTGTGTTCGGAGCGTCCACGCTCTGCCGTCAGATACCGGCAGAAGCCCTCCAAAGCGGAACGGAATTCCGCCGGCCACGCAGTTCTGTCTGCTGCTCCCTTTGATGTCACCTCTTTACTGTTCTCTCTTTGGTGCCGGCGTTCAAGCAGGCACGCTGTCGGCACGCAGGCAGTTCCGCCGCAGGTGTTCTGTCTGCGGTGCCTGCTCCAGCTCCAGCAGGTACCGCTTCGCATCGACGCCGCCCGAGTATCCGGTCAGCGCGCCGCGGGACCCCACCACGCGGTGGGTGGGGACAACCAGGTTCAACGGGTTGTGCGCCAATGCTGCACCTACGCTTCGCGCCTTGGCCGCATCACCCAGCAGGACCGCCAGCTGCTTGTAGCTTGCCGTCCTGCCGTAGGCGATGCCCGAGACCTGCTCCCATACCCTGCGCTGGAACTCGGTCCCCTGGGGATTGGTACCCACGCTGAAGCAGCAGCGCCGGCCCTCGAAGTACTCCGTCAGTTGACGTTCGACATCCTCGAAGCCGTCTTCCGCCGCAATGCCGTACGGCGTCCCTGCCCCGGCAACTGCCGGCGCAGCGGGCGGCCCGAGCCGGACCATGGACAGGAGTCCGTCCATAGCGACGAGGGTGAGTACCCCTACCGGCGAGGTGACTATCTTGTGAGTGATCATGATGATGCCCTTCCTTGGGTTGTGCGGGTAGTAGAAATGTCGATGCTGCTAACGCCGGCCACGGCGCCACTGGTCTCCTTCGGTCCGTACGGCCAGTCCTTCCAATTCCAGCCGTGCCAGCCCGGCGCGCACTCCTTGCAGGGACAGCCCTGCGACGGTGGCCAGTTTCTCGATGGTCGTTCCGCTGCGCACGGGCAGCGCATCCAGCAGCAGCAGGTCCTCCACTGGCAGTCCGTCATGATCTGCCCGGCGGACTCCTGCCCGACTGTCCCCTGCCCGACTGCCGGGGCCGCCCGGCTCTCCCGGCGGGACATCACGGAGCGGCCCGGCCAGTTCCGCCACTTCCTGGGCATCGGTCACGCAGACTGCGCTGCCGTCGCGCAGCAGCCGGTGGCATCCGGCAGAGTTGGCCGAGTACACGGAGCCCGGCACCGCACCGACTTCCCGCCCTAACCCGGCGGCATGGTGGGCAGTGTTCAGCGCTCCGGATCTCCACCGGGCCTCCACCACCACAGTGACGGCGCTCAGCGCAGCGATGATCCGGTTCCGCTGCAGGAATCTCCAGCGGGTGGGGGCAGATCCCGGCGGCACTTCGGACAGCAGCAGCCCGCGCTCCGCGACGGCGCGAAGCAGGTCCTCGTTGCCGGCCGGGTAGAACCGGTCCGCACCGCACGCCATGACCGCTAGCGTGGGCGTGGCATCAGTGGATGCAGATCCGAGCGCGGCGCGATGTGCCTGGGCATCGATGCCGTAGGCGCCTCCGGAGACCACGGTGTACCCGCGGTTGACCAGCCCCGCTGCAATGTCCCCCGCTATGGACAGCCCGTATCCGGTGGCGTCCCGGGAACCCACTACTGCCACAGTCCGGTCCAGTTCCGGCAGGCCACGCTCCAGGTCTCCCCGCACCCAGAGACACAACGGCATTTCCAGCTGCAGGTGGCGCAATGACTCGGGCCAACGGGGATCCTCCGGAACCAGGAGTTCCCCACCCAGACGGCGGATCGCGTCCAGGTCCCGGTCCGGCGCCAGATCCGCTACCCGCGGGGCCCACCTCTTCAATCCCTCTGCCAGGACGCTTCCCTGGCCGCCGCCCGGGAATAGGAAGCGTGCCGTTTCGGCGGCAAGATCCGGCGGTGTGCCCACCGCTCCGGTGGCGATCTGCAGCGCCTGGACCGGACCGGCGGCCGCCACGAGGGCCAGGCCCACGGTATCTGAAGGTTCGAACAGCCTCGACAACGCCGCCCGTGCGACCAGCACGTCATCGGTACTCATGCCGCAGCTCCCTGCCGGCGGAAAGCGAGGGCCTGCCCGACGTCGTCGGCGTCCGGGCTTCCGTGCCCGGCAAGATCGGCGACGGTCCAGGCCACCCGCAATACCCTGTCGTAGCCCCGAGCCGTCAGGAGTTGGCGGTCCATGGCCCGGTCCAGGGCCGACGTTGCTTTGCTCGGCGGCCGCAGGCTGTCCCGCAGCAAGGTGCCGGGAACCTCGGCATTGGTTTCGCATCCCAGTGGCTGAAGCCGTTCCCGTTGGAGCCGCCGCGCCTCCTGCACGCGTGCCGCCACCGTCGAGCTCGCCTCCGCAGTCTCTGCGGCGAAGTAGTCGACCAGGGAGACCCGCTGAACGGAGAGCTGCAGGTCCACCCGATCCAGCAGCGGACCGGAGAGCCGGCTGAAATACCGGCGCCGCTGTGTGGAGGTACAGGTGCACTCGATTCCCTTACCGGTTGCGAGTCCGCAGGGGCAGGGATTGGCGGCAAGGACCAGCTGGAATCGTGCCGGATACACGGCTGTACCCGCTGCACGGTGCAGGACAAGCTCGCCGCTTTCAAGCGGCTGGCGCAGGCCGTCCAGGACCCGCCGCTCATACTCGGGAGCCTCATCGAGGAACAACACGCCGCGGTGGGCACGGGAGGCAGCGCCGGGACGCGGAATGCCTGAACCGCCGCCGATCACCGCTGCCGTGGACGCGGTGTGGTGCGGACTCTCGAACGGGGGCCTGCGGAGCAGCTGGCGGCAGGGGCGTCCCTGCCAGGCGAGGGAGTGAATGGCGGTGACTTCCATTGCCTGGTCATCGGAAAGGTCCGGCAGGATGCCGGGCAACCGCTCGGCCAGCATGGTCTTCCCGGCGCCCGGCGGCCCGGTCATCAACAGATGGTGTGCTCCTGCCGCGGCCACCTCGACAGCGAAGCGGGCCTCTGCCTGCCCCGCCACGTCCGCAAGGTCGGGAATCCGGGCTTCAGCCGGACCCTCTTCGTGTTCCGGATCTTGGCCGGTACGGGCCACCGGCAGTGGAAAACTAAGCTGCTCGGGGTCCGCACCGAGGTCGGCGGCCACCTCGGCCAGGCAGGAGTATCCCCGCACGCGGGCCGCAGGGACCAGTGCAGCCTCCTCTGCGTTCTCCGCCGCCACGGCAAAGTCCGTGAAGCCGGCCGCAACCGCAGCCATAACAGCCGGAAGTACGCCCCGGATCGGCCGAAGCCGGCTGTCCAGCCCGAGTTCTGCCAGGAAGATGCAGCGTCCCGGGCTGCGCAGGACACCACCGGCGCAGAGTGCAGCCACGACTATGGCCAGGTCGAAGCCGGAGCCGTGCTTCGGTACATCCGCAGGCATCAGATTGACCGTGATGCGGCGCCGGCTCAGCGGGAGTCCGGCGTTCTTTGCCGCCGACTTCACCCGGTCGCGCGCCTCGTTCAAGGAGGCGTCCGGCAGCCCCAGCAGGATAAAGGACGGAAGGGACTGGCCGATGTCGGCTTCAATCTCGACGATCCTCCCCTGCAGGCCGACCAGCCCGACCCCGTAGGTCCGTCCAAGCCCCATCAGGAGATTCCCCTCAGGTGCTCCACGACGGGTGGATTGGCGCCGTCGTCGAGAATCGAGACTGCGTCGATCCGGCGGTGGGTGAAGTAGCGGCTGTTGGCCCGAGCCCAGGCCCCTGCCAGCTGGTAGAGGCGGGCGACCTTATCCTGCCCGATCGCTTCGAAGGGGTGTCCGAAGTCCAGCGAGGAACGCGTTTTCACTTCGACCACCACCAGGGTGGCCCCGTCCACGGCGACCAGGTCGATCTCCCCCTCGGGACACCGCCAGTTCCGGTCGATGATGCGAAGCCCGGCTTCGGTCAGGTACCGCGCCGCCAGTTCTTCTCCGCGGCTTCCCAGGATGTCTTTGGCTTTCATGTCCACCACGTTGGCTCGAACCGGACGGACCCGGCACAGCAGCACACAGCCGTGTGGAGAAGGATTCCGCCGCCGCGCACCGGAACCTGAGTGTGGAGGAGCACAAGTTCAGGCCAGCCCCCCGTTGGCGTAGACCACCTGGCCGTTGACCCAGCGCCCAGGTCCGGCAAGGAAAGCGACGGTTTCGGCAATGTCTTCGGGCTGGCCCAGGCGCCCCAGCGGCGCCGCCTCGGCCAGCCGCTCGACGGTGGCCTCGTCTTTGCCGTCCAGGAACAGCGGCGTGGCTGTCGGCCCGGGTGCCACCGCGTTGACTGTGATGTCCCGTCCCCGCAGTTCCCGCGCCAGGATCAGCGTCATCCCTTCCACCGCAGCCTTGGAGGCCACATAGGCGCCGTAACCGGGGTATTGGGTGCGCCGGACGGTGGTCGAAAAGTTAATGATCGCTCCACCCGGACGGACCCGACGGGCCGCCTGCTGCGAGACCACGAACGTTCCCCGGATATTCGTGTGGTGCATACGGTCCAGGTCCGCCAGATCCAGCTCCGCGATAGGGGAAAGGAGCATGATGCCTGCGGTATTGACCACCACGTCCAGGCCACCGAACGCTTTCTCGACGGCGTCGAACGCGGCGGCCATCGCGGGCTCGTCTCCCACATCCCCGCCGACTGCCAAGGCAAGTCCGCCCCCGGCGGCAATGTCGGCAACAATCCCGTCCGCTGTCGCTCGGTTCCGCGCGCAGTGCACACCCACCGAATAGCCGTTCAACGCGAGCCGTCGGACCACGGCCGCTCCGATCCCGCCGGATCCTCCGGTCACCAGGGCAACCCGTCCCGCAGTATCCATAACGCTCTCCTCGCTGGTCGTGGGCAGGACCTCGGCGTTTTCAACCTCCGGGATACACCACCGATGCCGTGTCGCCAAGGGCAGATCAGAAGCCCGCCCGGAATTTGAGCGGGTCTTGTCGGGAAACTGCGTCAATCCGTAGGGGAACGCTGAGACGGCCGGGACAGGCTAGCGACGCAAGCGCCCATGTTGGATTTACCAAAAGGACATCATGCAAAACCGCAAGCGAAACACAACCGCTCTCGTGGTGGGATTTGCAGCCATTGCAGGGCTGTCGATTGCCGCCGGCGCACCGGCTTTGGCGACTGCTGCACCAGAGCCAGGGCTCATGGCCGAAACAACTCAGCCGAGCGGGTCTCCCTCGGCGGAGGTTTCCGTGACGGAAACGGGAATCTACTTGTACCGGAAGGTAGACGCGAAGAAGCCGGCCGCCTGGGAGAACTCGGGTGAACAAACCTTCCTGGCCAAGCAGCCCGGACACCAGTGGTTCACCGATGTAACGTCCCTGGTCCCCTTGGTTCCATTCGAGGTGTGCGGTCCCGGCTGGGCCGTCCAGCAAGACGTACTCGAGTTCGAAGGCACTTATGAGTGGCCGAAGAACCTCCTTTATCCCAACCCCTTCCCCGGAGATCCGGACCTGTTGGCCTCCCAGCATCAGGAGCTTGAGGAGTTGATGACGGTTCCCGATTGCGCTCCGACGCCGACACCGACGCCGGAACCTACGGATCCCCCGTCCGAGACGCCGACGCCGACACCTACGGACACTCCGTCCTCGACGCCCACGCCGACCCCCACTGACACCCCGACCAAACCACCGGCAGGTGCGGTAACGCCAACACCGACGGCCACCCCGTCCGAAACCCCGTCGGAGACCCCGGCAGGTTCGGTAACCCCGCCCGGTTCGGGCAGCACCCCGCCGGCCCCGGGCACCACGGACCCCGGGATCCAGGTTGCCGGCAACCCCAGCCCCCGCGTTCCCGATGCAGGGCTTGCCCACACGGGCGCCGGCGGAACGTGGCTTGCCGTTGCCGGCGCGGCCATCCTGGCTGTCGGAGCGGTACTGGTGGTCATTGCCCGCCGCAGGAAGGCCTAGGCCCAAAGGTGTACCCCGGGCGCCGTCAGTGCCCGGGGTACACCACCGGCATCGGCTGCAGGGTCACGGATTCCAGCTGCAGCGAGGGCAGGGCGCCCGCAAACCCCCGTGCCAGGGAGATGTGCGGGCGCAGTGTCCCGGCATGTATGAAGTTCGGATCACCGGCTATGAAGGCCGCGGTATCCCGAATGCCGGCGGCGCCGAGGAAACCCACCAGCTCGCGATACAGGTCCCGATGCAGCAAAGCGAGATCCGGCGTCGGCAGATACTCCACTACTAAGGTCGAGCCGCGCGTACCGAACCCGGCAAACCCCACCGGTCCCAGCCGGAAGGAAACCGCGGGCAGCAGCGCCTCGGTCCGGGCCACGTACCCGGCGAGCAGCTGCTCGTAGGCAGAACGTGAAATCCCGGTTTGGGCATTGACGGCCCGGTGCACGTCCAGCACCTTCCCGAAGTGGATCAGCGTCAGGTGCAGCTGTTTCCGCGGCACCAGCCGGGTGCCGGCCGGCAACGACTCCTGCAGGGACAGCAGGTGGGCCAGTGACGGACCGTCGGGCTGCATCTGTGCGTACAGGCGGAGGTTGGCGTCGAAGCCACGCCGGGACTCGGGCATGACGCTAAGTCTAGGTCCGGATTACACCCGCTAGGCTGTCGGGATGGCTTTCGCGATCCCGCTGCTCAGCGACGACTTCCTCCTGCTCCGTCCACACACGGCTGCCGACCTCGACGCCGTGCACGCCCGCTGCATCGACCCCGTGTCGGTCCAGTGGACCACCATTCCGCTGGGCTACACGCCGGAGATGGCGCAGCAGTACCTGGCGGCTATCTCGGTACCGCAGGATAACGCCGTGTCCTGGGCGCTCGACGTCGGCGGCAGCTATGCAGGCACCATCGACCTGCGCTTCGAAGGTGCAGCTTCCGGTTCGCTGGGATTCGTCACGTCGCCGGAATACCGCGGCCGCGGCCTGATGTCCCGCGCGGTCCGGCTGGCAGTGGGCCACGCCTTCGAGGACCTGGACTGGGATGTGGTCACGTGGAAGGCGAATGCGGGAAACACCGGCAGCTATAAGACCGTCTGGCGCTGCGGTTTCCCGCCGCCGATCGCGGTGCCTTACCTGCTGAACCACCGCGGAACGATGGTTGAGGGCTGGATTTCCAGCCTCGCCCGGAATGACCCAAGGAGCCCATCCGTCAGCTGGGAGAACACAGAGGCGGAACTTACAGTTCGTCGGCCTTCGGCAGTGTGAGGTCGTCGTTGCGGGTCAATTCCTCAACGTTGACGTCCTTGAAGGTGATCACCCGTACGCTTTTGACGAACCGTGCGGACCGGTAGACGTCCCAGACCCATGCGTCCTGAAGCGTGAGGTCGAAGTAGATCTCGCCGTCGGCAGACCGTGCCTGCAGGTCCACATGGTTGGCCAGGTAAAAGCGCCGTTCGGTTTCCACCACGTAGCTGAAGAGGCCTACGACGTCGCGGTACTCCCGGTACAGCTGGAGCTCCATGTCCGTTTCATAGTTCTCAAGGTCTTCGGCGCTCATGTTCCTATCATCCCCCAACTGTGCTCAAGTCGTCTTCCGGTTCCAGCACCGGTTCACCCGGGCGGGGCTTGGAGCCCAGCCGCCAGGACATGCGGTGCAGCGGCGTGGGTCCGTGGACGTCGATGGCCGCGCGGTGCGACTCGGTGGCATAACCCTTGTTGATCTCCCACGCATAGTGCGGGTTCGAAGCGGCAAACTCTACCATCATGGCGTCGCGTTCCACCTTCGCCAGCACGCTGGCGGCGGCTACGCTCAGGCACTGCATATCCGCCTTGATCCGGGTGTGCACCGGTGCCGTGCAGCCTCCGGCCGGTTCATCGGGATCGTCGAACAGGCTGCCCTGCCGCTCGGGCGAGAGCCAGTTGTAGTTGCCGTCCAGGAGTACGACGTCGGGACGCAGGGTTGAGCACATCTGGTCCCAGGCGCGCGTTCCGGCCAGGCGAAGGGCGACGGTCAGCCCGTGCAGGTCGATCTCCGCTGCACTGGCATGGCCCACGCCCCAGGCCAGGGCCCATTTCTTGATCTGCGGAACCAGCGTATTCCGGTCAGCAACGGAAAGCAGCTTGCTGTCCCGCACTCCCTTTAGGGAACGCACAGTAGCCAGGTCCACGGCCACCATCCCTACGGACACCGGTCCGGCCAGGGCGCCGCGGCCCACTTCGTCGCAGCCGGCCAGGATCCGGTGCCCGGAGGCAGCGAAGGTGCGCTCATACCGAAGGGTCGGCGGCTTGGCGGTGGAACTCACTTGCTGCCGCTCGGTTCCGGGACGTCCTCGAAGACTTCCGAATAGTCGTCGACCCCGCCGACGCGGTTCAGCGGCCAAGCCGTCACTACGGCCTTGCCCTCAATGTCCTCCACGTCTACGAAACCGCCGCCCTCACCGTACTGGTGTTCGCGGGAATCCGCAGAGGCGTTGCGGTGATCCCCCATCACCCAGACCTTGCCCTCGGGGACAACCACGTCAAACGGGATGTCGGAGGGTGCGGCGCCGGGGTACAGGTAGGGCTCGTCCAGGGGTTCGCCGTTGACGGTGATCCTGCCGTCGGCATCACAGCAGACCACGTGGTCTCCTTCGGTGCCGATGACACGCTTGACCAGGTGCTGCTGGGACTCGTCGGGGAGCAGGCCCACAAAGGTCAGGGCATCCTTGACCGGATTCGTTTCCTTCTCCGCGGTCTCCGGCAGCCAGCCCTTGGTGTCCTTGAAGACCACGACATCGCCGCGGTTCAGGTCCATCGGTTCAGGGACCAGAAGGTTGACGAAGATCCGGTCGTTGATTTCCAGCGTCTCTTCCATGGACCCCGAGGGGATGTAAAACGCCCGGAAAAGGAAGGTCTTGATCAGGAACGACAGCACCAGGGCTATCACCACGATCGTGAGGACTTCACGCAGCCAGGCGCCGAAACCGCGTTTCTTTTCCTTCGGTGCGGTCGAGTGCGCTGCGTGGTCCCGCTGCTCCCCGGAGCCGGGCGTCCCGTCAGGGGACTGGTCCGGTTGCTGCGACATTGCGTTTCCTCTTATTTCTCCGTGTTCCACTCGGCTCCTAAGGATAGCCGGTCAATATTGGTGCCGCGCTCGAGCGGCCAAAGAATCCGCTGGGCCTGTCCGATCACCCGTTCCGTGGAGATCAGGCCGCCGCCGGGAGCTCCCAGCAGGGACCGGGAATCCGCCGAAACGGACCGGTGGTCCCCCATCAGCCACAGCCTGCCTTCGGGAACGACGACGTCGAACGCATGGTCGCTGGGAGCGTCTCCAGAGTAAACGTACGGCTCCTCCATGGGAGTTCCGTTGATGGTTATCCGTGGATCCCCGTCCGTGCAGCAGCTCACCCTGTCCCCCGCCACACCGACAACCCGCTTTACATAGACGGTGTCGCTGCCGGCCAGCCCGACCCAGCGCCCCACGGTGACTGCGGCGTCGGCCAGTGCCGGACGCCCGCTGTGCAGCGGCGCCAGCGAGCCCCGGCCGTCGAACACCACCACATCGCCGCGCCGGATCTCAGCCGAATCGTAGGCGGTGCGGGAGACGAGGATCCGGTCGCCGGGTTCGAGCAGCGGCTGCATGGAATCCGAGGGGATGTAGAAGACGTCGAACAGGAATGCCCGCACGAGGGCGGCGAGGATCACGGCCGCGGCGAGAGCACATAGCACAAAACGCCAGCCCACAAACCGGGGCCGGCGTTTCGTGTGCTTCGCGGAGGGACCCCCGGAGGCGGATGCTGCAGTCAAGTAAGTTACTTGGCGGGACGGAAGTCGCGCTTTTCCTTGATCTTGGCTGCCTTGCCGCGCAGATCGCGCATGTAGTACAGCTTCGCGCGGCGGACGTCACCCTTGGAGACGACCTCGAGCTTGTCGATGACCGGGGAGTGTACCGGGAAGGTACGCTCAACGCCGACGCCGAAGCTAACCTTGCGGACCGTGAAGGTCGCGCGGAGGCCATCGCCCTGGCGCTTGAGCACGAAGCCCTGGAAGACCTGAACACGGGTGTTCTTGCCTTCGATGATGTTTACGTGAACCTTGACCGTGTCACCGGCGCGGAACTCGGGGATGTCCGTACGCAGGGACGCTGCGTCAACAGAATCTAGGATGTGCATTGTTTATCACTCCTGGTGAACGCCACAGGTCATTCACTTTGGTAACGGCAGCAAGAATGCGCCCCCAAAATGCGGGCTGCACGGATGCTGTCGAAGTTAGTAGACCGGCAGGACCTAGGATGGAATGCCGGTGTGTACATATCTGTTGGCCGCGTTCCCCCTGTGGCAGGTACGGACCCAGATGACACAACTCCCCATTTTGCCATACGCATCCGAACGGCACCAATCCGGCGCTGCCGTCAGGCGGGCGGGCAGACCCTGCCGTCGCGTATTTCGTAGCCCAGAGCCGCCAAAGTGGCCCGGTCGGCCTTGTCCAGCGACGCGGCGTCGAGCTTTTCGATCAGATCGGGCCGGCGTGCCGCGGTGCGCCGCAGCTGTTCGTCCCGCCGGAACCGGGCGATCTTGCCGTGGTTGCCGCTGAGCAGGACCTCCGGGACGGCACGCTCGCGCCAGGCCGAGGGCTTGGTGTAGACCGGGTATTCCAGCAGCCCGTCCGAGTGGGATTCCTCCACCAGGGACTCGGGATTCCCGACGACGCCGGGCACCAGCCTGCCTACGGCCTCGACCATGGCAAGCACCGCGACCTCTCCGCCGTTGAGCACGTAGTCTCCGAGGCTGACGGGACGGACGTCAAAGCGTTCCCCGGCCCATTCCAGCACCCGCTCGTCGATTCCTTCGTAGCGGCCGCAGGCGAAAACAAGGTGCTTCTCCTCGGCCAGCTCGTAGGCCATGGCCTGCGTGAAGACTGCACCGGCCGGCGAGGGGACGATCAAGACCGGCCGCTCGTCGCCGTCGCCCGCCACCGCGTCCAGCGCGGCGGCCCAGGGCTCGGGCTTCATGACCATGCCCGCTCCCCCGCCGTAGGGGGTGTCATCCACGGTACGGTGCCGATCGGTGGTGAACTCCCGCAGGTCATGCACGGCCAGGTCCAGCAGGCCTTCCTGCCGGGCCTTGCCGATCAGGGACAGCTCAAGGGCTGCCAGATACTCCGGGAAAATACTGACGACATCGATGCGCACTTACTGCCCGGCTTCCTTCGTGTCGGCCGGGGCCGCGTCCTTCTTGTCCTCGGGCTTATTCAGCTCAAAGAGCCCCTCCGGCGGAGTGAGCAGGACATAGCCGTCCTCGATATTGACTTCCGGAACGATGGCCTCGACGAACGGTACGAGGATTTCCTCGCCGCGGCCGTCCTCAACCACCAGCAGGTCCTGGACGGTGAGGGTGCGCAGGCCGCTGACGGTGCCGACGACGTCGTCGCCCACCCGTGCCTTCAGGCCCACCAGTTCGTGTTCGTACCAGCCCTCGTCGTCGTCCTCGTCCACCGTTTCGGTGTCGATGAACAGCTTCACGCCGCGCAGTTCCTCTGCGCCGTTGCGGTCCGTGATTTCTTCGAAGCCCAGCAGCAGGATGTCCTTGTTCCAACGCGCACTGATCACCGTCAGCGGGCCCTTGGCAGCCGGCTCTACGGTGAGCTCCGTGCCCGGGACAAAGCGGTCCTCGGGTGCGTCGGTCAGCACCTGGACGGTCACTTCACCGCGGATGCCGTGCGGCTTGCCGATGCGTGCCACCTGTAACTGCATGGATTCTCCTCTGTGGGGTTTTCGTCGCCTGGATTGGCCGGCGCCTGAAAAAAATCCGGCCCCTTCACCATTATCTGGTGTCGGGGCCGGATCCTGTGTACTGCTTTACTTCCGGTACTGCAGTGAAGAACTGTTCGCTTCCGCTGCGCCGTCGGTGATCATTTTAGATCAGCGGCGCCGGTCCGTGTCCACTACGTCCACTCGGACCTGCTCACCGTTGGCAAGGGCTGCGATGACCGTGCGCAGTGCGCGTGCGGTCCGTCCCTGCCTGCCGATGACCCGGCCGAGGTCGTCCTGGTGAACCCGAACCTCGAGGGTTTCCCCACGGCGGTTGCTCTTGGCGGAAACCTTGACGTCCTCAGGACTGTCAACGATTCCGCGCACGAGGTGCTCCAGCGCTTCAGCGAGCAAGTTACTCTGCCTCAGCCTCGGTGGAGGCCTCGGGGGCCTCTTCCTTCTTGGCCTTGGGGGTGATGGCCTCGGGGACAATCACGGACTTCTTTTCGGGAGCCACGAAGGCTTCCTTCGGGGCCTTGGTACGCAGGGTACCTTCCTGGCCGTCGATGTTCTTGAACTTCTGCCAGTCACCGGTGATCTTCAGCAGTGCTGCGACCTGCTCGGTGGGCTGGGCGCCGACGCCGAGCCAGTACTGCGCACGGTCCGACTTGATGTCGATGTACGACGGCTCTTCGGTCGGACGGTAGAGTCCGATTTCTTCGATGGCACGGCCATCGCGCTTGGCACGGGAATCCATGACAACAACGCGGTAGTGTGCTGAGAACTTCTTGCCAAGGCGCTTAAGGCGAATCTTTACGGCCACTTTTGTGGTCACTCCTGATCTGAAATGGGGCGAACCCGTACTTCTGCTCCCGTGGGGCGGGCCATAACGTTGGGGTTCAAAAGGACAAGATGCATGCACGGAGAGAGGGCCCGCGCAGATCGAGTACCTGACCATTGTGCCAGATGACTTCATCTTTTGCGACTCGCGCGGCCGGAACGGATTTCCGCGGATTTTCAGCCGACGGCAACACGCAGCCGGTTGCGCCACGGGTCCTCAAAGCGCAGCTCGGCCCCGGTGGAGTGGCTGGAAATCCCGGCAACCCGAAGGCGGTCCGCAAGCCCGGCGACGTCGTCGGCGGTTGGAACGCTAATCAGCACCTCGCCCAGGCCCAGCGTGTCGCGGCGCGGTCCGGCGCCGCGGCTGTTCCAGACGTTCATCGCCATGTGGTGGTGGTAGCCGCCGGCGGAGACAAAGAGGGCCTGCCCGTGGAAACCGGCGGTCCGCTCGAACCCCAGCGTGTCCACGTAGAACGCGGCAGCGGTTTCCGTGTCGCCTACCTGCAGGTGAACGTGCCCGACGGCGGCATCGGCAGCGGAGAGTCCGTCCAGTGCCGCTTCGGTGAGATGGTTGCGGAAGTAGGCCTGCGGAGACAGCGGCAACGACGCCATCCGCACTTCCCTGCCGGCCTCCGTCCGATCCCAGTCCCAGGTTTCGCGCGGCTTGTCATAGTAGAGCTCGATGCCGTTGCCTTCGGGATCGGTGAAGTAGAACGCCTCGCTGACGAGGTGGTCCGCGGAGCCGACAAAGGCCGACGGGTCATACCGGGCCGCAGAGGCAACGGTGGCAGCAAGGTCTGCCTGGGTTTCGAAGAGGATGGCGGTGTGGAACAGTCCGGCCTCGCCGCGGGAGGCCACCTGCAGTCCGGGCGCCGGCGCCAAATGCACCACTGGGACGCTTCCGCGCCCCAGATACTGGCCGCCGTCGGCCTCCGCCACGATCTCCAGCCCCAGGGCACCGCGGTAATAGGCGGAGACCTTTGCCAGGTCGCCCACCTTGAGCATTACCGTGCCCATGGCGAGGTCGGCGGGCAGGCGGTCTTTTACTTGAAGGTTCATGCAATGAGATTACTTGAAGCTTCATCTAATTCCAAGCCCCCTGGAACGCCGGCACGACTAGACCGTCTGCGCCTCCTTCTTTCTCCTGGCTTTGATGGTCTGCTCCACCATGACATACGTGAAAAAGCCGCCGATGACCGTGAAGAGGGTCAGGAAAATAACCGGTGGCACGTAGGACCTCGTGTCTCCCTCGACAATGGCTTCGTCGGGATCGTCGGGATCATAGAACACAGTCTTTTCGGTACCTTGGAGCTTTTCCGTCAGCTCCTCCCGAGGCCCATCGCGCCATTTGCTGTAGCTTTGCGAGTCTTCAACGGTTCCTTCTGTCCCGTTTTCGGCGGTGAATGAATACGTCATTATTGCGCTGCGGCCGCTGCTTTTCCGGCTGCCGTTGGAAAACCGAACGTCAGTGACAGTGCCGGTCGTCCTGACGTTTGCGGATACGAGCTGATGGCCGTTATGGACGGACGAGATCCAGGGAAGTCCCACCGCAAGGCCGAAAGCCGGGATGGAGATCACCAACAGATGGGCGATCAGCGTTCCGATGATCTCGGTTCTGCGCGCTCTGGGGTCGGAGGTGGGTTGATCGGCCATGAGGGCATCATGACACACGCAGCGGCACGGCCCGGTTACCGCCGCAGCGGGGCACGCATGGCCACTCGTCGTCCAATGGAATCCAGTCCAAGACTGATTTCGTGTTGCCGCAGCGCCGCCAGTTCGCCGTCGGGTTCAGAGACAACTTCGAAGCCGCAGCTGGCGTAGAACGGGGCGTTGAACGGCACGTCCGCAAAGGTGCACAGCGTCATTGAGGTGTAGCCGTGCTCCCGCGCCCAGCCGAGAGCGGCCTCGACCAGTGCCCGCCCGAGCCCGGCACCGGCGGCGTCGGGGTGCACGGAGAGCTGCTCAAGGTGGGCCTGTCCGTCAACCTCCTCCAGGCGGGCGAAGCCGACGGGTGGCTCGCCCGCAACCAGGATGCGGCGGGCAGCCGCGAGCTCCCGCCCAGTGGCCGCAGCCGGAAGCTCCACGGAGCCTGCGGGCAGCATCCCGTCCAGCAGCGTGTCCGATGCTTCCTCCAACGAGGGCAGCACGGGAAGATCGCCGGGGCCGGCACTCCGGATGGACGGTCCGCCCATCAGTTGGCCCCGATCCGGCTGACGGAGGCCAGGAACTCCCGGATCGCCTGCCGTCCGGCATCCGTGTCCTGCGGGCGGTGGTTCCCGCCGACCTGCCGGTGCTCGGCTCCCGTCGAGACCAGGAAATCCGCCACCTCTTCGTACAGCGGCTCCCATCCGCCGGTAAGGACGAGGGTGGGGACACCCGGAACAATGTCCAGCGGAGCGTCGTCAAAGAGGGGCTGCAGCAGGTTTCGGTGGGCTGCTGTGGCCGGCAGGTCGCGGGTCAGGGAGAAGACCGCAGGCTCGCACAGGACCAGGGACGAGACCCGAGCCGGATCGCGGAGTGCCGCCAGCATGGCCGGAACCGCGCCGGCCGAGTGCGCCACCAGGTGCCCGCCGTCGGCCAGCTCCTCCCGGATCAGGGCGATGTCCGCTTCCACGTCCGGAGGCAGCGGCTCGGCGACGGCGTCATAGCCATGGCGCCGAAGGAACAGGCAGTCATAGTCCAGGGCAAGCCCGTGCTGCCGGGGCCACGCGGCCGCGCCGAAACTGCCGGCGCCATGCACAAACACCACTCGGTCCCGAGCCAAACCCACTCCTAATGTCCAAGAATTCCGGAGAAGCCCTCCAGCGGCGGCATCATCCTGCGCAGCGACGGCGCGGCGACCGGCCCCGCGGTGACAGGCTCACCGTTCACAAGCTCCACCATGGTGCCCAGTTCCAGGGCTTCCAACGCGGCTCCCCACTCCCCGCCATGCCCCTCGTCCCCCGCACCGCAATCCGCCAGGGGAATGAAGCCGGCCTCCCATTCCCCGCCGGCTCCGGTAAAGGACGTCACGGAGGTGGACAACGTGCCGCCGTCGAACAGGAAATCGATGGAGTCCGCCTGTCCCTGGGTGCCCTGCACGCAGTCCAGCACCAGCACGCGGCCGACGTCGAACTCGGGATCCAGGGTTGCACGGGCAATGCGGCGGGCGGCGGAGCGTGGATCCTCCCCGCCCTTCACCACTCCTCCCGGCAGCTCCCAGGCCTTGCCGTTGCGCAGCATCAGCACCCGGGCGTCGCTGGTGCGGATCAAGACCCGTACGGTGATGCTGCGCCGGAAGACCGACCCGTAAAAGCCGCTCAGTCCCTGTGCCGCCATGCTGGTCCCTTCCTCTGGTGCCGAACTTCGGCGCTGCGCCGTGAAGGCACGCATCCGCCATTAAACACACAACGCCGGACGAGTAGTCCGGCGTTGTGTGGGGGTGCGGTACAGACCCTACTTACCGAGGAACTTGTCGAAGCCCTTGGGCAGGTTCAGCGAGGACGGGTCGAAGTCCGCTTCCTGGCCGCCGAAGGCGCTGCCGGTGGGCAGGGCCTGCCGGGCGCCCGCACGCCGGGCCTCCGCCTCTGCCCGTTCCTGGGCAGCCTTGGCCGGGTTGCCCGACTTGGCCTTCTTCTTGCCCTTGGCTGCCTGCTGCTTCTTGCGCGCGCCGCCGAACCCGCCGGGTCCTGCCATGCCGGGCATGCCCGGAATGCCGCCGCCGGCAGCCATTTTCTTCATCATCTTCTGCGCCTGCACGAAACGCTCGAGCAGGCCGTTGACCTCGGAGACGTGGACGCCGGAACCGCGGGCGATGCGGGCACGCCGGGAGCCGTTGATGATCTTGGGTGCTACCCGCTCGTGCGGGGTCATGGAGCGGACAATCGCTTCCACCCGGTCGATTTCGCGTTCGTCGAAGTTCTCCAGCTGCTCACGCATGCCGGCGGCGCCGGGCATCATCATGAGCATCTTCTTCATGGAGCCCATCTTGCGGATCTGCTGCATCTGGGCGAGGAAGTCGTCGAGGGTGAAGTCTTCCTGGTCGGCGAACTTCTTCGCCATCCGGTTGGCTTCGTCCTTGTCCCAGCTCTGCTCGGCCTGCTCGATCAGGGTCAGGACGTCGCCGAGGTCCAGGATGCGGCTGGCCATGCGGTCCGGGTGGAAGACCTCGAAGTCGGTCAGCCCCTCGCCGGTGGAGGCGAACATGATCGGCTTGCCGGTCACCGACGCCACGGACAGTGCGGCACCGCCGCGGGCGTCGCCGTCGAGCTTGGTGAGGACCACGCCGGTGAAGTTGACGCCCTCGTTGAAGGCCTGCGCCGTGTTCACGGCGTCCTGGCCGATCATGGCGTCAATAACGAACAGGACTTCGTCCGGGTTGATCGCAGCGCGGATGTCCGCGGCCTGCTGCATCAGTTCGGCATCCACGCCCAGGCGGCCGGCGGTGTCGACAATGACGACGTCGTAGAGCTTGGTGCGTGCTTCCTCGATGCCCTGGCGGGCGACGGCGACCGGGTCGCCGGTGGCTGCCTCGAACTCGGAGGAAACGCCGGGGTGCGGCGCGTAGACGGGGACGCCGGCGCGCTCACCGTTGACCTGCAGCTGGCGGACTGCGTTCGGGCGCTGCAGGTCCGCTGCGACCAGCAGCGGGCTGTGGCCCTGGGACTTCAGGTGCTTGGAGAGCTTGCCGGCGAGGGTGGTCTTACCGGCACCCTGCAGGCCAGCGAGCATGATGACCGTGGGCGGGTTCTTCGCCAGGCGCAGCCGCCGGGTCTCGCCGCCGAGGATGCCCTTGAGCTCCTCGTTGACGATCTTGACGACCTGCTGGCCCGGGTTCAGCGCCTGCGAGACCTCCAGGCCGAGGGCGCGTTCCTTGACGGTAGCGGTGAAGGCCCGCACCACCGGAACGGCGACGTCGGCGTCCAGCAGGGCGCGGCGGATCTCGCGAACGGTGGCATCGACGTCGGCCTCGGTGAGCCGGCCCTTGCCGCGGAGATTCTTGAAGGTTGAAGTCAACCGGTCAGACAGTGAATTGAACACGTGCCGCGCACTTCTTTCGTCAGTTCTTCGCCATGTTTGGCAGGCCCAGCTGTTAAGGGTACCAAGCCGGTCCCGCTATTCGCCCCTCCTGCCCCGGCGGATCGCTTCGCCGGATCGCAGGACCGCCCGGCTGGAGCACCAGCCGGGCGGTAGGTTCCTTTCGCTGCCGGAGCGCTAGAGGGCCGAGTCCCCCCGCTCCCCCGTCCGGACCCGGAGGGCTTCCTCCACGTTCACCACCCAGACCTTGCCGTCACCGGCCTGGCCCGTGTTGGCCGTGGAAACCAGGACATCCACAATGTCGTTGACCCAGTCATTGGCCACCAGGATCTCCACCCGGACCTTGGGCAGCAGGTCCACGGTGTATTCGGCGCCGCGGTAGACCTCGGTGTGTCCGCGCTGGCGGCCGTACCCGTTGGCGGAGCTTACGGTCAGGCCCTGCACCCCGTAGCTCTCCAGGCTTCCCCGGACGGCGTCAAGCTTTTCCGGCCGGACAATAGCGGTTACGAGTTTCATGAGTTGACCGTCTCCTTGGTTGTGGTGGCGCGTGCCGAGTCCTGGAAGGGGCTGAAGGAGCCGCCGGTGCCGAGTCCGCCGAATTCGTAGGCCGTTTCGGCGTGTTCGCTCAGGTCGACGCCGTTGACCTCGTCCTCCTCCGAGATCCGGAAGCCCATGGTCTTGTGGATCGCCAGGCCGATGAGCAGCGTGAGGACTCCGGAGAAGACAATGGCCACTGCCGCGGCTGCTGCCTGGGCGCCGAGCTGACCCAAACCGCCGCCGTAGAACAAGCCCCCGCCCGCGCCGTCGACCGGCAGGGCGATGAAGCCCAGGGCCAGGGTGCCCGCAAGGCCGGCGACGAGGTGCACGCCGACGACGTCGAGCGAGTCGTCATAACCGAACCGGAATTTGAGCCCGACGGCGAGGGCGGACAGGACACCGGAGACCAGGCCGAGCCCCACCGCGGCGAGCGGGCTGACGTTGGCGCAGGCCGGGGTGATGGCCACGAGTCCTGCCACGACGCCGGAGGCGGCTCCGAGCGACGTCGCGCGGCCGTCGCGCAGCCGTTCGGTCAGGAGCCAGCCGAGCATCGCTGCGGCCGGTGCGGCGAGGGTGTTGATCCAGATCAGCCCCGCTTCTTCGGCAGTGCCCGCGGCGCCGCCGTTGAAGCCGAACCACCCGAACCAGAGCAATGTGGCGCCGAGCATCACGAAGGGGATGTTGTGCGGACGCTGGTTGGGGTCCTTCCCGAAGCCCTTCCGCTTGCCGAGGATCAGGGCCAGGACCAGTCCCGCCACGCCTGCGTTGATATGGACCACGGTGCCGCCGGCGAAGTCGATGGCTTCACCGACCACGGAGCCCACGGCACCCTCGGCGCCGAGGAGTCCGCCGCCCCAGACCATGAACGCCAGCGGGCAGTAGACCAGGGTTACCCAGACCGGCACGAATACCGCCCAGGCGCCGAACTTGGTCCGGTCGGCCACCGCGCCGCTGATCAGGGCAACGGTGATGATGGCGAACGTAGCCCCGTAGCCGGCGGTGATGAGGTCCTCGCTGCCGAGGATGTCTTTCAGCCCGAAGGAGGTGAAGGGGTTGCCGAACAGTCCGGCGATACCGTTCCCGCCGGTCATGGAGAAGCCCCAGAGGATCCAGACCACGCCGATGAGTCCGATCGAGACGAAGCTCATCATCATCATGTTCAACGCGGCCTTGGCGCGGGTCATGCCGCCGTAGAAAAATGCCACGCCCGGCGTCATAAGCAGCACAAGTGCCGCCGAAACCATTACCCAGACGTGACCTGCTGACAGATCCATCTTCACGTCCCTTCACATATGGCGGGCATCTCCCGCACAACGAACTCTGCCGGGGCCAGATTTCCGTCCGGGCCCGGAGGTGTTGCCGGGACGTTACAAACCCGGCCCTGAGGTAAAAGGATCGTGACAACGACGTTTCGGAAACGTTTCCGGACACGCAAAAGCCCCGCCTCCCTTGCGGGAAACGGGGCTGTGCGTTCGAGTGGCCTGCCTAGCCCAGCAGCGCGTCCACGAAGCTCTCCGCTTCGAACGGGGCCAGGTCGTCGGCACCCTCGCCCAGTCCCACGAGCTTCACGGGCACGCCCAGGGTCCGCTGGATCGCGACGACGATGCCGCCCTTGGCGGTACCGTCCAGCTTGGTCAGGACGATGCCGGAGATGTTGACTACCTCGGCGAAAACCTTCGCCTGGGTCAGTCCGTTCTGGCCGGTGGTGGCATCAAGGACCAGCAGGACCTCGTCCACGGCGGCCTGCTTTTCGATGACGCGCTTGACCTTGCCGAGCTCGTCCATCAGGCCGACCTTGTTCTGCAGCCGTCCGGCGGTGTCAATCAGGACCACGTCGACTTCACCCTCGATGCCGGCCTTGACCGCTTCGAACGCTACGGAGGCGGGGTCTGCGCCGTCGATCTCGGAGCGCACGGTGGGTACGCCTACGCGCTGTCCCCAGGTGGCCAGCTGTTCGGCGGCGGCGGCACGGAAGGTGTCGGCAGCACCCAGCAGCACGTCCTTGTCTTCGGCCACGAGTACGCGGGCCAGCTTGCCCACGGTGGTGGTCTTGCCGACGCCGTTGACGCCGACGACCATTACGACGGCGGGGGTCTCGGCGTGGCGGGTCACTGCCAGGGAGCGGTCCATGGACGGATCGACCAGCTTGATCAGTTCCTCGCGCAGCATCGCATGGACTTCCTGCGGATCCTGGCTGCCGGAGACCTTGACCCGCTGACGCAGCGCGTCCACGAGTTCCATGGTGGGTTCGGTGCCCAGGTCGGCAAGGAGGAGGGTTTCCTCAATCTCGTCCCAGACGTCTTCGTCGATCGTGTCGCGGGAGAGCAGCGCCAGCAGCGCCTTGCCCAGCGCGTTGTTGGATTTCGCCAGCCGTGCCCGCAGCCGGGCCAGGCGGCCCTGCACCGGTTCAGGCGTTTCGATGGTCGGCGCCTGCGGGGCAGGGGCTTCCTCGAGGTCACGCAGGTCATCCGGGACGACGACGTCGGTCTCCCCCGGCGGTGCCTCCAGGGTGTCGGTGCCGCCGCCGGTTCCGGTGACCGGATCGTTGGCGTCCCGGCGGGTGGGGTACATGCTCTTGGGTGTACGCCGGGTCCGTACCAGCAGTGTCGCGGAGAAGCCGACAACGGCGATCGCAACAAGGACATAGATCACTATCGAAAGGGTCTCATTCACGCTCCCAAGCTTCTCACATGCCGCTCATCCGATCCCCTGGGATCTGAGAGAATCGCCTTATCATGGTGCGCTCTTCCAGAATCCGAATCCCGCAGGAAATCCAGGTCCTCATCGCGGCCGCCTTCGTCATAGCCCTTGGCTTTGGCCTGGTGGCGCCGGTGCTGCCGCAGTTCGCGCAGAGTTTCGACGTCGGCGTCACGGCTTCCGCCGTCATCGTCAGCGCGTTTGCGTTCACCCGGCTGGTGTTCGCCCCGGCCGGCGGCATGCTGCTGGAAAAGCTCGGCGAGCGCCCGGTCTACATTGCCGGCCTGCTGATCGTGGCCGTGTCCACTGCCGCATGCGCCTTTGCGCAGAGTTACTGGCAGCTCCTGGTCTTCCGCGGCCTGGGCGGCATCGGGTCCACCATGTTCACCATCTCGGCCATGGCGCTGATCATCCGGCTCGCACCTGCGGAGATCCGCGGCAGGGTTTCCAGCGCCTATGCCTCCTCCTTCCTGCTGGGCAATATCGGCGGCCCGCTGCTCGGCGGCCTGCTGGCCGGATTCGGACTGCGTGTTCCGTTCCTCGTCTACGCAGCCGCGCTGGTGCTGGCCGCCGGCGTCGTCTTCCTCCGGCTGAAGGACGCCCGTCCGGTGGCCGGCCCCGGTGACACCAAGCCCGCCGCGTTGCCGGTACTGACCGTCACGGAGGCGCTGCGCGATCCGACGTACCGTGCGGCGCTGGTGTCCTCCTTCGCCAACGGCTGGTCCTCGTTCGGTGTGCGGAACGCCCTGGTTCCGCTGTTCGCTGCCGCGGCGCTGTCCGCCGGACCGGAGGTGGCAGGCATTTCCCTGACGGCCTTCGCTGTGGGCACCGCCGTCGTCCTGACGTTCTCCGGCCGGCTGGCCGACAGCTGGGGCCGCAAGCCACTGGCCCTTATTGGACTGGCTGTGAACGCCGCGGCCACCGCGTTGATGGGCTTCAGCTCCAGCGTGCCGGAGTTCCTGATCATCTCCGTCATCGCCGGCATGGGCACCGGCCTGCTCAATCCCGCCCAGCAGGCCGCCGTGGGCGACATCATCGGCAACGGGCGCAGCGGCGGAAAGGTCCTGGCCACCTTCCAGATGGCCAGCGACACCGGTGCCATTGCCGGTCCCATCCTCGCCGGCATGCTCGCCGATTCGCTGGGCTACTCCTGGGCGTTCGGCGTCACCGGTGCCATTGCCGCCATGGGCTTCATCGCCTGGCTGACGGCGCGGGAGACCCTGCCTGCCCGGAAAGCGGCCCCGGCCCCCACTACCATCGAGGAATGAAGCCTTTCCTGCTCCTGGCCACCCGCGCCGAAGATGACGCCGCCGACGAGGAGTACGCCTCTTTCCTGCGCTTCGGCGGGCTTGACGAGGGCCAGCTGCACCGGGTCCGCCTGGAAGCCGGCCCGATGCCGCCGGTGGACCTGAATTCCTACAGCGGCGTAATTGTGGGCGGCGGCCCGTTCAACTCGAGCGATCCCGAGGAGTCCAAGTCCCCGGTCCAGCTGCGGGTTGAGTCGGAGATGGCCAAGCTGCTGGACGACGTCGTGGCCCGCGACTTTCCGTTCTTCGGTGCCTGCTACGGAGTGGGCACGCTGGGACGGCACCAGGGTGCAACCGTGGACCGCCGGTACGGCGAGCCGGTGGGCCCGATCGAGGTCCGGCTGACGCCCGAAGGCCGCCGCGACCCGCTGTTGGAAGGCGTACCGGACACCTTCGCCGCGTACGTGGGGCATAAGGAGGCCGTCGCCGAGCTCCCGGCGCGGGCGGTGAACCTTGCCGGCTCGGCGACCTGCCCGGTGCAGATGTTCCGGGTGAAGTCCAACCTGTACGCCACGCAGTTCCACCCCGAGCTGGACGTCGCCGGGCTGCTGACGCGGATCTCCGTGTACCGGCATGCCGGCTATTTTGAGGCGGACGAGGCGGAGACGGTGATGGACGCCGTCCGCGGATCTGCCGTGCACGTGCCGCCGCGGGTGCTGCGCAACTTCGTGAGCCGTTACGCGTCCTAGCTCCGGACGGCTTCGGGCCCCGTCCCGCGCTCGATCCGCTGGCTGATAACGGTGGAGACCCCGTCGCCGCGCATGGTCACGCCGTAGAGCGCGTCCGCCACTTCCATGGTGCGCTTCTGGTGGGTGATGACGATCAGCTGGCTGGACTCCCGCAGTTCTTCGAAGATGGTGAGCAGCCGGCCGAGGTTCGTGTCATCCAGCGCGGCCTCCACCTCGTCCATCACGTAGAACGGCGAGGGCCGGGCCTTGAAGATAGCCACCAGCAACGCCACGGCCGTCAGTGAGCGTTCCCCGCCGGAGAGCAGGGAAAGCCGCTTGATCTTCTTGCCGGCCGGCCGGGCATGGACCTCGATTCCGGTGGTCAGCATGTTGTCCGGATCGGTCAGCACCAGCCGCCCCTCTCCGCCGGGGAACAGCGTGCCGAAGACATGCTTGAACTGCTCGGCCGTGTCCCGGTACGCGGCGGTGAAAACCTCTTCCACGCGGCGGTCAACGTCGGCAATGATGTCCAGCAGGTCCTTCCGGGTGGCCTTAAGGTCTTCCAGCTGCGTGGACAGGAACTGGTGGCGTTCCTCCAGGGCGGCAAATTCCTCCAGCGCCAGGGGGTTGACCTTTCCGAGCGCCGCCAGGTCCCGCTCGGCGCGCTTCAGCCGTTTCTCCTGCTCCGCCCGGACATACGGGATGCCGTCCAGGAGCGGATTGCCGTCCTCGTCCACGGGCGTGCGCAGTGCCGCCCATTTGTCGCCGCTGACCGGCTCGGCGGGCACCGGGACCGGCTGGTCCGGCCCGAAGTTCGCCACCAGGTGCTCCGCGGTCATGCCCAGCTCCTCGAGGGCGCGGGCTTCGAGGGTCTCGATGCGCAGCCGCTGCTGTGCACGGACCAGCTCGTCGCGGTGGACGGAGTCCGTGAGCCGTGCCAGTTCCGCAGCGGCGTCGTTGTTCGCGCTGCGGACGGCGGACAGCTCGGCTTCCTGTGCGGTCCGGGCTTCCTCCGCACGGCTGCGTTCCTCGGCAGCCAGTGCCAGGGAAACCTGCAGGTGTGCCAGTACTGCTTCTGCCGCCGCGCCGACGGCAACCGCGCGGGCATGCTGTCCGGCACGGCGTCGGGCCCGTTCCGCGGCTGCAGCCCGGGCCCGGCGTTCGGCTCCGGCAGCGCGTTCCAGTGACTCCGCACGGCCGGCTACGGCCTTGAGCTGTTCTTCGGCTGAGCGCAGGCCCAGGCGGGCATCCATTTCAGCCTGCCGTGCCGACGCAGCGGCGAGCGCCAAAGCGTCCCGCCGGTCCGCAGACGGGTCTTCTTCGGGCCGGTGTTCCTGGCCTGCTGCGGCGAGGCGCTCGGACACGGCCGCCAGTTTCGCTTCTTCCGCCACGACGTTGGCTTCTGCTGCCGCCACCAGGGACGAAAGCCGTTCGGCCTCCCCCGAGGCGGCGCGCAGGGCGGAACCCAGAGTGCCCAACCGTTCAGCTACCGCGGCCAGCCGTGCGTCGGACTCATGCAGGGCCGCGAGCGCGGCGTCCGCCCGCTGCCGGCAGGCCTCGACCCGCGCGGCCGCCTCACCGATGCCGGTGCCGGCTTCCTCCGCCCGGGCGCGTGCCGCTGCCAGGCGGGCATCCGTTTCCTCCACCGCGGCGGAGATTTCCAGCAGCCCCGGGGCAGACGCGGATCCGCCCCGGGCGCTGAAGGCGCTCAGCACATCCCCGTCGGGCGTCACCGCGACGGCGCCGGGCGCGGCGGCCACCAGGCTCACGGCGGAGGGCAGATCGGGGACTGCCACGGCATTGCCCAGCAGTGCGTTCAGCGCTTCCTGCACCTTGGCATCGGCACTCACCAGGGACAGCACGGGCACCGCGCCGGCCGGGAGATCCGCGGGCAGTTCCGCTGCCCGGGCCGGTGCCCCGCCCAGCAGCAGTTCCACCTGTCCCTCGCCCGTGTCCTTCAGGTGCTGCAGGGCCCGGCCCGCGGCGTCGAGGTCCGCGGCGGCCAGGGCGTCCGCTGCGGATCCCAATGCTGCCGCCACTGTCCGTTCACAGCCCGGCTTGACGCTGACCAATTCCGCCAGCGGTTCCAGCACGCCGTCCACCCCGGCCCCGCGCAGGGAGGCGCTGCCGTCGCGCCGGTCCAGGCCGACGGCGAGGGCCTCACGGCGGGCAGCGAGGTTCTCGGTTTCGCGGACTGCTTCCCGCTCGGCCTGCTGCAGGTGCCGGAGTTCCTGCTCGGCCGCTTCGAGGGCTTCCTGTGCTTCCTCATACGCGGCATCGAGGTCCGCTTCGCCTGCCTCGGCGCCGGCGGCGGACCCTTCCAGCTGCTCGAACTCTTCCCGGGCACGGGTACGGCGTTCCTCGGCAGCGGTGATCGAGGCCCGCAGCCGGCCCGCTTCGGACTGCGCCGAGGCCACCCTCGAACGGGCGGCTTCCACCGAGCCGGTCAGCCGGGCCAGGCCCTCGCGCCGGTCCGCCGCGGCCCGGAGCAGCCCGGCGTACCGCTTTTCCTCCGCAGCCGCTTCCTCTTCGGCTGCCTCGCGGATCTCCACGGCGTCCTCCAGCCGTGCCCGCCGGTCTTCGATTTCGGCGTCCAGGGCCGCAGCTTCCGCGCGTACCCGGTCCGCGGAGGCCTGCAGCTGTTCCGGGTCCCGGCCGCTGCCGGCCGCGGGTTCCGCTGCCCCCAGCAGCCGGGCACGCTCGGCCGCAAGCGCGCCAAGGGAACGGAACCGCTCCTGCAGCGAGGACAGTTCGTACCAGGTGTCCCGTGCGGCGTTCAGCTGCGGTGCGGCCTGCGCAGCCAGTGCCTCGAGTTCGGACTGCCGCTTCCGGCCCTCTTCCACCGCAGCCTCCACTACCGTGCGGCGTGCCTTCAGGGCCGACTCATCGGCTGTTTCCTTTTCGTAGGCAGCCCTCAGGGTGGCCAGGTCATCGGCCAGCAGCCGTGAACGGGCATCCCGGACATCCTGCTGTACCGTCTTGGCCCGGCGGGCGACGGCGGCCTGTTTGCCCAGCGGTCCCAGCTGGCGCCGCAGTTCGGCAGTGAGGTCGGTGACGCGGGCGAGGTTCGCGGCCATGGCGTCCAGCTTGCGCAGGGTTTTTTCCTTGCGCCGCCGGTGCTTGAGGATTCCGGCGGCTTCCTCGATAAAGCCCCGGCGTTCCTCCGCTGAAGCGTGCAGCACCTTGTCCAGCTGGCCCTGCCCGACTATGACATGCATCTCACGGCCCAGGCCGGAGTCCGAGAGCAGTTCCTGGATGTCGAGCAGGCGGCAGGGGCTGCCGTTGATGGCGTACTCGGATCCGCCGGTGCGGAAGAGCGTGCGCGAAATGGTGACTTCGGAGTATTCGATCGGCAGGGCGCCGTCGGCGTTGTCGATGGTCAGCGACACCTGGGCCCGTCCCAGCGGCGCACGGCCGGAAGCGCCGGACGTGCCCGCGAAGATCACGTCTTCCATCTTTCCGCCGCGCAGCGTCTTGGCACCCTGTTCGCCCATCACCCACGCCAGGGCATCCACCACGTTGGACTTCCCGGACCCGTTGGGGCCAACCACCGCCGTCACACCGGGTTCGAACTCAAAGGTGGTGGCCGATGCAAAGGACTTGAATCCTCGCATGGTCAGGGTCTTCAGATGCACGGGGGTTAATCTCTCCTGCCGGGGTTGATTCCTTAAATCTACGCGGTTAGCGTCAAAATTCCGCTCTACTCGGAGAGCGTAATCCGCCTTTTGCCTGCGGAATCGCGGGGCCGGTAAGTAGGCTTCTACAAGAGTCATATGATTTTAGGGCGTGGATGCAGGCTTCACGGCGGCCGCCAGCGCGATAGGTTCAGCAGCAGACAAGGCAGGCATTTTGACCGGGAACTTCAACTTCCAGCACTCCAACTCCGCCATCCTCAGCGTGAATAGCGTTGAAGCTCCGGTGGTTATGAGTTCCAGTGAATTCGACGAGCGCCTCGAGCCGTCACTCAAGCGGCTGCGGCTCTCCAAGCGCCTGCTTGAGCGGGTGGCAGGCGTAAGCGAACGCCGCTGGTGGGCTCCCGGCACCGCGTTCGACGACGGTGCCACCGAGGCCGGTGCCAAGGCCCTGGCCGAAGCCGGCGTCGAAGCTTCCGAAATCGGACTGCTCATCAACACTTCGGTGACGCGCCGGAACCTTGAGCCGTCCGTAGCCGTGAAGATCCACAACGGCCTGGGACTGCCCTCCTCCGCCATGAACTTCGACCTTGCCAACGCCTGCTTGGGCTTCGTCAACGGCATCACACTGGCGTCCAACATGATCGACTCCGGGCAGATCAACTATGCCCTGATTGTGGCCGGCGAAGATTCCCAGGGCGTGCAGGAAGCCACTTTCGGACGCTTGAACGCCCCCGATTCCACCCGCGACGACTACCTGCGGGAATTCGCCACCCTCACCCTCGGCTCCGGTGCCGCGGCGGCCGTCATCGGCCGGGCGGACCGGCATCCCGGCTCGCACCGCATCCTCGGCGGGGTTTCGCGTGCCGGCACCCAGCACCACGAGCTGTGCGTGGGCGGCATCGACGGCATGTACACCGACACCAAGGGCCTGCTGGACGGCGGCCTGGAACTCGTGGTTGATGCGTGGCACGAAGCCCACGGCAACGGCTGGGACTGGTCCGGCATGGACCGCTACGTGACCCACCAGGTGTCCAACTCCTATACCAATGCCATCATCAAGGCCGTGGACCTGGACCGGAAAAAGGTGCCGATCACGTTCCCGAACTGGGGCAACGTGGGTCCGGCGTCGCTGCCGATGACCCTGGCCCAGGAATCCCGTTCCCTGAACCCCGGCGACCGCGTGCTGTGCATGGGCGTGGGCTCCGGACTGAACACAACCATGATGGAGATTGCGTGGTAGAGGAGCTTTGGCCCGACGTTAACCCCGCCTGGTCCACGTTTGTCCACGTTCCCTCCACCGCCGCCGTCGACGTCGCCGGCACTGTGCGCAAGTGGCACATCCTCGACAACGGCCCTGACCTGGCCGCCGCCGGGGTTGAACCGGCCGGAACCCTGCTCTGCGTGCACGGCAACCCCACCTGGTCCTACCTCTGGCGCACCCTGCTGGCTGCCGGGGCGTCCGCCGACAAGCCGTGGCGCGTAGTGGCCGTTGACCAGCTGGATATGGGCTTCTCCGAACGCACCGGTGCCTTCCGGCGGTTGGAAGACCGGATCACCGACCTCGGCAACCTCACGGACACGCTCGGGATCACGGGCCCCGTGGTCACTGTCGGTCATGACTGGGGCGGCGTGATCTCCCTGGGCTGGGCGCTGCGGCACCGCCGCCAGCTGGCCGGTGTCGTCCTGACCAACACCGCTGTGCATCCGGCCGGCTACTCGCTGCCGCCGGCCCTGAAGCTGGCCCTGCATCCGGCCGTCCACCCCTGGGGCACGCGCAGCACCGATGCCTTTATCCGGGTCACGCATTCCCTCGCGCAGCCCGCACTCCCGGCTCCCGTGCGGGAGGCCTTCGCGCTGCCGTACCGCGGTGCGGCCCGCCGGCAGGGCGTCGCGAACTTCGTTGCCGATATTCCCGCCGTCGATTCCCACCCGAGCTGGCGCGCACTGAACACCGTGGCCGAGGGCATCCGCCGGCTCAACGTTCCCTCGCTGGTTCTCTGGGGTCCTCGGGATCCGGTCTTTTCCGACCGCTACCTGCGCGACCTGCTGGAGCGGCTGCCGGAATCCTCCGTGCACCGGTTCGAGGGGGCCGGGCACCTGCTCCCCGAAGACGTCGACATCGCCTCCCCCGTCTTCTCCTGGCTGCGGACCGCCGTCGAAGAGCCTGCGGATTCCGCCCTCCGGCGCACTGATCCCTTCCGCCCCATGCTTGCCGAGCTTGATGAGCGCGCGCGTGATACGAGCCCCGCCGTCGTCGACATGGCACCGCTGGGCGGAGGCGAAGGTACGGCTCCGCGCACCTTGTCCTGGGCAGGGCTTGCGGAACGCGTGAATGCCCTCGCTGCGGGACTTGCCGCGGCCGGCGTGCGTCCCGGAACCCGCGTGAACCTGTTGGTTCCGCCCGGAATTGAACTGACCTCGCTGATTTACGCGTGCCTGCGACTGAACGCCGTCATTGTGGTGGCCGACGCCGGCCTCGGCACCAAGGGACTCGGCCGCGCCATCAAGGGCGCCGGTCCGGCGTTCCTGATCGGCATCGACCGGGCGCTGATCGGTGCCCGGGCGCTTGGCTGGCCGGGAACCCGGATCAGCGTGTCCGAGCTGTCTCCGGCCCGTAAACGGCTGCTGGGGGTGCGGCATTCCGTCGAAGGTCTCATTGCCGACGGTTCCGGTTCCGAAGCGCCGTGGTATCCCGCGGACCCCGACGCCGACGCCGCCGTACTGTTCACCTCCGGCTCGACAGGCCCTGCCAAGGGCGTGGTGTACACGCACCGGCAGCTGGCCGCGATGCGCGACGCCATCAAGGACACCTATAACCTCCGGGCCGGGACCTCGCTGGTGGCCGGCTTCGCGCCGTTCGCCCTGCTGGGGCCCGCACTGGGGGCAACGTCAGTGACTCCGGACATGGACGTCACCTCCCCGCGCACCCTGACCGCGGCAGCCCTGGCTGATGCCGCCGTCGCCGTGGACGCCACCACCATCTTCGCTTCCCCTGCGGCGCTGACCAACGTGCTGGCCACGTCCGGCCAACTGGACGCTGCGCAGCGGGCCGCACTGGCACAGGTGGAACTGCTGCTTTCCGCCGGTGCTCCGATAGCCGAACCGCTTCTGGCCCAGGTGCAGGACCTGGTGCCGAAGGCGTCCCTGCACACCCCGTACGGCATGACCGAAGCACTGCCGGTCACCGACATCAGCCTCGAGGGCATCCGTGCCGCGGGTGCCGGCAACGGCGTCTGCGTCGGAACCCCCGTGTCCCGGGCCGAAGTGGCCATTGCCGAAGTCTTCCCGGACGGCACGGTCGGCGACAAACCCCTGACCGTCGCGAACCGCACCGGTGAAATCCTGGTCAGTGCCCCGCACGTCAAGGACCGCTACGACCGGCTCTGGATCACGGAACGCCACAGTTCCTCCATCGACGGCTGGCACCGCACCGGCGACGTCGGTCACTTCGACGACGAGGGCCGGCTGTGGGTCGAGGGCCGCCTGGGGCACATCCTCACCACTGCGGACGGGGTCCGGACTCCGGTGGCAGCCGAACAGGCTGCCGAGACGGTCGACGGCGTAGGCAGGGTTGCGCTGGTCGGCGTCGGACCCACCGGCGCCCAGGTGCCCGTCGCCGTCCTGGAAACGGAACCGCCCGCCCGCCGGGCCGGGACCGCGTCCTCCGGGCTGACCGCAGCTGTGCGGTCCCGTGTGGCCCAGCTGGTGGGGCTCGATCTGGCGGCAGTACTGGTGCTGCCGCAGATGCCTACCGATATCCGGCACAATTCCAAGATCGACCGCACCGCGTTGGCCGACTGGGCCTCCCGGCTGCTGGCCGGCGGTCCGGTGCCGGGCCTGGGCAAGGGACGGCGATGAGCTCCGCCGTCCTGCCTCCCCGGAATGTCCTCGTCACCGGTGCAAGCGGTCTGCTGGGCGGTGCCGTTGCGGACCTGTTGGAAGCCAAGGGTCACAAGGTCCGCACCTTCCAGCGCCGCCCGGGAGTCCCGGGTCGGGACTCCGTGGCAGGTTCGGTTGCCGATCCCGCTGCTGCTGCCCACGCCGTCGACGGGATGGACGCGGTAATCCATCTCGCGGCGAAGGTCTCCTTTACCGGCGAGTGGCACGAGTTCGAGGAAACCAACATCGTTGGTACGCAGGTCCTGCTGCAGGCCGCGCAGGCGGCCGGGGTCCGTGACGTCGTTTTCGTCTCCTCTCCGTCCGTGGCGCACTTCGGCGAGCCGATTGCCGGCGCCGGTGCCGGCACGGCAGACCCGGCCCGAGCCCGCGGTTTCTATGCTGCGTCCAAGGCCCAGGCCGAGCTCATTGCGCTGGCGCAGAACTCCTCCGGTTTCCGGGTCACGGCCATCCGCCCGCATATCGTCTGGGGTCCCGGCGACACGCAGCTGGTGGAACGCGTGATCGACCGTGCCCGGTCCGGCCGCCTGCCGCTGCTGGATGCCGGTGCTGCGCTGATTGACACCACATACATCGACAACGCCGCGGCTGCCATAGTCCGCGGGCTGGAGCGGATGGATGCTGCGGCGGGCCGTGCCCTCGTGGTGACGAACGGGCAGCCGAGGCCGGTAGGGGAACTGATCGCCGGGATCTGTGCAGCCGCAGGAGTGGCTGCACCGGGCTGGAGCGTTCCCGGCAAGGTTGCCCGCGGCGCCGGAAGCCTGATCGAGAAGGCCTGGTTGGTGGCCGGTCGGCGGGGTCTGGTCCATGACGAGCCGCCCATGACCCGTTTCCTCGCCGAGCAGCTCTCGACGTCGCACTGGTTTGACCAGCGCGAAACCCGCGAAGTGCTGGACTGGAAGCCCGAAGTTTCGATTGAAGACGGCATGATCCGGCTTGCCCGGCACTACTCCTAGGATGATTTCCGTGAAAAGCCTGCAGAAGATCGAGTCCTGGCCCGTAGACCATGCCGCTGCCGCCGTCGTGTCCGTCGACGGCGAGGTGCTGGGAACCGCCGGCGACCAGGACCTCCGTTTTCGGCTGGCGTCAGTCACCAAGCTGCTGAGCGCGTACGCCGTACTGGTGTCCCTCGATGAGGAAGCCTTGGAGCTCGATCAGCCTGCGGGACCTGAGGGCTCCACTGTCCGGCACCTGCTGGCCCATTCCGGCGGCTACGACTTCGGCGAGCGCATGGTCCGCTACACCCCCGGTACCCGGCGCCTGTATTCCAATGCGGGTTTTGAGGTCCTCGGCGAAACGCTGGAGCAGGCCACGGGTATGACCTTCGGCGAATATCTGCGCGAAGGCGTACTGGTTCCGCTGGGCATGTCTTCCACAACGCTGGAGGGCTCCCCTGCTGCCGGCGCCGTCTCCACGGCAGCGGACCTCAGCCGGTTTGCGGCCGAGCTGCAGGCTCCCACGCTCACGGATCCGGGCCGGCTGACCGAAGCCACCCAGGTGGTCTTTCCCGGCCTGGCGGGCGTGCTTCCCGGTTTCGGCCGGCAGAAAGAGAACGACTGGGGCCTCGGCTTCGAAATCCGGGCACAGAAGTCTCCGCACTGGACCGGCGCCAACAGCTCGCCGGCCACTTTCGGGCACTTTGGCCAGTCCGGAACCTTCCTTTGGGTGGATCCTGCGGCTCGTGCTGCTGCTGTCTGCCTCACCGACCGCGATTTCGGCCCCTGGGCCGCCGACGACTGGCCGCCCTTTACCGACGGGGTCCTTGCGGAACTCGCCGACCGGTAGCGTTCTGCCTGCTACGCGGCCCAAACCAGATCCACGATGCAGGCTTCCAGGAAACCCTTCGGGGGCGGCTTGCCTCCCGTCCGATCAACAGCGCTGTCCTCGGCCCTGATTCCGGGGAGCGGAGGCGCCGTGGACCGATAGGTGTGCCCTGTTGGGGTGGTGGTCTCGACGGTGTGCGGTGTAGTTGATCCCGTCGGCGGATGGAGCGTTTGCGCCTTCCAATCGGGTGCTTCCTTTGCCTGGTTGCATGCCTCGCAGAGTCCCTGCCCATTTGCGATTTCGGTGGGGCCGCCGTCCTGATGGGGACGAATATGGTCGAGATGCCGAATCGGCGCCCCGCACCACGGCATTCGGCAGGACTGGTCGCGTGCCGCGATAAACCGTCCCAGCGAAGCCGGGAACAAGCGCGCCCGGGAATCCATAGCGACTAATTGACCGGCAATCGGTTCGGTGTAGAGCCGTCGAATCCAGCGTTCTTCCTGCTTGTCCTGCTTCGCTTTCCGCCCTGCGGCTTGTTCCCGGACGCGTTCCGGTTCAGCGCCACGGGTATCCTGCCCGGGTTCTTGCCCCGGACGCCTTCCCCGGACCAGGTCCCTTGCCCACTGCGCCGGCACCGGCCCGTACCCGGGGACCACGGCCGGCTCGGAATCGCCGCCGAACAGTGTCCGGTCCGACATCACCAGCTGAACTTCCACCTTCAGCTGCCCTGTCTCCGCCTGGCCGGTCACGCGCTCCACGAGAGTGTCCGCCATGATCTGGCCCCGCCCCCGGGTATCTCCGGTTGCCCGCAGCCGGTCTGCTTCACGGGACAGTGCGGCAAAGACTCCCACTCCCTGGGCGACGGGCAGAAGTCCGGTCAGGTAGGTCATGGTGTCCGGTGCCGGACGGCAGGAAACAAATCGTTCGGATTCGGCTTTGGCTGCGCGCTTGACCGCTGCTCGCGGATCGAGCCGATAAGCGGCGGCTCTGGTGCGGGAGATGATCTGACGGTCCCCCAGGGCTTCAAGCACGTCGGGGTCTCCGGCCACGTCTTCATCTACCCGCCGCCGGTCCTCCAGGCTCAGGCAGGCCGTCTCGCGGACCAGCAGCGTTGCCCGCCATTCGCTGATTTTCCCGCGGGCCAACGCCTGCAGCGTGCACGGCATCTCTTCCGTCAGCACCTTGGCAAACCCGAGCAACCGTCCCCCGCGGCTCGGTGATTCCCTGCGGGCCAGGGCAATCTGTCCGGCGACACCGCGGCCCAGATCCTCGCGCCGCACTCCGGCCTCGGCCTGCTTCCGGCGCTGGGAGGCGTCGAACGCTGCAGCGGCCCGGGCCTGTGCCGCCGAGGCTGCGGCCTTGAGTTCCTCAAGTGCCCGGATCCGGTCAATCAGCTCCCGGTCTTCCTGCTGTACGAAGGGAAGGTCCTCAGCTTGGTCCCCCAGTACCTCGACCCACGCGTTCACCAGTGCGGTACCGGCAGTCAATCCGCCGGTCCATTGATGGTTCACAGGGTGAGAATATTCGAACATGTGTTCGAGTCTATCGGGGCCTGGAGCTCGGATCTAGGCGAAAAATACCCGTTCAACCACCTGTTTTTTCAGTTGTCTTTTATAGCCTTCCAAGCGATGCTCTTGCGGCCGAAACCGGCCTTATCCAGCCGGAAAAGAAACCACGACGACGCCGAGCAGCAGGGCAGCGTTCCCCGCCAGCGCGAGGTTTCCGGGCTCCTTCTTCGGCTTCTTCTTCCCGGCCTTCGCCTTCCCTCCGGGCTTCCCGGCCTTCGCCTTCCGGTCAGGCTTTCCGGGGTCGGGGCTTCCGGGGTCGGGATTCCCGGTGTCGGGTGCGGCCGCCCTTTCCCGCACAGGAAAGAACGGTAGCCGTGACCGCTCCACCGATGCGGCTTGTGCCGCCGCGGTCTGCGGCAGCCGGGATTGATCCGACGCCTCCGCAGGGATGTCTGGGTTCGGAACCAGCTCCGAACCGGCAGGCTCCGGTCCCGTCGTAGCCTCGGATACCTTCTCCCGTAACGGACCCTCAGACTCAACCCGGCCCGGCAGCACCGGCCAGCGAAGAACGGCTCCGGCAACAGCCGCCGCCAGTGCGACGACGGCCACTACCCAGAGGGCCATCGACCAGGAGGTCCACGGCACCACCAGCCGCAAAAGGCCCGCGAGCGAAGCCGCTTCCATCAAACCGGCCAGCAGCGACCTCCGGCTGGGGCCGGAAGGCTGTCCCGCCCGCTTCCAGACAGGAACCGCCACGGACAGACAGGTCGCCACCAGCCAGGCGCCGAGGATCCAGGACATCAGGGTGAATGTCATCAGAGACCTTCCTTCAGCAAAGCCAAGGCAGCTTCTTCCTGCCCGACAGCCACGTTGGAAAGGATCAGCACGGCGGTGCCCGCCTCCCGGTCCATCGCCGCCATGGCGGAGAAGCCTCCGGTCATGCCGTTGTGCCAGGTCGCAGCCCGCCCACTCGAGGGAGAGACCTGGGTGAACCACCCCAGGCCCACCTGCTCGCCGTCCTCGCCCGTATCCCACTGCGGTTCCAGGGCCGCGGCCCCCGGAGCGGTCTCCGTCAGCAGCGCCTGGAGGTAGAGCGACATATCCGCTGCGGTAGACCGGATCCCACCCATCGGCGCCCCGCCGTTGCCGGTCCAGGCTCCCTCCGGCAGTCCGCTTGCATTCCGGCCAGTCGGAGCATCGGGGCGCAGGTTGTCGGCCGTCATTGGCACGTATGTGTCCTTCATTCCCAGTGGCTCGAAAATCCGCTGCTCCAGCAGATCGGCGTATTCCATCCCGGCTGCCTTGGCGAGCAGCTGCCCGAGGAAGGCATACCCGAGGTTGGAGTAGGCCACCGTTCCCCTTCCACCCACCGACGCATTCTGTGCCTGCTCCAGCACCTCGGCAGGCGAGGCGGTGTAGGGGTCGCGGTGGAGGGCGGTGCCGGCGAGCAGGGAGACCAGCGCTCCCGGATCGGTGGCGAGCCGGGGAAGCCCCGAACGGTGGCTGGCCAGCTCGGCCAGGGTGACCGTGCCGATTTCGGCTTCCGGATCCCGCAGCTCCGGGCCCAGGATCTCGGCAACGGTGGTCTCCAACGTCACCTCGCCGCGCTCGACGGCGTTTGCAAGCAGCGCTGCCGTGAACGTCTTGGACACCGAACCGATTTCGAACTCGGTCCGTTCATCGGCACCGAACCCGGCAAACCGGACGGTGCCGTTTTCCAGGTAGACGACGCTGACCGCATCGGCAGGTTTCTGCAGCAGGGGCCGAACGGCGTCGGCGAGTTCTGCGTCGCCGGAAACCTGCGTCGACAGGCGCGGTGTCCACGGGGCAGCAAGGAGCCCGCCGGCCAGGACAGCTGAAGCGGCAAGGACGGCCACGATAATGCGTCTGCGTTGAAGCATGTCAGTTACCTCCGGAGGCAGCGGTCAGAATCGCCAGCAGCGGGATGACCCGGGCCGGCGGGATTCGGTAGCGGGACCGCGCGTGCGGTGCGAGCCAGCCCGAGGCGGTCAGCTGGTGAACGTGGTGGTAGATCTGCCCGGAAGTTCCGGAACCCAGTTCCTCCACCAGTTCCGCCACGGTCTCGGTTCCGCCGAGCACGGCGCGGAGCACGGCCAGCCGGACGGGATGGCCGAGGGAGGCAAGGGTTTCGGCGAACTGCGTCCAGTCGACGTCGAGCAGATGCCCGGTCTCCAACCCGTACTGGTACTCGTAGTGGGCACCGGCGGCGGTAGTGGCGGTGCCGGTGAACAGCACGGCTCCCGGCTCGGGATGGCGCTTCCGCACCCCTTCGAGGGCCCAGAAAGTGTCTGCCTCGTCCGCGGCCGACGTCGGCTCCGCGGCTTCCGCGCGTTGCTCCAGGGCTGCCACGCGTGCTTCCAGCGCCTGCAGCCGGGCGTCGTCTCGTGCGGTCATGGATAGAGAATTACGTAATTCCAAAACAATTACAAGAGTTTCGTAATTTTTCCGTTCCTGACGCTGGTGGCGGGACCGGCCCTGGATGCCCGTCCGGAGCGCGCCCGGTGTGACGCCGGCTGCTGGGCGACGGATACCAGCCGGATTTGTTACCGTACGCAAAGGTGCCGTGAACGGGCCAACGCCCGAGATGAGGACAGCCGTGAAAATCTACAATCCGCAGGTCATCTTGTTCGTCGCCGACGTCGCGCGGGCGGCACGCTTCTACGCGGCCCTCGGCTTCAATGAAGAGTTCAGCGCAACGGGAGCAGGGACAGCACCCGTCAAAATGGAAATGGCATTGGAAGGCTTCGAGCTCGGGCTCGCACTGCCTGGACCGGCGGCCGAAGCCCACGGGCTCACCCCGGTCACGGCCGGACACCGCGCGTGCCTCACGCTCTGGACGGACGACGTCACAGCCGCCTACACCGCTGCACTCGACGCCGGAGCAAAAGACCTCCAAGGACCGCACCCGTTCCTGGACGGGAGACTGCGGGTTGCATTCGTCGAGGACTTCGACGGACACCCGATCCAATTCGTGGAACGGAGAACTACCAGCGACCGTTCCGGGGCCGCGGCTGACACACGGGACAACTGTACGAAGACCGGTTCATAAACGAATCCCGCCGGATCAGGGTATGCAGCCCCAGTTCCTCACAGCGCGGGCAGGGCAGCCCTTCGCGGCCGTAAGCGTTGAGGGACCGGGAGAAGTACCCCGAGGCGCCGTTCACATTGACGTACAGCGAGTCGAAGCTGGTGCCGCCCGCAGCCAATGCACGGGTCATCACGTCCCGGGCGGCTTCGACAAGCCGCAGCGCGTCGGCCCGGCGCATGGTGTCCGTGGCCCGGGCAAAGTGCATCCGTGCCGCCCACAGGGATTCGTCGGCGTAAATGTTCCCGACCCCGGAAATCAGCCCCTGGTCCAGCAGGGCGCGTTTGATCCCGGTCTTCCTGCCTCGCAGCCGGCGGTAGAACTCGTCAAAGGAAAACGCCGGATCGAGCGGGTCGCGGGCGATATGGGCCGCCTCGGCAGCCACGAGCGGAAGTCCGGTTTCGGACAGGCCTCCGGGAGCGCCGTCGGGAGTCGGCACCAGATCGGTGAGGAACACACCGCCGAAAATCCGCTGGTCTACAAAGCGCAGCTCGTCCGGCATCGCAACACCGGAGGCATCAACGGCGGGACTAAGCGTGAACCGGACCTTCAGGTGCTTTTCGTCCGGAAGCGCCGAGTCCTCCATCAGCAGCTGCCCGCTCATGCCCAGGTGGGCCATCAACGCAAACGGGGGTACGACGTCGTCGTCCGCGCCGGAAGCGGCACCGGCCGGTGAAGGAGCAGCCTCGAGCAGCGGCAGCCAGAGGAACTTCCCGCGGCGCACGACGTCGGCCACCACCGCGCCTTCAAGGTTGGCAACGAGGTCGGCCGGGCCGGGCGCATGGCGCCGCACGGAACGGGGATCCACGACTTCGACGCCGGTGATGGTGCGGCCGCGGACCCATGATGCCAGTCCGCGGCGGACCACCTCGACTTCGGGAAGCTCAGGCATCGCCGGGAGTGCCTAGGAACCGGCAGCCGCGGAGTCGGCTTCCTTGGCGTTGATCATCTTCCAGGAAGCAGCGGCGGCTTCCTGCTCGGCTTCCTTCTTGGAGTGGCCAACGCCGGTGCCGTAGGCCTTGTCGCCGATATGCAGGACAGCAACGAAGCTGCGGGAATGGTCGGGACCGGATCCGGAGACCCGGTATTCGATGTCGCCCATTTTCCGGCCGGCAGCGATCTCCTGGATGCTCGTCTTCCAGTCCGTCCCGGCACCCAATGCCTCGGCGTTGGACAGCAGCGGACCGACAAGGCGCATCACCATCTGCCGCGCGGCCTCTATTCCGTGATCGAGGTACACGGCACCGATGATTGCCTCGGTGGTGTCCGCAAGGATAGAGGACTTGTCGCGCCCGTTAGTCAGCTTTTCGCCCTGGCCCAGCAGGATGTACTCCCCCAGCCCCAGACCGCGGGCAATGCCGGCGAGGGCACGGGTACTCACGACGGCGGAGCGGCGCTTGGCCAGCTCGCCTTCGGAAAGATCAGGATTATCCCGGTAGAGCGCATCGGTTACCGAGAACCCCAGAATGGAGTCACCCAGGAATTCCAGGCGCTCGTTCGTGGGGATGCCGCCCTGCTCGTAAGCGTAGGAACGGTGCGTGAGTGCAAGACGAAGCGTCCCGGCGTCGATATCGACACCGAGACGCTTCATAAGCTCTTCAGTATTCTTCACTTTTTGGATACAACCCGAAAAGCAGTATTCACGTGCCCGTCCGCAACAACACTAATGATGCGCAAAGCCGGGCCGAACACTGGTCTTAGACGTCCGCGACCTTGCGGCCCTTGTATTCAAGGAACAGCGCGGTGCCGGCGGAGTCGGTTACGACCTTGGCCTGGTGCGGCAGGCTATAGGTGACGCGGCCGTTCTCCACGGTCTTCACCAGGTTGGGCGCGGTCGCCTTCCACTGGGACCGGCGTGCACGTGTATTCGCGCGGGACATTTTCCGCTTCGGAACAGCCACGGCTAACTCTCTTCTCTCTCGTCTGACTCTGTACTTGGTGCCGCAGTATCTTCTGCGGCCGTGCCGGTCAGCCCGGCGAGGGCTGCCCAGCGAGGATCCACTGCTTCATGGTGGTGACCCGGATCCTCCTCAAGGCGCGCTCCGCATTCGGAGCAAAGGCCTTCGCAGTCTTCCCGGCACACCGGCTGGAACGGCATGGTAAGAACCACTGCGTCCCGCAATACCGGCTCAAGATCGATGACATCTCGCTCGATCCGGTGTTGCTCTTCTTCATCTTCTTCTTCGAAGGACTCAGCGTCCTCGTAGTAGAAGAGTTCCTGCACATCGACTTCTTGGTCGTACGCGAGTGGCTTCAGGCAGCGGCCGCATTCGCCCTTTACGGGGGCGATTACTACGCCGGATACCAGAATCCCTTCGTGCACGGCCTCCAACCTCAGATCGAGCTCGAGGCCGGATCCTTCCGGAACGCCGATAAGCGCAACACCGAAGTCTTTCGGTGCCGGTACATGTTCATGCAAGGTCCGCATCGTTCCCGGGCTGCGCCCGAGGTCCCTGACGTTGATAGCCAGGGGAGTTTCCGGATTGGACCGCGAAAATTCGCTAATGAGAACTCCTGTAGAACATAGACCGACATATCATCTTAGCCTGACTTGCCGGAATCTCTCAAACTGCGGCTGCACCGCAGCCAAGGAACACGTGCGGGCACGTGCTCCATAGTCCAGTTTACCCGCCAAGGGGCATCCGGCTAATCGGCGTGCCTGGTGCTTCCCTTCCGGTGCATCCGAGCCAACCCCGTCTAGCTGTCCGTCAGGCGCTTCAGCACCGTGGGGGGAACATAGCCGGCGACGTCGCCGCCCAGGGCGGCCACTTCCTTGATCAGGGACGAGGAAAGGTGGGTGTAGCTGCTTTCCGCGGCCAGGAAGACGGTTTCGACGCCGGTGAGCTGCCTGTTCATTACTGCCATGGGCAGTTCGTACTGGTAGTCCTGGACGGACCGCAGCCCCTTCACGATCGCGGAGGCTCCGTGTTCCCGGCAGAAGTCGGCCAGGAGCCCGTCCCCCATGGGGACCACGGAAACCCCGCCCAGAGCCTCAAAGGTTTCCGCTGCCAGTTCCAGGCGTTCCTCGGCACTGAAACGGTACTTCTTCGCATAGTTGGTGGACACCGCCACGATGACTTCGTCGAAGAGGGTTGCCGCACGGGCAATCACCTCCACGTGGCCGTTGTGGATGGGATCAAAGGAACCAGGGCATACAGCGCGTCGCATAGGTCGAATCTACCGGGTGCGGGCGGGTAATACTGGAGGCATGAGTATCAGCACAGCCGCGTCCCTGCTCCGTGCCCGGCCCGGCACCGGCACGGCCGCCGCCCAGCCCTGGCAGCGGACCGCCGCGGGAGCCAACCTGCTCGCGGCGGACGGCAACCTCGGGGTGACCATTTTCGAGGAAATCACCGCCCTTGCCGGACAGCACGGAGCCATCAACCTCGGCCAGGGTTTTCCCGATGAGGACGGGCCGGCCGTAATGCTCGACGCCGCACGGAAGGCCATTGCCTCCGGCGCCAACCAGTACGCCCCGGGACAGGGCCTGCCGGTCCTGCGCAACGCCGTCGCGGCCCACCTGGAGCGGTTCTACGGGCTGCACGTGGACCCGGACAGCGAGGTCATCGTCAGCACCGGCGCCACGGAAGCCATTGCGTCGACCCTCCTGGCCCTGACGGGTCCCGGAGACGAGGTGCTGACCTTCGAACCCTTCTACGATTCCTACGGCGCGGTCATTGGGCTCAGCGGTGCCACGCACACCACCGTCGCCCTCGACGCACCGCATTTCCTCCCCGCCGACGGCGCCCTCGAAGCGGCGTTCACCGACCGCACGCGGGTGGTGCTGGTCAATAACCCGCACAACCCCACGGGCGCAGTCCTTCCCCGCAAGGTCCTGCAGCAGATCGTGGACCTGGCAGCGAAGCACGACGCCGTGATCGTCACCGACGAGGTGTACGAACACCTGACCTTCGGGCCGGTGCACATTCCCGTAGCCACGCTGCCCGGTGCCGCGGAACGGACCCTGACCATTTCCTCGGCGGGCAAAACGTTTTCCGTAACCGGCTGGAAAATCGGCTGGCTCACGGGTCCGGCACCGCTGGTGGCTGCGGTCCGCACCGTCAAGACCTTCCTGAGCTACACCTCCGGCACCCCCTTCCAGTCCGCGGTCGCCGTCGGCCTGGGACTGGAGGATTCCTACTTCACCGGAGCCGCCGCGGCACTGCAGGCGAAGCGGGACCTGCTCGGATCCGGGCTGCGGGCGGCCGGAATGGAAGTCCTGCCCTCCTCCGGAACATACTTCGTTACCGCCGACACGTCGCCCCTGGGCATTACCGACGCCACGGAACTGGCTCGGCGGCTGCCGGAACTGATCGGCGTGGCGGCCATTCCGGTGGCCGTGTTCTGCCATGCGGAAGGAGCGCAGCGCACCCGGTCCCTGCTCCGGTTCGCGTTCTGCAAGAAAACGGACGTCCTGGACTCCGCCTCCGAGCGCCTCGCCCGGCTGGGCGGGCTGCTGTGAACGCGTCCCGGCTGCTGCGGGGCATCGGCGCCCACGCCACCATCACCGAAGACGGCTTCACCCCCGGGGCCTACATCCTGAGCATCGGCGGCGCGGAGCAGTCCCACGTGGACCTGGCCCGCCCGCAGGAGATTTCCTACGAGTACCTGCGCCGGATAGGCAACGTCCTGGACCTGGCCGCAGCGGACGGGGAGCCGGTGCGTGCGCTGCATCTGGGCGCCGGAGCGCTGACCCTCGCCCGCTACCTCCAGGCCACCCGCCCCGGGTCGGAGCAGGCGGCGGTGGAACTGGAACGCGAACTGCTGGACTTCGTGCTGGCGCAGCTTCCCCTGCCGGAGGGCACCCGGCTGGAGACCGTCATCGGGGACGCGCGGGAATCACTGGACCGCTTTGCCGGCCAGCATTTCGATGCCATTGTCCTGGACATCTTCGCCGGCCCCGATGCGCCCGCGCACCTGGCGACGTCGGACTTCTACGCCGAGCTGATTGCCTTGCTCTCCCCCGCCGGGGTGCTGCTGGTCAATGTCGGGGACGATCCGCCGCTGGCCTTCGCCCGCCGGCAGGTCCGCGAGGTCCAGGCCTCGCTGGGCACGGCCGGTGAGGCTGCGGACGGCGAGGTTGCAGACGGCGACGTGGCGGCGCTGGCACAGCGGGACATGTTCACGGGACGCTACCCCGGCAACATCGTGCTCGCGGCAACCCGGTTCCGCTGGCCCGCCGAGTGGACGCAGCAGCTCCTGGCTGCCGGTCCGCACCCGGCAGCAGTGCTGACCGGCGAGGACCTGGACCGCTTCGCAGGCTAGGCCTGCGCGGCCTCGGCGTCGTCGGACTCTGCGTCATCGTCGGCAGGTTCGGCGAACCACAGGGTGGTTTCACCGTATTTACGCTCGCTGAAGCGCTCCAGGCCTTCCGGCCAGACCGGTTCGGGGGAACGCGTGGAGCGCTCGAGCACCACTACCGCACCGACTGCGAGGTGCCCGGCCAGCGGGGTGAGGACCGTAGCCAGCTCCGCTTCGGTGAACGCGTAGGGCGGATCAATAAACACCACGTCCCAGCGCACGTCCGCCGGAACCCGCAGCAGGAAAGTTTCAGCCTTGGCCCGGTGCACGTTTACGCAGGTCCGGCCCAGGATCTTGTTGACCAGTTCCGCGTTCTGCCGGCAGGTCGCCGCGGGCTTGTCGGCCAGTTCCACCAGGTCGACGGCGGCCGCCCCGCGGCTGGCGCTCTCCACACCCAGGGCACCGGACCCGGCGAACAGATCCAGCACGCGGGCTTCCTGCAGGATGCCGTAGGACTCGAGGCGGGAAAAGAGGGCTTCCTTCACCCGGTCCGTGGTGGGACGCGTTCCGTCACCGGGAACGCTGAACAAGGAGGATCCGCCGGCAGCCCCGGCAATAATGCGGCTCATGCCTTCACTTTATCCGTTGCCGGAAGCCGTCAGGACTGGAGGCGGGCGTCAGCCGCGTTCCAGGAACGCCTCGGCTTCGGGGTTCAGGTAGGCCTCGATGGCTTCGTCCAGGGCCGGGTAGTCGCGCAGGTCCGGATCCTCGGCCACCAGGGCCACGGCGTCGGCACGTGCCTTTTCAATGAGCTTTTCGTCCTGGACGGCGCGCAGCAGTTTCAGGGTGGAGCGGCCGCCGGACTGGCTGGCGCCGAGGATGTCGCCTTCGCGGCGCAGTTCGAGGTCCTTGCGGGACAGTTCGAAACCGTCGGTGGTGGCCGCCACGGCCTCCAGCCGCTCACGGCTCGGATGTCCGGGCTCCAGCTGCGTCACGAGCAGGCACGTGCCGGGCAGCCCGCCGCGGCCCACCCGGCCACGCAGCTGGTGCAGCTGGGAGATGCCGAAGCGGTCAGCGTCCATGATCACCATCAGCGAGGCATTAGGCACATCCACCCCCACTTCGATGACGGTGGTGGAGACGAGCACGTCAATGTCGCCGCGGTTGAAGGCGGCCATGGTCTCGTGCTTGTCGTTCGGGTCCAGCCGGCCGTGCAGCGGCGCAATGACCTTCCCTGCGAGCGCCGGCACGGTGGTGAGATACTCGACCAGCTCCGTGACGGAGGTCAGCTCCTGCCGCTGGGCACGCTCCCGGCCGGCGGCTGCTTCCCTCTCGTCGAACAGGTCCAGCTCCGTACCGGGTTCCTCTTCCTTGGCTCCGATCTTGGGGCAGACCACGTACACCTGACGGCCGGCGTCGATCTCTTCCCGGGCGCGGGCCCAGATCCGCTGCTCCCACTGCGGCTTCTCGGCCAGCGGCGAGACGTAGGTGGAGATGGGGGCCCGCCCGGCGGGCAGCTCGGTGAGGGTGGAGACCTCCAGGTCACCGAAGACAGTCATCGCCACGGTACGGGGAATCGGGGTAGCCGTCATGACCAGCAGGTGCGGGGTGCTGTGTCCCTTGGTGCGCAGCACATCGCGCTGCTCGACGCCGAACCGGTGCTGTTCATCCACCACCACCAGGCCGAGGTCGGCAAAGGAGACGTTCTCGGACAGCAGGGCGTGCGTGCCGATGATGATTCCTGCAGCGCCGCTGGCAGCATCCAGCATGGCCGCCCGCCGCCCGGCGGTGTTCATCGACCCGGTGAGCAGGGCCACGCGGGTGCCGTCCGGATCGCCGTCGAGCTGGCCGCCGCGGCCCAGCGGTCCCAGCATGGCGCTGATGGATTCGTAGTGCTGGGCGGCCAGGACCTCGGTGGGTGCCAGCAGCGCCGCCTGTCCCCCGGCGTCGATCACCTGCAGCATGGCGCGCAGGGCCACCAGGGTCTTGCCGGAGCCCACCTCGCCCTGCAGGAGGCGGTTCATGGGATGGTCCCCGCCCAGTTCGGTGGAAAGGTCGAGCCCGATTTCGGCCTGGCCGCGAGTCAGGGTGAAGGGAAGGGACGCGTCAAAGCGGTCCAGGAGGCCGCCGGGCACTGCCGGACGCGCGGTGGCTTCCTCTTCGGCGGTCAGGGCACGACGCCGGGCCAGTGCGGTCTGCAGGACCAGGGCTTCCTGGTACCGGAACCGGTGCCGGGCGGCGTAGGCCTCCTCCATGGTGGCCGGGCGGTGGATCCGCTGATAGGCCTCCGTGATGTCGGGGAAGTGCTCCCGACGGCGGATCGACTCCGGGATCGGATCGCGCAGCCGGGCTGCCTGAAGCACGTCCAGCAGCATCGACACGGACTTGGCAATGGTTGGGCTGGCTATTTTGGCCGAGGCCGGGTACACGGGAATAGGCCGTTTGGCCTCCTCTTCATCCACGGCGTCATCATCCAACAGCGCGTAACTGGGATTGGTCAGCTGCAGCTGGCCGCGGTAGGCGCCCACCTTGCCGGAGAACATGGCCCGGGTGCCGACGGTGAGTTCCTTGAACGCGTTGAACCCGTTGAAGAACGTCAGGTGCAGCTGGCCGAGGCTGCCGTCGGTATCGTCGGTGACCACTACCTCGACGATGGTCCCCTTGCGGGCCCGCATCTGCCGCCGGTTGTTGCTCTGCACCCGGGCGATCAGGGTGACGTCCTCATCGAACGGGATTTCGGCGATAGGGGTCAGCTCGCCGCGTTCCAGATAGCGCCGCGGGAAGTGGTGGAGCAGGTCGCCGACGGTTTTCAGGCCGAGGTACTTCTCCATGGCATTGGCCGTGGTTTTGCCGATCCGTCGGTCCAGCGGAAAGTCGAGTTCTCCGGGGAGCCTAGAGTCCATGTGCCTCGGGGACTTCTTTGGTCTCGTGTCCGTCTGCGGACAGCTCGGTGATGGTCAGGTTCTCGGGATCGCCCAGGGTGCGCAGCAGGTCGATGGCGGCACCGGCGTCGGGCGTGTGGACGTGGATCCGCCAGCGGTAACCTTCTCCCACCGGGCTGACGGCGCTCATGATGACGGAGTCCCCCAGCTCGTCCAGCTGGAGCCGCAGCGTGGCGGCATCCAGCGGGCTGAGGGTGATGGTGCACATGACCTCCACGCCTTCCATGCGGGGCATGTGGGCGTGGATGTGCGGGTCCTGGACGTCGTAGCCGTGCAGTCCGTCCAGCAGTTCTTCCTGCAGTTCCTCGCCTAGGGCTGCGGCTCGCAGGGCATCCAGTACCAGCAGGAACCCGACGCCGCCGGCGTCCACCACGTGGGCCGCGGCGAGCGCGTCCAGCTGGCTTTCGGTGCGGATGACGGCGGTCAGGGCGGCGTCCATCATGGCGCGCAGCGTGATCGCGAGTCCCACGTTGCTGTCATCTCCGGTGACTGCCGCTTCACTGTCGGAGGCGGCGTGGGCTGCCGCTTCGAGGACGGAGAGCATGGTGCCGGGCACCGGGTCGCTGAGCACCGACCAGGAGCGCAGCTGCGCGCGCTGCAGGGCGGATGCGAGCAACGGCGCGGAGAGCCGGGTTGCGCCGGCCAGGGGTTCTGCCATGGAGGTGAGGAAGACTGAAAACAGGGTTCCGGAGTTGCCGCGGGCTTCTTCCATCGCGGCCCGCCCGGCGGTCGACAGCAGCTCGCCGATGTCGGCGGTGTCCTCTTCCGCAATAGCCCTCGAGGCGGAGCGGAGCGTCAGGTAGAGGTTGGTACCGGTATCGCCGTCGGCCACGGGAAAGATATTGATGGCGTTGAGGCGGTCGCTGTGGTTACCCAAGGAGACCTCTGCGTTACTCAACCATCGCTTCAGCGCTTGCGCGTTGGCGGTGATTTTAGTCTGCAAGGTAATCCCGTTTCCTGCTTGTAGAGCTGTCTCTGCTCCTGCTGGTGCCGCTCATGGAGGCCCGTCCTATCCGGTCTTCGTCGTCATTGCCGCTAACCGTCTATGTCATTAGGAAGCCTACCGCAGGGCACTGACAGTGGCCGATAACGATTTGCCGCCGGTTGGGCCGGTCAACTCTGCGGAGCGGCGGACCGGAGGTAGCCGGCGAGGTCGTCAGCGTCCAGCGCAGCACCGATTTCGGCGATGGCGGTCTCGTCCGGCACCACAATCGACTGCCCGTCGGAGGACGTGCCCACCCCGGCGTTCGGCAGGGTGAACATATGGACATCTCCGGACCGGACGTTGCGGAGGCTGACCGCCAACGCCCCTGCCGCCGCTGCGTCCAGGTCTTCATCAACGCTCAGGTACGGTGAAATTTCGCCCACGATGTTGCTGACCTTTACCGGGTCGGTCAGGGTTTCCGTGTTGAGGACACCGGAGATCACGCCGCTCAGGAAAGCCTGCTGGTTTTTGACCCGCTGGTAGTCCCCGTCGGCAAAGGCGTACCGCTCGCGGACGTACTTGAGTGCCGACTCTCCCTCAACGGTGATCGGCCCGGCGGCAAAGTACTCGCCATGGCCGCCCTCGGACTGGAAGGCGATGTCGTTGTTGAGGGTAACCCCGCCCAGGGCATCCGTCAGACCCTGGAAACCTTCAAAATCGATAATCGCCACGTGGTCGATGGGGACATCGAACAGGGTCTGTACGGTGTCAACCGTCAGGGACACTCCGCCGAGAGCCATGGCGGCATTGATTTTGTGTTCCCCGTGCCCGGGAATCTCCACCCAGGTGTCCCGCATGATCGACATAACGTACACGCCGCTTCGATCCCCCGGAATATGGACCAGCATCATCGTGTCCGACCGTGCATCGCCCGAAGCGGGATCGCGGGTATCGCTGCCCATCAGCAGGATGTTCTGCGAGTCTCCTGCTGCCGTGCCCTTCTCCGGACGTGTCTCTGGAAGCGCATTGGCAATGGTGTCCGTGGAACTGTCGAAGGTCCGCGCCAGATGCCACAGGTAGCCACCGGCTGCCAGCGCGGCAACCAAAACGAGGGCCAGAAAACCCAGCAGCACATTTCGCACGGGGTGTGACTTCCTGCGCGTGGTGTCTGCGGGAACGTCAGTTTCAGGGGAAAAGGGGTACTCGCTCAAGTGTTTTCCTCAGCTCGGGGGCGGTATGAGTCTATCCATTCCGATTCCGGTCCGGGGCACCGCGGCGGATACGCTGGAATCATGAAGTTCTATGCGTTACCAGCAGTACTTATTCTCTCTGCAGTGGCCGCCACCGGTTGCAGTCCGGTAGCCAGCATCGAATCGGCTCCGGACGCTGCCAACCCGGACTGCGCCGCCGTCATGGTGGCCTTGCCGGACGAGATGGCTGGTTACGCGCTGCGGGACACGGACAGCCAGTCGACGGCTGCGTGGGGCAACCCGTCGCGGGCGATCCTGAAGTGCGGTGTCCCTGTGCCGGGACCGACCACCGATCCGTGCGCCTCAGTGAACGGCGTCGACTGGATCCTGCGTGAGGGCGAAGACACCTGGACCGCCACCACCTACGGCCGGGAACCGGCTGTGGAAGTGATCTTCAATCCGAACGAGGTGGCCTCGTCCACCCTCCTGGTCCAGCTGCAGAACGCAGTGTCCAAAATCGAGCCCACCAGCCAGTGCCTGAGCCCCGAGGACACCCTGGAGCTCGAAGCCGGGCAGGGCTAGCGCAGCCCCGTCTTCCGGGCCAGCGCCAGGGAGATCAGTTCGTCGATCAGCTCGGTGTACGGCAACCCGGACTTGGCCCACATCTGCGGATACATGCTGATGGGTGTGAAGCCGGGCATGGTGTTGATCTCGTTGATGATCAGTTCGCCGTCCGGAGTGTAGAAGAAGTCCACCCGGGACAGGCCTTCACCGCCCACTGCATCGAAGGCAATCCCGGCAAGCCTGCGGACCCGGGCGGTAATATCCGCCGGGAGGTCGGCCGGGCAGCTCAGGTCTGCTGCTGCCCCGTCCACGTACTTGGCTTCGAAGTCGTACCACTCGTGGCCGCCGTCGCGCACGGCAACCTCGCCGGGCTGGCTGGTCCGCGGATCCTCCGTGCCGCGCCCCTGCAGGACGGCCACTTCGATTTCCCGGCCGATGATCCCGGCTTCGACTACCACCTTCGGATCGTGCAGGCGTGCCGCTTCGATGGCAGCCGGCAGTTCCGCTGCGTCCGTAACGCGGGTGATGCCCATGGAGGAACCGGCGCGGGCCGGCTTGACGAACAGCGGGAATTCAAGGGCGCCGGCACGGTCGAGGCAGGACTGCGGGTCGCGCAGCCACTGCCGGTCGGTGATGACCTCATAGGGGCCTACCATCAGGCCGGCGGATTCGAAGACCACCTTCATGTAGTGCTTGTCCATCCCGACGGCGGACGCCAGGACACCTGCTCCCACATACCGCATGTCAGCCATTTCCAGCATGCCCTGGAGGGTTCCGTCCTCACCGAAGGGACCGTGCAGCAGCGGCATCACCACGTCGATGGGGCCGAGGCTGCGGGGCAGGCTGCCGGCGGCGTGTGCCACCAGTTCCCGGCTGCCGTCCTGCGAGGAGAGCACTACGGATTCCTCCGACACCGGAACCTCGGGCAGGGTCGCGGCGCGCAGGGACCACTCGGCCGGGTCAGCCGACACCAGGCTCCACTGGCCGTTCTTCGCGATGCCGATGGGAACGACGTCGTACTTGGACGTATCAATGGCCTGCAGCACACCGGCCGCGGTCACGCAGCTGACGGCGTGCTCGCTGGAGCGTCCGCCGAAGAGGACGGCAACCCGGGGGCGCTCAGTTCCGGGACGGTCCTCTACGGTACCGGCGGGCAGGGGTTCAACAGTCACGGGGCGGACACACCTTCGGATTTCAGTTCTCGGGCCAGCAACCGCGGGCCCAGTTCGTCAACAGTAATTACGCCCTGCAGTACGGCGACAACGTTTTCGGTGATGGGCATGTAGACGCCCAGCTGGGTGGCGCGGTCCAGCACGGCCTGCGCGGACTTGATGCCCTCGGCGGTCTGGGTCATGGACGCGTTGACTTCGGCAAGGCTCAGGCCCTGGGCCAGCAGCGTACCCGCCGTGTGGTTGCGCGACAGCGGCGAGGAACAGGTGGCAATCAGGTCGCCCATACCGGCCAGTCCCGCCATGGTCTCCGCATTGCCGCCCAGTGCCAGGGCCAGGCGGGTGGTTTCGGCGAGTCCGCGGGTCATCACGGAGGCCTTGGTGTTGTCCCCCATGCCCTTGCCGTCGCAGATCCCCACCGCGAGGGCAATAACGTTCTTGACGATGCCGCCGATCTCGGTGCCCACCACGTCCTCATTGGTGTAGGGACGGAAATACGGCGCCGTGCAGGCCTCGGCGATCCAGCCGGCCGTATCCAGGTCGGTGCAGGCCACCACGGACGCGGTGGGCTCCTGCCGGGCAATTTCCATGGCGAGGTTCGGCCCGGAAACCACGGCGATACGCTCGGCGGGCAGTCCCAGTTCCTCGGCGATCACCTGGCTCATCCGGGCGTCCGTGCCCCGCTCCAGGCCCTTCATCAGCGACACGACGACGGCGTCGGCGGGAATCCGGCCGGCAACGTCCTTAAGCTGAGCGCGCAGGGACTGTGCAGGGACGGCGAGGACTATCATTTCGGCTCCGGCGAGCACCTCGCCGAGGTCCGTGAAGGCGCGCAGGTTGGCCGGCAGGACGGTGTCCTTGAGGTACTGGGTGTTGCGGTGCCTGCCGTTGATGTCAGCGGCCACCTCGGGGCGGCGGGCCCAGAGCCGGACGTCGGTGCCGCGCTCGGCTCCCGAGTCGGCGGCAATCTTGGCAAAGGCGGTGCCCCAGCTGCCGGCGCCCAGTACGGCGACGACGGCGGGGTGTTCACTGCGGGGGGTCACTGTCCGGCCTCCGGTTGGATTGGTTTGGTTGATGTGCCGGATGTGCCGGCTCCGTTTTCGAAGGAACGTCCCACCTGCCGCTGGCCCCGGGCCACGGGGTTCCACCGCTCGGTGGGCGGCTGGGTGCCGCGGAGCTTGGAGACCATGTCCGTAAGGTCGGACATGATCCGTTCCGTGGCTGCGTCCAGCACTGCCTTGCTGATCGGCAGTCCGGAGAATTCGGACAGGTCCACGGGCTTGCCTACCACCAGCCGCACCCGCTTGCGCGGGAACAGCTTGGGGAACTTCGCATAGCGCGGGAAGGCTTCCTGCGCACCCCAGTGGGCAATCGGAATGACGGGCACCCCGGTCTGCAGGGCCAGCCGCGCAGCCCCGGTCCGGCCTTTCATCGGCCAGAGGTCGGGGTCCCGGGTGAGGGTGCCCTCGGGGTAGATGACCAGCGTGCGCCCTGCCGCCAGGGCTGCACGGGCGGCATCCAGCGAACCGGCGGCCCCGGTGGTGATCCGCTCCACCGGGACCTGGTTCGTGGCGGACAGCGCCGGTCCCAGCACGGGCACCTTGAAGAGGGATGCCTTCGCCAGGAAGTGCGGCGGGCGGCCCTGGTTGTACAGGAAGTGCCCCACCACCACCGGATCGATTTCAGTCACGTGGTTCGGGCAGACAATGAAGCCCGGGTCCTTGGGCAGGTTCTCTGCGCCCTGCCACTGCTTTTTCAGGAAGATATTGAATACCGGCCTCAGGGATCCGGCCAGCAGAGCAAAAACAACCCGTGACTTATTCGATTCCGTCATTCCGTCAGGCTACCGGAGTCCGGCAGATACGCCGGAAGTGACGTCAAAGTCAGCGCCGAGGCCCTCCAGCTTGCCCTGGAAGTGCTCGTACCCGCGGTTGATCAGCTCGATGCCGGTCACCCGCGAGGTGCCTTCGGCAGCCAGTGCCGCAATGAGGTGGCTGAAGCCGCCGCGCAGGTCCGGGATGTCGATCTCCGCACCGCGCAGCTGCACGGATCCGGCAATAACTGCCGAGTGCAGGAAGTTGCGCTGGCCGAAACGGCACGGCACGCTGCCCAGGCACTCACGGTGCACCTGGATGTTGGCACCCATGCGGATCAGCGCATCCGTGAACCCGAAACGGTTCTCGTACACGGTTTCGTGCACGATGGAGACGCCCTCGGCCTGCGTCAGGGCGACAACCAGGGGCTGCTGCCAGTCGGTCATGAAGCCGGGGTGTACGTCGGTTTCGAGCACCAGCGGGTTCAGGGCGCCGCCCGGGTGGTAGAACCGGATGCCGCCGTCGTCGACGTCGAACGCGCCGCCGATCTTGCGGTAGGTGTTCAGGAAGGCGGTGAGGTCCTTCTGCTCCGCACCCTCAACGTAGATGTCACCCTTGGTGACGAGTGCGGCGGAGGCCCAGGAAGCAGCCTCGTTGCGGTCCGGAAGCGCCCGGTGGTTGTACCCGGTGAGTTCGGAAACGCCCTCGATGCGGATCACGCGGTCCGTCTGCACGGAGATGATGGCGCCCATCTTCTGCAGGATGGCGATCAGGTCCATGATTTCCGGTTCCACGGCCGCGCCGCGAAGCTCGGTGATACCCACGGCCTTGACCGCCGTCAGGAGCACCTGTTCGGTGGCTCCGACGCTCGGGTACGGCAGTTCAAGCTTGGCACCGCTGAGGCCCTTGGGCGCGGAAATGGAAATGCCGCCGGGGCGCTTTTCCACCACGGCACCGAAGTTGCGCAGCATCTGCAGGTGGTAGTCGATCGGCCGGTCGCCGATTTTGCAGCCGCCGAGGTCAGGAATGAAGGCTTCGCCCAGGCTGTGCATCAGGGGCCCGCAGAGCAGGATCGGGATGCGGGAATCGCCGGCGTGGGCGTCGATGTCCTTGGACGCCGCCGTCTTGGCGTTCTTCGGATCCATGGTGAGATCGCCCGTGACAGGGTCCTTGGTGACCTCAACGCCGTGCAGCTGCAGCAGCGACGTAACTACCTCGACGTCCTTGATTTCAGGAACGTTGCGCAGTGTGGACGGGCCGTTGCCAAGCAGGGCCGCAACCATCGCCTTGGGGACCAGATTTTTCGCCCCGCGGACCGGTACCTTCCCTGAGAGAGGAACACCGCCTCGGATGGTGAGGACGCTACCCATGAACACCTGATTTCTTAAAATAGATTGGCCCCGGAAGCAATAAGAGACTGCACTCAAGCATATGAGCAAGGGTCTGCTTACTGAAATAACGCCGCCCCCCAGCAGGCTGGAACCGATGTGATTCCGGTCATGCCCGCGATTGAAAGCGGATAGGCCCCGCCGAAGCGGGGCCTATCAATGATATCGGGGCGGGGAGAGAGGCAGAAAAACCTCCGGAGTGCAAACCGGAAGCCTGCTGATCATTCCCGGGTCCGCCGGCCCTGCCTGGACCGCCCTAGTGCAGGGCGGGGAGCGTGGTGGGCTTGTACGCGGGTCGCTCGGCCTCGAACGAGGTGATGTCGGACTCATGGCGCAGGGTCAGGGCAATGTCGTCCAATCCCTCCAGCAGGCGCCAACGGGTGTACTCGTCAATTTCGAAGGGAGCCGTGACGCTGCCGCAGACCGCGGTCCGGGCCTGCAGATCAACGGTGACCGTTGTTCCCGGGGAATTTTCCAGGACCTTCCAGATCAGCTCGATGTCGTCCTGCGCAACCTGGGCCGCGACAAGGCCCTGCTTGCCGGCGTTCCCGCGGAAAATGTCGGCGAAGCGGGAGGAGAGCACGGCCCGGAAGCCATAGTCCTTCAGCGCCCAGACGGCATGTTCGCGGGAGGAACCGGTGCCGAAGTCCGGCCCCGCCACCAGCACGGATCCCTGGCTGTAGGGTTCCCGGTTCAGAATGAAGTCCTCGTTCTTCCGCCACCCGGCGAAGAGCGCATCCTCGAATCCGGTGCGGGTGATCCGCTTGAGGTAGACGGCCGGAATGATCTGGTCGGTGTCCACGTCGCTTTGGCGCAGCGGGACGCCGATTCCGGTGTGGGTGGTGATCTTTTCCATAACGGTTCTCCTAGGCTGCGGCGGTGCCGACGACGGCGCCCGGCAGCGGGTCGAGGTCGGAGGGTGAGCTGAGGGTTCCCCTGACGGCAGTGGCCGCTGCCACCACCGGGGAGACCAGGTGGGTCCGTCCACCCTTGCCCTGCCGGCCCTCGAAGTTGCGGTTGGAGGTGGAGGCGCAGCGCTCCCCCGGTTCGAGCTGGTCAGGGTTCATGCCCAGGCACATGGAACAGCCGGCAAACCGCCATTCGGCGCCGAAGTCCTTGAACACCCGGTCCAGTCCTTCGGCCTCGGCCTCCAGGCGCACCCGCGCGGAGCCGGGCACCACCATCATCCGGACTGCGGGGTCCTTCTGCCGGCCGCGGATAATGTCCGCGGCTATCCGCAGGTCCTCGATGCGGCTGTTGGTACAGGAGCCCAGGAAGACGGTGTCCACGCGGATGTCCTTCATGGGTGTGCCGGCAGCCAGGTCCATGTAGGCCAACGCGCGTTCGGCGGCGGCGCGCGCGTTTTCGTCGCTGAAATCTTCGGGTGCGGGAACGGCTTCGGAGAGCGAAACTCCCTGCCCGGGGTTGGTTCCCCAGGTGACGAAAGGCTCCAGGGTGTCGGCGTCCAGGAAAACCTCGGCGTCGAACTCGGCGTCAGCGTCCGTGGCAAGCGATTTCCAGTGCTCGACGGCGGCGTCCCAGTCCCGGCCCTGTGGTGCGTGCGGGCGGTGCCGAAGGTAGGCGAAGGTCGTTTCGTCCGGGGCGACCATCCCTGCACGGGCACCGGCCTCGATGGACATGTTGCAGATGGTCATCCGCGCCTCCATCGACAGGGCGCGAATGGCGGAGCCGCGGTATTCCAGCACGTAGCCCTGTCCGCCGCCGGTGCCGATCTTGGCGATCACCGCCAGGATGATGTCCTTGGACGTAACACCGGGCCGCAGGGTTCCCTCGACGTTGATCGCCATGGTCCGAAACGGCTTGAGGGACAGTGTCTGGGTGGCCATGACGTGCTCGACCTCGGAGGTGCCGATACCCATCGCCAGCGCACCGAACGCACCGTGTGTCGAGGTGTGGGAGTCGCCGCAGACCACAGTGAGTCCGGGCTGGGTCAGGCCAAGCTGGGGGCCCACCACATGGACGATGCCCTGCTCGGCGTCCCCCAGCGGATGCAGCCGCACGCCGAACTCGGCACAGTTGGCCCGCAGCGTTTCGATCTGGGTGCGGCTCACCGGGTCGGCAATGGGCTTGTCGATGGCCAGCGTGGGAGTGTTGTGGTCCTCGGTGGCAATGGTCAGGTCCGGGCGGCGCAGTCCGCGCCCTGACAGCCGCAGGCCTTCGAAGGCCTGCGGAGAGGTGACTTCATGGACGAGGTGGAGGTCGATGTAGAGCAGGTCGGGAGCACCGTCCTCCCCCTTGCTCACCACGTGCTCGTCCCAGACTTTCTGCGCAAGCGTCCTGCCTGCCACATGCTCACCCATACCGGTACCCCTTATTTGGTTCAATCCGTAGTTCCTCAAGAGAACCAGCAGGCAGAGCCGACGGTCCAGCTTTCCGATTTGCATCTCAGATAGTGAGACGGCAGTATCAACTTATGGACACAGTCAGCGGGGTAGGCGTTATCGACAAAGCGGCCATGGTGCTGGATGCACTGGAAGCCGGCCCCACCACGCTGGCGCAGCTGGTTTCCGCTACGGGGCTGGCGCGCCCCACAGTGCACCGGCTGGCGCTGGCACTGGTGCACCACCGGCTGGTCGGCCGCGATATCCAGGGCCGGTTCGTCCTGGGCGGACGCTTGGTGGAACTGGCCTCCGCGGCCGGCGAAGACCGTTTGATAGCCTCCGCCGGGCCGGTGCTGCTGTCGCTGCGTGACGCAACGGGCGAAAGCTCCCAGGTCTTCCGGCGGCAGGGCGAGTGGCGGGTCTGCGTCGCCTCCGCCGAGCGGCCCATCGGCCTGCGGGACACCATCCCGGTGGGCACCCAGCTGTCCATGAAAGCCGGTTCCGCCGCCCAGTGCCTGCTGGCCTGGGAGGACCATGACCGTCTCCTCGAGGGCCTGCAGAATGCCCGCTTCACCCCCACCGTCCTCGCTGGTGTCCGGCGCCGCGGCTGGGCCCAGAGCCTGGGCGAACGCGAACCCGGTGTTGCCTCCGTTTCCGCTCCGGTGCGCGGGCCGTCCGGCCGGGTGATTGCCGCCGTTTCGATTTCCGGGCCGATAGAACGCCTCACCCGCCAGCCGGGCCGCGTTCACGCCGAAGTGGTGGCCAAGGCCGGAGCCCAGCTCACCGAGGCACTGCGCAACAGCGGCGAGTAACCCTATATTGGGAACCTAGAACCGTTGGGGATCGAAGACCCAAGGGAGTTCCCATGAAGCGGATGCGGGTGCTGTGGCACATTGTCCGAATCTCCGGCGCCGACTACATTTTCTTTGGCTTCCTGATTGTCCTTGGGGTCGCCAGCTTCCTGCTGCCGCGGCTCGAACCGCAATTCTCCGATTTCGGCGACGGCCTCTGGTACCTGTTCGTTTCCTTCACAACCGTCGGCTTCGGCGATTATGTGGCTACCGGACCGGCAGGCCGGATTATCACGGTGGTGGTGACCCTGTACGGGATCCTCGTGGTGGCCCTCATGACCGGCATCATCGTTGGCTTCTACACCGAACTCCTTAAGGCCCGGGCCACCAACGCACTGGATGACTTCGTCAAGGAGCTGGAGCACCTGCCGGACCTGTCACGGGAGCAGCTGCTGGACCTGGCCGAACGGATCCGCAACCGGCGCATCATGCCGGACTCCTGAGCTAGCCGGCGAAGTGGTCCCAGCCGGTGGCCGGCGGCACCTCTCCGCCGAAGGTAACTCCCCCGCCGTCCGTTACCTCTCCCACACGGACAAACCCTGCCGGCAGGACCGCGTCCGGCGGGAAGGTTGCCAGGAGACCGTGGTCCTCTCCCCCGCCGAGCACCCACGCCAGCGGATCCGCACCGAGGCGCGCAGCTGCCGGCGCCAGCAGCTCCGCCCGGGAGGTGAGATAGCCGGCGTCGAGGTCAATGGCCACGCCCGAGGCACGGGCGATGCGGCCGGCGTCGCGCACGAGGCCGTCGGAAACGTCCAGCATTGCAGTCGCGCCCGCATTTGCCGCCCGCGGACCCCTGTGCACGGGCGGATGTGGCCGGTTCTGCGAGGCCACCAGGGCCGCGAGGAGTTGGTCGGCTTCCGCACGGACAGCTGAGTAGTCCAGGCCGCTTTCCAGCACGGCCAGCCCACCTGCCGCGGCCCCCAGCGCCCCGGAGTGTGCCAGCACGTCTCCGGTGCGGGCTCCGGAGCGCAGAACCGGCCGGCGGCCCTCGAGATCGCCGGTGACGGCGGCCGTGACGACAATCTGGCTGCCCCTGCCCAGGTCTCCGCCGACCACCGAGCAGCGGCCGGCGTCGGACATCAGGGTTTGGACCGCCGCCGCAAGTCCGGTCGCCAGGTCCTCGACCCATGCCACCTCGGTGCTGCCCGGAAGCGTGAGGCTGACCACCAACGAGGTAGGTACGGCACCCATGGCGTTGATGTCGGACAGGTTCTGCGCTGCGCATTTCCAGCCCACGTCATATCCGGTAGTGCGGTACCCCGAGGGCCAGAGCAGGCGGAAGTCGGCGTCCTGGACCAAGGTGTCAATGGAGATCACCGTTCGCCCGTCCGGAGCAGCGATCACTGCGGCGTCATCACCGGGACCCACGAGTGCCGTCGTCGGTCCGAGCCTTGGGAAGATCCGGGCCAGGAGTGCCTTTTCATCGAGCTGGTCCACGGTCAGGGCTTCGAGCGGCACAGGCTGTTCCTCTGGTTATTGTTTTGCGGCTACCGTTTCGAAATTAGCACGGTGACAATCCTGAGCCGCGGCCATTATCACCGGGGCAAAACAAAACCGGCCCCGGACATATTGTCCGGAGCCGGTATTCTGTGACCCCAGCGGGATTCGAACCCGCGTTACCGCCGTGAGAGGGCAGCGTACTAGGCCGCTATACGATGGGGCCGTGTACAGTGCTCCGAGTCTTTCAACCCAGGCACTTCCTTGCCGGTTTCGGAGAACCGGCCTGTAGAGTATTTCATACTCTGTCAGAGGAGACCAATCGGGGCTAAACCACCAATTGATTACCGCTGGGATACCAGGACTCGAACCTAGAATGTCGGTACCAGAAACCGATGTGTTGCCAATTACACCATATCCCAATGCACTTTTCCGGCTGCTTCTCGAGGAGTTATCCCCGGCCGCAGCCCCTCAGCACGAGATATAACTATACACGGGTTCCGGACCAAGTACAAAACGGGCCCGGTGCCCGCATCAGATAAGCTCCAGCAGCTCGCCGAGCGAGCCAATGGTGCGCACTTCCGACGGCGCTGTTGCTCCGTCGTCGCGCACCGGAGAAGGATTGCCCGTGCGGTCGAGCCAAACGCCCAGCAGGCCGGCGCCTGCCGCTCCCACGGCGTCTACCTGCAGATTGTCCCCTACGTAGGCGGTCCGCTCCGACCTGCTGCCCAGCAGGCGTACTCCTTCATGGAAGATTGCCGGTTCCGGTTTGGCGGCACCGACGGTGTCGATGCCGACCAGGACCTTGATGCGCTGCAGCCCGGCGGCGTCCAGCTTGGCCCGCTGGTAGTCGTGCACGTTGTTGCTGACTGCCCCGTACGCGATGCCGCGGTCTTCCAAGGCATCGAGCAACGGTGCGACGTCGTCAAAGGCGCGGAAGTACTGCGGCAGGGCTTGTTCATAGGCCTGGTTCCACGCCCGTGCCGCGTCGCTGTCCAGGGGTGCCAGCCCCGCCTGTTCGCGGGCATGCTGCAGGCGCAGCACCCGCTGGTCGGCAAAGCCCAGCCGTCCGGCCAGGTAGGCGTCATAGTGCCCCTGGGGGTCGGCGGCGAACAGGGAGGTGTAGGCCTCCCAGTCCGCCGCCGTGAAGTGGGTCAGGTCATCGGCGCTGACCGCCTGCAGCGTGGTGCCCATGGCAGCCTGAAGATCGATGAGGGTCTCGTCGATGTCGAACAGCACCGCATCGATGAACCTGCCCATTTCGGTGTTCCCTAGGCTGCTGCGCGGAACGCGCGGATCCGTGCAAGCGAGGATTCCCGGCCAAGGATGACCATGGACTCGAACAGGGGCGGTGAAATCCGGCGTCCGGAGACGGCAGTGCGCACCGGGCCGAAGGCCAGGCGGGGCTTGATGCCCATGTCTTCCACCAGTGCCTGGCGCAGCGCTGCCTGGATGTTCTCCGCGGTCCAGTCGGACACGGACTCCAGGGCCGCCAGGGCCGCGTCGAGGACCTCGCCCAGGTTTGCCGGCAGGCCCTTGCGGGCGTCATCGGCAACGTCGACGGCGTCGTCGGCCTTGAAGAGGAAGCCGAGCATGTCCGGGGCCTCACCCAGCAGGGTGATGCGCTCCTGTACCAGCGGGGCGGCTTCGGTCAGGATTTCCTCTTCACGCGGTGTGAGGGTCTCCCCTACCAAACCGGCCTGCTGCAGGTACGGCACCAGCCGGTTGCGGAAGTCTTCGGCCTCGAGCATCCGCACGTGGGTGCCGTTGATGGCCTCGGCCTTCTTCAGGTCGAAGCGGGCGGGGTTGGCCAGCACGTTGTGGATGTCGAAGTTCTCCACCAGCTGGTCGACGGTGAAAATGTCCTCATCTGCGGACAGCGACCAACCCAGCAGGGACAGGTAGTTCAACAGGCCTTCGGGGATGAAGCCGCGTTCCCGGTGCAGGAAGAGGCTGGACTCCGGATCGCGCTTGGACAGCTTCTTGTTGCCGGCACCCATCACGTACGGGAGGTGTCCGAACAGCGGCATGTACTTGGCCACGCCGACGTCGATCAGGGCGCGGTAGAGCGCAACCTGGCGCGGGGTGGAGGACAGCAGGTCCTCGCCGCGCAGGATGTGGGTGATGCCCATGAGCGCGTCGTCCACCGGGTTGACCAGCGTGTACAGCGGTGCACCGTTGGCCCGGACCACTACGAAGTCGGGAACGGTGCCGGCCTTGAAGGTGATCTCGCCGCGGACCAGATCGGTGAAGGTGATGTCTTCATCCGGCATCCGGACGCGCAGCACGGGCGAGCGGCCTTCGGCCCGGAAGGCCTCGATCTGCTCCGCGGTCAGGTCGCGGTCATAGTTGTCATAGCCAAGCTTGATGTCGCGTCCGGCGGCGCGGTGGCGTGCTTCGATTTCCTCCGGTGTGGAGTAGGACTCGTAAACGTAGCCGGCCTCGCGCAGCTTCGCGATGACGTCCTGGTAGATCTCGCCGCGCTGGGACTGCCGGTACGGTTCGTGCGGGCCGCCCACTTCCACGCCTTCATCCCACGTGATGCCAAGCCACTTCAGCGCGTCGAGGAGCTGGAGGTAGCTCTCCTCGCTGTCACGCGCAGTGTCGGTATCTTCGATGCGGAACACCATGGTGCCCTTGGTGTGCTTGGCATAGGCCCAGTTGAAAAGGGCGGTCCGGATGAGGCCGACGTGCGGGGTACCCGTGGGAGACGGGCAGAAGCGCACGCGTACGGGCGTGTCATCGGTAACGGTGGGAAGGTCAGCTAAGGGAGTGGGAGCGTTAGTCATGATGTTTCCCAGTTTAGACTCTTCCGTCCGGTAGCCGCCTTATTGTGCGTAGGACAGCAGCCAGAGGAAGACTCCGCCGCCGGCTGCCGCTCCGGCGGCCGCTGCGAAGAGATGGCCTGCCGGGCGTCCCTGCGGCAGCCGGGCGGCGAGGAAAAGCGCCAGCCCGCCGGCAATGACAACACCTGACACTGTCCCCGACAGTCCCGGGAACAGCAGGGCCGCCGTCGAACCGAGGATCACGATGCCCGCCCCCAGGGTGAGGTCCAGCCAGGACCAGGACGTGAACGCATTGGCGACCAGCAGCACGAGGGCTGCGGCCAGCAGGGCGAACACCGCCGCAGAAAGCGGCAGCGGACCGTCCAGCCAGAGGATGAGCCGCTGGAACATAAACGCCAGAGCCGCCACCCCAAGCACGGTGGGCGGCAGCGACGACGGCGGCAGGCTGCGGAGGTCGTTGTGCCGCTGCAGGTAGGCGACCAGGACCGCAGGGAAAACGCCCATCAGCAGCGCTGCCCCTGCACCCCAACGCAGGGCGGCGCCGGGTGGAAAGCCGAGAAACGGAGCGGCCAGGAGGATGAAGGACCAGATCAGCGCAGCCATGGCTGCGTTCCGGCCGGACTCCCGGGCCGCTCCGCGGGGCATCAGCTGCGGACGGTGTTGACCAGCCGGCCGATGCCTTCGATATCGACCTCGAACCGTTCGCCGTCGCTGATGATGCCGACGCCGGCGGGGGTGCCGGTAAGGATAACGTCGCCCGGCAGCAGGGTGAAGGCCTGCGAGACATAGGAAACCAGTTCCTTGACTCCCCAGATCATCGAGTTGGTGTTGCCATCCTGGACCAGTTCGCCGTTGAGGTAGCCACGGACCGCCGTGTTCTCGGGATCCAGTTCGGTTTCGATCCACGGACCCAGCGGGCAGGAGGTGTCAAAGCCCTTGGCGCGGGCCCACTGGTCGTCGGTGCGCTGGGCATCGCGGGCGGTGAGGTCGTTGGCGCAGGTGTAGCCGAAGATGACTTCGTCCACGCGTTCAATCGGGACATCCTTGCAGATGCGTCCGATGACGACGGCGAGTTCGGCTTCGTAGGAAACCTCGTCCGAGAAGGAGGGCAGCACCACGGGATCGTTGGGGCCGATCACCGAGGTGTTCGGCTTGAGGAACATCAACGGCGCCGGCGGCACGTCGTTGCCCATTTCGCTGGCGTGGTCCGCGTAGTTGCGGCCGATGCCGACCACTTTGCTTCGCGGGATGATCGGGGCCAGCAGGCGCACGTCTTCCAGCTTGTGCCGCTCCCCCGTCAGCTGGACGCCCGAAAAGAACGGGTCACCCTTAATGACGGCGATTTCTTCGCTGCCTTCTTCTCCGCCGACCACGCCGAAGGCGGGGTCGCTGTCCTGTACAAATCGAGCAATACGCATGGGTATAAGCCTAGTGGAGAAACGGACCAAGCCGGCAGGCGGTACCTACAGGGCCAGGAAGACTCCGAAAACAGCAGGAAGGACAACGAAAACCGCCAGGAACACAACGACGGCGGTGCGTCCGGCGCGGTTGCCGATATTCACCGTCAAGCCGGTGCCGGACCCGGCGCGCTTGGGTACCAGGATGTGCGGGTCAGCCGGATCGTTGTAGAGGATACCGCCCACCCATCGCCTGTCCTCTTCCTGTTCCTCTGTTGTCGGGCGGACACCGTCCCGCTCAGCCGTGCGCCTCGCCCAGCGGGAGGCAGACGTGTAGGAAAGGACCAGGCAGCCAAGGATCAAGGGAACCATCATCAGGGCCGGTCCGGCCGGGACATGGTCCGGGGTGCGCCAGCCGGCGACCGTAAGCACGCCGATCAGCGCCGCTATCAGGAAAGAGGTTCCGCCCAGGGCAGCAACCGTGCCGCGGATCATCCCCTCCCGCCGATACAGTTCCCAGTCCGACGGATCCTTCTCCGGGGGAACCATGGCAGGCACGACGGCGGCCACCAGGGCCACCAAGACGCTGAGGCCGGCGCCCATCATCAAAGGGAAGAAGGCGGTGCCGAAAGATTTTGCTTCCCACTCGTCCGGGCGGCCGCCGGCGCCCCAGTGGGTCGGAATTGTCTCCGGCAGGGAATCGTAAATCGTGGCTCCGTAGGCGAAACAGGACGCCGAAACAAGCAGTGCAGCGAAATGGATCAGCCAGAAGACCCCGCGCCCGCTGGTGATTTTTGTCTCGACCTTGGATTCCATGTACTTAATCTATCCGGATTGGAGGGTTAAACAGGAAGAGCCCGTACCAACACTGGTACGGGCTCAACCTTCAATTATTGTCCGGCGGTGACCTACTCTCCCACATCCTCCCGGATGCAGTACCATCGGCGCTGTGGGTCTTAGCTTCCGGGTTCGGAATGGGACCGGGCGTTTCCCCCACGCTATGACCGCCGTAACCCTTCTACCCGCACCACACACCCGCGAAAACAGGGTATGCGTGGGGAAAACAATGGTTACAACACGTCCCGGAACCACCTCGCAATGAGGGGTGCCGGCAGTGCGGTAAATTGTGAACCCGCCCCCTGGACAAGGGGCAAGGATTCGGTGTTCCAGGGCAGCAACCAACGGTTGTTGTCCGGGAACCACATAGTGGACGCAAGCAGCATGATCTAACAACACCCTTTATACTTTGACGGACCGTTTGAAGTCGTGTCCGTCCAGGTGCTGGTGTGGTGTAAGTTATCGGCCTATTAGTACCGGTCAGCTTCACGGGTCTTTAGTCCCCGCTTCCACATCCGGCCTATCAACCCAGTGGTCTGGCTGGGGGCCTCTCACACACAAGGTGTATGGAAATCTCATCTCGAAGCGGGCTTCCCGCTTAGATGCTTTCAGCGGTTATCCCATCCGAACGTAGCTAATCAGCGGTGCACTTGGCAGTACAACTGACACACCAGAGGTTCGTCCGTCCCGGTCCTCTCGTACTAAGGACAGCCCTTCTCAAATTTCCTGCGCGCGCAGCGGATAGGGACCGAACTGTCTCACGACGTTCTAAACCCAGCTCGCGTACCGCTTTAATGGGCGAACAGCCCAACCCTTGGGACCTACTCCAGCCCCAGGATGCGACGAGCCGACATCGAGGTGCCAAACCATGCCGTCGATATGGACTCTTGGGCAAGATCAGCCTGTTATCCCCGAGGTACCTTTTATCCGTTGAGCGACGGCCATTCCACAATGTACCGCCGGATCACTAGTCCCGACTTTCGTCCCTGCTCGAGATGTCTCTCTCACAGTCAAGCTCCCTTGTGCACTTACACTCGACACCTGATTGCCAACCAGGCTGAGGGAACCTTTGGGCGCCTCCGTTACTCTTTAGGAGGCAACCGCCCCAGTTAAACTACCCATCAGGCACTGTCCCTGACCCGGATTACGGGCCGAAGTTAGATATCCAGTATGACCAGAGTGGTATTTCAACGATGACTCCACCCGAACTGGCGTCCGGGTCTCACAGTCTCCCACCTATCCTACACAAGCCACACCGAACACCAATACCAAACTATAGTAAAGGTCTCGGGGTCTTTCCGTCCTGCTGCGCGTAACGAGCATCTTTACTCGTACTGCAATTTCGCCGAGTTTATGGTTGAGACAGCGGGGAAGTCGTTACTCCATTCGTGCAGGTCGGAACTTACCCGACAAGGAATTTCGCTACCTTAGGATGGTTATAGTTACCACCGCCGTTTACTGGGGCTTAAATTCCCAGCTTCGCCCGTAAGGGCTAACCGGTCCTCTTAACCTTCCAGCACCGGGCAGGAGTCAGTCCGTATACATCGTCTTGCGACTTCGCACGGACCTGTGTTTTTAGTAAACAGTCGCTTCCCCCTGGTCTCTGCGGCCCCGATCCCCTCCGGACAGCAAGTGTCCATCAAGGTTGGGGCCCCCCTTCTCCCGAAGTTACGGGGGCATTTTGCCGAGTTCCTTAACCATAATTCTCTCGATCGCCTTAGTATTCTCTACCTGATCACCTGTGTCGGTTTGGGGTACGGGCGGCTGGAACCTCGCGCCGATGCTTTTCTAGGCAGCATAGGATCACCGGATCCCCCCGTGAGGGGGTCCCGTCGGATCTCAGGTTCGTCATCAAAGACACCGTGACGGATTTACCTATCACGGACCCTACGTCCTTAGACCAGGTCTACCATCGCCTGGCCCGGCTACCTTCCTGCGTCACACCTGTTAATACGCTTACCTCCCAGGATCAGGTCCCGTGCTCGGCCAAAACCCTCACACCACAAGGGTGATCGGGCAGGCTCCGGACGGTTAGTGTCCCCTGCTTGGTATGGGCGGTTCTTCGCCGGTACGGGAATATCAACCCGTTGTCCATCGACTACGCCTGTCGGCCTCGCCTTAGGTCCCGACTTACCCAGGGCAGATTAGCTTGACCCTGGAACCCTTGATCATTCGGCGGACGGGTTTCTCACCCGTCTTTCGCTACTCATGCCTGCATTCTCACTCGTGTAGGCTCCACCACTGGTTTACACCGCAGCTTCACTGCCCACACGACGCTCCCCTACCACTCCAGACGACTGAACCACGAAGGCTTATCTATATCTGAAATCCACAACTTCGGCGGTGTACTTGAGCCCCGCTACATTGTCGGCGCGGAATCACTTGACCAGTGAGCTATTACGCACTCTTTCAAGGGTGGCTGCTTCTAAGCCAACCTCCTGGTTGTCTGGGCAACTCCACATCCTTTCCCACTTAGCACACGCTTAGGGGCCTTAGTTGGTGGTCTGGGCTGTTTCCCTCTCGACTATGAAGCTTATCCCCCACAGTCTCACTGCTGCGCTCTCACTTACCGGCATTCGGAGTTTGGCTGACGTCAGTAACCTTGTAGGGCCCATTAGCCATCCAGTAGCTCTACCTCCGGTAAGAAACACGCAACGCTGCACCTAAATGCATTTCGGGGAGAACCAGCTATCACGGAGTTTGATTGGCCTTTCACCCCTACCCACAGCTCATCCCCTCCATTTTCAACTGAAGTGGGTTCGGTCCTCCACGACGTCTTACCGTCGCTTCAACCTGGCCATGGGTAGATCACTCCGCTTCGGGTCTAGATCACGCCACTGCATCGCCCTATTCAGACTCGCTTTCGCTACGGCTTCCCCTCACGGGTTAACCTCGCGACGTAACACTAACTCGCAGGCTCATTCTTCAAAAGGCACGCTGTCACAGCAATCAGAGCTGCTCCAACGGTTTGTAGGCACACGGTTTCAGGTACTATTTCACTCCCCTCCCGGGGTACTTTTCACCTTTCCCTCACGGTACTTGTCCGCTATCGGTCATCAGGGAGTATTTAGGCTTACCAGGTGGTCCTGGCAGATTCGCACGGGATTTCTCGGGCCCCGTGCTACTTGGGATCCTCTCCAAGCGGCAGCATGCATTCCGGTTACGGGGCTAACACCCTCTACGGCCCGGCTTTCAAACCGGTTCACCTATACATCTGCACTCACTTCACCGATCCGGCAGAATCGGTACGGAAAGTCCCGCAACCCCAGTGATGCAACGCCCGCCGGCTATCACACACCACTGGTTTAGCCTCTTCCGCGTTCGCTCGCCACTACTAACGGAATCACTGTTGTTTTCTCTTCCTGTGGGTACTGAGATGTTTCACTTCCCCACGTTCCCTCCACGCACCCTATGTGTTCAGATGCGGGTCACCCGGTCACTCGCGCGCCGGGCGGGGTTTCCCCATTCGGACATCCTGGGATCAAAGTTCGGTTATCAACTCCCCCAGGCTTATCGCAGATTCCTACGTCCTTCTTCGGCTCCTGATGCCAAGGCATCCACCGTGTGCCCTTAAAAACTTGACCACAAAAGATCAATTTATTATCGCTATCGAGAAAACCACGGTCTCACCAGGCACCCTGTAAGGGGCACCCGGATCTACCAGGTTTTTCTGAAATTGCACTTAATATTTTAAGATGCTCGCGTCCACTATGTAGTTCTCAAACAACAACCCCGTCACACCCGTCCCCGCACCCGGCAACCCCGCAAGGGACTGCCAACGACACGGTTCCGGCCTGCGCAGGAACAAACAGAAACAAACCGGCAAACCCGCGGTACCTCCCCTTGGAAAGGAGAAGACCCGGGTGCCTGTTGCTTCAGGACCCAACAGTGTGCCAAACGACTAACCGGTCTTACCAGGGCCGCAGAGGAGGTTCCAGGAACCCTCCAAGGAGGGAACGTACTGATCCGTTGCGGCCGGCATGCCGGCGCCTATCCATTGATATTCCACCCTTGAGCACCCACCGGAGAACATATGTCTCCGATATGGGCATCTCCTGCAAAGCACACATCCAACACTGTGGAAGGACATGGTCTTCGAGGTGCTCCTTAGAAAGGAGGTGATCCAGCCGCACCTTCCGGTACGGCTACCTTGTTACGACTTAGTCCCAATCGCCGGTCCCACCTTCGACGGCTCCCTCCCACAAGGGGTTAGGCCACCGGCTTCGGGTGTTACCAACTTTCGTGACTTGACGGGCGGTGTGTACAAGGCCCGGGAACGTATTCACCGCAGCGTTGCTGATCTGCGATTACTAGCGACTCCAACTTCATGAGGTCGAGTTGCAGACCTCAATCCGAACTGAGACCGGCTTTTTGGGATTAGCTCCACCTCACAGTATCGCAACCCTTTGTACCGGCCATTGTAGCATGCGTGAAGCCCAAGACATAAGGGGCATGATGATTTGACGTCGTCCCCACCTTCCTCCGAGTTGACCCCGGCAGTCTCCTATGAGTCCCCGCCATAACGCGCTGGCAACATAGAACGAGGGTTGCGCTCGTTGCGGGACTTAACCCAACATCTCACGACACGAGCTGACGACAACCATGCACCACCTGTAAACCGGCCACAAGTGGGGGACCTGTTTCCAGGCCTTTCCGGTTCATGTCAAGCCTTGGTAAGGTTCTTCGCGTTGCATCGAATTAATCCGCATGCTCCGCCGCTTGTGCGGGCCCCCGTCAATTCCTTTGAGTTTTAGCCTTGCGGCCGTACTCCCCAGGCGGGGCACTTAATGCGTTAGCTACGGCGCGGAAAACGTGGAATGTCCCCCACACCTAGTGCCCAACGTTTACGGCATGGACTACCAGGGTATCTAATCCTGTTCGCTCCCCATGCTTTCGCTCCTCAGCGTCAGTTAATGCCCAGAGACCTGCCTTCGCCATCGGTGTTCCTCCTGATATCTGCGCATTTCACCGCTACACCAGGAATTCCAGTCTCCCCTACATCACTCTAGTCTGCCCGTACCCACTGCAGACCCGGGGTTGAGCCCCGGGCTTTCACAGCAGACGCGACAAACCGCCTACGAGCTCTTTACGCCCAATAATTCCGGATAACGCTTGCGCCCTACGTATTACCGCGGCTGCTGGCACGTAGTTAGCCGGCGCTTCTTCTGCAGGTACCGTCACTTTCGCTTCTTCCCTGCTGAAAGAGGTTTACAACCCGAAGGCATTCGTCCCTCACGCGGCGTCGCTGCATCAGGCTTCCGCCCATTGTGCAATATTCCCCACTGCTGCCTCCCGTAGGAGTCTGGGCCGTGTCTCAGTCCCAGTGTGGCCGGTCACCCTCTCAGGCCGGCTACCCGTCGTCGCCTTGGTGGGCCATTACCCCAACCAACAAGCTGATAGGCCGCGAGTCCATCCAAAACCGCATAAAGCTTTCCACGGACCGCCATGCGGTGGTCCGTTGTATCCGGTATTAGACCCGGTTTCCCAGGCTTATCCCGAAGTCAGGGGCAGGTTACTCACGTGTTACTCACCCGTTCGCCACTAATCATTCTGTGCAAGCACAGAAGTCATCGTTCGACTTGCATGTGTTAAGCACGCCGCCAGCGTTCATCCTGAGCCAGGATCAAACTCTCCGTAAATGTGTTACAGACACAGTGCCGAAGCCAAGGAAAATTGGCTGCAGACACTGCACTAAATTCGAAACCGGCTAAAAAAACCGTCCCATACCCACGGGGTGGGCGGAAACGGCCTGTTCAACCAATCAAAATAAATTGGTATCAATAAACTTGGCACACTATTGAGTTCTCAAACAACAGACGCAATCCGAAAATACTCGGGAAAACAATGTTTTCCTTTTCTTCTTCGCTGCAATGTTTTATATCTTATTCCATTCCGGCGTTATTTGCAATTCGCGGTTTCCCTTGTCGGGAGCCCGTGAGAAGCGTTTTACGCCGTTCCGGACCCAGCATCCAACGGAGTCTTTCCACCGGCCCTGCAAAGGGCGCGCACTGGTTGGACTCTGTTTTTTGTTGGGGTTTGGCCGCCATGCTCGGGCGCTTTTCCAGCGTCCCGGCCGCGGCGACTCATGTAACTTTACACATCGCTTCCGGTCCTTGCAAACCGGATCGGAGTGACCTGCCGCACTGGGCCCGGGAACGGTTTTCCGTCCCCTGCCCTGCAACCGATGTTTCCATTTTAGGACTGTCCGGTTGCCCCCATGCAAGCCGGCAGCCGGTTTTCCTCGTCACACCGTACGGACGTCTCCGGGCCCGGCGGCCTTCGTCAGCTGCGCTTCCGCAGATAGGCGAGCTGCGCGGCCACCGAGAGCTCCGCGGCACCGCGGACGTTCGCCGGCACATCGGAGTAGACCAGGTCAGCGATCTCCCCCGCACCGGTGTCCGGCCCGGCTTGTTCCAGGGCTGCCCGGATCTGCTCCAGACGCTCTTCGCGGTGGTCGCGGTAGGTCAGGACCAGGGAACTGAGGTCCGCCTGGGCCGGCCCGTGTCCGGGAAGGACCATGGCCGGTCCAAGGTTAGAGAGCATATCCAGCGTGTCCAGATAATCGCCGAGGGTTCCGTCCGGGTAATCCAGCACGGTAGTCCCCCGCCCCAGAATGGTGTCCCCCGTCAGGACGGAACCGTTGGTGCCGTCGTCGGGAAGCCAGAAGCACACCGAATCGGACGTGTGGCCCGGAGCCGCAAGGACCCGGATGTCCACGCCCGCGGCAGAGATCACTTCATCAGCCGCCAGCGGTTTGCCTGACACACAGAAAGCGGGATCGAAGGCCCGCACCGGAGCGCCGGTCAGTTCGGCGAACCGCCGGCTGGCCTCCGTGTGATCGGAATGCCGGTGGGTAATGAGCACCAGCTCGACGGTTCCGGCATCCGCCAGGGCCTGCAGATGCCCTTCGTCCTGTGGACCCGGGTCCACAACCACCGTGCTTCCGGATCCGGGGGCAGCCACGATGTAGCTGTTGGTGCCGTCCAGCGACATGGGGCCCGGGTTCGGCGCCAGCCTTACGCGGGTCAGGTCACTGCTGCGGACCACTCCGGATTCCGGAAGCATGGGCATGGTCTTCCTAGGCCAGGCGGGTCAGCCAGCCGTGGGTATCCTCCACGGTGCCGGTCTGGATGCCGAGCAGCTGCTCGCGGATGGACATGGTGACCTCGCCGGGCTTGGAGTCGGCGGAGCCGATGACCTCGTCCTCGGACTTGAGCTGGCCAATCGGGGTGATGACGGCGGCCGTGCCGCAGGCGAAGACTTCGGTGATGTCGCCGGAGGCAATGCCTTCGCGCCATTCGTCCAGGGTGATCTTTCGTTCCTGGACGTCCATGCCGCGGTCGCGGCCCAGCTGCAGCACGGAAGAGCGGGTAATGCCGTGCAGGATGGTGCCGGACAGGGCGGGCGTGACCAGGCGGCCGTCCTTGAAGACGAAGAAGACGTTCATGCCGCCCAGTTCTTCAACGGCGTTGTCATTGAATTCGTCCAGGAACAGCACCTGCTTGCAGCCGTTCGCTTCGCCTTCCATCTGGGCGATGAGCGACGCCGCGTAGTTACCTCCGCATTTGGCTTCCCCGGTGCCGCCGCGGCCTGCGCGGGCGTATTTGGTGGAGAGCCAGATGGATACAGGCTTCAGTTCCCCGCCGAAGTAGTTTCCGGCCGGGGAAGCAATGACGCGGTAGGACACCTCGCGGGCAGGACGCACGCCGAGGAAGGCCTCGGTGGCGATCATGAACGGACGCAGGTACAGCGCAGCGCCTTCACCGTCCGGGATCCAGTCCTTATCCAGTGCCACCAGCTGGCGGATGGACTCCAGGAAGAGTTCCTCGGGCAGTTCGGGCAGGGCAAGCCGGCGGGCGGAAAGGTTCAGGCGAGCGGCGTTGGCTTCCGGACGGAAACTCACCACTGAGCCGTCTGCATGGCGGTAGACCTTCAGGCCCTCGAAAATCTCCTGGCCGTAGTGCAGCACGCCGGCGGCAGGATCAATGGAGATGGGGCCGTAGGGCTCAATGCGGGCGTTCTGCCACTCCTGCTCGCCGGACTCCCCCGCCTTCCAGTCAATGACGGCGGTGTGGTCGGTGAAGTAGTCGCCGAACCCGGGGTTTGCCAGGATGGCTGCACGCTCGGCGGCGGGCTTGGGATTGGTGGAAAGCTCCTGGGAAAACTCCAGTGCGCTGACGGTCATGATTCCTCCACTGTGAACGGCAAAAACCCGTTCTACGACTGCTTATTGGCTATGCACGAGCTTATGACACTGCGGTGGCAATGGCATCGCCGACCTCAGCGGTGGTACGCCGCGTTCCGTCCCGCCCGGCAAGGTCCTTTTCCACTGCCCGCTCCACCCTGGCCGCTTCATTGTCGAAGCCGAGGTGCTGCAGCAGCAGCGCGGCCGAAAGAATGGCTGCAGTGGGATCGGCCTTTTGCTGCCCGGCGATATCCGGAGCGGAGCCGTGGACCGGCTCGAACATGGACGGAAAGGTCCGGTCCATGTTGATGTTTCCGGAGGCAGCCAGGCCGATCCCGCCGGTGATCGCCGCTGCGAGGTCCGTGATGATGTCGCCGAACAGGTTGTCGGTGACAATCACGTCGAAGCGTGACGGATCGCTCACCATAAAGATCGTTGCGGCATCCACGTGCAGATAGTCATGCGTCACCTCCGGGAACTCCGCGGCCACCTTCTCCACGGTGCGTTTCCAGAGCCTGCCGGCATTCACCAGTACGTTGTGCTTGTGGACCAGGGTCAGGTGGCGGCGCGGCCGGGCAGCGGCCCTGCGGAAGGCATCGCGGACCACCCGTTCCACGCCGTATGCGGTGTTCAGGGATACCTCGGTGGCGATTTCCTGCGGCGTGCCCTCCCGCAGCACTCCCCCGTTTCCGGCGTAGGGACCCTCGGTACCTTCGCGCACCACAATGAAGTCCACATTGCCCGGAGCAGAGAGCGGGCCGCGCACACCCGGGTACAGGCGGGACGGCCGCAGGTTGACGTAGTGGTCCAGGCTGAACCGCAGCTTCAGCAGCAGTTCGCGTTCAATCAGGCCGGACGGGACGAGCGTGTCCCCCGGTGCGGCACCCACGGCGCCGAACAGGATGGCATCGTGTCCCTTGAGTGCTTCCAGTGTGTGCTCCGGAAGCGTCTCTCCGGTTTCCAGCCAGTGCTCCGCCCCCAGCGGGTACTCCGTCAGCTCAAACCGGACGGGGCTGCCGCCGGTAACCGCCAGCAGCACCTTCACTGCTTCCGCGGTGACCTCAGGGCCAATCCCGTCTCCGGGGATGACGGCCAGGGAAATGGTTCGGGGTGTTTCGTCGCTCATGCTGCCCATCCTAGGAAACCGGTCCAGATACCGGGCAACCCGTCCCGCATCGTGGACACCCGGGACGGACCTCCGGGACGCCACCCCGGGAGTTCAACCCGCAGTATGACGCGCGGACGCCCGAACACCCCTAAAGTTGGTTTCCATGCTCGTGCACCGACGACTCTATGCCTGGCTGCAGGCGAACTCCGGGAAAGTGAACTTCTGGCAGGCAATCGCTGCCACGCTCATCTTCGCCGTCCCCTTCCTGCTGACGGGAGGAGGACAAAACGTCGAGTTCTTCCTGTCCGCGGCCATCTGCATGAGCCTGGCCTGGCGCCGCAGCCGCCCGGTGGCGGCAGCCGCCGTCCAAGCCGCTGCCTGTGTCCTCCAGCTTTTCCTGGTCCCGGTCACCGGCCTGCCGGCAGACATCTTCGTGCTGGTCACTGTGTATTCCCTGGCTGCCTTCGCCCCGCGCTGGGCGAGCATTGCCGGACTGGCCCTGGCCGCCATCGGCGGGGCACTCTTCCTGATCCGGTATATCTTCCCCGACATCGCCGGGGAGGGCACTTCCGTCATCGCCGTCATCGACCTCGTCGCCGTCGAAGCGGTGGTCCTGGTGGCATGGACGTTCGGCGACCTGACCCGCACCCGGCGGCTGGCCGTGCAGGCGCTCCAGGACCGGGCACATCGGCTCGAAGTGGAACGCGAACAGGAACGTGAACTCGCCGCCGCCGATGAGCGCAGCCATATCGCCCGGGAAATGCACGACATCGTGGCGCACTCACTCTCCGTGATCATCACCCAGGCCGACGGTGCCCGGTATGCGAGCGCCGAGGACCCGGAGATCGCACCGAAGACGCTGGGCGTCATTGCGGAAACGGGCCGTGGTTCCCTGCGGGAGATGCGCCGCCTGCTTGGCGTCCTGCGTGGCGATGAAGCCGCTTCCACCCGTCCCCTCCCTTCCCTCGCCGACCTCGAGGAACTGCTGGGAACGGTCAAGCGCAGCGGAATGGAAACCACCCTCAGCATCACGGGAACACCCCGCCGCCCCCTTCCTCCGGGGGCAGAGCTGACGGCGTACCGTGTGGTCCAGGAATCCCTGACGAACGTACTCAAACACGCGGGACGGGATGCGAGCGCCGAGGTCACCCTACGGTGGACTCCGGGCGGACTGGAACTGGGCGTCGACGACGACGGGCTGGGCGCGGCGTCGGCACTATACGACGACGGCGCCGGGCAGGGCATCAAGGGCATGGCCGAGCGGCTGTCCCTCTACGATGGAACGTTGAAGGCCGCCCCTGCGGCCGGCGGAGGATTCCGCGTTGAAGCATTCATTCCCTACACGGAGGCCTAGCACCAGTGCCGGATTCCCCCTGGACTGCAGCGTCCGACCCGTCCACCGAGCCCGCAGCCCGCATCCGGGTACTCCTCGTTGATGACCAGCAACTGGTGCGCGGCGGGTTCCGGATGCTGATCAATTCACAGCCGGACCTCAAGGTTGTTGCCGAAGCCGGTAACGGCCGCGAGGCGCTGGCCGCGCTGGCAGCCGTGTCTGCCGACGTCGTACTGATGGACGTGCGCATGCCCGGGATGGACGGCATCGAAGCCACCTCCCGGATTCTGGACGGAGACACCGGCGGCGGACCGAAGGTCGTAGTCCTGACCACCTTCGACCTGGACGAATACGCGCTCACCGCCATCCAGGCCGGTGCCAGCGGATTCCTCCTGAAGGACGCACCGCCCGAGGAACTCCTGGAGGCCATCCGGACCGTGTACCGCGGGGACGCCGTCATTGCACCGTCCACCACGCGGCGCCTGCTGGACCACGTCGCTCCACTGCTGCGCACGGCCGGTGCGCCGGGCAGCCGGCATGCCGACGCCGTCGCCTCCCTGACCCCGCGCGAACACGAGGTGTTCACCCTGATTGCGCAGGGCCTGTCCAATCCGGAAATCGCGGCGAAGCTGTACCTGTCCGAAGCCACCGTGAAAACCCATGTGGGACACATCCTGGCCAAGCTGGAGGCCCGGGACCGGGTCCAGGCCGTGGTCATTGCCTACGAGACGGGGATTGTCGCACCCTAGGGAGATGGTCACCGTCGACGACGTTCGCTCCATCTGCCTCTCCCTCCCCGGCGTGACGGAGCGCCTCAGCTGGAAGCAGCCGGCCTGGTTCGCCCGTACCCTGATGGCGCGGATGTGGGAGGAAGATGTCCTGACCGTGAAGAGCGCCGAACGTGAGGCGCTGGCGGCGCTGCAGCCGGACCTGTTCTATTGGACGCCGCACCACAACCGGTCCCCCTTGCTCCTCCTGGCCCGGCTGGAGCATCTGCCTCCGGACGAACTGTCCGAGCTGCTCCGCGAGTCCTACCGGCTGGCCGGCCCCCTTCCACCCACGGTATGAGACGGGGAGAAAAATGACCTCCTGCCCTCCGATGTAACCGCATGCGCCCCGGCAATACTGTGGCGGTATGACATCACTTGCACAGCATTCCCCTGCGGCCGGCTCCGGAAAACCGCGTCTCGCCGCCGCCGCACAGCTCCTGAACAAGACCTACGGAACCGGCGACACCCGCGTCCACGCCCTGAAGGACGTGGACGTAAGCTTCGAATCCGGTACGTTCACCGCCATCATGGGCCCCTCCGGCTCCGGAAAATCCACCCTGATGCACTGCCTGGCCGGCCTGGACACCGCAGACTCGGGCCGCATCTGGGTAGGCGGCACTGAAATCACCGGGCTGAAGGACGCCGAGCTCACCCGCCTTCGCCGCGACAGCGTCGGATTTGTGTTCCAGTCCTTCAACCTGGTGCCCACGCTGACCGCGGAGCAGAACATCACACTGCCGGTATCCCTGGCCAACGGCACCGTGGACCGTGAATGGCTGGACTTCATCACCGAAACCCTCGGCCTGCGGGACCGGCTTCGGCACCGCCCCCACGAGCTTTCCGGCGGCCAGCAGCAGCGCGTGGCGGTGGCCCGGGCCCTGCTGACGCGCCCGCATGTACTCTTCGGCGACGAACCCACCGGCAACCTGGACTCCAAGTCCGGCGCCGAGGTGCTCTCGCTCCTTCGCCGCTCCACCAAGGAGTTCGGCCAGAGCATCATCATGGTGACGCACGACCCCGTGGCCGCTTCCTATGCGGACCGTGTGCTCCTGATGAACGACGGCGCCCTGGTCGGGGAACTGGCACAGCCCACCCCCGAGTCCGTGCTCGCCGCCCTCACCAAGCTGGGGGCATAAGCATGCTGCAGGTAGCCCTGGCGCAGGTGCGCCTGAACGCCCGGCGGTTCATCGCCGTTTCCCTGGCGGTGCTGATAGCCGTCGGCTTCCTCACCGCCACCCTCATCATCAATTCCTCGTCCAAGGCCTCGCTGACGCAGAGCGTCGGGGAGGCGTACCGGAACGCCGATCTGCTCGTCACCAGGGATATGTACAGTGCGGACGCGGCCGTACTGGATGAAGAAACCGCCGCCCTGGTCCGGGACACCCCCGGCGTGGAGGGCATCTACGCGGCCCGGCAGTCCTACGTCGCCTTCGGCAAGGACCTGAACGTCGCCCAGCTGGGCAACACCTCTGAGCACGCGGACCTCTTCCCCGTGGACATACTCCAGGGAACGCTCCCGGTCGCTGACAACGAAGTGGCCGTGGACAAGGATACGGCCGAGCGCCAGGAGCTGACCGAGGGGTCGGTGCTACCCCTCACCGCCTTTATCGATGACCCCACAGGTGAGCAACAAACGGCCGAGCTCACGGTCACTGCCCTGGTGTCCGCGTCCAAGGACCCGCAGCTCATGGGAACCCCGCAGCTGTATTCGACCTCTGCGACGGCGGCTGAATTCGGTGAGCCCGAGTCCGGTTTCACCAGTATCCAGGTGGCACTGGCCGACGGCGCCTCAGTGGAGGACGTCCGCGCAGCACTGGAGCAGGACATCAGCGGCCTGGAGGGTGTGTACGTCCGCACCGCGCAGGAACAGACGGACGCTGTGGTTGCCTCCTTCACCGGAGGGGAGGACATCCTCACCACCATCCTGCTGGCCTTCGCTGCCGTGGCCCTGCTGGTCTGTGCCCTTGTGGTCTCCAATACCTTTTCGGTGCTGGTGGCCCAGCGCACGCGGGAACTTGCCCTCCTCCGGTGCATTGGCGCCGCCCGCTCGCAGATCCGCCGCTCCGTCATCGTGGAAGCACTGATCGTTGGCATCGTGGCCTCAGTTGCCGGGGTCCTCGCAGCCATTACACTCGTTGGCGGCATTATCGCCTACCTGAAAACCATCCCGGAGAGCGGCTTCGCAACGCTTTCGGTCTCCCCGCTGGCCGTCATCGCCGGACTGGGTGTCGGCATTCTGATGACAGTGCTGGCCTCGCTGGTTCCGGCACGCGCCGCCACCGCCGTAGCACCCCTTGCCGCACTGCGTCCGGCCGACGACGTCCGTGCCGGGACCCGGCGCGGCCGGGTCCGCCTGGGCATCGGCATGGTCCTGCTCGCCGGCGGCGCAGCACTGCTGGCTGTCGGAGCGGTGAAAGGCAACCTCCTGATTGCGTTGCCCGGCGGCATGCTGAGCTTTGTGGGCGTGCTGATGTGCGCCACCCTCTTTGTTCCTTCCCTGGTGCGTACCGTCGGCCGGATAGCCGCGCCGTTGGGCGTCCCGGGCAGACTGGCGGCACTCAATGCCGTCCGCAACCCCCAGCGCACCTCCGCCACCTCCTCCGCCCTGCTGATCGGCGTCACCCTGGTGACCATGATGATGACGGGTGCTGCAACCGTCCGGACCTCCCTCGACGACGTGCTGGCCGCCGAGTACCCGGTGGATATCAGCATCAGCGGGCCCTCCGACGAGTCGCCGTTCACCTCCACCGACGCCGAAGCTTCCGGTGCCGTGGAGGGCGTGGAGGAAGCGGTGCTGGTTCCGCCGGCTGGCATGACCGAGACGGAATACGGACCGTACGGTGTGTATGCGCTGGACCCTGCCGACGCGGCGAAGGTACTGCAGGATTCCGCCCTGGTACTGGAGTCAGGCGTCATCCTGATGCCGCAGGGAACCTCGGAAAAAACACTTACGGTTCAGGGTGCGTCCAAGAGCGTCGAGCTGAAGGTGGTGGTTTCACGAAGCAGCCAGATGCAGCCGCTGATCAGCGCCTCCACGGCCGAAGCCCTCGGCGGCCTGCCCGCCTCGGCGGCGGAAGACATGTATCCCCCGCAGCCACAGTTGTGGCTTACAGCGGTCGACGGCCTGAACACCAACGAGCTGATGGACCTGCGCACCGACCTCGCCGCGGCGGTGGACGTGGAGGACTACGCAGTCTCGGGCTCGGCCATTGAGCGGGGGGCTTTTGAACAGGTCATCAACGTCCTGCTGATGGTGGTCACCGGACTGCTGGGAGTGGCAGTGGTGATTGCCCTGGTGGGTGTGGCCAACACCCTCTCCCTGTCTGTACTGGAACGCACCCGCGAGTCCTCACTGCTGCGCGCACTGGGCCTGACCCGGGGACAACTGCGCGGCATGCTCGCGCTGGAAGCCGTGCTGATCGCCGGGGTGGCCGCCCTGATGGGCAGCATCCTGGGCTCGCTCTACGGCTGGCTGGGAGCGGAATCCGCGCTGGGTTCCTTTACCACCGTGGCGTTGTCGCTGCCGTGGCTGCAGCTGGTCGCAGTCCTGGCCGTAGCACTCCTGGCCGGGTTGGCGGCGTCCGTGCTTCCCGCCCGCCGGGCGGCACGGCTCTCCCCCGTGGCGGGGCTGGCAGCGGACTAGCTCCTCGCGGTCCGGGCGCCGATCTGCAAGGATACTGAACAGGATGAATTACTAAGCAGGCTGAGTTCAGCCGGCACCACGAGATGCATCCGGACGACGTGAGGAGAGCACATGCAGCAGTTCCAGACGGAACACGAATCCCTGGCCGCTTATCTGGACGACCACCTGGTCGGGGCGGAAACGGGTGTCCGCCTGTTCACCGCCGCTCAGCGCACCTGGGAGGGATCCCCCTATGAGGAGACCTTCGCCCGTCTCGCGGAAGAGATTTCCGATGAACGTGACGAACTGGAATCCCTGATCCATGCGCTGGGCTATTCGCGCAGCAAGGTGAAGGCGGCTGCGGCCATGGTGGGGGCCGCAGCCGGCAAGCTGGGTCCGCTGAATCCGCTCAGCACCGGCGGCGGTGCCACGGGACAGCTGGAACTGGAGTCCCTGCAGTCCCTGGTCCGGATGAAGGAATCCCTGTGGCGGACCCTGCTGGTGCTCTCGGCCAAGGACCCCCGGTTCAATACGGCCCGCCTGCAGGAACTCACCGAAACCGCCCGCCGGCAGCAGGAAGACGTTGCCGGCGTGATGGAACGGACGGCCGCAGAGCGGTTCCTCGAATCCGCCTAACCTGCTTGACCTGCCCAGTAGGACAAAAACACCCCCGGCAACCTGCCGGGGGTGTTTTTATGTCTTAGGCCTGTTCGGCCGGTTCCTCGTACTTCGGGAAGATGGGGGTCGGAGCCGGCAGTCCGGTGCCCGGCACCAGCGGAGTGCCGATGGCCGTGAACTGGCGGGCGTCCCCGTCGGGCTGGCCCAGGACGGTGAGCAGCTTAGCCGCACTTTCCGGCATCACCGGCTGGATCAGGATGGCCACCATGCGCAGCACCTCGAGGGTCACGTAGAGCACGGTGTTCATGCGCTCGACGTCGGTCTTCCGCAGCACCCACGGTGCCTGATCGGCGAAGTAGGCGTTGGTGTCGCCGAGGACCTTCCAGGTGGCTTCCAGTGCGCCGTGGAAATCCTGGACCTCGTAGGCCTCGCGGGAGATCTGCAGCAGGTTTCCGGCCGCTTCCAGCAGCGCAGTGTCCTCAGGGGTGAACGCTCCGGGCTGCGGCACCGCTGCGCCGCAGTTCTTGGCCACCATGGACAGTGAGCGCTGGGCGAGGTTGCCCAGGTTGTTGGCGAGGTCGGAATTCATCCGCCCGACGACGGCGTCGTGGTTGTAGGAGCCGTCCGCGCCGAAGGGCACCTCGCGCAGCAGGAAGAACCGCACCGAGTCCAGGCCGTACTGCTCGGCCCAGGCCTTCGGAGCCACCACGTTGCCCAGGGACTTGGACATCTTAACGCCCTTGTTGTGCAGGAAGCCGTGGATCATGATCCGCCGAGGCAGCTCCAGCTTGGCGGACATCAGGAACGCCGGCCAGAAGATGGCGTGGAAGCGGGAGATGTCCTTGCCGATCACGTGCACATCGGCCGGCCAGTACTTCTTGAACGCTTCGCTTTCGGTATCCGGGAAGCCGACGCCGGTGAGGTAGTTGGTCAAGGCATCCACCCACACGTACATCACGTGGTCCGGGTTGCCCGGCACGGGAACACCCCAGTCGAAGGTGGTCCGGGAAATGGAGAGGTCCTCCAGGCCGCCCTTGACGAAGCTGATGACCTCGTTGAACCGCGAGCGCGGGGCTGCGAAGTCCGGCTGGGACTCGTACAGGGCCAGCAGCCGGTCCTGGTAGGCGGAGAGGCGGAAGAAGTAGCTTTCCTCTTCCGTCCAGGTCACCTCGGTGTCGGTTTCCTTGGAGTAACGGACGCCGTCGTCGCGGACCTCGGTCTCGTCCTCGGTGTAGTACGCCTCATCCCGTACGGAGTACCAGCCGGAGTACTTGGAGAGGTAGATGTCGCCGTTCTCCTCCATCCGCTTCCAGATGGCCTGCGCAGCGGCGTAGTGGTCGGCGTCGGTGGTGCGGATGAACCGGTCGTAGGAGGTGCCCATGTCGGCTTCCATCTGCTTAAAGGCGGCGGAGTTGCGGTCCGCGAGTTCCTTGGCGGTAACGCCTTCCTTGTCCGCGGACTGCTGCATCTTCAGGCCGTGCTCGTCCGTGCCCGTCATAAAGAACACGTCGTAGCCGTCGAGGCGCTTGAAGCGGGCCATGGCGTCCGTGGCGATGTGCTCGTAGGCGTGCCCGATGTGGGGTTCGCCGTTCGGGTAGGAGATGGCCGTGGTGATGTAGAACGGGGTCTTGGAATCGGAAGAAGTCACATAAGAAAATTACCCTGTTTTAGCGGGACTTGTCGCTTCGGTCCTGTCCGGCGGGCGAGGCCCGGAAGGACGACGGTGTAAAAAAGGCTGATGGTGCACGCCGTTCCCACGATGCTGCGGTAAGGCAACCAGGAGTCCCCCTGCGGCAGGAGGACTCGCTCGGCCCGATACACGCCGCCAGCAGCAGGGCGCCCGCCGTCCAGGGCCGCTCGTGCGGCGGCCTGGCCTGCTCCGCCGGGGACTGTGACATGGCCCCAGCGTAGCGAGAAGGCCGGCCCCTTCGGGACCGGCCTTCCGGTGTGCTGCGCTGCCCTCCGGACAGTGGCTGTGCTGCTAGTCCTGCAGGTCCACCTCGCGGGCCACGGTGGCACCGATTTCGAGCTTCAGTGCCTCCAGCACGTCCTGCGGCACCGAGGAATCCACGGTCAGCAGGGACAGGGCCTGGCCGCCCTCCGAGTTGCGGGCCACCTGCATGCCGGCAATGTTGATCTCCTTTTCGCCCAGGACCCGGCCCAAGGCGCCGATGACGCCGGGACGGTCCTGGTAGATCAGCACAATGAGGTGCTCGCTGATGGGGATTTCCAGGTCGTAGCCGTTCACGCCCACGAGCTTCTGGATCTGCTTCGGACCCGTAAGGGTTCCGGAGACCTCAAGCCGGGTCCCGTCGGACAGGGCGCCGCGGATGGTCAGCAGGTTGCGGTAGTCATCCACGTCCGGGGTGGTCAGCAGCCGGACCTCGATGCCGCGCTGTTCGGCGAGGACCGGAGCATTCACGTAGGAGACCTGCTCGGACACGATGTCCGTGAAGATCCCCTTCAGCGCCGCCAGCTCCAGTGCCTTCACATCAAGGGCGGCAATTTCTCCGGCTACTTCGATGTCGATGGCGGTCACGGAGTCGGAGGCCAGAGCAGTGAAGATCCGGCCCAGCTTTTCGATGAGCGGGATGCCGGGCCGAACGTCCTCGGCAATGACGCCGCCGGCAACATTCACGGCGTCGGGCACCAATTCCCCGGCCAGGGCCAGGCGGACGGACTTCGCCACCGAGATGCCGGCCTTTTCCTGGGCTTCGGCGGTGGAGGCACCCAGATGCGGGGTGACCACCACGTTGTCCAGGGCGAAGAAGGGCAGGTCGGTGCTGGGTTCCTTGACGAACACGTCCACGCCGGCGCCGGCGATCTTTCCTGCCTGCAGTGCCTCGAACAGGGCCGCTTCGTCCACGAGGCCGCCGCGGGCCACGTTCACCACGTAGGCGGTGTCCTTCATCTTCTCGAACGCCTCGGCGCCGAGCATGCCCAGGGTTTCCGGGGTCTTGGGCATGTGGATGGTGACGAAGTCCGACTCGGCGAGCAGCTCATCCAGGGACACCAGCCGGACATTCAGCTGGGCGGCGCGGGCGGAGGTGACGTACGGGTCATAGGCGAGGATCTCGGTGCCGAAGCCCTGCATGCGTGCGGCCACCAGGGCGCCGATGCGGCCCAGGCCGATGATGCCGATCTTCTTTTCGAACAGTTCGGTGCCGCTGTACTTGGAGCGCTTCCATTCGCCGTTCTTCAGGGCGGCGCTGGCCTGCGGAATGTTCCGGGCCAGGGACACGATGTGCCCCACCGTCAGTTCCGCCGCGGAGATGATGTTCGACGTCGGCGCGTTGACCACCATCACGCCGGCCTGGGTGGCGGCCTTGATATCCACGTTGTCCAGGCCCACGCCGGCCCGGGCAATAACCTTGAGGTTCCTGGCGGCAGCGATCGCTTCGGCATCCACCTGCGTGGCGGACCGCACGAGGATGGCGTCGACGTCGGCAATCGCGGCCAGGAGCTGGGAGCGGTCGGCGCCGTCGGTGGTGCGGATGTCGAAGTCGGGGCCGAGGGCCTCGACGGTGGCGGGCGAGAGTTCCTCCGCAAGGAGTACGACTGGTTTGGTGGCAGACACCGATGACCTCTTTACACTTGGAAGATTTCTTTGAAGATTTCTTTGCATTGGAAGATGTGATGGGGCATTTCGTGCAGGAGGCCGGACCCGTGGGGTCCGGCCTCCTTGCCGATTCGGCTTGCTTTTCGAGCTTATCGCGCAGGTGCGGGCGCAGGACGAATCGGCGCCGGAGATTACGGTCCGGCTAGCGGGCTACCGAACCCTCGGTGTAGTCGTCGTCATTCTTGATCCAGGAGAAGAGCTTGCGCAGTTCACGGCCGGTGGATTCGATGGGGTGATCTTCACCCTTCTTACGCAGTGCCTTGAACTCGGGGGCACCGGCGTCCTGGTCATCGATGAAGCGCTTGGCGAAGGCACCGTTCTGGATGTCGGCCAGGACGGCCTTCATGTTCTCCTTCACGTGCTCGTCGATGACGCGCGGGCCGGAGACGTAGTCGCCGTATTCGGCGGTGTCCGAGACGCTCCAGCGCTGCTTGGCGATGCCGCCTTCGACCATCAGGTCCACGATCAGCTTCAGTTCGTGCAGTACCTCGAAGTAGGCGACCTCCGGCTGGTAGCCGGCTTCGGTCAGCGTTTCGAAGCCGTACTGGATCAGCTGAGACGCGCCGCCGCAGAGGACCGCCTGCTCGCCGAAGAGGTCCGTTTCGGTTTCTTCGGTGAAGGTGGTTTCGATGACGCCGGCGCGGGTGCCGCCAATGGCCTTGGCGTAGGACAGGGCCAGTTCCTTGGCGGTTCCGGAGGGGTTCTGTTCCACGGCGATCAGGTCCGGGACGCCGCGGCCGGCTTCGAATTCGCGGCGCACAATGTGGCCCGGGCCCTTGGGTGCCACGAGCGCGACGTCGACGTCGGCCGGCGGCTGGATGTAGCCGTAGCGGATGTTGAAGCCGTGCCCGAAGAACAGGGCGTCGCCGGCCTGCAGGTTCGGGGCGATGTCCTCGGCGTAGACGAAACGCTGCACCTGGTCAGGGGTAAGCACCATGATCAGGTCCGCTTCGGCGACGGCGTCCGCCACGTTCAGCACCCGCAGGCCCTCGGCCTCTGCCTTGGCACGCGAGGCGGAACCTTCCTTGAGGCCCACGCGGACGTCCACGCCGGAGTCGCGCAGGCTGAGGGCATGGGCGTGGCCCTGGCTTCCGTAGCCGATGACGGCGACCGTACGGCCCTGGATGATCGACAGGTCTGCGTCGTCGTCGTAATACATGTCAGTCACTTTGGTTATCTCCTACTGGTGTCTACTGGTGTCTAAGGACAAGGGTCTGTGGTGGAACTCAGGCGCTGCGCAGCGCGCGGTCGCTCATGGATTTTGAACCGCGGGCTACGGCCAGGGTTCCGGATTGGACTATTTCGCGGATGCCGAAGGGCTCAAGCACCGAGAGCAGTGCGTTGAGTTTGTCGGCGGTGCCTGTTGCTTCGACGATGAGCGAGTCGGTGGAGACATCCACTATCGAGGCGCGGAACAGCTCGGCTGCCTGGGTTACCTGCAGCCGGGTTGCGGCATCCGCGCGGACCTTGACCAGGATGTGGTCCCGCTGCACGGAAGAATCTGGAACCAGCTCGACAATCTTGATGACATTGATGAGCTTGTTCAGCTGTTTGGTGACCTGCTCGAGCAGGTCACCCTCGGCGTCGACCACCACGGTGATGCGGGACATGCCCGGCACCTCCGAGGGGCCTACAGCGAGCGAATTGATGTTGAATGCCCGGCGGGCAAACAGCGAGGCGACCCGGGTCAGCACGCCGGGAACATCTTCTACCAGCACGGAAAGGGTGTGGCGGGCCATCTCCTAGTCCTCCTCTTCCCAGGTGGGAGTCATGTTGCGGGCAATCTGGATCAGGTCATTGCTGACACCGGTGGGAACCATCGGCCACACCATGGAGTCGCGGCTGACCACGAAGTCGATCACTACAGGGCGGTCATTGATCTCCAGCGCCTGGGCGATGGTCGCGTCGATATCCTCGTCGCGTTCGCAGCGCAGGCCCACGCAGCCGTATGCCTCCGCCAGCTTGACGAAGTCCGGGACCCGCACGGTGTCGTGCCCGGTGTTGAGGTCCGTGTTGGAGTAGCGGGACTCGTAGAAGAGGGTCTGCCACTGCCGGACCATGCCCAGCGAGGAGTTGTTGATGATGGCGACCTTGATCGGGATGTTGTTGATCAGGCAGGTGGCCAGTTCCTGGTTGGTCATCTGGAAGCAGCCGTCGCCGTCGATGGCCCAGACCACCCGGTCCGGTGCGCCCACCTTCGCGCCCATGGCCGCGGGCACCGAATAGCCCATGGTGCCCAGGCCGCCGGAGTTCAGCCATGCCCGGGGGCGCTCGTACTTGATGAACTGTGCGGACCACATCTGGTGCTGGCCCACGCCGGCGACATAGACGCCTTCTGGGCCGGTCATCGCACCGATGCGTTCGATGACCTTCTGCGGGGCAATCAGTCCGTCTTCGGGTGTGGCGTAACCGATCGGGTAGGTTTCGCGCAGCCGGTTCAGCACGGCCCACCAGGCCGAAATGTCGGGTTTCGCGGTTTCGAACTGTCCGCGCACGGCGTCGGCCAGCTCGGGGATGATTTCCTTCACCGAGCCGACAATCGGCACATCCGCCGGACGGTTCTTGGAGATCTCTGCCGGGTCGATGTCCGCGTGGATGACCTTGGCGCCGGGTGCGAAGGAGCTCAGCACCCCGGTGACCCGGTCATCGAAGCGGGCGCCGAGGGTGATCAGCAGGTCCGACTGCTGCAGGGCGGTCACGGCCGAAACCGCACCGTGCATCCCGGGCATCCCGACGTGCAGTTCGTGCGAGTCGGGGAAAACGCCGCGGGCCATCAACGTGGTGACCACCGGAGCGCCCACCAGTTCGGCCAGTTCGAGCAGCTCCGCCGAGGCGTTGGCCTTGAGCACACCGCCGCCCACGTAGAAGACGGGCCGCTGCGAGGCGGCAATCAGGCGGGCAGCCTCGCGCACCTGCTTGGAATGTCCGCGGACCACGGTGCGGTAGCCCTGCAGATCGATCTTCGGCGGCCAAGAGAAAGTGGTCTTCGCCTGCTGCGCGTCCTTGGCAATGTCGACGAGGACCGGACCGGGACGGCCCGACGTCGCAATGTGGAAGGCCTCGGCCAGCACGCGGGGAATGTCGGCGGCATCCGTCACCAGGTAGGAGTGCTTGGTGATGGGCATCGTGATACCCACGATGTCGGCTTCCTGGAAGGCGTCGGAGCCGATGAATGCGCTGGAAACCTGGCCGGTGATGGCGACCATCGGCACGGAGTCCATATGGGCGTCGGCAATGGCGGTGACGAGGTTGGTGGCCCCGGGTCCGGACGTCACGATGCAGACGCCGGCCCGCCCGGTCACCATGGCGTAGCCCTCGGCCGCGTGGCCTGCACCCTGCTCGTGCCGGACCAGGATGTGCCGGATCTTGGTGGAATCCATGAGCGGGTCATAGGTGGGCAGGATGGCGCCGCCGGGCAGTCCGAAGACTTCGTCGACGCCGAGTTCCTCGAGCGAACGGACGATGGCCTGCGAGCCGGTCATCTCGGTGGGCGGAACAGTGTTGTTGGGCCCCTGGATGCGCTCATCCGCGGCTTCCGGATGCGCAGACACGGAAGCGGCTACGTCTTTGGTCTTGGCTGCCGCGGCGCGTGCAGCGGCATTTGCCTTCGAGGCCATCAGCGAAGGGCTGATTGGCGATCCCTTACTCATCGGAACTTCCTTTGCGGATGCTAATCCATGGTCAATGCGGTCATGCGACGGCCGTCCCGGGTTGTGCCCGGTACGGCTTCTGTGTTCAGCGAAGCCAAAACTGACGATGCCAATAAAAAAACCCCTCGTGCCTGTTGGCTCCGTAGGGGTTCGCGCGTGACGTCTTAGACAAGTCGGGCTGTTACGCCACGCGCTTGATAAGGACGACGGGTACGATCTGCATACCGTTCAGTCTTGCGTTCCCCTACGGGGGTGTCAATCTTATGAGACGTCCGTCTCATTATGTGGACGTAAAGTCTCGTCTTCTGGAACCTGCCCGCCCCAGGCGGGAGGGCTTAATAAGGCAGCAAAGGCCTGAGGGGCCCCAGGCGTAAGGCGCTCCAGCGCCTTACGCCTGGGGCCGGGTTTCAACCGCAGTAAGCACCCGTGGACGCGGAGTTCACCATCTTGGCGTACTTGGCCAGCACACCCTTGGTGAACTTGTGCGGCAGCGGCTGCCAGCCGACCTTGCGGGCTTCGAGCTCGTCCGGGTCCACCAGCAGGTCAAAGCTGCGGGCGGCAATGTCCACCCGGATCCGGTCGCCGTCCTTCACGAAGGCGATGGGACCGCCGTCGACCGCTTCGGGTGCAACGTGGCCGATGCACAGGCCCGTGGTGCCGCCGGAGAAGCGGCCGTCGGTCAGCAGCAGGACATCCTTGCCCAGGCCTGCACCCTTGATGGCGCCGGTAATGGCGAGCATTTCCCGCATGCCCGGTCCACCCTTGGGGCCCTCGTAGCGGATGACCACGACGTCGCCGGCATGGATTTCTCCGGCGTCCAGTGCATCCAGGGCGCCCTGTTCCCGTTCGAAGACGCGTGCGGTGCCTTCGAATACGTCGGCGTCGAACCCTGCGCTCTTGACCACTGCGCCTTCCGGAGCCATGGACCCCTTCAGGACGGTGATGCCGCCGGTCTTGTGGATGGGGTTGTCCATGGCACGCAGGACCTTCCCGTCCGGATCCGGCGGGTTGATGGCCGCGAGGTTCTCCGCGACGGTCTTGCCGGTGACGGTGAGGCAGTCGCCGTGGATCAGGCCGGCGTCGAGCAGTGCCTTCATGATCACGGGCACGCCGCCGATCTTGTCGACGTCGAACATTACGTACCGGCCGAACGGCTTCAGGTCGCCGAGGTGCGGGATGGTGTCGCCGATGCGGTTGAAATCCTCGAGGGTGAGGTCCACTTCGGCCTCACGGGCGATTGCCAGCAGGTGCAGCACGGCGTTCGTGGAGCCGCCGAAGGCCATGGTGACGGCGATGGCGTTCTCGAAGGCCTTCTTGGTCATGATGTCGCGGGCGGTGATGCCCTTGCGCAGCAGGTTGACCACTGCCTCGCCGGATTTGCGGGCGAACTCGTCGCGGCGCCGGTCCGCGGAGGGCGGCGCGGCCGAACCGGGCAGGGACATGCCCAGGGCCTCGCCGATGCAGGCCATCGTGTTGGCGGTGTACATCCCGCCGCAGGCACCTTCACCCGGGCAGATGGCCCGTTCAATCGAGTCGAGGTCCTTCAGGCTCATTTTGCCGGCGGCGCAGGCACCCACGGCTTCGAAGGCGTCGATCAGGGTGACTTCCCGTTCGCTGCCATCCTCCATCTTGGCGAAGCCGGGCATGATCGAGCCGGCATAGAGGAAGACGCTGGAGAGGTCCAGGCGCGCTGCCGCCATCAGCATGCCGGGCAGGGACTTGTCGCAGCCGGCAAGCAGCACGGAGCCGTCCAGGCGCTCGGCCATCATCACCGTTTCGACCGAGTCCGCTATGACTTCGCGGGAAACCAGGGAAAAGTGCATGCCCTCGTGGCCCATGGAAATACCGTCCGAGACGGAAATGGTGCCGAACTGCATGGGGAAGCCGCCGCCTGCGTGGATGCCTTCTTTGGCACCCGTGGCAAGGCGGTTCAGGGATAGGTTGCAGGGAGTGATCTCGTTCCAGGAACTGGCGACGCCGATCTGCGGCTTGGCGAAGTCGTCGTCGCCCATGCCTACGGCACGGAACATACCTCGGGCAGGGGCGGCGTGTATGCCGTCCGTAACGACTCGGCTGCGGGGTTTGATGTCCGGTGTGTTGTCCACGCTCATGGGTAGATCGTAGGACTTAAGCCCGCCGGGGTGGTCTCTGTGACGGACATTGGCAACTGTTGTTACGGCCTGTGAACAGCAGATGAAGATCAGAGGCAGGGACGGTACGGGCTTCCCGAATAGGGGGACGGTGTTCATAGACTGGGGGTATGACATCGGATACAGGATCCACGGATCCGGGCGTACACACTGCGGACACGGACCCTGCAGACCTGGGAAACCCCGCCAGCAACCAGCTGAAGCGGGTGCTGCGCCGCGTCTTCGAATCCCAGATTCCCAATTACGGTGACTACAACCTGGTGCTGGCCACGCCGGGCCTCGACGGTGAAACCGGTTTTTATGTGCTGGGCTACCGGTGGCGTCCGGCCGAGGTTGTGTTTGCTCCGTTCGACGTCGATACCCTCGCCGGGCTGGAAGTACCCACTTCGGTGAACACCACCAACCTGAGCCACACCGACGAGCTGGACACGGACGCGTACGAGGTGGGCACGAGCACCGGCCGCGTCTTCCAGTTTGCCGTGGAAGCGCAGGCCACCCTGCCGGCCACGGCTTCAGCGGGTGAGCGGTTGCTGGAGCAGTCCGCCGACTGGGAAGATTTCCGTTCCTTCGTGGATTCCTACCTGGAACTGGCCTAGGGCGCCGGCGGTTCGCCTACCCCCACGGCCCGGGGCGGACGAGGTTCAGCGGTTCTTTTCCTGCTGCCAGCCGCTGCACCTGTTCGCGCAGCAGGGCTTTGATCCGGGGCTCGAAGGCTGCAGTGTTTCCGCCCCAGTGCGGGGTGATGATCGCCCCCGGTGCCTGCCGCAGCGGATGCTCCGCCGGCAGCGGTTCCGGGTCGAAGACGTCGAGAGCCGCGCGCAGCCGTCCGGACACCACCTCCTTGGTGAGGGCTTCGCTGTCCACCACGGCACCGCGGGCAACATTGACCACCAGCGCTCCGTCCGGCAGGGCAGCGAGTACGCGGGCGTCGATGAGGTGGCGGGTCTGCGCGTTCAGCGGTGTAATGACCACCAGGATCTCGGCCCTGGCCGCCAGGTCCGCAAGCTCGTCCGTTCCGTGCACCGCACCGTCCTCATCTGTCCGGGCCGTGCTGCCCACCCGGGTCAGCTCGACGTCGAACGGATGCAGCCGTGCGGCAATCTCCCGGCCGATTCCGCCGACTCCCACAAGGAGCACACGGCGGTCCGCCAGCCCCGGATACCGGACCGATTCCCACCGGCCCTCATGCTGGGCGCTCAGCGCGTGGTCGATCCCCCGCTGCGCGGACAGGATCAAGGCAAGGGCCATCTCGGCGGTGGCGGCAGCATGGACGCCGGCGGCGCTGGCAATGCCTGTCCCCTCGCTGACCAGCTCGGGCAGTCCGTCGTAGCCCGTCGACTGTGCCTGCAGGAGCAGCAGGTTCGGCACCCGCTCCAGCGCATCTCCGTAGTCGGATCCGTTCGCGTAGGGAAGCACCACTGCATCGATGTCCGGATACGCCACGCCCTCGGGCTCACCGGCCAGGTCCCAGACGGCTGCCTTGATGCCGTCGGGCAGGGGCTGCAGGGCTTCCAGGAGTTCGGGCGTGGGCACGGTCAGGGTGCGTACCGGGACATCGCGGGATTCAGTATCGGCCATGCCAGCCAGCGTAACCGGGTCCTTGGCTGGACAGCGGCAGGTGCCGGCCGTAACGTGAAAAACGTGCCTTCCGCCGATCGAAGGAGGCCGCCGTGGCCCGGAAATCCTTTCTCTTTACAGCCCTTGGGGTTGGGTCCGTCGCGGCTGTCTGGGCAGTCCGTACGGCGGAGCGGATGCTGACGCACGGTGTCGTGCGGGCCGCTGTGCGGATCGACACTTCCGGCGTGCCAGGCCCTGACCTTCCGGTTACCCCGGTGCCCGGAGACGCCGTTACGACAGTGACCACCGGGGACCCGGCGTCGAACCTGCCCGCCCGGACCTGGGTGGTGGACAGCAGCGGGGACTGGGAAGGGAATCCGGGCGAATTGGTGGTCCTCCCCCATCCAGGCGGGACACCGGAACGGAATGCAACGTGAGACGGGACACAAAAACCGCCGGAATTTCGCTCTCCGGCGGAACTGCTGGTAGTGTTTCATGTCGTTGCTGATGCCGACCACGGAAAAAATCCGCTGGTTTCCATCACCTCGAATACGCACCTCTAGCTCAATTGGCAGAGCAATTGACTCTTAATCAATGGGTTCCGGGTTCAAGTCCCGGGGGGTGCACCAACTACCCCGTCCGATCAGGCTCTTCGCCTGGCCGGGCGGGGTTTTTTGCTGCCCGGGGCGGGCATGGACGCACCACAAATGCCTGCCTCCGGGGCAACGACGCCGGGGCATGCAGGCCGGATTTCGTGGAGCCTGCCGGCACGTGGTAATGTTTCATGTCGTTGCGGAGAACGAACCGCGCCTCACGGCGACGGTCTTCCTTCCAACAAAGTGCGCACCTCTAGCTCAATTGGCAGAGCAATTGACTCTTAATCAATGGGTTCCGGGTTCAAGTCCCGGGGGGTGCACCAGCGAAAACCCCGTCTGACCAGGCATTGCGCCTGGCAGGCGGGGTTTTTTCGTTTTGCCGTCGGGAAGCAGCGCTCCGGCTCCTGCAGCTAGGCCTCCGCACGCCAGAGATACGGCGTCGTGGAGGACACCTTCAGGAAGCCGGAGCGTTCCAGGATCGGGCGGGAGTACTCGGTGGAATCGCTGTGGATCAGGGTCTTGCCCGCTGCCAGCGCGGACCGGGCACGGGCTGCGGTGAGTGCGCGGTAGATACCCCGGCCGCGCCAGGGTGCCACCGTTGCACCGCCCCAGATGCCTGCGAACTCCGTGCCGGCAACCCGTTCCAGGCGGCCGGCACTGACGATCGTGCCGCCGCTTTCCGCCACCCAGAGTTCCATCCCGTCGCCGCGGGACAACCGGCGCAGGAGGGAGTCCGCCGTCGCTATGGAAACCGGATCCCCGAATACACCGTCCGCCATGGCACTCATGGCGCGGATATCTTTCTCTTCCGTGACGCGGCGGAGGGCAACCCCTTCGGGAACCGGGACATCCACCGCCAGGTCCGCCGCGCGCCCGATCATGATGGATTCGGGTTCCTCCGGTTCGAACCCGTTGCGCAGCAGCGCCTCGTGGAGTCCGGGTGCCCGGTCATGGCCCCGGGTCTTCCACTCCACCTTCCGGATCTGCGGGTCGCTCCGGTAGTACGCGAGGGCACCGGCCACCCAGTCGGCAATGGTCGCGGCATCCGCCCCGTCCAGGTCGGCGTAGGTGATGAAGCCCCGACCGCCGTCGAACGTCACCAGGCGCAGGGGCCCCAGCCGCTCGACGGTGACTGCGCTGGGAGTTTCCGCATCGGTGCGCAACTGGCGGTCATAGGCGGCAAGCAGTTCTACGGGTCTGGTCATGGGTCCATACCCTACCGTTGCGGGCCCGTTGCACTGGATTCGGGGGTTAGTTTCCCTTGACGTTCACGATCTGCCGCAGCACGTGCTTCACCGTGACCAGATCCTTCGCGTCCGCCATCACGGCGTCGATGTCCTTGTACGCCGCCGGGATCTCGTCAATGAAAGCGGGGGTGTCGCGGAACTCGATCCCCTTCATTGCCTTCCGCAGCTGCTCCTGGCTGAAGGTCCTGCGCGCTTTGGTCCGGGAATACTCCCGGCCGGCGCCGTGCGGTGCGGAGTTCAGCGACGGCGCGTAGCCCTTGCCTTCCACCACGTACGACGCCGTGCCCATGGATCCCGGGATCAGCCCCGGACGTCCCGGCGAAGCGTCGATGGCGCCCTTCCGCGAGAGCCAGACGTCCCTGCCGTAGTGGTGCTCAACCTCGGTGTAGTTGTGGTGGCAGTTGATCCGCTCCCGCTCCTGCACGGCCTCCCCCGTCCATGCACTGAAGCATCCGACGACCCGGTCCATCATTTCCTCGCGGTTGAGCAGGGCGAACTTCTGGGCCCACATCAGTTCGGCAATGTACCGGTCGAACTCCTCGGTCCCCTCCTCCAGGTACGCCAGGTCCCGGTCCGGCAGGTCGATGGAGCGCCTGCCGCAGTAGTTCTGTGCCGCCCGGATGTGCTGCTGCGCGATCTTGTTCCCGACGCCGCGCGAGCCCGAATGCAGGAACAGCCAGACGGCGTCCTCTTCATCCAGGGACACTTCGATGAAGTGGTTCCCCGAGCCCAGGGTGCCCAGCTGGAGCCGCCAGCCTTTGAGGTAGGACGCGGGGTCAAAGCCGGCGGCAGCGGCGTCGTCGGCCAGTTCCTCGACCCGGAGACGCGCCGAATCCGTGAGGCTGCGGTTGTTGTTGCCGGCCGAAAGCGGAATGGCATGTTCTATCGCTTCGCGGAGAACCCGACGGTTCAGCCCGGCAATGTCCGGGGCGAAGAGCCGGGTGCGGACGGCGATCATCCCGCAGCCGATGTCGACGCCCACCGCCGCAGGGATGATTGCCCCCAGCGTGGGGATCACGGATCCGACAGCTGCGCCCTTCCCCAGATGCGCGTCGGGCATGGAAGCCAGGTGCGGATAGATGAACGGCATCCGGGACGTCTTGGCGTTCTGCTCCAGGGTGACGTCATCAATGACGCTCGCGAAGTTGATGTATTTTTCGTTGACCTTATGCTCCACGGCCATCCCTTCGTCAGTGTGCTTACCATTGAGGCTAGCGGCCAGACGAAAGAAGAGGCACATCCAGTGGATGTGCCTCTTCTGAGGTTTTTCGGTGCCGCTCCTGCGGTCAGCGGCTGTCCGCCGGGGCTTCCGCAGCCTCCGTGGATTCCGCACTTTCCGGCAGGATCACCAAACCGCTTTCGGGCGGGACCGGAAGTCCGGGGACGTCGACGGCGACCTGCCACCGCGGGCTTCCCAACTCGCTGATGACCTTCCGCAGCTGGCTGCGCAGTGCCTCGGACAGCAGTTCGCCGCCGTCGAGGAGCGTGCGCTCAATGTTCTGTGCTTCGAGGAGTGCTTCCTTGCCCTGCTCGGTGATAGTCACCATGTGGCTGCGCTTGTCGAGGTCATTGCGCACACGGCTCACGTGTCCGTGGGTCTCCAGGCGGGCGAGGGTCTTGCCCATCGTCTGGGCCTGAACACGCACCAGCTGCGCCAGGCGTGCCTGCGTCATGGGCCCCTGGGTGTCAAGAACTCCCAACGCGATGACACCTGCGTGGGTCAGTCCAATGCTGACCAACCGCTCATTCCAGGCATGCTCTACAAGGCGGGCAGCAGTAGACAACAGGCGCCCGGTGGGCCAGCGCTCCATATCCGGCATAAAATAAAACTCTTCCTCTCGGCGACGGATCCGTCCGCGAACAGTCAGTTTGCTGAGTACGGCCCGATCCACAGTCTAGGATAGCCACCGCACGTTGGAAATGTCGCGTTTTAACGCACCAACGGCGAAATCGACACCAAGGAGAGACCTAATGCCCCGTCTGAGCCCGGATGAAACCGCACCCGAATTCGCGCTTCCCGCCGCCGATGGGACAACCGTGTCATTGGCGGACCTTCATGGCAGCAGCACCATCGTCTACTTCTATCCGGCCGCGGCCACGCCCGGCTGCACGAAGGAGGCCTGCGACTTCCGCGATAACCTGAACAGCCTCAAAGGCGCCGGCTACACCGTTCTTGGTGTCTCCCCCGACCCGGTGGAGAAGCTGGAGAAGTTCGCGGCATCCGAAAACCTGAACTTCCCGCTGCTCTCCGACGCCGACCACGCCGTGGCCGAAGCCTACGGAGCATGGGGCGAGAAGAAGAACTACGGCCGCACCTACGAAGGGCTGATCAGGTCCACCGTTGTGGTGAACCCCGAAGGCAAGGTTGCCCTCGCCCAGTACAACGTGAAGGCGACCGGGCATGTTGCCAAGCTCCGGCGTGACCTGGGGCTCGACTAACCTCGGGTAGACTAAAACCGGTTTCCCGGCTGCGCAATACAGCAGGCAGGGGAAATCGGCGCGAGTGGCGGAATTGGTAGACGCGCTGGATTTAGGTTCCAGTGTCTTCGGACGTGTGGGTTCAAGTCCCTCCTCGCGCACCAGATATCAAAGCCCCGGTCTTCGGACCGGGGCTTTTTTCGTGCCCGGGCCCATCGCCTCCGGCCCGGCGTTGCCGAATCGTAACCACGCCGAGGGTGACGAATGTCACGTAACAGAAACACTTCCGCATTAGGCTCTGTCCATACGTGTGCGTCCAACGGACGCATCCGGGCTGGTTTTCCGGCCGCAGGCAGCACTCGCATCGCGTTCATCCGCCCTTGAGGAGTACCCAAAACATGTTTTCAGCAGACAGTGTCCGGAAAGGCCGGTCCGCGAAAAAGCGCGCGTCCGCCCTTACCGCCGGCCTCGCCCTGAGCGCGCTTGTGCTTTCGGGCTGTGCCCAAAGCAACCGCGAGGAAGGGGCCGACGGCGGCTCCAGTGACGTGGACGGCACCTTCGTTTTCGCCGCTTCATCCGATCCCAAATCCCTGGACCCCGCCTTCGCGTCCGACGGCGAATCCTTCCGCGTCAGCCGCCAGATCTTCGAAGGCCTGGTCGGCGTCGAACCCGGCACCGCGGACCCGGCCCCGCTGCTGGCGAAGTCATGGGAGGCTTCGGCAGACGGCATGACCTACACGTTCGACCTCGAAGAGGGCGTCAAGTTCCACGACGGCACCGATTTCAATGCCGAAGCGGTCTGCGCCAACTTTGACCGCTGGTACAACTTCACCGGCATCCAGCAGGCCGAAAGCCAGGCCTACTACTACGGCATGCTTTTCAAGGGCTTCTCGGATACACCCGAAGAGGCAACCTACAAGTCCTGCGAAGCGTCCTCGGACGCCGAAGCCGTGATTACGCTGAACAAGCCCTTCGCCGGCTTTGTTGCCGCACTCTCGCTGCCGGCCTTCAGCATGCAGAGCCCGGCCGCCCTGGAGGAATTCGGTGCCAACAACTCATCGGGCACCGCCGAAGCCCCCGAGCTGACCGAATACGCCAAGGAACACCCCACCGGCACCGGTCCCTACAAGTTCGACGGCTGGGACGTGGGCAACCAGCTGACCCTGTCCCTCAACGAGGATTACTGGGGCGGCGACGACGCCCAGGTCACCGACATCATCTTCCGCGTCATCGACGATCCGCAGGCCCGCCGCCAGTCGCTGGAGTCCGGCGACATTGACGGCTACGACCTCGTGGCCCCCGCCGACACCGAGGCACTGGCCGACGCCGGCTTCAAGGTGATCCCGCGCGATCCGTTCACCATCCTGTACCTGGGCATCAACCAGCAGGTGCCCGAGCTGGCCGACCCCAAGGTCCGCCAGGCCATTGCGCACGCCATCGACAAGGAAGCACTGGTTAGCCAGACCCTGCCCGAGGGCACCAAGGTGGCCACCCAGTTCATCCCCGACGTCGTCAACGGCTACAACGAAGACGTCACCACGTACGAATACGACCCGGCGAAGGCCAAGGCCCTGCTGGCCGAAGCCGGCTTCCCGGACGGTTTCACCGTGCAGTTCAACTACCCCACCGGCGTCTCCCGGCCGTACATGCCCACGCCTGAGCAGGTCTTCACCAACCTGAGCGCACAGCTGGCCGAAGTCGGCATCACGGTCACCCCGCAGTCGGACAAATGGTCCCCGGACTACCTCGACCGCGTGCAGGCAGGCTCCGATCACGGCCTGCACCTGCTGGGCTGGACCGGCGACTACAACGACACGGACAACTTCGTAGGCGTGTTCTTCGGCCAGGAGAAGCCCGAGTTCGGCTTCAACAACCCGGAGATCTTCAGCGCGCTGGAAGAGGCACGCCAGGTCTCCACCCTCGAGGAGCAGACCCCGCTCTACGAGCAGATCAATGAGGACATTGCCCAGTTCGTGCCGGCCATCCCGCTGGCACACCCGGCGCCGTCGCTCGCCTTCTCCGAGCGGGTCGAGTCCTACCCGGCCAGCCCGGTGAACGACGAAGTCTTCAGCGAAATCAAGCTCTCCAAGTAACACCTCAGCGGAGGCCGGGGACCCCGCGGGGTCCCCGGCCTCCTACGCGCCTCGCCTTTTCCACCCCAGATCCTCCAGCCCCACGGCTGGGAAAGGACACTCGTGCTACGAGTCATCGGCAAACGCCTTCTTATGCTGATCCCCACCCTGATCGGCCTTTCGATCCTGCTGTTCCTGTGGGTCCGCAACCTGCCCGGCGGTCCGGCCACCGCCCTGCTCGGTGACAAGGCCTCCCCCGAAGCCATCGCCAACATCAACAAGGCCTACGGCTTTGACCGACCGCTGATCGAGCAGTACTTCACCTATGTCGGAAAGCTCCTAAAGGGCGACTTCGGCACCTCCATCGTCACCGGGCGCCCGGTGCTCGAGGAATTCGCCACCCGCTTTCCCGCCACCGTGGAGCTGGCGGTCGTGGCGCTTATCTTCGCGATCGGCATCGGCATCCCGCTGGGTTATCTGGCCGCCCGCCACTACGGACGTTTCTGGGACCACTCCTCGGTGGTCCTGTCCCTGATCGGCATTACCGTCCCGGTGTTCTTCCTGGCCTTCATCCTCAAGTGGGTGCTGGCCATCCAGCTGGGCTGGTTCCCCACCGACGGACGCCAGGATCCACGCATCGATGCCACGCACGTTACCGACTTCTACGTTTTGGACGGTCTGCTTACCCGGGAATGGGACGCATCCTGGGACGCCGTTATGCACCTGGTGCTTCCCGCCATCGCCCTCGGGACCATTCCGCTGGCGATCATCGTGCGCATTACCAGGGCATCGGTCCTGGAGGTCCAGGGCGCCGACTATGTCCGCACGGCCCGCGCCAAAGGACTGATGGAGAAGACCATCCGCGGCCGTTTTGTGCTGCGCAACGCCATGCTCCCGGTAACCACCACCATCGGCCTGCAGACCGGCCTGCTGATCTCCGGTGCCGTGCTGACCGAGACGGTCTTCGCGTTCAGCGGTATCGGCAGGTTCCTGAGGGACGCGATCTTCGCCCTCGACTATCCCGTCCTGCAGGGCTTCATTGTCTTCATTGCCGTGGCGTACTCACTGATCAACCTGCTGGTTGACGTGTCCTACGGCTTCATCGATCCAAGGGTGCGTGTCCAGTGAGTACTACTCTGCCTCCCGCAGCCGGCGGGTCCATCCTTCCCGACGGTGCTCCCACCGCCAAGCCCGCCACCGGAAGCGGGATGTGGAAAGACGCTTTCCGCCGCCTGCGCCGCAACCCTGCCGCCGTCGCCGGCGCCGTCATCGTGGGGCTGTTCATATTGGTGGCCATCCTCGCCCCGCTGCTTGCCCCCTTCGGCGGCGACGACCTCCCCGGCCGTACGGAGATCACCCCCACCAACATCCCCGGACCGGGAGACATTGACGGCTACCCCCTGGGCCTGGACCGTTTCGGCGGCGATGTCCTCTCCAAGCTGATCTGGGGCGCCCGGGCGTCACTGATCATCGGCGTAGTGTCCACGGCACTGGGCCTGGCCGGCGGAGTGCTGCTCGGCGTGATCGCCGGCGGCCTGGGCGGCTGGGTGGACAGCGTGATCATGCGCTTCGCCGACATCCTGCTCTCCGTACCGAACCTGCTGCTCGCCGTGAGCATTGCCGCCCTCCTGGGCCAGAGTTCCCTGGCAATCATGATTGCCATCGGTGTCTCGCAGGTACCTATCTTCGCCCGGCTCCTGCGTTCGTCAATGATTTCCCAGCGCAGCGCCGACTACATCCTGTCTGCGCAGACCCTGGGGCTAAGCCGGCGGACAATCACCATGAGCCACCTGCTGCCCAACAGCATGGGTCCGCTGATCGTGCAGGCCACCCTCACCCTGGCGACAGCAGTCATCGACGCCGCCGCACTGGCCTTCCTGGGCCTCGGCGGCGGCCTGCCGCAGACCGCCGAGTGGGGCCGGATGCTTACCTACGCGCAGGCCGAACTGGCCGTGGCACCGCAGCTGGCCTTTCTCCCGGGTATCTGCATTGCCATCACCGCGCTTGGATTCACCCTGCTGGGCGAGTCCCTCCGTGAGGCCCTGGATCCCAAGACACGGCGAAAGTAGCCAGCGCGGACGGCGAGGCCTTGCGTCAACGAAGAAGGGCCCTCCAAATGGAGGGCCCTTCTTGGTTGGCCGGCTTGGTTGTCCGGCTTGGTTGTCCGGCTTCGTTGCCCGTACGGTTCAGGCGCGGTGGCAGGCCCCGCCGTCGAGCGAAGCGAGGTAATCGGCATTGCCGTGCAGCGCCGGAAGATACCGTTCCAGGTCTTCCGACGAAACATTCTCCGCGAGCAGGACTAGGAGACCGGCGAGCGCCGCGTTCGCCTTGCCCGCCGCATGCAGGGTCAGGGCCTCGAAGACCCCAAGCGACACTGACCCGGGAAAGCTCTGCCGGGCGCGGGCAAAGACCGCCAGCGAGTCCTCCGGGCGCCCGAGCAGCCGCAGGGTGCTGCCGTACTGCAGATAGCAGCGCCGCAGCACGTCGCCCTCGAGGCCCAATGCCAGCGCCTGTTCGTAGAATCCGGCAGCCGTTGCCTCTTCACCTGCCGTGTCATAGGCGCCGCCCACTTCATAGAGGACGCGGGCATTGTCCGGATAGCGGTCCAGGACATCCAGCAGCGCCGCGATGGTGGGGGCCATGTCCTCCCGGTTCCGGGCCGCGAGCAGCTGCCGCAGTTCTGCTTCCAGGTCCGCTGCGGAACCCGCCGGCGTTTCAGCCATGGTCAGGAAGCCAGCTCGCCGTCGATGTTGAGCTCGTTGCCGGGAATCGAGGCCAGGAGTTTCCGCGTGTAGGGGTGGCGGGGATTGGAGAAGACCTCCTCGGAGGTGGCGGCCTCCACCAGCTCCCCGTCCTTCATCACGCACACATAGTCGGAGATCAACCGGACAACCGCCAGGTCATGGGAAATGAAGAGGTAGCTGAGGCCGAACTCGCGCTGCAGGTCCCCCAGCAGCTGGAGGATCTGTGCCTGCACCAGGACGTCCAGTGCGGAGACCGGCTCGTCGCAGACAATCAGCTCGGGCTTCAGGGCCAGCGCACGCGCAATGGCCACGCGCTGCCGCTGCCCGCCCGAGAGTTCTGCAGGGTAGCGGTGCAGCATCTCAAGAGGCAGCGCCACCTGCTCCATCAGTTCCCGCACGCGCCGCTGACGCTCTGCCTTGTCGCCGCGCCGGTAGGTTTTCAGCGGCTCTTCCAGGATCCGTTCAATGGTGTACATCGGATCCAGGGAGGAGTAAGGGTCCTGGAAGATCGGCTGCACCCGCTGCCGGAATTCGCGCAGCTGGGCCTTGTCGAGGGTGGCAACGTCCATGCCGTCGAAGGTCATGGTTCCGCTGGTGGGTTCGATCAGTTTCAGGAGCATCCGCGCCGTAGTGGTCTTGCCCGAACCGGACTCCCCCACAATGGCTACGGTGCGGCCGCGCGGAATGTCCAGGGTGACGTTCTTGGCGGCATAGAAATCGTCGGAGCGGCCGCGGATCTTGAATACCTTGGTCAGGTCGCGGAATTCCACGATGTTGTCCGGTGCGGTCTCCGTGGCGGGTGCGGCGGCCAGTTCTCCGGCCGCCGACGTCGCGGCAGCCGCCCCGCTCTTGGTACCGGTATGTCCGGCGAAGGCACCCGGGGTCAGCCGCACGGCTGCCACACTGGGGGCTGCACGGACCAGGGCCTGGGTGTACGGGTGCTGCGGGTCCTCCAAGAGCTGGCGGGCGGGACCCGTTTCCACTACCTCGCCGCGGTGCATAACCACCAGTTCGGAGGCACGCTCGGCTGCCAGTCCCAGGTCATGGGTAATCAGCAGGACGGAAGAACCCAGTTCCTCCGTCATCCGATCGATCTGGTCCAGGATGGTCCGCTGGACTGTGACGTCCAGGGCGCTGGTGGGCTCGTCGGCAATCAGCAGCCGGGGACGGCAGGCCAGGCCAATGGCAATCAGGGCACGCTGGCGCATGCCTCCCGAGAATTCATGGGGGTACTGCTTGGCGCGCTCCGCGGCGTTGGGCAGTCCGGCCGCGGTCAGGACCTCCACGACCTTCCGGTCCACGTCCTTGGATGTGGCCATGCCGTGCACCAACAGGGTTTCGGCAACCTGGGTGCCGATCTTGGTGACCGGATTCAGGTTGGACATCGGATCCTGCGGCACGAGGCCGATGGAACGCCCGCGGATTGCCCGCATCTTGGATTCCGGCAGACCCACCAGTTCCTGTCCGTCGAAGCGGATGCTGCCCGAAGCCACGGTGCCGTTACCGGGCAGCAGCCCGATGACGGCCATTGCGGTGGTGGACTTTCCGGATCCGGACTCCCCCACGATGGCCAGCGTCTTGCCTGCCGGGAGGGAGAAACCGGCGTTGCGCACGGCGGGGACTTCTCCGTCCATGGTCCGGAAATTAACCGCGAGGTTGCTCACCTCGAGCAGGGGCGAATCAGTGCTCAAATCAGTCATTTCCCCATCCTGCCCCACCCGCACCCCTAGTGACGCGTGTCTCACAGCGGTTTACCGGTTTTTAATCATTTAGAATGAAGAATCACTGAAAATGAGGGATGGAGCGTCCCGGAGGAGTATCACCGTGACCAAATCCGGCACCGCCAAATCCGGCACCGTTAAATCCGGCCCTGCCAAAGATCCAGCCACCGGATCCGGCGCTCCCGCCCTTTCCCGACGCTCCGTCATCCGTGCAGGCGCGGTGGCTGCGGCGTTTATGCTCGCCGGCTGCACCGCCGAAGCGGACTCCCCCTCCCCCACTCCCACACCCACGGCAACCGGTCCGGCCGGCCCCAAGGAGCGGTTCACCTTTGCGACGGCGGCCCGCCCGGTCACGTTGGACCCCGCGCTTGCTGTGGACACCGAGTCCTACCGGGTGACCCGGCAGGTTTTGGAAGGCCTGGTTGGAGTTGACGCCCTGACCTCGGCACCGATACCCCTGCTGGCGAAGAGCTGGACCAAGTCCGAGGACCGCAGGACGTACACGTTTGACCTGCGGCGCGATGTCACGTTCCACGACGGCGAGCCCTTCAACGCAGAAGCCGTGCGCCGGAACTTCGAGCGCTGGTACACCCTGCCGGAATCCGTGCGTAACGATTCCCTCATGTACAGATCAGTCTTCCGGGGATTCTCGGACTCCCCGAAGACCGCGGTTTACCGCGAATGCGTAGTGGAGGACGAGTACACGGTGCGGGTGGAGCTTACCGAGCCGCTCGACAGCTTCATTCCCGCCCTGGCCGCTCCGGCGTTCGCCATGTCATCTCCGAAGGCCCTGGCTGATGCCACGGCCGATGCCCTCACCCAGGAACGCAATGGCCGGAACATCTCGGCCTACGGTGCACATCCGGTGGGCACCGGGCCGTTCCAGTTCGTCAGCTGGAACGACGACACCGTGGAGCTGGCAGCGTACCCGGACTATTGGGGCGAAGTCGGACAGGTCGGCACGGTTGTGTTCAAGACTCTTTCCAGCCCGGAGGGCCGGCTGCGGGCGCTGAAGAAGGGCGAGGTGGACGGCTATGACCTGGTGACCGTCAACGACGTCGGCGACCTGGCCCGCAACGGCCTGCAGATCCAGCAGCGGGATCCGTATTCCATCCTCTATCTGGGCATCAACTCCAATTTCCCCGGGATGGACAATGTACTGATCCGCCGGGCAGTGGCCCATGCCATCGACAAGCCCGCCGTATTGGACGGCCTGTTCCTCAACGGCACCAAGACCGCCAACCAGTTCCTTCCGCAGAAACTCGGCCTGACCTCGGACACCGTTGCCAGCTACGGGTACGACGTGGACAAGGCCCGTGAGCTGCTCACGGAAGCCGGCTATGACGGGCGCGAGCTGCCCTTCTACTACCCCCGCCGCGTCACCCGCAGCTACCTGCCCGCCCCGGAACGGGTCTACGCCAGGCTTAGCAGCCAGCTCACCGCAGCCGGCTTCAACATCCGTCCGGTCCCCGTGGACTGGTCCGAGGGCTACCTCGAAAAGGTCCAGGGCAAGGAGGACCGGGCCTTCCATCTGCTGGGGCTTGCCGGGACCTACGAGGCCGGGGACAACTTTGTCGGAACCCTGTTTGGCCGGTATACCGACGAATTTTCCTATAACGATCCCGAGGTTTTCAGCGGCATCGAAAAAGCGCGCAGCCTCGTGGAAGGCCAGGAACAGACCGACGCCTACCGGGCCATTACCGACCGGATTTCCGAACGCGTACCGGCGGTGCCCCTCGCCTTCCCCATTTCCGCCCTCGCTTTGTCCCCCCGCGTGGCCGGCTATCCCACCAGCCCCGTCCTGCACGAAGTGTTCAACCGGATAACGCTGGCCGAACGCTGAGTCCGCCCCCTCCCGCGGAGGGGCTACGTGCAGCGATAATTTTAGGAAGACATGTGGTCGGGGATACGCTTCTAGGGCTAGCGCCCACGCGACTGGAGAACAAGTTGACTGCTAATAGCCCGGCGGATAATTCCGCAACGAAAACTGATGTACTGCTGATCGGCGGCGGCATCATGAGCGCCACCCTTGGTGCGTTCCTGAAGCAACTCCAGCCCGATTGGGACATTTCCCTCTACGAGCGCCTTGACCGGGCGGGGCTGGAAAGCTCCGATCCCTGGAACAACGCGGGAACCGGCCATGCCGCGCTCTGCGAACTGAACTACAGCCCGGCCGCGGCCGACGGCTCCGTTGATCCGGCGAAGGCGGTGGGCATCAACGAGCAGTTCCAGGTTTCCCGGCAGTTCTGGTCGCATCTGGTGTCTGCAGGCCACATCTCCAACAACTTCATCAATCCGCTGCCGCACATGAGCTTCGTGTGGGGTGACGCGCATTCCGAGTACCTGCGCCGCCGCTACGAGTCGCTGAGCGCACAGCCCCTGTTCAAGACCATGGAGTTCTCCGAGGACCCGGCCAAGCTGGCTGAATGGGCACCCCTGATCATGGAAGGCCGCGACCCGTCACAGCGCGTCGCCGCCTCGCGCGTCGCCGGAGGCACCGACGTCGACTTCGGTGCCCTGACCCGCGAACTGACCAACTACCTGGGCGCCAACGGCGTGAACCTGCACTTCGGCCACGAGGTCGGCAACGTGTCCCGTTCTTCCACCGGCGGCTGGGATGTCAAGGTCAAGGACCGTGCCAGCGGCACCACCCGTACCGTCTCCGCCCGCTTCGTCTTCATCGGCGGCGGCGGCGGAGCCCTGCACCTGCTCCAGGCATCCGGCATCCCCGAGGGCAAGGGCTTTGGCGGCTTCCCGGTCTCCGGCCAGTTCCTGCGCTCCACGGACGATTCGATCATTTCCCGGCACAACGCCAAGGTGTACGGCCAGGCTTCGGTCGGCGCCCCGCCCATGTCCGTGCCCCACCTGGACACCCGCTTCGTGAACGGGAAGCGTTCGCTGCTGTTCGGCCCGTACGGCGGCTTCTCCCCCAAGTTCCTGAAGACCGGCTCCTACCTGGACCTGCCCCTTTCGGTCCGGCCGTCCAACCTGGTGCCCATGTTGGGCGTGGCCAAGGACAACATGAGCCTGGTCAAGTACCTCGTCACCGAGGTGATGAAGACCCGCGAAGGCAAGACACAGGCACTGCAGGAATTCATGCCTTCGGCGAAGACCGAGGGCTGGGACCTCATCACCGCAGGCCAGCGCGTGCAGGTGATCAAGAAGGATCCGAAGAAGGGCGGTGTGCTGCAGTTCGGCACCGAACTCATCACCGCCGCCGATGGCTCCATCGGTGCCCTGCTGGGTGCCTCCCCCGGCGCTTCCACGGCACCGCCCATCATGATCAACCTGCTGAAGCGCGCCTTCCCCCGCCAGTTCGACGGCTGGGAGCCGAAGATCAAGGAAATGATCCCGGGCTACGGCGTCAAGCTCAACGAGAACGAGCAGTTGGCGGCAGAGATTGAAGCCGACACCAACAAGGTCCTGGGACTTTCCTAGCACCTGTCGTATCCGCGGCGCAGGTCCCCTTCCGGGCGGACCTGCGCCGCACAGCGATTTACGACGCCGGCACGGCCGCGTCGCCCAACTCCAGTTCGCCCTTCCTAAGGCAGGATCATGGACCGTTTGGCCAAGCTGTCCCTCTCCAACCGGGCGCTTATTGCCCTGATAACGGTTTTCGTGGCTGTTTTCGGAGTCATCTCCATGACCTCCCTGAAACAGGAACTGATCCCGTCACTGGAGTTCCCGCAGATCAGCGTGATCACCGCTTTGCCGGGGGCCTCACCCGACGTGGTTGATGCCCAGGTCAGCGAGCCGCTGGAAGGTGCGCTCACCGCTGTGGAGGGGCTTGAGTCGTCCACGGCCACTTCCCGCTCCGGCATCTCCACCATCAGCCTTACCTTTGCCTACGGCACCGATCTGGACCGTGCACGCGGGCAGGTGGACCGGGCCATTTCGAACTCCCGGCAGCTGCTTCCCGAAGACGTGAATCCGCAGTCGCTGGCCGGCAGCATCAGCGACTTCCCGATTGTCTACCTTGCCGTGTCCTCCGACGAGCCGCTCGCCGAGCTCAACGCCGACCTGCAGCGCCTGACCGTTCCCCGCCTGCAGAAGATCGAGGGCGTGCGCACCGCGGAGGTCACCGGCGGCGCCACCCGCCACGTAGCCATCCTGCCGGACAACGCCGCGCTGGCCGCCTCCGGGGTCACCCCGGCAGCCATCGTCGATGCACTGGAAAACAGCGGTGCTCTCCTGCCGGCCGGAACGGTCCAGGAAGACGGCCGGACACTGTCCATCCAGGTCGGCGCTCCGCTGGACAGCCTCGAGAAGATTTCCGCATTGCCGGTCGAGTCCACCGAATCGTCACCCGGCAGCACGCCGGTCACCATTGGCGACGTGGCCTCGGTGGACATCACCGAGGACGAGGCCAGCTCGATCACGCGCACCAACGGCGAGGCCACCTTGGCCGTATCCATCACCAAGACGCCGGCCGGGGACACCGTGGGCATCTCCCACGAGGTCATGGACCTGCTGCCTTCCCTTCAGGACGAACTGGGCAACGGTGCTGTCTTTACGGTGATTTTCGACCAGGCACCGTTCATCGAAACATCCATCTCCGACCTCACCACCGAGGGCCTGCTGGGCCTTGGCTTTGCCGTGCTGGTGATCCTGGTCTTCCTGCTTTCGGTCCGCTCCACGCTGGTCACCGCGGTTTCCATTCCGCTGTCCCTGCTGGTGACCTTCATCGGTCTGCTGGCCTTCGGCTACTCCCTGAACATCCTCACTCTCGGCGCCCTGACCATCGCGATCGGCCGGGTGGTGGATGACTCCATCGTGGTGATCGAAAACATCAAGCGCCATCTGGGCTACGGCGAGGATAAACGTTCCGCCATCCTCACTGCCGTCCGCGAGGTTGCCGGCGCCGTCACGGCGTCGACCCTCACCACGGTGGCGGTATTTGCGCCCATCGCCTTTGTCGGCGGCCTCGCCGGCGAACTGTTCCGCCCCTTCGCGGTCACCACGTCCCTGGCGCTGCTGGCCTCCCTGTTGGTCTCCCTGACGATTGTGCCGGTGCTGGCGTACTGGTTCCTCAAGTCCACCCCTCCGGTGGCCGATCCGGCCGCCTACCGTGCCGAAGCGGAGGAACGGGAGTCCCGGACCTTCCTGCAGCGCGGTTATCTGCCGATCCTGCGTACCACCCAGCGCCATCCGGTCTACACGGTTACCGCCGGGCTGATCATCCTGGTCGCGACGGCGGCCCTGACCCCGCTGCTGCCCACCAACCTCCTGGGCGATACGGGACAGAACACCTTCAGCGTGCGGCAGGAGCTGCCCGCGGGCACCTCATTGGAACGCACTTCCGAGGTTGCCGGGGACGTCGAACAGATCCTGGGTGACATCGAGGGCATCAAGGACGTCCAGGTCACCATGGGCACCTCCACCTCCGGGCTGGCGGCGTTTACCGGCGGAGGTTCCTCGGTTGCGAACTTCACCGTCATCACCGAGGAAGGGGTGGACCAGGTGGCCCTGCGGGATACCGTGCGGTCCGCCCTTGAGGACGCCGACGACGCCGGCGAGGTCACCCTGGGCAGTACCGGCGGCGGTTTCGGCACGTCCAACACAGTGGATATTTCCCTGTCCGCCGGTGACCCGTCGGAACTGCAGCCGGCCAGCGACGCCATTGTTGAGGCGATGTCCGACCTGCCCGGCGTCGCCGAGGCCAGCAGCAACCTCTCTTCGTCCCAGCCGGTGGTGCAGGTCAGCATCGACCGGGGCAAGGCTGTTGCTGCCGGCCTGAATGAGCAGCAGATCGCCGGGCTGGTTGCCTCCACCATCAGCCCGCTGCCGGCCGGTACGGTCCGGCTGGGTACCGATGACCTGCCGGTGCTCATCGGTGAAGGCACCCCCATCACCTCGTTGGAGCAGTTGAACGGCATTTCCGTGCCGGCCGGTTCCGGCTCCGTGCCGTTGAGCGCCCTGGCCACGGTGGAAGAGGTGGAGGTGCCGACGTCGGTCTCCTCCTCCGGCGGCGAACGCACCGCCGTTGTCTCTGTCTCTCCCGACGGCGACAACCTTGGTGCCACCATCACCGAAGTCCAGTCACGGCTTGCCGAGGTCGACCTTCCGACCAGCGTCACCGCCGAGCTCAGCGGTGCTGCCACCCAGCAGAACGAATCGTTTACGCAGCTGGGCCTGGCCCTGCTTGCAGCCATTGCCATTGTCTACGTGATCATGGTGGCGACCTTCAAATCCCTGCTGCAGCCGCTGATCCTGCTGGTCTCCATTCCCTTCGCGGCCACCGGTGCCGTTCTGCTGCTGCTCTTGACCGGCGTTCCGCTGGGACTTCCGTCTCTGGTGGGCATGTTGATGCTGGTGGGCATTGTGGTCACCAACGCGATTGTGCTGATGGACCTGATTAACCAGTACCGGCAGCCTCGGGGCAATGAACCGGGTATGAACGTGGAGGATGCCATCTTCCGCGGTGCCCGCCAGCGCCTCCGCCCGATCCTTATGACCGCTCTGGCCACCGTCTTTGCACTCACTCCGATGGCTCTGGGAGTTACAGGCGAAGGCGGCTTCATTTCCCGCCCGCTGGCCATTGTGGTGATCGGTGGACTGATTTCCTCCACTGCCCTGACGCTGATCCTGGTCCCCGTGCTCTACCGCTTGGTGGAAGGATCCCGGGAGAAGCGGCAGCAGCGGAAGGAACAGAAGCCGGTGAGCGAGGCCGGGGCTCACGCCTAGCGGCGCAGGCACGTCGGCACGCCGGCGGTACTGGTGGGCACGCTCAGAACGGGCGCAGGTTCAGAACGGCGGCACCTGTTCCGGTTCCTTCTGCTCAGGGTTCGTTCGCCTGTGGTCCTTCCGCGGATCAGGTGCAGTGCCCGGTGGGCCTAGTTCCAGGAAGGGCTCGGTTCGGTAGACACGGCCGGTAGGTGAAGTCCATTCGATCACCCCGGGTGTTGGCTGGCAGGCCTTCCAATAACCGAGGGTCTTGAACCGGTGGTGCCGTCGGCAGAGGTGTTCCAGGTTTCCGTGGTCTGTGGGTCCGCCTCGCGCCCAGTCGATGGTGTGGTCGATGTCCGCGTTTGCGGTGTTGACCCGGCAACCGGGGAACCTGCAGGTTCCGTCCCGTGCCCGGAGCCAGCGGCGGAGCCCCGCCGGGACCTTTCGGCGTCTCCCGACGCCCAGGATCTCCTCTGTCTTTGGGTCCTGAGCCAGCCCTGTCCATCCAGCTGCATTCCTGGCCAACCGCCGGGCTTCTTCGGCGCTGATGGGGCCGTAGCCGTGCAGCTCTGCGGGCTGGTCGTCGGCTCCGAAGAGGGTTTCCGCGCTGATCAGGACCATGATCTCCGTACGAGGGACGATTCCCTCATCCGGTCCGGACCCCACGTCCGGTCTGGCCTTCGTATCGGGGCTGTCTTCCAGGCCGCCGTTGTTCTCCGGGCCGCCGTCAACACCGATGCTTCCCTCGTTCTGTCTGGTTCCGTCAGTGTCGTCGCCGGTATGCCCGGCTCTGCTGTTGTTTCCGGTCGCGTCTCGGGTTCCGGCCTCGCCTCCGGTTCCAGCTCCGGCCCTGCTGTTGTTGCCGGTCGCGCCTCGACTTTCGGCCTCGCCTCCGGTTCCAGCTCCGGGCCGGACCCCGGTTGCGTCTCGGGTTCCGGCCTCGCCTCCGGTTCCGGCCGTCACGAAAAGTCCCCGACTACCACCCATCAACAGCTGCGCCAGAATATCCGCACGCAGCTGGTCCGTGGTCCGGGAATCCCCTCCCGACTGCTCACCCCGCGCCGCAGTGCTGAGAGCGGTATAGATCTGCTGCGCTTCCGCAGCACGCAGATAGGCCGACAGACATGACATACCGTCCTCTTCCCGGTCCAGGGTGACTTTGCGCTGCTCGAAAGCAGTCAGGTGCCGTTTGCTTATGGTTTCCGGGAACGTCTTTTCGCGCAGCCGCCGGGCCTTGGCGGAGAACTGCGTCCGCGTCTGACCCTCCGCAGCCTTCAGCAGGTCCGCTTCGAACCCGGGGAGTTTCTCCGCAGGAACGTTCTGGCACTGTTCCAGGACCACCTGCGCATGCTGGTACGAGAAGCGGCCCTCTTCCAGCCCGGCCAGGGTGGCGGTATGGGGGCCGCACAGCTGCCCGGCCTCGCTCAGCAGCCGCTGGCCGGTCACCTGCGGAACATTCAGGATGGCGGCGCATTCGGCCGCTGCGAGGCTGAAAGCGATCCCGGGTTTATCGCGCTCCGACGGGTCGAAGAAGTTGTGTCGGAAGATTTGCTCCATCCGGTTCAATAGGTGGGCCCGTTGCGCCTGCCCCCAGGAAATCAGATGTTCCATCCGGACCAAGGCCTCACCGACCGTGGCTTCGTCGAAGGCTTCAAGGTTCTGCAAGGCAAGGGTTCCGGTGAAACCGTCCGGGTAGGCCTCAACAGGATCGGCACCGGAACCCGCGGAGCCGAAGGTATCCTCACCAGCGACCCCGGCAGACGCTCGGGCCGCAAGTTGCGCCCGGTATACAGACAAACTGACCGGAGAGCAGGGTGCCTCGGCGTCGCCAGCCTGCTCTTGCGGCTGCTGGCCTATGCCTGGTTCTTCAGTTGTCGGTTCGGTGTTTCCGAGCTGATCCATACCTCAGGATTTCATCCCGCACTGACATTCCGAGGTCGAAAACAGGCCTAAAACAGCCCCTACTGGAAACCCGAATACCCGTCTTTTCACCCCGACTACCTACCCGAAAACCGGGTCCGTCGAGGAGCTGGCCAAACACGATTTCCGAGTCGAAACGGCACGAATCGAACCGCCACGCAGGCATCGTTCCTACCGGCATGGCCCTCCGCGCAACGCACCCCTCGTCCACAACGCGTCCCTCCTCCTCAACGTGACGACCGGCTTCGCCGACTGCGCCCAGCGGCACCCGCCCGCCCCAACCGCACACGCCAGCGGCACCCGCCCCAACCGCACTCGCCGCCGGCACCCGCCCCAACCGCACTCGCCGCCGGCACCCGCCCCAACCGCACACGCCGCGGCACACCCCCGCACCAGCCCAGCCCCCGGCACCACCTCCCGCCCGCACCCCCTCCGCCCGCACCGAAACCGGACCCGGGAATGAACCGGAGCGGGTAACGGTTGGGGAGAGATGTATGCATATGCATATACTTTAGGAACACACGAACTTCCGGAGGCAACCATGCAGATCGGCGTCTTCAGCGTCAGCGACATCACCCGGGATCCCGTCACCGGACGAATCCCCACCGAGGCGGAGCGCATCAAAGCCGCAGTGGCCATTGCCCGCAAGGTCGAAGAAATCGGCATGGATGTCTACGCCACCGGCGAGCACCACAATCCGCCGTTCTATGCCAGCTCGCCCACCACTCTGCTGGGCTACATTGCCGCACAGACTGAGCGGATCATCCTCTCCACCACCACCACGCTGATCACCACCAATGACCCGGTGAAGATCGCAGAAGACTTCGCGATGCTCCAGCACCTCGCGGACGGCCGAGTGGACCTGGTCCTTGGCCGCGGCAACACCGCGCCTGTCTATCCGTGGTTCGGCAAGGACCCGCAGGACTCGGTGGAACTGACCGTAGAGAACTACAACCTGCTGCGCCAGCTGTGGGACAACGAAACCGTGAACTGGCAGGGTAAGTTCCGCACCCCGCTGCACAACTTCACGGCCACGCCACGCCCGCTCGACGACGTCGCCCCCTTCGTCTGGCACGGCTCCATCCGTACGCCGCAGGTGGCAGAAATTGCCGCCTACTTCGGAGACGGATTCTTCGCCAACAACATCTTCTGGCCGAAGGAGCACTACATGCAGCTGATCGGCCTGTACCGCGAGCGCTACGAACACTACGGCCACGGCCGCGCCGACCAGGCCATTGTGGGACTCGGAGGACAGTTCTTCATGCGGAAGAACTCCCAGGACGCCGTCAACGAGTTCCGCCCGTACTTCGACAACGCCCCGGTATACGGCCATGGGCCGTCCATGGAGGACTTCACCGCACAGACCCCGCTTACGGTGGGCAGCCCGCAGGAGGTGCTGGAGAAGACATTGAGCTTCCAGGAGTACTTCGGCGATTACCAGCGCCAGCTGTTCCTGATCGACCATGCAGGACTGCCACTCAAGACCGTGCTGGAGCAGCTGGACCTCTTCGGCGAATACGTGCTGCCGGAACTGCGCAGGGAATTCGATTCCCGCCGTCCGGACGACGTCCCCGAAGGACCCACCCACGCCGCACGGGTTGCCGCCCGGAAGGCGGACCCGAAGCCTGCCTCGTCATCTGCATCGACGTCCCCTGCGGTTCAGTAGGCTGGGACAATGCATTCAACAAACGACGTCACGGCGAAACAGGCCGCCGAAGCGTGGGAATCCTTGTTCCGTGTCCAGGTCGGCGTTATGCGGCGCCTGCAGCGGGATCCGGAATTCCGGGAGCTCACCATGCGGGAGTACGACGTCCTGTTCAACCTGACGCGTTGCCCCGGCGGCTGGATACGGCTGAACGAGCTCAACGAGCACCTGCTCATCAGCCAGCCCAGCCTGAGCCGGATGGTGGACCGGCTTGAAGCCCGGGGCCTGGTGCAGCGCCGGCCGGCCGAACAGGACCAGCGCGGCGTCGAGCTCTCGCTTACTGAAGAGGGGCGGGCAGTCCAACGGCGTCTGGGCCGCATCCACGTACGTGGAATCCACGAACTCCTGACGCCGGCCTTGGACAACACCGAGCTGGCGCGGCTGAAGGAACTGACGGACAAGGTCCTGGCCAGCCTGGAGGACTAGGCGGCCGCCTCAGTCAACGGCGGATCGGCAAACGCCAGCCGGGGCACCAGCAGCAGGAGGGCCGCTGCGATAAACGCAGTCACCGAACACACTGCCCAGACCGTCAGGTAGCCCTGCAGCGGTGCCACCGTCCCGGCGTCGGCCGCTCCACTTGAAAGGGCGTCCGCAGCTGCGCCGGCCAATGCAATTCCGAAGACAGCCGAGGCGAAGGACCCGCCGATGGTCTTGGTGGTGTTGGTCAGTCCTGTTGCCATGCCGGTTCGGTTCAGCGGTGCCGCCGCGGCTGCAGCCGAGGGAAGCGCGGCCACCAACGCCCCGGAACCCAGCCCGGCGATCACCATGTTCATCAGGGCCTGCGCCAGGGTGTCATGGAAAGGCAGGAAGAGCCCGTAACCGACACCGACCAGAAGCGAGGCACCCACCAAGGTGTTCCTCGGTGTGGTCCGCCGGGCGGCCAAGGGGAAGAGCAGGGCGCCGGCGAGCAGGGCGAAGACGTAGGTGCCGATAATGATGGACACCTGCGAGGCCGCCAGCCCCAGGCCGTAGCCGTACAGGGCGGGATCGGTGCGGGCGAAGGTGGACATGGGCGCCTGGGCGCCGAGCACCGAAATACCGAACAGCCCCGCGGTCAGCTGGACCGGCCACATGGACGGGCTGCGCAGCATCCGGAAGTCCACGAGCGGATCCTTCTGCCCGAGCTCGTACCGGACAAAGGGAATGAACGCGGCGGCACCGGCGGCAAGGACGGCCCACACCCACCAGGTATCCGGACCGTTGATCCGCAGGAAGGTCAGCCCGGAGGTAAGCAGCAGCAGCCCGACCGCCAGCAGCACGAAGCCGGTGCGGTCCACGGTGCCGCCGTCCAGGGAGCTGGATTCCGGTACCCCGAAGTGCACGGCAAAGATACACAGCGTCACTGCGGCGGCGGGCACGCACAGCGTGAGCCCGAGCGGGAGGTGCTCCACGAGGACCCCGCCCAGCAGGGCTCCGCCGATCACTCCCAGCTCGAGTGCGCCGACCAGCAGGCCTGCCGCCTTGCGGGTAAGCACGGCACGGTTGGGGGTGTGGCGCACCCGGCTGAAGATCAGCGCGATCTCCATCGGCAGCCAGACCACGTAGAACCCCTGGAGCGACCACGCGGCCAGGAACGTCCAGAAATCCGGTGCCACGGCGACTCCCCAGGAAGCCGCCGCCGTCAGGACGGTGGAGACTAGCAGGATGCGTTTGTGCCCGTAGATGTCCCCCAGTTTGGCCAGGATCGGCACGGCCAGGGCGCTGAGCATCAGCTGGGCGGATTCAAACCAGTTGACGTCGCCGTCGTCGATCCCCAGGTGGCGGGCAATGTCGGTGAGCAGCGGCGTGTAGTAGCCCTGCAGGATGCCGCTGGTGATTTCCACCAGCACCAGGAACCCCACGAGGGGGCCGATCATGCGCAGCCCGGGCAGGGACGGCGCGGACATCAGAGCGCACCCATCAGGGCCTTGTAGAACGCGATGCCCTCGCCGAACGTTTCGATGCCCAGCCGTTCGTTGTCGGCGTGGATGCTGGCCCGGTCAGCGGCACTCATCCGGAAGGGGGCAAAGCGGTACACCGCATCGCAGATGGAGGTGAAGCGCCGCGCATCGGTTCCGCCAAGCATGATGTACGGCACCGGGACGGCATCCGGGAAGCAGGTCCGGATGGTTTCCTCCAGCAGGGCGAACTGGGCGTTGTCCGTCGCGGAGACCGGCGAGGGCTCATTGCCCTCCACCACGCGCAGGCTCACCTTGGGGTCCCGGATGATCGACCGCAGCCGCGACACCGTGGACGCCACCGTCTCGCCCACGGCCACCCGGATATTGGCATTGGCCGTGGCGCGCGTGGCCAGGACATTGGATCCCTTGCTTCCCCGCAGCTGGGTCACGGCCACGGTGGTGCGGGTCATGGCGTTGGGCTCCCCGCCGAGCAGGCCGAACACCCGGGTCAGCGCCCCGCGCAGGTGCTTGGCATTGCCCAGCACCGGACGCAGCGGCAGCGGCGCCGAGCCGGAGATCCGCTGGATCATTTCCACGCTTACATCCGGAAGCGACGCCGGGAAAGGACGGCGGTCCAGGCGGACGACGGCGCGGGCCAGGCGCGCCGTTGCACCCATCCGGTTCGGCGTGGACGCATGCCCGCCGGCGTCGTCCACCGCCAGCTCGACGTCGAGGATCCCCTTTTCGGAGACGCCGACGACGGCGAGCGGCACAGACACGAACGGGAACGCGCCCGAGGCCACCGCTCCCCCTTCATCCAGCACCAGCCAGGGGCGGATACCGCGTTCCTCGAGCAGCGCCGCCGCGGCAGCAGCCGTGTCACCGGCGGTTTCCTCGTTGTTGCCGAAGGAAAAGTAGATGTCCCCTGCAGGCGCGAACCCCTCGGCGAGAAGCTGTTCAGCAGCTTCCAGCACGGCAGCCAGCGCCCCCTTGTCATCGAGGGCGCCGCGGCCTTCGATGGAGGTTTCCGTGATGGTGCCGGCAAACGGCGGGTAGTCCCACCGCGACGGGTCCTCCACAGGCACCACGTCATAGTGGGCCATCAGCACCGCGGGACCCTTGCCGTCCGGCGTATCGCCGGTCGCCGTATCGCCGGCCGCGGCGTCCGCCGAGGCCGCCGAGGCCGTCCCGGGCCAGCGGTAGAGGAGCCCGAACCCGTTGACCCGTTCCAGCTTCAGGGCAGCGGAAACGAGGGGAAAGAGTTCCGGCAGCGCTGCGATAAAGGCCTCGAACTGGTCCGGCTCCACTTCCTCGGGCACCCGTGAGGAAACGGTGCGGTACGTGAGGAGCCGGGCGAGCTTCGGGGCGGCCGCGCGGCCGAGTGCAGCGGCGGATAGCGCCGAGGGAGAGCTGGGCATGGAGCGAGTGTAGCGGCTGTGCGGTGCGTCACTGTCCGCCGCGGCTCAAGATTAAGTTACCGAGTGGTAACCATATGTGGGCGGGTTAGGCCTCCAGGGTTGCTGCGGCATTCAGCAGTGGCAGCATCCGCCCTTCGAAGTGCGTGTTCAGCACAATCACCGAGGAAGTCCGCAGCACGGTGTTGGTGGCGACTATCGCGTCGATCACCCGCTGCAGATCAGAATTGGACCGCGCGGCCACCCGTGCCAGCAGGTCGCTCTCCCCCGAGACGGTATGCACCTCCTGGATTTCCGGAATCCGGGACAGCGCCGCAACCACAGCATCGTGGCCGGTGTCCTGGCGGATGGTGAGCGAGCAGTAGGCCACGACGTCGTACCCGAGGGCCTCGGCGTCGATCCGCGGACCCCACCCGGCAATCACACCCGTCTCCTGCATCCGGTCCAGGCGGGCCTGGACCGTGGCCCGGGCAACGGCGAGCCGGCGCGAGGCCTCAAGCACCGACATCCGCGGGTTGTCGGTAAACAGGGTGACGATACGGGCGTCCAGCGCGTCGGTGGGCATGGGGTCCTTTCCGGGACTAAGCACAGGCAGTGTACAAATTGTAGAGGCAGCACGGCCCACCGCCGGAACCGAGGACACACAAACCGGCCTTAAGATGGAATCCGGTGTACAGTCCTGCGGCGGCATTCGCGCCCGCGGGCGGTGCGCACCGGCAGCCAATCCGTTCGTTCTAAGGCCTCTCCCGTTATGCCCAGTTCTGCCCGCCCGTCCAGCACTGATACTGCACTTCCGGCCGGGGAACCGTCCGGACCGCGGAAGATGCAGCCGAGGCACCTTGTCCTGATGAGCCTCGGCAGTGCCATCGGCACCGGCCTCTTCGTAGGGTCCGGCGAAGGCATCGCAGCGGCCGGTCCGGCAGTGCTGATCTCCTTCCTGATCGCCGGAACCATGGTGATTCTGATCATGCGCATGATGGGCGAGATGGCCGCGGCCGACCCCAGCAGCGGTGCGTTCTCCGTGTACGCCGAGAAAGCCCTGGGCCGCACGGCGGGCACCACGGTCGGGTGGATGTGGTGGTTCCAGATCGTGATCGTCATAGCCGCGGAGGCCACGGCCGCTGCGGCCATCGTCGCCTCCCTGGTCCCCGGCGTCGAGCAGTGGATGCTGGCCCTGGCCTTCATCATCGTGTTTACCGCAGTCAACCTGGCCGGGGCTGCCAGCCTGGGCGAATTCGAGTACTGGTTTGCCATCCTGAAGGTTGCGGCCATCATCATCTTCCTGGCGGTCGGCGTCGCCTTCGTGGCCGGACTGCTTCCCGGCGTCCCGTCGCCGGGCACCTCCAACCTCTTCGACAACGGCGGCTTCATGCCCAACGGCCTGACCGGGGTGGCCTCGGGACTGCTGCTGGTGGTCTTCGCGTTCGGCGGCACCGAGATCATCACCATCGCCGCGGCCGACACGGAGGAACCGTCCAAGAACATTGCCGGAGCGATCAACTCGGTGATCTGGCGGATCCTGGTCTTCTACATCGGCTCGGTGCTGGTGATGGTCACCGTACTGCCCTGGGACAGTGAAGCGCTGAGCACCGGCCCGTTCGTGGCCGTCCTGCATGCAGCGAAGGTACCCGGCGCGGACACGGTCATGGCGGTCGTAATCGTCATCGCGCTGCTGTCCGCCATGAATGCGAACCTGTACGGCGCGTCCCGGATGATCTACTCCCTGGGCGAGCGCGGCCGGGCTCCGGCAGCACTGGGCCGCCTCGGCTCCGGCGGAGTGCCCCGCCGGGCCGTGCTGGCGTCCGTGGTCTTCGGCTTCATTGCCGTGGCGCTGAACTACCTCTACCCCGACACGGTGCTGATGATCCTGCTCAACACCGTCGGTTCCACCTGCCTGGTGGTCTGGGGCATCTCCATTGTTTCCCAGATCATCCTGCGGCGTCGGGCGGAAGCGGCCGGCGTCGAACTCAGCTTCAAGATGTGGGCCTTCCCCTGGCTCTCCTACTTCGCGCTGGCCCTGCTCGCGGGAATCGTGGTCCTGGGCTTCTTCGACCCCGATGTACGGATCCAGCTGCTGGCGACGGCGGCCCTCAGCACCGTGCTGGTACTGCTCGCCTGGTCCTTCGAGCGGCGCAGCGCCGCCAAGGCCCGCACAGCAGCCGAGGACCGAGCCGCCAAGGCCTGATAGGCAAACTGCCAAGCACATCCGGCGACTGAACGCCACATTTGTACAGACTGCGTCATGTTCCGCACGCTGTTTGCTCACTGTGGCGTGAACCACTAAATTGCGGACTATGGACAATAATCTGCAACCAGCGGCCCTGCCGGCGGAGGAACTCCGGGAGCTGTACCGCCTGGTCACCGCCGTCCGGCAGCTGGACCTCGCCGCGATCGCCTGGCAGCGCCAGGGCATCATCCCCGGATACGCCCCGGAACTGGGCCAGGAAGCCGCCCAGGTGGGCAGCGCCTTCGCCATGGATCCCAAGCATGACTTCGTTTTCCCCACGTACCGGGAAATGGGCGTGGCGCTCACCATGGGCGTGGACATGACCGCCTATATGTCCACCCACAAGGCCAGCTGGCACGGCGGCCTCTACAACCCGGTGCAGACCCGGCTCGCCCCGATCCAGGCAGTGGTGGGCGGATCCGTGCTGCACGCCGTGGGCTGGGCGCACGGCCAGACCCTCGCCGGCGACCCCGGCGTGGCACTGACCTACTTCGGCGACGGCGCCAGCTCCCAGGGCGACGTCCATGAAGCAATGAACTTCGCAGGGGTCCTTAAGGCTCCGGTCATTTTCTTCGTCCAGAACAACGGCTGGGCCATTTCGCTGCCCACCGAGGCCCAGGTGGCCGGCGGAACCGTCGCCGCCCGTGCCGCCGGGTACGGAATGAAGGCCATCGCCGTGGACGGCAACGACGCCGCCGCCGTCGTCCTCGCCACGCGCGAGGCCGTCGCTCATGCCAGGGCCGGACACGGACCGGTACTGATCGAGGCCATGACCTACCGCCGCGGCCCTCACTCCACCAGCGACGATCCCGGCAGGTACCGCAGCCTGGCGGAGGAACGGCGCGACGAAGGCGTGGATCCGGTCCAGCTGCTGGCGGACCGGCTCCTGTCGGAAGGACTGGCGGACGCCGACTTCCTGGACGCCGCGCTGCAGGACGCCAAGACCAATGCTGACGCCGTCCGCGAGGGAGTCATGGCGCTCGGCCCCCGCCCCGGACGGGAAATGTTCGACTTCGTTTTTGCCGAGCCCACCGAAGCACTCAAAGCCCAGGCCCGCGCCTGGCGGGAGGAATCCGAACATGTCTGAGCAGCTCAGCGACGCCGTGGCGTCCTCCGACCTGGAAGCCGCTGCCCGGAACACGGAGCAGACCGCCGCGCAGGAGCAGTCTCCCCTCGCCCCGTCCCCCGCGGACGGCGACGGCCGGGTGGAAAACCTCTCGATGCAGGCGGCGCTGAACCGGGCACTGGCCGAAACCCTGGCGGAGGATCCCAAAGCCGTGGTCCTGGGCGAGGACGTGGGACGGCTGGGCGGGGTCTTCCGCATCACCGACGGCCTGCAGAAGCGCTTCGGGGAGGACCGCGTTTTCGATACCCCGCTGGCGGAATCGGGCATCCTGGGCATGTCGGTGGGGCTGGCCATGGCCGGGTTCCACCCGATTCCCGAGGTGCAGTTCGACGGCTTCGCGTATCCGGCGGTGAATCAGATCGTCACCCAGCTGGCCCGGATGAACTACCGCAGCCGGGGCACGATGCCCATGCCGGTGACCCTGCGGGTCCCCAGTTTCGGCGGCATCCGCGCCCCCGAGCACCACGGCGAGTCTCTGGAGGCGCTCTTCGCCCATGTGCCGGGATTGAAGGTGGTTTCCCCTTCCAGCCCGCACGAGGCCTACCACCTGCTGAAGCATGCCGTAGCCGTTCCGGACCCGGTGATCTTCATGGAACCGAAGTCCCGCTACTGGCAGAAGGGCGACGTGTTCCTGGACGACGCCGGACCCCTCGAGGGTGCCAAGGTGGTCCGTCCGGGCAAGCACGTCACGCTGGTGGCGTGGGGCGCCATGGTGGCCCGCTGCCTCTCCGTGGCCGAGCTGGCAGCCGAGGACGGCATCGAGGTGGAGGTCCTGGACCTGCGGTGGCTGAAGCCGATCGACGCCGAGGGGCTGGCCGCCTCCGTCGCCCGGACCCGGCGCGCCGTCGTCGTTCACGAAGCGCCGCTGACCTCCGGCCTCGGCGCCGAAGTGGCCGCCCTGATCACCGAGCGCTGCTTCGATACCCTGCGCGCTCCGGTTGGGCGGGTCACGGGATTCGACGTACCGTATCCCTCAGGCGACCTAGAAGATGAATACATCCCGAACATCGACCGCATCCTGTTCGGGATCCAGCGAGTATTGGAGTACCGGCGTGGCTGAAATCCCCTTCCCCCTTCCCGACCTCGGCGAAGGCCTGATCGAGGCCACCGTGCTGGAGTGGCTGGTGTCCGTGGGCGACCAGGTGGAACGCAACCAGCCGCTGGTCGAGGTGGAAACCACCAAATCCGCGGTGGAGCTGCCTTCCCCGCAGGCCGGACGCGTTGCCCGCACCTACGGCGAGCCGGGTGAAACGATCAACGTCGGCGAGCCGCTTATTGTCTTCGAGGTTCCGGACAACACCGCCGGCATCGTGGGCACGGTGCCGCAGGAAGCACCGGCACGCCGCCGGGTCCGACTGACCGCCGCGCTGGACGAGGACTAGGCAGTGGCGGATTACGGCTCCCTGGTGGAAGGCACCGACCCCCGCCTTTCGGTGGAGAGTATCGACCCTGCAGGCGGTGCTGCGGGCACGACGGCGCTGCGTCCCGTACTCCTGCTGCACGGCTTTGCCTCCAATGCGCAGCTGAACTGGCATGACTCTGGATGGATCACCGCACTGACCGCCGCCGGACGCCGGGTCATCACCGTGGACCTGCCCGGCCACGGCGGCAGCGCAGCACCGGAGGACCTGGATTCCTACCGCCCCAGCCGCATCCGCGCGGACCTGTTGCAGGTACTCCAGGACGCCGGCGTTTCTCCGCTGGCCGACGGCGACCCTGCCAGCGGCCTGGACGTGGTGGGGTACTCCCTCGGTTCCCGCCTCGCCTGGGAATTCGGCGCGACCCAGCCCGAACTCGTGCACCGCATGGTGCTCGGAGGGCCGGGAAGCGGTGACCCGCTGGCGGACTTCGACCTCGATGCCGCCCGTGAAGCAGCAGCGGGCGGGGCACCGGTGGCGGATCCCCGCACCGCCGAACTGCTGCGCATGGCCCAGCTGGTTCCGCAGAACCGCCTGGCCGCCCTGTTCCGGATGATCGAGGCCATCAAGGAGGAGCCCTTCTCCCCCGCAGCGGCGGTTCCGTCCATGCCGCTGCTCCTTGTCGCCGGGGAACGGGATGACCTTGCGGTGACGGCGCCCGAGCTGGCCGCCCTGAGCGGGCAGGCCGAGATGCTATCGCTTCCCGCCCGCACCCACACCAACGCCGTGACCTCGCGGGCATTCAAAAACGCTGCGGTGGAATTCCTGGCGGGCTAATAACAGCTTGGTCACGACGGCCGGTTATCCCGTCAACATTTCCGGGTGCACGCTAAGATGAGAAGGCTAGTGGACTCCCCTGACATTAATCAGCCTACTGATTAATGTCAGGGGAGATTCCCTGCTTTCATCTTTGACCCTCAAGGGAGGACACCCGTGGATGTACTCCTGGGGCATCGTTACCGCACCACCGAACTCATCGGGTCCGGCGGTGCTGCCGCCGTCTACCGCGGGGTCGACGAGAACCTTGGGCGGGAAGTGGCCGTCAAGCTTTTCAACGCCGGGTTCCGCGAGGATGACGAAACCCGCCGCCAGCAGATCGAGATGCAGCTGCTGGCGACCCTGAACCACCCTGGCTTGGTCACCCTGCTGGACGCCGGCGTCAACGTTGACGACGAGGGCCGCAGCTCCAGCTTCCTCGTGATGGAGCTGGTGGACGGACCGGACCTGCGCGGCCTGCTCAAGGAAGGTCCCCTCTCCTCCTCCGCAACGGCGGCGCTGGGTGCTGATCTGGCCGATGCACTGAACTACGTGCATAGCAACGGAGTGATCCACCGCGACGTAAAGCCTGCGAACATCCTGCTTTTCCCCCAGGAAGACATGGACACCCGCCTCTACCCGAGGCTCACTGACTTCGGGATTGCCCGGATGGTCGAAGCCACCGTTGCCACCGCCAACGGCGCAACCATCGGAACAGCGAACTACCTGAGCCCGGAACAGGCGCAGGGGGCTGCCGTGGATCCGCGGACCGACGTCTACTCGCTGGGCCTGGTGCTCCTGGAATGCCTTACCGGAGAAAAGGCCTTCCCCGGTCCGATTGTGGAAGCAGCCGTGGCACGTCTGCTCCGTGACCCCGAGATCCCCGAGTGGGTGGGACCGGAGTGGACGGGCATCCTGCGGGCCATGACGTCCCGCCTGGTGGACGCACGCCCCGAGGCACATGAAGTGGCAGTGGCGCTTCGTTCCCTGGCTTCTGAAGCCATGGTGCTGGACGGACCTTCGGCTGTTCCTTCGCCGGACTCCGCGTTCAGCGATCCGGACACCGGGGAATCCGCAACGGGCGGCGTCACCACGGGGAACATCTATATTCCGGCGCCGCCGCAGCACGCCCCCAGTCTGGGCTAGGCCGGACGGGCCGGAGAAGACATAAAAAACGGATCGGTCCTGCTGGACCGATCCGTTTTTCGTCGAGGGGCGGAAGAGGCTATTTGCCGTCGCCGGCCGCTTCATCCTCTTCGGGCTCGAAATTCGAGGCTTCCTCGGTGCTCGCAGCCGAAATACCGTCCTCGCTCTGGGGGATGGTGCCTTCGGGACCGCCCTGCGAACCCGTCTTCGACTGATCCCCCTGGCCGGCTTCCTTTTCGGTATTTCCCATGGTGTTTCTCCTTTGTGGTGCTCGCTGGCCTACTTATTCGATACTAGGCCAACCGTGGCCCGGCCAACACCTGCGGACGGATCCGGCAGCTGCCCTGTTCAGGCTGCAGGGCGTTTGCGGGCTGCGCGGACAGCGACCAGGCTCAGCAGCAGGAGCGCTGCCGCCGAAGCGGTCGGAACAATAAAGGCGTGGCTGTAACCGAAGGAATCTGCCAGCCCTCCGGCCACAGATGAACCCAGCGCCGTGCCGGTGACGATGCCGCTGGCCAGCAGGGTCATCACGGTGCCCATCAGTTCGCGCGGGGCCACGATGGCACCGATGCCGAAAATGCTGACCATGGTCGGTCCCACGGGAAGACCCAGGATCAGCAGCACAACCACCATCATGCCGATGCTCGAGGGCAGGAACAGGAGCAGGGTAAACGCCAGCATCGCCGCGGCGCACAGGACCCAGCGGCCGGCGGTGCCGAAGCGCTCGGGCCAGAAGGCCACGGACAGGGCGGCGACGGCGGAACTCAACGCCATGGCCGCGTAGATGAGGCCGGCGGACGTGGCCATGTCGAAGCTGCCGGCAAACGCCGTGAGGCTGGTCTGGGTGGAACCGAAGAACGAGCCCATGGCGACCATGCCGAGCACCGGAACCATGATGAGCAGCCACTGCGGACGTTCCCGCGGCGCCGGGGTTTCCGGATCCAGTCCGTCACCTGCCTGTGTCGCTCCCTTGCGGGAAATCTTCGGGCGGCGCGAGGTGGGGACAACGTGTTCCACCGTGTGGTGCACGGCAAAGGCGGTCACCATGGTGGCCGTCAGCACCGCCGCCAGCACAAGCGGCAGCCAAGGAGCGACGGCGGCGGCCAGCAGGCCCACGAGGGCCGGGCCGAGCACGAAGGTCAGTTCGTCCGCGGTTCCTTCGTAGGCGAGGGCGGTGTCCATCTCGCGGCCCTGCGGACGGCGGGCGGTCATGGCCATCCAGCGGACGCGTGCCATGGGCCCGACCTGGGGGCAGGAAGCACCCATAAACAACGCGGCCGCAAGCATCCAGTACGGCGCGTCGGCCGGGTCCAGGAGTGCAGCGGACAGCAGGAACAAGCCGATGGCCACGGGGTTCAGGACCGCGGTGCCCAGGAGGACGGGACGCTGTCCGATCCTGTCCGCCAGGTACCCCAGCAGCGGTGCACCCACCGCGGATCCGACGCCGACGCCGCCCGCGGCGAGGCCGCCGAGCGCGTAGGAGTCGGAAACCTCGGTGATCAGGGTCAGGGCACCGACAGTGAGCATGGCCAAGGGAAGCCGTGCGAGGAAGGCGATGGGGAAGAACGACTTTCCCGCCAGGGCAAAGATGGCCTGGTAGCGGCCGCCTGCGGACGGGGTTTTCGCCGGGTCGGCAGGGGTGGAGTCAGGACTTGGTGCCTGAACGGGGGTGGAGGTGTCTTGGGTCATGGTGCGGTATCCAGATACGTCGAACCGCGCACCGTCCCCCCTCCCGGTGCGCACGACCCGTGTAACGGGTCAATTTTACCCATCCCGAGCCGGTGGACCTAACCGGAGACCCCCACCGACGGGAACATCAGTGGATCAGGGCCTCACCGGCGCTGTACCGGACCGAGGAACCGTTGCGGCCCTTGAGAATCTGGAGCTGCGCCGGGATCCGTTGTTTCATTTCCGCCACGTGGCTGACAAGCCCAACCACCCGACCGCCGTCGCGCAGCCCTTCCAGCGCGTCCATGACCTGCTCCAGGGACTGCTCATCGAGGCTGCCGAACCCTTCATCCACGAACAGGGTTTCAATGTTCACGCCCCCTGCTTCCTGCTGGACCACGTCAGCCAGCCCCAGGGCAAGGGCCAGGGAGGCCATGAAGCTTTCGCCGCCGGAAAGGGTGGAAGTATCCCGGTGCTGGCCGGTCCATTCGTCGGTGACGTGCAGGCCCAGGCCGGCCTTGCGGTTCCCGGACTTGGAGTCGCTGTGCACCAGCGCGTACCGGCCGCCGGTCATGGCCGCCAGCCGTTCCGTGGCGGCCGCTGCCACCTGCTCCAGCCGGGCTGCCAGGACGTAGGTACTCAGCGTCATCTTGTATTGGTTTTCGCCGCCGCCCCGGGCAGTGTCCGCCACCGACTGCAGCAGGTCCCGTCGGGCGCGAAGCGGCGCAGTGCGTTTAAGCGCCGCCTCCAGCTCGGCGGAGTATTCCGCGAGCCGCACGGCCGAGCCTTCCAGCAGGCGGACGAGCAGGGCGGCCTCTTCCTGTTCCTTCCGTGCAGCCGCGGCCGCCTCTGCCGCCTCTGCCACGTCTTCCTCGTCCGGCACGGCCAGTGGCTCCCCCGCGGCGTCGTCCGGTCCGGCCGCTGCCTGGGATTCCCGCCGCAGCAGCAGCCTGCGGCCCTGCTCTTCCCAGTTCGAAACAGCCAAGGCATAGGCGTCTGCGGTGGCGGCGTCGAGCAATGCAGCCTCAACCTCCGCGGCCGAGGCGAAGGCTGTTCCGGCCAGGGCTGCTTCCAGTTCAGCGCTGGCGCGGTCCGACTCGTCTTCGGCAGCGGCAGCCGCGCCTGCTGCCTCGCGGGCGGCGGCGGCAAGCTCCGCAAACAGCGTCAGGGACTGGACCCGGTCGCTGATGCTCGGGAAGCCCTGGAGCGCCTCCCGTATGCGCCCGGACAGTTCCGCCGCCTGTTCGCGGGCGGCGGCGGCACGCGAATCCGCCTGCGCAGCAGCGATGAGGGCCTCGGAACGGGCGGCCTCGGCGGTCGCCAGTTCCGCAGCGATTGCCGTAAGGCGGCGGTCCGCCTCGGCCAGCGACCGGACGGCACCGCGGGCGTTCTCCAACTCCGCGCGGGCCGCATCGAGCTGCTCCTGTGCGGCGGCGGCATCCCCTGCACCGCCGCGGGCGCGGAGGGCTGCGGTTTCCTCGGCAGCGGTACCGGCCAAACGCCGGGCTTCTTCGTAGGCCGCTTCGGCCTTGCCCGCGCGTGCCTTGGCTGCCTGCTCGGCTTCGCGGGTGACCGGGGCCTCGCCGTCCGGCAGGGCCGCCGGACGCGGGTGCTCGAGTCCCCCGCAAACCGGGCACGGCGCGCCGTCTGCGAGTTCCTGTGCCAGCTCCGCAGCTGCCTGGTCCAGGCGTGCCTGCAGCAGATCCTGCCAGTGCTGCCGCAGATCCTGATACTCCTGCCGGGCATCGGCAGCCGCCGTCGCGGTCACTGCCGCGCGCTCGTTGGCAGCGGCATAGCCGCTGATGGTCGCGACCAGTTCTTCGGCGGCAGCCAGGGCGGTTTCTGCCCGCGGTTCCCCTTCCGCCAGCCGTCCCAGCGCCGCGGCTTCAGCGGCCAGTTCCGCCTCTTCCGCCCGCAGGGAGTCCAGCGATGCGTCGGCGTCGGCGGCCTGCACCCGGTACGCTTCCGCAGCGTCCTGCTCCGCTCCGGCGCGGGCGAGCAGGGCCACGTTGCGTTCTTCGTCTTCCAACGCCGCGCGTACGGCTGCGAGGTCCGCACCGACGCGTGCCTCCAAACCGTCCGGCAGCGGTGTCCCGGCGGCCGACGACACAGTGTAAGACGCCACAGCGTAGACAGGGGCCAGCACATGGTCGGCCAGCGTCGCCAGGGTGCCGGAAGCCTCGGTGCGGCGGTTTTCCGCACGCCGGGCGGCGGCTTCCGCGGCCCGTACGCTGCCTGCCAGCAGGGAAGCGGCAGCGTGGGTCGCCAGCGCGGTCCGCTGCGGCTCAATCTCCGCTTCGGACCGGGCATGTTCTGCTTCATCCCGGATCAGCTGCTGCAGGGCCACGCCGCGGGCACGCCGGTGCTCGAATTCCTGCAGGTGCTTCTCAGCGCTTTCCCGCGCCGTCATCAGCTCCGCGAGTTCCTTGCGGGCCGCAGCAGTCCGGGAGTCGAGCTCCGCCTGGAACTGTTCGAGCTCCGTTTCCCCGCCCTCGGCCTCGACGCCGCCGTCTGCCAGTTCGCCGCGGTAGCGCCGGATTTCGTCACGTGCACGACGCAGCACGTGCTCGGACTGCTCCTGCGCCGTGTCGAAGCGGTCGGTGGCCTCGACAAGCTCTGCCTTGAGGCGGCGTTCAATGTCTTCAAACCGGGAGGTGCCGAAGAGCTGCTGCAGCAGCTGCTCCCGCGAGGCAGCATCGGCGCGCAGGAACGCCGCGAAATCCCCCTGGGGCAGCATCACGACGCGGGTGAACTGGTCCCTGTTCATCCCGAGCAGCTCGGTGATTTCCGCTGAAGCTTCGTCGTTGCGGGACGACTTCTGGACCCACGCGCCGTCAACGAATTCACTCAGCAGCGTTTTGGCCTGCTCGGTAACGGTGCTTTTCCCGCCCGCGCGCTTGGCCGGACGCTCCCACTGCGGGCTCCGGACAACTTCGAAGCGACGGACCCCGGAACTGAACTCGCAGACCACTTCGGGTGCCGTGTCCTGGGCGGCGTGGTCGCTGCGCAGCCGGCGTCCCTGCTGGCGGGCCCCGGGGACGGTGCCGTAGAGGGCGAAGCAGATGGCGTCGAGCACGCTGGTCTTCCCCGCACCCGTGGGTCCGTTCAACAGGAAGAGCCCGTGGGCGCCCAGCTCGTCGAAGTCGATAACCTGCCGGTCCGCGAACGGGCCGAAGGCCTGCATTTCCAAGCGGTGGATTCTCACTGGGCTGCCTCTGCTTCGCGGACCTTGCCCAGGATTTCGATGAAGAGGTCCTTTTCCTCATCCGCTGCACTGCGCGAGCGGACGTGTTCAAGGAAGCCGCAGCAGATGTCGAGATCGTCAGTCGCCTTCGCCAGCCGCTGGCTGTAAGTCTGGTCCGGTCCCCGGGCACCGCCCTCCGGGTCGAAAGCCAGTACGAGGGTGTCCGGGAAGCGGCTGCGGAGCAGTTCCATGGCTCTGGCAGGCCGCTGGCTGTCTGTCAGGGTGACCTGGCAGTAGGCATCCTGGGCCTCGGCAAGATCCGGGTCCGCCAGGAGATCGTCGAGCTTGCCGCGCAGCACCGCCAGCCGGCGCCGGGCCGGCCAGGTGACCGCCTCTACGGAAGCGAGGCCGCCGCCGTCGAACTCCAACAGCCATCCGCCCTTGGCCTGCCGCGCCTCGGAGAAGGAATACGGGAGCGGGGAGCCGCTGTAACGGACCGTGGGGCTCAACTGCTGGCGGCCGTGCAGGTGTCCCAGGGCTGTGTAGGAGAACTCTTCGAAGAGGTCCAGGGGGACGGCACCAAGACCGCCCACCGCGAGGTCGCGTTCGCTGTCGCTGCTGATGCCGCCGCTGGCGAACGTATGGGCCATCACTACGGATGCGACGGGCGCCCCGGCCTCTTCGCGGGCAAGAACGTCTTCGCGGATCCGCCGTACTGCTGCCGCGGTGACGGAGAAATGGTTCGGGACCTCAACCCCCAGCTCCCCGGCGGCGAGGCGGGGCTCCAGGTACGGGATGCCGTAGACGGCCACCGGACGGCCCTCGGCGGGCAGGATCACGGGCCGGGCAATGTCCTCATACCGGGTGCGCAGGTGCACGCCGGCCCGCTCGAAGAGTGCGCTGCCAAAACCCAGCCGGGCGGCGGAATCGTGGTTGCCGCTGGACAGCACCACCACCGCGCCGGCACCCGTGATGCGTTCCAGTGCCGAATCCAGCAGGCGCACAGTGTCCACCGCCGGAAGCGCCCGGTCATATACGTCTCCCGCGATCAGCACGGCATCCACCCGCTGTTCCCGGACAGTGTCCACCAGGCGGTCGATGAAGTCCGCCTGGGCATCGAGCATGCCCACGCCGTGGAAGGATCGGCCCAGGTGCCAGTCTGAAGTGTGCAGTAAACGCATGTCTTAAAAACTACAGCCCGGCTCCGACAGTTAACGGATCGGGGGCAGCGGCGTGTGCCGCTGCCCCCGGGGGTGTCCTGCTGTTAAGTGCCTTAGGTCCTAGGCGCGGTTGCCCGGCGTACCGTCCTCCGGACGGGCGGTGCCGTCGGCAGGCTTGTCAAAGAAGCCGCGTGCTTCCTCGTCAACAACCGGCTTCGTGCTGCCGGTTGCCGGCTTGGTTACTGCCGGCTTGGTGACAACGGGCTTCACGGTATCGGCGTCGTCCGTATCCTCGCCCAGCTCGGCGGCGGCGGCGTTGTTGCTGTGTGCGTCGATGGTCATGTCCACGCTGCGGAAAATCAGGCCGGCAATCACTGCGCCGAGCAAGGGTGCAACCCAGAAGAGCCATACCTGTTCCAGCGCCCAGCCTTCGGAGAAGATGGCGACGGCGGTGGAACGGGCGGGGTTGATGCCGCCGTTGGTGACGGGAACAAGAACGGTGAGCAGGACGGCATAGGTCACGCCGACGGCGAAGGCGCCTGACACGGCGAGGGACTTGCGGGAGCCCGTGCCTGCCTTGCGGGACGCTGCGCCGAGGAAGACGGCGGTCAGCAGGGCACCGGCAACAACCTCCATCAGCAGCGCGCTGGGAAGCGGGAAGAGGTTCGTCGAGTGCTCGCCGTAACCGTTGGCCGTACCGCTCAGGAACTGACGGGCCTGCTCACCGATCTGGTCATGGCCGGTGATAACCACCCACAGGATCGCAACACCGAGGATGGCGCCGACCAGCTGGGCCAGGATGTACGGCAGGACGAACTTCCAGGCCGTGCGTCCGGCCACTGCGCTGCCGAGCGTGATTGCGGGGTTGAAGTGGCCGCCGGAAATGTAACCCAAAGCCACCATCGCACCGGCAAGGGCCAGGCCGAAGGCCAGCGGCGAGCCGATGCCGCCACCGGCGGTGTTGCCGAAGATGGCAATCCCGATGCCGACGAAGAGAAGCAGGAACGAACCGATGGCCTCGGCTACCGTCCGTCCGACAAACCCGTAGTTGTAGCCACCGTTCGCAGGCGCTGCATCGCGGGCGGGCACTGCGGCCCGGGCTCCGCTGAGTGGTAAGGACTCAGATGACATGGAAGAAGGATTCCTAACGTGTGGGTGGCGGCACCGGATTCACGGCTGCCGGTATAAAACAGAAGCGGTACTCGGCATGGCCTGCACCAAACGGTACGGAAGCGGGACATGCGCGGACTCACTACAAACTACCCCACCGTGTCAGCGCAGCCTGTTAACTTCCTGAATTTGCCCTGTACGCCACTGGGACGCTGTGCTTCCTGGACCCCGGCCCTGCGCTCCTATCGGACACAGGATCCCACCCGGTGGTGCTGCTGTTGCCAGTGGGACCACACCAGCGCACACCCGCCCCACACGCTGGGACGCTGTGCTGCCAGGACCCGGCAGAGCCCGGGCCCGGCCCCGAACCCGGCCCCGAACACAGGATCCCACCCGGTGGTGCTGCTGTATGTACGGATTCCCGCCGATTGTCCCCGCAAGGTGTCCGAATCCCCGCAGTATGTCCGGATCCCCGCACCGCGCGGCGCAGGAATTGTCACAAACCGCGGGGATCGCGACAAACCGAAGGGCTTTTCCCGACCGATGCGCCCTGCTGATCCGCGCACTGCCGGTGGGACTACAGGAGGGCGCTCCAGCCCCACACGCTGGACGCTGTGCTGCCAGGGCCAGGTCGGCCCGGCTCCTTAGCGACACAGACCCCCTGCCCCCGCAACCCGGCGCCGACATCCCCCTCCGGAGCCGGCATTATGCTGGAAGAGTGATCCCCGAACCCGCTTCCGCTCCTGTTTTCCTTTCCTCCGCTGCCCTGTCGCCGAAGATCCGAGGCTGCCTGCTCGGCGGCGCATTGGGCGATGCCGCCGGCCATGCCTCCGGAGAGCCCGCCGTCTCCGGCACCTCGATCACCGCGGATACTGAGCTGGCCCTGTATTCCCTCGACGGGCTGCTTGAGGCGATCGAATGGGCAAATCAGGGAGTGGGAGCGGACGAGACGGCGTGCATCTGGCTGGCCTATCTCCGCTGGATGCGCGGCCGGGGCCTGCCGCTTCCCGAGAACGGCCCGTCGCCGCTGCCCCGCCCCATCGATGCGGAGCCGCTGCTGCCGCCGGCCGGAACCGAGCAGTCCGCAGACCTGGATCCCAACGTCCTGCAGGCGCTCTCCACCGGGGAAATGGGTACCCGGCAGCGCCCGCTCAACACCGGCGTCGACACTCCTGCCGCGCTGGTGCGCTCGGCTCCGTTCGGGCTGCTCCCCTATGTCGGGACCGAAACGGTCTACAAGCTGGCCCTTGACGCTGCCTCGCTGACGCACGGACATCCTTCGGCCCGGCACAGCGCAGCAGTCTTCGCGTCGATGGTGCACGGCCTGCTGGCGCCGGGGGCAACGCTCCGCAGCGCGGCAAAGGAGGCGTTGGCGCAGGCCCGCGCCAACGGAGTTCCGGAGCTCGCGGACCGGCTGCAGGCGGTACTGGCCGACGACGGCGGTGCGGGCGCAGCAGGCGCCGGCACCTCGGGCGGGACGCCCACATCGGAAGAAGCACTGGCGATCGGACTGCATGCCGCCCAGGCCGTGGAAGACGCAGCGGACGCCGCCGTGGGGGACGGGGACCCCGGTGCCGCAACAGCAGATGCCATCCGGGACGCGGCGACGGCAGGCGGCGCGCCGGCCGCCGTCGTAACGGGAAGCCTGCTGGGGACCCGGTACGGCACCCTTCCGGAAACCGGCCTCGACGCGCTGCGGGAGCGCGGCGTTATTGAGAACCTGGCCGCGGGGTTCATTGCGGCCACGGTCGCACCCTAGGAAATTCTCCCTGCGCCTGGTCCCGCTACTGCGATGTCCGCGGCCAAATGCCGCCGAGGGTCTGCAGGAATTCGGCTTCCGACAGGACTTCGATGCGCTGGCCGCGCTCGTGCAGGTCCAGCACCCGCCGTGCCTTGCCGGTCAGCCGCCCGCTGCGCAGGTCCCCGGGCTCAAAGCCGTCCCCGACCACCAGCACACTGGTGGCGCGGGTGACGTTGCTGGCCGTACGGGCACCCACCTCCGCCGCCCGGTCCTTGGCGGCCTGCCGGGCCATGCCCAGGTTGCCGGTGAACACAACAGTCTGGCCGAACAGCGGATGCGCCGGGTCCGCCAGCGGATTAGGCGGCGGATTCTCGCCCTCCGACGGCCAGCCCTGCCACCCGCCGCCGGCCGCGGCCGCAGCCGGAGTACCGGTTCCCCGGGCCAGGGCATCCCTCGTGGCCTTGGAGAGCGGGTGCTGCCCCGGCACGTAGGCCGGCAGGTGGGACGCAGGCCGGCCGTCGCGCAGGAAAAACTCCGGCATGGACCGGGCGCCGCTGCGGCGGGCAATATCCACCATGATCCCGGCGCAGGCGCGGGCGTCCTCGGTGGCGTCGTGGTGGTTCAGCAGGGGCACTCCGGCCGCTTCGGCGGCAAAGGGCAGTGAATGCGAAGGCAACTGGTAGGTGCGCCGCGAATGGACGACTGTGCAGGTGTAGTCATACGCCGGTCCGGCCAGCTCGGAGACCTCCAGCGCGGAACGGATAACGCCCAGGTCAAAGGCGGCATTGTGCGCCACCAGCAGGTCATCACCGATGAAGGCGCCGATCTCCGGAAAGAGTTCACCGAACCGGGGGGCTCCTGCCACCATCCCGGGTTCAATGCCGTGGATCCGCACGTTACGCGGATCAAAGTAGTCGTGCCCCTCCGGAGGCCGCATCAGCCAGGACGCTTCCTCGACTACCTCTCCCCCGCGGACCCGGACGAGGCCCACCGAACACGGCGAGCCGCGGAAGCCGTTGGCTGTTTCAAAATCTATTGCGGTAAAACTGAGCCCTGCCTCAGGCATTGCCGCGGGCCGCCTGCTTCCGCCGGGAGCTACGCACCTTGGAAACCACGAACCATACCGCCGCGGCAATTACCGCCACGATGACGATCTTCTGGAAAACGCCGGCGTACTCTTCGACGATGTGCCAGCTTTCACCCAAGTAGTAACCGGCCGCGATGAAGATTGCGTTCCAGATCAGGCTGCCTGCAGTGGTCAGGGCCGTGAAGGTCAGCAGGTGCATCCGTTCGATGCCGGCAGGTATCGAAATGAGGCTGCGGAACAGCGGAATCATCCGGCCGAAGAACACGGCCTTGTTCCCGTGCCGCCCGAACCAGGCCTCGACTTTGTCCACATCCTCCAGGTCCACCAGCGGCACCTTCGCCACCAGCCTGCGCATCCGGTTCCGGCCCAGCCACGCGCCGAGGCCGTAGAGCGCCAGGGCCCCGACGACGGACCCCAGCGTGGTCCAGAACAGCGCGGCGGCAATGGAGAAGTTGCCCTGGCTGGCGGTGAAGCCGGCCAGCGGCAGGATGATTTCGCTCGGCAGCGGGGGGAAGAGGTTTTCCAGGGCGATGGCCAGCCCGGCGCCGGGAGCGCCGATGGTTTCCATCATGCCGACCGCCCAGTCCGCCACACCCCCGAGGGCTGAGGGGTCGCCTGAGGCTTCGGCGAGGACGGAGGTGGCTGGGGTAACGGCTTGTGTAATAGTCATCTCGCGCTCAATTCTGCCCTAGGCTCCCTGACAGGGAAGAATCCGGGTCGCATTCCCGGGCGTGTTTGGGACACATCACACACCCGGGAGGCAGGTCAGGAAATCGCCGGTGCCCCGTCGTCCAGGGCGGCCACGAGGGCGGGCAGCAGGGCGCGGAAGGCCTGGCCGCGGTGGCTGATGGCATTCTTTTCCGCACTGCTCAGTTCGGCACAGGTGCGGTCCATTCCGGCCGGCTGCAGGATCGGATCGTAGCCGAACCCGCCCGCTCCCCGCGGTGAGTCCTGCAGTGTTCCGCGCAGCTCGCCGCGTTCCACGGTCTCGCCGCCGTCGGGCAGTGCCAGGGCAGCAGCGCAGACGAACGCCGCCCCGCGGTGCTCGGCGGAAATGTCACCCAGCTGGGCCAGGAGCAGTTCGAGGTTCGCCGCGTCATCGCCGTGCCGGCCGGACCAGCGCGCCGAAAAGATCCCGGGCGCTCCCCCGAGGACGTCTACGGCGAGCCCGGAATCGTCGGCGACGGCGGGCAGGCCGGTGGCTGCGGCTACTGCATGGGCCTTGAGCAGCGCGTTCTGTTCAAAGGTCACGCCGGTTTCGGCGACATCGGGGACGCCGGCCGCGGCGGCATCGATCACCTGCGTGTCGACGTCGAGGCCGGGCACCTGCCCGCGGAGCAGTTCCCGCAGCTCGCGCAGCTTGCCCGGGTTGCGGGTGGCCAGGACCAGACGCGCTGTTGGCTGCGGCATTTAGGCCAGGCCCAGTGTCTGGCGCTGGATGACGGCCAGTTCTGCGGTACCTGCCAGGGCCAGGTCGAGGAGGGCGTCAAGCTCTGCACGGTCGAACGGGGCACCCTCCGCGGTGCCCTGCACCTCGACAAACTTGCCCGAGCCGGTGACCACCACGTTCATATCGGTTTCGGCACGGACATCTTCGACGTACGGCAGGTCCAGCATCGGGACCCCGTCGATGATACCCACGCTGATGGCCGCCACGGTGTCCAGCAGCGGTGAAGCGTTGCGGGCAATGAGCTTGTTTTCCTTGGCCCAGGCCACGGCGTCGGCGAGGGCCACATAGGCGCCCGTGATGGCGGCCGTGCGGGTGCCGCCGTCTGCCTGCAGGACGTCGCAGTCCAGGACAATCGTGTTCTCGCCCAGGGCCTTGGTGTCGATGATGGAGCGCAGCGAGCGGCCGATCAGCCGGGAGATCTCGTGCGTGCGCCCGCCCAGTTTCCCCTTGACCGATTCGCGGTCGTTGCGGGTGTTGGTGGCCCGCGGGAGCATGGCGTATTCGGCGGTGACCCAGCCCTTGCCTTCACCCTTGAGCCAGCGCGGAACGCCGGGGGTCAGCGACGCGGTGCACAGCACCCGGGTATTGCCGAACTCGATCAGCGCCGAACCTTCGGCCTGCTTCGACCAGCCACGCGTAATGGTGATGCTCCGCAGCTGGTCGGGAGTACGGCCATCGGAGCGGACGACGGTGGAAGAAGAGGTGGAAACAGGGCTGTTTGCGGCGGTTGTCATAGGCCCAGTCTATCGGCCGGGCGCCGGCATGCCCGGCGGTCGGGCCGGACCATAATGCGCCCCTACCCTTTCTCTCCCGCTGCCCCGCTCCTAGGGTGGCGCCGTACCGTCGGACCCGGAACTCCTGCAATGACGCAGAAAGGATCGGCACGCACATGCGCAGACTTTCATCTTTGGGAATTGCCGTTTCGCTGGCCCTGGCAACCGCCCCGGCAACGGCAACAGCGGCAGAACCCGCCGTCACGGAGCTCGGGGGGACGCTTCCGGGCGGAGCAACGTGGGCAGCTCAACTGCCGCAGGCCTGGAACGGCAAGCTGGTGCTCTACAGTCACGGCTTCCGGCCCGGACCCGACAATCCGGCCAGGGACCCGGGTTTCGAATCCACCGCCCAGGCACTGACCGCCCGGGGATTCGCGGTGGCATCCTCGTCCTATGCAGCCACCGGCTGGGCCCTTGGAACAGCGGTCGAGGACCAGCTGGGCACCTTGGCCGCCTTCTCGGCTGCGGCGGGCGAGCCTGTCCGGACCATCGCCTTCGGCACCTCGATGGGCGGCCTGGTCAGCAGCCTCATCGCCGAAACCCCGGACAGCGGCGTGGACGGAGCGGTGAGCACCTGCGGGCTGCTCGGCGGCGGAATCAACCTGAACAATTACCAGCTCGACGGCATCCATGCTCTCGCAGAGCTGCTCCTGCCCGGAGCGGACCTGCAGTTGACGGGATTCCGCACCGCCGAGGAAGCCGGCGTCACCATCAATGCCCTGATGGGTGCGGTACAGCAGGCTCAGGCGACGCCGGAGGGCCGGGCCCGGCTGGCCTTGGCGGCGGCCCTGATGAACACACCGACCTGGTTCAGCGGGGACACGGAACCGGACCGGAAGGATTACGCCGCGCAGCAGGAGGCGCAGTACAACTGGCTGCTGCAGACGATCCCGTTTGTGGTCGGTTCGCGTGCCTCGATAGTCAACGCCGCGGACGGTGACAGCGGCTGGAACCAAGGGGTGGATTACCGCTCCCTGCTGCGGGACTCGGCGCAGCGGCAGCAGGTTAAGGCGCTGTACCGCAGTGCCTGCCTGGATCTGCGCCGGGACCTGCATACCCTCACCTCCACCGCGGACACCGCACCGGATCCGGAAGCCCTGGAGTGGATGGACCGCACCTCGACCCCGCACGGGGAGCTCCTCATGCCGGTGCTGACCATGCATACCCTGGCCGACATCCTGGCGCCGGTGGAGTACATGGAGGAGTACGCGGAGACGGTTCGGGAAGCCGGCGCCGGTGCGCTGCTGCGCCAGTCCTACGTCGAACGGACCGGGCACTGCACCTTCACCGACGCGGAGCGGGTCGGCGCGGTGCTGGCAATGGACGAGCGCCTTGACACCGGCCGCTGGGGGAACCTGGCCGAGCCCCGGAAGCTTGACCGGGCAGCCGAATCACTGGGACTGGGGGAAGCGGACTTCATCAGGTACCGCCCCGAGGAGTTCGTCAACGACCGGGACTACCCGCAGGATCCGGGCTCCGGTCACGGCCACGGGCACGGACACGGACACGGGAAGGGCCGCTGACGGCGGGCTTATCCCGCCGGATGCGCCCCGCCCTGCACGGCGAGCGGTGCGCTGAAGGGGCTGCCGACGTCGTAGGAGACACCGGCGACGGCGACGGCGAGGTCCCCGCTGTAGGTTTCGCGTGCTTCCGAGACGCTGACGCTGGCGTCGTTCCAAACCGGCAGGTGCGTGAGCAGCAGGCGCCGGGCCTGCGCTGCGGTGGCCGCCGCTCCCGCGCGGCGCCCGGTCAGATGCACCCCTTCGATGGCGTCATCCCGGCCCTCATGGAACGCAGCTTCGCAGAGGAAGACATCGGTGTCCCGGGCAGCATCTTCCAGCCCGGGGCAGGAATCGGTATCCCCGGAATACGCCAGGGTCCGGAGCACGGGTTCGCCGGCGGCGTCCAGGGTGCGGGCCTCCACGCGCAGCGCGTAGGCCTCATCGGCCGGGTGCCGCACCGGGTAGGGGGTCACGGTGAACGGCCCGATCTGCACTGCGCTGCCGGCGGTCCAGTTGGAGAACTCGAAATCCTCGTGCATGCCCGGGTCCAGCTCCAGCCCGTAGGCCGTTGCCATCCGGTCCGCCGTTGCCGCCGGCCCCCAGACCTTGATCCGGTCCCGGTTCCAGCCGGAGGGGTCCCAGTGCACGGCTACGTGGAGGCCGCACAGATCCATGCAGTGGTCCGGATGCAGATGGGTCAGCAGGACTGCGTCTATGTCCCGCAGGTCCATGTAGCGCTGCAGCGCACCCAGCGAACCGTTGCCGAGATCCAGCAGGATCCGCCAGTCGCGGACGCCGTCGTTGGCGGTCACGAGGTAGCACGACGCCGGCGAGGCCGGGCCGGGGAAGGATCCGCTGCAGCCCACAATGGTCAGTTTCATACCTTGCCGTTCCAAGAGGCGCCGATGTGCGCCTCCGTGCGTTCAGGGGCGTCAGCCCGGGCTGCGGCAATCATCTGCGGGGTCACCCGCGCCATGCTGCCCGTGGGGTAATGCGCGGCCACATGTTCCACCTGCTGGACGCTGAGCACCTCGGGGCCAAGGAAACGCCGGGCAAGCAGCTCGAAGGAGGCCGAGTCTCCGGTGGCAACGAAGGTGTGCTGCGGCGGGGTCTGCGAGCGCCGTTCGATCCCGTGCGAGATCAGGGCGCGGTAGACATCCTTCGCGGTCTCCTCGGCACTGGAAACGAGCGTGACGCCGTCGCCCATCACATAGGAGATGACGCCGGTGAGCAGCGGGTAGTGGGTGCAGCCAAGGACCAGCGTGTCCACGTCCCGGGCCTTCAGCGGAGCCAGGTATTCCTCGGCCGTGGCCAGCACATCGGGGCCGGACGTGATGCCGGCTTCGACGAACTCCACGAACGCCGGGCAGGCCACCGAAGACACCTGCAGGTGCGGGGCCGCGGCAAAGGTGTCGTCGTAGGCCCGCGAACCAACAGTGGCAGCCGTTCCGATGACACCGATCCGTCCGGTCCGGGTAGCAGCCACTGCGCGGCGGACCGCCGGCTGGATGACCTCGATGACGGGGATGCCGTACCGGTGCGTGTAACGCTCGCGGGCATCACGCAGGACGGCGGCGGACGCGGAGTTGCACGCAATCACCAGGAGCTTGACGCCGGAATCCACCAGTTCGTCCATCACGCCCAGGGCTTTGGCCCGGACTTCGGCGATCGGCAGGGGCCCGTAGGGTCCGTTGGCGGTATCCCCCACGTACATAACGGCTTCGTTGGGCAGCTGGTCCAGGACCGCGCGTGCCACTGTCAGGCCGCCGACACCGGAGTCAAAGATGCCGATCGGGGCGTCCGGGTCCTTGACCCGGACTGCTTCGTGCACGGACGTGCCCAGTGGATGGGTGGAGGAGCTGGCCGGGTTCGAACTCATAATGTAACGACCATAGTCCTCCCCCGCGCACGGGCACATTCACCGGGCCGTGCCGTTGCTCACAAAGTCGGCTGCGGACGCAGTCGATTCCCTATCAGGGCAGGGAGTCGAGCAGCGCCTGCATCAGTGTCTCCTGCAGCCATGTGACGAAGTTGTACACCAGCGCAAGGTAGCCGTCCAAGTCCTCGGCCTTGGACGGGTCGGTGATGTCATGCAGCCGCTCGGCGTCTTCGTCATCTTCCAGTCCCAGGCGGTCGGCCAGCACCAGCCGGACATCGTTCAAGGCGCGGGCAAAGAGCTGCGCCTGCTCGGTGTCCAGGCGCAGCGGTGCCGCTTCCAGCTGCAGCGCGGCGGCGCGCAGGGCGCCTTGTTTTGATTCGCGCAGCGTCCGTTCGGTAAACCGCCGGAACTCCAGCGCGTCGTCGTCGTTCCCCGTGGTGCCGGCGGGGAGTAGCCGCAGCAGGGCGGAGTCGTCCGGAACGGCCGCCGACGGGTCGATGCCGACCATGGCCGCGAGGGGATCGGTGTCCGCTGCAGTGTCAGGTTCCAGCAAAGCCTGCACATCGGAAAAGAGCTTGCGCAGCAGGTCCCGCTCCCCCGGTTCCAGGTTTGCGGTAATGCCCTTACGGGTGAGCTTGAAGCCGGTGGCCACGAATATCCGTTTCTGTTCTGCGTACTGGTTCTGCGGTGTACTGGGTTCTGCGGCTGGGGCGGCCTAGGCCGCGTCCGCCTTCTGGAAGGTGGCCCACAGCCCGTAGGAATGCATGGCGAGGGTATCGCGTTCTGCGGATTCCCGGGATCCGGTGGCCACTACGGACTTCCCGGCCTGGTGGACCTCCAGCATGAGGCGGTGGGACTTGGCCTCCGAATAGCCGAAATAGCTCTGGAAGACGTAACTGACATAGCTCATCAGGTTCACCGGGTCGTTCCAGACAATCACGACCCAGGGAACGTCCGAAGACGTGAGGGTATCCGTCTCCTTACGTGTCAAAGTGTCCGTTCCGGTCGCGGTGCTGGTAGCCATAGGTCCAATTGTAGTGAGGAATCGGTTGCGAACCTCCGCAGTGCAGCCTTCTACTCAATGGGTATCCGCGGGTTAGAGTTTTGCCTGTGAACAGTCCCGCCGTCCGGCACACCCCGAATTCAGCCCTCTATACGGACCACTACGAGCTCACCATGCTCCAGGCCGCCCTCCACTCGGGTACGGCTTCCCGCCGGTCCGTGTTCGAAGTCTTTGCCCGGCGGCTGCCTGAAGGCCGCCGCTACGGCATCGCGGCGGGAACGGGCCGCATTCTCGAAGCCCTGGAAAACTTCCGCTTCGAACAAACGCAGCTGGACTTCCTGGCCAGGACCAACGTGGTGGACGAACGCACGCTGGCGTGGCTCGCGGACTTCCGTTTCTCCGGCAACATCTACGGCTACGCCGAGGGCGAGGCATACTTCCCGCAGTCCCCCCTGCTGATCGTTGAATCCACCTTCGGCGAAGCCTGCATCCTCGAAACCATGATCCTGTCCATGCTCAACCATGACAGTGCCATTGCCTCCGCGGCTTCCCGCATGACCTCCGCAGCCGACGGACGTCCGTGCATCGAAATGGGTTCACGGCGCACACATGAGGAAGCAGCCGTTGCCGCTGCCCGCGCGGCAGTGATCGCCGGTTTCGACAGCACTTCCAACCTCGAGGCGGGCCTGCGCTACGGCCTGAAAACCGTGGGCACCGCCGCGCATTCCTTCACCCTGCTGCACGATTCCGAAAAAGAAGCCTTCACCGCACAGACAGCATCGCTGGGTTTGGGCACCTCCCTCCTGGTGGACACGTACGACGTCGAGCGGGGGGTCCGCACCGCCGTGGAAGTTGCCGGACCGTCACTGGGCGGCGTGCGGCTGGATTCCGGCGACCTCGTAGCGCAGGCGCGCTGGGTCCGGGACCTGCTCAACGAGCTGGGCAACACCAAGACGCGCATCATGGTCACGTCCGACCTGGACGAGTTTGCGATTGCAGCGCTGGCATCGGCTCCCGTGGATGCCTACGGCGTCGGCACCTCCCTGGTCACCGGCTCCGGGGCTCCGACCGCCGGCATGGTCTACAAACTGGTCAGCCGTGAGGGAGACGACCACGAGTTCGTTTCCGTTGCCAAGGCCGCGAAGAACAAGGTCTCGCTCGGCGGGCGCAAGTACGCACTGCGCCGGCTGGACGAACACGGCACGGCAACCGCCGAGGTCATCGGCATCGGCCACGCGCCGGCGGACGACGGCAACGACCGTAGCCTGCTGCACCAGTTCGTGGCCGACGGCGTTGTCCTGCCCGGCTGGACGGGACCGGAGGCCGTGACGCGTGCTGCCAAGCAGCACGAGGCGTCCCTTGCCGAACTGCCAACCTCGGTGAACCGCCTGCAGCGCGGCGAGCCGGTCATCCCCACCGAATACGAGGAGTAAGCAATGGCCCGCGCCCTGATAATCGTTGACGTGCAGAACGACTTCTGTGAAGGCGGCTCGCTGGCTGTGGCCGGCGGGGCCGACCTCGCGGGGGAAATCACCGACTACGTGGAAACTTCCGCCGGCCGGTACGATCTGGTCGCCGCCACCCAGGACTGGCACATCGATCCCGGTGCGCATTTCTCGGATACCCCGGACTTCGTGGACTCCTGGCCTCCGCACTGCGTCGCCGGCACCCCGGGCGCCCAGCCGCATCCGGATCTGGACACCGAACTGGTGGATGCCTTCTTCCGCAAGGGCCAGTACGAAGCAGCGTATTCCGGTTTTGAGGGCGTCCTGGCCCCGGACGTTGAGGTTCCCCTCGGGGAGCCGGAAACCGAGCCGGAGACCGACGCCGAGACGTTGAGCCTTGACGACTGGCTGCGGGACAACGACGTGGACGAGGTGGTGGTGCTGGGCCTGGCCGCTGACTACTGCGTACGCGCCACTGCCCTGGACGCCATCGCTGCCGGCTACACCACCGCGGTGATCCCGGAACTTTGCCGCGGCATCAAACGCGAGACCACGCTCGCGGCCTGGGCCGAACTCGAAGACGCCGGCGTGGAGATCATCGACCTTTAGCAGAGGCGCAAAACAGAGGGCCGGCCGCTGCTGCGGCCGGCCCTCTGCTGTTCACTCGGACTACTCCTTTGGACTGCTCCCGGCGGACGCCGCTACTTGCGGCCGATGAACCAGTCCTGCAGCTTCTTCAGCCGCTTGTTGAGCTGTTCCTCGTTGGCCTGGGCCACGGGCGGTCCGCCGCAGATCCGGCGCAGCTCGCTGTGCACCACGCCGTGGGGCATGCCGGAGCGGGCGGACCAGGCGGAAACGTTCTTTGCCAGCTCGCCCCGCAGTTCGGTCAGCCGGCGGTGGTCCACCACTTCGGGGGCTTCCGCCGGGGCTTCCTCAGCTGCGGCACCGGCACGGCGGCCCCTGCGGGAAAGCTGCTCGTGCTGGCGCTGGCGCAGCAACGTGCTCATCTGGTCCGCGTCCAGGAGGCCGGGGATGCCGATGAAATCCTGTTCCTCCTCGCTGCCCAACGCACCGCCGGTGCCGAACTCGCCGCCGTCGAACAGTACGCGGTCGAAGGACGCCTGGGATTCCAGGGCTTCGAACTTCTGCTTGGTCAGCTCGCCGGAGGCCTTTTCCTCACGGTTGGCCGCCTCCATCAGGCTGTCCTCGAGGCCGAAGCCTTCCTCCTCCAGATGGTTGTCCGGGCGGTCCAGTGCGTGGTCGCGTTCGACTTCCATCTGGTTGGCCAGCGCCATCAGGTTCGGCACGGAGGGCAGGAACACCGACGCCGTCTCGCCGCGCTTGCGGGCACGCACAAAACGTCCCACGGCCTGTGCGAAGAACAGCGGGGTGGCGGTGGAGGTGGCATACACGCCGACGGCGAGGCGCGGCACGTCCACGCCTTCGGACACCATCCGCACGGCCACCATCCAGCGCTGGGTGCCGGCGGAGAATTCCTCGATCTTTTCCGAGGCCTTGGCATCGTCGGACAGGATGACCGTGGGTGATTCGCCCATGATCTTCTTCAGCCAGCCTGCGTAGGCACGGGCGTCGTCGTGGTCCGTGGCGATCACCAGCCCGCCGGCGTCGGGCACGGACCGGCGGACCTCCGTGAGGCGGCGGTCCGCTGCGGCCAGCACGGCAGGAATCCACTCGCCGGTGGGATTCAGGGCGGTGCGCCAGGCCTGCGCCGTGATGTCCTTGGTCACCGCGGCTTCACCAAGCGATGCGGCCATCTCGTCGCCGGCACTGGTCCGCCAGCGCATCTGCCCGGAATAGGCCATAAACATCACCGGGCGGACCACGTGGTCCTTCAGCGCCTGGCCGTAGCCGTAGGTGTAGTCCGCCTTGGAACGGCGGATGCCGTCCCGGTCCTCGACGTACTCCACGAACGGGATGGCGGCGGTGTCCGAGCGGAACGGCGTACCCGTGAGGGAAAGCCGCTTGACGGCCGGCTCAAACGCTTCGCGGATGCCGTCACCCCAGGACAGGGCGTCACCGCCGTGGTGGATCTCGTCCAGGATCACCAGGGTGCGGGCGGCCTCGGTCTTGGCACGGTGCAGCATCGGCTTGGACGCGACCTGCGCGTAGGTGACGGCCACGCCGATGAACCCGTGCCCGTGCCGTCCGTCGGCGTTCTTGAAGTTCGGGTCGATGGCCAGGCCCACCTTCGCGGCGGCGTCGGCCCACTGCCGTTTCAGGTGGTCCGTGGGGGCGACAACGGTGATGCGGTTGACGATTCCACGCTCCACCAGCTCGTTGGCTACGCGCAGGGCGAAGGTGGTTTTACCAGCGCCCGGGGTTGCGACGGCGAGGAAATCGCTGGCATTGGATGCGAAGTACTTCTCCAGGGCCTCTGCCTGCCACTGACGCAGCTTCGGGGCGGTGCCCCAGGCGGCGCGTTCGGGGTAGGCGGGCGGCAGGGACGCACCGGCGCCGAACAGGGTTTCGGAACTCACGCGGGAAACGCAACCTTTCTCATTGCTCGATTGGTTGTTGCCGTGCGGGCACCGGACGGGCGCAGCGCTGAGCGACTGCGCACGGGCGCAGGCGTAAACACATAGGTCATGCAGGCATCAGGACTAACTGCCTTCGCGGAGGAAGGCTGGGAAACGGAGCGAGCAGAAAATCGGCCGGAGAGGACGAACTACTTCTTGCCCTTGGGGTTGTCGCCTTCGGGACGCAGGCCCTCGTAGATTTCCTTGCAGGTGGGGCAGACGGGGAACTTCTGGGGATCCCGGCCGGGCGTCCAGACCTTGCCGCAGAGAGCAATCACCGGCTCGCCCGAAAGCGCCGATTCCATGATCTTTTCCTTGCGCACATAGTGGGCAAAGCGCTCGCTGTCGCCGGGTTCCAGCTCTTCGCGCAGTTCTTCGCGCTCGATGGTGGCCGTGGACGTACCGTTGTCATCCAGGCGGCGGGGATCGTTTTCGAAAGGATCGGGAGGCAGGCTCATGCGTTCCATCTTAGTACCCGCCGACTATTTGTTGATGGAGACCTGCTGCAGCAGTTCCGGCCCGCGCGCGTCCACCCACCGCCCGCCCAGCCGGATCCCGAGGATCAGCACCGCCGCACCCAGCAGCAGTCCCGCGAGCAGAGTCACAACACCCCAGAGAGTGCTTTCCAGAACGACGGCGGCCACTCCCGGAATGAGCACAGGCACCAGCAGCGCGAAGGTCACCAGGCTGAAGGCGCCCTGCACCAGCAGGGCCCGGCCGGTGGAACCGGGCGGGGTCTTGAAGGCGTTTTCCCCGGGCAGCGGCACGTTGTAGGTGTAGCGCGCGGACACCGCGCTGGAGACTCCCAGCCCGATCATCAGCGCGGCCAGGGAAACCCCCAGTACGGGGGCTATGAGGTCCGCGTGCCCGGTCAGGGCCGCCGGCAGGACGGCTGCGGCAAGCACGGCCGGCACGCTTACCACCGCGCAGGCCAGTGCCCGGCCGGCGCGGTCGGCCCGCCCGGACACACCGGTGGCCAGATGCAGGGCGAACGCCGTGTTGTCATAGGAGACGTCCGCGCTGATGGAGAAGCCCAGCATAAAAGCCACCAGCGGCCCCAGCATCAGCGGTACCATCAGCCCCGCCTCTGCGCCGGCGTTGTTTCCCGCGAACAGCAGGACCACAACGAGCAGCGGGACGATAAGCAGTGAAGCGCTGTAGCGGGGGTCGCGCAGCCAATAGATCAATGCCCGCGCGGCCACCGCTCCGGTGGGAGTGGCCGGGAAACGCGAGAAGAGCCCGAGCCCCGCGCTCTTCCGGCCGGCTGCAGACTGCGGCGGGCTGACCAGCGCCCGCAGCAGCAGGGCCTTCCAGGCCAGTACCAATACCGCCAGAAAAGCTACAGCGATAAGTGCCTTGGCACCGGCGGCGCCGTAATGGCCGAGTGCAATGTCGCCGGGTACTGCCCAGACGGCGCCCAACGGCGTCCACGCGAGCACGTCGGCCAGGCCCGGAAGGAACTCTGCGCCGGCCCGGATCCCGTCGGCTACACCGGCAATGATGGGCCCCAGCAGCACCAACGGGATGACCAGCAGCAGCCCGGTAAAGTCGCGGAACCTGCGCGAGCCGGTCAGGGAGACGGCTGCGGCCACGGTAACGCGCGCGGCGATCAGGCAGGTGAAGACCGCCACCACGGAAAGCACCAGTGCCGCGGCCAGCGCCCCCGGAAAGCGGTACCAGCTCGCCGCCTGCGCGAGTACGGCCAGCAGCATGGCGGCCCCGGGAATACCGATCAGCCCGCCCGCGGCCAGGCCGGTCAGCAGCTGCGGGGTGGGAACGGCATAGGTGGTGAAGCGTGCCGGGTCCAAGGTCAGGTCCAGGCCGGAAAACACCACCGGGATCAGGGCCCAGCCCGCAACCGCTGCGGCTCCGGCCAGGATGACCGCTGTTCGGGCCGCCGCCGGATCATCCCCCACGATAAACAGAGCCGCGATCAGCACGGCCAGGATACCCAGCGCATAGAGCGCACCGAGGACAATCCCGACCAGCTGCCAGGGACTGCGCTTCAATGAGTTGCGCAGCAGCAGGAACTTTAGCCTCAGGAGGTGCGCAACCATTCCAGCCCCTCCGAGTGGGTCCGGCCGCCGACCAGCGACACAAAGCGGTCCTCCAGGCTGGCGTCACCGCGGACCTCGTCCACCGTTCCTGCGGCCAGCAGGTTACCGCCGGCAACCACTGCGACGTGGTCACACATCCGCTGGACGAGGTCCATCACGTGGCTGGAGACAATCACGGTTCCTCCGGAGGAAACGTATCCGGAGAGAATGTCGCGGATATTGGCCGCAGAGACCGGGTCCACCGCCTCGAACGGTTCGTCCAGGACCAGCAGGCGCGGGGCATGGATCAAGGCGGACGCCAGGGCTACCTTCTTCGTCATACCCGCGGAGTAATCCACCACGAGCTTGCCCGCGTCAGCACTGAGGTCCATGGCGGCCAGCAGGTCCTTGGTGCGCGTCCGGACCGTCTCCCGGTCCATCCCGCGCAGCAGTCCCGCGTACGTCACCAGCTGCTCACCGGTCAGCCGGTCGAAAAGGCGGACGCCGTCCGGCAGGATCCCCATCAGCCGCTTGGCCTCAAGGGGGCGGGCCCACACATCTGTGCCGTGCACCCATGCGGAGCCCGCGTCCGGACGCAGCAGCCCGGTAGCCAGGGAGAGCAGCGTCGTCTTGCCGGCTCCGTTGGGGCCCACCAATCCGTAGAAGGAGCCCTGCGGCACGTCCAAGGTGATGCCGTTGACGGCCGTCTTGGAACCGAAGCGCTTGACGAGGCCGCGCACGGACAGCGCCGGGACGGAATCCGGTAGTGATGTCATGGGCCCAGCCTATCCACCCGGCGCCGGGACGTCCTCGGCCCAAAGGACCAATTCAGCTCCCCTCCGGACCGCGGCATCAGTCGCGGGGACTAGCCTGTCCGGCTAGAAGGTCCCGGGGCGTGCGGCGCGCTCGTACTGCGGCACCCAGGGCAGCTTGGCGTCCAGTTCGGCCGCTGCACGCATCCACCAGTGCGGATCCCGCAGGGCGGCACGGGCTATGAGGACCGCGTCCGCGGAGCCGGCCTGCAGGATCTCCTCCGCCTGCGTGCCGGAATCGATGAGCCCGACGGCGGCGGTAGGCACGCCTGCGCCGTGCCGGACCGCTTCGGCGTACTCCACCTGGTAATTCGGTGCCACGGGAATCACGGCCCCGGGAACGGCGCCGCCGGTGGAAACGTCCACCAGGTCCACTCCCCGTTCCCGCGCGGCCCGTGCCAGGACCACCGAGGACTGGGCGTCCACTCCCCCGGGCACCCAGTCCGTCGCGGAGATCCGCAGCAGGAGCGGCATGGAATCGGGGATGACAGCACGTACCGCATCGATGACCTCGAGGGTCAGCCGGTTCCGCCCCGCCTCGTCCCCGCCCCACGCATCGGTGCGGGTATTGACCAGCGGGCTGAGGAACTGGTGCAGCAGGTAGCCGTGCGCGCCGTGGATTTCGATGGTGTCGAAGCCCGCGTCAACCGAGCGGACAGCCGCGTCGGCGAAGTCGCGGATTACCTGTCGGATACCCGCTTCATCGAGCGCGGCGGGAGCCGCGTAGCTGCCGAACGGGTCCGCCGTCGGGCCGACGGTCTGCCAGCCGCCGTCGGACAGTGGAACGCTGCCGGTCCCGGGGGCGAACGGAGCATAGGTGGCGGCCTTGCGTCCGGCATGGGCCAGCTGGATGCCGATACGCGCCTGGACGGCGCCGTGCCGGTGGACAAAATCCGTGATGCGCTGCCAGCCGGCGGCCTGCTCCTCGTTCCAGATCCCGGCGTCCTGCGGGCTGATCCGTCCTTCCGGCTGAACTGCTGCGGCCTCGGTGATGATCAGGGCAGCCCCGCCGGCGGCGAAAGAGCCCAGATGCATCAGGTGCCAGTCATTGGGTACGCCGGGCGCATTGGCGGGGTCCGAGGGATCTACGGCGTCCGCTGAATACTGGCACATGGCGGCTACCCATCCGCGGTGGGCCAGCTCCATTCCGCGCAGGGTGATGGGGTCAAAAAGCGATGCCGTCTCCATGGAAAAAGCCGCGCCGCCTAGAACAGTGCCCGGGCGAGGGCGGAACGGGCCTTGGTGACCCGGGGATCGGCGATGCCCACCACTTCGAAGAGGTCCAGCAGCCGCAGCCGGGCGGTTTCGCGGTCTTCGCCGTGCACCCTGCCGATCAGGCCGGTAATCCGGCGGAAGGCGTCCTCGACGTGCCCGCCTGCAATGTCCAGGTCCGCGACGGCCAGCTGCGCCTGCACGTTGTCGGGCTCTTCCGCGCCTGCCCGGCGGACGGCCTCCGCATCGGCATCACGCAGCCGGGCCATGAGTTCCACCTGCGCAAGGCCGGCTTTCGCTTCCGCATCGGCCGGCTGCTCGGCAAGGGCACGGCGGTAGGCGGCAGCCGCGGCGTCGTAGTCCTCGGCGTTGATGGCGTCAAAGGCCTCCTGGTGGAGCGGAGACAGCGGCGCTTCCGGCGCCTCTTCCGGAGTGCCGCCTTCGAGGGTGCCGTTGACGCCGTTGGCGGCAGCTACCTGCATCAGCTCGCCGACCAGGGCGCGGATCTGTTCCTCCGGCATCAGCCGGTCCAGGAGCGGCACCGGCTGGCCCTTGATCACCGCTGCCACGGTGGGCACGGCGACGGCGGAGAAGGCCTGTGCAATCTGCGGGTACGCTTGCGCGTCCACGCGTGCCAGCAGCATCCGCCCGTTCTGTTCCACGGCGATGGACGCCAGGATTGCGGACACCTGCTGCGAGTCGGGGCTGGCATCGGAATACAGGTCAATGACCACCGGAACTTCAGCGGAAAGCTGGACAACCTGGGGGAAGGTCTGTTCCGAGACCTGCACCACGAACGGCGACGTCGCGGGAGCGGTTCCGGGGGCAGCGCCACCCGGAGCGGCTCCACCCGGGGCCGCCGGGGCGGTGGGGGCCGCGGGCGCTGCCGGGGCCGCGGAACGTGCCTTGAGTGCGGAGAGGTCAACTGCACCCCGCAGGTTCATGGAGGAGGGGGCTGCCGGTGACGGGCGATGGTTCGGTGTGCTCATTTCATCACCTTATTACGCCGTGCCCGTCCACCGGCAAGCCTCACGCTTTCCGCTACTTGAGGTTGGCGGACAGCAGTTCCTGCGCTGCACCCACTACCAGGGCCTGGCCGGTGCCGCCGGAAGCCGGAACGTAGAGCATTACGGCTTCGCCGTGGGTGACGTCGATGCCCTTGTCGGTGTTCGTCTCGCCGGTCAGTGCCTGGTAGACGGTACCTTCAAGGTTGACCGAGTCGCCGGCTTCCTTGGGTGTGCTGGAGAACGTGTTGGACAGGTAGCCGAACACGATGGCCCCGCCGTCGGCGGTCCGCAGTGCGTACGTTTCCTTCGGATCCGCAGCGTGCTGGAACGTGTTGGTGGCGAACTCATTCTTCGGGTCGCTCTGCACCTGCTGCTGGAACTTGACCACGTCCTCGCTGAACCGGTTGGCGCCGAAGGTGTCCTTCATTTCACCCTCCGGATTGGTCAGGGAGTCCGCCAGCGCAGCGACGGCGTCCTGCGGCGACATGGCCAGCCCGTTGTCCGAGTCTGCGGGAATCTGGGCCGAGCCGTCGGTGGCAGCGGGCGGCTGCGGGAACGTGCTCGCGGGCAGCATCTGGACAGCGGAAACGAGCTTGTAATTGTCCCTGGCCGACTCCTGGACCAGCAGCAGCGCCTGGGGCACCGGGTTCCCCTCGCCCTGGGTCACGGCGACGACGGTGCGCGGCCAATCGGCAGCGGTGCCGATCGACTGGGTCCGCAGCGTTTCGGCAGCCACCGGCACCGGGGCTTCATGATCGGCGGACTTCGCAGCCACCGCGTAGTTCGCTGCACGCATGGCGTAGGCGGCCCCGCCGACGCGCGGCGTCAGCATCGATGCGTCCTTGGCTGCGTCGCCCGCCTCAACCGTGCCGGCCACGGAATCCAGGATGCGGGTCAGCTGGGAGTCCACGATGACCGGCTGGCTTCCGGCGGACTCGTCGGCCAGGGCCGCTGCGGGGACAGAGCCCGCTGCCAGTACGGCGGCGGCAGCAGCGGCCAGGAAGGCCGGACGACGGCGGCGGGAGACAGCGGCGGCAGTGAAGGCCGACGTCGTTCCCGAGACGCTGGGCTGCCTGTCAGCCGTTCCGGCATCCGGACCGGCACTGCGGCGGCTGCTGCGCCGCGGACCGTCGGAGCCGCTGCGCAGGAAGGCAAGGGCCAGGCCCAGGACGGCCAGCAGGGCACCGATGACAATCAACGGCACGGCGAACGGGCGGGTGGCGTCGTTCTCCCAGGTCAGGGTCACGTCGGCGGGTGCGGGAGCGGTGCCGTCCGTGGCGAGCAGGATCCGCCAGTCGCCTTCGCCCGGCGCTTTCCAGTCGTAGGACAGTTCGCCTTCACCGGACTCTTCAACGACCCAGAGATCGGAACCGGCTGGATTCGGAGCGGTCTTCCCGGTCTTATCGGTGCCGACTGCCAGGGACGAGCTGTCCTCTCCCGGAGTGAGCCGGGCGGCGGCGGCGTCTGCCACCCAGGCCTGGACATCGTTGGCCCGGCCGACCGCCAGCGTGAAGGGAGCATCCGAACGGACGGTAATCTCCGTGCCGTCGGAGTATTCGGCCAGCAGTTCCGGTTCCAGTACGGTGACCACGGCGTCCTCCGCGCCCTCGGCTTCCATGGAAACCGACTGGGTCTCGGGGGGCGCCCAGAATGTGCGCTGGCCAATGCCTATCAGCATCAGCAGCACCCCAAGGACGATCAGCGGAACTGCAAATTTGTTTCGCACAACTTACCTATCTTCAGTCTGGGCAAATGACATGGCAGGGCGGCGGATTTTCCGGGCCGGCAGGCCCGAACGCGGGCTCCGGAATGCGGCGGCTAATTCGCAGCTGGTCATTGATGTCCTGGCACTTGATAACCCAATGGTAACGAAATCCCATCAGAGCACCCATTCGGGCGATGCCCCCGAGCGGTAACCGCCGCATGTGCCTAAGGGGAAAGCGGTTTCTGCGGCGCGTCGGCTGGTAAGGTTTCGGTTCGTATCAGCAGCCCAATCAGGCAGAGGAGAAACGCGCGAAATGAGCGACAACGAGGACGTGCCCGTCCACGCGCCGCTCCCCGGCCCTGCGGACAAAAAACCGGAGGGCGGGAATGCAGCCGGGGGAAATACGCCCCGCACCCCTCTGCCCGGATTCCTTTCCACGGCTGCGGACCGCGTGCGCTACAGCCTGCGCCACGGTGTTCCCGGAGCCCGGCCGCGGCCGCGCTTCGAATTCCCGCCCGAGGACGCCGCGGGACCGGAGATTACGGTCGACGACGACGTGCGGCTTCCCGATGAACGGCTCAGCATCAGCGGCGGCGGACAGGGGCATGACGCGGAAGGGGGGAGCCTGCGCGCCCACCCCATCTACTTCGGTTTTATGCTCACGGTCGGCGTTGGCCTGGCCCTGCTGCTGTTCTTCGTCATCACCAATGTCGGCGAG